>CAWIYQ010000012.1:0-1044424 GCA_963840365.1 uncultured Thermoleophilia bacterium | reverse complement strand
ACCTGGGCGGTCGGCCACGGCGTGATGCAGACAAGTGCACCGGCGCGCTCGAAGCGCCGGACGTTGTCCGGCTTTGGCAGCTCGCGGAACGGATGGACGGCCTGACGCCGAACCGGCTCCGGGACGTTCGCCTCGACCGGTTCGCTCAGGCGGCGAGGCCGGCGAGCTCGCGCAGCGCGGCGAGACGGGAGAGCGCCTGGCCCTCGAGCTGACGGACCCGCTCACGGGTCAGATCGAGCTCGTGGCCGATCGCCTCCAGCGTCCACGGCTCGCCGTCGAAGCCGAACCGCAGCTCGAGGATCCGCCGCTCGCGCTCCGGCAGCGCGTCGAGCGCCTTCCGGATGTTCTGGCGGCGCAGCGACTCCTCGGCCTCGTCGAACGGATCGGCCGCTTCGCGGTCGGCGAACAGATCGCCGAGCTCGCCCTCGTCGTCCGCGCCGACCGTCTGGTTCAGCGAGACGGACGCGGACGCCGCGGAGAGCGCCTCCTCGACATGCTGGAGCGGCAGCCCGGTCGCCTCCGCCAGCTCTTCCTTCGTCGCGTCGCGGCCGAGCTCGACCTCGAGCCGGCGCGCCGCGCGCGAAAGCTTCTGCTGGCGCTCGACGACGTGCACCGGCACGCGGATCGTGCGCGCGTGATTCGCCACGGCGCGCTGCACCGACTGGCGGATCCACCAGGTCGCATACGTCGAGAACTTGTAGCCGCGCCGCCAATCGAACTTCTCGACCGCGCGGTTGAGACCGAGCGTCCCCTCCTGGATCAGGTCGAGGAACGGCACGCCGAGACCCCGGTAGCCCTTCGCGATCGAGACGACCAGACGCAGGTTCGACTCGATCATGCGGCGCTTCGCCCGCGCGTCGCCGCGCTCGATCGCCTTCGCGAGCACGACCTCCTCGTGGGCGGTCAGCAGCTTGTGCTTGCCGACGTCCGCGAGGAAGAGCTGCAGGCTGTCGCCGGCGCCCGACGGGCTGTCGGCCTCGTAGATCACCGGCTCGGGCTGCGCCTTCGCGTTCTTCTCCTCGGTGACGGGCTCGCGCACCTCGAGGCCGATGCGCTCGAGCTCGCGCAGGACCTCCTGCACGTCCGGATCGCCGAGATCGTTCTCGACCGCGAACGCCTCGAGCTCGGCGGGCTCGACCCAGCCGCGCTCCTCACCCGCCTCGATCAGCGCGCGGGCGCTCTCGCTCTCAAGCAGTTCGGTCAGCTGGCTCTGGGTCAACGGAGACTCGATGTCCTTTCGATTCTGCGGGCGGCACGTGGAACCTTCCCGCGCCAGGGTACTCCGCTCCTGCGAACGTGCGGCGGCGGCAGGAGATTCCCGCGCGGGCTCTCCTGATTATGGACGTTCGGAACCGAAAAGTGTTGGCAGACCTGTTGCGGATCAGTTACGACCGCTTGCGGGTCCGCTTCGGCGCCGGTCCCCGATCGCGGCGAGCCTGGAGGAGCTCCGCCGCGCGCTCGGGCGTGATCGTGTCGACTGCGTCGCCGGCGCGAAGGCTCGCGTTCGTCTCGCCGTCGGTGACGTACGGCCCGAACCGCCCCTCCTTCAGCACCACGGGCTTGCCGCTGACCGGGTCGTCGCCCAGCTCGCGCAGCGGCGGCGCCGTCGCCCGGCGGCCTCGCTGCTTCGGCTCGGCGAGCTTCGCGAGCGCCTCCTCGAGCGTGATCGAGAACAGCTGCTCCTCGCTCTCGAGCGAGCGGGACTCCTTGCCCATCTTCACGTACGGGCCGTAGCGGCCGTTCGTGGCGACG
This sequence comes from uncultured Thermoleophilia bacterium, assembly GCA_963840365.1. Taxonomy (GTDB): domain Bacteria; phylum Actinomycetota; class Thermoleophilia; order Gaiellales; family Gaiellaceae; genus PALSA-600. The sequence goes on along the minus strand of CAWIYQ010000012.1, from coordinate 1,042,672 downwards.
ACCTCCTCCCCGCTCGACTCGCCGAGCGTCCGCGGCAGGGTCAGGAGGCGTAGAGCGTCCTCGAGCGTCACCGTCTCCGGCGACATCGACTTGAAGAGGGATGCCGTCCGCGGCTTCTCGTCGCCGTTGACGAGCTCGGTCACGTAGGGGCCGTACCGGCCGTTGCGGACGGCCACCGTTCGCCCGCTCTCCGGATCGACACCGAGCTCGTGCTCCTGCTTGCCCTGGGCGAGCAGTTCCTCGGCGCGCTCCGGCGTCAGCTCGTCGGGAGCGACGTCCGGCGGAAGCGTTTGCCGCTGGTCGCCGCGCTCGAGGTAGGGGCCGTAGCGACCGACACGCACGACGATGTCCGTGCCCGGCAGCTCGATCGTGCTGACCGCCTTTGCGTCGATCTCGCCGAGCCGGCCCTCGACCAGCTCCTTCAGGCCGGCGTCGCCGTCGCCGCCGAAGTAGAAGCGCTGCAGCCAGTCGTTGCGCCGCTCCTCGCCGGAGGCGATCTCGTCCAGGTCGTCCTCCATCTGCGCGGTGAACGCGTAATCGACGAGGCGGGGGAAGTGTTGCTCGAGCAGATTGACGACCGCGAAGGCGAGGAACTCCGGCACGAGCGCCTGGCCCTGCTTGCGAACGTAACCGCGGTCGAGGATCGTGCCCATGATCGCCGCGTAGGTCGACGGGCGGCCGATGCCGCGATCCTCGAGCGCCTTCACGAGGCTCGCCTCGGTGAAGCGCGCAGGCGGTGACGTCGTGTGCCCGTCCGGATCGATCGCCGTAGCCGTCAACTCGTCGCCGGCCGAGAGCGGCGGCAGGAGGCGCTCCTCGTCGTCGCCGGACGGCTCGTCGCGGCTCTCCTCGTAGGCGAGCAGGAAGCCGCGGAACGTGATCACCGTGCCGGCCGCGGCGAACTCGGCGACCCGGCCGTCGCTCGCTGTTCCGGCGATGCGGACCGAGACGGTCTGCCCGCGCGCATCCGCCATCTGCGAGGCGAGCGTGCGCTTCCAGATCAGCTCGTACAGCTTCGACTCGTCGCCGGTCAGCTGGCCGCGCACCTCGTCCGGGGTGCGGAAGCGGTCGCCCGCGGGGCGGATCGCCTCGTGTGCCTCCTGCGCGTTCTTGACCTTGCGGTTGTAATGACGGGGTGCCTCCGTGACCGCGTCGGCGCCGTAGAGCGTTCGCGCCTGATCGCGTGCGGCCGCGAGCGCCGACTCCGACAGCGTCGTCGAGTCGGTCCGCATGTAGGTGATGAAGCCGTTCTCGTAGAGGCGCTGCGCGACGCGCATCGTCTGCTGAGCGGAGAGACGCAGCTTGCGCCCGGCCTCCTGCTGCAGGGTCGAGGTCATGAACGGCGGCGCGGGCCGGCGCGTATACGGCTTCTCGTCGACCGAGGCGACCGTGAACGGTGCACCCTCGAGCGCCGCGGCGAGCCCGCGGGCCTCGTCCTCGCGCAGCTGAAATGCACCCTCCGTGCGAAGCGTCCCGTCCTGGGCGAAGTCGCGGCCCTGCGCGACACGCCGGTCGTCGACCGACGCGAGACGCGCCGAGAACGAGCCCGGCTCGAAGGTGGCCACGAGGTCCCAGTAGTCCGCGGCGACGAAGCGCATACGCTCGCGCTCGCGCTCGACCACGAGCCGCGTCGCGACGGACTGCACGCGGCCTGCCGAAAGCCCCTGCATGATCTTGCGCCACAGGACCGGCGAGACCTCGTACCCGTACAGCCGGTCGAGGATGCGACGGGTCTCCTGCGCATCGACCAGGCAGTCGTCGATGTCGCGCGTCTCGGTGAGCGCGCGCTCGATCGCCGGACGCGTGATCTCGTGGAACACCATCCGGCGGACCGGCACCTTCGGATCGAGCACCTCGCGCAGGTGCCAGGCAATCGCCTCGCCCTCGCGATCCTCGTCGGTCGCGAGCAGGAGCTCGTCGACGCCCTTCAGCTTCGCCTTCAGATCCGAGACGACCTTCTTCTTCCGCGAGTCGACGACGTACAGGGGCTCGAACTCCTTGTCGACGTTGACACCGAGCCGGGCCCACGACTCCCCCTTGAACTTGGCGGGGATCTCGCTCGCGTTGTGCGGCAGGTCGCGGATGTGACCGATCGACGACTCGACGACGTAATCCGAGCCGAGGTAGCCCGCGATCGTCTTCGCCTTCGCAGGCGACTCGACGATCACGAGCTTCTTGCCAGTTCCTGAGGGCATTTCGCGCGCCACCTTAGCGTCGCCGGCCGGGTCCGCGATACTCGCCGCCGGTGGCAGGTCCCGCTCAGCCGGCAGCGCTCTATCACGCAGTGGCGGTCATTTCGTGGCCGGTGATACGCCTCCTGTTCCGCTATCGGGCCGCCGGGCGCGAGCATTTACCGGCCGCCGGGGGGTACGTGCTGGCCGCCGGCCACGTGTCGAATCTCGACCCCTGGCCGCTCGCATTCGACCTCTGGCCGCATCGCTTCGTGCGCTTCATGGCGAAATCCGAGCTGTTCTGGTTCCCGCTCTCGCTCGCCATCGTCGGCGCCGGCGGCTTCAAGGTGCACCGTGGCCGGTCCGACCGCGACGCGATCGCCACGGCGGTGCAGCTCGCCCGCGACGGATACGTGATCGCGATGTTCCCGGAGGGGACGCGCCGACGGAAAGGCCTGCGCAAACGCTACGAGGCCCAGGCGCACAGTGGTGCCGCGCGGATCGCGCTCGAGGCCGGCGTGCCGCTCGTGCCGGCGGGGATCAAGGGCACCAACGGCCTGCGCCGGCTCGAGCAATGGCGCGTCCGCTACGGGCCGGCAATCGACACGAGCGACGAGCCGACGCCTCAGGTCGCAACCGAGCGGCTGATGACGGCGATCCACGAGCTCGAGGCGTCTCTGTGAGCAGCACGCTTCTTGCGATCGACGGCGACTCGCTCGCCCATCGCGCCTACCACGCGCTGCCGAAGCAGATCCGCCTGAACGCGATCGTCGGCTTCGCCAACTTCCTGATCCGGCTGTGGGAGGCCGAGCAGCCGGAGGCGGTCCTCGTCGCGTGGGACACGCTCGAGGTGCCGACCTACCGCCACGAGGCGCTCGAGGCCTACCAGTCGGGACGCGAGTTCGAAGGCTCGATCCTCGAGCAGCTTGCGTTGCTGCCCGACGTCGTGCGCTCGTTCGGCTTCCTCGCCGCGAAGGGAGCCGGCTACGAGGCGGACGACTTCCTCGCCGCCGCGGCGAACGCTTGGCCGGGGCCGGTGCTCGTCGCCACCTCCGACCGAGACGCCTTCCAGCTCGTCTCCGACCGGGTCACGATCCTGCAACCGGTGAAGGGCGTCTCCGAGCTCGCGCGCATCGGCCCCGCCGAGGTGCGCGAGCGCTACGGCGTCGAGCCACCGCAGGTGCCCGACTTCATCGCGCTCCGCGGTGACCCGTCCGACAAGATCCCCGGCGCACCCGGCGTCGGCCCGAAGAAGGCAGCGGACGTCCTCAAGCAGCACGGCTCGCTCGAGCAGGCGCTCGCCGACGGCCGCTTCCCGCAGCTCGCCGGCGAGCTCCGTCTCTACCGCCGCATCGCAACGATGGACGCGGGCGCACCGCTTCCGGAGCTGCACGCCACCCCACCCGACTGGGCGGGCGCCGCCGCTCACGCCTCGGAGCTGGGCCTCGGGAATCTCGCCGGACGTCTAGAGTCGCTCGCGTGAACGAGTGGCTCGACCGCGTCGCCGCTGCGATCGGAAGCAACGAGCAGCTCTCCGACGAGGACGCAGACGCCCTGCTGAGGATCGCGCGGATCGCCGCGCACGAGAGCGAGGATCGCCGCAACGCGCCGCTCCTCGCCTACCTGATCGGGCGGGCGAGAGGCGACCGCCCGCTCGCCGAGATCCTCGAGGCGGTCAGGGAATCGAGCTCGTAAGCCACCACGCGTTCGCCTACCTCCACCCGACGGGCTCGCACCCGGAGTCGCAACAACGCATCGCAGTCCTCCACGAGCGCTTTCCGTTCGTCGAGTGCGACCCCGCGACCGAGGCGGACGTCCTCCGCTGCCACACGCCCGAGCTGATGGCGCAGGTGCGGACGACGCGCGGCTTCCTCGACCCGGACACGATCTGCACCGAGACGACCTACGAGGCGGCGATGCTCGCGGCCGGCGCCGCGATCGAGGCCGTGCGCCGCGGCGGCTTCGCCCTCGCGCGCCCTCCCGGCCACCACGCCGAGCGCGGGCACGCGATGGGCTTCTGCCTGTTTGGGTCGATCGCGATCGCAGCCCGCTGGGCACAGGCGGAGCTCGGGCTGCAGCGCGTCGCGATCGTCGACTGGGACGTGCATCACGGCAACGGCACCGAGGACGTCGTCGCCGGCGACCCGTCGATCCTCTTCGTCTCGCTCCATCAGTGGCCGTTCTACCCCGGCACAGGCGGGCCGTACGAGCAGGGCGAGACGGTCGTGAACATCCCCCTCGAGGCGGGGACCGACGACGTCGGCTACTTCCACGCGTGGCAGACGGTCGAGGACGCGGTGCACGGGTTCGAGCCGGAGCTGCTGCTCGTGTCGTGCGGCTTCGACGCCCATGTCGACGACCCGCTCGCAGAGATGCGCCTCTCGGCCGACGGGTTCCGCGAGCTCGCCCGCCGCGCAACACAGCTCGCGCCCCGACTCGCCGTCGTGCTCGAGGGCGGCTACAACCTGCGCACGCTGCCGCTCCTGCTCGAGTCGACCCTTGAGGGCTTCGACGCCGAGAGCTAGAGGATCGTCAGGCTCTCGAGGTCGCGCGGGTAGTCCGTGAGGATCTCGATGCCGTCGCTGGTGACGACGATCGTGTCCGAGTGGCGGAAGCCGCCGATCTGCCCGTCGTAGACACCGGGCTCGACGGTGAAGACCATGCCGGGCTCGATCACGGTGTGGTCGCCGACGTCGAGGAACGGCGCCTCGTGGTTGCGCAGGCCGATCGCATGCCCCACGTGCTGGCGCCAGTAGCCCATCAGCCCGTGCTGCTCGAAGTAGCCGAGCACCGCCCGATCGACGTCGGCGCACGTCGTGCCCGGCCGGATCGCCGCGAACGCGACGTCCTGGGCGGCGACCGTGTGCTCGAACAGACGGCGCATCTCGTCGCTCGCCGGCCCGATCACGAGGGCGCGCTCGAGCTCCGCGTTGTAGCCCCAGATCGGCGCGCCCGTCTCGGTGACGAGCACGTCCCCGACCTGGAACTCGATGTTGTGCGCCACGGCATGCGCCCACGAGCTGCGCAAGCCGATCTGGCCGCGGTATCCCGCCTTCACGCCGTCGGCGGACGCCTGCTGCCCGCCGTAGCGCTCGCCGAGCGCCTCGAGCATCGCAAGCGTCGCCTCGTAGGCGGCTCGCCAACTCGCCTCCGCCTCGGTCGCCCCCGGCCGCGAGTACTCCTGCAGCAGGCGATGACCGTGCTCGCACCAGCGCGCGCTCTCGCGGATCAGTGCGATCTCGGCCTCGCTCTTGCGCACCATCATCCGCTCGATCGCATCGCCGAGCGGCACGACGTCCGCGCCGGTGACGGCGGAGAGCGCCGGGCCCCGATAGCCGAGGATCCCGGGATAGCCGTCCCCGTCGGCGGCGATCGAGCCGCCGATCCCCATTGCCGACAGCACGCGCGCGAAGATGACCAGCGGATGCTCGAGACCCGGGTACTCCGGGTACGACTCGACATGCTCGAACGCGGTCTCGGCATACACGCGTTCGACCTCGAACTCCGCAACGAACACGACCGTGTCTCCGTCGATGGACTGGGCGAACGCAACCGGCCGTTCGGTGGAGAGGAAGCCGAAGCTCGTGAAGTACTGGATGTAGGCCTGGTCGAACAGCACGTAACCGGTCGCGCCGACGCCGCGCACGTGCTCGAGCAGCCGCTCGCGGCGCTCCTCGAGCTCGGCGGCGGGAATCCCGGTGATCGGCGGCGTGCGCTGCTGCAAGGCGTCCTCCTCGGTCGACGGCCCCTGCAGTCTAGGAACTACGAACGGCGTTCGAGCTCGGCGAGCCGCTGCTCGACGCGCTCGAGCGCGGCCATGAGCTCCTGATGATCGCCGCGCCCGCGGCGTTCCTGGGCGTTTCGCACGAACGAGGCCGAGATGGCGGCGGTAAGCACTGAGACGGACGCCACCGCGGCGATCATCAGGACGCCGCCGACGAGCTTCCCGACGGCCGTCGTCGGCACAACGTCGCCGTAGCCGACCGTCGTCACGGTCTGGACGGCCCACCAGCAGGCGCGACCGTAGGTTGGGAAGTTCCCGGGGGCGAGGATCCGGACGACGAGAGCGCAGAGCAGCGAGACCGAGAGGATCCCGGCGATGAGCCAGCAGATGTTCGGCCCCTGGCCGAAGATACGACGCGCCAACGCGTACGACACCTTCGGGCGGGCGCTCACTCGCGCGCCTCAGGGACCCGGCGCTGCCGGCTCACGCGCCGTCTGGCGTCGGAGCGCCTCCACTCCGAGCGCGAGGATGACCGTCGCGGCGAGCACCAGGTACCAGCGATGCGTCTGGGGGGTCGGTCCCCACCAGACGATCAGAACGATGAACGCGACGACGGCGCCGAACGCGAGCTCGGGCTTCGCGAGCTTGCCGGCAAGCGCCAGCCGCGCGGACCGCCCGGAGCTCGTCTCACCCGCAAGCCACGCCCACGCGAGCGCGATCAGCGCCGCAAAGAAGAGCGTCCAGGCGCCGTCGGCGAGCAGCCGCGTCAGGATGTTCCAGGCGTCGCTGACTGCGGGCCGGACGCTCTCGGTGGCGACGAGGTGGTTCGTGATGTAGTGGCCGACGAGCCGGCGCAGGATGACGACGAGCAGCCCCGCAGCCGCGGCGCCGATCGCGATCTCGCGAACCATTCGGCGACGCCGGCCTCGTGCGAGCCACACGGCGGCCGCCGCGACGAGGAGCATGATGATCCACAGGTAGGCGCCGGCCGCCTTCAGCCATTTGGTGATCTTCTGCACGGTGGCGAGCTGGTTCGACTTGATGATCGTGATCCGCGCCGTGCCCGGCGGGAGTTGCGCACCGAGCTTGCCGATGACCCCGAACTGGTCGCCGAGCTCGATCACGAGCGGTCGGAGGTCGAGCACCACGGCACCGCCGTTTGTGTGGACGTACTTGCCCTTGTTGTCGAGGAGCAGCAGCAGCCTGTGGTGTGCGACAGAGGTCGCGGCGACCCACGCGCGCTGGGCGCGGGGGCGCGCGAGGAGCTGCTGTCCGGACCGGTAGGCGAGCTCGCGCAGGGCCGCGCTGAGCGGGCCGGCGAGCCGCTGCTGGCGGGCCGGCAGCCCCTTCTCCAGCTGGGACTGGACGTCGACGTTCGCGTAGAGCTGGTCGACGAGCGTCGTCGCGACCTGATCGCGGATCGTCGGGTCGGCGATCAACTGCGCGGAGGCCTGGTCGAACGTCGACTCGTCGAACGCCTGGTAGCGGATGTACCCGGCGAGCAGCGAGAGCACGGCGAGCAGCGAGGCGAGCACGACGAGCACATGGGCCGCGATCATCCGGCCCGTCCCGGCGTCAGCAGGCGGAGCAGCGGCGGGGACGGCCGGTGCCGGCTCGCTCATCGCCGCGACGATCTCACATCGGGCCGACGGCGCGAGACGGGGCGGAAATGCGGCAGGCCGAGGCGCGTCGGAGAGCCGCGCGGGTGGGAGCTGAGGCAGCGGAGGCCCATGCCGCCGCGGGCGTGCCGTTCGACGACGGCTCGTCACGGCCTGTGGACGGACGGCGGGGACGAAGAACACCTCGCCGTCGTACTGCTCCGGGACACGAAGACTCGCGGCGGCAGGACGTCCGTCTGACCCGATCGCGTCAACACGCGAGGGCCCGTCCCGGAAGGGGGCGAGAGGGCCAGGCCGTCGCAGGAGCGCCCGTCGGCGCAACCGATCGCGCTCGCCGGAGGTGGCTCGGAGCGTCGATAGTCGTCTTCAGCGTCGCATCGGCGCTCGACATGCCGCCTGACGCGAATGCGTCACTTGTGCGCCGTGCTCGTCAGGCGGCGGCCGCTCGGCGGTGACGCTCCCGCCGATCGGAGAAGGCGAGCAGGAACTCGAGCAGGAGGTTCACGATCCAGACCGTGACCGTCGCCCAGACGAGCGCCCAGAAGCCGTGGATGTCGAACCCCTTCACGAGCGCGTCGGTGATCCGCAGCATCAACATGGAGACGCCGAACCACGCGACGCCGAGGGTGACGACCTGCAGCGGCAGCGTCAGGAAGCGCAGCACCGGCTTCAGGATCGTGTTCAGCACACCGAAGATCGCGGCGGCGGCGAGGAGCTGGCTGAACTTGCCCGAGTCGACGGTCGTGAACGTCCACGCGACGATGGCGAGCACCAGTGCGTTCGTGAGCCACGAGATCGTCAGCTGCCCGATGAAACGCACAGCGAGAGCCTAACCTTCGGTCACTCGACCGGGAGGATCTGACGGCGGTCCGCGCGCCGGGCCGCCTCGCTCTGCTCGCCGACGCGCCGCGCGCGCAGCACAACGTCGTCTTCGATCTGCGGAACGGCCATCGTGCTCCGAGGATCGCGCCGACGGCACAGAGCCGCCATGACACGATTGGGCCAACCGCCGGGTTACGCGGGGGCGTCCGACTCGACCGCCGGCACACTCCCGTAGCGGCGCCGGAACCACACGTAGGCGACGCCGCCGACGGGGATCGGCAGCCAGAACGCAAGCAGACGGTAGAAGAGCGTCGCGAGACCCGCAGCCCCGCCCGAGACCCCCGCGAGCGTCAGCGTGCTGACGAGGCCGGCCTCTACGAAGCCGAGCCCGCCGGGGGTGATCGGGATCCAGCCGAGAAGCTGCGCGGTCACGTAGGCGAGCAGCACGAGTGACGGCCTCGGCCTCGCGCCGACCGCTGCGAGTGCGAGGAGGAGGGCCGCGAAGTCGAAGAGCGGCACGCCGATCGCTGCGGCCACGCTCGGCAGCCACCGCTGTCCGAGCGTGTCACGGATGAAGTCACGCTCGTGCAGCACCTTGTCGGCGAGACCGGAGATCGGCCGCCGACGACGGATCGTCACGTTCGCGCCCGCCTGGACGCCGCGGGCGACGAGGCGCAGCGGCCGGTCGGAGGCGAACGCGATCGCACCGCCCGCGAGCAGCAGAACGAGCACGACCAGCCCGAGGTACGCGGTCAGCTCCAGGCTGCGCGCCACTGCGACGCCGCCGAGAATCGCGGGCAGCGAGAGGAGCGGCAGCGCGAGCAGCGCCCCCATCGTCAGGGCGCCGGTGGCCGCCAGCACCGCTGCCGCGCGGCCGCCGCCGACGCCCGCCCGCCGGAGCATGCCCACCTGGAACGCAGCCGCCGTCGTGCCGCCGCCCGGGATCACGCGCCCCGACGCCGTCGCGGCGAGCTGCGAGGTCGCGATCGCGAACCAGGCGTTCGTCCGCAGGGCGACCCGCTGCAGGATCCAGGCGGAGGTGAAGCTCGCGGCCTCTGCGACCAGGGCGAGACTCGCCCAAAGGGGATCGAGGGTCGTGAGCGAGCGCCACGACGAGAACACCTCGACAAGGCTCGGCAGCAGGAGGTACAGCGACACGAACGCGACGGCGAGCAGCGCCCCCTGGAAGAGGAGGCGTCGCCGCAGCGGCGAGCGAGCGCGGCCGGCGTCAGCGGGTGGCGAGGATGACACTGATCGTCGCGATCCCGAGGACGGTCCCCGCCAGCGTCAGCACGAGCGACAGACCGCCGCTGAACGGCACGAACTCGCCGCGGTCGAGTGCCTGCTCGACCTCTCTCGCCCGGCGGTGCCCGATCCAGACGAAGACGAGGCCGATGCCGGCGAAGCAGACCCCGATGACTTCGTGCGGCCACGGCCTGGTGGCGGTAGGCTCCGGCACCAGACGGCCGATCCCGCGGTGGACCGCGTTTTCGCCGGCATCCGCCCCATCCTCGCACTCCTCTCTGAGGCCGATTAGCGGATCAGAGCCAGTCGTTGCGGTAGGCCGCGACGACGGCCTCGAGACGCGTATGCACCCGGAGCTCCGCCAGGAGCAGGCGGATGTGGTTGCGTGCCGTGTCCTCGGCGATCCCGAGGTCGGCGGCGATCTGCCTGGTCGTGCGGCCGCGGGCGAGCAGCTCGAGCACCTCACGCTGACGCCGTGTCAGGCGCGGTGCGGGCTGCCGAAGCGCGCCGCGTCGACGGTGAGGGCCGATCGACAAGGTGCCGACGACGTCCCGGCCCGAGGTGATCGGCGCAGTCACCGCCTCGAGCCGCTCCGCGCCGCCCGAGCGCAGGAACGTCGTGGCCTGATCGTTCTGCCAGCGCACGATCCCGCGCAGGTCGGTGATCCAGACCGGTGCCTGGAGGAGCTCGAGCGCGCTCACGAGCGGCCCGCCGAGCGCGGCGTCGAGCCGGTCGGGCGGGAGCGGGGCGAGATGATGTTCGGCGGACGGCATGACGAGTGGCTGTTGGCTGCGCCCCGTGAGAAGAGGACGGGGTGCCTCTTCTCGACGGGGCGTGTTCGCGCGCTCCGCTCGGGGGGACCGGGTGCGGAACGAAGCGAGACTGCAGCTAGCTCCCATCGTCGCCGTCCGTCACGGCGACGGCCTGACGCAAATGGAGTGTTTTTTGCGCGATCGGGCGTTGCGCGCGTTCATGATGCGCAAAGGGACATGAGCATCGGCCGCCGCATCCCAGGGATGAACCGCCTCGCGGCCGGAGTCGGCGGCGTCTTCGAGCCGATCGCCGAGGACGCCATCGAGCGAAGCCTGGCCGGGCCGCTGCCGGAGACGCTCGCCCGCTCGCTCGTCGAGCATCGGGTGGTCGAACGGGTCGTCGGCGAGCTGCTCGCGAGCCCCGAGTTCCGCGCCTCTCTCGTCGCTGCGCTCGAGCACGAGCACGCAGAAGAGCTCACAACGACGATCCTCTCGAGCGAGGCGCTCGAACGGCTGCTCGCGGACGCTCTCTCGAGCCCCGCTGTTCAGGGCGCCCTGGCCCGACAGACGGCAACGATGGGCGAGCGGATCGTCGAGGCCGTTCGCACGAGCGCCTCGCGCGGCGACGTCGCGGTCGACCGCGCGGTGCGGCGTCGAGACGGGCGAGCGTGGCCGGGTATGTGCACGCGCGGGTTGGGGCTCGTCGTCGACGCGCTCGTCGTGCACGTCCTCTTCCTCACGATCGTCGGCACCGTCGCGCTCGTCGCGTCGCTCACCGTCGGCGTCCATCACGGCTGGCTCGCCGGGACGCTCGGCGGCGCGGGCTGGGCGCTCGTCCAGGTCGCGTACTTCGCGGCGTCGTGGGCGACGGCGGACAGAACGCCGGGCATGGCGCTGCTCGGCGTACGGGTCTGCAGACTCGACGGCAGCCGGATCGGCCTGGGGCGAGCCGCCGTGCGCCTGGTTGGTCTCTGGCTCTCGGTCGCCACACTCGGGCTCGGCTTCCTGCCGGCGCTCGTCGACTCCCGCCGCCGAGCGCTTCCGGACTACCTCGCCGGAACGCAGGTCGTTCGCGACGGCGGAGCAGCCCCTTAGCTGGGCGGGAGATCGACTGTCTCAGACGGCACGAGCAACACGACCACGTGCAGCTTGCGCAGCCCGGCGTCGTCGAGCTGCTGCCGTAACGCCTTCGGGTCGGGGGCGGGCAGACCGCCTTCGGCCTGGACCTCGACGCCCGACGTGCCCGCGCTCACCGAGACGATGCGCCAGCCCGCCCCCCGCGCCCAACGCTGGGCGACCGGCGTGACGTTCGCGCGGTCGACCTCGTCGCGCGACTCCTTCACCGTCGTGATGCCGAGCGGCACGCACAGCAGGACGACGAAGACGACGACGATCGCTGTCGCGAGCCGGCGCGACACGCCGCCGCGAGCGCCGGACGGGACCGCGACCTGGAACACGCGGTAGAGCGTCATCACGATCAGCCCGCTGAGCAGGATCGCGCCGACATTCGTCAGGAAGAGCAGCAACGCTCCGACGGATTGGCCCGACGCGCCCGATTCGAGCGTCAGCCCGACGACGGCGAGGGGCGGGACGAGCGAGATCGCGATCGCGACGCCGGGAAGCGTGTCGGACACGTCGGAGCGCACCAGCGCGAACGCCCCGACCGCTCCGGTCGCGAGCGCCGCCAGCAGGTCGATCAGGTGTGGATGGACCCGCCCGGCGACCTGCGAGTTGGTCGCGGCGACGACCGGGTACGGCACGAGCTCGCCGAACAGCCACGCGATCGCGACCACCGACGCGGCACCCGCGACGATCAGCGCGAGCGACCGCGCCAGGTTCGCGCGATCCGCGGTCACGACCGAGAGGACCGTGCCGAGGATCGGCGTCATCAATGGCGCGACGATCATCGCTCCGATCACCGTCGCGGTCGAGTCGGAGACGATCCCCGCCGAGGCGATCACGGCGGCGAGCACGATCAGCACCCAGAACCGGCTCAGCTTCCGGCCTGCGTCGCTGCCGTCGAAAAGGAGCTGATCGCGCATGCGCGCAAGGTCGGCAGCCGTGCTCTTCACGCGCTAGTGGTTAGCAGGGCGGCCGGATTGACGCGCTTGGGTCACCGCCGGCCGCGTCGCGGCGGGATACAAGGTTGCGAGCCCATGGCCGCCCGCGACGACGTTCATCCGGCAAGACGACGACTCGGCTGGGCGTGGTTCGCCGGCGCGGACGAGCACGTGCTCGCGTTCGTGCCGACCGAGCGCAGCTTCCTCGACGCGCAGGGGCTCGTCATCTTCGCGATGGCCTGTGTCACGGGGTTCGCCGTCGCCGTGGCCGGGAGCGGCTGGTGGAACGTGCCGATCACGCACGTCCTCTGGCTCGGCGCCGTCTGGACGGCGGTCATCTGCATCGTCGACCGCCTGATCTACAAGAGCTTCGGTCGCAAGAGGACCGCGAACCTCGCGCTCGCCGTCCCGCGCGCCGCCCTCTCGATCATGCTCGCGCTCGTTCTCGGCCTGCCGATGGTGCAGTTCATCTTCTCGCCCTCGATCAAGAACCAGCTGACGCAGACCGCCGCCGTCCAGCAGAAGGAAGCCCGGACCGCGGAGCTCGCCTACTTCGAGCCGAAGATCAAGCAGGCGACCGCGCAGATCACCACGATCCGCGCCCGCGAGACGACCCTCGCCGATCGGGTCGACAAGTACACGCGCCTCTCGGGCTGCGAGAAGGACGACCCGACGTGCTCGCGCACGCACAAGACCGGCTGCGGCCACTGGTGCCACTACTACGCGGCCCAGGCGAACGTCGCCCGGGCCGCGCTCGAGCGCGGACGTCCGCTCGACCGGCGCGAGATCGCGGCGTTGACGGCGAAGATCGACGACTGGCAGCAGAGCGAGGCGACCGAGACGAAGACCCGGGTGGACGCGATTGCCGGCTCCCGCGACCTGCTCGCGCGTGCCGAGGCGCTGTCGACGATCGAGAAGCGCCACCACGAGGTGTCGCGCTACGTGCTGTTCGTCCTCTCGCTGTTCGTCTGCCTCGACCTGATCGCGCTGGTGATGAAGCTGTCACACCTGCTCGTCACGGGCGCCGTGTACGAAGAGGTCGCCGCCGAGCTTCGCGAGCGCGACCGGCTCGAGGCGCACCGGCTGCGCGAGGAGACCGCCGTCCTCCGCGAGCGGATCAGCCGCGACGCGCGGCGCGACGCGGCCCTGCCGTCGACGACCGGCTGACGCGCGTCACCGCCGACGGCGGCGCGCCACGGCAGCGAGCAGGAGCGTCCCGGCGACCGTCAGCACGAGCTTCACGGCCTTGCTCCCGCGGAGCTTCGACTCGCCGCTCGCGCGCTCGCCCATGTTCACCGGCACTTCGTCGACCCGGAGCCCCGCGTCGGCGAGGCGGATCAGTCCTTCGACCTCGGGCGCACGGCTCGTGTACGGCTCGCCGAGGTAAGGCAGCGCCTTCGCGTCGACGGCGTAGAGGCCGCTGGTCGCGTCGCCGAACGGCCGCCGCAGCGCGACCGCCATCGCCCGGCGCAGGATCCCGGTGCCGAGCCGGCGCGCCGGGCTGGGCCGGTAGCGGTAGGCCTCGTAGCCGTCGCCGGAGACGAAGCGCGAGCCGACGGCGACGTCGCAGCGCCCGCTGCGCACGCGGTCGAGCAGCCGGGCGAGCTCGTTCGGCGGATGCTGGCCGTCGGCGTCGATGCGACCGCAGAGCGCGTAGCCGTGCTCGAGGGCGTAGCGGTACCCGGCCGCGATCCCGAAGCGAAGCCCCTGATTCGTCCCGAGCGACAGCACCGCCGCTCCGTGCTCGCGGGCGACGTCGGCCGTGCGGTCGGTCGACCCGTCGTCGACGACGAGCACGTCCACCTCGGGAAGCTCTGCCCGCAGGGCGTCGAGCACTGCGGGCAGGTTCTGCTCCTCGTTCCAGGCCGGGATGAAGACGAGCGTGTCGCTCATTTCTCCCTCCGCAACTCGGCGCGCGCGGCACGGAGCTGGACGGGAACGAGCGGCAGTGCGGCGAGCTCCCACACGATCGCGTGGAGCGACGGCCGCACGCGCGCCGCGCGAATCCGCACCGGGATGCCGCGCGAGCGATAGAGGCGCGAGAAGAAGAGCCACGTTCGCAGCGCGTGGAGCGGCGAGCAGACGACGACGGCTGTCCTCACTCCGCGTGCAAGCAGGAGGGGCAGCGTCCGCGAGGCGTTCTCGGCAGTCGTCCTGGCCGTCGGCTCGACCAGCAGCTCGACCGCAGGACCGCGCCAGGCCTCCTTCATCTGCTCGGCTTCGGAGGGGCCGCCCGTCGACGACCAGCCGCTGAAGACGACGAGGCTCGCTCCGAGACTCGAGACGAGACGTTCCGCCTCGGCGACGAGCCCGAGCGAGCGTCCACTGATGCGGTGCACGCCGGCCGGATCGATCGATCCGTGACCGGGGACGACGATCGCTGTCTCGACAACGGCCACCTCCCGGGAGCATGCCCGTTTGCGACCTCGGCCGCGATCCGCGACGCTCACGCACGTGGGATCCCTCGCGCTGACGTATGTCGGCCACGCAACGGTCACCGTCGAGCTCGACGGCGTCACACTCGTCACCGATCCGATGCTCCGCCGGCGCGTGTGGCACATCCGCCGGCAGGTCCCGCTACCCGGCCCCGTGGAGGCGGACGTCGTGCTCGTCTCGCACGGGCACTACGACCATCTCGACCTGCCGTCGCTCGACCTGCTCGACCGGGATGCCCCGGTCGTCGTCCCGCGCGGGCTCGGGCCGCTGCTTCGACGGCGCGGCCACACCGACGTGACCGAGCTCGACGTCGGCGAGCAGGTGTCGTTCGCCGGCGTGACCGTGCAGGCGACGCCCGCCGCCCATACGGGGACGCGCTTGACCGCAAGAGCGTCGGCGCTCGGCTACCTGATCCGCGGCTCGCGCACCGTCTACTTCGCCGGCGACACCGACCTGATGCCGGCGCTCGAGGAGATCGGGCGCAACGGCATCGACGTCGCGCTCCTGCCGGTGTGGGGCTGGGGCCCGCGCGTCGGCGCCGGCCACCTCGACCCGGAGCAGGCGGCGGAGGCGGCGCGCCTCCTCAAACCCCGCCTCGCGGTGCCGATCCACTGGGGCACGTACGGCTCACCGGGAGGTGACGTCTCGCGGATGCCGGCGGAGCGCTTCGCCGCGGCCTGCGCCGGAACGGTCGAGGTCCGGATCGTCGAGCCCGGCGAGCGACTGGTCGTCGATCCCTGAACGGGAGTCCCGGCGTTCCGATGCTCAACTCGAACCGTTCGTTTTCTTGAACGGATCAAGTCGGTGGTAGGCTCGCCGGGATGGCGGAGCAGGTCGACGGCGTCTCGGTCCTGAAGGCCCACGACCTGCGCGTGACGGCGCCGCGCCTGGCCGTCCTCGGCGTGCTCGAGGAGCTTCCCGCGCACGTCACCGTCGAGCAGGTCGCCGAGCAGGCCCGCGCACGGATCGGTGCGCTGTCGACGCAGGCGGTCTACGACATCATGGGCGCCTTCCATCGCGCGGGCATCGTCCGCCGGATCGTGCCGCCCGACAGCCCCGCCTTGTTCGAGACGCGGGTGGGCGACAACCACCACCACCTCGTCTGCCGCGACTGCGGCAGGACGGTCGACGTCGACTGCGTGACCGGCAAGGCGCCGTGCCTGACGCCCGCATCCGCGGCCGGCTTCGAGATCGACGAGACCGAGATCACCTTCTGGGGGCGCTGCCCCGACTGTGCCAACCCCGATCCTCGAAAGGATGCCCGTGTCCGAAAGCCCTGACGCCGTCGTCGGCGAGATGAACGAGCAGACCGACGCCGCATGCCCGGTCGCACACAACCGTGCCCCGCATCCCACCGAGGGCGGCGGCAACACCGGCTGGTGGCCGAACCGGCTCAACCTGAAGATCCTCGCCAAGAACCCTCCCGCGACGAGCCCGCTCGGTGAGGACTTCGACTACGCCGCCGCCTTCGAGAGCCTCGACCTCGCGGCGGTCAAGAAGGACATCGAGCAGGCACTCACGACCTCGCAGGACTGGTGGCCCGCCGACTTCGGCCACTACGGGCCGTTCATCATCCGAATGGCCTGGCACAGCGCCGGCACCTACCGCATCAGCGACGGCCGCGGCGGTGCCGGAGCCGGCCAGCAGCGCTTCGCACCGCTCAACAGCTGGCCGGACAACGCGAATCTCGACAAGGCGCGCCGGCTGCTCTGGCCCGTGAAGCAGCGCTACGGCCGCAGGCTCTCGTGGGCCGACCTGATGGTGCTCGCCGGCAACGTCGCGCTGGAGTCGATGGGCTTCGAGACGTTCGGTTTCGGCGGCGGGCGCGAGGACGTCTGGGAGCCGGACGAGGACGTGTACTGGGGGCCGGAGACCGTCTGGCTCGGCGACGAGCGCTACACCGGCGACCGCGACCTCGAGGATCCTCTGGCCGCGGTCCAGATGGGGCTGATCTACGTGAACCCCGAGGGGCCGAACGGCAACCCCGACCCGCTCGCGGCGGCACACGACATCCGCGAGACCTTCGCTCGCATGGCGATGAACGACGAGGAGACCGTCGCGCTGATCGCCGGCGGCCACAGCTTCGGCAAGACGCACGGCGCCGGCCCGGCGGACAACGTCGGCCCGGAGCCGGAGGGCGCCCCGCTCGAGGAGCAGGGCCTCGGCTGGAAGAGCAGCTTCGGCACCGGCAAGGGCCGCGACGCGATCACGAGCGGCCTCGAGGTGACCTGGACGACGACACCGACGAAATGGAGCAACGACTTCTTCGAGCTTCTCTTCGGCCACGAGTGGGAGCTGACGACGAGCCCGGCCGGCGCCCACCAGTGGGTGGCGAAGGGCGCCGAGGCGGTCATCCCCGGCCCGGCCGACGCCTCGGACAGGCGGCTCCCGACGATGCTGACCACCGACCTCGCGCTGCGGTTCGACCCGACCTACGAGCCGATCTCGCGGCGCTTCCTCGAGCACCCCGAGGAGTTCGCCGACGCGTTCGCCCGCGCGTGGTTCAAGCTGACCCACCGCGACATGGGGCCGGTCGTGCGCTACCTCGGGCCGGAGGTGCCGACCGAGGTGCTGCTCTGGCAGGACCCGCTGCCGGCGGTCGACCACGAGCTCGTCGACGACGCCGATGTTGCGTCACTCAAGGAGCTGATCGCTGCCTCGGGGCTGTCGGTGGCACAGCTCGTCTCCACCGCCTGGGCGGCTGCCTCGTCGTTCCGCGGCAGCGACAAGCGCGGCGGCGCCAACGGCGCCCGCCTTCGGCTCGAGCCTCAGAACGGCTGGGAGGTCAACAACCCCGCCGGGCTCGCGACCGTGCTGCGCGCGCTCGAAGGCGTCAAGCAGTCGTTCGAGGCGGGCGGCAAGCGCGTCTCGCTCGCCGACGTGATCGTCCTCGCCGGCGGCGTCGGCATCGAGCAGGCGGCGAAGGCCGGCGGCCGCGAGGTGACCGTGCCGTTCTCGCCCGGACGGGTGGACGCGTCGCAGGATCAGACCGACGTCGAGTCGTTCGCCGCGCTCGAGCCGAGGGCCGACGGCTTCCGGAACTACCTCGGGAGCGCCACCGGCCTGCCGGCGGAGTACCTCCTCGTCGACAAGGCGAACCTGCTCACGCTGAGCGCACCGGAGATGACCGTCCTCGTCGGCGGCCTGCGCGTCCTCGGCGCGAACTACGACAGCTCGGAGCGCGGCGTCTTCACCGATCGGCCCGGTGCGTTGACGAACGACTTCTTCGTCAACCTGCTCGAGCTCGGCACGACGTGGGTGCGGACAGCGCCGGAGGCCGAGACCTTCACCGGCCGGACCGCCGACGGCAGGACGTGGACCGGCAGCCGCGTCGACCTCGTCTTCGGCTCGAACTCCGAGCTGCGTGCGCTCGCCGAGGTCTACGCGAGCGACGATGCCCGCGAGGCGTTCGTCGACGACTTCGTCGCAGCCTGGGTGAAGGTGATGAACCTCGATCGGTTCGACCTTCGCTGAGCCCGCAGCGAGCCCGGCCGTGAAGTAGAGAAGCCCCGCGCAAGCGGGGCTTCTCCGTAGCAGGCCTGTAAGCCGGATTCTGTCGAGGGTGACCATCCATCTCGGCAGCTACCCGGGCCCTCGGCGGGCAGCCTCAGCGGGCCCTGTTCGCCTTGCACCGGACGGGGTTTGGCAAGCCGCCGCGTCGCCGCGACGCTGGTGGGCTCTTACCCCACCGTTTCACCCTTACCTCGGGCATCTCCGGAGATACGCCCGGGGCGGTCTCCTTTCTGTTCCACTTTCCGTCGGCTTTCGCCGCCTGGCTCGCGCCAGCGTCCTGCCCTGCGGTGTCCGGACTTTCCTCGATCGACACGATGTTGAGGACAACACCGCGTCGACCGCGGTCACCCGGCCTGCAGCGCGGATTCTACTCCGCCGACCCTGAGCGCACCGTGCTCGGCGAGCTGCGCCCCGCACTCCGGGCAGAAGACGGTGCCGCGCGCATGCATGACGAACTCGCCGCAGCACAAGCACTCGAGCGACGCGCCGCGGAGCAGCGCGACGAGCTCCTGGTCGAGCGTCCGGTGCAGCGCCGCGATCTTCGTCGAGTCGCTCATCAGAGCTCCCGGAAGACCCCCACGACGCGGCCGAGCAGCTGCACGTGCTTGGCGTAGATCGGCTCGAGCGATGCGTTCTCGGGCTGGAGGCGGATGCGCCCCTGCTCGCGGTAGAACGTCTTCACCGTCGCCTCGTCGGCCGACTCGTCGTCACCCGCGAGCGCGACGACGATCTCGCCGTTCCGCGCGTCCTGCGTGCGCTGGACGATCACGAGGTCGCCGTCGAGGATGCCGGCGTCGATCATCGACTCGCCCTTGACGCGGAGCAGGAAGTCGCCGCGCGTCGAGGCGGGCAGCGGCACGTACTCCTCGATGTTCTGCTCGGCGAGCAGCGGCCCGCCGGCCGCGATCTCGCCGATGAGCGGCAGCCGCGTCACGTCGGCCTGCGACGGCCGCAGGCTCGGCGGCGCGCCGCTCGCGGCCGATCAGCTCGAGCGCGCGCGGCTTCGTCGGGTCGCGGCGCAGCAGCCCGGCCCGCTCGAGGTTCGCGAGGTGGGCGTGCACCGTGGAGGGCGAGGCGAGCCCGACGCTCTCGCCGATCTCCCGCACCGTCGGCGGGTAGCCGTGGGCGTCGACGTACTCGACGAGGTAGTTCCAGATCTCCTGCTGGCGGGCGGTGAGCACGGCGTCTCCGATGGTCGCGGGAAGGGTGGTCCCGGGAGGGGGATCGAACGTGTGTTCTCCACCAGCCTAGAGAGTCCTCCGGACGTCGTCAAGAACAAGAAAGCCGCCAGGCGGCGGCTTTCGAAACATGCGCTGGAGAGGACTTGAACCTCCACGACCGCAATGGCCACCAGGCCCTCAACCTGGCGCGTCTACCAATTCCGCCACCAGCGCGTGGAGCGGCAGTAGTGTAGCTGCATGGCCGAGGACTGGCGGGTCAGCGTCACCGTGGAAGGGGGCGGCTCCGGGCGCGCTGCTGCGAAGCCTGCACGAGCGCGAGGTGCGAAACGAGCTGCGTGACGAGCTCGGCGGCCGGGTTGCCGTGTCGAGCGACGGCCCGCACATCTTTCTCTACGCGAACACGCGCCGCGCGGCGGAGGCCGCGGAGCAGCAGCTGCGCGAGGCGCTGGCCGAGCGCGAGCTCGACGGGGAGCCGCAGCTCGACCGCTGGCACCCGATCGCCGAGCGCTGGGAGCCCGCGGATGTCCCCCTCCCGGCCGACGAGGCCGGACGCGAGGTCGAGGAGCAGCTGCGCGAGGAAGCGGACGAGCAGACGCCGGTCGCCGAGTGGGAGGTGCGCATCGAGCTCGAAAGCCACGCCGACGCCGTCGCGCTCGCAGGCGAGCTCGAGGGCGAGGGTCTCTCGATCGTGCGCCGCTGGCGTTACCTCCTGATCGGGACGACGACCGAGGACGAGGCGAACGCGCTCGCCGAGCGGGTACGCACGGAGGGTCCCGCCGGCGCGCAGGTGCAGGTCGAGCCCGGGATGGGGCTGGTCTGGGAGCTGATGCCGCGGAACCCGTTCGCGGTCTTCGGCGGCCTCGGCTCGTAGCCGCTTAGAGGCTTAGAGGATCGGCGCGAGCTCGCGCTCGAGCGTCGTCCGCTCCGGCTCGAGCCAGGGCGGCAGGGCGAGACGGCTGCCGAGCGCGCCTTGCTCCTCGTCGACGAGGAAGCCCGGGCCGTCGGTGGCAAGCTCGACCAGGAGGCCGTCCGGCATCCGGAACGAGAACGACCGGAAGTACGTGTGATCCTGGACGTCGCTCGGGCGGAGCCCCAGCTCGGCCAGCCGCTCGAGCCAGAGCTGCTGGTCGACCTCGGAGTCGACGCGCCAGGCGACGTGGTGGCTCATCCCCGGCCCGAGCAGCGCAGGATCCTCCACCGGGTCGGCGAACCGGAGCGGCGCGTCGGCGGCGAAGAGGCCGGCGTAGAGCGCGGCGTTGCCGATCACCTCGACGTCGCGCAGCCGCACCGTCTCGCCCGGGTACAGCCGCAGGACGAGGCCGTCCGGGTCGGTCTCGGCGCTCTCGGCGGTGACCGTGGGCGTCTCGAGGCCGACCGACGCGAGCGTGCCGCGGCCGAGGCGCCCGGGCTCGGCGCGCGGCCACTCGAAGAACGAGAGGAGCGTGCCCGGCGACCCGACCTCGTCGCCGAGGTACAGGTGGTAGCTGTGCGGGTCGTCGACATTGACCGTCTTCTTGACGAGTGCGAAGCCGAGCTCGCGGTAGTAGTCGAGCGTTCGCTGCGCCCGGCCGCAGACGCACGTCACGTGATGCAGTCCCGCGAGCTCCACGCGGCGCTCCTAGCTACTTCAGCAGGTGGAAGAGCAGGATCGTGTTCGCGAAGAAGAGGACGGCGACCACGATCGTGACGCGCGTCAGGTTCTTCTCGACGATGTGCGTGCCGCCCTGCGAAGCGGGTGTGAAGCCCATGCCGCCAAGGCCCGCGTCGCGGCCCGAGTGCATGAGGACCAGGCCGACGAGAGAGGCCGAGAGGATCACATGGATGACGGCGAAGACGGCCAGCATCGACGCGCAGGGTAGCGAGCGCTACGGTGCGCCGCATGGACGCCGACGAGGCCCGGGCGAAGATCCACGATTTGCTCGTGACGGGCGACAACCGCCTCAAGCAAGGGGTGTCGGCCGAGAAGATCCGCCAGAGCTACCTCGAGGCCCTCGAGGTCGCGCGCGAGCACGGCCTCGAGGAGGCGGTGCGGCCGCTCGTCGAGATCAGGCTGGCCGACCTCGAGCGGCTCGCAGGAGGATCGCCTCCACCCGTTCCGCCTGCAGCCTGACGTCGTGCGTCGCGGCGGCGGCGCGCGCCGCCTCGTTCGGCACCGGCAGCGACGCGGCGGCCTCGAGCGCGCGGGTCAGCTCGCCGACGTCGAGCGGGTCGACGAGGATGCCCGCCTCCGGCGGGACGAACTCGGGCGGGCCGCCGACTCTCGTGGCGACCACGTTGCGGCCGCAGGCGAGCGCCTCGAGGAGCGCCTGGCCGAACGGCTCGATCAGTGCGGGGCCGCAGACGACGTCGGCCGCCGCGAGGTAACCCGGAACGGCGTCGTGCGTCACGCGCCCGACCACGCGGACGCCCGGTCGTCCCGTCAGCTGCTCGCGCAGCGGGCCGTCGCCGACGAACGTCAGCGAGCCGCGGCCGAGCGCGGCGAACGCGTCCGCAAGCCGTACGACGTTCTTGCGCTCGGTCAGCGAGCCGACATGGACGAACGCCGGCCGCTCGAGGGCGAGCGCCGGCTCGACCGCGTCGAACCGTGCGAGGTCGACGCCCGAGTCGACCACCTCGACCTTCCCCCGCGCCTCCGGCACGCGCTCCTCGAGCTCGCGGCGCAGGTAGTCGGAGACGGCGATCACCGTCGAGGCCCTGCGCACGACGGTGCGCGTCAGATGCGCGACGCCGGGGATGCTGCCGACGTTGCGCACGTCGCGACCGTGCGCGGTGACGACGAGCGGCGCATTCACCTTCGAGGCGATCAGCCCCGACGGGACGAGGAAGTGCGCCCAGACGACGTCCGGGGTCGGCGCCGAGCGGACGCGGCGCGCGAGCTCGAGGTACCGCCGCTTGCCACCGCCGCGGCGGTCGAGGACCGCAAGGTCGATCTCGTGCCCGCGCTCGCGGAGCGCGTGCTCGAGCTGGGCGACGAAGACGCCGAGATCCGGGTCGTTGGGCCCGGGGTAGAACTGCGAGACGAGGAGGATCCTCAAGAATGCGCGGTGCGGTCGTGCTCGCCCCACTCCCGGCGGAGGACGCCGCAGATCTCGCCGATCGTGCAGTGGCTGCGGAGCGCCTCGCGCATCGGGGGCAGGAGGTTGTCGGTTCCGTGCGCGACCTCACGGACGCGGGCGAGCGCGTCGGCCGCGTCCTGCGCGTTGCGTTCGGCGCGCACCTTCGCGGTGCGCTCGACCTGGCGCTGCTCGACGGCCGGGTCGAGCCGGTGCAGCTCGATCGGTGGCTCGGCCTCGACCGCGTAGAGGTTGACGCCGACGATCACCCGCTCCCCGGACTCGACCTGCTGTTGCCAGCGGAATGCGGACTCCTCGATCTCCGCCTGCACCCAGCCCTGCTCGACCGCGGCGACCGCGCCGCCCAGCTGGTCGATCCGCCCGATCAGCTCCAGCGCGCGCTGCTCCAGCTCGTCGGTCAGCGCCTCGATGTAGTACGAGCCTCCGAGCGGGTCGGCCGTCGCGGTCGTGCCGGCCTCCGCCTGCAGGATCTGCTGCGTGCGCAGCGCGACCGTCGCGGCATGCTCGGTCGGGAGCGCGAGCGCCTCGTCGAAGCTGTTCGTGTGCAGCGACTGGGCGCCGCCGCACACCGCCGCGAGCGCCTGCACCGCCACCCGCACGACGTTGTTCTCCGGCTGCTGGGCGGTCAGCGTCGAGCCGCCGGTCTGGGCATGGAAGCGAAGCGCGAGCGCCTTCTCGTTCGTCACGCCGAACCGCTCCCTGAGCAGCCGCGCCCAGAGCCGGCGCGCCGCACGGAACTTCGCCACTTCCTGGAAGAAGTCGTTGTGCGCGTTGAAGAAGAAGGACAGTCGCGCCCCGAACTCGTTTGGCTCCAACCCCGCCTCGACGGCGGCTGCGCAGTAGGCGAGCCCGTTCGCGAGCGTGAACGCCAGCTCCTGCACCGCCGTCGATCCGGCCTCGCGGATGTGGTAGCCGGAGATCGAGATCGTGTTCCACGACGGCACCCGCTCCGCGCAGTAGGCGAACAGATCCGTCGTCAGCCGCATCGACGGACGCGGCGGGAAGATGTAGTTCCCCCGCGCGACGTACTCCTTGAGGATGTCGTTCTGCACCGTCCCGCGCAGCGCCGCGCCGGGCACCCCCTGCCCTTCCGCCACCAGCTCGTACAAGAGCAAGAGCAACGACGCCGGCGCGTTGATCGTCATCGACGTCGACACCGCGTCGAGCGGGATCCCCGCAAGGAGAAGCTCCATGTCCGCGAGCGAGTCGATCGCCACCCCCGTCCGCCCCACTTCCCCGAGCGACCGCGGATCGTCCGAGTCGTACCCGAGCTGCGTCGGCAGGTCGAACGCCACCGACAACCCCGTCTGCCCACCCGCGAGCAGATACCGGTAGCGAGCGTTCGACTCCTCCGCCGAGGCGAAGCCCGCGTACTGACGGATCGTCCACGGACGGCCGCGATACATGTCCCGATACGGCCCACGCGTGTACGGGAACTCGCCCGGCGCCTCCGCGGCGACCGACACGTCGCCGGCCGAATAGACCGGCTTCACCTCGATCCCCGACTCCGTCTCCCGCCGATCGGTGGCCGCCACGCCCGAAGTATGCTCGGGACGTGCGCATGCTCGCGTGCCCGGCCGACGTCGCTGCGCCCGCATGGCGCAGGTGACACTGCGCCTGTTCGCCGGCCTGCGGGAGCGGGCGGGCTCCGGCCGCTGCGAAGTCGAGGCGGCGACGGTGGCGGACGTCTGGCCGGCGCTCGGTCTCGGCGACGAGCCGGACGGGCTGCTGTACGCCGTCAACCAGGTGTACGCCGAGCGAGGTCGCGTGCTCGCCGACGGCGACGTGGTCGCGCTGATCCCGCCTGTCTCCGGCGGGTCGTTCCTGCTCAGCGACGAGCCCCTGTCGCTCGACCGCGTCGTCGAGGAGGTGCGCAGCGACGAGGCGGGCGCGATCGCGACCTTCACCGGCACGACGCGCGTGCACTCGCGCGGCCGCACCGTCACGCACCTCGACTACGAGGCCTACGAGGGGATGGCCGAGCAGGTGATGGCGGAGATCGCCGACGAGCTCCGCGCGCGCTACCGGCTGACCGAGGTCGCGATCCACCATCGAATCGGCCGTGTCTCGATCGGCGAGACCTCGGTCGTGATCGCCGTCTCCGCCCCGCATCGCGCCGACGCGCTCGCCGCCTGCAAGGACGCGATCGACGAGCTGAAGGAGCGCGTGCCGCTCTGGAAGAAGGAGGTCTACGAGGGCGGCGAGGAGTGGATCGGCCGCGGCAGCTGACCGGTGTCTGACACCTTGAAGGTGTCAGACACCTCTTCGTGGAGGCCGTCGTCACGGCTGTCGGCACGCACGTCGTCTACCCTCGCCCTCAGATGAGCCAGGAGGACCTCGACTACCGCGGGTACGACCCGATCCACCCTGGCGGCCCGGACTGGCGGACGCGCCTCAAACGGATCACCGGGCCGATCGTCGCCGGCGCTCTCGCGCTCGCGAAGTTCTCGTTCGTGCTCGTCAAGTTCTCGGCGATCTTCATCTCGGTCGCCGCCTACGCGCTGATCTGGGGCTGGCGGTTCGCGATCGGGCTCGTCCTCCTGATCCTCGTGCACGAGAGCGGCCACTACCTCGAGGCTCGGCGTGAAGGACTGAACCCGAAGCTGCCGGTCTTCGTCCCGTTTCTCGGCGCGTACGTGCGCTATACGCGCGGCAACCCGTGGCAGACCGCACGTGTCGCGATCGCCGGGCCGATCCTCGGCGGCCTGTCGAGCCTCGCCGTGTACGCGCTCGCCGTGACCGAGGGGTCGGCGCTTCTGAAGTCGCTCGCCTACCTGGGCTTCTTCCTGAACCTCTTCAACCTGATCCCGTTCGGGATCTTCGACGGCGGTGCGGTGTGGCGTTCGGCACGGTGGCTGCGCCTCGGCGGCGCGCCGGGCAAGGCGCAGCTGATCTACGGCCTCTACTTCGCGACGGCGCTCGGGCTCATGCTCGGCATGTGGGCCTCGCACGTCCCCCAGACCCGGCTGTGACCGACGACCGGAGCATCCTCGATCGCCCGAAGCCGTTCGACATCGACGGGACCGTCGAGAAGATCGCCGCCGAGTTCCGCGCCGGCTTCGAGAAGGTGGCGCTGATCGACCGGCCCGCCGTCGCGATGTTCGGCTCGGCGCGCGTGGCCGCGGGAAGCCCGGCGTACGAGGCGGCGCGTGCCACCGCCCGCCTGTTCGGCGCCGAGCGCTGGGCGGTGATCACCGGCGGGGGCGGCGGGGTGATGGAGGGAGCAAACCGCGGCGCGCAGGAAGGCGGCGCGCTCTCGGTCGGCTTCAACATCAAGCTGCCGCACGAGCAGGCACCGAACCCGTACGTCGACATCGCGCACACCTTCGACCACTTCTACGCGCGCAAGGTGTGCTTCGTGCGGCCGGCGGAAGGGTTCGTGATCTTCCCGGGCGGCTTCGGCACGCTCGACGAGCTGTTCGAGTCGCTGACGCTGATCCAGACCGGCACGATCAAGCACTTCCCGGTCGTGCTGTTCGACTCCGAGTACTGGGGTGCGCTCGTCGACTGGGTCAGCGACGAGCTCGCGAGCCGGCGGGATGATCTCGATCGGCGATCTCGACCTGCTCCGCGTCACCGACGACCCGGCCGACGCGGTCGCGCACGTCGTCAGCACCTACCGCCGGCTTCGCGCCGACGGCGAGAACTAGAGGCTCGTCGGCAGGACGATGTACGGCCCCGGCGGGTGTCCGGCCGGGCCGTAGACGGTGGTCGGGCTGTCGGGGATGTAGTGCGACTTGAAGATGTCGTGGCGGATCAGCTTGCCGCTGGATGCGTACACCTCCCGCGTGACCGTGACGTCGAACCCGAGCTCGCCGGTGCCGCTGACGACGCTGCACCGAGCGCGGTGCGGCGTTCGGGTCGATCGCGTAGTTCATCGGCGGGCCGCGTCCAGTTCACCTGCGGCCCGGTCTGCGAGACGACGCGGCGTCCTTCGGACGTGCCGTAGAAGGTGAAGGTCAACGTCTGGTCGGTGTACGACGTCTTGATCAGCAGCCCGTGCTTCATGTCGTTGCGGAAGCGGAAGTCGGGGCCGCCCCACGAGACGGTCGCGTCGCGGCCGAGCGGATAGTGCGACAGGTACAGGTTGTGGTTCGTGCGCGCGAGGATCGGGAGGCCGAGCTCGAACGCGTCGTTGAAGAGCGTCGTCGCCGTCTGGCAGACGCCGCCGCCGATCGAGGGCAGAACGAGCGAGCCGATGATCTCCTGGCCTTCGAGGAAGCCGCGCTCGGCCGTGCGCGGGCCGACCACGTCGTTGAACGAGAACACCTCGCCGGGCTTGATCACGGTGCCGTCGATGAAGTCCGCCATCAGGTGCACGTTGTGGATGCGGTTCGACGACGACTCGCCCATCTCCGTCGTGTACGAGACGAGCTTGTGCGTGATGCCGAGCGCCCGCGCATCGGCCGTCGTCAGGTCGGGCTGCCGCGGGCCGAGCTCGATCGTCGCGACGTGGTCCGCCCGGCACGGCCGCCGCGACCGCCGCGACCGCCTGCGCCGGCACGACGTCCGTGCCCGGCTCGGACTGCGTGATCCGCACCGCGCTCCCCGTGACGACGAAGTGCGCGTTGTGCGCATGCCTGATGAAGTGCGCGAGCCGGGGACGCAGCAGCGCCGCGAGGCGCTTGCCGCCGAGGCGCACCGTGAACCCGTGCTCGTCGGTGCGCACGGAGAGCGAGCGGCCGAGCTGCACGGCGCTCAGCGAGCCGAACCGCCCGCCGGCATACGCGATCTGGACCGGGCCGGCGACGACCGCGCGCAGCTCGTCGGCGGCCTCCTGCGCGGCGGTGTCGGCGATCGCAGGCTTCACGACGCGGAAGGGAGCGGAGAGACGCAGGCGGTTCGTCGTCAGCAGCCGCAGGAGCGCCGGCCGGTTCAGCGTGCGGCCGTCCCGCGCGGGGGTCGTCGTCACGTGCGTGCCGTGCAGCGTCACCGTCGCGGACACGGGCGCGCGACCCGCCTTTGCGATCTCGGCGAGCACGTTCGCGACGCCGCGCGCCGGCCGGAAGACCGGTGCGACGTCGACGCGCTTCGCGACGACGAGCGCACCTAGCGACCCGGCGGCGAGCACGCGGTCGGCCGTCGTGCCCGTATCGAGCGAGACCAGCCAGCCGCGCGCGACCGTGTAGCTCCGGCCGCCCACGTCGATCGTCACCGGCCTGCGACTCCAGGCGCGCAGGCTGGACTCGATCGGCCGAGCGGCTTCGACCGCCGACGTCGAGGCCGAGCACGTGCACACCCGGCTTCGCGGCGCCGTCGTACTGGATCGCGCGGGCGACGGCGGCGCCCCCTGCGGCGAGCACGACCACCCCGAGCACGATCAACGCACGCCTCATGCTCCGACAGTGAAGCAGGCAACGCGGCGGGACGTAATCTCCGGGCATGGAGCTGCGAGATCTGCCCTCCGTCGACGAGCTCGCCCGGCCGATCGGCGACCCGCTCGCGGTCGACGCCGCCCGCGAGGTGCTCGCCCGCGCGCGCGAGGAGATCCGCGCGGGACGCGACCCCGGCGACCTCGAAGCGGCGCTGATCGACGGCGCTCGCGGAGGCCCGGCGGCCCGCGCTGCGGCGCGTCCTCAACGCGACCGGGGTGATCGTGCACACGAATCTCGGCCGCGCCCCGCTCCCGCGCCGCGGCGCTCGAGCGCGTGGACGAGGCGGCGCGCGGCTACTCGAACCTCGAGTACGACCTCGCCGCGGGCGAGCGCGGCTCCCGGCAGGACCACGTCGCGGCCGTCCTGCGGCGCCTGACGGGCGCCGAGGCGGCGCTCGTCGTCAACAACAACGCCGGCGCGCTCCTGCTCGCGCTCGCGGCGCTCGCCGAGGGACGCGAGGTGATCGTCTCGCGCGGCGAGCTGATCGAGATCGGCGACGGCTTCCGCATCCCCGACGTGCTCGCCCGCTCCGGCGCGCGGCTCGTCGAGGTCGGGACGACGAACCGCACGCGGGCACGCGACTACGAGCGCGCGGCGGGCGACGCGACGGCGCTGCTCCTGCGCGTGCACCAGTCGAACTTCCGCGTCGTCGGCTTCACCGAGCGGCCGTCGCTGGCCGAGCTCGCGGCGGTCGCGCGGCGACAGGAGTTGCCGCTCCTCGACGACCTCGGCTCGGGTGCGCTCGTCGAGCTCGGCGACGAGCCGACCGTCCGCGCGTGCGCTCGCGGCCGGGCGCCGACCTCGTCTGCTTCAGCGGCGACAAGCTGCTCGGCGGCCCGCAGGCCGGCATCGTCGTCGGCCGCGCCGAGCTCGTCGAGCGGCTGCGCCGTCATCCGCTGCACCGCGCGCTCCGCATCGACAAGCTCGGCCTCGCCGCGCTCGAGGGGACGCTCCTCCTCTACCTCGACCCGGAGCGCGCGCTTCGCGAGGTGCCGGTGCTGCGGATGCTGCGCGAAGAGGCCGCCGCCGTCCGCGACACGCGCGGAGCGACTCGCCGCCGCCGTCGGCGGCGAGGTCGAGGAGACCGTCGCCCGCGTCGGCGGCGGCGCGCTGCCGCTCGCGGAGCTGCCGTCCTTCGCCTGCGCGGTCGAAGAGCTCGCTCGCCGCCCCGCTGCGCGACGGGACGCCGCGGTCGTCGGGATCGTCCGCGACGGCCGGCTGCTGCTCGACTGCCGGACGCTGACCGACGCCGAGGCGGACGAGGCGGCGGCCGACGTCGCCGCCGCGGTGCGCGCATGCCGCTGACGGTCGGCACCGCCGGCCACATCGACCACGGCAAGACGTGGCTCGTCCGCGCGCTCACCGGCAAGGACACCGACCGGCTGCCCGAGGAGCAGGAGCGCGGGCATCTCGATCGATCTCGGCTACGCGCCGCTCGAGCTGCCCGACGGCCGCCGTCTCTCGCTCGTCGACGTGCCGGGGCACGAGCGGTTCGTCCGCACGATGATCGCCGGCGCGACCGGGCATCGACCTGTTCCTGCTCGTGATCGACGCGGCGGAGGGAGCGCGCCCGCAGACGCACGAGCACCTCGCGGTGCTGCGGCTGCTCGGCGTCGAGCGCGGCGTCGTCGCGGTGACGAAGGCCGACGCGGTCGACGAGGAGACGCTCGAGCTCGCGCTCGACGAGGCGCGCGAGCTCGTCCCCGGCGCCGAGGTCGTCGCGGTCTCGGCGAAGACCGGCGCCGGTCTCGACGAGCTGCGGGCGGCGCTCGCGCGCGTCGAGGTGGAGCACGCGTGACGCGTCGGCGGCGACGCGCCTCTACGTCGACCGCGTCTTCACGCTTGCACGGCGTCGGCACGTCGCCACCGGGACGCTCTGGTCGGGGACGATCGCCGCCGGCGACGAGCTGCGGGTCGAGCCGAGCGGTCGCGACCGTGCGCGTGCGCTGCGTGCAGGTGCACGACGCGCCGGTCGAGCGGCGCGGAGGCCGGGCAGCGCGTCGCGGTCAACCTCCCGGCGCGTCGAGCGCCGCGAGCTCGCGCGCGGCGACGTGCTCGTCGAGCCGGGCCGCTACCCGGTCTCGCTACCGGCTCGACGTGCTGCCTCGAGGAGCTCGCGGAGATCCCGGCAGCGGTGACCGTGCACGTCGGGACGAAGGCGGTCCCCGCCCGGCGTCGCGCGCGACGGCGATTACGCGCAGCTACGGCTCGCGGAGCCCGTCGTCGCGGCGCGCGGCGACCGCGTCGTGCTGCGCACGGACACGACGGTCGGCGGCGGCATCGTGCTCGATCCCTCGCCGCCCCGCGGGCTCGATCCCGGCCGGCTTGCCGTCCTCGAGGCCGGCGATCCCGCAGGAGATCGTGCGCGCGCTCGTGCACGCGCCGGTGACGCGCGCGGCGCTCGAGGCACGCGGCGCTGCTGACCCCGGCCGAGCTCGACGCGCGGCCTCGCCGGGCTGCCGACGGCGGGCGACTGACTTCGCGGAGGCGTGGCTCGACGAGCTTACGCGCTCCGTGCACGACCGGCTCGCGGCGCGGGCGGCGGCGAGCCCGCTCGATCCCGGGATCGCCGCTCGCCGAGCTGCTGCCGCCCGAGCCGTGGGCGGCCGCAGGTGCTCGAGCTGCTGCGCGATCGAGCGCCGCGGCGCGAAGGCGTATCTCCCCGGCGCGACCGCGCAGCTCGGCGCGCGGGCCGATGCCGCCGACGAGCTCGCTCGCGCAGCTCGCGACAGGAGGAGATCGTGAAGCTCGACGATCGCGAGCTCGCCGCGTTCCTCGAGGACGAGGGCCGCCTGCGCCGCGTCGGCGACGGCTTCGCCGTCTCGAGCGCGCTCTACGACCGCGGCGCGCGAGCTGCTCGCCGAGCTCGACCCGATCACGATCGCGACCCTGCGCGACGCGCTCGGCGTCGGCCGGCGCACCGCGCAGCTCCTGCTCGAGCGCTTCGACGCCGACGGCCTGACGCTGCGCCGCGGCGACGTCCGCCTCCTGCGGCGGAGCCGGGGGTAGCCTCCGCAGCTGGAGCGGCGGGGGCCGGTGCCCCAGCGGGTCTTCAAAACCCGTCAGGCGTGGTAGCCCCACGCTGGCTCGGTTCGACTCCGGGGCCGCTCCGTTGCGATCGTGCGTTACGTCGAGGGTGCGTAGTACGGATTGACGCCCCGCATGCCGCTCTGCACATAGCCGGCGGGCGGGGGGTCGCAGGTGATGCCGAGACCTTCGACATAGTTGGCCGGCGTCGCGCCCCGGTAGGCCGGGTCGAGGTCCGGCTGGCCGGTGACGAGATCGAGGAACGTGCCCGCGGCGATCGGCGCACCGGTGAGACCGTTGTAGTCGCCGACGCCCGCGCAGTAGCCGCTCCGATCCGTCTGCTGGGGCTCGGTCACGACCAGGCTCAGCGTGCCCTGGAGCGTGCCGTTCGAATCGGAGTTGCTGCCGCTCATGTCGAAGCCGTAGGTGTCTCCTGCCTGCACCTGGAACGTCGTCGTCCCGGAGTAGGTGAAACCTGCCGAGGGAGCCGAGCAACAGACCGCGGGGCCGGCGTTCACGAGCGAGGTCGTCGACGTGCTGCCGTTGTGCGTGACGAATGCATCGATGGCCGCGAACACGAAGAAGTACGCGTTGAAGCCCGTGTAGGTCCAGTCGACGACGACCGGGCCGCTGGTCGCAGCGACTGTCGAGAACTGCCAGCTCCCCGACGCGCAGCAGAACGTGTGGTAGCTGTAGGAGAACTGCGGCGTCCCGCCGGCGCCGTTGTCGGGCACCGAGGTCGACCCGGTGCCGCTTCCGGACCAGGTCGTTCCGGCGGACGCAGTAGACGCTGCGACGAGCACAGCCGCGAGGAGAACGCAGGCGAGGACAACGAGGCGCAGGGGGCGCACCGACCCAGGAGACATCGTCAGGCCTTTCCGTCGAGGGGACGACCGAGTGTTGCGGGCGAGCCGGACGGATCTTCGGCCCTGGACTAGCGCTGGGTCGAGCAGAAACGATCGCCCGCGGTGACGCGCCCAAAGAGCGCATCGCGCTGCCGCTCGACGGCCGCGTCGTACGGGCCGGGATCGGCGACCTCGGCGACGACGTCGGGCGTCACGCCCGGCCCGACGACGCTGATCCGGTAGCGCGTGCCGTTCCCGGCAGGCCGCGCCGGCCGGCCGGGCAAGGACACGTCGTGCGTCGGCCAGAACGAGTAACAGAAGTCGCCGCCGGGCTTGCGGAAGACGATCGACGTCTCGCGCCTCCAGCCCGGCCCGTAGGCGGAGTCGTACGTGTCGATGTAGAGGCTGCGGCCGAACGAGTCCGTCGGCGCACCGGCCGCCGTCGTGTGGAAGCCGTGCACCGAGGCGCCGTCGTAGCTCAGCCGGCCGAAGATGTCGTGCGCGCGGCCGCCGAACGCCCAGTCGGCGTACAGCTCGACGTGCGCGAGCGGGCCGTGCCAGTGCGAGATGCGCAGGTCGCTCGCCGCCTCGAGCGCCGTCGCCGGAGCGACGCCCCGGTGCGGCAGGTTGCGCTGCCAGCTCTGAAGCGCCCAGTAGCTCCCGTCGGGCGCCTTGCACGCGGCGACGAGATAGGCGAGCGGCGGCCCGTCATACCGGCGGCACTGGTCGACGAACGTCCTCCACAGCGCACGGTGCGCAAGCTTCAGCCCGCCCGAGTAGTCGTGTGAGAAGCGAACCTGCGGCACGTCCTCCATGGGCGTGCGCGCGTCGATCGCGCCCCAGACGAGCACGTGCCGCTCGACCCCGCCCTCGCGGAAGCTCGCGAGCGCGACCCCGCCGTGCACCTCGAGCCGGGCCGCTGTCGCGCCGGCGCCGATCAGGTCGGAGGCATGCGCGGCGGGTGCGACTAGCATCGCGGCGATGGCCAGGACGATCGCAGCCGCCCTCACCCCCCTGAAGCCTGGCGGCGCCGAGCTCGACCTCGAAGCGGTCCCGCCGTACCTCGCGTACCTCGCGGCGGGAGGCGTCGACGGGGTTCTCCTGCTCGGGACGACCGGCGAGGGCGTCTCCTTCTCGCTTTCCGAGCGCAAGGAACTCTTGTCTAGCACAGTCCCTGTCTCGCCCGTCGAGGTCCTCGCCCACTGCGGCGCGCAGACGACCGCCGACACCGCAGCCCTCGCCGCGCACGCGGCCGAGACCGGCGCCGCAGGCGTCGCAGTGATCGCGCCGCCCTACTACCAGGTCGACGAACCGGCGCTGCTCGCCCACTTCCTGGCGGCCGCGCGCGCCTGCGCGCCCTGCCCGTTCTACGTCTACGAGCTCGAGAAGGCCTCGGGCTATGCGATCCCGGTGGCCGTGATCGAGCGCCTCCGCGAGCAGGTCGAAAACGTCGCCGGGCTGAAGGTGAGCGACGCGCCGTTCGAGAAGGTCGAGCCGTACCTGCTCGAGGGGCTCGACGTGTTCATCGGCGCGGAGGCGCTGATCGGGCGGGGTCTCGCGGCCGGCGCCGCCGGGTGCGTGTCGGGGCTCGCCTCGGCCTTCCCCGAAGTGGTCGCCGAGGCCGTGCGGAGCGGCGACTCGACCGCCGCCGGCGAACTGCGGGCGCAGGTGGAGCGCTTCCCCCGGCATGCCGCCCTGAAGGCGGTCGTGCGGGCGCGCGGCGTGCCGTTGAACGAGGACGTCCGGGGCCCGCTGCGCGGGCTCACCGACGCCGAGCGCGCCGAGCTACTCGCTCTCGTCGCGTAATTCGCCGATTGCCTGCCGGGCGCGGTCGTACACCGCGGCCCGCCGGTCGTCCACGTCTTCCGGCTCGGCCTCCGGCTCGGGAGCCGCTTCCGCCTCGGGCTCCGGCTCGGCCTCCACCTCGGCCTCCGCTGCGGAGGGCTCGGGGACCACGCGCGTCTCCGCCAGCTTCGCGCGAAGGCCGTCGGCCGGGGACGGCTCGGGCGCCGGGCGCGAGCGCCGCCGCAGCAGGGCGCCGAGACCGAGACCGCCGAGCACGAGGGCGAAGAGGCGCTTCACAAAGCCGATCCTAGACGCTGCTACACTGCGGCCGCTTCTCGCCCCGTCCGTCGCGCCGTCACCCGAAGCGGCGTCCAGGAGGCGGGGCCGACTCAGTCCATGAGAAGGAGGAATTCGGGCCTGTGAACGACTACGAGATCATGCTGCTGCTGGACCCCGACCTCGCCGAGGAGCGGGCCAACGAGATCATCCAGCGCATCCGCGACGCGGTCGACGCGTCGAAGGGCAGCTGGGACGGCCACGAGCCGTGGGGCCGGCGGCGCCTCGCGTACGAGATCGACCACAAGGGCGAGGCGGTCTACCACCTCTTTCTCTTCTCCACCACCCCCGAGACGCTGGCGGAGATCACCCGCGTGCTCAAGATCACCGACGGGGTCGTGCGCTACGGCGCCTACCGCCGCGTGAAGGGGTCGACGCACACCAAGGCGCCGGCGCAGATCCCGGCGAGCGCGCCCGCGGCGGTCACGGCCGATCCCGCCGATGCCGATTCGTCCGATGACAGCGACGCGGCTTCCGAGTAGCCTGGGTCGACCCGTAGGAGAGGAGCGAGAACCATGGCCAACATCAACCGCGTCGTGCTCGTCGGGAACCTGACGCGCGACCCCGAGCTCCGCTCGACCCCGTCCGGCATGTCCGTCTGCAGCCTGCGCATCGCCGTCAACACGCGGCGCAAGGACAACACGACCGGCCAGTGGACCGAGAAGCCGAACTACTTCGACATCACCGTCTGGGGCAATCAGGGCGAGAGCTGCGCGCAGTACCTCGCGAAAGGCAGGCCCGTGGCCATCGACGGAAGACTGGAATGGCGCGAGTGGGACGCCCAGGACGGCACCAAGCGCCAGGCGGTCGAGATCATCGCCGACTCGGTCCAGTTCCTGGGCGGCCGCGGCGAGGGCGGCGGCGACGGCGGCGGCAACCAGTTCGTCCCCGCCGGGGCGACCGCGGGCGCCGGACGCCGACTTCCAGGGCGCCGACGACGACATCCCCTTCTAAGGAGAAGCGAGTGGCAGCACCCAAGAGCGAACGTGGATCGAGGAAGCGCAGCGCCCCCAGTCCCGGGCGGCGCAAGAGCTGCTTCTTCTGCAAGTCGAAGGTCGACGAGGTCGACTACAAGAACGTCAACGAGCTCCGGCGCTACGTCTCGGAGAAGGGGAAGATCCGCTCCCGCCGCATCAGCGGCGCCTGCCGGCGCCATCAGCGCCAGGTGGCCGTCGCCGTCAAGCGGGCGCGCGAGCTCGCCCTGCTCCCGTACGTCGCGGACAAGTAACCGCCATGAACGTCGTTCTCACCCAGGACGTCGACAAGCTCGGCCTGCGCGGCGAAGTGGTGAACGTCGCCCGCGGCTACGCGCGCAACTTCCTGTTGCCGCGCGGTCTCGCCGAGCCGGCGACACCCGGCATGTTGCGCGAGCTCGAGCGGCGCGACGCCCAGCGGGCCCGCCACGAGGCGAAGACGGTCGACGAGGCGCGCGCGATCGCGACCCGGATCGAGAAGCTCGAGCTGCGGTTCGACGTGAACGCCGGCCCGACCGGCGTCCTCTTCGGCTCGGTGACCGCGACGAACGTCGCCGACCGGCTGTGGGAGGCCGAGAAGCTGCGCGTCGACCGGCGCAAGCTCGAGATGTCGACGATCAAGCGGATCGGCCGCTTCACCGTCCCCTTCGAGGTCTTCCCCGAGGTGGTCGCCGAGCTGCGGCTCGTCGTCGCGCCCGAGGGCGAGGAGCTGCCGCCGGAGGAGGAGCTCGCCGAGCTCGCCGCGGCGGAGGAGGCGGAGAGCGCAGCCCGGGCCGAGGCCGCCGAGAGCGAGCATGAGGCCGCCGAGGCTGCCCTCGCCGAGGCGGACGCCGCCGAGGAAGCCGAGGCCGATCCGGCAGAGGCCGAAGCCGAGGCCGCCGAGGCCGAGGCAGAGCCGACCGACGCTGATCAGATCTAGCCCGGGGCCAGGTCTAGCGCCACTCGATCGAGGGATGTCCACAGGCTCTCCACGGGCCTGTGGACGGTCGTCCCCAGAAGTTCTCCACACCCGTCACTTGATGTGTGGATCTCGATGCGAAGTCTCCGCAAAGTGCGGTCGTTTCGTCCACTACAATCTCACGAACATACGTTCTTTTTCCCCTGCATGACGCCGCCTCACACCACTCCTCCAGGCTCTGTCCACACCCTTGCGGGCGAGGGCGATCCGCGGTCTCCTACCCCCCGCATGGCCACGCCTGCCCAGGCACTGGCGACCGCCCCGGTCCCACCGCAGAATCTCGACGCCGAGGAATCCGTCCTCGGGGCGATGATGCTCTCGCCGTTGGCGATCGGGGCGGTCACCGAATCGACTGCGCTGAGTGCTGCGGACTTCTACCGCGAGAGCCACGGTCACATCTACCGCGCGATCCTCGCCCTGTACGCGAAGGGCGAGCCGGTCGACGCGATCACGGTCGTCGACGAGCTCGACCGCGCCGGCACGCTCGAGGCAGCCGGCGGCTCCGACCGCGTGCACGAGCTCGCCGCCCTGGTGCCCGCGGCGTCGAACGCCGCGCACTACGGGCGCATCGTCAGCGAGATGTCGACCCTGCGCGGCCTGATCCGCGCCGGCAACGACATCGCACGGCTCGGCTTCGACCGTCCCGGCGAGACCGTCGAGCTCGTGGACCGGGCCGAGCAGATCGTCTTCGACCTCTCGCAGCAGCGGGTCTCGACCGAGTTCGCCCACATCGACGACCTGCTCAAGGACTCGTTCGAGACGATCACCAAGCTCTACGAGGCGGGCGAGGACATCACGGGGACGCCGTCCGGCTTCCGCGACCTCGACCGCCTCACCTCCGGCTTCCAGCCCGGGAACCTGGTGATCATCGCCGCGCGGCCGTCGATGGGGAAGTCGGCACTCGCTCTCTGCATGGCCGCGAACGTGGCGGTGCGCAAGTCGACGCCGGTCGCGCTCTTCACGCTCGAGATGTCGAAGGCGGAGGTGACGCAGCGGCTGATGTGCTCCGAGGGGAAGGTCGAGTCACAGCGGCTGCGCACCGGCAAGCTGCAGGCCGACGACTGGCCGCGCCTTACGGCGGCGTGCGACAAGCTCGCGAAGGCGCCGATCTACGTCGACGACACCGGCTCGATCACGATGATGGAGATCCGGTCGAAGCTCCGGCGGCTGAAGATGCGCGAGCAGGGGCTCGGGCTCGTGATCGTCGACTACCTGCAGCTGATGACGAGCGGCACGACGGCCGAGAACCGCGTGCAGGAGGTGTCGCAGATCTCGCGGGCCCTGAAGGTGCTGGCCCGCGACCTCGACATCCCGATCATCGCCCTCTCCCAGCTCTCGCGCGCCGTCGAGCAGCGCCATGACAAGCGCCCGATCCTTTCGGATCTGAGAGAGTCCGGCTCGATCGAGCAGGATGCCGACCTCGTGATGTTCGTCTACCGCGACGAGTACTACAACCCGGAGGAGACCGACTCGGCGGGCATCGCCGAGCTGATCCTGTCCAAGCACCGGAACGGCGGCACGGGCATCGAGAAGCTGGCGTTCCAGAAGCGCTACGCGAAGTTCGCCGACCTGGCGGCGGGGGCATGACCGCGACGATCGTCTGGATCGCCCCGTCGGCGACGACGTACGCGTGCCTGTGCGAGCCGTGCCTCGAGCAGGCTCGGATCGAGGGCGTCCTCTTCGCCGAGGCGCTGATGCGCGCAAGCGTCCGCGGCTCGATCGGCGCCGAGACGGCCGCCGCCTCGGTGCGCTGCCCGGCCGGCCACGAGATCGTGCTGCGCCGCATCGAGCGGCCGCCCAACCTCTCCCACCACGACGCGAGGCAACTGCAACTGACATGACGTCCTGACGGTGGCGCTCGAACGGCAGCACGTGTGGGTCGGCCCGGAGGCGACGTCCTTCGACGAGCTGTGTGAGGCCTGCGTGGCCGTAGGCGAGTCGCTTCCCGCCGATGCGTGCGTCGTGCACGGCACGCTGCGCGCCGACGCCGACGTGGGCTTCACGTCCTGCCGCCGCGGCCATCGGATCGTCGTCCGCCGCGTCGCCCGCCACCTCGCCCGCGCCGTGTGACAGCCGTCCTCGTCGTCCTGGCGTTCTCGTTCGCCTGGTCGATCGGATCGCACTACACCGGAGCGTGCATGGGGATGCCCTACGCGCTCGGTGCGATCCGGGCCAGGGCGGCTCTCGCGCTGATGGCGCCGCTCGCCCTGGCGGGAGCGGCGCTCGCATCCGGCAAGGTCGCTCACACGGTCGGGCTCGAGCTGATCGACGCCACCCCGACCCGGCTCGGCGAGGTCGTCGTCGTCTCCGTCGCGTTCGGCATCACGGCGCTCTACAACCGTGCGCGGATCCCGACCTCGACGATCCAGATCCTCGTCGGCTCCGTTGCCGGCGTCGCGATCGGCGCGCATGTCGGCGTGCACTGGCACACGATCGCCATCCTCGCCGTCATCTGGGCGGCGGCACCGCCCGCGGCGGCCGCCGTGGGCTACGTCGGCGGCCGGACGCTCGCAGGCGTCAAGCGCGTCGGCGGCGCGCTCGTGCTCGTGGGCTGCGCCGCTTCGTTCGCGATGGGCGCGAACGACGTCGCACTCGCGAGCGGCGCGCTCGTCGGGCCGGGCGTGCTCGGCGCCCACGCCGCCGGCGCACTCTGCGGCGCCGGCATCGCCGCCGGCGTCCTTCTCACGGGCCGGCGGCTTCTCGACCGCGTCGCCTTCGACATCGTCGAGGTCGACCGCGCCACCGCGACGACCGCGCAGCTCGTCCAGGCGCTCGTCATCCTGGTCGCCGTCTCGTTCGGCTACTTCACCTCGCTGAACCAGGCACTCATCGGCGCGATGACCGGCGCGGGCGCCGCCCGCGGCCGTCACGCCGTGCGGACCCGCACGCTCCTCGGAATCGTCCGCGGCTGGGTGATCGGCCCGCCGAGCTCGTTCGCCGTCGCGCTCCTCGCCGCTGTCGCGGTGCGCGCGGCCGGCGGCAGCCTCGCACACTAGAATCAGCAGACGTGCCAGCGACCGTTGTGGTCGGCGCGCAGTGGGGCGACGAGGGCAAGGGCAAGATCGTCGACCTGCTCGCCCAAGAATCCGATGTGGTCTGCCGCTACCAGGGCGGGCCGAACGCCGGGCACACGATCGTCGCCGACGGCGAGACGTGGAAGCTGCGGCAGATGCCGAGCGGCGTCGTCTCCGGGACGCGGTCGGTGATCGGCGCCGGGTGCGTCGTCGACCCGCAGGTGTTCGTCGACGAGGTCGACCTGCTCGCGGAGCGCGGCATCGACCCGTCGATCGTCGTCCTCTCGGGCAACGCGCACCTGATCATGCCCTGGCACCTGACGATCGACCAGGCATCCGAGCGCCGCCTCGGCAAGCTGCAGATCGGCACGACGCGGCGCGGGATCGGCCCGGCGTACGCGGACAAGGCCTCGCGGATCGGCATCCGCGTCCAGGACGTGCTCGACCCGAAGATCCTGCGCGCGAAGATCGAGATCGCGCTCGCCGAGAAGAACCTCTGGCTCGAGCGGATCTACGAGGCCGAGCCGTTCGACCTCGAGGAGGTGTGGTCGCGCTACGCCGGCTACGCCGAGCGCCTTGCCCCGTACGTCGGCGACGTCTCGCTGCTCGTCGACGAGGCGCTGCGCGCCGGCGAGCGCGTGCTCTTCGAGGGCGCGCAGGCGACGATGCTCGACCTCGACCACGGGACGTATCCGTTCGTCACCTCGTCGAACCCGATCGCCTCGGGCGCGGCGACAGGCGTCGGGATCGGGCCGACGCGGATCGACCGCGTGCTCGGCGTGTCGAAGGCGTACGTGACGCGTGTCGGGGAAGGCCCGTTCCCGTCCGAGATCGCAGGGCCGCAGCAGGTCGAGCTGCGCGAGCTCGGCGGCGAGTTCGGCACAGTCACCGGTCGCGAGCGCCGCTGCGGCTGGCTCGACCTCGTTGCGCTCCGGTACGCCGTGCGGGTGAACGGGATCACCTCGCTCGCGCTCACGAAGCTCGACGTGCTCTCGACCTTCGAAGAGCTGCCCGTGTGCGTCCGCTACCGACTGCCGGACGGGTCGCAGACCGAGCATTTCCCGGCCCACCAGTCCGACTTCCATCACGCGGAGCCGGTCTGGGAGACGCTCCCCGGCTGGGCCGAGCCGCTCGACGCGACCTCGTGCCTCGATGACCTGCCGCCCGCGGCCGCCGAGTACGTCGAGTTCGTCGCGCGCGCGCTCGAGGTGCCGATCGAGCTGGTCGGCGTCGGCGCCTCGCGCGATCGCGTCCTCGCGTGAGCCTCGTCGGCTACACGCCGAGCACCTGGACCGAGGTGCTCGTCAGCGCATCGATCGTCGTGCCGGTCGTGGTCGCCTCCCTGCTCGCCTGGGTCGTCCTGCGCGGCAAGGCGTCCGACCCCGACGAGCAGCGTTGGGCTCGCCTCGCCGAGCAGCGGCGCGAGGCGGAGCGCGAGGTCAAGCGCCGCTGAGCTCGGCCGGCGTGTCGACGTCGGCGAGCTCCGCCGGGTCGACCTCAATGGTGACAACGTCGAGCTCGTCGTAGGCTCGATAGAGGGCGAGCGGGCCGCCGGCGGCGAGGCGCGCCTCGAGCACCGGCAGCGCGCTCTTCGCCCACGCTCCCGGGAGCGGGCCGGTCTGCGGCACCGCGACGTCACGGCACGCCTCGCCCAGGCGCCGGAGCGTCTCCGGCGTGACCCATGGGCAGTCGACCGGCAGGCAGATGCAGACCTCGTGACGGGCGGCGCGCAGGCCTGCGACCACGCCGGCGATCGGCGCCCGGACGTCCGCACCGTCGTCGAGCACCTCGAAGGGCAGCTCGCCCGGCTTGCCGACGACGAGCACCTCGTCGCAGGCCGCGGCGAGGACGCGTCGCCCACGGTCGGCGAGCGTCTCGCCGTCGAGGAGCGCGAGCGCCTTCGGCGAGCCGAACCGCCTGCTCGCGCCTCCCACGAGCAGAACCCCGGTCAGGCTGGTCATTCGTTCGACTCCGTCGAGCCTACGTCGATGACGCGCCACGGCTCCGAGTAGACGTTGAGCCTGCCGCCGCGGACGAAGCCGCACATCGTGACTCCGCGGTCGTGTGCGAGCTCGACCGCGAGCGACGACGGCGCCCCGACCGCGACGAGGATCGGGCAGCCGGCGACTGCCGCCTTCTGGACGAGCTCGAACGACAGGCGCCCGCTGACGCAGAGGACGTGCCGCTCGAGCGGCAGCAGCCCCTCGCCGAAGGCCCAGCCGACGACCTTGTCCATCGCGTTGTGCCGCCCGACGTCCTCGCGCAGGCAGAGCAGCTCCCCCGTCGCGTCGAAGAGGCCTGTCGCGTGCAGCCCGCCCGTCGCCTCGAAGGCCGCCTGGCCGCGGCGGAGGCGATCCGGCAGGTCGGCGAGGAGCGCCGCCGAAACGGTGAGGGCGCTTTCGACGCGCGGCGCCTCGACGGCGACGGCCTCGAGCGCTCCTTTCCCGCAGACGCCGCACGACGACGACGTGTAGAAGCTGCGCGCGAGACGGTCGGGGTCGAATCCCGGCGCGGCGAGCTCGATCGTGTTCGCGGCGAGGTCGTCGGTGAGCCGGGCACTCTCGGGTCGCAGTCCCTCCGAGAGCGCGAAGCCGAGCGCGAGCTCCTCGTCGTGCCCCGGCGTGCGCATGGTCACCGCCACCGGGCGCCCGTTGATCCTGATCTCGAGCGGCTCTTCGACCGCGACGACGTCGACGGCCGCCTCGCCCGGAATGCGAACGACCTCCACCTTCCTCGTCGCCCGGGGCGGCACGCTCATCGCCCAAGTATCGCCGGAGGGCGCGAGTAGACTCGTCCGGTGAACGTGGTCGTTGTCGGTTCGGGCGCGCGCGAGCACGCTCTCGCCTGGCGGCTCGCACAGAGCCCACGCCTCGACGAGCTCCACATTGCGCCCGGCAACCCCGGAATCGCCACGCTCGGCACGTGCCATCCGGTGCGCGCCGACGACGCCGACGGCCTGCTCGACCTGGCGCTCACCGTCGACGCCGGCCTGGTCGTGATCGGGCCCGAGGGGCCGCTCGTGGCGGGCGTCGCCGACCATCTCCGCCAGAGCGGCATCAAGGTCTTCGGCCCGAGCGCCGAGGCGGCTCGCATCGAAGGATCGAAGACGTTCGCGAAGGACGTGCTCCGGGCGGCCGGAGTCCCGACCGCGGAGTCGCTCGCGGTGGCGCGTGTGCCGTGCGTCGTGAAGGCCGACGGCCTCGCCTCCGGCAAAGGGCGTGTTCGTATGCCGGACCCACGACGAGCTCGACGAGGCGCTGCGCGCGGTGCAGGCGTTCGGCAGCGAGCTCGTGATCGAGGAGCTCCTCGACGGGCCCGAGGTCTCCCTGTTCGCCCTCGTCGACGGGCGCCGCGCGGTCGCGCTCGGCGCCGCCCAGGACTTCAAGCGGATCGGCGACGGCGACACCGGCCCGAACACCGGCGGCATGGGCGCGTACTCACCGGTGCCGTGGCTGGGCGACGTCGGTGAGCTGGTCGCCCGTATCCACCAGCCGGTGGTCGACGAGCTTGCCCGCCGCGGGTCGCCGTTCGTCGGCTGCCTGTTCGCCGGGCTGATGATGACCGAGAACGGCCCGAAGGTGCTCGAGTTCAACGCCCGGTTCGGCGACCCCGAGACGCAGGTGCTGATGCCCCGGCTACGCGGCGACCTGCTCGAGCTGCTCGTCGCGGCGACCGACCACGCCCTGCCGGAGGAGCCCGCGGAGCTCACAGCCGACGCCGCCGTCACGGTCGTCCTCGCCGGCGCCCGACTACCCGGCGCGCAGCGAGCTACACGGGCGCGCCGATCACCGGTCTCGACGCGGCCGAGGCGGCCGGCGCGCTCGTCTTCCATGCCGGCACGGCGGTTCGCGGCGACACGGTCGTGACGAATGGAGGCAGGATTCTCTCCGTGACCGCGACCGGCTCCTCCATCGCCGAGGCCCGCGACCGCGCCTACCGGGCGGTCGACATGGTCGCGTTCGACGGCGCCCGGTGCCGGCGCGACATCGCGGCGGTGGCCGGTGCCTGACGTGCGCGTCGGGATCCTCGTCGGCTCGGAGTCCGACCGCGAGCGCATGCAGGCGGCGATGGACGAGCTGGATGCGCGCGGGATCGGCTGGGAGTTCGAGGTCCGGTCGGCCCACCGCACGCCGGACGCCGTCGCGGAGTACGCGAAGTCGGCGGCCGGACGCGGGCTCCGCGTCCTCGATCTGCGGGGCCGGGCTCGCGGCGGCGCTGCCGGGCGTCGTCGCCGCGCACACGGAGCTGCCGGTGATCGGCGTGCCGCTCCGCTCGTCGATGAGTCCGTCCTCGACGGGCTCGACGCGTTGCTCTCGATCGTGCAGATGCCGCCCGGCGTGCCCGTCGCGACCGTCGGCGTCGACAACGCGAAGAACGCCGCGGTGCTCGCCGCCCGCATCCTCGCGCTCGTTCCCTAGGGCTCTTCGACTGACCGCCGCTCTACACTGTCCGGGGTGATCGCCCGCTACTCCCGGCCGGAGATGAGCCGGATCTGGTCGGAGGAGGGCAAGCTCGCACGCTGGCTCGAGGTCGAGCTCGCGGCGCTCGACGCATGGGCCGAGCTCGGCGCCGTTCCCGTCGAGGACGCGCGGTCGGTGCGTGACGCTGCGGTGCCGCCGACGCCGGAGCGGGTGGCCGAGATCGAGCGCCGCACCGATCACGACCTCGCTGCGTTCGTCGACGCCGTGCAGGAGCAACTCGGCCCGGAGGGCCGCTGGGTCCACTACGGGCTCACCTCCTCGGACGTCCTCGACACCGCGCTCGCGCTCCAGATCCGAGACGCCGGGGAGCTGCTGCTCGCGGGCCTCGAGCGGGCCCTCGGCGCCGTCGCGACGCTCGCGCGCACGCACCGCTCGACGATCTGCATCGGACGCTCGCACGGCATCCATGCCGAGCCGACGACGTTCGGCTGGAAGCTCGCGGGCTGGGCCTTCGAGCTCGACCGCGACCGCGACCGTCTCACCCGCGCGCTCGCGGGCTGCCGCGTCGGCCAGTTCTCGGGCACGGTGGGCACGTACGCGTCGCTCGACCCCGAGGTGGAGCGAATCGCCTGCGAGCCGCCTCGGCCTCGAGCCCGAGCCCGCTCTCGACACAGGTGATCGCCCGCGACCGCCACGCCGAGCTGCTCGCGACGCTCGCGATCATCGCCTCGTCGCTCGACCGCTTCGCGACCGAGATCCGCCATCTGGCGCGGACCGAGGTTCGCGAGGTCGAGGAGCCGTTCGCGGCC
This sequence comes from uncultured Thermoleophilia bacterium, assembly GCA_963840365.1. Lineage (GTDB taxonomy): Bacteria > Actinomycetota > Thermoleophilia > Gaiellales > Gaiellaceae > PALSA-600. The sequence continues at coordinate 998,531 of CAWIYQ010000012.1, read as the reverse complement.
GGGATGAAGGGCTCGTCGGCGATGCCGCACAAGCGGAACCCGAAGGTCGCCGAGCGCATCACCGGGCTCGCGCGGGTCGTGCGCGCAGCCTGCGGCGTCGGGCTCGAGAACGTCGCGCTCTGGCACGAGCGCGACATCTCGCACTCGTCGGCCGAGCGGATCGTGCTGCCGGACGCGTTCCTGGCGCTCGACTACATGCTCGACCGGTTCGCGTGGATCGTCGAAGGCCTCGTCGTGTACCCGGAGCGCATGGAGCGCAACCTCTGGGCCTCGCACGGCCTCTTCTTCTCGCACCGGCTGCTGCTCGCCCTCGTCGAGGCGGGGCTCGACCGCGCCGAGGCCTACCGGCTCGTGCAGCAGAACGCCCTGCGCGCCTGGGACGAGGAGCGCGACTTTCGCGAGCTCGTCGCGCGCCGATCCCGAGATCACCGCGCGTCCTCGACGACGCAGCGCTCGGCGCCGTCTTCGACCTCGACGCGACCGTTGCCACACGTCGACACCGTCTTCGACCGTCTCGACCGCCTCGTCCCGAAGGAGGAAGCAGTACATGTCTGATGCCCTGCACGTCGGCTGCGGGAAGGTCCGCGAGCTCTACGCCCTCGACGACGACCGCCTGCTGCTCGTGGCGAGCGACCGCATCTCGACCTTCGACGTCGTCCTGCCGACCGAGATCCCCGACAAGGGACGCGTGCTGACCGGCCTCTCGGCTTCTGGTTCGCGCGACCAGGGAGCTCGTGCCGAACCACCTGCTCGCCCTGCGCGACGACGGACGCTCGACCGAGTGCCGGCGGCTCGAGATGCTGCCGATCGAGTGCGTCGTGCGCGGCTACCTCGCCGGCTCCGGCTGGAAGGACTACCGCGCCACGGGCGAGGTCTGCGGCCACCGGCTGCCGCCGGGCCTCGCCGAGTCGCGAGCAGCTCCCGGAGCCGATCTTCACCCCGGCGACCAAGGCCCAGACCGGGCACGACGAGAACATCGACCGCGCAGCCGCCGTCGCGCTGATCGGCGAGGAGCGCTTCGACGAGGTCGAGGCGACTGACGCTCGAGCTCTACGCGCTTCGTCGTCGGAGCACGCGCGCGAGCGCGGGATCATCCTCGCCGACACGAAGCTCGAGTTCGGGCTCGACGGCGACGGGCAACCTCGTCCTCGGCGACGAGGCGTTCACGCCCGACTCGTCGCGCTTCTGGCCCGCCGACGAGTACGCGCCGGGCTCGACGCCCAGCCGTCCTACGACAAGCAGTTCGTCCGCGACTACTGCGAGTCGCTCGGCTGGGACAAGACGTACCCCGGCCCGGAGCTGCCCGACGACGTCGTCGAGGGGACGCGCGGCCGCTACGTCGAGGCGTTCGAGCAGCTGACGGCGTGCTCGTTCGACGACTACCTCGCCGACCCGACGATCGTCCTGCAGTGAAGGCGACGGTGCTCGTCCGGCCGAAGCCGGGCATCCTCGACCCGCAGGGGCAGGCGGTCGAGAGCTCGCTGCGCCATCTCGGCTTCGACGTCGCCGAGGCGCGGGTCGGCCGCGTCGTCGACGCTCGAGCTCGCGACCGACGATCCCCGGCGAGGCGCGCGCCCAGGTCGAGCGGATGTGCGAGCAGCTGCTCGCGAACCCGCTGATCGAGAGCTACGAGATCGAGCTCGACGAGCCGCGCGACCGCGTGACCGGAGGCGACCTCCGCCCGCTGATCCCGGTCGTCGTCTTCCCGGGATCGAACGACGACCGCGACGCTGCAGCGCGCGCTCGAGGTGCTCGGCGCCGAGTCGCCGCGCGTCTGGCACACCGACGAGGAGCTGCCCGCCGGGACGGCCGCCGTCGTCCTGCCCGGCGGGCTTCTCGTACGGCGACTACCTCCGCTGCGGCGCGATCGCGCGCTTCTCGCCGATCATGGCGGCCGTCAGCCGGTTCGCCGGCGGACGGCGGGCTCGTGCTCGGGATCTGCAACGGCTTCCAGATCCTCACCGAGGCGGGGCTCCTGCCGGGCGCGCTGCGGCCGAACGAGTCGCTTCGCTTCGTCTGCCGCGACGTTGCGCTCACCGTCGAGCGGCACGACCTCCCGTTCACGACGCGCTGCGAGCCGGGGCACGAGCTGACGATCCCGGTGAAGCACGGCGACGGCTGCTGGTTCGCCGACCCGGAGCTCCTCGCAGAGCTCGAGGCGGCCGGGCAGATCCTGCTCCGCTACGGGCCGGGCGAGAACCCGAACGGCGCCGTCGCCGACGTCGCGGGCGTCTGCAACGAGGACGGGAACGTGTTCGGCCTGATGCCGCATCCGGAGCACGCGGTCGACCCGCTGCTCGGCTCGACCGACGGCGCGCTGATCCTGGGCTCGCTCGTCGACTCGGCTCGGTTGTCGCTCGCGGCTGCTCGTCTAGGCAGACCTCCCCAGCCGAGGAACGACGCGAGCTCGGGCAGGTCCTCGAGCCGCGTTCCGGAGCAGCTCGAGATCGCGCGAGCGGAGCGTGACGGGGCCGCGGCGCGTCGACGCCGTCGGTCGTGTAGGCGAAGCGGACGAGCCGCTCCCCGCGCGGCGTCTCGAGCAACTCGACGGCGGACGAGAAGCGCGTGTCGCCCGCCCGCTGCCGGAGCTCGAGGCGCTCGACGAGGCGGCTCGGGCCCCACGGCGTCTGGATGGGCTTCCGGCTTGGCATTCGCAGAGGCTGTCGCTGGCATGCCCACGACGATACGGAGCGACCTGTGACGTGTGGGAGACGCCTTCGCAACAAAAGCGCGACGAATTGCCCACAGGCGCGGCCGAAGGAGCTAGGCGTCGATCGAGATGTGGCCGGGCTGCGCCGCGACGCGGTCGAGCCAGCGAGCGGATCGCCGGGTAGCGGGCGAGGTCGAACTCGCCCTCGTCGGCGACGTGCGTGTAGGCGTAGAGCGCGATGTCCGCGAGCGTCAGCCGGTCGCCGACGAGCCAGTCGCGATCGACGAGGTGCGCCTCCATCGCGTCGAGCGCCCGGTAGCCCGAAGCCCAGAGCGCCGCGCAGGCGCTCGCTCGAACTCCGGCCGCGGCCGCTCCGAGTACGCGATCAGGAAGCGGACGACCGCGATCGCCGGCTCGTGGTCGTACTGCTCGAAGAACATCCACTGGAGCACCTGCGCGCGCTCGTACCGGTCGTCCGGGACGAACCGGGTGCCCTCGCCGAACCACCAGAGGATCGCGCCCGACTCGCCGAGCGGCACGGCCGTCGTCGAGCACGATCGTCGGCACGCGGAGCGCGGGGTTCAGCCCGCCGAGCAGGTCCGGCCGATTCGACCGGTCGGCGACGCTCGACGGTCCGGCCGCTCGACCTCGAGCCCGAGCTGCGCGAGCAGCAGCCGCACCTTGTAACAGTTGCCCGAGACCGGGCTGTCGTAGAGCAACACGCCCTCGACTATCGCACGCCGGTCTCAGCCGGGCGACACGATGAGCTCGAAGCGGGCGCCGCGTTCGCGCGGGTCGTAGATGACGTCGCCGCCGTGCGCCCGCGCATAGGCGCGCGCGATCGCCAGGCCGAGCCCGGTCCCCCCGGAGCCGCCACCGGTTGCGAACCGCTCGAAGAGCCGCGGCTGCAGCTCCTCGGGGACGCCCTCGCCGCCGTCCTCGACGACGAGCCGCAGATGCTGCCCACGCTGCTCGGCGGTGACCACGATCGGCGGGGCGCCGTACCGCACCGCGTTGCTCAACAGGTTCGAGAGCACGCGGTCGAGCACGATCGGGTCGACGACGACCGCCAGATCCTCGGGGATCTCGAGCTCGACCGCACTCCCGGGCGGCACCGCCTGCTGCACGATCGCCGAGACGACGCTCCGCAGGACGATCGGCCGCGGTTCGAGCGAGATCGCGTGCGTGTCGAGACGCGAGATGTCGAGCAGCTCCTCGAGCAGCCGGCGCAGCCGGTCGGCCTGCTCGTAGCCGACGCGCATCAGCTCGTCGCGCAGCTCGGGCGACAGATCCTTCCCGCGCGCGTTCAGCGTCGCGAACACGCCGAACACCGCGGTCGCGGGGGTCCGAAGCTCATGCGAGGCGACGGCGACGAAGTTCGCCTTCAACCGGTCGAGCAAGACCGTCTGCTCATGCAGCTGCGCCCGCTCGATCGCGAGTGCGACGCGCTCGGCGACGAGCTGGAGCAGCTCGATGTCACGGCGGCCGAAGTCGCGGTGAACGAGCGCGCCCACATGAAGCACGCCGATTGCCTCCCCGCGGACGAGGAGCGGGACGCCGAGCAGCGACTTGAGGCCCTTCTCGCGCAGGATCGGGTTGAGGATGTGCGCGTGGTCGACGTCCGGGAGCACGATCGGCATCCGCTCGGCAGCGACGCGCCCGGCGAAGCCGCCGCCGACCGGGATGCGAACGCCCTGCTCGACCTCCTCCTCGATGCCGACGGCTGCACGGGCGACCAGCTCGTCGGTCTCGTCGTCGAGCAGGAGCACCGCGCACGTGTCCGCGTGGAGGATCTCGCGCACCTTGGGCAGGAGGACTGCGAGCAGCTCGTCGAGCTCGAGGTACGCCAGCGCGGCGTCGGTGACGGTCTGCACCTGCTCGAGCCGCTCGCGCGCCTGCCGCTCGGCCTCGAAGCTCCGCGCGTGCTCGATCGCGACCGCCGTGCGGTCGGCGGCGAGCCGCAGCAGCTCGACGGCGCCGTCGTCGAACCGCCTCGGCGCAAAGGTGCCGACGACGAGCGCGCCGAGCGCGACGCCGTGTGCCGCGAGCGGAACTCCGACCGCAGCCGCGAGGCCCCCCGTCCCGAGGTCGAGACCGGCGGGCTCGTCGATCTCGTCGAGCAGGAGCGGGCGCAGCTCCGCCACGACGCGGCCCGGCAGCCCCACGCCGACCCGAATGCGGGCGCCACGCTCGAGCTGCCCGTCGAGCCCGAGGGAGGTCCGCACGACGAGCTCATGCGCATCTTCCTCGAGCAGCAAGACCGAGCATGCGTCGACACCCAGGGTCTCGCGCAGCCGCACGATCAGCGCGTCGAGCAACTCGTCGAGGTCGAGGTGGGCGAGCGCGGCGTCGGTCAGCCATTGGAGGCCGCGAAGCCGCTCCGTGTCACCCACCCGCGCGTCCACGCGGTGAGTCTTGCCGAAACCCGTACGCGGCGAACCGCGGACGGCGCTCAGCCGGCCGCGTACTCGGCCGCGCTGCGAAACTCCAGCCCGACGAACGGGTCGTCGCCGACGACCCACGCGTCGTGCCCGGGCGCAATCCGGTAGACGTCGCCTGGACCGATGTCGATCGCGGATCCGTCGTCGTGCTCGACGTGGAGTCGGCCCGAGAAGACCACGCCGAGATGAGCCGCCTGACAGGTCTCGGTGCCGGCGACCGGCTTCACATGGTCGGACCACCGCCACCCAGGCTCGAACGTGAGCCGGCTGACGTCGGCATCGGCCAGATGAACAAGGTCGACCTTCGTGCGCTCGGGCGACCGGACCTCGTCCGGCGAGTCGAAGCTCCGTGCCTCCAGTGACGCCATCGTTGCCTCCTTCGACGAGTTGCGGCGAACCTAGTGCATCCCGGCACGTGGACGCAACGACACCTTGCGCACCACGAGCACGGAGACCCCGAGGCCGAGGAGTGCCGTGACCGTGCAACCGAGCCCGAGCAGCGCCGCACGAAGCGGATCGCGCTGGATGCATCCGGCGGCGAACGCGAGGACGGGCCAGGGAGCCGAGAGCAGGCTGACGGCCGCCGCCCGGGGTGCCACGACATGCTCCCGAGGTAGTGGTCGCCGCAGCGAACAGCGCGGCGAGCAGAAGGGCGACGACCGAGGCCGCGCTCAGCTCCGGCCGATGATCTCGATCCGGTAGTCGTCCGGGTCGCGGACGAAGCAGAGGAAGCCGCCGCCCTCCCTCACCTGGTACGGCGGGCGCTCCGGCTCGATTCCCTGCTCGGCGAGCCGCGCGAGCGTCGCGTCGAGGTCGTCGACGCCGATCGCGATGTGGCCGTAGCCGGTGCCGTTCTCGTACGTGCGCCCGTCGTGGTTGTAGGTCAGCTCGAGCTCCTCCTCCTGGCCGGGCATGCCGAAGAAGTAGTTCGTCGCCTCCTTCTCGCCGTTCCGGACGATGTCCATCTCGCGGCGGAACTCGAAGCCGAGCGCCTCGTAGAACTCGCGGCTCCGCGGCGGATCGGTGATCCGCACCATCGTGTGCAGGTACCTGGCTGTCATGCCGCCAATCCTACGGCTGGTCGAGCTCTTCCCGCAGCAGCGCGAACTGCACCGCATCCTGCCACTCGCCGTGCCGGAGGTACGCCTTCCGCTTGACGCCCTCGCGGACGTAGCCGGCACGCTCGGCGTGGGCGATCGCGCGTTCGTTGAAGCCGTAGCAGGCGACCTCGAGACGGTGGTAGCCGAGCTCGAGCAGGAGGTAGCGCTGGAAGAGCCGGGTCGCCTCGAGGCCGATCCCGCGGCCGCGGAAAGCCGGGTCGATCGCGAGCGCCTCGCCGTGGACGATGCCGTGTGCCTCGCTCACCTCGCGATAGCCCATCGCGCCGGCCCGCTCGCCGTCTGCGAGCACGACCAGCCGCCCGACCCGGCGCGGCTCGGCCGCGGATCGCTCCACCTCCGCGCGCAGCGCCTCGGCGTCGCGCGCAAGGTTGCCGCGCAGGTACGGCTCGACGTCCGGATCGTCGTACAGCTCGACGAGCCAGTCGACGTCATCCAGGGTCGCGCCGCGCAGTTCGATGACTCCGGGCAGCTCGATCACGCAGCCGAGCGTAGACGAGGTCATCGGCAGCCCCCGATACACTGACCCCCTGAGCTCCGTCGCGGAACCGCTCCATCGCAGCCTTGGCCTGACGGACTGGGAGTTCGACCGTATCTGCGAGCTGCTCGAGCGCACGCCGAACGACTTCGAGCTGGCCGTCTTCTCGCTCCTCTGGTCGGAGCACTGCGGCTACAAGCACTCGGCCCGTCTGCTTCGGCGGCTTCCGTCGAGCGGCGAGCGCGTGCTGCAGGGACCGGGCGAGAACGCCGGCGTGATCGACCTCGGCGACGGTCTCGCGGTCGCTTTCAAGGTCGAGTCGCACAACCACCCGTCGGCGGTCGAGCCGTTCCAGGGCGCGGCGACCGGTGTCGGCGGGATCCTCCGCGACGTCGTCGCGATGGGCGCCCGCCCGGTCGCGCTGCTCGACGGGCTCCGCTTCGGCGAGCCCGACTGGCACTTCCGCCAGGCGGTCGCCGGGATCGCGCACTACGGCAACTGCGTCGGCGTCCCGACGGTCGGCGGCGAGTGCGCGTTCGACGACGCCTACACCGCGAACCCGCTCGTGAACGCGATGTGCGTCGGGCTCCTCCCCACCGAGCGGGTGCTCTCGGCCCGCGCCCAGGGCGTCGGCAACCTTCTCGTCCTCTACGGCGCGACCACGGGCCGCGACGGCATCGGCGGCGCCTCGGTGCTCGCCTCCCAGGACCTCGAAGGCTCCGACGAGAAGCGCCCCTCGGTGCAGATCGGCGACCCGTTCCGCGGCAAGGCGCTGATCGAGGTCTCGCTCGAGCTCGTCGAGCGCGGCCTCGTCGTCGTCGCTGCAGGACTGCGGCGCTGCCGGGCTCGCCTCCTCGCTCTCCGAGATGGCGCGCGACGGGATGGGTGTCGACGTGCACCTCGACCGCGTCCCGCTCCGCGAGCCAGGCCTCGAGCCCTGGGAGATCATGATCTCCGAGTCGCAGGAGCGGATGGTCGCCGTGGTCGAGCCCGAGCGGCTCGACGAGGTTCGCGCCGCGTGCGAGCGCTGGGAGCTCCCGTGCACGGTGATCGGCGAGGTGACCGACCACGGCGAGCTGCGTGCGCTCGTCGACGACGAGATCGTCGGCAGCATCCCGGCGCACCTGCTCACGGACGCCTGCCCGCGCTACGAGCTCGAGCTGCAGGAACGGGCAACCGCTCCCGCCGAGGTGGCACCGGTGAACGACGAGCCGAAGGCGTGGGTGTACGAGCAGTACGACCAGCTCGTCGGCTCCCGCACGGTGCGCCGGCCCGGCCTCGACGCAGCTGTGCTTCGGCTCGACGGCACGCGCGGCCTCGCGGTGAGCCTCGACGGCCCGCCGCTCGGCTGCCGCAACCCGGTCGAGGCGGGCTTTCGGCGCGGTGCTCGACGCGGCGCTGAACGTCGCGTGCGCAGGCGGCGAGCCGCTCGCGCTCACCGACTGCCTCAACTTCGGCAACCCCGAGAAGCCCGAGATCGCCTGGGAGCTCGAGCAGGCGATCGAGGGGATCGCCGCGCGCCGCCGAGTCGCTCGGCATCCCCGTCGTCTCGGGCAACGTCTCGCTCTACAACGAGACCGGCGGCAGCCCGATCCCGCCGACACCCGTCGTCGGCTGCGTCGGCCTCGTGCGCGACGTGACGCGCATCCCCGGGCGCTGGCGCCGCGGCGACGGCGTGCAGCTCGTGCGCGGCTTCGGCCACGGGCTCGTCGCGTTCATGTGGCGTCACGCGCATCTCTTCTCGCTCGCGCACGACGTCTCCGACGGCGGCGTCGCGCTCGCGCTCGCCGAGGCGGCCGCCTGGTCGGGGCTCCCGTGCGACCACGACGCGGTCGAGGGCGAAGGCGTCGTCGTCGCGGTCGCGCCCGGGACAGAGATCCCGTGGGACGACGTCGTCGAACTGGGAGCAGTCGCCTGATGTGCGGCGTCTTCGGCATCCGCGCGCCGGGCCGCGACGTCGCGCGGCTCACGTACTTCGGCATCTACGCGCTGCAGCACCGCGGCCAGGAGTCGGCGGGCATCGCCGTCAGCGAGCACGGACGACTGACCGCGCTGCGCGACCTCGGGCTCGTCGCCCAGGTGTTCGACGAGCGAAGCCTGCACGGGCTCGAGGGCGAGCTCGCGATCGGGCACACGCGCTACTCGACGACCGGCGGCGAACGCGTGGGCGAACTCGCAGCCGCTCCTCCACCACGGACGCGCGCGCACGGTCGCGATCGGGCACAACGGCAACCTCGTCAACGCCGACGAGCTCCGCGAGCGCAGTCGGGAAGCAGCTCGCGTCGACTCGTCCGACTCGCGAGGTGATCGCGGCGCTCGTCGCCGACGACGAGCGGCCGCTCGTGGAGGCGCTGACCGCGACGATGGCGCACGCTCGAGGGCGCGGCGACGGTCGTCGGGCTCGCCGAGGGCCGCCTGTTCGCGTTCCGCGACCGGTACGGCTTCCGCCCGCTCGTGCTCGGACGGCTCGGCGACGACCCCGTGCTCGCGTCGGAGACGCTGCGCGCTCGACCTGGTCGGCGCCAAGTTCGAGCGCGAGATCCGGCCGGGCGAGCTCGTGATCGCCGACGAGGACGGGATCACCTCGATCCAGGCGGTCGAGCCGTCGGAGCGCGGCGCGCTCTGCATCTTCGAGTTCTTCTACCTCGCGCGCCCGGACACGCGGCTCGCCGGCGTCGAGGTGCACGGCGCGCGCGTGCGGATGGGCGAGCGGCTCGCCGAGGAGGCGCCGGTCGAGGCCGACCTCGTGCTGCCGATCCCCGACTCGGGCACGCCGGCCGCGATCGGCTTCGCCCGCGCGACCGGGATCCCGTTCAGCGAGGGGCTGATCAAGAACCGCTACGTCGGCCGCACGTTCATCCAGCCGGAGCAGGGCATGCGCGAGCAGGGGATCCGCATGAAGTTCAACCCGCTCGCCGAGGTCGCCGGCAAGCGCGCTCGTCGTCGTCGACGACTCGATCGTGCGCGGCTCGACGACGCGCCAGATCGTGCAGATGCTCTTCGACGCCGGCGCGGCCGAGGTGCACGTGCGCGTCTCCTCACCGCCGATCGTCTCCCCCTGCTACTACGGGATCGACCTCGCGTCGACCGGACGAGATGATCGCCGCGCACGCGACGGTCGACGAGGTGCGCGAGGCGATCGGCGCGACGTCGCCTCGCCTACCTGTCGCTCGACGGGCTGCAGGCGGCGACGCGCCGGCCCGCAGACGCGCTCTGCCGCGCGTGCCTGACGCGCGAGTACCCGACGCGCCTGCCGGTCGGCCGCCGCGAAGCACCGCTTCGAGACGGCTACTGGAGCAGGTCGGCGCGCCGGTACCTGACGGCGCGGGCCACCTGCGTCGGGTCGAGCCCCTGCTCGATCAGCCGCTGGCGCGTGTCCGACTCCTCGGCGAGCCGCAGGAAGAGCCACGCGAGCGCGGCGAGGGTGACGATCGAGCCCTCGGCCATCATCACCACGCCGCCGAGGTTCTGGTCGTGCGCCGGCGTGATCCCCCAGAGCGGCGGGTGGCGGTACGACGCTGTAGAACTGGTGGCGACGACCAGATGAAGACGTTCCCGAGGATCGTCTCGACCAGGCGGACGACGGCGATGTAGCCGAGCTTCATGCCGGTGCCGAACCACACCGGCGCGGGCAGCGTCTCGACCACGGGCTCCCACATCAGGCAGCCGAAGGTGAAGAAGCAGAAGTGCTCGAGGGCGTGCACGGCGTCGTGGTGGAGCGCCGCGTCGTAGAGGAACGGCAGGTGCCAGACGTAGAGGTTGACCGCCCAGATCGGCAGCGCGACGAACGGGTGCGTGAGCACGCGAAGCCGGTCGACGATCGGGATCGCGAGCACCGGCCGCAGGATCGGCCCGGTGAGGCCGAGCACGAAGCAGAGCGGCGCCAGGTCGCCGATCAGGATGTGCTGCGTCATGTGGATGAAGAAGAAGTCGTGCTCGCCGAGGTAGTCGATCGGCGAGTTGAGCGCGAGGACGACGAGCAGGATCCCGTGGCAGAAGAGCGCCTTGCGGAAGCCGGGCACGGGCCGCCCCTGACGGGCGAGCGTCTGGCAGCGGCGCACGTACAGCGCCGCGACGACGACGGTCGGGACGAGCTGCAGCGGCTCGAAGCTCCAGGGTGAGATCAGCGACGGCGACATGCCACTGAAAGACTAGGAGTCGGGCCGTCAGGCCGAACTCGAAGCGATGCACCTCTTCCACTACCACCTCGTCACCTCGGAGCTCCGCGACGTCGAGGCGCGCTACGTCGGCAAGCTCGGGTTCGAGCTCGTCGCGCGCTACGGGCGCGTCGGCGAGGAGGCCGTCGCGGCCGAGCCCGGCGTCTCGTGGGAGAAGCTCGCCGCCGACGGGTTCAAGCTGCGCCTGACCGAGGTCGAGCACGGAGCCGTCAACGTCGTCATCCAGCCGGGCCACTGGCGGATCCCGCGCGTCGACCACCTCGGCGTGGCGCTCGACGAGGACGAGTTCCACGCGGTGCTCGACCGGGCGAACGACCGCGGGCTCCGCATCCAGGAGCACGGAGGCCGCCGCACCTTCGTCTCCACCAACGCCGGCTACCGCCTCGAGGTGCATCCCGCCGCGCGAGTGGATCGACGAGCTGCTCGCCCGCAGCGACGAGCTGCGGCTCACCGAGCTCGTCCTGCGCGCCGACGACCCGGGCACGAAGACGCAGGCGCTCGCCGACCTGCTCGCGCTGCCGTACGACGCGAGCTCCGTCTCGATCGGCGGGACGCTCGTCCGCTTCCTGCCGGACGGGCCCGAAGGGCGGCCCGAGCTGAACGCCGAGCGCTTCGCCTAGCCGCCGCCCGGCCTAGACTCACCCTCCTGGAACGCGAACGCAGCTACGAGGCGCCGGGGTCTCGCTGGCGACCGCCGGGTCGGTCGTCGAGCGGCTGCGCGCCGCGGTCGAGTCGACCGGCGCGACCGGCTTCGGGGCGTTCGCCGGCCTGCACCCGCTCGACGAGCGAGCGGCTGCTCGCGGCCTCGACCGACGGCGTCGGCACGAAGCTGATGCTCGCCCGCCGGCGCGGCGCGCTGCGCGACTGCGGCGCCGACCTCGCCGCGCACTGCATCAACGACGTCGCTCACGAGCGGGGCGCGACGCCGCTGATGCTGCTCGACTACGTCGCCGCGAACGAGATCGACCTCGAGCAGGTCGCCGAGCTCGTCGAGGGCGCCGCCGAGGTGTGCCGCGAGGCGGGCGTCGCGCTCGTCGGCGGCGAGACGGCCGAGCTGCCCGGGATCTACCGCGAGGGCGAGCTCGACTTCGCCGGCACCTGCGTCGGCATCGTCGACCGCGACGACCTGATCGACGGCAGCGACGATCGCGGCCGGCGACGCCGTGATCGGCTTCGCCTCGGCCGGCGTGCACGCGAACGGCTTCACGCTCGTCCGGCGGTGCTCGAGGAGCGAGGACTACGACGGCCCCGACCTGCTCGCGCCGACGCGGCTCTACCTCGACGACGCGCGGGCGCTGCGCGGCCGCGCGAAGGCCTTCGCGCACGTCACCGGCGGCGGGATCCTCGGCAACCTCGAGCGCGTCCTGCCCGACGGGCCGCACCGCCGAGCTCGACTGGGACGCGTGGGAGCGCCCGCCGGTCTTCGGCTGGCTCGCGCGCCACGTCGACGAGGACGAGCTGCGGCGCGTCTTCAACCTCGGCATCGGCTGGTGCGCCGTCGTCGCCGAGCCCGGCGCCCGGCGAGCTCGTGATCGGGCGGATCGCGTGATCGGCGTCCTCGTCTCGCGGCAACGGCACGAACCTGCAGGCGCTGATCGACGACGGGCTGCCGGTCGCGGCCGTCGCCTCGAACCGCAAGGACGCCTACGCGCTCGTGCGGGCGCGCGCGGCAGGCATCCCCACCGCGACCTTCGCGCTCGACTGCCACGCCGACCGCGAGGAGCGCGACCTCGTGATGGCGACCTGGCTCGAGGAGCACGGCGTCGAGCTGGTCGTCCTCGCCGGGTACATGCACCTGCTGACGACCGCCGTTCCTCGCCGCTTCCCCGACCGCATCGTCAACGTCCACCCGTCGCTCCTCCCCGAGTTCCCGGGCGCGCACGCGATCGACGACGCGCTCGCCGCGGGTGTCGAGACGACGGGCGTGACCGTCCATCGCGTCGACGAGGGCCTCGACACCGGCGCCGTGCTCGCGCAGGAGCCCGTCCCCGTCGAGCCGCGCGAGACGCTCGACGAGCGGATCCACGCGGTCGAGCACCGGCTCCTGCCCGAGGTCGTGAGGGACCTGTGCCGCGCGCACTGATCTCCGTCTACGACAAGGCGGGCATCGACGAGTTCGCGCGCGGCCTCGCCGAGCTCGGCTTCGAGCTCGTCTCGTCGGGCGGCACCGCGTCTCTCCTCGAGGAGCACGGGCTGGCCGTGACGCGCGTCGAGGACGTGACGGGCGCGCCGGAGATGCTCGGCGGCCGCGTCAAGACGCTGCACCCGCGCGATCCACGCCGGCATCCTCGCCCGCCGCGACCTCGAGGAGGACCGCGACGACGCTCGCCGAGCACGGGATCGAGCCGTTCGACCTCGTCTGCGTGAACCTCTACCCGTTCGCCTCGGTCGCCGGCCGGCAGCGGCGTCGAGCGAGGACGACGTGGTCGAGATGATCGACGTCGGCGGCCCGTCGATGCTGCGCGCCGCCGCGAAGAACTTCGCCCACGTCGCCGCCGTCTGTCGACCGCGACCAGTACGACGACCGTGCTCGACGAGCTGCGCGCCGGCGGCGCCGTGCCGCGGCGACGCGGCGGGCGCTCGCGCGCGAGGCGTTCGCGGCGACGGCCGCGTACGAGGCGGCGATCGCGCGCTGGTTCGCGCGACGACGAGCTCGTTCCCCGACCAGCTGACGCTGTCGCTTCCGCGAAGGTCGCCGACCTGCCGTACGGCGAGAACCCGCACCAGCGGGCGGCGTACTACGCGCGAGCTCGGCGCCGCGCCGCCACCTGCTCTCGCGGTGGAGCAGCTCGGCGGCAAGGAGCTCTCGTACAACAACCTCGCCGACCTCGAGGGCGCGCGGCGGATCCTGCGCGAGTTCGACGCTGCCGGCGGCGGTGATCGTCAAGCACGCGAACCCGTGCGGCGTCGCGGTCGCGGACACGATCGAGGAGGCCTACGAGCGGGCGCTCGCCGCCGACCCGGTGTCGGCGTTCGGCTGCGTGCCGATGCTCAACCGCGCCGGTCGGCGACCGCGCTCGGCGCGCGCATCGCCGAGCACTTCGTCGAGGTGCTGCTCGCGCCCGACTACGACGACGACGGCGCTCGAGGCGCTCCGTGCGCGCAAGCCGGCGCTGCGCATCCTCCGCGACCGCGAGCGGCGCGCCGACACGCCGGGCGAGCTCGACTACAAGCGCGTGCTCGGCGGCCTGCTCGTCCAGGAGCGCGACGCCGGCATCGACGACCGCGAGGAGATGACCGTCGGCGGTCGGCGAGCCGACCGAAGAGCAGTGGGCCGACCTCCTCTTCGCCTGGCGCGTCTGCAAGCACGTCACGCTCGAACGCGATCGTGCTCGCGAAGCGGCCTGCAGACGATCGGCATCGGCGCCGGCCAGATGAGCCGCGTCGACGCGGTGCGGATCGCGGTCGAGAAGGCGCGCGAGCACGGCCACGACCTCGCCGGGCGCGGTGCTCGCGAGCGACGCGTTCTTCCCGTTCGCCGACGGCCCGGAGCTCGCGCTCGACGCCGGCGTCGCGGCGATCGTCCAGCCGGGCGGCTCGAAGCGCGACGACGAGGTCGTCGCGGCGGTGCGCGAGCGGCGGGCGCCGCGATGGTCCTCACCGGCCGACGCCACTTCCGCCACTAGACCATCAGCCTTTAAGGTGTCGGGCACCTTGGCAGGCAGCGAAGGCATCCCGACGGCGGACCCGCGGCGCTGGATCGCGCTCGCGATCGTCTGCGCCGCGTTCTTCATGACCGTGCTCGACGTCTCGATCGTGAACGTCGCGCTGCCCTCGATCGGCCGGGCGCTGCACTTCTCGCGCGACAACCTGCAGTGGGTCATCACCGCCTACGCGATCACCTTCGGCGGCTTCCTGCTGCTCGGCGGACGGGCTGCCGACCTGCTCGGCCGCCGCCGCGTGTTCCTGGTCGGGGTCGTCATCTTCACCGTGGCGTCCTTCTTCTGCGGACTGGCCTGGTCGTCGGGCGTGCTGATCGCCTCCCGCGCGGTGCAGGGTCTCGGCGCGGCGATCATCTCCCCCGCCGCGCTCTCGATCGTCACGACGACGTTCGACGAAGGCGCCGAGCGCAACAAGGCGCTCGGCATCTGGGGCGCCATGGGCGGCTCGGGCGCCGCGGTCGGCGTGCTCGCCGGCGGCGTCCTGACCAAGTACCTCGGCTGGGAGTGGATCTTCTTCGTGAACGTCCCGGTCGGTGTGATCGCCTTCCTGCTGGCGCCGCGCTTCGTCCGCGAGAGCCGAATCGAGCGCGAGTCGACCCCGGACGTCGCCGGGGCGATCGCGGTCACCGTCGGGCTCGCGCTGCTCGTCTACGCGGTCTCGGAGGCACCGGCGCACGGCTGGACCTCGGCCTGGACGATCGTACGACTCGTCGTCGCGGTCGCGTTCCTCATCGGCTTCCTCGTGATCGAAGCGCGGGCGAAGGATCCGCTGATGCCGTTCCACATCTTCCGCGTCCGCACCGTCGCGGGCGCGAACGTGACAGGCGTGCTGCTCGGCGCGATCACGTTCTCGAACTTCTTCGTCCTGACGCTCTACGTCCAGAACGTGCTCGGCTGGTCCGCGCTGAAGACCGGCGTGACATTCGTCGTCACGGCGGGGTCGGCCGTCCTCTGGGCGGGCGTCGCCCAGGCGCTGACGACGCGCATCGGTGCGAAGACCGTGATGCTGATCGGCTTCGCGGCGATGACCGCGGGGATGATCTGGTACGCACAGATCCCCGTCGGAGCATCGTTCTCCTCCGACCTGCTGCCCGGCTACCTGCTCGTCGGCTTCGCGCTGCCGTTCACATTCATCCCGGTCTCGATCGCCGCGCTCGCCGGCGTCGAGTACCACGAGGCGGGGCTCGCGTCGGGCCTGATCAACACCGCCCAGCAGATCGGTGGGGCGATCGGCGTCGCCGTCGCGTCGTCGGTGTCGATCTCGCGCTTCAACCACCTCGTGCACACGGAGGGCTTCCGCGCAGCGTTTACCGCAGGGTCACAGTGGGCGTTCTGGGTGATGGCCGGCGTATCGCTCGTGGCGTTCGTCGCGACCGCAGTGCTCATCCGGAGCTCCGAGATGGCGCAGGTCGAGGGCGCGGCGCTCCCCGGGTAGGCTCCGCCGCGATGGGGCGTCAGTATCCGACGATCCTCGACCTGGTCGGCGGGACGCCGATCGTCCGTCTCGACCGCATCTCCCGCGATGTCCCGGGCGAGATCCTCGCGAAGCTCGAGTTCCTGAACCCGGGCGGGTCGAACAAGGACCGCATCGGGCTCGCGATGATCGAGGCCGCGGAGCGCGACGGGAAGCTCAAGCCGGGTGGGACGATCGTCGAGCCGACCTCGGGCAACACGGGTGTCGGGCTCGCGATCGCGGCGGCGCGCAAGGGCTATCGCTGCATCTTCGTGATGCCCGACAAGATGAGCCAGGAGAAGATCTCGATGCTGCGCGGCTACGGCGCCGAGGTCGTGATCACGCCGACCGCAGTCGATCACGACTCGCCCGAGTCGTACTACTCGGTCTCCTCGCGTCTCGCCGAGGAGATCCCTGGTGGCTTCAAGCCCGACCAGTACTCGAACATGGCGAACCCCGAGGCGCACTACCTCACGACCGGCCCCGAGCTCCTTGAGCAGACGGGCGGCGAGATCGACGCGCTCGTCATCTCGGTCGGCACCGGCGGCACGATCAGCGGCGTCGGCCGCTACTTCAAGGAGCACGCGCCGCACGTTCGCATCGTCGGCGTCGACCCGGAGGGCTCGATCTACACCGCGGAGTCGGACGAGGACCTCCATCCGTACCTCGTCGAGGGGATCGGCAAGGACACATGGCCCGAGACGATCGACCTGACCGTCGTCGACGAGTGGATCCGCGTCTCCGACCGCGACTCGTTCCTCGCGGCACGGCGGCTCGCGCGCGAGGAGGGCCTGCTCGTCGGCGGCTCGTCGGGCTCGACGATCGCGGGCGCGCTCCTCCACGCGGCGACGCTGGGACCCGAGTCCCGTGTCGTCGCGATCCTTCCCGACTCTGGTCGCTCGTACCTCTCGAAGTTCCTCGACGACAACTGGATGATCGAGCACGGCTTCCTCGAGCGCAGCGCGCCGGCGCCGACGGTGCGCGAGCTGATCCGTGCCAAGGGCGGCGAGACACCGTCGCTCGTCACGATCTCGGCCCATCAGAAGGTGGCGGAGGCGATCGACTTGATGGAGCGCTACTCGATCTCGCAGCTGCCCGTCGTCCGCAGCGGCGACGCGGTGACGCTCGCCGACGTGATCGGGTCGCTGCAGGACCGCGCACTGCTCGATCTCGTCTTCAAGAATCCGGATGCGCTGCACGAGGACGTCGCGGTGGCGATGCAGGGGCCTCTGCAGGCCGTCGAGGCCGACGCGTCCGTCGACGAGATCGTGACTGCGCTGACCGCGGGCACGAACGCGGTCGTGGTCGCAGACGGCGGCCATCCGGTCGGCGTCGTCACGCGCTCCGACCTGCTGGAGTACCTCGCCCACGCACGCTGACGCTCCGCGGCGCACGACCACCCTGGCCGCGATCCGGCGCACGATCGTCGCTGCGCAGGGCTACACGGGCCGCTTCCGGCGGGCGGGCGACGCAGACGTGGAGGGAGCGATCCGGCGGCTGACGGCCGTGCAGCTCGACTCGATCTCGACCGTCGACCGCGCGCACCGGCTGACGCTCTCGGCGCGCATCGGCGCCTTCGACCCCGAGGCGGTGCCGCGGCTCCTCGGCGCGGGGCGCGTCTTCGAGTACTGGGCGCACGAGGCGTCGCTGCTGCCCGTCGAGCTCTGGCCACACTTTCGCCGGGTGATGGACGGCGACGGGCACTGGGGGACGCACGACCGGGCGCTGCGCGACCACGCGGAGCTCGTCGAGCCGATCCTCGACCGCATCCGGGCCGAGGGGCCGCTCGGCTCACGCGACTTCGAAGGGCCGGATTTCGCAGGTCGGGGAGGCGGCGGGATGTGGAACTGGAAGCCCGCGAAGATGGTGCTCGACGCACTCTGGGACAGCGGCAGGCTCGTGATCGCCGACCGGCGCAGCTTCCAGCGCCGCTACGACCTCGCCGAACACGTGATCCCGCGCGAGCAGCTCGAGGCGCCGACGCCGGGCGAGGACGAGACGCTCCGCACCTTTGCCCTGCTCGCCGTGCACGCACGCGGCGCACTCACCGAGGCCGCGATCCGTGAGCACTGGCGCCTTTCCGGCGGCAAGGCGCGGTTGCACCATCACCTGCTCGCGCTCGTCGAGGAGGGCGCGCTGCGCGAGGTCGATCCCGACGACGGCGGCGCGCCGTTCTACGTCCCCGCCGATGCCGAGCTCGGCGGGGATCCCGCGCCGCCGGTGCTCGTCTGCCCCTTCGACAACCTCGTCTGGGACCGGCCGCTGCTGCAGCGCGTGTTCGGCTTCGGCCACCTGATCGAGGTGTACAAGCGCGAGCACGAGCGGGTCTACGGCTACTACGTGCTGCCGCTCCTCGCCGGCGACCGCTTCCTCGGCCGCGCCGACCTGAAGGCGGACCGCGCCGAGGGGGTGCTGCGCGTGCGGCACTTCACGCCGGAGCCGAGGGTGCGCGGGAATGTCTCCGCCAAGCTCGAGCGCGCCGCCGCGCGCCTCGCGCGGACGATCGGGCTCGAGCGGGTCGAGCTTGCCTGAGCTCGACGTCGCCCGAGCACGCCGCATCGCGGTGCGCGCGCAGCAGCTCGACGGCTCCGCCACCGGCGTCCTCGACACGGTGCGCCGCCTCGGCTTCCTGCAGCTCGACCCGATCGCGACCGTCGCGCCGCCGCAGCATCTCGTGCTCTGGAGCCGCCTCGGCGCCCGCTACGACCCCGCCGAGCTCGATCGCCTGCTCTGGGACGAGCGCAAGCTCGTCGAGTGGGATGCCTTCGTGTACCCGGTCGAGGACCTGCCGCTCCTGAAGGCGCGCATGCGCCGGAAGGACCGGCCGCTCGACCGCCGCATCGACGCGTACCTGGCCGAGCACGCTGCGTACCGCCGTCACATCCTGCGCGAGCTCGACCGCCGGGGGCCGCTCCTCTCGCGCGAGATCGACGATCACGCGCCGTCGGGGCGCGAGGCGCACCGTTGGTGGGGCGCACGCAAGATGGGGCTGATGCTCAGCCTGCTCAATGCACGCGGGCAGGTTGCGGTCGTCGGTCGGCGGGGGAAGCAACGGCTCTGGGACATCGCCGAGCGCTGGTACCCGGAGACGGAGACGATCCCGTGGCGCGAGGCGTCGAGGCTGATCGAGGAGCAGCGCTTCCGCGCGCTCGGCGTGAAGCTCGAGCGGGGGCGCCTGCTCGCCCACCCCGACGCAGACGACGGGCCGGTCCGGCGCCGCACGACGTTCCTCTCCCCGTTCGACCGGCTCGTGCACGATCGCGACCGCGCGGAAGCGCTCTGGGGGTTCTTCTACCGGCTCGAGATGTACGTCCCGACGGCGAAGCGACAGTACGGCTACTACGTGCTCCCGATCCTCCACGGTGATCGTCTGGTCGGAAGAGCGGAGCCCGTGCACGACCGCACGGCCGGGAAGCTCCACGTGAAGGGCGTGTGGTGGGAGGACGGCGTGAAACCCGTGTCGCTGGACGCGCCGCTGCGACGCCTCGCCCGCTGGCTCGGCGCCAGTCTCTAGAGTCAGGCGTCATGGACTTCGAGACGCGCGCGATCCACGCCGGGCAGGATCCCGACCCCGCCACCGGCGCGATCATCACGCCGATCTACCAGACCTCGACATACGTCCAGGAGGCGGTCGGCGAGCACAAGGGGTACGACTACTCCCGGGTCGCGAATCCGACGCGCACCGCGCTGCAGGTGGCGCTCGCCAGCCTCGAGAACGCCGACCACGGCATCGCCTTCAGCTCCGGCATCGGGGCGACGACGACACTGATGCACCTCGTCGACCCCGGTGACCGCGTCGTGTTGATCGCCGACGTCTACGGCGGCGTCTACCGGATGACGTCGCAGGTGTACGAGCCGAAGGGCTATCGCTTCACGTATGTCCCGGCGGCGGAGTGGGACGACAACCTCGCCGCCCATCTCGACGAGGACGTGAGGCTCGTCTGGCTCGAGACGCCGTCGAACCCGCTGCTGAACGTCGTCGACATCCGCAAGGCGGCGGAGGCGGCGCACGCTGTCGGCGCGCGGCTCGTCGTCGACAACACGTTCGCGACGCCGTACCTGCAGCTGCCGCTCGACCTCGGTGCCGACGCGGTCGTCCATTCGACGACGAAGTACCTCGGCGGCCACAGCGACGTCGTCGGCGGCTTCGTCGCCTGCAACGACAGCGCGCTCGCCGAGCGCCTCTACTTCCTGCAGAAGTCGCTCGGTGCGGTGCCGGGGCCGTTCGACTCGTGGCTCGTGCTGCGCGGCCTGAAGACGCTCGCAGTGCGGATGCGCCAGCACTGCGAGAACGCGCGCCGGGTGGCGGAGTTCCTGGACGGGCATCCGGCGGTCGAGCGGGTGTTCTGGCCGGGCCTCGCCTCCCACCCCGGCCATGCGGTCGCGAAGGCGCAGATGCGCGACTTCGGGGCGATGGTCTCGTTCCTCGCCCACGGCGAGCAGGAGGCGCTCGACCTGGTCGCGCGCACGCACCTCTTCCAGCTCGCCGAGTCGCTCGGCGGGGTCGAGAGCCTGATCGAGCACCCCGCCCGGATGACGCACGCCTCGACCGCCGGAGCGCCGTTCGCGCCCCCTGCGGAGCTCGTGCGGCTCTCGGTCGGGATCGAATCGGCCGACGACCTGCTCGCCGACCTCGACGCCGCGCTCAGACCGTCGGCCTGATCCCCGGCCTCGCCCGGATCGGCGGCGCGTCGGCCCAGGGGAGCAGGCCGAAGCGGGCGAGCGCGCGTGGCAGCCGGCGTGTCGGCTGCATCTCCGCCGTGTGCTGCCAGTCGCCCTCGAAGTCCCACAGCGTCCTATGGTCGCCGTCCGTGCGCAGGTCGATCGCGAGCGCCTGCGTCTCACGGAGCTGGTCGCGGATGATCCGGTCGCGCCGGCTCCAGTAGAGCTGCAGCGGCACGCCCGAGCGAGCGATCACGTCGGCGTAGTGGTCGGGGCTTCGCTGCTCGTATGCCCAGGGAACCTGTGCCGGCGAGCCGCCGATCTCCTCGCGGGCGAGCCGCTGCAGCACGGCGCCGTGCCGGAGGTGCGCGAAGTCGCGGTAGCGGCGGGCCATATCGGTCGCCGGATCGAACGCCGCGGCGCCGGCGAGCAGATGGGGGTGGCGCGCGATCAGCAGCAGCGTCTCCTGGCCGCCCATCGAGCCGCCGAAGGCGTAGATGCGGTGCGGGTCGACGTTCACGCCGTGGCGCTCGGCGATCTGCGGCATGCGCGCAAGGTCGGAGATCTCGCCCGGTGCGCCCCACGAGTACCAGTGCAGCCGGCGCCCCTCGCCCGCCGGGTTGATCACCGCGAACCCGCCCTCCCCCGGCAGATCGCCCCAGAGAAGCTCGTTCTCCTGCTCGTCGACGCCGCGTCCGTGCGGCGAGATGACGAGCGGGATCCGCTGGCCGTGGTACGTCGCCGGCAGGAGCAACACCGCAGGACGGACGACCCCGTCGTGCGCGCGGTAGTGGATCAGCTCGGCAACCGTGGCCGGGAACGGCAGGGGCGGGACGAGCTGCGCCCGTGCGGTGGGGACGAACGCGAGCGCCAGCAGAAGGACGGGGGCGTACCGCAACAACGATTCGAGCGTAGAAGCGCTCCTGCGAAGATGGCGTTATGGAATCGTTGCGCCCGATCGATCTTCGCTTCGGCTCGCGGCCGCGCGCCGTCGGCGTCTATCTGGTCGAGACCGACGACGGGCCGGCGCTCTTCGACACGGGCCCGACCTCGACGCTGCCGGCGCTGGAGGCGGGTCTCGCCGAGCACGGGACGAGCCTCGCCGAGCTCCGCCATGTGCTGCTCTCGCACATCCATCTCGACCACGCGGGCGCGGTCGGGACGATCGTCCGTGCGCATCCGCACCTGATGGTGTGGGTGTCGGAGATCGGCGCCCCGCACCTCGTCGACCCGTCACGCCTCGAACGGTCGGCACGCCGCCTCTACGGCGACGCGTTCGATCCGCTCTGGGGCGAGCTCGCCGCAGTGCCGGAAGCGAACGTGCGCATCGCCGCCGGCGACGTGCTCGGCTGGGAGGCATTCCCGACGGTCGGCCACGCGTCGCACCACGTCAGCTACGCGGCCGGGGGGACGGTGCTGGCGGGCGACGCCGCCGGCGTGCGGCTCCCCGGCTCCGTGTACGTGCTGCCCGTCTCCCCCCCGCCCGACATCGACGTCGAGGCCTGGCACGCGACCGTCGACGCCATCCGCTCCCGCCGTCCCGAGCGCCTGGCACTGGTCCACTTCGGCGTGCACGAGGATGTCGCCGAGCACCTCGATCGCCTCGACCACGAGCTCGACGTGTGGGCGCACCGCGTCCGCGACGGCCTCGACGTCGATGCATTCGTGGCGGCCGCCCGCGCCGACGCGGGAGCGGAAGGCAACACCTACGACACGGTCGCCCCGTTCTGGCAGTCCTGGCACGGCCTGCGCCGCTACTGGGACACGCGCGGCTAGCCGCCCTCGCGGTAGACGTTCGTGCCGGTGGTCTGGGCGCGCGCGAGCACGAGCATCTCGTCGATCGAGACGTGCGGTGGGCGCGTGACCGCGAAGAGAATGCACTCGGCAATGTCCTCGGCGGTGAGCGGGCCACCGAGACCGACGTTCGCGTACACGGCCGCGGCCTTCTGCGCGTCGCCCTTGAACCGCACCGTCGAGAAGTCGGTCTCCACGAGACCGCCGGCGATGTTCGACACGCGCACGGGCTTGCCGAAGAGGTCTTCGCGCAACGCGCGCGTGTAGCCGTGCACCGCGAACTTCGAGGCGACGTAGGACGAGCCGTTCGCGTAGGCCCAGATGCCCGCGACCGAGCCGATGTTGACGACGTGGCCGTCGCCGCTCTCGATCAGGCTCGGCAGGCAGAGCCGCGTCATGCGCATCAGCCCGAGCACGTTCGTCTCGATCACTTCGCGCTCGTCCTCCTCGTGCGACTCCCAGACCGGGTCGCGGCCGCGCGAGAGCCCGGCGTTGTTGACGAGGATCTCGAGGCCGCCGAGCTCGGCGAGCGCCTCTTTCACGAATCGCTCGCAGGACGCGCGGTCGGTGACGTCGAGGTTGCCCTCGCGCCGCGAGCCGGTATGCACGCGGGCGCCCGCCGAACGAAGCGCCTGGGTCGTCGCCGCGCCGATGCCGCTCGACGCGCCGGTCACGATCGCGCGCTTGCCCTCGAGGCCCGCCATGCGGCCAGCCTAACGGTCGTGTGCCGCCCGACGTCTCAGTGAGAAGTGGAACCGGCACCGGGTGGGGACGCACGGACCAAACGGCTCGCGCTGGTCGCGGCCGCGCTGCTCGTCCTGCTCGGGATCGTCGCGCTCGCGAGCCGGAGCGGCTTCGGGCACGCCTCGGCGAGCCGCCCGACGCCCGGCTATGTCAGCTGGGCGATGAGCGTCTTCCTGATCATCTTCGTGCTGATGATCCCGATCTCCGCCTGGCTCTATCTGAACCAACAGCGGGACGTCGAGCGGCGGCCGCGACGCAGCTTCCCGGCCCGCGTGGCGCGCAGCCTCGTGATCCTCTTCTTGCTCGTGCTGCTCGGCTTCGCCGTTGCCTGGCTGTGGCGACGCGGCCACCTACCCAACCTGTCGACGCTGCTCAGGCCCTCGTCGGGCGCCACGGGTGGCAAGGGCAAGCATTCGACCGTCGCCCCGTACTCCCCGACCTTCGAGTGGCCGGTGCTGTGGGCGACCCTGGCGCTGCTCGCGGTCGGCGGCGCGCTGCTGTACCGGTCGTGGCACCGCCGCGGCGTCCTCGAACCGACTGCGTCGGACGGGCCGACGGTGGCCGAGGAGCTCGCGACGTCGATCGGGGAGGCGATCGACGATCTCGAGGCCGAGCCCGACGCGCGCGTGGCGGTGATCGCCGCATACGCGCGCATGGAGCGGGTGCTCGGCCGAACCGGGATCGGGCGCAGGCCGAGCGAGACCGCGATCGAGTACCTGCGGCGCGTACTCGGCGAGCTCAGCTCGAACCGCGATGCGGTGAGCCGGCTGACGGCGCTCTTCGAGCGGGCGAAGTTCAGCCGCCACGAGATCGACGCGCCGATGAAGCACGAGGCGATCGCGGCGCTCCGCGAGATCCGCGACGGCCTGGGAGCGGTCCCGGCGTGAAGCCGAAGCCACACCTGCTCGACACGATCGTGCTGACCGCCGTCGCGACCGTCGCGACCGTGCTCGTGATCGTGACCGAGCCCGGCTTCCGCTCCGTCGCCCTTCACGTGTACGTGATCGTCGTCGGCACGCTCGTGATGGGGCTCGTCGTCGCCGCCGCCCACGCCGCCCTCCCGCGCCGGCCGCGATCGCCGTTCGCGGCCGCTCTCGCCCGCGGCGGCGACCCGGGCCCGGCCCGCCCGGACCAGCTTGCCCGCATCGAGCGGGAGGTGACCCTGGGCGTCGCGACCGCGCACGACCTGGAGACGAAGCTGCTGCCGGAGTTGCGGGAGATCGCACGCTGCAGGCTCGAGCGCGCGGGCCGGCGCCCGTCGCCGGAGACGCTCGGCCGCTGGTGGGAGCTCCTGCGCCCCGACCGCCTCCCGCCCGAGGACAAATTCGCGCCCGGGATCCCCGAGGCGGAGCTCCGCGCCCTCGTCGCCGACCTGGAACGGATGTAATACCCGCCCATGCAGCTCTCGGAGGTCGGGCGGATCTCGAACCGCGTCCTCGACGAAGTCGAGCGCGCGGTGATCGGCAAGCGCGAGGCGCTCGAGCTGCTGCTGCTCGGCCTGCTCGCCGACGGCCACGTTCTCGTCGAGGACTACCCCGGGCTCGCGAAGACCCTGATGGCGCGCTCGTTCGCGCAGGTGACGTCGCTCGACTTCTCGCGCATCCAGTTCACGCCCGACCTGATGCCGTCGGACGTCACCGGCTCCTCCGTCTACAACCAGCGCGAGGCCGACTTCGAGTTCCGGGCCGGCCCGATCTTCGCCAACCTGCTGCTCGCCGACGAGATCAACCGGGCCCCGCCGAAGACGCAGGCTGCGCTGCTCGAGGCGATGCAGGAGCGCCAGGTGACGAGCGAGGGCAGCACGAGGAAGCTCGGCCCGCCGTTCCTCGTGCTCGCGACCCAGAACCCGATCGAGTACGAGGGCACCTACCCGCTGCCCGAGGCACAGCTCGACCGCTTTCTGCTGCGCATGTCGGTGGGCTACCCGGCGCGCGACGACGAATGGCAGATGCTCGCGAGCCGTGCGGAGCGCGGCCGCGACGAGGTCGAGCTGGAACCGCTCGTCGACCGGGCGACCCTGCTCGAGATGCAGCAGGCGTGCGAGCGCGTCCACGTGTCGGAGCCGGTCGGCCTGTACATGGTCGACATCGTCGCCGCGACGCGCGAGGCGCGGTCGATCCAGGTCGGCGCCTCGCCGCGCGGCTCGCTCGCGCTACTCAAGCTCTCGCGCTGCCGGGCGGCTCTCGATGGGCGCGACTTCGTGACGCCCGACGACGTGAAGGCGGTCGCCGTGCCGGCTCTCGCCCACCGCCTGACCCTGCGCCCCGAGCTCTGGGTGCAGCGGATCTCGCCCGAAGAGGTCGTGCAGGAGCGGCTCGACACGGTGCCGACACCGGTCGCCGATGACCTCGCGGCACCCGGCGCGTGAACCGCGCCGCCACCGCGAAGCTCGGCGGCTACGCGGCGCTCTCGGCGGCGGGGCTCCTCGCGGCGCTCATCTCCGGGCGCCCCGAGCTCGTCGCGCTGACGGCGCCGTTCCTGCTGGCGCTCGCCGCAGGCCTCGCGCTCGCGGCGTCGCCGCGCCTGGGGGTCGACGTGGAGCTCGAGGACGAGCGCACGATCGAAGGCACCGAGCTCGAAGCGACGATCGTGCTCTCGGCCCGCTCGCGGATCGACCGGCTCGACGTCTATCTCCGGCTGCCGGACGGCATCGAGCTCGTCGACGGCGAGAACCCCGTCTCGGTGACGCTCGCGCCCGGCGAGCAGCGTGAGCTGAGCCTGCGCGTCCTGGCGAGGCGCTGGGGGGCGCATGCGCTCGCCCCGCTGCATCTCCGCGCGTTCGACGCGGTCGGCCTCGTCACGTGGGAGGGCGCGTTCGCGGGCACGCCGCCTCTGCGCGTGTATCCGCGCGAGGACGTCCTGAGACGCGTGCTGCGGCCGCGCGAGACGCAGCTCACCGCCGGCAGCGAGGTGTCGCGGCGCAAAGGCGAGGGGATCGAGTTCGCCGACGTCCGCCGGTGGGCGCCCGGCGACGCGGTGCGGCGCGTCAACTGGCGCGCGAGCGCGCGACGCAGCGAGCTCTGGGTGAACGAGAGCCATCCCGAGCGAAACACCGACGTCGTGCTCTTCGTCGACTCGTTCGCAGAGGCTCGCCTCGGCGACATCGGCACGCTCGAGCTCGCGGTGCGGGCAACGGCCGCCCTCGCCGACGCGTACGTCGGGCGGCGCGACCGCGTCGGCCTCGTCGCCTACGGAGGGATCCTCCGGTGGCTCGTGCCGGGCAGCGGGCTCGTGCAGCTCTATCGGATCGTGGACGCGTTGATCGACACCGAGATCGTGCTGTCGTACTTCTGGCGCGACCTGGAGGTGATCCCGCGCCGCACGCTGCCGCCGAGCGCGCTCGTGATCGCGCTCTCGCCGCTCCTTGACCAGCGGAGCGTCGGCGCGCTGCTCGACCTGCGTGCGCGTGGGTTCGACCTGGCCGTGCTCGACGTGACACCGGTCCCGTTCACGCCGCGGCCGGAGGGGCTCGACGGCGTCGCCCACGACATCTGGACGCTCCGGCGTGACGCGCTGCGCCACCGGCTGCAGGAGTCGGGTGTGGCGGTCGCCGAGTGGCGGCCCGGCACCGATCTGCAGGGGCCGCTGGAGGAGGTGAGGGCATTCCGTCGCTACGCGCGGGTCGTACGCGGCTGACCACCGCAGCGGCGGCGCTTGTCGTGCTCGCGTGCGTCGGCGCCTACACGATCGACGGCGCGGGGAGCCTCGCGTCGGCAGCGGAGACGGCGGTCGGCGTCGCCCTCGTGCTCCTTGCCGCCGCCGCGGCATTCCGGATCCCGCTCCTCGTGCCCTGGGGCATAGCAGCCGCAGCCGCGGGATACGTGACGACGCGCAGCGGCCGTCACGTCGTCGACGGCTGGGCGGCGGTCGTCGGCGCGGCCCTGCTCCTTGCGGCAGAGCTCGCCTTCTGGTCGGCGGGTGAGGACGCGCGGATCCACGCCGAGCGGGCAGTCGTGCTACGGCGCGCGGCGGCGACCGGCGCGCTCGTGCTCACGGCGCTGCTCGCGGGCTTCCTGCTGCTTGCGGCGGCCGCAGTGTCGTCGGCCTCGGGTGTCGCGGTGGCGACGGCCGGCGTCGCCGCGGCCATCGGCGCCGTCGCGCTCGCATTGCGGCTGCTGCGGGCCTAGAGGCCCGCACCGCCGCATGATCAGGAGCCGATCAGGCTCGCGGTTTGCTGCTCCGTGTGCCCGTTGATCTCGTTCGCCATGACGAGGACCGAGTAGGTGTGACCCTTGACCGGCGTGAAGGCCAGCGGGATCGTCGCCGACTGGTCGGCCTGGAGCGTCGCGACCGGCTGGCCGGTCGTGACCGCCTTCCCGGCAGTGAGGTCGTTCACCCAGAAGGTGACCCCGATCGACCCTCCGGTGCCCTGCGCCGAGTAGAGGAGCGGGAAGTAGAGCTTGACCGACGCGGTCGACCCCGCACGCACGCTCTGCGAGACCCCGTCGATCGGGGTCGCGACCGACTTGAAGGCGGCGTACGACGGCTTCGGCGCACCCGACGGCCCTTCGAGCCCGCTCTGCCACGGGTTGCCGGCCGAGTCGCGGAACGTGAACCAGATGAACATCTGCACGTTCGGGTCCTTCGCGGCGATCTGCAGGGCCTGTTTCGCGTACTTCGCCTGGACGGCGTTCGTGACGCCGTGCGGCTCACCGGGCTTCGTCTCATGGCCGTACTCGGTGATCCAGATCGGCACGGCGCGGTGGAACCACTTCTTCAGGTCCTTTTCGAACTGCGGCAGCGTCGAGAGCGTCACGTTCGGGTACCGCACCTTCTGCAGCGGCGGCAGGTTCGGCGAGGTCGGGTACGGGTGATGCGCCCACGCGTCGAATTTCAGCCCCTTCTGGGCGGCGAGCAGCTTCGCGAACGTTCCGGGGGCGATCGAGTCGCTCGTGCCGCCGAGCGGCTTGTCGCGCCCTCGCGCGGACGTCTCGCCGATCGCCACCTTGGCGAGCGGGTTCCCGGCCTTGATGCCGGCGTACGCCGCCTTGAAGAGCTTCGCGTAGTTGGCCGGGCCGACGATCTTCTTGCCCGAGAACTGCGGCAGCAGGAAGAGCCCGAGGTTGGGCTCGTTCCAGACGCTGTAGAGCGACACCGAGCCGTGGCCGCTGCGCCCGTTGTAGCGAGTGGCGAGCATCTTCGCGAACGTCTGCAGCGTCGACAGGCTCTTCGGCAGGTGGTTCGGCGCCAGCCCGCCGTTTGCCCACTTCGGCGTGCCGTTGATGTCGATCATCACGCGCAAGCCGCGGACCGTCGCGTTGTTGACGAGCTCGTCGAGGTCGTTGAGATGGTAGGCGGGGTCGTCGCCGTTCGCCGCGTTGGCCGGCTTCGTCGGCGCGATCACGGGCCAGCTGGCCGTCGTGTGGATGATCGAGGCGCCGGCGTTGACTGCCTGGTCGAGGTTCTGCAGCCGGTCGGTCGACCACCGAAACGAGATGTCGTCGTAGAAGCCGATCGGCATCTTCGGGGCGGCAGAGGCGGTGCCGGCGAAGACGGCAGCCGTGACGACGACGAGCGCGGGCAGCAGCAAGCGGGCGGCTTTCAGCACGAATGAATCCTCCTCGGTTTCCGAGAGCTGGGCGATGGCTCTCGCTCGAAGGTAGCGAGTCGCTTTGAGGTGGGTGTTAAGAGCTGCTTCGCGCCCAGCCGCGGAAAGCCTCCACAAGCGCTTCCTCGGCTTCTGGAGCGAGATCTGCGAGCGTGAGCCGTCCGGTCGCGCGCACGATCGTCTCGAGCTGGTGCAGATACCGGGTGCAGTCGGGGCAGCCCGCGATGTGGTGCTCGAAGCCGACCCGCGAGGCGACGTCGAGGGCACCCTCGAGGTAGTCGGTGATGAGCTCGACGAGCTCCTGGCAGCTGAGGGATTCGGCGTCGATCATGCGAGATAGTCCTCGAGCGCGGCGCGCACCTTGGCGCGTGCGCGGTGCAGCAGCACTCGTTGATTGACCTCCGAGAGGTCGAGCGCGTTACGAACCTCGTCGCTCGTCCAGCCCTCGACGTCGCGCAGCGAGATGACGGCGCGCTGGCTCGGCGGGAGCGCCTCGATCGCGGCGGCGATGCGGTCGCGGGTCTCGGCGGCGAGGAGCCGATCCTCGGGAAGGTCGCGCGGCGGCGCCGACCAGCCGCCCGGATGGGACGGGTCGTCCGGTGGGAAGAACCGGTCGGGGTCGACGGCGGGCTCGGGGACACGCGCAGGATCCTGCAGGGCCGAGAACGGCACCGAGCGGCCCTCGCGCTGCGCGCGTGTCTTGGCGGTGTTGACGAGGATGCGGAACACCCACGTCTTCAGCGACGAGCGCCCCTCGAAGCGGTCGAGCGCGCCGAGCACGCGCAACCAGGTCTCCTGCACGACCTCCTCGGCGACCGCGCGACTCGGCGTGAAGATGCGCGCGACCCGGAGGAGCGGCGCGTGCCAGTCGCGAGCGAGCTCGCGGAAGGCGTCCTCGTCGCCGGCCCGGAGTGCGGCGACGAGCTCGGCATCGCTACGCGGCATCGTACGATCCTAGATCCATGCCCGACCTGCCGAGAACGAGCGATGCGGTCGTGATCGGCGGCGGCGTGATGGGAGCCGCCGCACTCCACTACCTGGTCGAGCTCGGCTGCGAGGCGCCGCTGCTCGTCGAGCGCGACACGCTCGCGGCGGGCTCGACCGGTCATTGCGCCGGCGGCGTGCGCACGCTCTTCTCCGACGAGCTGAACGCGCGCATCGGGCTGGAGGCGATCGACCGCCTCGAGCGGTTCCCGGACGAGGTCGGCGCGGAGCTCGACCTGCGCCTCCACGGCTACCTGTTCCTGCTCGACTCGACCGCGGACGTCGAGCTGTTCGACGAAGCGCTCGCGCTGCAGCAGCGGCTCGGCGTCGACACGCGATTCGTCGACCCGCTCGAGCTCGTGCCTCAGCTCGCCGTCGACGACCTGCTCGCCTCCGCGTTCTGCCCGCGCGCCGGCTACGTGACGCCCGACCTCGTGGTGCAGGGGTATGCACGCCGTGCCGCCGCGCGCGGAGCGACGATCGCCCAGTCGTGCCCCGCCCGCGCGATCGTCGTGAACGACGGGCGGGTGGCCGCTGTCGAGACCGAACGCGGGCGCGTCGCGACCGAACGGGTCGTGCTCACGGCGGGCGTGTGGTCGCGCGAGCTCGCCGCGTCGGCCGGGCTCGAGCTTCCCGTCGAGCCGGAGCGGCGCCACATGTTCTTCACCGAGACGGCGCCCGGCTTCGCGGACGCGCTACCGCTGACGATCGACTTCTCGACCGGCTTCTACTTCCACCGCGAGGGGGCGGGCCTCGCCGTCGGCGGTCGCGAGCCGTCGCTCGAGGAGCTTGCGCCGATCGCGACCCACCGCCTCCCTCCGCTCGCCGACCTGGCGTTCCACGCCTCGTTCTCCGGGCTGTACGAGCTGAGCCCCGACCGCAACGCGCTCGTCGGCTCGGCACCGGGCATCGACGGGCTCCTCTATGCGACCGGCTTCTCCGGGCACGGCTTCCAGCAGGGTCCCGTCGTCGGCGAGCACCTCGCCCGGCTTGCGCTCGGCCTCGAGCCGGTCTTCGACCTGTCGCCGTTCGCGGTCGAGCGCTTCGCCGCCGGGGCGGCGCGCATCGAGCACGGCGTGGTGTAAGAGACTGACTCAGCCGGCCCAGCGGCGGAGCGCAACGACGCTGTTGTGCCCGCCGAAGCCGAACGAGTTCGAGAGCGCCGCGTCGACCTGCTGACGCCGGGCCTCGTTCGGGATGTAGTCGAGGTCGCAGCTCGGGTCGGCCACGAACTGGTTGATCGTCGGCGGAAGCACGCCGTGGTGCAACGCGAGCACCGTGAACACCGCCTCGACCGCACCGGCGGCGCCGAGCGTATGGCCGGTGGCGCCCTTGGTCGACGAGATCAGCGGCCGCTGCGGCAGCGTGTCGCCGAAGACGAGCTTCAGCACGCGTGTCTCGGCGGCGTCGCCGGCGGGCGTCGAGGTCCCGTGCGCGTTGACGTAGCCGACGTCGGCCGGCTCGAGCCCGGCGTCGGTCAGCGCCATCCTCACCGCGCGCGCCGCGTTCGTGCCCACCGGGTCCGGGTCGGAGACGTGGTTCGCGTCCGACGAGACGCCGTAGCCGGCGAGCTCGGCGTAGATCCGCGCACCACGTGCCCGCGCATGCTCTAGCTCCTCGAGCACGAGGACCGCGGCCGCCTCCGCGATCACGAACCCGTTGCGTTCCCGATCGAACGGGCGTGACGCTGTCGCCGGGTCGTCGTTGCGCGTCGACAGGGCCCGCATCGCGGCGAAGCCGGCCACAGCGGTCGGGGTCACCGGCGCCTCCGTCCCACCGCACACCATCAGGTCCGCGCGGCCGAGGCGGATCGCATCGAGCGCGTCGCCAATCGCCATGTTCGACGCGGCACACGCGGTGCTCTGGGTCAGCAACGGCCCGCGCGTCCCCAGCTCGATCGACACCCACCCTCCCGCCAGGTTCGGAAGCGTCTGGACGATCGCAAACGGGCTCACCCGCCCCGGCCCGCGACTCGCCAGCTGCAGGACGGTGTGCTCGAACGAGGCAACTCCCCCGAGCGCCGTCCCGATCGCGGTGCCGGCTCTCTCGCCCACCGCCGCGACGTCGAGACCCGCGTCCTCCTCGGCCTGCCGGGCGGCGGCGACGACGAGGTGCGTGCAGCGATCCATCCGCCGCGCGGCCTTCGAGTCGACGAACTGCTCGACCTCGAAGCCCTTCACCTCGCAGGCGAAGCGCACCGGGAACTCGCTCGCGTCGAAGCGCGCGATCGGCGCTGCCCCGCTCCGTCCTGCGACGACAGCGTCCCATGCCGCGGCGACCGAGCTCCCGATCGGGCTCACGATCCCCAGTCCCGTCACCACGACACGCCGGCGCTCCGTCGTCACGAGGAGAGCCTATGCGCCGCAGTGAAGGCGCGGTCTCAGGCTCTCGACGTCGATCCGGCGGGAGTAGGGTGGATTGGGCATTTGTCCTGGACGATGACCGCCGGCCGAAGCGGCGGGAAGGAGTCGACGAATGGCCGATCCGTTGCAGACGGCGAGCGAGGACGATCCCGGCTCCAAAGACGTACCCACTGAGGCCGCGACGGCCCAGCGCAAGCCGGGAGCAAGAGCGGTTCCGCATCTCACTCGGAGCGAGCGGGTGGCGCGGGGCAAGGCGGCGCGGGCCGAGGTGGTCCGTTCGTCGCAGGCCCAGATCGAGTTCCCGCCGGAGCGTGATCCTGTCGCCGTGCTGGAGAAGCAGGCGACCACCCGCGTCCCCGAGCTGGTGCCGATCAGGTACGGGCGGATGCTCGCGTCGCCGTTCGCGTTCTTCCGCGGCGGCGCGTTGATCATGGCAGAGGATCTCTCGCGGACGCCGAACTCGGGTCTCCGCGTGCAGCTGTGCGGAGATGCTCATCTGTCGAATTTCGGGGTGTTCGGGTCGCCGGAGCGGACGCTCGTCTTCGACATCAACGATTTCGACGAGACGGCTCCCGGCCCGTGGGAGTGGGATGTGAAGCGGATGGCGGCCAGCTTCGCGGTCGGCGGCCGCGAGAACGGCTTTTCGGCTGCGGAGCGTCGCAAGGTCGTGCTCGAGACCGTACGCGTGTATCGCGAGGCCATGTCCTCGTTCGCCGCGATGAGCAACCTCGCGCTCTGGTACTCCCGGCTGGCGGCCGAACAGCTCGTGACGGAGTTCTCGGCCGGCGTCGATCCGAAGCGCCGGAAGAAGGCCGAGGCCGCGATGGAGAAGTCGCGGACGAAGGACAGCATGCACTCCTTCGAGAAGCTGACCCAGGTCGTCGACGGGGAGCCCCGCATCATCAGCGACCCGCCGCTGATCGTGCCGATCGCCGAGCTTCTCCCGACGGAGCCCGAGCGGGAGGCGCTCCGGGACGATGTTCACGCTCTCCTCCGCTCGTACCGGCGGACGCTGGAGACGGACCGGCGCCACCTGCTCGAGCAGTTCCGCTTCGTCGACTTGGCCCGCAAGGTCGTCGGCGTCGGCAGCGTCGGCACCCTCGCCTGGATCGCTCTCTTCCTCGGCGTCGACAACGGAGACCCGCTGTTCCTCCAGGTCAAGGAGGCTCAGCCGTCTGTACTGGAGCGCTTCGTCGGCAAGAGCGAATACGGCAACTGCGGCCAGCGCGTCGTCGCCGGGCAGCGGCTGATGCAGGCTTCGAGCGACATCTTCCTGGGCTGGCAGCGCACGCGCGCCGGGCTCGACGGCCCCGAACGTGACTTCTACGTCCGCCAGCTCAAGGACTGGAAAGGCTCGTTCGCCTTCGAAGGGGCCGTACCCACCGGCGCAACCGCATACGGGAGGGCCTGCGGCTGGACGCTCGCACGCGCGCACGCCCGGTCCGGCGACCGGGTCGCGATCGCCTCCTACCTCGGCAGCTCCGACAGCTTCGACCAGGCCATGGCAGCGTTCGCAGAAACCTATGCCGACCAGAACGAGCGCGACTTCGGCGCCCTGCAGGACGCGGTCAAGGAAGGCCGGGTCAAAGTGGAGATGGGGCTCTGACAGGTTCGTGAGTCAGGCCGAGACCGCGGCGAAGCCGCGCTACGTGTCGATTCTCGGTGGCATCCGCCCGTACGACCGCTCGTGGTTGACCAGGGACGTGATCGCCGGCGTCACGCTCGCGGCCCTCGCGATCCCGGAGGTGATGGGGTACACGAAGATCTCGGGGACCCCGGTCGTCACGGGCCTCTACACGCTCGTCCTGCCGGTGCTCGCGTTCGGGGTGCTCGGCTCGTCTCGCCATCTCGTCGTCGGTGGAGACTCGGCAACGGCGGCGATCATGTACGCGGGCATTGCGGCGCTCGGCATCTCGGGCCTCCAGCCCGGCACTCCCCAGTGGGTCGCCCTGGCCGGCCTCAGCGCACTCATCTGCGGTGGCCTGCTGCTCCTCGCTCGGGTCGCGCGACTCGGGTTCCTCGCCGACTTCATCTCGCGCACGGTCCTGATCGGCTTTCTCACCGGTGTCGGGATCCAGGTGGCTCTCGGGCAACTCGCCGGGATGCTGGGGGTGCCGTCCCCGAAGGTCGGTCTCAGCGCGGTCAGCGGCACGCTGATCAAGTTCTGGGACACCTTGAAGGAGGTCGGCCAGACCTCGGGCACGACCCTTGCGGTCTCCGTGAGCGTGATCGCGATCCTCGTGCTCTTCGAGCGCTTCATTCCGGCCATTCCCGGCGGGCTCGTGGCCGTGGTCGGTGCGATCGCCGTCAGCTGGGCCGCGGATCTCCAGTCGCACGGCGTGTCGACGCTCGGCCACGTCCCCGGCGGCCTTCCGCACGTCGGCTTCCCGACGGGCGTGGGCCTCGACGACGCGGGGAAGCTGTTCACCGTCTCGGTGTCGATGTTCCTCGTGATCGTCGCGCAGAGCGCTGCGACCTCCCGGGCATACGCCGTTCGCTACCAGGAGCACTTCGTCGAGAACGACGACCTGATCGGGCTTGGCGTGGCGAACCTGCTCGCCGGGCTCAGCAGCACCTTCGTCGTCAACGGCAGCCCCACGAAGACCGAGATGGTCGATCAGGGGAAGAGCCGCTCACAGGTCGCCCAGCTGACGACCGCGGCCGTCGTCGTTCTGGTGCTGCTCGTTCTCACCAAGCCGCTCCAGTACATGCCCAACGCCGTCCTCGCGTCCGTCGTGTTCGTGATCGGGCTCAAGCTCGTGAAGATCGTCGCGATGCGCCGGATCTGGAGCCTTGCCCGCGACGAGTTCGTGGTGGCGGCGATCACCGCAGCCGTCGTGATCGTGGTCGGCGTCGAGCAGGGAATCATCCTCGCAATCGTGCTGTCGATCGCTCTCCACGTGAAGCGGCACTACACGCCGCACGACGCCGTCATGTCGTGGACGGCCGACGGGAAGCCGACGCTGCAGAAGCCCGTTCCGGGCGCTCGGACCGAACCGGGCCTGATCGTCTATCGATTCCCGGTCGGGATCTTCTTCGCGAACGCGACCCGGCTCGCGGAGGACGTCCTCGATCTCGTGAGCGTCCCCGACCCGCCCCGCTGGTTCGTCCTGGTTGCGGACGGGATCGACGACGTCGACTACACGGGCGGCACGACCCTGCTCGAAGTCGCGGAGGAGCTCGAGAAGCGCGGCATCGTGCTCGCGATCGCCGAGGCAGGCGACGACGTGCTCCGCGAGCTGCGCCGGTTCGGCGTTCTCGACCACATGGCGCCCGGCCATCTCTTCGACACCGCCGACGAGGCGCGTGCCGCGTTCCACGCAACCGGAAGTGGGCGGTGACGGGCTCGAACCGCCGACCCCCTGCTTGTAAGGCAGGTGCTCTCCCAGCTGAGCTAACCGCCCGCGACGCGCATTCAACCAGAGCCCAGCATTACTTCAGTTTGTATAGTCGTAGCTCGGGGAAACTACGACTGAAAGGGAGCCGCCGGATGTCCGCCACCGACGACCTGCTCGCGAACGCCGCCCGCTACGCCGAGACCTTCGATCACGGCGACCTGCCGCTGCCGCCCGCCAAGGGGGTCGCGGTGGTCGCGTGCATGGACGCGCGCCTGAACGTGTACGGCCTGCTCGGCCTCGAAGAGGGCGACGCGCACGTGATCCGGAACGCCGGCGGCGTCGTCACCGACGACGAGATCCGCTCGCTCTCGATCTCCCAGCACCTGCTCGGGACGAAGGAGATCGTGCTGATCCACCACACCGGCTGCGGCATGCTCACCTTCTCGGACGACGAGTTCGCCGAGCGACTCGAGTCGGAGTCGGGATCGCGGCCGAGCTGGAGGGCC
This sequence comes from uncultured Thermoleophilia bacterium, assembly GCA_963840365.1. Classification (GTDB taxonomy): domain Bacteria; phylum Actinomycetota; class Thermoleophilia; order Gaiellales; family Gaiellaceae; genus PALSA-600. The sequence continues at coordinate 962,612 of CAWIYQ010000012.1, read as the reverse complement.
GAGGCGTTCGGCGACCTCCAGGGCGACGTGCGCGAGTCGATCGCCCGGATCAAGGCGAGCCCGTTCATCCCGCGCAAGGAGAGCGTGCGCGGGTTCGTCTACGACGTCGAGACGGGCGCGCTCACCGAGGTGGCCTGACCGGCGTGGAAGTGGCGAGCGTCTTCCCGCCCGCGTCCAGTGCCACGACCTCGATGACGGCATAGGTTCCCGGCAGGCGGATCGCCGTCTCGAAGCCGCGCTTCGCGCCGTGGGCGACGGGGTGCAGCTGCGAGACGCTCGCTCCGGCGAGCACGCGCCAGCCGGCGAGCTTCGTCGACCCGTTCCAGCTCGCGTACGCGGTCTCGCGGCCGGCAGCGAGGCGGGCTGCGGCCTGCGGTCTACTGTGCGGCTCGCCCACCCACGGCTCGACGAGCGCACGGTAGGTGAGGTCGGGGGACGGCAGCCGGCCGTCGAGCAGGATCCGCCCGTCGGCCGTGTACTCCGAGATGTACGGCTCGGCGCCCCAGCCGACGAAGACGTTGCCGTCGCCGATCTGCTGGAAGCTGCCCATGTAGGCGGGATGGAGGTCGGGGTCGTCGTGCCGGTACTCGCGCACGAGCGTGGCCGTCTTCGCGGCCTGGTCGAGGTGCAGCACGAGCCCGCGCGACGGGCCTCCCGGCGACAGGTAGGTGCCGGCGCCGGTCACCTGGCAGCAGTGGTCGTCGAAGAGGGTCACGTCGCCGCCCGGCCCGGCGACGACGTCGTGCTGCCACTCGAAGTCGGCGTTCGGGCCGAAATGGAAGCTCGAGCCCTTGCCGCCGAGCGTCCACTCGATCCGCCCGGTCGCGAGATCGACCAGGTAGGCCGCCCACGTGTCGCGCATCGAGACGAGCAGCTTCCCATTGCCCTCGAGGTCGATCGAGTTGACGTGGTAGGCATCCCACGGGAAGCCGTTCGTCGGCGGCAGCGCATACGACTCCGAGAGCGGGATGTGGTCGTAGGCATCCCAGCTGTAGAGGAGCTTCCCGGTCTTCAGGCTGTACTCCTGGACGGCCGAGTCGCCGAGCGCGCCGTTGTTGGCGCCGCCGTAGCGCGTCAGGTTCATCGGCACGTTGCGGTTCGCGGTCACCCAGACGTCGTCGCCGCGGATCTCGAGGTCGTGCAGTGTCACGATCCAGCCGCCGGTGCCGCGCAGCGTCGCGAGCGTGCGGTAGTGGCGGTCGACGACGACGATCGCGCCGCTCTCGGTCGCGCCGGTGCTCGTGATCACGCCCTGCCACCACGCCAGCACCGGCTCGCCGTGGTAGGTCTGGACGCTGAGGTTGGAGGCGACGACGTCCTTCGGCACCGGTCGAAACCAGACCGGCTGGAGCTGCTTGTCGAGGATCAGCGGCCCGCTCTGGCCGACGATCGGCGGGTTGGAGAGGTCGTAGAAGTTCGCCGTCATCACGTAGCCGTGCGAGAGCGCGGCCGCGGCGGCGGCGGCTTCGACGCGGATCTTGGGCGGATGCAGCGCGGGCGCCGAGACGAACGCGTACGCGCCGTGAGTCGTGTAGGCGCCGATCGGCGCCCCGGGCGAGCCGGCGAACACGGCGTCGACGGCGGCGAACGCGGCGAGCAGGACCGCGACGCCGACGGCGAAGCGCGAGGCGCGGCGCGGCGTCTCGACGGGCGTCGCGAGCATGAATCGCGCGACGAGGGCGGCCACGAGGCACAGGACGGCGCCGACGAGGTAGGCGAGCCGGAAGCCGTCCGTGAGCGCCGTCGGCACCGCCTTGTTCTGGCCGATCAGGTGACTCGTCCGCTGCGAGGCGAGGGAGACGAGGAGCGCGATCCCGAGCGCGCCGCCCACCTGGCGGGAGGTGTTGACGAGCCCGGATGCGAGCCCGGCCTGCTCGGGGCGCGCGCCCTGGGTGGCGGCGATCGTCGAGGGCACGATCGAGAGCGCGATCCCGAGCGCGACGACGACCCCGGGCAGCACGACGTACCAGACGGCGCTGCCGCTCGTCCCGATCCGGGCGAGGAGAAGCAGGCCGCCGGCCATCAGCACGAGCCCGCCGGTGAGCACCGTGCGGGCGCCGAAGAGACCGACGAGCCGTCCCGCCCGCCGCGCGGCGACCATGATCGTGAGCGCCATCGGCAGGAAGCAGAGCCCCGCTTCGAGGGGCGAGAGCGCCAGCACCTGCTGGAGGTAGAGCGAGCTCACGTACCACATCGGGAAGAGCGCGGCGCTGAAAAGCAGGACGACCAGGTTCGCGCGCCGGAGCTGCGTGGTGAGCGCCCGCAACGGCACGAGCGGCGCCGCGACGACGCGCGCCTCGAGAAAGAGGAAGGCTGCAAGCAGCAGGACGCCGAGCGCGATCGGGCCGAGCGACCCGGCGGCGCCCCAGCCCAGATAGCCCGCGGCGACGATGCCGTAGACGAGCGCGATCAGGCCGCCGGTGAGCGTGAGCGCGCCGCCGAGGTCGACCCGTCCCGCGTCGCGGCCGCGGGCGCTGTCGTCGGTGAGGAGCAGGTACGCGCCGACGGCGGCGGCGGCGCCGACCGGCGGGTTGATCAGGAAGATCCACCGCCACCCGAACGCGTCGGTGAGCACGCCCCCGAGCAGCACGCCGGTTGCGCCGCCCGCGCCGTTCATCGCACTCCAGAGCCCGATCGCCCGGTGCCTGGCCGGGCCGGCCGGGAAGGTTGCCGTGATCGCGGCCAGAGACGCCGCTGCCATCAGCGCTCCACTCAGCCCCTGCAGGGCCCGGGCGCCGATCAGGACGTTCTGCGTCGGCGCGAGCCCGGCGATCAGCGAGGCGATTGAGAAGCCCGCCAGCGCGACGACCAGGGCGCGCCGCTGGCCGAACCGGTCGGTCGCGCGCCCGCCGACCATCAGGAAGCCCGCGAACACGATCGCGTACGCGTCGACGACCCACTGGAGATCGATCGACGAGAAGCCGAGACTCGCCTGGATCGCCGGCAGCGCGACGTTGACGATGCTCAGGTCGAGGATGACGAGGAACTGCGCCACGCAGCAGACGGCGAGGAGCCAGCCCTCCCGTCTCGTCGTCTCGTGCTCCGAGGCGTCGCGGCCGGGATCCGGTGCCGGCCCGGGCCGGCGGCGCACGAGAAGGCTCATCCGGATGCGGAGGGGGCGGCCTGGCCGCGCCACGCGCTGAGCACCGCGAGCGAGGAGTCGATCAGCCGCTCCTCGAACATCTGCGCGTCGTTCACCCGCGGGAACGGAACGTCTGGCACCGGCACCTCGAGCAGCTCGCAGAGAGGCTCCCAGCCGTCGACGGCCGACCAGACGAGCACGCCGTCGATCTCGTCCTGCACCTGCGCGTTGTAGCGCTCCATCTCGCGGGCCATCGTCGCCAGATCCGTCGCGCCGCCGTCCGGGAGGAGGCCGCTCAGCGACCACATTCGCTTCATGAGCGTCGTGAAGCCATGCCACTCCTCGTCGACCCGCGCGCGTGCCGACGACAGGTCGTGCATCATCGAGTCGCCGTAGAGGAACGTCACGATCGTCTCGCTCATGCTCTGCGCCCACACCTCGCCGGACCGGACGCTGAGCAGCACCTTCGCGTCCGGATACAGCTCGCGAAGCTCGCGGTAGAAGAACGAGCCGGGCCAGTCGACCGTCGAGACGTACCCCGCGAAGATCTCGTCCCAGTCGGCGCGGCCGTCGACCGCGTCCGACCACTGCCGGACGCGGCGGAGGTCGCCGAGCACGTCGACCATGTGGTAGCAGGGCCCGACGCCGAGCAGCTCGAGGGCGATCTTCTGCGACAGGGTTGCCGTGCGCGGGAGCCCCGCACCGATGAGTCTCATGTCGTTTGCGCGCTCCAGTTCCGTCGACTTCGGCGACCGGTCCGCACGAGAATCGTGACGCAACCTCAGAAGTCCCTAAGGACTCGCGGATCGCCCACGTTCCACGGCCGGTCGCCCCGTGAGGTCGCCTACGATACGTGACTTCGTGGCACGGCGATCCCTCCTCCGGCTCTGCGTGCTCGTCGCCGCCGGCGCGCTCGGCGTCGGCGCGGCCCTCGCGGTCACCGGCCCGATCCTCAAATCCGCGAAGGACGCGAAGCTCGGCCCGATCGTCGTCAACGCCAAGGGCCTCACCCTTTATGCAGTCTCGAGCGAGCGCAGCGGCAAGCTCAAGTGCACGGGGAACTGCGTCTACTTCTGGTTCCCGGTGCTCGTGACGGGGAAGGCGAAGCCGATCGCCGGCAAGGGGCTCTCGCAGGCGAAGATCGGCACGATCAAGCGGCCGAACGGCGCCCTGCAGGTCACCTACAACAAGCTGCCGCTGTATCGCTACTACCTCGACCGCAAGCCGGGGCAGGCGAAGGGACAGGGCGTCAAGGACCCGTCCGGCACCTGGTACGTCGTCTCGACGAGCGGCAAGGTCGTCACGAAGGTGCCCGGCGGCAACGGCACGACGACGGGCAATACGACGACCACCTCGGGCGGCATCGGCTACTAGAGGCTGACGCTAGATGTACGGCCGGTGCACCTTCGAGGTGCCGAGCACGCGGTGCGACCGGTCGAGCCCGCTGACGCGCACGACGAGCGGCACGCCCGAGAGCCGGATCGCCGTCTCGAAGCCGTTCCGAGCCGCGGTCCGCACCGGGCGGAGCGCGGCGACCGTCGGCCCCGCCTCGACGCGCCAGTAGGCCGTCTCGGTGCTGCCGTTCCAGCTCACGTGGACGACGGCATCGCGCCCCGAGCGCGTGACCGCGAGCACCGGGACGGTGGCCGGCCGGCCGACCCAGACGTCGCGGAACGCGCGGTAGTTCCACGCGTCCCCGTCGAACCTGGCGTCGAAGCGAACGTCGCCCGCGGGCCCGAACTCGGTCACGTACGGCTGGTCGCCGAAGCCGACCATCATCCCGCCGCCCGGGAGCACCTGCGCGTTCCCCATCGAGGTGGCGACGACCGGAGTCGGGTGCGGATAGGCGGCGACGAGCGCGCACGTCCGGCTCTGCTCGTCGAGCCGAAGACGCAGCCCACGCGAGGGGTACGACGCGTCGCCGGTGCCGTCGTCGAACAGCGTCAGCGTCCCGTCGGGATGCGTCCGGGCGTCGTGCTGGTAGAAGAACCCGGCTCCGGAAGCGACCTGGAAGTCGCTCAGTCGGCCGCCGAGCCGCCACAGCACCTCGCCGGTCTTGCGATCGAGCTTGTAGACGGCCGAGGTGCTCTTGGCGGAGATGACGAGGTTGCCGTCGAGGTCGACGTCGATCGAGTTGACGTGGAAGTAGTCGTACGGGTCGAGGAGCGGCGCGTAGGACTCGGTGAACGGGACGTGGTCGAGGCTGTGCCACTCGAAGAGCACCTTGCCCGTCGCGACGTCGATCTCCTGGACGATCGAGTCGAGGACGTTCGCGCCGGGCTTGCCACCGACCGAGGTCGTGTCGGCCTGCGTCTCCGCGTGCACGGTGAGCAGCGCGGTGCCCTGCGGCGTGAGCAGGAACTCGTGGACGTCGGCCTTGTAGCCGTTGCCGGCGGCGACGCGCTCGATCGTCCTGTAGCTCCGGTCGACGATCAGGTTGATGCCCTCGCTCGTCCCGATCTTCGTCACCTGCCCCTCCCACCAGGTGAGCACCGGCTTGCCGCGGTAGACCTGGGTGCGGAAGTTGATCGCGAAGCTCTTGACACGGCGGAACCAGACGATCTGGCCGTGGTTGTCCACGATCATCGGGCCCCGCTGACCCGGCCCGGTGAGCGTCTCGACGAGCACGTAGCCGGGCGCGGGCGTCGTGAGCGTGTCGACCGTCATCGTCGGCGGCTTCAGCGACGGCTCGCTCAGGAACGTCGCGTAGCCGGGGTTGCCGCCGGCGGCGGCCCAGAGCGACCTGGGGAGCGCGAGCGCCGCCGTCCCCGCTGCGGCGGCCGCCAGGAGGCCGCGCCTCGAGTATGTCTGGTCGGCGGTCAGATGGTTGATGCCACGGGGGCGTCTGTTCCGGGGCGTGGGCTGGACGCGCTGGGGCGCGGCGACGGGGCGGTGCCGATAGCGGCGCTATCGGTGCCGGCCCGGCGTCGTGAAGCTGACTGGCGGTGGAGCCCGGCTCCGCCGGGCGCAACCGGCAGGCAGCGGCCCAGCCCGCCCAGACCGCGCAACCGGACACGCGCAACCGTGGCATCAACCATCAAGTACCCCCAGCGGGATTCGAACCCGCGCTACCGGCGTGAAAGGCCGGCGTCCTAGGCCACTAGACGATGGGGGCGCGCCCTCTGAGAGTACCGTTGCGCCGTGTCGATTCGACTCGACGAGCCGCGTGTCATTCGGATGTGGACCTCGCTCGAGCGGGCGCTGCCCGAGCCCGACTGGCCCGACGGCGTGAGCATGCGCACGTTCCGGGCCGACGATGCCCACGCCGTTCACGCGCTGCTCGACGAGGCGTACACATGGGACGACGTCTACGCGCCGCGGGCTCACGAGGAGTGGCTGCACTGGATGACGGCGCACGACACGTTCGATCCCGAGCTGTGGCTGCTCGCCGAACGCGACGGAGCGCTCGTAGGGTGCGCGCTCCACTGGGTTCCCGTGGACGGGCGCGGCTGGCTCAAGGACCTCGCGGTCGCGGCGGCCGAGCGCGGCCGAGGGCTCGGTGCGGCGCTCGTCTACGCCGGCTTCCGCGCGTCGGCGAAGCGCGGCGCGCACGTCGTCGGCCTCAAGGTCGGATCGCACAACCCGACCGGCGCCCTGGCGCTCTACGAGCGAGCCGGGTTCGTCGCCGACTCGTGGGTCGACGAGCCGTGACGCCGACACCGACCGGTGTGTCGCTCCTGCGCTGGCTGCGGAGGCAGCTGCGCGAGCCGACGCCGCAACGGGAGCATCTCGAGGCGGCGATCGCGAACGACGATCCGGGCGAAGCGAGGCGCATCGTCGGCGTCATGGAGTTCGGCGACGCGCAACGCCGGCACGTGGAACGGCTGCTCGACGAATGGGACCGCGAGCGGAGCTAACGGTTTCGCGACATCTCTCCGCCACACTGCCTGGGTGAGGAGCGTGAGAGGGGTCTTGGCTCTCGGCCTGCTCGCGGCTGCGCTCGCGCTCGCGGGCAGCGCGCCCGCAAGCTCGCTGACGCCGCTCGAGAAGCAGGCGCTCGCCGCACTCGCGAAGGCGCAGAAGGCCGGGCGCATCGACACCACGACGGCGTCGAGCGCACGCGCGGAGGTCGCGCGCGCGGCGCATCTCGCGCGGACGCTGCCGAACGGGCGCGCGTACCACGTGCAGGTCGCGCTCGCCGAGGCGGCGTCGTTCCGCGAGCCGCTCACCTTGCCACGCACGCTCGAGCTGTACGGCGCGCTCCGTGCGAACGACGACTACTTCGCCAAGCACTGGGCGCCGGCCGACAAGGCCGACATCGTCGGCGCCGACGGCGTCGTCTACCGCTACTTCGCCGGCTACTGCTTCCGCTTCCACCCGCTCGCGAACTTCGCCGCACTCAACGCACGCGTGGCCGCCGGCGACGCCGACAGCGCGCGCGAGCTCGCCGACGCGCTCGTCGAGCGCGGTGTATACCAACGCGGCGGCGGCATCGGCTGGGAGTACGACTTCCCCTTCGGCGGCGGGCGCGCGCCCTGGCTCTCCGGCATGGCGCAGGCGGTCGGCGCCCAGGCGTTCGCCGGCGCCGCGGCGCTCGTCCCCGAGCGAGGCACGGCGTACCTGCGCGAGGCGACCGCCGCGTATCGCGTCATCCCCCGCTCGCTCCTCACCTCGGTGCCCGCAGGGCCGTGGATCAGGCTGTACGCATTCACCCGCATGGCGGTGCTGAACGCCCAGCTGCAGTCGACGATCTCGCTCGCGGCGTATGCACAGGCGACGGGCGACAGCGGTGCCGCGCAACTCGCGGCCCGGATGCAGACCGCGGCGGCGACGACGCTGCCGCGCTTCGACACGGGCTACTGGTCCGACTACTCGCTCGCGGGCGATCCGTCGCCGGTCGACTACCACGTGTTCGTCGTGTCGCTCCTGCGCAAGCTCGCGGCGAGCGACCCGCGGTTCGCGAGTGCGGCGAAGCGCTTCGCCGGCTACGAGAAGGAGCCGCCGGCGTTCAAGCTCGACACGGCCGGCGTCGGCCAGCTGCGCTTCTGGCTCTCGAAGCCGTCGACCGTCACGGTGACGTCGTCCGCCGGCCCGACGAAGCGGCTGTCGCTCGACGGCGGCTGGCACACCGTCGCCTGGCAGCCGAGGGCGAGCGGCGTCTATCCGGTGCACGTCGACGCGGCCGACTGGCTTGGGAACCGCACCTCGTTCGACGCCCCGCCGATCGTCAAGGTCGCGGTCGCGGCGCGATCGGCGACCCGCTCGACCGCGGCGGCGACGGTCACCGGACTGCCCACCTTCTCGGTCGGCGTCGCTCTCGACTCGCCCGACCAGGGGGCGATTGCGCAACGCCTCGGCCTTCGGCTCGGCCGCATCGGCGTCGCCTGGCCCACCGGGGCGACCGCGCCCGACCCGGGGCTGGTCGCCGCCTTCGGCGGCTTGCCGGCCGGGCTGCAGGCGCTCGTCGAGCTGAACGCCGGCACCCCGCCGACCGACCCCGCCGCCCAGGCGGCGCTTGCGCAGTACGCCGCTTCGCTCGCCCAGCAGGTGCCCGCGATCGCGCAGCTCGTCCTCGTGCCGGCGCCCACCGCCGCGACGGCGGCTGCCTACGCCGCAACGTTCGAAGTGGTGCGCGACGCCGTGCACGCCGTCGTGCCCGCCGTCGCCGTCGGCCCGCTCGTCGACGGGTCGCTGGCGCCGAAGCCCACCGTCGCCGCACTCGGACGCGCCCTTACTGCGACGGGCCGACCACAGCCCTGGGCCGACCTCGTCGCGTTCCGCCCGGCACCCGCAGCCGGGGTCGGGCTGTGGACGTCGCCGCTCGTCGCGCCGTTGACGAAGGCGTTCGGCGGCACCCTGCCGCCGGTGCTCCTGGACGGGGTCGCGTCGACGACGCCCTCGTCGTACGCAACGGCGATCTCGACCGCGGCCTGCTCGCCGAACGTCGCGGGCGTCGTCATCGACCGCCTCGTCGACAGCGACACGGCGGCGACGGGGCTCGTCGACGCCGGCGGCACGGACAAGAGCGGCACCGCCGCCGTCGCCGACACCGCCGCGCTGGCGCAGCGCGGCGCGATCGTCTGCCCCGGCGTCGCGATCCCCGCCGTGGCGACGACGATCGCCTACCCGACCTCGGTGGTCTCGTCGGTGCCGGTCTCGCTCCAGCTCGCCTGCGCGCGCGACTGCCTGTACGTCGCGACGCTGCTCGCCCCTGACGGCAGCCCGGTCGTCGCGGCGCGCGGTGTGCTCCAGGGCGGCGCCGGCGCACAGACGGTGACCCTGCCGAAGTCGACGCTCGGCCGGCCGAGCTACACGCTCGACGTGCAGCTCGTGAACCAGGTGAACCCCGGCGAAGTGACGAAGCTGACGAGCCCTGCGCTGACGCGAACGAGCTAGCGCGCCTGCCGCAGGGTCTTCAGGCCCCAGGCGGCGCCGGAGGCGAACAGCTCGTCGGGATCGACCTCGCCGAGCCAACCGATGAAGTGCTGCTCGGGCTCGTCCTCGGTCGAGCCGTACACCGCCACGCGGCCGGTCGGGAGCGGCGCGTCGGGGTCGTCGCCGCGCTCGAGAGCGGCGAGCCGCTCCTCGACCGCGCTGCCCTCTGCGTAGCCCTTGCCCATGAGGGCAGCGTACTCCGCTACTTCGTGTTGTGGAACGACGCGCAGGCGGGCGCCTGCTCGAACGCGTGCTGCGCGACGAGGACGGCTGCAAGCGCGACCTTCACGGCGCCAGTGTCCGTGCATGCGGGCGGCCGGTCAACCGCGGGCCACCGGTAAGGTGAGGACCACCGGGCGCTCGAGCAAGACAGAGGAGGGTCCATGCCGAGAACGACTCCCGGATCACGGCCTTCAGCGCCGGCGGCAGCCGCGATCGCGTCTCTCGTGCTCGCGCTCGCGGTCGTCGGCGAAGCGGCCGGCCGGCCCTACGCGGCGCCTGCGCCCCATGCCTCGGCCGCGGCGACCCGGCGCTGCCTGATCGAGCTCGGCGTCTCCGCGGGCCTCGTGGCGGCGCGGGCGGCGATCGGCCCGGAAGGCGACCTCTCGTTCCGGTTCCCCTCGGGTCACCGCGGGCGGCTCTCGTTCTTCCACTCGGCCGTCGCCGCCCAGCAGCGGACGGCCGTCGACGTCGCGAAGGCCAAGGCCGCGCGGACACCGACGCCGTACCGCGTCCTCAACGTAGAGGCTCGCTGGGGGGCGAAGCCCGGTCCGCCGAGCGCGACCGAGAAGGCCCTGCTCGGCCGCTGCATCGTGCAGCGCGGCGCGCCGCCGGCCGGCTGAGCGAGGTTGCCGTCCCACCCGCCGAGGCAGGTGGGACGGCAACCCGGAACGTCAGTGCCTCCCGAACCCGGCAAAGAACGCCGGGCCGCTCGGCGTGCCGACCCCGGTCTCGTTGTCGTAACCCCGGGTGTCGTGCAACGTCGAGCTCTGGACGTCGATCGTCTGCAAGCGGAAGAACACACCCTGGCTCGAGTCGACGAAGTTCGTGTCGTCGGTGCGGACCTCGGCCACCGGCGAGGTCGACGCGACGATGTCGTGCAGGGCGCTCGTTCCGAGCAGGTGGTAGTAGAGCGGGTTCGCGAACCCGATCGGCCGGTGGTTCGCCTGGTCGAGCACCGCCACGACGCCGGCAAGGAGCGGCGAGGACAGGCTCGTGCCGCCGATGCGGTACTGATCCCAGTACGTCCCGTCCGGGAACACCTGGGTCTCGCCGACCTCGAAGCCCGTGTTCGGGTCGCCCGGCATCGCGATGTCGGGCACCGCCCGCATCGGGATCGCGCTGTGGTACAGCGAGATGCTCGCGGGAACCTTCCCGGCCTGGTACCACGGCGCACGGAACAGGTAGCTCGTCCCGCCGCCGCCGCCGGAGCTGTAGTTGCCGGGCGGAGTCGGCGACCAGGCCCCGTTGACGATCGACGAGTAGTCGTTCTGCCAGCCGTACTCGCCGAGCCACTGGCCGCTGCTCCCGATCAGGACGCTCGTGCCGCCGACGCCGGTGACGAACGGCAGGTCGGCGGGGAACTCGACGGTCCTGGACGAGAGATCCGTCCCGCCGCTCGTGTGGTCACCGTCGTCGCCCGACGAGAAGTTGACCGTGATCCCGGTGAGCGCCGCCTCCAGCGAGAACTGCTGGTAGAAGGTGATATAGCCCGAGCCGAGCAGGCTGAAGTCGTCGGTGCCGTCCGTCCAGGAGTTGGTGATGACGTCGGCGATGTGATGGTCGATCGCGCTCGCCCAGGCGTCGTCGAGGCCGCCGAGGCAGTCCGAGGCCCCGACGTAGACGATCCTGGCACCCGGCGCCATCGCATGCACGGCCTCGACGTCCAGGGTCTCCTCTCCGTACCAGCCCTGTGCGCCGCAGTCGTCGGCCTCGTCGTAGCCGTTCGGCCCAGGGGTGATCTGGGTGAACTGCCCCGGCGTAAAGAGCGGCTGCCCGTGCACCTGGTTGTACTTCTGGGCATCCTGGTAGATCGTCGGCGCGGCATAGGCGTCAGTGATCGCGACCGTGGCGCCGCGCCCATTCACGCCCTGGTTGAGCAGGCTGCTCTCGCCGTAAGCGGACTGGTACTGCTGCGGCGTGTACCCGCAGACGGCGTAGGGCTGTTTCTTGCCATAGGCCGACGGCTGGGCGGACGCCGTCTTCTGCCCGTAGTAGTCGGAGCACGGCTGCACCCCGTAGCGGCTGCCCGCGGGCGGCCCAGGCTCCGTGTCGGCGGGCTGCTTCAAGGTCGAGCCCTGGTCGACCCCGACGATGCCGGCGATCACGTTGGCGACCGCCGCGGGCGTGCTCGACGGCAAGGTCAGCGCCGTCGTGTTGGCGCGCAGGGTCTTGCCGAGGTAGGAATAGTTGTCCAGTTGGGAGCCGAACGTGCTCTCCACTTGCGCGACCGAGCCGGTCGCCTCGACGTACATCCCGCTCGGCAAGGTGTCGGTCACCGAGAAGCCCTGCGTGCGAAGCCAGCTCTGCACGGCCGCGACGTCGGAGCTCGCCGGTGCGTAGCGGGCGTCGAACGTTGCGCTCGACAACCAGTTGCCGTAGCTCGAGCTCGTCGGGTCGGAGATCGACTGCAGCGTGGCTTCCGCATCAGCCTCGTTGCGCATGGCGAGGAGCACGCCGAAGTCGACCTGCGCGGACGACGGGGCGGCGCCCAGATCGTGGGCATGGTTCAGCCAGCCGGGCCTGCTTCCGGGCACTGACGGCCTGCCCTGCGACGCAGATCCGGTCGAAGCCGTGAGCGCGACGAGCGCCACCCCGGCCAGGACGGCGGCGATCGCCCCGGCGACCAGCCGTCGGCGAAGGAACCTGGATGTCATGCGAGCCTCTCCCCCTCTCGAACTCATGTGACCTGCCTCCGGCACAGCTTCCATCCGGTAGTCGGGAAACGCAACCCACAGCTCACTCGGTCACGGGCGGCGTACCCTGTCCGGGTGGAGGCCGTGTCCTCCGCCGGGGCCGGTAGCTCAGTTGGTAGAGCAGGGGACTTTTAATCCCAAGGTCGCAGGTTCGATCCCTGCCCGGCCCATAACTGACATTGCGCGAGCCTTGGCCGGCCACTCGTTCCACAGCCACACACGACGCACCTGCGTTCGGTACTCCGGTGCGGTTCGTAGGAACCACCCGCAGATGCGCTCGAACTCCCGCCCCCGAATCGGGCCATTTGCTGAGCCTGATGCGAAGTAATCGGCGTATGCCGAGGTGATCGCTCCGCTAGCTTCTGGTGGCCATCAATCGGGGAGCAAAGGCATGGGAACGTCGAACGGCTCCGCCGCCTATCGCTTGATTCTGCTCCGCCACGGCGAGAGCGACTGGAACGAGCTCGGCCTCTTCACCGGTTGGATCGACGTAGGCCTCTCGGAGCGCGGCAGAGTCGAAGCGACCGCCGCCGGGCGCATGCTCGCCGACGCAGGGTTGCTGCCCGACCTCGTGCACACCTCGCTGCTGACTCGCGCGGTCGAGACGACCGAGCTCGCTCTCGCCGCCTGCGATCGGCGCTGGATCCCGGTGCGCCGCTCCTGGCGGCTGAACGAACGCCACTACGGCGCGCTGCAGGGCAAGAGCAAGGAGCAGATTCGGGCCGAGTTCGGCGAGGCACAGTTCATGCTTTGGCGGCGCTCATACGATGTTCCGCCGCCACCGATCGCTCCGGACGACGAGCTCGCCGCCACCGGCGACCCACGCTACGCCGCGCTCGCCCCGGACCTGCTGCCCGCCACGGAGTGCCTCAAGGACGTGCTGGAGCGGGTGCTCCCCTACTGGTACGACGCCATCGTCCCCGATCTGCGCGCGGGCGGACTTGTGCTCTGCTCCGCGCACGGCAACTCGCTCCGCGCGCTCGTCAAGCACCTGGACGGGATCTCCGACGGGATGATCGCTCAGGTCAACCTGCCAACGGGGATTCCATTCCTCTACGAGTTGGATGCACAGATGCGCCCGCTCGCCCCAGTCGATGCCCGCTTCGGCCTCTCCGGCCGCTTCCTCGACCCCGTCGCTGCAGCCGCCTCGATCGAACAAGTGAAGAGCCAGGGTCAGACGATGAGCCCATTGGTGAGCGAAGAGCACACCTAGAGGCTTGATGCGGGTTAGGCATCGTTGTGGGGCCGTTTCAGGCCAAGCCAGGGCGGCTTGGCGTCTGCAGCCCAGGCCGGTGGGCCTGGGCAAAGGCGACAAGACGGCATGGCGCCGTGCCTGGGGCGGCACCACGAGCCACGGCTAATCCGCATCAAGCCTCTAGGCCCCGACCCCTGTCGCGTACGGGTTCGCCGGATCGTTCTTGCGTCAGCGCCGTCTGTTGAACAACGACAGGAAGAAGAGGAAGACGTTGAGGATGTCGACAAAGATGGAGGCGGCGAGCAGCGGCGCCGATTCGATGTCCTGGGTGGTACGTAGGCGCTGGAAGTCGAACATCACGTAGCCGGCGAAGATCACGAGCCCGAGAATCGAGTACACGACGGCGCCGTTCGGGATCTGGACGAAGATCATGACGATCCCGAACCCGATCAATGCGATGAGCGCCCAGAACAGAAGGCGCACGAGCGCGGAGAGGTCGCGACGGGTGGCGTAGCCGGCGGCGCCAAAACCGGCGACGAAGAGTGCTGTCGCGCCGCCGGCCTGCCAGACCGATTGCGGATTGGTGTCGGCGTAATAAGCGATGGTCGGCGCCATCGCGAGACCCATGAGCAGGCCGAAGACGAAGAGCAACCCGACCGCTGTCTGCTCCCCTTGCTTGATCGCGAAGTTGATCGCGATCAAGCAGAGGAATGCTGCAACGAAGAGCGCCAGGCCCCAGCCGGGAGACAGGTTCCGGCCGATGTAGGCGCCGAGCGCGAACAGCCCCCCGGTCGCGGCGACGAGGCCCATCGTCTGTCCGAAGAGGGTATGAACGTCATCGCCCGCCGCGGCGGGCCGGAACGCAGCATCGCCGGAGATCACGACGCGACAGCCTTCGCTGGGGGCACGATCAGCACAGGCCTCCCTGCATGCTGGGCGACCTGGTGCGAGACGCTACTCGTCTCGAGGAGCTCCCGGAGGCCGCTCAGGCCTCGCGAGCCGATCACGATCAGTGCAGCGTCGATTTCGTCGGCGACGTCGACGATTCCCTCCCAAGTGCGACCTGCAAGTTCGCCTCGCGGCTCGGCGGCGAACCCCGAGGAATGCGCGATCTCCGCACCTCGGCTCGCCACCCGTCGAGCCTCGGAGTCGTTCAGTTCTTCGAAGGCGTTGCCGGGGACCATGGAGGATGCGAGGGCGAGACTCTCCGCCGGCGTGACCGGCGGCACGATGTCGACGACGACGGCACGACGTGGGCCGAGCAGAGACGCAGCGGTCTCGATCGCCCTGACCGCGCCGGGGGAGTCGTCGAAACAGATGAGGATCGGTTTGTCGTCCATGGCGTGTCCAGCCGACATCGCTTCTCCCTTTCGTGATGCTGGGCGCAATCGGCCCGGCGCAACAAAGAGCCTGGCAAGTTCCGCTGCCGCGCCGCTGCCGTCGGCGCCGGTCCCGCTGCCGCGCCGGGGAGGCAGCGAGCGCGACTACCGTGGCAGCCGCATGGCAGTCATGGAGACGAGGCTCCGCTTGGCCCTTGACGAAAGGAGGGAGAGATGCGACTCGAACTCGGGAGCCGTGTCGACTGCACGGACGGGACATTCGGAGAGCTCGCCGACGTCGTGATCGATCCGACGTCCAGGCGGGTGACGCACCTGGTGGTCGAGCCCGACCGCGACCAGCCTGCGCGACTCGTGCCGGTCGAGCTGGCCGAACCCGGTGGCGATCCGGCCGGGGCGGTTGTGCTTCGATCGACGGCCGAGGAGGCGCGGCGCCTTCCGCCCGTGCACGAGGTCGCCTACCTGCGGCTGGACGGCTTCCCGGTCGGCGATCCAAACTGGGACGTCGGAATCCAGGAGGTACTCGCGCTCCCCTACTACCCGACGTACGACCTCGAGCCCGAGCCACTGGACTACACCGTCTCGTATGACAGGATCCCGAAGAACGAGGTCGAGATCCGACGAGCGAGCGAGGTTTACACCGCCGACGGACATCACGTCGGGCATGTGGACGGCTTCGTCGTCGACCGCGATGATCACATCACGCATTGCGTGCTCGAACGAGGCCACCTCTGGGAACGCCGTGAGGTCACGATCCCCATCGGCGCGATCGCGCGGGTCGAGACCGACGTGGTGACGCTGGGCCTGGCGAAGGACGAGGTCGAAGCGCTGCCGTTGGTAGCCGTGCATCGCTGGCCGCGAGTGGTCGAGGATGGAAGCTCGCGGCGCCGCTGACGCCGCGCCGCCGGCCGGGGTTGAGGCTCCGAGCACCGAGCCGCGAGAGGTCGATCTCGTCGCCGCTGCGAAGAGCTCGGCGGGCGATGTCCTCCGCGCCCTCGCCTCGAGCAGCGACGGCCTGACGACCGAGGAAGCCGCTGCGCGCCTGGCTCGCGTCGGCCCCAACGCACTTCGCACCCACAGCGTGCGCGCGATCGTCATCTTCGTGAGCCAACTGCGAAGCCCGTTCCTGCTGTTGCTGCTCGCCACGGCCCTTGCGTCGGTGTTCTTCGGGGAGCGAACGGACGCGCTGATCATCTTCCTGATCAGTGGGCTCAGCATCGGGCTCGGCTTCGTGAGCGAGTACCGCTCGGCCCGCGCCATCGAGGCGCTCCACTCGCGGCTCAGGCACACGATCGACGTCGTGCGCGACGCGAAGGACGTCGTCGTCGACGTGACCGGCCTGGTACCCGGGGACGTCGTCCGGATCGGCGTCGGCGACGTCGTTCCGGCCGACCTGCGGTTGCTCGAGACGAACGGGCTCGAGTGCGACGAGTCGGTCCTGACCGGCGAATCCGCCCCGGCCGAGAAGAGCATCGAGCCGGTGGCACACGTCGAGTCGTCGGTCGACCTTCCGTCGTGCGCGTTCATGGGCACGGTCGTGCGGGCCGGAAACGGCCTCGCTGTGGTCGTGCAGACAGGCGACCGAACGGAGTTCGGCCGGATCGCGACGCAGCTCGGCGCGCGGCAGCCTCAGACGGCGTTCCAGCTCGGTCTGCGCGACTTCTCGGTCCTGCTCGTGCGCATCACCGCGGTGCTCGCGGGGACGATCCTGGTCGTCAACGTCGCGCTCGGGCGCTCTGTGATCGAGTCGATCCTGTTCGCACTCGCGATCTCGATCGGCCTGACACCGCAGCTCTTGCCGGCGATCGTCACCGTCAGCCTCTCGACCGGCGCGCGACGACTCGCCGAGCGAAAGGTGATCGTCAAGCGGCTCGTCGCAATCGAGGACTTCGGGAACCTCGAAGTGTTCTTCACGGACAAGACCGGCACGTTGACGGAGGGCCGGATCAGCTTTGCCACGGCGCTCGACGCGACCGGTGCCGAGAACGACGCGATCCTGCGCGACGGGCTGCTGTGCAACGACGCCGTCGTCAGCGACGGGCGGGCGGTGGGCGGCAACGCGCTCGACCAGGCGCTCTGGGCGGCAACCTCGGCGGGTAATGTCGACACCGCTGCGTTCCGCCGCATCGCTGCCAGGCCGTTCGACTACGAGCGGCGCATCGCGTCCGTGCTCGTCGAAGCGGCGGACGGCACGCGGACGGTGATCGTGAAGGGCGCGCCCGAGCTCGTGCTCTCGCGCTGCCTGGACGTGCCTGCACAGGCACAGGGGATTCTGGATGCGCAGTTCCGCGCCGGCAGCCGCGTCGTCGCAGTCGCCACGGGCGATGGGACCGGGAAGACGGCCCTGTCGCCCGGCGACGAGCAGGACCTCGAGCTCGCCGGCTTCCTGACCTTTCTCGATCCGCCCAAACCAGACGCAGCCGGCGCACTCGCGCACCTGCACGAGCTCGACGTCGAGGTGAAGGTGATCACCGGCGACAACGACCGCGTCGCCGTCAAGGTCTGCGGCGACCTCGGGCTCCCCGTCCGCGGCGTCCTGACCGGGACGCAGATCGACGCGCTCGACGACGCGGCGCTGGCCGCCGCCCTCCCGCAGACGACCGTCTTCGCGAGAGTGACCCCGCAGCAGAAGTCGCGGGTGATCAACGCCCAGCGCTCGCTCGGCACAACCGTCGGTTTCATGGGCGACGGCGTCAACGACGCGGTCGCACTCCACGACGCCGACGTGGGAATCTCCGTCGACAGCGCGACCGACGTCGCCAAGGACGCCGCCGACATCGTCCTGCTCGAGAAGGATCTCGACATCCTCGCGGGCGGGATCGGCGAGGGGAGGCGCATCTTCGCGAACACGATCAAGTACGTGCTGATGGGCACGTCGTCGAACTTCGGGAACATGTTCAGCGCCGGCGCCGGCTCCCTCTTCCTCAGTTTCCTGCCGATGCTTCCGACGCAGATCCTGCTCAACAACCTGCTCTACGACGCGAGCGAGATCACGATTCCGACCGACAACGTCGACGAGGAACAGCTCCGCCGTCCCGCCCACTGGGACATGCGGATGATCCAGCGCTTCATGCTCTTCTTCGGCCCGATCAGCTCGCTCTTCGACTTCGCGACCTTCGCGATCCTGCTTCTGGGCTTCGACGCGAGCCACGCGCTCTTCCGCTCCGGCTGGTTCGTCGAGTCGCTCGCGACGCAGAGCCTCGCGATCTTCGTCATCCGCACCCACCGCACCCCCTTCTTCCGCAGCCGGCCGAGCAGGGCGCTCCTCGCCTCGACGCTCGCCGTGGTGGCGATCGGGTTCGCCCTCCCGTTCTCGCCACTCGCGCACACACTCGGATTCACCCGCCTGCCCCTGGGCCTTGTCGGCGCGATCGCGGTCATCATCCCCACGTACTTGCTCTTGCTGGAGCTCGGCAAGCGGCTCTTCTACCGGCACCTGGCCGAGACTCCGTCGCCCGCGCCGACGCGGCGGCCGCGCGAGCACCGAGTGCTGCGTCGCGCGTCGCGCTGGACGATTCCGCGACGGGCTGCGGCGCGGTGAATCAGCCGGTCGCCTGTCGGCGCCTGGGTCATCGCCTCCACCTCCGATCTCGCTTGGTTCTTCTCGTCAGTCGAAGCTCGCCGACAGCTCGTCGGCCTTTCGCTCGAGGTCGTCGCGCGCGACGCCGACCCGCTTCTTCTGCTCGTCCCATGCGTCGCCTGATGCGGCGCGCACATCGGCGAGACGCGCTGCGACGTCGTTCCGGCGTCGCCGGAGATCGCTGATTGCAGCCTCGGCCTGATCGCGGGCGTTTGCAGCGCGCAGAGCCGCCTGCGCCTGCAGCCGTTCGAAGTAGGTGTCCCACGTGTGCAGCTCGTCCTCGACGGCGTCGGTGAAGGCCTTGCGGTCGTCGGAGCGGTCGGCGGCGACCGCGCTCCGCGCCACACGAAGCCTCGCTTGGAACTGCTCGAACCTCTCGTCGAAGCCGTTGGCTTTGCTGTTCGCAGCAGAGCGAGCGGAGCCCTCCTGCCGGCGCAGCGCACCAACCTGACGCTCGATCCGCGCCTTCGCTTCGCCCGTGCTCGCGCACGCCTTCGCCTCGAGCTCGTCGATCTCGCGCCCCATCTCTGCGAGCCGCTCCTCCGTCGTCGTGGGCAACGGACAGCCTCCTTCTGTTCAGTCCGCGTGAGCGTCGCGCACACCGCTGCCACCCGACTGCCGTGGGCTGCCAGGTCGCTGCCACCCCGACGACCGGGTGTCGCGAACAGCGGCCCCGGTTGCAACGGCAGCGGGCCTGCCGCCGAGGGCAGCGCGATGGCAGCGGCCGACCGTAGCGTCACCTTGAAATGGAGTCCCGGAAAACAGACCTCGCATCGTGCACCTGGGAAGGCATCGTCGACATCGCCGACCAGCTCGACTCGCCGCTGATCGTGGTCGGCACGCGCGCCCCGTCCCCCGGGCGCGAGCTCCTCACCGGGAGCGTGTCGCACGAGATCGTCCGCCACGCCGGCCGGCCCGTGCTGGTCGTCCCGCCGCCGCACGAGACGGCGAGGGAGGGGACGGCCGCGCCGTGACGACGACATCCCCCATGGACAAGCCGACGCCCAGATCGAAGAAGGCATCCCACCCGCGACGCCGGCGCTGGCGGATTGCCGTCGGCATCGCGCTCGTCGAAGGCGTCGCAGTCGCGCTCTCATCGGGCCTCTCGCGCTGGACGGTGATCGTACTCGCCGCAGCGGCACTAGTCCTCTACGCGACCGTCGGCCGGAAAGCGCGCTCGCGTCCCATCCACGACGCCCTCTGGATCTTCGCCTGCTCGCAAGCGCTGGCGGTGGTCGTCGTGATCGCCTCCTTCTTCGTCTCCTGGCTCGTGTATGCCGCCGCGGCGGTTCTCGCGCTCGTCGTGCTCGTCCTCTTGCTCGTCGATCGGTAGCGTCGAATGTCGTCCGCGGGAGGGCGCGACCGGCCGGCTGGAGGAGCCGTCGTGACGACACAGGCTGCAGCGGCGTCGGCGCCACCCTCCCCGACGGGGCTCTCGTCCGCGGAGGCCGAGCGGCGGCTTCGAGCGCGTGGGCCCGTGCGGCGCGCGACGTCGACGCGCTCCTACCGGAGCATCATCGGCGCGAACGTCTTCACCGTGTTCAACTTGATCCTCGCGTGCTTCGGCGCGCTCACGCTGATGTTCGGGTCGTGGCAGGACGCGCTCTTCCTCGGCATCCTGGTCGCGAACACGCTGATCGGGATCGTCCAGGAGATTCGCGCGAAGCGCGCCCTCGACCGGCTTTCGGCGCTCGTCGTGGCGACCGCGACGGTGATCCGCGACGGGCAGCCGAAGCGACTGCCGCGGGACGAGGTCGCCGAAGGGGATCTCGTCGTCCTCGCGCCGGGCGACCAGCTCGTCGGCGACGGGCGCGTTGTCTCGAGCGAGGCGCTGCTGGTCGACGAGTCGAACCTGACCGGAGAGTCGGAGCCGGTGCCGCACGCTCCGGGCGACGAGCTCCGCTCGGGCTCGTTCGTCGCCGAGGGCGCTGGGCGGTACGAGCTTACGGCCGTGGGGGCGGACAGCTACGCCGCACGCGTGACCGGCGAGGCGCGAACGTTCCGGCATCCACGCTCGCCGCTCGAGCAGGCGATGAACCGACTGCTGTACACGCTGGTCGTGATGATGATTCCGCTCGCGGCGCTGCTCGGCTACGCGCTGTGGGAACGGCACGCATCGGTGCGAACGGCCGTCTCGACCTCAGTTGCCGGTGTCGTGACGCTTGTGCCGGAGGGCTTGATCCTGCTCGTCAGCGTCACGTTCGCGGCCTCGGCGCTCAAGATGGCGCGCCGCGGGGTGCTCGCGCAGCAGCTGAACGCGATCGAGTCGCTCGCATCCGTCGACGTCGTCTGCACCGACAAGACGGGGACCCTGACCGAGCCGCGCCTGCGGGTGACCGACGTCGTCGGTACGAGCTCGCTCGGCAGAAACGCTCGGGCGCTTCGCAGCTGCAGCGACTGCGCACAACGCGACGCTGCAGGCGATCGCCGACCGCTTTCCCGCGGCGCGCGAGACGCCGGAAGAGGAGGTGCCGTTCTCCTCGCGGCGGCGTTGGAGCGGCGTCCGGCTCGACCGCGTCGGCTACGTGCTCGGCGCGCCCGAGCAGCTGCCGCTCGGCAAGCACGCCGAGCTCGCCGAGCGTGAGGCCCGTTCCGGCCGGCGCGTGCTCGCGCTCGCGCGCACCGACGCGTCGTTTGTGGGCGGCGATTCCCGCGACGAGCTGCCGCCCGGGCTCGAGCCGCTCGGCCTCGTCGTGCTGGCGGAGAAGCTCCGGCCGAACGCACGAGAGACCGTCGAGTACTTCCGCTCGCAGGACGTGCAGCTCAAGATCCTCTCCGGCGATCGGCCCGAGACGGTTGCCGCGATCGCCGCCGACGTCGGTATCCCCGTGGGCGCCGGTGCGCTCGACGGCGCCGCGCTTCCCGACGACGACGCAGAGTTGCGCGCTCTGTTGCAGGAACACAACGTGATCGGCCGCATCTCCCCGGACGGGAAGCGCCGCGTCATCGAAGCGCTGCGCGCGGGTGGAAGCTACGTCGCGATGATCGGAGACGGCGTCAATGACGTTCCAGGGCTGAAGGCGGCGCGGCTCGCGATCGCCCAGGGAAGCGGCGTCCAGATGGCGCGCAGCGTCGCCGACCTAGTCCTCGTGAAGGACGACTTCGCCGCCGTGCCGGCGCTCGTCGAGGAAGGTCGAGCAGTCCTGCGCAACCTGATGCGCGTCACGAAGCTCTACGTCGCGAAGTCGGCGTTCGCGGCGTTCCTGATCCTCGTGATCGGCCTTTCGGCAACGCCTTATCCACTGCTGCCGCGCCAGCTGGGCCTGGTCGCGTCGCTCGCCGTCGGCATCCCGTCGTTCTTCCTTGCGCTCGCGCCGAGCAGCGGCCGCGTCACGCTCAGCGGATTCCTGAAGGGCGTCTCGAACTTCGCCATACCCGCAGGAACCGGCGTCGGTCTCGGCGTCGTCGCGAGCTACCTCTGGGCGTACCAGGTCGCCGACCTGCCCCTAGTCCAGGCGCGCACGGTCGCGACGACCGTCATGCTGATCATCAGCCTCTACCTGATCGTGGTGCTCGAGGCAGCCGGCCAGCGGCGCGGAACCGCAGTGATGGTCCTCTGCACAACGCTCGCCGGAGCCTACTTCGCGGCCACGCTGATCCCCTTCACGCGAACATTCTTCGTGTTCTCCGTGCCGAACCTCTCGATCCTGCTGATCTCCGCCGGCGGCTGTCTCGTCGCGATTGCCGGCCTCGTCCTCAGCTCGGACAACTTCCTGCCGGGGCACGGGAGCTGAGAGCCAACTCCAGACGCGGCTCGCCCCGCGCTCGCGGCTCCTCTGCTCAGCAGGCGGGACGCGGCAGTGAGGGAGGCCGTTCGGAGGGCGGTGGCCCGTGCGGCGCGAGCTCAACCTGCCCGCACCGCACGGCCTTGAGCTTCCAAGTCAGTACTGGACGTGGATGCGATCTTCGACGTCGACGACCCCAGGGGCCGCCCAGGCCACTGCCAATGCCTCGTCGTGCTCGGCCCACGAGCTCACGTCGCCCGTGATCTTCACCGTTCCGTTCGAGGTCGTGACGGAGAGATGGCCGGCGTCGAGCTTCGCGTGACGCTTGAAGGCTTCCTCGATCTTGCCCTTGACGTCGCTCGCGCTCGGCCTCGGCGTCAACTTGATCTCGTCGAAGACGTCGAGTGTGCCCATGACCCTCGACGCGACGGACTTGGCTTCGGCCCGCTGGTACTGCCAGTCGGCCGTACCACTCAGAGTCACGAACCCACCATCGACCTTCGCATCGATCGTCGACGGGACGAGGCTATCCAGCATCAGCGCCTGGAGCACGTCCCCACGCAGCTCGGCATCCTCGCGCTTCAGTCCGCTCAGAAGCTTCACCTCGAGCTTGTTGTCGACGCTCGTGACGCCGTAGACCCGCTCCACATCCTTCTTGGCCTCGACCTTCTCGCGGAGGCTCCCGACCGTCCCGCGCAACGTGACCTTGCCGTTGTCGGCCGAGACGGCGATCTCGAGGCTATCCACCTTCGGATCCCAGTAGAGCTCGTCCTGAACGTAGTTCACCAGCTTGTCGTTCGACATCTCGCCTCTCTCCTTCCGTCAACCTCTTCCTCTCGCACAAGTAGTTCGTCGCGCCGATGACGTGCGCAGGCGCTAGTCGTGGGCGGCGCCACGCGTGACGATCGGGCTCGGGTTCGCGTGGCGCCGCCCACAGCTCGTGCGCCTGCCGTCACTCCTTGAAGGCAGCGATCAGTTCGTCGGCGGTGGCGTCGATCGCGTGCTTGCCGATCTTGACGGCGTGCGTCACGGCCTCGTCGAACGCCTTGTCGATCGTGGGCTCGCCGATCACGATCAGCCCCGCTTCGGCCGCCGCGAGCTCCTCCGCCGCCTCATGCAGCTCCTTCCGGGGCAGCGTGCCGCCCCCGAACATCTCCGGGACGACCCGGTAGTCCGGCTTGTCGGCGCGCTTGACGATGTGCGGCTTGCCGCCTTCCTTGTCGATCACCGCGGCGTCGTACTGGCCCAGCATGTCCCGCTCGTGCAGCTGGTCGAGCGCCTTGAGGTCGGCGAGGGCCGCGTCCTTGTCGCTGTACACCGCGGTGTAGGCGACCATTGTGTGCTCCGGCATCGAACCCAGCTCCTTTCGTCGGCGCGACCGGAACGATCGCGACTGCATCGACCCTAGGCGCCCCGACTGCCACGGCGCTGCCGCGCGCTCGATGCGCCGCTTCGCGCCTCCGGGTAGCGGCGGCGGAACAGGAGGTAGGCGACGCCGCCGGCCGGGATCGGGAGCCAGAACGACGCGAGCCGATAGAGGAGCGTCGCCGCGAGGGCGGCACCGGCAGACACGCCGGCGAGCTTGAGCATCCCGACGAGCCCGCCCTCGACGAAGCCGAGCCCGCCCGGCGTGACCGGGATCAGCGCCAGCAGCTCTGCTGCGGTGTACGCGAGCAGGACGAGCGACGGACGCGGGTCGGCTCCGACGGCACGGAGCGCCGCGAGCAGGGCGAAGTAGTCGAAGAGCGTGCTCCCGGCGGCCGCCGCCGTAGCCGCTTGCCAGCGATCGCCGAGCGTCGTTCGCACGAGGTTGCGGTAGCTGAGCAGCTGCTGCGGGAGCTCGGTGAGGTGATCGTGCCGCCGGGCCGTGGCGTTGAGGAGCCGCTGGAGCATGCGCGCAAAGAGCTCGATCGGTTCGTCGGTCGTGAGCACGAGCGCACCGGCAGCGACCATCAGCGCGAACAAGACGGCGCCCAACGTCGCGGCGGTCGCCAGGCTGTGATTGACCGGGGCGCCGCCGATGATCGCCGGCAGCGCCAGGAGGGGCAACGCAAGCGTCGTCCCGATCTGGAGGAACGTCGCCGTCACGAACGCGGTCGCGGTCTCGCCCTCCTCGACACCCGCCCTGGCCAGCATCGATGAGGCAAACGCCGTCGCGGTGACGCCGCCGCCGGGAACGACCCGCCCAACCGCGTTCGCGCTCAGTTGCGCGGCGACGACCGGGAACCAGGCCTTCGTGCGCAGCGCGATTCGGTCGAGCTCCCAGATGCAGGCGTACGCCGCCGTCTCGGAGACGAGCGCGAGCACGGCGTACGGCCAATCGAGATGCGAGAGCGACCGCCACTGCCCGAACACCGAGAGCAGGCTCGGGAGCAGCAGATAGAACGAGAACCCACCGATGACGAGCAGCACGGCCGGGCGGGCGCGCCGCCAGGTGCGCCTCCTTGACTTACCGTGCCGGCTCGTCGAGCCCACCGATGCCCCACCGGCCGGTTCGCCCATGTGCTCGGCTTCGTCCTTCATCGTGCCGTGACGGTAGGGCCTCGGGCTGCCGAGCCGCTGCCGCAGCGCGAGCCGGCGCTGCCGTCAGCGGCAGTTACCGGCACCCCCGATGGCAGTGGCATGGCAGCGGCTCGGCGCAGTCTTCTCTCCGAATCCTTCTCAACGCGGAGACGACAGACATGAGCTCGCCGAGCGACGAAAAGCATCCGACAGC
Source organism: uncultured Thermoleophilia bacterium (assembly GCA_963840365.1). Lineage (GTDB taxonomy): Bacteria > Actinomycetota > Thermoleophilia > Gaiellales > Gaiellaceae > PALSA-600. Next base: position 937,687 of record CAWIYQ010000012.1, on the reverse strand, counting down.
CAATCACCCGTCTCGGGCAGCCGACGGCAAAGGCCAGCAGCCCACCAACAAGCCACGGATCGGCCGGCGCGAGCTCGTCGCGTTCCTTGTTGTTCTGGCGCTGAACTGGGTGCTGGTTCTGTGGCTCTTCTCTTCTGTGGCGCGCGTCACGATTCCCTATAGCCCCACGTTCTTGGCCCAGGTGCGGGCCGGCAACGTCTCGACGGTCACTGCCCAGGACGCCGCGATCCAGGGGGCGCTGAAGCACGCAATTCGCTACCCGGCGGGCGACAAGAACGCAAGGCCGACGACCGAGTTCTCGACCCGGGTGCCGGACTTCGCCGACACCAAGGCGCTCGACACGCTTCTGCAGAAAGAGGGCGTCGTCGTCACGGCGAAGGCGCCGGCCGGAACGCCGTGGTGGGAGACGCTGCTTGCCGGCTTCGGACCCACGCTCCTGTTTGTGGGGCTCTGGTACTGGCTGATGAAGCGGTCGGCGGGGGGCGCCGGCGGCATGTTCTCCTTCGGCGGCTCGAAGGCGAGGAAGTACGAGCCGACCAAGGAGCGGGTCACGTTCGCGGACGTGGCCGGGATCGACGAGGCCAAGGAGGAGCTGGCCGAGGTAGTCGACTTCCTCCGGGACCCGGACAAGTACGGCAAGCTGGGCGCGCACATCCCGCGCGGCGTCCTGCTCACGGGGGCACCCGGCACAGGCAAGACGCTGCTCGCGCGGGCGGTGGCCGGTGAGGCCGGCGTGCCGTTCTTCTCGATGTCGGCCTCCGAGTTCGTCGAGATGATCGTCGGCGTCGGCGCCTCGCGCGTCCGCGACCTGTTCAAGCAGGCCGAGGAGGCAGCCCCCTCGATCATCTTCATCGACGAGATCGACGCGATCGGCCGCTCGCGCGGCTCCGGTGTCTTCAGCGGCGCCAACGACGAGCGCGAGCAGACGCTCAACCAGATCCTGACCGAGATGGACGGTTTCGACGCCTCCACCGGCGTGATCGTGCTCGCGGCGACCAACCGCCCCGACGTGCTCGACCCGGCGCTGCTGCGGCCGGGACGCTTCGACCGGCGCGTACCGGTCCAGGCACCAGACAAGGAGGGGCGCGAGCAGATCCTGCGCGTCCACACCCGCGACCTGCCGCTCGCCCCGGACGTCAGCCTGGACGCGCTCGCGGCAACCACGGTAGGGATGGTCGGCGCAGACCTCGCCAATCTCGCCAACGAGGCCGCCCTGCTCGCCGCACGCCGCGGCCACGAACAGGTGACGATGGCCGACTTCAGCGACGCGCTCGAGAAGATCGAGCTCGGCGCCGCACGCAGGCTCACGCTCACCCCGGCCGACAAGCGGCGCACCGCCTACCACGAAGCCGGGCACGCCCTCGTCGGGATGCTCACCCCCGGTGCCGACCCGGTCCGGAAGATCTCGATCATCCCGCGCACGATGAGCCTCGGCGTCACGATCTCGGCGCCCGGCAGCGACCGCTTCAACTACGACAAACAGAGCCTGCTCGCCCACATCAAGGTCGCGACCGGCGGCCGCGCCGCCGAGGAGGTCGTCTACGGCAACGAGACAACCGGCGCCGAATCCGACATCCGCCAGGCAACCCAGCTCGCCCGCAACATGGTCGGACGCTTCGGGATGAGCGACGAGATCGGCTTCCTCTGCGTGCTGCCGCAGGACGGAGACGGCTCCGCCCTGATGCCCGGCGTCTCAGAGGTCTCCGAGCGGACGCGGCAGCGGATCGACGACGAGATGCGCCGCATCGTCGGCCAAGCGCACGACGAAGCGATACAGCTGCTCACCGACAACCGCGAAAGCCTCAACTCCCTCGCCGACGCGCTCTACCAGGCGGAAACCCTCGACGGCCCCGACGCCTACACCGCCGCCGGGCTCGAGCCGCCGGCCGAGGCAGCAACCGCACCGGCGGAGACTGCGACCCCGGTTGCAACGTGAAAGGTGGCTTGCAGCAAGAAGAAGCTCACGCGACCCCGACGCATGGGCCTTGAGCTCATGCGAGGTCTCGGCGGCCGCTCTCCAAGGCTTCTCGCGATGGCCGGGAAATCAGCTCCGGCGATTTGGGCGGGGCGCTCTCTTAGGCGCCCCGCCCGTACGGGCCACGTCAGGCGTGGGCCGCCGCCAGCTCGTCTGCCTTGATGCGTGCGAGGTGGGCGTCGAGGACCGCCCACTCGGCCCACTCGAGCGTCGTGTTCGCGAAGTCGATCGCATCGATCGCGTCCGCTTCGGCCCAATCCGCTCGGTGCTTTGCTCGCTCGATCGCGCGCTCTTCCTTCTCGGCATCTACCTTCGCCTGGATGGCGGCAATGTGCGTGTGCCACTCCTGAGTGATCGCATTCCACCGTTGCGATGCCTCGTCGTGCGACTCGGCCGTCTTGCTCTTGAGCTCCTGCGTGCTCCTGTCGGCCGTGGTCCTCGCCTCCGAGATCTGCGACTCGAGCTTCGCAGGCGTCTTGCTGGTCGACGCGTGGACACGCGCCGCGGCCTCCTTGGCGTTGTCGGCCAACTTGTCGAAGCGCTCGGCGATTTCCGTCATGACATTCCTCCTTCGACTTCGAGTAAAGGACAACACCGCAATCCTGCGACGTGCGGCTGCCATGCGGCTGCCGTCTCGGAGTGCGGGACTGCCGTCCGTAGGATCAGCTGATCGTGGTACGACTGTCGCGCAGCGACTGGCGCCCGGTCGACCGACCGCGGCAGCCGGTCCTCTTCGTGAACGAGCGCTCCGGCGGCGGCAAAGCGTCGCGTGCGGCTATCGCCGACCACGCCCGCCAGCGAGGGATCGAGGTCGTCATCCTCGAGCCGCCCCAGAGCCTTGGCGAGCTCGTCAGTGAAGCCGTCGCCGACGGTGCGGATGCGCTCGGCGCGGCAGGCGGTGATGGCTCCCTCGGGGTGGTGGCCGCGGGCGCACTCGCACACAACCTCCCCTTCGTGTGCGTTCCCGCCGGCACCCGCAACCATTTCGCGCTCGACCTCGGCGTAGATCGCCACGACCTGATCGGCTCGCTCGACGCGTTCACCGACGGCATCGAGCGATCGATCGACGTTGCCGAGGTAAACGGGCGCATCTTTCTCAACAACGTCTCGCTCGGGATCTACGGCGATGCCGTCCGTCGTCGCGAGTACCGCGACGCGAAGGTTCGCACGCTGCTGGAAGCCGTGGCCGACGTACTCGGCCCGAGCGGTGCACTTGCGGAATTGCACCTCGTCGACGACCTAGGCCACGACCATCAGCGCCCCGCCGTCGTGCTCGTGTCGAACAACCCCTACGCGCTCGATCGCCCGCTCGTGCGCGGGACCCGGCCGAGTCTCGACACCGGTGAGCTCGGGATCGTCGTGCTCGACGCAGCACGTCCGCGGGCGTGGACAGCCGCGCAGCTCGAGGTTGGCGCGGCTGGAGCGGTGGATGCCGGCATCGACGGTGAGCCCGTCACGCTGCGGGCTCCGCTCGAGTTCATCAGTCGGCCTCAAGCGCTGCGCGTCCGCATCTCCTCCCGGCATCCGGGCATCTCGCCGTCGGGCCGACTGCCCTAGTCGTGTGGCGGGGGCACGACCGTCGCGGGAGGGACCGGCCCGCCGACGGGGCAGGCGCGTCCGCGAGACTCAGCGTCGATAGTCTCCGAGCTGAGAAGGCGGTGATCGGGGATGGGCGAGCAGACGAACGCGAGCGTCGGCGAGCTGCTGGGCATGCGCGACGAGGTGGGGATGCTCTCGATCTACGTCGGGATCGATCCCGCCGCGCAGGCGAGCGCGGAGCCGGAGTGGCGGATCCGTGTCGACAACGACCTTCGCGCGATCCGCGCCCGCGTGCGGGAAGAGCACGACCATCGGCGGCGCGCGGCGGTCGAAGCTCGCCTGGCCGCGCTTGCGCCGGCAATCGACGAGCTGGCCGATCCGACGGCGCCCGGCCGCGGGCGCGCGCTGTTCGCCGGCATCGCCTCCGGCGATGTCCACACCCTCAGCCTCCAGGCCGAGCTTCCCAGCGAGGCGACCCTCGGCCCGCTCGCGCACGTGATCCCGCTCCTCCGCGTCGACGACGGCCACCCACGCGGGCTCGTGCTGGTCGGCCGCGACACCGTCCGGGTCCTGGAGGCGCGCGGCGGCAGCGCCGAGGAGCTTGCCGCCTACGACGTCGAGCCGGTTGTCTGGGATCGCGCGGAGAAGAAGGGCCCGGTGGCATCGAACCCGTTGCGTGCGCAGAAGTCCGTGGCGCAGCGCGAGCGCTGGGAGCGCCATCTCGAGGCAGACCACCACCGCCGCATGAAGGCGACCGCCGCGGGTCTGCGACGGCTCGCCGCCGAGCGCGGCTGGGAGCTCGCCGCCCTCGCCGGCGACCCGCGCGCGACCGAGCAGCTGCGCGTCGTGCTCACCGCCGCCGGCGTCGAGATCGAATCGCTCGAGCGCGACCTGATCGAGCTCGAGCCGATGCATGCGCTCGCGCAGCTCTCTCCTGTGCTGGAGGCTGCCACAGCCCGCCGCGACCTTGCCCTCGTGCAGCATGCGCGTGACGCGGCGGCGGCGGGCGGGCGCGGGGCGGCCGGGCTCAAGAGCGTGCTCGCGGCGCTCGACCAGGGGCTTGTGGAACGGCTCCTGCTCGACGGCGACCGCGACCACGCCCGAGCCCTGACCGTCGACGGGCGCCTCGTCGCCGACGAAACCGAGCTGACGCCGGACCCGCAGTTCGCCGACCGCCTGGTTCTGCGCGCGATCGAGACCGCCGCGCGACCCACGGTCGTCGGCGGCGCTGCCGCCGCCGCGCTCGCCGATGCCGACGGCATCGCCGCGATCCTCCGGGCTCCAGCTCCGAGGATCGAACGGTAATGTCGGCCTGAACGAACTGCGGAAAAGCCGAAGCGCGCCTGCGTGCCACCGCCGTTGTCAGCGCCCGCCGAGCCGGTAAGGGTGTCGGGGCCGTTCGGAGGCGCTGATGCCGCAATCTCTGAAGATTCGGGTCCTCGGGCCGTTCGAGGTGCTCGCCGATGGCCGCCCGGCCCCTGTGACCGGCTCGAAGCGGAATGCCTTGCTTGCGATGCTCGCGCTGCAGTGCGGCCGGCCGGTCGTAGTGGACGCCCTGATCGACGCGTTGTGGGGCACGGAGTTGCCCGCCGCACCCCGGAACGCGTTGCAGCATCACGTGACGCGGCTGCGTTCGGCGCTCGGGCAGGAGACGATCGCCGCCACGGCGGAGGGGTACGCGCTGAGGAACGCAAGCATCGACGCTGTCGAGTTTGAGGAGCTGCTCGCAGATAGTCGTGATGCCCTTCGAGAGGGCGATGCGCGCTCGGCCGCGGACGCGGCTGCCGAGGGCCTTGCGCTCTGGCGCGGGTCGGCCATGCAGGGCCTGCCCGATACACCCTGGGTGACGGCGGAAGCGCGGCGGCTCGACGCCCTCCGAATCGACGCGCTCGAAGAGGAGTTCGATGCGGCCCTCGCACTCGGCGAGCACACGGAGCTCGTGCCACGCATCAGCGGCGCGCTCCACGAGAACCCGTTCCGGGAGCGGCTCTGGGGACAACTGATGCTCGCGCTCTATCGCAGCGGCCGGCAGGCCGAAGCGCTCGAGATCTTCCAGGAGGCGCGGCAGGAGCTCTCCGATGAGCTCGGGCTCGAGCCGGGGCCTGAGCTGCAGAGGCTCCAGGCGGCGATCCTCGCGCATGAGCCCTCCGTCGCCGCAGTCCCAGTCTCGCCGCGGCGCCGAGGGAACCTGTCGGCGCCCGTCACGTCGTTCGTCGGTCGCGAGCAAGAGCTCGCGCTCGTCGTCGAGTCTCTCCGCAAGCGCCGACTCGTGACGATCACCGGTCCACCCGGCGTGGGCAAGAGCCGGCTCTCTCTGGAGGCCGCCCGGGTGCTCGAGCGGGAGACGCCGGGTGGGGTCTGGCTGGTCGACCTCGCGCGCGCGGGCGGCCCCGACGACATCGCGCGCCTGGTGGCGGACGCGCTCGACGTCGACAGCGGCGGCCGGCTTGAGCCCGTGACGGCTCGACTGCGCGAGGCGCAGGCGATCCTCGTGCTCGACGGCTGTGCCTCGGTCGTCGAGGAGTCGGCACGCATCGCCTCGACGGTACTCGCCGAATGTCCAGGCGTCCGCGTGCTCGCGACGAGCCGAGAGGTGCTTCATCTCGCCGGAGAGACGCGCGTCAACCTCGCGCCGCTCGACTGCGCGGATGAATCGGCCGGCGTCGACTTGTTCGCGGAGCGCGCGCGCACCGCGCGCCCGAGCTTCGAGCTGACGGCCGACACGGCCCCGCTGGTGGGCGAGATCTGCCGCCGCCTGGACGGCCTGCCGCTCGCGATCGAGCTCGCCGCGGCCCGCGTCAACGTCCTCGGGCTGACGGAGATCCTCTCCTCGCTCAATCGCCGCTTCGCCGCGCTGCTCGACAGCGAGCGGCAGCTGCCGGAGGAGGGCCGGGCGCTCCAGACACTCGTCGCGTGGAGCTACGACCTGCTGCACGCCGACGAGAAGACGCTGCTCCATCAGCTCGCCGTTCACCGCGGCGGGGCGTCGCTGCCCGCGCTGCTGGCCGCCGCCGCCGAGCACGAACTCGACGAGACGACCGCTGTGCACCTCCTCGGGGCACTCGTCGACAAGTCGGTCGTCATCGTCGCGTTCCCAGGCGGCGAGGCGCGGTACGACCTGCTCGACACCGTCCGCGCGTACGCACTCGAGCGGCTCACCATGGCCGGTGGGCTCATGGCCACACGGAAAGCGCACACCGACTACTTCGTCTCCCTGGCCGAGGACGCGCGGGCCGGCCTTCGCGGCCCCGCTTGGCTCACGTTCTTGCGGCGCCTCCAGCTGGAGAACGACAACCTGTGGGCGGCTCTCGACTACGCACGCGAGGCGGCCGATCGGACCGCCGTTGCGCGCCTCGGGGCAGCTCTGGGCTGGTACTTCATGCTTGCCGAACGCGTCTCCGAGGGACGCCGCTTCCTCGAGCTTGCGCAGTCGTCGGCGCCGCAAGACTCGCCGCTCCACCTGGGGATCGAGATGCTTTCGTACCTCTGCTACCTGGCGGCCGAGGAACTCGATCTCGCCGTCGCCGTCGAACTGGGTGAACGCGCGGTCGGCCTCGCCGCAGCGCATGACGCCCCGTATGAGGGGGCTCTCGCCCGGATCGCGCTCTCCAGCGCGCTCGCTCGACTGGGCGACCACAGGCGGGCGGTGGAGCTGGTCGACGAGGCGCGCGCCACGTTCGAAGAGCGCGCAGACGATTGGGGCGTCGCGGCTGCCCTCCTCGTTACGGCCATCGGCGCTGCGGGCGCGCGAGACGCTGCGACGACGGCCGCAACAATCCCCGACCTCGTCCGACACTCCGAGGTGATCGGCTACGAAGCCTTCGAGGTGCCGGCCGCGCTGCTCGAAGCCTGGGTCGCGGAGCAGCGAGACGACGCGGAGGCGGCCGCGAAGGCGTACCAGCGGGCGCTTGAGCTCTCGGAACGCGTCGGTTTCGCGGATCATGCCTCGTTCGCGCTCGCGGGGCTCGGCTCGCTCGCACATGCGCGAGGCGAGCTGCCGCACGCCGAAGCGCTCTATCGCCGGGCGCTGTCGGTGGCCGAAGCAGACGCGGAAGCCTGGGCCGCCGCGCACGCCCGCGTAGGGCTCGCGCGTGTCCTGGCAGCAGGGGGCGATCCGGCAACGGCCGAAACGCTGGACCGAAACGTGCTCGAGTGGTCGCAGGCCCGACGGTCGCACCGGGCGCGCGAGTTGCTGTTCCTCGCGCTCGCGGACGATCCGGCGGAGGCTGCCGCGCGCGACCTTGACAGCGCTGCGCTCATTCCGGCGCGCTGACGCGTCTCGGCAGCGGGTTCGGCGCGCGTGGCAGCGGGGTGGCAGCCGCATCGGCAACGCTCGGACGACAGAGACCACCGGTTGAGGGCAATAGGCGCTGAGGAGGATCATGTTCCCGCTGTCAGATGGAATGCGGCCGCGACGGTTCCCGATCGTCAACGTCGCCCTGATCGCCGCGAACTTCGCGGTCTGGATGCTCTACGAGCTCCCGCACTTGGACTCGGCGATCTATCACGCCTCGTTCTATCCCTGCGCAGTCGACAACGCCTGCCACGCACCCGAGTCCTGGGCGGTGAGCTGGTTCACGGCGATGTTCCTGCACGGCAGCTGGGACCACATCCTGGGCAACATGCTCTTTCTCGCGATCTTCGGCAAGAACGTCGAGGACGCGTTCGGACCCCTGCGGTATCTCGCCTTCTACGTCGCCGGCGGCTTCGTCGCAGCGGCGACGCAGACGGCGGTGACGCTTCTCGCCGGGTCGGCCGCCAGCGCGCGTGTGCCGACCCTCGGCGCCAGCGGTGCGATCGCGGCCGTGCTCGGCGCCTTCATCGTCCTCTACCCCAGTGCGCGCATCCGCACCTTCGTCTTCTTCTTCATCGTCAAGATCCCGGCCTGGTACTACCTCGGCTTCTGGTTCCTCTACCAGCTCGTCGAGGCGAACTTCGGACTCGTCTCCGCATCGTCGAACGGGGGCGGCGTCGCGTTCTTCGCGCACGTGGGTGGGTTCGTTTTCGGCGTCATCGTCACGACGCTGCTCGTCGGTGCACACCGGATCGCACCCGAGAGCGACTCCACGGAGGGCGCACCGGCCTGGCGGTAACCTCCCAGATCGCCACCGGGCAGCGGATCCGCGTCGACGGCTCGACGGGCACCGTTACGATCCTCGACTGATGCTGTTGGACGACGCGGACGTCCGGGAGCCCGCATGATCGACGTCGTCGACACGACGACGCGTGACGGGAACCAGAGCCTCTGGGGCGCAACGGGGCTGACGGCGCACGACATCCTCTCGATCGCACCGACGATCGAGCGGGTCGGCTACCACGCGCTCGACTTCACCTCCAGCACCCATATGGGCGTCTCGGTGCGGTTCCACCGCGAGGACCCCTGGGAGCTGCTGCGGCGGCTGCGCGCGGCGCTGCCCTCGACACGCCTGAACTTCATCACCACCGGCATGCGCTTCATCACCTGGCAGCCGTGCGACGAGGACGTGATGCGGCTCGCCTTCCGCTGCGTCGTGCGCAACGGCATCCGCCGCTTCCAGATCGCCGAGCCGTCGAACGACCCGCAAGCGCTCCGGCGCATCGCAAGGATCGCCCGCGAGGAGGGCGTCGAAGAGGTCGTTGTCGGGATGACGTACTCGATCAGCCCGGTGCACACGCATGCCTACTACGCCGAGCGCCTGGCCGCGCTCGTCGACTGCGCCGACGTCGACCGCTTCTACCTGAAGGATCCCGGCGGCCTGCTGACTCCGGACGACGTGCGGGCGCTCGCGCCGCATTTCCTCGCCACCGGCCGGGTCGTCGAGCTGCACAGCCACTGCACGATCGGGCTCGCGCCGCTCGTCTACATGGAAGGGCTGAAGGCGGGCTTCCACGTCCTCCACACGGCGGTCGGGCCTGCGGGCAACGGCACCTCGCAGCCCACGGCCGAGTCGACCCTCGCGAACCTCGAAGCGGAGGGCTACGAGCACCGGCTCGACCTGGATGCGCTCGGCCGCATGTCGGACCACTTCGCGGACGTTGCGCGCACGAAGCGGCTGCCGCCGGGAGAGCCACAGGTCTACGACGCCGCCTACTACCGCCACCAGCTCCCCGGCGGGATGGTGACGACGACGAAGCGGATGCTCGACGAGGTCGGCCGTCCGGAGCTCTACGGCGCCGTGCTCGACGAGATCGCGCGCGTGCGGGCCGAGATGGGCTACCCGATCCTCGTCACTCCCGTCTCGCAGTTCATGGCGACGCAGGCGTTCCGCAACGTGATCGACGCCGAGCGCTGGACGAACGTCTCCGACGAGACCGTCCGCTACTTCCTCGGCCACTACGGCCCCTTCGCCGCCCCTCCCGACCCGGACGTCGCCGATCGCGTTCGCTCGCTGCCGCAGGCGGCCAAGCTGCGTCATGCCCAACCGGTGAGCCTGGAGGGCGCACGCGCCCGCTTCGGCGCGCACATCTCCGAGGAGGAGCTGCTACTCCGGCTCGTGATGCCCGCCGAGCAGGTCGACGCGATGCGCCCGCTCGACGAGAGCGCGAGCGACGCGCGCACCGCGACCGCCCCGATCGTCCACCTGCTGCGGGAGCTCGAGCACCGGCACGACGTCTCGTACGTGCGGGTGGAGAAGGACGGCGACCTCGTGGAGTGGCGCCGTGCACCTTGACGTCCGCGGTTTCGTCTTCGACGTCGACGGCACGCTCGTGCACCGATCGGGCCCCCACGATGTGGAGGCGATCGACGGCGCCTGCGAGCTGCTCGATCGCATCAGGGCATCCGGCCGACCGTTCGCGATCTTCACGAACGGGAGCCACAAGGCGCCGGATGCGTTCGCCGCCGACCTCCGGCGGGCCGGCCTGCCGGTCGAAGACGGGCAGGTGATCACGCCGCTATGCTCGGTGCAGGTCTATCTCGAGCGGCTACCCGCACCTGCTGTCCTCGGCTTCCTCACCCCGGAGGCCAGGGCTCATCTCGAGGGAGAAGGCGTCCGGCTCGTCGACGGCGACGAGCACGCGGACGCCGTCTTCGTCGCGCACGCCGACTGCACCGGGTTCGAGGAGCTCGAGCGCGCGGCGTTCGCCGTGATCGGCGGTGCGCGGCTCCTGACCGGGAGTTACGTACCGGCCTACGCCGGCGCCGACGGGCCGATCCTCTCGCGCGGCGCGATGGTGACGGCGGCGATCGCGAAGGCGAGCGGCGCACGGCCCGTCGTCGTCGGCAAGCCGTCGCACGCAGCCGTGCGCGAGCTCGAGCGGCGGCTCGGCGTCCCTGCACGGGAGGTCGCGGTGGTCGGCGACGACCTCCGCCTCGATGTCCCTCTCGGCAAGCTCGGCGGCTCGACGACGGTGCTCGTGCGCAGCGGCATCAGCGGCTCGGTCGACCTCGAGCACGTCGCGGAGCGGCATCGTCCCGACGTCGTCGTCGACACCGTGTCGGAGCTGCTCGCGATGCTCTGAGCCGAGGCGTCGCCGACCGGCCGGACCTGCCTACCGAAGTGTGGCGTCGATCGTCACTGCGACGTCGTCGGCGACCTTGAGGGCGCCGAAGAGCGCCGAGTACGGCTTGATCCCCCAGCTCGACTGCACGACGACTGCGGAGGCGTGCAGCCCGCCGTCCGACGCCGTCACCTCGACTGCCAGCGGGCGCGTCTCGCCCACGAGCGTCAACTCGCCTTCCACCCGGAAGACGGACGGGCCCGTCTCCTCGACAGCCGTCGAGCGAAAGGCGATCGAGGCGCGGCCCAGGACCTCCTCGTCGATCGTCTGCACGATGCTCGCCCGGTCGTCATCGCCGAGCGCCTGGATGCCGCCGGTGCCGTCGATCACGCGAAACGACGTCGTGTCGGCCTCGAACGCGACCGCCGCCGGCGCACCGTCCTGGCCGATCTCGACCTCGCCCCGCCAGGCCGTCACGTGCAGCAGCAGGTCGTGCCCCGCCTTTGCGGCAGCGCCCGTGCGGTGCGTGCGCACCGCGACCGTGCCCTTGTCGGGGCCGAGCTCGTACCTGCCGGCGGCGATCGTCACACCACGAGCCTATTCGGTAGCCTCGGTGACATGGCGCTCGAGCTCCACCACACGTTCACGACCGATAAATCGCCCGACGAGAGCTATGCGTCGATCCTCGACCTCGGGCACGTCGTCACGTGCGTCGAGGGCGGGCACGTGCTGGAGACGACCTCACCGACGTCCGTGAAGGCAGAGATCAAGGTGAAGATGGGCGCGATGTCGCTGAGCTACAAGGGCACCGTCGAGATCGTCGAGTCCGACGACGCGGCCCGTCAGGCCGTGATGCGCGTCAAGTCGCGCGAGGTGGGCGGCCAGGGCGTCGCGAACGCGACCGTCGTCATCAGCGTCCGCGACGGTGGTGGCACGATCGACACGGACGCCCAGATCACCGGGAAGGCGGCGTCGATGGGCGAAGGGGTCATCTCCGGCGTCCTCGAGGCGCTGATCGCCGACTTCGCCGGCAAGCTCGGCGCCTAGGGTTTCCCGAGCAGCGCGGCGAGTGCCGCGCGGTCGATCTCGCGGCGCTGGATCTTCCCGCTCGCGCCGTGCGGCAGCTCGTCCACGACCTGCACGAGCCGCGGGTACTTGTAGGCGGCGACACGCTCGCGGGCAAACGTCTTCAGCTCCTCGGGATCGCAGCCGCCGGGGCCTGCGACCACGACCGCGACGACCTCCTCGCCCAGCGACTCGTGCGGCACGCCGAGCACGACCACCTCGCGGACACCCGGATGCGTGTACAGCACCTCCTCCACCTCACGCGGGTAGACGGTGTAGCCGGCGCGCAGGATCACATCCTTCTTGCGGTCGTACAGGTAGAGGTAGCCGTCCTCGTCGAGCCGGCCGACGTCGCCGGTCGCGAACCAGTCGTCGTGCCCGCGCATCAGCGTCGGGCTCTGCACCAGCACCTCGCCGTCCTCGGCGATCCGGACGACGCCGCCCGAGGCGGGGGTCCCGACCGAGCCCGGCTTGCGCTCCCGGCCGGCGTGGTTGAGCGTCACGGTGCCGCCCGTCTCCGTCATGCCGTAGCCCTCGAGCACGATGCCGCCGAACCGCTCCTCGAAGGCGTTGATCAGCTCGACCGCGGTCGGCGCGCCGCCGATGTGAGCGATTCGCACCGGCGGCGTGCGGCCGGACTCCTCCGATGCCGCAAGCAGTGCGGTGCACATCGACGGCACCCCGAGCAGGATCCCGATGCGCTCGCGCTCCATCAGCTCGAGCGCCGCCTGGGCGTCGAAGCGCGGCACGAGCGCGAGGCATGCTCCGGCCGCGAACGTCGCGTTCATGCAGCCGCTCATCCCGAGCACGTGCGCGAGCGGTGTCACGCCGAACACGACGTCGTCCTCGCGGAGATGCAGGCCGACGTACGCCAGGTAGTCGGCGACGAGGCGAAGCCCCGCCTGCGTCAGCTCGATCCGCTTCGGGTCGCCCGTCGTGCCCGACGTATAGAGGATCACCGCCACGTCGTCGCCTGCCGGCGCAGGCGTCGGGGCGACGGCGGGACCGCCGGCGAGATCGTCGACCTCGAACCGCACGGCGCCCGAATCCGCCACCCGCAGCTCGACCTCGCGCTCGGTCAGGAGCGGATTGAGCGGCACGACCGTTGCGCCGAGCCGCAGCACGCCGTGGTAGGCGGCCACCGACTCCGGCCGGTTGGGCAGGACGAGCGCGACGCGGTCGCCGCGGCCTACGCCGTGCAGGCGAAGCGCGCCCGCCGCCTGCGCGGCGAGCTCGTCGAGCTCCGCGTACGTCACGCGCTCGTCCTCGTGGACGAGCGCCGGGCGATCCGGCACCCGCCTCGCCGTCTCCGGAAGGAGACGGGCGAGCGTCACGCCGCGAGCTGCTCGAGCGCGCGGCGGACGAGCACCCGCGCGAGGTGCGAGCGGTACTCGGCGCTCGCGCTCGAGTCGCTCGACGGCGCAGTGCCCTCGCCGGCGAGGGCCGCAGCATCGGCGGCGCCGGCGCCGCCGGCCACCGCCTCCTCGACGGCCGAGGCACGCAGGACTGTCGCGCCCATCGCCGTGAGGCCCACCTGCACGCGTCCGTCGACGCGCGCCGCGGCGACGCCCACGGTCGCCCAATCCTGTGCGCGACGGACGAACTTCAGGTACGCGCCGGCCTCGACGGAGGGCACGCGAAGCTCGGTGAGCACGTCCTGCGGCCCGAGCGCCGTCTGGAACCGGCCGGTGAAGAAGTCGCGCAGCGGGATCGTCCGCTCGCCGTCGGGACCGACGGCGACCGCGTCGGCATCGAGCGTGAGCAGGACGGCGCCGAGGTCGCCGACCGGGTCGGCGTGGGCGACCGAGCCGCCGATCGTGCCCCGGTGCCGCACCTGCGGGTCGCCGATGTGCCCGGCCGCGTCGGCAAGCAACGCGCAGCTCTCGCGCAGCACCGGGTCGCGCGCGAGCTGGGCGTGACGCGTCAGGGCCCCGATCGCGATCCGGTCGCCGTCGCGGCGGACATAGCGCAGGTCGTCGAGCCGGTCGACGTCGACGAGCAGCCCGGGCCGCGCGAACCGCAGCCGCAGCATCGGGATCAGCGAGTGCCCGCCCGCGAGCAGCTTCGCGTCGGGATCGCTGCCGAGCAGCTCGACAGCTTCGGCGAGCGAGCCTGCGCGGCGGTACTCGAACGAGGCGGGGATCACGCCCCGGCCTCCGCGGCGATCCGGACCGCCTGCACGATGTTGTGGTAGCCGGTGCAGCGGCAGAGGTTGCCCTCGAGCGCGGCGCGGATCTCCTCCTCGCTCGGCCTCGGGTTCTCGGCGAGCAGCGACACCGAGGCCATCACGAACCCGGGTGTGCAGTAGCCGCACTGCAGCGCATGCGCATCCTGAAACGCCTGCTGCACGGGGTGCAACTCGCCGTTCTCGGCGAGGCCCTCGATCGTCGTCACCTCGCGCCCGTCCGCCTGGACCGCGAGCAGGGTGCACGACTTCACCGACTCGCCGTCGAGGAGCACCGTGCAGGCGCCGCACGAGGACGTGTCGCAGCCGACGTTCGTGCCCTTCAGCCCGAGCTGCTCGCGCAGGAAGTAGACGAGGAGCTGGCGCGGCTCGACCTCCGCGTCGCGGGACTCGCCGTTGACCACGATCGACACGTTCGTCATGCCTTCGCCTCCTCGAGCGCCCGCCACACGTTCTCGCCGTTCACGGGCAGGTCGACATGCGTGACGCCGTAGGGAGCGAGCGCGTCCATGACGGCGTTGTGCACCGCCGGTGTGGCGCCGATCGTCCCGGACTCGCCCACACCCTTCGCGCCGAGCGGGTTGGCCGGCGTCGGCGTCTCCGACTCGACCGTCTCCCACCCCGGCAGGTCCGCGGCCGACGGAAACGCATAGCCGACGAACGTCGTCGTCAACGGCGTTCCGTCCGCGTCGTAGCGGAACTCCTCGTAGAGCGCCTGCGCGACGCCGGTGGCGACACCTCCGTGCACCTGTCCCTCGACGAGGAGCGGGTTGATGATCGTTCCTGCGTCGTCGACGGCGATGAACCGCAGCAACTCGACCTTGCCGGTCTCGACGTCGACCTCCACGACCGCGAGATGGCTGCCGAACGGGAACGTCGGCACGCTCTGGAACTCCTGCGCCGCCTTCAACTCGGCGAGCGAGCCCGCCTCCTTGGCCTGCGCGGCGAGCTCCGGCCACGCAAGGCCGCGCTGCGGCGCGCCGACGACCTGGAAGCGCCCGGCGGCGGTGTCGAGCACGACGTCGTCGGGGCTGACCTCGAGGAAATCCGCGGCGAGCTCCTTCGCGCGCATCGCGACCTCGTCCGACGCGAGCCGCGCGGCCGTGCCGCCGATCTGCATCGACTTCGAGCCGTAGGTGCCCGTCCCCTTCGCGACGAGCGCGGTGTCGCCCTTGACGAACTCGATCGACTCGACCGGGATACCCAGGCTCGCCGAGACGACCTGCGGGAACGCCGTCTCGTGGCCCTGCCCCGTGGACTGCGAGCCGGAGCGGAGAATCGCGCCGCCGTCCTCGGTGATCTCCACCTCGCCGAACTCGGTCTCATCGACGCCGTTCGTGATCTCGACGTAGGTGCTGATGCCGATTCCCAGCTGCCTGGAGCGAACCGTCGGAGCGTCGACGGGCCTGCTCGGCGCGGAGCTCGGCGAGATCGACGGCCCCGAGCGCCAGATCGAGCGCCGCTTCGTAGTCGCCCGAGTCGTACGTCGCACCGGACAGCCGTCGTGTACGGGAAGGCGTCGCTCGGAATCAGGTTCTGCCGGCGCACCTCGACCGGATCGAGCGCGGCCTTCGCAGCGAACAGATCGACGGCCCGCTCGATCACCTGGCTCGCCTCGGGCCGGCCGGCGCCGCGGAACGAGGTGATGGGCGTCGTGTTCGTGACGACCGAGCGCCCCTCGGCCTCGATGCGGGGGATCGCATAGACGCCGCTCGACATCAGCGCGGTCAGATTCGGCAGGAACGCGCCGATCACCGGGTAGGCGCCGGAGTCCTGCAGCATCTCGAGCCGAAAGGCGAGCAGCTTGCCCTCGCTCGTGCCGCCGATCGTGAAGTCGATCCGCAGGGCACGACCGTGGTGGAGCGCGACCATGCTCTCGCTGCGTGACTCGGTCCAGCGAACCGGGGTGCTCGAGGCGCTTGGCGAGCCAGGCGACCAGCACCTCCTCGACGCTCAGCAGCTTCGCGCCGAAGCCGCCGCCGACATCCGGGCTGATCACGCGCACCTGGCCGGGCTCGAGCCCGAGCATGCCGATGATGATGCCCCCGTCCATGTGCGGCGTCTGGGTCGTGAGCCATGCGGTCAGACCACCGTCGTCGCCGGGCACCACGACGGCAGACCGCGGCTCGAGCGGGGCACGGGGCCAGCCGCTGGCTCGTCGAGGGAGTCGGAGACGACGACGTCGCAGCCCGCGAAGAGATCGTCGTCGTGGTCGGGCGAGCCGCTGTGGGCGGCGACGTTCGTGCCCGCCTCCGGGAAGAGAAGCATCTCGTCCTTCGCCGCGTCCTGCTGGTGTGACGACGGCCGGCAGCGGGTCGTAGTCGACGTAGACGAGCTCGGCCGCGTCCACCGATGCCGCGCGGCTCTCCGCGAGCACGATCGCGACGATGTCGCCGACGAAGCGAACGACGTCGCTGCGCCACCATAGGCCGGCCCATCGCCTTGTTCAGGCCGGGGAACGGCGGCGGCCCGAACGGCGGCAGGTCGACATCCTCGGCCGTGAACACGTGGACGCCCGGCAGCTCCGTTGCTTCGGAGGCGTCGACCGTGATGCGTGCGTGCGCGAAGAGCGAGCGCACGAACGTGATGTGCAGCGCGCCCTCGACGTCCAGGTTCTCGACGTACTGCGCCCTCGCCGCGCAGGAACCGCGGATCTTCACGCCGCACGACGCGATTGCCGAGGACGCTCACACACCGACCCTATCGTTTTGCATGCAGCGGGACAATCAGACCGGCGCGACCCGCCGCGCGCCGAGCGCCGCGGCGAGCCCGCCGGCCCCGAACAGAGCGATCAAGAGGGACATCGGCACGGCGGTATCACGGCCGGCGACGCCGACGAGCGGAGCGGCCAGCCCGCCGAGCAGGAACTGACCGGCGCCGAGGAGTGCCGAGGCGCTGCCTGCCGCATGCGGGTAGTCGGTCATCGCGAGCGCCGTCGCGTTCGGGATCACGAAGCCGAGCATCGAGACGACTACGAAGAGGCACGGGAGGATTCCGGCGAGCCCGATACCGCCTGCCGTGACGATGACGAGGAGCGTCGCCCCGGCCCCGGCCTGCGCGACGACGCCGGCGAGGAGCAGCCGCTCGGGCGTGACCCTGCCGACGAGGGTCCGGTTCAGCTGCGAGCACGTGATCAGGCCGAAGGCGTTGAGCCCGAACACGCCGCCGTAGAGCTGCGGCGAGATGCCGTATAGATCCTGCAGCACGAACGACGAGCCCGCGATGTAGGTGAACATCGACGCGAACGAGAGCCCGAGCACGACGGCGTAGGCGACGAACAGCCGGTCGTGCAAGAGCGCGCCGAAGCCGACGCCGTCGCCCGCCCGCGCCCGGCGCTCCCGGGGCAGCGTCTCCTGCAGCCAGAGGACGACCGCGACCAGGATCGCCACGGCGACGACCGCGAGAATCGCAAACAGCCCGCGCCACGACGTGAACCGCAGCAGCTGCCCACCCGCGATCGGCGCCACGATCGGCACGACGCCGACGACCACCATCAGGACGGAGAAGAGCCGGGCGGCGGCCGGGCCCGAGACAAGGTCGCGCACGATCGAGCGCGCGACGACGATCCCGGCGGCACCGGCGAGGCCCTGCACGAACCGCAGCCCGACGAGCGCCCAGATCGACGGCGCGAGCGCGCACGCGACCGAGGCGAGGGAGTAGGCGACGAGCCCCGCGACGAGGGGCGGGCGCCGCCCGAGCCGGTCCGAGAGCGGCCCGGCGGCGAGCTGGCCGAGCGCGAGGCCGACGACGCACGCGGTGAGCGTGAGCTGTCCCGCCCACGCGGCCGCATGGAAGTCGGCGGTGAGCTTGGGCAGGCCGGGCAGATAGAAGTCGACCGACAGCGGGCCGAATGCCGACAGGGCGCCGAGGATGACGACGAGCCGGGCGCGAGGGCGGAACGTGACGCCCGGCTCCACGGCAGGCAACGTTAGATGGTTCGGCGCACTGCGGCGTGCGCGTCTAGGCTGCGGGACGGCGATGGCCGATTACGTGATCGTCGGATCGGGGTCGGCGGGCTGCGTGCTCGCTGCGCGCCTCAGCGAGGACCCCGACGTGCAGGTGCTGCTGCTCGAGGCGGGCGGCCCCGACACGGCTCCCGAGATCCACGTCCCGGCGATGTTCCCGATCATGTTCAAGTCGAGCCTCGACTGGGACCTGACCGGCGAGGAGGAGCCGGGGCTCGACCGGCGGCGGCTCTACCTGCCGCGCGGCCGGATGATCGGCGGCTGCAGCTCGATCAACGCGATGATCTACCTGCGCGGCAACAGGGTCGACTACGACGACTGGGCCGCCGGCGGCTGCACCGGCTGGAGCTACGACGAGGTGCTGCCGTACTTCAAGCGCGGCGAGGACAACGAGCGCGGTGAGAGCCGCGTATCACGGGGTCGGCGGGCCGCAGGCGGTCTCCGACAGCCGTTCGATGCATCCCCTCGTCGACCTCATGCTCGAGGCGGCCGTGCAGGCCGGGCACCCCGCGAACCCCGACCTGAACGGCGAGGCCCAGGACGGCGTCGGGCGCTTCCAGGTGACGCAGCGAGACGGCATGCGCTGCAGCACCGCCGACGCGTACCTCCACCCGGTCACGGGCCGCCGCAACCTCGAGGTGCGCGACTCGTGCTTCGTCGAGCGCATCGTCTTCGACGGCAAGCGGGCGGTCGGCGTCGAGCTCGTCCGCGGCGGCGTCCGCGAGACGGTGCGCGCAGAGCGCGAGGTGATCCTGTCGGCGGGCGCCTACCAGACGCCGGTCCTGCTGATGCTCTCCGGGATCGGGCTCGAGGAGGAGCTGGCGCCGTTCGGGATCGAGGTGCGCGAGCAGCTGCCGGTCGGCCGCAACCTGCAGGACCACTGCATGGCGAACCTCAACTACCTGAGCACGGAGCCGGCCCTGTTCGGCATCTTCACACCGGAGAACTTCGAGCTGCTCGAGCGCGAGGGCCGCGGGCCGCTCAGCTCCAACCTCCCCGAAGCCGGCGGCTTCTTCCGCACTCGCCCGGGCCTCGCTGCGCCCGACGTGCAGTTCCACTTCTCGCCGTCGCTCTTCTACGACGAGGGTCTGACCGCGCCGCACGACCACGGCTACGTCTTCGGGCCGGTGATCGTGAAGCCGACCTCACGGGGCAAGGTGATGCTGCGCACGCCGATGGCCGACTCGAAGCCGCGCGTGGTCACGAACTTCCTGACCTCCGACGAGGACCGTGCGAGCTTCGTCGCCGGGACGCGGATCGCGCTCGAGGTGGCCGCGCAGCCGGCGCTCAAGGCGGTCGAGCGGGCGCCGTTCAGCATCCCCGCCTCCGACTCCGACGAGGACATCCTCGCGTGGGGACGCCGCGCGGGACAGCCCGTCTATCACCCGACGTCGACGTGTGCGATGGGCGAAGTGGTCGACGCCGAGCTGCGTGTCTACGGGGTCGACGGGCTCCGGGTCGTCGACGCGTCGGTGCTGCCGACGATCACGCGCTCGAACACGCACGCGCCGACGATGATGATCGCCGAGAAGGCCGCGGACCTGATCCTCGGCCGGCCCCCGCTCAGCCCGGCAACTGCGACCTAAACGACGACGACGGCGGTCTGGTTGCCGCGGTCGCGCGGCCGAAGGATCACGTCGACGACGACGTTCAGGGCCCAGATGATGATCGTCGCCCAGACGTAGTTCCAGAAGCCGTGGATGTCGAACTTCGAGACGATGATCACGGTCAGCCAGAGCGTGAACATGGAGACGAAGAACCAGGCGATGCCGAGCGTCACGATCGCCAGCGGCAGCGTCAGCAGCTTGAGAATCGGCTTCAACACCGTGTTCAGCACCCCGAACACCGCGGCCGCGATGATCACGGCCGACGCGGAGCCGTGGAAGGTGACGCCACTCAGGATCCAGCCGGTCAGGGCCAGCACGGCGGCGTTCCCGAGCCACGAGACGATCAGCCACCGGATCACGGGCGAGACGATATCGCCTCGAAGGCGGTCTGTCAGTCGTTGCGACGGAGTAGGGTCGGCGGCATGACCGGCCGGGTGGATCTCGCCCTCGTCGGCGGCCGCGTCCGGACGCTCGACCCCGGGCGGCCCTTCGCGAGCGCCGTCGCGATCGCAGACGGCGAGATCGTCGCGGTCGGGGACGACGCGGAGATCCGCGCGCTTGCCCGCGGCGGCGCCGAGACGATCGACCTTCGCGGCGCGAGCGTCGTGCCGGGGCTCACCGACAGCCACATCCATCCGATCCTCGGCGCCGAGGAGACGCTCGGCGCCGACCTGAGCGGCGTCCGCACGCTCGACGCGGTGCGCGACGCGCTGGCGGAGGAGCGCCGGCGCTGCGCGCCGGGGGAGTGGGTGCGCGGCTTCGGGCTCGAGTACGACGTCTTCCGGGACACGGGCATCCACGGCTCGCTGCTCGAGGACGCCGTGGAGGGCGCGCCGTCGTTCGTGATGTTCATGGACCTGCACACCAGCGTGGCGACGGGGCGGGCGCTCGAGCTCGCCGGCGTCGACGGCCCGCGGGCGTTCGACGAGAACGCCGAGATCGTCTGCGTCGACGGCCGGCCGACCGGTGAGCTGCGCGAGATGGCTGCGTGCGCGGTCGTCCAGGAGGCGATGCCGCGGCTGAGCGACACCGAGCGCTACCGGCTCCACGCCGACACGCTGCAGCGCTTCGCCGCGGTCGGGCTCACGAGCCTGCACGCGATGGACGGGTCGCCGGCGACGTTCGAGCTGCTGGCGGAGCTCGAGGCGAACGGCGAGCTGTGCGTGCGTATCGTCGTGCCGTACTGGATCCAGCCCGAACAGGGGCCGGCCGACTGGGACGAGCTCGTCCGGCACCGTCCGCCGACGGGCCGGCGGTTCCGCGGCGGTGTGGCGAAGTTCTTCATCGACGGCGTGATCGACGCCGGGACCGGCTGGCTCTTCGAGCCGGACACGCTCGGCGAGGGGACGCTGCCGTTCTGGCCCGATCCCGACCACTACCGGCGTGCGGTCGCCCGGTTCGCCGGAGCCGGCTTCCAGTGCGCGACGCACGCGATCGGGGACCGTGCGGTGCACGAGACGCTC
Source organism: uncultured Thermoleophilia bacterium (assembly GCA_963840365.1). Lineage (GTDB taxonomy): Bacteria > Actinomycetota > Thermoleophilia > Gaiellales > Gaiellaceae > PALSA-600. The sequence goes on along the minus strand of CAWIYQ010000012.1, from coordinate 916,469 downwards.
AACGCCTACCGCGACGCGGGAGCCGCCTCGGGCGTCCGCCACCGCATCGAGCACATCGAGACCGTGCGGCTCGAGGACCTGCGCCGCTTCGCCGCCGAACGTGTCGTCGCGTCGATGCAGGCGCAGCACATGATGTGGCTCGATCCCGACCGCGACGACAACTGGTCGCGCCGCCTCGGGCCCGAGCGTTGCGAGCGGGCGTTCCCGATCCGCTCCCTGCGCGACTCCGGCGCGGTCGTCGCGCTCGGCTCCGACTGGCCGGTTGCCCACTTCGATCCGCGGCTCGGCCTCGCCGCCGCGCGCCTCCGGCGGCCGCCCGGCGAGCGTGACCGGCGGCCGTACGACGGCGAGGCGCTCGACGGGCAGGCGGCGCTCGAGGGCTACACGAGCGCCGCCGCGGCCACCGTCGGCGAAGGCCACCGGCGGGGCCGGATCGCACCGGGCTACGTGGGTGACCTGACCGTGCTCGCCGAGGACCCGGTCGCCTGCGATCCGGACGAGCTGCCCGTCGTCCCGGTGCTGCTCACCGTCGTCGACGGCGAGATCACCCACCGCGCGCAGACGTAGCCGGCGGCGAGCGAGAGCGCGACCGCTGCCAGGACGCCGCCGACCACGTCGGTCGGCGTGTGCGCGCCGAGCGCCACGAGCGCGAACGGGACGCCGAGCGCCCACACGAGCACGGGCCACGCCCTGGGCCACGTCCAGCAGACGGCGGCGGCGAGCACGCCGGCCCGCAGGGCGTGGCCGCTCGGATACGACTGGTCGAACGACGCGACGTGCAGCCCGTGGCTGAAAAGCGGCGGTCGCGTGACCAGTCCCTTCCCGATCACCTCGACCGCGTTCGCCGCGATCCAGGCTGCGATCCAGACGGCGCCGGCCCTCCCGAGCCCGCGCCGCCGGAGAGCGACGGCGCAGCAGGCGACCACGAGCGCCGACGGAGGCACGCCGGCCGGGAACGTCGCCAGCTCGACGAGCGTATGCCCGAGCGAGTCGCGCCGGTGCGGCACGAACATGTGCACGACGTCGGTGCCCGTGGTGAACGGAGGCTGCAGCCACGGCATCAGGTGCAACACCGCGCGCTCGTCGAGTGGCGTGTACGTCCCGTGCGCGACGAGCGCGCCGAGCAGCAGGAAGAAAGCGCCCGCCGCGACCGCCAGGGAGGGGATGCGCCGAATCAGGTCGGGCACGGTAGCCGGTCCTTCCACGCGGAGCCCGGCTGTCGGGCAGGATGGCGCAGCCATGTGGGAGCCCACGTTCGACGCCGACGCAGCCGCCGCACTCGGGCGCGCGCTGCGCGCGTCCGGCTACACGACCGCGGCGATCGAAGAGCTGCTCGGCGAGGACGGGCCGGCCGCCGATCTCGGCGACGTCCCCGTGTTCGACCGCCGGCTGCCCGAGCGGAAGACCGCGACCGTCGTGCGTCTCCTCCTCCTGCAGCGGCCGGTCGGCGACGACGCGGCCGAGGCGGCGCTCGGGCACACGGCCGTCGAGGCACTCGCCGCGCTCGGCTTCGTCACCGAGGAGGGCGGCGTGCTCCTCCCGCGCGCGCGGATCGTGCCGACGGAAGGCGTCTACCTCTCGTTCGACGGCTTCTCGCGCGGCATCTCCGACCCACCGGGCTGGGTGGCGAGCTTCACGCCGACCGCGTACTGGCTCGCGTCGCTGACCGTGCGCCGCCGCGCCGATCGTGCGCTCGACATCGGCACGGGAAACGGCGCGCACGCGCTGCTCGCCTCTCGGCACGCCGGCCACGTCGTCGCGACCGACGTCAACGAGCGCGCGCTCGCGTTCACGCGGATCAGCGCCGCGCTGAACGGGATCACGAACGTCGAGACGAGGCTCGGCAGCCTGTTCGAGCCGGTCGAGGGCGAGACGTTCGACCTGATCACGTGCAACGCGCCGTACGTCGTCTCGCCCGAGCGACGGTGGGCCTACCGTGACGGCGGCCTCGAGGGCGACGAGCTGTCGCGGCTCGTCGTGACCAACGCCGCAGCGCATCTCGCCGAAGGCGGCTTCGCCTCGATGCTCGTCAGCTGGCTCGCCGCCTCCGAGGACGACCCGGACGAGCACGTCGAGACGTGGCTCGAGGGGAACGGCTGCGACGCGTGGATCCTCGGGCTCTCGGGCGCCGACCCGCTCGAGCACGCCGCCGGTTGGAACGACCATCTCGCGGGCGAGCCCGAGGAGCTGGCGCAGGCACTCGACGAGTGGGCCGGGTACTTGCGAGAGCTCGGCGCCGCCTGGGTGACCGAGGGCGGTGTCGTCCTCCACCGGCGGGCGGGCACGCGGCACCTCGTGCGCGCCGACCCGATCGAGGAGGACGACCTCGAGTACGCGGGCGACCAGCTCGAGCGCGTCTTCGCGGCGTTCGAGCTCCTCGCCCAGAAGGGCGACACCGTCGTCGAGCGGCTGAGGCTCCGGCTCGCGGACGACGTGCGGCTCGTCGAGGAGCTCGACCGCGACGGCGACGTGCTCTCGGCCACCTTCCGGCTCGAGGAGGGCACCTGGCCCGAGCTCGACGTCGATTCGGAAGTGGCCGACGTGCTGCTCGAGCTCGGCGACGGCCGGACGATCGCCGAGGCGGTCGCCCGGAACGGCGAGGGCGAGCCCGACGGCCTGCGCGCCGCGCTGCTCGACCTGCTGGAGCTCGGCTTCCTGGAGGTGACGGCATGACCTCCACGTGCGACGTCTTCGACGCCGACCCGGGCCGGGCCCGCGTCTGCGAGCTCGCGTTCGTGCAGTACGGCGGCGTTCGCAGCTTCGCCGGCCCGATCGCGACCGTCCGCTGCTTCGAGGACAACGTGCTGATGAAGCAGCTCGTCGGCGAGCCCGGCAAGGGACGCGTGCTCGTCGTCGACGGCGGTGGCTCGCTGCACTGCGCGCTCGCCGGCGACAGCGTCGTCGGCACCGCGCAGGCGAACGGGTGGGCAGGCGTCGTCGTCAACGGCTGTGTTCGCGACAGCGCCGCCCTCGCGCGACTCGAGATCGGCGTGAAGGCACTCGGCACATGCCCGCGCCCGAGCGGCAAGACCGGTGCCGGCGCGATCGGCGAGACAGTGCGCTTCGGCGGCATCGCCTTCCCGCCCGATGCGCAGCTCTACGCCGACGACGACGGCATCGTCGTTCTCGCTCCGTAGACGCGCGCCGCCCCGGCTTTGTCGCCTCCGAGCACTATGTGGAGATCAACGGACTCTGCGAGGACGACCGATCCGTAGAGTGAGCGGCCGTGCCACGCGTCGGCCTGCAGCTCTACACGATCCGCGACGAATGCGACCGCGACCTCGACCAGGCGATCGCGCGCGTCGCCGAGCTCGGCTACGTCGGCGCCGAGCTGCACAGCCTCTACGGCCGACCGGCAGACGAGCTGCGCAGGCTCCTCGACGGCGCCGGGCTCGAGCCCGTGGCGATGCACGTGGGCCTGCCGGCGCTCGAGGCGGAGCTCCCGCGACTCGTCGACGAAGCAAGCGCACTCGGAATCGAGAGATTGGTGCTCGCGTGGATCGAGCCGAACGGCGACGCGCTCGCGCGCATCGCGGCCGCGGCGGCGCGCGTGCGCGAGGCGGGGCTCTCCTTCGGGTTCCACAATCACTGGCTCGAGCTCGAGCCGCAGGCGGACGGGCGGACGTTCCTCGACGCGCTGCGCGGTCTTCCCGCCGACGACCTCTTCCTCGAGCTCGACCTCGGCTGGATCTGGCATGCGGGCGCGGACCCGGTCGCCGAGCTCGAGCGGACGAGCGGACGCTGCCCGCTCGTCCATCTGAAGGACTACGCAAGCCGCGAGGGCCGCGACGACGTGCCGGTCGGTGACGGGCTCGTGGGCTACGAGCGCGTCGTGCCGGCGGCGGTGCGCGCGGGCGCGGAGTGGCTGCTCGTCGAGGAGGACGAGGTCGGCGACCACCCGTTCGAGGCGCTCGCCCGCTCCTTCGCCGCGGTCGAGCGTTTCCTGGCCGCATGAGGAAGCCTCTGGGTGTCGGTGTCGTCGGCTGCGGGATCATCGCGAAGCGCTACGTCGGCGACGCAGCGGCGTTTCCGGGCTGGCGGCCGGTCGCGTGCTCCGATCTCGACGAGACGGCCGCGGAGGCGTTCGCCGCCGAGCACGGCCTGCGCGCGGAGACGTTCGAGGAGCTGCTCGCCGACCCCGAGGTCGACCTGGTGCTCAGCCTCACACCACCGCGCGTGCACGCATCGATCGCCCATGCCGTATTCGCGGCGGGCAAGCACGTCTACACCGAGAAGCCGCTCGGCGCGACGGCGGTCGAGGGCCGCGAGCTCGTGGTCGACGCCGCGCGCCGCGGGTTGCGTCTCGGCTGCGCGCCGGACACGTTCCTCGGCAGCGTCTACGAGACGGCCCGCCGCCTGATCGAGGAGGGTGCGGTGGGGACGCCGCTCGGCGCCACGGCGACGATGCTCGTCGGCGGTCCCGACACCTGGCACCCGAACGCGGACATGTTCTACCTCCCCGGCGGCGGGCCACTGCTCGACATCGCCCCCTACTACCTGACCGCGCTCGTCTCGCTGCTCGGCCCGATCGCCGCCGTCGCCGCGTTCTCCACCACCCCCACCACCGAGCGCGTGCTCGGCGCGGGGCCGCGCGCGGGGCAGACGGTCACGGTCGAGGTGCCGACGAATGCCGCCGCGGTTCTGCAGCACGAGAGCGGTGCACTGTCCACCCTCGCGGTCAGCTTCGAGGCGACGGGCCAGTACCTGAGCGGGCTCGACGTCTACGGCACCGACGGCTCGCTGCGCCTCCCCGACGCGAACGCCTTCGGCGGCGAGGCGATCCTCCGCCGCGATGGCAAGGAGGAGCTCGTCGCGGTCGAGAGCCTCGGCGACCGCGAGACGCGCGGCCTCGGGATCGACGAGCTCGCCGCAGCCCTGCGCGAAGGCAGACCACACCGCGCGAGCGGCGAGCTCGCGCTGCACGTGCTCGAAACGGCCGAGGCGATCGTCCGCGCCGCCGAGCGCTCCGAGACCGTCCACCTCTGACGGTTCCCCCGCAACGTGCGCGTTTTTCAGTGTGCCGCGCTCTTGCGCGCCGTGCGCGGGGCGTCGTACAGTGCGGCTCCCGCCGGGCGCGGACGCGAGTAGGTCGAAGCCCCACAGAGCGGTCGAAGAAAGGCCTTCGGGCCCGAATCGGTCGGTCGGTGAGGTGGACGAAAGCGACCGCGCCGGCGGATTTTCTCTTTCTCCCCCCTGCACGACGGCTACACGCCCGGGAAACCGGGCGTGGAGAGAACACGACCGTCGGCGAGGATCGTCGAGGCCTCGTAGCCGCGGAGCCGAGCCGTCCAGGCGGGACCAGCCGCCCCCATCGCGAACGCGGCGGTCGCGTAGGCGTCGGCCGTGCCGAGGTCCGGGCCGGTGACGGTCACCGAGAGCACGCCCTCGGGCGGTCGCCCCGTGTGGGGGTCGCGGACATGCGCGCCGCGCTCGTAGGTGCCCGACGTCGCGACGGCGAGCTCCGTCGCCTCGATCGCCTTCGCCACCGCGCCGGGCTCGATCGGGTGCCGGATGCCGATCCGCCAGCGCGGCTCGGGAAGCGCGCCGCCACGTACGAGGACGTCGCCGCCCGCGTTGATTGCGTAGTTCCGGGCGCCGGCGCGATCGAGCAGCTCGCCGGCGCGGTCGACCGACCACCCCTTGACGAGTGCCGAAGGATCGAGCACGTCATCGCCGGCCGCGTGCACGTCGAAGAAGCCGCGAGTCGCGACCCGCAACTGCTCACAGCGAGCGAGCACCTCGCGCACGTCCGCGTGCGCGTTCGCGAACGCGAGCTCGCCCCGCCCGAGCCGGCTGATCTCGCTGTCGGGCTTGTACGTGCTGAACATCTCGTCGACGCAGTGCAGCCAGGCGAAGACCTCGTCCAGCGACGACTCGGGCACGTCGTCGTCACGCACGTCGACGACGACGGTCGTGCCCATCACGTCCTCGACGCGGACCATTCAGCCCTTCTTCGCCTTCAGGATCGCCGACTGGAGGGAGCCGACGAAGCCCTGGCTCGTGTACGTCGCGCCGGAAACCATCTGGATGCCGGTCGACTGCGCCTGCAGGGTCTCCTCGATCAGGATCGGGAGCGCCTGCTGGTTGATGAACACCGAGCGGTCCGTGTGGTTCGGGTACACCGGCACCGTCACCTTGGTGATCCGGCGGGCGACCGTCTTCTTGCCGGTCGTGAGCACGGTGGTCGTCGTCTTCCGGACGACGATCGTCACCTGGACGTCCCCCCACCGGTCGGCGCTCCCGGGAGCTCCGGTGAACGACTTGACGACGGTGACGACCTTCTTCTTCTGCTGCTCGGTCTGCTTCGCCCTCGTCGCCGCGAACGCCTGGATGTTCGGGACGGCGAGCGCAACGGTGGCGAAGACGACGAGGACGGCTTTGCGCATGGTTCTCCTTCGACGGTTACTGGGCGAGAGCGAATCGCTCGACATGGATGTGACGCCGCGGGACCCCGGCGCGGCGGACGTTCTGCTCGACGACGGCGGTCATCGCCGGCGGCCCGCACACGTACACGTCGCGTTCGGCGAGATCGGGAACGAGATCCAGTAGATGCTGTCGAGAGAGCAGGCGGCGACCCTCGGGCGTGCGATGGTCGCCGACGACGTAGTGGACGGTCGCACCGAGCACGTCCAGCTCGTCACGGAAGACGGCCTCGCCCTCGGTGACGACGCGGTGGATCACGACGACGTCGCCGTCCATCGTCTCCACGAGAGCGCGGACGGGCGTGATCCCGATCCCACCGGCGACGAGAAGAACCTTCTCGCGTGTCCGCGCCGCCTCGGTGAACGTGCCGAGCGGCCCTTCGGCGACGACCCGCGTCCCGGGGAGCACGTCGGCGAGCCGTGCGGTGTGATCGCCGAGGTTCTTGACCGTGATGCGGAGCGCCTTCCCGTCCGGCGCGGCCGAAAGCGAGAACGGATGGGCCGACCAGATGCGGCGGCGGTCGAGGAAGCGCCAGAGGAAGAACTGCCCCGACTGCGCGTCGAGTCGGTCGAGCGACCGCCCGACGATGTGGATCGAGACGATGCCGAACGTCTCCTCGACGACGCGGTCGACGCGGAGCCGGTAGCGGAACGCCTGCACGAGCGGGAGCACGACGCGGAAGCCGACGATGATCGCGAGCGTCGCGGCGAACAGCGAGCGCCACCAGTCGGCGGCCGCCGTGTCGAGGACGAGCTCGTTGCCGGTCGGGATCTCGTGGAACCACGCAAGCGCGATGCCGGCGTACGCGAGCAGGTGAACCACGTACCACCACTCGTACGGGAGACGGCGGCGCGCGATCGTGTAGGAGGTGGCGACGACCGCGATCAGGAAGGCAGTGCCGACGGTCGCCGTGATCATCCCCGGGTAGACGCCGCCGCCGAGCATCGTCGACAGCTCGCCGCCGATCGAGAGCTTGTCGAGCAGCGCGTAGCCCCACACGATGAAGACGACGTGCACGATGACGAGGTCGATGCACGCGTGCCCGTTCCAGCGATGCCAGTGGGTCAGCCGGTCGAAGCCGACGACGCGCTCGAGGGCGGGGATGCGCGACAGAAGCACGACCTGGACGAGCGCGAGGTAGGCGCTGAGCAGGCCGGCCAGCCGGCCGATGCTCGTGAACACATCGCCGGTCGTGTGGACGCCGTGCACGTTCCCGCCGTGCCACCACAGCCAGACGATCGCAACCGCGTTCCCGACGAGAAGGCCGCCGACGAGCCCGGCGGCGACCCGCCGGCGCAGCCGGGATCGCCCTTGCGCGAGCGAGTACGTGCGGGGGCGGGCGATCGTGAGGCCTGACATCTTCGATCACCGTAGGAGACGTTCCTGGGGATCGACTGAGAAGCAGCGGGCTTCTTAGTCGACACTTAGAGACTCTCAGCACCCGTTCCGCTGGCATCGTTTCCGTGATTTCGATGCGGCTCCTCGCCCAGACCCTCGCGGGACTGCTCGCCCTCGCCGCGGCAGGCCCCACCCCCTCGTCACAGCCGGCGATCACCGGCACGCTGCAGGTGGGTGCCAAGCTGACCGCGTCTCCCGGGCGCTGGTCGGGTGAGCAGACCGTCTCCTACGCGTACCAGTGGTATCGCTGCGATCCGCTCGGCGCGCACTGCAGCTCGATCCACGGCGCGACCCGCGGCACCTACCGCGTCGTCCCGAAGGACGCCGGCCAGACGCTCGGGCTCACGGTGCGCGGCTCGGACACGACCGGCGTCACTTCCGCGTACGCCCCGCTCGCGGGCGTCGTCTCACCGGCGGCTGCCACCGTCGCGCCGACGAAGCAGCCGTCGCTCACCGGGACCGCGATCCTGGGGAGCACGCTGACGGTCGGGGCGCCGACGTGGACGGTCACCCCGGCGGCCCCGAGCTACGCCTGGCTGCGCTGCAACGCGAACGGGCGGGCGTGCGCACCGATCGACGGCGCCGTGGCGCCGACCTACACGCTCGTCGCCGACGACGTCGGGCACGTCGTCCTCGCCGAGGTCACCGCCTCGAGACGGACGGCCCTGAGCCTCTCGGCCGGGGTGGCGCGAGCGACGCCCGGCCCCCTCGCGACCGCTCCTCCGGCGGTCACCGGGACGCTCCGCCAGGGCTCGAAGCTGACGGCGAGCGCCGGAATCTGGTCGGGGAGCGGCACGATCACCTACACGTACAAGTGGTCGCGCTGCGACGGTTCGGGGGCGCACTGCAGCACGATTCGCGGTGCGACGAAGGGCACCTACACGGAGGTGGCGGCGGACGTCGGGCACACGATCGGGCTCGCCGTGCGCGCGACCGACCCGACCGGCGCCACGACCGCGTACGCGCCGCTCGCCGGCACGATCGCGCCCGTCGACGGCACCCTCGCCGCGACGGCCCAGCCGACGCTCACCGGCATCGCCATGGTCGGACAGGCCCTCTCGATCTCACCGGGCGGCTGGACGTCGACGCCGGGCTCGCTCGCGTATGCCTGGCTTCGCTGCAACGTCAACGGCCGGCTGTGCACGGCGATCGCCGGGGGGAGCTCGAGCATCTACACGGTCGTCGCCGACGACCTGGGCCACACGCTCGTAGCGACGGTGACCGCCACCGTCGGCACGAGCACCGTGCCCGTGCTGACGGTGGCGAGCCCCGTCGTCGCGTCGTAGTCCGGCCCCTCCCGTCCTACGAGCGGGTCCCCAGGGTCACGGGGACGGTCTTCGTCGTGCCGTTGCGCTTGATCGTCAGGGTCACCTTGTCTCCCGGCTCGTGCGCGGCGATGATCGCCCGCAGCTGCGCCGAGCTCTGCACCGGCGCCCCGTCGACGGCGGTGATCACGTCGCCGGCCTGCAGGCCTGCCTCCGCGGCGGCCGTGCCCTTGGTCACCGACTGCACCTTGGCGCCGCCGTTCGCCCCGTTCGCGGGCAGGATCCCGAGCAGCGCGTGCTCGGCCTTGCCGCTCGCGATCAGCTGGTCGGCGACGCTGCGAACGGTGTTGGTGGGGATGGCGAAGCCGACACCTTCGTTGCCGCCGGAGTCGCTCTGGATCTGCGCAGTGACGCCGATCACGCGGCCGTCGAGGTTGAGCAGCGGGCCACCCGAGTTGCCGTGGTTGATCGCGGCATCGGTCTGGATCGCACCCTCGATCGGAGTTTCGTTGGGCGAGGCGATCTCACGGTCGACGGCGCTGACGATTCCGCTCGTGACCGTCCCGTCGAGGCCGAACGGGTTGCCGATCGCGATCACCGGGTCGCCGATCTGCGCGTCGGTCGAGTCGCCGAGCTTGAGCGGGACGAGCTTCGACACGGGCGCGTCCACGTGGACGACGGCGACGTCGGTCGCGATGTCGGTGCCGACGACGGTGCCCTTGTAGGTCGAGTCGTCCGAGAACTTCACCGTCACGGAGGACGCGCCGTCGACGACGTGCTCGTTCGTGACGATGTCGCCCTTCGTGTCGTAGACCCAGCCCGTTCCCTCGGCCGACGAGCTGCCGGTGCCCGGGGTCTGCGAGCTGGAGCCCGAGCTCGTCGTGTCGATCTCGACCACGCTCGGGAGCGCCGCGCGGGCGACTTCGCCGATCGTGAGCGTCGTGCTCGCGACGTTCGAGACGGTGGGCGCGGTCGTCGTGGCGGCGGCCGCCGTCTTGGGCGTGCTCGAGGAGTGCTCGACGAGCGCAACCGCGCCGGCGCCCGCACCACCTCCCACGACTGCCGCCGCGACGACCGCGACGGCGACCCTGCTCTTGTTCCTGGCCATAGATGTCCCTTGTTCCTTGTCTTGATCGAACGTATCCACGCGGCCAGAATTCCCTCCGCCTCTATGCGCCGCCTACGCCACGCCTAAGAAGCTCCTGTGAAGTAAGAGTTCACGAGACGTGCCCGCGCTCCCTCCCGCACTTCACCATCGCAACTTCCTTCTCCTCTGGCTCGGCGTGCTCGGCTCGGGGTTCGCCGCCAACATGGTCGCGGTCGCGGTGGGGTGGCAGGTGTACGCGATCCACGGCAGCGCCTTCGACCTGGGCCTGATCGGCCTGGCGGAGTTCGTGCCGCTGCCGCTGCTCGCGCTTCCGGCCGGCCAGCTCGCCGACCGACTGCCGCGCCGGCCGGTTGTCGTGGTGTGGCTCGCTGCGCAGGCGGCGGTCACGACGCTGCTCCTCGTCGTCACGCTCCACGGCGCCCGCGCGCTCTGGGCCTTCCTCGGGCTCGCCTTCCTGACGGGCGCGTCGAACTCGTTCGGCAACCCGGCGGCGCGCGCCCTGCTGCCGGAGCTCGTGCCCTCCGATCTGCTCGAGAGCGCGCTCGCCCTGCGGTCGATCGCCTTCCAGGCGGCGACGATCGCCGGCCCGGCAATCGGCGGGCTGCTCTTCGCGGCGCATGCCACCTCGGTGTACGGAGTTGCGATCGGCCTCTACTTCGCCGCCGGCGCCTGCGCGCTCGCGCTGCCGCGCGGCCGGCGCGCGAGCGTCAGCGAGGAGCGCGGGCTCGAGAGCCTCCTCGGCGGCATCCGCTTCATCCGGGCGACCCCGGTGCTGCTCGGCGCGATCTCGCTCGACCTGTTCGCAGTGCTGCTCGGCGGGGCCGTCGCGCTGCTGCCGCTCTACGCGAAGTCGATCCTGCACACCGGCCCCGTCGGGCTTGGGGTGCTGCGCAGCATGCCCGCGGTCGGGGCGCTCGTCGGCGCCGTGATCCTGACCCGCCGGCCGCTCGGCGGGCGCGCGGGACGGAAGCTCCTGTGGGTGGTCGGCCTCTTCGGCATCTGCATGGTCGTGTTCGGGCTGTCGCGGTCGATCTGGCTCTCCGCGGCCGCCCTCGCCGTCAGCGGCTTCGTCGACCTCTTCTCGATGAACATCCGCCAGACGATCGTCGCGCTCGCGACACCGAATGCCCTGCTCGGACGGGTCAACTCGGTCGAGGGCGTGTTCATCAGCGCCTCGAACGAGCTCGGTGCGTTCGAGTCGGGCGCCGCAGCCGCGCTGCTCGGGGCGACGCCCGCCGTCGTGGCGGGCGGGATCGCGACGATCGTCCTCGCCCTGGTCTGGCCGCGCGTCTTCCCGGCGCTCGCGCGCATCGACCGGCTGGAGGAGCTCTCGACCGTCGCGACGGCCTCCCCCATCCGGGCGACTGCATAATTTGCAGCGATCTGTATAGTTCGCCGCCTGATGGCAACTGCGGCAATCCTCGGTACAGCCGGCTACACCGGCCAGGAGACGCTCGACCGGGTGCTCGCGCACCCGTCGCTCGAGCTCGTCGCGCTCGGCTCCGACTCCCTCGCCGGCGAGCCCGCCTCCGCGCTCGACCACCGGCTGAACGGGTCGCTCGCGCCGTTTCGCACGAATGCCGAGGCAGCCGCGAGCGGCGCCGACGTGCTCTTCCTCTGCCTCGAGAACGCCCAGGCGGCGGCGTTTCAGCCTCCCGCCGACGCGATCGTCGTCGATCTCTCCGGCGTGCACCGGCTTACCGATCCCGACCTCGCCCTCGCCTGGTACGGCGTCGCGCCGGGCGCCTGGAGCTACGGGCTCCCCGAGCTCTACCCGGCCGAGGGGCGCCTGATCGCGAATCCCGGCTGCTACGCGACCGCGGCGCTGCTCGCGCTCGGCCCGCTCCGCGGCCGGTTCGAGACCGCGTTCGTCGACGGCAAGTCGGGCGTCTCGGGGGCAGGCCGCTCGCTCAAGCCCTCCTCGCACGCCGGCTCCGTGCTCGAGAACGTGTCGCCGTACGGGGTCGGCTCCCATCGCCACGCCCCCGAGATGGGGCAGCAGCTCGGGACGCCCGTCGCGTTCGCCCCGCATCTGCTGCCGGTGCGGCGCGGGCTGATCGCCACGTGCTTCGTGCAGACCGACGCCGACGTGCGCGGGCTGCTCGAGGAGGCCTACGCAGCCAGCCGCCTCGTGCGCGTCCTGCCGGACGGCGTCGCGCCCGAGCTTGCACGCGTGCAGGGCACCGACGCGGCCGAGGTCGGCGTCTTCACCGACGGCGCGACCGGGGCGGCGATCGTGATCTGCGCCCTCGACAACCTCGGCAAGGGCGCCGCCGGGCAGGCGGTGCAGAACGCCAACCTCGCGCTCGGGCTCGACGAGACGGCGGGGCTGCGGCTGCCGGGAGTCCTCGTATGAGCGTGACTGCGGCGAAGGGCTTCGAGGCGTCCGGTGTCGCCGCCGGGATCCGCTACTCGCGGCCCGACGTGGCCGTCGTCCGCTCGACGGTGCCGGCGGTCGGCGGCGCGATGTTCACGCGCAACAAGGTTCAGGCCGCCTGCCTGCAGGTGAACCGCGCGCATCTCGCGGCCGCCGACCCGCAGGCCGTCGTGATCAACTCCGGCGTCGCGAACGCCGCGACCGGCGCGCAGGGCCACGCGAACGCGGTCGCGACCGCGGAGCACGCCGCCGCGGCACTGGGGCTCGCGCCCGAGCAGGTGCTCGTCCTCTCGACAGGGGTGATCGGCGTGCAGCTCCCGCTCGACCGGCTCGTCGCGGGCGTCGATGCGGCCGTCGACGCGCTCTCGCCCGACGGCGGCGGCGACGCGGCCGCCGCGATCATGACCACCGACACGAAGCCGAAGGAAGTCGCCGTCGCAGGCGACGGCTTCACGGTCGGCGGGATGGCGAAGGGCAGCGGGATGATCCACCCCGACCTGGCGACGATGCTCGCCGTCCTCACGACCGACTACCCGCTGAGCGCCGACGAGGCGACGGCGCTGCTCCGGCCGGCGGTCGATACGACCTTCAACGCGATCAGCGTCGACGGCGACTGCTCGACGAACGACATGGTGCTGCTGCTCGCGAACGGCGCGAGCGGGATCGAGCGCACCGCCGCCACCGATGCCGCGTTCACCGCGACGCTGCAAGAGGCGTGCGCCGATTTGTCGCGCCAGATCGTCGCGGACGGTGAGGGCGTCACGGTCCTCGCCGAGATCACCGTCGAGGGTGCGGCCGACGGCGCGCAGGCAAAGGCGATCGCGAGGCGCATCGCGACCTCGCCGCTCGTCAAGACGGCCCTCTTCGGCCACGACGCGAACTGGGGCCGCGTGCTGATGGCCGCAGGCAGCGCCCCCCACAACGGCGGCTACGCCGAGATCGACGAGAGCCGGGCGACGCTCGCCTACAACGGCACCGTGGTCTACGAGCGCGGAACGCCGACCGGTGTCGAGCCGGACGTGTCGGGCCCGAGCTGCACGATCGCGCTCGAGCTCGGTCTCGGAGCGGGCAGCGCCAGCTACCTGACGAGCGACCTGTCGCTCGACTACGTGCGCATCAACGGGGACTACCGCTCGTGACCCGGTTGGTCGTGAAGGTGGGCGGCGCGGTCGCCGCCGAGTCGGCCGACAGGATCCTCGGCCTGCGCGAGGAGGGCCACGAGATCATCGTCGTGCACGGCGCCGGGCCGCAGATCACCGACGAGATGAAGCGCCGCGGCATCCCGGTCGAGTTCGTGAACGGGCGGCGGCGCACCACGCGCGCTGCCCTCGAGGTCGTCCGCGAGTCGCTCGTGGCGGTGAACACCGAGCTCTGCGCCGCCCTCGGCAAGATTGCCGTCCCGGTGATCGGCGACGAGGCCGGGCTCTTCGCGGTCCCTGTGCCGCCGCTCGGCTGGGTCGGCGATCCGCTTCCCTGTCGGCCGGCGCCGATCCTCGAGGCGCTCGCCGCCCGGCTCGTGCCGGTGGTGGCGCCGATCGCCGTCGGTCCGCTGAACGTGAATGCCGACGACGCGTCGGCCGCGCTCGCGCTCGGTCTCGGCGCAGGGCAGCTGATGTTCCTCACGGACGTGCCGGGCCTCTACCTCGACGACGTCGTCGTCGACGCGATCCGCGCGATCGACGCGAACAGGCTGCTCGACGAGGGCGTCTTCGAGGGCGGGATCGTCCCGAAGCTGCGCGCGGCCGCGATCGCCGCCGCGAGCGGCATCACAGCCCACATCGGGTCGACGGCGGTCGTGGCATGACGACTGCCGTCGAGCAGCGGCTGCTCCCGACGTATGCGCGCCTCGGCGTCACGTTCGTCGACGGCGAAGGCGCCTGGCTCACCGACGATGCAGGCAACCGCTACCTCGACCTCTTCGCGGGCATCGCCGTCGTCGGCCTCGGCCACCGCCATCCGGCACCCCTCGCCGCCGCGCACGCGCAGCTCGACCGGCTCTGGCACGTGTCCAACCTCTACTTCACGGAGCCGATGCAGGAGCTCGCGGTGAAGCTCTCCGACCGCTTCGGCGGTGCGAGCGCGTTTTTCTGCAACTCCGGCGCGGAGTCGATCGAGTCGGCGCTCAAGTGGGCGCGCAAGGCGACCGGCCGCACCGAGGTCGTCGCGCTCGACGGGTCGTTCCACGGGCGCACCTTCGGTGCCCTGTCGGTGACGGGGCAGCCGGCGAAGCGCGCGGCGTTCGAGCCGCTCGTGCCCGGCGCCGTCTTCGCGACACCGGACACGCTCGCCGACCACGTCGGCCCCGAGACGGCGGCAATCCTGCTCGAGCCCGTCCAGGGCGAGGGCGGTGTCCACCCGCTCACACCGGAGGCGCTCGCCCGGGCGCGCGCGCTCGCCGACGAGCACGGCGCGCTGCTCGTGCTCGACGAGGTGCAGACCGGCGTCGGGCGCACCGGCTCGTTCTTCGCCTGGGAGCAGCTCGGCGTCAAGCCGGACGCGGTCACGCTCGCCAAGGGGCTCGCGAACGGGCTCCCGATCGGCGCCCTGCTCGTCTCCGACGACGCCCCGGTCGCGTTCGAGCCCGGCGACCACGCCTCCACGTTCGGCGGCAACCCCGTCTCGGCCGCCGCCGCCTGCGCCGTCCTCGACACGATCGACGATGCGCTCCTCGCGCACGTGCGCGCGCTCTCCACACAGCTCACCGAGGGCCTGGCGCAATTCGGCGACGTGCGCGGGCTCGGCCTGCTGCTCGCGTGCGAGCTCGATCGCCCCGCCGCCCCGGTGGTCGAGCGGGCACTCGCGCACGGGCTCGTCGTCGGCAGCGCAGGCCCGAACACGCTCCGGCTCACGCCGCCGCTCACGCTCACCGCCGACGAGGCGGCGCTCGGGCTCGAACGGCTCGGCGAGGTGCTCGGTTGACGACGAAGTTCGAGCGGCAGGGGATGATTCTGCGCCTCGTTCAGCAGGTGCCGCTCTCGACCCAGGCGGAGGTCGCCGAGGCGCTCCGCGACCAGGGCGTCGACGCGGTGCAGGCGACGGTGTCGCGCGACCTGACCCAGCTCGGGCTCGTCAAGGTGCGCAACACCGACGGCCGCCTCGTCTACGCGCTGCCGGGCTCCGCCGACCTGCGACGGCTCGACGAGCTGTCGGGCGCGCTCAGGCGCTGGGCGGGCGCGTTCACGCCCGCGGGGAACCTGTGCGTGATCCAGACGCCGCGCGGCTTCGCCGCCGCGCTCGCCGACGTGATCGACGCCGCCGACCTGCCGGAGGTGGCAGGCACGATCGCCGGCGACAACACGGTGTTCGTCGCCGCACGCGACGGCACCAACGGCGTCGAGCTCGCCGAGGAGCTGCGGGGGCGGCTCGAATGAGCGTCGAGGAGCGGACGACGGGCGCCATCCTCGCGTCGCTGCCGGTGGGCGAGCGCGTCGGCATCGCGTTCTCCGGCGGGCTCGACACGAGCTGCGCGCTCGCGTGGATGCGCGAGCACGGCGCGATCCCGTACGCGTTCACCGCCGACCTCGGGCAGGCAGACGAGGACGTGCCGTCGGTGCCGGCGAAGGCTCGCACGTACGGCGCCGAGGACGCACTGCTCGTCGATTGCAAGGACCAGCTGGCGCGCGAAGGGCTCGCGGCACTGCAGTGCGGCGCGTTCCACATCCAGACGGCGGGCCGCCGCTACTTCAACACGACTCCGCTCGGCCGCGCCGTCACCGGGACGATGCTCGTCAAGGCGATGGCGGCGCTCGGCGTCGACATCTGGGGCGACGGCTCGACGTACAAAGGCAACGACATCGAGCGCTTCTTCCGCTACGGGCTGCTCGTGAACGAGAACCTGCGCATCTACAAGCCGTGGCTCGACGAGGCCTTCGTGTCCGAGCTGGGCGGCCGCAAGGAGATGAGCGAATGGCTCGGCGCGCGCGACCTGCCGCAGCCGCACGGCTGGTCGGTCGAGAAGGCGTACTCGACCGACGCGAACATGCTCGGCGCGACCCACGAGGCGAAGGATCTCGAGCTGCTCGAGACGTCGATGAAGATCGTCGAGCCGATCATGGGCGTCGCGCCGTGGGACCCCGAGGTCGAGATCGAGCCCGAGGTGGTGACGATCGCCTACGAGGCCGGCCTGCCCGTCGCGATCGACGGCGTCGAGCTCACCGACGCCGTCGAGGCGATCCGCATGGCGAACGCCATCGGCGGGCGCCACGGCCTCGGTATGTCCGACCAGATCGAGAACCGGGTGATCGAGGCGAAGAGCCGCGGCGTCTACGAGGCACCGGGCATGGCGCTGCTGCACATCGGCTACGAGCGCCTGCTCTCGGCGATCCACAACGAGGCGACCCTCGAGCGCTACGCCGACGAGGGGCGGCGCCTCGGCCGCCTGCTCTACGAAGGCCGCTGGTTCGACCTGCAGGCGCTGATGCTGCGTGACGCGCTGCAACGCTGGGTCGCGGCGCCGGTCGCGGGCGAGGTGGAGATCGAGCTGCGGCGCGGCGACGACTACACGATCCTCGACACGCGCGGCGAGGGCCTCTCCTACGGCCCCGAGCGGCTGTCGATGGAGCGGAGCGACACCGCGTTCGGCGCCGCCGACCGGATCGGGCAGCTGCAGGTGAAGATCAACGACATCACCGACGCCCGCGCAATGCTCGAGAAGCTGGGGTGGTCGATCTGAGCCCGCTCTGGTCGGGCCGGGTCGGCGAGAGCTCGCTCGCGCCCGAGGTGTGGGCGTTCGTGAAGGCCGAGGACGCCGAGCTCCTGCCCTACGACGTCGAGGGCACGCGGCTGCACGCGCGGCGCCTGCATGCGGCCGGGCTGCTGTCGGGCGACGAGCTCACGGAGGCGATGGAGCGGCTGGGCGAGATCGAGCCGGCCGACCTCGAGGACACCGACGAGGACGTGCACAGCGCGATCGAGCGGCTGCTCGGCCCGGTCGGCCGCAAGATCCACGCCGGCCGGTCGCGCAACGACCAGGTCGTGACTGCGCACCGCCTCTACGTGCAGGACGCCTGCCGCGAGGCGATCGACGCGCTCACCGCGCTTGCCCGCGTCGTGCTCGCGCGCGCGGAGGCCGAGACGCAGACCCGCATGCCGGCCTACACGCACCTGCAGCGCGCCATCCCGGTGACGCTCGGCCATCACCTGCTCGCCTGGGTCGAGATGCTCGAGCGCGACCGCGCACGGTTCGCCTTCGCTCGTGCGCAGGCGGAGCCGTCGCCGCTCGGTGCGGGCGCGGTCGCCGGCTCGACGCTGCCGCTGCCGCCGCCCGAGAACCCGATGCGCAACTCGATCGACGCCGTCGCCGACCGTGACTTCGTCCTCGACTACCTCTACGCGTGCACGGCGCTCTTCGTGCACCTCTCGCGGATCGCCGAGGAGCTCTGCCTCTGGGCGACGAGCGAGTTCGCGTTCGTGCGGCTCCCGGAGAGCGCGGCGACCGGCTCGTCGATGATGCCGCAGAAGCTGAACCCGGACGTGGCGGAGCTCGTGCGCGGCAAGGCGGGCACGGCGATCGGCCGCCTGACCGGCCTGCTCGCGACGGTGAAAGGGCTGCCGCTCGCCTACAACACCGACCTCGCCGAGGACAAGCAGGCGACCTTCCGTGCCCGCCGCGACACCCGGCTCGCCCTGGCCGCACTCGCGACGCTCGTCGACGGGCTCGAGCTCGACCGCGACCGGCTCGCGGCCGCGGCGGCCGACCCGCTGCTCTATGCGACCGACGCCGCGGAGGCGCTCGTCGCGGAAGGCGTCCCGTTCCGCGACGCGCACGAGCAGGTGGCGGCGCAGGTGCGCGCCGGCACGTTCGAGGCGCCGCCACCCCGAGACCGTCTCGGCGACGTCGCCGCCGCCGTGGCCGCGGCGAAGGAGCGGTGGGCGTGAGCACGCTCGCGCAGTCGCTCGTCGGCCGCGACTACCTTCGCTGCGCCGACCTGTCGGCGGCGGAGGCCGAGCTGGTGCTCGACCGGGCGGTCGAGTTGCGGGCGGAGCCGAAGCAGCCGCTCCTCGCCGGCGCGACGCTGGGCCTCTACTTCTCGAAGCACTCGACGCGCACGCGCATCTCGTTCACCGCAGGCATGACGCAGCTCGGCGGCAGCGCGATGCCGCTCGCGCCGGAGGAGCTGCAGCTCTCCCGCGGTGAGTCGCTCCAGGACACCGCTCGGGCGCTCTCGCGCTACCTCGACGCGCTGGCGGTGCGGACGCACGAGCACGCGGAGCTCGAGGCGTGGGCGGAGTGGGCGACCGTGCCCGTCGTCAACGCACTGACCGCCGACGAGCATCCCTGCCAGGCGCTCGCCGACGCGCTGACGATCCGCGACCGGCTCGGCGCGCTCGAGGGCGTGCGGGTCGCCTGGGTGGGCGACGGCTCGAACGTGCTCACCTCGCTGGCGGAGCTGGGCCACATGCTCGGATACGAGGTCGTCGCCGCCTGCCCGCCCGGCTACGAGTCGCCGGGCCTCGCGGACGTGACGACGCGGGACCCGCGAGAGGCGGTGCGGGGCGCCGACGTCGTCGTCACCGACACCTGGGTCAGCATGGGCCAGGAGCGCGAGCGCCTGCAGCGGCTCGTCGACCTCGGCCCCTACCGGGTCGACGCCGACCTGCTCGCGCACGCGGCGCCCGACGCGTTCGTCATGCACTGCCTGCCCGCGCACCCGGGCGAGGAGATCACGCCCGAGGTGCTCTACGGGGAGCGCTCGGCGATCTGGGACGAGGCCGAGAACCGCCTGCACGTGCAGAAGGCGCTCCTCTGCCTGCTGCTCGGCGCCTGACCCAGGACGATCCTGGTTCGCTGGGCGAACCAGGATCGCGAGTTTCTCGGACGGTGGTGGCGGATCGAGACTCGCGAACCTGGTTCGGCTACGCCGAACCAGGTTCGAAGGCAGCGCACCGCCGGCGGTAGGCGCGCACCTTGCGCCGGTTGCCGCAGAGCTGCATCGAGCACCACGTCGCCGAGCGGTTCGGCGAGTAGTCGTAGAACGCCCAGTGGCAGTTGCGGCACGCCTTCAGCCGGGCGAACGTGCCGTCGAGCATCGCGGTCAGCGCGATCGCGACCACCTCGTCGACCGCATCGCCGTCGGCGCGCAGCACGGGCCTCCCCGGGGCGTCGAGACCGACTCCGAGCCGCGAGGCCGCGGCGTCGACGGCGGCGACCGACGCAGACGAGGCGGGAAAGCCGTTGTTCGCGAGCACGAGCTCGCGCAGCGCCGGGCGGAGCTCCAGCGCGGCCGCCTCGCGCCGCACGTCGTTCTCGGCGAGCCACGTCTCCAGCCAGTCGTCGCCGTTCTCGTGATTCTCGGTGTTCAGGAAGAGCTGCACCCGACGAGGAGATCCCGCTTTCGCGGCTCCCTCATTCGAGGGACGGCGGCATCCGGAGACCCACCGATGATTGATGTGCGGTGGCGTCGGTGGATCTGCGTCAGTCGACGATCTTCTCGCGGCTCCGGGGCCTGCTCGATGTAACACGCCTCGTGCGAGGCGGCGAGGAGCTCCCCGCGCTCCTCCACGAGATCGCCCGCACCGTCTCCGACTCGCTCGGCTACCGGACGGTCGTCGTCAACCTCTACCGCCGCGAGTGGGACGACCTCGTCGTCAGCACCGTCTACGGGAGCGAGGACGCGCGCGACGCGCTGCTCGGGCAGGTGCGCGACCTCGGTCACTGGGAGCCGCTGCTCGACGAGCGCTTCCTCGAGCGCGGCGTCTACCTCCTGCGCGCCGGCGACTTCGACTGGTCGGCGTACGCGGGCTCCGTCTACACCCCCGATCTCGCGATCTCCGAGGACCCGACCGCCTGGCACCCGGATGACGCGCTTTTCGCCCCGCTTCGCGCGACCGACGGCTCGCTGCTCGGGATCCTCTCGGTCGACGAGCCTCTTTCGGGCCGTCGCCCGTCGGGTGACGAGATCGACGTGCTCGTCGCCGTCTCCGAGCATGCGGCGCTGGCGGTCCAGTCGGCGCAGGAGGACGCGCGCGCGAAGGCGAACCGCGATGCGCTGGAGCAGCTGTTGCAAGTGTCGAACCGGCTCAACGAGAGCCTCGACGCGCAGGCGATGCTGGCGCGGGTGTGCGGCGCGATCTCCGACGTGCTCGGCTTCCAAAAAGTGGCCGTGCAGCTGCTCGGCGACGACGGCCATCACCGCACCGCGGCAGCGGTGGGCTTCGCTCTCGGCGAGAACCTCGGGGCGGCGATGACCGCCGACGAGCTCGACCGGATCCTTCAGCCCTCGTACGACGTGGCGGGCTGCTTCCTGATCGAGCACGACGAGGCGATCGCGCTGCTGCCGGACCGGCCGGCCGGCTACCGGTCGAAGCACGACGGCCGCGGGCCCTACGCATGGAACAACCACTGGCTGTTCGTGCCCCTGAACGACCGGCGCGGACGCCGCATCGGCTATGTCTGGGCGGACGATCCGCTCGACCGCCTGCGCCCCGAGGAGGAGCGGCTCCGCATCCTGCGCGCGTTCGCGAACCAGGCGACGACGGCGCTCGAGCAGACGGCGCAGTTCGAGGAGATCCAGAAGGCCGGGCGCTACCACCGCGCGCTGATCGAGGCGTTCCCGGACGCGATCATCGACTTCGACCTCGACGGGCGCGTCCGCTCGTGGAACGGCGGCGCGACACGCATCTTCGGCTTCGCCGCCGACGAGGTGATCGGCCGCTTCAGCCCGATCGTGCCGGCCGAGGAGCGCGAGGCGTTTGCAGAGACGCTCCGGCGCGTGGCCACCGGCGAGGTGCTCCAGGGCCTCGACCTGCAGCGGCTGCACAAGGACGGCTCGACGATCGACGTGATCGCCTCGGCCGCCCCGGTGCGCAACGCGCAGGGCGAGGCGGAGGGCGTCATCTCCTCGATGACCGACGTCACTTCGCGCAAGCGCTCCGAGCGCGCGCTCGCGGCGAGCGAGGGCCGCAAGGATGCGATCCTGCGCGCTGCGCTCGACCCGGTCGTCGTCGTCGACCACGAGGGCCTCGTCACGGAGATGAACCCAGCCGCCGAGGAGACCTTCGGCCTGACACGCGTCGATGCGCTCGGCACGGACTTCCTCTCGACGATGATCGCCCCGGAGCATCGCGACGCCCTGGCGCCGATGCTCGAGACCGGCACGGGCGCGCTCCTCGGCACCCGGCTCGAGCTGACCGGGCTCCGCTCGGACCACCGCACCTTCTCCGCGGAGATCGCGATCACGCGCGTCGACGTGCCCGGGCCGCTGCTCTTCGCCGTGTCGCTACGTGACGTGACCAAGCGCCGCGACCAGGAGGGGCGCATGCGGCACGCGGAGGCGAAGTACCGCGCGCTCGTCGAGCAGCTGCCGCTCGTCACCTACAGCGGCACCGGCTCCCTGCCGGCGCAGATCACGTATGTCAGCGCGCAGATCGAGGCGCTCGTCGGCTACCCGGCGTCCGACTGGTTGAAGCCGGAGGTGCGTGCGAAGATCGTCCACCCGGACGACCTCGAGTCGGTGCTCGCGGCCGTGCAGCGTGCCTACGAGACGGGCGAAGACCTTCGCCTGGAGTACCGGCTGATCGCCGCCGACGGGAGAATCGTGCGCGTCCGCGACAAGGCCGTCTTCGTCCGCGACGCCGAATACCGCCCGCTCCTGCTTCAGGGCCACCTGGTCGACGTCACGGAGTCGCAGGCCGACGACGACATCGAGCCGCTCACGCTGCGCTCGGCCGGCTGACGCGGTCGCGCCAGGTCGACCAGCCGCCCTCGAACGACCGAACGGCGCCGCCGCCGACCTCGAGCACGCGGTCGGCCATGCGGTCGAGGAAATAGCGGTCGTGCGAGACGAAGACGGCGGTCCCGTCGAAGCGCTCGAGGGCGCCCTCGAGCATCTCGACCGACTCGATGTCGAGGTGGTTCGTCGGCTCGTCGAGCAGCAGGCAGTTGGCGCCGCGCAGCATCAGCAGCAGGAGCTGCAGGCGCGTCCACTCGCCGCCCGAGAGCGACGAGACCGGCCGGCGCACCTGCTCGTAGGCAAAGAGGAAGGCCATCAGCCGCGAGACCGCCTCTCCCTCGGCGAGCGGCGCCGCACGCCGCACGATCTGGAGCGGCGTCGCCGTCGGGTCGTCGGGCCGGCGGTCCTGCGCAAGGAGGCCGAAGCGGATCGAGGGGCCTGCCTTGCGCAGGCCTGCGGACGGCTCGAGCTCGCCTGCGAGCAGACCGACGAGAACCGACTTGCCGGCGCCGTTCTCACCGACGACGCCGACCCGCTCGCCGCGCAGGATCGTCAGGTCGACACCCTCGAGGATCGTCCGGCCTCCGAGCTCGACCCACGCGTCCTCGAGCTCGACGATGCGTTCTCCACCGCGGCCGTGCGGGCGCAGCTCGAGCGCGATCTTCCGCCGCTCGAGCACGGGACGGTCGACCTTCTCCATCCTGTCGATGCGCCTCTGGATGCTCCGCGCCTGCTTGATGTTCCGCTCGCTGACGACGCGGCGCGCCCAGTCCTCGAAGCGCCGGATCGCCTCCTCGAGCCGCGCGATCTCCTTTTGCTGGGTGACGTAGAGCTGTTGCTGCCGTTGCAGCTCGAGCTCGCGCGCCACCGTGTACGCCGAGTAGTTGCCGGGCCAGGCACGGATGCGGCCGTCCACGAGCTCCGCGATCTGGGTCACCGTCTCGTCGAGGAGGTAGCGATCGTGCGAGATCGCGACGACGGCGCCGTCGAACTCGCGCATCAGCTCCTCGACGAGCTCGCGCGCCTCGACGTCGAGGTGCGCCTCGGGCTCGTCGAGGAGCAGGACGTCGGGGCCGCGGAGCACGCAGGCGGCGAGCCCGACCAGCTTGCGCTGCCCGCCCGAGAGCAGGCGCGTCGGCTTCGCGACATCGTCGCCGTCGAGGCCGAGCTGGGCCAGCGTCGCGCGGGCACGCCCCTCGAAGCTCGGGCCACCCGCTGCGGTCCAGCGCTCGAGCAGCGACTCCTGCCGGCGCAGGAGGCGTGCGATCCGGTCCAGGTCAGCGCCCGAGGCGCCGAGCCCGCGCTCGACTTCGGCCAGCTCGCGCTCGAGCTCGTGCAGGTCGGGACGCGAGGCGTGCAGGGTCTCCTCGGCAGTTCGCTCGTCGCCCTCGAGCTGCTGCGGCAGGAAGGCGAGCACGAGCCCGCGCCGCGTCGTGACCGTGCCCGCATCGGGGTGCTCCTCGCCGGCGATGATCCGCATCAGCGTCGACTTGCCGCCGCCGTTGGGGCCGATGAGGCCGATGCGGGAGCCCGCCTCGATGTCGAGGTCGAGCTCGTGCAGGATCTGGCGAGAGCCGAAGCTCTTGCCGATCCCTCGTGCCTGGAGGACCGTCATCGGTCGACGGCGATCGCGCCGACGGGCTCGCCGAGGCTGTTCCGAAGCGGCGTCTCGCGCAGCTCCTCGAGGCCGAGCACGGCGCCGAGCGCCGGCCTGAGCGCGCGGTAGGCGCCGTCCGCGCACTTGAGCGCAAGGCCGCGGCCGTCCTCGTGGGCGGCGCAGAGGAGCCCTTCCGCTCCGCCCTTCGCGATCCAGCCGTCGGCGAGCCGCATCAGGTCGGTGTCGACGGCGCCGCGCGAGGCGCCGACGAGCTCCGGGCGTGCACGCATCGCCGCGCGGATCCGGGGCGGCGCGACGGTGAGGAGCGCCGCCGCCTCGGCGAGCGTCGTCGTGAACGTCGGGACGCCGCAGCCGTCGACCGCCGTCGGCTCACGCCCGAGCAGGCCGGCGATCCGGTGCTGCAACGGATGGCCGGGGTCGCGGTAGGGGTGGAGCGGCCAGCCGTTCGCGCTGCAGGCGGCGAGCATCCCGGCGTGCTTGCCCGAGCAGTTGTGGCCGAGCTTCCCGTCGGGCCTGCCTTCCTGTGTGCCGTTCTCGAGATCGTCGACGGTCGCGCCAGCACGGCCGAGCACCCGGCGCACGGCGTCGAGCTGCGCGGGCTCGGCGTTGTGAGAGGCGCAGGCGATCGCGATCTCCTCGTCGGCGAGGTCGTCGTAGCCCTCGACGAACGGGATCGCCTGGATCGGCTTCGCCGCCGAGCGAAGGTAGAAGGCCAGGGCGGGATCGCCCCACGTCCCGCCGTCGGTCGTCGCAGCGTGCACGAGATGGGTGGCCTCGACCACGTCCCCGCGTGTCACGGTTACCCTGATCGCGTCCACCGACGCTGGAGCCTACGTTGCCGGAGTTGCCCGAGGTCGAAGCCTGGCGCCGTCAGCTCGACCCGCTCGTGCGGCGCTCGCCGATCGAGCAGGCCGGCCCGGCGCACATCGCGACGCTGAAGACGTTCGACCCGCCGTTGAAGGCACTCGAAGGCAAGGGCCTGCGCGGCGTCGAGCGGCGCGCGAAGCGGTTCCTGCTGCCGACCGACGACGACGAGCTCGTGCTGCTCGTGCACCTGATGAGCGCGGGCCGGCTGCGCTACGTCGCGCCTGGTGCGAAAGGCGCGAAGACGCCGGTGTTCAGGCTCCGCTTCGTCGACGGCGGCGAGCTGCAGCTGACGGAGGCGGGCTCGAAGAAGCGCGCCGGCGTGTGGCTGCTGCGCCCGGAGTCGCTCGCCGGCGAGCTCGGCCACCTCGGGCCGGAGGCGAACGAGCTCTCGGTCGCCGACGTCGCCCGGATCCTCGCTTCCGACTCGCGACGTCTGCACTCGCTGCTGCGCGACCAGCGCCTGATTGCCGGCATCGGCCGGGCGTGGGCGAACGAGATCCTCTGGTCGGCGCGCCTCTCCCCGTACACGCTCTCCTCGCAGATCGACGACGAGGGAACGGAGCGCCTCGCGACCGCGATCCACGACGAGCTGGAGCGCGGGCTCGAGCTGCGGCTCGCCGGTGCCAACGACGAGAAGACCTACCGCGTGCACGACAAGCTCGGGCGCCCGTGCGCGCGCTGCGGCACCCCGATCGCGCGCGTCGACTTCGAGGAGCACACGATCTACTACTGCCCCGAGTGCCAGACCGGCGGGCGTGTCCTGAAGGACCGCCGGCTCTCCCGCCTGCTGAAGTGATCCGTCCTCCACGGCCGGTAGGGTCGCCCGCGTGATTCGGACGCAGCCGCGCACCGGAGGCTGGCTCGAGGTCGTGTGCGGCCCGATGTTCAGCGGCAAGAGCGAGGAGCTGATCCGCCGCCTGCGCCGCGCCGAGATCGCGGGGCAGCGCGCGCTGATCGTGAAGCCGCTGATCGACGACCGCTACGACGTCGGCCACGTCGTCTCGCACGCCGGCGCGAAGATGCGCGCGGTGACGGCGACGACGAGCGGCGAGGTGCGCCGCCTCGCGGCCGGCTACGACGCAGTCGGGATCGACGAGGTGCAGTTCTTCGACGAGGGAATCGTCGAGACGATCGAGGCGCTCGTCGAGGACGGCTCCCGCGTCGTCGTCGCCGGCCTCGCCCAGGACTTCCGCGGGCTGCCGTTCGGCGCGATGCCGACACTGCTCTGCGTCGCCGAGTTCGTCGACAAGCTCGAGGCCGTCTGTCACCGCTGCGGCGGCCCGGCGACGATGACTCAGCGGCTCGTCGACGGGGAGCCGGCACCCTCCGACGGAGAGACGATCCAGGTCGGCGCGCTCGACTCGTACGAAGCGCGCTGCCGGGCATGTCATCGTGTGAGTCACGAAGACGCGCGCGCCGCCGGCTCGTCTGCTTCGCTGCTGGCGAGCTGACCGCCGCACTCGGGCGAAAGGACGCCCGTACAAGCGAGCGGTGTCTCCCGAAGTCAGACGAACAGTCTGCTAGCCGCGAACACGACGAACCCCGCGCCCGCGGTGAGCAGAACCCAGCGCGGGAAGTCGAAGCGACCGTTCGGTGTCGTCCACCACGCGAGCATGGGGCTGCCGACATACGCGCCTACCGCCGCGATGAACGCGAGGTTGGCGTTCGGAAGGTCTGAGTTAGGCCGCTGGCCGAGCGTGTAACCGTCCGTCAGCCCAGAGATTCCGTCACCGAAGATCACCGCCCACAAGTAGGCGGCGGCCGCGGCAGCAACGACGAACCAACCAGCCTCAACGAGCCGCGAGCGTAGCGGTTGGCTGCCCCCGCACTTGGCGGCATCACCCAACTCCACGTTCACTCCCTGAGCATAGGCTCGTCAGGGTGTCTTTGCGAACGCTCGCCCAGCCGACCGTCGTCCGCAGTGGCAACGGGTAGCGAGAGCTAGCGTTGGACGGTGTCGAGCGACCGCGAGCCAACGAAGCAGCAGTTTCAGCTACGCGGTCTCGCGGACGCGTGGCTCCCAACGCCGCGGCGTTACGCGTCCGAGCTGCGCACCCTTGCAAGGCAGCTTGCCGACGATGAGACGCTGATCGGCATCTATGCGATGTGCTGGGACAGCTCGACGTTCGACGGCCTCTTGGCCCTGACCGACCAAAACCTCCGCTTCGCTCGATTCCGCTGGTTCCGCAAGCCATTCACCCACCAGCTCGCGCGGAGTGATATCCGCGCCGCCCACCTGTCAACCCACGACTCCGAGGTCGTAGAGGTTGATCTCGCCGACGGCACATCGCTCGCTCTACGCTCGGCCGACCCGAACCGGCCCCTCACCCCACTGGTCGAGGCGCTCACCGGCCCGCCCACGCACTAGAAGCGATCAGGGGTCATTCCCGAGCACTCGCCCAGGCGAGGCAACTGGTGTCTGACACCTTAAAGGTGTCAGACACCTCTTCTCTTCGGAGCGCCTCAGGGTGCACTGCTGACCGCTCGCGCAGGCGACCCGCACTGGTGTCTGACACCTTGAGGTGTCAGACACCCCTTTCGACATACTGAGGGCTGAACCTGGTTCGCGGGCCATCGCCGAGCGCTCGCCCAGCCAACCTCACCGCAGGACGAACGCTCGGATGAGTCCGTACCCATGACCGCACCGCCGCAACACGTTCGCGCCGCGCGGCGCGCGACCGCGGTCGCCTTCGCCGTCCACGGCTGCGTCGTCGGCAGCTTCGCCGCACGCGTCCCGTGGATCGCGCAGCACGTCGGGGTCGGCCTGGGGCACCTCGGCCTCGCGCTGCTGATGCCGGGGATCGGTGCGCTCGTCGCGATGCCGTTCTCCGGCCGTCTCGCCCACCGGTATGCGTTCGGGCCGCTGGTCGCGGGAACGATGGTCGTGTTCTGCGCCGCCCTCGTGCTGCCGTCGTTGCCAACGTCGCTCGCGTTGCTGTGCGTGACGCTGCTCGTCTTCGGGGCGGCGGCCGGGGTGGCCGACATGGCGATGAACGCACAGGGGGTGCTGGTCGAGAAGACACTCGGCCGGTCGGTGATGTCGAGCTTCCACGGCTTCTGGAGCGTCGGCATCCTCGTCGGCTCCGCCGTCTCGGCCCTCGCCTCCCACGTCGGCATCGACGCGCGCCTCCAGTTCGCGCTCGCGGCGCCGGCCCTCGCCGCGGCCGCCACGATCGCCTCGCGACGGCTGCTCGACGACCCCGTCGAGGCCGACTCGGAGCCGCCGCCCATGTTCGCGCTACCGGCCAGGCCGGTTCTCCTGATCGGGCTCGTCGGCCTCTGCGCCGTGTTCGGCGAGCAGGCGGGGACCGACTGGTCGGCGCTCTACATCCGCCGTGAGCTCGGCGGGTCGTCGAGCGTCGCGGCGCTCGCGGTCTCCTCCTTCGCCGTGACGATGGCGGCGGCACGGCTCGTCGGCGACCGCGTGATCGGCCGGCTCGGCCCGGTCGACACGGTGCGCCTGTCCGGTGTCTGCGCCGCCACCGGGGCGGTCGCTGTCATCCTCGCGCCCGGTCTCGCGATCGGCCTCGGCGGGTTCGCGCTGATCGGCGTGGGCGTCGCCCTCGTCGTGCCGCTCGTCTTCGCGGCCGCCGGCCGCGTCGGCCCGCACCCTGCGCGCAGCATCGCCGGCGTCGCGGGGATCGCCTACGGCAGCGGCCTCGTCGCACCCGGGGTGATCGGCGGCATCGCCGCGGCGTCGTCGCTGAAGGTCTCGTTCTGCCTGGTCGCGGGTCTCGTGGCGGTGATGGTCCCCGCCGCCGTCGTCCTCCGCGACGCACCGTGATTCGAGCTCTAGTTCGTGCTCGGCCTGATCCAGACCGACGCGTGTGCCGGCTGAACGGCCCCGCCCACCGCGAGCAGAAGCTCGTTGCGAACGGTCTCGAGGTCGACCGCCTCGCGCAAGTGGGCACTGAACGCAGCGCCGATCGCTTCCGCGTCGTACCGCGCGCGGTTGAAGCGGCGGTCGACCAGTCGCTGCACCCGTGATCGCACCGGGTTGAACAGCGCCGCCGCAACCAGCGTGGAGGCTGCCACCGCGACCGGCGACGAGAACGGGAGCACGTCGGTCGCGAGCACGACGATCCCCACGAACACGCCGGCCAGGAGCCCTGTGATGAGCAGGTAGGAGATGGTGCGGCTGATCAGCCGGTCGATCTCATAGAGGCCGTGCTTGAGAATCGCGACCGCGCAGGCGGCGGGAACAGCGACACCGAACCCGAGCACGATCGTCGCGTCGCTCCAACCCGTCGTCACCGACGCGCCTGCCAGGCCGGCAAGGAGCAACGCCAGCAACAGACCGATCGTCACGGCGGCCGCGTAGGCGAGGAGCTTCACCTGACGCCGCTCCTGCGGGGCAGCCGACCGGCCGCGAACGACGAGACTCCCGATCGTCGCCGCGAGCAGCGCGATCGCAGTCAGCCACCAGACGTTGCCCACCGTGTTGGTCGCGACCGGCGGGAGCCCGCCGACGGCGGTCGGGTTCGCCACATCCGGCAGGCCCGAGCCGAGCGTGATCGAGCCGGGACTGACCCAGACCACGAGGAGCCCGAGCGCCGTGGTGCCGACCGCCAACCACGCAAGCGGCCGCCAGCGGCGCGACGGAAGCCTGCCGCTCGGGAACAGCAGAAACACAAACAGCGACAGGCCGGCGGGGAAGACGAGGAGGGAGACCCAGTTGCTCGCCCAGGCCGCCCAGCGCGCAGCCGGCAGCCCCCCCGAGAAGACGCTCCGCTCGAAGTACAGGACCCCGA
Organism: uncultured Thermoleophilia bacterium; assembly: GCA_963840365.1. Classification (GTDB taxonomy): domain Bacteria; phylum Actinomycetota; class Thermoleophilia; order Gaiellales; family Gaiellaceae; genus PALSA-600. Next base: position 886,991 of record CAWIYQ010000012.1, on the reverse strand, counting down.
GCGACTGCCACGGCATCAGCACGCCGATCAGCAGGAAGATCCAGCCGATCCGGTTCCCGGGCTGGCGCGAGACGATGATCGCGCCGAGCAGAGAGAACGACGCCGGCAAGACGATCCCGGCCGGCTGCGCATCGTGGAACGCATGAATCTCGGCCCGTTCGAGCACATCGAGGACGCCCACCCCGGCGGCTCCCGCGAGCGCCAGGCCGCACAGCGGCCACGCCAACCGCGATGCCAGCCGAAGGCGCCTGGACTCAGGCTCTGAACGCACGGTCAGATGCGCGCTGACAGCAATACGCCCAATCTAGACCGCCTCCCGTCCGGAGAACGTTACGACGACGATCCGCGCTCGGATCACTCCCAGCGCGATACTCCACGCGTGGACGACGACCGGCCGCCGATCTGCCCCGCCTGTGGGGTGACGATGGTCCCGGCTGCATTGAGCGCACGCACCGGGCACCGCGGCGACTGGGTCTGTCTGGAGTGCGAAGAGTCCGAAGAGCCCGCTGCAGGCTGAGTACACTCGGCCACCCGACGAGAAGGAGACAACGGATGGCGGTGGGGATTCGCATCAAGCTCCCGGGCATCACGCAGGAGCAGTTCGACACGGCGCACGACACCATCAACCCGTCACGCGAGACGCCGAAGGGGCTCATCTTCCACGCCTCCGGGCCGATCGACGGCGGCTGGGGCATCATCGACTTCTGGGAGACGCGCGCCGACTTCGACGCCTTCTCCGCGAAGATCAACGAGGGCATGGAGGCGACCGGCATCCAGCCGAGCGGGCCTCCGGACATCAAGGAGTTCCCGGTCCACGAGACGATCCCGGCCTGAGCGGCACGTCCAGCCGAGCTCCCTAGGAGCTCGGCTGGACGACGATCAGCGAGTTCTTGTCCGGGTCGCGGAGCCAGAACATCGGCGGCACCGGGCCGCCCCACCGCGTCACCTCTTCGTCGACGTCCGCCCCGGCGGCCTTCAACGCCGTGTGGTCGGCGTCGACGTCCGAGGTGTCGAGGCAGATCCCCGTCTGCACGCCACCCGCCTCGGTGCCCTGCGGCGGCGGAGCGAGCGCGATCGTCGTCGGCGTTCCCGACACCGCGACCTCGACCCAGCGCATCCCCTCGCCCATCTCGATGTCGACCACCTTCTCGAAGCCGAGCGTGCTCACGTAGAAGTCGATCGCGCGGTCCGTGTCGGCGACGGTGACGCACACCCGGCCAACCTGTGCGATGTTCAGTTGTCCCATCTCAAAGCCTCCCTTTCGTTTCGTCGTGTCCACCCATGCAGACGGCGGCGCCCCGCAGAACTCATCGGTCGTTCACGGCTTCAGCGGATGCGGGGTGTTGCCGGTGCCGGTCGCGCCGGGGGAGTGGATCGAGCTTGGCCGTGCGTCGCACGCGGGCGTCTCCGAGCGCGAGCAGCCGACCGCAAGCCGCAGGTACGCCACGTAGGTCGACGGCAACAGCGAGTAGAGCCTCGCCAGCCGACGGCCTGCGAACGCTCCGTCCATCGCCGCGCCGAGCCAGGCGGGCCGGCAACGTGCCTGGACGTTGGCGAGGTCCTCGCGCAGGTCGTAGAAGGGCAGGTCGGCGGGAGAGGCATCACCGCCGTAGTCGTGCAGGAGCTGACGGACGTCGTCGACGGCCGCGGTCGTCATCACACGACACGTCCGCGTCTCCTTCGCCGCACCCGAACCGGTCGAGGCCGTCCCACACGCGCAGAGCGCTGCGGCGAGCACGCCGATGACGACGATACGCGCCATCTCAGTCGCCGGACACCCGGAGGCCTAGCCACAGGCCCGCGATGCCTCCGAGCGCTCCGAAGACGATCGACCACAGCGAGAACGCCGACGCGCCCCACAACGCAGGCACGTACCCGCCGATGAGGAGCCCCGCCGTCGTGCAGATGCCGATCACCGAGCGCACCGCCGCTACAGATCCCTCCGGGCGAACGCGGCGAGCGCGACGCTCCCCACGAGCGCAAGATAGACAGCCGTCCAGGCAAGGAGCGGCGCCCCGGCGTGCTGCGAACCGCCGAACGGCCCGAGCGTGAGCACGAACTCCGCGAACCCGGTCGTGTCCACCGTCAGACGGTGCAGGGCGTCCTCGTACAGCGAGTCGAACGGGAACACCCACCACGCGATCCGGGCGAGGTGCTGGAGCCGCGCCGAGTGGATGGCATGCCCGATCTCGCCGAGCAGGCCTGCAGTCAGCCCGGCGCCGAACAGCATCAACGTGCCGATACCGTTCGCGATCGGCGCGAGGAACACCGAGCCGGCGAGCGAGAGCGCTGCGACCACCACCACGGCGGCGGCGAGCTCGATCCCGGGCGAGACGACCCGGTCGGGCGTCCAGCCGCCGAGCCAGCGGGTCAGCGCGACGGAGACCGCGTAGACCGCAATGACATACGCGCCCGCGACGCCGGCCGCGCCTAGGAACCGCGCCGCGAGCAGCTGGGAGCGCCCGAGGGGCCGAACGACGAGCGCCTGCAGCAACCCGGCCTCGGCGTCTCCCCGGACGACGTTGAGCGTCAGGAACACCGCCAGCACCGCGCCGAGGAAGAGCGTCGCGAACATCGCCAGCCCGAGGACGGTTGCCCCCGTGATCGCGGCCGGATCGAGCTGCTGCTGGTCCGGGCCGACGAAGCTCCGCGTGTCCTGGAACGCGGCGTGAACGCCCCATCCGTACAGCGCGAGGAAGGCCACCGTCAGCACCAGGACGACCGCGAACATCCGGCGGCGGACGCTCTCGCGCACGCCGTAGAAGACGATCGCCCTCATTCGACGAGCTCCAGGTAGGCGTCCTCGAGCGTCGCGCGCACGACGCGCACGCCGTACACGTCCTCGCCGGCCGCGACGAGCTCGCGCACGAGACGCGGCACGTCCTCGTGGCGCGCCTCCGGAAAGCGCCGCACGCCGCCGGCGGTGTCGATCTCGACTCCTCCCTCGTGTCGCAACTCGTCCGGCGTGCCGGCGGCGACGACGCGGCCGCGGTCGACGATCACGACGTGATCGCAGACACGCTCCACCTCGGAAAGCAGATGCGAGTTGAGGAGCACGGAGATGCCCCGGGCCCGGAGCTCCACGAGCAGGTCGCGGACGAGGCGCCGCCCTGCCGGGTCGAGGGCGCTCGTCGGCTCGTCGAGCAACAGCAGTGGCGGGGACCCGACCAGCGCCTGCGCGATCCCCAGCCGCTGCTGCATGCCCTTCGACATCGCAGCGACGCGCAGCCCGCGTGCGTCATGGAGCCCGACGAGCCGGAGCAGCTCGATCCGCTCCGCCGGGCCTCCGGCCGAGGAGGCGAGCCGCTGGTGGAGGGTGAGCACCTCGTCGGCCGTCATCCAGCCGGGAAAGCGGAAGAGCTCCGCGAGGTAGCCGAGCGAGCGTCGGGCCGCCGCCGAGCCTGCCGGGGAACCGGACACCTCGACGCGCCCGCCGCTCGGCCGCACGAGGCCGCACGCGATCTTGACGAGCGTCGACTTCCCGGCGCCGTTCGGCCCGAGCAGCCCCACGAGCTCGCCCCGTCCGACTTCGAGGGCCACTCCGTCGAGCGCGCGGATCCGGCCGTAGCGCTTCGAGACGTCGGCGGCGACGAGGACGGGCGCCACCGGGGCAGGGTAGATGGTTCAATCGCCGCGTGGCCGCGGCCGAGACGCTTCCGTACTCCTGGTACGCCGACCCGGAGATCCTCCGGCGCGAGCGCGCCCGGATCTTCGCTCGGGCGTGGCAGTACGCCGGCCGCGCCGAGGAGGTGGCGACGGCCGGCTCCTATCTCGCCGCCGACGCCGGCGGCGTCCCCGTCCTCGTCACGCGCGACCAGGCGGGCGCGCTGCGGGCGTTCGTCAACGTCTGCCGGCACCGCGGCGCGGTGCTGGTCGACGGCTGCGGCCGGCGCGCCGTGATCCAGTGCCGCTACCACGCCTGGACGTACGACCTCGACGGGAGTCTCCGCGCGGCGCCACGCTCCGACCGGGAGCAGGGCTTCGAGCCGGAGGAGCTGTCGCTCCTGCCGGCGAGCGTCGGCACCTGGGGCCCGTTCCTGTTCGTCAACCCCGACCCGGACGCCGTCCCGCTCGAGGAGCACCTGGGCGAGCTGCCGTCGATCCTCGCCCGCGACCTCGACCTCGACGGGCTCGTCTTCCACTCGCGCGTCGAGTTCGGCGCCGCTGCGAACTGGAAGATCGTGGTCGAGAACTTCCTCGAGTGCTACCACTGCCCGACCGCGCACCCGTCCTTCAGCGAGGACGTCGACGTGCGCCCCGATCGCTACCTGCTCGAGGCGCATCCCACCTTCGGGGCGCAGTTCGCGACGCAGCGGCGCACCGGCGAGCGCGGCCAGTTCCATCTGCTCTACCCGAACACCGGCATCAACGTGTTCCCCGGCCCGCCGAACCTGTCGATCGGGCCGATCGCGCCCGCCGGGCCGGGCCGCACCAAGCGCTACCTCGACTACTTCTTCGCGCCCGGCATCGACGCGGACTGGCTCGCCGAGTTCCTGGCCTACGACGACCAGATCGGCCGCGAGGACACCGTGCTCGTCGAGTCGGTGCAGCGCGGCACAGCGTCGGGGCTCGTCGAGCGCGGACGGCTGCTGCTCTCCTCGGAGCCGCTTCTCGCTGCGTTCCAGAGCTGGGTCGCAGACCAGCTAGATGGTCACGCGTAGCGTCTCGCCGTCGATCGCGAGCGAGCCGCCGAGCGCCTCGATCACCTGCCGGGCGACCAGCGCGCCGAGGTCGCGCACGTCCTCGCCCATGACGACGGGCGCCGCCTCGGGGACGACCGGAGACAGCTCGAGCAGGCGGCCGTCGACGCGCCAGGCGACCTCGCCGACGCGCCCATAGACCCGCGCCGCCCGGGCGAGTGAGCGGAGGGCACGGCCGACGGCCTCCACCTCGGTCTCGACGACGGCGCCGCTGCCGTCGACGGGCACATCCGCCTCGGCGTCGCGCGCGAGCTCGAGCGTGTCGACCTCGCGGAGGACCGGCTCCCAGCGGCCGGCGGCGATGCGCGCCGAGGCGCCGAGCTGGTCGAGGAGCTCGGTCATCTGCTCGGCCGCCTCGCCGATCATCCCGATGTAGCGGGTGTTCCGCTCGTCCAGCTCGCCGCCGCGGGAGAGCGTGCGCGAGAAGCCGTAGACGGTCGCGAGCGGGGTGCGAAGGTCGTGACAGGCAAGCGAGACGACCCGTGGGAACTGATCAGGATCCATTGGCGCGCTACGGTTCTACCGGATGGCCGGTCCTCGCAGCGATTCGATCGTCGATCTGCAGGCCTCGGAGCCGGAGATCCGGCTCGGGTTGACGCGGGCCGGGGTGACCGGCGTGCAGAAGGCGATCCGCATTCGACACGAGGGCCGCGAGAAGACCTTCGCGGCCCGTATCGACTGCACGGTCGATCTCGATCCGGCCCAGAAGGGCGTGCACATGTCGCGGTTCCCGGAGCTCTTCGGAGAGGCGATCGACGACGTCGTGATCGGCGAGGCGTTCCTCGTCGAGACGCTCGCGGAGCACATCGCGCGGCATATCGTCGGCCGCCAGCGTGCCCTCAGGGCCGAGGTGCGGATCGAGGCGTCCTACCCTCTCGAGCGCCGGACACCCGTCACCGATCTCAGGACACAGGAGACGGCGACGCTGATCGGCATCGCGGCCGCCTCGCCCGACCGCGTTCGGCGCGTCGTCGGCGTCGAGGCGTTCGGCATCAACGCGTGCCCATGCGCACAGGGGCTCGTGCGCGGCGCCGCCGCCGACCGGCTGCACGAGGCGGGCTTCGGCGCGGGCGACGTCGAGCGGATCCTCGAGCTCGTCCCGCTCGCGACGCACAACCAGCGCGGGAAGGGGACGCTGCTCGTCGGCACCGACGAAAACGTCAACGCGGAGGTGCTCGTCGAGATCGTGGAGTCGTCGATGAGCTCGCCCATCTACGAGCTGATGAAGCGGCCCGACGAGCTCTTCGTCGTCGAGCACGCGCACCTGCAGCCGAGGTTCGTCGAGGACTCCGTCCGCTACTCGCTCAAGGGCGTGCTCGACCGCTACCCCGAGCTCGCCGACGGCGACTTCGTCTTCGCGGAGCAGGTGAACCTCGAGACGATCCACCGGCACGACGTGGTCGCCGAGCGCTCGAGCACGGTCGGCCAGCTACGCGCCGAGCTCGCCGGCGCGACCACGCCCGCGCACACCGAGCTGCGCGACTGGCTCAGCGCTTCTTCTTGACGATCGGCTTCCTCTTCGCCGGCACCTTGGTGAAGTGCGCCCGCACGACGATCGCCGCATCGGTCTTCGGCTGACAGAGCGACGCCCGCCCGCGGCAGCTGCCGCCCCACGTGGTGAACTTCCACCCCTTCGCGGGAACGGCGCGCAGCACGAGCGGGTCGCCTGCCGCCACCGTCGCGCCGCACGCGGGCGTGCAGGCGATCCGCCCCTTGCCGAGGATCGTCCGGTGCAAGGCGACGCGGGCAGGGCCGAACACGGCCGTGACCGCCACGGGCCCCTTCATCGTGACCGCGCAGTCCTGGCCGCCGGCGCAGCCGGCGCCGGCGAAGCGGACGAAGCGAAAGCCGTGCGAGGGCGTCGCATGCAGGGCGACCGCCGACCCCTGATCCCACTGCGTCGTGCACGCGGCCGTGCAGTCGATGCCCGGGACGTCGCTCTGCACGGTCCCGGTGCCGCCCGCGAGCGTCAGCGCAAGCGGCTCGACCGGAACGCCGAGCAGGTGCAGCCACAGGGAGTCCTGGAGGTCCGGCCACGTGCCGCTGTGGCCGTAGTAGTCGTCGTGGTTGAAGTCGAGCACCAGGCTCGAGAGCGGCGCCCCCGACGAATAGGGATAAAGGACGTCGCTCGTCGAGTCGCAGGGGTGGCCGGAGTCGCCGGGACAGGCATGCGGGGCGCCGTCGGGCAGCGCGCCGAGCGAGTGGAGCATCTCGTGCGCCGCGATCGCGTCCTTCGGCACCGGCGTCTCGCCCGGCGGCGCGCAGGTCGGGAGCCAGACGAGCGCATACGCCGGCCCCTCGTCGAAGGCGCCCTCACCCGTGCCGCAGATCAGGTCGGTCGGGGAGCCGATGCCGTCGACGTAGACGAGGTACTTCTTGTACTCGTCGATCATGCCCGCCTGACCCAACTGCTGGAGGACCGTCTCGAACGTCCCGGCGGCGTCGGCATCGGTGGCGAGCGAGTAGGACGACGCCGGCGACGGCAGGTGGACGAACGAGATGTCGAGGCACGTTCCGCCGGGGAAGACCGCCGTGTCGAAGCGCGGGATCCGCGTCGGATCCTGTCCCTGCCACCAGCTCTCGATCGAGGCGACGTCGTCGGCAAGCCGGTTCGCATCGGCCGCGAACGTGTCGGCCGCATCCGACGGCACGGCGACGACGGCGTGGAACTGCTGCCCGGTCGTCGCGTCGGGCCGGTCGATCGGCGACTCGCCGCTGCCGCACCAGCCGGCGGCCAGTGCCCCCGGTGCCGCCCAGAGCGCGGCACCGAAGACGAGCAGCAGAAGGAGCTTCCTCAGGGGTGGTCGCTCCGGAGCCGCGTCATGAGCGCGATGCCCGAGCGCGACTCGGTGCCGGCCCGCAGCCGGCGGATGTTCCCACGATGCAGGTACGCGGCCGCGAATGCCGTCCCGACCCCGAATGCGACCACCGAGCGCGGGTAGCCGTACGCCCACGCGGCGATCGGCGTGATCGCCGTCGCGACCATCGAGGCCAGCGACGCGAACCCGAGCGAGAAAAAGAGCCCAACCCACACGGCGAGTGCGGTCAGAGCGACGAGGGGGGCGACGGCGAAGAAGACGCCGCCGCCCGTCGCGATCACCTTGCCGCCGCGGGCGAAGCGGAGAAACAGGGGGCGCCAGTGCCCCGCCATCGCGGCCGAGCCGACGATCAGCCCGGCGAGATGCGAGACGAGGACGACCGCGATGAACGCAGGCACGAAGCCCTTCAGGACGTCGAGCACCAGGACGGGCAGGCCGAGCCTCGCTCCGTACGAGCGCCACACGTTCGTCCCGCCGATGTTGCCGCTGCCCGCCTGCCGCACGTCCTCGTGCCGGAAGATGCGCACGAGCCAGTAGCCCCACGGGCACGAGCCCAGCACGTAGCCGCCGACGGCGAGCGCTACGGTCAGCACCGGGGGAACGCTAGCGCAGCAGGCGGGTGTTCAGGGCCGAATGCCCGACCGCTGAGCCCAGTCGTTCACCACGTCGTAATCGAGATTGTCGAAGAACTTGTCGATGTACGACGCGCGATCGGTGGCGAAGTCGAGGAAGTACGCGTGCTCGTAGACGTCGAGCGCGACGAGCGGCGTGGCGTTCCACACCGGGAACGTGTTCTGTGCGTCGCCGATGTAGTTGAAGAGGCGCCCCTCGTCCCAGTCGTACGCGGCCCACGCCCACCCACGCCCGGCGAGGCCGGTCGCCTTCAGATCGGCCTTCCACGCCTCCACCGAGCCGAAGTCGCGCTTCACGAGATCGCCGAAGAGGCCGGCCGGGTCGCCGCCCGGCCCGCCGAGATGCTCGAAGTAGATCTCGTGGTTCTTGATGCCCCCGATCGCAAACGTCAAGTCGACCTTCAGCGCGCGCAGGTCGGAGTAGGTCTGGTTCGCGGTCGAGAGGTCGACCTCCGCGAGCTTGCCGAGAATCTCGTTCCGCTTGGCGACGTAGCCCTGGTAGAGCTTGTAGTGGGCCTCGACGGCCTCGCGCGAGATGCCGTCGAGCTCGTAGAGCGCGGGCTTCAGCTCGCGGGCCGTGATCTCCTCGTGGTTGTACGCAAGCGGCATGTGTCTCCTCGACGGTGCGACGTTTCGGGTGCGGCGCGGAGCATATCCTCTGTGGCAGAACCGAACGAAAAGGAGACCACCGGTGCCGTACGAGCTTCCCGCACTTCCCTATGACCACGCCGCGCTCGAGCCGACGATCGACGCGCAGACGATGCAGATCCACCACGGCAAGCACCACCAGGCGTACGTCGACAACCTCAACAAGGCGCTCGCCGGCACCGAATGGGACGGCCGGCCGATCGAGCAGGTGCTCGCCCTGCTCGACGAGCTGCCGGAGGAGATCAGGACGGCCGTGCGCAACAACGGCGGCGGGCACGCGAACCACTCGCTGTTCTGGACGATCATGAAGCCCGGCGGCGGCGGCGACCCGAGCGGTGGGCTCGCAGGCGCGATCGCCGACACGTTCGGCGGTGTCGACGACCTGCGCGCGCAGCTGAACGACGGCGGCGTGAAGCGCTTCGGCTCCGGCTGGACCTGGCTTGCCTGGGACGGCACCGGCCTTGCCGTCTACTCGACGCCGAACCAGGACAGCCCGCTGATGCAAAGCCACGTGCCGCTGCTCGGCATCGACGTCTGGGAGCACGCCTACTACCTCAAATACCAGAACCGGCGCCCCGACTATCTCGCCGCCTGGTGGGACGTCGTCAACTGGGACGAGGTCGGGCGGCGCTTCGACGAGGCGCGCTCGAGCTGAGTAGGGCTCTGATCGCGGGCGGCACCGGCCGGGTCGGCGCGGCGGTCGCCGACCGGCTGCGGGCCGAGGGGTTCGCCGTCCTGGCCGCCGGCAGCGCCGACGCCGACCTGCGCGGCCCGGCCGGCGCGACGAGGCTCGTCGACCGGGCGCTCGCGGAGCTGGGCGGGCTCGACCTCGTCGTCCACGCGGCCGGCGACGGCTTCGAGCCGCGGCCGCTCGCCGAGGTGACGGAGGCCGACTGGGACCGGGCGCTCGACGTGACGGCGAAGGGGACGTTCTTCCTCGCCCAGGCGGCAGCGCCGGCGCTCGCCGCCTCGAAGGGCGTGCTGGTGATCGTCGAGGACGTCGCGTCCTTCCGCCCGTGGCCCCTGTTCGCGCCGCACGCCGCGGCCAAGGCGGCGCAGGCGATGCTGACCCGGGTGCTCGCCCTTGCCCTCGCCCCAGACGTACGGGTGTGCGGCGTCGCCCCGGGGCCGGTCGCGGTGGAGCCGGGAACGGAGGAGCGGCGCGCCGCGCGCGTGCCGCTCGGCCGCGTCGGCTCGCCGGACGACATCGCCGAAGCGGTCCTCTATCTCGCCGGCGCCGGCTACGTGACCGGGTCGACCCTGTTCGTGGACGGAGGCCAGTCGATCCAATCCGGTCGCGGCGCGACCGCGTAAGACTCTTCGGCATGGCCATGGCCTTCCCACTCCGTACGATTGCGCGCGTGGACTCCGACGGCGAGCTGATCCAGCGGGCGGCCGCCGGCGAGCATTCGGCGTTCGAGGATCTCTACCGGCGCTACGCCCGCGCCGTCTTCGGGCTTGCGCTCCGCCGGCTCGGCGACCGCGGCCGCGCCGAGGAGGCCGTCCAGGAGACGTTCGCTTCCGTGTGGCGCTCGGCCGGCTCGTACAAGCCCGAGCGCGGGCCGGGGGCACCGTGGCTCTACGCCGTCGCGCGGCACGCGATCGTCGACCGTGCGCGCCGGCGCGCCGATCAGCCGGTCGAGTCGTTCGACGAGCCGGCGGACACCGAGCCGGGCCCCGCCGACTCCGCCGAGAGGAGCTGGGTCTCCTGGCAGGTGCACCGCGCGCTCGAGGACCTGCCGGAGCGGGAGCGCGAGGTGATCTCGCTCGCCTACTGGAGCGGCCTCTCGCAGAGCGAGGTGGCGGAGTTCCTGGGCATCCCGCTCGGGACCGTGAAGACCCGCACGCGCGCAGCCCTGCAACGGCTCGCCGACGTGCTCGAGGGAGAATTGTGAGCGTAGGCTCGACGGAGCTCAGCAAAGAGCGGAAGCGCCGGCTTTGCCGGTGCTGGGAGCGGGCGCAGTGACGGATTTCGACGACCTGGTCGGCGGCGACGACCTGATGCCCGAGGAGGAGGCGCGCCTGCGGCGCGTGCACGACCTGCTGCTCCAGGCAGGCCCGCCGCCGGAGCTGCCGCGCGCGCTCGAGGACCCGGCCGCGGCCCCGGACGAGGCAGAGATCTTGCATTTCCCGCTGCAGCGTCGCCTCGCCGTGACCGTGATCGCCGCGGCGGCGATCGTGATCGCCGGGTTCGGCATCGGCTTCCTCGTCGGTCATGCGAAGGCGAAGCCGGCGGCGTTCACCGCCGAGCGCGTCGTCTCGATGCACGGCCCGAACCCGCAGGCGATCGGCGTGCTGCACATCGCCGCCGCCGACAACGCGGGCAACTGGCCGATGCAGCTCCAGGTGAGCGGCCTGCCTGCGCAGCCCGCGCGCGACGCCGACTACGAGCTCTGGCTGACGAAGGACGGCAAGCCGGTCGCCTCCTGCGGCTCCTTCCGGGTGCACGAGAAGACGACCACGGTGCGCCTGTCGGTGCCCTACCGGTTCTCGCGCTACGACGGCTGGGTCGTGACCGTGCAGCCGCGCACCGACGACACACCCGGCAAGGTCGTCCTCACCACCTAAGTGATCAAACGTCGAGCCGGAGGTCCTCGAGGTCGATGTCGCGTTGGACGCGCTGCATCACCTCCTCGGTGATCATCCCGTCGTTGCGAAGCTGAAGGACCGCGTTCCGCTCGGCGTCGAGCAGCTCTCGCCGGAGCCGCTGGAACTGCTGCGAGCGCAGCTCGGTGCCGTCGTCGTCGACGCCGTCGTACCGTGCCCGGAACCGGTTCGTCCGGAACCGATACTGGCCGCGCATGCGCTCGATCGTGTCCTCGTACACCCAGTCCTCGAGCGCAAGCTCGTCGAGCCGGGCGAGCGCCGCCTCGGCAGCCTTGATCCGCGCCTTCGCGTCCTCGCGGTCGGCTCCACCGTCGTCCTCGATGTGCAGGACACGCAGGACGACCGGCATCGTCAGCACCTGCGCGACGAGCGTCACCAGGATGACCGCGAACGTGATGAACACGATGCGATCGCGCCCGGGCAGGTCGAGCGGCAGCGCGAGCGCCGCGGCGAGCGACACCGCCCCGCGAACACCCGCCCAGGAAAGGACGGCGAGCCACTGCCACGGCGGATAGGGGTCTCGCGCCCGGATACTCGGGAAGAGGAACCGCGGCACGTACGCGAACACGGGCACCCAGACGAAGCGGATCGCGATCACGGCCAGCGTCACGTAACCCGCCTCGAGCAGGAGCGACGAAGTGATCGGGAGACGCGATGCGATCGAGTGGAGCTGGAAGCCGACGAGGGCGAAGAGCAGCGCGTTGACGAGGAAGACGAGCAGCTCCCAGAACGCATTGCCCGTCAGGCGCGTGTTCACGGTCGTGAGCTGCGGCGTGTACCAGCCCATGTAGATGCCGATCGTCACCGCGGCGAGCACGCCGGAGACGCCGAGGGCCGTCGCCGGCAGGTACGCCAGGTACCCGGAGAGCAGCGCGATCGCGACCTCGGTCGGCGTGTCGTCGATGCGAAGCCGGACCTGGCGGACGACGTACCCGACCGCGAGGCCGACGGCGACGCCGCCGATGACGCTCACGACGAGATGCCACGACGCGCTCCAGAGGGAGAAGGCGCCCGCGACGGCGGCGGTGACCGCGGCCTTGTAGAGCACGAGTGCCAGCCCGTCGTTCAAGAGGCTCTCCCCTTCGAGGATCGAGACGATGCGTCGCGGGATGGGGAAACGCTGGGCGACCTCGGTCGCCGCGAGGGCGTCGGTGGGCGAGACGACCGCACCGAGCGTGAACGCCGCCGCCCAGGAGATGCCGCCGTCCGTCTCGTGGGCGACGACGGCAACGCCGACCGTCGTCGCCGCGACGAGGCCGAAGGCGAGCAGCGAGATCGGCCGGAGGTTCGAGCGGAGGTCGCGCAGCCCCGTGAAGAACGCCGACGAGTAGAGAAGCGGCGGCAGAATGCCGACGAGGACGATGTCGGGCGGCAGCTCGAAGTGCGGCAGACCGGGCACGAACCCGAGTGCGAGGCCGCCGCAGACGAGCAGAACGGGTACCGGCAGCCCCGAGAGCGCGGCGACGACCAGCATGCCGCCGAGCGCGACCAGCAGCGCGAAGAGACGGATCTCGTCGTGGGCGGCGAAGTGCACCGCCCACGACGATAACCCGAAGGTCTACCTAGGCAGCGTCGGCGAGGTCTTCGTTCTGCGCGAGCTTGCGCAGCGCCTCGGTCTCGATCTGACGCACGCGCTCGCGCGTCAGGCCGAGCTGCTTGCCGATCGCCTCGAGCGACGCGGGGCCTTCACCGACGAGGCCGAACCGGAGCTCGATCACGTCGCGCTCCCGGTCGGGCAGGTTGGCGACCGCCTGGCGCACCGCGAGATCGCGGAGCGACGCGGAGGCCTCCTCCTCGGTCGACGGGCCGGTGCCGGCGATCAGGTCGCCGAACGACGCGTCGCCGTCGTCGCCCACGGGCATGTCGGTGGACGCAACCGCGCGGGCGGCCGCGAGCACCTCGTGCACGTGGTTGATCGGCAGCTTCGAGTGCTCGGAGATCTCCTCCGGCGTCGGGTCGCGCTCGAGCGTCGCGACGAGCTCGCGGCGGGCGCGGGAGACCTTCTGTTCACGCTCGACGACGTGGACCGGGATGCGGATCGTGCGGGCCTTGTTGGCGACGCCGCGCTGCACCGCCTGGCGGATCCACCAGGTCGCGTAGGTCGAGAACTTGAAGCCCTTCCGCCAGTCGAACTTCTCGGCGGCGCGGATCAGGCCCAGGACACCCTCCTGGACGAGGTCGCCCAGGGTGATGCCCTGCGTCTGGTAGCGCTTGGCGATCGAGACGACGAGGCGGAGGTTGCAGTTGATCATCCGCTCCTTGGCGGCAAGGTCGCCGCGCTCGATCCGCTTCGCCAGCTCGACCTCCTCCGCCGCGGTGAGCAGCGGATAGCGGCCGGCCTCGTTGAGGAACATCTGGAACGAGTCGGTCGTGTACAGGCTGTGGCCGATGCTGAGGTCGAGCTCGGGCTCGTCCTCTTCCTCCTCCGGCGCGATCTCGTGCGCGCGCAGCTCGGCGGCGAGGGCCTCGGCCTCCGCCTCGTCGAGCTCGAAGGTGAGGACCGCGTCCGCGACGTCGGCAGGGGTCAGGACCCGGTGCTCGGCGTGGAGGTGGACGAGCGTGTCGAGCGCTTCGGCAGTAGCCGCGGTCATGTTGATTTCAGTCAACGAACTCCTTAACGTGTTTTCGAGGAAGACGGGCGCGCGGTTTGCGCGTCATCCGTCACTCTCTTCAACGGCGTTTGGCGGAACCCCATTCCCGGGTTCCTCGTGGGCATCCAAGAACTTAGTGACAGAGTGTTACAAGTCTGTTAGGAGTCGCCCCAACCCCTGATTAAGGGGATTCACGGAGCGAGCCGGCCGTTGGCGAGAAACGCCGCGTGGGTCACGGGCATCTCGCGGGCCAGGAACGACTCGGCCGCCGCGGCGTACTGCTGGATCTCGAACTGGGCGAACTCCGAGTTTCGGAGCGAGCAGAAATGCATCAGGGAGCGCGGGTTGCAGCTCCAGTAGTAGGTCGTGTACATCGTCAGCGGCAGGACGCTGCGGGCCACCTCCTTGGCCACGCCGAGCTCGAGCATCCGCTCGTAGGCGGCGAAGGCGCTCTCGGCCTGACCGGCGATCTCGGCCCGCGCGGCCTCCCGCACGTCGGGCGCGACCGGCTCGAACGTGTACGCACCGGGCTTTCCGACCTGGGTGCGGACGTTGTCGGGGACGTAGAACTCGGCCTGCATCTTCGAGTAGCGGCCCGACCACTCATTGTAGGAGTGGCCGGCGCGATGCCGGTGATGCTCACGGACGACGAAGAGCGGCGCTTTGACGATGAACCGGAAATAGCCGTGCTCGAACGGGGAGCCGTGGCGGTCGCGCATCAGGAAGCGGATCAGGCCCTCGTCGCGCTCGCCGAGCTCCTGGCTCGCCTGGTTGAAGGAGACCCGCGCGCCGTTGACGACGGCCAGGTCCGAGGCCAGGGCGCCGTCGAGGGCGACGAAGCCCTTGTCGAGGACGGGGACGACGTCCTCGTGAGCCGCGACGGACTCGTCGATCTGCCTGACGTTGGTCATGACGGACACGGGTGCAGGACCCTAGTCCTGCCTCCGGACGTACCGTAGCGCCCCGGCCGAAACGGCCGTGTCCCGGGGACAGGCCCCGGACGTGGCCCCCACAGACACGTCCCGGGGACAGGCCCTGGACGCGTACGGTTCGGCCATGCCGGTCAGGGTCGGCACCTCGGGCTGGTCGTACCCGTCGTGGCGGCCGGGCTTCTACCCGGCCGGCCTGCAGCCGGCCGAGTTCCTCGGCTTCTACGCCGCCCGGTTCGACACCGTCGAGCTCAACTCGACCGGGTATCGCCTGCCGAGCGCCGACCAGTTCCGGCGTTGGGCCGACGCGGTGCCGGACGGCTTCGAGTTCTCGGTCAAGCTCTCCCTGACCCGGCTCGACCGCGTGACGACCTTCCTCGAGCGGGCGCAGGCGCTCGGCGACCGGCTCGGGCCGGTGCGCATCGTCTACGAGGGGCCGCGTGACGACGGCGTGCTCTCGTTCGTCGAGGGATCGGTCCCCGAGGGGACGCGGCTCGCCTGGGACTTCCGCCACGAGACCTGGGACGGGGTCGCCGGCGTCGTGCGCGTCGGCGATCCGGACGCCGAGCCGTTCCGCTACCTCCGCCTTCGCGAGCCGCCCTATTCGGACGGAGAGCTCGAGGCCGTCGCGACGACAGTCCGTGACCCGGCATATCTCTACGTCCGGCACGAGGACGAGCCGACGGCGCCCGCGATCGCCGAGCGTCTGGTCGCGCTCCTGCAGCTCTCCTAGTAGCGCGTCACCTTCAGGCCGGTCGAGTGCGTGACCCACGTGTGCCCGAACGCCGGCAGGGCGACGATCGGGCCGCCGCCGGCGCGGAAGCGGCGCACGACGGTCATCGTCGCCGGATCGACGACGGCGATCGTCCCCGCGTCGATCGACGGCACCCAGAGCCTCCCGCCGACGACGGCGGAGCCGAGCGGATTGCGGCCGACGCGCACGTGCCCGGTGACCCGGAGGCTCCGTGCGTCGACGCGCGTGACGACGTTCGTCTCCTGCGACACGTAGAGCGAGTCCCCGAGCGCGGTGATCCAGTCAGCCCCCGGAAGCGCGACACGCCCGACGACCCGGTTGGATGCCGGGTCGATGCGCAGCACGCGCCCGCCCCGGTGGTCGCTCACATAGAGCGAGCCCCGGTAGACCGTCAGTCCATTCGGCTCGCCGCCCACGCGGAGCGTCCGAACCACCTTGCCGTCCGTGATGCGGGACACGGTGCCGTCCCCGGCGTTCGCCGTCCACGCGGAGCCCGCGCCCCACGCGACGTCGTACGGCTCCAGGCCGACCGGCACGCGGGCCGTGACCTTGCCGGTGCGGGAGTCGATCCGGACGGCGGTGCCGAGCACGTTCGAGACGGCCCAGACCGCCCCCGGCGCGGAGGCGAGGTTGAACACGCGCGGCCCGACGTCGACGCGTGCGACGACCTTCCCCGACGACGGGTCGATGCGCAGGACGTCGCTGCCCCCGAGACCGCCCACCCAGACGCTGCCGCCGGACGAGGCGAGGCCGTAGGTGAACTCGCCCGCGTCGACGAGCACCGGCGGCGCGATGACGGAGCGCGCAGCCGCGGCGACCGGCGGGCGCGAGTCGACCAGGATCGCAGCGGCGAGCAGGATGGCGACACCGACGAGGCTCTCGGCGAGGAGGCTTCGCCGGATGCCCGCCGGGGCCGTCTCGTGCGAGCGCTCGAGCCGCGGGCGGAGGACGAAGTGGTGCAGCGCGCCCCAGCCGAGCGCGACCGCGAACAGCCCGCTCTTCACGAGCAGGACGCGGCCGTACCCCGTCGTCCAGAGATCGCTCACGTGGTCGAGGCGGACGTAGCCGAGGTAGAGGCCGGCGAGGAAGATCGCCGCGATGAGCACCGAGGCGACGCGTGAGAAGCGCAGGAACGCCTCGCGCCGAAGCTGCGGAGCCCCGGTCCAGAGCAGCGCCGCCATGGTCGCGAGCCCGCCGATCCAGAGCGCGCCCGCCGAGAGGTGCACCCAGTCGGCGAGCTCCGAGAGCCAGGACGAGCCCGGGTCGACGGCATCGTGGCCGGAGACCGAGAGCCCGCCGGCGAAGACCAGCGCGATCGCGAACGCGGGCACCTGGAAGACGACACGGTCGAAGAGCCAGGCGAGGTAGACGAGGGCGAGCACGAGCGCGAACGCAAGCGTCATGACGATGAAGGCGCGACCGAAGCGCGTCACGGCCATCGGCGAGAGGTCGCCGTAGAGGAAGCGGCCGAAGGAGAGCTGGAGCGCGTCCTCGCAGTTGAGCGAGAACGCGGCGATCCCGACGTCCAGCGCGAGCAGCGCCCCGAGCCCCGCCGCCACCGCGATCCGCCGCTCGAGCGCGAGGGGCACCGCCAGGCCGCGCAGCACGACGAGCCGCAGGCCGAGCGCCCCGATCGTGAGAGCGATCCCGAGGAACCAGAGCCACCGCACGACCTTCTCGGTGAAGGTCGGGCCACCGGCGCCGTACGCCGCGCTGATCGACGGCGCCTTGATGCCGACGCCGAACGTCCAGACGCCCGAGACGACGTGCGAGTCGGCGGAGATGCCCTGCCAGCGCACGGTGTAGCCGCCGCGCGTGAGCGGGCCGACGCGCGCGATCACCTCGGTGCCGCTGCTGGTCGAGCCGAGCGCGTGGTTGTGCCCGTTCACGTCGAGCACCTTCACGGCGCCGGGAAGCAGCTTCACGTGCTGGTCGAAGTGGAGCCGGATCGTCACCGGCGCGTTCGCCACCTCGGTGCCGTAGTGCGGCGTTGTCGAACGCAGCGTCGCATGGGCCGACGCGGCGGCCGGGAAGGCGAGGGCGGCGAGCGCGACGAGCGCCAGGCGTCTCATCGGTGCGGTGTCCCCGCGAGCGGTGAGAGATGCCCGAAGACGGGCGCCACGTCGCGATCCGAATAGAGCATCACCGCGACCGCGACGATCGTGAGCGCGAACGTCGCGCGCAGGACCGCCGACCTCGGCTTCCAGACGAGCGCGAGCGGGACGAGCGCACCGAGCAGGAACGTCCAGCCGAGCAGATGGTGCAGGAACGCCGACCGGGCGAACCACCACGCGTTCTGCTCGTGGATCAGGAACGCCGTGCCGGTGACCGCGAAGGCGAGCGGCCAGGTGAGCCGCCACCAGGGCGAGTGCAGCCGGCCGCGGACGAGCCCGAGCTCGGAGCCGCCCGCGAGCATCAGCACCTGCGCCCACGAGCCGTGCGCGTACATGTGGATGGCCGAGTTCGTGTACAGGGCCATCACCGGCCAGAGCAGGACGCCCATCGTGAAGGCGAGGCCCGGCCACAGGTACCGCCGCCACGGCCGCATCGCCCACACCTCGCGGCCGACGACGGCCTCGCAGAGCAGGCAGAGGCCGACCAGCAGGATCCCGGTCGCGAACAGCCAGTGGACGAACTCAGCGTGCGGTTGCACGGTGCTTCTCGAGGTCGAAGAGCAGGGGCTTCGCCACGACGAGCGTGAACAGCACCCCGGCGCCGATCACAAGGAGCGGCGGCTCGACGACGAGCCACCAGAACCCCTGGTGCAGCGGGTGGAGAAGCGTCAGCCGCCAGGGCTGCACGATCGCCCACACCAGTCCGGCGGCAGCCGTCAAAGGACCGACGAATGAGACGACCTGCTCCGGCGTCAGCCACCTGACTCGACGCTCGGACAGCGTTTGCGCAAGGCTCGGGTGCATCGATTCCTCCGTGAGACGGACGACGGGCCGGCCGTGAAGCGGTGGCCGGCGGGACCGGGCTCAGGCGGGGAGCGGAGGAGGCCGGCTGTCGAGGACGACGCCGAAGCGCCGGCGGAGGCCCGATTCGTCGGACGGGCGCGGGTGGGCGACCGGGCTGCGCAGAACAGTCGAGAGCACGCGCCGCGCACGTGCCATCGTTCCTCGTGCGTAGTCCTCGACCGCATGCAGCCAGCGGGCGAACCGCCACGCGACGGCGACGAGCACGGCCAGCACCGCAAACACGGGCAGCGCATAGCTGTGGAGGAGCGGCGTCGGCGTCGAGGGCCTGCCCGAGGCCGCGCCGACGTGGACGAGATAGAGAGCGGTCGTACCGAGGAACGCCGCCAGCCAGACGCGCGGGGAGAGCCCCGGCCGCAGCCGCGGCGTGCCGCCCTGGCGGCCGAGCAGCCGTTCACCCGCAGAAGCGGCCGCCCAGGCGCGCACTGCGCGGGCGGAGAGCCCGGCCAGCAGGAGCGCCCCGGCGATCTTCACGCCGAGCAGCAGGAACGGGTAGTAGCTCGTATCCGTCCGCGCAAGCGGCGCGACGTGCAGGGCGCGGTCGACGCGCGCGGTCAGGCTGCGTCCGGCGATCTCCGCAGCGAGCAGGAGAAACAAGAACGTCACGGCGCCTCGACGCCGAAGCACGCGGCCACCCTCCACGGCTCGATTCTACTCGCCTCGGTGCAGTGGGCGGTTGCCGCGGCCTTGCCCGGGTGCTTCAATCGAGGAAATGGGGGACGACTCCGGGGCACGGCTTCGTGAGCCGCCGGTCAGCGGCCTGGAGCCGGTGGGCGACGCGATCGTCGTTCACCTGCGAGGCGAGCTCGACCTCTACAACGCCGACGAGCTGCGGAGCGCCTTCTCCGGGGCTATCGACGGCGGCGCGGCGCGTCTCGTCATCGACCTGGACGAGGTCGAGTTCATCGACTCGACCGCTCTCGGCGTCCTGCTCGAGGCTCGGTCGCGGCTCGCGCCCGAGGCGCTCGTCCTCGCACGTCCGCGGGTCGAGATTCGGCGCACCCTCATGGTGAGCGGCCTCGACCGGCATCTGCCAGTGCACGACTCGATCGACCAGGCGCTCACGAGCTGACCGGCGACCACCTACAGCTTCGCGTCCTCGAGACGCTCGAAGACGCGGAGCGCTACAACCACTGGCTCGCCGAGCTGACGTTCCCGTACCTCGGTGACGACCCGGTAGAGGCGGGCAGCGGCATCGGCACGAACGCCGCAATCTGGCTGGAGCTCGGCGCGGCGCGCGTGACCGTGTCGGAGCTCGACCCGGTCGCGCTCGAACGCCTGCGCGCGCGATTCGCGGACGATCCTCGCGTCTCCGTCGACACGATCGATCTGGCGCAGGCGCCGCAGCGCGAGCATTCGGCGTTCGTCGCACTGAACGTGCTCGAGCACATCGAGGACGACCGCGCGGCGCTGCGCGGAGCGGCCTCGCTCGTCCGTCCCGGCGGCCGCGTGGTCGTGTTCGTGCCGGCCTTCCCGTTCGCGGCCGGGAAGTTCGACCGGGAGATCGGTCACCATCGCCGGTACACGAGGTCGACCCTGACCGCCGCCTACGAGGAATCGGGGCTGACGATGGAGAAGATTCACTACGTGAACGCACCGGGCCTCTTCGCGTGGTACCTCTCGGGCGGCCTGCTCGGCTGGGAGTCGCGCGGCGGAACGTTGCTCCGCCTGTGGGATCGCGGCGTGATCCCGGTGACACGGCGCGTCGAGCGCCTCCTGCCGCCGCCCTTCGGCCAGTCCGTCCTCGCCGTCGGACGGGCGGGGGAGTGAGATGTCGTCGCTGACGATCCTGATGCCGGTCTACAACGAGGCGGCGACCGTGCTCGCGGCGATCGACGACGCGCTCACCGCGGAGCTTCCGATCGAGCGCCGCGAGCTGATCGTGATCGACGACGGCTCGACCGACGGCACGAGCGAGCTCCTGCGCAACGCCGAGCTGCCCGACAACGTGACGATCGTGCACCAGCCGCGGAACGCGGGCAAGGGCGCGGCCCTGCGCGCCGGCCTCGTGCACGCGTCATGCGAGTTCACGGCGATCCTCGACGCAGACCTCGAGTACCGGGCGGCCGACCTGGGCGAGCTGCTCGGGCCGCTGCTCGCGGGCGACGCGAACGTCGTCTTCGGCACGCGGGCGTGGTCGTCACATGCCGCGTTCAGCTTCTGGTACGTCGTCGGCAACAAGGCCGTGACGCTCGCGACGAACGTGCTCTACAACTGCTGGATCTCGGACGTCATGACCTGCCACAAGATGATGCGCACCGACCTCTTCCGGCGGCTCCGCCTGCGGGAGCGCGGCTTCGCGATCGAGCCGGAGATCGCCGCGCGCGTGCTGCTCGAGGGCGAGCGCGTCTACGAGGTGCCGATCACCTACCGCGCGCGGGCGCGCGAGGCGGGCAAGAAGCTCGACACGCGCGACGGCCTGCGCGTGCTGCGGACGCTCATCCGCTGCCGGATCAGCTCGCCTCCGCCCTCAGCAGATGCGCGGGAGCGGGTCGCCGACGAGCATGTCGACGATGCGGCTGCCGCCGAGCTCGGTCTCGAGCAGGACGAGCCCCTCCGGCTCGTCCACGACCGTGCCGATCAGCGCCGCGTCGGCGCCGAGCGGATGCCGGCGGAGCGCAGCGAGCGCGTCATCGACCGCGGCGGCGTCGACGACCGCGACGAGCTTCCCCTCGTTCGCGACATAGAGCGGGTCGATGCCGAGGATCTCGCAGGCGGCCGCCACCTCGGGACGGAGGGGCAGCGCGCGCTCGTCGATCCGGACGGCGAGCCCGGAGGCGAGCGCAAGCTCGTTGAGCGTCGTCGCAAGCCCGCCGCGGGTCGGGTCGCGCATGAACCGCAGCGAGCTGCCGAGCGCGACCAGGTCGCGGGCGAGCTCGTGGAGCGGCGCGGTGTCGCTCCGGAGGTCCGCCTCGAGCGCGAGCTCGCCGCGGGCCACGAGCACGGCCATCCCGTGGTCGGCAATCGTCCCGGAGACGATCACCCGGTCGCCAGGGCGCACGTGCTCGGGCCCGAGCTCGAGCCCGGACGGCACGACGCCGATCCCGGCGGTGCAGATGTAGAGGCCGTCGGCCATCCCGCGCTCGACGACCTTCGTGTCCCCGGCGGCGACGACGACACCGGCCCGCCGGGCGGCTTCGGCGACCGAATGCGCGATCAGCCGGAGCTCGTCGGTCGCAAGCCCCTCCTCGAGCACGAACGCAGCTGTCAGGGCGAGCGGCGTCGCCCCCGAGACGGCGAGGTCGTTCACGGTCCCGTTCACGGCCAGCTCGCCGATGTCGCCGCCGGGGAAGAACCGCGGCCGGACGACGTAGGAGTCGGTCGTGAACGCGAGCCGAAGGCCGGAGGTCTCGACGAGCGCCGCATCCGCGAGCGGCGCGAGCAGCGGGTTCGCGAGCTCCGGGACGAACAGCTCCTCGACGAGCCGGCGGCTCGCCTTCCCGCCGGCGCCGTGGGCGAGCGTGACGACGTCGTCGGCGAGCCTCATTGGACAACCTTCGGTCGACCAATGGCCCCCGCTCCGGTGGCACCGGCGAAGCCGGTGCCACCGCTCCTGATGAGCTCCGTCGAGCCTACGCTCATGCAGTGACCTTCCCGCGGCCGTAGGCGTAGTAGGCGGCGCAGGCGCCCTCGCTCGAGACCATGCACGTGCCGAGAGGCTTCTCGGGCGTGCACGCCGTCCCGAACACCTTGCACTGCCACGGCTTGATCGCGCCGACCAGCACCTGTCCGCACTGGCACGCCTTCCGGTCCGGGACGCGCAGGCCGGGAACCGCGAAGCGCCGTTCGGCGTCGAAGCGGGCCAGCTCGTCGCGCAGCCGGAACGCCGACCCCTCGATCTCCCCGAGCCCGCGCCACTCGAACGTCTCGCGGAGCGTGAAGACGCGGTCGAGCGCGGCGAAGGCGTACGGGTTGCCGTCGCGCCGAACGACGCGCGTGTACTGGTTCTCGACCTCGCAGCGTCCCTCGTGCAGCTGGCGCACGAGCATCACCGCCGACTGCAGGATGTCGAGCGGCTCGAAGGCCGAGACGACGACCGGCTTCCCGAACTCCTCGGCGATGAAGTCGTAGGGGCGGGTACCGGCGACCGCCGACACGTGCCCGGGCGCGATGAACCCGTCGATCCGGACGCCGCTCGTCTCCAGGATCGCGCGCAGCGGCGGCGCGATCGTGACGTGGTTGCAGAAGACACAGAAGTTCTCGACGTCGTCCGCCTCCGCCTCGAGGACGGTGAGCGCGGTCGAGGGCGAGGTCGTCTCGAAGCCGACGGCGAAGAAGACGACCTGCCGCTCGGGGTTGCGCCGCGCGAGCTCGAGCGCATCGCGCGGCGAGTAGACCATGCGCACGTCGGCCCCCCTCGCCTTCGCGTCGAGCAGCGAGCCGCGACGGCCGGGGACGCGCATCATGTCGCCGAAGGTGGTGAAGAGGACGCCGGGCTGCTCGGCGAGCCAGATCGCGTCGTCGACTCGCCCCATCGGGATCACGCAGACCGGACACCCCGGCCCGTGCAGGAACTCCAGCCCGGGCGGGACGAGGTCGGTGAGCCCGTGACGGTAGATCGTGTGGGTGTGGCCCCCGCACACCTCCATCAGGCGAATCGACTCGCCCGGCGCGACGAGGTGCTCGAGCTCAGCCCGCACCCCGTCGGCGAGCTCGCGCGAGCGGAACTCGTCGACGAACCTCATCCGGCCCCCATCGACTCGAGCAGCTCGAGGGTTCGCAGCGCCTCGTCCTCGTCGATCCGCGCGAGCGCGAAGCCGACGTGGATGAGCACCCAGTCGCCGACGGCCGCCTCCGGGCAGAGCGCCGTCGAGACGCTGCGGCGCACGCCGGCCACCTCCGCCGTGCCGAGCGGCGCGTCCTCCTCGAGCCGGACGAGACGTGCGGGAATCCCGAGGCACATACCTGGAGCGTCCAGGCCCGACGCGGAGGCCGCAACGGGGGTTTCCCCGATGCCCCGACCCCCGGCCGCCGCGAGGCTCTCGTCGGAGAACCAGTTGCCCGAAGCCAAGACAGCCATGCTGGAGCCGAGCGCGCTCGACGAGCTCATCCAGGTGCTTCGTGGGCGCGGCCATCGCGTCGTCGGGCCGACCGTCCGGGACGGCGCAATCGTCCTCGACGAGCTCGAATCGGCGGCGGAGCTGCCGGTCGGGGTCGGCGACGTGCAGGCGCCCGGGAGCTACCGGCTCCGCGAGCGCGGCGACGACGCGCGGTTCGGCTACGCCGCTTCACCCCACTCGCCGAAGCAGTTCCTCTTCCCCGCCTCGACCCTTCTCTTCCGCGCCCGCCGCGACGGAGCCGAAGTCGAGTTCGAGGAGCCTGCTGCGCCCGACCGGCCGCTCGCGCTCTTCGTCCGGCCGTGCGAGCTGCACGGGATCGCGATCCAGGACCGTGTCTTCTTGCACGGCAAGTGGGTCGACCGCGACTACGACCTCCGGCGCGCGGGCGTGTTCATCGTCGTCGTCGAGTGCGGGAGCCCGGCGGAGACGTGCTTCTGCACGTCAACCGGCACCGGCCCGACGGCCGACGGCCCGTACGACCTTGCGTTGACCGAGATCCTCTCGGGTGAGCACCGCTTCCTCGCGCGCGCGGGCTCCGACGCCGGCGCCGAGGTCCTGGCCGCACTCACGAGCCGGGCGGCAACCGACGGCGACCTCGACGACGCTGCCGAGGTGACCCGGACGGCCGCGGACTCGATCGGGCGGCGCCTCGACACCGACGACCTGCGCGGGCTGCTCGAACGCTCGCGCGAGTCGGCCCGCTGGGACGACGTGGCGGCCCGCTGCCTCACGTGCGCGAACTGCACGCTCGTCTGCCCGACCTGCTTCTGCTCGAGCGCCGAGGACGTCACCTCGCTCGACGGCTCGGAGTCGGAGCGCGTGCGGCGCTGGGACAGCTGCTTCTCGATCGATCATTCGTACATCCACGGCGGCGCGGTGCGGCCCTCGTCGCCGGCGCGCTACCGGCAGTGGCTGACGCACAAGTTCGGCACCTGGATCGACCAGTTCGGCACTTCGGGCTGCGTCGGCTGCGGCCGCTGCATCGCCTGGTGCCCGGTGGGCATCGACGTGACCGAGGAGCTGGCCGCGCTTCGCGCGGAGGAGGAGGCATCCCATGCAGACCATTGACGCGCTTCTGCGCGAGTCGCCGACGTTCGCGTCGCTCGATCCCGACCGCCTCGAGGTGATCGCGGGCTGCGCGACGAACGTCCACTTCGACGCCGACCACGTGCTCTTCCGGGAGGGAGACCCCGCCGACATCTTCTATCTCGTCCGTCACGGCAGCGTCGCGCTCGAGACGTTCGTCCCGGCGCGAGGCTCGCTGCTGATCGAGACGATCGAGCCGGGTGAGGTGGTCGGCTGGTCGTGGCTCTTCGAGCCCTACCGCTGGCACTTCGACGCACGCGCGCTGACGGAGGTTCGCGCGACCGCCTTCGACGGAGCGTGCCTGCGCGGCAAGTGCGAGGCGGACCCGGCACTCGGCTACGACCTGATAACTCGCTTTGCCCACGTGATGATCGAGCGCCTGCAGTGGACGCGCCTGCGGCTGCTCGACGTGTACGGGAGTGCCCATGCAGGCGCTCGCTGAGCCGTCCACGTCCGAGGCGACGATCCCGCGGCCGTTCGCCGTCGTCGAGCGCCGGCGCGAGACCGCCGACACGTGGACGCTCGAGCTCGAGCCGGTCGGCGGCGCGCCGCTCGCCCCGTTGCCCGGCCAGTTCACGATGCTGTACGCGTTCGGGATCGGCGAGGTGCCGATCTCGGTCTCCGGCCGGAACGGCGACCGGCTCGTGCACACCGTGCGCGCCGTCGGCGCGGTGACCGAGGCGATCTGCGCGGCCGAGCCCGGAACCGTGCTCGGCGTCCGCGGCCCGCTCGGCAACGCCTGGCCGCTCGAGCTCGCCGAGGGTAGAGAGCTGCTGATCGTCGCGGGCGGCATCGGGCTCGCCCCGCTCCACGGCGCGCTCGAGCACGCCCTCATGCACCGCGACAGCTATCGCGGCCTCACGCTTCTCTACGGCGCACGGACACCGGCCGACCTCCTCTATCGCGTCGAGCTCGGCGAGCTCCGCGAGCACGGGGGCCTGCAGCTCGAGGTTACGGTCGACGCCGCCGACGCGACGTGGCGCGGCCACGTGGGCGTCGTGCCGAAGCTGATCGAGCGCGCGAGCTTCGACCCGACAGACGCGATCGCCCTCGTCGTCGGGCCCGAGATCATGATGCGCTTCACGATCGAGGCGCTCGTCGAGCGCGGCGTCGCGCTCGACCGCATCTACCTCTCGATGGAGCGGAACATGCGCTGCGGGCTCGGGCACTGCGGTCACTGCCAGCTCGGCCCGACGCTGATCTGCCGTGACGGCCCCGTCTACGACGCGGCGACGATGGTCGAGCTGATGGAGGTGCGCGAGCTGTGAGCAAGCCGACGCTCGCCGTGTGGAAGTTCGCGTCCTGCGACGGCTGCCAGCTGTCGCTCCTCGACTGCGAGGACGAGCTGCTCGCGCTGGCGGGCGAGGTCGAGATCGCCCACTTCCTGGAGGCCCGCCGCGCCACCGCACCCGGGCCGTACGACGTCTCGCTCGTCGAGGGCTCGGTGACCACAGCGCACGACGCCGAGCGCATCCGCGAGATCCGCGAGCAGTCGAAGACGCTGATCACGATCGGCGCCTGCGCGACCGCCGGCGGCATCCAGGCGCTCAAGAACTTCGGCGACGTCGACGCGTTCACCGCGGCGGTGTACGCCTCGCCCGAGTACATCTCGTCGCTCGCAACCTCGACGCCGATCTCGGCGCACGTGCCGGTCGACTACGAGCTGCGCGGCTGCCCGATCTCGAAGCGCCAGCTGCTCGAGGTGTTGACCGCCTTCCTGCACGGCCGCAAGCCGTCGATCCCCTCCACGAGCGTCTGCACCGAGTGCAAGGCGCGCGGCACCGTGTGCATCACGGTGGCGCACGGGACCCCGTGCCTCGGCCCGGTCACCCACGCCGGGTGCGGCGGTCTCTGCCCCGCCTACAACCGTGGCTGCTTCGGCTGCTTCGGGCCGATGGAGAGTCCCAACACCATCGCGCTCGAGGCCCGCCTGAAGGAGCTCGGGACCGACGACCGGGACGTCGAGCGCCTGTTCCGCACGTTCAACGTCGCTGCGTTCGAGGAGGTAAGGAAGTGAGCGAGCGCACGATCGTCACCGAGTACCTGGCCCGCGTCGAGGGCGAGGGCGGGATGCGCGTGCGCATCGAGGGCGACCGGGTCGAGGACGTCCAGCTGCAGATCTACGAGCCGCCGCGCTTCTTCGAGGCGTTCCTGCGCGGGCGCCGCTTCACGGAGGTTCCCGACATCACGGCGCGCATCTGCGGCATCTGCCCGATCGCGTACCAGATGAGCTCGGTGATGGCGATGGAGCGGATCTGCGGCGTCGAGGTCGGCGGGCAGCTCGCGGCTCTGCGCCGGCTCATCTACTGCGGCGAATGGATCGAAAGCCACGCCCTTCACGTGTTCATGCTTCATGCGCCGGACTTCCTGGGCTACGAGAGCGCGATCGAGATCGCGCGCGACAACCCGGAGCTCGTGGCACGCGCGCTGGAGCTGAAGAAGACGGGCAACCATCTGATGTCGGTCGTCGGCGGACGCGACGTGCACCCGATCAACGTGCGCGTGGGCGGCTGGTACCGCACGCCGAGCAAGCGGGAGCTACGCGCGCTGCGCGAGCCGCTCGAGCGCGCGCGCGAGGAGTCGCTCGCGGCGGTGCGCTTGACGGCCGGGTTCGACTTCCCGGACTACGAGCGGCAGTACGAGCTGGTCGCGTTGTCGCAGCCGGGCGAGTACCCGATCGAGCGGGGCCGGATCGTCTCCACGGGCGGCATCGACATCGACGCCTCCGAGTACGAGGAGCATTTCGTCGAGGAGCACGTCCCGTGGTCGAACGCGCTCCACTCGCACATCATCGGCCGCGGCTCGTACCTCTGCGGCCCGCTCGCGCGATTCGCATCGAGCTACGACGAGCTCACTCCACTCGCGAAGGAGGCCGCCGCCGAGGTCGGCCTGACGCCGGCCGAGCGGAACCCGTTCCGCAGCATCGTCGTGCGGTGCGTGGAGCTGGTAGAGGCCTGCGACGAGGCGCTGCGGCTGATCGACGAGTACGAGGAGCCGGACGCACCCGCCGTCGAGGTCGAGCCGCGGGCAGGTGTGGGTCACGGCGTCACCGAGGCGCCGCGAGGCATCTGCTGGCACCGCTACGAGATCGACGACGAGGGGACGATCCTCGAGGCGAAGATCGTGCCACCGACGTCCCAGAACCAGAAGGCGATCGAAGAGGATCTCCGCGGCGTCGTCGAGCGCTCGCTGCACGTGCCGGACGACGAGCTGGCGCTCCTGTGCGAGCAGACGATCAGGAACTACGATCCGTGCATCTCGTGCGCGACGCATTTCCTGAAGCTCGACATCCAGCGCTCGTGAGGGTCGTCGGCATCGGCAATCGCTGGCGCTCGGACGACGGGGTCGGGCTCGAGGTGGCCGCCCGCGTGCGCGCACTCGACCTGAAGGTCGACGTGCTGGAGCGCGAAGGGGAGCCCGTGGCGGTGCTCGACGCGATCGAGGGTGCCGGTGCCGTTGTGGTCGTCGACGCCGTCTCGTCCGGCGCGATCCCGGGAACGCTGCACCGCCTCGACGCCACCACGACGCCGCTGGCCCAGGAGCTCTTCAACCGGTCGACCACCCATCATCTCGGCCTCGCCGAAGCGGTCGAGCTCGGACGCGCACTCGGACGCCTGCCGGACAAGCTCGTCGTGATCGGCATCGAGGGCGAGAGCTGGGCCGCCGGCGAGCAGCTTTCGGCTCCGGTCGCGGCGGCGCTCGACGGCGCCGTCGCCGCCGTCGTCGAGGAGGTGGAGCGGTGCACGAGCAGGCCGTGATGCGCGACCTGATGCGCGAGATCGGCGAGGTCGCCGGCAAGGCCCGCGTGACACGCGTTCGCGTGCGGCTGGGCGTCCTCTCGCACTTCACCGACGAGCACTTCCGCGAGCATTTCGAGGATGCCTCGCGTGGCACCCTCGCGGAGGGCGCCGAGGTGACGACGACGGTCGACCCGGATCCGACGAGCCCGGCCGCGCAGGGCGTGGTGCTCGAGTCGATCGACGTCGACGGCTGAGGTGAGCGGGGCCGCGAGCGTTCGCCCGCGGCCCCTCACAACGACCCCGTCCTAGGGAGTGACCGGCGTCGGTGTCGGCGTCGAGGTCGGCGGCGTCGTCACGTTCGGCGCCTGCTGGCCCGACGCGGCGAAGCTCTCGCGCAGCTTCACGACCGCCAGGTGCGCCTCGGCGACCGCCGCGCGCATGTTCAGGTTCGTCAGCCGGATCTCGAGGTTCGCCTGCCGGACGAGCAGCCGCAGCTGCCGCGCGGGGACGCCGGCCATCTTCGCCGCGTGCACGTCGGCCCGCAGCTGCAAGCGATCGGCGAGGCAGGTCGAGAGCAGCGACTTCCAGTCGCCCGTCAGCTTGAGGGCGTCGACCTTGATCGTCTGCCGAGCGGCCTTCTTGTCCGACGTGCCGGCGAGCGAGTTGGCATCGGCCTCGAGCTTCTGCGCGTCGGTGACCACCTGGTCGTGCTTCGCCTGGACGTCGGTCTTCAGCTTCGCGATGTCGGCCTGCACCGTCGCGACCGGGTCGTCGGCGAACGCCGCAACCGGGGCGGCGGCGGCGACCGCGAGGGCCACGACCACCAGCATCAGGATCTTCTTCGTGCTCGTCATGTTCTTCTCAGCGCTCCTTGGGTGTGTCGGGGGTGACGCGCTGAGGTTGGGCGGCCCATGTCAGCCGCTCGTCTCGCTCGTGTAACGCGTGCGTAAGAAGCAGCAGGCCTTGAACCTTCGCCGGGCAGTGGGCAAGAATCCGAGGGACCGTGGCCGCCCCCGAGTACCGCTTCCTCGACGAGTGGCTCGTGCCACACCCGATCGAGGCCGTCTACGAGCTGATGGCGGACGTCCACGGCTACCCGAGCTGGTGGGGAGACGTCTGGGACTCGACGGCCGGGCACTCGGGCCTTCCGTCGCCCGGGACCCGCACTCGAGTCGTCGCACACGGCTATCTGCCGTACCGACTCCGCTACGAGTTCGAGTGCGTCGCCGTCGACGCGCCACACCGGGTCGACAGCACGCTCCACGGGGACTTCGAAGGATCGGCCTCGCTCGTCTTCACCGAGGTCGACGGTGGGACGAAGGTCACGCTCGACTTCCGTCCGCGCGTCAACAAGCGCGGCGTCCGTCAACTGACGCCACTCCTTCGCCCCCTCTTCCGCTCCAACCACGCCTGGGCGATGCGCCGCGGTCAGAAACGGATCGCCGAGCGCCTCCAGGCCTGAGTCAGAGAAAGCGACGCTCGGCCGCGCGAGCGGCGTCGTACTCGCGCCGTGCGGCCTGGACGGCCGGGAGCTCGGAGACCTCGGCAACAGGCACGTCCCACCAGCTCTCGTACGACGGAACGCCTTCGTAGCGGTCGACCTCGACGACGATCACACTCACCCCGTCGTCGGCTCGCGCCCGGACGAGCGCCTCACGCAGCTCGTCGACCGTGCCGACGCGCTCGGCACGAGCACCGAGCGACGCGGCGTTCGCGGTCAGGTCGAGAGGCAGCGTCGGCGTCGGGTCGTCGTCGCCGTCGAGGACCGGTCGCTCTCCGTCCACGTAGCGGTACTGCGTGCCGAAACCCTGAAGCCCGAGCGAGCGCGAGAGACCGCCGATCGAGTTGAAGCCGTGGTTGTCGACGAGCACGATCGTCAGCTTCAGGCGCTCCTGGACGGCCGTGACGAGCTCGCCCGGCATCATCAGGTACGAGCCGTCGCCGACGAGGACGACCACTTCTCGATCTGGCGCCGCGAGCTTGACGCCGATGCCGCCGGCGATCTCGTAGCCCATGCACGAGTAGCCGTACTCGACGTGGTAGCCCTTCGGGTCCCGGGTCCGCCACAGCTTGTGGAGGTCGCCCGGCATCGCTCCCGCGGCGCAGACCAGCACGTCCGTCGGCGCGGTCGCGTCGTTGACCGCGCCGATCACCTCGCTCTGCGCCGGGAGCGGCCCGTGCCTGAGCCCGTACAGGCGGCCGACCTCGGCGTCCCATTCGGCGTTCAGCCTCGCCGCGTCCGCGCGGTAGGAGTCGTCGACGGCGTGGCCGCGCAGGGCTTCGGTGAGGAGCTCGAGCGTCACTTTCGCGTCGGCGGTGACGCGAACGCCCCCGTGCTTCGCGCTGTCGAGTTCCGCCACGTTGATGTTGACGAAGCGGACGTCCGGATCCTGGAAGGCCGTCTTCGAGGCGGTCGTGAAGTCGCTGTAGCGCGTGCCGATACCGATCACGAGATCGGCCGCCGCCGCGAACCGGTTCGCGGCGAACGTGCCGGTCGCACCGACGGCGCCGAGATTCGACGGATGGTCGTACGGCAGCGACCCCTTCCCCGCCTGTGTCTCTCCGACCGGGATCCCCGTTGCCTCGCAGAAGGCGCGCAGCTCTCCGGTGGCCTCTGCGTAGATCACGCCGCCGCCGGCGATCACGAGCGGGCGGCGCGCGGCGCGGATCGCCTCGACCGCCGCTGCGAGCGCGGCAGGGTCGGGCACCTGACGAGGCACGTGCCAGGTACGCGGTGCGAGGAGCTCCTCGGGGTAGTCGAAGGCCTCGGCCTGGACGTCCTGCGGGAACGCGAGCGTCACGGCACCGGTGTCGGCGGGGCTCGTGAGCACGCGCATCGCCGCGAGCGCCGCCGGGATCACCTGCTCGGGCCGCGAGATCCGGTCGAAGTACCGCGAGACGGGGCGGAATGCATCGTTCACCGAGACGTCGCCCGCTGCAGGGAACTCCAGCTGCTGCAGCACGGGATCGGGGCCGTGCCCCGCGAAGACGTCTCCCGGCACGAGCAGCACGGGCAGCCGGTTGATCGTGGCGAGCGCAGCGCCCGTGACCATGTTCGTCGCACCCGGGCCGATCGAGCTCGTGCAGACGAGCGCGCCGAGGCGGTTCTGCATCCGGGCGTAGGCGGCGGCGGTGTGCACCATCGCCTGCTCGTTGCGCGCCTGGTGGTAGCGGAGCAGCTCGGGGTGCTGGAGCAGCGCCTGACCCACGCCGGCGACGTTGCCGTGCCCGAAGATGCCGAAGCAGCCGCCGAAGAAGCGCCGGGAGATTCCGTCGCGCTCGACGTGCTGCACGGCGAGGAAGCGGACGAGCGCCTGCGCTGCGGTCAACCGGATAGTGCTCATGGTGCTCCTCTCGTCGACTCGAGTGACGACTTCGCCTGCTCCGCGGCCTCGAGTGCTGCGACGGCATCGGCGGGGCCCGCGCCGCGCTGCGTCCCGCCGCGGACGAGCTCGACGAACGCCGCGTCCTGCGCGGCGATGCCTTCGGCGAACGCGCGGTCCGAGTCCGGCGGCCACAGGAACCGGCACTCGGCGAAGTCGCTCGTCCCGTGGACCGAGACACGGCACATGTCGCCCGGCGGGAAGCGGCGCCCGAGCGAGACCACGCCGAGGCCACCGCCGGAGAGCGCGAACACGGCCTCGACGCTCTCGGGATCGCCCTCGACCGGCGGATCGACGCCCGCGGCCGCCGCCACGACCGCCCGGCAGTCGAGCTCCTCTCCGGTCAGCCACCGGATCTGGTCGAGCTCGTGCACGCCCATGTCGACGAGGATCCCACCACTCGCGGCGCGAAACGTGGGCGCCGGCGGCCGTTCGTCCCACTGCTCGCTGCGGACGAGGAGCACGTCGCCGAGCTCGCCCGCGACGATCCGGCGTCGCAGCGCCTCGAGCTCCGGCACGAACCGGCGCCAGTAGCCGATCTGCAGCGGCGTCCCGGTCTCGGCGGCGCGCCCCACGGCGGCGCGGGCCTCGTCCGGCGTCGTCCCGCACGGCTTCTCGCACAGCGTCGGCACACCCGCCTCGAGCAGGCGCGAGACGAGCTCGAGATGGAGGGTTGACGGCGCCGCGACGACCGCGCCGTCCGGCCGGCCGGCGGCGAGCAGCTCGTCGAGGTCGACGTGCGTCGCGCCGGGTGCGACCGGGTCGACGACCGCCGCCACCTCGACGTCCGGCAGCGCCTCGAGAACCGACAGATGCACCCTGCCCATGCGACCCGCGCCGATCACGGCGAGCTGCACGGCCGGTCTCATCGAAGCTGCGGGTCGATGGCCACTTTGATCGCAGCGTCCGTCTGCGAGAGCTCGAGCGCCTCTGCCGCTCCCGCCAGCCCGAAGCGGTGCGAGACGATCAGCTCCAGAGGGAGGACGTCGAGGCTGCGTGCCATCAGCTCGAGGGCCGGGCCGTACGACCGTGCCGTCTCGCCGCCGACGCCGAGGACGCAGACGTTCCTGGTGCAGATGTCGGCGGTCGGGTTGATGTCGACCGGCCCCAGGTCGACGAAGGCGCCCGCCTCCACGACCACGCCTCCGAACCGCGCGAGCCGCAGGGCTTCGGGAAACGTCTCGGGCACGCCGGAGCAGTCGACGACCACGTCGGCGCCGAGACCGGCCGTGTGCTCGCGGACGCGTGCGAGGCGCTCCTCGGCATCGGTCTCCTCCGCGTTCAGCGTCAGGGTCGCGCCGAGCTCCTCCGCGAACTCGAGACGGGAGCGCAGGCGGTCGATCGCGATCAGCTTGCCGCAGCCCGTGAGTCGCGCCTTGACGAGGTGGCAGAGCCCGAGCGGCCCGACACCGACGACGGCAACGGTCTCGCCGAAGCCCGCACCCCCGAGCCCTGGCGCAAGCACGCGCGCGGTGTCGAGGCCGTGCGTCACCGACATCGGCTCGGTCAGGACGGCCACTTCGTCGGGGAGCTCGTCCGGCACGCGGAAGAGCGGCGTGCCCGGCAGCAGCACCATCTGCTCCGCCCAGCCGCCGAAGAGGTGGGGCGGTTCGCTGCAGCCGAGGCTGTTGCCGTAGTCGTGGAGCTGTTCGCAGAAGTAGTACGGCGCGCCGGCGAGGCAGAAGAGGCAGCGGCCGCACGGGACGTTCGCGCCGGGGACGATCCTGTCGCCGGGTGCGAGCGGGCGCCCGTCGCTCGCGAGCGCACCGCCGGGCCCCACCGCCTCGACGAGGCCGACGTTCTCGTGGCCGCAGATCAGCGGGTAGGCGAGATCGCGCTCATGGGCGGTGCCGGCGTACTGCTTCGTCTCGCCGCGATAGGTGTGCTTGTCCGTGCCGCACACTCCCGAGAGGAGCACGCGCATCAGCACTTCGCCCTCCCGAAGATCGGGGCGGGGGAACTCGGCCACCTCCATACGGCCGGGCGCGCGCATGACCGCGGCACGCACCGTCGCCGCCTGGGTCATTCCTTGTCCGGGTTCGGCAGCATCACGTCGCGGACGACCGCCACCAGATCCTGGTAGGAGGCGATGAAGCCGCGCAACGTCCGCCTGGTCGCCCCGAACCCGTCGAACTCGTCGACGGACAGCCCGTCCGGCTCGTAGGCGCGGCGGAAGTCCGGCAGCTTCGCCTCGAGCTCCGACAGGACGGCGGCCGGCACCTCGTCGTCGAAGCGCGGCGTGACTTCGATGTCAGACGCGTTGAAGAGGAGCTGCCACTTGTACGGGATCGTCAGGACGATGTCGCCGCCGATCAGCTGCGACCAGTGCAGGTGATTGCGGTACGCGGCCGCGAGCAGGCGCGTGCGGTAGCCGCGCTCGTGGTAGAGCGCGTAGGCGCGCTTCACGCAGGCGACGCCGGCCCAGTTGACGACCCCGGGCGTCAGGAGCACGCCGAGCCGATCGGCGTGCACCTGCAGCCAGTCGTCCAGTCGGCCGATCATCAGCGTGCAGACGGGCGACATCGTCGCCACGTCCTCTCCGGCGGCCTCGCGGCGCCGCAACCCGCGCTCGACCGCCTCGCCGACGGCGAGTGCCTGCGGCACGGTGAAGGAGACGGTGGCGTTGACGCTGATCCCAGCCGCCGTCATCTCCTCCAGTGCCTCGACGCCGGCGCGCGTGACGGGCGCCTTCACCTGCATGTTCGGCGCGAGACCGGCGAAGCGGATCGCCTGCTCGGTGATCCGGTCGGCGCTCCTGTACAGCTTCGGGTTCGTCTGGATCGAGAGTCGCCCCTTGCGCCCGTGCTCGCGCTCGAACACCGGCAGAAGCAGCTCGGACGCCTTCACGGCCATCTCCTCGATCAGCTGCCACGTGACCTCGTCCTCGGTCGCGGTCGGGCGCGCGGCGACCATGGCCTGCAGCCTGTCGCGCCAGAGGTGCATCTCCTTTTGCAGCACCTCGCCGACGATCGTCGGGTTCGAGGTCGCGCCGACGGCGCCGTTCGCGATCGCATATGTGAGCTCCTCGATCGAGCACGAGTCGTTCCAGTAGTCGGTCGGCGTCGAAGCCACCGTCTCGTGGAGCGGGCTTCTCACGCCGGTCTGCGTTGCCATGTCGCTCCTCCTTCGTTCGTGTCAGCCGGGCGGTGCCGTCGTCGCGCGCACCACGAGCCCGGGCTCGAGCAGCACGTGCCGGGGCGGCGCGGTCGTGCGTCCGTCGATGCGGTCCATCAGGAGCCCCATCCCCAGCTCCGCCATGCGCTCACGCGGCTGGGCCACGGTCGTGAGCGCGATCCGCGAGAGGCCGCCGAGGGTGATGCCGTCGAAGCCGACCACCGACACGTCCCGCGGCACGGACGCGCCGAGCCGCTCAGCTGCCTCGATCAGCGCGATCGCGGCGATGTCGTTGGCGGCGGCGAAGCCGGTGGGTCGGCGGGTCGATTCCAGGAGCTGCTGCAGCCCGAGCGTCGCCCCGGCGTCGTGCGCCAGCACCGCTTCGACGTCGAGCGTCACGACCGCGGTCTCGCTGCAGCCGACGCGTTCGCACTCGCGGAGGAAGCTCCCGTGGCGCGCGCGGTTCGTGTGCTCCTCGACGAGCGGCGAGGTGACGTACGCCAGTCGCTCGTGCCCGAGCTCCGCCAGGTGCCTGACCGCGATCGCGAGGCCTTTGCTCTCGTCGACGGTGACGCAGTCGGCCCGTTCCTCGAAGCAGCTGATCACGGTGACGGCGACGCCGTCCGCGTGGAGCTCGTCGATCACCGACCGGCCGCCGCTGAACTGGAGCATGGCGATGCCGGCGACACGCCGCTCGAGCAGCGCCTCGATGCGCGCTGCCTCGCGCTCGGGATGGCCGTCCGTGTTCGAGACCATCGTCGTGTACCCGAGCGCGAGCGCGTGCTGCTCGAGCAGCTTCACGAGCTCGCTGTAGATCGGGTTCGTGAGGTCGCCGACGACGACCCCGATCGTGCTGGTGCGCTGCTGCACCAGCTGGCGCGCGAGGCCGTTCGGCCGGTAGCCGAGCTCGTCGACCGCCGCGAGGACGCGCTGCCGCGTCGAGTCCGAGACGTTCGCCGCGCCCCGGATCACGTTCGACACCGTCGACTTCGAGACGCCGCTCCGGTCGGCGACGTCGACGATCGTCGGCCGCTGCCGCGTCACCGCGCCGCCTGCGCGACGACGCCGAGATTCGCCTCCTCGACGGCGCGCACCGCGTCGAGGTCGCCGAGCCTGACGGCGACTCGGTCCTGCTCGAGCACGGTCCACCCGTCGAACCCCGCGAGCTCGGGCGCAGCGAGCACGGCCGCGAAGTCGACCTCGCCTTCGCCGAACGGACAGAAGAGGCCCTGGTCCCAGGCCTCTTCGAGACCGAGCTCGCCGTCCGCCACGCGGGCGAGCAGCGTCCCGTCGACGTCCTTCAGGTGCAGGTGGCCGATGCGCGGGCCGCAGAGGCGCACGAGCTCGACCGGGTCGACTCCGCCGACGAGCGCGTGCCCCGTGTCGAAGCAGATGGCGACATCGGTGCCGGCCAGGAAGCGTTCGATCTCGTCGGCCGTCTCGACGTAGGTCGCCGCGTGGTGGTGGAACACGACGGCGACGCCGGCGGCCCGGCAACGTTCCACCGCCTCGTTCACGCGCTCGAGCGCGCGCGAGAACGCGTCGGGCGAGAGCGCCGTCCGCGCCTGTTCGGCCGGCTGTCCCGCAGCGGCGATCCGCTCGTCGGTCTCCGCGTCGGCGAGCACCACCGGACCGCGCCCTCCGGTCGCGGCGAGCATCTCGACGATCGGGTCGAGCCAGACCGGGAGATCGGCGCGGTAGGCATCCTCGTCGGCCAGATGGAGGGGCGCGAACCCGCCGACGAGCTCGAGGTCGTACGGGCCGAGGGCCGCGCCCACGGCCGCGCCGTCGGCGCCGAAGTAGCCGGGGGGCCCGAGCTCGATGCCGCCGTAGCCGAGTGCGTGCACCGTCTCGAGCATCCGCTGCGGCGGGATCAGGTCGGGACGGTCGATCGTCCGCTCCCAGACCCCCCACGTGACGGGGGCGCTCGCGAGCCGCAAGTTCATACCGCTCGCCCCGACCGCCGTCGGCTCGACGACGGCGGCCGCGCCGGCGTGGGCGCGGGCGATCGACTGGCAGAGCACGACGTCGCGCAGCCCGTCCTCGCCGTCGGTTCGCGGCGGACGCCCCTCGCTCACCGCGGCGTGGAACTCGACCAGCTCGCGTTTGAACGCCTCGTCGTACGCGACGGTGTGCACCGCACGCCAGGTGTGCGCCGTGCCCGGCTCCCCACCTTCGACGACGAGCTCCGTCGGCTCGCTGCGCAAAAACGGCGACGGGAAGCGGAGGCTCGTTCGGGCGTCCGGGCCGTAGAACGACCAGTCCTGCTCGTAGCGCGCGATCCCGGGCAGGTCGATCCACACGGCGGCGCACTCGATCTCGCCGAACGACAGCGAGGTCGTGACCGAGGCGCCGTCGTGCGAGAAGCGGGCGAAGTGGAGCGCGCTGGGCTCGCCGAGCAGGCCGCGGACGCCGTTCAGCTCGTGGATCATGCTGTCGAGCAGGAAGGACCTGTACACCCGCCGCGTCAACTCGTCCTCCGTGGGCAGCGCGAGCTCGACGCGCGCCGCGTCGTCAGCGGCAAGCGACTCGAGGAGCTCCGGGTCGGTGTCGGGCTCGCCGCGGCTGAGCGGCAGATGCGCGACGTAGGGGTCGAGCGGGCTTTCGAGCGTCGTGATGCGGGCGTACCTCAGCGAGCTGCGATCGAGCGTGCGCTGCAGCTCCTCGTACGCAGGGTCGTACCGCTTCATGTAGCCGACCATCAGAACGACACCGGACGCAGCCGCTGCGTCGATCATCCGGCGGCCCTCGACGGGGTTGATGCACATCGGCTTCTCGACGAACACGTGACGGTCGGTCTCGGCTGCCGCGATCGCCGCGGGCGCGTGGCTGCCTGGAGTGAGCACGAACACCGCGTCGAGCTCCTCCGCGAGCAGATCCTCGAGACGCGCATGCGCCCGCGCCTCCGGGAAGCGCGCACCGGCGTGCGCGAGCGCGCGCGGGGAGATGTCGCAGAGCGCCCTCACCTCGTAGCGGTCGGCGAGCTCGTGCAGGTAGGGAAGGTGCATCACCTGAGCGACGAGCCCACAGCCCACCACGCCCGTCCTCAGCCGTTCCACACGTCCTGCCTCCTCGCTCTGGAACGTTCCAGAATGGGGAGATTACGGCGGTTTGCGTTCGGCCGTCAAGTCTTGACAGCGCGTGCGAGACGGGTTTAACGTCGCCCGATTGGAGCGTTCCACCCGCGCTCCTGCCCCATCTTGAGGATCGGTCTGCTCACCGACGCGCTCGACCGGCTGACGCTCGCGGAGGCGCTCGATTGGTGCGCGAAACGGGGGCTCGAAGCGGTCGAGTTCGGCGTCGGCGGCTACTCGGGCGCGCCGCACGTGGACCTGACGCTGCTCGCCGACTCCGCCGGCCACGACCGGCTGCGCGGTCTGCTCGCGGAGCACGCGCTCGAGCTCGCAGCCCTCAACGTCTCCGGCAACCCGTTGCATCCGGACGGCACGGTCGGCGACCGCCACGACGCCGAGCTTCGCGGCGCGCTCCGACTCGCCCACGCGCTCGGCGTCCCGCGCGTGGTTGCCATGAGCGGCTGCCCCGGCGGCCCGGGCGGCGGCGGCTGGCCGGTCTTCGCAGGCGGCGCGTGGCTCCCGGACATGGAGGGGCTCTGGGACTGGCAGTGGGGGCGGATCGCCGCCTACTGGCGCGAGCTCTCCGCCTTCGGCGAGGCCGAAGCGCCGGGCGTGCTCGTCTGCCTCGAGCTCCACCCCGGGACGTCGATCTACAACGCCGAGTCGTACCGCCTGCTCCGGTCGGTCACCGCCGACAACATCCGGGTGAACCTCGACCCGAGCCATTTCTGGTGGCAGGGGATCGATCCGGTCACGTCGGTGAACGAGCTCGGCGGCGCGATCGCCTTCGTCCACGGCAAGGACACACTGCTCCACCCCGACCGGATCGCCCGGCACGGCGTGCTCGATTTCCGCTGGCCGTCGGATGCGGAGACGATGCCGTGGCACTTCGCGGCTGTCGGCGGGGGCCGCCCGCTCGAGGAGTGGGCACAGCTGCTTGCCGCTCTCCGGGCCGTTGGCTACGACGACGTCGTCTCGATCGAGCACGAGGACCCCAACCTCGACGCCGAGGCCGGGATCGAGGCGTCGCTCGCCGGGCTCGAGGGCGCGCTCGCGCTGCTCGGCGCCGGAGTGGCGTCCTGACGATGGACGTCAGCTACGAAGCCGTCGCGAAGTCGTTCGGGGCGCACGAAGCGCTCCAACCGCTCGACCTTCACGTGGCCGACGGGATCTTCCTGGCGCTGCTCGGG
Source organism: uncultured Thermoleophilia bacterium (assembly GCA_963840365.1). GTDB lineage: Bacteria > Actinomycetota > Thermoleophilia > Gaiellales > Gaiellaceae > PALSA-600. Next base: position 847,689 of record CAWIYQ010000012.1, on the reverse strand, counting down.
CCGTCGGGCTGCGGCAAGACGACGGCGCTGAGGCTCCTGGCGGGGCTCGAGACACCGACGAGCGGCCGCATCCGCATCGGCCCGCGCGACGTCACCTACGCCCCGCCGCGCGCCCGCGACGTCGCGATGGTGTTCCAGAGCTACGCGCTCTACCCGCACCTCAGCGTGTTCGACAACATCGCCTATCCCCTTCGGGTGCGGAAGGTCGAGAAGGCAGAGAAGGAGCGGCAGGTCCGCGACGTCGCCGCGCTGCTCGGGCTCGACGAGCTGCTCGACCGGCGGCCCAGGCAGCTGTCCGGGGGACAGCGGCAGCGCGTGGCGCTCGCACGCGCGATCATCAGGCGCCCCCAGGCGTTCCTGATGGACGAGCCGCTCTCGAATCTCGACGCGCAGCTGCGGCTGCAGATGCGTGCCGAGATCAAGCGTCTGCAGCGCGAGCTCGGTGCGACGACGCTGTACGTCACGCACGACCAGGTCGAAGCGATGACCATGGCGGACACGGTCGCCGTGATGAGCAAGGGCCGGCTCCAGCAACTCGCGTCACCGGCCGAGCTGTACGCACGACCCGCCAACCTGTTCGTCGCCGGTTTCTGCGGCTCGCCGCCGATGAACATCCTCGAGGGCGAGGTCTCGAGCCTCGCCTTCGTGCACCCGCACGGCACGCTGCCGCTCCCCGACGCCGAGCACCGCGGCCCGGTCAAGCTCGGGTTCCGGCCGGAGCATGCTTTGCTCGTCGAGCCGGGCACCAACGGCGCTTTCGCCGGCGAGATCTACGTCGTCGAGCCGCTCGGCAACGAGACGTTGGTGGCGATCGACGTGGCAGGGACTGTCGTCAACGTCCGCGCGCCTGCGGACTTCACGGCCGCGATCGGTGAGCGCTGCGCGGTGCAGCCTGACCCGCGGCATCTGCACCTCTTCGACGCGGAGACGGGCGAAGCCCTCGGCGCCCGCCGTCCGCCAAGCGATCGCCCAGCCGGGGCACCAATGGCAGAAACAACTCCAAGGAGGAGCGGATGAGCGAGACCACCGTCACGGCCGCAGATTCGTTCGAGCGGCCGCTGACCCGCCGCGAGGTGCTGAAGCGAGGCGCCATCGGCACGGCCGTTGTCTTCGGCAGCACGATCGCGTTCGCGCCGAAGCGCGTCTGGGCGGCCGAGAAGGCGAGCTCGATCACGATCGGCACGTTCCAGGACCCCGCGCTGACCCCGATCCGCGACTACTTCAACGGCCTCTTCACGAAGGAAACCGGGATCAAGGTCAACTACCACGAGACGAGCTACAACGCGTGGTACCAGAATGCGAAGAACGACGGCCTGAACAAGACCGGCGCCTACGACATCTACATCATGGATGACAACTGGGTGCCGGAGTTCGCCGCAGGGCGCATCATCCAGAGCCTCGACAAGCTCGGCTTCAAGGTGAACCCCGACATTCTCGAGAAGGGCGTCGAGCAGGGTCTCTGGCCGCCGAAGCGCGGAGCCAAGATGAAAGCGTTCGCGAAGGCGACGCCCGAGCTCTACGCGATCGTCAACATCGACGACGTCGAGATCCTCTACTACAACAAGACGTACTTCCCCCACGCGCCGCAGACGTGGGACGACATCTACAAGGTCGGCAAGGCGGACTTCAAGCCGGGCAAGCTCTACGGCTGGTCGGCTCGCGGCGTGAAGGGCAACCCGATCGTGCAGACCTATCTGCCGCTGATGAGCTCCTACGGGGCGAACTTCGTCAATCCCGACTGGACGCCCGGCTTCGCCGGCCCGGCGGGAGTGGCGGCACTCGAGCGGCTCTTCAGCTTCATCCCGTTCATGCCGCCGGGCGTCGCGGAGTTCGACACGAGCCAGGAGGTCCCCGTGCTCCTCCAGGGCAAGTGCACGGCCCTGACGGAATACACCGGCAGCGTGCACGTGATCGACGATCCGAAGCAGTCGAAGGTCGTCGGCAAGATCGACACCGCTGCGACGCCGAAGCAGGAGCGTCATGGTCCCGCAATCGGCACCTTCATCTGCGGCGTCGCCTCGGGAGCGAAGAACACGCAGGGTGCGATCCAGTATCTCGAGTGGTTCACCTCGAGCCGCATCCAGAAGCAGTTCGCGCGGCGCGGCGGCAGCGCGGCAGTGACGGGCTCGGCACTGCACGACCCGGTGGCGGTCAAGAAGTACCGCTGGCTGCCGGCGATCGCGGACGCGATCAACACGTCCATCCCGAAGCCGCGGACGCCGGACGAGCCGAAGATGGAGGACATCCTCGGCACGGCGCTGAACGAGGCGCTCATCGAGGCGATCGCCAAGAAGAGCGGTTACCACGCGATCGCGCAGAAGCACTTGAGCTCCGCTGCGAGTCAGATCACGGCGTACCTCAAGCAGCAGGGCGGGTACTTCTAGACCGTTGTCCGCCACATCGCCTGAGATCGAGCGGGGCGGCACGAGGGCGTGGCGGCTGAGAGCAGCCGCCACGCCCTACATGCTGCTCGTTCCAGCGCTGCTCGCGCTCGCTGCGGTCTCCCTGTACCCGATCTTTTACGGTGTCCGCGCCAGCTTCCACAAGTACCGCTACGGCCTCGACATGGGGTCGGCGGGAAAGCAGAACTACGTGGACGTCTTCCACGACCCCGTGTTCTGGGAGGCGATGAAGACGACGGGCAAGTTCGTGGTGCTGGCCGTCCCGATCGAGACCCTGCTCGGCCTGCTGCTGGCCCTGCTCGTCGCCCGCGAGATTCGGTTTGGGAGCTGGATCCGGGTCGCCCTCATCCTGCCGATGACGATTGCCCCGGTAGTCGTCGGTGTGATCTGGCGCCTGATGTACGCCTCGGACATCGGGATCGTCAACCCGCTCTTCAGCCATCTCGGGCTCGGGACACCCGACCTGCTCGCGCACTACACCGGCGCGTTTCTCGGCCTCGTCGTGCTCGACACCTGGGAGTGGACCCCGCTGCTCTTCCTGATCCTCCTCGCCGGCCTCCATTCGCTGCCCCAGGACCCGATCGAGGCCGCGCAGGTGGACGGGGCCACCCGGCTGCAGACGTTCTTCCACCACACGCTGCCGCTCCTCATGCCGGTCCTGCTCGTCGCCGTCACGCTGCGGACGATCGACGCGGTCGGGACGTTCGACCAGATCTTCGTCCTGACCGGCGGCGGGCCGGGGACGTCGACGCAGCTGATCTCGATCTACTCGTACAACACCGCGTTCCTGTTCACGCAGTACGGGCAGGCGATGGCCATGCTGGTCGTGCTGCTCGCCTGCCTGCTGGTGCTCATGGTGCCCGCGGTGCGGCTCATCCGGCGGAACTCCAGGGCGACCGCATGAGCCCGAGGCGGCGCCGCATCTCCGCTGTTCTCGTCTACTCGACCCTCGCGGTCGCGCTCTTCCTGACCCTGTTCCCGTTCTGGTGGATGATCGACACGTCGCTCAAACAGCCCGTCGACATCTTCGCCGGCGTCGAGTTCTGGCCGAAGCACTTCACGTTCCACAACTACTACAGGTTGTTCCACGAGTACGACTTCGGCGCGTATCTGACGAACAGCATCGTCATCGTCACAGCCTCCGTCCTCGTCAGCCTCGTGCTCGGGACACTCGCCGCGTACGCCCTCGCGCGCTTCAGGCTCCGCTTCGGCGTCGATCGCCTCGCGCTCTACGGCGTGCTGCTCGTGCGGATGCTGCCGGGCATCCTGCTCGTCGTCCCGCTGTACATCGTCCTCGCCAAATGGGGGCTCCTGAACACGCGGCTCGGCCTGATCCTCATCTACGCGGGCCTCAACACGAGCTTCGTGATCTGGATGATGCAGAGCTTCCTCGAGGAAATCCCGCGCGACATCGAGGAGGCGGCCATGGTCGACGGAGACTCGCGGCTTTCGGCGCTCCGCCGTGTCGTCATCCCGCTCGCCGCGCCGGGCCTGGTCGCGACGGCGATCTTCGCCGTGATCGCGACGTACAACGACTTCATCATCGCGCTGACGCTGACCTCGACGCCGGTCGCGCAGACCGTGCCGGTGGGCGTCTCGACGCTGATCGGGAAGATCCAGATCGAATGGGGGCCGATGGCGGCGGCGGGAGTCGTCGGCGCGCTGCCGATCGTGCTCTTCGCGCTCGTTGTGCAGCGCCACTTCGTGCGCGGCCTGACGCTCGGCGCCGTCAAGTGACGCTTCGCGTTCGCAGTGACGACGGCATCGTCCGCATCACGCCGCAGACCGCCGGCTGGTCGTACGTCGGGTTCGAGGTGGTGCGGGTGGGCAGCCGGCTCGAGCGCACCGAGGAGACCCGCGAAAGCTGCGTCGTCGTCCTCAGCGGAACCTGCGACCTCACGGCGGGCGACACCGGTGGTCGTGCGCTCGGTCGCGCAGACGTCTTCGCAGGGCCGCCCACCGCTCTGTACGTCCCGCCGCGGCTCACGTGGTCGGCCGAGGGCGCGGCCGAGCTCGCGATCTGCACGGCGCCCGCCGAAGGGCGGCTCCCACCCCGCCTGCTCGACCAACCCACGTTCGTCACACGGGGCGAAGGGATCGAGGAACGCCGGATCGCGAACATCCTGATGGAGGACGAGCCGGCCGAGTCGCTGCTGGTGACGGAAGTCGTGACGCCCCGCGGCCACTGGTCGAGCTACCCGCCGCACAAGCACGACGTCGACGACCCTCCGAACGAGACGCAGCTCGAGGAGACCTACTACCACCGCCTGAGCCCCGCGGACGGATTCGCGGTCCAACGCGTCTACACCGACGACGGCGACCTCGACGACACGATTGCCGTGGGAGACGGCGACACGGTGCTCGTGCCGCGGGGATACCACCCCGTCGCAGCAGGCCCGCGGCACGACCTGTACTACCTGAACGTGATGGCCGGCCCCCTGCGGCGCTGGTGCACCACCGTCGATCCGCGTTACCGGGACGGCAGCTGACCGGTCGCGGGGCCGGAGACCTCGACGACCGCGGGGTCGCGGTTGCAGAAGAGAAGGGCCTGCCGCCTGTGAGTATCTCTCGTTAGTCTCGGGGTATGCGCCCGCTACTGGCTGTTCGGCCTGCCTGACCTCCGCGGTGGCCCGCAAGATCGTCTGCCTTGGTGGTGACGGGATCGGCCCTGAGGTGATGCGCGAGGCGATTCGCGCTCTCGCGGCGTTGACGCTCGAGCTGGAGATCGACGAGCGCCGGTTCGGTGGGGCAGCGATGCGAGAGGACGGTGAACCTCTTCCGTCGGCGACGCTGGCGGCGTGCCTTGAGGCGGACGGTGTGCTCCTCGCGGCGGTCGGCTCGCCCGAGTACGAGCGTGCAGACGTCCGCCCCGAGCAGGGTCTCCTGGCGCTCCGGAAGCGACTCGGCGTCTTCGCGAACCTCCGACCGGTTCGGGCCGAGGGCATCGACATCATGATCGTCCGCGAGCTCTCGGGCGGCTACTACTACGGCCGAAAGGGCCGCCTCACCGACGGGATGGCGTTCGACACGTGCGAGTATCACCCGTGGCAGGTCGAGAGGATCGCGCGCCGGGCATTCGACTTGGCGCGTAATCGCCGGCGGCACGTCACCCTCGCCGACAAGCACGGTGTGCTGGAGACCTCGAAGTTGTGGCGGGAGGTCGTGGACGAGGTCGCAGACGACTATCCGGACGTCGAGCTGACGGCGATGCTCGTCGATAACGCCGCGATGCAGCTCGTCTCCGACCCCGGTCAATTCGACGTTCTGCTCGCAGAGAACACCTTCGGCGACATTCTCTCCGACGTCGCCGCTGCGGTCAGCGGCGGCATCGGGCTGGCGCCCTCGGCGAGCCTGGCGGAATCAGGCCCTGGGATCTTCGAGCCTATCCACGGTTCGGCGCCCGACATCGCCGGGCGCGGCTTGGCAAACCCGGCGGCGATGCTTCGTTCGGCTGCACTCATGCTCGAACATGGCCTCGGCAGACCGCAGGAGGCACGGCAGCTCGAGGAGGCGGTCGACGAGGCACTCCGGTCGACGCCGACGGCGGATCTGGGCGGTGCCGCTACCACGGTCGAGTTCGGCGACAGGGTCGTCGACACGCTCGCGAGACGAGGTTAAGGCGGATGGGCTTCACCCTCGCGGAGAAGATCCTGCTGGCTCACGCGGACACTGAACATCTCGCGCCGGGCGACTTCGTCAACGTGCGTTGCGACGTCGTCATGGCGAACGACCTGGGCGGCCCCCACGCGGCACGCGAGCTCGTGAAGATGGGCGTCGAGCAGGTCTTCGATCCAGCGAAGGTTGTGATCGTTGCCGATCATCTGGTGCCGGCGAAGGACATCCGCTCCGCCGAGCTGCTGCAATCGCTGAAGGAGTGGTGCGACCGGCAAGGCGTCGTCTACTACGACCAGGGCCGCGGGGGAATCGAGCACACGGTTCTGATCGAGGAGGGTTGGGTCGTTCCCGGCTCGATGATTGTCGGGGCTGACTCGCACAGCTGCACGTACGGGGCGCTCGGCGCCTTCGGAACAGGACTGGGCGCGACCGATATCGCTGGGGCGATGGCACTCGGAAGCATTTGGCAGATCGTCCCAGGCACGATCGTCGTGGAATTCGCCGGTCAGAAGGGCGAGTTCGTTACCGGCAAGGATCTGATTCTCGCGCTCATCCGCGAGATCGGCGTCGCGGGCGCGAACGGCATGGCGCTCGAATTCGCCGGCGACGGCTCGGCGGCATTGTCCGTCGACGAGCGGATGGCCGTCTCCAACATGGCCGTCGAGGCCGGAGCGGACACGGGCATCTTCCCCGCCGACGATGTCACCGCCGCGTATCTCGACGGACGAACCGAGCGTGCGTGGAGCGCGGAGCGAACCGACCACGACGCCGAGATGGCGCGTCGTGTCCACATCGATCTGCCGGGGCTCGAGCCGCTGATCGCGCTACCGCACTCACCCGGCAACGTCGTCTCAGTCAGCGACGGCGCCGGTCGCAAGATCGACCAGGTGTACATCGGCAATTGCGCCAACGGGACGATCACCGACCTCCGGCAAGCCGCCCAGGTCCTTCGGGGGCGCAGCGTCCACTCCGGCTGCCGCGCGATCATCGTCCCCGCTTCGCAGAAGGTCTACCGGCTGGCGCTCGCGGAAGGGCTGATCGACGCATTTGTCGAGGCAGGCTGCATGGTGATGACCCCGACCTGTGGCGCCTGCCTCGGCGGTCACAGTGGGATCATCGCCCGAGGCGAGAGTGCGATCACGACGACGAACCGCAACTTCAAGGGGCGCATGGGCTCAAACGAGGCGTTCGTTCACCTCGCGAACGCGTGGGTCGCAGCCGCCGCTGCAGTCGCTGGCGAGATCGTGCACCCGCGCGACGTGGTCGGAGCGGCTGCGGCGTGAAGGTCGAGGGGGCAGCCGTCCTGATCGACCTCGACAACGTCGACACGGACGTCATGTACCCGGGCCGGTTCCTCGGGATCCTCGACGACGCGGAGATGGCGACGCATCTCTTCGAAGGGCTTGATTCGTCGCTGCGCGATCAACTGGTCGGCGACACGATCCTCGTTGCCGGCGCCAACTTCGGAACCGGGTCGTCGAGGGAGAACGTTCCCGCCGCGATGCGGGCCGCGGGCATCCGTTGCGTAATCGCCAAGTCCTTCGCGCGGATCTTCCAACGCAACTGCTTCAATCTCGGCCTTCCCGCGATCCCATGCCCGGACGCAATGGCCGCCACGCGCCCCGGATCGTGGATCAGCGTCGACGTCGAGTCCGGCACGATCGAGATCGAAGACCAACAGTTCCAGACGATCGCGCTGCCGTCGTTCATGGTGGAGCTCATCGGCCACGGGGGTCTCGCTCCGTGGGTCCGCGCCCGGACCGGCGCCTAGATTGGAAGGATGAAACGCGTGCGTGAGCCCTATGTCTTCCCCGCCGATCAGTCGCCGTTCTCGCCCGACGTTCCCCCGCTCGAGCGCCGGCGCCGTGTGCTCGAGATCGGCGCCGACGTCGTGACAGACGAGACAGGAGCCGTGATCGACTTCATGTCCGAAGTCGACGTCGAGGGCGTCCTCACCGACTCTCGCTTCGCGGCCGTCGCCCTGCCCACGCTGAAGCTCTCCGGTGTCGAGAGCGGCCCCCTCTGGGAGCTGTGGACGCACCTGATGTTCGCCAAAGACGCGAAAGAGCACAGGCGCATCCGCGGAGTCGTCAACCGCGAGTTCACGCCGAAGCGAATCGAACGCCTGCGACCCGACGTGGAGCGCATCGCCGGTGAGCTTTGCGACGCGCTTCCCGTCGGCGTCCCGTTTGACTTCTGGCCGGCCTTCGCAGTGCCTTTCGCCGGTCGCGTGACGTGTCGCCTCGTCGGCGTACCCGAAGCGGATGCAGAGCGCGCCACGGTCTGGGCCTTCGACCTCGCGCGAGCGTTCTTCCCGTTCATGAGCGCAGAGCGTCGCGAGCGCGCAGAGCGCTCAGCCGAGGAGATCCTCAACTACATGGACGGTCTCCTGGCTCAGCGACGCGCCGCGCCGGCAGACGACCTCCTGTCGCTGCTCGCCACCGACACGGTCGCCGACGTGCTGAGCCCCGATGAGATGCGCGCGCTCGCGGCCAACCTGGTCTTCGCCGGTCTCGAGGCGACCGCAAAAGCCGTGTGTACGGGAATCTTCTTCCTCGTCTCCCACGACAAGCTCGCCGGCCTCGCGGAGCGCCCAGAGGCCGCTGGAGTAGCGGCGACCGAGGTACTACGCCTTGCCCCACCCGCACAGAACGTCGCGCGGCTCGCCCCCGACGACATGGTGTGCCAGGACGTCCAGCTGCGCGCAGGCCAGGTCGCCTCGGCCAACATCGTCGCCGCCTGCCGCGACCCAAAACGGTATGTCAACCCTGACGAGCTCGACATCGACCGCATGCCCGGCAAGCAGCTCCCCTTCGGCGCGGGCGAGCACTATTGCCTCGGCGCCGGCCTCGCCAAGCTCGGCCTCGGCGTCGCGTTCGAGACACTGGCACGACGTCTACCCGGGCTCGAACTCGTCGAAAACGGCGATGTGGAGTGGAACTACGAGGGCTTCGCCGGAGTTGTCCGGCTCAACTGCCTGGTAACTGGCTGAGCTGTCGTCCTCCGCGACTCGGACGAGAAACGCATCCGCCTGGGCGGGCAGACTCGATCATGCATCTGTGCCTCCTGCGCGAGCTGGGTCTTGGTCGACCACAAGGCTCGCCGGAGCCCGGACGCAATCAGACGTCTCGCAGGTCTGTAGGTACAGAAGCTGCCCGGGCCGCGAGAGGGCTCGAGCGCGCCAGGGGCGACGTCCTCGAGCGGCACGTAGTAGACCGGTGGATGGCTCGTATCGAGGACCCGGCAGGCCCGGACCGTGTCGGTGATCACGCCGCCGCCCAGCACGACGCGCACTCGTCTGCCGGACGGTTCGACGCGCGGTGGGCGTGGGTAGTCCCAGACTGAGTCGGGCATCAGGATCGCTCGCGGATGGTGGGTAGTCCAGGCGCGGGTTTCCCCGCGCCTGGACTCCACCTGCTTCCGGTTACTGCTTCGGCGGGATCATGACCTTGTTGATGACGTGGATGACCCCGTTCGAGGCCATCACGTTCGGCGTCGTCACCAGGGCGCCGTCGACGTAGAGCTTGGTGCCGGACACCCGGATCGGGAGCGTGGCACCTTCGAGCGACGTCGCCGACCTGAGCTTGGATGCCTGTGCGGCAGTCACCTTGCCCTTGACGACGTGGTAGAGGAGGACGGCCTTCAGCTGCGCCTTGTTCTTGCCGAGTGCGGTCAAGGTGGCCTTCGGAACCTTCGCGAAGGCCGCGTCGGTGGGTGCGAACACGGTGAGCGGGCCTGGGCCGGACAGGGCACCGACGAGGCCGGCCTGCTTGACGAGCGCGACGAGGGTCTTGAACTCGCCGGCGGCGACTGCCGTCTGGACGATGTTCTTCTGGTTCATAGCAGTCGACTTGGCAGGCGAGGCCGCCGAGATCGAGGTGGAGGCTGCGAGGGTCGCGGCGCCGATCACGATTGCTGTTACGAGCTTCTTCATGTCAGGTTCCTCCGGTTGCGGTCGACTACTAGGAGACGGGGATCAGGACGCGGTCGATGACGTGGATGACACCGTTTGCGGCCTCGACGTCGGCCTGGATGACGGTGGCGTCGTTCACCGTCACACCGCCGTTGGCGGCGATCTTGAGCAACCCGCCCTCGACCGTCTTCTGCTCGCTGTCGCCGGTGATCTGGGCCGACGTGATCCGGCCCGGGACGACGTGATAGGTCAGCACCCGGACAAGCGCGGGCGGGTCGGCGAGAAGGCCGTTCACGGTCTCCTGCGGCAGCGCCGCGAACGCCTCGTCGGTCGGCGCGAAGACCGTGAAGGGTCCTCCGTCCGCGAGGGTGTCGCCGAGGCCGGCGGCATCGACCGCGGTGAGCAGGGCCCGGAAGCTCCCTGCCTCCTTCGCGGTTTCAACAATGTTGCGCGTCATGTCTGTGCGTTCCTTTCTGGTTGACGTTCAGGCTGCCGGCCGATGGCCGGCGACGATGCGGGGCTGCGGCTGCTGAGGCGCTTTCTCGGCGTCGTGCCCCATTGTACAGAGTCTGTCTAAGTTCTGTGAAAAGATAGCCGGGCCGGGCCGCTGACGTCAAGTGTTTGTTGAATGTTTGTATGATCCCGTCGATGGCAACGGACTCTGGACAGCTTCGGATCGGCGAATTCGCGCGGCGCGTGGGGGTCACGCCCGAGCTCTTGCGCGCGTGGGAGTCGCGCTACGGACTCACGCGACCTGTTCGCTCACCGGGCGGCTTCCGGCTGTACACCGCGGCCGACGCCGCTCGGGTGGAGCGCATGCGACGCGGACTCGACGAGGGTCTTTCAGCCGCGGAGGCTGCGCGTGCAGCGCTCGAGGACGAACGGCCGTCGGAGGGTCTGCTCGAGGACGCCGCCGCCCGCCTGCTCGCGGCAATCGGCCGCTACGACGAGGCCGCGGCTCACTCGGTGCTCGACGAGAGCCTTGCCGCGTTCGGCCTGGAGGAGTCGCTGAGCCAGGTGGTGTTGCCCACCCTGAAGAAGGTGGGCGACGGCTGGGAACGCGGCGAGGTCGAGATCAGCGAGGAACACTTCGCGAGCAACCTGATCCGCGGCAGGCTGCTTGCGCTTGCCAGATTCTGGGGCCGAGGAACAGGCCCGCTCGCTCTTCTCGCCTGCGCACCCGGCGAGCTGCACGACATCACCCTGCTCGCGTTCGCGCTCGTCCTGCGCTCTCACTCCTGGCGGATCCTCTTGCTCGGCGCAGACACGCCGATCGCGACGCTCGCCCAGACGGCCGAGACGACAAGGCCGGCGCTCGTCGTCGTCTCGAGCTTCGACCCCGCCCTGCTCGAGGCGCAAGCCGACGGCCTGCGCCGGCTCGCCCGGGCGGTGCCGCTCGCCCTCGCAGGCCCGGGCGCATCGGACGAGCTCAGCGCGCGCCTCGGTGCCCGCCGCCTGGACGGAGATCTCGTGGCCGCAGCCGACGAGGTTGCGCGAGCATGACCAGAGCACGGCTCGCCGGCGGCATCGTGGAAGCCGTGGCCGCCGCTTCTGCTGTGGCGGTCTGAGGGGCGTGGCCAGCCTGATCGCGCTAACGGGGGCGACCGGCTACATCGGGGGCCGGCTTCTGCACGCGCTCGAGGCGCGCGGCGAGCGAGTGCGCTGCCTCTCGCGCCGCCCGGAGTACCTCTCGGCCCGCGTCGGGCCCGGAACCGAGGTCGTCCACGGCGACGTGTTGCGCCCCGGAACCTTGCGCGCAGCACTCGAAGGCGTCGAGACGGCGTACTACCTCGTGCACTCGATGGGGTTGGGCGGCTCCTTCGCGGAGGCTGATCGCGAGGCGGCTTCGGCGTTCGGGCGCGCGGCGCGGGCCGCAGCTGTTCGGAGGATCGTCTACCTCGGTGGGCTCGGGGAGGGTGAGCTCTCCGAGCACCTCGCCTCGCGCCAGGAAGTCGGCGGCATCCTGCGCGGGTCGGGCGTGCCGACGATCGAGTTCCGCTCCTCGATTGTGATCGGTTCGGGGAGTGCGTCGTTCGAGATGCTGCGCGCACTCGTCGAGCGGCTGCCCTTGATGGTCACGCCGCGCTGGGTGAAGACGCGCACACAGCCGATCGCGATCGAGGACGTGGTCGCCTACCTGCTGGAGGCCCTCGACTACGAGCCGGCCGGAGGCGAGGTCTTCGAGATTGGCGGCGCTGACGTCTGCTCCTACCTCGACCTGATGCATGAGTACGCCCGGCAACGCGGTCTGCGGCGGCAGATGGTGCCGGTTCCGGTGTTGACGCCGCGGCTCTCGAGCCTGTGGCTTCATCTCGTCACGCCGGTGTACGCGGGGGTCGGGCGTGAGCTCGTCGACAGCCTGCGAAACGAGACGGTGGTCAACGACGCGCGGGCGCTCGAGGTGTTCGCCGTGCGGCCGCGGAGCTCGGCCGAGGCGATCGCAAGGGCGCTTGCGAACGAGGACAAGGAGATCGCGGAGACGCGCTGGTCGGATGAGGCAGCCGCACCCAGCCCCGGCTACGGCGGCGCCCGCTACGGCTCGAGACTCGTCGACTCACGCAGTGTGACGGTGCCTTGCCCACCCGCGGCCGCGTTCGCGCCGATCCAGCAAATCGGAGGCCCAACGGGCTGGTACGTCGGCGACCAGCTGTGGGAACTGCGGGGTGCACTCGATGTCCTCGTCGGAGGACCGGGGTTGCGGCGCGGCCGCCGCGACCCGGTCGGCGTACGCATCGGGGACACGATCGACTTCTGGCGCGTCGAGCGCTTCGAACAGGATCGACTGCTCGGGCTCGTCGCCGAGATGAAAGTGCCCGGTCGCGCATGGCTCCAGTTTGAGGTCCAACCGAACGACAACGGCGGATCGATCATTCGGCAAACGGCCATCTTCGACCCAGCCGGCGTGCCCGGACTCGCCTACTGGTACACGCTTTGGCCGCTCCACAGCTACGTCTTCGGCGGAATGCTGCAACGCATCGCAGTGGCCGCGGTCGAGTCAGGCGGCTGAGCCGCCGAGCTCCGACGTGAACGGAGCCGTGCGCTCTGCGCAGAGCCGCCAGAGCCGAGAGGCCTCGCGGGCCTCGTCGGGACGATGCGTGCGGGGCAAGCGGTGCTTCGCTCGTGCGCGCCGGTCGAGGAAGAACAGCCCGCTGAGATCCGCGGCGTCCGGGGCGGCCGCCAGCCAGACGATCGTGTCGGCTCCTTCCGCCGGCGTTCGGAGCAGCGGCCCGACGATGCGGGTGAAGCCGGGAAGCGCTGTCCGCAGTCCGGGCGTGTCGGCCCAGCCGGGGTGCATTGCGTTGACGGTGACGCCTGTGTCGAGCAGCTCGCGCGTCCACTCCTCGGCGAGGACGACCTGCGCACGCTTGCAGCGCGCGTACGTCTTCGTCCCGTCGTACGTGGCCGGCTCGGGATCGAGGGCGTCGACGTCGAGGGGCTGGGTGTACATGCCGCCCGATGCCACCACGATCACGCGCGACGGCTCGGCCGCCTCGAGGAGGGGCCGCAGCGCGCGAATGAGCAGGAACGGCGAGAGGACGTGAGTCGCGAGTGTCAGCTCGTTGCCTTCGACCGTCGCCGTGTACCGGTGGGTCAGCGCACCGGCGTTCAGCACGAGCACGTCGAGGCGGTCGTGCGCTACGGCGAAGCGGCCCGCGAAGGCCGCCGTCTCGGCCAGGGACGAGAGGTCCGCGAGGTCGGCCTCGACCGCGGAGCCCGCAGCGGCGGAGATCTCCCCGCGCGCGCGTTCCGTCCGTTCCGGGTCGCGCCCGACGATGCAGACCTGGCCACCCAGCGCCGCGATCGATTCGGCGGCCGCTCGTCCGAGGCCCGACGTCGCCCCGGTGACGATCGTCACCTTCCCGTCGAGATCGAGCGACTGCAGCGGTGCCCACTCGAAGAGGCGCCGCCGGGCGTGGTAGCCGATGCGCGTGAAGCTCCCGACGACGCTCGCCTCCAGCGTCCAGTCGGCGAGTCTTGCGCCGGGCGCGGGCCTCACGAGTTCAGCGCAGCCTGCAGCCCGAGCGTCGCGCGAGCCCCGACCCGATTGAAGATGCGCTGCATCACGGGGTCGAAGAGCCGACCGACCCCACCGAACGTGAGCGTCGCGTCGTAGTGGACGACCGACCCGCTCCCGGCGGGCTCGACGGTGATGGTGTCTCTCGAGACGAACCCCGGACGATGCGCCTCGAGGACGACGCGGCGCGGCGCGTCGTAGTCGACGATCTCGTAGCGGAGCGGCACGTCACGTCCGCCGAAGCGCGCGACGAGGTCGAACGCGGAGCCGATCCCGACCGGCGGCTCGCCGACCGGGCGCGCCTCGCTGACGCTCGGGTCCCAGAGGCGAGCGTTGGCGAAGTCGGCCATGTAGGCAAACGCCTCGGCTTGCGGCAGCACGGACTCGATCTTCGTGACGTAGCGGGCCATGTGTTCCACAGCGTATCAAAGTTCTGTTCAGGTATTGTCCAAGGTATGGGGATGAAGATCGCAGTGATCGGCACGGGCATCTCGGGCCTCGGAGCGGCCTACGCGCTCTCGAAGGCCCACGACGTCGAGGTGTTCGAGCGGGACGGCCGCGCCGGCGGCCACTCGAACACGGTCGAGCACCTGGTCGCCGGACGGACGCTGGCGCTCGACACCGGCTTCATCGTCCACAACGAGGACACCTACCCGAACCTCGTCCGCCTCTTCCGCGAGCTCGGCGTGCGCACGCAGCCGTCGAAGATGAGCTTCTCGGTCGCCTGCGACCGGCACGGCCTCGAGTACTCGGGCAGCCGTCCGCCGCTCACACGGCTGACGCTCGAGATCGCCCGCTTCCTGCGCCTCGGGGGCCGGGCTCTCGACGACCCGCGCTGCGCGGAGTGGAGCCTCTCCCGCTACGTCGAGGAGGAGGGCTACTCGCCGCGGTTCCGCGACCACTTCCTCGTTCCGCTCTGCGCTGCGCTCTGGTCGACCGCTCCCAGCCAGACGCTCGACTTCCCGCTCGTCTACGCCGTCCGCTTCTTCGCGAACCACGGCATGCTCGGCTTTCGGCGCCTCCGCTGGAAGACGGTCACCGGCGGCAGCCGCACCTACGTGCGCGCCCTGGAGGAGCGGCTGCGCATCAACCTCTCGACCGAGGTCCGCTCGATCCGCCGCCTCGACGGCGGCGTCGAGCTGCGGCTCGCAGGCGACGAGCTGCGGCGCTTCGACGGCGTCGTGGTCGCGACCCACGCCGACCAGGCGCTGCGCCTGCTCGAGGATCCGAGCGAGGACGAGCGCCGCCTGCTGGGCGTGTTCGGGACGACCGAGAACGACACGGTGCTGCACACCGACGAGCGCTTCCTGCCGCGCCGCGTCTCGACCCGCGGCTCCTGGAACTACCAGCTCCGCGACTGCGGCTGCGACGACGGCCGCCCGACGATGACCTACTACCTGAACAAGCTCCAGCGCCTCGACGAGGACGAGCACTACTGCGTCACGCTCAATCGCACGGCCGAGATCGACCCGGCGCGGATCATCCGCCGCTTCTCCTACCGCCACCCGCTCGTGACGCTCGAGTCGATGCGCGCCCAGTCCGACCTGCCGCGCCTGAACGGCCCGCGGCGCACCGCCTTTGCCGGCGCCTGGCAGGGATACTGCTTCCACGAGGACGGGCTGCGCTCCGGCCTCGCCGCCGCCGCGGCCTTCGGAGCGGGCTGGTGAGGTCCGCGCTCTACACCGGCAGCGTGATGCATGCGCGAAAGACGCCGAAGGAGAACGTCTTCCGCTACCGCGTCTGCTTCTACCTGCTCGACCTCGACGAACTGCCCGAGCTCGACCGGCGCGTGCGGCTCTTCGGCTGGAACCGGCGCGACGTGGTCAGCCTCCACGACCGCGACCACCTGGACGTGCGCGCCTACCTGGCCGAGCACGGGATCGAGGCCGACCGGATCCTGCTCCTGACGAACCTCCGCGTGCTCGGCTACGTGTTCAACCCGGTCAGCTTCTTCTACTGCTACCGGGACGGCGAGCTCGCCTGCATCGTCGCCGAGGTCAGCAACACCTTCGGTGAGCGGCTCCCCTACCTCCTCTCGCCCGAGAACCAGGACACGGGCGAGCGGCGGCTCTCCTACCGTCACGACAAGAAGCTGCACGTCTCGCCGTTCTTCGGGCTCGACCAGAGCTACCAGTGGTGGTTCTCGGAGCCCGGCGAGCAGCTCGACGTGCGGATCGACCTCAGCGAGGGCGGGGCGCGGCCGTTCTTCGCCACGCTCACCGGGCGCCGGCACCCGCTGACCGACGCGACCCTCGCCCGCGCCCTGCTCCGCTACCCGCTGATGCCGCTGCAGGTGACCGTCCTGATCCACCTGCAGGCGGCGAGGCTCTGGCTGAAGCGCGTGCCGTTCTTCCACAAGCCGCCGTTCGTTCCCGGCGAGGGATCGGTGAAGCGGTGACCGAGGTGCTGCGCGAGCTCCCCGCCGGCCGCCGGATCGGGGCCCGCCTCGCCGAGAGCGCCGCGATCCGCGCGCTCGGCCGCGTCGAGCACGGCGCGCTCGAGCTGCGGCTCCCAGGCGGGCGCGTGTACCGGGCCGGGACGGGCGACCCGATCGTCGTCACCGTCACCTCGAACGACGTCTTCCGCCGGCTCGCGCGCTCGCCCGGCCTCGGCTTCGGCGAGTCCTACGCCGCCGGCGACTGGCACACCGACGACCTGCCCGGCCTGATCGCGCTCGTCGTTCGCAACCTCGAGACGTGGCGCGCCGGCTCGCGCCTCGCGCGGCTCGACCGCCACCGTCCCCACGTCTCCCCGCGGCAGGGTCTGCGCAAGGCCCGGGCGAACATCCAGTACCACTACGACCTCGGCAACGACCTCTACCGGCTCTTCCTCGACGAGTCGATGACCTACTCCTGCGCGCTCTGGCAGGAGGGCGACACGCTCGAGCAGGCGCAGGAGCGGAAGCTGCGGGCGATCTGCGAGAAGCTGCGCCTGCGCCCCGGCGACCACGTGCTCGAGATCGGCTGCGGCTGGGGCAGCTTCGCGCTGATGGCGGCCGGCGAGTACGGGGCACGGGTCACCGGCGTCACGCTCTCCCAGCAGCAGCTCGAGCTCGCCCGCGAGCGCGTCGCCGCGGCCGGCCTCGCCGACCGCGTCGAGATCCGCCTCCAGGACTACCGCACGCTCGACGGGCAGTTCTCGAAGATCGCCTCGATCGAGATGCTCGAGGCGATCGGCTACGCGCAGTACCCGACCTTCTTCGCCGCCTGCGACCGGCTGCTCGCGCCCGGCGGCCTCGCTGCGATCCAGGTGATCGGGATGCCCGACCAGCGCTTCGAGCGCTACCGGCGCAAGGAGGACTGGATCCAGCGCTACATCTTCCCCGGCTCGCTCCTGCCGTCGCTCGAGGCGCTGCAGACGGCGATGAGCCGCGCCTCGCGCCTGATGGTGGTCGGGCTCGAGGAGATCGGCCCGCACTACGCCGACACGCTGAAGGCGTGGCGCGAGCGATTCTTCGCGAGCCTCCCCGAGGTGCGCGCGCTCGGCTTCGACGACCGCTTCGTCCGGACCTGGGACTTCTACCTCGCCTCCTGCGAGGCGCTGTTCAGGACGCGTGCGATCCGCGACATGCAGCTCGTCCTCGGCCGGCCGTTCGAGGAGCCCGCATGACGAGGATCAAGACCGTCCGCGAGCGGACGAGCGTCCCGAGCCAGCTCGCCGGGATCGTCGCCGTCGTCGTGCCACCGCTCGGGCTCGTCGCCGCCGTCTGGCTGCTCTGGGACCGCGGTGTGCGCCCGGTCGACCTCGTGCTGCTCGCGGGGTTCTACGTGGCCTGCGGGCTGGGGATCACCGTCGGCTTCCACCGGCTCTTCACACACAAGAGCTTCGAGACGAGCGCGCCGCTCCGTGCGTTCTGGGCGATCCTCGGCTCGATGGCGATGCAGGGGCCGCTCACCCAGTGGGTCACCGACCACCGCAAGCACCACGCGCTCTCCGACCGGCCCGGCGACCCGCACTCCCCGCACGCCGGGCACGGCGACTCGCTCGCCGAGCACGTCCTCGGGCTCTGGCACTCGCACATCGGCTGGCTCTTCTCGACGAAAGGCCTCGAGCGCGGGGTCGAGTACGGGCGCGACCTGTACGAGGACCGGCTCGTGCGGGCGATCGACCGTCTCTACCTGCTCTGGGTCGCGCTCACGCTCGGGCTTCCGTTCCTCGCCGGCTACCTCGTCGGCGGAAGCTGGCAGCGGGGCCTCGAGGCGATGGTCTGGGCCGGCCTCGTTCGGATCTTCCTCTTCCAGCACGTGACGTTCTCGATCAACTCGATCTGCCACTTCTTCGGCGAGCAGCCCTTCCGCACCCGCGACGAGAGCCGCA
Source organism: uncultured Thermoleophilia bacterium (assembly GCA_963840365.1). GTDB lineage: Bacteria > Actinomycetota > Thermoleophilia > Gaiellales > Gaiellaceae > PALSA-600. The sequence continues at coordinate 829,427 of CAWIYQ010000012.1, read as the reverse complement.
ACGTCTGGCTGCTCGCGATCCCGTCGTTCGGCGAGTCGTGGCACAACGGACACCACGCCTTCCCGGCCTCGGCAGTCCACGGCCTCGAGCCCGGCCAGCTCGACATCTCCGCGCTCGTGATCCGCGGCATGGAGAAGCTCCGCCTCGCGACCGAGGTCAAGCGCCCCGACTCAGAGCAGATACAGCGACGACGAGTCGTGGCCGAATGACCCCGCCGCAAGGACATCGCGCGCCGGCGGCGACCGGGTAGCACAGGACGAGCGCCTGACCCCGGCAACGAACGACCGCAAGCGCTGACTCGCCCTCGTCACGCTGAGGATCGGTGCAATCGGCCCGCGAATACTCGCGAACACTCTCCGAATCGATCCGCCCGCATGAATCCTAAGCCGACGCGGGGACTCGAACCCCGGACCCCATCATTACGAGTGATGTGCTCTACCAGCTGAGCTACGTCGGCGTGGCGGCCGAAAGTGTAGCCCCAGCCTGAATCGGATCAGGCGGCGACGAGCTGGACGCGCTCGAGGCCGGCGGCGAGCGAGCGGCGGGCGCGGAAGAGGAGCGTCTCGACCGCCGCCTGCGTGATCCCGAGCTCCTCGGAGATCTCGCGGTAGGAGAGCCCCTGCCACTCGCGCAACAGGAGCGCACGGCGCTGCGTCTCCGGCAGCGCGGCGAGCGCGTGCGGCAGCCCGATCAGCTCGTCCGCGTCGACCGACCGCGCCGGGATCGCGTCCTGCAGCGTCTCGAGATCGGACGCCGTCTCGACCCGGCGGCGCCGCGACGACGAGCGCCGACGGGTCAGGCACACGTTCCGGGCGATCGTGTACAGCCAGGCGCTCTCGAACTCCGGCACGACGCCGCGCTGCAGGCTGCGGAACGCGTTCAGGAAGGTCGTCTGCGCGGCGTCCTCCGCCTCCTCACGGCTGCCGAGCTCCTGCAGGCAGTACGCGAGGATCTGGCGCGCGTAGCGCTCGTAGAGGGTTCCGGTCGAGGCCCCTGCGGGCCCTTTATGTGCGACGGCAGCCATGGCTCCAGAGATGGAGGGACGTCGGGCCGCCGACGCTCATCTGAGTGTGGGAAAGCCTCGCGAGGCGCGCAACCCCTCGAACGAGGGACTGGCTACGAAGTCCTAGACGCCGCGGTACTCGGCGCCCTTGCGCGTGACGACGCTGATCGCGTCGAACACGAGGCGCTTGCGCCGGTCGAGCGACTCCGTCTCGCCGGGCGGGCGGGGGCTGATCCGCGCCTTGCGCAGCATCCAGTTCACGTCCCAGACCTTCCGCATGCGGATGTCGTCCGCCGTCCAGTAGCCGACCTCGAAGCTGACCGCCGCATCGGGGCCCGGGTGCTCGATCCAGTGAGGCCACCGCGGCGGCGCGGCGAAGGCGTCGCCCGGATGGAGGTCGTACGTGGCATAGAGCGGCAGCTCACGCCAGGTAACGAAGTGGCCGCCGCGGAGGAGCGCCTCGTGCTCCTCCTGGGAGAGCCCGCTCGGCGGCGACACGTGCCACATGTTGCGCCCGCCGGCGCCGACGCCGCAGTCGATCTGCGTCTCGCCGTCCGCGTGCAGGCCGACCGGCACGTCGGGCGAGAACACGCGGATCACCGTCTGGTCGCCGTAGTGCCGCTCCGCCGGGTCGATGCCCGCCGCTGCGAGCACCTGCCGGCGGGCGTCGGCGTACTCGGGCGCCCACTCGTGCAGGTCCTCGATGTGAACGTGCAGACGGCGTGCGAGGACGTCCTCCGCCAACGGCCGCTCGAGCGTCGTCATCGTCGGATCGATGCCTGCGCGGTCGCGGCTCTCGTCGGCGAACTGCACCGCCGCCTTGCCCTCCGGGGCGCGACGGAAGAGCTCGTCGAGCCGGTCGAGCGCGAACAGATCGGGATCGAGCTCGTGCTTGAAGGCGTACGGCGCGTCCATGCGTCCCACTCTAATCGGGATCTGCGGCGGGTTGCTCCGCCCTGTGGCGGCGCAGGGCGAGACCGCCCTTGAGATAGAGACGCTGGAGCCGTTCCGACCGCTTGAGCGCCTTGCGTGCGCCGATCAGCCCCATGCGGCTGTGCGCGGCGCCGGCGCCGATCGGGTTCCGCGCCAGGCCGACGCCCTGGTAGAGCGGCTCGAAGCGGTCGCTCAGCTCGAGCTTGTACCGCTCGCCGCCGCCCAGGTACTCGACGCGGCGCATGCCGTCGTCGGAGGCGACGCGCAGCGTCTCGAGCGTCGAGACGAGCCCGGGCGAGTACCGCGAGAAGTCCGGGTCGAACGCGAGCCGATGGACGTACATCGTCGTTCCGAGCTCGAAGAAGTAGTGGAACGCCGCCGGCCGGCCGCCGACCCGCATCATCACCATCCGCAGCACGCCCGAGCCCGCCAGCCGCCGCAGCGCCGCGCGGTGGAACTCGACGCCGTCGCGCGTGCCGAACGTCGACCCGTCGGGCCTGCCCGCCCAGCGGAGCCGGTGGAGGACGAACGCCTGCTCGAGCAGCGGCTCGAGCTCATCGAGCGAGCGGCCCAGGACGAACTCGACCTCGCCGACCTCGCCGAGCTGGCGCAGCCGCCGGCGGTGGAGGTTGCGCTTCTTCGAGCTCGTCTTCTGCGCGTAGGTCTCCTCGAAGCCGTCGGGCATCAAGAGCACGGGGGCCTCGACGCGCTCGACGAGCGGCAGCGCCGGCCCGGCCACGCCGCCGAGCAGCGACGCGCCGGGGAGGCCGAAGAGATCGCAGTAGTCGTACGGGAGCGCCCGGAACGCGTCGACGAGGCCGGCCGCAGTGTCGGCAGGCTCGCCGGGGTCGAGGAGCAGGTCGGCGAGCGCCGATTCATGCCCGCCGAGGAACCGGGCGACGCGAAGCCCTCCGGTTCGGCGGACGTAGAGCGGCAGGGCGCCGACGAGCCGGCCGTCTCGATGCGCGACAGCGACGGCGAGGCGGGCGCCGTCACCGAACGACCGCCACCATTCGGTCACCCAGCCGTGCAGGAGGAACGGGCTCGGCCTGGGCATCTCGAGCACGAGCCGGTCCCAGTCGGGCGCGAGCGCCTCGAGCGCCTCGCGGGACCCGACAGTCGAGTACGTGGGAGCGTGCGTCCCGGTCACGACTGCCCTCGACGATAGTCGGTGTCCGGTGCCCCGGCCAGCAGGCGGCGGTACAGCTCGAGGTGCCGCTCGCGCCACGGAGGCAGCGCGAAGCGCTCGAGCACGCGCTCACGGCCGGCGGCGCCGAGGCGCTTTCGCTCCCCGGCGTCGGCGACGAGCCCGGCGAGGGCAGCTCCCAGCGCGGCGGCATCTCCGGGCGGGACGAGCCGGCCCGTCGCGCCGTCGGCCACCACCTCGTGCACGCCGCCGACGTCGCTCGCCACGACCGGCAGCCCGGCGGCCATCGCCTCCAGCACGGAGAGCGGCATGCCCTCCGAGCGGCTGGACAGGGCGAAGACGTCCGCCCGCTCGAGCCGCGGCCGGACGTCGTCGACCTCCCCGGCAAGCTCGACCGAGCCGCCGAGGCCGAGCTGCCCGATCTGCGCAGCGAGCCGACCGCGCAGCGGGCCGTCGCCCAGCACGATCAGGCGGGCCGAGCCCGAGGGAAGCGACGCGAAGGCAGCGACGAGCGTGGCGAAGTCCTTCGGCTCGGCGAGACGGCCGACACTCACGATCTCGACCGGACGTCCCTCGGCCGGCGCGCGCTCGACCGGGCCCCCGGGCTCGACCGCATTCGGGATCACGACGCTCCGCCCCGCACGGCACGTCCGGGCCTCGAGACCGGCTCTCAACTCGGTCTCGCTCACGCAGACGACGGTGCTCGAGAGCGGCTCGACGAGCCGGTCGGCCCAGAGGTAGGCGCGCGCCGCCCGGCCGTGACCCGCCTTGAAGGCCCAGCCGTGCGCGGTGAAGACGCAGACCGGCACGCGGGCGAGACGGGCGGCGAGCCGTCCGAGGATCCCCGCCTTCGAGCTGTTGAGATGGACGACGTCCGGCCGCAGCCGGCGGAAGAGCCGGTAGAGCTCGAGCAAGCCGCGCAGGTCGCGCACCGGCGCGACGGGCCGGCGGACCTGCTCGAGCGGGACGAACGTCACGCCGGCTTCCGCGGCGGCGCGGCGCAGCGGCCCCTCGCCGTGAGCGGCCACCGCGACGTCGTACTCCTCGCGGGCCGCCGGGAGAAGCTCCGCGACGTAGGTCTGCGCCCCGCCCACTTCGGCAAGGGTCACCACGTAGAGCAGCCTTGGCACCGCGAGAGCCTAGACCCCACCCGGGACGCCTGAGCGAACGTCCTGGTCGCGCCTGGACCTCCGGCGCGTGAACGGATGACCGCTCCCGACCACGGTATACTCAAGGGCGCAAAGCGCCTGATCGACGCACACTGGAACGAGAGGAAGCGACACGATGAGACGAACGATCGCCCTACTTGCCGTCGTGGTGGCCGCTGCGTTCGCGTCGTCGGCGCTCGCCGGGAACAGTTCCACGGCGACGACCTACAACACCAAGGGTGAGACGGTCCAGAAGACGGTCAGCAAGCCGAACACGAAGCTCAAGACCGCTCCGAAGGCCAACACCCGCACAGGCACGCTGCCCTTCACGGGCCTCGACCTCGGCTTCATCGCGGCCGGCGGTCTCGTGCTCGTCGGCACAGGTGTAAGCCTTCGCCGCATCACGCGGCGCACGACCCCGCCGACGGCGTAGAGCCCGCGGGGACAAGGACGGAGACACGACGGCGCCGCAACGGCGCCGTCGTCGTTCCGGGTGCCGTTCATCGAGCACCGCGGAACGTCGCCATGCGCGGGAGCGTCTTCGCGCAGATCATCACATCGAGCAGGATGCTCCGGTGGCGCAGGTACCACAGGTCGTACGACAGCTTCTCGACGGTTCCGAGGGCGTCGGCTGCGTAGCTCGAGCGGATCTGCGCCCACCCGGTGATGCCCGGCTTGAGCAGGTGTCGCTGGCTCCAGAACGGCACCTCACCCGAGAGGTAGTCGAGGAACTCGGGCCGTTCCGGCCGCGGGCCGACGATCGACATCTCTCCGCGTAGGACGTTCCAGAGCTGCGGCAGCTCGTCGAGGCGGAGCAGCCGCAGGAGCCTGCCGCCGCGGATGACCCGGTCGTCGTCGCGGGCCGCCCACCGCACCCCGGCCGCCTCCGCGTCGGTGCGCATCGACCGGAACTTGAGCATCGTGAATGGGCGGCCGTGCTCGCCGAGGCGCTCCTGCCGGTAGAGGAGCGGGCCCGGCGTCCGCTTCACCACGACGACGATCAGCGGCAGGAGCGGGAGCGTCAGGACGATTCCCACCAGCGCGACGAGCACGTCGAAGACGCGCTTCCCGAGGCGGTTCGCCGGTCGGTTGTACGCGTGCAGCACGCTCATGAACCAGGCGGGCGTGAGCTCCTCGATCGGCAGGCGGCCGAACGTGAACTCGTAGATCTCGGGGAGCCCGGCGATCTGGAAGCCGGTCTCGGCGACCTGGAGCAGCTGAGCGAACACGTCGGGCCGGCCGCGCTGCACCGCGATCACGACGAGGTCTGGCGAGAGCCTGCGCACCGTCTCCGAGAGCCGCGCCAGCGGCGCTGTCAGCGGGACGGCGGCCGCCACCTCGCGCTCGACGTTGTCGTCGACGACGCCGATCACCGTCAGGGGCACGTCGGCCTGGTCGATGCTCTGCAGGAACCGCGCGACGGCGTGACCACCCCCGACGACGAGGACGCGTGCGGGCGCTTTCGAAGTGTGCCGCACGAACGAGTCCCAGGCGCCGACGGCGACGAGCGTCACCGCTCCGGCGACGAGGAGCGTTCCGGGCCGGAAGCCGAGCCACGGCAGCACGAAGGCGGTGGCGGCGACCAGCCCCACCGCCAGGGTGCCGGTGATCGCCGCGACCACGAACGTGCCCGCGACGAAGGTCATCGCGCGGAACCACTCGGTCACCTTGCCGTGGACGAGCTCCCAGACGAGCGCGAGGAGGAGCGCCTGCCCGAGCGCGGCGGCGACATCCGTGTCGAAGCGCAGCACCGCATACGAGCTGCACCAGGCAAGGAGGACGCGCCCGCCGACCTCCCGCCGCGAGACGCGCCCGCGCAGGACCGCCAGCGGCCGCCGCGGCCCCGGCGCGATCGTCGGTACGCGCGGACGGGCGACGTCTGCCATCGGCCCGTCGAACGCGGGCACCCCGCGAGGGCTGCGATCGAACGTCGCCACGCTTCAGCTATCGGCGGGCGACTGGCAAAGGTTGAGCGCTCCGGCCCGGCGGGCTGCCGGGCCGGAGCGAAGTCCCGAGGCGGCTAGCGCAGGTGGCGCGAGCCGAGCCGCAGGTTCGTGGTGTGCGCGAACTGCAGCGCGAGCGCGCCGTACGTCACGCCCATGTTCAGCGAGCGAACCGCGTTGAACCGGCCCCGCCCGCGAGGCGGGTGAACGTTGCTCTGGCACGAGGCGGCTTTCACGGACAGCGCGGCCATCCGTGACGTGTTGCCGGCGGCGTCGTAGGCGACGACGCCGAACGTGTCGCTCGTCCCGCAGGCGAGCTTCGGCGACGACTCGGAGAGCGCCGTCGTCGAGCCGACCGATGTGCCGTTGAGGCTGACGCGGTAGCCGGCGACGCCGACGTTGTCGGTCGACCTGGCCCAGGAGAGCATCCCGCCGGAGCCGCTGGGCGTGAACCGCAGCGATCCGGGCTCGCTCGGGGCCGACGTGTCCGGCTTCGGCGCCGGGGTCGGCGGCGTGGGCGTCGTCGGCGTGGGCGTCGTCGGCGTCGGCGTCGTCGGCGTCGGGGTCGTCGGCGTCGGCGGGTTGGTCGGCGCGGGCGAGGCGCCACCGAAGGCGTATTCGTCGGCGCCGATGTCGGGGTTGGTGCCGCAGTAGTGGGTGGGGGCGCCGTCGCAGGCGGCGGTGTAGGTGAGGTTGGGGATGTTGGTGGTGCCGGCGTCGATGATCGGGGAGTTTTGTTGGGGGGTGAGGTTGGGGGCGGCTGTCAGGTTGGGGTTTTGCTGTTTGTCGCCGCTGCCGTTGGGGATGTCGCTGCCGGCGCCGTACCAGTCGTTGTGGTGTTCGCTGCAGCTGGGGCAGCCGCGGTAGGCGCTGCCGTAGTTGCCGGTGAAGAGGTTGTTGGCGAGCACGATGTTGGCGGTTGCCGGGGTGTCGGCGAGGTTGACGGCTTCGCCGCCTTGCAGCTGGAAGGTGTTGTTGGCGATCACGAAGGAGACGCTTGGCGTGTTGCCGTTGGCGTCGGTGCCGGAGCCGTAGTAGAAGGCGTAGCCGTTGATGTTCCAGAGCTTGTTGTCGTAGATCTCGCTTGTGCCTTGGGGGGCGGGGCTGGTGTCGAAGTCGAAGAACGCGAAGGCGTAGGGGGTGTCGTGGATGGTGTTGCCGTAGACGCGGGCGCCGTGGTAGCGGATCGAGACGGCCTGCCCGTTGGGGATGTTCGAGAAGTCGTTGTCGTCGATCACCATGTCGGCGCCTTTGGCGTAGATGCCGTGCTTGGCGTAGGTGATCTGGGGGTTCCAGCCGATGTCGGTGAAGCTGTTGTGGCTGATCACCGTGGCGGGCGCCCAGTTGATGATCGCCGAGTCGCCGATGTGCCGGAAGCTGTTGCCGGTGACCGTCCAGTGGCTGTCTTGGGGCTGGATGTTGACGCCGACCTGCGGGGTGTCGTGCAGGGTCGAGTTCTCCAGGGTGATGTTCTGGACACCGGAGCCGCTCGCGGCGCTCGCGACCAGGTTGCCGTTGCTGGTGATGTCGAGATCGTCGAAGACGAGATCGTGGCGGCCCGACGGCACCCAGACGCCGTTGGTCAACGACGCCTTGCCGCTGCCGTAGCTGCCAAACCGGATCGGCTCGCCGGGCGAGCCCGAGCTGCCGGGCATCAACGAGCTGTCGGTAAACGACTGCCCACCCGCAAACAAGACCGTGTCACCCGGCTGCAACGAGGCGGCATTCACATGCCCGACCGTCCGCCACGGCGCAGACGACGTCCCCGCATTCGCATCCGAACCAGAACCACTCACATAAAACGTCGTCCCGCCGGAGCCGGCGGAAGCAGACGAAAGACTGAGGATCGTCAGCGGGACGAGAATGACGGCTGAGAGAAGCAGTAGGCGGCGCATATCTCTTGGAGTCGGTGCGCCGATCTGCCACGTGCATCACTGATTGGAGGGAGGAACCTGCCGAAACCTGCGGTCCCGACGGCCGTCCCGGAGCCCCCGCGGAGGTTCAGCCGGGGGCGACCGCGCGTTCCTCGACCCGCGCCTCGCCCGCGGCCACCCGGCGCATCAGCCGCAGCCGCTCGGCCTCCTTCGGCTCGGCGCCGACGAGGCGGTCGGCCTCCTCGCGCCCGACGCGCGATCCCTTGATCGACGAGACCCACGCGCGCACCGCCTCGGCGCCGTCAGCCACGTTCCGATCGTGATTCGGCAGCTCGAGCACGAACCAGTGCGGCTCGTTCGTCAGGTCGGGATCCTTGTGGGCGATCAGCACGGGCAGCCCATAGGCGAGGTACTCGCGCACCTTCAGCGGCGCCAGCTCGTTCTGGCGCTTGCGGTACTGGGCCAGCGAGCCGATGCCGAAATCGGCCGTGGTGACGATCGCCTCGTACCGCTCGCGGGTGAGAAAGCCGTGCATCCGCAGGTTCGGCGGGGCCGGCCCGCCCAGCTCCGCGGGCGCAGGGCCGACGACGTCGAAATCGAACTCCGGCAGCAGCGTGGCGAGCAACCGCAACTTGTCGATCCCCTGCCAGGGCTGTCCCGGCGTCCCGAGGAAGACTCCTCGCGGCCGCTCGCTCGCCGGCGGAGGCGTGACCGGGAACGCCGCCACGTCGATGCCGTTCCCGATCACGACGACGGGCTTGCCGAGGCGCTCGACGGTGGGGTCGTCGGCGAGCTCGTGCGAATCGCACACGACGCCGTCGGCGCAGGACAGGATCCGCCGGCGATTCCAGCGCTCGTACGTGCGGGGAAGGAGCGGCCTGAGCGCGAACTCGTCGGGGCGGCTGTTCAGCTCGACGACCATCGGCCGCTCGGCGAGCGCCCGGAGGATCGGCGGCAGGAAGACGTCGTACCGGAGGTACAGTACGTCCGCTGCGAAGTCGCGTACCGCCGAGGCAAGTGCCCGTGTCGCGGTGAAACGCTGTCGGCCGCCGTCGAAGGTGAAGATCTCGCCCTCGAGAACGGGCGACGCCGGTTCGGGCGGCTTCGGAGTGAGGCAGAAGAGCTCGACATGATGACCTGCCGCGCGCCAATGCCCGGACTGCAAGCGAAGCTTCTTGACGACGCCGTCCTCGACGAATACGTCCCAGAAGTTGACGTAGGCGATCTTCATCCTGTGCTCACTCACTTCCGACGCTTCGGTCCGAAACCCTGCCGCACCGAGCAGCACCGCGGCGGCATTGGAGCAGACGCGTGTCGCTGACCGCACGCATCACCTTCTGGGCGCTCGTTGCCGCACCGCCCGTCCTCGCCGTCCTGCTGCTCCACATGCCGGGCCGCGGCCCGGTCGCCCTGCTCGTCGTCGGGCTGGCGCCGGTCGCGGTGCTCCTCGCCCGCAGGTCGATCGCCTATCCGCTCGCGCTGTCCGGGATCCCGACGCTGATCATCGCCCTCCGCGGGACCGACCCGTTCCCGCACGGCCTCGTCACGATCGCGTTCGCGGGCTGGGTGGGCCTTTCGATCGTGCTCGCGCTGTACTTCGGTGAGCTGAGGCTCCCGCTGGGGCTCTTGCTCGCCCCGCCCATCCTCGGCTCGATCGTGCTCGGGCATCGTCATGCTCTCGCGCCTGCCCGCCTCGAGCGCCCCGAGCTATGCCTCGACGAAGGTGCAGCTCTTCGTACTCGAGAATCTCCTCCTGCTGCTCGCCGGCGTCCTCGTCGGGCAGCTGCGCGGCCACGTGGAGCGCTTCCTGGTCATCTCCATGTTCATGGCAGGCCTGAGCGGGATGCTCCTGCTCTGGCGGCTCGTGCACGGCCAGGCACAGACCGCCTACGACAACCGGTACACGATCTCGGCGCTCGAGAACCCGATCTCGCTGGGGCGGGAGAGCGGCGACGGGCTGATGATCGCGCTCTACCTCGTGCTGGTCGGCGCGGCCGGGCTGCCGCGTCGCGCGGCGATGGTGCTCTTCCCGCTGCTCGCGCTCGCCCTGCTCGCGTCGGGCTCGCGCGGCCCCGTCCTCGGGACGCTCGTCGGCGTCGCGATCGTCATCCTGCTCCTCGCCCGGTCGGAGTCCGTGCGCCGCAACGTGTTCCGGGTGACCGGGCTGGGGATCGTGACGACGGTGCTGATCGTCGAGGCCGTGCCGGGCGCGAGCCTGCAGCGGTCGCTCTCGGTGCTGACGGGCTCGGGCAGCGGCCTCTCGTCGAACGGCCGCTTCCAGCTCTGGCAGCTCGCCTGGGACCAGTTCCTCGCCCATCCGGTGCTCGGGATCGGCACGGGGAGCTTCGCCTCGGTGCTCCCGCCGAACTTCTACCCGCACAACCTCGTCCTCGAGACCGGGGCGGAGCTCGGCTTCTTCGGCCTCGTGCCGCTCACGATCTTCCTCGTCTCCTCGATGCGGCTGCTCGCGAACGCCCGGCGCGACCCCGACACCCGGGCGCAGGCGGTGATCGTGACCGCGCTCTTCGCCGCCGCGCTCGTGAACGCGATGTTCTCAGGGGACGTGACGACGAACGCGGGCGTCTGGCTGATGGCGGGGCTCGGGATCGGTCTTGCGTACCGCGCCCAGGCAGCTCCGGCCGACGACGCCGCCACCGTTGCCGCGGGCCCCGTCGCACGGCGGGCGCCGCTCGGCGGCGCCCCGGCCGGCTAGCCGGAGTCGTCGTGGGCCGCGGCGTCGCGGCGGGCATTCCAGTCCTCGGCGAGCTCGCGCAGCCCTTCCCCGCGGTCCGGCCTCAGGCCGGTGCGCAGCGCGGACCGAAAGCCCCGGCGGTACTCCGCCGGCGCCTCCGCCCGCACCCGCGCGGGGCGGACGCCGGCCGGCAGTCGCAGCACGGCGGCCGAGGCGAGCCAGAGCTGGAGGTTCGCCGTCGCCGAGGCGAACGGCGCGCCCCATCCGAACGCCTGCCCCTCGTGCTTGGCGAGATACCGGCGCTGGCTTCGCCAGAACTCGACGTCGCGCCGCTCGGAGGCGCCGCCGCTCGACTGGCCGCCGAGGTGGACGAGCCCCGGGCCCGGAGCGAGCCACGACTCCCAGCCGCGTCGAGCGAGGCGCCGGCACAGGTCCTTCTCCTCCGCGTACATGAAGAAGCCCTCGTCGAAGCCGCCGACGTCGTCGAACGCTCGGCGCCGCATCATCAGAGCGCAGCCGTTCACCCAGTCGACGCGCTGCGGAGCGACGGCGTCCCATCTCGGCATCTGGGGCCAGGGCCAGAGGGCGTTCTCGAGCACACGCCGCTTCGACGGGAACCGGAGCAGGAACGTGTCGGGCTCGCCGCGCGCATCGAGGATCGGCGGGCCGGCGACGGCAGCGCTCGGTGTCGCGTCGAGGAAGTCGACCAGTGCGTCGATGCAGCCGCGCTCGACGAGGGTGTCGTCGTTGAGGGCGAACAGGAACTCGCCGCGCGCGGAGGCGGCGATCGTGTTGTGGTTCGCACCGAAGCCGGCCCGCCGTGCCCGGCGGATCAGCGTGACCTCCGGGAAGCGCTCGGCGACGGCGTCCGCAGAGCCGTCCGTCGAGTCGTTGTCGAGCACGATCGTCTCGCGCGTGTGGCGCCCACCGTCCGCGGCGAGCGAGGTGAGCGAGGCGAGCACGAGCTCGCGGTTCTCGTGGACGACGATCGCCACGGAGACGCGGGGGGCGGGCGCGCTCAACTCTTCGCCCCGTCTCTCGCTGCGGTCAGCGCGGCCACGAGCGCCTCGCCGTGTGCCCGGCGCGAGAAGGCGCTCCGCGACCAGTCGCGCGCGTTGCCGCCGAGCCGCGCGAGCGCCGCCCGGTCGCGCGAGAGGTCGACGATGCGGTCGGTCAGCGCGCCGACGTCGCCGGGCGGGTACAGGAACCCGTTCCAGCCGTCCCGAACGAGCTCGCCGGTGCCGCCGCTCTGCGTCCCGATCACGGGGCGGCCGAGCTTCATCGCCTCCACCGTCACGCGCCCGAACGCCTCGCTCCGCGAGCACATCAGCGCCGCATCGGCCGCGAGGACGAAAGCGTGCGGGTTCGACACCTGGCCTGTGAACTCGATCCGGTCGGCGAGGCCGGACGCGTGGGCGAGCTGCTGCAGCTCGCGCCCGAACGACGAGGACAGGTCGCCGCCGACGACGGTGAGGCGGACGTCGGCGCCCCGTTCCGCGGCAGCGGCGACGGCACGGATCGCGACGTCCTGGCCCTTGGGCCGCGTGAGCCGGCCGACGATCACGAGCCTCAGGCCCTCGCCGACCGGGACCGGCGCAGGCTCGACCTCCGGGACGTCGACGGCGTAGCGGACGACGCGCAGCTTCCCCGCCATCCCGTGCAGCGCGAGCTTCGCCGCGACGGCGTCGGAGTTGGCGAGGACGACCGACGAGAGGCCGCCGACGAGCCGCAGGGTCGGCGACTCTCCGAAGTCGTAGTGCATCCCGTGATCCTCTCGGCCGAACTCGTGGACGTACCAGACGTGCGGCATCCGCAGCGTCCGCGCGGCGACGGCGGCGGCACCGACCGCGAGCGTGTTCGTGACGACGACGTCGGGCGCGGCCGCCGCGATCGTGCGCCGGAGCGGGCCGACCGCGCGCAGCAGCCGACCGGCGCTGAGCACCGACCGGCCCGCGACGCGGCTCGACGAGAGCTCCCACCACCGAACCCACTCCGGGAGCGGCGCGACCGAGACCGGCACTCCGTCCGAGGCGAGCGCGGTCGCGAGCGGGCCCTCCGCCGGCACGACGACGTGCGACGAGACGCCGACGTCGGCGAGCGCGCGCACGCCTTCGAGGACGACGAGCTGGGCGCCGCCGCCGAGGTCGCCCGAGTGCGACACCCAGAGCGCGCGCAGTGGACGCGTGGCCGTCACGACGCGACGCGGCGGACGAGCGACCGCAGGAGTAGCCGGTCGTTCGTGTCGAACAACCGCATCAGGACGAACACCGTGTACGAGGCGATCGCGGCAATCGTCACCGGGATCGCGATCTCGTCCCGCGCCGGCAGCGCGAGGGCCACTGCGACCATGACGCCCACCATCAGGCCGCCGTCCCGCAGCGTGTGTCGGAACAGCTCGCGCGCCCGCGGCCCGAAGGCGAAGAGTCGCGCAACCACGAACCAGAGGACGATCGTCTCGATCACCGTCCTGATCGTGAAGCTCGCCGCGGCGCCGTTGAGCAGGAAGGCCCGTGTCATGAAGTACACGAAGAAGATGTTGAACGGCAGCTCGACCACGTAGAGGAGCGCGATCGCCGCCGGTCGCCCGACGCCCTGGAGGAGCGCGCCCGAGAGCGGCGCGAGCAGCCCGATCACCTGGCCGAGGGCGAGGATGCGCAGCGGCGTCGCCGCGTGCTTCGCGAACGACGCGCCGATCCAGATCGTCAGGAGCGGCGTCGCCCACACGTACACGATGAAAAGGGGCGGGATCGTCGCGGCGACGAGGAAGCGATGGGCACGGATGAAGACCTCGCCGATCCGCGAGTCCTCCTCACGCGCGCTCAGCGAGCTGAAGGCCGGGAAGAGGGTCTGCGTGAGACTCGACGAGAAGACGCCGAGGCGCGTCACGAGCGCGAACGGCACCGAGTAGTACGGCAGGATGGCGGCTCCGAGCACGAAGCCGACGATCCACTGGTCGAAGTAGAGGAGCAGAGGCCCGAGCAGCGTCGCAAGCGCGATCCAGCCGCCGAACCGGAACATCTCGCGCAGGCGGCTGCGGTAGGCCTTCGACCACCAGAGCTCCCGGAACGGCGAGGCGAGCAGCGGCACGACCCGCGCCGCGCCGACGAACGCGAAGACCGAGGTCCCGACCTGGACGGAGAAGAGGCCCCAGATCACGGTGCGAAACGAGTCGTTCAGGAGGATGCCCGCCGCGTAGGCGCCGTACGTCCCGAACGAGTAGATGATGCTGTAGACGTTCACCCAGCCGAACCGCTGGCCTGCCTGCAGGACGCCGAGCAGCGAGCGGGTCGCGAGCGCGAGCGGGATCGTGGTCGCGAAGACGCGGATCGTCAACAGCCCGAGCTGAGCGTGGGCCGGATCGACCTTCAGGCCGTGGAGGATCGCGGGCGCGCCGAACCAGAGCCCGACCGTCCCGATCAGCCCGAGGAAGACCTGGCTCGTGATCGCCGTCCAGCCCCACGACGCGGCGCGCTCCCGCTCGCCGAGCGCGAGATCGTGCGCGACGAACTTCGCGGCGGCACGCGACAGGCCGAAGTCGAGCCAGGCCAGGTGCGCCGACAGCATCCACGTGATCGTGAGCAGGGCATACAGCTCACGCCCGAACGCGTCGATCGTGAACGGGATGATGACGATCCCCGAGACGAGGACAAAGAGCCCCGTCGCGAGGGTCAGGATGCTGTTGGAGGCGATCCGCCGACCGGTGACGAGCTCGTCAGGAGCGGTCCCGGGAGCTTCGGGAGAGGTCACGACGTTCTTATCGGCCGATTCTCTGCAACGCTTAGCGGCCCGACTCCGCACCCGATCCGGGCCCGAGAGGTCGCCGCAGGAGACGGAAGACTATCCTTCGTCGCCGTTCGTGGAACCGGGTGCTCCGAGGGCCGACTCCGGATTGAGCGCCCGGCGGCGTCGCCGCCTCGTCGCGCTCCTGATCGTCGTCTTGATCGCGGCGACGCTCGTCGCGACGTCGTCGTCGCCGCTCGGCGTCGTCCGTCCGCGAGGGGCACCGACGACGTTTTATGTGAGTGGTTCTGGTTCGGATGCGAATGCGGGGACGTCGTCTGCGCCGTGGCGGACGGTCGGGCATGTGAATGCCGCCTCGTTGCAGCCGGGTGACACGGTCTTGTTTGCGGGTGGGCAGTCGTTTACCGACAGCTCGTTGATGCCCGGCAGCTCGGGCTCGCCCGGCGAGCCGATCCGGTTTGGCAGCTACGGCAGCGGCAAGGCGTCGTTGACCAACGGCGTCTGGGTGCCGTCGGGCCGCCACGATCTCGTCTTCGACGATCTCGACATCACCAGCAACGGCAACCTGGTCGCGAGCGCCGCGAGCGGCTCCGGTGTCCAGAACATCACCCTCGAGAACTCGACCCTGCACGACACCGGCCAGGTCGGCGTCAACATCCAGCCCCAAGACAGCCACTGGACGGTCACCGGCAACAGCTTCCGGCACATCGGCGACTCGGCGATCATCAACTGGGCGCCCGCCACGGTGATCAGCCACAACAGCTTCACCGACATCGGCTGGAACCCCCAGATCACCTACGCCAAGCACGGCATCTACGCCAAAGGCGCCGACATGGTGATCGACGACAACGACTTCTCGAACATCCCCAACGGGCAGGCCGTCTCGATCCGCTACCACGGCGCCCGCGTCTACGGCAACACCATCCACGACACCCCCTACGCCTTCGCGTTCTTCGACTTCGACACCAGCCCCGCCCCCCAAGGCACAAGCGAGATCTACGACAACAAGCTCTGGAACATCAACGGCTACGCCTTCTACTACGGCTCCGGCACCGACGCCAACGGCAACACGCCAAGCGTCTCCTTCGTGATCGCCAACAACACCTTCCAGCTGCAAGGCGGCGAAGCCGTCAACCTCGCCGACACCCCGGCAACCGCCAACATCGTGCTCGCCAACAACCTCTTCACCGGCAACTACGGCAGCGCCTACCGCGGCTGCCCCAGCTGCAGCGAACACCACAACGACTGGTACGGCGCCGGCAGCGACATCCCCAACGGCAGCGGCGACAAACAGCAAAACCCCAACCTGACAGCCGCCCCCAACCTCACCCCCCAACAAAACTCCCCGATCATCGACGCCGGCACCACCAACATCCCCAACCTCACCTACACCGCCGCCTGCGACGGCGCCCCCACCCACTACTGCGGCACCAACCCCGACATCGGCGCCGACGAATACGCGTTCCCCACTCCGACCCGGCACTGAGCGAGTACGGCTATCGTCGTCGCCCGTGCGCGTTCTCTTCGTGATCCCGACGCTCGACGCCGCCGGCGCCGAGAAGCTGACGGTCGGCTACGCCCGCGGGCTGCAGGAGCGCGGTCACGAGACGGCCGTCGCCTACGGGCTGCCGCGCCATCCACTCCGCGGCGAGCTGGAGGAGGCGGGGGTGCGGGCGATCAACGTCTCGCCGAACGCGCTGAGCGGAAGGACGCTGCTCGAGTGGGCGCGCTCGCTTCGCCGGACGGTGCGCGAGTTCCGGCCCGACGTGATTCACGCCCAGTCGGTCACCTCCGCGCTCGCCGCGCGCCTTGCCACGCCGAGAACGCCCTTGCTCGTGACCCTCCACGGGATCTCGATGAGCGACGAGCCGCTGGCGGCTCTCATCTTCCGGGCCGTCCGGGCCCACCTGACCGCCGTCTCCGCCGCCACGGCGAAGGGGATCACGCGCTTCCGCTGGGCGCCCCACGTCGACGTCCTGCCTCCGGGCGTCGACCTCGAGACGTTGCGGACGGAGAGCCTGTCGGCTCCGTCGCTGGGGCTCGTCGGCGAGCCGCGGCTGTGCTGCGTCGCCCGGCAGGAGCCGCAGAAGGGCATCGACATCCTGCTCCGGTCGTTCGTGGACGTCCGCAAGCGGCTCCCGGGCGCCGGCCTGACGCTCGTCGGCGGCGGTGACGAGCTCGAGACGTACACGGCGCTCGCGGAGGAGATCGGGCTCGCGGCCAGCGTGCGCTTCGTGGGCGCCGTGCCGAACGCCGCCCCGTACATCGCGCGGGCCGACGTGATGATCCTGCCGTCCCGCTGGGAGGGGCTGCCGGTCGTCGCCCTCGAGTCGCTCGGGCTCGAGCGCCCACTGGTGGCGACCGCCGTCTCCGGCACGCCTTCGGTCGTGATCGACGGCCAGACGGGCTGGCTCGTCCCGCCCGAGAACGAGCAGGCGCTCGCGTCGGCGATCGTCGACTGCATCGAGCGCCCCGACGAGGCACGCCGACGCGCCGAGTCCGGCCGCGAGCTGATCGAGGCCCGCTTCTCCTCCAAGGGGATGCTCGACCGTCTCGAGGAGCTGCTCCTCAGCTTGACGCGCTGACCCGCGATACCGTGTCGCGCCAGTGAGGATCCTTTTCCTGACGCCGACGCTCGGCCTTGGAGGCAGCGAGCGGCTGACGGTCGGTTGCGCCTCCGGCCTGCGAGCTCGTGGTCACAAGGTCGCGCTCGCCTACGGCGTGAAGAACCTGCAGGTCGAGGCGACCCGCGACCCCGAGATCCCGACCTTCGACGTGTCGCCGGTCGTGCCGGACGTGCGTTCGTTCGCCGCCTGGGTCGCGAACGTCCGCCGCGTCGTGAGCACGTTCCGCCCCGACGTGATCCACGCCCAGTCCGTCGCGACGGCCGCGGTGGCGCGGGCGGCTGCGCCCGGCGTCCCGATCCTGTTCACGATGCACGGCGTCCCGCGCGAAAGCGAGCTGACGGCGTCGCTCGTCCTCCGGCTCGCGCGGGTGCGGGCGACCGCTGTCTCGTACTCGACGGCGGCCGGTCTCGGCCGCTTCCCCTGGTCGCCGCGGGTCGAGCTGCTTCGCGCGGGCGTGGACGTGGAGCGTCTGCGAGCCGACAGTCTCGCCGGCGGCCCAGTCTCGCTGATCGGGCAGCCCAAGCTCTGCTGTGTTGCCAGGCTCGCGCCGCAGAAGGGGATCGACATCCTCCTTCGCTCGTTCGCGTTGCTCACTGCTCGCTATCCCGAAGCGGGGCTCACGCTCGTGGGCGAAGGCGAAGACCTCCGGCGGAACATCGAGCTCGCGCGCACGCTCGGCGTCGCGGACCGCGTCGTCTTCACCGGCGGCGTCCCGACCGCCGCGCCCTACATGGCGGCAGCGGACGCCGTCCTGCTCGCGTCGCGCTGGGAAGGGCTGCCGGTCGTCCTGCTCGAGGCGCTCGCCCTCGAACGGCCGATCGTGGCGACCGCCGTCAACGGCACGCCGAGCGTGTGCGTCGACGGCGAGACGGGCTGGCTCGTCCCGCCCGAGGACGCTGCGGCGTTCGGGGCGGCAATCGAGGACTGCATCGAGCATCCGGAGGAGGCGGCGCGGCGCGCAGCCGTCGGCCGCGCCCTCGTCGAGCGCGACTTCTCGACCGAGCAGATGTTCGACCGCCTCGAGACGCTGCTGATGGAGACGAGCGTTGGCCGCCACAAGCGCGTGCCGCCGACGAAGCCGCGCGCCTACTACGTCGGCGTCCGCGCCTACAAGAGCGCGCGACGGGCGGCGGCACGGCGTCGCCTCCGGCCCGACTGGTCCGGCGTCCGCATCTTCGGCTACCACCGGATCACGCCTGATGACGACGTCTTCGGGATCACGCCGGAGGTGTTCGAGGCCCAGATGGAGACGCTCGCCCGTTCCGGTGTCGAGATCGTCCGCCTGAGCGACGCTCTCGATCTCCTGGAGCAGCCGATCGAGGGGCGCTACGCGTGCGTGACGTTCGACGACGGGTATCTCGACAACCTCGAGTACGGCCTACCCGTCCTCGAGACCCTGGGCATACCGGCAACGATCTTCGTGGTCGCCGATGCACTCGAAGGGCGCATCGTCTACGACTGGTATCGCGAGAGCCCGCCGCCCGCGCTGACCGTTCGCCACCTGCCGGCGCTGCTCGCGAGCGGCCTCGTCGACATCCAGTCGCACTCGGCGACCCATCCCCGGCTGACGACGGTGTCGCCGGAGGAGCTCGTGGCAGAGGTGAAGGGCTCGAAGGAGCGGCTCGAGCGGCACGTCCCGTACACGCTGACGAGCTTCTGCTACCCGGCGGGCCTCCACACCGACCGGGAGATCCAGGCGGTGCTCGCGGCGGGCTATCGAGCGGGCGTGACGACGCGGGCGGGCGTGAATCCGGGCGGCGGCTCGCTCGGCGATCTGCGCCGCACGATGATCGACTGGGGCGACACCGTCGTCGATTTCCAGTCGAAGCTCGCCGGCTACCTCGACGGCGCCTCGTGGCTGGCCGAGAGCGTGCAGTGGCGACGGGCCCATGGTCGCAGCCGGCGCGAGACGCCGGCCCGCACGGCCTGATCCGAAGGCCGGCTAGAACGACGCGGACTTGGGCGTTCGCTTGCCGGTCCCGGAGCTCGGGGCCTTGTTGCCGGGCCGCGCCTCGGCAGCGGACGGCGGGCTCGGAGTCGGCGCCTGGGCCGCCGGCTCGGCGAGCGTCCGTTCATAGCCGTAGCGATAGCTGTAGCCGTACTCCTGCTCGTCGAGATCCCCGGTGACGATCAGCCCGGTCGGCGCGATGTGCGCCGCGGCCATGACACGGGTGGCGCGCCGCGCCTGGTTGCGCGTCAGGTGCTTCAGCCGCGCGACGACGACGACGACATCGGACGCCTGCGCGAGCAGGGCGGCATCCGCAGTGGCGAGCACGGGCGGCGCGTCGACGACGACGACGTCGTAGTCGCGCTTGGCGCGCTCGAAGAAGACCTTCATCTGGCTCGAGCCGAACAGTGCAGCCGGGTCGAAGAACGTGCTGCTGTTCGAGAGCAGGGCCAGCGAGCCGCCGCTCGCGCGCTCGCGCGGCGTCAGCGGGATGGGCCGCGCGCCGTCCTCGAGCTTCACCTCGCCGGTCAGCACCTGGATGAGGCCCGCCGGCGGGCGCGCCTGGGCCGCGCGGCCGCGTTGCGCGTCGCCGCCGCGCAGCACGAGCGGGATCATGTTCGCCGCCGCGTCGTCGGCAGGCGAGCCGAAGTACTCGTGGAGCGACGGGTTGTGGAGATCGGCCGAGACCGCGAGGACGCGCTTGCCGATCACGCTGAAGGCGTGCGCGAGGTTCGCCGACACCGCGCTCTTTCCCTCCGCCGGCACGGCCGAGGTGACGAGCACGACGGCGCTGCGGGCATCGCCCGCCTCGAGCAGCGAGAGGTTGGTGCGGATCGTCCGGTAGGCGTCGGCGAGCGGGTCGGCGGCGCCGAAGTCGGCGAGCAACTGCTCCCGCGCGAGCCGCCGACCGGAGAACGGCACGCGACCGAGCGTCGGCGCGTGGTAGATCGCCTCGACCTCCTCGACCGTGTGCGTGCGCCGATCGAGGCGCTCACGGACGAGGCCGAGCAGGAAGCCGAGCATGAAGCCGACGAAGGCGCCGATGACGGCGTCGCGCTTCGGCCGCGGCGAGCTCGCGACGGCAGCGCGGCGTGGCAGGCGAGAGGACGGTCAGGTCGGGGCTGAAGACGGCCTGCTGGGCGCGGAGCTGCACGAGCTGGGTGCGAACGTCGGATGCCGCGGCGACCGAGCTCGGGTCCGTCTTGCCCGACAGCGTCTCGAGCTCCTGCTGCAGGAACGCGATCTGGGACGAGAGCAGGCTCTTCTGACGCGAGGCTCGATAGTTGATCAGCGAGTTCGAGAGGGCGTTCGCGATCGACGCCGAGCGGTCGGCGCCGCCGGACTTGGCCGTCACACTCAGGATCTGCGACGCGGTGGTCGAGCTGACCGAGATCCCGAGCGACACCTCGCCCTTGAGCTCTCTCAGCGAGACGCCGAATTGCGAGGCGAGCGGCCCGAGGAGCCGGGCGGACTCGCCGATCCCCTGGATCGTCTGCATCGCCGTCGCCGTGTCGGGCTCGCTGGTGCCCGTGGTCGTCCCGGGCTCGTAGAGCAGGGTCGCGCTCGAGGTGTAGACCTTCGGCTGCGAGTAGGAGACGGCGAAGGCGGCGACGGCCGTCGCGACCGTGACGATGCCGATCAGGAGCGCATGGCGACGCAGGAGCCCGAGGGCCTCGCGTACGTCCGAGTGATCAGAGACGGCCGAGTTCACGGTCAGTTGCTCCCCGGTCGGGGGAAGGGCGTGATGATAGCCCGGGATCCGGTAGGAAGGCGCACGCTCCATGCCGCATCAGCATCGGCGGGGAGGCCCGGCTACTTGAGTGTGGCGGACGAGCCCGATCAGGCCTGGCCAACGTCCGTTTCGAGCGACTGGCTGTAGCGCAGCACCGAGACGAGCGGGTCGTAGTCGAGCTCGGTCAGCTCCTTGCTGCTCCACTCCCCGCGCACGAGCGTGCCCAGCGTCCGGGCGCAGATCACCAGGTCGACCGTGAGGCTCCGGTGCCGGATGTACCACAGGTCGTAGGAAAGCTTGTCGAGGCTTCCCCGCGTGTCCGCGGTGTAGCCGCGGTTGACCTGCGCCCAGCCGGTGATGCCCGGCTTGACCAGGTGCCGGCGCTCCCAGAACGGGACGGCCTCGAGCAGCTCGTCGATGAACTCGGGCCGCTCGGGGCGCGGACCGACGAGCGACATCTCGCCCTTGAGGATGTTCCAGATCTGAGGCAGCTCGTCCAGCCGCAGCCGCCGCATGATGCGCCCCGCCTCCGTGACGCGCGGGTCGTTCTTCGCCGCCCAGACCGCCTGGCCCGAGACCTCGGCGTCGACGCGCATCGTCCGGAACTTGTACATCGTGAAGATGTGGCCGTGCTCGCCGACTCTGTTCTGGCGCAGGACGATCGGGCGCCCGCTGCGGACGACGACGATCGCGAGCAGCGGCAGCAGCGGCAGCGAGAGGAACAGCAGGGCGACCGCGCCGACGACGTCGGTCGCGCGCTTGGCGAACACCGAATACGGACGCTGGTAGAGGTGGAGCACGCCCATGAACCAGGCCTTGGTCAGGTCGCGCACGGGCACCCGCCCGAGCGCGTGCTCGTAGAGCTGCGCGAGCTCGAGCACCTTGAAGCCGTGCTCCGCGGCGTCCAGGAGCCGCGCGAACGTCTCGGGGCGGTTACACCCCGGCGCGAGCGCGACCAGGTCGGGCCGGAGCCGCTCGACGATCTCGGGGAGGTCGGCGACGACACCGAGGACGAGTGCGCTGCGTTCGTCGGGGAGCGCGTCGTCGTCGACGATGCCGACGAGATCCAGGCGCTGCCCGCGCCGCCGCCGGAACTCGGGCAGCATGCCGATGCAGGTCTCGGACGGCCCGACGACGAGCACCCGCTGGGGCGGCAGCATCCGCGTCGCAACGAACTCCCAGGCGAGGACGAAGACGAGCACACCCACTGCGAGCACCGCGATCGAGCGCCGGCCGAGCGCGAGGCTCGGCAGCCAGACGTCGACGGCGGTCGTCAGCAGGAGGCCGAGCAAGACGCCCCGGAGGACGGCAACCCCGCGGCCGAGCGCGGCGAGCGTCGTCTTGGACGACGCGAACCCCGCCTGCAGGCTCGCGATCCACACCACCGCCAGGACGAGGGCGAGTGCAACCTGCTGGGAGGGTGTGCGATGTCCGCTCGACAGGGTCACGGCGAGCACGCACGCGGAGATGACGACCGCTCGACCGGTCTGAACAGCCACTTCGGGCCGCGTTCCTACGTCCGCTCTCAGAAGCGGATCTGTCTTCGTACCGCGCACCTCAGTACCCCTCCCCAAGAGCTCCCCGCCAGCGTTCTGCACCCCACGGGAGCCGTTCTCTCGGGCGCGCAGTCCGTGTCCCCAATATAGGCGAAGGGCCGGGCAGCAACCACGACTTTGGTCGCCTTTTTCTAGGCTTAACGGCCGGGACTTTCGCTACGTGCGGCGATTCGTCCGAACGCGAACGAAATCCCACCCAGAGCGGGGCGCAGATCGCGCAGATCGAGCCCCTCGAGTCGGGCGCGATGGACCAGGTAGTCGTCCGCAAACGCCCGCACGAGCCCACCCGGACCGCGGCCGTCGGGGGCCGCGCCGCGCAGCGAGGAGACGAGCAGGCGGAGGTCGCCCGCGGCCCATCCAACCCGGAGGCCGAGCACCGGCGCAGCCGGCAACGGAAGGTGCCCGCCGCGCGCCCACTCGAACTGCATCCGCGGGAAGTCGACCCCGGCGCGCACCGCGACCTCCACCGACTGGGAGAGCCTCGGGTTGACCTCCATCAGGAGCGCCCGCCCCTCGTCGTCGCGGCGGAACTCGACCTCCGAGTAGCCGTCCAGACCGATCTCGGCGACGAGCCGCTCGGCGGCGGAGTGGACGTCGTCCGGCGGCGCGATCGTCCGCCTCATCACCGACGAGCCGCCGAGCGGCGGCCAGGCGCGGTCGATCGACATGGCCAGCACCGCGACCGTCTTCCCCTCGACCCGGAAGAGCTTCACGGTCTCGCGCGCACCGCGCACGAGCTGCTGGACGAGCACGGGGACGCCCAGCTCCTGGAGCTTCGACCCGACCGTCCGCGCCTCCTCGCCGTCGGCGACCGGCACCGGCCCGAGCCGCTCTCCGCCGTCGCCCACCGGCTGCCACGACGTCTCCGGCTTGAAGACGCACGGGAACCCGGTCTCCGCCGCTGCCGCCTCGAGCTCCGGCGCGGTGGCCGCGCGAACCGACCGCGGGCTCGCGATACCGAGCGCACTCGCGAGCTCGAGCGTCCGCGTCTTGCTCAGGGCGATCTCGACCGCCTCGGGCGCGCCGAGCGCGACCGACGCGAAGCGGCCGATCTCATCGCGACGGCGATGGAGCGCCTCGACACTCGAGTCGATCGACGAGAGCACCGCGTCGACCGGGTTCACCTGAACCTCCGCGAGGATCGCGGCCGCGTGCGCGTCGAAGTCGACGCGAGGGTCGGGCAGGATCACCCGCCGCGAGGCGCAGCGGGTCCGCATCCCCGACGCGTGGGCGTCACGTGCCCCGGCCGCGACGTCGACACCGGCGCGCGCGAGCGATCGGACACAGGAGAGGCCCGCGCGTGTGTCGACGTCGAGGACGAGCGCGCTGCCCCGGCCCGAGGCGGCCACCCGTCAGATGCCCCGGAAGTGGAGCCCCTTGCGCGTCAGGCTGCTGATCGCGTCGAAGGTGCGGCACTTCGCGGCATCCCGCGCCCCGCCGGGAGGCGCCGGTTCGACGCCGACGCGCCGCAACAGCCAGTTGACGTCGTAGATCTTGCGGGCGCGGATGCTCTCGGTCGTCCAGAAGCCGATCTCGAAGCTTACGACCGGCTCGTCGCCCGGGTGCGTGAGCCAGTGCGCCCAGCGCGACGGGACGAAGCAGCTGTGGCCCGGCGGGATCCGCAGCGGCAGATCGTCGCCCTCCTGCCATTCGAGGAAGAAGTTGCCGCGCAGGAGCCGCTCGTGCTCCTCGACCGTCATCGCCTCCGCCGGCCGCACCCACCAGACCGTCTCGCCGGTGATCGTCGAGACGAGCTTCAGGTCGGGGTCGCCGTGGATCGCGACGATCGCGCCGGGCGAGAACACCCGCACGACCGTCTCCGGGAAGTACCGGCCTAGGCTCGGGTCGATGCCGGCGACCTCGAAGATGTGGTCGAGGCACCCGCGGTACTCGGGGCCGGCGTAGCGGTCGACGCCCATGATCCGGTACTGAATCGGGCGCCGCAGCGCATCATCGACGATCGGGTAGCTCGGCCTCGTGTACACAGGCTCGTTCCCGTACCGCTGCCTGCCCGGGTCGGCGAACTGCACCTTCAGCTCGCCGCGCTCGTCGGCCTTCCGGCAGAGCTCGTCGAGCCGCTCGCCCGTGAAGAGCTCGGGGTCGAGCCCGTGCTCGAAGAGCGCGGGCGAGTCGACGGTCGGAACGGCCGGAGCGGTCACGGCCTCAATGTAGTCGATGCGAATCGGGGCGTCCCGTGCGTGCGACGGCCGCGGTAGGCTGGCCCTCTTGCCCGAGCGTGTCGAGGTGGCTGTCATCGGTGCCGGCCCCTTCGGGCTCTCGGTCGCCGCGCATCTTGCTCCACAGCGCGTCCGCACCTTCGGCACGCAGATGGAGACGTGGCGGACGCGGATGCCGCACGACATGCTGCTGCGCTCGGCCTGGGAGGAGACGTCGCTCTCGGCGCCCGACGACGCCGGCAGCATCGACCGCTGGGCCGAGACGGTGGGAGAGCGACGCGAGCCGATCCCGCTCGAGCTCTTCCTTCGCTACAGCGACTGGTTCGCGGACCGCTTCGTCCCCGACCGTGACCCGAGCGACGTCGCCCGCGTCGAACGGGCCGCCGGCGGCTACCGGATCACGACGGCGGCGGGCTCGGAGGTCGACGCCGGCTCAGTGGTCGTGGCGGTCGGCGTGATGCCGTTCGCCTATGTCCCGGCGCCGCTTGCCGCGCTCCTCGGGGGCGCCGTCGGCTTCGCCACGGGGGTGCCTGACGACCTGGCCCGGCTCGCGGGCAAGCGCGTCCTCGTCGTCGGCGGGGGCCAGGCGGGCCTCGAGACGAGCGGCCTCGCGGCGCAGGCCGGAGCGACCGTCGAGCTCGTCACCCGAGGGCAGTTGCACTGGTTCGCGGACCGCGAGCCGCACCACCAGCGCGGACCGCTCGGTCGGCGGCTCTACCGGCTCGCCTATCCGGCCGTCGGGTACGGGCCGCCGCCGCTGAACCGGCTCGTGCTCCATCCCGACCTGTTCGCGCATCTGCCGACCTCCGCGCGCGTCGCTTTGACGCGGCGACTCCTCCGGCCCGGCGGCTCGCCGTGGCTGCGCACGCTCGTCGAGCAGAACGTGACGGTCACCGAGCACTGCACGGTCGAACGGGTCGCCGAGGAGGGCGGCGGCCTGCGCGTGCGGCTGACGAGCGACGCCGAGCGCGAGGTCGACGAGGTGCTGATCGCGTGCGGCTACCGCTTCGACCTCGAGCGGCTCGGGTTCGTCGACGCCGAGGTTCGCGGGTCGGTCGCCGTTCGGGACGGCTGGCCTGTCCTCGACCGCACGTTCCGCTCGACCGCACCCGGGCTCTTTTTCGTCGGCTACGCGGCGGAGCGGCGCTTCGGGCCGATCTCGCGGTTCGTCCTCGGCACGCGGTTCACCGCCGGGCGCGTGGCGGAGGCACTCCGAGCCTGAGTCGCGTTACTCGGCGTCTCCCCACCAGACCTCGGTGCCGAGCGCCTCGGCCGTGACGAAGTCGCCGAAGACCTCCTCGAGCGGCGCGATCTGGGTCGCGTAGCAGCGGACCGACTCGATCTTCTCGGCGGCAAGCGCCGGCTCGAGCGACGCGCGGTGCTCGTCGGGCTTCCGGCGGCGGACGTCGGGGGGCGCCACGAACCCCCGGTCGCGGCTGAGCGCATACGGCAACTCGGCGTAGAGGCGTGCGTCGGGCCGGACGGCGAGCGTCGCGTCGCGGACGATCAGATGGTCGGAAGGCCGTCGCCGGCGGCGGTAGCGGCGAAGGGGGTTCGAGCTCCATGCCGACACGCCCGCGGGCGCGTACACGATCTCGGCTCCGTCGAGATGCGGGCGCAGGACGGCCATGACGGAGTCGACCGTCACCTTCGGCATCGCTCCGAGGGCGACGTACTGCCGGTCGCCGAGCTCGAGGTGGACGTGGGCGGCGCCCGACCGGGCGAGCGCGAGCCGGTCCTCCTCGTGCCGTTCGCGGATCCGCGCGCTCGAGTCCGTCGCGCCGCTGCCTGCGTCCCAGGGGCCGAGCGTCCCCTCGGGCGGAACGCCCGCGAACACGGTGACGACGGTCGCCGCAGGCGCGAGCGCTCCGTAGAGCGACAGCACCGCATCGTCCAGGTGCGGCGAGACGACGACGATCTTCGACATCGCCGGACCTTTACCAGAGTGCCGTTAGGCTCAGGCGCAGATGACGGCGCCGGCGCTCCCGAATGCCCTGCTCGTCCGCGGGCTCACCGGCCAGCCGACGCCGGAGGAGCTCGAGCGGCTCGCCGCGGCAGGAGAGCGGCCGCGGGCGATCTACGTCGAGGTCGCCCGCGCGCTCGACGCGGAGATCATCGACCTGAACTTCGTCGAGCGCCGGGGCAGCCGGCTCGCGAGGCTCGTCGCCCGGCGGATCGGGATCATCGAGGGGCAGGTGCTCGCCGCGTTCGCGCGGCGCCGGCGCTACCGCAAGATCGTGGCGTTCGCCGACCGCCTCGGGCTGGAGCTCGCGCTGCTCTGCAAGCTGACGCGGTCGCGGGACGACCTCGCGCTCGTCTCCAGCCGGCTCGTGACGCGCTCGAAGCGGCCGTACCTGAAGACCCTGCGCGTCCAGACGCAGCTCGAGACGATCATCAGCTACAGCAGCGTCCAGCTCGACCGCGCAGCCGAGGAGTACGGCCTGCGCCGCGACGAGCTCCACCTCGTGCTCCAGCCGGTCGACGAGCACTTCTGGCAGCCGACCACCGACGAGCCCGAGAACCTGATCTGCGCCGTGGGCTGCATCTCCGGCCTGCGCGACTACCCGACGCTGCTCGAGGCCGTCCGCGGCCTCGACGTCTCGGTGGAGCTCGCGGTCGGGAGCTTCATCGTCAGCCCGAAGCACAACCGCGGCCGCCGGCGCCTGTTCGAGACGAACGTGCCGGCCGAGACGGTGCCGCCGAATGTCACCTACCGGTTCGACCTGCCGTACCCCGAGCTCCGCTCGCTCTATGCCCGGTCGAAGTTCGTCGTCCTGCCGCTCTACGACGTCGACTTCGACGCCGGCGTCACCTCGATCACCGAGGCGATGGCGATGGGGAAGGCGGTGATCGCGACGCGGGCGCGGGGTCAGGTCGACGTGCTCCACGACGGCGTCGAGGGCCTCTACGTCCCGCCGGGCGACCCGGCGGCGCTGCGAGCGGCGATCGTTCGCCTCCTCGAGCACCCGGAAGAGGCGGAGCGGATGGGTGCGGCCGGGCGCGCGGCGGTGCTCGAACGGCACCGGCTCGACGACTATGCACGGCAGATCGCCGAGCTCGTCCTTGAGCCGCGCGACGCAGACAAGACGGCCGCAACGACCTAGACTCCGTGGATGCGGCTGACCCCCGGCCGTGCGGCCCGGCGGTGTGGCAAGACGTTCTACGTCGCCTACTACAAGTGGGTGTACGGGCGCACGTTCCCGGGCGCCGGACGCGTGCAGGCGGCGGTCGAGGGCTTCGAGATGCGGCTGCAGCACGGCGACACGCCCGCCGAGCGCGAGGTCTGGGAAGGCAAGGTCGCCGACGGGCGGTGGCTCTACATGCGCGAGCTGCACGAGAGCCCGCGCTACGCGACCGTGGCGACGATCATCCACCAGCTCGGCGGCGACGAGGCGTCGATCCTGGACGTCGGCTGCGGCGAGGGGCTGCTCGTCGACCACCTGCGCCGCGTCGGGTACGGCAACTACGTCGGGATCGACATCGCGGAACAGGCGATCCTGGAAGCGGCAGGCAGGCGGGACGAGCATACGTCCTTCCGCGCGGCGGATGCCGAGACGTTCAGCCCCGACGGGCAGACGTTCGACGTGATCGTCCTCAACGAATGCCTCTGCTACTTCCGTGACCCGTTGGCGACGGTCGACCGCTTCGCGACGCTGCTCGAGCCCGGGGGCTCGCTCGTCGCCTCGACCTTCCGCACGCCCCGCCACGACGCGATCGCGCGGCTGGTCGCGGACCGGTTCGACGTCGTCGAGGAGTTCACCGTCGGCAACCGCCTGGGAACGTCGCTCGTCCGCGTGCTGAGGCCCGCGTCGTCACCCGGGCGCTGACGCGTCTACGTGAGCTCGCGCTGCACCCGTAGGAAGAGCGCCTCTAGGGCAAGCTGCGGTGCGAGCTGGAACTCCTCGAGGATGCGCCAGGTCTCGCGCACTGCCTCGGCGGCCCGCTCGGCGCCGACGAGGCGTTCGCGGGTCGCGTCGGCGCGCAGCTCGGGCAGCTTGTCGAGGTGGATCGCCGCGTCGTCGGCGCCGACGGCGACCGCGACGAGGTCGCGGTACCACGCCGCGAGCTCCTCCAGCTCGGCGAGCAGCTCCTCGCGCTCCGCGCCGCGCGCAGCACGGCGCACCCGTTGCTCGGCCTCGCGCGCGGGCAGCTCCAGGTCCTTGACGCGCCCCTCCTCGAGCTCCCGGGCGCCGGCCGCGACCGCCTCCGCGTTCGCGGCGAGCGCCTCGGCGGCAGCCGTGGCGTCGAAGCTCGGCGAGCGGTAGACGGCGCGCGCCTGCTCGAGCAGCACCTCCCTGCGCCGGGCCGAGTCGGGATCGAGCAGCCGCTCCAACCTGTCGAGGCGGCCGCCCGACACCCGCGCGAGCGCGGCGCGGGCCTCGTCGTCGAGCTGCGGGGCCCGCGCGTCGACGAGCTCGCGCATCGCCCGCTCCGACAGCCGGTGGAACGGCACCAGCTGACAGCGGGAGCGGATCGTCTCCGGGAGCGGGCCGAGGTCGTCGGCAACGAGCACGATCACCGCGTACGAAGGCGGCTCCTCGAGATCCTTGAGCAGTGCATCGGCTGCGTCCTCGTTCATCAGGTGCGCCCGCTGCACGAGGTAGACGCGGCGGTCCGCCTCGAACGGCCGCAGGTGGAGGTCGCGCCGGAGCTCCCGGATCGCGTCGATGCGGATCATCTCGCCGAGCGCGTCGAGCTCGTACAGATCCGGGTGGAAATCGCGCGTCGTGTCGAGGAGCGCCCGCGCGAACGCGTGCGCCGCCTCGCGCTTGCCCACGCCCGCGGGGCCGTGGAAGAGATACGCGTGCGCCGGGCCTTCGCGCAGGGCGGCGTCGAGCAGCCGGCCGGCGTCGGGTTGCTCAGAGAAGCGCGCGAACGTGCTCACGGACCTCCTCTGCGATCTCCTCGGCGGGCTTCGCCCCGTCGCAGGCGACGATGCGGGCCGGCTCCGCGCGCGCGAGCTGCCGGTACGCGGCGTCGACCCGCCGCATGAACTCGTCGCCCTCCCGCTCGATCCGGTCGTGGTCGTCGCCTGAGCGGGCGCGCGCCTCGGCCGGGTCGAGCAGGACGACGAAGGTGCGGTCGGGGAGCAGCCCGCCGGTGAC
Organism: uncultured Thermoleophilia bacterium; assembly: GCA_963840365.1. Lineage (GTDB taxonomy): Bacteria > Actinomycetota > Thermoleophilia > Gaiellales > Gaiellaceae > PALSA-600. The sequence continues at coordinate 799,801 of CAWIYQ010000012.1, read as the reverse complement.
GAGCAGGCTGAGGTCCCGCACGCGGTCGAGGCCGAGGCCGCGGGCGACACCCTGGTAGGCGACCGACGAGTCGAGGTAGCGGTCGCAGACGACGTCTTCGCCGCGGTCGAGCGCCGGCCGGATCACCGCGGAGACGTGGTCGGCGCGCGCCGCCGCGTACAGCGCCGCCTCTGCCCACGGGCTCATGTCGTGACCGTGCAGGACGAGGTCGCGAACGCCCTCGGCGAGCGGGGTGCCGCCCGGCTCCCGCGTCGCGAGCACCGCGCGCCCCTGAGCGCGCAGCCAGTCGGCGAGCAGACGCGCCTGCGTGCTCTTCCCCGACCAGTCGACTCCTTCGAATGAGACGAACATTGCGCGGTCTCTAATCTAGAGCGCTCGTGAAGGCAGTCGTGACAGGTGGTGCAGGGTTCATCGGCTCGAATCTCGTCGATGCCCTGGTCGAGCGCGGCGACGAGGTGCTCGTCGTCGACGACTTCTCGACCGGGAAGCGCGAGCATCTGAACCCGGCGGCCGGCCTTCTCGAGCACGACATCCGCGGGCCGTTCACGGTCGAGGCGGACGTGATCTTCCACCTGGCGGCGCAGGCGGACGTCCAGACGTCGATGAAGCGGCCGGGGTTCGACGCCGCCGTCAACGTCGTCGGCACGGTGAATGCGCTCGAGTCGGCGCCCGGCGCCCAGGTGATCTTCGCCTCGTCCGGCGGCGCGGGCTACGGCGAGTGTGCCGAGCCGGCCGACGAGACCTACCCGTTCCTGCCGCTCTCGCCGTACGGGATCGCGAAGAAGTGCGGCGAGGAGTACCTCGCCGGCTGGAACCGGATCCACGACTCCTCACACGTCGCGCTCCGCTTCGGGAACGTCTACGGCCCGCGCCAGGACGCCGGGCTCGAGGGCGGGGTCGTCGCGATCTTCCTCGAGCGCATGGCGCGCGGCGACGAGACGTTGATCTTCGGCGACGGCGGCCAGAGCCGCGACTTCGTCTACGTCGGCGACGTCGTGCGGGCACTGCTCGCCGCGGTCGGCCGCTCGGGCGGGCCGTACAACGTCGGCACGGGCGAGGACACGACGGTGGCGCAGCTGCACGCGGCGTGCGCCGCCGTCGCGGGCTCCACGGCCCCGCCCCGGCACGAGCCGGCGCGGCTCGGCGACGTCGTCCGCTCGGTGCTCGACGTGTCGCTGATCGGGCGCGAGCTCGGCTGGCAGGCGGAGGTGCCGCTCGACGAGGGCCTGCGGCGCACCTGGCTCTGGATGCAGGAGCACGGCACGGCGTAGCGAAATCGGGCGCGCACGTGGATGCGCCGCTCCCAGCACCCGAGAACCTCGTCCGCACCTGGAAGAACGCGACGATCGTCGCGAGCCTCGTCGCGGCGATCGAGCTCGTCCTGCTCCTCGGCGCCGCCGTCCTCCTGCTCGCGAAGCCGCTCTCACATGCCATGCAGCACCATGCGGAAGCCGCCGCGGCTGCGCCGGCGGCGAAGCACAAGGCCGCGACGGCCCCGATCAAGAAGGTGAGGCACGTGCACGTCCCCGCGGCGAGGCTGCCGCGCTCGAAGGTCGGCGTGATCGTCCTGAACGGCAACGGGCGAGCGGGCGCCGCAGCCTCGGCAGCAGCGCGTCTCGAGTCGCTGCATTACCGCGTGCGCAGCACCGCAAACGCGCGCCGCCAGGACTATGCGTCGTCGGTCGTGATGTACCGCCGCGGCTACGAGGGCGAAGGCGCCCGGCTCGCGCGCGACCTGCACATCAAGATCGTCGGCCCGCTCGACGGCCTCTCGACGAAGGCGCTGCACGGCGGCCAGCTCGCGCTCGTCCTCGGCGCCAGTTAGCGAGCTAGCAGCGGTACTCGTGCTTGTTGACGCGGTCGAGCGCCGTCCGGTAGTCGTCGGCGCCGGCTGACGCGCGATTCCTTGGGTCGAGCTCGGTGTAGCGCTCGAGGTAGGTGTAGGCGTCGTAGTAGCAGCGCTGCTCGAACGCGTACTCGCCCGCATAGACCCAGGTGAGCGGGTTGTGCGGCTGACGGTGCACCGCCGCCACGTAGAGGGCGAATGCGCGCTGCACCTGGCCGAGCTGAGCCGCTGCATAGGCCTTGTTCCAGTACGGCTCGACGAGCAGCGGGTCGACGCTCCGGGCCCGGTTCGCGAGCGTGATCGCACGGGCCGGGCTCGCGACGAGCCCTTCGTCCACCCACCGCCGCCCGAGCCACGGGAACAGGAACGTCGCGAAGACGAGTACCGCGCAGCCCGCAGCCGCAACCGCGGCAAACCCGCTGAGACGACGTTCGGGCGGGCGACCGACGAGCGACCCGGCGGCGAGGAACGCCGGCGCGCTCACGGCGACGAAGTCCCAGTCGATGTCGACGAGCGAATGGAAGAGGTAGGCGGGCAGCAGCAGGGCCAGGGCGAGCTCGGTCCCGCGCTTGTGGAGCGAGCCGCGGAGGAGCGCCGCAAAGGCACCGAGCAGGAGCACGAAGCCGACCAGCCCGGTCTCGGCGAGGAACTGCACCGGAAGGTCGTGCGGCTCGATCGACGAGTCCAGGTAGATGGTGCGGTAGAGCTTGTTCAGGAGCTCGAACGACCCGGCTCCCGTGCCGAGCAGGACGTGACCGGTGAAGCCGCGCCAGGCCTGGTGCCACCACGTGAAGCGGAAGTTCGAGCTCGTCGACGTGAGCCGGCCCTGGCCGTTGCCGACCGCCCCCGAGTCGATCCCGTGCACGATCAGCAGGACCGCGGCAGCGACGACGGCCGCACAGGCAATCGCCCCCACGGCGCGCCGCAGGCGCGGCGTGTCGGCGGGCCGCGGCAGCCGGCGCTCGAGGAGGAGCCCGGCGGCGGCGCCGACCAGCAGCAACACGCCGAAGACGAGGCCGTCGTGCCACCGCGTCGAGCTCGGCTGGTGGTCGGCGGTCACCCCCGGGAGCGCGAACGCGATCCCCACCACGGCGGCCGCGGGCACGCCCGCCGCCGCGAGCAGCCTGCCGCCGTCGACCCGCTCGTCGCTGAGCACGAGCCACGCGGCGAGGACGAGCGCCGCGGTCAGCAGGCCGCCGCGCGAGTAGGTGAGCAGGAGCGTCACCGCCGCGACGTAGGCGAGCAGCACGCCGGGCCGGCCGCGGAGCGGGAGCGCGAGCACGAGCCCGAAGACCGCGAGCAGCGCGAGCTGGTTCCAGAGGCCGACCGGCCCGGTCAGTCGAGCTGTGACGTCGATGCCGCCGTAGTCGTAGACGGGGGGAAGCACCTTGCCGAGGAGCGACCAGGCGCAGATGGCGAAGACGATCGCCGCGAGACCGCGGGCGAGCAGCCGGGTGCGCCCGGCGAACCAGAGCCCGAGCACGGCGAAGAGGGCGTACAGGAGCGCCCGGTTCGCGTAGTCCCAGGAACGGTCGGGAAGCCACGACCACGAGATGGAGACGGCACACCACGCGGCGAGCAGCATGAGCGGCACGACCGAGAAGACGCCGCCGGGAATGCCGCGGGTGGCCGCCAGCAGGAGGATCGCGGCGAGCGCACCGCCGCCGAGCCAGACGACCGCGCCGTCGAGCGGCCCGTCGCCGAAGAAGACCGCGAGCCCGGCGAGCACGAGCGGCGCCGCGAGCGGGAGGTCGCGGACCGCGCGCATGGTCCGGCGACGGTACCATCCCGCCGCGATAGCACCTCCCCCGCACACAGAAGCCTTACAGCCGCCGCGTAGGGTCGCCCGGATGTCCCGGCTGCTGACCGTCATGGCGCTGCTCGCGCTCGCGTTCACGGCCGCCGTCGCGCGGCCGGCCGCCGCGGCGACCCCGTGCTGGAAGTCGCTGCTCACCGACTGGTACGACGGGCGGATCGACAACACGTACCCGCTCCACTGCTACACGGACGCGCTCAAGCACCTGCCGCCCGACGTGCGCACCTACTCGAGCGCGCACGACGACATCCTGCGCGCCCTGCAGAGCGCGCGCGCGAAGCTCCGCCAGTCGGGGAAGACGAACATCACCCCGACGACGATCCTGCCGGCGCCCGGCACGACGACGACCGACACGACGCAGTCGACGACGACCGCCGGGGGCGGCACGAACGGCGGCGGGCCGAGCGGCGGAGATGCCGGCGGAGGATCGCCCGGGAGGCAGTCCGGCAAGGGCCTGCAGCGCGTGGCCAACGACCTGAATCCGTCGAGCCCGTCGTCGCTGCCGGTGCCGCTCCTCGTGCTCGGCGGCCTCGCGATCCTGCTCGTCGCCGCGGGGGCCGCCGGACTGCTCGTCAAGCGCCTCCAGGGGCGCCGCGACATCCCCTAGAGCGCGGCCGGGCGGGAATTTTCCCTGCAGTTTCCGCGTTTTTTCTTGGACGACGGCGCCGTCCGACCGCGGCTCTAGGGTCCCTTTCCCTTTGTTGACGGTCTACGTTTCAGTTGCGCCGCCGGAAGGCGCATAGAGGAGGCATTGCATGGCGATCACCGAGACCCAGGGAACGGTGGAGATCCACCCCGACGAGCTCGTGAACGGCGTTCTCGACGAGCAAGCGACCCTCGCCGTCCGCCGTCACTTCACGCTGGAGGGGCGCGACCCGTACGACGAGATCGAGTGGGAGACGCGCGACGCGCACATCCCCGGCCGCAACGGCCCAGCCTTCGAGCAGCGCGACGTCGAGTTCCCGAAGTTCTGGTCGCAGACCGCGACCAACATCGTCGCGCAGAAGTACTTCCGCGGCCGCCTCTCGAGCCCGGAGCGCGAGCGCTCGGTGAAGCAGATGATCGGCCGCGTCGTCGGCACCATCGGCACCTGGGGCCGGGAGGGCGGCTACTTCGCCTCCGACGAGGAGGCCGAGACGTTCGAGGCCGAGCTGAAGGCGATCCTCGTCAACCAGCTCGCCGCGTTCAACTCGCCGGTGTGGTTCAACGTCGGCTTCGAGGAGAAGCCGCAGTGCTCGGCGTGCTTCATCCTCTCGATCGAGGACTCGATGGACGCGATCCTCGACTGGATCCGGCGAGAGGGCGTCATCTTCCGCGGCGGCTCCGGCTCCGGCGTCAACCTGTCGCGGCTGCGCTCGTCGAAGGAGCAGCTCTCCAAGGGCGGGTATGCCTCCGGCCCGGTCTCGTTCATGCGCGGCGCCGACGCGTCCGCCGGCACGATCAAGTCGGGCGGCAAGACGCGGCGCGCGGCGAAGATGGTCGTGCTCGACGTCGACCATCCCGACATCGTCGAGTTCATCTGGTGCAAGGCGCACGAGGAGGAGAAAGCACGCGTCCTCGAGGCGGCCGGCTACGACATGTCGCTGGACAGCGCCGACTGGGCGTCGATCCAGTACCAGAACGCGAACAACTCGGTGCGCGTCTCGGACACCTTCATGGAGGCGGTCGAGAACGACATGGACTGGAACCTGACCGCGCGCACCGACGGCACCGTCGTCGAGACGCTGAAGGCGACGAAGCTGCTGCACGACATCGCCGAGGCTGCCTGGCGCTGCGCCGACCCGGGCGTGCAGTACGACACGACGATCAACTCGTGGCACACGCTCCCGAACACCGGCCGCATCAACGCGTCCAACCCGTGCTCGGAGTACATGTCGATCGACGACTCGGCGTGCAACCTCGCGTCGCTCAACCTGATGAAGTTCCGCCGCGACGACGGCGAGCTCGACGTCGAGGCGTTCGAGCACGCGGTCGACGTCGTCTTCCTCGCTCAGGAGATCCTCGTCGGCTATTCGTCGTACCCGACGCCCGAGATCGAGCGCAACGCGAAGGCCTACCGGCAGCTCGGCCTCGGCTACGCCAACCTCGGCGCGCTGCTGATGGCGCGCGGCCTCGCCTACGACTCCGACGAGGGCCGGGCGTACGCGGCGGCGATCACCGCGCTGATGACCGGCCGCGCCTACCGCAAGTCGGCGGAGATCGCGCGGCGGATGGGACCGTTCGCCGGCTACCGGCCGAACGCCGCGGCGATGATCGGCGTCGTCGCGAAGCACCGCGCTGCGGTCGGCAACATCGCGCATGCGGAGACCGTGCCGTCCGACCTGCTCGGTGCGGCGCGGCGCGCGTGGGACGACGCGCTCGACCTGGGCGAGGTCGTCGGCTACCGCAACGCGCAGTCGACCGTGCTCGCGCCGACCGGGACGATCAGCTTCATGATGGACTGCGACACGACCGGCGTGGAGCCCGACTTCTCGCTCGTCAAGTCGAAGAAGCTCGTCGGCGGCGGCGAGATCACGATCGTCAACAAGACGGTCGCGCCGGGCCTCGAGAAGCTCGGCTACTCGCCGGCGGAGATCGACGAGGTCGTCGCGTTCGTCGACGAGCGCAACACCGTCGTCGGCGCCCCGTACGTCAAGGGCGAGCACTACCCGGTGTTCGACTGCGCCGTGGGCGAGCGGGCGATCCACTACCGCGGCCACGTGAAGATGATGGGCGCGATCCAGCCGTTCATCTCGGGCGCGATCTCGAAGACCGTCAACCTGCCGGAGACGGCGACGATCAAGGAGGTCGCCGACCTGTACGTCGAGGCATGGAGACTCGGCGTGAAGGCGATCGCGATCTACCGCGACAACTGCAAGGTCGCCCAGCCGCTCTCCGGCAAGGCCGACAAGTCGCAGCAGGTGCTCGCGCCGGCCGGAGCCATGGCCGCGCCGAAGCGCCGCCGCCTGCCGGACGACCGCAACGAGATCGGGCGGAAGTTCCGCGTCGGCGAGTACGAGGGCTACATCCACGTCGGCGTGTTCGACGACGGGAGCCCCGGCGACATCTTCGTCGACATCGCGAAGGACGGGACGACGCTGCAGGGCTTGATGAACTCGCTGATGATCGCGGTCTCGATGGGCCTGCAGTACGGCGTGCCGCCCGAGGTGTACGTCTCGAAGCTCTCGCATCTCCGCTTCGAGCCGTCGGGGCCGACGAACGACGCCGACATCCGCACCGCGAAGTCGATCGTCGACTACATCTTCCGCTGGTTCGGCAAGAAGTTCCTCGACGTCGACCAGCAGGAGGAGGCGGGCATCCTCTCCGCCGAGGTGCGGGCGAAGCTCGCCGACCAGTACGCGAACGGCGGCTCGAAGCCGGCGGCCGAGCTGGCCTCCCCGGGCCAGACGGCGCTCTTCAACCCGCACGAGGATGCGATCGAGTGCAACCGCTGCGGCGGGCGCATGGTCCGTGCCGGCACCTGCTACACCTGCCGCGACTGCGGGACGTCGACCGGCTGCGGCTAGACCAGCTCCGACTCCGTGCTGTGTGAGGGCCCGCTGTCGGCGGGCCCTCCTCATTTCGGTAGCCACAGGGTCAGAGGGCCGCGAGCCAGCTTGCAACCGCTGCCTCGACGGCGGCGACGACCTTCAGGCTGTGATCCCCGGGCACGACGACCACGGTGCGCGACGGCCCGTCCGGCGGCAGGCCGAACGGGTCGCGCTCGCCCTGGACGACGAGCGTCGGCACGGCGACCAGGTCGAGCTCCGGCAGCCGGCTCGGTGCGTCGGGGCGTCCGGGCGGCCGCAGCGGGAACGCCAGGCACAGGACACCTGCCGCGCCGGTCGCCTCCGCCGTGCGGCAGGCGACGCGCGCGCCGGAGGAGCGCCCGCCCACGACGAGCGGCAGTCCCTTCAGCTCCCGCGCGGCGAGCCGTTCGACGACGGCGACCCAGGCTGCGTCGAGCTGCCGCGCCGGCGCCGGCGAGCGGCGGCCGGCGACCCGGTAGGGCTGCTCGACGAGCGCGACGGCGAAGCCGTCCCTCCGCGCCGCGCGCGCGGCGGCGGCGAGGTCGGGCGCGGCGATCCCGCCGCCCGCCCCGTGACCGAGGACCAGCGCGCCGCGCGGCTGCGGGACGCGCTCGAGGTGGGCGCGTGCCGGCCCGTGCGGCGTCTCGATCGTCGTCGCCCTCACCATCCGGCTTTCAGTCTGACGGTCAGTAGTCGCCGGCGATGCCGGCCGACGGGCACGGCAGGAGAATCGAACCGACGGAAAGGAGGACGGTGATGACAACGGTCCCGCACCATGCCCCTGCCGTGCACCGGCACACGTGGCTCGAGTCCACCGACATGTGGGCGTCGCTCGCAATCACCTCGATGTGGGTGGCGGTGATCTTCTGCTCGATCTTCGCGCCGGACATCACGTCGGGGAACGGCGTCGGCGACGTGGGCCAGCACACGACGGTGCCCTCGGGTGTCGTGGTCGCGTTCTTCGCGACCATCGGCTCGTGGCTCGTCGCGAAGCACGCCTTCCGGCACGAGCGCTAGCGGCGACGCTCGAGCTCGGCGTCGACCTCGGCGCCGAAGAGGAGCGCGAGCGCCGAGAGCCACAGCCACGTGAGCATCACGATCACGGCCGACAGCGACCCCCACGCCTTGTTGTACGAGGCGAAATGCGCCGTGTAGAACGCGAACGCGCCCGAGACGACGAGCCAGACCACGACGGCGAGGAACGTGCCACCGGTGACGAGCCTCCAGCGCGGCTGCTCGACGTCCGGCCCGAGGAAGAGCAGGGTCGCGAACGCCGCGAACAACCCGAAGGCGAGGATCGGCCACTGCGCCGTCCACCAGATCCAGCCGAGCGCCCCGCCGAGCCCGACCGCATGCTCCAGGTGGCGCTCGATCGTCGGGCCGAACAGGAGCAACACCGCGACGAGCAGGAAGGCGACGCCGATGCACGCGACCATGACGAGCGCCCTCAGCCGCTTGTGGACGAACGAACGCCGGTCCTTCGTGTCGAAGGCGATGCTGAGGGCCGTCATGTAGGTGGTCATCGCCCCCGTCGTAGCCCAGAGGGCGAGCACCGTGCCAACCACGACCATCGTCACCGACGTGCCGCTCGAGCGATCGAGGCGGTGGAGGCTCTCGGAGACGAGCTCGGTCGCCTGCCCGGGCATCACGCCGTGGAGCCGGCCGATCAGGCTGTCGATCGTCTGCGGGCCCGAGACGAGCGTGAAGAGCCCGACGGCAACGAGCAGGACGGACGGGATCGCGAGGAACGAGCTGAACGCGAGCGCCTGCGCGATCATCAGCATGTTGTCGTCCAGCATGCCCCGGCCGGCCCGCTTGAGGATGCTCACCCAGCCACTCATCTAGACGGCCAACGCCTCCGGCCCCCGCTGGGTTGCGGGCTCGGGGTTTTCCCCGTCGCAGGCCGTCCCGACGTCGGCCACCCTCCCGCCATGAAGGTGCTCGTCACCGTAGCGAGCAAACACGGCTCGACGGACGAGATCGGGCACGCGATCGCCGAGCGGCTGCGCGCACGCGGCCTCGAGGTCGTCGAGCAGCGGCCGAACGGCCCTCCGCTCGAAGATGCCGACGCCGTCGTCATCGGCAGCGCCGTCTACGGCGGCCGCTGGCTGTCGACGGCCCGCTCGTTCGTCCGGGCGCATCTGGTGGAGCTGCGGCGAATGCCCGTCTGGGTGTTCTCGAGCGGCCCGGTCGGCGCGTCGCCGAAGCCCGAGGAGGAGCCTCCCGAGGGCCTCGAGCTCGCCGAGCTCCTCCAGGCCCGGACGCACCGCACGTTCGTCGGCCGGCTCGATCCGGAGACGCTCGGGCTCGGCGAGCGAACGCTCGCGCGCCTGATCGGCGCCTCGTTCGACGACCGGCGCGACTGGGATGCGATCGACCGGTTCGCGGACGAGATCGCCGACGAGCTTGGCAGCCTCTAAGCTGCCGCGCGTGATGCGGTCGATCTCCCTGCCGGACGGGCGCAGCCTCGAGCTGCACGAAGGCGGCGACCCGGACGGGTTCCCGATCGTCGTTCACCACGGCACGCCCTCGTCGGGTCTCCTGTACGAGAAATGGGCGACCGAGGGCGTGCGGCTCGTCGGCTTCGACCGGGCCGGCTACGGCGGCTCGACGCGCGACCACGGCCGCGACATCGCGGCGGTCGTCGCCGACGTCGAGGCACTCGCCGACGCGCACGGGCTGGAGGAGAACGTCGAAGGCTGGGTCGACGACGATCTCGCGTTCGCCTCTCCCTGGGGGTTCGAGCTCGACGCGATCCGGCGGCCGGTGCTCGTGATCCAGGGCGGCGACGACCGCTTCGTCCCGGCGAGCCACGGCGCCTGGCTCGCCGCGCACGTCCCGGGCTGCGAGGCGTGGCTCGACGACGCACACGGCCATCTGACGCTCCTCGAGGATCTCGTCCCGGACGTGCACGCATGGCTGCTCGAGCACAGCTGAGCGCAACCGTCGACGAAGGGCTGCGAAAGGCGATCCTCGCGGCGGCGGACTCGAAGCGCGTCCAGCGGCTCGTGCGCCGGCACGGCATGCGCCTCGGCGCGGGCCGCTTCGTCGCCGGTGAGACGCTCGACGAGTGCGTCGTCGTGCTGCGCCGGCTGAACGACCAGGGCCTCCACGCGAACACCACGCTGCTCGGCGAAGGGGTGCTCGAGCCGACCGAGAGCGAGCGCGTCGTCGCCGCCTACGAGGAGATCCTCGACCGCCTTGCCACCGAGGAGCTGCGCGCGAACGTCGCGCTGAAGCTGACGCACCTCGGCCTCGACATCGACGAGGACCTCGCCTATACGAACCTCGAGCGGCTCCTTCGACGCGGGCAGTTCATCCGCATCGACATGGAGCAGTCGCGCTATGTCGACGCCACTCTGCGCGTCTACCGCCGGCTGCGAGAGGCAGGCCACGACAACGTGGGCACCGTCCTCCAGGCGTATCTGCGCCGCACGCCCGAGGATCTCGAGGCGCTGCTGCCACTCGAGCCGAACCTGCGCCTCGTCAAGGGCGCATACCTCGAGCCCGTCGAGCTCGCGTTCGCGCACAAGACGGAGGTCGACGAGGCATTCGCACGCCTCGCCGAGCGGATGCTCGTCGCGGCCGGGCATACGGCGCTCGCCACTCACGACGAGCGCCTGATCGAGGGAGCGATCGGCTTCGCGCGCGGGCACGACGTGCCGCTCGAGCGGTTCGAGCTCCAGATGCTCTACGGCGTTCGCCCGAACCTGCAGCTCGAGCTCCACCGCCGCGGTCACAAGGTGCTCGTCGCGACCCCTTACGGCCCCGAGTGGTACCCGTACCTGATGCGCCGGCTCGCAGAGCGCCCGGCAAATCTTCTCTTTTTCTTACGCAATACGCTGCGCGGCTGACGCCGACCCTCGGCGCAGGCCGTCTACCCTGTCCGCGTGCCGGGGCTGCGCAAGCTGATCGACTGGGTCGTCACGATCGGCGTCGCGATCGCGCTCGTCCTGATCTTCGAAGCCGAGGTGGCGAAGCCGTACCGCGTGCCCTCGCCCTCGATGGAGCCGACGCTGCACTGCGCGAAGCCGACGCCGTACTGCGAGGCCTCCTACGACGACCGCGTGATCGCGAACCGGCTCGCCTACCGCTTCTCGAAGCCCAGTCGAGGCCAGATCGTCGTCTTCACCGCGCCGCGGAAGGCCCAGCTCGAGTGCGGCGAGGGCGGCACCTACGTGAAGCGGCTGATCGGGCTGCCGGGGGACAGCATCGTCGAGCGCGAGGGGAAGCTGACGATCGACGGGAAGCCGCTGAAGGAGCCCTACATCAAGCCTGCGCTCAGAGACCTGGGCAGCGGCTACTGGGTCGTGCCGAAGGGCCGGTACTTCTTCATGGGCGACGACCGCCTGCACTCGTGCGACTCGCGCGAGTGGGGCACGGTGCCCCGCTCGGCCCTGATCGGCCCGGTCCTCTTCACGTACTGGCCCCCCGGACGCTGGTTCTAACGGCGGACGCCCAGGCCGCGAACAGGCGCCGGCGGCCGTGGGCGACCAGGTCGGCGAGTGCAGCCGCCGCGTCGTCGACGACACCCGGCCCGTGGCCGACGAGGATCCGCCGCGGGGCGACCGCGCCGAGCGACCGCGGCGGCCGCGGGCGCAGGAGCGGATGCCAGCCGAGCCGCTCGCCCGGAGCGAGGAAGTAGGGCACCGTGCCGAGCGCGTCGGCGCAGACGAGCGTGCCCGACGCGCCGTCCCAGAGCGCGACCTCGCGCCAGACGCGGTTCGACCGCACCGGCAGCACCGCGAACGGGGCGTCGCCGACGCCCTCCCAGGCGCGGACGTGCGGCACGCCGAGGGCCTTCGCCCAGGCGGCGCAGTCGCGCTCGTGCCGGTCGAGCAGCTGCAGCACGGCGGCCGGCTCGCCGAGCCGGCGCACCCGCTCCTCGAGCCCTTCGCCCGCGACCGGATCGGTCAGGTAGACACGGCCGCCGGCCAGGAGCGCGTGCGAGGAGCGGGCGATCCGCCCCTCCGCGATCCAGCCGAAGCAGTCGTCACTCTCATCGGCCGGCCGCCAGGACGCCACGAGGCTCCATGATCGCATCGACGAGCCCGTAGGAGACGGCCTCCTCCGGCGTCATGAAGCGATCGCGGTCGATGTCCTGCATGACCTGCTCCACGTCCTGGCCCGAGTGGCGGGCGATGATCTCCGCCATCTGCCGCGTCGTGTCGAGGATCTCGCGGGCGGCGATCTGGATGTCCGCCGGCGTGCCGCGGAACCCGCCCGAGCCCTGGTGGATCATCATCTTCGCGTTCGGGAGCGCGAAGCGCTTGCCGGGCGCCCCGCCGCAGAGGATCATCGCCGCCGCGCTCATCCCCATCCCGAGGCAGACCGTCGAGACGTCGGAGGCGATGTACTGGATCGTGTCGTAGATCGCCATGCCCGCGTACGCCGAGCCGCCGGGCGAGTTGACGTAGAGCGAGATGTCCTTGCCCGGCTCGACCGCGTCCAGGATGCAGGAGCTGGGCGGCGATCAGGTTGGCGATGTCGTCGTTCACCTCCTGGCCGAGGAACACGATCCGCTCGCGCAGCAGGCGCGAGTAGATGTCGAACGACCGCTCCCAGCGCCCGTCCTGCTCGACCACCATCGGCACCACGGAACCCACCAGCACAGCGACCACCTCCTGTAACGTGCAACCTGTCGGTTGCTAACAATAGCGCAACCAGGAGGTTGCATATGATCGAGCGTGAGATCGTCCTGCCGTCGCCCCGCGAGGAGGTCTGGGAGGCCCTCACCGAGCCGGAGCGGCTCGAGGACTGGTTTGCGAACGACGTCGACCTCGACCTGCGCCCGGGCGGCGGTGCGCGCTTCCGCTGGTCGAACGGCGAGGAGCGCCACGCCGTCGTGACCGAGGTGGAGCCCGAGCGGCGGCTCGTCTTCGAGTGGGAGGACGAGGGCGAGGTCTCCTTCACGCTCGAGGACGACCCCGACGGGACCCGGCTGACGGTCGTCGAGTCGTCCCCGGCCTGGACGACGGCGCTCGAGCTGCAGGCCTCGGCGCTCGCACGTGTCTGACCCGATCGGCCAGGTCTTCGGCGCGCTCGCCGACCCGTCGCGACGAGCCGTGATCGGCTACCTCGCAGACCGCGGCACCGCGACCGCGACCGAGCTCACCGGCGAGCTGCCGATGACGCGGCAGGCGGTGGCGAAGCACCTGCACACGCTCGCCGGCGCCGGCCTCGTCGAGTCCGAGCGGCAGGGCCGCGAGACGCGGTACCGGCTGACGGAGGCGGGCTCGGAATGGGACGATCGGCTCGACGCGTTGAAGACCCACCTGGAGCGACGAGCACCGTGAGCACCTACGACAGCATCCGGACACTGCCGCTGCACGTCGACGGCTACTTCCTCGAGCCACTCGAGCGCGAGGTGGCGCGCGAGTTCACGTTGCGGCGTACCGTCGTCGTCCTGCACGGCCGCGGCGAGGAGGGCCGAGGCGAGGAGATCGACTACGACCCGGCGCAGCAGGCGCTCTTCCAGGAGCGCGGCGGCGACCTGCCGCTCCACGGCGAGCACACACTCGAGTCGTTCTCGCTGCTCTCCTCCGCGCAGACCGCCTACCGCCGCTGGGCGTTCGAGTCGGCGGCACTAGATCTCGCCCTCCGCCAGGCCGGGCTCTCGCTCGGGGAGGCGATCGGCCGCGAGCCGCAGCCGCTGCGCTTCGTCGTCTCGACCCGCACCGCGAAGGTGCCGGGCTGGCTGGCGCTCTACCCGGAGCTCCACTTCAAGCTCGACCCCGACCGCGACTGGACGGACGAGGTGATCGCCACCCTCGGCCGGGTCGAGACCGCCGACTTCAAAGGCCTCTACCGCGGCGCGTTCGGCTCGCCGCCCGACGCCGATCTCTACGACCAGGTCGCGCGCGCGTTCCCCGACGCCTGGCTCGAGGATCCCGGGCTGACGCCCGCGACCTCGGCGGTGCTCGCCCCGCACCGCGACCGGATCACGTGGGACGCCGGCATCCACGAATGGGCCGACGTCGAGGCGCTCCCGTTCCGGCCGCGCATGCTCAACAGCAAGCCGTCGCGTTTCGGCTCGGTCCGGCGGCTCTTCGACTTCTACGACGCGTGCGCCCGGGAGGGGATCGGGATCTACGGCGGCGGTCAGTTCGAGCTCGGCCCGGGGCGTGGCCAGATCCAGCTGCTCGCGTCGCTCTTCCACCCCGACGCGCCGAACGACGTCGCTCCCTCGGGCTACAACGCGGCCGAGCCGGTGGCGGGACTGCCGGTCAGCCCACTCGAGCCGGCACCCGGCCCGGGCTTTCGCTGAGCCCGAAGCTCGGGAAGCGGTCGAGCGGCTCGAAGCGCGCCTGGAAGAAGCGCAGCTCCTCAGGCTCGTAGACCAACTCGAGCCCCGGCACCTCGTCGTACGCCGCGTGGACGCTCTCGACGACGTCGGCGACGTAGTCGAGATGCTCCTGCGTGTAGACGCGCCGCGGGATCGTGAGCCGAACGAGCTCAAGCCCGTCGTAGGGCTCATGGCCGTGCTGACCCGAGACGATCCCCCGCTCCATCGTCCGGACTCCGCCGGCGACGTAGATCGCAGCCGCGAGCGCCTGGGCGGGGAACGCCGTCTGCGGCAGGTGCGGCAGGAAGCGCTTCGCGTCCAGGAACACGGCGTGTGCGCCGACCGGGACGACGATCGGCACGCCGAGCTCCTCGAGCCGCGCGCCGAGATGCCGCGCCTGGCCGACGTACGCCCGGATCGTCTCCTCGTCCGCCGCCTCGCGGATCCCCTGGGCGAGCGCCTCCATGTCGTGCCCGGCGAGGCCACCGTAGTGGGGGAAGCCCTCGTACACGACGACGAGCTCACGCAGCCGGCGCGCCACCTCGTCGAGGTTCGTGGCGACGAAGCCGCCGATCGGGACGAAGTGATCCTTCTTCGACGAGAAGACGGCGCCGTCTGCGAGCGACGCGATCTCGCGCAGGATCTCCGGCAGCGGACGGTCCGCGTGCGCCGGCTCGCGCTCCTGGATGAAGAGGGCGTTCTCCGACGACCTGGTCGCGTCCAGGAAGAACGGCAGATCGAACTCGTGCGTCAGCGCGCGCACGGCCCGCAGGTTCTCGAGCGAGAACGGCTGGCCGCCGGCCATGTTCAGGCAGGCCTCCTGCCGCACGAAAGCGATGCGGTCGCGGCCCTCGCGCACGATCAGCTCGCGGAGCCGCGAGACGTCGATGTTCCCCTTGAACGGGTGGCGCGACTCGGGGTCGGACGCCTCGGAGATCGACACGTCGACCCAGATGCCGCCCGCCAGCTCGACGTGCGCGCGCGACGTCGTGAAGTAGAGGTTCGACGGGACGAGCTGCCCCGGCTGCACGAGCGCGCGGGCGAGCAGATGCTCGGCGCCCCTGCCCTGATGGGTCGGCACGAGGTGCCGCCAGCCGTACACGTCGCGCATCGCGCGCTCGAGCCGGAAGAAGCTGCGCGAGCCGGCGTACGACTCGTCGCCGAGCTCCATCGCGGCGCGCTGCTCCTGCGACAGCGCAGAGGTGCCACTGTCGGTGAGCAGATCGATGAACACGTCTTCGGCCCGGAGCAGGAACGTGTTGAAGCCCGCCTCGACGATCGCCTGCCGCCGTCGCGAGGCCGACGCGAGCCGGATCGGCTCGACCACCTTGATCTTGTACGGAGGCGGGAGGAGCACGCCTCAATGGTCGGCGGACGGGCCGCCGCCGACATCGGGGAAACCCCGGAAGGCAGATCCCCGCAGGTCGGCCAGGCTGTCGTCGTGCGAACGATGCTTGCGATCCGCAAGCCGGAGCGCGCCCCCGGCCTTCGCCTCGACGAGATCCCGGTCCCGTCGCCCGGGCCGCGGGAGGTGCTCGTCCAGGTCGAGGCCGCGAGCGTGTGCGGCACCGACCTCCACATCTTCAACTGGGACGACTGGGCAAAGCGTCGCATCCACCCGCCGCTCACGCTCGGGCACGAGTTCGCAGGCACCCTCGTCGAGGCCGGCGCCGACGTGCGCACGGCGGTCGTCGGGGACTTCGTCTCGGCCGAGAGCCACGTCACCTGCGGCACCTGCTTCCACTGCCGCACCGGTCGCGCCCACATGTGCGAGCACACCCGCATCCTCGGCGTCGACCGCGACGGCGCCTTCGCCGAGTTCGTCGTCGTCCCCGAGTCGGTCCTGTGGCGGAACGACCGCTCGAAGCTCTCGCCCGAGATCGCCTCGCTGCAGGAGCCGTTCGGGAACGCCGTCTTCGCAACCTCGACGCAGGACCTGCCGGGCCACACGGTCGCCGTGCTCGGCTGCGGGCCCGTCGGGCTGTTCACGATCGCGATCACGCGCGCCTCGGGCGCCGGCCGCGTCCTCGCCTCGGACCACCTCCCCTACCGCCTCGAGCTCGCCCGTTCCCTCGGTGCCGAGGTGGTCGACGTCGATGCGGTCACCGACTCCGCCGCCTGGTTCCGCGACCGCAACGAGGACGAAGGACTCGACGTCGTGTTCGAGATGTCGGGCGCGGCGACCGCCGTCCGTGATGCTTTTCGCATCGTCCGGAACGGCGGCAGTGTCGTGCTCTTCGGCATCCCGAGTGGTCCGATCGAGCTCGACGTCGCCGAGTCGCTGATCTTCAAGAACGTCAGGGTCACCGCCGTCAACGGCCGCGAGGTGTTCGCGACGTGGTACCGGACGCGCTGGCTGCTCGAGCACGGCGTCGTCGACCTGGAGCCGTTGATCACCCACCGCCTGCCGCTGACCGACTTCGAGCAGGCCTTCGCCGCGCTCGCGGCGGGCGAGGCGTGCAAGATCGTGCTCACGCCGTGACGCTCCACACCGACATCGCCGCCGAGCTCGACGGGCTGCGCGCCGCCGGCACCTTCAAGCGCTTCAACACGCTTCTCTCGCCGCAGGGGCCGGTGGTCGAGATGGCCGGCCGCGGCGAGGTGATCGTCCTCTCGTCGAACAACTACCTCGGGCTCGCCGCCGACCCGCGCGTGGTCGAGGCCGGCATCGAGGGTCTGCGACACTACGGGGCCGGCACCGCGTCCGTCCGCTTCATCTGCGGCACGTTCGAACCGCACCACGAGCTCGAGCGAGCACTCGCCGAGCTTTCGGCGACCGAGTCGGCGCTGACGTACGTGTCGTGCTGGAACGCCAACGAGGCCCTCGTCCCAACGCTCGCCGACGAGCGGACGGTGATCTGCTCCGACGAGCTGAACCACGCGTCGATCGTCGATGCGATCCGGCTCGCGCGGCCCGCCCGGAAGGCGATCTACCCCCACTCCGACGTTGCGGCACTCGAGCGCGAGCTGGCGGCCCTCGAGCCGGGTCAACGCGCGCTCGTGATCACCGACGGCGTCTTCTCGATGGAGGGAGACCTTGCGCGGCTGCCGGAGCTCGTCGCGCTCACACGCGCGCACGAGGCCACGCTCGTCGTCGACGACTCGCACGGCGTCGGCGTGCTCGGGGAGGGCGGGCGCGGCACCGCGGAGCACTACGGCCTCCTCGGCGAGATCGACGTCGTCACCGGCACCCTCGGCAAGGCGCTCGGCGGCGCGGCCGGCGGCTACGTCGCGGCGAGCGCCGAGGTGTGCGAGCTACTGGCCCAGCGCTCGCGGCCGCAGCTCTTCTCGAACGCGCTGCCGCCGACGGTGGCCTGCAGCGCCCTGCGGGCGGTCGAGCTGCTGCGCACGGAGCCTCAGCTGGTCGAGCGCCTGCACGCCAACACGGCGCGCTTCCGCGCGCAGCTCGTCGACGCCGGGTTCCACCCCATCCCGGGGGACGCGGCGATCATCCCGATCGTGCTCGGCGAGACGGCGGTCGCGATCCGCTTCTCGGAGCGGCTGCTCGAGCGGGGCGTGTTCGTCACCGGCTTCGGCCACCCGGTCGTGCCGGAGGGCACGGCGCGCGTGCGGGTGCAGATGTCGGCTGCGCTCACCGACGATCAGCTCGACCGCGCGCTGGAGGCGTTCGTCGCGGTCGGGCGCGAGTTCGGCCTGATCTAGCGGCTGTGCCGCTTGCCGTTACGGTCATGGCGTTTGCCATGGCCGTGGCCGTGGTGATGGCCCTTGCCCTTACCGTGCCGCGACTTGCCGCAGAACGGCCAGTGCATGTGCTTCTTCGCGTACTGCTCGGACGCGGACGTCGTCGGGTGCAACGGGTGGCAGGCGAACGGGACGCGGTACTGGCGGCACGACGACGAGGGGCGACCGTACTGCTTGCCCGACGGGCCGTACTCGTCATTGGCCGATCCGTACTGGCCGCCGGAGGAGCCGTACTGCCCACACGCGGAGCCGTACTGGTGCGCGGCGGACAGGCTCTGTGCGATCGCAGGTGTGCCGAAGACCGCGAGCGGCACCAGCAGGGCGGCCGTCACGACCGCGCCCCCGAGGGCTCTCCTACGATTCCCCGACATCCGACACATGATCCGGTGAACCGAGCCGACGCGCCATCCCTCGGACGAGCGACGCTCAGCGCTTTGCGTACCGGGCCGCCTTCGCCGCCAGCCGGCCGACCGAGCCGTCGCCGGCGGTGCCGAGCGGGTGCCAGGCCGCGCCGGCGCACGGCTCGCCGCGCCCGACGAGCAGGAAGCGCACGTCGAGGTGCATGTGGGCGGGCTCGCCGGGGCGCTCCGGGATCGGATGGACGTCGAGGTCGAACGGCCTCGGCGCCTCCGGATGCAGCTCGAGCTCGAGCCCCGTCTCCTCGTGTGCCTCGCGGAGCGCAGCCGCCTCGAGCGACGCGTCGTCGGGCTCGAGATGGCCGCCCGGCTGAAGCAGGCGACCGAGCTTCACATGCTCGACGAGGCACGCTCTCGCGCACGCGTCGTCGATCACGAACGCCGAGGCGGTGAAGTGGCCGCGAGGCTGGTCTCGGGAGAGTGGGCGCTCGAGCTCGACAGCGAGCCGCAGCATCGCGACGCGGTCGGCCTCTTCACGGTCGTCGGCGGCCACATACCCCGCGAGCAGCTCGAGCAGCGTCACTCGTACTGGAGCGCCTGAAGCACGTTCAGATGCGAGGCGCGCCGCGCCGGGAAGATCGCGGCGAGGATGCCGACCACGACCGTCATCACCGCGAAGACGATCAGCGAGCCGACAGGCAGCGCGAAGACGATGAAGTCGACGCGAGCGACGAGCAGGCCGCCGAGGACGATCCCGAGCGCGATCCCGATCACGCCCCCGATCAGCGCCGTGATCACCGACTCGTTCCGGATCATGCGCCGCACCTGCGGACGTGTCATGCCGATCGCCCGCAGCATGCCGATCTCGCGCGTGCGCTCGAACACCGTCAGCACGAGCGTGTTGACGATCCCGAACAGGCTCACGATCACGGACAGCGCGAGCAGCACGTAGAGGACGTTGAGGATCGAGTTGAGACCGCTGATCTGATTGTCGATGAACTGCTGGCGCGTATGCCACCTTGGAGTTCGGGATACGGCTTGAGCGAGTGCTCGCAGCGCTGTGAGCGCCTGCGACGACGCGCCATCCTTGACCCGTACGAACGAGTAGAGGTTCTGCGGGTTCGCGTTCTCGGCGTCCCAGGCCGCCTGCGAGATCGTCACGCTTCCGAACGGTGATCCGCCCGTGGGCGGGTCGAAGATGCCCTTGATCACGTACGTCTTCTGCGCGCCGCTCGTGAACGTGAGCGTCACCTTCGAGCCGACGTGCAGGTCGTGCTTCTTCGCGTAGCCCTTGTCGGTGAACGCGCCGTCGGCGCCCAGCTGGGCGAGCGTCGCGTTCGAGCCCGCCAGCCAGTCGAGATTGAACATCGTCGCGCCCGGCGGGTTGACCGCGGTGGCGAAGAAGGACGAGCCGAAGGCGAGCGCCTCGCCCGTGCGCACGTTCGCAACGGCGTCGGTGACGGGGCTCTTCGCCGCGGCATCCGCCGCCGAGGTCGGGATCGGCGAGAAGTTGTTCTGCGCCGTGATCGCGTAGTCCGCATTCCGCCAGATCTTGTCGACCGAGCCGCGGAAGCTCTTCGTGATCCCGGCGGCGAGCACCGCAACCAGCGTGACGAGCGCGAGCCCGATCATCAGCGCCGCGGCCGTCGAGGCCGTCCGCTGCGGATTGCGCCGGGCGTTGTCGCGGGCGAGCGGCCCCGCCGAGGAGCGGTCGAGGTACGTCGGGAATGCGCCGTAGTGAATCCGGTAGTAGAGCTGGTACAGCCAGCCGATCGGCGTCAGGAAGAGGAAGGCGAGCCAGAGGCCCGTGAGAAGCCAGCGGGCCAGCGGCGCGACGGTCCAGGCGAGCGGTCCCACCGCGCGCACCGAGAGCAGCGAGACGCCGATGAAGATCAGGAGCGCCCCGAGGCCCATGTACGAGAGGACGGCGGTCGTGCCGAGGTGCGGCACGAACAGCCCGATCAGGAGGGCCGCGAAGCCCAAGATCGTGAGGATGGCCGAGCCGGCCGAGCGGAAGCGGGCGAACCGCGACGGCGGCAGCGTCGCCCCCTCGCGGACTGCGGCGATCGGCTCGACGCGCGTTGCGCGGAACGCCGGTCTGAGGCTCGCGACGAGCGTCACCAGGATGCCGGCGAGCAGCGCGATCACGACCGTGCGGGTGGCGAACACGATCCCGCTGTTCGGCAGCGTGAACCCGACCGCGTCGAAGAGCTTGAACAGGAGCTCGGCGAGGCCGAGACCGGCGAAGAGCCCCGTCACCGACGCGAGCACTCCCATCACGAGCGCCTCGACGAAGATCAGGTTCAGCACCTGCCGCCGGCTGGCGCCGAGGGTGCGGAGCGTGGCCAGCTCGCGCGTGCGCTGGGCGATCGTGATCGAGAGCGAGTTCGCGATCACAAAGCTGCCGACGAAGAGCGCGATGCCGCCGAACGCAACGAGGAAGTCGCGCAGGAAGCTGATGAACGAGTCGGTGTCCGCGGCGTCCTTGGCCGCCTGCTGTGCGCCGGTGCGAGCCTGTGCCGACGGCGGCAGCACCGGCTTCACCTCGCTCAGAAGGCGCTCCGGCGTCACTCCGGGCTTCCCGGCTAGGGCGATCTCGTCGAACTTGCCGGGCTTCTCGAAGAGCCGTTGTGCCGTCGGCAAGTCGAAGCCGGCGAGCGTCGCGCCGCCGATCGAGCTCGACGAGCCGAGCTCGACGGTGCCGGAGATCCTGAACTGCTCGACGGGGCCCAGCGTCTGCACGCCGACCGTCTCGCCGACCTGCAGGTGCTTCTTCGAGGCGGTGTTCGAGTCGATCACGACCTCGTCGCCGTGCGGCCAGGTGCCGCTGACGAGCGTCAGCGGGTTGAAGGGCGATCCGCCGGTGACGCTGAAGCCGAGATTCGGAGCGCCGCCGAAGGCGATCGCCTTCCCGTCGAGGACGAGCGAGGTGCTGGAGTTCGAGACGTTGCCCTGGGCCGCCGCCACGTCAGGGAGCGCCTTCAGCTTCGTCAGAAGCGACGCCGGGATCGTGGGCGCGAACGAGCCGTTGCCGCCGTTCGAGAGGTCGAAGGCCGACTTGCCGGAAACGACGACGTCGGAGCCGGCGCGCACCTCGCCGTTGATGAAGTTGAACGCCTTCTGGATCGAGTCGGTGAGCACGAACGTGCCGCTGACCATGGCGACGCCGAGCACGATGGCGAGCGCGGTAAGCACGGTCCGCAGCTTGCGGCCGAGGATCCCGGCGAGCGCGACCCGGATCATGCGCTGGCGCGGTTCATCGCGGCGAGGATGTCGCCGGCGCTACTGCGGGGAAGCTCCTCGACGATCTGCCCGTCGGCGAGAAACAGGACGCGGTCGGCAATCTCCGCCGCGTGCGCGTCGTGCGTCACCATCACCATCGTCTGGCCGAGCTCCTCGGCGGAGGCGCGCAGGAGCTGCAGGATGTCGTGCCCCGTCTTCGAGTCGAGGTTGCCGGTCGGCTCGTCGGCGAAGACGACGCTCGGCTTCGAGACGAGCGCACGGGCGATCGCGACGCGCTGCTGCTGTCCGCCCGACAGCTCGGCCGGACGGTGCGTGCGGCGATCGGCGAGGCCGACGCGCTTCAGCAGCTCCTCGAAGAACGCCGGTTCGGGCTTCTCGCCGGCGATCGCGAGCGGCAGCGTGATGTTCTCCTCGGCGCTGAGCATCGGCAGCAGGTTGAAGAACTGGAAGACGAAGCCGATGTGCTCGCGCCGCAGCAGCGTCACCGCGCGGTCGGAGAGCGAGCCGACGTCCTGCCCGGCGATCTCGACGGTGCCCGAGGTCGGCTTGTCGAGCGCCGCCATCAGGTGCATCAGCGTCGACTTGCCGGAGCCGGACGGCCCCATGACGGCGACGAGCTCGCCCTGCTTGACGTCGAGCGACACGCCGCTGAGCGCGTCGACCGCGGCCTCGCCCTCGCCGTAGCGACGGGTGAGGCTGCTTGCGCTTACAACGACTCCGTTCGAGCTCATGCGTCGAGGCTAGCGAGAAACACCATCGCCGCGCCATGGGGTATCACCCCGAATCGACCCTCATCGTCAAAAGCCCGGGATGACCATGTCCCCGTAAGCCTTCAGCGTCTCCTCCTGGCCATGCGTCATCAGGTAGATGTTGAACTGGTCGACGCCGATCTCCTGGAGCTGCCGCAGCTTCTCCGTGCATTGCTCGACGCTGCCGATCACGCAGAAACGGTCGCAGATCTCGTCGGTGACAAACGCCCCGTGCTTCGCCCCGACCCGCGAGTGCTCGTCGTAGTCGTAGAACTGGCGGGCGAGCACGTAGTCGGTGAGCGCCTTCGGCACCGTGCTGCCGTCGGCGCCGTAGCGGTCGATCAGGTCCTTGACATGGTTCGAGACCATGGCGGGGAACCAGCGCACCTGCTCGCGCGCGTCCTGCAGGTCGTCGCTCACGTGGCTCGGCGCACTGACGATGCACTTGAGCGCCGCCGGGTCGCGCCCGGCGTCGGCAGCCGCCTGCCGCGCGGTGGACATGATCCACTGGATGATGTCGGGGTCGGCGAGCTGGATGATCACGCCGTCGCCTCGCCTCCCGGCGACGCCGAGCGCCTTCGGCCCGTAGCCGGCCACATGCATCTCGATCGGCGGCAGCTCGGGCCGGACCCACTTGAGCTGCAGCTCCTTGTCGTTCCATGTCACCTCGTCGCCGTTCATGAACGGCTTGATCATCGTCAGCGCCTCCTCGAACTCGGCGACCTTCACCGGCTGCTGGCCGATGTAGCGCCTCGCCGAGTCGCCGCGCCCGATCCCCATCACCATGCGGCCGTTCGAGATGTCGTGCAACGTCGCGTAGGCGCTCGCGAGCACCGTCGGCTCGCGGGTGCCGGGGTTCGTGACCATGTGGCCGAGCTTGATCGTCGAGGTCCGGTCGGCCGCGAGCGCGAGCGTCGGTATCGACTCCTGCCACAGCACGTGCGAGTCGTAGGTCCATGCGTACTCGAAGCCCTGGCTCTCGGCCAGCTGCATCAGCTCGATCATCCGCGTGTACGGCGGGTCGGGCAGGACGGTGACGCCGAAGCTCAGTGCCATGGAACCCTCCTTGTCACGACAGGAACGCGATCGTCTTCGACGCGAGCCGGTCGAGTGCCTCCACCGAGAGGGCGAGATGCTCGCGCTTCGTGTCCTCGAGCTTCGTGTGCGAGAGGCCGCGCAGGCTCTGCACGAACACCATCACGGTGGGCACGCCCGCCCGTGAGACCTCGGCGGCGTCGTGCAGCGGCCCGGATGGGAGGCGGTGGGACGTCCCGGCGACCTCGCGGATCGACTCGTCGGCAAGCTCGATCAGCTGCTCGTCGAACAGGATCGGCTCGATGTTCCAGATCCGCTCCCACTCGACCTCGATGTTCTCCTCGCGGGCGAAGCGCTCCGCCGACTCCTGCGCCAGCGCGAGCATGCGGGCGAGCTCGGCCGCGTCGAGATGCCGCTGGTCGAGCAGCTGCTCGGCCGTCTCGACGACCGAGGTGACGATGCCGGGCTTGCAGACGACGCCGCCCGACGTGCACACCGCCCCACCGCCGACCTCGGCCGCGATCTCCCGGATGTGGAGCGCGAGCTTCGCCGCGCCTGCGAGCGCATCGCGGCGCTTGTCCATCGGCGTCGAGCCGGCGTGCGCCGCCTGGCCGCGCCAGGTGAAGCGCGAGCGCTCGACGCCGAACGTGCCGAGCACGACCCCGAGCGGCAGATCGAGCGACTCGAGCACGGGCCCCTGCTCGATGTGCAGCTCGAGATAGGCGGCCGCGTTCGCCAGCTGGGCGCGCGCCGCCAAGGCACCGTCGAGCGAGACACCGTGCGCCGCGAGCGCATCCGGCAGGGCGATCCCGTCGCGGTCGACGAGCTTCCGCAGCTCCTCCTGGTCGGCCATCGTGCCGGAGGCGGCCGAGGAGCCGAAGAGCGACCGCCCGAAGCGCGCGCCCTCCTCGTCGGCCCACGAGACGAGTCGCACCGTGACCGGCGGCGTCCCCTCCGTGGCGATCCGGCGCAGGACCTCCGCGCCCGCAAGGCAGTTGAGGCAGCCGTCGAGCCAGCCGCCGTTCGGCACCGAATCCATGTGGCCGCCGAGCAGCAGCTCCCGCTCGGAGTCGCCGCGCAGGGTGAACCACTGGTTGCCCGCCTCGTCGATCAGCTCCTCGGCGCCCGTCGCCTCGACGGCCGCGCGCAGGAACGCGCGCGCCTGCTCCCACGTGTCGGTCCACGCGACGCGCTGCGCGCCGTTCTCGTCACCGGTCAGCTCGCGCAGCTCGTCGAGATCCGCGATCGTGCGACCAGGGTCGAGCGGCATGCGGCGATCCTAGATGGCGGAGAGCCGTGATAAGAAAGCGACCGTGACCGCCTCCGCCGCGATCGGGACCACCCGCCGGGCCGCGGCGGTCGTCGCGGTGTTGCTCGCGCTCGCCGGCCTCTACGAGCTCTACCACTGGATCTGGGCCTCGACCGGCTGGACGCATCCGTTCGTCGCGGACGACACGTCGATGCCTCACGTCTGGACGATCCTGCATGCGCTCTGGCAGCCCACCCAGGTGAACCAGCCGGCGCTCGGGACGATCCTCTTCCACAAGGCGCTCTTCACCGCCAAGGAGGCAGCCGTCGGCTTCGCGCTCGGGGCGCTGATCGGGTTCGCGATCGGCGTCGTCCTCGTGCACTCGCGGCTGCTCACCCGGGGGTTCCTGCCGTACATCGTCGCGAGCCAGACGATCCCGATTCTCGCGATCGCGCCGATGGTGGTCGTCTGGGTGAACCCGAAGCTGCCCGGCCCGCTCCAGGGCTGGGGCTCCGTCGCCGTGATCGCCGCCTACCTGACGTTCTTCCCGGTGGCGATCAACACGCTCCGAGGCCTGCAGTCGGCCGACCCGCGCGCCCTCGAGCTGATGCGCAGCTACGCGGCGACTCGCTGGACGGTGCTCTGGAAGCTTCGAGTGCCGGCGTCGCTGCCGTACGTGTTCACGGCGTTGAAGATCGCCGCCACGGCGAGCGTCGTCGGCGCGATCATCGGCGAGCTCCCGTCCGGGCTCCAGTCCGGTCTCGGTGGCGCGATCCTCAACTTCAACCAGTACTACTCGATCGAGCCGCAGGAGCTGTGGGCGACGAACATCGTCGCGGCGATCCTCGGCATCTCGTTCTTCGTGGTCGTCGTCCTCGCCGAGCGCGCCGTGGTGCGGCGCGCACCGGAGAACGTCGCGTGACGGTCGTCCACCTCGAGGGCGTGACGAAGACGTTCCCGCGCGGGAACGTGACCGCGCTCGAGAACATCGACCTGAGCCTGGAGCCGGGCGAGTTCGTCTCGCTGATCGGCCCGTCGGGCTGTGGCAAGTCGACGCTCCTGCGCGTGATCGGCGACCTCGTCCCGCCATCCAGCGGCACGGTGACCGTGAACGGGAAGAGCGCGCCGCAGGCGAGGGCCGACCGCGACTACGGGATCGTCTTCCAGGACGCCGTCCTCTTCGACTGGCGCACCGTCTCGAAGAACATCGCCGTGCCGCTCGAGCTGCTCGGCTGGGACAGGGCGCGGCGCAGGGCGCGCGTGGACGAGATGCTCGCCCTCGTCGAGCTGACGGGCTTCGCCGACCACCATCCGTGGCAGCTTTCGGGCGGCATGCAGCAGCGCGTCGCGATCGCGCGGGCGCTCGCGTTCGAGCCTGCGCTGCTGCTGATGGACGAGCCGTTCGGCGCGCTCGACGAGATGACGCGTGAACGCCTCAACCTCGAGCTGCTCTCGATCTGGCAGAAGCTCTCGTCGACCGTCGTCTTCGTGACGCACTCGATCTCCGAGGCGGTGTTCCTCTCGACCCGCGTCGTCGTCATGAGCCCGCGGCCCGGCCGGATCGCCGGGATCGTGCCGATCGACCTGCCGCACCCCCGGTCGGTCGAGACGCGCGAGGCGCCGCGGTTCTTCGAGCTCGTCACGGAGGTGCGGGAGCTCCTCCGGCAACGCGGCGAGCACCTGCTGCCCGAGGAGGAGGCGGCGCTCGGCGGCGTAGGCTCGACGGAGCCGCCCAGGAGCAAGGCGCCGGCGTGGCCGGCGCCGGAGCGGGAAGCGTGAGCGGGATGGTCGTCACCGGGGTCTCGCCGGGGATGGGCAGACGCCTGACGCAGCAGGCACGCGAATGGCTGCCGGCGCTTCTCGTGCTCGCGGCCGGGATCGGGATCTGGCAGGGCGCGATCGCCGCCTTCCACGTTCAGCAGTTCCTGCTGCCGAAGCCGACCGACATCGTGCGCGCCGCCTGGGACCAGCGCCACACGCTCTTCCCCGCCGGCTGGTACACGTTCAAGGAGGCGCTCGGCGGGTTCGTGATCGGGTCGCTCGCCGGCATGGCCGCCGCCACCGTGATCGCGCGCTTTCAGACGCTCGGCGCTGCGCTCATGCCGATCGCGATCGCGGCGAACGCGATCCCGATCATCGCCTTCGCGCCGATCTTCAACAACTGGTTCGACCCCCTGTCGCCGAGCTCGAAGATGGCGATCGCGGCGGTGCTGTGCTTCCTGCCGGTGATGGTCAACACGCTGCGCGGCCTCCAGAGCGCGAGCCCGCGCCAGATCGAGCTGATGCGCTCCTACGCCGCGTCGAGCTTCGCCATCTGGCGCCGGGTGCGCGTGCCGACTGCGCTTCCCTACGTCTTCACGGCCCTGAAGGTCGCGAGCGTGCTCGCGATGATCGGCGCCGTCGTCGGCGAGTACTTCGGCGGCTCGTTCGACGCGCTCGGCGTGCTGATCCGGTCGAAGGCGCAGATCCTCGACTTCGAGACGGCCTGGGCCGGGATCCTCGTCGCCTCGCTCCTG
Organism: uncultured Thermoleophilia bacterium; assembly: GCA_963840365.1. Lineage (GTDB taxonomy): Bacteria > Actinomycetota > Thermoleophilia > Gaiellales > Gaiellaceae > PALSA-600. The sequence goes on along the minus strand of CAWIYQ010000012.1, from coordinate 772,495 downwards.
GGGATCGCGCTCTACCTGGCCGTGGCCCTGACGGAGCGCCTCGTCGTGCGCTGGGCGCCCGACGCACGGGACTCGTAATCCGGGCGCGCGCCCGTCAGAATCGCCGCACGAGCCCCCAGAGCTCCCGTCGATTCGAAAGGGGTACACGCATGAGGAAGCGCTTCACCGTAGGACTCGCTCTCGCCGCCGTGCTCGCGGCCGCCGCGGCTGCGGGCCTCGCCACGCACGCGTCCGCCGCGCCGAAGAAAGCCGCGCTGACGAAGGTCGTCCTCCAGTCGAAGTGGGTGCCGCAGGCGCAGTTCGCCGGCTACTACGCGGCGCTCGCGCTCGGCTACTACAAGCAGGCCGGCCTCGACGTGACGATCAAGAACGGCGGCCCGGACATCATCCCGGAGCAGGTCGTCGCCTCCGGGCAGGCGCAGTTCGGGATCGACTGGCTGCCCAGCCTCCTCTCCGCCCGCGACAAGGGAACGGACCTGGTGAACATCGCGCAGGTGTTCGCGCGGTCCGGGATGACGGAGCTCACCTGGAAGAGCTCGGGCATCAACACGATCGGGAAGATGAAGGGCAAGAAGGTCGCGAACTGGCTCGGCGGCAACGAGTTCGAGCTGTTCGCCGCGCTGACGAAGAACGGGATGGACCCCGAGCACAACAAGGGCGTCACGATCGTCCAGCAGCCGTTCGACATGGGCCTGCTCCTGAACCACAAGGTCGACGCGGCCTCCGCGATGACCTACAACGAGCTCGCCCAGGTGCTCGAGTCGAAGAACCCGAAGACGGGCAAGCTCTACACGCTCAGCGACCTGAACGTGATCAAGATGCAGTCCGTCGGCACCGGGATGCTCGAGGACGGCATCTTCACGACCGGCAAGTACCTGCAGAGCGCCGCGAACCGCGCGACGGCAACGGCGTTCATCGGTGCATCGCTCGCCGGCTGGATCTACTGCCGTGACCACGTGTCGGCCTGCGTGAACATCGTGCTCAAGCAGGGGCCGACGCTCCCGAAGGGCCACCAGACGTGGCAGATGAACGAGATCAACAAGCTGATCTGGCCGAACACGGCCGGGATCGGCCTGATGAGCAAGTCCGACTTCAACCGCACGGCCACGATCGCGAAGCAGTTCGGCGTGATCAAGAAGGCACCGTCGGGCGCCTACCGCACCGACCTCGCCAGCCAGGCGATCGCCGGCCTGAAGGCGAACGGCCAGGACGTCTTCGGCAAGAGCTACAAGCCGCTCCTCGTGAAGCTGACCGCGGGCGGGAAGTAGACGCGTAGACTCGGACCCGGCTCGCCGCGTGCGGCGGGCCGGGTTCCGGGGTTCGAGCAAAGGAGCGCATCGATGTCCGTGCTGATCAAGGGCGGCCGGGTCGTCACCGCGGCGGACGACTACGTCGCCGACGTCTTCGTCGAGGGCGAGCGGATCTCCCTGATCGGCGCGTCGCTCGACCTCTCCGCCGACCGCGTGATCGACGCTTCCGGCAAGTACGTGCTGCCGGGCGCCGTCGACCCGCACACGCATCTCGAGATGCCGTGGCGCGGCAAGACGACCGTCGACGACTTCTACCACGGCCACGTCGCCGCAGCCTTCGGCGGCACGACGACGCACGTGGACTTCTGCATCCAGGGCAAGGGGCAGACGTTCGGCGAGGCGCTGGAGATCTGGCACGGGAAGCGCGACGGCAAGGCGATCATCGACAACGGCTTCCACATCATCGTCACCGACCTCTCCGAGGACGGCGGGTCGCTCGAGGAGCTCGCGACGCTGCCCGAGGAGCACGGTGTCAGCTCGTACAAGCTCTTCATGGCCTACAACGACTCGCTGCGGATCAGCGACGAGGGCCTCTTCAAGGTCATGCAGGTCGCCGCCAGAACAGGCGCCTGCGTGATGGTGCACGCCGAGAACGGCGACGCGATCGAGGTGCTGATCGCCGACGCGATCGCGGCCGGCAACACCGATCCGATCTACCACGCCCTGACTCGGCCGCCGGAGACGGAGGGCGAGGCGACGAACAGGGCGATCCAGCTCGCGCGCGTCGCGGGCGCGCCCCTCTACGTCGTCCACGTCTCCTGCGAGGAGTCGCTCGAGCCGATCCAGACCGCGCGGCGCAAGGGCTGGGACGTCTGGGGCGAGACCTGCACCCAGTACTTCTTCGTCGACGAGTCGTTCCTGGAGCGGCTGGACGGGTTCGAGGCGGGGAACTACGTCTACACGCCGCCGCCGCGCCCGAAGCGCAACCAGCCGATCCTCTGGAACGCCGTCCGGATGAACGACCTGCAGGCGATCTCGACCGATCACTGCGGCTACACCCGCGAGCAGAAGGCCCTCGGCAAGGACGACTTCCGCCAGATCCCTAACGGCGCCGTCGGCATGGAGAACCGCCTCCACATGATCCACCACTTCGGCGTCCGCGAGGGCCGGATCACCCTGAACCGCATGGTCGAGCTCCTCTCCACGAGCCCGGCGAAGCTCTTCGGCATGTACCCGCGCAAGGGGACGGTCGCCGTCGGCAGCGACGCGGACATCGTCGTCTTCGACCCCGAGAAGGAGCACGTGATCTCGGCGAAGACCCATCACTCCGCGACCGACATCAACATCTTCGAAGGCACGAAGGTGGTCGGCTCGCCCGAGCTCGTGCTGCGGCGCGGCGAAGTGATCGTCGACGGCGAGGAGCTGCTCGCGAAGGCGGGCAGCGGGCAGTTCGTGAGGCGGGCGCGCTTCCGCGAAGAGCTCAGGCCGGCGGCTCTGCAGACGGCGTAGCCGCCGCAAGCGAAGCCACTACGGAGAAGCACGCTCGGGGCCGTCCACGATGACGGCTGCCCGCCGCCGTGCGAAGGTGCACGAGAGGGAAGCCGATGCGTCTCGCCGCGCTGCCTGCGCTCGTACTCGCAGCCGTCCTCATGACCGCTGCAGGGAGTGGCGCGCGCTGGCAGAAGCTGCCGGATGCACCGGAGGCAGCACGCACGACGACGAGCTCGGTCGCGGTCTGGACCGGCAAGGAGATGATCGTCTTCGGCCGCACGCAGTCCCACCCGCCCTGGTCGGTCGACGCGGCCGCGGCCTACGATCCGGCGACGGCCAGCTGGCGGGCGCTCCACCCGTTCCCGGGGCCGAGGGGCAACTTCGAGGGCAAATACCACGCCGTCTGGACGGGGAGGCTGATGCTCGTCGTCGGCCCGTTCGACGACCAGTCGTACGACCCGCAGACGGGCCGCTGGCGGAAGCTGCCCCAGCCGGCCATGAGCCACCCGTTCGGAGTGGTGGCCTGGACGGGCCGCGAGCTCGTCTCGTGGGGCGGCGGCTGCTGCGGCGATGCCTCGGACGACGGCGTCGCGTTCGACCCGGCGACGAACAGATGGCGGAAGCTCGCGCCGTCGCCGCTCGCCCCCAGCAACGGGCCACAGGGGGCCTGGGACGGCCGGGAGCTCGTCGTGCTCGTCTCCGGCTTCGACCCCGACGGCAACCCGTATCCAGCGCGCCTCGCGCGCGCCGCCGCCTACGACCCGCAGACGAACACGTGGCGGCGGATCGCCGCTCCGCCCGCGGCGCGGTCGGGCGCAGTCGGCGTCTGGGACGGCGAGCGTGTCTTCTTCGTCGGCGGGTCGCCGACGCGCTATGGGGGGACCGGCCGCACGAAGGTCGGCCTTGCCTACGACCCCGCCCGGAACACCTGGTCGCGGCTGCCGTCGCCGGCGTTCGCCTACGGGCTCGCCGCGGTCCGCGCGGGCGGACGGGTGCTCGCGTGGGGCGGCGTGCCGGCGCACGGCGCGGAGTACGTGCCCGCGGCGGGCAGATGGTTCGCCCTGCCGCGTGCACCGCTGCGCGGTCGGGCGTTTCCCGCGCTCCTGTGGACCGGCCGCGTGCTCCTCGTCTGGGGCGGGCAGTACGCCGGCGACGGCGCCGCCCTCTCACTCTGACTACCGCGTCTGCGGGAAGCCGAGATCGACCTTCGAGGTCGCCGGGTCCGGCCAGCGCGAGGTGACGACCTTCGAGCGTGTGTAGAAGTCGATCCCCTCCGGCCCGTAGATGTGGCGGTCGCCGAAGAGCGAGCTCTTCCAGCCGCCGAAGCTGTAGTAGGCGACCGGCACCGGGATCGGGACGTTGATGCCGACCATGCCGGCCTGCGCCTCGAACTGGAACTGGCGCGCGACGCCGCCGTCGCGGGTGAAGATCGCGGTGCCGTTGCCGTACGGGCTGTCGTTCACGAGCCTGACGGCCTCGTCGTAGCTTCCGACCCGTGTCACCCCGAGCACCGGCCCGAAGATCTCGTCGTCGTAGGCGCGCATGCCCGGCTTCAGGTCGTCGATCAGCGACGGCGCGAGGAAGAAGCCCTCGTCCGGGCAGCTCTCGCGGCCGTCGACGAGCACGGTGCCGCCGCCGTCCTCGATGTAGGACGCGACCTTGTCGCGGTGCTCGCGCGTCACGAGCGGCCCCATCTCGCTCGAGGGGTCCATGCCGTCGCCGATCTTCACGTTCGGGATCCGCTTCTTGATCGCCTCGATCAGCGGATCGGCGACGTCGCCGACCGCGACCACCATCGAGATCGCCATGCAGCGTTCGCCGGCCGAGCCGTAGGCGGCCGAGACGGCCGCGTCGGCGGCCATGTCGATGTCGGCGTCCGGCAGCACGACCATGTGGTTCTTCGCGCCGCCGAGCGCCTGGCAGCGCTTGCCATGCGCAGTTGCCGTCTCGTACACGTACTTCGCGATCGGCGTCGAGCCGACGAACGAGATCGCGGCGATGTCGGGATGCTCGAGCAGTGCATCGACCGCGACCTTGTCGCCGTGGATCACACTGAACACGCCGTCTGGGACGCCGGCCTCCTTCAGGAGCTCGGCCGTGTAGAGCGACGCCGACGGATCCTTCTCCGACGGCTTGAGGACGAACGTGTTGCCACAGGCGAGCGCCGGCGCCCACATCCACATGGGCACCATCGCCGGGAAGTTGAACGGCGTGATCCCGGCGACGACCCCGAGCGGCTGCCGGATCGAGTAGACGTCGACCCCCGTCGAGGCCTGCTCGGTCATGCCGCCCTTCAGAAGCTGAGGGATGCCGCAGCAGAACTCGATCACCTCGAGCCCGCGCGTCACCTCCCCCATCGCGTCGGAGAGCACCTTGCCGTGCTCAGCCGTGAGGAGCTTCGCGATCTCCTCACGCCGCTCGTGCACGAGCTCGCGGATCGCGAACAGCAGCTCCGCCCGCTTCGCGAGCGACAGCGCCCGCCACGCCGGGAACGCCGCCTTCGCCGCCTGCACCGCGTTGTCGACCTCTTCGACCGACGCGAAGTCGACCTGGCCCGACTGCCGGCCCGTCGCCGGGTTGAACACCGGCCCGCCGCGCCCCGACTGCCCAACATACGTGGCGCCGGCGATCCAGTGGTTGATCGGCTTGACGGTGGTGGGCGCTTCGACGGTCTCGGTCATCCTGTGCTCCTCCTCACGTGGTACCAGCAGGGTACTAGAGGGCTAACATCGAGCCATGGCGACGACTGAGACGAACACCGAGCTGGGCAGGCAGATCGTCGAGGACGCGAAGCAGTACGTCCTCTATTCGTGGAGTGTCCAGAACGCAATCAACCCGATCGCGGTCGAGCGGGCGGAGGGCCGCCACTTCTACGACTACGACGGCAAGGCGTATCTCGACTTCGCGTCGCAGCTCGTGAACGTCTCGATCGGGCACTCGCACCCGAAGATCGTGCAGGCGATCAAGGACCAGGCCGAGAAGCTGGCGACGATCGGGCCGCCGATGGCGACCGAGTCGCGCTCACGGCTCGGAAAGCTCCTCGCCGAGGTGACGCCGGGCGATCTCTGCATGTCGTTCTTCACGAACGGCGGCGCCGAGGCGAACGAGAACGCGATCAAGCTGGCGCGCTGGTACACGGGCCGCCACAAGGTGATCGCGCGCTACCGCTCCTACCACGGCGCGACCGCGGGCTCGATCACGCTCACCGGCGACCCGCGTCGCTGGCCCGCCGAGCCGGGCATCCCCGGCGTCGTGCGCATGTTCGACCCGTACACCTACCGCTGTCCGGCGGGTCACCCCGACCCGTGCCCCGTCTGCACCGGCGCGCCGCACCTCGAGGAGATCCTGCAGTACGAGGGCGCGCACACGGTCGCCGCGGTGATCCTGGAGACGGTCACCGGCACGAACGGGATCATCGTGCCGCCCGACGGCTACCTGCAGTCGATCCGCGAGGTCTGCGACCGCCACGGCATCGTGCTGATCTGCGACGAGGTGATGGCCGGCTTCGGTCGCACCGGCAAGTGGTTCGGCGTCGACAACTGGGGCGTCGTGCCGGACATCCTCACGGTCGCCAAGGGCATCAACTCCGGCTACGTGCCGCTCGGCGCGATGGTCGTGCGCAAGCACATCGCCGACTGGGTGCGTGACAAGCCCTTCGCCGGCGGGCTCACCTACAGCGGGCATCCGCTCGCGTGCGCCTCGGGGGTCGCCTCGATCGAGGCCTTCCAGGAGGAGGGCATCGTCGAGAACGCAGCCGCGATGGGCGAGCTCTTCGCGAGCGGCCTCGCCGACCTCGCCTCCAAGCATCCGTCGGTCGGCGACGTGCGCGGCCTCGGCTGCTTCTGGGGGCTCGAGCTCGTCCGAAACCGCGAGACCCGCGAGCCGCTCGTGCCGTTCAACGGCGCCGGCGAGGCGGCGAAACCCGTCGCCGCGCTCTCGAAGCGGGCGCTCGACCGCGGCCTGTACCTGATGACCCACTGGAACGTGGTCATGGTCTGCCCGCCGTTGACGATCACGCGCGACGAGCTCGAGGAGGGCCTCGCCACGCTCGACGACGCCCTCTCGGTCGCGGACGAGTTCGTCACCTGATCGACGACGATCTCCGTCGCTTCGCGACCGTCCCCGACCGGTACACCCGGCTGCCGGCGGACGTGACGCGGTTCGCCGACGACCGGGTGTGCGTCGTGCAGGGCTCCGTCTGGGCGAGCGTCTCGGGCGTGCGGGTCGAGGCGGACGCGCTCGAGGCACTCGTCGCCGAGACGCGCGCCCTGATCCCGCCCGGCAAGGCGGCAGGCTGGTGGATCGACCCGGACGCCCGGCCGCCCGACCTGCACGACCGCCTCCTCGCGCTCGGGCTCGCCGAGCCGGCCGACGGCACGGGCCTCCTCTACTCGCTCGCCTGCACGGTGCAGCCGGCGGCAGGGCCGCCGGAGGTCGAGGTGCACCGCGTCGTGAGCTTCGACGACTTCCTCGCCACCGTCGAGCTCGCCTGGGACGCCTTCGCCACACCCCCCGGCCGCCGTGACAAGCAGCGCCCGCACCTGCGGAGCGAGTTCGAGGCCGCCGAGCGTGCCGGCGTGCCGGCGACGTTCCTCGCGACGCTCGACGGCCGCCCAGCCGGCTGCGGCCGCTCGATCTACTCCGAGCTCGGCGTCTTCCTGATCGCCGGTGCGGTCGCGCCGTGGGCGCGGGGGCGCGGCGTGTACCGCGCCCTCGTCCACGCGCGCTGGCTCGACGCGGTCGAGCGCGGCACCCCGGCGCTCGTCACCGAGGCGATGCCGGAGACGTCGTACCCGATCCTGACCCGGCTCGGCTTCGAGCAGGTCTGTTCCATCCGGCGCCTCGAGGACCCGCCCCGCTAGACCGCAGGCTCAGTCGAGCGGCGGCAGCGCGTCCGCGGCGTACAGGCGCACGAAGGCCTCGACCACCGTCGGGTCGAACTGGGTGCCCGACGCCTCGGCGAGCCGCCGAATCGCCTCGTCGGCGGCGAGCCGGCTGCGGTAGGGCCGATCGGTCGTCATGGCGTGGAAGGCGTCGCAGACGAGCACGATGCGAGCCTCGATCGGGATCTCCTCGCCCACCCGCCCGTCCGGGTAGCCGAGGCCGTCCCAGCGCTCATGGCACGCGCGCACGATCGGCCGCACGTCCGCGAGGCGGTCGATCGGAGCGAGGATGCGCTCGCCGAGCTCGGGATGCTCCTTGACGATCGCGAACTCCTCGTCCGTCAGCGGCCCGGGCTTCTGCAGGATCTGCGACGGGATCCCGATCTTGCCGATGTCGTGGAAGAGGGCGCCCAGCTCGAGGCGCTTCATCGCGTCACGGTCGAGCCGGAGCTCGTTCCCGACGAGCAGGGACACGTCGGTGATCCACCGCGCATGCGACGAGGTGTACTCGTCGTTCGCCTCGAGGGCGTTCGCGAGCGCGGCGACCGTCGACACGAACGTGCGCTCGAGGCCCTCGTAATGCTCTGCGCCCTCGATCGCGAGCTTCGCCTGGTGGGCGAGCCCGGCGAGGAGCCGCAGCTGCCGCTCCTCGATGACGAGGTCGCCGATCACAGCGGCGATGGCTGCAACCCGGTTCCCCTCCAGGCGGACCGGGGCGATGGCCGCCCGCGGGATCCCGAGCACCGACCCGTCCGGCAGCTCGAAGGCGCGCGGCTCGAGCACGAAGGGCTTCTCGACGGCGAGCCACTCGCGCGCCGACTGCGCCGGGAAGCGAATCCGGCCGACCGGGTCGTCGCGCAGCTCGTAGCCGACGGACGCCCGCGGCACGACGTCCCCGACCTCGTTCTCCTCCTGGATCCACAGTGAGGCGCGCGTCGTCCCGAGCACGCGCGCCGTCACCTCGACGCTGCGCCGGAGCACCTCCTCCGGTGACTCCGCCGTTGCGAGCTCGCGGCCGGCTTCGAGCAGCGAGCTCGCGATCTCCGCCGCCTCGCGCTGCCGGGCGTACAGGAGCGACTTCTGCAGCGCGGCCGAGACCTGGTAGGCGAAGGCGGCGAGCGTCGGCTTGCGGTCGTCGTCGAGCGCGTCGCGGCCGAGGACGAGCAGCCCGTCGACGTCGCTCCCCTCTCCGAGTATGACCGTGACACCCTCGGCGACCGGCTCGCCGGTGGAGGCCGCCGGGCGCGCGCCGAGCCACAACGTCACTTCCTCGGCGTCGAACAGTGCCTGGGCCGTCACGACCGCCTCGTCGCAGATCTCGTCGACCGACTCGGCGCGCGAGAGCCGCTCGGCGAGGCCGAGCAACGCTTTCGCACGCTCCGCCTCGCGGCGCTCGCGCTCGTACAGGCGCGCGTTCTCGAGCGCGACCGACGCCTGCCCCGCGAGCACCTCGAGCAGGCGCACGTCGTCGTCGTCGAACTGGTCGACGCCGAGCTTCGAGATCACGATCACGCCGGTGACCTGAGAGCCGTTGCGCAGCGGCACCGCCGCGAGCGACTCCTCGACCGGCACCGTCCCTGCGACCTGCCGTGCGAACTCGCACTCGAGCGCGTTCGGCACGAGCAGCGACTTGCCCACTGCCGCGACATGGCCGGTGATGCCCTCGCCGACCGGGATCGTGTACGCGTCGGCCGCCGAGCCGATGCTGCGCCCGTCGTCGTCGAAGAACGCGATCGGCCGGAGGTCGTCGCCGTCGCGCAGAACCACGCGGCAGTTGTGGTACTCGATCAGCTGACGCAGCTCGGCGGCGATCGTCTCGCCGATCTGCCGGACGTCGTTGAGGCGGTTGAGCTTCCCCGCGAGCGACTGCAGCATCTTCAGGTGCGCGATCGACCGCGCGTCGCGTCCTGTCGTCTGCACCGGCGTCGGCCGCTCGGTCGTCTCGTCCTCGAAGACCACGACCTGGTTCTTGCCGCGCGCCTTGGCGGTCATCATCGCTGCCTCCGCGAAGGCGACGAGCTCGCGCGGGTTCGTCGCGTGGCGCGGCCCCTGCGCGACGCCGAGCGACAGCGTCATCCTGCCGGCCGGCTCGATCTCGAGCTTGCTCAGCTCCTCGATCAGGCGTGAGGCGAGACCGACGGCAGCCTCCGCGTCGCACGACGGCATCACGACGCCGAACTCTTCGCCCCCGATCCGGCAGACGGTGTCGGAGGCACGCACCGTCTCGGCTGCCAGACGGGCGACCTGCACCAGCACGTGATCGCCGGCGCCGTGCCCGTAGACGTCGTTGACGCGCTTGAAGTCGTCGAGGTCGAACATGATGATCGCCACCTGGTCCTCCACGCGCGCCGCGCGCGTCAGCTCCGCGCGCAGGCGCTCGTGGAAGTAGCGGTGGTTGTAGAGCCCGGTGAGCGAGTCGGTCTGCGCGAGATGCTCGAGACGCGCGCGCACGTGGGCGTTGTCGAGCGCGAGCGCGGCCGCGTCGCCGAACCACTTCGCGAGCTCGAACTCGTGCTCGGCGAAGGAGGCGTCCTCGCCGATGCGGTAGATGTTGAGCGCGCCCTTGAGCGTGCCACGGGCGATCAGCGGGATCACGATCATCGCCTCCGGCTCCACGGGTGTGCCGGGGACGACGGAGGAGCGCGGGTCGAGGTGCGCCTGGTTCGCGCAGACGGGCCGGCGGTGCACGACCGCCCAGCCGGTCAGGCCCTCGCCGAAGCGGGGCCGGTCGCGCATGATCTCCTCCTCGTAGGCCTGCGAGGCGGCGAGCACCGGCACGAGCTCGCGCCGGCGCTCGTCGGCCTCATAGACATGGAGGGCCTCGAACGGCATCAGGTCGGAGAGCGTCGAGGCGATCCGCTCCAGCACGGCATCGAGGCTCTGCTCGGAGAGGACGTCGTGGAACACCTCGGCGAGCCGCCGGTACGACTCGACGAGCACCTCAGGGCGTGCGGGAGCGCCACCGGCGCCGTTCAGGTTCGGCTCGTCTGTCCACGCGAGGGCAACGTCGATGCCCATGGGCCTGCTCATCGGCTCAGAGGCGGGCCTCCTTGAGGCCCGGACGGGCGAAATGAGGTAGGAAAACGGGGGCTAAAGGAGCCCGCAGATGCGGGCCGAGTTGGGCCACGGCCAGAAGCCGCGCCCCGCGTGGTAGGCGCGGACGGCGGCGTCGAGCTGTGCCCAGACCGGCCAGTTGTCGGCGGTTCCCCAGCGCCTGAGGTAGGAGCGGCCGTAGAGGCGCTGGAAGCCGACGTCCATCTGCAGGCCGCCGTAGTAGCCGTTCCCGGTGTTCGCCGACCAGGAGCCCTCGTAGGAGTGGATGCAGGAAAACGCGTGGAGAAGCGCCGGCGGGAGCACCGGCTGGAGATGCGCGGCGACCGCGAGCGCCGCCTTCGCCTCGCGCGTCTCCCAGCTGCCGAGCGCCGCCGCGACGCCGCCGTCCTGCGCGGCGCGGACGGGCGGCCGGACCCGGCCCGGGAAGATCTGTTCGAGGCGCTCGGCGAGCAGCCGTTCGGAATGGAGCCGGCGGACGAGCGAGGCGTGCGGCGATGGGACGCTCGGGAGGCCGATCCGGACGCGGCGGCGGATGCGGGCGAGCGCCCGGACGTGCGCCCGGTAGGAGCGCCCGGTCCACACGGCGATCGTCCAGCGCAGATACGTGCGGCTGCCACTGTGGCGGTACGAGAACGACGTCGGCGTGCGCCGAGCGCGCGCTGCCCGCTGGTAGGCCCACGTCAGGGAGCGGTAGTGGTCTGCCCTGGCCCGCAGGTCCGCGACGCTCGGCTCGGCAGGATGCACCGCCGGGCGGGCGGAGGCGGGGGCGGCTCCGCTCAGGGCGAGCGCACCCAGCATCACGAGCCCTGCCAGGCCGGCCACGACGAGATTGCGCACGAAGAGTTGTCCTCCTTGGGCCCGGATCTGCATACGTTCGAAAGGGGTTCCGCTGGTGTCGGCCGGCCGGGGTTGGTGGGCGTCTCACCCGGCCGTGACCGCGGGACGGTAGCGGCCCCGGCGGTTGTGATGCCCCGAACCTGTAAGGAGCCTGTGAAGAGGCGGTACTGGTTTCGGTCAGGAAAACAGGTCGAGCTCGGGCTCGATCACGAGCTCCGAGGCGCTGCCGTCGCCCTCGAGCCGGAGGCCGCGCACGACCACCACCGGCACGCCGTCTGCCTTGCTGCGGGCCAGATCGGCGGCGGCGGCGATCTCGTCGGCGACCGCGATCCACGTCGCGCGCAGCTCGTAGCCGGCCCGGTCGACCGTGCCGACGAGGTCGAGGAATGACGGGATCCCTGCGACGCCGATCGCCACGTCGGTCGTGCCCTTGCGAAACGGCCGGCCGAAGGAGTCGGTGACGACGACCCCGACCACGAGCCCGGTCAGCTCCCGGACGCGGGTCCGGAGCTCGCGGGCGCTCGCGTCGGGATCGACCGGCAGCAAGACGAGCGTGCCGGGCTCGGGCGCGTTCGAGTGGTCGACCCCTGCGGATGCGCACACGAAGCCGTGCCTCGTCTCGGCGATCACGAGCGACCCGCGCTCGCGGACGATCCGCTTCGCCTCACGCAGGATCGCTTCGACCTCGCGCGGGTCGCGCTCGTTCCCGGCCAGCTCGATCGCCTTCGGCGAAGCCTCGAAGCTGTCGATCCGCACGACCCTCCCTTCCACCTTCGAGACCGCCTTCTGGGCGACGACGACCACGTCGTGCTCCTCGAGCCCGATCCGCTCGACGATCATCGCCGCAAGATCGTCGCCCTCGGCGATCTCCGGCAACCCCCGCACCGGCAGCAGCGAGATCATTCGACGCCGGTGACGCGGATGCCCGCGTGTGCCCGATAGCGCCGGTTCAGGTTGACGATCACCGCCGTCAGCCCCTCGAGCGCACGTGCGCTTGCGAGGGGCCCGGCGTCGAGGGCGCGTCCGTTCACCAGACGTCCGGCGAGCTCGAGCACGAGCTCCTTCGCCTCCGCATCGTCGCCGCAGACGAGCGCATCCTCGTCGACGGTGCCCTCACCGAGATTCGTAGCGGCGATCGAATGGAGCCCGGCGACGACGGGCGCGTCGACGACGTCCTGGACTCGTTCCGCGAGGCTGCGGGCATCCGGGTCGGGGAGCATGCCGACGCCCTTCCGGAACTCGATCGCGGTCGCGACGCTGAGGAGCGGCGTGCGGCCGAGCGTCGACGCGACCGCCTCCGCGGTCGCGAGCGCACCGTCGGCCTTCACGGCGAGAATCGCGAGGTCGGCGCCGCGCACCGCCTCCTCGTTGGCCGCACCGCCGGCTGCGCCGAGCTCGGCCGCGGCCTCGCGGGCGCGGCTGGGGTCGCGCGAGCCGATCACGACCTCGTGCCCGCCGAGCGCCTGCAGCCGCGCCGCGAGCGCCCGGCCGAAGCTTCCCGTGCCTCCGAGCACCGCCACTCTCACGCGGGTGCTCCCGCCGCGTCGAGAGCAGCGGCCGCGAGCCGCCGCGCCGCGTCGAGGTCGTGCATCAGCGTGCGCGTGACGACGGCACGCACACCGCCGGGCAAGACGCCGGTGGTGTCGGCCTCGTCGACGACCAGCGCGTCGATCAGCCCCTCGTAGCACGACGCCACGTGGCGCGGCGTCGTGCCCCCGGCGAGCCGCGCGAGCATGCGATCGGCGGGGCCCTTCACCGCCTTGCCGCCGATCAGCGGGCTGACCGCCACGCACGGCGCCGTTCGCCGCTCGAGCGCGGCCCGAAGCTCCTCGACGGCGAGGATCGGCCCGATCGAGACGTACGGGTTGCTCGGCGCGACGAGGATCACGTCGGCGCCCGCGAGCGCCTCGAGCACGCCCGGCGCAGGACGTGCCGCAGGCGCCCCCGCGTAATGCACCGCGTCCACCTCGTCCGCATGCCCGCGGGCAACGAACCACGTCTGGAACGCGAACGTCCCGGCGGGCGTCTCGAGAAAGGTGCGGATCGGGTCGTCGGACGCCGGGAGCAGCCGCGCGGCCAGGCCGTAGGCGGCGGCGATGCGCGCCGTCGCCTCGGAGAGCGGCACGCCGGCGCGCAGGAGCTCGCTGCGCACGAGGTGCAGGCCGAGGTCGCGGTCACCGAGCCGGAACCACGACTCGCCGCCGAGCTCGGCGACCGTCTCGAGCGCGCGCCAGCTTTCGTCCGCGCGGCCCCAGCCGCGCTCCTCGTCGGCGCGGCCCGTCAGCGTGTAGAGGATGCTGTCGAGGTCGGGCGAGACGCGGAGGCCGAGCAGCTCGAGGTCGTCGGCGACGTTGCCGACGATCGTCACGTTCGCCGGCTCGACCACGCCGAGGAGGCCGCGTAGGAAGCGCGCTCCGCCGACGCCGCCGGAGAGGGCCGCGACCTTCACGCAGCGGTCTCGAGGCGAAGCTCGGCGAGCACGCGCCTCGTGTGCTCGCCCAGCCGGCCGCGCAGCCGGACGAGATCGGCGACCGTGTCGACGTCGTCGGCGAGGTTCGGGGCGTCGAGCAGCCGCGACGGGCCGAGCGCCGCGAAGCGCTCGGCGCTGCCCGCCCCGTAGACGGGCTTGAAGAGGGATCCGTCGGAGAGCGCGAGCGCGTTCGTCGTGCCGTCGGCGGCGGCGACGAACGCGAGGCCGCGGTCGGGCACCGAGCCTGCGAGCGCGAGCAGGTCACGCGTCGTCACGCACGGGAGATCGGCGTTGACGACGAGCACGGGTGCCGGCAATCCCGCCGCCAGAGCGGCGTCGAGTGCAGCCTGGACGGCGGCTCCCTGGCCACGCTTCGGGTCGGCGACGAGCTGCGCCGGCGCGTGCACCGCCGTGCCCGCCGCCGCGACGACGAGCAACGGCCCGACCGGCTCGGCAGCCGCGAGGACGTCGTCGAGCATCGCGTGCGCGAGCCGCTCGCGTCCGGCGGCGCTGACGCCGCGCAGACGGCTCTTCGGATCGCTGCTGCGGAACGGGACGACGACCGTCGGCATCGCGCCGCACACTACCCGCGCTACTCGGGCCGGCCGAGCTCCCGGACGTCGATCCAGTGGGTTCCCCGCAGCGCCGAGGCGACGCGCGGGTCGGTGTGCTCCGGGTTGAAGACGTGCGCCTCGAGGTCGCAGCAGAGCACGAGCTCGTGCGCGGGCACGCCTTCCAGCTGCACGAACGCCGAGGCGGGGAGATGCGCCTCCGTGAGTGTGTAGTGGCGGAACTGCAGCTCCGGTGCGATCTCCATCAGAGAAGGCCAGTCCGGGCAGGCGCGCGAGCTCACGTCGAGGAAGTTGGCGCGGCCGAATCGATCTCCTGCAAGCTCCAGCTCCCGTCGAGCAGCACCGCACCGGTCGCGTCCCCGGCGGGGAAGACGAAGAAGCGCAGGGCGTCGTCGAGGGCGTGCAGGGATGCGCCGGTCGCCGCGTCGGCCAGCCCGACGCGGAGGTGGAAGCGGCCGTCGGCGAGCGGCAGGCGGTCGAGACGGAAGAGGAGCTCGTGGTCGCCGCCGCCGTTCCAGCCGAGCCCGGCCGTCGCCGTCGTCGTCGTGCCGAGCACGAGCCCGCCGTCGTCGCGCAGCTCGAGCGTGACGGCCGGCGCTGCGAGCCCCCGCTCGGCGGCAACCGTGAGTCGCACGGTCAACGGCTCGCCGGAGGCGAACTGCAGACGCGGGTCGCCGTCGGCGTCGAGCAGCTCGGCGGAGACGATCCGCGCCTCGCCGCTCCCCCACTCGCGCAGCCCCACCTCGATCTCGTCGGGCGTCGCGTCGGCGGCGAGCAGGCGCCGGTAGGCGGCGATCGCAGACTCCGTCGGGCCGTCGAAGGCGACCTCGCCCCGGCGGAGGAGCACGGCACGGTCGCAGAGGCGCTCGACCGCCTGCGCGTCGTGGGAGACGAAGAGGATCGTCCCGCCGCGGCCCTTGAACTCGGCGATCTTCCCGAAGCACTTGCGCTGGAACTGCTCGTCGCCGACGGCGAACACCTCGTCGAGCAGGAGAACGTCGGCCTCGATGTGTGCGGCGACGGAGAAGCCGAGCCGCATGAACATCCCCGACGAGTAGGTGCGCACCGGCAGGTCGATGAAGCGCTCGAGCTCCGCGAAGGCGACGATCTCGTCCATCACCTCGCGCACGCGCGCGCGGCTGAGACCGTGGATCGAGCCGTTCAGGTAGACGTTCTCGCGGCCGGTGAAGTCCTGATGGAAGCCTGCGCCGAGCTCGAGCAGCGAGGCGACGCGCCCGCCCGCCTCGACGCGCCCCGCGGTCGGACGGATGATCCCGGAGATCAGCCGCAGCAGGGTCGACTTGCCGGAGCCGTTGCGCCCGACGAGACCCACCGCCTCGCCCGGCTCCACCGTCACGGACACCTCGCGCAGCGCCTGCACCTCGCGGGCGGCGGTCCGCCCGCGCGAGACGACGACGTCCTTCAGCGTCCGCTGCGCCTTCGGATACACGCGGAACGTGCGCGAGACGCGGTCGACGACGACGCGACCCGGCGTCATGCGGGGACCACCGCGAGTGTCCGGCGGACGATCCCGCCGAGCATCGCCACGAAGGCCGGGTCGTCGTTCGGCATCTCGATGCGCGTGAGCTCGACGCCGAGCTCCCGCGCGCGGTCGCGCGCCTCGTGGTCGAGATCCCAGCGGATCTCCAGATGGTCGGAGACGAAGCCGACCGGGCAGACGAGCACGCGCGTCGACACCGCGGGCCGCGAGCTCGTCGAGGTGGTCGAGGATGTCGGGGCCGAGCCACGGCTCGCCCGTCGGCGACTCGCTCTGGAACGAGAACGACCACTCCCCGACGCCCGCCTCCTCGGCGACGAGCGCCGCCGTCTCGAGCAGCTGGTCGCGGTAGGGGTCCCCCTCGTCGAGGATTCGCGCGGGCAAGGAGTGCGCCGTGAAGACGACGTGGGCCTCGGTGCCGCGAACCCGCTCGGCGAGGAAGGAGACGAAGCCCGGCTCGTCGTGCCAGCTCTCCACGAAGGCGACCGCGACACGGCCGGCCACCGCCTCGTCGACCAGGCGGCGGTAGCCGCCGATCGAGAGCGCGCTGTAGTGGGGCGCGAGCACGAGCCCGACGAGCCGGTCGGCGCCACCGGCGAGCGCTGCCTCGACGGCGTCGGTGATCCGCGGCTGCCAGTGCTTCATGCCGGTGAAGACCGGCAGGTCGAGCTCTTCCTGCAGCGCGGCGCGCGTCGCCTCGGTGATCGCATTCAGCGGGTTCGCGTCCTCGATCCCGAGCGCCCGGTAGCGGGCGACGAGGTCGTCGAGGCGCTCGGGCGGGATCGGGCGGCCGCCGCGGATGTCGGCGTAGTAGGCCGGCACGTCGGCGACGCGCTCAGGCGACCCGTACGCCATCAGCACGACCGCTGCGCTCATCGCGCCGCCAAGGTAGCCGAGCGGACGAGCTCGGCCAGCCGCGTCAGCACGTCCGGCCGGGTCGACGGCAGGACGCCGTGCCCCAGGTTGAAGACGTGACCCGGGCGTCCGCCCGCTCGGGCGAGCACGTCGCGCGCCGCTGCCTCGACGCGCTCCCAGGGGCCGAGCAGGACGGCGGGGTCGAGGTTGCCCTGGACGGCGCGGTCGCCGACGAGCGCCCAGCCCTCGTCGAGCGGGACGCGCCAGTCGAGCCCGATGGCGTCTCCGCCCGCACGTGCCATCGCGCCGAGCAGGGTCGCGGTGCCGGTGCCGAAGTGGATCGTCGGTGCGTCGACGGCCGCGAGCACACGCGCCGACCACGGCGCGACGAGCTCCACGTAGTCGGACGGTGCGAGGACGCCGACCCACGAGTCGAACAGCTGCACGACGTCGGCGCCGGCGCGCGCCTGCGCGGCGGCGTACGCACCGAAGCACGCGGAGAGCTTCTCCATCAACGCGCGCCAGACGTCCGGCTCGGAGTACATCAGCGCCTTGACCGTCGCGAAGTCGCGGGACGGCCGGCCCTCGACGAGGTAGCCGGCGACGGTGAACGGGCCGCCGCAGAAGCCGACCACGGCCTGGTCGGGCCGGAGCTCGCGCGCGGACGAGCCGGATCGCCTCGAGGAGCGGCGCGAACGCCTCCTCGGGGTCGGGTACGCGCAACCGCTCGACGTCCGCAAGCGTGCGCACCGGCTCGGCGACGACGGGCCCGACGCCCTCGACGAGCTCGACGTCGAGACCCATGCCGAGGACGGGCGTGACGATGTCGGCGAACATCACGGCCGCGTCGACGTCGTGCCGCAGCACCGGCTGCAGCGTGACGCGCGCGCACAGCTCGGGCGTCCCCGCCACCTCGAAGAACGCATGGCGCTCGCGGACGGCGCGGTACTCGGGCAGCGACCGTCCCGCCTGGCGCATGAACCAGACCGGCGTGCGCTCGGTCGGCTCGCAGCGCAGCGCCCGGACGAGGAGGGGGTCCATGCGGGGGTTAGGCTAGCCCGTTGTGTCGAAGGGACCCCTCTCCGTGCGCTTCGGCGCCTGGCCCGAGCTCGCTGCGGAGGCCGGCGCGGTCGCCACGGGTCCGCCTCGAGGTCGAGAACACGGGCACCGTCGCCTGGCGCGCCGGTATGGGGATCAGCGTCGCCTACCACTGGCTCGACGGGCGCGACAACCCGATCGTCTGGGACGGCCTGCGAACGCTCGCGCCGCAGCTCGAGCCCGGCGCTGCGGACGTGGTGGAGCTGCGCGTGCGCGCACCGATCCCGCCGGGCGGCTACCGCCTGGCCTTCGACATGGTCGCCGAGAACCGCGCCTGGTTCTCGGAGCTCGGCAGCGCACCGCTCGCCCGGGACGTCGTCGTCGGCGAGCGCAGCGGCGAGCCGATCGACACGCTCCCCGACTGGGTCGAGCCGGCGCCCGACCGCGCCGAGCGCGTGCGCGCGGCGCACGCCGAGGGCTACGGGGTCGTGGCGGGCGCCGTCGTCTGGGAGGGCTTCCATCGCCCACGCGCGCTCGCGTCCTACGAGCCCGGCCCCGGCCGGGTGCCCGGCTTCGCCGCGCCGCTTCTCTGTCCGTCGGTGCTGGCGGGCGTCGAGCTCGAGCGACTCGACGACGTGGCAGGCCTGCCGGCGTTCGGCGCCCCGGCCGGCGAGCCCTGGGTCTACGACGGGCGGATCGTCGTCACAGCTCGACCGCGATCCGGTCGTCGACCGACCTGAAGACGATCGCTCCGAGCGCGAGCGCGACGAACGCGGCGACGACGAGATAGAGGACGTCGGTCCAGCGCGGCGCGTGCCCCGACCAGATCGCGTCGCGAACGGCGAAGATCGGCGGGGCGACCGGGTTCACCCAGTGGAGCACGGTCAAAAGCGTCTGGTGACGCTCGGCGCGGTCGCCGAGCGTGCTCGTGCTCCAGAGGATCGGCGTGACGAAGAACCAGGGCAAGAGGCCCGCCGCGATCACGTGCTCGACGTCGCGGAAGAGGACGTTCAGGCACGCGACGACGAGAGCGATCCCGAGCACCTCGGCGGCGAACAGCACCGCGAGCGGGATCGAGAGCACGACGTACGGCCTGGCGTCGGGGACGAGGGCGAGCGACAGGACGATCAGGACGACGATCAGCACCGCGAACGTCACCGCCTGCGTCCCGACCATGGAGAGCGACACGAGCTGGCGCGGGAAGCGCACCTTCTTGACCAGCTCGGCGGAGTCGATCAGCGAGCGAGCCGACGACTGGAGAGACGTGGCGAAGAACGTCCAGCACGCGAGACCCGAGAGGACGTAGAGCGGGTAGTGCGGCGTCTTGCTCGGGAAGATGACGCCGAAGACGAGCAGGTAGACGCCGAGCAGGACGAGCGGGTTGAGGAGCGACCAGGCGACGCCGAGCAGCGAGCCCTTGTACTTCGCCTGGAAGTCGCGGCGGAAGAGGTTCGCAAAGAGCTCGCGGTACCTGAACAGGTCGGAGTAGACCGTCATGATCCGCCTCTAGTGTATGGACGGTTCGTGCGGGCACATACGCCCCTAACACCGTTGAACTACGCTCCCGCGGCGTGAGCACCGTCTCGGCGCTGGTGGCTTTCCCGACGGCGGTCGTCGTCGTGTGGGCGTTGCTGCGCTCGTCCTTCTCGCGCCGCTTCGAGCGCGCACCGGCGTCGGGCCGCTGGCACATGCGCGCGACGCCGCTCGTCGGCGGGATCGGGATCTTCGCCGGCCTGAGCGCGGGAATCTGGGCCGCCGTCGCCCTCGGCCCTCTGACCGTCGATCGCCAGCTCCTCGGGCTCTACGCGGGCGCGAGCCTCCTCTTCGTCGCCGGCCTCGTCGACGACCTCCGCTCGCTGCCGCCGCTCGCGAAGCTCGCCGCCCAGGTCGGCGCCGCGGCGATCGTGCTCTCGACCGGCACGTCCGTGCAGATCGTCCACAACCCGTACGTCGCGATCCCGCTCGGCGTGCTCTGGCTGGTCGGCATGACGAACGCGTTCAACCTGCTCGACAACATGGACGGCCTCGCCGGCAGCCTCGCGGTGATCGCGGCGCTGTTCTTCGCCAGCGACGCGTGGCTGCAGCACGAGCCGAGACTCGTGCTCGTCGTGGCGGTCGCGCTCGGCCTCGGCGTACTCGGCTTCCTGCCGTTCAACCTGCGCCCCGGCCGGCCTGCGCTTGCCTGGATGGGCGACAGCGGCTCGCAGGTGATCGGCTTCACGCTGGCGGCGCTCGGGCTCGCGTCGAGCTACACGGTCGCCACCTCGACCGTGGCGACGCTCGTGCTGCCTGTGCTCGTCCTCGCCGTGCCGATCCTCGACACGACGCTCGTCACCGTCGTGCGCCTGCTCGAGGGACGGCCGGTCTCGCAGGGCGGGCGCGACCACAGCTCGCACCGGCTCGTCTCGCTCGGCCTGTCGGAGACCGAGGCCGTCGTCCTGCTTGCGCTCATCTCCGCCGCGCTCGGCGCGACCAGCCTGGCCTACGAGGCGTTCGGGAACGGGCGGGTCGCGGCGATCGGGGTGCTCGTCACCTTCGCGCTGCTCGTCCAGTTCGGGAGCTTCCTCGCCGACACCGGCCGCGGCCGGCGCACGGACGGTCGTCACCGGTACCTGTACACGCGCCGCCTCGCCGAGGTCGCCGTCGACGGCGCGCTGATCGCGGCGTCGTTCCTCGCCGCCTACCTGCTGCGCTTCAACGGCATCGGCACACCGAATCAGCGCCACGACTTCCTGCTTGCACTGCCGGTGCTGCTCTTCAGCCGCTACATCGCACTGCTCCTGTTCGGGATGTACGCCGGCGTGTGGCGCTACGCGAGCGCACGCGACGCGGCCCGAGCCGGCGCCGCCGTCGTCGTCTCGGCGGTCGGCGCGGTCGGCATCCTCGCGCTGGCCCAGGGGCCGATGGGCGATTTCTCGAACAGCGTCTTCGTGATCGACGCGCTGATCTGCACGGTCGCGATCACCAGTGCCCGCTTCATGGAGCGAGCCATCACACAGCTGCTCGAGCTGACCCACGCACGGAACAGCCGCCGCGTGCTGATCGTCGGCGCCGGCCGTACGGGCCGCAGCCTGCTGCGCGAGCTGCGGGAGACGCCGGGCGAGCGGGTCGTCGGCTTCGTCGACGACGCCCCGTCGCTCCGCGGCCGCCGGTTGAACGGCGCGAAGGTCGTCGCGTCGATCGACGGGATCGAGCAGGCGCTCGTCCGGGTCGAGCCACAGATCGTCTTCGTCACGATCCCGGACGCGCCGCGCGACCGTCTCGACGCGGTCGTCGCCGCCTGCACCGCACGTGAGATCGACTGTCGCTTCGTCGAGCAGGCAGGTCGACATCGACCCGCAGGTCGTTCTCGCCACGGCGCCGAAGTGACGGAGGCCCAGCCTGAGAGCGAGCCGCCGGCGCGCGGCCGGCTCGCCCGCGCCTACCCCGCGCTGCTCGCCTACGTGCTGCTGCTCATCCTCTATGCGTGGCAGTCGACGAAGCACTCGACGCCCTGGCTCTTCACCGACGAGCTCGAGTGGGCGGGAAAGTCGCAGGGCGTCGCGCACCACGGCGTCCCGCAGCTCCGGCTCCACGATGTCGGATTCTCGTCGCTCTACGCGTACCTGATCGCTCCTGCGTGGTGGGCGCACTGGACCGGCACCGGGTACGCCGCCGCGAAGTACATCAACGTCGCCGTGATGGCGGCATCGCTCTTCCCCGGCTATGCCCTGGCGCGGCTCTTCGTCCCGCGCCGGCCCGCGCTCGCGGCCGGGATCGCGACGGCGGCGATCCCGGCGCTCGTCTACACCTCGATGCTGATCCCCGAGTCGCTCGCCTACTTCTGGTCGACGCGTCACGATCTGGCTGATCGCCCGTGCGCTTCTTCGATCCGACACGACTGGACCATCGCGGCGGCGGTCGTGGCGATCGCGATCGCCCCCGCGGTGCGCCCGCAACTCGAGGTCCTCGCCGCAGCCGCCGTGCTCGCTGGGCTGATCGTGGCGGCGACCGGCTCGCGGGGGCGCGAACTGATCGGCTCCTGGTCGCGGCGGGAGCAGCTCGGCGCCGTCACGCTCGCCGTCGGCGCAGTGATCTTCCTCGGCGCGCTTCCTGACCCACCACGACTACTCGTGGGAGATCGGCACGTACTTCCACCATCGGATGTTCACCTACGGTCTCTGGGCGTTCGGCGCGTTCACGATCGGGGTCGGCGTGCTCCCGGTCTTCGTCAGCCTCGCCTGGCTTGCTTGGGAACCGCTTCCGCGAGCCGGGCGACCGAGCGCTCGGCGCGACGCTCATCGCGACCGTCGCCATGTTCGGCGTCTACACGGCCGTGAAGGCCTCGTACCTCTCGACGAACTTCGCGATCCGTGTCGAGGAGCGCAACCTGATCTACCTCGGGCCGGTCGTGTTCGCCGTCACCGCACGCTGGGCGGTGCGCGGCCGCACGCGGCTCGTGCCGGGCGTGCTCGCCGGCGCCGCCGTCGGCTACCTGCTCGCAACGACGCCGTACCACAACAACGAGCACTTCTACTCCGACGCGCCCGGTCTCTCCGTGCTGCAGTGGATGAACCAGAACTGGTCGGTCACGACCTCGCAGGCAGAGAACGTGCTCTTCGGGATCCTGATCGGCGCCGTCGTCGTCGTCGCGGCGGTCGAGCTGCTCGCGCGCCGCGGCGTCGCCCGGCGGGTGGCGCTCCCGGCGGCGTGGCTGCTCGCGATCGGCATCGTCGGCTGGAACCTCTGGGGCGAGATCGCAGCGGCGAACGCCTCGAACACGATGGCGGATTCGTTCCGCAGCGTGCTTCCGACGCCGCCCGACTGGATCGACCGCGCCACGGGACGCGACCGCACGATGTTCATCGGCCAGTCGCTCGGCGGCTCGAACGCGTTCTGGTCGCTCGAGTTCTGGAACCAGTCGCTCACCTATGTCTGGTCGGTCGACGCGTCGGCGCCTGGGCCGGGCCCGGTGACCACGCCGAACTTCCGTGACACGACCGGGACGCTCGAGCCGCAGCTGCCGATCCACTACGTCGTCGCCGGGCCGGGCGTCGACCCGATCGGCGCGCTCGTCGAACGGCCCGTCGGCGGGCTCCGCCTGTACCGGGTCGCGAAGCCGATCCGGCTGGCCGACGCCCTGGGCGGCATCACCCCCGACGGCTGGATGGAGGCGAGCGCCTGGTACTACCACTTCGCCCCGCGCGGGCCGCGAGCCGGCATCGTCTCGGTCAGCCTCTCGCGTGCCGCAGCCTGCGGCTCGTTCGCGCCGTCGCACATCACGATCAGGGCGTCGCGGGTGCGAATCGACGAGAACGGGCAGCCCGCGGCCGGGCGCCTCCTGGCCATCCGCCGGCGTCACGATCCGCTCCGACCCCTGCGAGACGAAGGTGGTGAAGATCCCGCTCTCGACGCCGTTCCGGCTCGACGTCTCGGCGCAAGGCACGTTCCAGCCGTCGGCAGGCGATCTGCGCCAACTCTCGGCCCAGGTCGGCTTCGGCTTCCAGCCGCGCTAGATCTACAGTCGCGCGAGCAGCCGCTCGGGGTGCTTGCGGACGAAGCGCAGCATCCCGCGCCAGTGCCAGAGCGTGCGCCGCGTCAGGAAGCGCCGGTCGGTGACCGCCTGGTGCTCATGCGCGACGACCGCCGCCGGGACGTACCAGCGCTCCCAGCCCGCGCGCGCCGCCCGGTAGCAGAGGTCGATGTCCTCGCCGTAGAGGAAGAAGCCCTCGTCGAAGCCGCCGAGCTCGTCCAGCATGGTGCGGCGGAGCATCAGGAAGCCGCCGAGCATCCAGTCCGCCTCGACCGGCACGGTCGGGTGCTCGTCGAGGTGGTAGTGGCGGCGCTGGAGCTTGTACGGGTCGAAGAGCAGGCGCAGCGGCGTCCGTCGCACGAGCGTGCCGGCGACCGTCGGGAAGCGCCGCCGCGACGGCTGCAGCGTCCCGTCGGGGTAGGTCATGGCCGGCCCGGCGACACCGGCGCGCGGGTGGTCTGCGAAGAGCCGCGCGAGCTCGGCGACCGCGCCCTCGCCGGGCACGGCGTCGGGGTTGACCGAGACGACGAGCTCCGCCGTCGTCCGCGCGACGCCGCGATTGACGTTGGCGCCGAACCCGGCTGGGCGCTCGTTCGCGATCAGCGACGGCGCCCGCCGGTAGCTCGCCTGACGCTGCCGGGGACGTTCGCGACGACGACCAGCTCGTCGACCTGCGGTGCGAGCGCCGGCAGCAGCCGCTCGAGCTCGGCGGCGTTGCCGTGCGAGACGACGATCGCCGCGACCTTCATTCCGCCAGCGCCTCGCGGTAGACGGCGAGCGTCCGCCGCGCCGTCTCCGCCCACGAGAAGAGCCGCGCGCGCTCGAGGCCCGCCGCGACCAGGCGCTCGCGGTCCCGGATCGCCTGCCCGACGGCAGCCGCGAGGCCGTCCGGGCCGGCGTAGAGCGCCGCCTCGCCGCCGACCTCGCGGAGCGCCGGGTCCTCGCTCGCGACGACCGGGGTGCCGCTTGCCATCGCCTCGAGCAGCGGCAGCCCGAAGCCCTCGTGCCGCGACGGGAAGACGAGCGCCGCCGCCCGTCGGTAGGCCTCCGCGAGCTCGTCGACCGGCAGGTAGCCGCGCAGCTCGGCGCCGCGCGCGACGAGTTGCGCGGCGAGCTCGCGGTCCTTCGCCGGGCCGACGACGACGAGCGGCAGGCCGTTCGCCTCGGCCGCCGCCAGCGCCGCGAGCGGGTCCTTGCGCGCCTGCACCGCGCCGACGAACAGCAGGTACCCGCCGCTGCCTCCGTCGGCGCCGGGCGCGAAGGCGGGGTCGACGCCGTTCGGCGTGACGACGACCTTGGCGGGCGGCAGGCCGTAGCGCGCCACGAGGTCTCGCTTCGTGCGCTCGGAGACGGTGAGCACGCGTCGCGCCCGCTGCACGGCGCGCGGCACGAGGGTGCGGAAGATCCGCCGGTCGAGCGGCCCCATCAGCGACGGGTCGCGGTCGAACGAGAGGTCGTGCACGGTGACGACGGCCGGGGTGCGGTCGAGCGGCGGCAGCACGTACTGAAGATGAACGAGTGCGGGCCGCAGCCGGCGCAGCGCGCGCGGCAGCCCGACGGCGACGCGCAGCTCCTGCAGCCCCGCATCGAGCCGGAAGGCCTCGACACCGTCCGGCACGAGGTCGGGCCGGCGCGTGATCGCGACGAGCCGCAGGTCGCCGGGTTGCCGGCCGAGCTCGCGCAGCAGGTTGAGGACGTAGGTCTCGTCGCCGGTGCGGCGACGGCCGAGCACGTCGGCGTCGATCGCGACGAGCGGCGTCACGAGCAGGCCCGCCGGTAGGAGGCGACGACTGCGTCGGCAGTCGCGGCCCACGAGAAGTCCCGCGCCCGGGCGAGCCCGGCGGCGCGCAGCTCGTCGCGTCGTCCGAGCGCGCGCTCGATGCCCGTGGCGATCGAGGCGGCGTCGTGCGGGTCGACGAGCTCGGCCGCGCCGCCCGCGACCTCCTCCATCGCGCTCCCGGCGCTCGTCACGACCGGAGTGCCGCAGAGCATCGCCTCGAGCACCGGGATACCGAACCCCTCCCAGAGCGACGGGTACGCGAGGCAGAGCGCGCCGCGCATCAGAGCGGCGAGCTCGCTCGTCGTCGGGTCTCCCGACCCAGGTGACGTGCGGCGCCTCGGCCTCCACGTCGCCCCAGCCCCGCGCACCGGCGACACGCAGCGCGAGCCCCAGCCTGCCCGTCGCCTCGATCAGCCGGGGCAGGTTCTTGCGCGGCTCGAGCGTCCCGACTGCGAGCACGTAGTCGCCCTCGGCGGCCGGGCCGTCCGGACGGAAGACGGCGGTGTCGGCCGCGTTCGATGCGACGTCGATCCGCTCCTCGGGCACGCGCGCCAGCTCGACGACGTCGCGCTTCGTGAACTCGGAGACGGCGAGCACGCGCGTCGCCGCCCGCAGCACGGCCGGAAGCAGTGTGCGCGCGTAGAGGCGCGTCCAGGCGGTGAAGAGCTCCGGGAAGCGGATCGCGGCCAGGTCGTGCACCGTCACGACCACCGGCGCGCGGGCGCGAAGCGGGGCGCGGAACGTCGTGCAGTGGAGCACGTCGAGCCCGCCCGCGCCGAGCGGCAGCAGCAGCGGGTACCAGAGCGCGTCGCGGACCGCCGCCGTCGCGCGGCC
Source organism: uncultured Thermoleophilia bacterium (assembly GCA_963840365.1). Classification (GTDB taxonomy): domain Bacteria; phylum Actinomycetota; class Thermoleophilia; order Gaiellales; family Gaiellaceae; genus PALSA-600. The sequence continues at coordinate 746,421 of CAWIYQ010000012.1, read as the reverse complement.
GCCGCCGCCGAACGCGAGCTCGTGCAGCTCGACGTCCTCGCGCCGAGCGAGCTCCGCGCGCACGCCGCGGACGTAGCGTGCCGTGCCGGCGTTGTCGAGCTCGAGCGGCGAGATGTCGTAGCCGACCTTCACAACTGAGCCTCCGAATGCAGTGCCTCCCAGGCCGCCAGCATCGTCTCGCCGACACGCCGCCACGTGAACTGCCGTGCGTGCTCGACGCCCGCGGCGGCGAGCTCGGCCCGCCGGTCTGAGGCCTCGACGAGCGTCGCCGCCCACGCGGCCGGGTCGTCCGGGTCTGCCCGCAGGGCGATGCCGCCGGCTGCCTCGTCGAGCGAGGGATGCGTCGAGGCGACGACCGGGGCGCCGCTCGCCATCGCCTCGACGATCGGCATGCCGAACCCTTCGAAACGGGAGGGATAGCCGACGACGGCGGCGCCGCGGTAGAGACCTGCGAGCTGCTCGTCGCTCTGCCTCCCCAGGCGAACGATCCCGGGCGCCTCGAGGCTCGGCTGCTCGCCCCAGCCCGTGCCGCCGACGACGGCGAGCAGGAAGCGGCCGCCGAGCAGCCGGTGCGCCTCGACCAGCACCTGCAGGTTCTTACGCGGCTCGAGCGTCGCGACCGTGAGCACGTACGGACCGCCGAGCTCGGCATGCGGGCCGTCAGGGGCGAAGCCGGACGAGTGGCCCGGCGGCGCAACGTGCACGCGGGCCGGGTCGACGCCGAGCGTGGCGACGACGTCCCGGCCTGTGTACTCCGAGTTGACGAACACCGTGTCGCACGTGCCCGCGTCGCGGTACTTCGCGGTGTGCATCGAGAGCGTCCTCCGGGTCACCCACTCGGGGTGATGGAGCGGCACGAGATCGTGGATCATCGTCGAGCGCAGGCCCGACCGCTGCGGCGGGAACATCCAGTCGGTGTAGTGGAGGACGTCGACCGGCCCGAGAAAGCGCTCGACGCCGGGCCGGCCGAGCCGGCTCCACGCCTGCCGCCAGTGATGCGAGAACGGCAGCAGCCGCAGCTTGAGCGTCACCGGCAGCCCGGCGACCCGCTCGGGGATCCTGCGCATCCCCTCGGGGCTGGTTGGCGCGAAGGCGACGATCTCGTGCGCACCGCCGGCCGCCTCGCAGAGCCCGGCGAGCGAGCCGCGAATGTAGTTGCCGATGCCGGTCGGCTCGTGCGAGAGCGGGCTGACGTCGAACGCGATCCTCACGACGCGGTGAACCCGAGGAACCGGACGCCGAGGTGCCGGCGGTCGCCCGACCCCGGCACCTTCGTGCGCGCGACGGTGAAGCGGACGACGCAGGAGCCGTTCAGCGGCACGCGCATGGTGACGGTGCGATTCGGCGGCACGGTCGCGCGTGCGACGACCCGGCCGCGGACGCTCGCGGCGACGTGCTGATCGTCGGAGTACAGCTTCGGATCGCTGCCGAGCCCGACGAGCAAGCGTCGGCTCCCGCAGTGGAAGGCGCGGTAGGCGGCGCTCGCCCCGGACCAGCTGTCGCCGTAGATGCCGCGCGTCACGTAGCGCACGCGCAGCGCGCCGCCGACGTGCAGCAGTACGAGTCCCTTCTTCGCGTCCGCGCCGATCAGGCGCCCGGCCCACGGCACGCTCGTGTCGGAGAGCAGGTCGTCGACGTCGACGGGCCTCCCCGCGGACAGGAACCTGCCGTCGGCGCGGTCGAGCACGATCGGCGCCTGGGCGAGCCCACCGGGCACGGGACCGTTCGTCGTGTAGACCGCGCCGACGGAGCGGTTGAAGAACTCGTTCTGGAAGACGACGAGCTCATCGGGCTGGTTCGTCCGGCCCCCGGTCCAGACGACCGACACCTTCGTCGGATCGTGCGAGCCGACGATCGCCGTGATCCAGTCGCGGTCGGGGCGTGTGATCCCCTGGAAGACGGCGCCGATCGATGCCTTCTTCGTGCGGGCGTCGATCGGCTGCGCGGCGGCGACGTAGAGCGCGAGGATGAGCGCCGGCAGGACGAGCCAGAGCCGCCGCGGCAGGAAGGCAGCGACGAGGCAGAAGGCGACGGCGCCGCCGGCGACGACCGAGCGGACGTCCTCCGCGTGGATCGAGAGCTTCAACGCCAGCGACCAGAGCGCGAGCACCCCGAAGGTGTCGGAGGTGGCCGAGGTGTCGAGGAACCGCTGGTAGGGCACGGCCGCGGCGAGCGCGACGACGGCGATCCCTCCCGTGACGAGCGCAACTCGCGGCCGCGGCAGGCCTCGCTCGATCCAGAGCACGAGGCACGTGAAAAGGAGCGGCGCGACGTAGAACAGGTTGCGCTCCTCGATGCGCACGACGCTCGGCTGCGACGCGAACGCCGCCACCTCGACGCCCAGCCAGACGACGAGCGACACGGTCGCCGCGACGACGGCGCGCTCGGCGCCGCTGAGCGACGTGCCGCGCGCGCAGAGCAGCACGACCGCGAGGAACGGCACGAAGCCGACATAGAGATCGAGCTCGGCGAGATGCCACAGGAACCAGTGCGCCGTCGAGCCGACCGTGTAGCTCGAGTGGGTCGCCGCCGCATAGGCACCGAGGAGCGATCGCGGGCTCCGGCCGCGGACCGCCTCGGCGGCGAGGACGAGGAGCGCGCCGCCGACGACGATCCCGTAGAGGAGGCGCTGTTCGAGGACGAGCCGCGGCCGGCGCGCGAGCGCGGCGCCGACGAGCGGCGCGGTGAGCGCGGCGGGCAGGATCGCGACCGCCTGGGCGCGCGTCTCGTAGGCGACGGCCAGTAGCGCCAGGAAGCCGAGGACGGGCAGGAGCCGGGGCCGCTCGAGCGCGACGACGAGCGCCCACGCGACGAGCAGGAAGATCGGGTAGAAGCCGTTCTCGGTCATCACCGTCCCGGCGTAGAACGTCGAGGGGACGGCCACCGTCAGGAACGCAACGACGAGGGCGCCGCGGCTCGAGACGACGCGGCGGGCGAGCAGGTACGCGGGGACGGCCGCGAGCGACATCAGCAGCGAGTTGATCGCCTTGATCGCCGTGTAGACCATCGGGATCTCGCGGAAGAGCGCGTAGGCCGGGCTGATCAGGATCGGGTAGACGATCCCGTAACCCGACGTCGGCGTCTCGCGTACCGCGAAGTGCCCGGTCGCGGCGAAGCTCTTCGCGAGCTCCGAATAGACGATCTCGTCGATCATGATCCACGGCCCGACCATGTGGCGGGCGAAGAGGAAGCGGACGACGGTCGAGCAGGCGACGAGCGCGACGAGCCAGCCCCACGCCGGGACGGCGCGGGCGCGGTCAATCACCGAGCCCGACCTCGCGCAACTGCTCGACGAGTAGCGACACGTCCGTGATCCCCGCCGCGACCGCCGCCTCGGCGACGCGGTGGAGCACCGCGTCGGCGACCGCGTCTCCCCCTGCCGCCGCCTCGAGCGCCGACGCGTACGCGTCGGCGACGGCCGGCAGCGAGTGCTCGCGCTCCGTGTACGCCCGCGCGGCCGCGCCGAGCGCGACGCCGTGGTCGGCCGCCACGCCGAGCGCGAGCTCGATCGTCTCGACCTCGCGCTCGTCGACCGGCACCTTGAGCACGACGTCGTCGGGAAGCTCGGAGAACCAGCCGACGTCGGAGACGACGAGCGGCTTCCCGAGCGACAGCGCCCGGATCACCGAGCCGGACGTCTCGCCCATCGTCGGGTAGCGCAGGTTCACGAGCACGTCGCAGGCCGCCATCAGCGACCACATGCGCTCTTCGGAGACGTAGTCGAGGCGCTCGACGCCCTCCTCGAGGCCGAGTCGCTCGAGGCGGCGCTGCAGGTCGAACCGCTCACCGGCGGCGCCGGCGAGCAGCAGCCGGGCGCCCGGACGCGAGCGGCGGAAGGACGCGAAGGCCTCGAGCAGCTCGGGGATTCGCTTGTTCATGTTCAGGAAGCCGAAGCAGCCGATGAGCGGCTCGCCCGTCACGTCGCCGGCCGGCTCGATGCCTCCCGTCGGCCACGCCGGATGCGGGATCCGGGTGATCCGCCCCGTGAACCCGGCCTCGCGCGCGCGGTCGCGGACGTAGTCGGAGTGCACGATCAGCCCGGTCGCCCGGTCGAGCACGACCCCGCTCAGCGGGAAGCGCTCGGGCTGCGTCTCCCAGAGGAGCGGCAGCAGGTTGTCGAGGACGCCGAGGCCGAGCAGCCGGCCGGCGACGCCGAGCTCGCGCTCCATCGCGTCGAGGTAGCCGCGACCGTCGCCCCGGCCGATCGTGATCCCGGCGACGAGATGGTGGAGGACGTACTCGTGCAGGACGACGACTCCCGGCCGCTCGCGCAGCGCGTCGACGATCCAGCCGTGCGCGTCCGGGTCGTTGCCGACGTGGTAGAGCGAGACGTCGGCCGCCGGCGGCCGCTTCCCCGGCTCCGCGACGACGATCTCGACCCGCTCGCGCAGCGCCGGCAGCAGCAGCGCCGAGTAGTCCGCGATCCCGGATCGCGACGAGGGCAGCGGCGAGTAGTAGGCGACCTTCACGAGAGCAGCGCGTCGACGCACGCGTCCCAGGTGACCCGCGCGGCGATCTCCCTCCCCGCGGCGCCCCACGACCGCGCGTCGTCGGGGTGACCGACGAGGTACGCGCACGGCGCGCGCCACCTCCTCCGCGCCGGGGGCCGCGACGAGACCGGTCGCGCGGTCGTGCACGACCTCGAGCGGCCCACCGGCGTCGGTCGTCGTCACGACCGGCTTCCCGGAGAGGAACGCCTCGTACGGAACCATGCCGAAGTCCTCGTCGATCGGCGCGTAGAAGACGCCGAGGCAGCGTGCGTAGAGCTCCGCGAGGCGCTCGTCGTCGACGCGGCCGGTGAACTCGATTCGCCCGTCGAGCCCGCCGGCGAGCCGCTGGAGCCGTTCGCGGTCCGGGCCTTCGCCGACGACGACGACGCGCAGCGACGAGTCGAGCTTCGCGGCCTCGATCAGCAGGTCGATGCGCTTCGCGCGGTCGAGCCGGTTGACGGAGAGCAGGTAGCCCTCGGCGGGCTCGTTGCGATAAGGGAGCGACTGCGGCGGATGAGGCAGCACCGTCGCGTCGACGCCGTTGTGGCGCTGCAGCCGATCGGCGACGTTGCGCGAGGTGGCGAACACGCGGCGGGCCTCGCCGAGCGCGACCGAGTCGAGGCGCTCGACCGCACGCACGGTCGCTCGGTCCTCGGGCGACTCCGAAAACTGCCCGAGCTCCGTGCGGTCGTAGTCGTAGGCCTGCCGGAACTGGTGCAGCACCCAGGCGACCTTGTTCGGATGGCGCACGCAGTACGCCGGGAACTTCGTCGCGATCACCCGGTCGATCGGCACGCCGTCCGACTCGGTCAGGTCGACGAGCCGCCAGAGGAAGGCGTGCTCGAGCACCGAGGTGCCGGGGTACCACTTGAACGGGATCGTCACGAGCTCCGCCTCGTGCCCACGCCGACGGAGGGCGGTGACGAGCTCCTCGGCCATCAGCTCCGCCCCGCCGTGCACGAACGGCACCTGCGGCGCGCAAATGGCGACTCTCATTGCCGTTCGAGCCGCTGGATGCGTTCGTCGAGGTCGTCGATCAGCTTGAGCACCGCGTCGTTGAACGCGCGCTGGTCGGCGAACGCCGGCTCGACGTACCACCGCATCAACCGGCGGAGAACGCCCTTGAGCGGGCCGCCCTTGCCGACGATCGGCCGCTCGGCGGAGACAGGCCAGAGCCGTTCGGCCTGGTCGCGGACCGAGAGCCGCACCTGGGCGGGCGGGACAGCCTCGCCGCGCGGCCCGGCGGCCCGCAGCTCCTCCTTCAGCCGCGCGAAGAGCGCGGCGACATCCGCGGCTGTCTCGTCGTCCGCCATCCCGCGGGAGTGTAAAGCGGCCTGGTTACGGCGCTGTAACGAGGAAGCCGCGCGGAGCGGCGTCAGCGCGGCGCCGTGCGCACGGACACGAGCCGGCGGCCTGAGGCGGCGCCCGTCCAGGAGTCGGCCGGGCGGCGGATCCGAACCTCGAGCACGAGCCGCCGGTTCGCGAGCGGCAGGCGCCTCGTCGGGACGATGCGCAGCGTCACCCTGCCGTCGGCGGCCGTCCGCCCGATCGCGCTCGTGCGCGCGTAGCCGACGAAAGGCAGCGCCTGCACGGCCGCCCCGGACACCGTCCTCCCTGCGCGGTCGCGGACGAGCACCGTGAGCGAGAACGGACGGCGCGACCGAAGCACGACGGGTTGGAAGCGAACCTGCGCCACGATCAGACGGTCCGGCGGCATGACCTCGCCGGCGCGAACGGTCGTCGGAGCAGGCGTCGCCGGGATCGGGGCGGGCGACGGCGCAGGGGCGAGAGCAGGGGAAGAGGCAGGTGACGGCGCCGACTCGGCGCAGGCCGTCTCGCCGGCCGTGACATCGGGCTCGCGGGAGCCACTCGACTCGCTGCTGCCCGCCCAGTCGAGCGACTCCGCGTTCACCGAGCTCTCGACGACGCGGACGTCGCTGCCGTCGCGCTTCATCATCTCGACCTCGAACGACTGAGGGACGTCCACGGACGCGATGTGGATGAAGGCGATCTCCGTCCCGTCCGGGGACCACACCGGCTCGAGGTCGTACCCGGTCGTCAGGCGAACGGGCACACCGCCGTCGGGTGAGACCGTGTCGATGCCCTGAGCATCGCCGGGCGCGGCACCGGCATAGGCCAGCAGCCTGCCGTCGGGCGAGAACGACGGATTCGCGCCCGGAGCGACGAGTCGCTGGTCGCCGCCGTCCGCGCGCATCATGTACACGTCGCCGAGGCGGTCGAACGCGATGCGACTCCCGTCGGGAGACCAGTCGGGTGCGTAGTCCGCCGGCGCGACCGTCGGCGTGCCGGTGCACGTCAACCTCGCGAGGTCGGTGCCGTCCGGACGCATCGACCAGAGATCCCCGAATCGGGAGAAGACGATGTGCCCGGCGCTCGGCGACCACGCCGGCGTCGCGTCGCTGATCGGGCAGTTGTCGGTCAGCCGTTCGAGACCGCTTCCGTTCACATCGACGGTGAAGAGATCGACGCCCTGCGCCCAGTAGAGGTGACCGCACTGCTCGTGCGTGTCGCGCGAGAGCAGGATCGGCGCGGCGCCGGGGCCGACGCGGACCCACTGATCATCCGCCTTGCCGAAGGTGAGCTGTGTGAGGCCGCTCCCGTCGGAATGGACGGCGTACAGATGGTTCGGCGCCCCGACCGACGCGTCGAAGGCCGTGAAATAGATGTCCGCGTTCGCGCCCGGCGACTGCGCCGAGCCAGCCGACGCGAACGCAAGGGCGGCGACGAGTGCCGCGACTCCGACGAGCATCGTGACGATCCGAACCACCACGCAACCCCCTCGTGCGCCGTGACGCCTGCAGGAGCATCGTCCGCCCGCCGCGTCAGCAAGAGATGTGCGCCGCGCTAAGAATCCGAGACAGCGGGCCCGGAGCGTGAGCGCCTCAGATAGGCGCACGTGGACGCGACGAGCACGGCGAGCACCGGAGCGACGGGGACGCGGAAGCGGGAGTACGCCTCGTGGCCTCCGGAGACGACGACCAGATACACCGCGGCCGAGATGAGGATCCACAGCTCGGGGATCCTGATTCGCCGCAGCAGCGACAGCGCGAGGCCGGCTGTGGCGCCGAGGAGGATGACCAGCGTCACGAGCTCCTCCACGAGAATCAGGCTGCGGAGCCAGAGGCCACGCGCGACGTCCCGGCCGGTCAGGAGCGTCGCCGTCTCGGACCGGGCGGGGCCGAACAGGAGCTTGACCTCGCCCTTCAGCCAATCCTTGAACGCGCCGACCGGGTGCTCCGCGACGATCGCCAGGCCGACACGTACCTCGGCTCGGCTGACTCTCGCGGCGTTGTCGCCCGGGCGGACGTGCGGAGCGAGGCGCACGAGCACGTAGTGCTGGGCGAGCTGTCTCCGTTCGCCGCTCTCGACCAGCGCGCCGACCGCGAGGTACTGGAGCATGTTGTGGCCGTCGATCGTGCTGATGATCGGAACGCCCGTCTTCTCGTAGTTCCGGATCGCCCACAGTCCCGTCGGCACCAGGAACCCGACCACGAGGATCGCCGCGACCGCACCGCCGCGCAGACGCCTGGGGCTCGTCAGGACGAGTGCCGGCGCCAGGGCGATCGGCAGGTACTCCGCGACCGGGCGAATCAACACGGCGATCCCGAACAGGACGCCTGCGAGAGCCGCCAACGCCAGGGGGCCCCGGCGCTGGGCAATGACGATCACCGCCAGCCCGAGCGTCAACACGAACGTGAACAGCGTCTCGGTCAGGAGCTGATTCGCGAAGATGACCGACGCGGGGTCGATCGCGAGCACGCAGGCCGCCACGAGTGCGAAGGGACGAGGCAGAAGGAGCGACGCGAGCCAGTAGACGAGGACGACCGTGGCGACGGAGACGGCGATCTGCGCCGCGACCACGGGGGCGTAGTGACGCCCGAACACGCTGTACACCCCGCGAACGAACAATGGATAGGCAGGAGTGCGCCGAAGGCCGAGGTCGAACAGTCGACCCGGGCCGTCCAGGTAAGCCGCATGAAGATGGGTCGCGATCGGCAGGTACTCGCGATCGTCCTGAGAGAAGAAACGGTGGGGCGCCGACCGCGCAGCGAGGAAGACCGCCGCACGCAAGGCTGCCGCTCCGCCGACGACGACGGACAGGCGACGGAGGTCACGGCCGTGCAGATCGCCGAGGCTCGTCGACACCGGCCAATCATGTCGCGCCCGTCGCACGGCCCGTGCCTGAGTCGTGATCACCGAGACGGCACTACGATCGAGCCGATGGTCGGCATTTCGCTGCTGACGCTGGTGCCCGGCGAGGTCGGCGGCAGCGAGACCTACGTCCGCGGGCTCCTCGGCGGCCTGCGCGCTGTGGGCAGCCATGACTACCGCGTGCTGCTGCCGCCGGCAGCGCCGGAGGCGGCGGAAGGGCTGCCCGCGGTGGCGGCGCCGTACCGGCTCGCGCGAACGCCCCGCGAGCGGATCGTCGGCGATGGGCGCCGCGGCCGCGCGCCCGGCAGCCGCTGCGCGCGCTGCTCGCGGACGCCGACGTCGTCCACTACCCGCTGACGATCCGCATCCCCTCCGGCCTCAGGCCGAGCGTCGTCACGCTGCACGACGTCCAGCACCTCGACCTGCCCCGCCTGTTCCCGCGGGCGGAGCTCCTCTTCCGGCGCACCGTCTGGCACCCGTCGATCCGCGGCGCCGACCGCGTGATCGTGCTCAGCGACTTCGTCCGCGCGCGGGCAATCGAGCGCCTCGGGCTCGCAGACGATCGCATCCGGGTCGTCCCGAGCGGCATCGACCACGCGGAGCTGACACCGGGCGGCGAACGAGAGCCGTTCCTGCTCTACCCCGCGCGGCGCTGGCCGCACAAGAACCACGAGCGGCTCTTCGAGGCCTTCGCGCTGCTCCGGCGCTCGCAGCCCGAGCTGCGGCTCGTCCTGACGGGAGGCGGCGGCACGCGGGCCGGTGCCGGAGGGCGTCGAGGATCTCGGCCTCGTGCCGCGCGCCCGGCTCGTCGAGCTCCTGCGCAGCGCCTCGGCGCTCGTCTTCCCGTCGCTCTACGAGGGCTTCGGCCTGCCGGTGCTCGAGGCGATGGCGTGCGCCTGTCCCGTCGCGTGCTCGAACGCGGGGGCGCTGCCCGAGGTGGCAGGCGACGCGGCGCGCCTCTTCGACCCGCACGACCCGGAGGCGATCGCCGCCGCCGTCGGCGAGGTGCTGTCCGACCCCGCCCCCTGGGTGGAGCGCGGTCTCGCGCGGGCGGCGCTCTACTCGTGGGAGCAGACCGCGCGCGCCACCGACGCCGTCTATGCCGAGCTGAGCACGCGCTCGTAGGCGGCGGCGACCCGTTCGGCGGCCGCCTCCGTCGAATAGGCGGCGACGAGCGCCTCCGGCCGCCGGCGTTCCGGCGGCCGCTCGAGGATCGGGCGCAGCGCCTCGGCGAGCCCGCGCCAGTCGCCCGCCGGATAGAGCGTCGCCTCGCCGCGGAGGACCTCGGGGATCGCACCCGACTCCGCGGCGACGATCGGCAGCCCGGCCGCGGCCGCCTCCGCGAGCACCATCCCGAACTGCTCCTCCCAGAACATCGTCGGCAGGCTCGCGAGCACGAAGCACGACGCGTGCGCGAAGACGCCGGGCATCTCGTCGTAGGGGACGGAGCGCCGCCACTCGACCGCGGCGGCGACGCCGAGGTCATGCGCATGGGCTCGAAGCCGCTCCTCCTCCGGCCCCGCGCCGACGACGAGCGCGCGCGCGTCCTGCCCCTCGTGCCGGAGCCAGGCGAGCGCCCGCAGGAGATCCTGGTGGCCCTTCTCCCAGACGAGCCGGCCGACCGACAGCACGAGATGCGTCGCCGGCGGCTCCGTGACCGAGAAGCGCGAGGTGTCGACCCCCGGCGCCGAGACGACGACGCGCTCCTCCGGGGCGCCCTCGAGCAGGAGCCCGCGGCGCGCCCGCTCGGTCGCGGCGAGGAAGAGGTCGACCTGCGGGATCGTCTCCCGCCGCTGCCGGCGACCGCGGAAGCGGCGGTACGCGTCGCCGAAAGGAATCGTCTCCCAGACCGTGAGCACGAGCCGGAAGCCGAGCCGCTCCTTGAGCAGCGCCGGTCCGTGGCTGTAGGGCACGCCGAGCTCGGCGGCGTGGACGATCTCCGCCCCGGCGAGGCGCCTGCTCGAGCCCGAGATAGCGGTCGCCGGCCGCGAGCACGGCGAGGTCGCCGGCCCGTCCGCGCGGCAGGCGGTCGCGGAGCGCGGCGACGCGCGTCACCGGCAGGGCGAGCGAGCCGAGGTCGAAGCGGTTCGAGCCGGTGACGAGGACGCGGACGTCGTAGCGGTCGGCGAGCAGCTCCCACGGGCGCAGGTCCCACGGGTTGGCGTCGTGGCCGCGGAGCAGGACGACGCGCGGGCGACTCATCGGCCGCGTAGCGCGTGGAAGAGCTCGAACGGGATCGCCCGCACGGCGAGCGCGATGCCGGTGAAGAGGGCGAGCGAGAGCGCGAGCGCCGCGGGCCAGGGGATGGGCAGCGCGAGCGCTGCGAACGCGGGCAGCGACGCGGCGACCACGCGCGGCACGAGCCCGGGGCGCGGCGCGACGAGCGGCGCCGCCCGGCGGAGGAACACGTAGACGAGCAGGGCGAGCCCCGTCTCCCCCGCCACGGCCGCGAAGGCTGCGCCGCGTGCCGCCCAGGCCGGGATGAGGACGGCGCCGAGCACGACGACGAGCACGAGCGCGCCGGCGTTGGCCCACGCCAGCGCCGACTGGCGCCGCAGCGCGAGCAGCCCCAGCTGCCACACCTGGCCGACGAACACCGGCAGGAGCGCGAACGCCTGGATCTGCAGGACGCCGGCGGCAGAGCGGTACTGGCTGCCGCCGAGCAGCGGCACGAGCGTCGGCGCGAGCGCGACGATCACGATCACGATCACGACCGCCGCCGCGAGCGACACCTCGGTCATGCGCTGCAGCGCGAAGCGGAGCCGCCCGTCGTCGTCGCGCCCCGCGACGGAGAGGAGCGGCAGCGCCGAGGAGAGGACGAGCAGCGGCAGCGAGAAGAGGACGGCGAAGACCTGGAACGAGGTGGCGAAGAGTCCCGTCTCGCTCTTCGACGCGAGCAGCGAGGTCATGATCATCAGGATGCGGAAGTAGACGACGTTCATCGTCAGGGCGACCGCGAGCGGCAGTGCCTCGCGGACGAGCCTGCCGGCGACCGCCCGGTCGAAGCCGGGCACGAGCCCGCGGCCGATCGGCACCGCGAGCGGCGTCAACGCGATCACCACCACGCCGACCGGGACCTGCGCGCCGAGCAGCGGCACGAGCGACGAGCCGAGCACCACGAGCACGAGGACGACGACGAAGGTCAATGCCGCCTTCGCGACCTCGAAGGCAGTGACGGTGCCGAGGCGGAGCTCGACGGACAGCGGCATCATCATCGTCGCCTGGGTGTTGACGAGCAGCACCCCGAGCCCGCCGAGCAGCGTTCCCCAGAGCATCGTGCGGTCGTAGGCGACGGCCGCGAAGGCTGCGGCAGCGGCGATGCCGATCGGAGTGACGACGAGGCGGAGCGTGACGAGGTTGCGGAGGAGCCGCGGCCGGTCGGCCGCGCCGGCGAGAGCCAGCTCACGCGAGCCGACCGCCGTCAGCCCTGCGTCGCTGATGCCGCTGACGATGCCGAGGAGCGCCGCGACGGAGGCGTAGCGGCCGAAGTCGTCGCGGCCGAGGTGACGGAGCAGGAGCACGGCCGTCCCGGCGGCGAGCAGCGTGCCGACGCCGTAGCCGAGGGCGCGCACGAGGCCGCCGCGGACGACGCGCCCACCCGCCGCCGGAGTCGACAGGAGGTCGGGGGCTGCATCCGAGGTGCTCACCGACGCTTATCGTGCCGGTCGATGCGGGCGACAGTCGTCATTCCCACCTTCAACGCGGTCGGGCTGCTCTCGGAGGCGCTCGACCGCCCTGGAGGCTCAGACCGTCCCCCACGACGTCGTCGTGGTCGACAACGCGTCGACCGACGGGACGGCAGAGACCCTCGCGGAGCGCTTCCCGCAGGTGTCGGTCGTCCAGCTGCGACGAGAACACGGGCTTCGGCCGGGCCGTCAACCGCGGCGTCGCCGAGGTCGACGACCGAGGCGGTCGTCCTGATCAACAACGACGTCGTCTGCGAGCCCGGCTTCCTCGAGCAGCTGCTCGCGCCGCTCGCCGACGAGCGCGTCTCGTCGGTCGCGGGCGTCCTGCTGCAGCACGGCCGGCCGGAGCTGATCGACACTGCCGGGATCGAGCTCGACACGACGCTTCGCTCGTGGGACGCGCTCTGGAACCGCCCGGTCGCGGAGCTCGCGAGCGCCGCCGAGCCGGTCGGGCCGTGCGGCGGCGCGGCCGCCTACCGGACGGCCGCCTTCCGCGAGGTCGGCGGCTTCGACGAGACGTTCTTCGCCTACTGGGAGGACGTCGACCTCGCGCTCCGGCTCCGGCTCGCCGGTCACCGCTGCGTGCGCGCCCCGGCGGCCCAGGCGCTCCACAAGCACGGCCAGACGCTCGGGGCCGCATCGCCCGCGCAGCGGCGCCTCGAGGCGTTCGGCCGCGGCTACGTGCTCGCGCACTTCCGTGTCGCACGGCACGGGCTCGCGACGCGGGCGAAGATCGCCGCGCTCGACTGGCCCGTGCTCGTCGTGCACCTGGTCGTGCGCCGCGAGCTCGACCCGATCCGCGAGCGCCGGCGCGGGACGCGTGCCGGGCTCGCCCGGCCGCCGCTCCGCGCGCCCTTCGAGCTCGCCACGGTCTCGTTCCGCGAAGCGCTCTCGCGGCAGCTCGGCCTGCTCCGCCTGCGGGCGAGCGGCAACCTGCCCTCACACTTCGACGAGCATGTCTCCGGGGCGCGCTAGCGCCGACCACTGGTAGACGAGGAACTCGGCGCTCCGCCCACGCGTCAGGCGCTCGGCGACGCGGCCCGCCGGCGTGAGCGGCGCGTGCAGCGTCCGCTCGACGCGCCAGCCGTGCCGCTCGAGCAGCCGCACGAGGTCCGACCGCGTCAGCCAGCGCAGGTGCGTGCGGTCGCGGTGGCCCCACTCCGTGTAGCCGAACGTCCCACGCACGACGAGGTCGCGGACGAGCGTCCAGTGGCGGGCGTTCGGCATCGAGACGTGGAGCAGCGCGTCGGGCGCGGCGAGCAGGCGGAGCCGCCGCAGCACGGCGCCGGGATCGACGAGGTGCTCGAGCACGTCGTAGGCGAGAATCGTGTCGAACGGTGCCCGACAGGTCGTCGAGGACGTCCTCGACTCTTCCGTTCAGCACCTGGTCGTAGACCTCGCGGGCAACGGCGGCGGCTGCGGGGTCGAGCTCGATCCCGACGAGCGCGTCCGCGCGGTCGCGGATCGCCCTGCCGACGCCGCCCGCCCCGCACCCGACGTCGAGCACGCGCCCGAGCCGGGCGGGCAGGCGCGCCACGAGCTCCGGCCGCTCCTGGCTGAAGTAGGAGCCCGCTCCGCCCGACGAAATGCTCACAATGCCCGAGTAGCCTTGGAGCCCATGACGGGATCAGAGCAGACCTGGGGCGGCGACGCGGCAGCTGTCCTGAAGACCGAGTTCGGCGATACCTACCGCGACCGCACGTGCCTCGTCACGGGGGCGGACGGATTCATGGGCAGCCATCTGACCGATGCGCTGGTCGCGCTCGGCGCCCGCGTGATCGCGTTCGTCCGAGCCACCTCGTCGGGCGCGCTCAACAACATCGGGCACCTGCGCGACGACGTGACCGTCGTCTTCGCCGACCTGACCGACCGGACGTCGGTCGACTACCTCGTCCGCGACCATCTCGTCGTCGCACCCGACCGCCCCTACGTGTTCCACCTCGGCGCGCAGGCGCACGTCGGCGAGTCGTGGCACCGCCCGTACGAGACGATCATGGCGAACACGGTCGGCACGCTCAACCTGCTGCAGTCGATCGTCGACCATCGTGTCGAGCTCGAGAAGTTCGACACGGCGGGCACCTCGGAGGAGTACGGGAACGTGCGCGAGGCGGTCGCGCACCACCACGACTTCGACGAGTCGGGATCGCTGATCCTCCACGAGCGCTCGCCGATCAACCCGAAGTCGATCTACGCGACCGCGAAGGTCGCGGCGGACTTCCTGACGATGAACTACCACGACGCCTACGGCGTGCCGGGCGTCGTCACCCGCATGTTCAACAACTACGGGCCGCGCCAGAACCCGCGCTACGTGACCGGCACGATCATCACGCAGGCGCTGACGCGGCCCGAGGTCGAGCTGGGCGCACTCGAGCCGCTGCGCGACTTCTGCTTCTGCACCGACGGCGTCCGCGGCCACCTGACCGTCGCGGCGAAGGGAATCGCCGGCGACCACTACGTCTACGGCCAGGGCGAGAACATCTCGATGGCCGACTGGTCCGAGCTGATCCTGCGGGTCGGCGAGGCGAACGGGTACTGGGACGGCGACCGGCACGTCGTGATCGACGAGAAGCGCCTCCGTCCCGGCGTCACCGACGTGATGGCGCTGCGCGTCGGCTACGAGAAGCTCAAGCGCGAGACCGGCTGGGAGCCGAGGGTCTCGTGGGAGGAGGGCGTGCGCCGCACGATCGAGTGGTACGCATCGAACCGCGAGCACTGGCTCGGGCGCGTCGACTGGCACACCCGCGAGGGCGCGGAGGCGCGGTGAGCCGCGTGCTCGTCACGGGCGGCGCGGGCTTTCTCGGCTCGCACCTCGTCGAGCGGCTTGCCGAGCGCGGCGACGACGTCGCCGTCGTCCGGCACTCCGAGCACGACCTGACGCGCTTCGACGAGGCCGAGGCGGCGTTCGCCGAGCACCGGCCGGAGCGCGTCTTCCACCTCGCGGCGGAGGTCGGCGGCATCGGCGCCAATCGTTCGAACCCCGGGCGCTACTGGTACGCGAACCTGATGATGGGCGCCCACGTGCTCGAGCTCGCACGGCTGCACGGGGTCGAGAAGGTCGTGATCGCCGGCACGGTGTGCGCGTACCCGAAGCACACGCCGGTGCCGTTCTCCGAGGACGACCTCTGGGACGGCTATCCCGGAGGAGACGAACGCGCCGTACGGCGTCGCCAAGAAGGCGGTGCTCGTGGGCGCGCAGGCCTACCGCGACCAGTACGGGCTCGACGCGATCTTCCTGCTGCCGGCGAACCTGTACGGGCCGCGCGACAACTTCGACCTCGAGTCGTCGCACGTGATCCCGGCGCTCGTCCGGAAGCTGCTCGCGGGCGAGGACGAGGTCGTGCTCTGGGGCGACGGCTCGCCGACGCGCGAGTTCCTGTACGTCGACGACTGCGCCGAGGGGCTGCTGCTCGCCGCCGACCGCTACGACGGCCGCGAGCCGGTGAACCTCGGGACCGGCGTCGAGACGTCGATCCGCGAGCTGGCCGAGACGATCGCCGAGCTGACCGGCTTCTCGGGTCGCGATCGTCTGGGACACCGAGATGCCGAACGGCCAGCCGCGGCGGCAGCCTCGACACGAGCCGAGCGCGCGAGCTGTTCGGCTTCGAGGCGAAGACGTCGCTGCGCGACGGGCTGGAGCGGACGGTCGAGTGGTATCGGGCGCACACGCCGAGCTACGCGGGCTGAGCGCGGCGGTGCGGCCGCCGCTGCCCGGGCTGCGCGCGCTCCTGGCGCTCGCCGTCCTCTCGATCGCGTCGGTCCTGCTCGTCGCGAAGCACGCCGGGACGTCGTTCGGCTGGTCGACGATCGCCGCGCTCGCACTCGCGCCGGTCGCCTCGACGAGCGTGGCCGCGATCGGGCAGCGTGTCGCCGGAACGAGGTTCGCGGTCGCCGCGGCTGTCGTGTACGCCCTGCTGCCGTTCGCCGGCCGGCTGTACTTCTACGGGCCGTTCCTCGGCACGTACGACCACCGCGTGATGCCCGCCTTCGTCGGGCTCGAGCACACCGGCTGGTTCGCGCTCGGGGTCGCGGTCTGCATCGCGACCGTCGTCCTGCCGGAGCGAGTCGCGGCCGCGCTGGGTCTCGTCGGGGCAGCCGCCGCGGCGATCGCGTGGATCGACGTGTCGTGGACGGATCTCTACGGGCAGTTCCACGAGACGACGTGGAGCCCGACCCTGCTCTCGTTCCTGCCCCTGGCGGCGACGATCGGCCTCGCGCATCCGGCGGCCGTGGCTCGCGGCGGCCGTCACCGGCTGGCTGGCGGTGCTCGTCCTCCGTGGCGTCCACCGCACCTACACGGGCGGCGGCTTCTGGCTCTCGCTCGCCGGCGGCGGCGCCGCAGATCGCGGTGCTGCTCAGCTCGGTCGCGCTGCTGGTTCCCCCGCTTCGTCTGCGACGCTCTCCGGCGCTTCGACGCGATCCCGCTTCCTGAGCTCGAGCTCGAGCAGGGCGACCCGCTGGGCGAGAACGACGCTCTGGTCGCCGAGCTTCGAGAGCACGAGCGAGTAGTGGAGAAGGACGGCGAGGACGAAGAGCAGCGCGACCGCGAAGAGGACGGCCGGCGGGTAGGTCTCGACGCCGACCCAGGAGGCGATCGCGTTCAGCCCGCCGCGCCAGGCCGACAGCACGAGCAGGACGACGCCGGTCGCGAGCCACAGCAGCGCGTACCGCTCGCGCAGCCGCCGCGAGCGGATCAGCTCGAAGACGATCAGCAGTAGCAGGATCGACGCGACCGACGCCGCGATCGAGACCTTGAGCGGCGTCTGGCCGGCGGCGAGCATCACGCGTCCTCGAGCGGCGTCGCGGGGCGGCGCAGCATGCCGACGAGCACGGCGAGCAGCACCTTCGCCATGTAGTAGACGGAGCGCAGGGCGGTGATCGACGAGACGCCCGTCGCGCGCTCGCGCATCGTCACCGGCACCTCGACGAGGCGCAGCCGATGCTTGTGCAGCATCACCGCCGCCTCGACCTCGGGGTAGTCGTGCGGGTAGTCGTCGGCGAAGAGCTCGATCGCCCGGCGGTTCAGCACCTGGAAGCCGCTCGTCGTGTCGGTCAGCTTCTGGCCGGTGAGCAGCGAGACGGTGCGGGCGAGCAGCGGATCCCGAGGCGGCGCGTCGCGGAGGAGCGGTACCCGCCGGGCCCGGCGAAGCGCGAGCCGACGCAGATGTCCGCCTCGTCGGCGAGCACGGCCGGCATGAGCAGGGCGATCTGCGCCGGGTCGTGCTGGCCGTCGCCGTCGACGCGGACGACGAGCTCGTAGCCGAGGCCGGCCGCGTAGCGGAACCCGGTCTGGACGGCGCCGCCGATCCCGAGGTTGAACGGGAGGCGCACCACCTCGGCGCCGTGCGTGGCCGCCACCTCGCAGGTGTCGTCGTGCCGAGCCGTCGTCGACGACGAGGACGTCGAGCGTCGCGTCGAAGGCGCGGATCTCGTCGATCACACCCCCGATCGAGCCCGCCTCGTTGAAGGCGGGGACGATCGCGAGCCCCCTCAAGCCGCCACCGCCGTGCCGAGCAGGTCGAGCACCTGGCGGGCGCGGTGCCGGTAGGTGTGCTCGTCGAGCACGCGCTCGCGCGCGCGGCGGCCGAGCTCGCTCGCCTGCGCCGGGATCGTCGAGCAGCGACCGGTAGGCCGCGACCGCCTCGGCGGCGTCGTGGACGACGAGGAGCTCCTCCCCCGGCTCGAACCAGCGCTCGATCCCCTCGTAGGGGTTCGAGACGATCGCGGCGCCGGCGGAGGCGAGCTCGAACGGCCGGCACGACGACGACGCGTAGACGGAGGCGTGCGAGCGGCGCGTGATGCAGAGGTTGACGTGCGCCTTCGAGATCGCGGCCGCGAACGCGTTGAACGGGATGTCGCCGACGAGCCGCGCGCGGCCGATGTCGCCCTGGAAGTCGCGGCCGCCGAGCGCGAAGTCGATGCCGGGCAGCGCGCGCGACGGCTCGCCGACCATCGCCTGCATCCAGTCGCGCCGGAACTTGTCGCCGTAGCCGTAGAAGAAGACGTCCATCTCCTTCTCGACCGCGTGCGGCGCGAAGAAGTCGGGGTCGGCGCCCCAGAACACCGCCTCGGTGCGACGCGCGCCGAGCTCGCGCAGCCGCTCGAGGCCGCCTTCGGAGTTGGCGAGGATCAGGTCGTACTCGGACGGGTCGGCGTCGTGGTACCAGTTGAAGCCGGTGTCCATGCCGCCGAACTCGGGCAGGCTCATCGGCAGGTCGCCGTCGTAGAAGACGACGGGCACGCCGTGCTTCTCGCGCAGGAACGTCGGGATGCCGCGAAGGTGCGCCATCGGGACGGTGAAGACGATCACCGCGTCGGGGCGCTCGCTGCTCGACGAGCCGGTCGAGGTGCTTGCGCCAGCGCGGCGTCACCCAGCGCCAGATCACCTCGCGCGTCATCCGGTCGCCGAGCCCGTCCGCCGGGTCCTCCTCGGCCCGGCGAAGGTGAGTGTCGCCCTTCAGCCGCGCGAGCGTGTCGCGCGCGAGCGCGAACGACTCGCCCTCGCGGTAGGTCGGGTTCGTCGCGCGACGCGCCACCACGGCGACTCGATCGGCCGGCCGCGGTACGGCGCCAGGACGAGGTCGACGCCCTCCTCGTACATCCCCTTCCAGAGCTGCCACCAGGCGGGCGTGCACCCGTAGCGGAAGCCGAGGTCGATCGACGAGGCGACTGCAAGGATCTTCGGGGCGCGCATCGCGCGTGCTAAGTGTCGCAAAGGGGGGTGAAGGCGCGGTAAACCCCGGCCGGGGAGAGGAGATAGGGCGCCTCGAAACCGGACGCCGTGCGCATAACGCACCCGATCGCGATCTGGCAGTCGATCCGGGTTCCTCGAGCGCGCCCTGATCGACGAGGCGATGCGCCGCCGGGCAGTACGGGGCTACTTCCGCAGTGACCTGAAGCTTGCGCGAATCTCCTCGGAGAAGAGCTGGGGCTGCTCCCAGGCTGCGAAATGCCCGCCGCGGTCGAGCCGGTTGTAGTGGATGAGGTTGTTCGGGTAGGCGCGCTCAGCCCAGCTCCGCGGAGCCTCGTACAGCTCGTCGGGGAAGACGCTGATCGCAAACGGGATGGTGATCGGCTTGGCATCGAAGAAGTCCGCCTTGTTCTCCCAGTACAGCCGGGCGGCCGAGACGCCGGTGTTGGTCAGCCAGTAGAGGGTGATGTTGTCCAGCAGGTCGTCGCGCGTGAGGGCACTGTCGAGCGTTCCGCCGAGGACCTGCTCGACGAGGCCGGGCTGACCTGTGCCGTCGCCGTGGTCGAGCGTGAAGGCAGCGAGGTCGACCGGAGAGTCCGCGAGGCCGTAGAGAGTTTGCGGGCGCGTCGCCATGATCTGCGCGTAAGCGACGTGTGTCGCGTAGAAGTTGCGCAGCTGCTCGTATGCCTTGCTCTCGTCGGCCGAGAGCCCCGGCGGCGGCGCTTCCCCTCGCTCGAACCCCTGCACGAGTTCGGGCGGCGCAGTGCCGGGCATGTTGGAGTGGATCCCGAGCAGCTCCGGCGGCGCCTGGATAGCCATCTGCTGCGTGACGGCCGCGCCCCAGTCACCGCCCTGCGCGACGAACTCCGAGTAGCCGAGGCGCTTCATCAGCGTCACCCAGGCCCGCGCGATCCGCGACGGGTCCCATCCCGTTGCGGTCGGCTTCGCTGAGAAGCCGTGGCCCGGCAAGGACGGAATCACGAGGTCGAAGGCGTCCGCCGCGCTCCCGCCGTGCTCCGTCGGGTTGGTCAGCGCCTCGATGATCTTCAGCTGCTCGATGATCGAGCCCGGCCACCCGTGCGTCACGATCAGCGGCAGAGCTTCCGCGTGCCGGGAGCGAACGTGCACGAAGTGGATGTCGAGCCCATCGATCTCCGTGACGAACTGCGGGAGCGCGTTCAGCTTCGCCTCGCACTTGCTCCAGTCGTACTCCCTCGCCCAGTAACGGGCGAGATCCTGCATCAAACCGAGCCGTATGCCCTGTGAGTCGTCGTCGACGGTCTCGCGCTCGGGCCAGCGCGTCTCGCTCACGCGCCTGCGGAGATCCACCAGATCCGATTCGGGAAATCCGACCCGAAACGGCCTGATCCCCGCTGTGCCCGCCCCTACCGGTTGCTTGAGAGTCCTCACGGACATCCGCTCCTCCTAACCTCTGGGGCCAGCTCACAGCCCGGTGTGATGTCGATTCAACGATCGCTCCGCTGACCCCGGGTCGCCCCCGTGACACCCCCGGGTCCGTCACTGGTTCGCCGATCGTGAAGAACCCAAACTGACAACATTCTTCGAGACGCGCGCGGCTAGGCTTGTGCCTCTACGGGGTCGAGGGGTGAGATCGATGGGCCGTGGCGCGACGATCGGACGGTAACCAGGTGCTACGGGGGCGCAAGCGCGAATGCGAGCATCTCGATCGCCTTCTCGCTGCCACGCGCAGCGGCGAGGGCAAGGTGCTGGTCATCCGCGGAGAGGCCGGCGTCGGGAAGACGGCGCTCCTCGGCTATCTCCGCGCGCAGGCATCCGGATGCCGCGTCATTCAGGCAATCGGGGTCGAGTCCGAGATGGAGCTCCCCTTCGCCGGGCTGCATCAGCTGTGCGCCCCGATGCTCGACCTCGTCGAGCGCCTGCCCGTCCCGCAGCGAAACGCGCTCGCGACCGCCTTCGGCCAGAGCGACGGCGACCCTCCCGACCGGTTCCTGGTTGCGCTGGCGCTGCTGAGCCTGCTCGCAGAGGCGGCCGAGGATGTGCCGCTCATCTGCCTGCTCGACGATATCCAGTGGCTCGACGAGGTCTCAGGTCAGACGCTCACGTTCGTCGCGCGCCGGCTGCTCGCCGAGCGCGTGGCCATGGTGTTCACAGCCCGCGATTCGACCGTCGACCCCGACCTCACCGGTCTGCCCGAGATCAAGCTGCAGGGCCTCAACGAGGTCGACTCGGCCACGCTTCTCGATTCCGTCGTCAAGATCCCGCTCGATGCCCGCGTGCGCAGCCGAATCATCGCCGAGACCCGCGGCAACCCGCTCGCGCTCCTGGAGCTCCCACGTGCCTGGACGTCGGCGGAGCTCGTCGATGGGTTCGACGGGCAGGACCCGATCACGCTCGCGGGACGCATTGAGCGCGCCTTTGAATACCGGCTGGACGAGCTACCGCGCGACGCGCGGCGCCTCCTGCTCGTGGCGGCCGCGGAGCCGCTCGGCGACCCGACGCTCCTCTGGGGCGCCGGGCGGATGCTGGGGCTCGAACCTGCCGATGCGGCGCAGGCGGAAGGCGCCGGGCTGATCGAGATCGGCGCGCGCGTACGGTTCCGTCACCCGATGGTCCGGGCGGCGGTCTACCGACTCGCAACCATCGAGGACCGGCACGAGGCTCACAGAGCCTTGGCCGAGGTCACCGATCGGGCCCGCGACGCCGACCGTCGGGCCTGGCATCGCGCGCAGGCCACCGCGGCGGCCGACGAGGAGATCGCCGCCGAACTTGTCGAGTCCGCCGAGCGAGCGAAGAGACGTGGCGGCCTGGCAGCTGCGGGCGCCCTCCTCGCCCGAGCCTCGGAGCTGACCCCCGATCCGGCGGTTCGCGCCGAACGGACGCTCGCCGCCGCCACGGTGAAGCGGGAGGCCGGGTCGCTCGACGCTGCACTCGCTCTGCTTTCCGCCGTCGAGGTCGGGCCGCCGGACCCGCTGCGAAGGGCACGGGTCGTACATCTCCGCGGTCAGATCGCTTTCGACCAACGCCAGGCGGTCGAAGCCGCAAGGCTCCTCACCGAGGCCGGGGCGCGCCTGGATGATCTCGACGCCGACCTCGCACGTGAGACCTATCTCGAAGCCCTCGCAGCCGCGATCTGGGCGAGCGGCCCCGAAGCCCCCGACATCCTTCGCGAGGTGGCCGAGGCCGCACGGGCCGCTTCTCCCGCACGGGAACCCGAGCGCTCCGTGGACATCGTGCTCGACGCCCTCGTAAAGCGGATCACCGAGGGATACGAGGCCGCGGTGCCTCTGCTCGCGCGAGCGCTCGAGGTCATTCGCAGCCTCGACGCGCGGGGGCCGGACGTCGGCCGCATGCTCTGGTTCATCGGGAACAGGGCAACCGGGATCATCGCAACCGAGGTCTGGGACTTTGACGCGTCTCGACTCTTCGGCGAGCACCAGGTCAAGCTCGCCCGCGACACGGGCGCCCTGGTTCAGCTCCAGTTCGCGCTGAACTTCCTCGCGAGCAACTACCTTCTGTCCGGAAAGACCTCGGCCGCAGGCGCTCTCATCGACGAGGACCGCACGGTCGCCGAGGCGACCGGCAACCAGTCCGTCTCCTACACCGGCATGCTTCTCGCGGCCCTCCGCGGCGAGGAAGCGGCCGCTCGACGGGCGATCGAGGAGGGTAGGTCGCGGGCGTCCGGCGACGGCCAGGGACGGATCGTCACCTTCGCCGACTACGCCTTGGCGGTGCTCGACAACGGCCTCGGCCAGCACGACCGCGCCCGTGACGCCTCGCGTCGCGTCTTCGACGCGAACGTCGTCGGGGGGTATCAAGTTCTGGCCGTCGCGGAACTCGCCGAAGCCGCGTCACGGACCGGCGCAGCCGACCTTCTCACCGCCGCGGTCGACCGCATGGCGGAGCATGCCCGAGCCACGCCGACGGACCTTGCGCTCGGCATCGAGGCACGACTGCAAGCCTTGGCAAATGACGGCGACTCGAGCGAGACCGACTACCGCACGTCTCTGGAGCTTCTCGGACGCACCGCTGTCGCAGGCGAGCTGACCCGAACGCGCCTGCTGTACGGCGAATGGCTCCGGCGCGAAGGACGCCGAGTGGATGCGCGCGAGCAGTTGAGGACGGCTCATCAAGCGTTCTCGACCATGGGTTTCGACGCATTCGCCGAGCGCGCCCGTCGCGAGCTATTGGCAACGGGCGAGACCGTGAGGAAACGCGTCGACGAGACACGTGGAGACCTCACCTCCCAGGAAAGGCAGATCGTCGTGCTCGCCAACGACGGTCTCTCGAACATCGAGATCGGCACTCGACTCTTCTTGAGCCCGCGCACCGTCGAATGGCACCTCTCGAAGGTCTTCGTGAAGCTCGGCATTCGGTCGAGGAAACAGCTTCGCCAGGCGATCCGCGAGCTCGCTCTGGTGCAATCCTGATGGCCTCCTCCACGGCAGCCCTAAGGACGGCCGAGCCGCTCGAGGGAAGATTCGTCCGGCTCGAACCGCTCGCCGAAGAGCACCGCACACGGCTGCGCGAACTGGGAGCCGACGCATCGCTCTTCAGATTCATGGCCTGGCCGGAAACGTTCGACCGCTGGTTCGACGAAGCGCTGGACGCCCCCGGCGAGGTAGCGTTCGCCGTCTGCGACCGCAGCGAGCCGATTGGGTCGACCCGGTTCCTGAACATCGCTCCCGAGCACCGCCGAGCGGAGATCGGCTGGACGTGGCTGCCACGCTCCCGATGGGGGACGGGAGCGAACGCCGAGTCCGAGCTGCTGCTGCTCGAGCACGCGTCCGAACGGTGCGCGCTCCAGCGCGTCGAGCCGAAGACCGACGTTCGAAACGCCCGGGCTCGAGGCTCGCTGCTTGCGCTGGGAGCACGGTTCGAGGGGATCGCGCGGAAGCACATGATCCTGCGGAGCGGACCGCGGGACCCGCCTGGTACGCGATCACTGACGACGATTGGCCCGCGGTCCGTGCGCGGGTCGAGACGAGACTCGCCCGCCGGCTTTCCGGCGCAGCGATCTGACCCCTCCCTGCCCCGAGTTGCCCGGCCTCAGGACGGCGGGTGCCAGCCCCAGTCCAGGGTCGTCTGCCCGACCTCGATCAGGTAGCCGTCAGGATCCCGGAGATAACAGCGCTTCTCCGCTGCGTGCGTCTTCGGAGGTGTCAGGAACTGGGCACCCCGCTCGGTCCACTCGTCGTACACGGCCGCGATGTCCGCGACACGGATGTTGAGGAAGCTGCTCACCCGATCCGGGTCCGGCAGAGGCTCGAGCGTCACGGTGGGCTTGTCGTCGGTCGGGCCGCCTCCGACGTTGATGATGATCCAGCTGTTGGCCAGAGCGACATACGTCACCTGGTCGTCGCCCTCGCCCGAAATCACGGTTCGGCCTCCCAGGACGTCGGTGTAGAAGCGCCGCGAGCGCTCTACGTCGTTCGAAACGATGAAGTGGGCCAGAACGATCTCCTGATCGATGTTGCTCATGCCGACCTCCCTTGTCGAAGTTGGTTCAATTCGGATTCGGTCGCCGAAGGTGCGAGACGAGGCGCGGCTGCGGGCGCGTCGGATACGAAGAGCCACGTGACGATCGCCGCTGCCACGGAGAGGCCGCTGATGACGATCATCGCCTGCCGGTAGCCGTGCGTCAGCCCGTCCGCGAGCGTGCTTCCCGCACCAAGGCCGATCAGCACGGGAACAAGAGCGACCATCACGACCGCGCCGACACGTGCCGCGGCGTCGTTGATCGCGGATGCCTCGCCGAGATCGGAATCGCGAACGGCCGCGAGCACTCCGGCCGTCAGCGGCGCAACCGTCAGCCCGAGCCCGACACCCTGCAGCAGAGCAGCCGGGAGGATCGCCTCGACGTAATGGGAGCCGGCCTGAACCTGCGCCAGCCACAGCTGCGCGGCCCCGATCAGGAAGATCCCTCCGACCATCAGCCACCGCACTCCAAGCCTGGACACGAGCGCGCCGCTGAGCGGCGCGAGCACGATGAACACGAGCGTGACCGGGATGAGCGCCGCTCCCGCCTGTGCCGGCGTATAGCCAAGCTTCAACTCGAGCTGGACCGTGACCAGATAACCGGCCGCAGCCAGTCCGCCGTACAGGAGCAGCGTCGTCGTGTTGATCGCGTCGAACTGCCGGGACGCGAACAGCGACAAGCGCAGCATCGGAGCCCTTCGCCGGCGCTCGGCCGGCACCAGGGCCAGCAGCGCGCCGACGCCGATCACGAACGCGATCACGATCCTCGGACTCGACCAGCCGACGCTCGCTCCTTCGGTCAGGGCGTAGACGATCCCGCCGAGCCCCAGGACAGCGAGCAACGCACCAATGACATCGAGCGAGGCCGCCCGGGCGCCACCACCCAACTCGGGAACGCGGCGCACGACCACCAGCGCCAGGACGATCAGCGGCAGGTTCAACAAGAAGATCCACCGCCACGACCCGTGGACGACCAGCCACCCCCCCACGTAGGGACCGAAGGCGAGCGCGAGAGTCTCGATGCCGGCCCAGAGGCCGATGCCCCGCGCACGGTCGGACTTCCGAAGCGTCCCGTTGAGCAGCGCGAGGCTCGTGGGCGTCACAAGCGCGGCGCCGACGCCCTGCAGCGCCCGTCCGGCGATCAGGACGCCCATCGAGGTCGCGACGGCGCACAGGATCGACGCCGCGAACATCACGCACAGCCCGATCACCAGGATGCGCCTCCACCCGAACCGGTCCGCGAGCGCCCCGGCGACGAGCAGCAGTGCCGCCACCGCCAGGAGGTAGCTCGTCAGAGTCCACTGGATCGCGGCGACACTGGCGGTGAAATGCGCGCCGATCGCCGGCACCGCCACGTTGATCACCGAGGCGTTGTACGAGGCGATCGCAGATGCGAGCACCGTCGCCGCGATCAGAGCGGCACCTGTAGCGCTTCGCAGCGCCGCTGGAGCCGCAGCTGACCTTGAACCCGCCGACCGTTTCGGAGCCGAGTCGCCCTCGTTGCCCATGACTACCTCCCTCGCGTTGCGTTGCGTGAGGGAAACAACCCTCGTGCCTCGCGGCCGGGATCGCACCCGTCGTCATCCCTGGCCGATCCCCTGGCGTGGAATGTCCGGGCGGCGACCAGGGCCACGCCCGGGTCGCGACGTCTGTCCTGAAGGCGTCCCGGCGCTGTCGAACGTTCAGCCGGTTCGCCCGCCGGAGTCGATCGGTGGCCAGCCGGCGGGCCACCAGTCTCCCTGCGGGTCCGTGGTTTGCCCGACCTCGATGATGTACCCGTCGGGATCTCGGATGTAGCAACGGATCTCGTACTCGTGCTGCTTCGCCGGCGCAGCTGCACGTCGCTGCGAGGCCTGACCACCGTTCCCCCCGCTCGCCCTTTGATTCCATCCGGGTCGTGAGGTGTCCGGTTTTGAAGTGCCCTATCTCCTCTCCCGTAAACCCCGTGGCGTCCCTGCAAACCGGAGGCCCCGCGTTTCGTCGTCGAGCGTCGAAGCAGGCGACGTTCGCACTCGGCGTGACGATCGCCGGCAAGCGTGCCGTCACGAGCCACCCCGCCGGAATGAAGAAGAAGTAGGCAATCGGCGCGCCGTCGCGGGCCGTCTAGACTCGAGCGGCGTGGAAGGGCTGCCGCAGAGTCCCGGCCTCGTCGGACTGGCGATGATCGCACTCGGGCTCCTCGCGGCTCTCGGGTATCTCGCCTGGATCCTGCCGCCGGGCGCGAAGGCGACGCGGCTCGGTCCCCGTCGCCGTCGCGATCGCGGCGATCGCGATTGCTCCGGCGCCGTACGTGACCTGGCGGATCATCGAGGACGTCCGTTACACGAGCAGCCTCAACTCGTGGATCGCGACGAGATACGGCGTGTCCGTGTTCCGCGTGCACCCGGCGATCTTCGACACCGCGGCCTCCCACATGCCGCCGACGGCCCGCTACTACCTCGCCGTTTCGCCCAAGGTCGACACGACCCGGCAACAGGCATTCGAGCAGTGGGCGGCGGGCTGGCTGCTGCCCCGAGTCGCCGTCAGCTCACCCGCGAAGGCGGAGTGGATCCTCACGCTCGGGGTCGACCCGTCGACCGTCGGTGCGCCGCTCACCCGGCAGTGGCGGATCTGGCCGGCGGTCGAGGGAACACCCGCCGCGTACCTCGGGCAGGTGCGCCGGTGATCGTCCATGCCCTTGCCCTCCTGCTCTGCAACCTTCTCTTCCTCGTCGCCGGAGCAGGGGTGACGCGGGCGTTCGGCGTCTGGCACACCCCCCGCGGGCTCCTTCGCTCGATCGGCATCGCCTATCTCGGCGGCGTGGCGGCGACGGGCGTCCTGCTCCAGCTCCTCCTCGTGTTCGGCGTCCGCTTCGGCGTCCCCGCCGTCGTCGCGGCGACGTTGGCGCTCGGAGCGCTCGGCCTCCTCGGTCGCTCGAAGCGTGACCCGCCGCCTGTGCCGGGCCGACCGGACCGGGTCGTCGGGCCGCTGATGGCGGTCGTCGCCGCGATGGGCGTGCTGATGACGGTCGACCTGTGGTTCCAGCCGCTCGGCAGATGGGACGCCTGGGCGCAATGGACGGCGAAGGCGCGGGTCATCTACCTGTTCCACGGCCTCGCCCCGTCGATCCTCTCGACACCGCCGTACTACTCGATGAACCCCGACTACCCGACGCTCCTCCCCGCCGTCGAGGCCTCGGACTTCTCCTTCGCGGGCAACGTCGACACGCGCGTCATCCACCTGCAGTTCCTGCT
This sequence comes from uncultured Thermoleophilia bacterium, assembly GCA_963840365.1. Taxonomy (GTDB): domain Bacteria; phylum Actinomycetota; class Thermoleophilia; order Gaiellales; family Gaiellaceae; genus PALSA-600. The sequence continues at coordinate 718,694 of CAWIYQ010000012.1, read as the reverse complement.
GCTCTTCCTCGCCGCGATCGTCGCCCTCATCCAGCTGCTCACGCCGCGGTCGCGCGTGCTCGGCTGGTCGATCGCCGCGGTCGTGGCGGTCACGCCGGCGGTCCAGGTCCTGACGGCGTCCGCGCTGGCGGACATTCCCGTGGCGATCTTCTTCGGCTTCGCCGGCCTGTACGCGCACCGCTGGCTCGTCGAACGGGATGCCGTCGCCCTGCGTCTGTTCGCCCTCTTCGCCGCGGCTGCACTGGCGACGAAGTTCGAAGGGCGCATCTACATCGCCGCGCTTTCGCTCGTCCTCCTGATCCAGGTCGCCCGCGCCTCACGTGACCGGCTGCCGGCCACCCTCGGCGCCTGCATCGCCGCCGTCGTCGCCGGGCTCGTCCCCTGGAGCATCTGGGTGCGCCGGCATCACGTCCGCGGGATCTTCCTCACGTCGCTGAGCGACCGCATCTCCCTGAAGCTCTTCTCGCATCTCGGCCGCATCCCGCTCACCCTCGGGACGCTCGCGCGGGACGCAGCAAGCCCGGCCGAATGGCTCATCCCGTCCGTGGTCATCGTGATCGCCCTCGTCGTCGCCGCGAGAGCTCCCGACCGCCGACCGACGCTCGAGCTCGTCTGCGCGACACTCCTGCTCGTCGTCGCCGGCCTCGTCCTCGTCTACTGGGCCACACCGCTCGACCCGACGTGGCATCTCCGCCAGTCCGGCACGCGGGTGATCGGCGGGCCGTTGCTCTTCGCCGTCTTCCTCGTCCCGGCGCTGCTGGGGGACGCGGGCGGCCGGGCCCCCGCTAGTGAGTCGGCCGTCTCGCGAGGCGCGTGAGGACGGCGCCGGCGATGTTCGGGTACCTGCCGTTGCAGCGGGCGACCCGGGGTCAATAGGCTCCGCGCCGCTGGAAGACGGCGAACGGCGTCTTGACGAGGATCGTGATGTCGAGCCAGATCGACCAGTTCTCGAGGTAGTAGAAGTCGAGCCGCACGAGGTCGTCGAACGTGAGGTCGGACTGCGGCCGGCGATCTGCCAGAGACCGGTCATGCCCGGCAGGACGTTGTAGCGGCGGCGGTGCCAGTCGTCGAGCAGCGCGTAGTCGCGGAGCGGGAGCGGCCGCGGGCCGACGAGCGACATCTCGCCGCGGAGGACGTTGAGCAGGTTCGGCAGCTCGTCGATCGAGAGGCGGCGCAGGAGCCGGCCGACGCGTCGTGACGCGCGGATCGTCGCGGATCTTGAACAGCGCGCCCGTCGCCTCGTTCGCGCGCTCGAGCGCCGCCTGCTGGTCGGCGGCGCCCGAAGACCATCGTCCGGAACTTGAGCATCCGGAACTCGCGCTCGCCGAGGCCGATCCGCGGATCGGCGTAGAGGACGGGCCCGCGCGACGTGAGCTTGATCGCAGCCGCGATCAGCAGCCAGACGGGCAGCCCGACGATCGACGATCAGACCGACGACGACGACGTCGAACACGCGCTTCATCGCCCAGTGCGTGCCGGCGAAGATCGGCGGCCGCAGCTCGAACAGCGGCACCCCCTGGCCGGGCACGTACTCGCCGCGCTCGACGAGCAGCTCCGTCGTGCGGGGCGCGACGCGAACCTTCGCGCCGCGCCGCTGGGCGAGGTCGACGAGCTCGAGCAGCTCGTCGTCCGAGATCGTCGGGTCGGAGACGATCAGCTCGTCGACCTGGCCGCGCGCCAGCACCAGATCGACCGCCGGCCCGTGCTCGACCCCGTCGACGAACTCGTAGTCGATGCCGCCGCGACTCGACCCGAGCGTGTTGCGCAGATGGGCGCGCGTATCGGCGTCCCCGACGAGCACGACGCGGCGGCGGACGCCGAGCGAGCGCAGCAGCACCTCGGTCAGCGCCTCGTAGCTCGCCCGGAAGAGCGCGATCAGCACCGAGACGAACACGGCCGCCCGTCACGTAGAGGCCGAAGGTCGTGAAGTGCTGGCCGGTGCCGATCGCGAACGCCAGCGCGAGCGCCGCGACGAGGAAGACACCCGGGACGACACGGGCCGCGCCCTCCCGCACCTCGCGCGGCCCGTAGAGCCGCGCCCGCCAGAAGACGAGCACGAGCAGGAGGATCAGGAACGCGAGCCAGTTCGTCTCCTCGTTCCAGAGCAGCCCCCAGAGGACCGGGTGGGGATCGACGACGAACGCGCGGAGGGCGAGCGCGAGATACAGGCCGATCACGAGCCCGGCGACGTCGATCGTCGCGAGCACGAGCGTGCTGACCACGCGACGCGCGAGCGATCTCAGCGACGCCGGCGCGAGCAGGTACGGGCGTCCTGCCCGGACGTCCTCGGCCGGCACCTCCCCGTCAGCGCTCGCCGGCTCGTGGCGAACCGGCTGTTCCACGCGCCGATCGTACCTCGCCCACCACCCGAATCACCCCGTCGGCCCAGTGCCCGAGCGAATGTCCCGCGACCACGCGCCGCCGGAGCTCGGCTCCGACCGCCGCCCGCTCCGCGGGGTCGGCCCGGTCGAGAGCGAGCAGAGCCGCCGCGAGGGCGCCCGCGTCCCGGGGCGGCGCGATCAGCGGGAGCGCCAGCCCGCCAAGGAGCGGCGCGAAGGCCGCGTTCGTGGACAGGACGGGCCGCGAGCAGGCGGCGGCCTCGAAGACGGCCTTGTCGAACGTCGCTCCCGCCCGCGGCTCGTTCGGGCTGACGACCACGTCGGCCGCCGCGATCAGCGCCGGGATCGCGGATCGCGGGACGGGATCAAGCAGCTCGACCCGCCCCCTGAGGCGCTCGTCGGCGGCGATCCGATCGGCCAGCTCACGACGGTGAGCCTCCTCGTCCTCGCGTCAGCGACGGGCCGCGGATCTCGAGGACGAGGTCCGCACCGTCGCTCACTGCGGCGGCAGTCGCGTCGAGCAGCGTCGCGAACCCCTTCCAGCGCGCCGTGCGACCGAGCGCGAGCAGGCGGAGCGGGCCGTCATGCGCCGCCGCCGGGCGCGGCGTCGAACAGGTCGACGTCGATCGCGTGGCCGAGCGCGTGCAGCTTGGGGGTCGCAATCGGGATAGCTCGCCGTGTCGACGCTGAGTGCGGCGTCGACGACACGGGTCGCCGCTCGCAGAGCCCGGCTCGCGTTCCAGTGCGTGTACCAGAGCAGGAGCGGGACGCGGCGCGCCTTGGCCACCGGGGCGGCGAGCAGCGCGAACTCGCGGGACCATGTGCACGACGACGCCGTCGGCGCCGGAGAGCGCGGGGATCACGGCGCGCTCGAACGCGAGCCCGCGCCCGACCTTCGAGCGGGAGTCGAACGTGCGCACCGACACGCCCGTCCGGCCGCCACACCGCCTCGCGCGTGACGACAGCGAGCTTGTCGACGCGGGCCGCAAGCGCGTCGACGAGCTCGACCGTCTGCGCAAGCGCAGGATGGTCCGGGTCGAGTGTCTGCGTGACGAAGACGAGCTTCATCAGCGCGCGCCCGCGAGCACGCGATCGACGAGCGACCGGTACGACGCCGCGAAGTCGTCGGCCGTCTGGTGCCACCCGCCGTAGGTCTCCCGCGCTGCGGCGCCCAGGCGCACTGCAAGCTCGTGATCCTCGAGCAGCCGCACGATCGCCGCAACGAGGGCCGAGACGTCGGCTGGAGGCACGAGCAGCCCATCGTGCCCGTCGGTGACGATGTCGCGGATCCCGCCGGCGTTCGTCGCGACGACGGTTCGGCCTCGCGCGAATGCCTCCAGGACGACCCGTCCAAGGCCCTCCGGCCAGGACGGAAGGACGAGCGCCCGCGCGGCGTCCATCGTCGCCGCGACCTCCGTGGGCGCCAGGATCGGGGCATGGCGAACGCTGTGCGGGAGATCGGCGACGAGCCCGTCGACGACCGCCTGACGCGAGCCGCTTCCGACGATCGCGAGCGTCGCGTCCGGGACCCGGAGAACGATCTCCCGCCACGCCAACGCGAGCACGTCGATGTTCTTGTAAGCCTCGAGCGCGCCGACGAACACCACGCTCCGGGCCTCGGGTACGGGAAACACCGGCGGTATCGCAAACGCGTCGAGGTCGCTGTAGGTCGGGAAGCACGAGGTGGCCGGCAGCCCGCGAGCCTCCTCGATCAGCGAGGACGTGAACTCGGACAGCGCTCGCGTCGCGTCCGCCTGCCGCATTCCCAGGCGCGCCGTCGCATCCGCCAGCGGCGAGAGCACCCGCCGCCATTGCGACCCATAGCCGCGAGTGAAGCTCTGCGGGTCGCCGTGCACCTCGACCACGAGCTTCGCGTTCGAGCGAGCGAGCGAGCGCGCCGCACGAACGGCAACGCCGATGAACGGATCGGACGCGATCACGACGTGGGGCTTGAATCCGCGGAGCTCCCGGGCAACTGCAAAGGGCAGGTGCGGGTAGAAGCCGGATGCATCCGGAGGGAGCAACACGAAACGCTCGTCGCCGGACCCCGTCCCGGCATTCACGACGCGCACGTCGAGTACCCGCGAAACCGCATCCCACTTCTTCGCGAGCCACGGCTGCAACGGCAGGTTCAGTCGCGAGCGCCCGACGAAGAGGACTCTCGGCGTCATCCGCGGCTCACCTCTCGCAGAGTCGCTTCGAGGCGCTCGTAGATGGCGTCACGGCCGATCGCCGCGACCGAGGGCTTCGTCTCCGCCGGCAAGCCGGTCGCGCAGTGCGTCGTCCTCGAGGACGCGGCGCAGGGCGTCGGCGAGCGCGGCCGCGTCGAGCGGCGGCACGAGCAGCCCGTTCTCGACCGTCGTCGACCACCTCGGGCACGCCGCCGACGGCGGTCGCGACGACCGGCGTCCCGACCGCGAGCGCCTCGACCGCCGCGTGCGGGAGGTTCTCCCAGGCGCTCGGGAGGACGGCGGCGCGTGCTCCCGCCAGGTATCGCAGCACCTCGTCGCGCGACAGCGGGCCCGTGAACCGCACGCGGCCCGACGACGTCGCCGTCGCTGCGCGGCGTTCGAGTGCCGCCTGCTCCGGGCCGTCGCCGACGATCACGAGCGACGCGCCTTTCACGTCCTCGAGGGCGTCGAGGAGGACCGGCAGCGCCTTCTGCTCGGTCAGGCGGCCGACGAACACGAACGTGCCCGGTGGAAGCGCTTCGGCGGCGACGTCTGCCGGCGGCGGGGCGGGGTTGACGAGCACCTCGATCCGGCCCGGCGAGAGCCCCCAGCGCAGCGGCGATCCCGGCGAGGTACCGGCTCGGGACGACCACCCGCTCGGCGCGCCGCAGCGACGAGCGTCCGCAGACGCTTCAGCACGTCGACCTTCGGGCCGCGGGCGGGCTGGAACTCCTCGAGCGAGCCCGCGAAGAGCCCGTAGCGGCGCGCCCGCTCGTAGGCCGGGTCGGAGACGAGCTTGGCCACGAGCGGCGTCCGACCCAGCGTGCTCGCGGCCGCCGCGGCGGCGTACGTCGCCGTCGCGTACACGACGTCGGCGTTGCGTGCGAGTCGCGTGCCGCCGTGGCGGCCACGCGGGTGTACCGGATCGGGAACGGCTGCCCGCGCGCGACGGCATGGACCGCGACCGGACGCTCCGACGGCTCGCCGTCGGCCATCGTCACGACCTCGACGTGATGCCCGCGGTCGCGTCAGGAACCGCGCGAAATCGGGCCCGTGGGTCGCCGGCCCGCCGACGTCGGGCGGCCAGATGCCCGTGAGGAACGCGACGCGCATCGGGTTATCGTAGGGCGGCCGTGAACGGCCTTCAGGCGGATGGCGCTGTGGTCCGAGCTGCGCACGCCGACGGCGGCGCTGCTCTACGTGACCGTTGCGCTCTGCCTGGTGCGGTCGCGCGACCAGCCCTCGGTGAACATCACGCTGCACGGCACGACGGTGTCCGTCGTCCCCGGTGACATCGCGCTCCTGGTCCTCGCCGTCGCTGCCCTCGTGACTCTCGTCCGGACACCGCTGCCACGACTGGCGTGGTCCGCGTTGATCGCAGCCGCCGTCTTCTGCGGCCTCATCGTCGGCACTGCCGCGGCGAACGGCTCGGCTGCGCTCGTTGCGGGCGTGAAGGTCTCGGAGCTCGCAGCGCTCGGGCTCGGGGCGATCGCGTTCCTCAAGCGGAGAGCGGCGAGTCGAGGCACTCGTCGATGTCCTGTTGCTCTTCACCGTGCTCGCCGGCGCCGTGGGGGCCGTGAGTTCGTCACAGGCGGCGGCGGACGGCAGGCGTCGTTCCTCGGCGAGCACGACTTCGCCGCGCTCGCGACGCTCCCGCTGCTCTACGGGCTCGTGCTCTTCTTCGAGCGTCGCTGGATCGGCCGGGCGTCGATCGCGATCGTCGCCGGAGCGGTCGGCTGCGTGCTCGGCGCCGCGCTCGCGAGCCTGCTCGGCCTCTACCTGGGCGCAGCACTGCTGGTCGCCGCCGCAGCACTGTCACGCCGGCTCGACCTGCGCGCGCTCGTCGTGACGGTGGCCACGCTCGCGGTCGTCACGGGCGGCACGCTGTCGATCCGGGCGGGCGACCTCGGCTTCCTGCAGTCCTGGTTCGGCAAACCGGCCAGCACGGCCGGGCGAGTACGCGTCCGAGCTGGAGCCAGCGGCTGATCTTCGCCTACATCGGCGGCCGCGTCTTCCTCGACCATCCGGTGCTCGGCACGCGGCTGGTACCCCGAGCTCGCCGCCGAAGGTCTTCGCCGTATACCTCCCCGACGCGCGGCGGCGCTTCACCGACCAGCCCGCCGCGGTACTTCCCGCCGCCCACGGAGGACTTCATCCCGCAGCAGACCTACGACCAGGTGCTCTACGAGCTCGGCGTCGTCGGCGACCGCCGCGTTCCTCGCACTCCTGATCGCGCTCGGCCGCGCGTGTCTCGCGGCGCGGCGGCGTAGCTCGCGGCTCGCCCTGCTCCCGGCTGTCTGGTTCGCCGCGGCGCTCGGCGCGATCGCGGGTGAGGGCTTCTTCGGCGGCACGCCGCTCGCCGCGATCTTCTGGCTCGTAGCCGGAACGTCGCGTTGCGTTCGTGGTGCACGCGGCCACCGAATGAGGATCGTCCACGCGATCGCGCGGCTGAACGTCGGCGGTGCCGCCCTGTCGGTGCTCGAGCTGGCCGCCGAGCAGCAGCGCCGCGGCCACGACGTGCTCGTCGTCGCGGGGCAGGTCCCGCCCGGCGAGGAGTCGACTCGAGCACCTCGCTGCGGAGCTCGCCGTCCCCTACCGGTACCTCCCGTCGCTGCAGCGTGAGCTCTCGCCCGTCGCCGACACACGGACGGTCGTCGACACTCCGCTCGCTGCTCCGCGCCCGGCCCGTCGACGTGCTCCACACGCACACCTCGAAGGCCGGTGCGACCGGGCGCGTCGCCGCGCTGCTCGCCGGGCGCGGGCGACCGCGCGCCGTCGTGCACCAGTTCCACGGCCACGTGCTGGCCGAGTACTTCGACCCGACGCGCGAGCGGCTGTACCGGCTGGTCGAACGTGCGCTTGCGCGGTCGAGCGGCGCACTCGTCGCCGTGAGCGACGAGGTGCGCGACGACCTCGTACGGCTCGGCGTCGCGCCGCCCGAGAAGATCCACGTGATCGCGTACGGGTTCGATCTCGACCGGCGGCTCGCGACGGCGCCCGGCGCGGGCGCCGCCACACGCGAACGGCTCGAGATCGCGGAAGATGCGTTCGTGATCGGCTGGGCCGGGCGGCTGACGCAGATCAAGCGGCCGCTCGATCTTGTCCGCGTCGCCGCCGCGGTCGAAAGGGCGACACTCGTGCTGGCCGGCGACGGCGAGCTACGCGCCGACGTCGAAGAGCTCGCGGCCGAGCTCGGCGTCGGCCGACCGCGTCGTGCTGCTCGGCTACGTCGACGACATCGCCGAGCTCTACGCGTCCTTCGACGTCTTTCTGCTCACCTCGGCCAACGAGGGGACGCCTGTGGTGGCGATCGAGGCGCTGGCTGCAGGCGTGCCCGTCGTCGCGACCGACGCAGGCGGGACGCGAACGGTCGTCGACGAGGGCGAGACCGGCTTCCTCGCACCGGTCGGGGACGTGGCGGTGCTCGACGGCCCTCGTCGAGCGACTGCGCGACGAGCCGGGGCTGCGCGCGGCGTTCGGCGAGGAGGGTCGGCGTCGCATGCGTGAGCGCTTCTCGACCGCGCGCATGGCCGACCAGATGGATGCGCTCTACCGGGAGCTGCTGACGCGATGAGAGTCCTCCACCTGACGAAGGTGCAGGGGATCGGCGGCGCGGAGCAGCACCTGCTCCAGCTGCTGCCGGCGCTGCGCGAACGCGGTGTCGATGCGCGCTTCCTGTCGCTCGACGCGGGCAAGGACGCGGCGCGGTTCCATCGCGCGCTCGACGAGCGCGAGATCCCGTGGCAGCGTGTCCCGTGCGGCTTCGATGTCTCGCCGCGTCTCGCAGCCGCGGTGACCCGTGTCGCCCGCGCCGAGCAGGTCGACCTCCTCCACACCCACATGGTCCACGCCGACGTCTACGGAGCGGTCGCCGCGGGGGCGCTTCGCCGCCCGTTCCTTTCCACGCGCCACAACGACGACCGCTACCTGCTCGGCCCGTTCCGGCATGTCGACCGGCTCTTCATGCGCCGGGCCTCCGCGATCGTCGCGATCTCCGACGCCGTCCGCGACTTCCACGTCCGCGCCGGCCTGCCGGCCGAGAAGCTCGTGACCATCCACTACGGGCTCGATGCCGGCCCGTCGGCGCCGTCGGAGCTGACGCCGGAGCAGGCGGGCATCGCGGCGGACGCCCCGCTCGTGCTCGAGATCGGCCGCCTGATCGAGCAGAAAGACCACGCCACGCTCCTCGCCGCCTTCGCACGCGTGCACGAGCGCCGTCCCGAGGCGCGGCTCGCGATTCTCGGCTGGGGTCGGCTCGAGGACGCCACGCGGCGCCTCGCGGCGGAGCTCGGGCTCGCCGGCGCCGTCGTGCTCCCGGGACGCGTCGAGCCGTCCGCCTGGCTGGAGCGGGCGAACGTCTTCGCCCACACCGCGCGCTGGGAGGGCTTCGGGATCGTGCTGCTCGAGGCGATGCTCGCCGGCCTGCCGGTGGTCGCGACCCGGGCGAGCGCGATCCCGGAGATCGTCGTCGACGGGGAGACCGGGCTGCTTGCCGGCCCCGGCGACGCGGAGGGCGTCGCTGCGGCGCTCGAGGCGCTCCTCGCCGACCCCGCCCGGAGCCGCGCGCTCGGCGAGGCGGGCAGGCGGCGGGCACTCGAGGAGTTCTCGGTCGCGCGCATGACCGACCGCACCCTCGCCGTCTATGAGCGGATCCTGCGCGGATGAGGGAGGTACGCCTCCGCGACCTCGCCTCCGGGCGTCCCGGGCCCGACCGGATCGCGCTGCTCTCGATCTGGTTCCACGGTCACAACAACCCGCGCTACGCGGAGCTCCTGCCGCGACTCGAGCGGCTCGACGCCTGCCTGCTACGGCTGCCGGAGTCGCGCATTCCCCGCGGTCTCGGCTTCCGCGCCTTCGTCGCCTCGAAGCCGCTTCTGCTCCGCACGGTGCTGCCGCGAGCGGAGCGCCGCTACGCGAACCTGCTGTCGCTCGACTTCGAGCAGCTCGCGCACTGGCCCGGCGCGGCGGTGATGGACGCGGACGACCCGTTCTTCACGCCGCGCGAGGTCGGGCTCCTCTCGAGCCCGAGCGTGCGCGCCTACGTGGTCACGGCCGAGTCTGCGGCGCGCCGCTACGAGGCGCTCGGTGTCGAGAAGCCGTGGGTCGTGATCCCGCAGGGCGTCAATCTCGAGGCGGCGACGCCCGAGCGCCGCGCGGCCGCCGCGGCGCGGCGGGAGCCGGGTGAGGTCGTGCTCGGGTGGATGGCCGCGCACCTGCTGACCGGCGACGATCGCGGCGGCGACAACCCGCTCTACAACGTCGATCATCTCCTCGATCTCTGGGAGGAGATCCACGACCGCGTGCCCAGCGCTCGTCTGTGGCTCGTCGGCGAGCCCAGCGAGCGGCTGCGCGGTCGCCTCGAAGGGCGTGGCGACATCGTGCTCTTCGGCCGGCTCCCCCGCGAGGAGGCACTCTCCGTCGCGTCATGCTTCGACCTGGCGCCGTATGCGCGCACCGCCGACCAGGGAGTGCGGGCGGCGAAGGTCTCGGAGCTGCTCGGCCTCGGGGTACCGGTCGTCTCGTACGACTACGAGGTGACCGCGAATCTTCGCGAGACGGGTGCCGGCGTGCTCGTCCCGGACCGGCGGACGTTCGTCGAGGCGGCCGCTCATCTGCTCGCCGACGCGACGGCCCGCGCCCCGCTCGTCGACGCCGCAAGACACGCGGGTCACGAGCTCGACTGGCGTGTGCTCGCCCGGCGCTTCGAGCTCGAGGTGCTCGACACGTTCCTGCCGGCGACACCGGCAGGCTCCGAGACGACCGCGTGATGTTCTCACTGGCGATGCCGACACTCGACATGGGCGCGCACATCGGCGACGCGGTTCGTTCCGTGCTCGGGCAGAAAGGAGTGGACGTCGAGCTGCTCGTCCAGGACGCCTGCTCGAGCGACGAGACGTCCCAGGTGCTGTCCGCGCTCGCCGACCGGCGAATGTCAGTCGTCCGCGAGCCCGACGGCGGGCAGGCCGACGCGATCAACCGAGCGCTCTCCCGCTCGTCGGGTGAGTTCATCGGATGGCTGAACGCCGATGACGAGCTGGAGCCGGAGGCGCTCCTGCGGGTCCGCGAGATCTTCGATCGGGAGCCGGAGACGCACCTCGTCTACGGCCGCGGCACCTACATCGATCAAGCGGGTGCCGTTCTCCGTCCCTACGACGTGCGGACGTTCGACGCGCGGTTGCTGCTCACGCGCGACTTCATTCTGCAGCCGTCCGCGTTCTGGCGTCGCAGCCTCTGGGAGCAAGTCGGCCCACTGAACACCGGCCTGAATTGGGGCTTCGACTGGGAGTGGTTCATCCGTGCCAGCCGTGTCACCCCGTTCCGGCTGCTCGACATCGATCTCGCTCGCTACCGGATCACCGGCGACAACAAGTCGCTGGCCGGCGGCGAACGCCGACAGGCCGAGCTCGCGTCGATCGCACGCCGCCACGGCGGTGTGCTTCAGCCGACGTACCTGTACTGGCTCTTCACGCGCCTGAAACGACGAGTGCCCCTGGTCGGGCCGCTCGAGCCGGTGCTGTGGCGGCTCTTCCCGGGAAGGATCATGGCGTAGCCCAGGCTCGCGGTCGGCCTCACCCCCGCGGCTGGGCGCCGCCGGGGCCCGGCTCGCGGGCCGGCCACACGCTCGCTCGAAAGGCGCTCGCCCATGCGCGCGCGTATGCCTCCCGCGAGCGGTCGCCGCGCAGACGCGCCACCCAGGCGAGAAGCGTCCACGTACCGACATGGATCGAGGCCTTGCCCGCCCAGCACAGCGCGTAGACGCGCCACAGCCCGGGATAGTGCTTCTTCATGTAGATCAGGCGACTTCGATGAAACTGAACGAACCAGCGTTGCGGCGCGCTCTGGCTCGTCGACCCTCCCCCGACGTGCACCGCCTCGGCGTCCCAATCGATCGCCTGCCGCCAGCCGGCACGCGCGATCCGGAGCGAGAAGTCGAGGTCTTCGTAGTAGAAGACGAACCTCTCGTCGAACCCGCCGACCTCGTCGAACGCATCCCTCCGGATCAGCGCACACGTCGGCAGGACCGCTTGCGTATACACGAGGCCGTGACCCTCCTGAGCCAGAGGCGGCCGGATGTTCAGCGTGTCGACCATCGCCCGCCAGAAGGTGAAGAGAAACGTATGGGTCTTCGTCCGGGCACCGTTCTCGTCGACCAACGAGGCACCGCAGATCGCGAGCTTCGGATCCTCATCGAGCCTGCGTCCCAGCCGCTCGAGCGTGTCAGGTCGCACGAACGCGTCGCTGTTCAACAGCAGCACTCGCTCGGCAGAAGTCGACTCGACACCGGCGTTGATCGCGGCCGCAAACCCGCGGCGGGACGACTCGACCACCCGGACATGAGGGAGCGCCGCGACCTGCTCGACACTTCCGTCCGACGAGGCCTCATCTGCAACCACGATCTCGTCAAGGCCGCTGGACGAGGACAACAAGGCTTCGACGCACCGCCCGAGAAGCGTGCCGCTGTTTCGATGAGGAACGACCGCAGTCGCCAACGGCGTCAAGTCTACGACCTCCTTAGACATCCACGGCGGCAGCCGATCGGACACCGCCGCGACGCAACTCGATTTCGAGCCACCGACGTTCGTCGTCCGCGAAGCCGAACCACCAGACCGCGGCGCTTGCCGTCGCGACCCAGAGCACGCCGAGCGGAGCGAGGGCCAGAAGAGTGTCGGGCCGCCAGACACGGGCGATCGCGACGAGCACGATCGCTCCGGCCGCTGCCGCCGGCAGGACGGGGCGTGCCATCGCCCACAACAGCGCATTCACCGTGGTCCCGGCCGCGGGAGCCGCATATCGCGGCACGATCCAGGCGAGCAGGAAGAGGTCAGTGACGAGGGTCGCCACGGCGACACCCTGGATGCCCCACGTCCAGGCCAGGACGACCGAAAGCACGAGGTTCGCGGCGGTGGCGACGATCGTTGCCCAGGCCAGCTGGCGCTGCAGGGCGCGCGCAACCAGGAACTGGGAGAGCACGAAGAGCGGCTGGTGGACGATCAGGACGGCGGCGAGAATCGACATGACCGCATAGCTGCCGCCGTACCCGGGCTCGCGAAGCCAGGCGCTGATCAGGAGGTCGGGGATGAGCAGGAGGGGCAGTGCGAGGATCAGCATCAGAGCGCTCCCGGCGCGCAGCCCGGAGAGAAGGAGACGCCGCTGTCGATCCGGCTGATCTGCACCCTCGAGCTCTGCGAACGCCGGATACATGAGTGCCGTGGCGGCGGTTCCGATCCCGAACACCAGGCCGAACAACTTCGCCGGGACGCCGTACACACCCGCCGACGCGGCGCCCAGCACGATCCCGACCACGATCACGTCGGTCGAGAAGACGATCTTCTGGGACACGTGAAGAAGGAAGTTCGACCAGCTCACCGCGGTCAGCTGACGGATGCGCGCGCGCGTCACGAGCCGGCGACGCACGCGCAAGTCGGGCAACTCGCGCTTCAACCAGAAGAGAGGCAGCGTCTGGCGCAGGATCGAGGTGCCGAGCGTCAGTGCAGCGAGCAGGACGATCCCGCCGCCCACGGTGGGCAGAAGCGCAGCCACCAGCACCGCGTACAGGACGGTGCCGAGGAAGTTGGCGAAGTTCGCGTAGTCCCACCGCTGCTGCGCGACGAGCAGGTTGTTGAACAATCCGAGCGGGAATCGGAGCGCGAGCGAGAGAACGATGAGGAGTGTCGCGACGCGCGCGTCCCACACGAGGCGGTCCGGCACGTGGCCGAGCCACGGGACGAGCCACGCGAGCACGATCCCGATCGGGAGCGTCACGAGCCCGATCGCCGCGTACATCGCGAGTCCGCTCGAGGCGATCGCGTTGAGGTCGTCCGTCGCGCCGCGGCCGCGCGCCTCGGCGCCGAAGCGGACGACCGCCGGGCCGACGCCGAGGTCGAGCACCGAGAGGTAGATGGTGATGCCGCCGATGAACGTCCAGACGCCGAAGGCCTGCTGGCCGAGCGTTCGGACGACGATCGGGGTGACGATCAGGCCGGAGGCGATCGCCGCCGCGTAGACGGCGTAGAGACCGAGTGCGTTCCGGCGCAGGAGCCGCATCGCTCAGGGTCGGGCGACGACGTGGAGGTTCGGGATCAGCGATCCCGGCACCGGCTCCCGCAGGCGCCTCACGCGGCGATCGAGTGCCGAGCCGAGCCGGTTGAGCGCGAGCACCGGCGGCCGCGCCAGCACGCTGCGGCGCAGGGAGATCTCGACGTACGTGCCGAGCAGCATCGCGAGCGCCGCCCCAGTGCCGGCGGCGGGCTCGACGCGGACGCTCGACCAGTCGGCGCTCGTCTCGAAGAGCTTCGCGAGGCCGGTGTGCGTCCACCGCCAGTAGTCGGTCGGCGACGGGTGGTAGACCTGGACGCCGTGCGTCGAGGCGAGCACGCGCCCGCCGGCCTTCGTCACGCGGCGCAGCTCCGAGACCGCGCGGCCGGGGTCGTCGCAGTGCTCGAGCACCTGCGTGCAGAGCACGACGTCGAAGCTCGCGTCCTCGACCGGGAGCGCCTCGACGGGCCCGAGCAGCTCGGCCATCGGATTCTCGACGACGTCGACGCCGACGTACTCGGACGCGACCCCCGCGAAGAACGGGTAGTAGGGCTTCACCCCGCAGCCGACGTCGAGGATCCGCACCGGCGGGCCGTCGCGCAACTCGTCGGCCTGCGCGCGCAGGAAGCGAGCAAGGGCGGAGCGCACGACCCAGGTCGACGAGGTCGCGGGAGGGTCACGTCGTTCGGAGCCGGGCCAGTTCGAGGGCGCGACGGCCATCAGCCCCCTCTACGAGCCGAGGTTCTGGAACGCCTTGAACGAGGGCTTCTTCGCGCCCTTGGCGGTGATCAGCCCGGACTGCCAGCCGTTCGGATTCGGGTCGTCGCGGAGCAGGAACCAGAGCATCATGTCGACGCGCGGATTGCGCCTCGCGATCCCGAACGCCTGCGTGAGATACGCCGCCTGCTTGGCGTACGACACGCCGAAGATCTTGTCGGGCGGATTCGTCTCGTAGCCGTACTCGGTGATCCAGATCCGCTTGTTGCCGTAGAGCTGGGTGACCAGCTTCGTCAGGTCGCCGAGGTTGCCGAGCGTGACCGCCGTCTCCGGCGCCCCGGTCGCCGTGACCGGCTTCGTCGTCGGCGTATCGGTGGGGCGGGAGTAGTACGGATGGTGCGCCCACGCGTCGAACGTGCGCAGGCCCGCCTTCTTGACGGCGCGGAGAAAGGCCAGCGGCGAGACGGAGGGCCGCGACGAGCTCGGGTTGTTGTTGCCGCGCGGCGCGGTCCCGCCGCACGCCACCCGCTCGCTCGTCGCCATGGCCGCGTGCACCCCGGCGTAGACCGCGTTGCAGATCTTGGCGTAGTCGACCGCGCTCTGGATCACCCAGCCGGTGGACGTCTTGCGGTACTGCGGCAGCAGGAAGACCGGGTTGTTCGGCTCGTTCCACACGAGCCACTCCTTGACCGCGGGGAGCACCGTCCCGTCCGGCAGCTTGTAGTTGCCGCTGTAGCGAGTCGCCGCGGCAAGCGCGAAGTTCTTCAAGTCGATCCCCGGATACGTCGGGGCGCGGTTCACGGAGAGGCCGCCGTTCGCCCACGACGGCGTCCCGTAGACCGAGAACAGCACGTGGATGCCGTACTCGTGCGCGTACTCGACCGTGCGGTCGTAGAGCGCCCAGTCGTAGGCGGGATCGGCCGGGTTCGTCGCGCGGCGCGGCCGGGTCTTCGCGACGCCGTACTTGCCGCCCCAGTAGAGGTTGAGCCGGATCTCCTGGACGTGGAGGCTCTTGAGCAGGGGGAACGTCTGGTCGACGGGGCCGTAGAGCGTCTGGGCCTCGTCGTAGATGCCGATGCGCATGTAGCGCGAGGCGCCCGCCGGGTGTGCGCCCGCAGCGAGCGCCGCCGTGGCACACACGACGCCGATGGCGAGCAGTCGACGCACGTCAGACGGAGAGCGGCTTCCGGCCGAGTGCCTGCAGCCAGCGCCGGAGCCCCTCCGGGAGGTCGACCTCGGGCTCCCACCCGAGCACCTGGCGGGCGCGGGTGATGTCCGGACGGCGCACCTGCGGGTCGTCGGTCGGCAGCGCCTCGAAGACGATCTCGCTCGACGAGCCGGTGACCGAGATCACCGTGCGCGCGAGCTCGAGCATCGTCACCTCGTGATCCGGGTTGCCGAGGTTCACGGGCAGGTGCTCCTCGCTCTCGGCGAGCAGGCACAGACCGCGGATCAGGTCGTCGACGTAGCAGAGCGAGCGCGTCTGCGACCCGTCGCCGTACACCGTCAGCGGCTTCCCCTCGAGTGCCTGGTTCAGGAAGTTCACCGACGCGCGGCCGTCGTTGCGGCGCATGCGTGGCCCGTACGTGTTGAAGATCCGCGCGATACACGTGTTGACGCCCTGCTGCTGGTGATAGGTCATCGTCAGCGCCTCGGCGTAGCGCTTCGCCTCGTCGTAGACGCCGCGCGGGCCGATCGGGTTGACGTTCCCCCAGTAGGTCTCCGGCTGGGGATGGACCTGCGGGTCGCCGTACACCTCGCTGGTCGACGAGATCAGGAAACGCGCGCGCTTCCACTTTGCAAGCCCGAGCGCGTGATGAGTGCCGTACGAGCCGACCTTCAACGACGCGAGCGGCATGCGCATGTAGTCGACGGGGCTCGCGAGTGCAGCCAGGTGGAAGACGAAGTCGACGTCCTCGTCGATCCGGATCGGCTCCGTGACGTCGTGGTTCACGAACCTGAACGACGCGCCGCGGATGTGGGCGATGTTCTCGAGCGAGCCCGTCTCGAGGTTGTCGACGCAGATCACCCGATGGCCGCGGGCGATCAGCTCGTCGCACAGGTGGGAGCCGAGAAAGCCCGCGCCCCCGGTGACGACGGATGTCGGCATCCGCGGGATCGTACTGCGCGAGCCGGACCCCTCAGAACGATCCTTACGAAGGCTTTTCATCCGTTTTCCTACCGTTTTCCTCCGAAGGGGTTCCCGGGCCCGAGGACAATCCTTCCCCGATGGGCCTGCGCAGTGTGTGGATCGGGCTCGTGGCCGCCGGCGCGGCGCTCGTCACGGCCGCCGGCGCGACTGCCGCCAACGTGACCGTCAACGCAACGGTGACCGCCGGCTCGACACTCTCGGTGTCGTCGCTCAACACGCCGTCGTTCGCGCTGACGCTGAACGGCGACGACCAGACGGGCACCTACCAGGCGCAGCTCCAGGTCGTCGACGCACGCGGCCTGGCGACGGGCGGCGGCTGGAACCTGACGATCGGCGCCACTCAGTTCAGCGACGGCGCGGGGCACTCGCTCCCATCGACCGCCGACACGATCGCGAGCGTCACCGCCGCGTGCCACAGCGGCTCGACCTGTGCCCTCCCCACCAACGGCGTCTCGAACACGAACCTCGCGGTGCCGCTTTCCCCCTCCACCTCGAAGTTCCTGAACGCCGCGACCGGCACCGGTCTCGGCCGGGTCGACGTGGACGCGAACGTGAACGTCAACGTCCCCGCCAGCACGGTCGCAGCGTCCTACTCCAGCACGCTGACCGTCGCGGTCGCGGCTGGGCCGTGAGGGTCTGGGTCGTCGTCGTGCTCGTCTCACTCGTCGGCCTGCCCTCCGCGGCGGCGGCGACGTTCACCTTCTCGGTGACGACGTCCAGCCCCGTGACGGCGCCTGGAGTCACGCTCTCCGGCGACGACCAGACGAAGACCTTCGCGATCGTCACCACGGTGGCCTACACGGGGAACAAGAACACCGCCGGCTGGAGCGTGAATGCGAAAGCAACCGTGCCGAAGTCGGGGACACACACGCTGCCGGCGCTGCAGGTGACGGCAGGGGCGTTCGCCTGCTCGAGCGGCTGCACGACGGCCCCGTCCAACCTGATCGACTACCCGATCACGCTCACGACGACCGCGCAGACGATCTTCGACGCGGACACGAACACCGGCCAGGGGACCTATGCCGTCACCAGCACCTACGACGTCACCTACCCCGCGAGCGCGATCGCCGCCACGTACTCGTCCACCGTCACTCTCACCGGGAGCACCGGGCCGTGAGGCGCCTGGCCGTCGCAGCGCTGGTCGCGGCCGCGCTCGCCCCGGTCGCTCACGCGGCCACGGAGCGCGCCGTCTTCGGCCTGCGCGCGGGCGCCGATCCGAGGCTCGGCTACTTCGTCTACCAGCTCGGGGCCGGCGGGACTCGATCAGGCTCGGTGATCGTGTCCAACGTCGGCACCGCCACCGGCACGGTGCACCTGTTCACGGCCGACGGGGCGACCGGCTCGACGAGCGGCACCGTCTACCGCACGGACCGCACGCCGGTCGGGGCCGGCTCGTGGGTGACGCTCGGCGGCACACAGGTGACGCTCGCGCCCGGACAGTCCGCGACGGTGCCGTTCACCGTCCGGGTACCCGCGTCGGCGCCGTCGGGTCAGTGGGTGGCGGGCATCGCCGCGGAGAGCCCGCAGACGACCGCGCAGGCCGCCGAGGGGAAGAGTCGAGTGCGGATCAGGGTGCGCAGCCTCACGATCGTCGCGCTGCAGGTCGACGTCGCCGGCCCGACCGCCGCCGGCTTCCACATCGGTGACGTCCGCGCCGGCGGCTCGCACGGCTACCAGCAGCTGCTCCTCCACCTCGCCGGCACCGGGAACGCGCTCACGAAGCCACGCGGCAGCGTCACGGTCACCCGGACGAACGGGAACAGCGCCCAGACGCTCCGCTACACGATGGACACGTTCCTGCCCCGCACCGCGATCGACTACCCGGTGACACTGAAGAGAGCGCTCGGCCCCGGCCGCTACACGGCAGACATCGTGCTGCGCGCGCGGCCGCTCTCCGGTGGCCGCTTGGTGGTCGTGCGGGCGCGGCGTGCGTTCTCGATCGACTCGACCCAGCTGAAGCGTGTCTTCTCGACCGCCCCGCCGACCGCGGGGCCGTCGAGCGGCTCGTCGTGGACGACGGTCGGCGCCGCCGCCGGCGGCGCAGCGGCCGCGCTGGCGATCGGCGGCGTGGTGCTGCTCGTGCTGCGGCGCCGGCCGGCGCACGCCTCGGTCTAGACGCTCGACGGCGGCCGCGTACCACGGAGCGCGGCGAGCCTGCTCCCGACCACACGCACGCCCGCCATCCAGAGCACGACCACGAACGGGAAGACGACGTAGAAGAAGCGCGGGTGGATGTCGGTCACCGCGTAAAAGCTGTAGAAGACGGCGGTGGCGGCGATCGCCGACCAGAAGAGCGCGACGTGCCAGCGATTCGTGACCGCGATCGAGCCGAGCACCGCGAGCGGCAGCACGATCAGGAGCACCTTCGGCGTCCAGAGCAACGAGTCCGTCCAGGCGATGTGGATGTAGCGAAGGGCGAACGGCTTCGACGGCAGCCCGTTCTCGATGCCCGCGTAGCCCTTCGACCAGTAGGCGATCTCCACGGGCGCGAAGGTCAGCAGGCCGAGCAGGAGGACGATCGAGCGGCGGGCCCCGATCCAGGCCCAGCAGACGAGGAGCACCGCGGCGCCGATGACGGCGTTCGACAGCCGCACGACCGCCGCATACGAGAGCAGCACTCCCGCGGCCGCGAGCAACGGCGGCGTCAGCCGTCGCCCCAGAAGGAGCGCGACGGCGCAGACGACCAGGGCCGTGGAGAGCGGCTCGCTGTAGAGATGGAGCCCTGTGTCGACCTCCCACGTCCCGTTGCCCCAGGCGCGATGGCCGCCGAGGACGCCGACGATGAACGGCCAGAGCGCGAGGCCCGCGACGGCGCCGGCGGCGATCGACAGGCGGCCCGTCGATCGCACCGCGACGATCGCGGTCGCCACGACGACGACGGCGTTTGCGAGCAGGCACAGCGTCAGCCCGACGGCGAAGCCGAGGTTCGGGCCGAAGTCGAGCCCGGCCGCGCGGTACGGAAGCAGGGGCACGCTCCAGAGAAGCGGCCAGCCGACGGTCGGAGCGCCTGCGGAGCGCATCGCGAGCGCGAGGACGGTTCCGATCCCCGACAGGCCGAGCGCGATCGCGAGCACGATCCACTCGCGCCCGCGACCCCGCCTCACGAGCGCCCATACTGCAAGTCCCGCACAGAGCGCGACGAGAACGACGGCCGAGACGGCAACCGGCCGCCGCCACGCGGAGAGCAGCTCGCGCATCGCCGAGTAGTAGCCGTACGCGTCTCCCGGCCTGGGGTTGTACTCGTAGCGCGGAAGGCCCGGCAGCGCGTGCCCGCGATCCGCCAGCGCGGCGAGCGGCACCGCAACGCGAATCGTGACGCCCAGCGCGAGCGTCGTGAGAAACCACCGCGGCGTGGAGACGCCGAACAGCCTCAGCGCAGGTCCTTGTTCGACTCCATGTCGAACCACATCGCGAACAGCGTGAACTGCGAGCCGGAGATCAGGAGCAGCGCGACGAGCACGATCGTCGCCGGCGTGATCGGGTTGCCGAGCAGCCGGAGCACCGTCTCGACGATCCCGAGCACGAGGCCGGTCACGCCCATCAGGAAGCCGAGGAAGTAGAAGAAGACGAGCGGGTGGAAGTCGCGCAGCACGTACTTCTCCCGCAGGCGCCAGAAGAACCCCTTGCAGAGGAGCCACGAGATGCGCGGCACGACGCGGCGCACGCGGATGCCCGACCGCTCGCCGATCCCGTAGATCGGGCGCGACGGCAGGTCGCGCACGCGCGCGTTCCACACGTTCAGGTGCACGAGCATGTCGTTGGGGAAGCCGTACGACGGGTAGATGCGGTCGAGATCGAGCAGCTGCAGCATCTGGAGGCCGATCACCGTGTAGCCGGCCTGCGAGTCGGCGACGTGCCAGTAGCCGGACGCGATCTTCGTCAGGAAGCTGAGCACCGCATTGCCGAGAAACCGGTGTCGCGGGATCACCTCCCACGCCCTGCCGGTGAAGAGGCGATTCGCCTTCGCATAGTCGACCTCGCCGCGCACGACCGGCAGGCACAGCCCCTCGAGCTCGTCCGGGTCCATCTGGTTGTCGCCCGCCATCACCGCCACGGCATCCAGCTGCTCGACGAGCGCCCGCTGGTAGCCGGTCACGATCGCCGCCCCCACTCCCCGGTTGGTCTCGTGCGAGATCACGACGACGCGCGAGTCGCCGACCGACCGCGCCGCCTCGGCGGTGCCGTCCGACGAGCCGTCGTCGACGACGAACACCCGGTCGACGAACCCCGGCAGCCCCTGCAGGGTCGCGACGACGAGCTCCTGCTCGTCGTGGGCGGGCACGACCACGCCGACGCGCTTGCCCTCCAGCATCGGCCGATCCTACGTCCGGCGGAAGCGGGGCTCGAGCACGATCGCGGCGATCGCGCCGAGGATCAGCCCGATCAGCGCGCCGATCAGCAGCGAGCTCGACTTCGAGTGCGCCGACGCCTTGACCGCCGAAGCCTTCACGACGACGCGCGCGGCCTCGACCTGCTCGGCGAAGACGAGCTGCTGCTGCAGCGTCTCCTGCTGGGCGATCAGGTTGCCCTGCCGCGTCTCGGCGTTGTTCTGCTGGCCGACGATCACGAGCGTCTGGAACGGATCGAGGTTCTTCGCCTTCGCGGCCGCGAGCGCACGGTTGTAGACCGCCAGCTGCTCGGTGATGCTGTTCAGCTGCGAATCGACGTTCTGCAGCGTCGCCTTGAACGTCCGGATCTTCTCGTCGACGTACTGCGCCGTCGTCCTCTGGACGACGAAGCCGGCGAGGCTGTTCGCAGCGGCCGAGGTGTTCTTCGGATGCGTGCCGGTGACCGTGAGCGAGATCAGCGGCTGTGTGCGCGTCGCCCCTGCACCTGCACTGCCCACCGTGCCGACGGACACATGGCCGCGGAGGGCGGAGGGCCGCATGTCGGCGGCGTTCGCCGCCTGCTCCTGCACGCTCGCGGCGCTGACGATCTGCGAGACCGCGCGCGGGTTCGTGCCGTAGCTCGGGACGAGCGCGCCGCCGGGCGAGGTCGGCTGGCCGAGCGAGATCAGCGCCGTCGCCTTGTAGTTCGTGCCGCCGCGGTAGGAGAAGAGCACGCCGACGATCGCGCCGAGCACGAGCCCGGCGACAGGGAGCCACCAGAGCTGCACGACCGCACGGCGCCACCGCCCCAGGTCGACTTCGCGCTCGGCGTCCGTGGCGGGGGTCGTCATGCCGCGCCGACCCTAGCCGATGCCCACGCCCACTGGCGGGCGAGCCCGTCTTCGAGCGAGACGAGCGGCGCCCAGCCGAGCTCGTCCCGGATTCGCGAGGTGTCCGCCTTCGTGCGTTTCTGGTCGCCCGCGACCGCCGGATGACGGCGCACCGCGAGCGTGCGGCCGGAGAGCGCTTCGAGCAGGGCGATCGACTCGTTCATCGAGGCCTCGAGCGCGCCGCCGACGTTGTACGTGCCGGTGCCGCCGCTCCATCGCGCGGATCGTGCCGGCGACGACATCGGAGACGTAGGTCCAGCTCCGCGACTGCTCCCCGTCCCCGTACAGCTCGAACGGCGTCGCCCTCCGCGAGCCCGAAGACGATGCGCGTGAAGGCCATGTCGGGGCGCTGGCGCGGCCCGAAGGCATTGAAGTAGCGGAGCACGACGACGTCGAGCCCGAACTGGCGCCGGTAGGCGTCGGCGAGGTGCTCGCACGCCGAGCTTCGTGATCCCGTAGGGCGAGAGCGGATGCGGCGTCGTGTCCTCGGTCGTGGGGTAGCGCTCGGCCGCGCCGTAGACCGACGACGACGACGCGAAGACGACCCGTGCGCCGTCGCGCGCGGCGGCCTCGAACACGCGCTGCGAGGCGAGCAGGTTGCGCTGGAGGTAGAGCGGGAACACATCGCCGAAGCTGCGGACGCCCGGCTGGCCGGCGAGGTGGAAGACGCCGTCGACACCCGCGAAGTCGAGCGGG
Organism: uncultured Thermoleophilia bacterium; assembly: GCA_963840365.1. Classification (GTDB taxonomy): domain Bacteria; phylum Actinomycetota; class Thermoleophilia; order Gaiellales; family Gaiellaceae; genus PALSA-600. The sequence continues at coordinate 696,365 of CAWIYQ010000012.1, read as the reverse complement.
TCGTCGGCCAGGTCGAGCCGGCGCACGTCGAGGTTGCGAGCGTTCTCCTCCTTCAACGCGGGGTCGTAGTAGTCGGTGAAGCTGTCGATGCCGACCACGTCGTGGCCTTCGGAGAGGAGCTGCTCGGCGAGGTGGGAGCCGATGAAGCCGGCGGCGCCGGTGACGACGTAGCGCATCGGCGGCAGGTTAGCCACGCCGCTCACCTGGCGACCACGGCGTAGAGCCGGGAGTAGCCGTGGAGCAGCAGCCGCCGCCCGCTGCCGGAGACGGGCACGTACTCGCCGTGCGGGAAGTCGACGAGCAGCTGCCCGGTGGCCGAGTCGGCACCGATGATGCGGTGCGCGAACGAGCCGGCGTACGCGACGCCGTCGACGACCACGACCGCTCCGGAGATCGGGCCACCGGCCGAGCGTGCCCATAGCGTCGCCCCCGTCCGCGCCGAAAGCGCGTAGAGGAGGCCGTTGTAGGAGCCGAAGAAGACGCGGCCGCCGACGGCCGCCGGCGAGGAGTAGACGTACGCGCCGGTCGAGCGCCTCCAGAGGTAGCGCCCGCCGGTCGTGAAGGCGGTCAGGCTGCCGCCCGTCGAGCTCGGCACGAAGACGCGGCCGCCGGCGACCGCCGGGGTGCCGTAGACCCGTCCGCCGACGCCGCGCGCGAAGCGCAGCGCGCCGTCGCCGAGGCGCAGCGCGAGCAGGCGCCCGCAGTAGTCGCCGACGTAGAGCGTGTCGCCCGAGACGGCCGCCGACGAGGTGATCTTGCAGCCGTCGTCGTGACGCCAGCGGACGCGGTGCGTGCGCACGTCGAGCGCGGTGATCGTCCCGTTCCACGCACCGAAGAGGTCGAGACCGTCGACGACGACCGGCGACGACTCGACCGGCGAGCCGACGTCGTAGTGCCAAAGCAGCCGCCCGTCGCTGCGCGAGAGCGCCCATACATGCCCGTCCATACCGTGCACGAGGAGCACGTCGCCCACGACCGCGGGAGACGAGGCGAGCTTCCCGTTCGGGATGTCGTGACGCCAGACGAGTGTGCCGTCTCGCATCGACAACGCACGCACCGAGCCGCGCGCGTTGCCGATGTACGCGATGCCGTCGGCGACGACGGCGGGGAACTCGATCAGGCCGCCGAGCCCGCGCGACCAGACGACCCGGAACGGCGGCCGCACCGCGATTGCCGCGTGCGTCTGGGCGCGGCGAGCGCTCGCGCCGTAGACCGGCCACTGGAGCGCGGGGCGGTAGATCCTGATCGTCGAACGTGGGTGTGTCCTGAACGAGAGCCGCACCGAGCGCGCGCCGTAGCCGGCCTTCGCAGCGGTGGTGACGAGGGCGGCACGCCGGGCGAGCGGGACGCGCGCGACGCCGTGTGGGTTCGTGCGCGCCGAACGGTCGCCGATCGTCACGCGCGCGTCGTCGACACGCCGGTTGGTGTCCCCGTCGACGACGGTCACCTCGACCCGCGGGAGACGGTGAACGACGCGGGCAGGCGCCGGCGCGCGCTTCGGCGCCGCGTCCTGCCACGAGCTGCAGCCGCCGAGCAGCACCACCCCGGCGACGAGCAAGGCGAGGCGCCTCACGCTTCCCCGGGCACGCCCTCCGCCTGCACTGGCTCCAGCGCCCCGCCGACCTCCTCGAGGATCACCTGCGAGAAGTAGCGGGTCATCACGATCCCCTCCCGGAACTCGCCGAGCCGCCGCTCGGGCGACTCGCCCCGCGCGAGCGCGAGCGCGAGCTCGGGGTAGCGCGAGCCGGCCGCGGTCGGCAGCGGGAAGCCGCCGCCGAAACGCGGGTTCACGTCGGTCACCTGCAAGCGACCGTCGGGCTCTCGGAAGCACTGCACGTTCGCCGGACCGATGATGCGCAGAGCCTCGGACACCGCGCAGCCGAACGCGATCAGCTGTTCGTCCCGGATCGTCGCTCCCTTGATCGACTCGCCGCCCTTCGATTCGATCATGGTGCGCGGCACGGCCTCGAGACACCGGCCCGAGAGGTCGCAGAACACGTCGATCGAGAACTCGACGCCGCTGCAGGCCTGCTGCACCATCGACTCCGCCGCCGTGTAGCGAAGGAAGAACTCGAGCTCCGCGCGGTTCACGGCCCGGTAGATGTGGCGCGAGCCGAAGCCGCGCCGCGCCTTGACGAGCACGGGGAACGGCAGCTCGGCGGGCAGCTCGTCCGGGAGCCAGGTCGGCGGCGAGCCGATTCCCTGCTCCTCGAAGAAGGCGTGCGCCAGGTACTTGTCGAGGCAGCGCTCGATCGTCTCGGGCTCCGACACGAGGACGACCGCGCCGCCAGGGCAGCGGGCGCGCCTCCGCGAGCTGCAAGTGGTCGAGGTCGGTGAGCGGCACGACGAGCCGGACATCGTGCACGTCGACGAGCGCCTGGATCGCGTCGGAGTAGGCGGAGTCGTCGACGCGCGGCACGAGCGCCCGGTGGTCGGCGTGGTAGAGGGCGGGCGCGAGCGGATCGACGTCCGCGGCGATCGTCGTCGCGCCGGCCGCCCGGAACGCGCGGACGATGTCGACGCGCTGCCCGGCGCAGGTGAAGAGGACGGCGGTCACGGCTCCGGAGGGTATCGAGGCGCCGTTACGGCATCGTTAGCGCCAGCCGCCGGTCGCGCCCTTGTAAGTGCCGCCGAAGAGGGCGAGCGGCGTACGGAGCAGGATCAGGAGGTCGGTCTTCCAGTCCCGGTGCCGCACGTACCAGAGGTCGAGCTCGATGCGATCCGCCCAGGGGAGCGACGCGCGCCCGTGAATCTGCGCCCAGCCCGTGATCCCCGGCTTGACGTCGAGCCGGTGCCGCTGATTCTCGTCGTACTGCTCGACCTGGTAGCGGAGCGTCGGGCGCGGGCCGATCACCGACATGTCGCCGCGGACGACGTTCCAGAGCTGCGGCAGCTCGTCGAGCGAGAGACGGCGGAGGATGCGGCCGGCCCGCGTGATCCGCGCGTCGCCCCTGTCGACCGCGAAGCCGGCGCCCTTCGTCTCCGCGCCGACGACCATGGTGCGCAGCTTCAGCAGCTCGAAGTCGACGCCGTCCTTGCCGACACGCGTCTGGCGGTAGAGGACCGGGCCTCTGTCCTCGAGCTTCACGGCGAGCGCACCGAGGCCAAGGAGCGGTGAGCCGACGACGAGCCCGGCGCCGGCGATCAGCACGTCGAGGCTCCTATTCACGCGCCGGCTCCCAGCCCGCGGGGACGCCGCGACGCAGGTAGTTCCAGAGCGCGACGACCGTCGCCCACGAGACGAGGACGTAGTAGCGGGCGATCCCGACGCCGACGAGCGCGGCCGCCAGCAGCCCGAGCTGAAGGCCGAGCGCGACCTCGTAGACCCAGCCCTGACCGAGCAGCGCGACGGTGCACGCGAGCAGCACGAGGTGCAGCACGCCGGACGCGTAGCGGAGGTGCCGATGCGAGACGATCTCGAGCCCGTACAACGCCCCGAGCCGTCGCAGCATCCGGCCGCGAAGCACGATCAGCCAGCAGTGCTCGAACATGCGCACCTTGCGCCGGTACTCGGTCTCGTTCGACGGCGTCGGTTTCTCGAACGCCTGGGCCGCAGACTCGTAGACGGCACGGCGGCCGCGTTGCACCATCAGATACGGCAGCGAGAGGTCGTGCCCGAACCGCGGATCGACCTCGACGTAGTCCTCGCGGCGGAGCGCGTAGATCGAGCCGTTGCCGCCGGTGATCGAGCCGAGCCGCGACTCGGCCCCGCGCACCGCAAGCTCGTAGCGCCAGTACGTCCCCTCCTTGTTCGACCCGTCGGCTGCGAGCAGACGCAGCCGCCCGCAGACGTACGCCACCTGCGGGTCGGCGAACGCCCGCACGAGCACCCGCAGCGCATCGGGCGCCCATGTGCAGTTGGCGTCGGAGAAGGCGACGATCTCGCTCGAGGTCTGGCGCACCGCGCGGTCCTGGGCCGCGACCTTGCCGCCGCGCGGATTCGAGATCACCTGGACGCCGGGATACTGGAGCGCGATCTCCTCGGTGCGATCGGAGGACGCGTCCGACGTGACGACGAGCTGCAGCTTCTCGCTCGGGTAGTCGAGCTCGAGCAGGTTCTCGATGCGGCGGGCGATCGACGCCTCCTCGTTGTAGGCGGCGACGATCACCGCCACCGTCGGCTCGATCGGAGCGGCGCGAACCGCACGGCCGGCGACGCGTGCCAAGAGCGCCGCGAACGCGGGGTAGGCGACGTGCGTCCAGACGAGCGCAGCGGCCGCCGCCCAGAACAGGACCTCCAGGACGACCACGGCGGTCGATGGTACGCGCTAGATGAGCGCCTGCCGATAGGCGTCGGCGAGCGCACGGCCGGCGACGGCCGGCGAGAAGTCGTGCGCAGCCGCCTCGCGCCCCCGGCGGCCGAGCTCGGCCCGCAGCTCGGGCGAGCCCAGCAGCTCGACGACGGCGGCCCGAAGCGCCTCGACGTCCCGCGGCTCGACCAGCCGGGCCTCGCGGAGGTCGGCGAGCCCGCCGACGCGGGTGGCGACGACGGGCCTTCCCCACGCCGCCGCCTCGCGCGCCACCATGCCGTAGCCCTCGCGCCGCGACGGGACGCAGACGACGGCCGCCCGCTCGTAGTAGGCGCCGATCTCCGCCGGCGGGACGAAGCCGACGGCCTCGGGGACGCGGTCGCGCAGCGGGCCGTCGCCCACGATCACGCGCGGCAGCCCCTCGGTCGCCTCGAGGAACTCGAGGATCCCCTTCTCCTCGCTCAACCGGCCGGCGTAGAGCACGTGCGGCGGCTCGTCGGGAGGCCCGACCTCGTCCGGGATCGTGACGGGCATCGGCACGACGACGACCTCGCGCGCGCCGAGCTCGCGGGCCGCATCGGCGAGCGAGCCCGACGCCGCGAGCACGAGCCGCGCGCCGCGGACGAGCGGGCGGGCGAGTGCGGGCGCGCGCCGCGCCAGCTCGACGTCGGTGCCCCACACCTGCAGCACGTACGGCTTGCCCGTCGCGCGCGCCGCGAGCGCGGACGGGATCCAGTGCGCGTGCACCAGGTCGGCGCCGGCGGCCGCCCGGCGGGCGGCGAGCGCGAACGACGCGAGGAAGCCCGGCACGAGCGCGAGCTTCCACGGCGCGGCGCGCAGGTTCTGGGCGATCCCGCCGCCGTACGCGATCCCGAAATGGCGCACGTCGGCCGGCGAGACGACGGCCACGTCGACGCCGGCAGCGCGGGCGGCCGCCGCCGACGCCGCGACGAAGCTGCCCGCCACCGGATGCTCCGGCGACGGGTAGGACGTCGTCACGACGACGACCTTCACTCGGTCCTGGCGAAGACGACGGGGATCGCGAGCGCAAGCGCCACGAACGCGTAGAAGTAATAGAACTGCATGGTCAGGTAGAACGCGTTCGAGGCGAGCGTGCCGGCGAGCGCGGCGGTGCAGCCCCACGCGAGCGGCCGCACCCGCGCCGCGAGCGGGTCGCGTGCCGCGGCAAGCGACCGGCCGAGCGCGCGGGCGCGGGCGAGGCGCCCGAACACCCACACGAGGAAGAGCCCGAAGAGCGCCGTGCCGACGAGCCCGGTCTCGACGATCAGCGCGACGTAGTAGGAGTGCGGGCCCCAGTTCGTCTTGCCGGTGACGAACTCGTAGTAGACGGAGAACGTGTTCAGCCCGAGCCCGAACAGCGGGTCGGCGTGCAGGACGTGCGGGATGAACGAGTAGACCTGGAAGTGCGCGTTCTCGGAGCCGCCGCTCGTCTGCACGCGCGAGCGAAGCACCGTCGTGAAGAAGGAGCGGCGCGAGAGGACGATCGCGAGCAGGACGGCGAGCGCCGCGCCGATCGGGACGAGCAGCACGGGCGACACCAGGTACCGGCGGTACGGGACGGCGAGCACGAGCGCGCCGACGAGCAGACCGAGCAGGCCGCTCCGCGAGAGAGTCGCCGCCTCGACGACGAGCAGGAACCCGATCGTCGCCATCAGCCACCCGCGCAGGCGATGGCCGCGCTCCAGCCGCAGGTAGATCGGCGTCAGGACGAGCAGCGGGACGATCAACATGATCCCCAGGTGGTTCGGGTCACCCGTCATCGCGTTCGGACGGAAGACGCTCGCGCCGTTGATCGCGCCGTAGACGTTGATCTGGCTCGCCCCGCCGGTGATCGGCGAGAGCAGCGTCGCGTCGAGGTTGCCGCCGCGACGCGCATCGAGGAGCTGCAGCACGCCGTACGCGGCGTTGACGACCATCCCCGCGCAGAACCACGCGAGCGTGCGCCAGTAGTAGCGCCGGCCGCGCCGCGACAGCCACACGACCGCCGCCGCGAGGAACGCGAAGTGGATGCCCCACTTCGTGAACCCCTTTGCCCACTGTGCGAGCGCGTCGGAGTCCGCGAGGTCGAAGTACCCGATCAGGTAGACGAGGGCGAACGCCGCGAAGAAGCCGAGCAGGATCGCCGTCGTCCTCGGCACGACGGGGCGCTTCGTCCCGAGCACGAACGCCGCCAGGAAGAGCAGCGCGAGGACGTCGGCGAGCGAGACCGTTCCCGCCGCGTTCCAGTGGATCTTCTCGAACGTGACGCAGAAAACGCTCGCGAGGAAGAGGAAGCTCGTGACGCGCCTCAGCCGACGACCTCCTCGAGGACGCGGGCGATCTCCTCGGAACGCGCGCGGCGCGACACGCGCCGCTTCCACTCCTCCGCGAGCGGCGTCTCCTCCAGCTCACCCGCACGCCAGCGCGCGTGCAGGCCGCGCAGCGCATCGACCATCCCGTCGACGTCCTCGGGCGCGACGACGACGCCGGCGCCCGCGTCGCGGATCAGGCCCGCCGCGGCACCGTCCGGCGGCACGACGGCGAGGATCGGCCGCTCCGCCGCCAGGTACTCGAACACCTTCCCGGACAGCACCCCCTTGCCGCGCCCGCCGGCCTCCGGGATCAGGAGCAGGAGCGCCTCCGAGTCGCGCTGAAGCTCGAGCGCGCGCCGGCGCGACGCATACGGGATGAGCTCGAGCCGGTCGCCGAGGTCGAGCGTCTCGGCCCACTCGCGGTCGGACGAGCGGAAGTCGCCGAGGAAGCGCACGACCACGTCGTCGAGCCCCGAGCGCTGGAGCGCGGTCAGGAACGGGCGCGGGTCGCGCTTGCCGAAGAACGAGCCGGTGTGCGTGAGCCGGAACCGCTCCGACGGGTGCCGCTCGAGGCCGGCGAAGTCGTCGAAGTCGGCGCCGTTCGCGATCGTCAGGACCTGCCCGCGCGGCGAGCGCTCGCGCACCTCGTCGGCGATCGCGTCCGAGACGCACGTGACGGCGTCCGCGTAGCGCGTCACGAGCCTGGCGACCGCATGCTCGCCCTGCTCCTTGACCCGCACGAGCAGCCGGTCGGCGTCGCGATGCGGATGCGCGACGACGGAGTCGCGCAGGTCGGCCACCCACGGGATGCCCGTCGCGCGCTTCACCGCTGCGCCGATCAGGTGCACCGACGACGGCGGCGAGGTCGTGAGGACGACGTCGATGCCCTCGTTGCGGACGATCCTGATCGCCGCCGGGATGGCGGTCGCGTTCCAGCTCACGTTCTCGTCGGGCACGAGCAGCCGCCGCCCGGCGAGCTGCAGCTGCTTCGCCGCCCGCTCGAGGCCCGCCGTGCCGTGCAGCTCCTCGGCCGGCTTGCGGCCGCGCGGGCCGACGTAGCGCGCCCGGTGCACCCACGCGAGCGTCGGCGCCTGCAGCTCGTCGTCCCGGTGCACCCACTTCGGGTCGTCGGGCGCGAGCACGTGCGTCTCGATCCCGAGCTCCGGCAGGTGCGTCGCGAGCTTGAGCGGACGCTGCACCCCGCCGCCCCCCGCCGGGGGGAAGTAGAGGCTGACGATGAGCGCCTTCACCCCGGGAGACGATAGAGACGCCCGCCGCGGATCGCCCAGGTGGCGCCGTAGCGCTTCGGCACGCTCGGGTCGTTCGTCAGCACCCAGTGGCGGACGGCGCGGTAGCGGGCGACCGGGGTGTTGGCCTTCGTGTCGGCGACGTGCGAGAGCGGCGCGGCGACGATGTAGAGCGGCGCGACGGCCTCGATCTCGTAGCTCGTCCTGATCGGCGCGATCACGATCGAGCCTTTCGGCACCTTCGTGCGCAGGTTGTGCACCAGGCGCGGCGAGAGGGCGTCGGAGTCGACCGGCGTCGCGGGGCTCCAGTGCCAGAGCGCGTGCACGAGCACCGGCACGACGAACGCGACCGCGGCCGCCGCCCCTGGGCCGAAGCGCGGCTCGAGCCGGGCCCGGCGGAACGCGAGCGCGAGCACGAGCGCGGCGAAGCCGCCGACCAGGGCGATCCAGGTCGCGAGCGCAGGCCCGCCGTGGTGCAGCCCGTAGCCGAAGTCGCCCGGCCACAGCCGCTGCAGGACGATGCCCGCCGCGAAGGCGAGCGGCACCGCGGCCGCGCGGCGGGCGAGCAGCGCGAGCCCGCCGGCGAACGCGAACGGGAGCGGCACGAAGCCGGCGGCACGGCGCGACTGCGAGATCGACACCGCGTCGGAGAGGTGCACGAAGAGCCACGGCACCTCCATCAGCGAAAGCACGATCAGCGAGCCGCCGAGCGTGAACCACGCCCAGCGCCGCCCGAGGGCGAGCGCCGTCACCGGCACGAGCACCAGCCCGGCAACCGCGACGGCACCGCTTCGGCCCGGCACCTCGGCGGCGAGGCGGAAGTGGTGCAGCCCGTGCACGACGAGCTGGTCGCGGTACTGCCGGAGCTCGTTGAGCTGCGTCGAGGCGTTCGGGTTGTGGGTGTTCGTCTCGTGCAGCAGCGGGCGCAGCCAGAGGTACGCGAGCCCGAGCGGGACGGCCGCGGCCACGAGGCCGCGCCACTCCCAGGGCGCGAGCGCAAGCAGCGGCAGCAGCAGGAAGACCGCGTAGGTCGGGTGCACGAGCGCGAGCGCGCCGAAGATCGCCACCGTCGCCGCGCGGTCGCGGGCGAAGAAGAGCGCGATCGCCGCGGGCACGAGCAGCTGCCGCGACGCCGTGCCCGGCTGGGCGAGCGCGGTGTACGCGCCGCCGTGACCGGGAGCGAAGCAGTAGAGGCCGAGCTGCGCCGCGACGACGGCGACTCCCCCGCCCCGGCGGTGGAAGACGGCGACGCCCGCCTCGTAGGCGACCGCCACTGCGATCGGCGCCAGCAGCGACGGCTCGTGTCGCAGGACCCCGGCAGGGTCGACGCCCGACAGGTACGCGACGAGCGCGTCGAAGCCGTGCCAGAGCGGGAACGCGTAGCCCGGATGCAGACCGCCGTCCTTGAACTCGTCGACCGTCCGCAGGTGCAGGTCGCCGAGCTCGATCAGCTTGCGCACCCGCCCCTCGTGGAAGAGCCCGTCGCCCACGACCGCACCGGCGGTATGCCACAGCAGCCAGCCGAGAACGACGCCCACGAGAAGCGGCCAGGTGTCAGACACCTTTGAAGGTGTCTGACACCTTCTCGGGGCGAACCGCGGCGCTATGAGGGCTGAGACGGAGATCACCGCCAGCACGACGACCGCGAGGCGGACGTTCGAGTGGACGGTGAAGACGACCGCCCACGCGACGAACACCGACGCGAGCGACCAGGCGAGCGTGGCCGACACCGAGCGGCGGCCGAGCGCCCGCGCCACGAGCCAGCCGGGCAGCAGCACGAGCGCGGTGCCGAAGGCGAGGCGGACGTACTCGATCACGAGAGCAGCGAGCGGGCGTTGCCCGATGCGAGGAAGCTGATCCCCTCCCGGTACTCGGGCCGCCGCAGGACGAGCGCGCGCAGGCGCAGCGCGAGCAGCAGCAACCGGCGGGCGCGCTCGGCCTGACGGATCCCGTGGTGCTTCGCCTGGAAGCGCAGCTGGCCGCGCAGGTTCTCGACGTACAGCCGGCCCCCATGCGACGCGCCGCCGACGTGCGTGACGACGGCGTCCGGGTAGAACCAGACCGCCCAGCCGGCCCGCCGGAAGCGCGTCTGCCAGTCGACTTCCTCGCCGAACATGAAGAAGTCCTCATCGAACAGCCCGACGGCATCGGCGGCATCGCGGCGGACGAGCAGCGCGGCGCCGGACAGCCAATCGGCCTCCCGCGCCTCGTCGTGCGCGAACCGGCCGACGTACAGCGGGTTGAGCAGGTTGGTGCGCGGTGCGAGCTTGCGGATGAAGAAGTACTCGGTCGAAAGCCGCCAGAGGGTCGGCTCGCCGCGGACCGAGCGTTGGAGCGAGCCGTCGGGGTTCTGCAGCTTCGGGCCGACGATCGCCGCGTTCGGGTGGTCGTCGGCGAAGGCGATCAGACGGTCGAGCGCGTCCGCTTCCACCCAGGCGTCGGAGTTGAGCAGGAAGAAGTAGCGCCCCTCGGCGATACGCATGCCCGCGTTGTTGCCACCGCCCATGCCGACGTTCTCCTGCTCGACGAGCCGCATGTCGGGGAAGCGCTCCCGGACCAGCTCGACGGTGCCGTCGGTGGAGCCGTTGTCGACGACCACGACGTCACGCCCGCGGACGGAGTCGAGACAGCGCTCGACGTGCTCGCGCGCGTTCCACGTGACGACGACGACCGAGACGTCAGGCCGTTCCATCGGCGACCGCCGCACGCCGCCCGAAGACGTTCTCCCAGAGCAGGATCGCAACGCCGGGCAGCGCGAGCAGGATCGTCATCACGAAGAAGAGGAAGCCGCAGGCGAACGCCTGGTCGGCGGGCACGGAGAGCTTGCCGAGGAAGCTGACGAAGAACGCCTCGCGCACACCGATGCCGTTGACCGTGAACGGCACGAGCATCACCAGGAAGAGGAGCGGCCCGAGCACGACGTACGGGAGCAGGCCCAGGTGGATGCCGACGGCGCGGCCCGAGGCGTAGATCGCGAGCACGCGCGTCAGCTGCGAGCCGGCCGTGATCAGCGCGACCTTCAGCAGCGTGCCCGGGTAGTCCCGGTAGCCGTGGAGCCCCTCGTAGACGGCCCGTGCCGGCGCTTCGAGGCGGAGGCGGCGGACGAGCGGCACGAGGAAGCGCAGGTGCGAGCGCACACGCCGCGAGAAGAAGATGAAGGCGACGAGCACGGTGCCGACGACGAAGAGCCCTTCGATCCAGAGGTACGCGCCGATCGGGTAGCGGCCGATCGCGAGCAGCGTCCCGACCCCCGCGAGCACGAGCGTGACCGCACCGCCCAGTGCCCGCTCGAGCAGGACGGACCCGGTGACCGGCGTCGTCGAGCCCCGGTGGCGCCTGCTCGTCTCGAAGATGCGCCACGCATCGCCGCCGACCGACGTGGGCAGCACCTGCCCGAACGCGTACGAGACGAAGTAGGCGCGCGTGAGCCAGGCGATGCTGTCCCGCACGCCGCGCACGCGCAGCAGCATCTGCCAGCGCCACGCCATCGGCGGCACGGTGACGACCGTGAGCACGGCCGACAGCACGAGCCACGGCACGCTGGCGTCGCGGATGATGTGCAGCGTCTTGCCGAGGTCGACCTTCGAGAGGATGTAGGCGACCGCGGCGCCCGTCACGACGAGCGTCGCGGCGATGCGAACTGAGCGCCTCCTCACGTCAGCCTGGCGTGCACGCGATGCAGCGCCGCCACCACGTCGCGCACGTCGTCGTCCGAATGGGCAGGCGAGAGCGGCAGCGAGAGCACCTCGGCGCCGGCCTGCTCGGTGACCGGCAGCGGCGGCTGGTGCGGCGCGAGCCGCCCCGCGTACGCGGTCAGCCTGTGCACCGGCAGGAAGTGGATCGAAGTGGCGATGTTCTCGTCGAGCATCGCCCGCTGGACCTCGTCACGATCCGCGAACGTCACGCGCACCACGTACAGATGGTTCGCGTGCACGTCGCGCGGGTCGTGAGCGACGCGCTCGACGCCGTCGAGATCAGCGAGCCCCTCGTCGTAGAGGGCGACATGCCGGCGCCGGATCGCGGCATGGTCGTCGACCTTGGCGAGCTGCACGAGCGCGATCGACGCGAGCACGTCGCTCAGGTTCGCCTTGTAGCCCGGCACCGCGATGTCGTAGCGGGAGCCGTGGCCGCGCCTCATCACGCGAAGATCGTCGAGCGTCTCGGCAAGCGCGTCGTCGTTCGTCGAGATCAGCCCGCCCTCGCCGGCGGCGATGTTCTTGGTCGCATAGAGGGAGAAGCAGGTGAGGTCGGCGATCGAGCCGACCTTGCGCCCGCGATAGCGCGACTCGGCGGCGTGCGCCGCGTCCTCGACGAGCGGCAGGCCGATCGCAGTGAGCTCGTCGAGGTCTGCGGGCTGGCCGTAGAGGTCGACGGGCGCGATCGCCTTCGTTCGCTCCGTGACGAGCTCGCGGACGCGCACGGGGTCGATGTTCAGCGTGTCCTCGCGGATGTCTGCGAACACCGGGACGGCACCGCAGTGCACGATCACGTTCGCGGTCGCGGGCCAGGTGAGCGACGAGGTGATCACTTCGTCGCCGGGCCCGACGCCGAGCGCGACGAGCGAGAGGTGCAGCGCCGCGGTGCACGAGGAGACGGCGAGCACGTGCTTCGCCTCGAGGTACTCGCGCATGCGCGCTTCGAGCTCCGCGGTGCGCGGCCCGGTCGTCAGCCAGCCCGAACGGAGGGTGGCGGCGACCGCCTCGATCTCCTCCTCGGTGATCGCAGGCGGCTGGAAGGAGAGGAGCTCAGCGCGCTTCGACTGCAACATCTGCGAGCCGGAAGCGTATGCGCTCGGCGGCCATGTCCGCCCTGGCGAGCGCCTCGTCGCGGTCGGCGCCCACGGCGAGCACGGCGCCGGCCCGGTCGGCGCCGCGGCGGAGGGGCGTGAAGACGTGGCCGGGCGAGCGGTAGATGCGGACGCGCTCGACGCCGTCGAGGTCGTCGGGCACCTCGACCGCGGCGAGCGTCCCGGGCGGCGCGACGAGGAATCGCGTCACGGCGCCCCCGACGCGAGGCTCGGGTCGCGGCGCCTCGAGCACGCGTCCCAGGGCTGCGTCGATCGCGAGCGCGTTCAGGTCGACGCCGACGGCGGCCTCGACGAGCTCTGCGTCGTGACCGCCGCCGAGCCGGGCCGCCACCTCGATCACCTTCGGCCCGTCGGCATCGACCCGGAGCTGGGTGTAGGACGGGCCGTTCGCAATGCCGAGGGCGCGCAGCGCTTCCTCGACGGTGCCGGACACCTTGAAGGTGCCCGACACCTGGCTCGGCCAGATATGCGCGAGCGCGACGCCGAACGCCGGCGGCTCCGCGACCTCGCGGTCGGTGACGGTCAGCACCGTGAGCTCGCCTTCGACCGAGAAGCCGACGACCGTCACCTCCGGGCCGCCGACGAGCTCCTCGACGAGCGCGAGCCCGCTCCGCGCGACCGAGCGCGCGTTCGCGATCGCCTCCGGCAGCGCCGCCGGGTCGTCGACGAGCGCGAGCCCCTTCTGTCCCTGCCGGTCGGGCGCCTTGACGACGACCGGGCCGTCGAGGATGGGCGGCTCGTCCGCGGCGCCGACCACCCACGACCGCGGCTGGGGCACGCCCGCCTCGGCGAGGCGCTCGCGCTGGCGGAGCTTGTTCGTGGCGAGAACGGCGGTCGTGGGCGAGATCGGATGCGGCAGGCCGGCCCGCTCCGCGATGCGCGCCGCGACGCCGACCGGCCAGTCGGTGCCCGGCGAGACGATGCCGTCGATCCGGAGCGCCCCGACGAGCCGCTCGAGCGCCGGCTCGTCCTCGGTCGAGAGGATGCAGCGCCGGTCGGCCAAGGCGAACCCGGGCGCGGCAGGGTCGCGGTCGGCGACAGCGACGAAGGCGCCGCGCCTGCGCGCCGCCTCGAGCAGGCCGAGCTGGGCCGGGCCGGCCCCTAGGACGAGAAGACGCGGGCCTCCCGCGCGAGAATCGCTCTCCACCACGCCTCATTGTCGCGATACCACGCGACGGTGCGCTCGAGCCCCTCCTCGAACGACGTCCGGGCCCGCCAGCCGAGCAGCTGCTCGGCCTTCTCGGTGGAGCCGATGTGCCGGTCGACCTGGCCGAGCCGCTCGGGCACGTACGTGCACAGGCTCTCCGGCTTCCCGAGCGCCTCGAGGACGAGCCGCGCGATCTCGGCGACGCTGATGTCGACACCGGTCGCGACGTTGATCACCTCGCCGGCCAGCGGCTCGATCGGGGCCGCGATCACGGCCTCGATCGCCTCCGCGTCGTCGGTGACGTAGAGCCAGTCGCGGGAGGCATGCCCGTCGCCGTGAATCGTCAGCGGCTCGTTGTCGAGCGCCTGCGTGACGAACCGCGGCACGACCTTCTCGGGATGCTGGCGCGGGCCGTAGTTGTTGAACGGGCGGACGATCACGACCGGGAGGCCGTACGTCGTCCAGTAGGAGTAGACGAGCCGGTCGGCGCCCGCCTTCGTGGCCGCGTACGGCGAGCGCGGGTTGAGCGCGTGCTCCTCGTCCATCGGCGCCGCCTCGCGCGGTGCCGTAGACCTCGGAGGACGAGATGAGGATGAAGCGCTCGACCGGGGTCTCGCGGATCGCGTCGAGCAGGATCTGCGTGCCCTCGACGTTCGTCGTCACGAACTCCGACGCGCCGTCGACGATCGACTTCTCGACGTGCGACTCCGCCGCCGCGTTGACGATCACGTCGACGCCGCCCACGAGCTCCCGCACGAGCGAGGCGTCACGGATGTCGCCGTGCACGAACGAGAGGCGCGGATGGCTCATGACGTCGGCGAGGTTCTCGAGGTTGCCGGCATAGGTGAGCGCGTCGAGCGTCACCACGTCGTGGTCGGTCGCCTCGAGCAGGTGGCGGACGAAGTTCGACGAGATGAACCCGGCCCCGCCCGTCACCAGCACCCGCTTGCGCTTCACAACTCCTCCTCGATCGTGTACAGCGGCCGCCGTTCGACGTCCCGCTGGATCCTGCCGAGCGACTCGCCGATCAGGGCGAGGACGAATCCTTGCACGCCGAGCACGAGGACTATGCCTGCTCCGGCGAAGAGCGGCCCGGGAAAGTTGCTGTTTGCAATCCAGTAGACGAGCCCGTAGACCACGAGCACGGTCGAGGCGAGCGTGCAGAGGAGACCGAGCACGACCCCGAGCCACTGCACCGGCTGGGGCCAGAAGCCGGCGACGACGTGGAGGGCGAGCCGCACGAGCCGCAGCGGCGAGTAGCGCGAGCCGGATGCCGACGCGGCGTGCGAGACGTCGACCTCCTCGACCGAGACGCCGCTCGAGACGACGAGCGCCTTCGTGAACTTCTGCCGGCCGATCGCGCCGAGCATCGGCTCGATCGCGTCGCGGCGGTAGGCGTTGAAGGCACAGCCGAAGTCGGAGATGTCGACACCGGTGAACCGCCGCAGCAGGCCGTTGATCACCCTGCTCGGCAGGGTCCGCCCCGGCGAGTCGCGGCGGGCGACTCGCCGTCCCGAGGCGACGTCGGCGCGGTCGAGCGCCTCGAGCAGCTTCGGGATGTCCTCGGGCTCGTTCTGGAGGTCGCCGTCCATCGTCACGATCCGCGCACCGCGAGCCCGTGCCAGCCCGGCGTGCATGGCCGGGTGCTGGCCGAAGTTCCGCTTGAAGCGCACGACGCGCACGTGGGGGTCGGCCTCGTGCACCGCCCGCAGCCGCGCGAACGTGCCGTCGGTCGAGCCGTCGTCGACGAAGATCGCCTCCCAGTCGCTGCCGTCGAGGACCGCGGCGATGCGACGGTGGAGCTCGTCGACCGAGCCCTCCTCGTTCAGGACGGTGACAACGATCGAGACGTCCACGCTAGATGAGTAGTTCCATGGGGGCGTCTGTTCCGGGGCGTGGGCTGGGCGCGCTGGGGCGCGGCGACGGGGCGGTGCCGATAGCGGCGCTATCGGTGCCGGCCCGGCGTCGTGAAGCTGACTGGCGGTGGAGCCCGGCTCCGCCGGGCGCAACCGACAGACAGCGGCCCAGCCCGCCCAGACCGCGCAACCGGACACGCGCACCCATGGAACCACTCATCGGAGTGACCCTAACCGTCGCGCGCACCCCGCCACCGTGTCCCGGACGCGGGATGGTGACGAGGTGCGCGATGCCTTCGAAGGCGACGGACGGCCCGCGACGTCAGATGATCCTCAGGCGGCTGCCTCGAACGCGAGCTCGCCGTCGACGGTGACGGTGTCTGTCCGCCGCGGGCGCCGCGCTGATCGCGAACGCCGCAAGGGAGCCGACGGCGACGACTGCGGCGCCGATGTACACGGCGGGGGTCATCCCGTCCACGAACGTGGTTCCCGTGTGGTAGCCGCCGTAGTGTGCGAACACCGAGGCGAGCACGGTCACGCCGAAGACGCCGCCGAGCTCACGGATCGCGTTGTTCGCGCCGGAGGCCTGGCCCTCCTCGACGCTGCGTACCGACGAGAGGACGACGTTGGCAATCGGCGCGAAGAACATCCCCATGCCCATGCCGGAGATCGCGAACGGCAGGACGAGGTCGACGTACGACGTCGTCGGGGTCGAGACCGCGGCGATCCAGGCGAGCCCGATCGCCTGCAGCGCGAGGCCCGTGCCGATGATGCGGCTCGGCGCGATCCGGTCGGAGAGCGCGCCCGCGATCGGCGCGACGACCATCGGCATCGCCGTCCACGGCAGGATCCGCAGCCCGGAGCCGAGCGGCGAGTAACCCTGGACCGTCTGGAAGAACTGGGCGAGCAGGAAGATCGAGCCGAACATCCCGAAGCTCATCAGCAGCGAGGCGACGTTCGCGAGAGCGAAGGTGCGGTTGCGGAAGAAGCGCATCGGGAGCATCGGGTGATCCGTCCGGAGCTCCCACACGACGAAGCCCGCGAGCAGCGCTGCGCCGGCGACGAGGGCGCCGACGATCTCGGCCGACCCCCAGCCGAGCGAGTTGGCGCGGACGAGGCCCCAGACGATCCCGAAGAGGCCCCCGCTGCCGAGCACGAGGCCGCCGATGTCGACGCGCCCGAACGGGCCGGTCGACTCGTCGAGCCGCCGGAGCGCGAGCGGGGCGAGCACGAGCCCGATCGGCACGTTGAGCCAGAACACCCAGTGCCACGAGAGCCCGTTGACGACGGCACCTCCGACGAGCGGCCCGAAGGCGACGGCGAGACCGCTGATCCCGCCCCACGCCCCGAGGAACACGCCGCGCTTCTCCGCCGGCACGCCCGCCGAGAGGATGGTGAGCGTCAGCGGCATGACGATCGCGCCGCCGAGGCCCTGAACCGCGCGGGCTGCGTCGAGCACGCCGATCGACGGGGCGAGCGCCGCCGCCGCAGAGCCGAGCGTGAAGACGACGAGACCGATCGTGAAGAGCCGCCGGCGCCCGAATCTGTCCCCGAGCGCCGCACCCGTCAGGAGCAGGACGGCGAAGGTGAGCGTGTACGCGTTGACCGTCCACTCGAGGCCGGAGAGCCCGGCGTGCAGGTCGCGACGGATCACCGGGATCGCGGTGGTCACGACGAGGTTGTCGAGCGTGACCATGAAGAGCGCGATCGAGGTGATCGCGAACGTCCACCACACTCTGGTATCAATTTTGTGACTCATCACTTACCTCCTGGCGAAAAAAAGAGAACTAGCCGGGCTCTTTGCAGCCCTCGAGCAGGCGAACGGCCCAGGGCTCGGTGGGATGGGAGAGATGCATCGACGAGAGGACGTTCATGAGCATGCCCTTGGCGAAGAACGCCGCCACCGTCGCCGGGTCGGCCCCGGAGACGCGCTCGACGTAGGCGACGAGATCGCCGTAGCCCGCCTGAACCGTCTCGCAGATCTCCGGGTCGTCGCAGGACGCATACGCCTGCATCTGCCCCCGCAGATAGGTCCGATCCTCTTCCAGGAGCCGTCCGTAGGCCTGGCCGATCGCGTGCAGCGCCTCCTCGCCGCGCTTGCCCTCGGCAGCCCGCTGGAACTCCTCGAGCGTCTGGCGGAAGCAGCGGGCGACGACGACCTTGTACAGCTCCTTCTTCGTCCCGAAGAGCCGGAAGACGTAGGGCTGGGAGATGCCGGCG
Source organism: uncultured Thermoleophilia bacterium (assembly GCA_963840365.1). Taxonomy (GTDB): domain Bacteria; phylum Actinomycetota; class Thermoleophilia; order Gaiellales; family Gaiellaceae; genus PALSA-600. The sequence continues at coordinate 678,526 of CAWIYQ010000012.1, read as the reverse complement.
AGCCGGGCGACCTCCTCCGTGGAGGCGCCGTGGAACCCCTTCTCGGCGAACACGGTCTGGGCGGCGGCGAGGATCTCCTCCCGCCGCTCCTCCTTCGACTTCCGCTCGGTGTCGACGATCATGGTGCGAGATGTTAGTGATGACTCACTAGTCTGTCAAGGGTCTCCGCAACGCGATCGAGGTCGGCATCGCCGATCCGCGTGTGGAAGGGCAGCGCGAGCGCCCGCTCGTAGACGCGCGCGGCGCCGGCGAACGCGCCCTGGTCGCGATAGGCGCCGAGCAGGTTGAGCGCGTACGTGCCGATCTGCGCCTCGATCCCCTCCGCCCGCAGACCTGCGAGCACGCGGTCGCGATCGTCGACCTGGATCACGTACGCCTGCCAGCCGTGGACGTCCCCTTCATCCGCGCGCGGCAGCAGCACGTCGAGGTGGGCAAGCCGCTCCGTGTACCCCTCGGCGACGCGCGTGCGCGCGGCGTGGAGCTCGCCGAGCCGGCGCGCCTGAGGGAGCCCGACGGCGCAGAGGATGTCGGAGAGCCGATAGTTGAGCCCGGGCGCCGGCATGTCGGGCGGGCTCAGCGTTCGCCAGCCGTGGTTGCGAAGCTGTGCGACCTCCGCCGCGAAGGCGTCGTCGTCGGTGGTGACCGCGCCGCCCTCACCGGTCGTCACGATCTTGCGCGGGTGGAAGCTGAGGCACCCGGCCACGCCGAGGCCGCCGCACGGGCGGCCGCGGTAGCGCGCCCCGAGCGCGCCGGCGGCGTCCTCGAGCAGCGGCAGCTCGGGCAGCTCGTGAAGCCGCAACGGCCGGCCGAAGAGATGCACGCCGAGCAGCAGCCTCGTCCGGGGCCCGATCTCGATGCGGGCCGGGTCGACGTTCATCGTCTCGGGATCGACGTCGACGAGCACCGGCCGGAGCCCGGCGAGCGCGACCACGTTGCCGGTGGCGGGGAACGTGTACGCGGGGACGAGCACCTCGTCGCCGGGCTCGAGCCCGAACGCGAGCACGGCGAGGTGCAGCGCCGCTGTCCCGGAGGAGACGGCGAGCGCATGCCGCACACCGCAGGCGCGCGCGATCTCCGCCTCGAACTCGGCCACCTTCGGGCCGGTCGTCAGCATGCCGCTCTCGAGCACCGCGGCGACCTCGGCGAGCTCGGCCTCGCCGAGCGCCGGATCCCCGAGGCGGATGTTCGGACGGTCGGCGCTCAAGAGGACGCGCCGACCGCGTTCCTTGCCCTGTACCACGCGATCGTCTTCTCGAGGCCCTCGTCGAGCTCCACGACCGGTTCCCAGTCGAGCACCTCGCGAGCCTTCCGCACGTTGGGGATCCGCAACTCGACGTCGGCGTAGTGCAGCGGCTGGAAGACGATCTCGCCCGGCGCGCCGCTGATGCGCTTGATCCGCTGCGCGAGGTCGAAGATCGTCACCGCTCCGCGCGGGTTCCCGATGTTGAACGCCTGCCCGACCGCAGCGGGATGCTCGAGGCAGGCGAGCACGCCCGACACCATGTCCGTCACGTACGTCCAGGCGCGGATCTGCGACCCGTCGCCGTGGATCGTCAGGTCGCGCCCGGCGAGCGCCGCCTCGATGAAGGCGCGGATCGCGCCGCCGCCGATCTGCCCGGGGCCGAAGATGTTGAACGGATGCACGGTCACGGCGGGCAGGCCGAGCTCGTCGTGGTAGGCGTGCGCCATGTGCTCGCCCGCGAGCTTCGAGACGGCGTAGGTCCAGCGCGCCTCGCCCACGGAGCCGATCGTCGAGACGTGGCCCTCCTCGACGTTCAGGGCGTGCGTCCCGAAGACCTCGCTCGTCGAGAAGTCGACATAGCGCTCGAGCGTCCCGAGGGTGGCGAGCGCCGCCTCGAGCGCGTTGTACGTGCCGATCACGTTGACGCGCATGACGCGCACCGGGCTCGCGAGCACGGTGTCGACGCCGGCGATCGCGGCGCAGTGGACGAAGTGGGTCGCGCCGCGCGCCGCCTCGGCCAGATGCGCCGGGTCGAGGATGTCGCCCTCGACGAGCTCGTAGTTCGGATGGTCATGGAGGTCGGTGCCTGAGACGGCGTCGCGGTGCAGGTTGTCGAACGCGACGACGGTGTTGCGCTCGACGAGCTGCCGGGCGAGCGTCGTGCCGATGAAGCCGGCGCCGCCGGTGACGAAGATCCGCTTCCCCTCGAGCATCCGGGGAAGGTTAGCCTCCGGCAATGCAAGAGCCGCTTGCCGCCTGGCTCGACCGGGAGAGCCTCGATGCGCTCTGGCTGCGCGTCCTGCGCCGCCCGATCGAGCCGCACGAGCGCGAGGAGACGGACGCCCGCCTCGCGAACGGCCTGTCGCGCACCCGCCTGCTGCGCGAGCTCGTCGAGTCGGCAGAGTTCGAGCACGCGCTGCGGCTCGACGACGCCGTCGCCTGGGCGGCGGCGCAGCGTCGCGCGGGCGAGCGGCCGCGCAACGTCGAGGCGCCTCCCGGGACGGACGAGCGGCCGGTCGAGATCCCGTGGTGCCTCGCCCGCTACGGCGGCGAGCAACGGGTGCTCGACGTCGGCTACGCCTTTGCGGAGCCCGCCTATCTCGCAGGCCTCCTCGAGCTGGCGGTGCCCGAGCTCGTCGGCGTCGACCTCGCGCGAGCCGACGTCCCCGGGCTCGAGAGCGTGCAGGCCGACCTGCGCGCGCTCCCGTTCGGCGACGGCGAGTTCGGCCTCGCGTTCGCGATCTCGACCATCGAGCACGTCGGCCGCGACAACTCGCAGTACGGGCTCGAGCGCGAGAGCGACGGCGACTCGCTCGACGCGGCGCTTCGCGAGCTGCGTCGCGTCACGGAACGGCTGCTCGTGACCGTGCCGACCGGGGAGGGCGAGGTGCTGCCCGAGCAGGCGGTGCTCCGGCCGGAGGAATGGGTCGAGCGGTTCGAGCGTGCCGGCTTCCTCGTCTTCGAGGACGAGCTGTACGAGCTGACCGACGACGGCTGGCGCTCCGTGCCGCAGCTCTCGCCGGGCCTGCACTACGGCGAACGCGGTCCGGGAGCCTCCGCCGTGCTCTGCGCCGAGCTTCGCCCGCGGAGCCTCGGCGAGCGGCTACGTCTCGCCGTGCGTGACCGCCGGCACGGGGACGAGGTCCGGCGGGTCACCGGCTGAGCCGCGGATCGCCGCGGCGACGAAGAGCACCGCGCCGAGACTCATGCCGCCGGCGATCGCCATCCAGACGCCCGCGTTCCCGAACGAGCGGTAGACGGGCCCGACGAGCAGGCGCCCGACCGGGGCGCCGATCCCGCTCGCGGTCAGCACCGCGGTCATCACCTTCGCCCGGAGCGCTTCGGGCGGCCGCGTGGTCAGCAGTCCCATCACCGGCGCATTGACCAGCGGCAGGCAGACGCCGCACGCGACGACGGCGGCGACCACCACCGGCCAAGAGACCGGGGCGGCGACGAGCCAGAGCGGGGCGGTCGCGGCGAGGATCCCGACGCAGGCGAGGCTCAGCGGCCGGAACCAGTCGAGCAGCTTGACGACGAGGAGCGAGCCCGCGACGGCGCCGACCCCGAAGCCCGTGAAGATCCAGCCGGCGACGTGCGGGTCGCGGTCGTAGCGCGTGAACGCGAGCAGCGGCACGGCGACGGCAATCCCGTTCGCGGCGCCGTCGAGGACGATCACCGTGAGCGTGAGCGGACCGAGCAGACGATCGCGCATGAGGAACCGCACACCTGCGAGAACGCCCCTGCTCTGCTCGTCCGCCGACACCGGACGACCCGCGCGGACAAAGAGCGCGATCGTCGCGAACGCGAACAGGAAGGTGGCGCCGTCGATCAGCAGGAGCGGCGGCGTGCCGATCCACGCGATCAGCGCGCCGGCGATCGCCGGGCCGATCACGAGCGGCAGGTGGCTCGCGCCGCCGAAGAGCCCGGACGCCTTGGCGACGGCGGTCTCGTCGTCGCCGAGCACCTCGGGGATGATCGTGCGCTGCGACGCCATATAGGGCGCGGTGAAGCAGCCGAGCAGGAAGACGATCACGAGGAGCGCGGCCAGGCTCAGGTGCCCGCTCCAGTGCAGGATCGGCACGAGCGCGACGAGCGGCGCCCGAACGAGGTCGGAGACGAGCATCGAGCGGCGGGCGCCGAGGCGCGAGACGAGCGAGCCGCTCGGCAGACCGAAGAGCGCGAGCGGGAGGATCTCGACCGCCAGCACGACACTCATGCGGGTCGCCGAGCCGGTCGTCGCGAGCACGAACCAGGGCAGCGCAACGAACGTCATCGCGCTGCCGGTCGACGAGACGATCTCGGCGAGGAGGAGCGCCAGGAGCGTGCGGCTCTTCATCGCGATCTAAAATAGTACGTCCGTCCGTTTTTGTAAAGTGAGATGCGATGCCCAAGGTCAGCGAGGCCCACCGGAGCGAGCGGCGGCGCCAGATCGCCGACGGGGCGCGACGCGCCTTCGCGGAGCTCGGCTACCACGGCGCCACGGTCGAGGTGCTCGAGCGCGAGATCGGCCTCTCGCGCGGCGCGATCTTCAGCTACTTCCCCTCCAAGCTCGACCTCTTCGTCGCGCTCGCGCAGGAGGATCAGGGCCGGCTGCTCGCGCTGTGGCTCGAGCACGGCTACGAGGCGGTCGTCCGCCACGTCGTCGAGGACGACCCCGAGTGGCTCGGCGTCTACCTCGACGCGTCCCGGATGCTCCGCACCGACCCGGAGCTGCGCGAGCGCTGGCGCTCGCTGAACCCCGGCGCTCAGGCCCACCTCGAGGAGCGGTTCCGGCAACTGCAGGCCGACGGGCACATCCGCGACGACCTGCCGATGGAGACGATGGGACGGTTCCTCGGCGTCGTCTTCGACGGCCTCGCCGTGCAGCAGGCCGCCAGGTTCGGCGCGCCGATCGACGCCGAGGGGACGATCGAGCTCCTCCGGTCGGCGCTCGCGCCGAAGTAGCATGGCTCGCCCGTGAGAACCGTGCTCTTCGTCGGCGCCGGGCGCCATCAGCGCCGCGCGATCGCGCAGGCCAAGGGCATGAAGCTCCGCGTCGCCGCGGTCGACCGCAACCCCGACGCGCCGGGGCTCGCCGAGGCCGACATCGCGAAGATCGTCGACTTCGCCGACGTCGACGCGGTGCTGCGGGCGACCTCGCGTCTCAAGATCGACGGCGTGCTGACCGTCAGCGCCGACCGCGCCGTGCCGGTCGTGGCCGCGGTGGCGGCGGCGCGCGGCCTGCCCGGCATCGGGCTCGAGACGGCGCACCTGCTCACGAACAAGATCGCCATGCGCCGCCGCCTCGCCGAGCGCGGCGTGCCGCAGCCGCGCTTCGCGGCCGTGCGCACGATCTCGGAGACCCGGCGCGCCGCCGACGAGGTCGGCTTCCCGGCGGTGCTGAAGCCGGCCGACTCCGGCGGGCAGCGCGGCGTCTTCCGCGTCGAGTCGCTCGACGACGTGCATGCCCACCTGCACGAGGCGCTCGCCGCGTCGCCGACCGGCGAGGCGATCCTCGAGGAGTTCGTCGACGGCACCGAGCTGAACGGGATGCTCGTCGCCCGCGGCGACGAGGTGATCCCGCTCACCCTCTCCGATCGCCTGCGGCCGCCGGGGATCGGCTTCGGCGTCGGCTGGATCCACGTCTACCCGTCGACGATCCCGGACGCACAGCTCGAGGAGGCGGAGCGCGTGGCCGCGCACACCGTGCACGCCCTCGGGCTGCGCAACGCCATCGCCTTTCCGCAGGTGATCGCGCATCCGGACGGCCGCGTCGTCGTCGTCGAGTGCGCCGCCCGCATCCCCGGCGGGCAGATGGCCGACCTCGTGCGCTGGGCGGTCGGCGTCGACCTGGTCGACGTGCAGCTTCGGCTGGCGCTCGGCGACGAGGTGCCCGACGACGTGGTTCGCCCGCGCTTCAGCCGGCCGGTCGCGATCCGCTTCCTCACCGCGCAGCCGGGGCCGCTGCCCACCGGCCGGGTCGTCCACATCGGCCCGCTCGACAAGGTGCTCGCGTTCCCCGGCGTCGTCCAGGCCGACGTCTACCTCCAGGTGGGCGAGACGATCCGGCCGGTGCGCCTCGACGGCGACCGGCGCGGCTACGTGATCGCCGTCGGCGACACGAACCTGCAGGCGCTCGAACGGGCCGAGGCCGCCTCTACCCTGCTCGACGTGGAGGTCGAATGACCTGCGACTTCTCGCTCGAGCACTACGGTGAGCTGCTGCGGGCCGCGCGGGCCGGCGGCTACGAGTACGCCGGCTTCGACCGCGCGCTCGAGCCGGGCGAGCTGATCCTGCGCCACGACGTCGACCTGTCGCTCGATGCAGCGCTCGCCGTCGCCGAGCTGGAGGCGCGGGAGGATGCCTGGTCGACGTGGTTCCTGATGACGCGCTCGGTCTTCTACAACCTCGCCTCGCAGGAAGGTGTCGCCGCGATCGGGCGCCTGCGCGCGCTCGGCCACCGGGTCGCGCACCATGCCGTGTGGCCCGACGTCGACCTCGACGAGCGCTTCGACCCGGTCGTCGCCTGGCACAACCCCGATCCCGAGTACATGCAGGCCGAGATCCCCGGCGCCGTCAACGTGATGGAGCCACGGTTCTTCGACCCGGAGCACTACCGCTCCGACTCGAACCAGCACTGGCGCCACGGCTGCCCGCACGACGACCTCGCCGCCGGGCGCTTCGAGTGGCTGCAGCTGCTGACGCATCCCGAGATCTGGGCGTTCCCGGGCGCGACGATGCGGGAGACGATGGAGTCGATGCTCGACGCCGACCGCGCGGCCCGACTCGAGCATCTGCGGGCCGACAGGATCGACCTGTCGTGAACCTCCGGCCGATCACCGTCCTCGTCTCCGCGTCGGGGGCGCCGGGGACCGCCGCACTGCTGCACGCGCTGCGCGCGAACGGCGAGCGCGAGGTGCGCCTCGTCGGCACCGACATGAGCGAACGGTCCGTCGGCCGCCATCTCTGCGACGCCTTCCATCTGGTGCCGGCGGGCTCCGACCCGGGCTTCCCCGACGCCGTGCTCGAGGTCGCAACCCGCGAGGGGGTCGACGCGATCCTGCCGCAGTCGTCGTTCGACCTGGAGGGGCTCGCCGCGCACGTCGAGCGCTTCCCGATGCCGGTGCTCGTGTCGCGGCCCGACGCGATCCACCGCTCGAACGACAAGGCGGAGACCTACGAGTTCCTGCACCGCCTCGGCGTGCCGGCGCCCGCGTTCCGCCGGGTGAACGGCGCACGTGAGGTCGACGCGGCGGCGCGCGAGCTCGGCTACCCCGAGCGGCCGGTGTGCTTCAAGCCCGTGTTCTCGTCCGGGTCGCGTGGGTTCCGCGTGCTCGATCCGACGGTCGACCGTGCCCATCAGCTCCTCCACGAACGGCCCGGCTCGGTGGCGATGCGGCTCGAGGAGGCGGTCGAGCTGCTGCCCGACGAAGGGGGGCCGGACCTGCTCGTGATGGAGCTTGCGACCGGGGGCGAGCGAACGATCGACGGGATCGCGAACGGGAGCGAGATCGTGCTCGGCCACCCGAAGACGCGCGAGGCGATGCGCGCCGGTCTCGCGATGTTCTTCGTCACGCTCGACGACCCCGAGCTGCTGCGCGTCGCGAACCTGATCGTCGCCGAGCTCGCGATCGAGCACTTCTTCAACATCCAGCTCGTCGGCGAGATGGTGATCGAGGTGAATCCGCGGATCTCGACGATCGTCTACCAGGAGGACCTGAACCTGCCCTACCTCGGCGTCAAGCGGGCGCTGGGCGAGATCGGCGACGAGGAGCTCCGCGCTCTGACGCCGCGCATCCGCCCCGGCCGCACCGCGCTGCGCTACTTCGACCAGCTCGAGTTCGACGCGTGATCCGAGTGACCCACTGCCCCGTGAACGTCGCGGGGATCCCGTGGGAGAACGTGCAGGCGCTCAGGCGAAAGGGGGTCGACGCGCGGCTCGTCGTCTTCGAGCGCGGGAAGCTCCACCACGAGGCGGACTGGTCGCTCGACCGTCACGGGCCGCTGCCGCTGCGCCTGCTCCAGCAGCTGCGCGCGTTCGTGTCGCTCGCGCCGCGCACCGACGTCTTCCACTTCTATTTCGGGTTGACGTTGATCCCGAAGTCGGTGCAGTTCCCGCTCCTGCGCGCCCTGCGCAAGAAGAGCGTCTTCCACTACCTCGGCTCCGACATCCGAGGCAAGACGCCGGCCGAGCTCGCCTACGGGAAGCGCGCCGACGCGGAGATCGTCGGCTCGTACGACGCGATTCGCTGGGTGCCCGAGGCACACGTGATCCCGCCGGGGCTCGATCTGCGCCCGTTCACACCGGTGCCGCCGTCCGACGCGGCGCGCCCGCTCGTCGTCCACGCTCCGTCGAACCGCGAGAAGAAGGGCACGCGCTTCGTGATCGAGGCCTGCGAGCAGCTGCCGGTCGAGCTCGACATCGTCGAGGGCGTGCCGCACGAGGAGGCGCGCGCCCGTTACGCGCGCGCCGACATCGTCGTCGACCAGTTGAACGCCGGCTGGCACGGCGTCTTCGCGCTCGAGGCGATGGCGCTCGGCAAGCCGGTCGTCACCCACCTGAAGCCGGATGTCGTCGAACGGAGCGCCGCCGGCTACGGCATCCGGCTCCCGATCGTGCCCGCCACGAAGGAGACGCTCGCCGACGCCCTGCGCCCACTCGTCGAGGAGCCGGCCCTGCGACGCGAGGTGGGCGCGGCGAGCCGTGCCTACGTCGAGCAGGTGCACGACATCGACCGCATCGCCGATCGCCTACTCGATCTCTACCGTTCCCTGTGACGTGAGCCTTGCCGCCCAGCTTCGGCGCCTAGCGCGCCACTCGGCGATCTACGGACTCGGCGGCCTCGTGTCGCGGATCCTCGCGACGATCCTGCTGCCGCTGTACACGAGCTACCTGGCGCCCGATGCGTTCGGCCGTGTCGAGATCATCACGGCGGCCACCGCCGTCCTCGCGATCGTCCTGCAGCTCGGGATCGCGAGTGCATTCTTCCGCTTCTACTTCGACGAGAAGCAGCACGCCGGGAAGCTGACGGTGATCCGCACGTCGTTCTGGTTCACGATGGGCGCCGCGACGCTGGGCCTCGTGGTCGGGCTCGCGTTCGCCGGCGGCATCTCGCACCTGCTCGGGCTCGGCGACGACCCGTGGCTCGTCCGTGCCGGGGCGGTCGGCCTCTGGGCGCAGACGAACTACCAGCAGCTGACCAATCTCTTCCGCGCCGAAGAGCGCTCGACTGCGTTCGCACTCGCGAGCATCGTGAACGTGCTGATCACCGTCGCGGCGATGGTGCTGTTCGTCGTCGTGTTCCACTGGGGGCCCGTCGGGCTCGTCGTCGGCAACTTCACCGGCACGCTGCTCGTGTACCTCGCGCTGCTTGCCTACCGCACCGAGCAGCTCGGGCTCGAGTTCAGCTGGCCGCTCTTCCGCCGCATGCAGCACTTCGGGCTGCCGCTCGTCCCGTCGGCGCTCGCGCTGTGGACGATCACGTTCGTCGACCGCGAATTCGTCGTCTGGTACAAGGGCCTCAACGAGGCGGGCATCTACTCCGCTGCAGTCAAGATCGCCTCGGTGATCACGTTCGTGATGATCGCCTTCCGGACGGCCTGGCCCGCATTCGCCTACTCGATCGAGGACGACCGGGAGGCGAAGCGCACGTACGCGTTCGTGCTCACCTACCTACTCGCGTTCGCGTCGTGGGTCGCGCTGATGCTCGGCGGGCTCGCACCGTGGTGGACGAAGCTGCTGACCGGCAGCCCCGGCTACCAGCGCGCCGAGGAGGGCGTCGCGCTGCTCGCGTTCGCCGGTGCCATCTTCGCGGGCTACACGGTGCTCGCGATCGGGAGCGGCCGCGCGCGGAAGACCCAGCTGAACTGGGTCGTCACCGGAGTCGGCGCGGCCGTGAACATCGCGCTCAACTTCTGGCTGATCCCCGCCTACGGCATGGTCGGTGCGTCGATCTCGACGCTTGCCTCCTACGTCGTGCTGTTCATCGGCATGACGATCTACGCGCAGCACGTCTACCCGGTGCCGTACCAGTGGCGGCGGGTCGTGACGGTCGTCGGCGTGGGCGTCGCGCTCACCGTCGCCGCACGCGCGCCGCATCTCTCGTTCGCGCCGTCGCTGGCACTCGTTGCGATCTATCCGATCGTGCTCGCGCTGTTCGGCTTCTACCTGCCGGTCGAGCGCGCCCGGTTCCGCCGGCTCGTCAGCGCCTGAAGTGGCGGACGCCGGCGCCGGCGGCGCCGACGGCAGCGAGCAGGAGCGCGATCGCGCCGAGCACGAGAATGGGCACCGGCAGACCACCGCTTCCTGACGTGGTCGCCGCGGCGGGTGCCGCAACGAGCGGCTTCGGCGGGCTCACGTCCGTCTGCGTCGTCTTTGTCCTCGTCTTCGTCCTCACGGAGCTCTGCGACCGCTTCGGTGTCTTCACGGCGGTCGTGCTCATCACGTCCGAGGCGTCGGACGTCGGCAGGCCGCTACCCACTTCGGTCGGCACCTTCTTGCCGTGCGACCGTGCGATCGCCGCCTGGAGGGCGCTCCGGATGTCGTCCTGCAGGCTCGAGTAGATCGCCGCGTCGCCCGGCACATGCTTGAGCGCGTCGCGGTAACACGCGAGCGGATAGGTGGAGGCGATCTTGCCGTCGCGGTACCAGTCGTTGTAGATCCGGTCGCGACAGGGGGCCGACGCCTTCGCGCTGCCCGGCAGGAACAGGGCAGCTGCGAGCAGGACGACCGCGACCAACGCCGGCAGGACGAGGCGCTTCATCCCGGCCATGTTCCCCGGCCCCTCCCAAGATCCACCCTGCGTTGCGTAAGGAGTTCGTAAAGCCTGCTGTCGGCAGTGGGTGCTTTGAAGACTGAGCATCTAGAGGAACGGCGCGCGAGGAGATCTGATCGAGGTTGGCCGCCGCGTTCTTCCTGTTCAGCAGTATGCGGCCGGGGAAGTGGACTTGGATGTATCGACCAACCGCCGGAGATCGTCGAGCAGCTTGGCCAGCTTCTCGTCGGCCATGCGGCGACTCTACGCCGCCTTTCGCGCAGCCGCAGATCGTTCGTCTGAGCGTCGGACTCGCGGCTCGTGCCTTTCGCAGCTCACGCCCCAGCGCCACCGCGGCCGGACCCTCGCTGGCGTTCGGATCGGAGGCTCCGCCTTGCCAGTCGCCTCATGCACGGCTGGGCGGCTACCTCGTTCACTCGTAGAGACGCTTGCGAGACCGCTCAGGCATCACTGCGATCAGTCTCCTGGGGGTAGAGGCGCGGCCCCGAGTGCGATCATCAGCGCCTCCTCGACGCGCCACATGTCCCCTGCGGATAGCTGGCCCACCGGGTCGTCATCAAGACGACCCCGCACGAGCGTGGACAACTCGTGGCAAATCACATAGGAGGGCTCCGTGAGTCCGTTGGTCTCCGAGGGCTCGATCGAAACCGCCGTCGGGATCACCCTTGGGCGGTCGTTCGATGTGATGTCCGCCACGATGATCTTCATCTTGGCGTTGATCGCATCCCGCGAGACAACGAGAACACGATGGCGCAGCTCTTCGCCGTCCGGCTTCGGAACACTTGCGTAGTAGATCTCGCCGCGGCGGACTGCTACGTCGCCGTATGCCAGCGGGCACCGGCCTCGACAGCGCTTGCTTCCGCGAAGTCATCCGAGTCATTCTCGGCGTCGGCCGCGTATAGGTCGGCCCACCGATCTTCATTGCGGCGGCGCTCCGAAGCGTCCAGAAAGCCGGCGACCAGTTCCTGCACCATCCCGGTTCGACCCTCAGCCTCTGCGATGCGCGAGGCCTCAGCACGCGCATCCTGAAGCACCAGAGATACGTGCTCCGGAGAGTGCGAGACATAGACGTAGGAGGCGGCGAGACGCGATCGCTGGCTGACGAGATACCGCATCAACCGCCAGACATGCCGCGGTGGTCTCGAGACGTCATCTAGGCGACGCATCAGATCGTCCACAAGGTCAGGCAGTTCATCGTGGTGACCCATAGACGGATCGTAGAACAGGAATTGTGAGATGCGCGATGCATCATTTGTCATTGTTCCAGGACCAGCGGATGGACTTGCAAAGGTCCCGCTTAATCGGACATGGCCAAACTGACCCACCACCTGCTATCCGGCTTCGAAGCACGCGTCGTGGCACGAGCCTGCCACCGGGACCGTGGCGAGGAGCGTCCCGTGCTCGTCGAGGACGGCGAGCGTCCCTCGGAGGAGGGAGGGCGTGAGGACGAGACCGGGGCCGTGCTGCACGTTGTACGAGCCGAGCGGGACGGCGGTGGAGCGTAGGCGCGTGCCGGCGAGGGCGTGGACGTGGAACGTCCCCGAGTCGCCGGAGGTGACATAGGCGCGCCGCGGGGCGAACGTCACGTGCTGCGGCGCCAGATCGGCGCGCTGAGCCGCACCCCCGACCGTGAGCTCGCCGGTCGCCCCACCGGTCACCCAGAGCCGCCCGTCGGGCGCGCGACCGACGTCGTGGGCGAGCATCGCCGGCCGGAGCAGCGCGACGCGGTGGAGGCTTCGCGTGTCGACGACGGCGACGTGCTCGGACGCGGTGCCGAGCGAGACCCAGAGCCGATCGCCCACAGGGTCGATCGTCAGGTGGCGTGCCCAGCCGGGGAGCGCGAGCCGGCCGAGCAACCGTCCGCGCACCACGTCGACGACCACGACGCCGCTCCGGCCGGAGTCCGTGACGAACGCGTGCACGCCGTCGGGATGCGCGGCGGTGTAGCGCGGCTCGACGACGCCGCGCAGCACGTGCACGACACGGCCGCCGGCGATGATCGAAAGCGCCCCCGCTGCCGTGTGGCAGACGAGCGCCCGGTCGCCGACCCGTTCGATCGCACGCGGGTCCGGCAGCGTGGGGATCGAGTCGACGACACGGAAAGCGTGGAGGTCGACGACGGCGAGGCGCGATTCCGCGTCGCACGTGACGAGCGCGCGCGGAGGACGCGTGAGCGAGGCGCGGAGGCCGTACGGCGCGAGCGCGGCGGCGGCGATGAACTCGCGGCGGTTCACCTTCGCCATACGGTGCCGGGCGCCCCGGAGGTCCGACCCGCTAGGTTCGGGGCGTGAGCCACCCTGACCTGGAGGCGGAGCAGGCCTACGTCGACCACGCCTACGCGCACCTCGAGCGGATGCGCTCGGCAGTCGCCGGCGCCGTCGACCGCGTCGACGGTGAGGTCGCCCAGGCGGCGATGGACGCGTGGGCGGCCAGGCGGCTGCGGACGTTCGAGGATGCCGAACGGGGCCTCTGCTTCGGGCGGCTCGACTTCGAGTCGCTCGAGCGGCCGCTCTACGTCGGCCGCCGCTGGGTGCACGACGAGGAGCAGCGGCAGCTGGTGGTCAACTGGCAGGCGCCGGCGGCGCGCGCGTTCTACACCGCGACGCCGCAGGACCCGCACGGAGTGACGCTGCGCCGCCGCTTCCGCACCGACGGCCGCCGCGTGCTCGACCTTGCCGACGAGGCGCTCGACGGCTCGATCCTCGACAACGCCGCCGTCGGCGACTTCCTGCTCGAGGAGCTCGACCGCGACCGGACCCGGCACATGCAGGACATCGTCGCCACGATCCAGGCGGACCAGTACCGGCTGATCACCCACGACGCCGACACGCCGCTCGTCGTGCAGGGAGGGCCCGGTACCGGCAAGACGGCGGTCGGCCTCCATCGCGCCTCCTGGCTCCTCTACACGCTCCGCGACAGCCTGCAGCGGCGCGGCGTGCTCGTCGTCGGCCCGAACCGGATGTTCATGGAGTACGTCTCGCACGTCCTGCCGGCGCTCGGCGAGGAGACGGTCGAGCAGCGCGCAGTCGACGAGCTCGTCGACGGCGTCGTGCCCGAGCGAATCGATGCCCCCGACGTGGCGCTCCTCAAGGCCGACCCGCGCCTCGCCGAAGTGATCCGGCGCGCGGCCGAGCTGCAGCTCGTGTCGGAGCCCGAGGAGCTCGCGATCCGGCTCGAGGGCTCCTTCGTCTGGATCCGGGAGCCCGAGATCGCCGAGCTCCTGACCGTCACGCGCGAGGAGCACGGCTCGACCACGCTCGCGCGCGAGCGGTTCCGGATGAGCCTGCTCCGCCGCTTCTACGAGGAGTACGGCCGCGTGCTCGGCGCGGCCGCGCTGCGCAGCTTCGACGACGTCGAGAAGGCGCTCCGCACGCGCGGCTACCTCGATCGTGTGCTCAAGGCCGCGTGGCCGGTGCTCTCGCCGGAGCGGCTCGTACGCTCGCTCCTCACGTCACGGACGGCGCTCGCCGCAGCCGCCGACGGGATCCTCGCAGAGGACGAGCAGCGGCTCCTGCAGCGGCGCGGCGCCGGCTTCTCGGCCGGAGACGTCCCACTCGTCGACGAGGCGCGCGCGCTCGTCGGCTCGCCGCCGCGTGCCTACGGGCACGTGATCGTCGACGAGGCGCAGGACCTGACGCCGATGCAGTTGCGGATGGTCGCCCGCCGCGCACGAGAGGGCTGCCTCACGATCCTCGGCGACGTCGCCCAGGCGACCGGCCCCGTCCGCTGGACGAGCTGGAACGACGTCTTGCCTCACCTCCCGGGCGGCGACCAGGCGACCGTCGAGGAGCTCCTCCACGCCTACCGCGTCCCGCGCGAGATCATGCAGCTCGCCCTGCCGCTGCTCGACACGATCGCCCCCGCGGTCACGCCGCCGCTCGCCTATCGCACGGGCGCCGAGGAGCCGGCCGTGCGCCGCGTCGAGCCGGAGCACCTGCTCGCCGAGGCCTTCCACGAGGCCGAACGGCTCGCCCGGCAGGACGGCCTGCTCGCGGTGATCGTCCCGGACGAGCTCGTCGACGACGTCCCGTCGGGCGACCTCTGGGACGGTGTGCCGCTCCTCACCCCGAGGCAGGCGAAGGGCCTCGAGTTCGACCACGTCGTCGTCGTCGAGCCGGCGCTCGTCGAGCTGCGCGAGCTGTACGTCGCGCTCACGCGACCGACGCGGACGCTCGTCGTCGTCCACGCGCGGGATCTCCCGGCCGAGCTTCGCTACGTGAGGTAGTAGACCGCCATCGTGACCCCGAGCGCGAGGCCGACGACGACGAGCAACGCCAGCACGATGCCGCCGAGCACGATCGGAAGGGTCGCGGGCTCGTACCCGTCCCGTGCGATCTCCTCCAGGTGGTGCTCCTCGGCGACCAGCTTGTCCACGAATGCCGTCATGAGGCAAGTATGCCCGAGATCGTGACGTTCGTAACGAGGAGTTTTCACCGATGACCGTCGCGCTCCTCTTCAACAACGGCTACCTCGACCACCTGCTCGAGACGTGGGGGTATGCGGCCGTCTTCCTGTTCGTCGGCGCGGAGAGCCTCGGCGTCCCGGTGCCCGGCGAGACGATGCTCACGCTCGCCGCCCTGTACGCCGGGTCGACGCACAAGCTGAGCCCCTACGGGATCGTCGCGACCGCGGCTGCTGCGGCGATCATCGGCGACAACATCGGCTACACGATCGGGCGCATCGGCGGCTACCGGCTGCTCCGCCGCTACGGCAAGCACATCCGGGTCGACGAGCGGCGGCTGAAGATCGGCCGCTACCTGTTCGACCGGCACGGCGGCAAGGTCGTGTTCTTCGGGCGCTTCGTCGCCGTGCTGCGGACGTACTCGGCCTTTCTCGCCGGGACGATGGAGATGCATTGGGCGACGTTCCTCGTCTACAACGCGGCCGGCGGGATCGTGTGGGCGTCGATCTTCGGCTTCGGCTACTACGCGTTCGGCAAGACGCTCGAGCGTCTGCAGACGCCGGTCGACATCGCGCTCCTCGTGGTGGCTGCGGCCGGGATCGCCGCCGGGGTCTGGTTCGTGCGTCGCAAGGAGCGCGAGCTCGGCGAGAAGGCCGAGGCCGCCTATCCCGGCCCGCTCGACTGACGAGCGCTGGAGCAGCTCGGAGATCGCGGCCGCGGCGCGTGCAGCGCCGCTCGAGGCGGTGGCGCGGTGAGGTTCTGCTCGAAGCGGCGGCGGAGCCGGCTCAGGGTGACTCGAGGTCGCCGGAGGCCGCGTCCTCGGCTGCGGACCCCGCCCAGCTCCCCCCGATCGCCAGATCGTCCTTGCGCGCCTCGAAGTCCTCCTGGTCGATCTCGCGCTCCCGCTCGGTCATCGTCGACTCCCTCTCGGCGCGGGCGAGCGCATCGGCGTCCCGCGCCTTCGACCAGCGACGAAAGAGATCCCTGAGGCCCACGGTGCCAGTCTCCCGGACCCGCGGCACGAATGCAACGCCGTCAGGCGACGACGCGATACACCTGGAACACCTCGGCATACTCGCGGTTCACGTTCGTGCCGTGGGTGCGCGCGATGCTCCGCACGTAGTCGGCGTTCGCGTAGCGCCGGTGCTGTTGCGAGGCGTAGCGCTCGAGGGCTGCCACCTTGCGCTCGACGTGACGCTCCTCGAGCGCGAAGTACGCCTGATAGCTGAAGTCGAAGTTGTTCCAGGGGATTTCGTAGCCGAGGATCGTCGTGCGCTTGAAGGCGCGCAGCCCCTCGCTGGCGATCGTCTGGTGATCCTGGTGCACGTCGTGCACCGACGGCTGGAACACACAGTCGGGCTGCCAGTCATTCCAGATCTCGATCAGCAGCTCGAGGATCTCCTGCCGATGGTCGGGGAAGGTCCGCACGTCGAAGTCGTGGACGGTCAGCTGCTCCGGCGGGATCCCGAGCTCGGCGGTCGCGTCGCGCACCTCGCGCGCGAGCGTGTCGGGCGCGAAGCCGGGCGGCAGCGACCGGGTCGCGATCGAGAACGCGACGTAGCGCACCTCCGCACCGGCCTCGACGAGCCGCGCCATCGTCCCGCCGCAGCCGAACTCGCCGTCGTCGGTGTGCGGCGCGAGCACGAGCGCCCGCTGCACGCCGTCGATCACGTGAGCGTCTCCTGGACCGACGCCGCGCGGGCGCCGACGACGACGAGGGCGAGCAGCCCCCAGAAGGTCGGGTCCTCGAACAGCGAGTCGTAGAAGAGCGAGTGCACCAGGATCGCCGCCAAGGCTAGACCGAACGCGAGCCGTGCCGCTCCCTCGAACGTCGCCCGGATCCGGGCGAAGCCCGTCCACAGGGCAACGGCCACGAGCCAGAGGAAGAGCGCGAGCCCAGGGACGCCGGTCTCGGCCGCGACCGTCACCGGCGTCGTGTGCGAGGCGGCCGTCCTCGGCTCCTTCCCCTTGAGGTGCGCGAGCTCGGCGTAGCCACGCTTGAAGCCGCCGACTCCGACCCCGAGCACCGGGTGGTGGTAGGCGAGCTTGAGGCCTCTCGAGACGAGGGTGGAGCGCCCGCTCGTGATGTGCGAGAGCGACGCGTGCCTGCGGACGGACGGCGAGACGATCACCGCGACGACGGCGAGCAGGACGGCGGCCGCGACGAGCGGGAGGCTGCCGCGCCGCCACACGACGATCGCGCCGAGCAGGACCGCGGCCATCAGCGCCGCGAAGCTCGACTGCGAGAACGAGGGCACGAGCCCGACCCAGGTGATCACGATCACGAGCGCGGCCGCGATCTGCCAGAGCGGATCGCCGCGCCGCAGCAGGATGACGGCCAGGCTGGCGAGGATCGCGACGACGAGGAACCGCCCGTAGATCGACGGGTCGTAGAAGACCGAGTTGACGCGGTAGAACCAGCCGCTCGGCGCGTAGGCATTGTCGACCTTCACCTTCGGGTTCCAGAAGATGTTCCGCGACTGGTATTGCCAAAGCCCGATCAGCGCGAAGAGCAGGCCCATGAACGCGAGCTGGACGTAGAGCGTGAGCACCCAGGCGCGCGACCACGGCAGCCGTGCGAGCGTCTCTGTGAGGAGGCCGAACGGGAGCACGAAGAAGCACAGCTCGATCGCTCCCTGGCGCACGTCCTTCGTCCAGAGGAACGTCAGGCCCTGCCAGGCAAGGAACGCCGCGAGCGGCCAGGCGAGCGGGCCGAGCGGCCGCTCGCGACGGCCGTCGCCGAAGAGCTCCCACGCAAGCGCGAGCGCCGCCACCACGACGACGCCGTAGATCGGCAGGAGGAGGTTCGCCTTCGTCGAGCCGACGTGCACCGGGAAACGGGCGGGCACGCACGCGAGCGCCGCGAGCGCGAGCAGCCACGGCACCCGCACGACGATCGCCGCGCCGACCGCGGCTGCGATCACGCCGACGACGGCCGCGGCCGCGAGCAGGCGGTGATGGCCGTGGGGCGCGAGGTACACCGCGAGCCCAGCCCAGCCCGCCGCCCAGGCGACGAGGCCGCCGATACGCAGCTCGCGCTGCGTCGCCACGATCAGGAGCCCCAGGCCCACCGAGCCCGCAGCGCCGAGCACCTGGGCGGCGTGCACGTTCATCCGACGATCACGGAGGCGGTGGCGGAGTGCTTCCCCACGGTGACGTACAGGCGGTATGCGCCGGCCTTCTGCGGCGCCCGCAGGCGCAGCGTGCCGCGCGGCAGGACGCCCGAGCGGCCGTGGAGCCGCCACTCGACCGTCGGCGCGTCCGTCGAGACGCGAATCGCGAAGCGCCCGCCCGGCCGCACGACGACGCGGTCGCGGGCGAGTGTCACGTAACGGATCTCCGCGATCGCGAAGCGCAGGATCGGCGACCGGTTGCCCGCCGTGTCCTGCGCCTCGACGCCGAGGACGTAGCGGCCCTTCGGCAGCGGCTTGTTCGTCCCCGGGTAGAAGCCGTTCCACGTCAGCGTGCCGGACAGCTTCCGGCTCTTCGTGAAGCCCGCCTGCGTGCCGCGCATCAGCAGGATCGCGTGCGCGGGCTCGCTCACCGAGTAGGGGATGCGGAAGACGTCGGCGTGACCGTCGCCGTCCGGCGAGATGATCGGGAACTGAGGGTGTCGCACGTGGATCGTGGGCGGCTTCGTGTCGAGCGTGAGGTCGCTCGGCAAGGTGATCGTGCGGTGCGAGCGGAGCAGCTTCACAACCGGGCGGTACACGCCGTCGGGAGCGACGATCCCGTCGGGGTCCAGGCCGTTCCACACGACGGTGACTCTCGCGTGCGGGGCGACGCTGCGGTTCGTCAGCAGGTCGGTCACCTTGTTCCCGTGGTGGTCGACGATCCAGACGTCGATCCGCTCGCGCGGGCGCACGCGGAACTCGACCGTGACGGTCGGCTTGAGCTTCCCGGCCGGCGAGAAGACCGGGCTGATGACCCTCGTGCCGTAGATCGGCGAGCGCTCGAGCTTGGCGCTCTCGGTCAGCGCGAAGGCACCGGCGGTCCCCGCGAGCAGGGCAAGCACGATCGCGGTCGAGACGACGCGGGGCACGCCCGCGAGATACTACGCCGGGTCCGAGGCGGGAACCCGGCGCTCGAACCGCCGCCGGCGGATCTGCGCGACGAGCCAGGCCACGAGCGCGGCCGCGGCCAGCCCGACGCCGACCTCGACGATCGTCGTCCCGTGCGGAATCTCGATCAGCTTGATCCCCGAGAGGATGAGCACGACCGCGAACCCGACCCGCAACCCGTTCTCCGGCACGCGGATCGAGAGGTGCGAGCCGGCGAGCACGCCGGGGATCGACCCGAGCAGGAGCCAGGCGATCGCGTGCAGGTCGACGTTGCCGTGGAGCAGATGGCCGGCGCCTGCGATCCAGAGCAGGAGCGCCGCGTGCAGGAGGTCGGTGCCGACGACGCGTGTGGCGGAGAGCGGGAAGAGCAGGAGGAGCGCAAGCCCGAAGAACGTCCCCGAGCCGACCGACGTCAGGCCGACGACGAATCCGAAGGTCGCGCCGATCAGGATCGCGAGCACCTTCACGCGCACCGTCAGCGCGAACGGCCCGTCCGGCTCCGGCCGGTGGATGAACGTCTTCGCGAGGAAGCCGAGCCCGCCCGCGATCAGCGAGGCGCCGATCACGCGGCCCATGACCGACTGCGTCGAGTCGGAGAACGAGCTCGCGAGCTGGACGCCGACGAGCGACAGCGGGCCGGAGCCGACGAGCATCCAGAGCGCGAGCCGCGTGTCGACGTTCCCGAGCTGGCGGTGCCGCACGGCGCCGAACGACTTGAAGATGGCGCCGTGGAGGATGTCCGTGCCGACTGCGGTCTTCGGGTCGAAGCCGAAGATCAGGATCAGCATCGGCGTCATCAGCGAGCCGCCGCCCATCCCCGTCATGCCGACGAGCACTCCGACGAGCGCCCCCGCAAGCACGAACTGCCAGGTCAACGGGTCACACCCGTGGCGGGAGCGGGCACGAGACGAACGGCCGCCCGCGCAACAGGCAGGCGAGCTTGTACGCCTCGCAGCCGGTGCAGAAGCCGGTGAGAGCGGCGAGCAGCGCCAGGGCGGCGACGAGCAGCCCGAGCACCGCGCCGGCGCTGCCGAGGCCCGCCGCATAGGCGACGCTCGCGAGGCCGAGGACGACGAGACCGACGACGTTGGCGGCCCGCGGTGGCCGGGAGTCCTCGAGCGGGCCCTCGCCGAACCGCGGCTGCAGGAGCGCGAAGTACGCGACGCACGTCAGGCAGAAGCGGCGACCGAAGGTGAGGCCGACTGCAAGCTGCAGGGCGAGCAGCGCGAGCAGCCACCACCAGCCGGTGACCACCGCGAGCAGCGACACGGCACCGACGACGGCCTGATTCGTCCGCGGCGCGCGCGAGTCGATCACCGCCGTGTCGGTGTACGGATCAGCGGTTGGAGGCTCCTTACGACGCACCGACCACCATTCCGGCGCCGACCGTCTCGTTCGTCGCCTCGTCGATCAGGATGAACGCACCCGTCGCGCGGTTGCGCGCGTACGGGTCGACGGCGAGCGGCTCGGCGAGACGCAGCCGCACGAGCCCGAGGTCGTTCAGCTCCATCCGGCCGGGCGCGGCGCGGTCCTCGAGAGTGGCGATGTCGACGACCGAGACGATCTCCTCGATCCGTGCAGCGACGGTGCGCGTCGTGTGCTTCACGAGCACGCGCGCACGCTCTTCGACCGGCCGCTCGGACATCCAGCAGACGCGCGCCTCGAGCTCGCGGGCGACCACCGGCGGGTTCGCGGGGTCGGCGAGCATGTCGCCGCGCGCGACGTCCAGGTCGTCCTCGAGCAGAATCGTCACCGACTGCGCCGGGACCGCCTCGTCGAGCGTCCCGTCGAGCGTGTCGACCGCGGCGACGCGTGAGGTGTTGCCCGACGGGAGAACGACGACCTCGTCTCCCGGCCGCCAGACGCCGCTCGCCACCTGGCCCGCGTACCCGCGGTAGTCGTGGTGCTCGTCGGCCATCGGCCGGATCACCCACTGCACCGGGAAGCGGCGGTCCGCGAGATTTGCGTCGGCGGACGGCTCGACCGTCTCGAGATGCTCGAGAAGCGTCGGGCCTGCGTACCACTCCATCTCCGTCGAGCGGTCGACGACATTCGCGCCGTGGAGAGCCGACATCGGGATCACCGTCGGGTCGCGGATCCCCAGCTGGGCACTGACCGAGGCGAGCTCGCGTGCGATCTCGTCGAAGACGTCCTCGGCGTAGCCGACGAGGTCCATCTTGTTGACGGCGTAGACGACGTGCGGGAGCTCGAGCATCGAGACGATGTAGGAGTGGCGGCGGGTCTGCTCGATCACGCCCAGGCGGGCATCGACGAGCACGACGGCCAGGTCGGCGGTCGATGCCCCGGTGACCATGTTGCGCGTGTACTGCACGTGGCCGGGTGCATCCGCCAGCTGGAAGCGTCGGCGCGGCGTGACGAAGCCGCGATAGGCAACGTCGATCGTGATTCCCTGCTCGCGCTCGGCGCGGAGGCCGTCGGTGAGGAGCGCGAGGTCGACGTAGTCATAGCCGCGCCGCCTGGAGGCATCCTCGATGTGCTGCAGCTGGTCGACGAGGATCTGCTTCGTGTCGTAGAGCAGACGACCGATCAGCGTCGACTTGCCGTCGTCGACCGACCCCGCGGTGACGAGGCGGAGAAGACCGGTCTCGAGCAGCTCTCTTGACGTTGCCATTGATCTTCACCCCACGGGGTGTCTGACACCGACGGTGTCAGACACCTTGTCTAGAAGTAGCCAACGCGCTTCCGATCCTCCATCGCGGCTTCCGAGACGCGATCGTCCGCGCGTGTCTCGCCGCGCTCGGTGACGCGCGTCGCCGCGATCTCGTCGACGACGCTCTCGATCGTGCTCGCCTCGCTCAGGACGCCGCCGGTGCAGCTCATGTCGCCGACCGTGCGGAATCGCACCGAGGCGGTGAACGGCTCCTCCTCGGGGTAGCGCTCGACGAAGGTCGAGGCGGCGTAGAGCATCCCGTCGCGGCGGAACACCTCGCGCTCGTGCGCAAAGTAGATCACGGGCAGCTCGAGCTCCTCGCGTGCGACGTACTGCCACACGTCGAGCTCCGTCCAGTTCGAGATCGGGAAGACACGGATGTGCTCGCCCTTCCGGATCCGCGCGTTGTAGAGGTTCCACAGCTCGGGACGCTGGGCCCGCGGGTTCCACTGGCCGAAGTCGTCGCGGAAGCTGAAGATGCGCTCCTTCGCGCGCGCCCGCTCCTCGTCGCGCCGCGCGCCGCCCATCGCGGCGTCGAAGCCGTGCTCCTCGATCGCATCGAGGAGCGTGGTCGTCTGCAGCTGGTTGCGCGACGCACGCGGCCCCGTCTGCTCGACGACGCGGCCCCGGTCGATCGACTCCTGCACCGAGGCCACGACGAGCCGCTCGTTCAGCTCCGCGACACGACGGTCGCGGTACTCGATCACCTCGGGGAAGTTGTGGCCCGTGTCGACGTGCATGACCGGGAACGGGAAGCGCGCCGGCCGGAACGCCTTCTCGGCGAGCCTCAGCAGCACGATCGAGTCCTTGCCGCCGGAGAAGAGCAGCACCGGCCGCTCCCGTTCGGCGGCGACCTCGCGCATGATGTGGATCGCCTCCGACTCGAGCGCATCGAGGTGCGAGAGGGGGCGCGGGCTCACGACGACATGCCCGCGATCAGGTTCAGCTCGGCCAGCCGCGCGAGCACAGCCTCTCCGGCTTCGACGGGCGTCGAGCCGGTCGTGTCGAGCCGCAGCTCGGGCGACTGCGGCGCCTGGTACGGCGCCGAGACGCCGGTGAAGTCGTCGAGCTCGCCGGCGAACGCCAGGGCGTAGAGGCCCTTCGGATCGCGCCGCGCGCATTCCTCGAGCGGGGTCGAGACGTGCACCTCGACGAACGGGGCGTGCGGCTCGATGAGGGCGCGCGCGTGCCGTCGTCCCTCGGCGTACGGCGAGATCACGGAGACGATCACGACCGCGCCGGCACGGGCGATGCGCGACGCCACCCACGCGATGCGGCCGATGTTCGTGTCGCGATCGGCCTTCGAGTAGCCGAGACCCTGCGAGAGGTGAGTACGGACGATGTCGCCGTCGAGCTGGTCGACGACGAAACCCTGACGCTCGAGCTCCGGGGCGACGACGCTCGCGATCGTCGTCTTGCCGGCGCCCGGCAGGCCGGTGAGCCAGAGGACGAAGCCGTCGCTCATTGGGCAACCTTCACGCCGCGCCGCCGCTCGAGTGGAGGCCGCACTCGGTGCGCCCCGTGCCCGCCCAGCGGCCCTCGCGGCCGGCGCCGGGGACCGTCGAATGGGTATCGCCGATCGAGGCGTAGCCGCGGTCGTGCAGCGCGTTGTAGGGGAGGCCGCGCTCACGGATGTACGTCCAGCAGTCGTCGTCGCTCCAGTCGGCGAGCGGGTTCGCCTTCCACAGCTCGTGCGCCTCGTCCCACCCGAGCTTGGGCGCGTCGGCGCGCGTCGGCGACTGGTCGCGGCGCACGCCCGTGACCCAGCAGTCGAGGTCGCCCAGGGCCCGGTTGAGCGGCGCAACCTTGGCGATCGCGAGATAGAGCTCGGGCTTGCGCTCCCAGAGCTTCTCGCCGTGCGTCGCGGCGAGCTTTTCCGGAGTCGGGCCTTCGAACACCTCGATCTTCGTGTCGTAGCGCTGCTCCACCTCGCGCCAGAGCTCGTACGTCTCCGGGAAGAGGTAGTGCGTGTCGATCGCGAAGACGCGCGCGCCCGGATCGAGCTCGAACAGCAGGTCGAGCAGGACCGACTCCTCCTTCTGGAAGGAGCAGGCGAGCGAGACGCGGCCCGGGAACTCGCGCAGGCAGAAGGCGAGCACCTCGCGCGCCCCGAGTGCCTCGACGTCAGTCGGCAACTGCAGGCTGCGGGTCGCCAAGCAGCACCTCCTTGAGCGTGTCGCCGCGGAGGCCCAGGCGCAGGGTCTCGAGCGGGATGACCTCGTCGGGCGGGATGTTGCCGAGGTTGACCTCGGGACCGAAGTGCTTCACGAACCACGCCTGCGACGCCTTCGTCGGCGCCTCCCAGACGAGGTCGTGGAAGTCGATCGAGTGCGCGATCTCGTCGACGAGCCCCGTGCGCATCTCGCCCGACGGGCGGAAGATGCCGGCGGTGCCGCCCTCGCGCGCCTCGGTGATCACCTTCCACGCGCCCGCTTCCTTCTCGGCCTTGATCCACTCGACCCACTCGTACGGCGCGAACACGACCTCCGAGTCCTTCGAGCCGACCTCGGAGAGGACGATGAAGTCGCGTGCGAAGTCGGCGATCAGCTCGAGCTTTCGCTCGCGCGGGATCTCGACCGTGCCGTCGGAGATCTCGACGTGGTCGATACCGAGCTCCGAGAGCCAGCTCTTGTACTCGTCGAACTTCCCGCGCGCATAGACGACTTCGAAGAACGTGCCGCCGATGACGACGCGCTTGTCCTTCAGGATCTCGAGCTTGCGCTCGAGGTTCTGCGTCACGTAGGCCGTTCCCCAGCCGAGCTTGACGATGTCGATGTAGTCGCCCGACGTCTCGAGCACGTCCTCCCACGCACGCGGGCCGAGGCCCTTGTCGAGAACGTGCGTGAGGCCGCCGTCGCGGTGGATGCCGATATCGGGTCTAGAGACGGGCATAGAGCTCCTCCAGCTTTGCCTTGGCGCGGGTCTGGACGTCGTGGTACAGCGAGTTGCCGTGCGCGTCGATGCCGACGGTGAGCGGGCCGAAGTCCTTGACGCGGAACTTCCAGAGGCACTCGGGCATCAGCTCCTCCCAGGCGACCTCCTCGATCTCCTCGATCTGCGTCGTCTCGAGCGCTGCGGCGCCGCCGACGATGGCGAAGTAGACCATGCCGAGCTCGTGCATCGGCTCGATGGCCTCGTCCGGGAAACCGCCCTTGCCGCAGATCGCGCGCACGCCGTACTGGCGGCCGAGCGGCTCGGTGAAGCGCACCATCCGCGCGCTCGTCGTCGTGCCGATGCAGATCTTCTCGTACGTGCCTCTGCCTTCGGAATCCGTGGAGACCTTGCGGACGTTGGGCGCGGTGTGGAGCAGGAACGCGCCGCGCAGGTCCATCGGCGGCTCGACGCCCTGGTCGAAGATGCGGATCTGGGTGCGGTCGCGGATGCCGATGATGTGGCCCTGCACCGTCACCTCGTCGCCCGCGCGGAGCTTCAGGATCTCCTGCGGGTCGGTGATCGGGAACGTGACTTCATGAGTCGCCATCAGGTCACCTATGCCTCGCGGTCGTAGTCGATGGTGCCGTCGGACGCGATGTGCGCGGATGCGCGGCGCGCCGCCCAGCACTGGTAGTTGACGGCCACCGGGTTCAGCGTCATGTGCGTGTCCGCGTGCTCGATGTGGCACTGGAGCACGGTCACATCGCCGCCGAGCCCCATCGGCCCGATCCCGGTCTCGTTGAGGAGGCCGAAGAGCTCGTCCTCCAGCTGCGCGACGATCGGGTCGGGGTTGCGCGTCCCGATCGGCCGCATGATCGCCTCCTTGGCGAGATGCATCGCGTAGTCGGCCGAGCCGCCGATGCCGACGCCGACGATCCCGGGCGGGCAGGGCTTGCCGCCCGCGCCGACGATCGACTCGAGCACGAACTGCTTGATCCCCTTCACGCCGTCGGCGGGGACGCACATCTTCAGGAAGCTCATGTTCTCCGAGCCCGATCCCTTGGGAACGCACTTCACGTCGAGCCCGTCCCAGTCCTCGATGAACTCCCAGTGCACGATCGGCAGGCGATAGCCGATGTTCGGCCCCGTGTTCTCACGCGTGATCGTGTGCACTGCGTTCGAGCGCAGCGGATGCTCGACGGTGGCGCGTGCCGTCCCGGCGCGCAGCGCGTCGTAGATCCGTGCCGGGTGGAGCGGGAAGTGCTCGCCCACCTTGGCGTGGTAGACGGCGATGCCCGTGTCCTGGCAGACGAGGTTCTTCTCGCTGTCGGCCACGTTGATGTTGCGGTGGATCGTCTCGAGAACTCGCCGGCCGGGGACCGACGTCTCCTTCTCGCGTGCGGCCGAAAGGGCATCGCGCAGGTCCTGCGGGATGTCCTTCAGCGCCCAGACGTAGAGATGCGCGGCGGCGTCCTCGACCGCGCCCTGCAGATCGGTCGTGGTCGTGCTCATACGGTTGCCTTCTCCTTCGCGGCTCGCCCGGCCCGGCGCCCGAAGACGACGCACTCGAGCAGGGAGTTGCCCATCATGCGGTTGCGCCCGTGCGTGCCTCCGGCGATCTCGCCGCACGCGTACAGGCCCTCGAGCGTGGTCTCGGCGTTCGTGTCGATCACGAGCCCGCCGTTCTGGTAGTGGAGGACGGGGTAGGTGAGGATCTTCTCGGCGAGTGGGTCGATGCCCGCGCCGCGGTAGCGGCGGAGCATGTACGGCAGCGACACCTCGGCGTCGGCCACCGGGATGCGCGACGTGTCGAGGTAGACGGCGGGGCGGCCGTCGGGCGTCGAGACGCCGCGCCCCTCGCGCACCTCGTCGAAGATCGCCTGGCTGACGGTATCGCGCGGGCCGAGCGAATCGGTGAACTCCTCGCCCTCCGCGTTCAGCAGCACCGCGCCGTAGGCGCGTGTCGTCTCGGGGATCGAGTAGCCCTGCATGTTCGGCGGCCAGGCGCCGCCGTTCGGGTGGTACTGCAACGCGTCGAGGTCACGTGCCTGCGCGCCCAGGTCGGTGGCGATCCGGGTCACCTCGCCCGTCGCATTCGGGTGGTTCGTCGACAGCTCGCCGCGGCGCTCCGCCTCGGCGTAGCAGCGCCCGCCGGCTGCGAGGACGACCGTCCCGGCGTCGACGTGCCGGCCGCCGACGCGCGCGCGCCAGTGACCGTTCACCGCCACGAGCTCCTCGAGCGGGGCGTTGCTGAAGCTCGTGCCGCTGCCTGCCTCCCATGCCTCGCGGAGCGCCTTCGTGATCGCGTGCCCGGTGCGGTCGCCGACCTGGAGCAGACGCTTCGCGGTCGCGCCGCCGCAGCGGGCGAGACGATAGGAGCCGTCTGCCTCGCGGGTGAACTCGACGCCGAGCTCCTCGAGCCAGTGGATGGCGGAGGCGGCGTCGACGGTCAGCACCTCGACCAGCGCCGGCTCGGCGGTCTCGTGCGAGCTGCGGTAGACGTCGTCCGCGTGCCGCTGGGGCGAGTCGTCGTCGCCGAAGGCGGCCTGGATGCCGCCCTGGGCCTTCGAGGAGTTGTTCGCCTGGAGCGACCCCTTGGTCGCGAGCGCGACCCGCGCCCCGGCACGTTCGGCGGAGACCGCGGCGGCCAGGCCGGAAGCCCCGCTCCCGATCACGAGCACGTCGAACGAGCGCTCCGGCGGCGTCATCTGGGAGACTATACCTGAGATTAGCGAACGTTATGCGCGGCGAGCCGGTGGGGTCTGACCCGGGTCTGACCCCGTGGGAGCCATTCGAGCCAGGCCGGCAGGTACCAGTTCCAGTCGCCGAGCAGGGTCATCGTCGCCGGGAGCAGGACGGCGCGAACGACCGTGGCGTCGACCGCGATCGCGACTGCGAGCCCGAAGCCCATCTGCTTGAACTGGAGCAGCGAGAGCGTCGCGAAGATCGCGAACACCGCCACCATCACCGCAGCCGCGCTCGTCACCGAGGGCGCCGTGCGGGTGATCCCGTGCAGGACGGCCTCACGCGTGGGCTCGCCCCCGTCGACGAGCTCCTTGACCCGGCTGACGATGAACACGTGGTAGTCCATCGAGAGGCCGAAGAGCACGACGAACAGGAACATCGGCAACCACGAGGTGATGCCGCCGTTCGAGGAGAAGCCGAGGATGCCCTCCGCCCAGTGATGCTGGAAGACGAGCACGAGCAGGCCGTAGGCGGCGCTCACGGAGAGCAGGTTGAGCGCGATCGCCGTGAGCGGCACGACGATCGAGCGGAACGTCAGCAGCAGGAGCACGAACGCGAGCCCGAGCACGAACGCGAAGACGATCGGCAGGCGCGCCTTCATCTGGTCGTTGAAGTCCTTCGTCGCCGCGGCGACGCCGGTGGTCGCGTAGTCGACGTCGGGAACACTGCCGATCGTCTCCGGGATCAGCGTTCGGCGGAGCACGTCGACGGCGTGGATCGAGGTGGCGTCGTCGCCGCGGCCTGCGAGCGGCAGGTCGATCTCCTCCACCGTGCCGTCGCGGCTGATCCGCGTCGACACCGGCGCCCGCGCGTCGCCGGTCGCGAGGGCCCGTCGCTTCAGCGCCCGCACCTGCGCCTGGATCGCGGGGGTGCGGACGTCGGCGGCGCGCAGGACGACGACCGCCGGCGTCGGCGCGCCGGGGAACGCGTGGATCACGCGCTCGTACGTGCGGACGATCGGGACGTTGTGCGGCAGGTCGGTGAAGCTCGGAAGCTTGGTGTGCATCGTCAGAGTCGGCGCGGCCGCCGCGAGCAGCGCGCCACCCGCGACGACGAGCGCGAGCAGCGGATGCGAGAGCGCCGGCCGCAGGATCGCGCTCCAGAGCCTGCCCTCGCCCCGCGTGCCGCGCAGGAACGGCAGTCGCCCGCGGTCGACCCGGTCGCCGAGCCGGTGCAGGAGGGCCGGCAGCACCGTCACCGAGCCGATCATCGCGAGCAGCACGACGACCTCGGTGGCAAGCCCCATCGAGGTGAAGATCGGGTTGCCCGTGAAAAAGAGCCCCGCCATCGCGATCAGCACGGTCATGCCGGAGATCAGCACTGCACGACCGGAGGTCCGCGCGGCCGTCAAGAGCGACTCGTGCGGACTCGCACCTCGCCGCCGCTCCTCGCGCTCGCGCTGGAGGTAGAAGAGCGAGTAGTCGACGCCGACCGCCATTCCCATCATCAGGATCACGCTGTCGACGAACACCGGCAGCGCGAACACGTAGCTCAGGAGCACGCAGAGGCCGATCGCGCCGAGGACGGCGGTGAACCCGAGCACGACCGGCAGGAGGGCGGCGACGAGCGCTCCGAAGGCAAGCAGCAGGATCGCGAGCGTGATCGGCAGCGAGGTGTACTCGGCGCGCCGGAAGTCGTTCGTGACGGTCTTGCCGACCACGTGGTTCGCGCTCGCCATCCCGAACTCCTCGATGCGGTAGGTCGGGTTGTCGCGCTGTGCCTGTGCGACGGCGTCGAGCACCTTCTGCACGCGCTTGTCCGCCGTGTCGGCGCTGCCGCGGATGTCGAACTCGATCAGCCCCGAGCGGCCGTCCTTCGAGATCAGGCCGGCGTTCCGCTCGTCGAGCGGCGTACGGATGTTCGTCACCTCGGGCCGCCGCGCGAGCGCGTGCGTGATCCACTGCACCGCCCCGACGAACGTGAGGTCGCCGCGCACGACCTTGCCGTCCCTGCGCTGGACGAGCACGACCTCGCCCGCCGGCGAGAGGAAGTTCGCCTGGCGCAGCATCGACTGCGCCCTCGCGGTCTCGCCCGAGCCGGACTGCGAGTCGCCGAGCTGATTCAGGCCGATCGCCGAGCCGAGCGCCATCGCGGCGAACACGAAGGCGAACCAGCCGAAGGCCGCCGTCTTCCAGTGCGCGGCGCTCCAGCGGCCCGCGCGAAGCGACAGGTTCGCCTGCTCGGCCACGCGATCACCGTAGAAGTGGGCAAGCGCCGGGCGAATCGGAGGAATCGCTTAGGCCGCTACCAGATCGCCGCAAAGAGCCGTGCGATCTCGCCCGGCGTCGCCGGCCGCGGGTTCGCCTGGTTGCCCGCACGGCCGGCCGCAATCTCTGCGAGCCGGAGGAGGTCGTCCTGCGCGACGCCGAAGTCGCGCAGGCGCTCGAAGCCGCCGAGCCGGGCGAGCTCCCGCGTCCGCTCGACGGGGTCGCCGCCGATCGCCTCGCCGAAGCGCTCGACCGCCTCGGGCGCGAACGCGCGGTTGAACTCGAGCGCGGGCGGCAGGCAGAGCGCGTTCATCGCCCCATGCGCCAGCCCGTAGGTGCCGCCGACGGCCTGCGCCATCGCATGGGCGAGCGCGAGCCCGACGAGCGCGAGCGCATGCCCGGCATGCATGGCGCCGGTGAGCAGCACCGCGCGCTGCTCCCGATCGCCGGGGGCAGCGACGACCTGCGGCAGCGCGGCGGCGATCAGCGGCGCGCCGAGGAGCGCCTGCTCGTCGCCCTCCGGGCTCCGGCGCCGCACGTAGAGCGCCTCGGCGCAATGCGCGAGCGCGTTCAGCGCCGTTCCCACAGTCACGTCGAGCGGCAGCTCGAGGGTGAGGTCGACGTCGTAGACGAGGCCGACGGGACGCGCGCCCGCACCACCGCCGTGGATGCGCCGGTCGGGGCTGCGGATGCCGTAGTGCGTCGTCCACTCGGAGCCCGAGTACGTGGTCGGGCACGTGCACGACCGGTAGCTCTGCCTCAGCCGACGCGTGCTTCGCCGTGTCGATCGCGGAGCCGCCGCCGATGCCGAGGATCCCGTCGGCCTCGCCGGGGACGTCGACGTGCTCGGCCGGCACGGTCGACCACCAGCCGACGTGCGGCACGTCGAGCGACCGCCAGCGCCCGCTCGAGATCACGAACGGCCGCTCGATCCCGACCTCGTCGAGAAGACCGGGCAGCTCCGCTTCGGCAGGTCCGTGTCGGACGATCATGCGAGCTCGGCGCGCGCGAAGTCGAGGAACGCGCGCGCCGCGCGAGTCTCCGATCGCCCCACCGCGCGGACGAGGTAGATCTCGCGCTCGAGCTCGAGGCCGGCGACGCGCGACTCGACGAGCGTGCCGGCGGCGAGGTCGTTCTCGATCGACGAGCGGGAGATGAACGTGACGCCGTAGCCGCCGCGCACGGCGCTCGTGACGGACTCCTGCAGGCCGAGCTCGAGCCGCACGTCGAGGTCGCGCAGCTTGAGGCCGGCGCCGCGAAGCTTCTCCTCGATCAGCTGGCGCACGCCGGCGCCGTCCTGCATCAGGATCAGCTGCTCTTGCCGCAGCTCGTCGAGGGTGACCGTGCGGCCGGCGAAGCGGTGGCCCGGCGGGCACGCGAGGACGACGGTGTCGCGGAAGAACGGTTCGTACTCGACCGCGCGATGCCGGGGGGCGGCGCCGACGACGCCGAGCTCGAGCGTCCGGCCGGCGACGTGATCGACGACGGTCTGGGTGTCGAAGACGAGGAGCGAGACGTGGAGCGGCGTGTGCATCGCGGCGAAGCGGCAGAGGAGCTGCGAGAGGACGACGCCGCCCGGCCCGGTCGAGGCGCCGATCTCGAAGGTGCCGGTGAGCTCCCCCGTCGCGTCGTCGACGAGGTCGGCGAGGATCTCGTCCTCGAGCTGCAGGAGCCGCTGGGCGTTCCGGTAGAGGCGCGCCCCGGCCTCGGTCGGCTCGACCCGTCTGCCCGACCGATCGAGGAGCTGGACGCCGAGCCGCCGCTCGAGCGACCGCACCTGCAGGCTGACGGCGGGCTGCGTGACGCCGAGCCGCTCGGCCGCGTGCGAGAACGAGCGGCGCTCGACGACGGCACAGAATGCCTGCAACTGCTTCGTATCCATAAGCGAATCTTATAGCGGTATGCCGCGGAGGCGGGTGGCGGCCCCCGGTGCCAGGCACCGTCTCCGAACTGCGCCGCGATCGTCACGGAAGTGCAACCGGGGCCGCCTGGCGGAGCTCGAGGCGGTTGCCGAACGGGTCGGCGACGTGGCAGCGGGAGGCGCCGCCGATCGGGTCGTCGCGCTCGGCAGGGACGCCCGCGGCGGCGAGGCGGCGCTCGAGCGCCGCGAGATCGTCGACGACGAGCCCCGGGTGTGCCTTGCGCGCCGGCGTGAACGGCTCCTCGACGCCGACGTGCAGCTCCTGCGCCCCGGCGCGGAACCAGCAGCCGCCCCGGGAACGGAACGGCTCCGGCTTCTCCAGCTCCTCGAGCCCCAGCAGGCCGCCGTAGAAGGCCCGCGCCGCGCTCCTCACAGCCGGGCGGCGCGGCGACCTGCACATGGTCGATGCCGATGATCGTCACACGCGACGGTTTACCATCGGCTGGTGGCCGCCGCACCGCTCGAGGACACGCTCGTCAGCGGCTACACGCGCCTTGCCTCCGACGCGCCGCACCGCCTGGTCGACGTCGAGCTGCGGGCGCTCGACATCCTCCTCTCCGCGGTGTGCCTGCTCCTGCTCGCGCCGATCGCCGTCGTCATCGCCGTGATCGTCCTCGTCTCGAGCGGCCGGCCGGTCCTCTACCGGGGCCAGCGCGTCGGCCGGCGCGGGCGCTTCTTCGCGATGCTCAAGTTCCGGACGCTGCGGCCTGGGGCCGAGGAGCGCATCGGCCAGTACCTCGGCGAGGAGCTCGTCGCCCGCACCGATGCCGAGTTGACCTCGATCGGCCGCTGGCTGAAGGCGTCGCAGCTCGACGAGGTGCCGCAGCTCTGGAACGTGCTCCGCGGCGACATGTCGTTCGTCGGCCCGCGCCCGATCCGGCCTCGCTTCTTCGAGGAGCTGGCACACGACCTGCCCGCGTACTGGCAGCGCCTCGTCGTGCGGCCCGGGCTGACCGGCTTCGCCCAGGTGCGCCGCGGCTACGAGACGTCGATGGCGGAGAAGCTCGCGCACGACCTCGAGTGGATCGCCGACCGGTCCGTGCGGCTCTACCTCCGCACCGTGATCGTGACCGGCGCCCGCGTCGTCCGCCAGGTCTTCACTCGGCGCCCACAGAGCTGATCCCTAGACTGACCCGCCATGTGCGGGATCTGCGGGATCGCGACGCACGCGCGGCGCCGTCGACCCCGAGCGGCTCGCCGCGATGTCGCGCACGCTCTTCCACCGCGGGCCCGACTCGGACGGCGCGCACGTCGACGGCGGCGTCGGGATCGCGGCGCGACGCCTCGCGATCATCGACCTGACCGGCGGCGACCAGCCGATCGCGGGCGAGGACGGCCGCGTCGTCGTCGTGCAGAACGGCGAGATCTACAACCACCGCGAGCTCGCACGCGAGCTCGAGCGGGCCGGCCACCGCTTCCGCACGCGCTGCGACACCGAGGTGCTCGTGCACGGCTACGAGGAGTGGGGAGCCCAGCTCTGGGAGCGGCTGCGCGGCATGTTCGCCGTCGCCGTCTGGGACGCGCACACGCAGCGGCTCGTGCTCGCACGCGACCGCTTCGGGATCAAGCCGCTCTACTACCGCGTCGCGGGCGGCGAGCTGTCGTTCGCGTCGGAGCTCGATGCGCTCGACCACGGCGCCGTCGACCTCGACGCGCTCGAGGCGTTCCTGGCCTTCAACTCGGTCCCGGCGCCGCTCTCGATCTTCGAGGACATCCGGAAGCTGCCCCCGGGCCACACGCTCACGTGGGCCGAAGGCTCGGCGACGATCGCCCGCTACGCCCGCACGGGGCCGCTGGCGCCGCGCAGCGACGAGGACGAGGCGGAGCTCGTCGAGGAGTGCCGCGCGCGCCTGCGCGACTCGGTGCGCGCGCACCTGATCAGCGACGTGCCCGTGGGGGTGCTCCTCTCGGGCGGCGTCGACTCGGGCGCGCTCGCCGCCCTCGCGGCGGAGGCGTCGTCGGAGCCGGTGCGGACGTTCTCGATCGGCTTCGAGGAGGCGACGTTCGACGAGCTCGCCGGCGCGCGCGCCGTCGCCGAGCGCTACGGCACCGTGCATCGCGAGCTGACGCTTCGCCCGGACGCGGCGCTGCTCCTGCCGGCGCTGGCCGACGCGTTCGACGAGCCGTTCGCCGACTCGTCGGCGCTCCCCACGTACCTCGTCTCGAAGCTCGCCGCCGAGGACGTGAAGGTCGCGCTCTCCGGGGAGGGCGGCGACGAGCTCTTCGGCGGCTACTACACGTACGTCGCCGACCTGCTCGCCGAGCGCATCGGGCCGCTTGCTTCGCTGGCCGCGCCGCTCGCCCGCCGCCTGCCCACCTCGACGCGGCGCGTCAGCCTGGACTACAAGGCAAAGCGCTTCACCGAGGCCGCGCACCTGCCGCCGCTCGAGCGCCACCACGGCTGGAAGGAGATCTTCTCCGCCGACGCGCGCGCCGAGCTGCTCGGCCGCCGCAGCGGCTTCGACCCGCTCGCGACCTATCGCGCCCGCTTCGCCGAGACCGAGGGCCACGAGCTGCTGACCAGGCTGCAGGACGTCGACTTCGGGCTCTACCTCGTCGACGACCTGCTCACGAAGACCGACCGCGCGTCGATGGCGTGGTCGCTCGAGGCGCGCGTCCCCTTCATGGACACCGTCGTGGCGAACTTCGCCTTCTCGCTGCCCGCCCGTCACAAGGTGCGCGGGCTGCAGAAGAAGCGGCTGCTCCGCAAGGCCGTCGAGCCGCTCCTCCCGCGCGAGGTGGTGCACGGCCGCAAGCGCGGCTTCTCGATCCCGGCGGCCGCTTGGCTGCGCGGCGAGCTCGAGCCGTTCGCCCGGGAGACGCTCGCTCCGGCGACGCTCCGGCGCCAGGGGTTCCTCGATCCGGATGTGGTGACGCGAGTGCTCGACGAGCACGTCGCCGGGCGCCGCGACAACTCGCGCCAGCTCTGGGGGCTGCTCTCGTTCACGCTCTGGCACGAGCGGCACGTCGAGGGCGTCGCGCGCGACGTCCCGCTGGAGCGGGTGCTCGCGTGAAGGTTTGGGTCGACTTCACGGCGAGTGCGCACCCGCTCGTGTTCCGACCGCTCGTGCGGCTGCTCGAGGCGCAGGGGCACGAGGTCGAGATCACCGCACGCGACTACGCGCAGACGCTGCAGCTGATCGAGTCGCACGGGATGACCGCGACGGTGATCGGCCATCACGGCGGCCGCTCCGCTCTCGGCAAGGCGCGGCAAATGCGCACGCGCCTGAAGGCGCTGCGCGCGTGGGCGAAGCCGCGCGGGTTCGACCTCGCGCTCGCCCACGGCTCGCACGAGCTGACGATGACCGCGCGCCGGCTCGGCATCCCGAGCGCGACGACGTTCGACTACGAGTGGGCGTGGCTGCAGCATCAGCTCGGCTGCCGGGCGGCGACCAGGGTCGTCGTCCCCGACTCGATCCCGCCCGAGCGGCTCGCCCGCTACTCGGCGGTCCCGCCGAAGCTCCGCCAGTACGCGGGGCTGAAGGAGGAGTACTACCTCGCCGACTTCGACCCCGACCCGGCCGTGCTCGAGCCGTGGTCGATCGATCCCGCCCGCGTGCTCGTCGTGCTGCGCCCGCCGCCGGACGTGTCGCTGTACCACCGCCACTCGAACCCGCTCTTCCCGATGACGCTCGAGCATCTCGGCCGCTCCGACGACGTGCACGCGATCGTCATCCCCCGAACGGAGGAGCAACGCGCCTACGTGCAGGCGCTTGCGCTGCCGTCGGTGATCGTCCCGGAGCGGGCGATCGATGCACAGAGCCTGATCGCACTCAGCGACCTCGTCGTCTCGGCGGGCGGCACGATGAACCGCGAGGCGGCGGCGCTCGGCGTGCCCGTGTACACGACCTACGGCGGCCGGCTCGGCGGCGTCGACGAGGAGCTGATCCGCGTCGGCCGCCTACGCCCGCTGACCGACCCGCGCGCACTCGACCTCCGCAAGCGCGACCGCGACGAGGGCGAGCGCGTTCGCCGCGACCCGCAGGCTCTCCTCGACCTGCTGGTCGGTGTCTGACACCTTGAAGGTGTCAGACACCGATCAACGCGAGTAGCTCTTCGCCGTAGCGCTCGAGCTTCGCCGGGCCGACGCCGGCGATCTGCGAGAGCTCGCCGAGCGACGCCGGCTGCGCAGCGGCGATCGCCTGCAGCACCGAGTCGTGGAAGACGACGTACGGCGGCACGCCGTCGGCGCGGGCCCGCTCGAGCCGCCAGTCGCGGAGGCGTCTGCGCCTCGGGCGTCCACTCGCGGGCCTTGCCCGCGGCGCGCGTCGGGCTTGCTCCCAGCTCCTTGAGGAAGCGCGACGGCTTCCCGCTCCAGGAGAGCCACAGGTGCGTGCGTGCGCGCGTGAGCCCGACGTAGAGGAGGCGACGCTCCTCGTCGACGTCAGCCCGCGCGGCGGGCAGCTCGCGCTCCTGCAGACGCGGCAGGAAGACCGCGTCGAACTCGAGGCCCTTCGCGCGGTGGTAGGTGAGGAGGTGGACGCCGTGCGCCCCGTCGCCGCCGGGCGCGAACCGCTCGCGCAGCCAGGCGACGAACGCGGCGGCGTCGCCGTCGAACGACGCCGCGAGCGAGACGAGCCGGGCGAGGTCCTGCTGGCGCACGAGCTCGCGCTCGCCGAGCCGGTCGGGGAGCTGTTCCAGGAAGCCGGCGTCGAGCGCCGCGGAGCGGACCGCCTCGCCGGCCGGCGCGGACGACCGCTCCAGGCGCCGGCACAGGCGCCGGGCGGAGTCGCGATCGAGCAGGGAGGCGCCCTGGAACGGGATCGCCGCGTCGTGGAAGAGCTCCTCGAAGTCGGCCAGCCGCGCGTTCGTGCGCGCCAGCACCGCCACCTCCTCGAGTGGGCAGTCGAGCGCCCGGATCGCAGCCACGATCGCCGCGCCCTCGTCCTCCGGCGACGGGAACGGGCGAACGACGGGATCCGGCCCGTCGGGCCGCGTCGCGCGCAGCTTCTTCTCGGCGCCGCCCAGGGAGGGAACGAGCCGGTTTGCGAGTGCGAGCACCTGCGGCGAGGAGCGGTAATTCTCCTCGAGCGCGACCACGTGCGCGTGGGGGAACCGCTGGGGCAGCCCGAGCAGGTGCTCGGGGCCGGCGCCCGTGAAGGCGTAGATCGACTGGTAGTCGTCGCCGACGACGCAGAGGTCGTCGCGGTCGCCGAGCCACAGGTCGAGGAGCGTCTGCTGGAGAAGGTTGACGTCCTGGTACTCGTCGACGGTGAATGCGCGGTACTGCGCCGTGAACGTCGCGCGGACACCGTCGTCGTCCTCGAAGAGGCGGATTGCGAGCTCGAGCAGGTCCTCGAAGTCGATCACGCCCTCCTCGGCCTTGCGGCGCTCGTATTCCGTGTAGACGCGCTGCATCAGGTCGAGCGGGATCGGCGGCTCGCGGTCGCGGTACGCCGACGCGGGGATGCGCCGGTTCTTCGCCCACTCGATCTCGGTCGCGAGGTCGGCGGCGGGCCGGAACTTGTACGGCGCCGGCAGCCGGTTCGCGATCTGGCGCAGCAGGAGCGCCTTCGAGGGCAGGATCGTGCCGAGGCGCTCCGGGGCGAAGTGACGCAGCTGCCGCAGCGCGGCCGAGTGGAACGTCGAGGCCCGCACGCCCGAGGCGCCGAGCCGCTCGAGCCGGGCCCGCAGCTCACGGGCGGCCTTGTCGGTGAACGTGACTGCGAGCACCTGGTTCGCCGCGAACGCGCCGGTCTCGACCTGGTGGGCGATCCGGTGGGTGATCGTCGTCGTCTTGCCCGAGCCCGCGCCCGCGAGGATGCAGACCGGCCCGCGCACGGCCTCGGCGGCACGCCGCTGCTCCGCATTCAGGCCGTCGAGTGCGCTCACCGAGGCACCGTACCCGCGAGGGCGGCGGGCGCCTGTGACGTCAGTGCAACGTGTCTTCCAGAACCGGCTCGGCGCCGGAGCGCACCGGCTCCTTGCACATCGCGCCGAGCTTCGCGACGACTGCGAGCGTGTCTCCCTCGGCGGCGAGACGCTCGAGCTCTCCGAGCGACTCGTCGAGCCACTCCGGGTCGATCGCCGCGCGCGCCGCGCGCATGATCTTCGGGTGCGAGGTCGGGCCGACCATCTCGCCCTCGTTCCAGAGCACCTCGTGCATCTTCTCGCCGGCGCGTGCGCCGGTGAAGACGATCGGCACCTCGGCCTCGTTGCGGCCCGAGAGCCGGATCATCTGCTTCGCGAGATCGAGGATGCGCACCGGCTCGCCCATGTCGAGCACGTACACCTGGCCACGACCACCCATCGCGCCCGCCTGCACGACGAGCGACGCCGCCTCGGGGATGGTCATGAAGAACCGCGTCATCTCGGGGTGGGTGACCGTGACCGGCCCGCCGCGCTCGATCTGCCGCCGGAAGATCGGGATCACCGAGCCCGACGAGCCGAGCACGTTGCCGAAGCGCACGGCGACGAAGCGCGTCGCGACGTCCTCGCGAAGCGCGCACGACTCGACGATCCACTCACAGACTGCCTTCGAGCGGCCCATCATGTTCTTCGGGGCCGCGGCCTTGTCGGTGGAGATGAGCACGAAGCGATCGACGCCGCCCTCGATCGCGGCGTCGACGAGCACCCGCGTGCCGAGGATGTTGTTCGCGACCGCCTGCAGCGGATTCGCCTCGAGCATGCCGACGTGCTTGTACGCGGCGGCGTGGAAGAGCACCGCCGGCTCGTGGCGCTCGAAGACCTGCTGCATCTTCGCCCGGTCGCCGAAGTCGGCGAGCACGGGGATCGCCGCATCGAACTCCCGCTCGTCGACGAGCTCACGCTCGATGTCGAAGAGCGCCGACTCGGCCTTGTCGACGAGGACGAGCCGCGCCACCCCGAGCCGCGCAAGCTGCCGGCAGAGCTCGCCGCCGATCGAGCCGCCGGCGCCGGTGACGAGCACGGTCTCGCCCTTGACGTAGGTTGCGATCCGGTCGAGGTCGACCTCGACCTGCTGGCGGCCGAGCACGTCCTCGACCTGCACCGGCCGGATCTGAGCGCCGAGGTTGACATCGCCGGCGATCAGCTCGTGCAGCCCCGGCAGCGTCTTCACCGGGACGCTCTCGCCGCGACACGTTTCGACGATCGTGCGCCGCACCGAGCCCGGTGCGGACGGGATCGCGATCAGCACCTCGTCCGGACGGTTGTCGCGCAGGAGGTGCGGCAGGTCGTCGACGGTGCCGAGGACCCGGATGCCGTTGAAGCGGGCGCCGCGCTTGCGGGGGTCGTCGTCGATGAACCCGATCGGGGTGTAGTGGAGCTGCCGGTTGCGCTGCATCTCCCGCACCATCAGCTGGCCCGCATCGCCGGCGCCGACGATCAGCACCTCCTTGCCGGTGGCGACGAGCCCCGACGGCGGCCGCTCGATCAACGTCCGCGCGAGCAGGCGCGACCCGGCGACGAACGCGAGCACGAGCAGGAAGTCGAGCGCCGCGATCGAGCGCGGAAGACGCGAAGTGTGCACCGGCGGGAACGCGTAGAGCACGAGGTAGGTGATCCCGGAGCCGACGATGACACCCCGGAACGCGCCCCACATGTCGCGCGTCGACACGTACCGCCACCAGCGGTTGTAGAAGCCGAAGACGACGAACGTCGTCAGGTTGATCGCGACGACGAGCGCCACCACCTGCCAGTCGAGGAGGTGCCGGTAGAAGACCGGGATCGTCTGGTCGAAGCGCAGGAAGAACGTCAGCCGCCAGGCGGCGACGATCAGGACCGCGTCGAAGATCAGCTGCCAAGCCCGGTGACGATTGACCGGGAACCTCACGGCTACGACCGCACGAGCTCGGATGCGCCGCGCAGCACCGAGACCACCTCGGCCTGCTGGTCTGCGGAGACGCCCGCCCAGAGCGGCAGGCAGAGGTTCTCGCGGGCGGCCCGCTCGGTCTCGGGCAGGTCGCCCTCCGCGTAGCCGAGGTAGGCGAGGGAGGGCTGGAGATGAAGCGGCGGCTGGTAGTAGACCGCGTGGCCGATCTCCGCCGCCTGCAGGGCGGCGGCAAGCGCGTCGCGCTCGGGCGAGCGGACGCAATACATGTGGTAGACGTGGCCCTCTTCGTCGACGGGCGCCTCGACGAGGCCGTCGAGCAGCTCGCCGTAGCGGGCCGCCGCCTCGCGGCGCTCCTCGTTCCAGCGGTCGATGTGACGCAGGAAGATCCTCAGGAACGACGCCTGCATCGCGTCGAGGCGCGAGTTGTAGCCGACGTAGAGGAACTCCTTCTTCGCCGCGGAGCCGTGGAAGCGGAGCATGCGGAGTCGTTGGGCGAGCTCCGGGTCGTTGACGCCGATCAGGCCGCCGTCGCCGAGGGCGAACAGGTTCTTCGTCGGGAAGAAGCTGAACGTCGAGGCGACGCTGGTTCCGATCCCCTTCGCGCCAAACGCCTGCGCCGCATCCTCGATCACCGGCAGCCCGAAGCCCGAGAGATCCGGAGCGGGGCGAC
Organism: uncultured Thermoleophilia bacterium; assembly: GCA_963840365.1. Lineage (GTDB taxonomy): Bacteria > Actinomycetota > Thermoleophilia > Gaiellales > Gaiellaceae > PALSA-600. The sequence continues at coordinate 638,506 of CAWIYQ010000012.1, read as the reverse complement.
CGAACAGGTGCACGGGCATCAACGCCTTCGTGCGCTCGGTGATGCGGCGCTCGACGTCGGCCGGGTCGACGTTCAGCGTCGTCGGATCGATGTCGGCAAACACCGGCGTCGCTCCGCGACGTGCGATCGACTCCGCGGTCGCGTAGAACGTGAACGACGGGCAGACGACCTCGTCGCCCGGGCCGATCCCGAGTGCGTCGAGGACGAGCACGAGCGCGTCGGTGCCGTTCGCGCAGCTGACGGCGTCGAGCGTTCCCAGATGCTCGGCGGCCTCGCGCTCGAACGCCTCGACCTCCGGGCCGAAGATGAAGCGGCCGCTCTCGAGGGTGCGCGCGAATGCCTCCTGCAGCTCCGGAACGAGAGGCGCGTACTGCGCCTTGACGTCAACGTGGGGAATCGCCATCGGCGTCGCTGATGGTAGCCGTCGTGCGCCTTCGCACGAGCAGGAGCACCGCGCCGACGACCACCGCGAGGACGACGGCGTAGTCGAGGTAGCGCAGGTCGTGGCTCGCCGAGCTCCAGCTCGCACCGACCGCCCAGCCGATCCCGGCAACGACCGCGCAGAACGCCAGGCACCCCACCGCGGCGAGCGGGACGAGGCGGCGGAGCGGCCACTCGAGGATCCCCGCCGGCAGCGCGACGAAGGAGCGCACGATCGGCGTCGCGAAGCCGAGCGGGACCGCGACCGGGCCGAAGCGCGCGAACCAGCGTTCCGCCCGTTCGATTCGTTCCGGCGTGGCGTGGAGCCAGCGGCCGTGGCGCTCGAGGAGCGCATGGCCGCCGTAGCGGCCGAGCGCCCAGCCCGCGATCGCGCCCGCCACGTTGGCGGCGGTGCCCGTCGCCACGACGGCGAGGTAGGCATGGAAGCCGGGCCGGACGCCGGCGATGTGCCCGGCGAGCGCACCCGAGGCCAGAGCGCCCCCGTACACCATCGTCAGCTCACTCGCGGCCGGCAGGAGCGCGGCGACGAACATCAGCACCGCGACCGCCGCCAACCCGTGGCTCTCGACAAACGAGGTCACGGCGGCGACTCTAGCCTGCGCGCCTGAAGGCGAAGGGTGCGCTCAGGTCGGAAGTGCCGGCGCCGGTCGTCGCGTAGACGTGCGCGAGGTAGCGGCCGGCATAGGCCGGCGAGCCGTGCGGGAGGCGGCCGTCCCAGACGATCGACTGCCGCCCGGCGGGCAGGCTCGACGTGCCGAGGTCGCGCACGACCACGCCGCCCACCGTCTCGATCACGAGCCGCACGCCGGCCGGGCGGGCGAGCGTGAACGACACCGGTACGCGGCCGCGGTCGACGGCCGGGACGGAGAGGCCCGTCAGCGTCGTGTCGTACCGGAACGTGCGCGTCGCTTCGGAGGAGCGCCCGAGATCGTCGACCGCCGTCACGTCGAGGCCCCAGTCGCCCTCGACCGAGAGCGCAGGCTGGGTGAGCGTGTACGTCCCCGGCGGTTGCAGGACGCCGGCCACGAGGCTCAGGGCGCTGCCGTCGGGGGCGACGAGGCGTGCGGTCACGGTCGACGGGCGCACGAGGCGGTAGGAGAGCGGCTCGGCGGTGCGGCCCGGCTCGCCGTTCAGAAGCGCCAGCGGGAGCGGCGGCACGTAGACGCCCGCGTACTCGACCAGCAGGCCCTCGCGCACCGGCTGCGCGCCCCGGTCGGGCGTCGAGAGCAGCTGTCCGTCGAACGCCGCGGTCACCGGGTCGCCCGGCTGGAGGCCGCACGCGGTGACCGCGCCGAGCCCGACCAGGGCCTTCGCGAGCTCATAGCTCGTGAGGCCGACGCTGTAGCCCGGCCGGCCGCCGTCGACGGCGACGAGCACGATCCGCCCGTCGGCGAGCTGCCCGACCGCCGCCCGCGGGTCGCGGCCGGTGACCTGCTCCGACGTCAGGTCCTCGAGCGAGCGGAACACGGGCTTGCCTCCATGCACCAGCACAGGCCCGCAGCCCCACGCGGCGAGCATGCCGGTCCACGCCGGCTGCAGCCCGAGCCTGACCGTGAGTGCGGCCCCGACCGGCGCCTCCGCACGCAGCTTCGCCGCCGCGGCACCGCCGGCCATCAGCACGCCGCCGCCGGGCGGGATCGGCTCGCCGCCGCCGCTCCCGACCTGCGCGACGACGGTGTGGAGGTCGGTGTTCGGGACGGCGGCCGGCAACGAGCCGAGGACGACCTCGGCCGAGCCGGTGACCGCGGGCACCGCCGGACCGTAGGCGGGCGTGAAGAGGGCGTACTGGCCCGGGGCAGGCGGCCGCCCGAGCGCGTTCAGCGTCCGCCGCTGGCCGGTGCCCTGCCATGTACCGAAGAGCTTGACGCGGTCGACGTGGAGCGTCCCGGACGCGTCGATGCCGATCGAGGAGCGTCCGGCCGCCGGCTGCGCGGCGAGCGCGCCGCCCGTGAGCACGATGCCGGCGGGACGGCCGTCCGCAGTCGAGAAGTCGCCGTTGACGCCCGCCGTCGTCGCCTGTGGCGACACGTCCTGCTCGATGCGGGTCAGGGGCTCGGGGGCCCCCGTGAGGGTGCCGCCGGAGAGCACCGGCACGAGCTGGTAGAGCCCATTCGCCGTCCCGGGCCGTGGCGCCGTGATCACGTTCAGGACGACGACGCCGCTCGGCGTGAACTCGATCGTGCGGTCGAACGTGACGCCCGGCATCAGCTCCACCGGGTCGCCGTGAGCGCTCGCCGCTGCCGCAGCGGCTGCGAGCAAGATGATCGCAAGGGGGCGGAGCATGCCCCGTCCGAGGGTACCGGGAGCGCGTCTTACAGTCCGCTTACGCCGCGTTAGCGACCCGCGCACCAACCGGGGGGAGGGTGCGAGGGCTCGCCCTAACCGCAAAGGAGCCCCAGATGCGCAAGTTGATCCTTCCGGCCGTGCTCGTCGGCGCCCTCGTCGCGACGGGCTATGCCGTCGCCGACGGCTTCGGCGGCGCGGCCAACCCGGCCGCCGTCGCCGGCACGTTCGCGGCGACGCAGGTCAAGACCTCGAGCCGCACGTGCACGACGAGCGACAACCGGACGATCGTCGTCACCGAGGGGACGTACACGGGCACCGCCACCGGTGATGCGACGTTGACGGGCGCGATCACGCTCCGCGCGCGCAGCGTCGTCGACACGACGAACAAGGTCGGGCTCGTCACCGGCCGGCTGGGCATCGACACGTCGAGCCACCCGAAGACGGTGGCGCTGTTCCAGGGCGTCTACTCCGACGGGCACGTCGCAGGCCTCGCGGCCGGCCGCGCCGGCTCTCCCCGCACCGCGCTCGTTGCGAACCTCTCGGCCGACTTCGACCCGGCGAGCGGCTTCGCGAACGGCAAGCTCGGCGGCGGCACGGCCGGTGGCAACGCGGTCGAGACGACTCCCGGGGCCTGCAAGCCCTCGCAGCAGCCGACCCACGAGCGGAGCGCAGCCCGCGGCACGATCTCGGCGCTCGACGCGACCACGATCACCGTCGCAGGTCTCACCTGCACCCTGCCGCAGGGGTCGAACGTGTCCACGACGTACAAGCAGGGTGACGTGGTCACGATCATGTGCGAGCTCGCGAACGGCACGAACACGCTGACGAAGATCTCGGGCAAGCACCACTAACAAGGCCCGTAGACTGCGGCCATGTGCCGCAACATCAGGGTTCTTCACAACTTCGAGCCGGCCGCCACGGATGACGAGGTCCGGGCGGCCGCGCTCCAGTACGTGCGCAAGGTGAGCGGGATGCAGAAGCCGTCGAAGGCGAACGAGGCGGTCTTCGACCGCGCGGTCGCCGAGATCGCGCACATCACGCAGCACCTCGTCGAGGATCTCGTCACGTCGGCGACCCCGCGCGACCGCGAGGTCGAGGCCGCCCGCCGCCGCGCGCTCGCCGAGAAGCGCTTCGGCAAGGTCGCCTAGCCGCCGCTGATCGCAGCGACCACGTCGACCCGCGAGCCGGGGACGAGCGGCGTTTCGAGCGCCGCCCGTCGCCGGTCGACGTAGACGTGGATGTGCATCCGCAACGCGGGGCCGGGCTCGCAGAGACGGTCGCGCAGGCCCGGCCACTGCTCCTCGAGCTGCCCGATCGCGTCGTCGACGGTCGCCGCGTCGAGCTCCAGCCGCCGCGGCAGGCCCGCGAACAGCGGCTGGAGCGTCATCGGCAGATGCAGCTCCGCCATCAGCCCACCGTCGCCACCGTCACCGATGAGATCGCCGGCAGGTAGCTCGCGATCTCGGTCCAGGTGTCGCCCGCATCGGTGCTCGCGAACACCTGGCCGGTCGACGTGCCGAAGTAGAAGCCCGGCTCGTCGTAGGTGTCGGCCGACATCCCCTGGCGGAGGACGCCGAGGTGCGCATCGTGCTGCGGCAGCCCCTTGCTGAGGCGCGACCAGCTCGAGCCGGCGTCGTTCGTGCGCCAGACGGCGGCCTGGCCGTCCGGCATCGTCCGCCCGTGCCCCCCGTCGAGCGGGACGACGAGGAACGTGTCGCGGTCGTGCGGGTGCACGGCGGCGGCGAAGCCGAACTCGGTCGGGAGGCCCTCGGTGATCTCCTGCCACGAGAGGCCGGCGTCGTCGCTCCGGTGCATGCCGACGTGGTTCTGCTGGAACATCCGGTCGCCGTCGACCGGTGAGCGGACGAGCTTGTGGACGCAGAAGCCGACCTCCTCGTGCTCACGAGGCCAATCCGCGCGCAGGCCACGGTTGCGCGGCGTCCAGGTCGAGCCGCCGTCGCTCGTCTCGTAGAGCCCGACCCCCTGGACGATCGCCCAGAAGCGGTCGGCGTCGTCCGGGTCGTCCACGAGGCCGGAGATGCCGAGGTGGCCCGGCGGCTGGTTGGCCGGGTCGTCCCATCCCTCGCTGCCCGGCTCGCCGGCGAGCGTCGAGAGGAGGGAGAACGTCTGCCCGCCGTCGGTGCTCTGGAAGATCCCGGGCGCCTCGACGCCGACGAGCAGCCGCCCGTGTGCCGCCGAGAGGGTCGAGGCCTTCGTCAGCTTGCGCCCGTCCTCGTAGGCGAGCCCCTCGCTCGACTGCTGCCAGGTCTCGCCGAGGTCGGCACTCCGCCACACCACGGTGCCGTGCCACTCGCTCGCGGCGGCCGCGAAGATCGTCCCGGAGCCCTCGTCGTAGACGGCGTGATAGACGGGCCAGGCCTCGCACAGCGGGCCGCGCATCGTCCAGTCGCGACGGTCGGCGTCGCTCTCGAGCAGGAAGCACCCCTTCCGCGTGCCGATCATGAGCAGCGTGCGTGACACGTATTCCTCACCTCCGGGTCGTCTGCGGATCGATCATGAACCTTTCGACTCCCCTGAGGGGTGAAACTCATCGCTCAGAGGCGGCGGGCTCCGACGTAGCGGTTGCCGAACGCCGAGAGCGGAGTGATCTTCACGACGTCGCCGGTCTGCGGCGCGTGCACCATCTCGCCACCGCCGATGTAGATCCCGACGTGGTCGAGCCCGTCGAAGAAGACGAGGTCGCCGGGCTGGAGCTGGTCGCGGGGCACGGCGGCACCGAGCGTGTACTGGGCGGCGGCGAAGTGCGGCAACGGGATGCCGATCTGCGCGTACACGTACATCACGAGACCCGAGCAGTCGAACCCGTCGGGGCTCGCGCCGCCCCACACGTACTTGACGCCGAGGTAGCGAAGGGCGATCTGCGCCGCCTCGGGGTGTCCTGCCGGAAGGCTCTGCGGCGTGCCGGTGGTCGACGTCGCGGCCGTCGTGGTCGCCGGCGGCGGATCGACCGCGGTGGTGGTGACAGCGGACGTCGTGGTGGTCGCCTGCGTGGTCGTCGTCGCGACCGTCGTGGTCGTCGCGGCGGTCGTCGTCGGTGGGGCCGCCGCCCTCGCCTTCGCCGCCGCCTCCGCGGCGGCCTGCGCGCGCTCTTCCCTTGCGCGCCGCTCGGCCGCCTGGCGGGCGAGCCGTGCCCGCGCGGCCGCCGCGAGCTCCGCCTGCCGGCGGGCCTCGGCCGCCTGCATCGCCACGACCTCGGACTGGACGGAGGCGAGCAGGCGTTTCCTCTCGGCGAGCATCGAGCCGATCTGCTTGTGCTCGCTGTCGAGCCGGTCGACCGTCGCCTGCTGCTGCTGCTCGAGCGCATCGGCCTTGAAGGCGGCCTGCGCGTAGCGGTCGCGGGCGATCGTCGCCTCGACGGCAAGCCGATGGTCGGCCTGAGCGATCTGCTGCGCGGCGTCGAGACGGTCGATGATGCTCGACAGCGTCGTCGAGCCGAGCAGGATCCCGAGCGCCGAGTTGTCCTCGTCACTCTCGTAGAGCGCGACGATCCGCGCGCGGACGCGCGCGATCGCCCGCTTGCGTGCACGTTCGGCGGCCGCGAGCTCCTTCCGCTCCGCGATCAGCTGCCGCTTCGTGCCCGCGAGCTGCAGCCGCGCGCCGTTCCAAGCCTCGACGCTCGCCTCGAAGCGCCGGTCGAGGTCGCCGACCTGGGCCAGGACGGCTTTTGCCTGCGCCTGCTTGGCCTCGATCCGTTGCTTCGGCGTCGCGGCTGCGAGGTCGCCTGCAAGTGCGGCTGCGCATCCTGCCGCGAGAATCCAGGTGAGTGTCGCCCTCGAAAGCGGCATGAAGAAGGACCCTTTCGCCCCCGATCCGGGGCTCTCCTCCACCGGCAATCTACTCGGTGGGGGAGCTAGATGAGTGTGTCTGCCGTCGCGACGAACCGCAGCTCCGGCACCTCCTCCAGCTCGCCGACGTCGCGGGCGAGCTCGAGGAACGTGTACAGGCCGGCGCGCTCGCGCGGCCCGAACCGGTAGCGGAGCTTCTCGAAATAGCGCGCCAGGAAGCCCGGCGGATAGCCGTAGCGCTCGGACGACTCGTACGCGAGCTGCTCCGGCTGCTCGCGCGCCGCCCGCACCGAGGCGACGAGCGCGTCCTCGAGCTCGACGAGCGCCGGGTGGACGGGCTCGGGGGCTGCCCAGACCGCGAACACCATCGGCAGCCCGGTCCGCTCGAGCCAGAGGCGGCCGAGGTCGTGGTGGGGCGTGGGGTCCTCGAACGCGGAGCGCAGGGCGGCGTCGCCGATCAGCAGCTTCGCCTCCGCGTCGCCGGTGTCGTAGGCCTCGAGCGGCAGGTGCTCCGCGTCGGGGAAGAGGACCTTCGTCAACACCACCGACGTCGCCGACTCCGCGGTGACGGCGACCGTGCGGATCTGCTGGAGCGGCGTCTTGGAGATCAGCTGGATCGACTCGACCGCCCCCTCGCTCGAGACGCAGAGCCGCGGCAGCAGGCGGAGCCGCTGGGCGTCGCGGGCGTAGGCGATCGACGAGATCGGGGCCAGGTCGATCTCGCCGGCGACCAGCCGGCGGTTGAGCTCGGTCGGCACCCCGACGACCTCCTCGACGTCGGCTTCGAGCCGGAAGAAGACCGGCGCCATGTTGACGTACCCGATGCGGCCGAGGCGCACCATCGCTAGCCCGGCCGGTCCACGACTGCGTCGGTGAGCGCCTCGAGCGCGGCGCGGTGCCGCTGTGCGCCGAGGTACGACCGCGCCTTCGCGGCGTACGCGAGCGCCTCGTCGCACGACCGCTCGATCGCATCGGTCGCGGCGACGCGGACGAGCGCGCCGTCGAGCGGGCCGCCGGCGAGCGCGGCGCGAACGACCGGGTCGACGCGCGCAGCCAGGAGAAGCGGCATCGTCGGCGTCCCCTCGCGCAGATCGGTGCCCGGGATCTTTCCCGTCTCCTGCGTCTGCCCTGCGCAGTCGAGGATGTCGTCGGCGATCTGGAACGCGACGCCGAGCGCCGCGCCGTAGGCGCCGAGCGGCTCGTCGCCGCCGGAGCCGAGCAGACAGGCGGCCTCGATCAGCTTGCCCGTCTTCAGCAGGCAGCGCTCGAGATAGGCCTCGACCGGGGTATCGGGGTCGTGCGTCTGGAGGCGCTGCATCGCCTCGCCCCGGGCAAGGCAGAGCGCGGCGTCCGCCAGCGTCTTCACCGCCCGCTCGTCGCCCGTCTCGGCGAGCACCGCGAACGCGCACGCGTAGAGGTAGTCGCCGGCGGCCTTCGCGGCCTCGGCGCCGTAGACCGACCACGCGGACGGAAGCCCGCGCCGCAGCCGCGCGCCGTCGACGAGGTCGTCGTGAACGAGCGTCGCCATGTGCACCATCTCGACAGCAACGCCCGCTGCGACCGACGGCTCGTCGTCGGTGCAGAGGAAGCAGAGGAGCGGCCGCAGCCGCTTGCCGCCCGCGGCGAGCGCCTCGCCGGAGACCTCCTGCGCCATGCCGGGCCGCTGCGCGACCGCACGCGCGAGGCCGGCCTCGACCTCGGCCATGTAGGCCGCGAGCCCCGGCACCGCGTCGACTGCCGCGAGCACGCTCATACGGCCGTCCCGGTGTGCAGCGCGACGATCGTGCCGCCGAGCAGGCGGAAGCGGACATCGGCGAAACCCGCGTCCGCGAGCAGCGCAGCGAGCGCCTCGGCATCCGGAAAGCGGCGCACCGAGGCGGGCAGATAGCTGTAGGCGGACCCTCCCGGCAGGACCTTGCCGAGCACGGGGACGATGCCGTCGAACCAGAGCCGGAAGAACGGCCGCAGCAGGCCGCGCGGCCGGGTGATCTCGAGGATCGCGAGCCGGCCGCCGGGAACGAGGACGCGCCGCAGCTCGCGGAGGCCGAGCTCCAGGTCGGCGACGTTGCGCACACCGAACCCGACCGTCGCCGCCTCGAAGGAGCCGTCTGCGAACGGCAGCGCGAGCAGGTCGCCGAGCACCCACTGGACACGCGGCTCCTTCCGCCGCGCCCGCTCGAGCATCCGCTCCGAGAAGTCGAGCCCGGTGACACGACCCGCGCCGGCCCGCAGGTCGGCGACCGCGAAGTCGCCGGTGCCGCACGCCGCATCGAGGACGCGGTCGCCCGGCCGCACCACGGCGGCGGCGGCGAGCCGCCGCCAGCGCACGTCGAGGCCGGCGGTCATGATCCGGTTCATCGGGTCGTACACGGGCGCGATCCGGTCGAACATCGTGCGCACGGCGTCGGGAGCGAGGGTTATGACTGCCCCCATCTGGGGACGAGCGCGTTGTCGAGCCCGATGTGGTCGAGGATCCGCGCGACGACGAAGTCGAGCAGGTCGTCGACCGTGTCGGCGCCGTGGTAGAAGCCGGGCGCCAAGAACAGGATCGTCGCGCCCGCACGGCGGAGCGTGAGCATGTTCTCGAGGTGGATCGCCGAGAGCGGCGTCTCCCGCGGGCAGAGCACGAGCTTCCGCTCCTCCTTCAGCGCCACGGAGGCGGCGCGATGGATCAGGTTCTGCATCGCTCCCGAGGCGACCGTGCCGAGCGTGCCCATGCTGCAGGGGCAGATCACGTACGCGTCGACCTTCGCCGAGCCCGACGCATACGGCGCGCGCCAGTCGTTCGGGTCGTAGACGGTGACGGCGTCGCCGGTGCCTTCGACGAGGCGGGCGAGCGTCTCGTCGCGCGAGAGCCTCGCGTCGCCGTGGAGCTCCGTCGCGAGCACCTCGATCGCCGCACCCGACACGCACACGCCGACCTCGCAGTCGGCGGCCGCTAGCGCCTTCAGCAGCCTGCGTGCGTACGGCGCGCCGGAGGCGCCGGTGATCCCGAGGAAGACGCGCACGGCCCTCAAGGGTACGCGTACTCCTTACTTCGGGCCCTTCGAAGCCTCCAGGAAGTTGGCGAGAAGCGTGAGGCGGGCGAGACCGAGACCGGCGAACGACGGCATCGGCGAGCCGGTATTGACGCAGGCCGGGCATTTCAGGTGGGCGATCTGGAAGGCGATGCCCTTGTTCTTCGCCCCCTCGGCGGACAGGTTGGGCGCTCCGGCGAAGCCGCCGCCCACGCTGAGGTACTGGTGGCAGTTGAGGCAGCCGGCGACCGCGAAGATCTTCGCGCCCGCCACCGCCTTCGGGTTGTCCTGGAAGCCCTGCTGCTCCGCCCAGTGCGGCACGTCGGCGAGCAGCTCCGTCCCGAGCGCCTCCTTCGCGGTCGCGCCCTTGTAGGTGAGGATCCCCATCGAGAGGATGACGAGCACCGACGCGACGACGGCGACCGGGCGGCGCGACAGCCTGCGTTCGGTGCGCACGTCGATGAACGGCACCGAAAGCAGGAGCACGAGGCAGATCGTCGGGATCCCGATCGTGCCGAGGATCACCGACTCCGGCCACTTGAAGATCCGGAGCAGGTAGAAGAGGAAGTAGAAGTACCAGTCCGGGCGCGGGACGAAGTTGATCGTCCCCGGGTCGGCCGGCTTGTCGTAGAGCTTCCCGAGCCAGCCCGCGGCGGTCGAGTGATGGTCGCCCGGCGTCGTGTACTTCCAGACGATGGCGAGCCCGACGATCACGCACACGACGACGAGCGACATGATCGTGTCGTGGAGCATGGCGTACGGGTAGAAGGGCTTGCCACGCTCCTTCACGTCGGCCTTGTACTGCTGGAAGATCCGCCGCCGCTCGACGACCCTGTCGCTCGCCATCAGCCCGCCTTCCCTCTCCGCGGCCGGAACCGGGTGAGGCCGGAGCGGTGGCCGTTCTGCGCGGCCGGGACGAGCGACCCGGTGCCCGCCGCCTCCTTCGACCACGGCGGCGAGGTGACGCCGAGCCGGATCACCAGGTACAGGTGCAGGCTGATCAGCGCGATGATCGCGCCGGGGATCATCAGCATGTGGATCGCGTAGAAGCGCGCCAAGGTGTCGGCGTTGATGTACGTGCCGCCCTGCAGGAACTGCGCGATGAACGGGCCGAGGAACGGCGCTGTGCCGTTGATGTTGATGCCGACCACCGTCGCCCAGTACGCCGTCTGGTCCCACGGCAGCAGGTAGCCGGTGAAGCCCTCGCCGAGCCCCATCGCCAGGAGCAGCACGCCGATGATCCAGTTCAGCTCGCGCGGGTACTTGTAGGCACCGAACAGGAACACGCGCCCCATGTGCATGAACATGAGGATGATGAACACCGACGCGCCCCAGCGGTGCATGCCGCGCACGAGCCAGCCGGCGAAGATGTCGTTCGTGATGTGCTGGATCGAGCTGTAGGCCGAGTTCGGGTCGGGCTTGTAGTACATCGCCAGGATCACGCCGGTGAGCGCCTGCACGATGAACGCCGTCAGCGTCGCGGAGCCGAGCGTCTGGAACCAGTTGATGTCGCCCGGCACCTTCCGGAAGAGGAAGTACTTGATGCCGCCGACGAGGCCGGAGCGCTCCTCGAGCCAGTCGACCGGGTAGAGGATCGTCTGCTGGATCTGCTCCGAACGGGTGAGCCTGCGCGTCGCCACTCGCGACGCTCAGGAGTGCGGGGGTTGGACGGGGTACAGCCACGACTCGATCCCGTTCACGTGCTCACCAGGGAAGGAGTAGGCCCACTTGTGGATCTGCGCGGTGCCGCCCGCGCCCTCGACGTGCGAGACGGAGAACGGCTTCCCGATCCACAGGTGGCCGTTGCGGATCGAGAACGAGTAGCGGTCGAGCGCGCGCACCGGCGGGCCGGCGATCCGGTTCCCCTCGGTGTCGTACTGGCCGCCGTGGCACGGGCAGCCGAAGCCGGCGATCGAGACTGTCGGGATCAGCGTCACGTCGCCGAAGCGCTTCGTACCGGCGTCGTCGAGCGGGCCGTTCGGCTGCACCGGGCAACCGAGATGCGCGCAGTGGTTCGAGATGATCGTGAAGCTCGGCTGGGTGACCTGCTTCCCGTCGATCGTCACGTTGACCGGGCCGTTCGACCGGACGAACGCCGTGCGCCGGGACACCTCGCCCTCCTCGGGGTTGGTCATGAAGGTGGAGACGACGTACTTGCCCTCGGGGAAGTTCGAGATCGGGCCGATGTCCTGGTCCTTGACGCCCTGCTTGAGGAACGCGGGGCCGACCATGAAGCCGAGCGCCGGCACGGTGACGATGCCGCCGATCACGCCGCCGAGGCCGAGCGTCGAGAGCTCGAGGAACTTCGAACGCGGGTAGCGCTCCTCGGTGGTGACCGGCGCCGGTGCGGCCTCCTCACGCTCCGACGGCGCCTCCGGCTCGACGTCGGGCGCCTCTGCGAGCGCCGTGCCCTTCGTCAGGTCGCGCACCCAGAGGAACGCGAACACGATCGCGAGCGCCGCGCCGATCCCCGTCACCCACCAGGAGATGATCAGCCCGACCAGGAGGACGACGATCCCCACGGCGAAGCCGACCGGCCACAGGCTGGGGCCGGGAACGTGCGGATGGTCGTCGTGCGGCGGCAAGCTCAGCGGGGATTCAATCGGTCGTGGGGAACCACGGTCAACCTCGTAACAGGCGGCGCGAACTCTGACGGAAACCGCGCACTCATGCGGCGGGAACCGTCGGGATGCCGTACTCGGCCCAGCGCGCAGAGACGAGGTCGCGAACCTCGCGGCTCATTTCGATCTCGGGCGGCCACTCGCGCGCGCCTTCCGACGGGCCCTTCGCGGTCGCGTCGATCCCGAGCTTGCCGCCGTAGAACTGCAGTGTCGGCGCATGGTCGAGATGGTCGAGCGGGCCTTCGGTGAGCACGACGTCGCGCTTCGGATCGACGTTCGCGCCCACGTAGAAGAGCACCTCTGCGTAGTCGTGCACGTTCACATGTTCGTCGACGACGACGATCCCCTTCGTGAGGCTCAGCATCCCGAGCCCCCAGAGCGCGTGCATCACCTTGCGCGCGTGGCCGGGGAACGCCTTGCGAATCGAGACGATGCAGAGGTTGTGGAAGGCCCCCGCCACGGGCAGGTCGTAGTCGACGATCTCGGGAACGGTCATGCGGACGGCCGGCAGGAAGATCCGCTCGGTCGCCTTGCCGAGCCACGCGTCCTCCTGCGGCGGCTTGCCGACGACGATCGACGGGTAGATCGCGTCGCGCCGCATCGTCAACGCGGTCACGTGGAAGACGGGGAACTGCTCGACCGGCGTGTAGAAGCCGGTGTGGTCGCCGAACGGCCCCTCGTCGGTCTCGTCGCCGCGCTCGACGTAGCCCTCGAGCACGATCTCGGCGTCGGCGGGCACCTCGACGTCGACGCTGACGCCCTTGACCATCTCCAGGGGGCTGTCGCGGAGGAAGCCGGCGACCATGAACTCGTCGATGTGCTTCGGGAGCGGCGCGCTCGCCGAGTACGCGGTCACGGGGTCGAGCCCGATCGCGACGGCGACCTCGAGCCTGCCCTCCGAGAACAGGTAGTCGGCGCGGCCGTCCTTGTGCAGCTGCCAGTGCATCGCCGTCTCGCGCGGGCCGAGCACCTGCATCCGGTACATGCCGACGTTCCGCCGGCCGTCACGCGGGTCGTGGGTGATCACGGCGGGAAGCGTGATGAACGGGCCGCCGTCGCCCGGCCACGCCGTCTGCACGGGCAGGAGGCCGAGATCGACCTCGTCGTCGCGCAGCACGATCTCCTGGCAGGCGCCGCGGCGAACCGACTTCGGCCGGGAATCGGCGATCGACTTCAAGGTGCGGAGGCCGCGCACCTTCGCCGCGAGCCCCTCCGGCGGCTGCAGCTCGAGGATCTCGCCCAGCCGGTCGGCGACGTCGTCGAGCCGGTCGACGCCGAAGGCCAGGCACATCCGGCGCTCGGTGCCGAACTGATTGAGCAGCAGCGGGAGCCGCGAGCCCTTCGGGCGCTCGAAGAGGAGCGCCGGCCCGCCGGCCTTGACGACGCGATCGACGATCTCGGTCGCCTCGAGGTTTGGGTCGACCTGGGCCCCGACCCGCACGAGCTCGCCCTCGCGCTCGAGGAGCGCGACCCACTCGCGCAGATCGCGGGCGACCTTCAACGCGGTGTCAGACGACGCGGCGTGCGCGGCGGCGGTCGGCCCGCCGGTGGCCTGCCCAGCGCGTGAGCTCGCCGAGCACGATCACCGTGAGGAAGATCAGTCCGACGACGAGCATCCCTGTGATGACGTGGAGCCCTTCGCTGGCGGCGTCGAGGATCATGGCGCGACTCTAGCGGAGTGACGCGCGAGCGCCTGCTGCACCGTCGTGTCGTCCGGATCGCCGCCGAGCGCGCGGGCCGCCTCGACCCAGGCAGCGCCGTCCCCGTCGGCTCCGTCCGCCCGCAGGGCGGCGCAGCGCGCGATCAGCGCGGCCATCGCCGCGACGGCGGCGAACACCGCCGGCGTCCGCGATGCGGACGAGGCCGTGGGCGTAGAGGTAGTCGCCGAGCAGCACCGCCTCGTCGCCGTCGGGCGGCTCGAAGAGGCGCGAGCGGCCGTAGTGGACGAGATAGGCCTCGTACACGGTCTCGAGCCCGGCCGCGAGCGGCTCGGGCACGAGCGGCGAGAAGACCGGCTCCCAGTCGGGCGCGCCGCGCAGCGCGGCAGCCCAGACGTCGCTCTCGGAGCGCGCCCCCGCCGCGATCGCCTCACCGACCGAGGGCATCGGCCACCGCCGCGATCGTCTCGTCGATCTCGTCGTCGCCGTGGGCGAGCGAGGGGAACAGGCACTCGTAGGCGCTCGGCGCGATGTACACGCCGCGCTCGTAGAGGCCACGGAAGAGCTCCCCGTACCGGTCGACGTCGAGCTCGGAAAAGCGCTCGACGGGCTCGTCCCGACCCGGGTAGAGCGTCAGCATCGCGCCGACGCGCTGCACGCGGCCGAACGGCGCGAGCCCCGCGCTCGAGGCGGGCGCAGCGCCGCTCGAGCTCGTCGTACAGCGACGGGTCGTGCAGGCGGCGCAGGACGGAGACGCCCGCGGCGGTCGCGAGCGGGTTGCCGCTCAGGGTGCCGGCCTGGTAGACGTGGCCGCTCGGCGCGAGCTCCGCCATCACGTCGGCGCGGCCGCCGAAGGCAGCGAGCGGCAGGCCGCCGCCGACGATCTTCCCGAGCACGGTCAGGTCGGGCAGGACGCGGAAGCGCTCCTGCGCGCCGCCGCGGCCGACGCGGAAGCCCGTGATCACCTCGTCGAAGACGAGCAGGGCCCCGGATGCGTCGGCGAGCAGCCGCAGCGACTCGAGGAAGCCGGGCGCGGGCGGGACGCAGCCCATGTTGCCCGCGACGGGCTCGACGAAGATCGCCGCGAGACCTTCGCCGTAGCGCTCGACGGCCGACGCCACGCCGTCGACGTCGTTGTACTCGCAGACGATCGTGTCGGCGGCGACGCCGCTCGGCACGCCCGGCGAGGAGGGGATGCCGAGCGTCGCGAGCCCCGATCCTGCACTCGCGAGAAACGGGTCGGCGTGGCCGTGGTAGCAGCCGTGGAAGGTGATGACCCGGTCGCGCCGCGTGAAACCGCGCGCGAGCCGCAGGGCCGACATCGCCGCCTCGGTGCCGGAGGAGACGAGCCGGACGCGCTCGACCGACGGCACCGCGTCGACGATCTCCGCGGCGAGCTCGAGCTCGCCCTCGGTCGCGGCGCCGAAGGTGGTGCCGTCGAGCGCCGCCTCGCGCACGGCGTCCACCGTCTCCGGGTCGGCGTGGCCGAAGAGCAGCGGCCCCCACGACTGCACCCAGTCGACGAGCGTGCGGCCGTCGGCGGTCTCGATCCGGGCGCCCTTGCCGCGGACGGCGAAGAGCGGCTCGTCGAGGCCGACCCCGCGCATCGCGCGCACCGGCGAGTTGACGCCGCCGGGGATCAGCTGGCGGGCGCGCTGCCAGCGCGCCGACGCTTCCCTCAAAGCCATGTCGCGGCGTCCTTGGCCCAGTACGTGACGATCACGTCGGCCCCGGCGCGCCTGATTGCGGTCAGCGACTCGAGCGCGGCATCCCGCTCGTCGAGGTGCCCGGCCGCGGCGGCCGCCTTCACCATCGCGTACTCGCCGGAGACGTTGTACGCGGCGACGGGAAGGTCGAAGCGCTCCCGGACGGCCCGCACGACATCGAGGTACGGCAGCGCGGGCTTGACCATCAGCACGTCGGCGCCCTCGGCGACATCGAGCTCGCACTCGCGCAGCGCCTCGCGCACGTTGCCCGCGTCCATCTGATAGCCCCGGCGGTCGCCGGACGACGGCGCGCTGCCCGCCGCCTCGCGGAACGGCCCGTAGAACGCCGACGCGTACTTGGCCGAGTAGGCGACGATCGGCGTCTGGGGCAGCTCGGCGCGAATCGCGCCGACGCGGCCGTCCATCATGTCGCTCGGGCACACGGCGTCGGCGCCGTGCTCGACGTGCGAGACGGCGGTACGCACGATCAGCTCGAGCGAGGCGTCGTTGTCGACCTCGCCGTTCGTCAGCACGCCGCAGTGGCCGTGCTCGGTGTACTCGCACAGGCACACGTCGGTGAGCAGGAGCAGCTCGGGGAAGCGCGGCCGGAGCGCCCGCAGCGCCTGCTGCACGATGCCGTCGTCGATCCAGGCGCCGGAGCCGTCGTCGTCCTTCGCCTCGGGGATGCCGAAGAGGAGCACCGCGCCGACGCCGCCACGGACGAGCTCGTCGCATTCGTGCAGAAGCCCCTCGACGGTGTGTCGCGCGAGCGCGGGCAGCTCCGGATTGGGAAGAGCCTGAGGCGCGACGAAGAGCGGCATCACGAGGTCGTCGACCGACAGGCTCGTCTCGCGTACGAGCCCGCGCAGCTGCGCGGTCCGCCGGAGGCGCCTCAGCCGGGTCGCAGGAAAAGCGCTCATGCGCGAAATGGTCGCACAGCCGAGCGGGCGGCCAGCCCGAAGACCAGCCCGATGCCAACGAGCCAGGCCGTCTCCCGCGCGATCGTGCCCCACGGGTGGAAGTCGAACAGGGTCGCCGAGAAGAGCCTGACGCCGTGCGCGAACGGGAGCGCGTCGCTCGCCCAGCCGGCCGCCGTGAACACCTCGGACGGGATCAGGCCGAGGAAGACGATCGGGAGCACGACCAGCACCGCGACGAGCGATGCGGTGCGCGCCTCGCGGGCGACGGCGCCGATGAAGGAGCCGACCGCGCCCAGCGAGGCGCCCGTCAGCGCCAGCGCCGCGAGCAGGAGCGGCAGCCGCCCCCACGGCTCGCCGCCGGGCGCGTGCCCGACGACCGTCGCGACGGCGAACGCGAACGCCACGCCGAGCCCGAGCACGGCCGAGACGAGCGCTGCGAGCGCGACCTTCGCCGAGACGAGGCGTCCCGGCGAGACGAGCCCGCGGGCAAGGCGTCCGAGCACGTTCTCATCGCGCTCGCCGGCAAGCGCGCCGGCCGCGAGCACGAGCCCGAGGAAGGAGATCGTGAGCGCAAGGGCATAGCTCTCGACCTCTGCCGACAGGGCGGCGACCCGGCCCCGCTGCGGCTGCTCGACGAGCTTGATCGGGGTCGCCGTCGCGCGCAGTGCGTCGTCGGTGCGGGCGAGGGCGAGCCGCGCGTTGTGGACGAAGTGCTCGATGCGCGTCGTCCGCTCGTCCTGCGGCATGCCGGCGAGGATCGCTGCCGTCCTGTCGAGCCCGAGCAGGTCGAAGTGGCGGCCGACGAAGCTGCCGTTGCCGCCGCGCAGGAGCAGCCGCACGTAGACGAGGTTCGCGTCGATGTAGGCGCGCTGCAGCTTGCGGTTGAGCGTGTAGACGAGCGCCTCGACCTGCTGGCGCACGCGCGGCGCGGTGCCGCCGCGGGTGATCGCGACCTCGAGCGTCGGGCTGTGCACCATCTCCTGCAGGGTCGCCACGAACCCGGGCGGCACAGTGATCACCGCGACCACCTTCCCGTTCTCGAGCTGGCGCTGTGCGTCGGTCTCGGAGAGACGGACGAGCGCGACGTTGCGGGCGACCTCGTCGATCGTCTGCCGCACGTCGAACGTGTGGTTCCCGACCACGAGGTGCGGCGGCAGGCCGTCGAGGTCGACGAAGGCGACACGCGGCTTCGAGCTCGCGTAGCCCGCGACGAGCCCGAGCAGCGCGGCGATCAGAAGCGGGTACACGAGGAGGACGGCAAGCAGCGCCGGCGTGCGCAGCAGGACGCGGACGTCCTTCCGGAGCATGAGCCAGATCGCCGTCATTGGAGGCGCCCCTCCCGCAGCTCGAGCGTGCGGTCGGCGCGGCCCTCGAGCTCTTCCCAGTGGTGGGTGGCGACGAGCACCGCACCGCCGTCGTCGCGGAGACGGCGCGCGATCTCCCAGAGCCGCTGACGCTGGACGGGATCGAGCGACGCGGTCGGCTCGTCGAGCAGCAGCACCCGGGGTGCGGACACGAGGGAGACGGCGACGTCCAGCCGCTGGCGGTTCCCGACCGAAAGCTCGGCCGCACGCACGCCGTCGGGCAGCTCGAATCGGTCGTGCAGCTCGTCGGCGCGGGCGACCGGCGCCCCTTCGAGCGCCGCGAACAACCGGAGGTTCTCCCGCGCCGTGAGGCGGCCGTAGTGGGCGGGCCGCTGCGGCACCCACCCGACGCGCTCGCCGCACTCGACCGTGCCCGCGGTCGGCTCGAGGGCCCCGGCGAGGATCGCGAGCAGCGTCGACTTGCCCGCGCCGTTCGGCCCGATCAGCGCCACCACCTCGCCGGCCGCGAGCTCGACGTCGACCGGGTGCAGCGCGACATGCGACCCGAACGCGCGGGTCACGCCGCGAGCCGCCAGCAGGCTCATTCGCGAACGGCGGCCGGCGACTCGACCAGCTCGACCTCGACGGGCGGCGGCTGGCCCTGCCACGGCTCGAACGTGACTCGGTCGGCGAAGAACTCCCAGATCGCCCGGCACACGGCGAGCACCGGCAAGGCGGTGAGCGCACCGGGCAAGCCGTAGAACGCGGCCCCGGCGGCGAGGCCGAAGATGACGAGCAGCGGGTGCAGCCGCAGCGCACTGCCCATCACGTTCGGCACGACGACGTGGCCTTCGATCTGGTGGATGCCGAGGAAGAGCAGCGCGACCCACACGGCGGAGAGCGGATGGACGACGAGTGCATAGATGAGCGGCGGGATCGAGCCGAGCCAGGGACCGAGGTACGGGATCACCTCGGTGATGCCGACCCAGGCGCCGAAGAGCAGGGCGTACTGCTGCGCGTGCGGCAGCAGTCCACTGGCGGCGAGCGCCCAGAGCCCGACGCCCGCGCTCACGCCGATGATCATGCTCAGCGCGGCCTGGCCGCGCACGTACGAGACGAGCGCGTGCTCGACCGACCGCAGGAGCGGCTGCTCGCCCGGTCGTGGCGGGAAGCGTCGGTCGACGATGCGACCGAGGCGCGGCATGTCGAGGAGCATGTAGACCGAGACGACGATCAGCAGCACGACGCTGAAGAGCGTCTTGCCGATCGAGATCGCAGCGCCCTCGACGAACGTGACGATCCGGTTCGTGTACTTGCCGACGTCGCGTTGACGGATCTGCTCGACGAGGCGGTGCCCGCGTTTGCGGATCTTCACCGACTTCAGGTGATGGGTGTTGAGCCACACCTGGAGGCGGTCGACGTCGCGGTCCGCCGAGGTCTGTCCGGAGGCGCCGCGAGCATGCGTGAAGTAGTCGTTGAACCGAGTGGCCGCCGTCTTCGTCTCGCCGACGACGGCGGTGGCAACCGCCACGATGACGAGAACGAGCGCTGCCAGGAAGCTCAGATACACGAGCGCGACCGAGGGGCCGCGGGGCAGCCGCAACCGCTGGAGCCCGCGAACGAGCGGGTCGAGGACGAGCGCGAGCAGCGCCGCGATCAGGAACAGGAAGACGACGTGAGCCGCCTTGCTCGCCAGCACCCACGTCAGGACGAGCAGCAGCGGCAAGGCCACGAGCTGCACCCAGCGCGGGACTTGGACGCGCGGCGGGCGGCCGGCGGCGGTCATGCGGCCGATGCTACCGCGGTTGTCCGCCGCCTCTCACCGCCGCGCTGGGACTGGTCGTTCGAGCTCGACGGCGCCCTCGCGCTCGACCGTCACGAACTCTGGGACGAACCCGAGGAGCGGAGCCGACTTCGCGTGTCACAAACCCCGGAGTTGAAAGCCCCGGAGGCGTCCGCTACGGTGCCCCCGATGGCGGCTCAGGCTCGAGACCGGCGTGCCCGCGCGGTGCGCCGCAGGGAACTCGACCGCGAACGCCGGCGCAGGCGTCTCGCGGCGCTGATCGTCCTCGCCGCGATCGGCCTGCCGATCGTCCTCCTGTCGGCGTTCGGAGGCTCCGGCGCGGTGACGCAGCTCGCGCCGGCAAACGCCGCCCCGATCCTCCCTGCCGGGCCGCCGACGCCCGAGATCGTCGCCCGCACCGGGACGCTGCAGCTGCAGCTGCCCGTGAGCCAGTCTCGCGTGACCGCGATCGGCTACCAGGGTGGGAGCGACGGCTCGCTCGCCCTGTCCCCGCTCGGCACCCAGGCCAACGAGGGTGTGGTGAAGCGGCTGCTGCACGCGATCGTCGGCGGCTCCGCCGGCCGCCCGCGCTGGTACCAGCTCCCCGGCGGCGAGGGCCCCGGCATGTCGGCGCTGCAGGTCGGCGCCGCAACCGGCACCGACGTCTATTCGCCGGTCGACGGCACGGTGGTCGCGATCAGCCCGATGGTGATGAACGGGCAGCAGTTCGGATCTCGCATCGACATCCAGCCGACGGCGGCGCCGTCCCTGGTCGTCTCGGTATCGCACGTGCGCACCGACCCGGCGCTCGTCGTCGGCTCGCCCGTCTCCGCCGGCGGCACCAAGCTCGGCTCCGTGATCGACGTCGCCCGCGTCGAGCGCGAGGCGCTCGCGCGGTACACGAACGACGCCGGCAACCACGTCGTGGTCGAGGTCCACGCCTCGCCGGCACTCGGGCTCGGCTAGCGGCCGGCCATCTAGTGCGCATTCTGTTCGTCGCGGACGTCTTCGGCGCTCCGGGCCGCCGCGCGGTCGAGGCACGGTTGCCCTCGCTGCGCGAGGAGCTCGGCATCGACTTCTGCATCGTGAACGGCGAGAACGCCGCCGCAGGGCGCGGGATCACGGCGAAGCTCGCCGACCGGCTCCTCGCGAGCGGCGCCGACGTCGTCACGCTCGGGAACTGGACCTGGGGCCAGGCCGGGCTTCGCCCCGTACCTCTCCGGGACCGACCGGGTGCTGCGCCCCGCCAACCTGTCGCCGCGCACACCGGGCCGCGGGCTCGCGATTCACGACGGCGTGGCAGTGATCAACCTGCTCGGGGTCTTCTCGCTCGACCCGTTCGAGAGCCCGTTCCTCGCCGCCGAGCGGCTCGTCGAGGAGGCGAGGACACAGACGCCGGTGATCGTCGTCGACTTCCACGCCGAGGCGACGAGCGAGAAGGTGGCGCTCGCGCGGCATCTCGACGGCCGCGTCACCGCCGTGCTCGGCACGCACACGCACGTCCAGACGAGCGACGCGCGTGTGCTCGCCGGCGGAACGGCGGCGATCACCGACGCGGGCATGACCGGCCCGCACGACTCCGTCATCGGGAGCGACGACCACAACGCGATCGGGCGCTTCCTGACCGGCATGCCGCTGCGCCTCGAGCCGGCGGTGCACGACGTGCGTATCGAGGGCGCGCTCGTCGAGTGCGGGCCGGACGGCCGCGCCACGAGCTGCACGGCTATCCGGGTCGAGGTGCCGTGACCGGCCAGAGCAGGACGGCGTAGAGCGCGACGAGCACGAGGTCGCGGGCGAGCACGACGCCGGCGAGGTGGAGCGAGTCGGCGTACGCGAAGTAACGCAGCGGGAACCACACCTGCGTCAGAGCGCAGGCCGCCGTCAGGACGACGAGCGCGGGCAGGCGCCGTGCCCCGCCGACGAGCGGCACGAGCGGGATCAGCCACAGCAGGTACTGCGGCGAGAGCACCTTGCCGAAGGCGACGAAGGCGCAGACGGCGGCGGCCGTGTACGTCAGCAGGCGCTCCCGCGTCGCCGGCCCGCGCGCGAACGCGACCCAGCAGGCGGCGATCGCGAGCAGCTGCACGAGCGCGAACGCGGCAGCGAGTAGCCCGTGGCCGGCGACGTTCTGCGAGCCGTGCGTGGTCACGACCCGCGGATGCGAGAAGACCGTCAGGAGCGACGCGCCGAGGCTCTCGATCTGAAGCGGCCGGTCGGCCTGACCGTGCACGCTCGCCCACAAGCCGTGCGGCGCGATCACCGCGAAGGGGACGAACACGGCGGCCGCGACGGCGAGGCCGGCGAACGGCGCGCGGCGGTGGCCCCGGCGAAGGGACCAGTAGAGAGCGATCGGGACGATGACGAGCGGCCAGAGCTTCGCCGCGACGCCCGCGCCGAGGAACGCCCAGCCGACGGCATCGTCGCCCTCGACGAGCGCGAGCAGCGCGATCACGACCAGCAACACGGGCCACAGGTCGAAGCGCGAGAGGATGAGCGAGCCGACGAGCACCGGGGCGAGCGCCGCATAGAACGCCGCGCGCTTGTCGATCGCCGCCACCACGACCGTCAGCGCGACGCCGCAGGCGGCCATCAGGTCGGCGAACGCGGAGGCGTAGTTCGAGAACGCGGCCGGCAGCAGGAACACCGGCAGGGCAAGCGGCGGGTACTCGACCGGGAAGTCGCGATAGGGGACGAGGCCGTGGTCGAGGATCGCGCGCGCGTCGTCGCGGTAGCCGGGCCAGTCGACGATCTGCAGCTCCCCCCAGAACCAGTGATGGACGGCGACGAAACAGGCGACGAAGAGAGCCGCTGCAAGCGCCGACTCAGGAAACGAGCGGCGAAGGCTCGCGGTCATGCGTCCGACCCGGCACCGGGGCAAGCAAGGCCAGCGCGACGAAGGGGAAGAACCACGGCAGGTACAGATAGAACCAGTGCGTCAGGACGAGCTCGAAGCCGACGAGCAGGAGCCCCGTGAAGGCCGCGAGACGAAGCGGTGAGCGCCGCCGCGGCACCCAGCCGAGGACGAGCGCGCCGCCGACGAGCAGCCCCTCCAGGACGCGCTGCAGAAGGTGGAGATCGGGCAGGCCCTTCGCGTGGTACTGGTGCCAGTCCCAAACCGAGAAGGGCGACTCGCGTCCGTACTGGAAGCCGACCGTGCGGTCGTAGAACGTCCGCAGCGAGTCCCACGGCGGCCAGTGGAGGAGCACGATCAGGAAGACGGCGACGGTCGCGACGCAAAACGCGCCGAGCATCCTGAGCGCCGACCGGCGGTCGCGCGCATCGGGGTAGCCGAGCCACAGCGGCAGGACGAGCAGCGAGGCGAACTTCGTCCAGCCGGCAAGCGCGACCGCAACGCCGCGTACCGAGTCGCTCGTCAGCGCTGCGAAGCCGAGCACGAGCAAGGCGGGCATGATCGCGTCGTTCGTGTTCGAGCTCGACGCGTACTGCGTGAACGGCCAGGCGGCCCACGCGAACGCGGCGGCGGCGCCGATTCGCGGGCCGCCGAGGCGCCAACCGACGAGCGCGAGGCCGAAGATCGCGAGCAGGTCGAATGCGATCGACGTGAAGTGCACTGCGGGGAGCGTGTCCCAGTGGTGGCTCCAGCCGAAGATCAGGTAGCCCGGCACGTAGGCGAGGTACGACACCGGCCCGTACGTGTCGCCGAGCGGGTTCGCGGTCTCGCAGATGCCGTTCGCCTGGATGCGGTCGCGGATCTCGCCCTCGGTGTCGGCGGGCCCGCAGGGCTTCAGCGAGCCCTCCTGGGGGAAGTTGCCGTAGACCTTCTCGCCGTGGACGATCCGGTCGGCGCCGATCACCCCCGAGTAGCCGACGTCGATCACGTTCGACGCGCGCACGTTGAGGCCGACGCGGAACCCGGCGAGGAACACGGTCGCGGCGGCGAGCACCCACACCGGCCAGACGACCTGCCCACGCGGCGGGCGATCGGTGGTCCCGACCCACACGAGCCGCGCCGCGAGCCACACGAGCCCGGGGTAGACGAGCGGCATCGCCGCGAAGATGTTGCCGCGGTTGAAGAACCAGAGCGAGACGGAGAACGAGAGCAGGACAAGCACGTCGAGGTTGCGCACCGCGAACGGGCGGCGCCAGTCGACGAGGCCGAGCAGGAACGCCGCACAGAACGCGAGCCAGATCCGGTAGCTGTTGATCTTCGAGCCGCCGAAGGCGCCGGGGACGCCGCGCGCCATCTTCCACGCGACCTGCGGCCCCGTCCACGCAGAGGTCACTGCGCCGGTCGCATCGTCGACCGTGCCGGTCGCGATCTCCCCTGCGGGCGTGTACCAGACCTGCACCGTCCACGCACCGGTGTCCTCGTCGTAGCTCGCGTCGGTCTGGATCTTCGGTGCAGGCGGGTAGCGCTTCAGCCAGTTCTTCACCTTCGGCACGGCGAGGAAGCGCGCGACCGCCTCGCTCTCGGCCAGCACGGCCGGCCGCTTGCCGACCGTGCCGGTGCCGAAGGGGCCGGTCGTGACGGTCGTCGTCGTGGTCTCCGTGATCGTCGTCGTCGAGCCGGCCGCGTGCGCCGCCGGCGCGAGCGCCAGGACGGCGACGGCAAGGGCGACGAGCCTCACCGACGGAAGGACCAGAGCTTGTTGCCCAGGAAGTTCAGCGGCGTCACGAGGATGATCGCGATCGCCTGCGAGACGATCTTGCCGAGGTGCATGACGTCGAGGAAGAGCACGAGCCAGAGCTGGTTGACGAGGAGCGAGACGAGCGCGACGGCGAAGAAGCGGGCCCCCTGGTAGGCGAAGCTCCCCTTCTGGTGGGCGAACGTCCAGTGGCGGTTCCACCAGTAGTTCCAGGCTGCCGCGACGACGAACGAGACGATCGCCGCCGAGTGGGCCCCGATCCCGAGCAGCGCCGCGTAGATGGCGAGATTGACGACGTAGCCCGAGCAACCCACGACTCCGAACTTCGCAAGCTGGATCCAGTTGTGCGGGCGACGCAGGGCCGCGACGGCGGCGCGCGCAGAGGCGGACACGGCGGCGAGGCTAGCGGTTCGCGTGGACGGGTGGGCGATCAGCCTTCACGAATCATCCCGCCGTCGTCGAGCCGGGGGTTGCGGAGCCCGAGCTCGCGAAGCCTCCTCGTGCGCCGCCGGTAGTACTCGGCGTCGGCATCGTCGATCAGGGGCAGCGCGGAGTCGACGGCGATCTCGCTGCTCTCGATGCGGGCGACGGCGAACGGGAGAAAGCGCCGCTCACCGTCGCCGCACAGCACGTCGAAGCCGACCAGCCGGTCGTCGTGCGCGTGCACGAGGGCATCGACGGGGCGCCCGAGGTGGATCCCGTTCAGCCGCACCGGCAGCGAGAGGACCTCAACGACGGAGCGGCCGCTCATCCGACTCCAGCCTCTCCGTTCCTCCGGGGCGGAAACCCTGCACGAGCGGGACGAACCGGGCCGGCACGAGCAACGTCACCCGGCCGCCGGACACGAGCACGAGCTCGTCGCCCACAGGCAGGACGAGCCGGCCCCCGGGGGCGAGCTGGTCGACCAGAGCCGCCGGCACGGTCCGGGCCGCGGCGGCGACGGCGATCGCATCGAACGGCGCGCGCTCGGGAACGCCCAGAGAGCCGTCGCCGACCAGCACGTCGACGTCGGTGAACCCGGTGCTGTCGAGGTTCGCGCGCGCGAGGGCCGCGAGCTCGGGGATCCGCTCGATCGTGACCACCTCGGCGGCGAGGCTGCGCAGGAGAGCCGCCTGGTAGCCGGATCCGGTGCCGACGTCGAGCACGCGCTCCCCGCCGGTGAGCGCGAGCGCCTGCAGGATCACGCCCACGATGTACGGCTGCGAGATCGTCTGCCCGTGGGGAAGCTGCAGCGCGGCGTCGGCGTGGGCAAGGTCCCGGGCCTCGGCCGGCACGAATCGCTCGCGTGGGACGCGGGCCATCGCCTCGAGGACGCGCTCGTCGCTGATCCCGCGGCGGCGGAGCTGGCTCTCGATCCAGTCAGGCATCGCGACCCTCGGCCCCGCGCAGGTGGTCTATGACAAGCGGCGCGACGCCCGTGATCGAGGCGGGCGGCGGGCCGAGCCCGACCGTGAGCATCGGCACCTCCGAGTCGGCGGGCTCCAGCGAGCCGTGGCTGCCGCCGCCGAGGTGATGCCGTCCGGCGAGATCGACGAACTCGAAGCCGGACGTCGCCGAGACGAGCACCTCGCCGGCATTCGGGTTCGCGAGCGCGGCGGCGGCGCGCGCGCGCCCGTCGGGGACCGCGTCGAGGAGCGTGAGGTCCTCGTCGCCGTCCCGGCGCGCGACGAGCTCGCCGTCCTCGAGGAAGACGACGATGCCGGCGCCCGGCTCCGAGTCGAGCTGCTCGGCGACGCGGCGCGCGTCTGCGGTGTAGACCATCGCCGCGCGGTTGGAAGCGGTCACCAGCTCACCGTCGAGCTCGAGCCGCGTCACGTCGGTGATGTGCGACTGGCCGTGGTCCGAGCAGACGACGATCGCGTAGCGCTCGAGAAACGCGTCCGGCCCGCCGGCCGCATCGAGCAGCGCCGCGATCGCGGCGTCGCTGCGGGCAAGCGCCTCTGGGTTCGCGTCGGGGCCGGCCGCGTGCGACGCGAAGTCGTAGTCGGGCAGGTAGTAGACGAGGAGGTCGAACCCGTCGCGTGTCACGAGCCAGCGCCCGACCGACGCGGCGTACGCGTCGATCGAGCCGAGGGTGCGGCTCCGCACGGCGAGCGGCGCGCCGGTGCGGTCGCTCTCGTAGAGCGAGTAGAAGAAGAACCGCTTCGGGCCGTACACGGCAGGCGCGCCGGGGATCGTGGGCAGATGGCGATGACGTCCCCGATAGCAGGTGATGTTGATGGCCGCCGTCGTGAGACCGTCGTCCTCGAGCGTCTCGTACACCGTGCGGATCTCGCGCGACAGGTGGCGCGCGTTCAGGTCGACGATCGTGTCGCGCAGCGACCGCGCGAGACCCGCCGCGCGCGCGGCCCCGAACGACGAGCCGTACTCGACGAGCCGCTCCTCGCTGCGGTTCCACCAGACGAGGTGCGGGATGTGGTGCCCGTCGGGATAACGCCCGGTCGCGATCGATGCGAGGCAGACGGGCGTCAGCGACGGGAAGACGGAGGCGGCGCGCCGGTACTCGCCGTGCTCGGCCAGGAAGCGGAGCGCAGGCAGGTCGGCCGACTCGAACGCGGCAGGCGTCAGGCCGTCGATGACGGCGAGCACGACAGGCTTGGGCGCAGCCATTAGTCCCGCGCGAGCGTGCGGAGCCCGGCGTGGCGGTCGGGCGAGCGCCGGCGGAGCCGCAGGCCGAGCGCCGGCACGGCTACAGCCTCGAGATAGCCGACGACGGGGATGAACGCGATCGCGGCCGCGACGATCGACGCGACGGCGAGCAGCACCGCGGTGCCGCCCCGGGTCCCGCCGCGGCGGAGCGCGCCGACGACGAGGGGCGCCGAGCCGAACGCGCCGCAGGCGGCGCCGACGATCCCGGCCGCGAGCTCGCCCCACGTGCCGAGGAGGAGGCCGATCGCCGCCGCGATCACCGCGGCGACGGGGAAGCCGAGCAGCGGACGCCGCAGCACACCGGTGGCGGCGATGCCGAGGGCAGTCCCGACTCCGGCGAGAACGCCGATCGTGTACCAGTGGCCCACGCCACGAGTTTACGCAGGGACGGCGAGCCGCCCGATCACGGCCAGCGTGAACTCCGCGGCGCGGGCGCCGTCGACCACGCGGTGATCGAACGTGACGCTGACGTTCCCGACCTGCCGCACGACGATCTCGCCGTCGCGGACGACCGGCCGCGGCGCGATGCGATGGACGCCGAGGATGCCCACCTCCGGATAGTTGACGAGCGGGGTCACGATGAGCCCCCCGAGCCGGCCGGCACTCGTGACGGTGAAGGTCGAGCCGCGCAGCTCCTCGGGCGCGAGCGAGCGGGCGCGGGCGCGCTCGGCGAGCGCGTCGACATCGGCACGGAGCTCCTCCACGGAGCGCGAGTCACAAGCGCGGACGACCGGCACGACCAACCCCTGGTCGGTCTGCACGGCGATGCCGAGGTCGTAGCGGTCGAGGTACACGATCTCCTCCCCCTCGAGCCTCGCGTTCAGCTCCGGGAACTCGCGCAGCGACTCCGCGGTGGCGCGCAGGACGGTCGGCAGGAGGAGCTTCAGGTCGACGCCCGTGAAGTCGCACTCCTCGACGAACGTGACGGCCGGCACCTCACGGTGCGCGCGGGTGAGGTGCTCGACGATCTGCCGCCGCACGCCGCGCACCGGCTCGCGGCGGCCTTCGCGCGCTTGTAACAGACTGTTACCAGCCGCGTTTCTGACGTCGGCCTCGCCGATGCGTCCGCCCGGCCCCGTCCCTTCGACCGACGCCAGATCGACCCCGAGCTCGGCCGCGAGCCGGCGGACGAGGGGGGTCGCCTGGACGCGCGCGCTCTGGCCGACAGCTTGTAACAGACTGTTACTTGCCTCGTCCGGCCCGGCGTCGGCGCCGATCACGACGAGCACCGTGCCGACCGGCACGACCTCGCCCTCGCCGACGAGGATGCGCGCGACCGGCCCGGCGGCCGGCGAGGGGATCTCGACCGTCGTCTTGTCGGTCTGGATCTCGACGAGCGGGTCGTCCTCGGCCACTTCGTCGCCCTCGGCGACGAGCCAGCGGGCGACCTCGCCCTCGGTCAGCCCCTCGCCCAGGTCGGGCAGCTTGAACTCGTAGGCCATCGGCGGCGACCTTACCTGCGGGGACTCCCGATCCACGACCCGGCCGGCACGACGAGCACGCGCAGGCCTTCGCCGAACCGCCAGAGGGACACGACGAGCTCCGTGCCGTCGAGCTCGGGCGCGACCTCGCGCGGCACGTAGCCCGCCTGCAGCGACCGCGCGTCGTTCCAGATCCCGATCGCGTTCGGGTCGTGCTCGTTCTCCGGCTCGGGTACGAGCGCGAGCCGCGCACCCGGGTCGAAGGACGGATCCGCGACGGCGCCGGCGCGGAACGAGACGCCCGCGACGGGAAGGATGCGAATGCGTGGATCGTCGTCCCTGATCGGCTCGCCCGTCGCCGCGTCGCGCAGGCGGTACCCGGCGCCGCGCCCGGCTCGCTCGAGCCAGAGACGCAGCCGCTCGCTCACCGGAAGGCGTCGTCGCGCAGCACCGCGTGCACACCGACCTGCTCGTTCACGACCTGCGTGATCCGCAGGTCGGCGACGACGCTCGCAAGCGCGAGCGCCTCCGGACGCTCGAGGCCGTGCTCGCGGGCCATCAGCCCGAGCAGGCCCTCGATCGCCTGGGCGGCCGCCGTGTCGAGGTTCGCCGCCATGCCGAACGCGAGCCATGCGCCCTCGACCCGCGCGAGCGGCCGCTCGAGCAGCAGGTCGTCGCGCAGCCCGAGAGCGAGCCGGGCGCTGCACGGGCACTCGATGGCCGTGCCGCTAACCTCTCCGTCCCCCTGCGCGGCGTGCCCGTCGCCGGCCGAGAAGAGGGCGCCGTCGACCGGGATCGGCAGGTACAGCGTCGTACCGGCAACGAGCTCCTTGCAGTCAAGGTTGCCGCCGTGCGTGCGCGGCGGAGTGGTCGAGTGGAGACCGGCGGCGTCGGGCGGCATCCCGAGCACGCCGAGGAACGGCGCGAGGCGGACGCGGTGGCCGGTCGACGCGACGCCGTGCTCGCCGTCGAGCTCCCACTCGATGCGACGGCCCTCGCCCCACGTCTCGCCCCAGGGGCCGGGCGTCACCTCGTCGATCCCGACAACGAGCGTCTGCCCGGCACGCGCGCCCCGCACCTCGATCGGGCCCGCGAGCGCGTGACCGTCGTCCTCGGGCGAGGAGCGGGGCTCGAAGAGCGAGCGGTCGTCGAGCCGCCAGCCGGCGTTCGGGACGGCGAAGCGGACCGAGTCGCCCGGGTCGACGGCAAGCACCGGCTCGAGCTCGCGCGAGAAGTGCCCGTGGAGCGTTCGCCGGTCGAGCTCCAGCTGGTGGATCACTCGATCAGCCCTCCGATCGCGGCCGCAACCCGCTCGGGCGACGGCACGTACGCATCCTCGAGCGACCAGTACGGGTACGGCACGTCGAAGCCCGTGACGCGGAGCACGGGGCCCTGCAGGTCGAAGATCGCCTTCTCGGCGATCAGAGCGGCGAGCTCGGCGCCGAAGCCGACGGTGCGCGGCGCCTCGTGCACGATCACTGCGCGCCCCGTCTTCGCGACCGACGCGAGGATCGTCTCCTCGTCGAGCGGCCGCAGCGACCTGATGTCGACGACCTCGCAGGAGACGTCGACGAGATCGGCCGCGGCCTCGCAGACGGCGACCATCGCGCCGTAGCAGAGGAGCGTGACCTCGTCGCCCGCGCGTGCGATCCGCGCGTGGCCGAGCGGCACGACGTACTCGCCTGCCGGCACCTCACCGCGGGCGGTGCGGTAGACGAGCTTGGGCTCGAAGACGACCACCGGGTCCGGGTCGCGGATCGCGGCCGCCAGCAGCCCCTTCGCGTCGGCCGGGGTCGACGGGATCGCGACCTTGATCCCCGGCGTGTGCACGTAGTACGTCTCGGGCGAGTCGTCGTGCAGCTCCGGCGCGCGCACGCCGCCGCCGTACGGCATGCGGATCGTCACCGGGAACTGCATGCGCCCGCCGGAGCGCCAGTGGTAGCGGCCGACGTGCGTGATCAGCTGGTCGAGACACGGGTACGAGAACGCGTCGTACTGCATCTCGACGACCGGCCGCCAGCCGGCCATGCAGAGACCGACGGCAGCGCCGAGCATCCCCGCCTCGGCGAGCGGCGTGTCGACGCAGCGGTTCGGGCCGAAGCGGTCGAGGAGGCCGGCGGTCGCCCGGAAGACACCGCCCGCGCGTCCGACGTCCTCGCCCATCACCATCACGTCGGCGTCGCGCTCG
The DNA here is from genome assembly GCA_963840365.1 of uncultured Thermoleophilia bacterium. Taxonomy (GTDB): domain Bacteria; phylum Actinomycetota; class Thermoleophilia; order Gaiellales; family Gaiellaceae; genus PALSA-600. The sequence continues at coordinate 608,099 of CAWIYQ010000012.1, read as the reverse complement.
AGCTCCGTGTGGAGCGCGTCGTTCACCGCCTCGACCAGAGTGAGCTCAGGCACGGCGCAGGTTCCGCGGCGGGTCGACGTACGCGTTCGCGAACAAGAGCTCCGGGTCGGGCGGCGGCTCCGCCTCGACGGCGGCGATGCCGGCCCGCATGAGGCCCTCGCACTCGGCACGGACCGCGGCGACGCGCTCGTCGTCGAGGACGCCGAGCTCCTTCAGGTGGGCCTCGAAGCGGCCCACGCACTCGCCCGCCCGGGCTTCCTCGACCCGGACGGGGTCGGCGTAGGCGCCCGGGTCGTCGGCCGTCCCGTGCGGCGCGGCGCGGTAGTGCACGGCTTCGATCAGCGTCGGGCCGCCGCCCGACCGCGCCCGCTCCACCGCTTCGTGCGCCGCCTCGTGGACGGCGAGGACGTCGAGGCCGTCGACGCGGACACCAGGTATGCCGTAGCCGACCGCCTTGTCCGCCAGCGTGTTCGCACGCGTCTGCGCCTCGAGCGGCGTCGAGATCGCCAGGCCGTTGTTGTTGCACACGAAGACGACCGGCGCACCCATCACCGCCGCGAAGTTGACACCTTCGTGGAACGAGCCCTCGCTCGTCGCCCCATCGCCGAAGAAGACCATCGCCACGGTGTCCTCGCCGCGCAGCTTCTTGCCCCACGCGAGGCCCGCCGCGTGGGGCACGTGGGTCGCGATCGGCACGCAGATCGACGCGACCCTCCACTCCGCCGGGTTCCACCACCCGGACGGGTGCCCGCGCCACCACTGCAGGACCGTCTCGACGGGCAGCCCGCGAACGAGCCCGATCGCGCCCTCGCGGTAGCTCGGGAAGATCCAGTCCTCGTCGCGCAGGGCGAACGTCGCGCCGGCCTGGATCGCCTCGTGGTTCCAGGCGATCGCATACGTCCCGATCCGCCCCTGCCGGTGGTAGACGACTGCCCGCTCGTCATAGGTGCGGAGCAACACCATCCGCCGGTGGAGCTCGAGGAGGTCGTCTGCCGAGAGGTCGACCGCCATGCCGCCCGGGAGGCTAGCTCAGCTACACGAGGCAGGAGAGCGCATCACGTCTCGCCTCGAACACCGCCGCGTCGACGTCGCCGAGGTCCTCGCCGTCGACCTGCAGCGGGAGCGGGTGGTCGCAGCGCACCTCGAGGCGATCGAGGTCGTAGCCGGTGAGCACCTCGGGACCGAAGCCCGTGCCGCGGACGAGGGCGGTGACCAGACGCGGCACGTCGAGCGGCTGGATCCGCGTCGGCGCCGCGAAGGCGATCCCGTCCTCGAAGCGCGCCTCGGGCGTCGCGCGCAGCCCCACGGGCCCCGCGTACGAGTACGGGTCGCCGTTGCCGACGAGCAGGAACGCGGCCCGGCCGTGGCCCTCGATCTCGAGCACCGGCTCGAAGCGGGCGCGGTGCTCGAAGACGATCCGCGCCACCATCAGCGCGAAGGAGAAGTCGCCCGGCCGTGCGCCGTCCTCGGTTCGCCCGAGCCGGTCGAGCCGGCGCACCGCCTCGGCGTCGAAGCCGAGCCCGGCGGAGAAGCAGAAGCGGCGCCCGTTGACCGCGCCGAACGAGATGCGGCGTGCGCGACCCTCGTCGGCGGCGGCAGCGATCGCACTCGCCGCCTCGATGGGGTCGCGGGGCAGTCCGAGCGCCCGGGCAAACACGCTCGTGCCGCCGCCGGGCAGGAACCCGAACGGGATGCGCCCGTCGGCGCCGTTCAGCGCCTCGTTGTAGGTGCCGTCGCCGGAGAAGACGGCGATCGCGTCGACGCCCTCGCGCGCGCCCTCGGCGGCGAGCTCGGTCGCGTGCCCCGGTCGCTCCGTGAACCGCGTCACGACCTCCAGGCGCTCGCGCAGGGCGCGCTCGACCCGGGCGATCTCGCCGCCCGTGACATTCGTCGAGTACGGGTTGACGATCAGCAGCAATCGCTTCACGCTGCTGCGAGCATGCCACGCCGCACCGCACTGATCGTCCCTGTTCCGGAAGCCGAGCCCGCCGTCGGGGCCTTGCGCCTCGCGCACGACCCTTCGGCGGCGCAGGGCGTGCCGGCCCACGTCACGATCGTGTTCCCGTTCGCCCCGCCCGACAAGGTCGACGAAGAGGCGGTCGCCGAGCTGCTCGGCCGCTTCCCGGCGTTCGATTTCGTGCTCGACCGGATCGGGCGCTTCGAGGACGGAGAGGGCGCCGTGTGGCTGCATCCGGAGCCGTCGGCGCCCTTCGTCGACCTGACCGCCGCGGTCGCGCAGCGCTGGCCCGAGTTCCCGCCCTACGACGGGTCGTTCGACGGGCCGATCCCGCACCTCACGGTCAGCATGGAGCCGATCGACCTCGACGTCGCGCTCCCGATCGCGTGCCGTGCCCGTGTCGTCGTGCTGATCGAGGAGCGCGAGGAGGACGGCCGCTGGCAGGAACGCCGCGTCTTCCCCCTCCGCGATCAGGGCGTGGCGTAGCCGCGCATGCCGTCGAGCAGGACGGCGAAGAGGCGATCCGCAAGCGCAGCCGTGTCGGCGCCGGGACGCAGCCACGTGTAGGCCCAGTTGGCGGCCGAGAGGAAGAGCAGCCCCGCGGTCGCGACGTCGAGGTCGGTGCGGAGCTCGCTCCCTTCGACGCCCTCGCGGAAGAGGTCGCGCACACGCTCCTCGTAGCGCCGGCGCTCGGCGACGAACGCCTCCCGGCGCTCGCCCGTGAGGAAGCGCCATTCGCGCACGAACACGGTGGCGACGTCGAGCTGCGCCGCGACGACGTCGAGATGCGCACGCAGGGCAAGCCTGATCCGCTCCATGGCCGGCGCGTCGGCCGGCACGCCGTCGAGGGCCGCGTGAAACGCGTCGGCGCCCTCGCGCGCCACGTCCCAGAGCAGATCCTCCTTCGAGTCGATGTGGTGGTAGAGCGAGGCCTTCTGGAGGCCGAGCGCCTCCGCGAGATCGGCGAGCGACGTCCCCTGGTAGCCGCGCTCGGCGAAGAGGCGGGCGGCCGTGCGGGTCAACTCCTCGCGCCGTGTGCTCATCTAGAATCGAGCCTAACGAACGGTCGGTAGGGAGGCGGGCGCATGGACGAGCGGACGCAGGAGTTCCTCGAGCACGTGCAGGCGGGCGGCCAGGTCGAGGCGACCGACTGGCTGCCGGACGAGTACCGGCAGCGACTCCTGAAGTTCGTCGAGATGCACGCGAACTCGGAGCTGATGGGCGTGCTCCCGGAGCGGGAGTGGATCCTGCGCGCGCCGACGCTCCAACGGAAGCTGGCGCTGACCGCCAAGGTGCAGGACGAGGTCGGCCACGCGCAGCTCCTCTACCGGATCGCCGAGGATCTCGGGAAGCCGCGCGAGCAGATGTTCGCCGACCTGCTCTCGGGCAAGAGCAAGTTCCACAACGTCTTCCACTACCCGACGCGCACGTGGGGCGATGTCGGGGTGATCGCGTGGCTCGTCGACGCCGCCGCGATCATCAGTCAGAAGGCGCTCCTCAAGTGCTCATACGCGCCGTACGCGCGGATCATGAAGAAGATCTGCTGGGAAGAGTCGTTCCACATCCTGCACGGCCGCGACGTCGTGCTCGCACTCGTCACGGGCACCGACGAGCAGCGCGGGCTCGTGCAGGAGGCGATCGACCGCTGGTGGGGCCCGCTGATGCAGTTCCACGGCAACCCGATCCCGCGCGACGACGACCCCATGTGGGTGTGGCGGATCAAGTCGCAGGGCAACGAGGAGGCGCGCCAGCAGTTCCTCGACGGATACGTGCCGCAGATCGTCGAGCTGGGCCTGACCGTGCCCGATCCGAAGCTCCGCCGCCGCGACGACGGCGTCTGGGAGTACACCGAGCCCGACTGGGAGGAGCTGCGGTCGGTCGTCACCGGTCACGGGCCACGGACCGCGGAGCGGCTCGCGTTGCGCGCCCGCTACCTGGAGCAGGAGCGCTGGGTGCGCGAGTCGGTCCTCGCTGCCTGATGCCGGTCTTCGAGGTCTTCCGCCAGGAGCGCAAGGGCCAGCCGTTCACCCACGCCGGTTCCGTCGTCGCACCGGATGCGGCGTTCGCCGACGCGTGGGCGCGCGAGCAGTACGGGCGCCGCGGCGAGTCCGCCGCGCTGTGGCTCGTGCCCCGCAACTCGGTGCACGAGGTGACGGAGTGGGCCGACGAGTTCGACCTCAAGTACCGGCGGGTCGACGGCTACTCGATCAAGGAAAGGCTGCGAATCGCACGTGAGCGCGCGGGCACCGCTACTCCTGAGCCTCGCTGACGACGAGCTCGTCCTCGGCTGGCGCGACTCCGAGTGGACGGGGATCGCGCCGACGCTCGAGGAGGACGTCGCCTTCTCGTCGATCGCGCAGAACGAGATCGGCCACGCCCGCGCGCTGTACGAGCTGGCCGCCCGCGAGCTCGACACCGACGCGGACGCGCTCGCCTTCGACCGCGAGCCTGCGCAGTACCGCTGCGCGCCGCTCGTCGAGCTGCGGCTCGACGACTGGGCGCATACGATCGCCCGCCGGTACCTCTACGAGGAGGCCGACCGCGTCCGGATCGCCGCCCTGATCGACGGCGACGACGCCGAGCTCGCCGGCCTGGCCGCGAAGATCGACCGCGAGGAGACCTACCACCGCCTGCACGCGGAGCTGTGGGCGGCGCGCCTGCGCGACGAGCCGCGCTTCCAGGCGGCCGTCGACGAGCTCTGGCCCTACGCACTCGGCGTGCTCGAGCCGGAGCTTCGACCAGAGCTCGCGCGCCGGGTCGGACGGGCAAGTAACAGTCTGTTACAAGCCCACGAGCGCGGCACGCATACGCAGGAGCTCACCGAGCTGTGGGAGACGATGACGGAGGTGCGGCGCTCCGTGCCGGGTGCGCAGTGGTGACGGCCGAGCAGGTGTGGGCCGCCCTCGATGCGGTGCCCGACCCGGAGATCCCGGTCATCTCGCTCGTCGAGCTCGGCGTGATCCGCGACGTGGCCGTCGACGGCGAGCGCGTGCGCGTCGAGCTGACGCCCACCTTCCTCGGCTGCCCGGCGCTCGAGGCGATGACGCGCGCGCTCGAGCAGGCGGTCGCCGGGATCGGCGGCGAGCCCGAGGTGGCGGTGATCACCGACGACTCGTGGTCGACCGACCGCATCACCCCCGCCGGCCGCGAGAAGCTCCGAGAGGCCGGCTTCGCACCGCCGGCTCCGCGTGCCGCAGGCCCGACGACGCTCGTCCAGCTGACGTCGAAGGCCTTCCGGTGCCCCTACTGCGGCTCCGCCGAAACGCGGCTCGACAACATCTTCGGCCCGACGCCGTGCCGGTCACTGCGCTTCTGCGAGAGCTGCCGCCAGCCGTTCGAGCAGTTCAAGACGATCTGACGGAGGCGGCCTGTCCCGGGTGGGGCAACCGCAGTTGATCATCCCCGGTGGGTGGAAGCTTGATCGTGAAGATGCTTCCTCCGCCCTTCGCAGGGCGAACGCACGCAGTGCCGCCGTGGGATTCTGCAACCTGCTTGACGATCGCCAGGCCGAGTCCGGAGCCCGGTCGCGTTCGTGCGGTTGCGGCACGAAAGAAGCGGTCGAACACATACGGCGCGTCCTCAGCAGCGATCCCAGGCCCGCGGTCGCGAACCGACAGCGAGCCATCGGTGACGGTGATGTCGATCGACGACGATCCGGGGCTCCACTTGACGGCGTTGTCGATGAGGTTGTTGATCGCGCGGACGAGATCGCTCCGCGCGCTGTAGACCGTCGTTGCCTCGAGATCCAGCTTGAACCGCCGTCCAGTTCGCCGGCCGGCGGCGGCGACGACTTCGGCGGCGACCTCGTCGAGGCGGACCGGCTCGAGGTCCGGAGGATTGGCGTCTCCGCGTGCGAGCGCTACGAGCTCCTCGATGAGATGCGTCATCTCCTCGAGCTCGCGTCTCGCCCGACCGATGAGCTGTCGACGCTCGTCGGCCTCGAGCTCCGGGTGGCGCTCGAGTGTCTCGAGCCCCGTGCGTGCGGTCGTCAGCGGCGTGCGCAACTCGTGCGAGGCATCGGCGACGAGCTGCCGCTGGGCGCTGAGCGACTCGCGCAGTGCGGCAAGCATGCTGTTGAACGCTTTGCCGAGCCGGCCGAGCTCGTCCGACCGCCCTTCGTCGGTGCGGGCCGTCAGGTCTCCCGTTGCCGTTATCCGCTCCACGTCGTCTGTCAGCGTTGCGACCGGGCGCAGCGCCGCGCGGGCAACGAGGAGGCCGAGCAGGCCGGTTGCCGCGACGGCGACGAGCGAGATCACACCGAAGATCACGCGGATCCACCCGAGGGCGCTGTCGACGTCGCCCATGGCGCGGGCGATCTGCACGGCGCCGTCACCTGCACGAGCCGTGTAGATCCGCAGGCTCTTGCCGGCGACAGTGCGGTCGGCAAAGAAACCCGTGCGCCGTCCGGATGCGACGGCGACGGCACCGTCCGTGGGGAGCTTGATGTGCTCGCCCGGAGTCAGGCGCACCCTCCCCGTTCGGCTCACCAGCTGCACGTAGCCCTCCGGCTCAGCAAACGGAGCCGACGGCACCCGGAACCGCGGCCCCGACGGCTGTCGAGCCGGTGGTGAGGGAAGCCGCGAGGCGATCCCCGCGATCGCCGTTGCACGCGCACGGAGCGACTTGTCGACCTCACCGATCAGCTGGCGGCGGACGAGTACGTATGCGGCCGTCAGGGCGATCACGATCGCGACTGCGAGGAGCGCGACCGTTCCCAGCGCGAGTCTCGAGCGGAGCGTCATACCTCGCTCTTGCGCAGCGCGTAGCCGACTCCTCGCACGGTGTGGATGAGGCGCGGCTCGCCGTCCGCCTCGGTCTTCTGCCGCAGCGACCGGACGAACACGTCGAGTGTGTTCGACGCGAACTCGGCTTCGTAGCCCCAGACGTCCCGGAAGATCGTCGGCCGGTCGAGGGCGCGACGCTGATGCTGCAGGAAGTAGCCGAGCAGCATCGTTTCCATGCGCGTCAACGAGAACGATCGCGATCCGCGTCGAGCCTGCTGCGCGGCGACGTCGAGCTCGAGGTCTGCATAGCGCAACGTGCCCTCCGCCGCGGCCGTGCGGCGGAGGAGCGCGCGGAGACGCGCGAGCAGCTCGACGACGGCGAACGGCTTGCCGAGGTAGTCGTCCGCGCCTGCCTCGAGACCGCGAATCCGGTCTGTCACCTCGTCGCGTGCTGTCAGCATGAGAATCGGCAGGTCGCTCTCCTGCCTGATCAGCCGGCAGGCGCCGATGCCGTCGAGGTTCGGCATCAGGACGTCGAGCACGATCACGTCGGGGGCGACGGCGCGGAAGCGCTTGACGGCATCCAGCCCGTCCACGGCCGTCTCGACGATATAGCTCTCGAGCACGAGCGCGCGCGCGAGCGTCTCGCGGAGGGCCTCGTCGTCGTCGACGAGCAGGATCCGCTTGTCCACGGTCAGCCTCCGCTTCCACTCCCGCCGGTCGGCTTGGGCTGATACTTCGCACACGCAGCACTCGCCTTCCGGAATGCTGCCTGGTTGTTCGTGGCACCGAACGTCACGCCGTGCTGACGCAGGCACTTCGTGTACTTGGCGAACGCGGGATTCGATTGCCCGCCTCCCGGCCCACCCTGCCCGAAGCCGCCGCGCGCTCCCGCAGGCAGCTTGCTGCGGCAGGCGGTGAACGCCTTCTGCTGCTTGGCACTGAACGCGGGTCTGCCCTGTCCCTGGCCGGTCGGCGGCTGTCCCTGCGGCGGCTGCCCGGTTCCGCTCTGCCCGGTCGGGGGTCGGCCACCGAACTGGCCGTTCAGCTTCACGCCGTGCGCGGCGAGACAGCTCTGAAACGCGGCGAGGGCCTGACGTCCCTGGCCGTTCGGGGTGGTGGTGCCGGCCGCCGTTGTCGTCGTCGTGGCCGACGCCGACTTATTCGATGAGCCACAACCCGCTGCGGCGACCGCCAGCACCACGAGGAGCGGTACGGCGGCCAGCGTACGACGGCTACCCATTGGTCGTGCCTCCGATCGTGACCGAGCGGGCCGTGTAGCTCCCGTCCTTCGCCTGGGTGCCGACGACCGTGACCGAGTCGCCCGGGTGAATCGTCTTCACCGAGCCCGAGACGGTCTTCGACACGCGGGAGGTCGCCGACGTGTGGACGAGCACCGTGTTGCCCGAGGCGCTGGTCACGTAGAGCGTCGATCCCTTGATGAGGGTGACGGTGCCGGAGGGGCCGCCGCCGAACCCGCCGAAGTTCGGGAAGCCGGACGTCGCTCCGCTGCCGGTTGCGCTCCTTCGTGAAGCTGCGGCCGCGGCGGCGAACCCGGACGGGAACCCGCTTGCGCTCGACGAGGAGGAATTGGTGCCCCAGTGCTTCTGCGCTTCGATTCCGCCGATGAACGCGGCGGCGGCCGCGACGAGCAACGCCAACGCGAGCGTCACTGCCGGTAGGCGCTTCCGCCGGCGGGCAAGCAGCTCGGCCGCGAGCGTGTCGCCGGCGGGCTCCTGGACGAGCGTGGTGGCTTCTGAGTGAGCGGTTGTCATGGGTCTCCTACTCGTAGCGGAGTGCTTCGATGGGGCGCAGGGAGGCTGCGCGGTTGGCGGGGTAGATGCCGAAGAAGAGACCGACGGCGACGCCGACGGCGAGGGCCAGCACGACCGAGTACGTCTGGATCACGGGCTGGACGCCGACGATCTTGAACTGGCCGCCGACGAGGCCGGCCGCGACGCCGGTGATGCCGCCGAGGACCGCGAGTAGCCCTGCCTCGGTCATGAACTGGCCGAGGATGTCGGCCTTGCGGGCGCCGATCGCCTTCCGGATCCCGATCTCGCGTGTCCGCTCGGTGACGGTGACGAGCATGATGTTCATCACCCCGATCCCGCCGACGAGCAACGAGATCGCCGCCACTGCTGCCAGCAGCACGGTGAAGGTGTGCGTGCTCGAGCTCGAGGTCTGCAGCAGCGACGACTGGTTCAGGATGTTGAAGGCAGCGGAGCCGTCGCTGTTCGAGTGGTTCGGGGTCAGGATCGCGGTCGCCTCGCTCTCGGCGGCGTCGACGGCGCCGGGGGACTTCGCTTCGACGAGGATCTGGTTCAGCTGGCCGGAGTGGCCGACGAGGTAGTCCTGCGCAGTCGTCAGCGGCAGCAGCACAACGCTGTCCTGGTCCTGGAGGCCGTTGGAGCCCTTGGCCTTCAACAGCCCCTCGACGGTGTAGCTGACACCGTTGAGCTGGAAGGTCTGCCCGACCGGATCGGCGGAGCCGAACAGGTCCTGGGAGATCGTGTTGCCGATCACCGCGACGCGCGCGTGATTCGTGACGTCGGCGTTCGTGAAGAAGCTGCCCGAGGCGATGTCGGCCTTGCGGGCCTCCTGGTACGACGGTGTGGTGCCGGCGACGGTGTCCGGGGTCGCCGTCACCGCGCCGAGTGCCGCCGTGACGGAGTTCGCGCTCACGACCGGGGTGACGGATTTGATGTCCGGTGCGGTCGTCTTGTCCTGCAGCAGCTTCACGTCCTTCTCCGTCATGAACGTGAATCTGCTCGCGGTCGCGGCTCGCCGGCCGAACAGCCCGCCGCCGGACTGAATCGTCAGGAGGTTCGTACCGAGCCCTTCGATCTGGCGTTGCACGGAAGCAGCGGAGCCGCGCCCGACGGCGACCAGGATGATCACCGAGGCGACGCCGATCGAGATGCCGAGCAGCGTCAGAAGGGACCGCAGCCGGTTTGCGAGGACGCCGTGCACCGCCATCCGGGCCGCCTCGACAAAGCTCATGTCTGTGCCACCTCGAGATGGGCCGGTCCCGTATGCGTGGGCCGGGGCGGTGGTCCCTGAACCGGCGCCTGGCGCGTGTCGGCGACGATCTGGCCGTCTGCGACCTGGATCACGCGCTTGGCGTGCGCCGCCACATCCGGCTCATGCGTGATCATCACGATCGTCCGGCCCGCCGAGTTCAGCCGATGGAAGATCTCGAGCACGTCGTGCGTCGAGGCGGTGTCGAGGTTCCCCGTCGGCTCGTCCGCGAGGACGATCGCGGGCTGGGTGACGATCGCACGCGCGATCGCCGCGCGCTGCTGCTGTCCGCCGGAGAGCTCGGACGGCACATGGCTGCTGCGGTCGCCCAGTCCGACCGCGTCGATCGCTTCGAGCACGCGTCGGCGGCGCTCACCCTTGTGCACCCGGGCGTAGATCAGCGGCAGCTCGACGTTGCGCAGCACGGTCGTCCGCGGGATCAGGTTGAAGCTCTGGAAGACCAACCCGATCTCCCGGTTGCGGATGTAGGACAGCTCGAAGTCGTCGAGCGCGCCGACGTCGATCCCCTCGAGCAGGTAGTGGCCCTTGGTCGGCAGGTCGAGGCAGCCGACGATGTTCATCAGCGTCGACTTGCCGCTGCCTGACGACCCGATGATCGCCAGGTAGTCGCCGCGCTCGAGCGTGAAGTCCACGTCGCGCAGGGCATGGACCGCGATCTCGCCGTCGCCGTAGATCTTCGACACCCCGCTCAGGACCATCAGCGGAGTCGTGGCTCGGCCGTTCTCAGCCACCGGGGAAGCCTCCGCCGGGGAACCCGCCCCCGCCGCCCAGCCCGCCGCCGAGGCCGCGACCGCTGGGGAATCCCGTCGAGCCCGTGCCGGTGCCGGTTGCGCCGGTACCCGTGCCGGTCGAGGTCACGACCTGCTGGCCGGCCTTGAGCCCGCTGACGACTTCCGTCGTCGAGTCGCCCTTGAGCCCGGCGACCACGCTCACCGACTGCTGCTTGCCGTTCCGCACCACCGTGACCCGCGCGTTCTGACCGGTGCCGGTCACTGCCGCGCTCGGAACGTTCAGGACGTTGTCACGTTCGCTCGTCGTGACCGTCGCGTTGGCGGACATCCCCGGCTTCAACCCGGCTGTCGTCCGGTCGAGCACAAGCGTGACCGTGTACTCGACGACGCCGGACGAGCTCGTTCCGGACGTGTCGATCGCGACGACGTGGGCCGCCAGCTCCTGGTTGGGCAGAGCGGACACGGTGACGGTTGCTGCCTGCCCGAGCCGGATCTTCGCCGCGTCGCTCTCACTGAACGATGCAGTCATTTGCATGCCTTCCAGGTCGACCAGCTCGACGAACGCCGACGAGCCGCTCGAGCCGCTGCTCGATGCGGTCGACGAGCTCGTGGAGCTCGAGGAGCTGTTCGCAGTGATGCCGCTGCCCGACACCGTCTCGCCGACGACACCGCCGACCTTCGAGACCGTGCCGCTCACGGGCGCGCGCAGCACCGTCTGAGCCAGCGTCTTGCGGGCGGTGGCAAGCGTCGAGGCCGCCTGAAGCACCTGCGCGCGATCCTGCGCGAGCGTTGCGGGTGCAACGTATGACTTCGTCGCGTTGTTCGCCTTCGCCGTCGTCAGCGAGAGCTTTGCCGACGTCACCTGCTGCTTCGCGGAGGTGATCGACTGCTCGTCCTTGGCCAGCGTCGTCGTGCGCGTAGCCTCCGCAGTCTGGATCTGGCTCAGCCGCTGAGACGTCGCCGTGGCGATCTGGTTGCGGTCGGAGACGATCTTCGCCTCTGAGCTCGTGATCGACGACTGATCCTGCGTCAGGGTCGACTGCAGGGTCTGAACCGTCTGCAGCGACGACTGATCCTGCGACAGCTGGTACTGGATCTGGTTGAGGAGCTTCTGCTGCTGCTGGAGACGCAGCCCGTCGTAGTTGACGGTGTCCTGGTCGGAGTCGACCTTGGCCTGCCACGCCGACTGGTCGGACGGCGCCGCCGACTTCAGCGAGTTCTGGTCGGCGGAGAGCTGCTGCTCGTCGAGGGTCTGCTGCGTCTGAAGGTCGTAGTTCGCCTGGGTCTGAGCTTGCTGAGAGGCCTTGTCCTGGTTGACGATGTTCGTCCACGCGCTCACGGCCTGGTCGACCGTCGCGTACGTCGTCCCGTTGATCGTCAGCTTCGCGTTGTCCGCCTTCAGCTTCGCGACCGCCGCCCGCAGGGCACCCTGATCGGTGCGCAACTGGGACTTCGCCTGCTGCAGCGAGAGCGTCGACTTCGCGCCGGCGATGCTGGTCGCCGTCGAGCGTTCGTCGGCTTTCAGCTGCGCCTTCGCGTCCCCGAGCGACGTCTGCGCCTGCTTGATCTGTGCCTGCGTCTGCGCGAGCGAGGCGGCGTCCGCAGCGCGTTGCACCGCTGTCTCGCCGGTCTCCGCCTGCAGCAGGTTCGCCTTCGCGCTCGCCAGGCTCGCCGCAGCCTGGCTCACCGACGCGCGCGCATCGGTCTGGTCGAGGCGGCCGAGCACCTGGCCCTTGGACACGTGCTCTCCCGGCTTCACGGCGACGTCCACGACCTGGCCCGAGGTCTCGAACCCGACCGAGAGATCCTTCGGCACGGCGATCGACCCGGAAGCCGAGACCGACGACAGGACGACGCCGCGGGCGACCGGGGCCGAACGAACCGTGGCGGCAGCCGTTTTCGGGGTGGTTCTGAGAGCAAAGTACGTGGCGACGCCGAGAGCCGCCAGGACGAGCAGCAGGATGATGTTCCAGGCGCGGATGGCCGGGACAACGCGCCGCGGCATGCGGCCGGCAAGACCAGAGATGGCAGACATGCGGACCAGCCAACCGGTCGCCCCTAAGCGAACGATTAACGCGACCTAGGACGTCGATGAAGAGCCCGACGTCCAGATCGATCCGGCGAGTGCTGTCGGCGTGCTGCACATCCGACTGCACGCCGCGTGGAACGCGACGCACTACGCGGCCCCCGCTATTCGCGAGTTCGCCCAGTCGCTCGCCGTCTGGTGCGCCGGCTCACCCTGACCGACAATCTCGACTTCGCGGCGAAACGGCTCGATAGCCTCACGCACCTTGCTGCACGCGTTCGACCAGGTCTGGCCCGCGTTCGCGCTCGTCACCGGGCTGCTCCTCGTCGGCGTCGTCGCCGAGCGCGACGGGGTGTTCGCGGCGGCGGGAGCCGCGCTCGCGCGCCTTCCGACCGGTGGGCGCACGACGTTCCTCGTCTCGATGACGCTCGTCACGGCGGTCACCGCGGTGCTCAACCTCGACACGTCGGTCTTCTTCCTGACCCCGGTGCTGCTGCACCTGGCCCGGCAGCGGCGCGTCGACGAGGCGCCGTACCTCTACGGGTCGGTCTTCATGTCGAACGCCGGCTCGCTCTTCCTGCCCGGCTCGAACCTGACGAACCTGATCGTGCTCCACGGCGTGCACGTCTCGGGCGCCGTGTTCCTCTCCCACATGTGGCCGGCGGCAACGGCAGCGCCGGTCGCGACCGTCGCCGTGCTCGCGGTCGCGTTCCGACGCGAGCTCGCGGTGCACGGCGACCGCGACATCGAACAGGCGCCCCTTCGCCTCGGCCTCGGGCTCGCGGCGATCGCCGCGTCGACCGCGCTCGTCCTCGCGCTCGCCTCGCCCGCACTCCCGGTGCTGGCGGTCGGCGTCGTCGCCGTGCTCGCCGCGCGCGTCGAGCGCTCGCACGTGGCAGAGGTGCTCGGGCCGCGGACGCTGGCTGCGCTCTTCGTGCTGGCAGTGCTGCTCGGGTCGCTCGGTCGCGTCTGGCACGGGCCGGCGTCGCTCGTCGACTCCGCGGGCCGGGTGGGGACGGCGGCGATCGGTGCCGTCGCCGCCGTGCTCGTCAACAACCTCCCCGCCGCGGTCCTCCTGGCTCCGTCGCTTCCCACCCACCCGCGGGCACTCCTGCTCGGGCTCAACCTGGGGCCGAACCTCGCCGTCACCGGCTCGCTGTCGGCGTTCCTGTGGCTGCGCGTCGCGCGCAGGCTCGGCGCGCGCCCGTCGGCGCTGCGCTACTCGCGGCTCGGCCTCGTTGCGGTCCCGGTGTCGCTCGCCGCCTCGCTCGCGGCACTCTGGCTCGTCGCGCCGGGGCGCCTCTAGCTGAGGCTGCCGAGGCTCGGGTAGCGGCCCGTCAGGAGCATCGCGTACGCATACGTCTGCACCTCGTAGCGCAGCATCCACGCGCTCAGGTCGCGCATACCCCGGTTCATCTCGCCCATGAAGAGGCAGTAGAACCAGCCGAGGAACGCGACCGCCTGGTTGACGAGGCGGAAGACGTAGGCGAGCACGAACGCGGGGATGGCGAGCAGCAGCCGGAAGAAGATCGTGAGCCGGGACTGCGGCGCCGCCGGGTCGATGCGGACGTCGACCGGGTAGCTCCCGGGCTCGCCCGCGAACGGCGGCCAGGGGTTGGCGAGCAGGAAGAGGTAGGCACTCAGGTGCGTCAGGGCCCGCAGGTAGTGCGCGATGAAGCCGTGCAAGGGGTCGGGCACCCGGCCGGTGAAGATCGCGATCAGCCACGCCACGAAGACGGCGAGGTAGACGGCGATGCCCCAGATCCCGAGCCAGATCGCCTGGGGGATCGCGAGCAGGAGCCGGAAGAACACGGTCAGGCGATTCCGCCGCAGGTCGTCGTCGACCACGAGGCCGATGGGATGCTGCTGCAGGTCGGCGGACATCAGCTCGCTCCCTTCTCGAAGGTGATGCTGCTGCTCGCGAGTGTCGGGTACCGGTCGGTGAGCAGGAGCAGGTAGCCCCAGGTCTGCGCCTGGTACCGGAGCCAGTACGCCGTCAAGTCGCGCATCCCTTTCGGATAGCGGCCCATCGCGAGCGCGAAGATGCCGCCGAGAAGCGCCACGACGTAGATCACGTAGGAGAGGACGGCCGCGAACACGTAGGCCGGGATGACGAGCACGATCCGCAGAGCCGTCTTCCAGCGGGCCTGCGGCAGCGGGGGCGGCAGCACGAGGTCGACGGCGTAGCCGGGCCAGCCGCGGAACGACGGGTACGGATCGGCGACGAGGAACAGGTACGCGTAGACGTGCGTCTGGTAGCGGACGAAGCGGCTCGTCCAGGCGTGAAGACCGGCGCTCGGCCGGCCCTTGACGAGCGAGATCAGCCAGTTGACGAAGACGACCGGGAACGCAACGTACTGCCAGAGGGCGAGCACGAGGATGTGCGGCAGGCCGAGCAGCCAGCGCAGCGCGACCGTCAGCCGCCAGCGGCGCAGGTCGTCGCGGACGACGATCCGGATCGGGTGCGGCCAGTCGGGCTCCGCGCCCGTGAAGGCGGCCTCGCGCTTCTCGAGAAACGCGGCGACGCCCTCGCGAAAGTCGGGCGTCTGCACGAGCTCCGCCTGCGTCGTCGCCTCGAGCTCGAGCTGCTCCGCGAACGAGCTCGTCTCGGCGGTGTCGAGCAGCTGCTTCGTCTCCCACACCGCGCGGGTCGGCATCTCGGCGAAGAGCTGCGCCACCTCGTGTGCGCGCTCCGCCAGCTCCTCGTCCGGCACGACCTCCGAGACGAGCCCCCAGCTGCGCGCCTCCTCGGCGCCGAGACGGCGGCCCGTCGAGAGCCATTCGAAGGCGCGCGCCGCACCGAGCAGACGCCGCACGAGCCAGGTACCGCCGGAGTCGGGGACGAGCCCGATCTTCACGAACGCCGGCACGAAGCTCGCCGAGGCAGACGCGATCCGCACGTCGCACGCGAGCGCGAGCGACATCCCCGCGCCTGCCGCTACGCCGTTCACGACCGCGATCACCGGCTTCTCGAGCGCGCGGATCGCGAGCACGTTGCGGTGGTAGTTGTCGCGCAGGTTCTGGGCGACGTCGCCCGCGCCTGCACCGAACTCCTGCAGGTCCTGGCCGACGCAGAAGCCGCGGCCCGCCCCCGTGATCACGACAGCGCGGATCGACTCGTCCGCGGCCGCGCGGACGAGGCCGTCGTGGATCCCCTGGTGGACGGCGCGGTTGAGCGCGTTGAGGACGTCGGGGCGGTTGAGCGTGATCGTCAGGACCGCCCCGTCGCGCGTCACGTCGACCTCGGGCACCGGCCAACCATAGACGCCGCACCGGACCGGGCCCGCCCGGGGACAGTCCCCGGACGGGCCCGAAACGGCTGCCTAGTGACGCGGCAGGCGAAGACGACGCACGCGGGCGACCATGAGCCGGCGCGCGACCATCCGCCGGCGCGCGATCATGCGCCGGCGCATGGGGCGGCGCAGCGGACGCCGCAGCAGGGCTGCCGCCGCAACGAGCTCCAAGCCGAGCATGATCCGGGCGGGATCGATCGCGGGCTGCCAGGTCACGTCCTCACCGCGGATCACCCAGGCGCCGGTCGGCCGGGCCATCATCCCGAAGCCGCCGCCGCCGTCACCCTCGCGGTCGGTGCCCCCTCCGCCGCCGCCTCGCACCGACGACACCGGAATGACAGTGACACCGTTGCGCTCGTACGGCTCGCCGTACTCGCGCCGCGTACCGAGGGTCTCGCGCGCCTGCGCGATCAGCTCTTCCGCATTCATCTCTCGTCCTCCTTCCGGACCGCTGCGACGTTGGCGCGACGCCTCGCCCGGCGCATCGGGGGATCCCCTAGTCTCCTCGCGATGGACGGCTACGAGCGCTACCCGAGCCTCGAGCTCGACCGGCCCGCTCCGCACGTGCTGCGGCTGACGCTGCGCTCTCCGGGACGGCTCAATGCCGTCGACGCGGCCGCGCACCGCGAGCTCGCCGCCGTCTGGCGCACGATCGGCGACGACGAGGAGACGCGCGCCGTGCTCGTCCGCGGCGCCGATGGAGCGTTCAGCGCCGGCGGCGATCTCGACCTCGTGCTCGAGATCGCCCGCGACCCCGCCACGCGTCTACGCGTCTTCCAGGAGGCGCGCGATCTCGTGCACAACGTGATCGACTGCCCGAAGCCGATCGTCTCCGCAATGGCCGGGCCGGCGGTCGGAGCCGGGCTCGCGGTCGGCCTGCTCGCGGATATCTCGCTGGCGACGCCGTCGACCCGGATCGTCGACGGGCACACGAAGCTGGGCGTGGCGGCAGGCGATCACGCGGCGATCGTCTGGCCGCTCCTCTGCGGGCTTGCGAAGGCGAAGTACCACCTGCTCCTCTGCGAGCCCGTCGACGGCGTCGAGGCGGAGCGGATCGGCCTGGTCTCGCTCTGCGTCCCCGAGGACGAGCTCGAGGAGCGAGCGCTCGCGATCGCCGTACGACTCGCCGAGGCATCGCAGCCCGCGATCAGGCATACGAAGCTCGCGCTGAACAACTGGCTGCGCTCGGCCGGGCCCGCGTTCGACGCGTCGCTCGCCCTCGAGTTCCTCGACATGACCGCCGGCGACGTCGAGGAAGGCGTCGCCGCGATACGCGAGAAGCGTCCGCCGCGCTTCGGGTGAGGCTTAGAGCCCTTAGCCGAGCTCGAGGTACTCGACGGCGGACGGCGGCGGCAGCCCGCGCTGGCGCGCGTCCTTGCCGGTCGCGACGAACTCCTCGCTCGCCGTCGCCGCCTCGAAGGCCGCCCGGTCGGGGAAGTCCCACTCGGCCCAGTAGGCGTGCGCCGCATGGCCCATGGGCGACCCGATCACCGGGCCGTGGCGAAACGTCCCGCCGGGGACCCGGTGGCACACGTCGACGTGTGCCGCGTAGCTCTCCGCGTCCGGAGCCTCGTCGTAGAGGACGACCACCTTGAACACCATGCCTCCAAGCCTACGTTGAACGGCGGCGCTCGGGATCGTGCTGCCGGGAATCGGGGCGGGGCTCTCGCTCGTTCGGTAGAGGGTGAGCCCGACCACAAAGGTCTGGGGCGCGCTCGTCATCGTGTACCTGATCTGGGGATCGACGTACCTCGGGATCGCGTACGCGGGCGAGACGATCCCCCCGCTCTTCGCGGCCTCGACGCGCTTCATTGCGGCGGGCTTGTTGCTGGGCGTGATCGTGCGGCTCCGCGGCGGGACGCTTCGTGTCTCGCGCCGCACCCTCGCCTCCTGCGTGCTGGTCGGCTGCCTGCTCCCGGGCGCGAACGCGATGCTCTTCTTCGCCGAGCGACACGTGCCGACCGGGCTCGCCGCGCTGATCTTCGCGTCGGTCCCGCTGTGGCTCGCCGCGCTACGACTGACGCGCGAGCGCCTGCCGTGGCAGATGCTCGCGGGCGTCGGTACGGGCTTTGCCGGCGTCGCGGTCCTCGCGCAGCCGTCAGGGACGACGACCGCCTGGGGTATCGGGCTCGTCGTGCTCTCGACCATGATGTGGGCAACCGGCTCGTACCTGTCCTCGCGACTGCCGATGCCTGAGGACGCGTTCGCCGCAACCTCGCTCGAGACTCTGGCCGGCGGCCTCGTGCTGCTGCCGTTCGGTGCGTTGACCGTGCACCATTTCTCGCCGTCCGCCGCGTCGCTCGCGGGCTGGGCCTACCTCGTCACCTTCGGCTCGCTGCTCGGGCTGACCGCTTACGTGTGGCTGCTCGGCAATGCCCCGCTCGGCCTCGTCTCGACGTACGCGTACGTCAACCCGGTGGTGGCGATCACCCTCGGAGTGATCTTCCGCGGCGAGCAGCTGACGTGGCGCCTGCTCGCCGGTGCGGCGATCGTGGTCGTCGCCGTCGCGACCGTGGTGCGCCAGGAGCCCGCCGTGGCGCGCGAGGACACGGCGCCGGAGCCGGTCGCCGTCGACTGAGAACCAGAGGCTAGAGACAGACGTCGTCGGGCCGGACGGGCACGCGTGTCAGCGACCGCCCGGTGGCGGCGCGCAGCGCGGAGACGACGGCGGCGGTCGAAACGACCGTCGGAGGCTCGCCGACCCCCTTCACGCCGTAGGGCGCGTCGGGCTCGGGATCCTCGATCAGCACCGACTCGATCGGCGGCATGTCGAGCATCGTCGGGATCAGGTAGTCGGTGAAGCTGGCGTTCGTGATCAGCCCGCCGCTGCACTGGATCTCCTCCATCAGCGCCAGCCCGAGACCCTGCGCGGTGCCGCCCTCGATCTGGCCCTCGACGAGCCGCCGGTCGAGCGCGTGACCGACGTCCTGCGCGGCACCGATCCAGACGACGCGCGAAAGACCGAGGTCGACGTCGACCTCGGCGACCACCTTCATCGCGCACGCCGCGAAGGCGACGTGTGCACGCTCGCCGGTGATCTGGCCGGTCTCCGGATCGAGCGGCGTCGTGCGCGGGTGCCGGTAGATGCGCTCGACGTCGATCTCCTCGCCGGGGCGGCGGCCTTGTTCCTCGAGCGCGGCGCGGCAGGCGTCGCGCACCGCGCCGGCGACCATCCACGTCAGCCGCGAGGCGGACGCCGAGCCGGCCGACCCGACCTCGTCGGTCCGCGACGACGCGAGACGCACGTCCTCGAGGCCGAGCTCGGCGCGGGCGACCTGCAGGATCACCGACGTGACGCCCTGGCCGACCTCGGCCGCGGCGCAGTGCACCTCAGCCCAGCCGTCGGGATGAAGCCGGACGCGGGCGGCGGTGTAGTCGTCGAACCCCTCCGAGTACGCGATGTTCTTGAAGCCGACCGCGAAGCCGACGCCGCGCCGGACGCCCTCGCCGCTGGATGTGTTGCCGGCGCCGCCCGGGAGCCGCAGCGGATCACGGGGGAGCGGCTCGGCCGGCGGCGGCTCGAGCCCGGCGGCGGCACGGATCGTCTCGGCGATCGGCAGCGAGCCGGTCACCACCTGACCGGTCGGCAGCACGTCGCCCGGCTTCAGCGCGTTGAGGAGGCGCAGCTCGACCGGATCGATGTCGAGCGCGGCGGCGAGCTTGTCCATCTGCGCCTCGGCGGCGAAGCACGTCTGCACCGCCCCGAAGCCGCGCATCGCACCGCACGGCGGATTGTTCGTGTAGACGGCGGTCGCCTCGAGCAGCGCGTTCGCGGTCGCGTACGGGCCGACCGCGAACGACGCGGCGTTCGACGCGACAGCGGTCGACGAGGAGGCGTAGGCGCCGCCGTCGAGCAGGATCCGCATGCGCACGTTGACGAGCCTGCCGTCGCGGGTCGCGCGGTGCTCGCACCAGATGCGCGCGGGGTGGCGGTGGACGTGGCCGGTGAACGACTCCTCGCGGTTGTAGACGATCTTCACCGGGCGATTCGTGTGCAGCGCGAGGAGCGCGCCGTGGATCTGCATCGACAGGTCCTCGCGGCCGCCGAAGGCGCCGCCGACCCCCGCGAGATGGATGCGCACCGACTCGGGCGGCAGGTCGAGGCACGGAGCGACCTGGTCGCGGTCGACGTGCAGCCACTGCGTCGCGACGTAGATGTCGACACCGCCCTCGCCGTCGGGCACCGCGAGCCCGGACTCGGGGCCGAGAAACGCCTGATCCTGCATGCCGACCTCGTAGAAGCCGGAGACGGCGACGTCGCCCGCGGCGTTCGGGTCACCGTGGCGGATCAGCATGTGGCGGACGACGTTCGGCCGGTCGTCCTCGCGATAGCCATGGCCTCGTGTCGGCCGCTCGGGATGTAGGTCCGGCAGCTCGGTCGCGCGCTCCATGTCGTCGACGGGCGGCAGCGGCTCGTAGATCACGCGGATGCGCTCTGCGGCACGTCGTGCCTGCTCGGGGTGCTCGGCGGCGACGAGTGCGACGGCCTCGCCGACGTAGAGCACGCGATCGATCGCCAGCACGGGCTGGTCGGGGAACTCGAGCCCGTAGTGCTTGGCGCCGGGCACGTCGGCATGCGTCAGCACCGCGTGCACCCCGGGCATCGCGAGCGCCTCGGCGATGTCGACTTCGACGATCCGCGCGTGCGCATGCGGGCTGCGGACCGTGTGGCCGAAGAGCATCCCGGGCGCGCTCAGGTCGCTCGCGTACGCGAACGCCCCCTGCACCTTCGGAGGCGCGTCGGGCCGTGCGTCGAGGGCGACCGCCCTGCCGACCTGCAACGTCCGGGTCACACGCGCTCCGCGGCGAGCCTCACGGCCTCGATGATCTTCGCGTACCCGGTACAGCGGCAGAGGTTGCCCGAGAGCGCCTCGCGGATCTCGTCCTCGGATGGGCTCGGACGGCGGCTCAGCAGGTCGGCGGCCGCGACGACGAGGCCGGGCGTGCAGAAGCCGCACTGCACGGCGCCGGTCTCGACGAACGCCTGCTGCACCGGGTGCAGCGACTCGCCGTCGGCCAGCCCCTCGACGGTCGTCACCTCGTGGCCGTCGGCCTGCGCGGCAAGCACGAGACAGGAGCAGACGAGCGTGCCGTCGAGCAGCACCGAGCACGAGCCGCACTCGCCCTGCTCGCACGCGTTCTTCGAACCGGGCAGGCCGAGCTTCTCGCGTAACGCGAAGAGCAGCGACTCGCCTTCCCAGCAGTCCGCTTCGCGCGGGTCGCCGTTCACCAGCAACTGGATCCTCATACGAGCACCCGCTTCAGCGCGCGCTCCGCGAGCACGCGGAGCGCATGGCGGCGGTACTCGGCGCTGCCGCGCACGTCGTCGATCGGCGACGCGGCCGCCGCGACGGCCTCGGCGAACGTCGACGCCTCGTCGCGCGGCGCGGTGACGAGCACGGGGCGTGGCGAGGCCGAGCCGAGCGACGCGCGCAGCTCGTCGCCGGCCGACACCGCGAGTGCGCACACCGCGATCACCATCGCGTTGCGCGGCCCGACCTTCATGAACGTCTGCGGCGCGCGGGACGGCGTCAGCCAGACCGCGGAGATCAGCTCGTCGGGCTCGAGGGCGTTTCGCTTCACGCCCGTCACGAACTCCGTCACGGGGACGCGCCTCGTGCCTCGGACGGACGCGCACTCGACCTCCGCACCCTCGACGACGAGCGGCGGGATCGCGTCGCCGGCCGGCGAGGCGGTGCCGAGATTGCCGCCGATCGTCCCGCGGTTGCGAATCTGCGGCGAGCCGACGGTGCGCGCTGCCTCGCCCAGCGCCGGCACCTCGTCGCGGAGCGGGCCGCGCTCGAGCTCCGCGTAGGTCAGGCCGGAGCCCAGCCGGAGCGCGCCGTTCTCGCGCGTGAACCCGCGCAGCTCCGCCACCTCGTTCAGGTTCAGGACGGCCTCAGGGCGTGAGCGGTCGAAGTTGAGCGCCACGAGAACGTCGGTCCCGCCCTGCACGACGAGGGCCTCGGGATGCTCCGCCCGCATCGTCAGGGCCTCGTCGAGCGTCCTGGGAGTAAGGACATCCACGGCAGCGAAGGGTACGGTTCGGCGGCAGTGGATGCACCCCTCTCGCGCCGGCTCGCGGTCGCGCGCGGCGACGAGCCCGCCGACCTCGTCGTGCGCGGCGGTCGCGTGCTCTCAGTGTTCACGCGCGAATGGCTCGAGGTCGACATCGCGATCGTCGACGGCGTCGTCGCCGGCCTCGGCGACTACGACGGACGCGAGCTTCTCGACGCCTCAGGCCGCTTCGTCGTGCCGGGGTTCATCGACGCACACCTCCATCTCGAGTCGTCGAAGCTGCTCGCCGACGAGTTCGCGCGGCTCGTGCTGCCGTTCGGGACGACGGCGGTGGTCGCCGACCCGCACGAGCTCGCGAACGTGCTCGGCACCGACGGCGTCCACTGGCTGCTCGACGCGACGGCCGGGTTGCCGCTCGACGTCTTCTTCATGGCGTCGTCGTCGGTGCCGGCCTCCGTGTTCGAGTCGCCGCGCCGCGCGCTCACGACCGGAGACCTGGAGGCGCTCTTGCGGCGCAGGCGCGTGATCGGCCTCGCCGAGATGATGAACTTCCCCGGCGTCATCGGCGGCGCGCCCGAGGAGCTTGCGAAGCTCGAGCTCGCGACGCACGTCGACGGCCACGCGCCGGGCGTGCTCGGCCGCGCGCTGAACGCCTATGCCGCGGCGGGGATCGGCTCCGACCACGAGGCCTACACGGCCGAGGAGGGACGCGAGCGGCTGCGTGCGGGGATGTGGCTGCTGATCCGGGAGGCGACCGCGGCGCGAAACCTGGAGGCGCTGCTGCCGCTCCTCGCCGAGTACGGCCCGGGCCGCATCGCCTTCTGCACCGACGACCGCGAGCCCGAGCACATCGCGGCGGACGGGCACATCAACGGGATGGTGCGAGACGCCGTCGAGTTCGGCATCCCGCCCGAGGACGCACTCGTCTGCGCGACGCTCAACCCGGCCCTGTGGCACAACCTGCGCGGCTTCGGCGCGATCGCGCCCGGCTCATCGCGCCGACATCCTCGTCCTGCCCGACCTCGTCGAGCTTCCAGCCGGAGCTCGTGCTCAAGGGCGGCCGCCCGGTCGAGGCGTTCCCGCGCGCCGAGGTGCCGGACTGGGTGCGCCACACCGTGCGGATCGGGGCGTTCGGGCCCGAGATGTTCAGGATCCCGTGGCGGGGCGGCCGCGCGCGCGTGATCGGGATCGTGCCGGGCCAGATCGTCACGGATGCGCTCGTCGAGGAGCCGAGCGTCCGCGCCGGCGAGGCGGTGGCCGACGCCGAGCGCGACCTGGCGAAGATCGCCGTCATCGAGCGCCATCTCGGCACCGGCAGGGTGGGGCTCGGCTTCGTGCGCGGCTTCGGGTTGCAGCGCGGCGCGATCGCCTCGACGGTCGCACACGACGCGCACAACGTCGTCGTCGTCGGCATGAACGACGCCTCGATGGCGGCGGCCGTGCGGCGGCTCGCGAACCGCGGCGGCGGCATCGTCGTCGTCGACGGCGCCGAGGTGCTCGCGGAGCTGCCGCTGCCGGTGGCCGGGCTCCTCGCGGACGCGCCGCTGGAGGAGGTCATCGAGCGCTCGCACGCGCTCGCCGCGGCCGCCCGCGAGCTCGGCTGCCTGCTCGAGGCGCCGTTCCAGCACCTCTCGTTCCTCGCGCTGTCTGTGATCCCGTCGCTCAAGATCACCGACCGCGGCCTCGTGGACGTCGACGCGTTCGCGCTCGTGCCGCTCGAGGCAGACGAATGATCCTCGGCAACTGCACGGTCGTGACGATGGACGACGAGCGGACCGAGCACGCGCGCGGGTTCGTGCGGATCGAGGACGGCCTGGTCGCCGAGGTCGGCGTAGGCGATCCGCAGGAGCCGTACGAGGACCTGCGCGGGGCGATCGTCACGCCGGGGCTCGTCAACACGCACCACCACCTCTACCAGACGCTCACCCGGGCGCGGGCGCAGGAGGCCGACCTCTTCACGTGGCTGAAGACGCTCTACCCGGTGTGGGCGAAGCTGGACGAGGAGATGGAGCACGCCGCCGCGCTGTGTGGCCTTGCAGAGCTCGCACTGTCTGGGTGCACGACGGTTTTCGACCATCACTACGTCTTCCCGCGCGGAGTCTCGGGGCTCGTCGAGGCGGAGATCGCCGCCGCGCGCGAGCTCGGCGTGCGGATCGTCGCCTCGCGCGGCTCGATGGATCTCGGCGAGTCCGACGGCGGCCTCCCGCCCGACAGCCTCGTCGAGGACCTCGACACGATCCTCGCCGACACCGAGCGTCTCCACGGGCTCGCCGACGGCGCCATGGTGCAGATCGCGGTCGCTCCCTGCAGCCCGTTCTCCGTCACGACGCGGCTGATGAAGGAGTCGGCGGCGCTCGCCCGGCGACTCGGGCTGCAGCTGCACACGCACCTCGCCGAGACGGTCGAAGAGGACGCCTACTGCCGTGAGCTCTTCGGCTGCACGCCGGTCGAGTACCTCGAGCGCGTCGACTGGGTCGCACCCGACGCGTGGTGCGCGCACTGTGTGCACCTCTCGCCCGAAGACGTCGCCACGTTCGCGGTCGCGGGCGTCGGCGTCGCCCACTGCCCGACGTCGAACCTGCGCCTGGGCGCCGGCGTCGCGCCCGTCCGCGAGCTCCTCGACGCCGGCGCGCGGGTCGGACTCGGCGTCGACGGGACGGCGTCGAACGAGCGCGGCGATCTCTTCCTGGAGGTGAAGAGCGCCCTCCTCGTCGCCCGCGGCCGCGGCGGGCCGGCCGCCCTGACGGCGCGCGAGGCGCTGGCGCTGGCGACACGCGGCGGCGCCGCCGTCCTGCGCCGCGACGACGTCGGCTCGCTCGAGCCGGGCAAGCGCGCCGACATCGCCGTGTGGCGAACGGACGGCCTCGAGTTCGGCGGAGCGGCGGATCTCGTCGCCAACCTCGTGCTCTCCGGGCCGCATCGGGTCGACCGGCTGCTCGTCGCCGGGGCCGACGTCGTGCGGGACGGCGCGCTCGTGCACGCCGACGAGCAGGAGATCGCTCGCGGGCACCGCAAACAGGCGGCGAGGCTCTGGCAATGACGACGCTCTCCACCCATGTGCTCGACACCGAGAGGGGACGCCCCGCAACGGGCGTCCGCGTCGAGCTGTACCGCGCCGACGGCACCCTCGCCGGAGACGGGATCACCGACGACGACGGCCGCATCCGCGACCTCGCCAACACCGAGCCCGGCACGTACCGCCTCGTCTTCCATCCCCCCTCGCCGTTCTTCCGCCGGGTCGAGCTGGAGCTCGAGCTCGCCGACGGCCATCACCACATCCCGCTGCTCGTCTCCTCGTACGCATGCGCGACCTACCGGGGCAGCTGACCGCGGACGAGCTCGCGGAGCTGTTCGAGGGCCGAACGCGCTTCGTCGAGCAGCTCGCCCTCCTCGACGACCCGCTCGGCCGGGCCCGCGAGCTCGCGGCGGCGCTGCCCGAGGACGAGCAGAAGGAGATCCTCGACGCGCACCCCGCGATCGGCGGCGCGGCCCGGTCGGCCCGATCGGCGCGCGAGCAGGGCACGGACGACGACCCGGCGGTGCTGGCCGAGCTCGCCGAGCTGAACCGCCGCTACGAGGAGCGCTTCGGCTTTCGCTTCGTCGTCTTCGTGAACGGGCGCCCCAGGCGCGAAATCGTCCCCGTCCTGCACGAGCGGCTCGAGCGCTCGCGCGAGCAGGAACTCGCGACCGGCGTCGACGAGCTCGTGCAGATTGCAATCTCGCGATGGCGTACGTCGTAGCCCTCAGCGACTACTGGTGGCAGTGGGGCAACCTGCTCTTCCGCTGGCTGCACGTGATCGCGGGCATGGCGTGGATCGGCGCCTCCTTCTACTTCATCGCGCTCGACAACCACCTCGAGCCGCCGCGCGACTTCCGTGACGCACAGCGCGGCGTCTCGGGCGAGGCGTGGGAGATTCACGGCGGCGGCTTCTATCGCGTCGAGAAGTTCGCGCTCGCGCCCGAGCGGCTACCCGACCCGCTGCACTGGTTCAAGTGGGAGGCGTACACGACGTGGCTCTCCGGGTTCGCGCTGATCATCGTCGTCTACTACGCCCACGCACGGGCGTTCCTGATCGATCCGACCGTTGCCGACCTCGCGCCGTGGGAGGCGATCGCGCTGTCGGTCGCGGGCCTCGTCGTCGCGTGGGTCGTCTACGACTTCCTCTGCCGCGCGTTTGCCGACGACGAGGGCGTGCTCGCCGTACTCGTCTTCGCGTTCATCTGCGCCTCGGCCTTCGGCGCCTGGAACCTGTTCGCGGGCCGGGCAGCCTTCCTGCAGGTCGGGGCGATGATCGGGACGATGATGGTCGGCAACGTCTTCTTCGTGATCATCCCGAACCACTGGAAGCTCGTACGCGCGAAGGAGGCCGGCCGCCCGCCGAATCCGCGCTGGAACTACGAGAGCAAGGTGCGCTCGGTACACAACAACTACCTGACGCTCCCGGTCGTGCTCGCGATGCTCTCGAACCACTTCCCGTTCATCTACGGGCACGCGCAGGGCTGGATCGTGCTCGTCGCACTGATGGCGCTCGGCGCGCTCGTCCGCCACTACTTCAACCTGCGGCACCGCGGCGTGAATGCATGGCCGATCCTGGGGCTCGCGGCCGCCGGGCTGCTGGCGATCGCCCTGTCGATCAGGTGAGCCGGTAGGCCAGGTGCGGCGCAGGTAGCCTCCTCGCGTGCTCGAGATCATCGCAGGCGGCATGCGCTTCCTCGCACGTTGGGAGGAGGAGCTCGCGCCCCGCACGGTGGCCGCCTTCCGGGCGAGCCTGCCGCTCCAGGACCGGATCATCCACTGCCGCTGGAGCGGCGAGTCGAACTGGATCCCGTGGGGCGACCGCGACTTCGGCCTCGGCCCCGAGAACGCGACCTCATACCCGCACCCCGGCGAGCTCGCCCTCTACCCGGGCGGCCAGAGCGAGACCGAGCTGCTGTTCCCCTACGGCTACTGCAACTTCGCCTCCAAGGCCGGCCAGCTCTGGGCGAACCACTTCGCCACGATCGTCGAGGGAGCCGAGCAGCTGCCGGCCCTCGGCCGCCTGACGCTCTGGGAGGGCGCACAGGCGATCTCGTTCCGCGAGATCTAGAGGCGGCGATCCGCGCTTCACCTGATGCCGGCCGTGCCGGTACGACCTACGGTCGAGGCATGGAAGGCAAGCACACGAGAGTCGGGTTCCGGGTCCTCAGCATCGACCTGAGCGGCGACGAGATCGCGCGCCGCGCAGGCGTGCGGGCGACCTCGGTCGGCGAGATCGGCCAGGCCCTCGCTCACGCTCCGCACCCGCCCGTTCGGCTCGAGACGGCGTGGGTGGTCGACAGCCCCCTTGGCCTCGACCACTCGCTGGAGGAGCGCCTCGCCGCGCTGCTCGACGTCGTCGAGCCCTACGCTCGCAGGCTGCACCGGCTCGGCGACGGATGCCTGATGCACATCTTCGTCGGCCGCGACGCCGTCACGCACACCGGCGAATGCGCGCTGCTCTCGCCGACGCTGCTCGAGCGGCTGGCGGAGCTCCCGGGCGAGGGCGTGCTGATCGAGATCCCCGAGCCCGTGCCGTCAGCCGTCTAGTACAGGGCGCCCTGCGAGCGCCTCGACGCTCACCGCTCTTCGCGGACGTACGGGACGCCGAGCGAGGCGGGGGCGCCGATGCGGCGGCGGGCGCCGGCGTTCGAGACGAGCACCAGAACCACGATCGTCATCACGTAGGGCAGCGACTGGAAGAGCTCGGGTGGCACGCCGTGCAGGATCCCGCGGGCCTGGAACGTGAACGGGATGCCGGAGAACGCGCCGAAGAAGTAGGCGCCGACGATGCAGAGCGTCGGGCGCCAGAAGGCGAAGATGACGAGCGCGATCGCGATCCACCCGGCGCCGCCGGTGATCCCGTCCTGCCACTGCGGCGTGATCCACAGGGTGAACACGGCGCCGCCGACACCGGCGAACGCGCCGCCGACGACGGTGTGCACGTAGCGGTAGGCGGCGACGTTGATCCCCATCGCGTCGGCCGCGGCCGGCGACTCGCCGACCGCGCGCAGGTTGAGGCCCGGGCGCGTGCGGTTGAGGTAGAAGGCGACCGCGATCACGAGCACCCAGGAGACGTAGACGAGGGCCGACTGGTCGAACAGGATCGGGCCGACGACGGGCGCCGTGCGCCAGCCGTGCGGCAGGAACGACGCGAACGGGTGGCGGGCGGGATGGTCGGCGACGTTGAGGTCGTTCCCGAGGTAGGACGAGAGGCCGGCTGCGCCCGCGAAGATCGTCAGCGCGAGCCCGGAGACGATCTGGTTCGCCCGCAGCGTGACGACGAGGAAGGCATGGATGAGCGCCATCGAGGCACCGGCGACGGCCGCGACGAGAAAGGCGACGACCGGCGAGCCGGTCCGGAGATCGGCCCAGAAGCCCATCACGGCACCGACGAGCATCATCCCCTCGACACCGAGGTTGAGCACCCCGGAGCGCTCCGCGAGCAGCTCGCCGAGCGCCGCGTAGAGGAGCGGGGTCCCGTAGATGACCGCCGAGGCGAGCACGACGACGACGATCGAGTCGTTGACACCGGCGGCCAAGATCATGCGGTCGCCTCGGCTCGCCGCGAGCGGTCGAACGTGATCCGGTAGCGGGTCATGAGCTCGCCGCCGAGTGCACAGAAGAGGATCAGGCCCTGCAGCACGCCGACGAGCCCGGACGGGAAGTCGGCCCCCTGCAGGGCATAGCCCGCGTTCTGGAGGCCGCCGAGCAGGAACGCGATCAGGCAGACCGCGAACGGGTTGTAGCGGGCGAGCGCCGCGATCACGATCCCGGCATAGCCGTAGCCGGCCGCGGTGAGGCCGCGCGGGTCGAGCGTGTGCCGGAAGTCGCCGTCCTGGCTTGCTCCGCCGAGACCTGCGATCGCGCCCGAGAGCGCCATCACGGCGAGGACCTTGCGGCGCGTGCGCATGCCGGCGTACGTGGCTGCGCGCGGGGAATCGCCGATCACCCGCACCTCGAAGCCGAACCGCGTGCGCGAGTAGAGCACCCACACAAAGGCGGCAAGTACGACGGCGATCAGGAGGCCGAACGGGATCTCGAGCCCACCCACGTGTAACACCGGCCACGTCGCCGCGTCGGGCAGCACCTTCCCCTGGGGGAAGACCTTCGCGCTCGGCGTCGAGGTGTCGCGCCAGTAGGAGAGCGAGTCGAAGATCAGGTAGTCGATGACGAGCGCCGCGACGTAGTTGAGCATCAGCGAGGTGATGATCTCGTTCGTCGACAGATAGGCCCGCAGCACGGCGGGGATCAGCGCGAACGCGGCGCCCCCGACGACGCCCGCGGCGATCATCGCCGGCACGGAGAGCCAGCCCGACCGGTTGCCGAGCGCGATGCCTGCCGCGGCGCCGAGGATCGCGCCGAGGTACAGCTGCCCCTCGCCGCCGATGTTGAAGAGCTGCATCCGGAACGCAACGGCGGCGCACAGGCCCGTGAAGAGAAGCGGCGTCGCCGCGACCAGGGTTGCGTTCAGCGCGAACGTGCTGCCGAAGCCGGTCACGATCAGCCGCCAGAACGTGTGCCCCGGTGGATGGTGGGTGGCGAGCAGGACCAGCGTCATGACCACGAAGGCCGCCGCGATCGAGCCGAGCGGGACGGCGAGGCCGAGCCAGCGCGGCTGCACGAGACGGCGCTCGATCCGGATCATTCGCCGCTGCCCCCGGCCATCAGCAGGCCGATCTCCTGGACCGTGGCCTCGCCGGCGGCGAACTCGGCGGCAATCCGGCCCTCGTACATCACCGCGATGCGGTCGGCCAGGGCGAGGATCTCGTCGAGATCCTCGGAGATGAGGAGCACGCCGACCCCGTCGGCGGCCGCCTGGCGGAGGTAGCGGTGAACGGTTTCGATCGCGGCAACGTCGAGGCCGCGCGTCGGCGACGCGACGACGAGCACGCGCGGCGCGCCGTCGAACTCGCGGGCGAGCACGACCTTCTGCAGGTTGCCGCCGGACAGCTGCCGGGCGGGGAGCTCAGGACCGCCGCCGCGGACGTCGTAGCGTTTGATCAGGGCGACGGCGTGCTCCCGGATCGCACGCAGCCGCAGGAGCGGGCCGCGGGCGACGCGGCCGCCGCGGTAGCTCTTGAGCACGAAGTTCGAGGCGATCGAGAGCGACGGCGCGACGCCGGTGTGCAACCGGTCCTCCGGAACGTGCGCGACGCCTGCGTGGATCGCCTCACGCGCGTCACCTCCGCGGAGCGCACGGCCGTTCACCGCGACGCTGCCGCCGGTCGACGGGCGCATCCCGGTAATCGTCTCGGCCAGCTCGCGCTGGCCGTTTCCCGCGACGCCGGCGATGCCGACGATCTCCCCGCTGCGCAGCGTCAGCGTGACGCCCCGCAACGCTTCGACGCCGCGGTCGCCGGCCGCGCTGAGGTCGGCGACCTCGAGCACGGGGTCGCCGATCCCGACCTCGCGCTCGATCCGTTCCACGGTCGGCACCTCCCTTCCGACCATCAGCGAGGCGAGACTGCGCAGCGTCGCCGACGCCGTCTCGACGGTCGTGACCGCCCGACCGTCACGGAGGATCGTGACGCGGTCGGAGACCGCCTTCACCTCGTGGAGCTTGTGCGAGATGAAGATCACGGTCCGGCCCTCGCCTGCCATCACGCGCACCGTCTCGAAGAGCGACTCCGCCTCCTGCGGGGTCAGTACGGCGGTCGGCTCGTCGAGGATCAGGATCTTCGCCTCGCGATAGAGCGCCTTCAGGATCTCGACGCGCTGCTGCTCGCCGAGCGAGAGCTGCCACACACGCGCGTGCGGGTCGACGGCGATGTGGTAGCGCTCACCCAGCTCGGCGACGCGACGCTCGAGGTGCCGGGGGTGCACGAGGAAGCGCCTTCCCTCGCCGCGATGGTCGCCAAGGATCACGTTCTCGGCCACGGTGAACGGCTCCACGAGCCGGAAGTGCTGGTGCACCATCCCGATGCCGGCGAGGAGAGCGTCCTTCGGCGAGCCGAATACGACCCGCTCGCCGTAGAGGAGGATTTGCCCGTCGTCCGGGCGGTAGAGCCCGGTGAGGATGTTCGAGAGCGTCGACTTGCCGGCGCCGTTCTCGCCGAGGAGCGCGTGCACCTCACCCTCGGCCGCCTCGAAGTGGACATCGTCATTGGCGACAACGCCCGGGAACCGCTTCGTGATGTTCCGGAGCTCGACTGCGGCAGTCATGAAGGTGCGCGGGCGGGGTCCCGGTCAGACGACCGGGACCCCGCCCGCAGTGTCTCGCTAGCCCTTGGGGCTTCCGATGACGCCCTTGACGAGCCAGTCCATCGCGTAGAGGTCCTTGACGGTCAGCCGCTGGCCCTTCTTCACCCGCAGCTTCCCGCTCTGGTCGTACAGCGGCCCCTGGAACTCGTACCAGCTGCCGCTCTCGATCGCCTTCTGCTTCGACGCGATCAGTGCCTTCGTCTTCGCGGAGACGAGCGGGCCGTACGAGGCGAGCTTCGTGAAGCCGCCCTTCATCGAGCCGTACCAGAACTGGCTCTTCCAGTTCCCGTTCATCGCCGCCTTCGTCTCGGCGAGGTAGTACGGGCCCCAGTTGTAGACGGCGCCCGTCAGCCACTGTTTCGGCGCGAACTTCTTCGCGTCTGAGTCGTAGCCGACCCACGGGATGCCGACCGACTCGTCGTACTGGCCGATCGCCGGGTCGTCGACGTTCTGGCCGATCACGTCCGCGCCGGCGGCCTTCAGGTTCTCTGCCGCCTTCTTCTCCTTGTCGGGCGCGAGCCAGGAGTTCGTCCAGATGATCTTCACCTTGGCGCCCGGGTGGGCGGTCTGGACGCCGAGCGTGAACGCGTTCGTGTGGCGGATCACCTCAGGAATCGCGTACGGGACGACGTACCCGACGAGGCCGGTCTTCGTCAGAGCGCCCGCGGTGATGCCGGAGAGAAAGATCGCGTCCTCACCGGCCCCGTAGTAGTCGGAGACGTTCGCGGCCTGCGTGTCGCCGGTCGCCTGCTCGAACTTCACCTTCGGGTACTTCTTCGCCTCCGAGAGGACGCACGGCTGGAAGCCGTACGAGGTGCTGAAGATGATCTGGTTCCCGTCGCGGACGAGCTGGTCGATCACCGTGCACGTCTGCGGGCCTTCGGGCACGAGCTCCTTGTAGGTCGTCTGCACCTTCGAGCCGAGCATCTTCTGCACGTACAGCCGTCCCTGGTCGTGCGCCTGCGACCAGCCGCCGTCGTTGTGGGGGCCGACGTAGATCCAGGCGGCCTTGAAGGTGCCGGTGGACTTCGCGGATCCGGACGACGTACCGAGGGCGAGCGCGACCGCTGCTGCCGCGATCACGACCACGATCGCGCCGAGCGCGAGCTTCCTGTTCCTCACCTGTGTCTCCTAACGGGCCGGGGTTGCCGGGGGGAGGGTCGAATCTACCGTAGTTTCGGCGGGAGGCTGAGAGCCTCTCTACGCCTCGCTGGCGACGCCCTCGAGCACGGGGTCGGCCGCGCTCCAGGGGAACGTGATCCAGCGGTCGGTGCGCCGCCAGACGTAGTCGCACTTCACGAAGGACCGCGGCTTCTCGTAGAGCACCGCCGACCGAACCTCGCCGACCTTGCCCGCGCAGAACTCCTGCACGAGCTGGAGCGTGGCGCCGGTGTCGGCGACGTCGTCGGCGATCAGCACCCGCGTCTCGTGAAAGTCGACGAGGTCGGGGATGGGCGGCAGGATCATCGGCACGTCGAGGCGCTCGTCGATCCCCGTGTAGAACTCGACGCTCATCGTGAACATGTTCTTGACGCCGAGCGCGTAGCCGACCGCGCCGGCGACGAGCAGCCCGCCGCGCGCGATGCCGAGGATGATGTCGGGGATGAAGCCGTCGGCCGCGACCGCCTCGGCGAGCGCACGCGAGCCGGCGCCGAGGTCGTCCCAGGTCATCACCTCGCGTGCGGGGCTCATCATCGGGTGAGCCTAACGAGTGCAGCCGTGAGTGCGTCAACTGCGAGCAGCATGTCCTCCTCGCTCGACAGCTCGTCGGGATGGTGGGAGATGCCGCCGTTCAGCGAGCGCACGAAGAGCATCGACGCGTTCGGCACCACCATCGCGTCGTGCCCGGCGCCGGAGACGAGGCGCGGCGCGTCGGGGAGCACGGCCGCGAAGGCATCGCCCATCGGCACGGGATCCGAGCCGCCAGGCGACGTCGAAGCCGATGTCGGCGATCAGCGTGTCGAGCAGCGCGGCGTCGGCCGAGCGCGCGTCGACCGACACCGTCGCGCGGGCGGGCACGACGTTCGTCGCGTTCGGCTCCACCTCGATCGCCCCGACCGTCGCCACCGTACCCTCGCGGGCGCAGTCGCGGACGTGGAGGACGAAGCGGGCCGCCTCGACGAGCGCGTCGGCGCGCGCGTCCATCGGCGTCGTGCCTGCGTGGTCGGCGCGCCCCTCGAACACCCGTTGCCCGCGGGCCTGGCCGGCGATCGCGGTGACGACGCCGAGCGGCTCGCCGAGCCGCTCGAGCACCGGCCCCTGCTCGATGTGCACCTCGAGGAACGTCTGCGGGTGCTCGGCGAGGCGGCGCGAGCCCATCGGGCCGGTCTCCTCGGCGCGGAACGCGACCACTGCGAGCGGCGCGTCGGGCAGCCGCGCAGCCGCCTCGATCCCGGCGACGACGCCGAGCGCACCGTCGAAGCGCCCGGCCGTCGGCACGCTGTCGAGATGCGACCCGGTCCAGACGCGTGCCTCGCCGCGGCGGCCGAAGAGGTTCCCCGCCTCGTCGCGCGACACCTCGAGGCCGACCTCGCGCATCCACCCGGCGGCGAGCTCGTGCGCGGCGTCCTCCTCGGGCGAGTACGCCGGCCGGTGGCGGGCGATGGCGTAGATCGCGTCGAGCCGCTCGACGATCATCCCGGCAATGCTCGCAGCACGCGCCAGCCGGCGAGCGGGAAGGCGGCGACGGCGACGAAGGCGACCTCCCACGACGTCGTCGCAACGAGGAGCCCGAAGAGCGCCGGGTAGAACGCGCCCGGCAGGTTGAGCAGGGTCTGCTGCAGCCCGATCGCGATGCCGCTGCGCTCGTGCCCCGCAAGCTCGACCGCGGCGGCGAACGAGAGGCTGTTCCAGCTCATCGCGAGCACGCCGGCGGCGACGAGCAGCGGCACGAGCAGCGCGAGCGGTGCGCCGGCGAGCACGCCTGTGAGCGACACGAGCACCGCGGTGGCAAGTGCGATCCGCCGGAGCGGCCCGAGCCGGCTGTGGACGAGATCCGACCAGCGGCCCGCCGCCAGCCGGCCGCCGATCGCGAGCAGCTGCATGACGGCCAGCACCGCTGCGGCGGCGCTCGTCGAGAGACCGCGCCGGTCGTGCAGGAAGACGACGGTGAAGCCGACGACGCAGAGTTGCGGGGCGATCACGAGGGCGCTCCCGATCGAGAGCGTCCACAGGCGACGGTCGCGGAGCGGGGTCGCATCGGCGCGGCGCGGCGCATCCGGGCGCGGTCCCTCGCGGAGAACGATCGCTCCAAGTGCGGCGCCCGCGAGGCAGGCACAACCCATCGCCGCGAACGACCACGGCAGGCCGCCGGCCCGCTCGATCGGCGGCAGCGTGAGCGCTATGAGGAAGCCGGAGAGCGGCACGGCGGTCTGTCGTACGGCGAGCGCGAGCCCGCGCTCCTGCGGCGGGAACCAGTGCATGACCGCGCGGCCGCTCGCCGACTGGACGCTCGCGCCGAGCCCGCCGGCGACCAGGAGCAGCACGGCGAGGAGCGCGAACCCGTGCGTGAAGGCGGCACCCGACGAGCGCCCCGCCGCAGCCGGCCAGGCCCACGAACAGCACGACGCGCTCGCCGAGGCGGTCGGCCGCGATGCCCCAGGGAAGGAGCGTGACGAGCGAGCCGACGAGCGACATCGAGATCAGGACGCCCGTCTGGGCGAGCGACAGCCCGTACTCGCGTCGCAGTGCCGGTGCGAGGACGGCGATCCCGTACCAGATCGCCGAGTACGTCGTCTGCGCGAACGTGCCCGCGCCGAGGACGGCGAACCGATAGCGAGAGCTCAAACCGCGGAGCTGAGCTCCGAGACCCGCACGTGCTCGGTCAGGAGCGTTCGAAATCGCGCCGGGTCGCCGCCGGTGTAGGCGCGGCAGAGGTCGCGGCCCGCGGAGTAGGTGATCGCGTACGCGCGCCACGTCGGATCGGTCACGAAGCGGACGCTCTGCACCGCCTGCTCGGGCGTCATCAGGCTCCACCGCTCCACGAACCGCTGCGCCTCCTGCTCGGGAACCCCGTCCTCGTGGATCTGCAGCGCCGCGTCGACTCCGACCGTTCGGAGCGCCTCGAGGGCGGTGGAGATCCGGCGGGCGCGGTCGACGTCGGGCGTCTCGAGGCCGTGGCGGCGGACGATCGCATACGCCTCCTCACGCGCCGCGTCGTCGAGGACGATCTCCTCGCCCGCCTCGGCGATCCCTTCGCTGAGGACCGCCTGCGGCGTCGGCACGAGCTGGATGCCCTCCTCGATCAGGCCGCGGTCACGCAGGAGGAGCTGCTCCTTGAGCACGTGCTCGGTGTGGTGGCCGGGGTAGACCTCGTGCGCGGTGAGGTGGATCAGGTCGGTGGCGCCGGTCGGCACGTCGGTGTTGAGCACGACCTTGCTCTCGAGGTCACCCTGGTAGTAGTTGAACGCCCACCACGGCTCGTCGGTGACCGGCTCGACCTCGAGCCGCTCTCCCTCGGGAAGGTCGACGAGCGCAAGCGTGCGCGCCCGCATGAACGGGACCAGGTCGGCGAGCACGGCGACGGTGCGATCGCCGGGGCACTGGTAGCGGGTGCGCCAAGCCTGCCGGCGCTCGAAGAGCGCGCCGTCGCCCGGCAGGAGCTCGTCGAGCTCGGCGTGTGCGGCCTCGTACACCGACAGAGGAGTCCGCACCGGACGGACGCCGTAGCAGCGCTCCACCTCGTCGCTGTAGGAGATCGCCTCGCCGGCGAGGACGCGGGCGTAGGTCGCGCAGCCCAGCACCTGGTCGGCAAGCCAGCCGTCCTCGAGCTCGCCGAGCAGCGCGTCGGCGTCGGCGGCGAGCTGCGCCGGGTCGACCGGCTCCTCGGCGTCGACCTGCACCTTCAGCTCCGGCGGCCCGTAGTAGGCGTCGACGAGCCCGTCGACGTGGCGGCCGAGACGCAGCCCGAGCTCGAGGTAGCGCTCGGCGACGCTCAATTCCCGCTCCGGCGCCGGCAAAGCCGGCACCTGCGCTCCCTGTTGAGCTCCGTCGAGCCACGCTCATCTCTCGAACAGGGCCGCCTGTCCCTGGCCGACGCCGACGCACATGGTTGCGATCCCGTAGCGGCCGCCGCGACGGCGCAGCTCGTGCAGCAGCGTCACCGTCAGCCGGGCGCCGCTCATCCCGAGCGGGTGCCCGATCGCGATCGCGCCGCCGTTCACGTTCACCTTCTCCTCGTCGAGTCCGAGCTCGCGGACGACGGCGAGCGACTGCGACGCGAACGCCTCGTTCAGCTCGACGAGGTCGACGTCGGCGACGGCGACACCGGTGCGCTCGAGCAGCTTGCGCACCGCCGGGATCGGCCCGATTCCCATCACACGCGGATCGACGCCGGCGACCGCCGAGCCGCGGAAGACGCCGAGCGGCTCGATGCCGAGCGCCCGCGCCTTCTCCTCGGAAGCGACGACGACCGCGGCGGCGCCGTCGTTCAGGCCGGACGAGTTGCCGGCGGTCACGCTGCCGCCTGCACGGAAGACCGGCCGCAGCGCCGCGAGCTTCTCGGCCGAGGTGTCGGGACGAGGGTGCTCGTCGCGCACGACCTCGCCGACGGGCACGAGCTCCTCGTCGAAGCGGCCCTCGGCCGATGCGGCCGCCCAGCGTTCCTGCGAGCGCAGCGCGAACGCATCCTGATCGACCCGCGAGACCTCCCACCGCTCGGCGACGTTCTCGCCGGTCTCGCCCATCGTCTCGAGCGGGAAGAGCTCCGCCATGCGCGGGTTGGGGAAGCGCCAGCCGAGGGTCGTGTCGTAGAGCGTCCGGTCGCCGCGCGGGAACGGAGCGTCGGGCTTCGCCGTGACGAGCGGGGCGCGCGACATCGACTCCACGCCGCCGGCGACATGGAGGTCGCCGTCGCCCGCGAGCACGGCATGACAGGCACCGACGATCGCAGCAAGCCCCGAGGCACAGAGCCGGTTGACGGTGACGCCGCCGATCGACTCCGGCAGCCCCGCCAGGAGCACGGCCATGCGCGCCACGTTGCGGTTGTCCTCGCCCGCCTGGTTCGCGCAGCCGAGCCACACATCCTCGATCTGCTCCGGCGGCACACCCGCCCGCTCGACCGCCTCCCGCACGACGAGCGCGGCGAGGTCGTCGGGGCGCGTCCCCGCGAGGCCGCCGCCGTAGCGCCCGACCGGCGTGCGCACCGCCGAGAGGATCACCGCATTGGTCGCGCTCACAGAATGTCCGGTTCCTCGCCGAGCAGTTCTGCGACGGCGGCACGGCCGCGCTCGCCCATGTCGAGCGTCAGGTCGTTGACGTACATGGCGACGAACTCGTCGGCCGTCGCCTCGTCGATGCCGCGCCCGAACTCGCGCGCATAGGCGAGCGCCTCGTCGCGGTGGGCAAGCCCGGCCTGGATCGCCTCGAGCAGCACCGCCGACACGTCGTCGGCGCGGTCGACGTCGCGCCGCAGCGCCACGAGGCCGAGCGGCAGCGGCAGACCGGTCTGCTCCCGCCACCAGACGCCGAGGTCGAGCAGCTTGACGAGGCCCGAGTCGGCGAAGGTGAGCTGACCCTCGTGGATCAGGAGGCCCGCCTCGGCGCGCCCCGACAGCACCTCGTCGAGCACGAGGTCGAACGGCAGGTCGCGCGTGCGGATCGCGTCGCCGAGCGCGAGCCGGAGGACGCGCGTCGCCGTCGTCAGCGCGCCCGGGGTCGCGATCTCGACCTCGTGCAGGTCGACCTCGCCGCGCGCGACGACGATCGGCCCGTACCCCTCGCCGAACGACGCGCCGTGCGGGAGCAGCCGATACCGATCGGCGACAGCCGGGTACGCGCCGGCGGAGAGCGCGGTCACCTCGAGCCTGCCCTCGAGCGCCCACTCGTTGAGCGTCTGGATGTCGGAGGCGATGGGCTCGAGGTCGAGCCCCCGCGTGTCGAGAGGCCGGTGCCGAGCGCCCACACCATGAAGGCGTCGTCGGGGTCGGCGCTGTGCCCGATGCGGACGGTCACGGCCGCCCACGTTACCCTGGGAGCGATGAGACGTGGCGCGCTGAGCGAGGCGATCCAGGACTACCTGAAGAGCGTCTACAAGCTCGAGGCCGCGCACGGCCGGGTGACGATCGGGGCGCTGGCCAAGGACCAAGGCGTCTCTCCGGCGTCGGCGTCGGCGATGGTCAAGAAGCTGACGGCGCTCGGGCTGCTCGAGCACGAGCCGTACCGGGGCGCGCACCTGACGAGCGCCGGCGAGCAGGTCGCGCTCGAGGTGATCCGCCATCACCGCCTGCTCGAGCTCTACCTCGCACGCACTCTCGGCCTGCACGTCGACGACGTGCACGACGAGGCCGACCGGCTCGAGCACGTGATCTCGGAGGAGCTCGAGGCGCGCATCGACCGTGCGCTCGGCTACCCCACGCACGACCCGCACGGCGACCCGATCCCCGACGCCGACCTCAACTGGCCGGCGGCCTGACTCGCTGAGCCCTCCGGCGTGTCGATCGGGGCAGGCGGCCGGAGGGGACAGTGCTGGAGCACGGCCCCGGAGAGTCGCGTGCCCCGAGCGGCGCGAGGCTGGTGCGGAGCCGGGCTCCGCCCGGCGGGAGCAGCAGCCGGCCGGTGGGCTCAGCGTCTCCCGAAGAAGAAGCGCTCGAGGGGCTCGAGCAGCTCCTCGCGGCGAAATGGCCTCACCTGTGCGCCGGCGCCGTCCTCCTCGGAGACGACGGCGTCGTCCTCGAGCGCGGCGTTGGCCGCGTCGAGGCAGTCGTCGAGCTCGTAGCCCTCCCACAGATAGTCGTCGGCGCGAGGCTCTTCGGTCTCCCGGTGCTGCGGGTTCACCTGCCGCCCGACCGCCCAGAGGGCGCCCGCCCGCCGCTCGATCCACAGCACGACGCGCTCGGGCCGGCCGGCGTCGTCAAGACCGTCAACGGTGCGTTGCGCGAAGCGCCCGTCTTTCCCGGGAGACTTCACACGACGACTATACAATCGCCCCCATGGGTCTGGTCGACGCGGTCAAGGGCGCGTTCTCGTTCCTCTCGTCCCGCTCGCAGAACGAGGAGCGGATCGCGCAGTACGTGATCCGCGAGCACCATCGCGGACGCGCCGTCTCCGAGGTGCTCGAGGACCCGTACGTGACGAACCGCTGCACGCCCGAGCAGGTCCGCCGTCTGCTCGACCGTCCCGAAGTGATTCACGCGATCGGCAGCGACCTCGTCGCCGAGGCCCGCGCGCAGCTTTAAGAACTCGAACCGAGCTCTTGGCCGAGAAGCTCGACGACGCGCGCAGCCGCTGCGAGATCCCACGCGGCGAGGCCGTTCGACTTGAAGACGACGATGTCCTCGTCGTGCTCGCGCCCGCGAAGCTCGCCGGTGACGACGTCCTGCAGCTCGTGCACCTCGAGCCAGTCGAGGACGCCCCGCTCGACGGGCTCGATCAGATCGCCTGCCTCGAGCCGGGCCTGAGCGAGCGAGTCGGTGCAGACGAAGGCGGCGCGCTCGACAACGACGTTGTCGAGCTCGCGTGCCGTCGGCTCGTTGGCGCCGATCGCGAGCACGAGCGCACCGTCCCGGAGCCACTCGCCGCGGACGACCGGGTCGCGGGAGGTCGTGGCGGTGACGACGACGTCGCACTCGGCCGCCTCGCGCGGCTCGCCGGCGCGCTCCGCGTCGTGGGCGGTGCAGAACGCCGCGAGCCGCCGCCCGTTCGGGCACCAGGCGACGACGCGGTCGACGCCGAACGCGTCGCGTAGCGCAACGATGTGCGCCGCGGCCTGCCGGCCGCAGCCGAGCACGCCGATGCTCGACGCCCCGTCGCGGGCGAGGAGCCGCGCGGCGAGCGCCGAGGCGGCGGCGGTGCGCCGCTCGCCGAGAACGCTCGCCTCGACGATCGCGGCCACCTCGGCCCGCTCGAGCGAGAAGAGGACGACGAGGAACGGGGCGCCGTCCGGCAGCCAGGCGTATGCCTTCAACCCGGCGTAACCGAGCTCGAGGTCGACGCACGGCATGACGGCGAAGACGCCGTCGGGGAGCTCGGCACGCATGCGCGCCGGGTTGACGACGACGCCGCGTGCGATCCGGTCGAAGGCCCCCTCGACGGCGGCGAGCGCCTCGGCAGGGCTGAGGAGCTCGGCGACCTGCTCCTCCGTCACGTAAAGGCGCACACGCAGGAGCTTACGAGCTCGACCGAGGGCAGCTCCCCCTTCCGGGGGTCAATCGGCTACCGATGTAAGACGACATTCAGCGTGTGAGCGGCCACAGTGAAGACGGCTTCACCCTGATCGAGCTCCTGGTCGTCGTCGTCGTGCTCGGGATCCTGATCGCGATCGCCGTGCCTTCCTACCTGGGCTTCCGGGGCCGCGCGCAGGACACCTCCGCGCAGCACGCGCTGCACCAGACGCTGGTCGCGGCCAACGCCTACGGCAACGACAACGACGACTACACGACCTTGACGCTCGCCAAGCTGCGCAAGACGTATGACGCGACGATCCCCGGCGCGGTCACGCTGAGCTCGAAGAAGGCGGCGTACTACTGCCTGAAGGCCGTCTCCGACAGCGGCGAGACCTACTGGCTCCGCGGCCCCGAAGGCATCCAGACCCAGGGATCGAAGAAGGCCGACCGGCCGGCCGGCTGCTGAGCGGGCAGCGCGTCCCGTCCGAAGGGGTTGGCCAACCCGGGGAAAGGTCTGGCGACCGGGGGAGGCCCGACGATGCAAAGTCGGCCTATGGGGGAGGAGTCAGGCAGGTCGCAGGAGCTCGATCAGGTGCGACGGCTCCTGTTCCCGAACCTGCCGCCCGAGGAGGGCTGGGCCCGTATCGACGCCGCTCTCGCGGCCGCGGCAGACGAGCGGAAGCTGGACGCGATCGACCGGCTCGCAGAGGCCGATCTGAGCGTCGAGCTCCTCGAAGTGCTCCGCCGGATGCACGGCGCACAGACCGAGGCCTGAGCGCAGCCCGATCGGAAGCCGATCGACCGGAGGCCGCCGGTCTGTTAGAAGTCCCCGGTGCGCTCGCTGCTCATCGGCGCTGCGATTTCCCTGCTCCTGGTGGGATACGCGGCCGCATCGACGGGGAAGCCAAGCGCCGGCTGGCTCGCGCAGGCGCAGTGCATCCACCGGCACGAGGGGTCGTGGACCGCGAACACGGGCAACGGGTACTTCGGCGGCATGCAGTTCGCGGCGGCCACCTGGACGGCGATGAAGGGACCGAAGGACCCGGCCTTCGCCCACCCGGGCGACCCCGCCTACCCGTTCGCCGTGTCGCCTGCGCAACAGCTCCGCGTCGCCTGGCTCGTCTGGCTGCACGACGGCCGCACGTGGCGCTCGTGGGGCGCCGTCGGCGCCGCGTGCGCACGCGCGTTCAAGGGCTGAGCGCGGAAGAGACCGGGCGGATCCGGGAATCTCTCCAGGATGCGCGCGACCGCACTGGTGCTCCTCACCCTGTTCCTCGTCGGCTGCGGCAGCTCGGGCCGGCGGCTCGAGGTGGGCGTCGTCGAGGACGCCGCGAAGAGCGGGCCGCCGGCCGCGGAGCTCCGCCGCACGGCCGAGTCCGGCTTCCGCGCGGTCGTCCTCAGCTCCGTCTGGACGCGCGGCGAGGCGGCACCGGCGGCAGGCGAGCGCAGCGCCCTCCTCGCCGCCTCGAGAGCGGCGAAGGCCGCCGGTGTCGAGCCGATCGTGGCCGTCTACCAGTTCAGCTCCGAGACGCCGCTGAGCGCAACGGACCGCGCCGACTTCGCCGCCTACACCGCGGCGCTCGTCCGGGCGCTACCCGACGTCGACCGCGTGATCGTCGGGAACGAGCCGAACCTCAATCTCTTCTGGCTCCCCCAGTACGACGGGACCGGAGGCGACGCCGCAGCGGTGTCGTTCGAGCAGCTGCTCGCCGCGACGTACGACGCGGTGAAGGCCGCGCGACGCGAGGTGGAGGTGGTCGGCGCCGGCCTCGCGCCGCGCGGTTCCGACAACCCTGCGAGCCCGCGCCAGACGCACTCGCCGACACGGTTCATCCTCGACCTCGGCGCGGCCTATCGCGCGTCGGGCCGCGATCGGCCGATCATGGACGCGCTCTCGATCCACCCGTACGGCGAGAGCGCGCGTATCCCCCCGACGCTCGCCCACCCGCACACGACGTCGATCGGGATCGCGGACTACGGCAAGCTGGTCGGCCTCCTCGGCCGAGCCTTCGGCGGCGGCGCGCAGCCGGGTCGCCGGCTGCCGATCGTCTACGGCGAGTACGGCGTCGAGACGACCGTCCCACCCGCCAAGGCCGGCCTCTACACCGGGCACGAGGTCGTGCCGACCGTCGACGAGCGCACGCAGGCCGACGACTACACGACCGCCATCGGCCTCGCCGCCTGCCAGCCGACCGTCGAGCTGCTCCTGCTCTTCCACCTCGAGGACGAGCCGCGGCTCGAGGGCCTGCAGAGCGGCGTGCGCTACGCGGACGGCTCGCCGAAGTCGAGCGAGGCGGCGGTCGCCGCGGCCGCCGCCCATCCGCGCTGCCTCCGAGACACGCCGTAGGTGCATGTCGCCGCGGCCGATAGCGTGCCGCTGTGAGTAGCGCGGCGGCTCAGTCCCTGATCGCAATCCTGATCGCCGCGTCCGTGGGTACCGTCGTCTTCTTCCACGCCGAACGAAGCAACGTCCGGCATCCCTCGTTGTGGGCGAGCTTCGTGTTCCTGTTCCTGATCGTCGGACTGCCGATGTATCTGCGTCATATCCGCCGCCTCAGACGAGGCTGATGCCCATGCGCACCGCGCAGCGCCCAGCGCTGCAACGTGTCTGACACCTCGGTGTCAGACACGTCTTCGGACCGCTCCAAGCAGCACGAAATGCGCCCGGCAAGATTCGAACTTGCGACCTCTGCCTCCGCAGGGCAGCGCTCTATCCCCTGAGCTACGGGCGCCCAGCTCTCAAACGAGCCAGGCGGCCAGTCTAGCCGTGTGACGGGCGAAGCCGGACGCTGGTGCCGGCCGCGGTCAGCTCCGCGTCGTCGGGCACCTCGACCCGGACATACGCGAGCGCAAGACCGGGCACGGCGCTCGTGATTCGGCCGACCTCCTTCTCACCGAGCGCCAACGGCGTCCCGGGCTCGGGGACGGGCCCGTCGAGCTCGAGGACGCGCAGCCGCCGGTTCACCTTGCCGCGGTAGTGCTGGCGGGCGACCGGCTCCTGGCCGGGGAAGCAGCCCTTGTCGAAGGAGATCGCCCGCTCGTCGAGACCCGCTTCCGCCGGGAGGACGCGGTCGTCGATCTCCGCGCCGAAGCGCGGCGTCGCCGCTTCGATCCGCCGCCGCTCGAGCTCCTCGGCGTCGAGCGTCGGCTCGATGCCCGCGTCGAGCAACTCCACGGCCGGCACGCCGTAGTCGCGGTTCGGGATCCCGTCCGCCTCGCCGAAGACGACCGCCGACTCGTGCTGCTCGACCTCGATCTCGCAGCGCGCCGCGAAGCGGGAGCGCAGGAGCTCACGCTGCAGCGCCTCGCCGAGCTCCGGCTCGGTGAGCAGCAGCACGTCGTCCTCGCCACGGCGCCACACGTTGACCGGCGCGATCACGCGCGCCTTCGGCGTCAGCAGCAGGGCATCGACCGAGCCCGCCTCCGGGACGTCGTTCGTGAGCATCCGGTCGAGGTACGAGACGGCGTCCGGGCCCTGTACCCGCACGAACGCCCGCGGGCGTCTCGCTGTCTCCTGCGTGACGATTGCCATCGCTCCTAGACTAGAGATCGTGTTCCGGTCGAAGGCGGAGGCGAAGGTGCGGGACGCCGGCTATGACCCGGCGCGCCTCCCGCCCGGGCAGTACCTGACCGAGAAGTGGCCGGTGCTGCACGCCGGCTCGGCGGCGAGCTACCCGGATCTGTCGACGTGGACGCTCCGCGTCTTCGGCGAGGTCGAGGAGGAGCTCGAGCTGACCTGGCAGCAGTTCTCGGAGCTGCCGCGCAGCTCGAACGTGCAGGACATCCATTGCGTCACGCGCTGGTCGAAGTTCGACACGAGCTTCGAAGGCGTCCATTGGCGTGAGCTCGCCAGGCTGGCACGACCGAAGCCGACGGCGAACTTCGCGATCGCGCATGCGGAGGCCGGCTTCACCGCGAACGTGCCGCTCTCGTCGCTCATGCAGGATGACGCGATCCTCGCGACGCACGGCGACGGCGCCCCGCTCACACCCGACCACGGCTACCCGCTGCGGCTCGTCGTCCCCGGCAAGTACTTCTGGAAGAGCGCGAAGTGGCTCCGCGGGATCGAGCTCTCCTCGATTGACAAACCAGGATTCTGGGAACGGTACGGCTACTCGAACGACGCGGATCCCTGGAAGGAAGAGCGGTACGCGTTCTGAGATTCACTCCCACGAGGGATAAAAGCGGCGGGGCAGCGCCCCGATACTCAGGCCAAGCACCATCCTCCCCAAATCCCCAAGAGAGAGGCCGCCGCAAGGCGGTCTCTCTCTTTTTGCGAGCAGAAACGACGAGGGCGGCCCGCAGGCCGCCCTCGTCGCGAATCCGTGAGCCCGGGGGCTCGACTACATCATCCCG
Source organism: uncultured Thermoleophilia bacterium (assembly GCA_963840365.1). Classification (GTDB taxonomy): domain Bacteria; phylum Actinomycetota; class Thermoleophilia; order Gaiellales; family Gaiellaceae; genus PALSA-600. Next base: position 563,631 of record CAWIYQ010000012.1, on the reverse strand, counting down.
CCCATGTCCGGCATGCCGGCGCCCATTCCAGCGCCTGCCTTCTCCGGAGCCTCGGCGACGATCGCCTCGGTGGTGAGGATGTTCTTCGCGATCGACGCGGCGTTCTGCAGCGCCGAGCGGGTGACCATCGTCGGGTCGGTGATGCCGGCCTTCACGAGGTCGGTCACCTCGCCGGTGTCGACGTTGAGACCCTGGCCCGGCTTCGCCGAGCGGACGTGCTCCACGACGACCGAGCCCTCGAGGCCCGCGTTCGTCGCGAGCTGCCGCAGCGGCTCCTCGAGCGAGCGGATGATGATCTGCGCACCCGTGCGCTCGTCGCCCTCGAGCGACGCGAGCAGGCTCTCCTTGACCTTGTCGGCTGCGTTCAGCAAGGCGACGCCGCCGCCCGGCACGACGCCCTCCTCGAGGGCGGCACGCGCGGCCTGCAGCGCGTCCTCGACGCGGTGCTTGGTCTCCTTCATCTCGGTCTCGGTCGCAGCGCCGACCTTGACCACCGCGACGCCGCCCGACAGCTTCGCGAGCCGCTCCTGGAGCTTCTCGCGGTCGAAGTCGGAGTCCGTGGTCTCGATCTCGCTCTTCAGCTGCTTGATGCGGGCCTTGATCGCCTCGCCGTCGCCGGCGCCGTCGATCACGGTGGTCGTGTCCTTCGAGACGACGACCTTGCGGGCGTGGCCGAGCTGCGAGAGCTTCGTGTTCTCGAGCTTGAGGCCCATCTCCTCGGTGATCACCTCGCCGCCCGAGAGGATCGCGATGTCCTCGAGCATGCGCTTGCGGCGATCGCCGAAGCCCGGCGCCTTGACGGCGACGGCCTGGAAGGTGCCGCGCAGCTTGTTGACGACGATCGTCGCGAGCGACTCGCCCTCGACGTCCTCGGCCACGATCAGCAGCGGCTTGCCCGCCTGGATCACCTGCTCGAGCACGGGCAGGAGGTCCTTGACGGCGCCGATCTTCTGGTTCGCGACCAGGATGTACGGGTCGTCGAGGACGGCCTCCATGCGCTCGGCGTCGGTGACCATGTACGGCGAGAGGTAGCCCTTGTCGAACTGCATGCCCTCGGTGAACTCGAGCTCGAGGCCGAAGGTCTGGCCCTCCTCGACGTTCACGACGCCGTCCTTGCCGACCTTCTCGATCGCCTCGGAGAGGACGTCGCCGATCTCGCTCGAGCGGGAGGAGACGGTCGCGACGCGCGCGATGTCCTCCTTGCCCGAGATCTCGGTCGACTGCGACTTGAGGTTGTCGACGATCGTCTCGACCGCCTGCTCGATGCCGCGCTTGAGCGCCATCGGGTTCGCACCGGCCGACACGTTCTTCAGGCCCTCGCGGACGATCGCCTGGGCGAGCACGGTCGCGGTGGTCGTGCCGTCGCCGGCGACGTCGTTGGTCGCCGTCGCAACCTCGCGCACGAGCTGCGCGCCCTGGTTCTCGAAGACGTCCTCGACCTCGATCTCGCGGGCGATCGTGACGCCGTCGTTCGTGATCGTCGGCGCGCCGAACTTCTTGTCCAGCACGACGTACCGCCCCTTCGGGCCGAGCGTCACCTTGACCGCATCGGCCAGGATGTCGACGCCGCGCTGAAGCGAGCGGCGGGCATCCTCATTGAACTTGAGCTCCTTGTGAGCCATTCTCGTCTCTCTCTTTCTTCCTAGTCCGTTGCCTAGACCGCCGCGCGGTCGCCGACGACCTTGGCCAGGACGTCGGACTCGCGGAGGATCAGGACCTCGTTGGCGCCGAGCTTGATCTCGGTCCCGCCGTACTTGCTGAAGATGACCTCGTCGCCCTCCTCGAGATCCATCGCGACATGCTCGCCGTTCTCGTCGCGGGCGCCGGGCCCGACGGCGAGGACGCGGCCGCGCTGCGGCTTCTCCTTCGCCGTGTCCGGCAGGACGATGCCGCTCACCGTGGTCTCCTCTTCCTCGAGGACCTCCACGATCAGGCGGTCGCCAAGCGGCTGCAGATTCATCTGGAAACCTCCACCTCTGAAACAGGCTTTGCGTTGACGTGCATCGGCACTCTACCCCTCCGAGTGCCGACGGTGCAAGTGTAGCCTTCTCTATCTCAGTGGGGATGACTCAGATTTGACGGCGAAACGGGAATTCTCAGCGGGCGGCGTGCTCGTCCGGCGCCTCGACGGGCGCTGGCACCTCGCCGCGATCCGTCCGGCGGGCAAGCCGAAGGGGCTCTGGGCGCTGCCGAAGGGCGGCATCGACCGGGGCGAGTCGTCGGAGGACGCGGCCCTGCGCGAGGTGGCCGAGGAGACCGGCGTGCACGGCCGCTCGCTCGGCAAGCTCGGCGACGTGCGCTACGTCTACACCCGTCGCGGCTCGCGCGTCTTCAAGGTCGTCTCGTTCTTCCTCGTGCGCTACGAGGGCGGCCGCCTGGGCGCGATCCCCGACGCGTTCCGCCACGAGATTGCCGAGACGCGCTGGCTGCCGCTCGACGAGGCGCCCACGCTCCTTGCGTACAAGGGAGAGCAGGAGATGGCCGCGCTGGCCGCGGCCAACCTTTCAGAGCTCGGCGTATGATCCTGGGCCGTGCCGGCCTTCGCCCTCAACTTCTACTCGCCGGTCGTCGAGGCGCAGCTGCGGTCGCACCGCAAGAGCGCGACGATCCGGCTGGGCGACAAGTCGCGGAAGTACCAGAAGGGAATGATCGTGTCGGTGCTCGTCGGCGCCCGCTACAGCCCGCGCCAGCACGTCTTCGATGCGGTCGTCGACAAGGTCGAGGTGAAGACGATCGCCGAGCTCTCGCCGAACGAGATCGAGCACGACAACCCGGAGATCCGCCACGTCGACGACCTGTGCCGTTTCCTCGGCCAGCTCTACAACCGCGACGTCACGGCCGACGACACGATCACCGTGATCCGCTTCTCGGCGATCAAGCCGGGTCTCGGCCTGTAGACCAGCCGAGACCCGGCAGACGCACCTACCAGCCGGCGGTGATCCAGCTCGGCGGCTGCACCCAGGTCTGGGCCGCAGCCGGGATTGACCACGGCTGCACCCACCGGTACGAGCCCGTCTGGATCGACGACGGCATCGGCCGAGCCCCGGTCGCGAGCACGAGAGCCGCGAGGAGGCAGCCGGCGAGCGCGATCAGCGTCCTCGTCAGGCTGCGCATGGACACCTCCTTCCGTCACCATCAGCATTCCCCGCGTCGCCCTGTGGGCGCATCGGAGCCGACGCTGATACCCGGAACTACGTGTCCCGAAGAGCTACGAGCGGCCGGCGCGGCGGATCCGCATGCCGTGCAGCTCCGACGCGCGAAGCGGCTCGCCGCACTCCTCGCAGTCGACCGCGAAGGTCGACGAGAAGGGCGCGTCGCACGCCGGGCAGCGGCGCAGCATCCGGCCGCCGCAGGAGCAGCGTTCCGGCACCTCCGACTCGAACTCGACGAACCAGCGCTGCGCAGCCCCGCAGTCGAGGCAGAACGCCGTCCAGTGGCCGAGCACGTTGCGCCGTTCCTCACGAAGCCAGTCGGCCGCCTTGCCCACGCTGCAAGCGTACCGTCACCGTTACGATGCGGGCCGTGGCGACTGCGCGGGTAGCCGAGCCGACCGGCTCGCTCGAAGACGTCCGGGAGTCGGGCCTCGACCGCGAGGACCTGCTCCAGATCTATCGCAACCTGCTGACCACGCGCGGCGTCGAGGAACGCGGCCACATCCTGTACCGGCAGGGGAAGATCCCCGGCTCGTTCTACACGGGCCGCGGCAACGAGGCGGCCGCCGTCGGCGTCGCGATGGCGATGGGCCCCGACGACGTCGGCGCGCCGCTCCACCGCGACATGGGCGTCCACATCACGCGCGGAGTCGAGCCGTGGCGGATCTTCGCCCAGTACATGGGGCGCGAGGACGGGCCTGCGCACGGCCGCGACGGGAACGTGCACATGGCCGACCTCCGGCTCGGGCTGCTCTCGATGGTCAGCCACCTGCCTGCGATGCTGCCGGTCGCCGTCGGCTGCGCGCTCGCCTTCCGGATTCGCGAGGAGCGCCGCGTCGCAGTCGCCTGGTCGGGGGAGGGCGCGATGGCGCGCGGCGACGCGCACGAGGGCATGAACCTGGCGGGCGTACGCCGCCTGCCGGTCGTGTTCATCTGCGACAACAATCAGTGGGCGTACTCGACGCCCACACATCTCGAGTACGCGGTCGAGCACCTCGCCGACCGCGCACAGGCCTACGGCTTCGACGGCGTCGTCGTCGACGGCACCGACGTTCTCGCCGTGTACCGCGAGGCGAAGCGCGCGATCGAGAAGGCGCGCGAAGGGGGCGGGCCGACGCTGATCGAGTGCCAGACGCTGCGCATGGAGGGCCACGCCGTCCACGACGACGCGTTCTACGTCCCGAAGGAGCTGTTCGAGCGCTGGGCCGAGCGCGACCCGATCGAGCGCTACCGGGCCTGGCTGCGCGACCACGGGACGCTCGACGACGAGACGGAGGAGGAGATCACGGCCGGTGTCAAGCGCCTGCTCGGCGAGGCGCTCGAGCGTGCCGAGGCCTCGCCGCTCCCGGATCCTTCCACCCTGCTCGACGGCGTCTACGCCGAACCCGAGGACCTCGACACACCCCACCACAAGTGAGCGAGTGAGCGCCCGATGGCGGAGATGAGCTACCTGCAGGCGATCAGCGACGGGCTGCGCCAGGAGATGCGCCGCGACAAGCGGGTCGTCATGATGGGCGAGGACGTCGGCGTCTACGGCGGGGCGTTCAAGGTGACGCTCGGCTTCCAGGAGGAGTTCGGGCCGTGGCGCGTGCTCGACATGCCGCTCTCGGAGACGGCGATCCTCGCCGGCGCGAGCGGCGCCGCGCTGATGGGCCTGCGGCCCGTCGCCGAGATGCAGTTCGCCGACTTCGTCTCCTGCGGCTGGGACCACCTGGTCACGGTCGCGGCGAAGCAGCGCTGGCGCGCCGGCACGCCGGTGCCGATCGTGCTGCGCCTGCCGTCCGGCGGCGGCTTCTCGGGCGGGCCGTTCCACTCGCAGAACCCCGAGTCGTCGTTCGCGCACATCCCGGGGCTCAAGTGCGTCTGCCCGTCGACGCCCGAGGACGCGAAAGGCCTGATCACGGCCGCGATCGAGGATCCGAATCCCGTGCTCTTCTTCGAGCACAAGCATCTGTACCGGCGCATCAAGGGCGAGGTGCCCGAGGAGCGCTACGTGACGCCGATCGGCAAGGCGCGCTTGCACCAGGAGGGCGAGGACGTGAGCCTGATCACGTGGGGCGCGATGGTCTACACGGCAGAGGAGGCGGCGAAGCAGGTCGATGCGTCCGTCGAGATCCTCGACCTGCGGACGATCATGCCCTGGGACCGCGAGGCGGTCCTGGAATCCGTCCGCAAGACCTCAAAGGTGCTCGTGCTGCACGAGGACACACGCACAGGCGGCTTCGGGGGCGAGATCGCAGCGACGATCGCCGAGGAGGCGTTCGAGCACCTCGACGCGCCGGTGCGGCGCCTCGCCGCGCCCGACTGCCCCGTGCCGTTCTCGCCCGTTCTCGAGAAGGCGTACATCCCGCAGGCCGACGACGTCGCCACCGCGCTGAAGGAGTTGATCGAGTACTGATGACCAGCAGCACCACCGCAGTCGACGTCGTGATGCCGCAGATGGGCGTCTCCGTGTCGGAGGGGACGATCACTCGCTGGATGAAGGAGGTCGGCGACACCGTCGCCCCCGACGAGACGCTGCTCGAGATCTCGACCGACAAGGTCGACACCGAGGTTCCGTCGCCCGGCGGGGGCGTCGTGACGGAGATCCTCGTGCAGGCCGGCGAGACGGTTGCCGTCGGGACGCTGCTCGCGCGCATCGGCGGCGAAAGCGCCCCGGCCCCGCAGGAGGCACCGCCCGAGCCCGCCACCCAGCCGGCCGCCGACACGTCCGCGGCCGCCGCGACGGAGGGTCAGGCCGCCCCCGAGCCCGAGCCGGCCGCGGAGCCGGCCGCGCCGCCCGAGCCCGCACCGGTCGCAGTGGAGGGGAACGGCAAGGCGTTCATCTCGCCCGTCGTGGCGCGAATCGCGGCCGAGCACGGCATCGACCCGACCCGCGTGCCCGGCACCGGCACCGGCGGGCGCGTGACGAAGAAGGACATCAAGGCGTTCATCGAGCGCGGCGCTCCCGCCGAGGCCCCGCCGGTCGCAGCGGCCCCGGTCGCAGCGGCCCCGGTCACCGAGGCAGCCGCACCGACGCCGGCTGCCGCTCCCGCTCCCGCCCCCGCAGCACCCGCCGCGGCGGCACCCGTGACACCGCCGCCGCCCGCACCGGCGGGCGAGCCCGGGGTCGGCGAGACGCTCGAGCCGGTGACGGCGATGCGCCGAGGGATCGCCGAGCACATGCGCCGTTCGCTCGATACCTCCGCCCACGTCACGTCGGCGATCGAGGTCGACATGACGAAGGTCGCCGGCATCCGCGAGAAGCTGAAGAAGGAGTACGCGGCGGCCTACGGCGTCAATCCGACCTACCTCGCGTTCATCGCGCGCGCGACGGTCGAGACGCTCGGCGAGTACCCGTGGGTGAACGGCGAGCTGCGCGGCGATCAGATCGTCACCCGCAACTTCGTCAACCTCGGCTTCGCGGTCGAGCTCACCGACGGCAAGGGCCTGATCGTGCCCGTGGTCAAGAACGCGGAGACGCTCAACCTGCTCGGCATGGCGAAGGGGATCGCGGACATCGCGCGCCGCGCGCGCGAGAAGCAGCTGACCCCCGACGACGTCGCGGGCGGCACGTTCACGATCACGAACCCCGGCGGCTACGGCACGTTCCACGGGACGCCGGTGATCAGCCAGCCGCAAGCGGCCATCCTCGGCACGTACGCGATCGTGAAGCGGCCCTGGGTGATGACGGACGAGGACGGCTCGGACGCGATCGCGATCCGCGCGATCATGAACCTCACCCTCACCTACGACCACCGCCTGATCGACGGGGCGCTCGCAGGGCGGTTCCTGCGCGACCTGCGCGAGCGCCTGCAGAGCTGGGGCGAAGCGGACTATTGAGCGTCGCCCCGTGAGCATCGCCGAGGCGCCCCGGCGCATCATCCCGATGCTCTCGTACGAAGATGCGGCCACCGCAGCCTTCTGGCTCTGCCGGGCGTTCGGGTTCACGGAGGACGCAGCGGCCCGGCGGACCGGGCCCGACGGCACCGTCACGCACGCCGAGCTCGAGCACGGTGGGGGTCGGATCATGCTCGCAACGCCGAACAGGCACTACCAGAGCCCGCGCCACCACCGGAACGGCTGCAAGGCGGCCGCCCGCTGGCTCGACAACCCGTGGGTGATCGACGGCGTGTTCGTCGAGGTCGACGACGTGGACGCGCACTGCGGGCAGGCACGCGCCGAGGGCGCGACGATCCTGCGCGAGCCGGAGGAGCCGGGGATCGGCTTCCGGATCTACGCGGCGGAAGACCTGGAAGGGCACCGCTGGATGTTCGGGGCGCAGAAGTGACGCACGGCCGGCTCGTCGAGCTCGGTGTCGTCGACTACAGCGAGGCGCTCGACCTGCAGCACCGCGTCGCCGCCGAGGTGGCCGCCGGCGCTCCGGACACGGTCCTCTTCCTCGAGCACCCGCCCACGGTCACCCTCGGCCGCCGCACCGAGCCGGGGGAGCTGCACCTGCCGGCCGGGACGAGCGTCGAGGTTGTCGAGGTCGACCGTGGCGGCAAGTCCACCTACCACGCACCCGGGCAGCTCGTCTGCTACCCGATCTTCGACCTGAACCGCCACGGGCGAGACGTGAAGCGCTTCTGCCGCGAGCTCGAGGAGGCGGTGATCCGGACCGTCGCCGCATTCGAGATCGAGGCGACGCGCATCGACGGGCTCACCGGCGTGTGGCTGACGCCGCCGCCGCGCAAGCTCGCGTCGATCGGCATCCACCTCGCGAGGTGGATCTCGACGCACGGCTATGCGCTCAACGTCGACCTCGACCCGGCCCCGTTCACCGACTGGATCACCGCCTGCGGCCTCGACGGCTATGCGTTCACGTCGATGGCGCGCGAGCTCGGCCGCAACGTCACGGTCGCGGACGTGCGACCCGCCGCCGCGAGGGCGATCGCGGACGTGTTCGGGCTCGAGCTCGAGCCGGCCGCTGCCGCCGCGTGATCCGGCCCGTCTTCGGCGACTGAACTCCCCCCGGCAGGGGATACCGGGGTGCGCCGAGAACATCACGGTTTGGACATGCCTGGTCGCCTCACCCGCACGTTTCGCCCGCTGCCCGTCCTCCAGGCACTCGCGTGGCTCGGAGCGGTCGCCGCAGCCTCCGCCGTCTCGGCGTCGCTGCTCGCGCTCCTGTTTCGCTAGCGCCTACGGAGCAGGCGGGCTCGACCACTTCGGCCGCGGGCGCGGCTCGCGCTCGAGCGCAGCGAGCCGATCGAGCAGCGCCGCGCCGTCGTGCGCGATGGCGACCGCGCCGAGATCGGCCTCCCGGACGAAGCCGTGCTCGACGGCGTGCTGGGCGAGCGCAACGAGCGGCCCCCAGTAACCGCCCACGTCGAGCAGCCCGACCGGCTTCGCATGCAGGCCGAGCTGTGACCACGTGAGCTGCTCCATCAGCTCGTCCAGCGTCCCGAACCCGCCCGGGAGCGCGACGAACGCGTCGGCGAGCTCTGCCATCACCGCCTTGCGCTCGTGCAGCGAGCCGACGACCCGCAGCTCGCCAACACCCTCGTGCGCGAGCTCGCGCTCGACGAGTGCCTGCGGGATGACGCCGATCACGTCGGCGCCGGCCGTAAGCGCGCCGTTCGCGAGCTCGCCCATCAGACCGACCTTGCCCCCGCCGTAGACGAGCCCGAGCCCCCGGCCGGCGAGCTCGGCCCCGAACGCGCGCGCAGCCTCGAGGTACACCGTCCCGCGCCCGCTCGAGGCGCCGCAAAAGACACACACGCGCTGCACGCCCTTGACCCTACCGACGGCACGCGCCCCCGCTGCTCTACCGTTCCGGCGATGTTCGGAGGCGGACGCCCCACCTTTTCACGCACCACGGAGCAACCGCCCGAGCGGCCTGCCGACAAGAAGGTGCGGCGCGCGAACCTGCGGCGCGTCTTCGGTCTCTTCCGCCCGTACAAGAAGAGGCTCTCGTTCGTCCTCGGGCTGATCGCGGTCTCCTCGGCCCTCGGCGTCGCCCCTGCGTTCCTGCTCAAAGGCGTGCTGGAGGCGATCGGAGCGAACGACACAAGACGCCTCTCGCTCTTCGCCGGCGGCATGATCGCAGTCGCGATCGTGACGGGCGCGCTCGGCGTCTACCAGACGCTGCTCTCGAATCGCGTCGGCCAGGACGTGATGCACGACCTGCGCAGCGCGGTGTTCCGGCATTTGCAGCGGCTCTCGCTTGCGTTCTTCACGCGAACGCGGACGGGCGAGGTGCAGTCACGGATCTCGAACGACATCGGCGGCGTGCAGAACGTGGTCACGAGCACGGCCACCTCGATCGTCTCGAACGCGACGACCGTGATCGCGACGGCGATCGGCATGCTCTTCCTCTCCTGGCAGCTGGCGCTGTTCGCCTTCGCGCTCATCCCCGTGTTCGTCCTCCTCACACGCAGGGTCGGCGCCGAGCGGCGGAAGATCGCGAGCTCGACGCAGGCGACCCTCGCCGACATCTCGAGCCTCGTCCAGGAGTCGCTCTCGGTGTCGGGGGTCCTGCTCGGAAAGACGATGGGGCGCACCGACGAGCTCGCCGACCGGTTCGCAAGCGAGTCCAGCCTGCTTGCCGACCTCGAGGTCCGCCAGCGAATGGCGGGACGCTGGATGATGGCGTCGATCCAGACGAGCTTCGCCGTGATGCCCGCCGCGGCCTACTGGTTCGGTGGGCTGCTGCTGGCGCACGGGTCGCACGCGATCACCGTCCCGACGCTCGTCTCGTTCACGACGCTCCAGACGCGGCTCTTCTTCCCGGTCGGGTCGCTGCTCGGTGTCGGCCTCGACGTCCAGACCTCGCTCGCCCTTTTCGACCGGATCTTCGAGTACCTCGACGAGCCCGTCGACATCGTCGAACGGCCGGATCCGGTGCGGCCGAAGGAAGCCGGGGACGTGTCCTTCGAGGGCGTCTGGTTCCGCTACGACGAGAACGCGCCGCTGGACGCTCAGCGACGTCTCGTTCACGGTCCCGGCCGGCACGAAGACCGCCCTCGTCGGCGAGACGGGCGCGGGGAAGACGACGCTCGCCTACCTCACGGCCCGGCTCTACGACGTCGACCGAGGCCGCGTGGCGATCGGCGGCGTCGACGTGCGCGACCTCGCGTTCACGAGCCTGACCAACCTCGTCGGTGTCGTCTCGCAGGAGACGTACCTCTTCCACTCGACCGTGCGCGAGAACCTGCGCTTCGCCAAGCCCGACGCCACGGACGAGGAGATCGAGGAGGCGACCGAGGCGGCGCGGATCATCGACCTGATCAGGGCGCTCCCGGAAGGCTTCGACACGGTCGTGGGCGAGCGCGGCTACCGCTTCTCCGGCGGTGAGAAGCAGCGGATCGCGATCGCGAGGACGATCCTCCGCAACCCCCCGATCCTGGTGCTCGACGAGGCGACGAGCGCGCTCGACACCGAGACCGAGCGCCAGGTGCAGGAGGCGCTCGACCGCCTCGCCGCAGGCCGCACGACGATCGCGATCGCGCACCGGCTTTCGACCGTCGTCGACGCCGACCAGATCGTCGTCCTCGACGGCGGCCGCATCGTCGAGCGCGGACGGTACAACGAGCTGCTCGCCCTCGGCGGCCGTTTCGCGGAGCTCGCGGGCGGCAACGGAGAGCTCGACCGGGCCGCCGCGGGGACGCTCTAGACTGACGGAGATGAAGGGCTCGCTTCCCGTCGCCGAGCGGCCGCGCCGTCCCGAGTGGATGAAGGTGCGCGCGCCGTCGCGCAACGACAGCTACTTCGACGTGAAGAAGCTGCTCCACGGTGCGCAGCTGAACACGATCTGCGAGGAGGCGCGCTGCCCCAACATCGCCGAGTGCTGGGGCCGCGGCACCGCCACCTTCCAGATCCTCGGCGAGACGTGCACGCGCGCCTGCCGCTACTGCTACGTCAACTCGGGGAAGCCGAACGAGCCCGTCGATCCACTGGAGCCGCTACGGCTCGCGCAGGCCGCGAAGCAGATGGGGTTGAAGCATGTCGTCGTCACCTCGGTCGACCGCGACGACGTGCCCGACCGCGGCGCCGGCCAGTACGCCGCGACGATCCGCGCGGTCAAGGCGAAGCTGCCGGAGGCGACGATCGAGGTGCTGACGCCCGACTTCCTCGGCGTCGAGGAGGAGGCGCTCGTAACGGTGGTCGGCGCCCGCCCCGACGTCTTCAACCACAACATCGAGACCGTCCGCCGCCTGCACCGCCGGATGCGTGGCGCGAAGGCGAGCTACGACAAGGCGCTCAGGCTCTTGCAACGCGCGAAGGAGATCGCCGAGTACCCGGTCCTCACGAAGAGCGGCATCATCGTCGGCCTCGGCGAGCGCAACGACGAGGTGGTCGAGACGATGCGCGACCTCCGCGCGCACGGCGTCGACGTGGTGACGATCGGCCAGTACCTGCAGCCGAGCGCGAAGCACGCGCCGATCGACCGCTGGGTGCACCCGGACGAGTTCCGGTGGCTGCGCGAGCAGGGCGAGGCGCTCGGCTTCGGCTCGGTCTTCGCGGGGCCGCTCGTCCGCTCGAGCTACCGCGCCGACGAGCAGCGGCACGCCGCCGCGACCGGCCGCGGCGCCGTCGCGTACTAGAGATTCAGGGCGCCATGCAGTCGGGCGCGGGGGCGACGTATGTCGCCGTCGAGCCGAGCGAGCCCGTCGCGCGGTAAGCGACCTCGGCGCACGCATGCGCGGGCAGGGCAACGCGGGCCGCGAACGTCCCGCGCATGCTCGCCGTCACCGCCCGGGTGACGGTCTCGCCGCCGCTCGGACGCGCAGAGACGACCACGCGCTCACCCGGCACGAACGCACGCCCCGCGACGCGGCCGCCGGGGTCGGCTGTGAGCCGCGGCGCGCCGCCCGCGGCGCAGGTCCCGACGTGAAGCCGAGCGGCGCCGGCCGTGACCGAGAGACCCGCACACCGGCTGAACGAGCTGCCCGCGAAGACGAGCCTGAACCTCCCTGCGGTGGAGGCGACGACGGCCCGCTGCGCCGTCGAGCCACCCGACCGGTAGCGAACGACCACGTGCGCGTGCGAGGCGTACCCGCTCCCGACGAAGGTCACCGGCGAGGCCCGGACGAGCAGCACCTGCGGGTGAGTGGCCGCCCCGGAACCGGCCGCCAGGAGCAGCGCGACCACGACGACTGCCAGCGTCGTGCGCATGCGGGGACACGGTAGCCCGGATGGGGGAGAGCCGCCAACGCGGCTCCCCCCATCCTCTCAGGCCTACTTCCGCGTTCGCGGCTGGGGTGTCGGCGAGGAGCCGCTCGACGTCCCGCCGGTGCCCGACGTGGTCGACTGCGTGACCGTGGTCGTGGCGGCGCCGTGGATCGTGATCGGCACCGTCACCGCCGACGGCGCGACGGTCGGGCCGAGCTGCAGCTCGCCCTCGTAGTCGCCCGAGCCGGTGGCGCCGCTGTAGGTCAGGTGCAGCGTCAGGGGCGTGTTGGCCGCGATCGGCCCGCTCGGCGGGTTCGTGATCACGATGTCATTGCCCTGCACGACGTCCACACCGACCGCGTTGCCGGTCGCATTGTCGGAGGCGCTGACCTGGAAGCCGTAGACCCAGATCTCGTAGTTCCCGGCTGCCGGGTCGACCAGAGTCACCTCCTCGTTGTCGCCGGCCGGGCCGGTCGACGAGCCGACGATCTCGCCGTTCGTGAACTGGCCGTCGTTGTTCGCGTCGTAGACGACGAACAGGTCGACGTCCTCACCCGGGTGCACGTCGGGCAGCGTGAACGTCGCCCGCGAGGCATGGTTCCCGATCGCGATGGGGCCGACCTTCGAGCTTGCGCTGCTCGGGTCGGACTCGGACTGGTCGTCCTGGCTCGGATGAACCGTGAACGACTGCGGCTGGCTGAGGCCGAATGCATCGGCGCTCAGGCCGCTGAGCGCGAGGCTCGACTCGACCGTCACGTCGAACGAGCCCGTTCCGTCGGCGGCCGCCGACTGCTCGACGGAGGTCGGGTTCACGGCGAGCGCGCCCAGCGTCGTCCCGAAGGTGACGTTGAACTTGTCGCCGTCGAAGCGGACGCCGTGCTGGACGACCGCGTTCGGGCCCTGCGCGGCCGGCCCTGCGACCACCTCCTCGTTCTTGCCCGTGGAGGTGTTGAAGCCCCACGTGCCGCTGCCGAGGTAGGCGTTCGCGCTCCCGCCGACCGTCGCGAGCGACGGGAACGTCGCACCGCCGAAGAGCTCGGGCGCGTTGTTCGGCACGTCGGACGGGCCAAAGAGGAGCGTGTCGAGGTCGGTCACCTGCGGGTTCGTGACGTCATCCCACGTGGTGTCGGACAGGAACAGCGTCCCGTCGGGCACCGGTTTGGCGACGTTGAAGTAGAAGAACCGCCAGTCACCCGACTCCTCACGCCACGTCCAGTCGTTGGCGCCGAAGATCGAGCCGTTGTTGTAGAGCGAGTCGGCCTGGGCCGACGCGACCGACGGGCCGCCGAACTGCAGCGACTGCGCGATCGAGCCGTCGGCGTTCTGGGCAATCGTCGGCGCAACCGTCACCGAGACCGGGACGTTGATCGCCCGGCCGCCCTTCGTCGCCGTGATCGCTCCCTCGTACATCCCGGTCGGGGTGTTCGCCGGGACGTTGATGGTGGCCTTGAACGAGTTGCCGGAAACCGGCGTCTCGGTCACCCACGACCAGTCGACGTTCTTGTAGTAGTCGATCTCGATCTTGAAGTCGGTCTGCGGGATCGCGGCGTTCCTCGTCGAGTGCTGGAACCCGAGGAAGACGCCGTTCGCCATCCGCTGGGCCGGGCTCCGGATGAAGCCCATGAGCACGTTCGAGCCGGGGCGGTGGTAGAAGAACCGCTCGTACTCGCCCTGCTCGATCTCCGACTTGTTCCAGTCGATGTCGTTGAACTTGTCGATGTTCGAGCTCGTGCTCTTGTCGGTGTGGTTGACGACACCGTTGCCGTTCTTGTCGGTCCAGAGCTTCCCGTCGTGGTTGACGTCCGTCCAGTCGTAGGCGAGCAGCCGCCACGCCTGGTCGGACTTGTTGTCGCCGTTCCCGTCGAACTCGCTGTACGGGTAGGTGGCGCGGATGACGACGATGTCGGCGTCGGGATGCGCCTGGATGTTCTTCGTGATGTCGATCAGGTAGTCGGGCGCGTCGAAGTTCTCCGTCGACTCCTGCGAGAGCGACTTCGACTTGAAGTTGAACGAGTCGGACGCGTACTGGTGCAGGACGCGGTCACCGACCGCGTAGCCGCTTGACGACCCTCCGAACGTGAAGTTCGTCGAGGCCGTGTCGCCCGCCTTCATCGTGATCGGGAACTGCGAGCCGTTCGCCGTCGGCGTTCCGGGCCGCCACTCGTTGGGCGACAGCGTCGTACCGGAGCCCAGCGCGTCCGCGACGGCCTTGCCGGCATCGACCGACCCTGCACCCTGGATCCACGGTTCGTACCCGAGATCCTGGGCGGACGACTTGAGCAGCGTCTTCACGGTCGGCTCGGTCGGGAAGCTGCCGTGAGCCGCCTTGTAGGCCTGATCGACCAACGCCACGGCGCCGACCGTGACCGGAGTCGAGCGGCTGGTGCCGCCCCACGTCGTCCAGGCGCCCTTCCCGTCGAGGACGGTATTCAGCGTCTGGTCGCCCGGCGCATACGAGCCGTCTGCGACAACGTCGACGCCGTCACGCCCGTTCGCGCCCGGCCCGCGGTTCGACCACTCGATGACGTCGTTGTCCGTCACCTGCGAGTAGTTCGTGATCGAGTCCCAGCCGGTCGAGCCGAAGTTCGTCGACGCGCCGACCGCGATCCCCCCGACCGGAGCAGGTGACGTCGCCGTGCCGTAGCCGGGAGCGCCGTTGCCCGTCGAGAACACCGGCGTCAGCGCATTGCCGAACAGCCCGTGGATGAAGTCGGCCTCGAGCGACGCGGCGTCCATGCCGTCGTTGTCGTCGGTCGACGTGCCGTACGAGTTGGAGGTGACCTGCACGCCGAACTCGTTCGTCAAGAGATACGCGAACTGGGTCGAGAAGCTGAACGAGAAGTAGACGTCGCCCATCGGGGCGAGCTTCGCCCCCGGCGCGCCGCCGAGGACCATGCCGGGAATCTTCCCAACGTCGCCGAAGGTCGGCGCCTTGTCGTTGATCACGCCCTGACCGACGACGTTCGACGCCGTCAGCGTGCCGTGACCCTCGATTCCCGGGTCGAAGTCGCCGCTCCAGGCGAGGAAGTCGCCGGGGCCGGGTGTCTGGAAATCGCCGAAGTCGGTCGGGCCGCCGGGGATCGGCGTGTTCCCGTCGGAGATGTAGTAGAGGAGCCCGCCCGAGAGATCGGTGTAGCCGTCGCCGTTCATGTCGCGATAGGAGACCGGCGAGCTCTTCGTCACCGGCTTCTCGTCGCTGAAGTCGTGGTCGTCGTTCAGGTCGACGTAGACCGTGTCGTACTGGCCCGCGACGTTCGGATCGGTCACGAGCACCGCCGGCCGCTCGCCGTACAGCTGGAGCAGGTAGTCGTCGGGGTGGCTCGTCATCTTCACGACGCCCGACTTCGTCCAGCTCAATGGGAAGGTGTAGGTGTGCGTGACGGTCCCGCTCGGAGCGCTGAAGTTGCGCGCCGGGCCGGTGCGCGTGGAGAAGGTGACCTGGCACATGCCGTGGCTCGTGTGCGTGCAGGGCACCGTCTGCGTGGTCGTGTACCACGAGTCGTTCTCCGCGACCGCATCGGGGCCGAGCAGCTCGAGAACGAGCGTGCTGTACGGATCGAAGGCCTTCGGCCAGCCGACCCACCCGGGGTCGGCGCCGTTCGCGAGGTCCGACTGGGACCAGGTCTGCCACGTTCCGATCAGGTCGGGGTGGCCCCAGTCCGTGCCGCCGTCGAGCACCGACGCGGTGACGCCGTTGCCGGTGTAACCGGCCTGCCAGGCCGGCGTGAAGTCATGCGTCTTCGCGTCGAGGACGTTCATGCTCTTCTGCGTCGCGAAGTTCGAGGTCTTGAGGGGCGGCGCCTTCGAGTAGGGGACCTGGTTGCGGCCCCACACCTGGTTGGCGGTCGCGTGCCGCTGGTTCAGGTCGGGCTGGTTGCCGACGTCCGGGTCGTTGCCGGTCGGAGAGCCGGACTGCTTGAACTGGATCTGGCTCACGTTCGCGACGCCCGCGATGCTCGCGAGCTTGGCCAGCTTCGTGCCGGCGAGCGACCCGATCATGAGGGAGACGCCGCGGCGGGTCGCCACGTGCTCGTTCGAGAGCAGGTGAGCAGCCGCGCTCACGGCCGAGCTCTTCAGGGACACCGCGACCTGCACCGTCCCGGTCGAGTCGACCTTGGACTGGAGACCGGGCGTGAGCTTCGACTGGACCGCAGCGTCGGTGTTCGACTTGACCTGCGTCTGGTGCCGGCCGCCCGGGCCGGCCGAGGCGCCCGCCACCGCGACCGCGGCCGCCAGGCCCGCGACGGCAAGTGCGATGGGCACGATGCGCAACCGCTTCTCGCTCGAAGGCAATCTGATCTCCCCCTTGACTCGTCGACAGGCCTTTTGCAGGCCTTCTTCAAGAGCAGCTTCTACCCGCTCAGATATCCAACTGTCAATCTGGCCGGCCGAGACCTACCCGCCGGCGCGATTCAGCCGTGAGGCTTCGCCATCTTTCGGTAGTCGAGGGCCTCGTCGAGGACCTCGTCCGACACCCCTTCGGCGCGGGCGGCGTCGCGGAGCGAGGAGCCCGAGGCGGCGGCCTTCTTGACGATCTCGGCGGCTTTGTCGTAGCCGATGTACGGATTGAGAGCGGTCGCGGCGGACAGCGTCAGCTCGGCGTAGCGCTCGCACTGCTCGCGGTTCGCCTCGATGCCCGCGACGCACTTCTCGTCGAGAAGCCGGGCCGCGGCGGCGAGCAGCTTGATCGAGCCGAGCAGGTTCCTGGCCATCAGCGGCACGAAGACGTTCAGCTCGAAGTGGCCCTGGAGCCCGCCGATCGCGATCGCCTGGTCGTTGCCGATCACCTGGGCGGCGACCTGCGTCACGACCTCGGGGATGACCGGGTTGACCTTGCCCGGCATGATCGACGAGCCCTTCTGCAGCTCCGGCAGGAAGATCTCCGCGAGCCCGGCCCGCGGCCCCGAGCCGAGGAAGCGCAGGTCGTTCGCGATCTTCGTCAGGCTGACGGCGACCGTCTTCAGCGCGCCGGAGGCCTCGACGAGCCCGTCGCGCGCAGCCTGGCTCTCGAACGGATCCGCCGGCGCCGAGATCACGAGCCCGGTGTCCGCCGTGAGCCGTTCGCGCACGCGGGCGGCGAACTCGGGGTGCGTGTTCAGGCCGGTGCCGACGGCGGTGCCGCCGAGCGGGATCTTGCCGAGCCGCTCGAGGGTCGCCTCGACGCGGGCGCGGCCCTCGCGCACCTGGGCGGCGTAGCCGCCGAACTCCTGCCCGAGCGTCACGGGGACGGCATCCATCCAGTGGGTGCGCCCCGACTTGACGACGTCGTCGAAGGCCCGCGCCTTCTCCTCGAGCGCGGCCGCGAGGCCGTCGAGGGCGGGCAGCAGGTCGTGCACGAGCTCGTCGAGTGCCGCGAGGTGAACGGCCGACGGGAAGACGTCGTTGGAGCTCTGGCCCATGTTGACGTGGTCGTTCGCATGCACGTCCTCGCCGGCGAGCGTCGCGATCACCTCGTTGGCGTTCATGTTCGACGAGGTGCCGGAGCCGGTCTGGAAGACGTCGATCGGGAACTGGTCGTCCAGCTCGCCGCCCGCGACGCGGTCGGCGGCGGCGGCGATGCGCTGGGCGCGATCGGCGTCGAGCAGTCCGAGCTCGGCGTTGACGCGCGCAGCCGCGGCCTTGATCCGGCCGAGCCACCGGGCCACGGGCACCGGGATCGGCTCGCCGGAGACGGGGAAGTTGGCGACCGCCTTGCGCGTCTCGCCGCCCCAGAGCTCCTTGAAGGACGAGTGCTCTTGAGATGTGGATGCCGTGTCGGTCACGGCCTAGAAACTAGCTGGCTTCGCGCATGCGGCGGTCGGTAAGAGACCGCTCTCTGAGCCGCCGGCGAAGACGCTCGGTCAGGTCCTCGACGGGAGCCCAGCCGACGTACGAGCACCGGGGGCACTCCGCCTCCGGGTCCTCGCGCCGCTTCCCACAGTTCAGGCACTCGACCATCCACTGGAGATTTCGACCTCGAAGCCCCGGCTTACGACCCCGGTTCCCCCTAACGAGGGATCCGGCGGCGGCCGGTCTCGAGCAGCGCCGGCCACCGGTGCAGCTTCACGCGCGGACGGCCGAGCAGCGCGCCCGCGGCGCGCTCGGCGGCGTCGATCGCCTGCCAGCCCGCGTAGTCGACGTAGTCCACACCCTTCTCGTCGAGCAGCTCCGCGAGATCACGGGGCGCCGGGGCGACGAGCCTGCCGGCCCGTGCGTCCTCGAGCAGGCCCTCGACCGTCTCGGTCGCGTCCTTCTTGTTCGTGCCGATCACCCCGCTCGGGCCGCGCTTGATCCAGCCGGCGACATAGACGCGCTCGGCGCCCACGACCCGGCCTGCAGTGTTCGGGATCGTCCCGCTCTCGTCGAAGGGCACGCCCGGGAGGGCGACGCCCTGGTAGCCGACGCTGCGCAGCACGAGCCCGGCCGGGATCACCTCCATGTCGCCGGTCGGCCGGGCGACGATCCGGCCGCCTGCTTCGACGAGCTCGTTGCGCACGACCTCGACGGCCTCGACGCGGCCGTCGCCGAGCAGGGCGATTGGCGAGACGAGGAAGCGCAGGACGATCCGGCGCGGCTTCCCCCCGGGCGCACGCGCCGCGTACTCCTGCAGCAGCTCGTAGTTTCGCCGCGCGCGATCGCGGTCGGCCTCGAGCTCCGCCGCGCTCGCGGGATCGAGCCGAAGCTCGGCCGAGTCGACGACGGGCTCCGCCCCGGCGAGCTCGCCGAGCTCCTTCAGCTCGGGCGGCGTGAAGGCGGCCTGCGCCGGGCCGCGCCGACCGAGCATCACGATCTCGCGGATCGGCGACGAGGCGATCGCGGCCGCGGCCTCCTCGGTCGTGTCGGTGGGCGCGAGCTCGTCGGCGGTGAGCGCGAGCATGCGCGCACAGTCGATCGCGACGTTCCCGTTCCCGACCACGACCACGCGCTCGCAGTCGAGATCGAAGTCGAGGTCCTGGAAGTCGGGATGGCCGTTGTACCAGGCGACGAACGCCGTCGCGGGCCAGGAGCCCGGAAGGTCCTCCCCGGGAATCCCGAGCCGGCGGTCGGTCTGCGCGCCGACCGTGTACACGACCGCGTCGTAGGCGGCGACGAGCTCGTCGTGCGACACCGTCGACCCGACCTCGACGTTGCCGAAGAAGCGAAAGCCCGGCCGCGCCGCGGTCTTCTCGAACGCCCGCGAGACCGCCTTGATGTTCTCGTGGTCGGGCGCGACGCCGAGGCGGACGAGCCCCCACGGCGTCGGCAGCCGGTCGATCACGTCGACCTCGGCCTGCGGCTCCTCGCTGCGCAGGAGCGCCTCGGCGGCGTAGAAGCCGGCCGGGCCGGAGCCGACGATTGCGACGCGAAGCGGCGCTGCCACGCGCCGAGCCTATCCGGCTGACGGCTCGGTCGACTCGGCAGTGCCCGCGATCGAGAGGCCGCCGAGCGCGAGCGCAGCCGCGAGCGCCGCGCCGCGGGCGCGCGGCCCGGCCGGCGGCCAGTCGCCGGCGGCGAGCAGCACCGCTCCCAGGCAGGCGAGCCCGGCGACAACGACCGCCGGCAGCTGCCAGTCCCAGTCGACACCCGCGTGCAACAGGAAGGCGACGGCGGCCCCGAACGCGGCGGGCACGCCGCGGACGTCCCGCACACGGCCGAGCCGGCGCAGCGGCAGGAGTAGGACGGCGAGCAGGAGCGCGAGGCCGACCGGGCCCAGCTCGGCGAGCGTCTCCAGGTAGAGCGAGTGGGCGTTGAGCGCGCCGCCGTAGCGCGCCGCGAGCCCGGAATCCACCCACGCGCGCGCGAAGGTGCCGGCGCCCGAGCCGAGCAGGGGATGGGCGGCGAGCTCGTGCCAGGCGACGTGGTAGTAGGAGCGGCGCGGCTCGGTCGAGCCGCCGAGGGCGACCGCCAGCCCGATGGCGGCCACCGCCACGACCGCGAGCAGCGGCACGACCCGGCGTGGACGACCGACCGCGCGCAGGCGCGGCTCCACGGCCGGCACTGCAGCCGCCAGCGCCGCGGCGGCGAGGCCTGCCGTGAGCAGCACGGCTCCGCCCGTGCGAGGGTGATCGGCCTCCGAGTACCGGCTCCAGTGGGCGAGCCAGAGAAGCGGCAGCGTCGGCACCGCGAGCAGGCCGACGGCGCGGAGGACGGTCAGCGGGCTCCGGGCGCAGGCGGCCGTGGCGAGGACACCCGCCGCGAGCGCGGCGAGGGAGGCGTTGCTGCTGGTGAACGCGAGCGCCTCGAGCAGAAGCGGCACACTCGCGGCCGCCGCGGCACGCGCGGCGCGGCTGCCTGCGGCGAGCATCGGCCCGAGCGCGAGCAGCGCCCCCAGGACGGCGAGGATGCCGATCCCGTTCGCGTACCCGACCGGCTGCGCGAGGTGGTAGCCCTCGAACGGGTCGAAGGCACCGCGCCGAAGGAGGTATCGCAAGAGCGCCCAGCCGACGAGCGCGCAGATGCCGAGCTCGGTGCCGACGACGAGCGCCCACGCCGCTCCCGCGCGGGCGAGGACGACGAGCGCGAGCACGACCGCGGCGTAGACGAGCAGGCGCCGGGCATCGAGGACGGACTGCGACGGGACCGCCGACCAGACACGTCGAAACGAACGTCCAGGCCAGCAGGAGCGCGGCGGCCGCAGGCCACGTCCACGCCGAGGCGAGCGCGCCGCCGTCGCCGGTCGCGACGAGCCCGAGCGCGGCCGCCCACGCGGCGAGCGCCCCCGCCCATACCCACGCGGACGGGTCGAAGCCGCCCTGGACGAGACCGAGCGCGGGGACGAGGACGAGGGGGACCGCGGCGAGCGCCGGTGGGAGGCGCCGATACCTCAGTGCGCGTGGCCGCAGCCGGAGCCGCAGCCGGGCGCGTCCGCGGGCGCCTCGCCCTCGGCGACCTGGAAGCTCGAGCCGCAGCCGCACGCGGAGACGACGTTCGGGTTCTCGATCTTGAACCCGGACTCCTGGAGGCCCTCGAGGAAGTCGATCGTCGAGCCCTGCAGGTACGGCGCGCTGAAGGGGTCGACGACGACCTTCACGCCGTGGAACTCGAGCTCATGGTCACCCGACGACGCACCGCGGTCGAAGCCGAGCGCGTACTCGAAGCCGCTGCACCCGCCGCCCTGGATGGCGATCCGCAGCACCTCGGCCTCGCCGGCCGGCTCCTCCGCCATCAGCGCCGAGACCTTCGTCGCCGCACGCTCGGTGAGCGTGACGACCGTGGCGTCCGCCTGCTCGATCGTGGCCATGGGCTCAGTGTAGCGACGGTGCCCCCGGAGGGAAGTTCGTGACAGCCGCAACGCGCATGGCAATGCGGTTCGGCGGTACGTTCGTGCAGCCGGCCGTGATGGTGCTAGCTTCCGCTCGGGACGAGAGCGAAGGAGAGGGCGCAGGGTGTTTCACGACTGGCTGGCGTTCGCGATCTACGGGGTCTTCGCGGTCGCGATCCCCACGACCATGATGGTCGGCAGCTTCGTGTTCGCGCAGCGTCCGCATCGCCGTGTGCGCGCCCGCACGATCCCGTTCGAATCGGGCGTCTCCCAGGGCCCGCCGAAGCGCCAGCGCTTCAGCGTCAACTTCTACTTGACCGCGATGCTCTTCATCCTCTTCGACATCGAGATCGTCTTCCTGTACCCGCTGGCCGTGATCCTCCACGAGCTCGCGTGGTTCGGGTTCTTCGAGTTCCTGACGTTCCTCGTCGTCCTGCTCGTCGCCTACGTCTACATCTGGCGCAAGGGGGCGCTCGAGTGGCGCTAGAGAAGCCGCTGCGCGAGCTCGGGCTCAACTCCGAGCGCCTCCTGATGCCGGCGAAGGCGTCGAAGTTCGAGGACGAGGTCGCCGACCTCGAGCAGAAGGTCGGCCTGACGACGCTGGCGAAGGCGGTCGCCTGGGCGCAGACGAACTCGATGTGGCCCGACACGTTCGGCCTCGCGTGCTGCGCGATCGAGATGATGTCGATCGTCTCGGCCCGCTACGACATCGCGCGCTTCGGGATGGAGCCGTTTCGCGGCTCACCGCGCCAGGCCGACCTGCTGATCGTCTCCGGGCGGGTCTCGCACAAGATGGCGGCGCCGCTCCGGCAGATCTACGACCAGATGCTGGAGCCGAAGTGGGTGATCGCGATGGGCGCATGCGCCTCCTCCGGCGGCATGTTCAACAACTACGCGATCGTCCAGTCGGTCGACAAGATCGTGCCCGTGGACATGTACGTGCCCGGGTGCCCGCCGCGCCCCGAGCAGCTCATGGAGGGGATCGTCCGCCTGCACGAGGCCGTGAAGGCCGGCGTGCCGCCCGCCTACGAGATCCGGAGCGTCGCTTCTTGAGCGTGGAGAGCACGCCCGGCCTCGTCGAGGTGCACGAGGCCCACGACGAGCAGACCGTCGTCGTCGAGGTGGGCTCGCTGATCGAGGCGGCGACGTTCCTGCGCGACGAGGAGGGGTTCAACTTCCTCTCCGACATCACGCCGGTCGACTACCTGACGTGGGCCGACCACGGCGTCTCCGGCTACTTCGGCACGACGGCCGGGCGCGACCTGAACGCGCCGATGACGCAGGGCTTCCAGGCGGTGCCCGCCGGCAAGCCGAAGCGCTTCGCCGTCAACTACCACCTGCTCTCGGTGTCCGACCGGCCGCGCCGGCTGCGGCTCCAGGTGTGGATCGACGAGGGCGAGGCGGTGCAGACGGTGATCCCGGTCTGGCCGACCGCCGACTGGCACGAGCGCGAGGCCTGGGACCTGATGGGCATCCGCATCGAGGGCCACCCCAACCTGAAGCGGATCCTCCTCGACGACGACTGGGAGGGGCACCCGCTGCGCAAGGACTACCCGGTCGGCGGCGAGCCGGTGCGCTTCTCGGGAGAGGTTTGACCACCATCGCACCCACGCGCTCGCGCGCCCCGATCTACGAGGGCTCGCGGATCCCGAGCCCGATCCCGACCGTCCTGCGAACGACGCCGGAGATGCTCGCGACGGGCGACGTGCAGACCATCAACTTCGGCCCGAACCACCCGTCGACCCACGGTGTGCTGCGGCTCATCGTCGACCTCTTCGGCGAGGACGTGACGGGTGTCGAGGCCGTGATCGGCTATCTGCACACCGGTTTCGAGAAGACGATGGAGCAGAAGACGTGGTGGAAGTGCATCACCTACCCGGAGCGGATCGACTACGTCTCGTTCCAGAACAACGAGTACGTCTTCGTCGCCGCCGTCGAGAGGCTGCTCGCGCTCGAAACGCCCGCCCAAGGCGACCTGGATGCGCACCCTCCTCTGCGAGCTGAACCGCATCCACTCGCATCTCGTGTGGCTCGGCACCTCCGCGCTCGAGCTGGGCGCGATCTCGATGTTCTGGTACGCGTTTCGTGAGCGCGACCTGATCCTCGACCTGTCCGAGCTCGTCACGGGCTACCGAATGCACACCCGCTACTTCCAGGTCGGCGGGCTCGCGGAGGACATCCCGCGCGGCTTCTTCCCGGAGTGCCGCAAGTTCTGCGACTGGATGCCGCACGCGATCGACGACTACGAGACGCTGCTGACGCGGAACAAGATCTGGCTCGAGCGCACCGAGGGGCTCGGCCTGCTCTCGGCGGCCGACGCGATCGCGCTCGGCCAGTCCGGCCCGGTGCTGCGGGCATCCGGGGTCGACTGGGACCTGCGCAAGACCCAGCCGTATCTCGCCTACCACCAGGTCGACTTCGACGTGCCGGTGTTCCCGGAGGGCGACGTGTACGCGCGCTACCGCGTGCACATGGAGGAGATGCGCCAGTCGGTACGGATCGTCGAGCAGTGCCTCGACCGGCTCGAGAACATGGAGGGCGAGCCGTGGATCGCCGACGACCGCAAGGTCGTACTGCCGCCGCGGCACGAGCTCCACACCTCGATGGAGTCGCTGATCCACCACTTCAAGATCGTCACCGAGGGCTTCCGGGTGCCGGAGGGCGAGGTCTACCAGGCGATCGAGTCGCCGCGCGGCGAGCTCGGCTGCTACGTCTGCTCCGACGGCGGCGCCGAAGCCGTGGCGCGTCAAGTTCCGCGCGCCGTCCTACGTCGCGCTGCAGGCGACCGCGACCTGCATGACCGACGCGCTGATCGCCGACATGATCGCGATCGTCGGCTCGCTCGACACGGTGATGGGAGAGGTCGACAGGTGAGCGTCCTTCATGACCGCATCCAGGAGGAGCGTGCGAAGTATCCGGAGGGGTCGTCGAGCGCGGTCATGCCTGCGCTCCGGCTCGCGCAGGAGGAGTACGGCTGGCTGTCGCCAGACGCGCTGCGCGAGGTCGCCGACGCGCTCGAGACGACGCCCGCGTACTGCAAGTCGATCGCGTAGCTTCTACGACCAGTTCAACCTCGAGCCGATCGGAGAGCATCTCGTCGAGGTCTGCACGAACGTCTCGTGCGCGGTCGTCGGCGCCCAGCAGGTGGTCGAGGCATTCGAGGAGGGACTCGACTGCCGGGCCGGCGAGACGATCGCCCGACGGCAAGGTGACGCTGCGCACGATCGAGTGCCTCGGCGGCTGCGGCTGGGGCACGATCGTCTCGATCGACCACCACTACCGCACGCACGTCAAGGCAGACGACGTCCCTGCGATCGTGGAGGAGCTGACCGGTGACGCCTGAGGTCGAGAAGATCGTCCTCGCGAGCCCGACGGCGAGCCTCGCCGAGTACGAGTCCGCCGGCGGGTACACGGCGCTCGCCAAGGCGCGCGCGCTGACACCGACCCAGGTGACCGACGAGCTGATCGCGTCCGAGCTGCGCGGCCGCGGCGGCGCGTTCTTCGCCACGGGCCGCAAGTGGTCGTTCGTCCCGTCGAAGGAGCAGCTGCCGAAGCCGCACTACCTCGTCGTCAACGCCGACGAGTCGGAGCCCGGCAGCTTCAAGGACAACGAGATCCTCTCGAGTGTCCCGCACCGGTTCATCGAGGGTTGCCTGATCACGGCGCACGCGATCGACTGTACGCAGGTCTTCGTCTACATCCGCGGCGAGTACACCGGCCCGTACGAGATCCTGATCGGCGCGCTCGAGGAGCTGCACGCGCGGCCGGAGCTGCGCGGCGACGTCGACGATCGTCGTCCATCGAGGCGCCGGCGCCTACATCTGCGGCGAGGAGACGGCGCTGCTCGAATCGCTCGAGGGCAAGCGCGGCCAGCCGCGCTCGAAGCCGCCGTTCCCCGCCGTCTCCGGCCTCTACGCCGCGCCGACCGTCGTCAACAACGTCGAGACAATCACGACCGTGCCGCCGATCATCTCGATGGGCGCGGCCGAGTACGTCAAGCTCGGCGTCGCGAACTCGCGCGGCACACGTGTCGTCTCGCTCTCGGGCAACGTCGTGAACGGCGGGAACTACGAGATCGAGTCGGGCGCCTCGCTGCGCGAGATCATCTACGGCCTCGGCGGCGGTATCCCGGACGGACGCGAGCTGAAGGCCGTCGTGCCGGGTGGCTCGTCGACGGTGATCCTGCGGGCCGACGAGATCGACGTCGGCTACGACTTCGACTCGCTCGGCCAGCTCCACACGGCAATGGGCTCGGCCGGGATCATCGTGCTCGACGACCGCTGCTGCATCGTGCAGCTCGGGATCCGCTTCTCCGAGTTCTACGAGCACGAGTCGTGCGGGAAGTGCACGCCGTGCCGCGAGGGCACGCGCTGGCTGACGGCGATTCTCCGCAAGATCGAGGACGGTCGCGCAACGCAGAGCGAGCTCGACCTGCTGCTCGACGTCTGCGACCGCATCAACGGCAAATGCCTCTGCCCGCTGGGCGACTCGGACGCGATCATCATCGCGAGCTACGTCGCGAAGTTCCGCGAGGAGTTCCAGGCGCACATCGACGGCGATGGCTGCCCGTTCGGCGGCAGCTCGTCGCTCGACCACGTGCTCGCTCCGGTCGCGATGCATGCCCATCTGCACGCGCCCGCCGAGGTGACTGCGTGACCGACCTCGTCACCGTCACGATCGACGAACGCACCGTGCAGGTGCCGAAGGGCACCGGCATGGTCGAGACCGCTCAGTCCGCCGGCGTCGAGATTCCCGTCTTCTGCTACGAGCCGCGGCTCGGACCGCCCGTCGGCGCCTGCCGGATGTGCCTCGTCGAGGTCGAGGGGATGCCGAAGCTGCAGGCGGGCTGCACACTGACCGCGCAGGACGGGATGGTCGTGCACACGGCGCGCACGTCCGACAAGGCGGCCGAGGGCCAGAACGCGACGCTCGAGTTCATCCTCGTCAACCACCCGCTCGACTGCCCGGTCTGCGACAAGGGCGGCGAATGCCCGCTGCAGGACCTCACCTTCCGCTACGGGCCCGGCTCGACGCGCATGACGTTCCCGAAGCGCACGATGGAGAAGCCGATCCCGATCTCGCCGCTGATCGCCCTCGACCGCGAACGCTGCATCCTCTGCTACCGCTGCACGCGCTTCAGCGAGCAGGTCGCCGAGGACGGGCAGCTCGTGGCGATCGACCGCGGCGCGTCCTCCGTGATCGCGACCTTCGAAGACGAGCCGTACCTCGGCGCCTTCTCCGGCAACGTCACCGAGCTCTGCCCAGTCGGGGCGCTCACGTCGACGAGCTACCGCTTCGAGGCGCGCCCGTGGGAGATCACGAACGTGCCGACGGTCTGCGGCCTCTGCCCGGTCGGCTGCAACACGAGCGCGACGATCCGCGAGGGGAAGGTGAAGCGCGTGCTCTCGCGCAACCATCCCGAGATCGACGAGGGCTGGTTGTGCGACAAGGGCCGGTACGCGTTCGGCCACCTCGACGCGCGCGACCGGATCCGCACTCCGCTGCGCAAGGCCGGCCCGCGCCGCTTCGAGCCGCTCGAGTGGGACGAGGCGATCGACGCGGTCGAGGAGCTGCTCCGGCGCGGCGGCCCGTCGACGCTGACAGCGCTCTCCGGCTCGGAGTCGGTCGAGGAGGCCTACGGTCTCGCGAAGCTGCTGCGCGTCGGGCTCGACGCGAACACGGCGGTGCTGCCCGAGGAGATCCCCGATGGCCTCGACGGCTACCGCGCACCGCTCTCCGCGCTGCGCGACTGCAAGACGATCGCTGTGCTGTGCGACGACCCCGTCGTCGAGCGCGCGCCGGTCGTCGACCTGTGGCTGAAGGCCGCGCGCCGCACCGGCGCGACGATCTCGTACGAACGGCCCGACGGCCCCGTCGACGCGGTCGTCACCGACCGGCCGCTGCTCGACGTCGAGACGGAGCGCGTCTACTACCTGCCGCGCACGCCGAACGGGCGCGGCGTCGCCGACGCGTGGAGCGCGGCCGGCGACGGCGAGCCGGTCGAAGCGAAGCCGCGCGTCGTCGTGATCTCGGGCGACGAGGCCGCCACCGACCCTTCGGTGCGCGCGCTGGCCGCCGAGGCGGACGCGGTGCTCGGGATCGGGATGTTCCAGGACTCGTTCCGCGGCCTCGCCGACCTCGTTCTGCCGGCCACGAGCTACCTCGAGCGCGACGGCACGACCATCAACCTCGAGGGACGGCTCCAGCGACAGAGGCGCGCCGTCATGGCGCCGCACCCGGATCTGCTCGCAGTGCTCGCGAAGCTGGCCGAGCGGTTCGATGTCGAGCTCTCGCCTCACGCCTCAACCGTCTTCGACGAGGTGTCGGCGAAGTGCTTCGGCGCCATCTCGTTCGCCGAGGTCGGCGAGCGCGCGTCGCTGCCGGCGCCGGTGGAGCGCGCGCCGCGCGAACAGGTGTCAGACACCTTGAAGGTGTCTGACACCTTCGGGCGCACTGCGCCTCGTCGCCTATCGCCCGCTCTTCTCCGGCGCCGCGGTCGAGCGGACGCCAGAGCTCGAGTTCCAGCGTGCGTCGGGCGAGGTGCAACTCGCTCCGGCCGACGCCAAGGCACGCGGCATCCACAACGGGCAGACGGTCACGGTCTCCTCGAACGGCACCTCCGTCGAGCTTCGAGCG
Source organism: uncultured Thermoleophilia bacterium (assembly GCA_963840365.1). Lineage (GTDB taxonomy): Bacteria > Actinomycetota > Thermoleophilia > Gaiellales > Gaiellaceae > PALSA-600. Next base: position 535,527 of record CAWIYQ010000012.1, on the reverse strand, counting down.
CGGATCGCGCGCGACCTCACCGCCGGCGCTGTGCGCGTGTCGAGTGACGACGCGGGCGACCTCCACGCGACCGTGGAGGTGACCGGCTAGTGCACGAGCCGTGGTGGATCACGCTTCCGAAGGCGTTCCTCGTGATCAACGTCGTGATGGTGTTCTTCGCCTTCACGACGTGGCTCGAACGGAAGGTGCTCGGCCGCATGCAGCTGCGCTACGGCCCGAACCGGGCCGGCCCCAAGGGCCTGCTGGTGCCGATCGCCGACCTGCTGAAGCTGATCCGCAAGGAGGCGTTCGCGCCGATGGCGGCCAAGGAGCCGCTCTACATCCTTGCGCCCGTGATCTCGATGGCGACCGCGCTCGCGGCGTTCAGCGTCATCCCGTGGGGCGCCGGCTGGCACTTCGACCACGGCCAGCACTACATCCGCGGCCAGGTGGTCGAGGTGCCGATCTCGCTGATCCTGATCTTCGCGCTCGGATCACTCGGGATCTACGGCTTCATCATCGGCGGCTGGGCGTCGGAGTCGAAGTACTCGCTGCTCGGCTCGATGCGCACGTGCGCGCAGCTCGTCTCCTACGAGGTGTCGCTCGCCCTGTCGGTGCTCGGCGTCGTGATGATGGGCCAATCGCTCGACCTGCAGAAGATCGTCGACAAGCAGCAGGCGACCCTCTGGTTCTTCATCCCGCAGGCGGTCGGGCTCGTCGTCTTCATGCTCGGCGGCGTCGCCGAGACGTCACGGCCGCCGTTCGATCTCCCCGAAGCAGATACCGAACTGGTGGCGGGCTACCACACTGAATATTCAGGAATGAGATGGGGGCTGTTCCAAGCGGCCGAGTACATCAACATGCTCACGCTCTCCGGGCTCTGCGTGACGCTCTTCTTCGGCGGCTACCACTTCCCGTGGGTCCCCGAGCTCGACAAGTTCGGCCCGATCTGGTTCATCCTCAAGCTGTTCACGCTCGTGACGGCGTTCATCTGGCTGCGCGCGACCCAGCCCCGGCTCCGCTACGACCAGCTGATGCGCTTCGGCTGGAAGGTGCTCCTTCCCGTCGCGACCCTGAACGCACTCGTCACGGCAGCCCTCGTGGTGGCTGTCCACTGATGGCCGTCGTCCCGAACACGCTCAAGGGCTTCGGCGTGACGCTGAAGCAGGTCTTCCGCAAGCCGATCACGCAGCAGTACCCGGAGTACAAGCGCGCGGTCTATCCGCGCTGGCGCGGTCGCCATCTGCTGCACCGGCACGAGAACGGGCTCGAGAAGTGCGTCGGCTGCTCGCTCTGCGCGGCTGCCTGCCCCGCCGACTGCATCCGCGTCGTCGCTGCCGAGAACACGCCGTCGAACCGCGTCTCCGCCGGCGAGCGCTACGCGCGGATCTACGAGATCAACATGTCGCGCTGCATCTTCTGCGGCTACTGCGAGCTCGCGTGCCCCTTCGACGCGATCACGCTCGGCAACGACTTCGAGATCTCGGAGTACAACCGCGACGACCTCATCTACACGAAGGACATGCTGCTCGCCCCACCGATGAAGCACGTCCCCGTCGCCGACGCCGACCTCTACGACACCCCGATCCCCTACTACAAGGACAACTCGTGAGACTGTGCGTCCAGCGCGACCAAGTGTCTGACACCTCTGGTGTCAGACACCCTTGGGGTGTGAAGTAGTGGGCAACTTCCTCGTCTGGGTCGTGTGGATCATGGCCGCGTTCGGGTGCCTCGCGAGCGCGCTCGCCGTCGTCAGCTTCCGCAACCCGTTCTACTCGGCGCTGTCGCTGATCGCGAACCTCGCCTCGCTCGCCGTGCTCTACCTGCTCCTGTCGGGCGAGTTCGTCGCCGCCGGCCAGGTGCTCGTCTACGGCGGGGCGGTGATGGTGATGTTCCTGTTCGTGATCGCCTACCTCGGCGACCGCACCTACGAGTCGCCCTGGTCGGGCGGCCCGTCGTGGCAGGTGCTCGGCGCGGTCCTCGCGGGCGGCGCCATCCTTGCCGAGGTGATCGTCGTCGTCGGCCTGTCGGCCGGCGGGTTCCTCTCGAAGCCCGCGCCGGTCGGCCGGTCGTTCGGCTCGCCGGAGGCGATCGGCCGGCTCTTCCTCACCGATCACCTGCTCGCGTTCGAGGTCACGTCGATCGTGCTGCTCGTCGCCGCCGTCGGCGGTGTCGTGCTCGGCGCGCACGCGCGGGCGGTGGAGAGCGATGCTCGGGCCTGACATCTCCTGGTACGTGGTGCTCGCAGCGATCCTGTTCGCGATCGGCGCCCTCGGTGTGATGCTGCGCCGCAGCCCGCTCGTGATCCTGCTCTCCGTCGAGATCATGCTCAACTCGGCAAACCTGCTCCTGATCGCCTTCTCGCGCCTGCACGGCCGCGAGGACGGCCAGGTGTTCGCGATCTCCGTGATGGCGGTGGCCGCCTCCGAGGTGGTCGTCGGGCTCGGCCTGATCGTCGCGATGGGCCGCCGCGGCCTCGAGCTCGACGTCGACAAGCTGCGGACGCTGAGGGGTTGATGCGGCTCCTGGCGACATCAGCCGGGCCGCTCGCCCGCGATCACACGGCGCCCTGCCGCGTCCTCAGTCGCGTCCATAGCCTTGGCTATGGACGCTCCCTGCGTCCTTGCATTGCTTGGTGCTCGCGGCCGAGCGACGGGGCCATGTCACCAGGAGCCGCATAGAAGTGCACGCCGCCGCCTGGATCTGCCTGCTGCTGCCGCTTGCCGCGACGCTCGCGATCACCCTGGCCGGTACGCGCATCCCGCGCCGGCTCGCCGGCTACGTGTCGACGGCGACGACGGCGGGCGCGTTCGTGGCCGCTGCGTACGCGTTCTTCACGATGTGGGGCGAGAGCGCATCGCAGCGCGCGCATACGACGACGTCGTGGACGTGGCTCTCGGCGGGGCCCTACCACTTCGGCCTGACGCTGCTCGCCGACCCGCTCTCGGTCGTGATGATGCTGATCGTCTCCGGCGTCGGCTCGCTGATCGTCGCGTACTCGGTCGGGTACATGGACGGCGACGAGGAGGAGCGACGGTACTTCGCGTACATCTCGCTGTTCGTCTTCTCGATGCTGCTGCTCGTCGAGAGCGGCAACCTCCTGCTCCTTCTGGCGGGCTGGGGCATGGTCGGGCTCTCGAGCTACCTGCTGATCGGCTTCCACCAGCAGCGCCCGTCGGCGATCGCGGCCGCGAAGAAGGCGTTCGTGATGAACGCGTTCGGCGACGCAACGATGGCGCTCGCGCTCTTCCTGCTGATCCAGCACACGGGCCGCCTCGACTACGCGGGCGTCTTCGCCGGCTCCCCGTCGGGCGGGACGGTCGCGAACCTGATCGCGCTCGGCCTGCTCGGGGGCGCGCTCGCCAAGAGCGCCCAGCTGCCGCTGCACACGTGGCTCCCGGATGCGATGGAGGGCCCGACCCCGGTCAGCGCCCTCATCCATGCGGCGACGATGGTGACGGCCGGCGTCTACCTGATCGTGCGCTGCCACCCGCTGTTCGAGAACGCCTGGGCGGTCCAGGATCTCGCCGCCGGCCTCGGCGCGGCGACGCTTTTGATGGCGGGGCTGATCGCGCTCGTGCAGACCGACATCAAGCGCGTGATCGCGTACTCGACGATGTCGCAGATCGGCTACATGTTCGTCGGCGCCGGCATCGGGGCTTACCCCGCCGCGATGTTCCACCTGATGACGCACGCCTTCTTCAAGGCGCTGCTCTTCCTCGCCGCCGGCATCGCGATCCATGCGGTCGCGGGCGAGCAGGACATCCGCAAGCTGGCCGGGGTCGGGAAGCTGATGCCGTTCACGCGCGCCGTGTTCGTCGCAGGCTCGCTCGCCCTGGTCGGCATCTTCCCGTTCGCCGGCTTCTTCTCGAAGGACGCCATCCTCGCGGCGTGCCTCGACCACGGCTGGTACGGCGACGTGATCTACGTCGCCGGCCTGACGGGCGCCCTGCTCACGGGCATCTACACGTTCCGCCTCTTCTTCATCGTCTTCTTCGGCGAGCCGAGTGCGTTCGCCCGCGAGCACTTCCACCGCCATCACGGGCAGGAAGGCCCGGTCTGGATGCTCGTCCCGGTCGGCGTACTGGCCGTGCTCTCGTGCGTCGGGGGCTTCATCCAGTGGGCACCGCTCTGGACGCCGTTCACGACCTGGCTCGACCCCGTCGCCCGCCCGATCGTCGAGGCGTCGAACGGGCAGGAGTGGGCGACGTCCGCGATCGCAATCCTGCTCGGGCTCGCCGGGCTCGGCGTCGCCTGGGCGATCTACGGCGCCAAGCGCATCGCCGCGCCGAAGCCGCTAGCGCTGCTCGAGCACAAGTTCTACTGGGACGAGATCTACGACGTCCTCTGGTACCGGACGAGCGACGCGCTCGCCCGCGCGCTCGGCACGTTCGTCGAGCGGCCGCTGATCGGAGGCTCGCTCGCCGCAGTCGGCGAGACGCTCGGCTTCTCGTCCCGCGAGCTCTCGCTCGCCCAGAACGGGCTCGTCCGCTCGTACGCCCTCGTCCTCACGGGCGGCATCGCGATCCTCGCCGTCGTCTTCCTGAGCGTGCGCTGATGAACGACTGGCTGACGACCATCCTGATCGTCCTGCCGATCGCCGGCGCGCTCGTGATCGCGATTGCTCCGCTCACGACGTACTGGCTCGGCTCGCTCGCCGCGCTCGTCTCACTGGTCGAGGTCGGCTTTTGGATCACTTCGGTCACCCGTTTCGACTTCGGCTCGCCGACCCTGCAGTTCGCGCAGGACCGCTCGTGGTTCTCGGATCTGCACGTCCGCTACCACGTCGGCCAGTACGCGTACTCGCTCTGGTTCGTCGGCATGACGGTCGTCGTGATGGCGGCGTCCGTGATCTACGGCTGGTGGGTGGGCCGCGACCGCGGCCGCGCCTACTTCGCGCTCATGCTCTTGCTGACCAGCGCGATCGTCGGCGTCTTCACCGCCCAGGACCTGCTGCTCTTCTACGCCTTCTTCGAGGCGATGCTGATCCCGCTCTACGTGCTGATCGGCGTCTGGGGCGGCGCCGACCGTCTGCGCGCAACGCTGACGTTCGTCGTCTACACGGTCGTCGGCTCGCTGCTGATGCTGGCCTCGATCGTCGTGCTCGGCCTCCAGCAGGGGACGTTCGACCTGACCCGCATGTCGCCGAGCTCGTCGACGTGGCTCTTCCTCGGCTTCGTGGTCGCGTTCGCGATCAAGTCACCGATCTTCCCGCTTCACGGCTGGCTGCCCATCACCTACCGCGAGGCGCCGGCCGAGGTCTCGGGCGTGCTCTCGGGCGTCGTCGGCAAGGTCGGCCTGTACGGCCTCCTGCGCATCGCCATCCCCTACTTCCCGGGGCCGGTGCACGACTGGCGGGTGCCGATCCTCGTCCTCGCCTCGATCTCGCTCATCTACGGGTCGCTGCTCGCGTTCCGGGCGCCCGACTTCCGCGGCGTCGTCATGTACTCGTCGCTCGCCCAGGCCGGCCTGATCGTCCTCGGCCTCTTCGCGGGCAACGAGCTCGGCTTCGACGGCGCCGTGCTGCAGATCGTCAACCATGCGCTCATCTCCTCGACGCTCTTCCTGCTCGCAGGAATGGTCGAGCGGCGCACCTCGACCGGCGAGCTGCGGCTCCTCGGCGGCATGGCGCGCGGCCGGCCCGTGCTGGCGACGGTCGTGATGACGACAGGGATCATCGCCCTCGCCGTGCCGCTCTCGACGTCGTTCGCCGGCGAGTTCCTGATCCTCGCCGGCGTGTTCCAGCAGGGCTGGGGCTGGGCCGTCGTCGGCGCGGTCGCGATCGTGCTCGCCGCCATGTACATGCTGCGGGCGATCTCGGCCGTGCTGCACGAGGACGTCGGCTCCGCAGTGCCCGCGAGCGCCCTCGACCTGCGGCTCGGCGAGCTTGCGGTCGTCGTGCCGCTCGTTGCCTGCCTGATCGCGCTGTCGGCGTGGCCGGATGCGATCTCCGGCCATACGAATGCAGGGACGAGGGTCGGCTGGACGGCCTACGCGCCGAGCTCACGATGATCGCGAAGCCTCACGTCGACTGGTTCGACCTCGCGCCGTCGCTCGCGCTCCTCGCAGCGGTGGGCCTACTGCTCTTCGTCGCCGTGCTCGTGCCGCGCAGCGTGCGCAAGCCGACGGCCGCCCTGACCGCGTTCGCCGGCTTCGTCGCCGCCGTCGTCTTCGCGATCGTGCTCGACGACCGCAGCCCGACGCCGACGTCGCTGATCCACGAGAGCATCTTCCGCGACCGCTACGCGGCGTACGCGCAGGTGATCATCGCCGCCTGCGGCGCCGTCGCGGTGCTCGTCTCGTACCGCGAGGACTTCCGCGAGGAGCACATCGCCGAGTACTACGCGCTGCTCGTCGCTGCCGGCGCCGGGATGGTCTTCTTCGTCCAGGCCGCGAACCTGATGACGCTCTTCCTCGGGCTCGAGTGGTTCTCGATCGCGCTGTACGTGCTGACCGCGATCGACATCGACCTCGTCGGGTCGCTCGAAGCCGGGCTGAAGTACCTGATCGTCGGCGCCGTCGGCTCGGCGACGCTGCTCTTCGGCTCGGCGCTCGTCTACGGCGTCACCGGGCAGCTCTCGTTCACCGGCATCGCCGCCGCCGGGCACGCGCACGACGCGATGCTCGTCGTCGGCCTGGCGATGATCATCGCCGGCCTCGCGTTCAAGTCCTCGGCGGCGCCCTTCCACATGTGGACGCCGGACGCGTACCAGGGCGCCCCCACGCCGGTGACCGCGTTCATGGGATCTGCGACGAAGGTCGCCGCGCTGGTCGTCACCTACCGGGTGCTCGCGACGGCGTTCCCGCACGACACGAGCCTGTGGCGCTATGCGATCGCGGCGATCGCGTGCGTCTCGCTCGCGTGGGGGAACATCGCGGCACTCATCCAGCGCAACGTGAAGCGGATCCTGGCCTACTCGTCCGTCTCGCACGCGGGCTTCATGCTGATCGGCGTCGCGGCCGCCTCGCAGCTCGGCACCAGGGCGCTTCTCTACTACCTCGTCCCCTACACGGCGATGTCGCTCGGCGCGTTCGCCGTCGTGGCCGCGCGCGAGCGCGAGCTGGGCGCGCCGGTGACGCTGGCGAACCTCGCCGGCTTCGGCTGGGAGCGCCCGTTCCTCGGCGTGTCGATGTGGGTGTTCATGCTCGGGATGCTCGGCTTCCCGCTCACGGGCGGCTTCATCGGGAAGTTCTACGTCTTCGCCGCGGCGTACGACTCCGGCTTCTGGTGGCTGATCATCGCCGGCGTGATCGGGACGATGATCTCCGCCTACTACTACCTGGGCATCGTCCGCGCCATGTACTTCCGCGACTCGGCCGAGCTCCAGCTCGCGCCTGCAGGCGGCTCGCCGCCGCGCGACCTGCTGCTCGCGACGGCGGTGCTCGTGTGCGTCGCGGTCACGGTGGGCTCGTTCTTCGCGGTGCAGCCGCTGATCGACGTCGCACGCTCGGCGGCGCACGCCCTGCCCATCTAGATGAGATCTACGGCTTCGCGGGCCGGATGAACGCCGCGCGGCGCACGAGCGGCACGAGTGCGACGAAACCCTTGACGACGAGCACGGCGAGGCAGCCGACGAGGGCCGACCGGCCGAGCGCCGGCAGCGACTCCGTCCTCGCCGCCGGTGACCGCGCGGCGCACGAGAGGACGAGCAGGCCGAGGGCGACCGACCACAGGAGCGCCTGCAGGCCCTCCACCGCGTCGGCGCGGTCCTCGAGGTAGGCGCCGAAGCCGACGAGCGCACACACCGCGGCGAAGGGAATGGCGCCGAGAAGCGCGTCGAACGCGAGGCCGTGAGCCCCCCGCGAGTCGGCATAGGCCGCGATCACGGTGAGCACGATCGGAAGCACCCGGCGTCCCACTGGCTCTCTAGCTTCGCCCTCGGGACGGACGGTCCTTCTATGCTCATCGAGACCGAAATCGCGACGACGAACGAGGAGTGAGATGGCAACACTGACGTGGCTCGGGCACGCGTCGTTCCGGGTCGACACCGACGAGGGAGAGCGGCTGTACGTCGACCCCTGGCTGGGCGGGCCGACCTTCCCCGACGGCGAGAAGGACCCCGACCGGGCCGACGCGATCCTCGTCACCCACGGCCACGGCGACCACGTGAGCGACGTCGCCGGGCTGCAGCAGAAGCTCGGCTGCAAGGTGCTCGGCATGGTCGAGCTGATGCACTGGCTCACCCGGAACGGCGTCGCCGACGACGCTGTCGTCGGCTTCAACAAGGGCGGGACGGTCACCGTCGGTGGCGTCCGCGTCACGATGACCAGTGCCTTCCACTCCTCCTCGGCACCGGACGGCTCCTACGCGGGCGAGCCCGCCGGCCTGGTCGTGCGCTTCGGCACCCACTCGGTGTACTTCGCCGGCGACACCTGCGTCTTCGGGGACATGCAGCTGATCGCGCGCCTCTACTCACCGACGGTGGCCGTGCTGCCGATCGGCGACCACTACACGATGGGGCCCGAGGAGGCCGCGGTCGCGCTCGAGCTGCTCGGCAACCCGCGCTGCGTCCCGTGCCACTGGGGGACGTTCCCGCTGCTGACCGGCACGCCCGATCGGCTCGCGGCGCTGACGAGCGCGCGGGTCGAGCGAATCGCGCCGGGGGACACGATCAAACTGTGAGGGAGCGCTGGTTCGGCGCGACGGGGCGGCGAGTGCCCGAGATCGCGCTTCGGGACGGGTTCGACGTCGACGGAGCGCTCGTGCTCGAGACTCTCGACGACAGCGCGCTGCGGGCGGCCCACGGCGAGGGACGGCCGGTCGTCGTGCTCGCGCGGAACGCGGCCGAGGTGAAGGCGGCGCTCGCGCGGCCCGAGGTGGCGGCGGCCCTCGTCGACGACCCGGCGCTGCTCGAGCTCGACCTGACCGAGCTGACCTATGGCTGAGCCGCTCGTCGCCACGTACTCGATCGCCGCCTGCGACCTCGAGGCCGGACAGTGGGGCGTCGCGACTCAGTCGAAGTTCCTCGCAGTCGGCTCGATCGTGCCGTGGGCCGAGCCGGGCGTCGGCGCCGTCGCGACGCAGGCCTACGCGAACCCACGCTACGGCCCCGAGGGGCTGGCGCTCCTTCGCGAGGGCCTCGCCGCCGGTGAGGTGGTCGAGCGCCTGACCGCCGCCGACGACGGACGGGAGCACCGCCAGCTCGGCGTCGTCGATGCCCGCGGCGGTAGCGCCACCTTCACGGGCACGGAGTGCTTCGACTGGGCCGGCGGCCGCACCGGCCCGTGCTACGCGGCGCAGGGCAACATCCTGGTCGGCGCAGAGACGGTCGACGCGCTTGCCGAGACCTTCGCCGCCACCGCCGGCCGGCCGCTCGCCGAGCGCCTGGTCGAGTGCCTCGCCGCCGCTCAGGCCGCGGGCGGCGACCGCCGCGGCCAGCAGTCGGCCGCGTTGCTCGTCGTCGAGCGCGACGGCGGCTACGCAGGGCTCACCGATATCGTCGTCGACCTGCGCGTCGACGACCATCCCGAGCCGATCGCCGAGCTCGCGCGGCTCCACCGGATCCACACCCTGCTCTTCGGCAAGACGCGCCGAGAGGACTGGCTCCCCGTCGACGCCGAGCTGCGGGCCGAGCTCGAGCGGCGCCTGACCGTTCTCGGGCACAGCGGCGATCTGGAGCAGGCGCTCGCCGCATGGGCGGGTGCCGAGAACCTCGAGGAACGCGTCGACGGCGTCGAGAGCATCGATCCGGTCGTGCTGACGGAGCTGCGCGCACGATGACCGAGCGCGGCTACGAGATCCTGTCGCTCGATGCGCTCGAGCGCTACCCGGACTGGCGGCACGACGGGCCGGAGCTGCTGCCGCTCCGCTACCGGCTCGGCCTGCGGGGCTTCGGAGCAAATGCCTGGACTGCGGAGCCGGGGCGGCAGATCGTCCCGCGTCACGCCGAAGACAGCGGGAACGAGGAGCTCTACGTGGTCGTTCGCGGCCGCGCGACGTTCACCGTCGGCGACGAGACTCGAGACGCACCCGCGGGCACGCTCGTCCACGTGCCGAACGGCATCGTCCGCGAGGCGACCGCCGAGGAGCCCGACACGATCGTGCTCGCCGTCGGCGCGACGCGCGGCGTGGCGTTCATGCCCCACGGCTGGGACGAGGTCGTGATCGCGTTCGCGAAGGCTCGCGCGGGTGACGTCGAGGGCGGGCGCGCGATGATGGAGGCGCTCGTCGCGCGCCAGCCGGGCGAGTGGCAGGGGCCGTACAACGCGGCCTGCTTCGAGGCGCTCCAGGGCGACACCGACCACGCCTTCGAGAGCCTGCGGAATGCACTGGCGCTCGACGCGGCCTCGGTGCGCTCGTTCGCACCAGGCGACGACGACCTCGCAAGCCTCCGCGACGACCCGCGCTGGCAGGAGCTGATGACGCCATGAACACCGTGCACGTCGACGAGCTCGACCGCATCGAGATGCCGGACGGCTTCGTGTGGCGGCCGGTGCGGCGCCGCTTCGACATCCGCGCCTTCGGGGTGAACGCGTACTCGGCACGCGAGTCGGGGGCGCAGGTGATCGAGGAGCACAGCGAGTCGGATCTCGAGCACGAGGAGGTGTACCTCGTCCTGCGCGGGCGGGCGCGGTTCACGATCGAGGGCGACGAGCACGAGCTCGGCCCGGGCGAGCTCGTCTTCCTGCGCGACCCCGTGCTGCGGCGCGGCGCGGTTGCGCTCGACGCGGACACGCTCGTGCTTGCGCTCGGCGGCAGGCCGGGCGCACCTCATGAAGTGTCGGCCTGGGAGGCGATGTTCCTGGCGGTGCCTGCGATGCGCGAGGAGCGCTGGGACGAGGCGATCCGCATCCACGAGGAAGCGCTCGTCGAGAAGCCCGACCACCCTGCGCTTCTCTACAACCTCGCCTGCATGGAGGCGCGCGGCGGCCGGCCGGCCGATGCCCTGGCGCACCTCCGGCGGGCAGTCGAGCTCGAGCCGAAGTGGGCGGCGCACGCCGCGAAGGACGCCGACTTCGAGTCGATTCGCGACGACCCGGCGTTCCCGACGGGCTAGTACTTGTCGCCGGGAAGGCGGATGCCCCCGGCAAGCGCCCGGAACGCCGGCACCGGATCGGCCTCGGGACGCGCGACGAGCAGCACGGCGGCGTACCCCTCGACGGGGACGAGGGCGTCGACGAGGAGCTGCAGGCCGACGGCTAGCGCGAACGCCTTGTGCGCCTGCTCCCCGCCGAACGGGACGAGCTCGTCGGCCTTCGCCCGCCCGGCGAGCACGTCGCCGTGGGTGACGGCGCCCATCGACACATCGGCGACGACGGGCTCGCCGTTGCTCGACGGGATGGCGATCGCGAGCGGGTTCGTCCCGGTGAGCGGCGGCCCGCCACCCGGCGGCGGCAGTCGCCGCGGCGACGTCGCGGTCAGGAGAGCGACGAGACCTCCGAGCGCGAGGCTGCGCACCCACTGGCCCAGCGCGCCGGTGGGGAAGGTGCGCGTGCAGACGACGACCCGCGCCCGCTCCGGAGGGCTCGCGAGCTGAGCTCGCACGACAGCAGCGAGGGTCAGGTAGCCGAGCGCGCCACCGCCGTCCCAGCGCTCGGACGACGGCGTCCGCTCGACGAGCACCGGCCGCGCGGTCGGGTCGAGGTCGTCGAGTGTCTCGAGCCACTCGATCCGCGACAGGCCGTGGCCGACCTGCCCGCGACGCTCGGCGTCGAGGAAGTGCGCGGCCAGCGTCTCGACGTCGTCCGGGGCGAGCCCGAGTGCCGCGAGCCTCGGCCGGGCCTCCTCAGGCCGCAAAGCGCACCACCGGCCAGCCGCGCTCGGCGGCGATCCGCCGCAGCCGGCGGTCGGGGTTGGCGGCGACGGGACGGCCGACCGCCTCGAGGAACGGCACATCGCTGTACGAGTCCGAGTAGGCGGTCGAGGCAGCGAGGTCGAGCCCTTCGCGGACCGCGAGCTCGAGCACCGCGTCCGCCTTGCCCGTACCGTGTGCGGCGCGCAGCGAGCGGCCCGTGTAGACACCGTCGACGATCTCGCACGTCGAGCCGACCGCGCCGTCGAAGCCGAGGTCGCCGGCGATCCGCTCGACGATCTCCTGCAGCGTCGCCGAGACGACGTAGACGCGCTCGCCGCTCTCACGGTGCCGGCGGACGACCGCAAGCGCCTCGTCGTACACGAGCGGCCGCAACACGGGCGCCATCGCCTCGTCGACGAGCAGCTCGAGACGGACGACCGAGAAGCCGGCGAGCACCTTCATCCCGTCCTCGGCGGCGCTCCGCACCCGCTCGGCGCTCGCGCCGCGCGCAATGAAGAGCGCCTGCCAGAACGCCGACCTGACGAGGTCGACCCGCGAGATGACCCCGTGCGCCCGAAACCGTCCTGCCAGCGCGAGTGCCGACGACCGGCGGATCAGCGTACGATCGAGGTCGAAGAACGCCGCCGGCGTCATCGAGAGATCAGCCGACGAGCGGCAGCGTGCGCGTGAACCCGCCGGCGCGGCTCGCATCGATCACCTTCGCGAGCTCGAGGAGCGCCTGCGCCGCCTCGGCGTCGGGCTCGGCGATGACGAGCGGCGTGCCCTCGTCGCCGGACTCGCGCAAGCGCACGTCGAGTGGCACGCTGCCGAGCAGCGGCACGCCGAGCTCCTCGGCGAGCCGGGCGCCGCCGCCGGACCCGAAGACCTCCGAGGTCATGTTCTCGACCACGCCGACAACGCGCAAGCCTGTCTTCTGCGCCATCAGCGCGGCGCGCGAGGCGACCTCCTGCGCGAGCGGCTGCGGCGTCGTGACGACGACTGCCTCGGCCCGCGGCAGGAGCTGGCCGAGCGAGATCGAGACGTCGCCGGTGCCGGGCGGCATGTCGACGAGCAGCGTGTCGATCGCGCCCCAGTGGACGTCCTGCAGGAACTGCTCGAGCGCGCGGTGCAGCATCGGCCCGCGCCACATCACCGGCTGGTTGTCGTCGAGGAAGAAGCCGATCGACATCAGCCGCAACCCGTGCGCGACCGGCGGCACGATCATCTGGTCGACGACGACGGGCTTCTGGGAGATGCCGAGCATGTGCGGGATCGAGTGGCCGTAGATGTCGGCGTCGAGGATCCCGACCTCCTGCCCGAGCGAGGCGAGCGCCGCGGCGAGATTGACCGTCAGCGACGACTTGCCGACACCGCCCTTCCCCGAGGCGATCGCAAGGACGCGCGTCGTCGGCGACAGCTGCACGCCGCGCTCGGGGGCGCCGCCGCGCAGGCGCGCGGTCAGCGCAGCGCGCTCGTCCGGTGACATCACGTCGAAGCGCAACTCGACCGACTCGACGCCGCTGCAGCGAGCCGACGTGCTCGGCGACCTGATCCTCGAAGCTCGAGCGCAGCGGGCAGCCCGCGACGGTGAGGACGATCGTCAGCGAGACGCTGCCGCCGTCGATCTCGATGTCGCGCACCATCCCGAGCTCCGTCACCGGCCGGCGGAGCTCCGGGTCGATCACGCGCCCGAGCGCCTCCTCGATCTGCTCACGGGTGACCATCATCTCCACCGTAGCTCAGTTGCCCGGGGCTCAGCCGCAGAGCGCGGCGGCCAGCCGGCGGCAGAGCTCGTCGTTTCCCGCGGCCGCGACACGCGAGCGGCCGGCCAGGTCGAGCGGTGCGGCGAGGAACGGCGGTGCGTCGGGGAGCTCGATCGCGAGCCCCTGCTCCCGGACGAGCAGCTGCGCCGCGGCAATGTCCACCGAGCGCGCGGGCTTCAGCGAGACGACGCCGTCGACCCGGCCCGCCGCGAGGTGGCAGAGCGTGATCGCGAGTGAGCCCATGACGCGAAGTCGGTGCGCAATGCCGTCGAAGCGCGCGGCGTTCTCCGAGACGTACGCCGTCGTGGTCGCCTCGAACGAGAGGATCTCGAGCATGTCCTTGGGCCGCTCCGTGAGCGGCCTGCCGTCGAGCAGGGCGCCGCCGCCGCGTGTGGCGGTCCATTCCTCGCCCGTGCCGAAGTCGTGCACGTAGCCGAAGACGACGTCTCCCATCGTGTCGCCCTCGGCGACCGCGATCGAGAGCGAGAAGAACGGGATGCCGCGCTTCGCGTTCAGCGAGCCGTCGATGGGATCGACGACGATCGTCGTCGGCCCCTCGCCCGTGATGCCGGCCTCCTCGCTCACGATCCGCGCGTCGAGGCCGGCGAAGTGCTGGAGGACGGCGGTCTCGGCGGCGCGGTCGATCGCGGTCGTGTCGTCGCCTCCCTCCCCCGCCCCGACCACGGGCTCGCGCTCCGCGCGGCCGGGCAGCTCGACGAGCACGGCGGAGACGTCGTCGCGAGCCGCACGACACAGGGCGAGCCAGTCGTTGCTCACACCGGATAGAAGAGCAGGCCGGAGGTGAGCTTCGGGTAGAAGAACGTCGACTTCTGCGGCATCGTCTCGCCGGCGCGCGCGAAGCGGGCGACCTGCTCGACGGTCACCGGCTGGAGCAGGAACGCTGCGGCCGCGTCTCCGCGGTCGACAGCGGCGACGGCATCCGCGGCCGACGGCGTATAGGTCACGCCACCGGGGTGGAGCGACTCGACGACGCGCGGCCCGAAGTCGTCGTCGGTCGAGACCCGCAGGTACCCGCCGTCGCGGTACAGCGTGACACCGCCGTCCGGGGCGGCGATCCGGTCGCCGGGGACGTCACCGAGCTCCTGGACGAGCCGGTGCGTCGGGAAGATCTCGAGGCCGGGGGCGCGCGCCGAGACGAGCACGGCGAACGTGTGCGTGGCCTCCGGGTGCTCGCCGCGGTAGGCGACAGCCGTCTCGTAGCGGTGGTGGCCGTCCGCGATCAGGAGCGGCGTGTCGAGAGTCAGCTCACCGGCCTCGACAGGCCAGAGCCGCGTGCGCACGCCGCCCTCCTCGACGTCCAGCTCGGGCAAGCCCGGCGGCCGGTCGAGCGGCGGGTCGTCGTCGTAGAGCAGGAAGATCGGCTCGAGCTGCGTCCGGGTCGCCCGCAGGAGCCGCAGCCGGCCCTCCTTCGGGCCGGCGTGGGTGCGCTCGTGCGGGAGCACGTCACCCTGCTCGTACGGCGTCACCGGCACGGACGCGGCGATCCCCTCGCGCGTCCGGGCGACACCGTCCGGGCCGACATAGTCCTGGGCGACCCACCAGTAGCGCTCCCGGTCGTCGACGAGCACGCCGCGCTCCCGCCAGTCGGCGAACGCGGCGGCCGCGCTCTCCGGCGAGTCCGGCAGCGTCAGGTGGACGACGTTGTACGGGCTGCGCCCGAGGTAGCGCTCGCGAGCATCCGCGTCGATCACGTCGTACGGCGGCGCGACGAGCTGCTCGAGCGGGCCGGCCGTCTCGGGGTCGTAGCGAAGGGCGCGAAAGGGCCTGACCGTGGGCACTCCTGCACACTAGTCGCCGTGATTCGCACGCTGCGGCAGGCGACGGCGTGGGTCGACGAGGTCGGCCTCGCGCTCGTCTTTCCGAAGGCGGACGTCGTCCTGCCCTCGTTGTGGGAACAGGTCAACGGCAGCCCGCAGCGCAACTGGGCGGTGCGCGACGAGGCGGGCGGCTTCGTGCGCTGGACGGAGGAGATGGGCTTCCTGTGGAGCGCGAAGGACGAGCTGCCGGCGGCAGGCCTCGTCTGCGTCGGCCGTCACCTCGCGCGCGCCGTCTCGTGCGTCGCGCCGCGGCTCCTGCCGACGCTCGTCGCCGCGAACGGCGAGCCCGACGAGGGCGATCCGGTGGCCGCTGCGATCCGCGAGCACGGCCCGCTCACCGGGCCGCAGCTGCGCGAGGCGACCGGGCTCGCCAAGAAGGACGTCGACCGCTCGCTTGCGACGCTGCACCGGGGCCTCGTCCTCACGAGCTCGCACCTCGTCGAGAGCGACGCCGTCTGGGGCTCGCTCGCCCACGACCTCCTGGCGCGAAAGTGGGGCCTGCCCGACACGTTCCCCGAGCGCGCACAGGCGCGCCTCGAGCTGACCGGGCTCGTGCTCGGGCAGGCCGGCGAGCTCAGCGCCGCCGACCTCGCGGCCGTGTTCGGCTGGCGCCGGCGCGAGGCGGCGACGCTGCTCGAGCAGTGCGGCGAGGGCCGCGACGAGGACGGCTTCCGCATCTGGGCGCAGAGGTAGGGTGGGCGCCGTGACGATCGCGGAGCTCCAGGAGGACCGGGTCGTCGAGGGCATCTACGCCGTCCGCCTGAAGCGGCGGCTCCGGACACGGGGCGGCGCACCGTACCTCGCGCTCGAGCTCGTGGACGCCACCGGCCGCATCGAGGCCCGCGTCTGGAACGACGTCGAGCTGCTCGACGGCCGGTTCGACGAGGGTGACGCGGTGCGCGTGCTCGGCCGCGTCGAGCGGTTCCGCGACCGCCTCCAGCTCGACGTGCGCTCGCTCGAGGCGTCGGAGGTCGATCCGGCAACCCTCACGCCCGAGCTCCGTCGGGACAGGGGCGAGCTCGAGGGGTTCCTCGAATTCCTGGTCGGCGAGCTGACGCATCCCGGGCTCGCCGCCACTGTGCGCGCCGTCCTCGCCGACTGCGATCTCGGTGCCTGGCCCGCGACCCCGGACGGCCACCACTCCTACGCAGGCGGGCTGCTCGAGCACACGGTCGGCGTCGCGACCCTCTGCCGCGAGACGGCACAGCTCCATCCACGTCTCCGCGGCGAGCTCCTGCTCGCGGCGGCGCTCGTCCACGACGTCGGGCGGACGACCGAGCTCGGCCCCGGCCCTGCCTTTTCGCCGACCGAAGAGGGACGCCTGCTCGGCCACGTGCACCTCGGCCTGCGCCTGATCGAGGAGCGCGCCGACGGCTTGCCGCCGGCCGCACTCGCCGAGCTCCTGCACTGCGTCGCCGTCCACCACGACGGCCGCGATGCGCGCACGGCCGAGGCGTCCGTGCTCTACCACGCGAACCAGCTCGACGCGGTCGCGGCCACCCGCCGCGTCGGCTGAGCCGCTTCGGGCCGTCGATGGACGAGCGCGAAGCCCGGTTCGACCAGCTGGTCGCCTTCGCGAAGGAAGACCCGGACGTTCTGGGGCTGTACGTGTTCGGTTCACGCGGACGGAGCGACGGCCTCAGCGACGAACGCTCCGACTACGACGTCGGGGTCGTACTCGGCGATCACCCCGGCGCAGTCGATCGATTCGACAAGCGCTGGCCGTACGTCCACGGAGCGGCAGTCGAAGTGACGCGCGCAACGCTGGCGGAGCTGCGACTCGCCGGCTCGTACGGATCGCCGTCCGAGTGGTCGAGGCCGTTGTACGCGCAAGTCGATCTCCTGCTCGACAAGACCGGCGAGATCGCAGCCGTCCTCGACGAGAAGCGGCGCGTACCGCCGACGGTTCGACAGGACCTCGTCCGACGGTCGTTGGACGACTACATCAACTCGACGTATCGATCACTCCGTTACAGGATGGTCGGTGCGACCGCAGGCGCGCGTCTGGATGCCGCAGAGTGCATCCCACCTCTGCTGACCGCGATCTTCGGGATCGAGGGCCGCGTCCGGCCGTTCAACAAGTACCTGGCTTGGGAGCTCGACGCAGCGCCGCTTCGGTTTCCGGCCTGGGCCGGGACTCGACTGGTGGCCCGCCTGACGGCGATCCTCGACGGAAGCCCTGCGGAACTGCATGCCCTCTTCAGAGATGTTCACGACGCCGCAGCTGCTGCCGGCTATGCGGACGTGATCGACGGCTGGGAGCCCGACGTGGCGTGGCTCCGCGGAGAGGGCGAGTTCCGGCAGGCTCGCGGCTGAGTCTCAGACGTTGAAGCGGACGTTCAACACGTCGCCGTCACGGACGACGTAGGTCTTCCCCTCGAGACGCTGATGGCCGTGGCGCGCCACCTCGGCGTGCGAGCCGAGCTCGACGAGGTCGTGCCAGTCGACGACCTCGCAGCGGATGAACCCGCGGGCGATGTCGGAATGGATCGACTCGGCCGCATCGAGGGCGGTCTCGCCGTTCCGCAGCGTCCACGCCCGCGTCTCTTTCTCACCCGCAGTGAAGAACGTGATCAGGTCGAGCGCGTCGCGCAGCCGGGCCGCCACGTCGTCGAGCGCGGAAGTGGCACCGTCGCGAAACGCAGCCGCCTCCTCCTCGGGCAGCTCGGCGAGCTCCGCTTCGAGCTTCAGGTCGGTGCCGCCGGGACCGTTCTCGAGCGCGATCAGCGGCTTCGTGGTCAACGGCTCCAGCTCGCCCGGCAACTCGCCGGGATAGTCGGAGAGGGCGCCGCCGGCGTCGACGTGGGCGAGCACCTTCTGCAGCTCGTCGACCTCGGCCCGCAGCTTCGGGTCGCCCGACTTCGCCTGCTTGGCGACGCGCTCGAGGCGCCGCTCGACGTGGTCGCGGTCGGCAACGAGCAGCTCGAGCCCGAACGTCTCGAGATCGGCCGCTGGGTCGGGCGCCTCGCCGAAGCCGCGCACGACGACGAGCAAGGCGTCGACCTGGCGCAAGTTTCCGAGCAGCGCGGCGCCCGAGCCGGGCACGTCCTGGACGCGGATCGTCGCCGGCGTCACCTTGCGGGCGTGGACGACATTCGCGAGCGCGTCCAGCCGCTCGTCGGCGATCGGCGCGACCCCGACGTTCGTCTTCCCGTACTCGCCGCCACCGGCCTTCGTCAGCGCCGTGAAGAGCGCGGTCTTGCCGCTGCCGGGCAAGCCGACGATGCCGACCTCGAGTGCCATCGCGCTGGAGGGTAGCCGTGGCCTACCGCTCGAGCTGTTTCTGCAGCGAGGTCAGCGCGCGATGCTGCAGCGACTTGATCGCGCCCTCGGTCTTGCCGAGGATCGTCGCCACCTCGCCGTTCGAGAAGTCGAACACGAACTTGAGCGTCAGCACCTGCTGCTGGTCGGGCGAGAGATCCTCGATCAGCTCGAGCATCGAGCGGCGGCCGATCGACTGGAACGCGACAGCCTCGGCCGACGTCGCCTCGTCGGGCGGAGGCTCGGGCACCTCTTCCTCGGGCTGCCAGCGTCGCCGCACGCGGAAGTGATCCATGGCCAGGTTGTGCGCGATCCGGAACAGCCAGGCCGAGAACGGCGCCGACCCCCAGCGGAACCGCCCGATCGACTCGAGCATCCGCACGAACGTCTGGGTGGTGAGGTCCTCCGCGTCGTGCCGGTTGCCGACGGTGACGTGCAGGTAGCCGTAGATGCGGTCGAAGTGGATCAGGTAGAGCTCTTCGAGCGCGGCGTGGTCTCCCCGCTGGGCGTCGTCGACGAGCAGGCGGACGCGCCCGGCCTCGCTCTCGGCTGCCACAGAGACCTACTCGCCGGCGCCGAAGCCCACGCGGCTCTCCCGTGCGAACCGCTTCACGTACACGATCCTCTTCACCGCGACGGTGTAGCGGCCGTCATCGGCCTCGAAGCTCAGGCTCTCGTCGCCGGCGGCGAGCGCCCGGTCGAGGTCGTCCGCCGTCGGGGTGGTCACGTAGATGGTCAGCACCTGAGGACCCTCGAGGGCCAGCTCGATGCGGACGCGGTCAGCTGCGCTCATCACCCACGAACTCTGCCAGAACTCCGCCCGTCGCCTCGGGATGGACGAACGCCACCTGGAGGCCGAAGAGCCCCTGCCGCGGCTCCTCGTCGATCAGCTGCACACCGGCCGCCCGTAGCCGTTCGAGCTCGCCGGCAACGTCGTCGACGTGGAACGCCACGTGGTGCATCCCGGGGCCGCGACGCTCGAGGAACCGGCCGACGGGGGTGTCCGCGGCGAGCGGTGCGAGCAGCTCGACCCGGCTGTCGCCGACACGCAGCGACGCCGCCTCGACACCTTGGTCGGGAACCGTCTCACGGTGCTCGAGAGTTGCCCCGAAGAGGCCGGCCCAGAGCGCGATCGCCTGGTCGAGCCCATCGACGGCGACGCCGAGGTGGTGCACTTCTCTCACCACTCGCGACAGACCTCGTCGGCTGCGGCGAAGCGGACGCCCAGCCCGCGCCACGCCTCGAGGCACGCGGCCGTCCGCGCCTCGTCGAGGCCGCGCGACGCATCCTCGACGAATGTGACGGCGCGGCCGCGGGCGCGCAGGCCGCGGATCGCCGCGTCGTCGCACACGTCGGTGGCGACGCCGAAGACGACGACCTCCTCCGGGTCGAGCAGCTGGAGGAGCGGCTCGGCATTCGGGTTCGTGAAGACGTCGAAGTGCTTCTTCAGCAACAGGTACTCGCGCCCGGCGAGCCACCGGCCGGGAACCGTGGTCAGGCCGAGCGGCACGGGATCGAGCTGCCGGGTGGCCGCGATCTTCTCCGCGCCGACGGTGCCGCGGAGGCAGTGCGGCGGGTAGGTCGTCTCGTAGTCGGGCATGTCCGAGATCTCGGCGTCGGTGAGCTCGTGATCGTCGGCCGACGCGACGTGCGGCACTCCCACCGCGCGGGCGGAGGCGACCAGCCGCTCCATCGCGGGCACGACCTGCTCCGCGCCGGGCACCGCGAGCTTCCCGTCCGCGCGCACGAAGTCGACCTGCGTGTCGACGTCCCACAGGACCCTTCTCATGCGACCGGCTCGAGGCGCGGGTTCTCGCGCAGCCTGCGGCCGAACTTCGCGGACGGCCTGCCGTCCGTCATCACGATGTCGGCGGTGAAGTCGTTCGAGCCGCGGATCAGCGAGGAGCCGACGCCGTAGGCGTCGACGGGGACGCCGTTCTCCTCGAAGTCGCGGATCTTCTCGACGGTGAAGCCGCCGGAGACGACGATGCGTACCGACTCGAAGTCCGCGTCGTCGAGAGCAGCACGCACCTTGCGCACGAGCTGGGGATTGACGCCGACCGGCGCGAAGTCGCCGAGCTCGTCCCAGAGCGAGCGGTCGACGAGAGCCTCCGACGTATCGAGGCGCACGCCCCACAGCCGCGGGCCGAGCGCACGGGCGACGTCGAGCGCCGTCGCCACCGAGTCGTTGTCGAAGTCGACGAGCACCGTGAGGTTCATCTCCGGCGGCGCCCATGTTGCGAAGTGGCGGGCAGCCGCGACGGTGTCGCCGTCGTAGGAGGCGATCAGGGCGTGCGGCACCGTGCCGAGCGCGCGGCCGCCCCACCACGACGCCTGCTCGTCGGTGGTGACGCCGACCTCGGCGCCGACCACCTGGCCGGCGACGTACGCCGCGTAGCCGTCGCCCGTCTGCACGCGGTGATGGTCGTGGCGGGCCGGCATGAAGATCACCGGCTTGCCGTTCGCCGCACGCAGCACGTTGACGACGTTGGTGGTGATCAGCGTGCGGCGGGCGAGCACGCCGAGGTACACGGTCTCGAGGTGGGCGAACGTCGTGTAGTCGCCCTCGATCGTGAGGACCGTCTCGTAGGGCTCGATCGTGTCGCCGTCGAAGAGCGCGCGGACGTCGAGCTCCTCGTACCGCTCGGCGCAGAGCTTCAGGATCGCGATCGCCTCGTCCATCCCGCCGAGGTACGCCTGGCGCTTCTGGAAGACCTGCATGACGACGTGCGGATGCCGGCCGTCCTCGAGCAGGGCCGAACGGGTGTGGTTGAAGTAGGCGTCCGTGTACCAGCCGGCGCGCATCTTCTCGACGGGCAGGTCGAAGACCGCCGGGTCGAGCCGCTTGCGCGTCGTGATCAAGCCTCGAGCTCCAGGCACGCCCGCAGCGCCGCATTCGCGACCTCGAGCTGGTCGGGCGACGGGTCGCGCGTGCCGAGCCGGTGCTGCAGCTCGTGCCCCGGCCAGGCGAGCGCGCGCGCGACCGGGTGCTCGGGATGCCGATTCATCCAGCCGAAGAGCTCGACCGACGCCGCCAGGGCGCCGACGGCGCCCGCGGCGCGGGCCGCCGGGCGCAACTGCTCCGGCGCGCGATCGGCGAGCACGTTGCCGGCCGCGGTCGTGATCAGCATCGGGCCGACGAGGTGCGAGCCGCAGCGCTCGTGCTCGCGCGGCCGGTTCTCGCCGTGCTCGTAGGTGCCGATCGAGATGTGCTCCGCGCCGTGGTAGGCGGCGAGCTCGCCGCCGCGGAGCGCGAGCACCGCCGGTGCGATGGAGAGGGCAGCCGTGGCGAGCTCCCGCACGGCCGGCCGGAGCCCGGCGCCGCGGATGCCGCGCAGGAGCGCGGAGCTCGCGACCATCGAGCCGACGACGCCCGGCCGGGCCATCGGCAGCTCCGCCTCGGGCAGCGCCAGCTTGACGAGCGGGAGGAGCGAGAGCGCCTCGGCGATCCGCGCCGGGCCACGCAGCAGTGGGTTGCGGACGCCCGCGGCCCGGAGGCGCTTGCGCCGCGCGACCACCTTCAGCTCGCCGTCGCGCGTCCGGATCGCAGCCGCCCACGCCTGGGGGCCGTGGACGAGCACGCCGTTCCCGAGTGCCATGCCGCCGAGGCGGACCGGGTCGTTCACGTCATTGAGCGTAGCCGCAACGCCGCCTGCAGCCGAGCGGCGGCGGGCCCGGGACGGCCGTCGCCGATCGGCGCGCCGTCGAGGGAGACGACCGGCATCACTTCCCGGATCGACGAGGTCAGGAACGCCTCGTCGGCCGCCGCGAGCTCGGCCACGTCCGCCACCACCTCGGCGGCGTCCCCGAGCCCGAGGATGAAGCCGCGCGTCACGCCGGGCAGCACGCCCGCCGCGAGTGCGGGTGTGGAGAGCCGGTCGCCCGAGCGCCACCAGATGTTCGCGGTCGCCGCCTCGAGCACGACGCCGCCCGCGAGGAAGAGCACGTCGTCGGCGCCCGCCTGCTCGGCCGCCCGCCTGGCGGCGAACGCGTCGGCGTAGCTCGTCGTCTTGACGCCGGCGAGCAGCGCCGGCGCGCCCAGCTCGCTGGTGCGAAGCGCGAGCCCGCGGGCGCGCTCCTCCTCGAGACCCGACGGCAGCTCGGTGAGCGTGGCGACCACGTCGAAGCTCGTGCGGTAGAAGCGAAGCACCCCGTCACCGCCGTCGAGCAGCCTCTCGACGAGCTCGCCCACGTCGGCCGCGGCGACCGGGTCGAGGGCAAGGGCGGCAATCGATGCCTGAAGGCGGGCGATGTGCTCGTCGAGCAGGAACGGCCGGCCCGCGTAGACGCGCAACGTCTCGAACGCGGCGGCGCCGCGCAGCAGCGCCTCGTCGTCGGCGCGGAAGACGGGCGCAGCGTCCTCGAGGAGCCCGTGGACGGCGCTCGCGATCTTCATGCCGCCACCGGCGCGCCGACGGCGGCGAGGAGCGGCCGCGCCTTGACGAGCGTCTCCTCCCACTCGGCCTCCGGCTCCGAGTCCCAGACGATGCCGCCGCCGACCCAGAGATGCGCGGCGCCGTCGACGATCGCGAAGGTGCGAATCGTCAGCGCGAGCTCGAAGTCGCCGTTCGCGTGCACGCTGCCGAGCGCACCCATCGCGGCGCCGCGGCCGACCGGCTCGAGACGGGCGATCTCGTCGATCGCCGCGATCTTCGGCGCACCGGTGATCGACCCGCCGGGGAACGTCGCCGCGAGGATCTCTGCGAGCCCGACGCCGGGGCGCAGCCGCCCCTCCACCGTCGAGACGAGATGGGTGACGCCCGCGAGCTCCCGCTGCACCTGCAGCTCCGGCCAGCGGATCGAGCCGACGCGGCAGACGCGGGAGAGGTCGTTGCGCTCGAGGTCGACGATCATCACGTGCTCGGCCGCATCCTTGTCGCCTTCGACATCCTCGCCGGCCGGGCGCGTGCCCTTGATCGGCATCGTCCAGAGCCGGTCGCCGCGGCGGGCGAGGAAGAGCTCGGGCGAGGCCGAGACGATCGCGTAGCCGTCGCCGAGGAACGGCCGGGAGTGCAGGGGCCGCAGCGGCCGCAGCGCCGCCTGGAGCCCGGCCGGGACGCCGTCGAACGGCGCCTGCAGGTGGCGGACGAGGTTCACCTGGTAGACGTCGCCGCGCGCGATCGCCGCCCGGACCTCGTCGACGGCCGCGCCGTGCTCCTCGGCGGTCTGGGTCGACTCCCACTCGCCGAGCCTGTAGCGGCCGGGCGGCCGGGGCTCGCTGCGCAGCGACGCGGCGACGACCGGCAACGCACACGGCTCGGGCGGCGCGGGCCACGGCCCTCGCCGCAGCGTCTCTGCCAGGCGGTAACCGATGTAGACGTCGGCGACGAGCCCGTCCTGGAGCTCGTCGGCCAGCCAGCGCTCGAGCGCCTCCAGCGCTCCCTGCGGCTCCCAGAGCTCAAGCACAGACGGCCTGCGCGGCGTGGCGCAGGAAGCGGACGCCGAGCTCCAGGTCGTCGACCGGCACACGCTCGTCGGCCGAGTGGATCAGTCGCGCGGCGAGCTCGGGGTCGATCGCCCGCGACGGGAAGAATCCGTACGCGGTCGTCCCGAACGCGTCGCGCACCCAGTGCGAATCGGTGAAGCCGGCACAGCATGTCGGCGCGGCGACTGCCCCGGGCTCCTCCGCCTCGACGAACGACGCGACCGCGTCCAACAGCGGCCCGCCGATCGGGGAGCGCGTCCCGCCCGTTCGCTCCAGGCTCTCGAGCTCGTAGTCCCCGTCACCGAGGAGGCGCCTGATGACGGTCTCGGCCTCCTCGGACGTCTGCCCCGGGAGCAGCCTGACGTCGAGGGCGATCTCGCAGAGACCGGGGATGACGTTGCGCTTGTCGGAGGCGTGCGCCTTCGTGGGCGACACGGTCATCCCGACGAGCGGCTCGACGATCTCGGCAGCGGCCGGGCCGAGCTCCCGCGCGGCCTCGAGGATCTGCCCGGGACCGGGCACGCCGCCCGCGACGGCGGCGAAGAACGCCTCGACCTCGGGGATCACGCGCGGCTCCACCGCGAAGTCGCCGAGCCGCGCGACGAGCGGGGCGGCCTTCACGAGCGCGTTGTCGGCGATCCCCGGCATCGAGGCATGCCCGCTGCGCCCGTGCACCCGAAGGACGAAGGGCGAGGTCGCCTTCTCGGCGGTGGTGCAGAGGTAGACGGGCCGACTGCCGACGACCACGCGCTCGCCGCCGCCCTCGTTCAGGGCGTAGTCGGTGCGCACGGCGTCGGGATGCGCATCGACGAGCCACTGCAGCCCGAATCCGTTCCCCACCTCCTCGTCGGCCGCGGCGACGAAGACGAGATCGCCCGACCCGCGCCAGCCCTCCCGCGCCAGCGTCGCCATGGCGACCGCCGAGGCCGCCACCTCACCCTTCATGTCGAGCGCGCCGCGTCCCCAGACCTCCCCGTCGACCAGATCGCCGCCGAACGGGTCGCGCTGCCACTCGGTTGCGGTGGCGAGAACGACGTCGGTGTGCGAGAGGAGGGCGAGCGACGGGCCGTCGCCGCGGCCCGGGATCCGCGCGACCAGGTTCGCGCGCTCGGGCACGCGGGCGTAGAGCTCGCACTCGACGCCGGCCGCCTCGAGGTAGTCGCGTAGAAGCTCCGCGGCGATCGTCTCGTTGCCCGGCGGGTTCGTGGTGTCGAGGCGGATCAGGCGCCGGAGGAGGTCGACGACCTCCGTCATTTCCTCGTGCCGAGCACGAGCAGGTACCGCCGCGGCGCACGGATGCCGCCGTCCTCGGTGCGATAGCTCTCGTAGAGCTCGACGAACGCGCGGTGGAACTGGTCGACGTCTTCGCTCGACAGGCGCTCGACGAGCGAGATCACCGGCGGCGCCGACTCGGAGAAGAGCGACCAGATCTCCTCGCCCGACTCTGCTTCGAGCCACACCGCCCCGTCGTCGAACTCGAGCTCGAACTCCTCGCCGAGCATGTCCTCGACGTGGTCCTCGCGCCCCCACTCGTACGCCTCACGCCCCGCGATCGGCTCCTCGGTGAAGCGCCGGTAGAGCTCGCCGAGCTTCGGGTTGGGCTTCCACGCCGTGAAGCCGAGGCGTGCGCCGGGTCGCGCGACGCGCGCCAGCTCGGCGGCGACGTTGGCGTGGTCGGGCGCGAAGATGAGCCCGAAGTTCGAGACGAGCACGTCGAACGAGCGGTCGTCGTACGGCAGGTACTCGATGTCTCCCTGGTCGAAGGAGAGCTCGAGGCCGGCGTCCTCCGCCTGCTGGCGCGCGAGCGTCACCATCGGGTCGCTCGAGTCGATCGCGGTCACGCGGGCGCCAAGGCGCGCCGCCTTCTGGGCGAGTCGTCCGGTGCCCGCGGCCAGGTCGAGCACCTCCTCGCCCTCCGCCACCTGGAGCCGCTCGAGCAGCTCCGCCTGTACCGGCCCGAACCGCGCGGCCAGCCGCTCATAGGTGCCGAGACCCCATGCGTCGGTCATCTCCAAGAGCATACTTTCGCCGTGGGTGACCTCTTCAGCGACGCGGCCGGGCGGCGCCTCGACGCGTCGGCGCCGCTTGCCCAGCGGCTGCGGCCGACCACCCTCGACGAGTTCGCGGGCCAGGAGCACGTCGTCGGGCCGGGCCGGGCGCTGCGCCTCGCGATCGAGCAGGATCGCGTGCCGTCGATGATCCTCTATGGGCCGCCGGGATCCGGGAAGACGACCCTCGCGCGCATCGTCGCCCGCACGACAGGCGCCGAGTTCGAGGAGCTGTCGGCCGTGTCGGCCACCGTCTCGAACGTCCGCGACGTGCTTGCCAGGGCGCGCGAGCGGCTCGGGGCGAGTGGACGGCGCACGATCCTCTTCCTGGACGAGATCCACCGGTTCAACAAGGCGCAGCAGGACGCGCTGCTGCCGGGAGTCGAGGAGGGGCTCCTGACCCTGATCGGTGCGACGACCGAGAACCCGTACTTCGAGGTGAACTCGGCTCTGCTCTCGCGTGCCCAGATCTACGAGCTCGAGTCGCTCTCCGTCGAGACGCTGCGCACCGTCGTGCAACGAGGCGCCGCGGCGCTCGATGCCCTTGTCCCGGACGACGTGGAGGAGCTGATCGCAGTCCGGGCCGGCGGCGATGCCCGCAACGCGTTGAACATCCTCGAGCTCTCCGTCGGGACCGCACGCGCGGAGGGCGGCGAGCTCGCCGTACGGCACGTCGACGACGCGGCACGCAAACGGCCGCTCGCCTACGACAAGGGCGGCGACCGCCACTACGACTTCATCTCAGCCTGGATCAAGTCGACCCGTGCCGGCGACGTTCAGGCGTCCGTCTACTACCTGGCCGCGATGCTCGAGGGCGGCGAGGACGCGCGCTTCATCGCCCGTCGGATGATCGTGCTCGCCTCCGAGGACATCGGCAACGCCGATCCGCAGGCGCTGCTGGTCGCCGTGGCGGCGGCGCAGGCGGTCGAGCACGTCGGCCTCCCCGAGGCGCGCCTCAACCTCGCGCAGGCGGCCGTCTACCTCTCGCTGGCGCCGAAATCGAACGCCTCCTACGTCGCTTTGAACCGGGCGACCGCCGCCGTCCGCGAGCGCGGCAACCTGCTGCCGCCGGCCGCCCTTCGCTCGGCGTCATATGCCGGCGCGCGCAAGCTCGGCCGCGGCGAGGGCTACCTCTACCCGCACGACGACCCGGCCGGCTTCGAGGTGGACTGCCTGCCCGACGAGCTGAAGGGCAGCGTCTTCTACGAGGTCGACGAGGAAGACGGTCGGGTGTCAGACACCTTCAAAGGTGTCTGACACACCGGCCTTACAATATGCGCGCGCCGAGCGCGCTCGCGACGAGCTCGACAGCGAGGTGCCCGGTCTCGTTCTCGCGGTCGAGGATCGGGTTCACCTCGACGACGTCCATCGAGTCGACGAGGCCCGATTCGGCGACGAGCTCGAGCGCGAGATGCGTCTCGCGGTAGGAGAGGCCGCCGCGGACGGGCGTGCCGACGCCGGGGGCGAACATCGGGTCGACCGCGTCGAGGTCGAGGCTGACGTGCACGAACGCGGAGCCGTCGAGATGCTCGAGCGCCTCGCGCACGCACGCCTGGACGCCGCGCTCGTCGATCTCGCTCATCGTGTGCACGAGCAGGCCGAGCTCGCGGATCAGCGTGCGCTCCGCCGGGTCGAGCGAACGGATGCCGAGCAGCGCCGCGCGGGTCACGCTCGGCACCGGGTAGGCCTCGCTCGCGAAGGCGGGGCCGGCGGCGCCGAGCGCCGCGGCGAGCGGCATCCCGTGCACGTTGCCGCTTGGCGAGGTTCCTGGCCGGTTGAGGTCGCCGTGCGCGTCGATCCAGAGCACGCCGCCCGCGCCGCGGGCCGCGGCCATGCCGCCGAGCGTGCCGATCGCGATCGAATGGTCGCCGCCGAGGACGAGCGGGAGGCGTCCCTCGCCCGCCGCCGTCGCCACCTCGCGGGCGACAAGCTCGCAGGCCCGCAGGATCTGCTCGAGGAACCGGGCCTCGGGGTCGCCGACCTCGGTGGCCTCGGGGACCGGTGCCCGGACGTCGCCGAGGTCGGTCACCTCGCGCCCGAGCTCGCGGATGCGCGTCTCGAGACCGGCGTGGCGAATCGCGGAGGGTCCCATGTCGACGCCGCGGCGCCCGGCACCGAGATCGAGGCCGGCGCCGATCACGGCGACGGGACGGGGCGCATCCATACGGGAGTGGCGAGGGCCGGACTTGAACCGGCGACACCACGGTTTTCAGCCGTGTGCTCTACCAACTGAGCTACCTCGCCGCGGCTCGACAGTGTAGCCCCGGCGCGTTCGCGATGATGCTCTGGCGTCGGCGAGGGTGCTCGTGAAACGCGGGCCTCGGCCGTCCCGAAGCATGCTTCCGCCGCCTCGGATCCAGAGGCTCACGGGTCGCCCGGCAGTCGATTCCTACCGGTTCTTCAAACTTCCTCCGCCATCGCGAGGACGTCTTCCCGGGAGAGCTTGCCGACGAGGTCCGGATGCTTCTCGGTGACGTGGTCGCCGACCTTCTGCACGAGCTCGTCCTCGTTCTCAGCCCGGACGACCTCTCCACACTCGCAGTTCACGATCTTCGGCATGTGTCCCTCCTTCTGCTGGTCGGCCGATTGTGCAATCGCAGTGATGGGATTACCTTGGCGCAACCTTGGCGGAGACCCGGATCCAGCTGTGTGGCCGCTTGATCGTCATTCTGGCCGGTGTGCGCCTGGAAGATCGTTTCCCGGCAAGACAAGGACGTCTGGTCTTCGCGTTCCTGGCAGCCAACCGCATTCGTCCCGTGACGCGCGAGCAACTCGTCGAGGCACTCTGGCCGGGCGAGCAGCCGGCTGCTGCCGAGGCGGCCCTTTCCGCGCTGCTCTCGAAGTTGCGCCGCGTCGTCGGCGGCGAGACTCTGGTCGGTCGGAGCGAGCTGCAGCTCGTGTTGCCCGCCGAGGCGCTCATCGATCTCGATGCCGCGAGCGAGGCGATCCACCGAGCCGAGGCGGCCGTCACTCGACGAGACTGGGTCAGGGCCTGGCCGGCAGCCCGGATCGCGCTCCACACCTCCACGCGCGGCTTCCTGGTGGGAATCGACGGCCCGTGGGTCGACGAACAGCGGCGGCTCGTGCACGACCTGCGCGTTCGCTCGCTCGAGGCTGTCGCAGCGACGGCGCTCGGGATGGGAAACCACGAGCTCCTCTCCGCGGAGCGCTCCGGGCGGATCCTCACCGGGATCGAGCCGTTTCGGGAGAGCGGCTACCGATATCTGATCGAAGCGCTCGCGGCGCGAGGCAACATCGCCGAGGCCCTCCGCGTCTACGAGCAACTGCGCATGCTTCTTCGCGAGCAGCTGGGCGTCGCTCCCGGCCGAGACATGCAATCCCTTCACCGGCGACTGCTCGAAGCAACCCGATCCCCGTCATCCCACAGCTGAAACGCGTGGACGCACCGACACCAAACGAAAAGAGAGACGTCCGGACCGGTGCAACCGCGTCGCGAACGTCTCTGTAGGACAGAGACTACGCCAGCTCCGCCCGGCGGGCAAGGAGGGAAAGACCCTCGCCGGCCGCATGCTCGGAGAACTGGTCGAAGCCCCGCCGTTCGAGCTCCGCACGCACCCGCTCGAGCGGCACGAAGATGGGCGTACGCGGGCCGATCCCGAAGGCGACGGCGACGTGGCCGCCCTGCCGGGTGACGCGGGCGAGCTCGTCGAAGAACGGGATCATGTTGTTCATCGTGACGAGGTCGAACGACCCGTCGTCGAAGGCGAGCGCGGACGCGTCGGCGACCTCGTAGCGCTCGCGCGGGCCGGTTGCGAGCCGGCGCGCCTCGGCGATCATCCCGTTCGAGACGTCGACCCCGACCACCTCCGCGTCCGGGTACCGGGCGGCGGCGACCCGCGCAATCGCACCGGTGCCCGTGCCGACATCGAGCACGCGGGCGGGTGGCGTGGGCAGCGCATCGAGCGCAGCCAGCATCGGCGCAAGACGAACGCCGCTCGTCCTGCCGCCCTCCCATTGCGGCGCGATGCGGTCGAACATCCGCGCCATCGGCGACCGGAAGACGCGCCACGCGAGCGGCACGCGCACGACGAGCGTCGTCACCGCGCGCGCGAATCGCTGGCCCACCGTCATTCGACGGCGATGCGCAGCCCGTCACCGGGGCCCGCACCGGTCAGCCGCGCCGCGTTTCCATGGCTGACCGCGAGCGTGACGAGCCCGTACGAGTCCTCGTACAGAAGCAGCTCGCCGCTTCGCGCGTCGGCGAAGGTGTGCGCGGCGGTCGCGTAGTAGCGGTCGAGGGCGACGCGGATCTCGACACGCGCGCCTGGCTCGACCCCCAGCGCGGCGAGGTGCTCGCGGCGGACGTTCGTGGAGATGTTGCCGAAGCGGTCGACCGAGAGGACGGTCGCCGCGATCTGCGACCGGCCCGCCTCCGGCTCGGGCACGTGCACGCGAACGAGCGCCGACGGCTCGATCGCAGGCCCGAGCTCTGCGAGCTCCACCCCGTTCGCGAGGTGCGCAGCCGCGGGCGCGAAGACGTCGCGCGCGTGGAAGGTGTACGAGACGCGCTCGAGCCGGAACCGCGGGTCGGCGAGCTCGTGCGCGGCGTCGACCCCGAGCTCGTCGGCGGCAAGCATCAGAAGGCCGTTGTCCGGCCCGACGAACATCCGGCCGTCCGAGGTGCGCACCGCGACCGCGCGGCGCTCGCCGCCGACGCCGGGGTCGACGACCGCGAGGTGGATCCCCACGGGCAGGTACGGCCGCGTGCTGCGCAGCACGAGCGCGCCCTGCAGCACGGCCTGGGCGGGAATGCCGTGGGTGATGTCGATCACTCGCGCGTTCGGCGCGATCCCGGCGATCACGCCGTGGCACGTACCGACGAAGTCGTCCTGCAACCCGAAGTCGGTGAGGAAGGTGACGACCGTCACGACCAGGAGTCCATCAAATCTGCGACGGCGGCGACGAGCCCGGCGAGATCGTGGGTCGCCGCCTCGGCGGCGACCTCGAGCCCGGCCTCCCGGGCTGCCCGTGACGTCTCGGGCCCGATCGAGACCGCCGGCGCCGTGCCGCCGATCGCCGCATAGGCACGGGCGGCGGAGCCCGAGGCAAGCACGACGAGGTCGCCGTCGGGCGGCTTCGGGGAGAGGGCACGCGTGCGGTACAGGGCGACGAAGTCGGCGCCGAGCTCGTCCACCGGCCCGCGGCGAGCGCCTTCGGCAGCGGCGAAGAGGACGCGGCCGGTGGGTCGCGGCAGCTCGCGCAGAAGGCCGTCCTGGGTCGACTCGCGCGGCACGAAGGCGGGCTCGAGCCCGCGCGCGCGAAGAGCCTCCGCCGTGCCCGGGCCGACCGCGGCGAGCCGCGGCAGGTTGCGCCCACGGCGGGCGAGCTCGTCCACGCCGTTCGGGCTCGTCACGATCACCCAGTCGTACCCCGCGCCGTCGACCGGCTCGTCGGAGAGGGGCTCGATCTCGATCAGCGGGCACTCGACCACCTCCACGCCGAGCGCCCGGAGCGCCTCGACGAGCGGCGGCGCCTGGCCGCGCGCACGGGTGACGATCACTCTCACCGGGCGAGCGCGGCGAGCTCGCGCCCGAGCGCCGCGGGGTCGTCCCCACTCCGCCGCTCCAGCCACTCGCCGTCCTCGCCTGCGATCAGCGCGGTCAGCGTCGTTCCGTCGTGATGTGCCGCGGCCGGCGCGAGACAGCCCGCGCCGAGCGTGCCGACGCACAGCCGCTCTGCCTCGACGCGGCGGCGCGTCTCGGCGTGGTCGAGCCGCCCGACCAGCTCCTCCTCGCCCGCCCGCACCTGGAGGGCGAGCGCCCCCTGCGCCGCCTCGGGAAGCATCACCGCCGGGTCGAGGCGCACCCCGATCTCGCCGGCGAGGCCGAGCCGGTCGAGGCCGCACGCGGCGAGCACGATCGCGTTCAACCCACGCTCGCGCAGCTTGCGCAGCCGCGTGTCGACGTTGCCGCGCAGGGGCTCGACCGACAGCGTCGGCTCGGCGGCGAGCAGCTGCGCCCGGCGCCGAGCGGAGGCGGTGCCGATGCGCATCCCCGGCTCGATCGACGACGCGCCGATGAGAGCGTCGCGGGGGTCCTCGCGCTCGAGATACGCACCGACCGCGAGCCCGTCGGCGTCGGTGGAGGTCATGTCCTTCGCGGAATGGACCGCGACGTCGATGCGACCGGCGAGCAGCGCCTCCTCGAGCTCCTTGACGAAGACGCCGCGCTCGCCGATCTGCCCGAACGGGTGCGTGCGGTCGCGGTCACCGGCGGTCGTGATCGGCACGAGCGCCACCTCGACACCGGGACGGCGCATGAGCTCCGCGGCGAGCCCGGCCTGGACGAGGGCGAGCCTAGAGCCGCGAGACCCGATGCGAACGAGCACAGCTCGACCTCCCCACCCGCCGCGAACGGCCGCAGACCGGAGGCCCCAACCGCACCCGAAGAAACGCCGACGGCGCGACCACCGGCAGCGGCCGGAAGATCGGCCTGCGGTCCGGCTCGTCCGTCACCGCGTCTCCTCCTCGAGACCGAAGAGATGCCGCACCGCATCCGCGTAGAGCACGCCGTCGGCGCTCACCGCGGCCTCCTTCATGCGCACCGTCGGCAGGTGGAGCAGCTTGTTCAGGATCTGCGCAGTGACGGACTCGAGCGTGCGGCGCTCGTCCTCGCTCACCCGCACCTTTGCGAGCTCGTTCGACCGGATCTCCATCGCGAGCGCCCGCAGCGACGCGATCGCCGGCACGACGTCCAGAGAGGCCTGCCACGCCCGATAGCGCTCGACCTCATCCGCCACGAGCTGCTCGGCGCGGCCTGCCTCTGCGCGGCGGGCCGCGAGCGTCTCGGCGACCACCGCCTCGAGGTCGTCGATGTCGTAGAGGAAACAGCCCTCGAGGCGGGCGAGCTCGGGGTCGAGGTCGCGCGGGACCGCGATGTCGACGAAGAAGAGCGGCCGCCGGCGGCGCGCGGGGACATCGGCGGCGCCAAGGATCGTCTCCGGCGAGCTGGTCGACGCCACGACCACGTCGACCTCGCCGAGCCGGGACGGCACCTCGTCGAGCGCGATCGCGACGCCGCCGAAGCGCCGGGCCAGCTCGTCCGCCGTCTGCAGCGTCCGATTCGCGACGAAGGCGATCTCGGCGCCGCGCGAGGCGAGATTCGAGGCGGCGAGCTCGGCGACGCGGCCTGCGCCGACGAGCAGCACGCGCCGCCCGGCAAGCTCGCCGAAGACCTGCGCGACGAGCGCAGCGGCCGCCGACGGCACCGACGCGGCGTTCTCGCCGATCGCGGTCGAGGAGCGCACGCGCTTGCCGACGGCGAGCGCCTGCCGGAAGACACGGTCGAGCACCGGGCCGGGCGCGGCCGCCTCGTAGGCGTCGCGGACCTGGCCGAGGATCTCGCCCTCCCCGGGCACGAGCGAATCGAGGCCGGCGGCGACGCGGAAGAGATGGCCGGCCGCGGCCTCGTCGTGCAGCCGGTAGGCGACGCCGTCCAAAGGCTCGCCGACGATCCGCTCGAGCGCCTCGACGGCGGCCGCGTCGCCACCCGCGACGTACAGCTCGGTGCGATTGCAGGTCGAGAGGCAGACCGCCTCCCCGAGCGAGCGCGCGAGCGCCGCCGCCCCGTCGAGCGGCAGACTGGCGCGCTCGCGTAGCTCGACCGGCGCGACGTGGTGCGACAGCCCGACGACCGAGATTGTCACGAGAAATGGCTCCCTGCGAGAGCAAGACGAGCGACGACGACGAGCGCGAAGCCGCCGAGGGCGAAGTACGCGGCCCGCCGGCCGGTCGGGCGCGCGACGACGATCGCCGCATACACCGCGAGCGTCAGGAGCGTGACGCCCTCGAGCGCGTCGAGCGGGCGGTGCTCGGCGCGCACCCGCTCGAGCCCGGCCGCGACGCCGAGAGCGAGCAGCGGCGCAGAGACGGTGATCGTGCGGCGCGCGAGCCGCTCCAGTGCGGCGAGCGGCGGCACGCGCAGCCGGAGGATGTCCGGCGCCCGGCGCTTGAGCCGTCGCTCCTGCCACAGGTACAGGCTGGAGAGGCCTGCGGCGAGCGTGAAACCGGCGAACGCGGCCAGGACGAGCCCGACATGGAACGTGAGGAACAGGCTCGAATACCCGTCGCCGGCGTGGCTGTGGGTGCCGCCGCCGAGGTGGGCGATTGCGAGCAGCGTGGCCGCGAGCGGCATCACGGCCAGCCCGAGCAGGCGGAAGCGCGGACGGCAGCCCCAGATCAGGTACGCGCC
Source organism: uncultured Thermoleophilia bacterium (assembly GCA_963840365.1). GTDB lineage: Bacteria > Actinomycetota > Thermoleophilia > Gaiellales > Gaiellaceae > PALSA-600. The sequence continues at coordinate 501,268 of CAWIYQ010000012.1, read as the reverse complement.
GACGACGAACCAGACGAACAGGTTGAGCGACGAGGCCCACGTCGACCAGGGAAAGCCCTCCGCCCGGGCTGCCTGCAGGGCGAGCAGGCAGGTCTGCACGAGCCAGCCGACACGGACGCCCCACGTGGCGAGCCGCGACGTGCGCGCCGAGGTGTAGGCAACCGCCGCCTCGCCGTAGGCGAGGAGCGCCGGCCAGAAGAGCGCCTCAACCACGGTCGCGGGCCTTCTCGACGAGCTCGCCCAGCTGCCGCTGCAGCCGCTGCAGCTTCGCCGCGACGATCGCCACCCAGGCGAGCACGGTGACGAAGACGACGAGGTATGCGCCGGCCACGTACTGCCACTCCGACGGGACGCCCTGCGTCATGAGCGTCACGAGAGCAGCTCCCGGAGCTCACGGAGATGGCCGTCGATGCGCTTGCCGGCGAGCTCCACCTGGTACAGCGTGGCGAAGAGCGCGAGCATCGCGGCCCAGGAGATGCAGAAGACGAAGAACTGCGAGTGGCTCATTTGCGGCCCGTGCGACGTGAAGACGACCGGGTGGATGAACTTCCTCGACAGCCGGATCGCGAGGAACGACACCGGGATCAGCACGACGCCGAAGAGGGCGTAGACCGCGCTCATGCTCGCGCGCTGCACGCCCGCCTCGACCGAGAAGCGCAGCATGAAGTACGCACAGTAGAAGAGGAAGAGGACCAGGAAGAGGACGAGCTGGTCCTCGCTCCACGTCCACCAGACGCCCCACGAGGCCTTCGCCCAGAGCGAGCCCGTGATCAGCGTCAGCGCGCCGAAGATGACGCCCTGGTGGATCGCCACGTAGCTCTCGAGGTCGGCGCGCTCGTCCCGCGTCCGCAGGTAGCGCAGAGCCTTCCAGGCCCCCCAGCCGAAGCACGCATACGAGGTGAGTGCGATCGGGACGTGGAAGTAGAAGATGCGCTGCGAGAAGCCCTGGTCGGCATCCGTCGGGGCGAAGAAGAAGATCAGGCCGATCGCCGCCCCCATCAGCACCGTGGTCAGGGCCGCCAGCTTCACCGGGGCATCGTAGTCCGGCGCGTTCAGGTCTCGGCGACGACGTACTCGAACGTCGCCCACGAGAGCAGCACGAAGATCACGTCGTAGAGGACGAGGAACCAGAGATAGCCCCCCACCCCGCCGACCACGATCGGGATCGCCATCGGCAGGAAGAGGAGCGGCAGCAGCAGCTCGCGCGCCCGGCCGGCCACCGCCATCGCGCCGAAAAGCGTGCCGACGGTGGCGATGCCGACGTCCGCGAGCGCCACCGCGGCCACCGTGCGGCCGTCGACGGCGGCGAAGAACGCGGCGAAGGCGGGCAGCGCGACCACCTCGGCGGCGACGAGGAACGCGAACACCGCGAGCGCCTTGCCGAGCCAGATCGCGCTGCGGTCGCACGGGGTCAAGACGAGCACGTCGAACATGCCCTGCTCGCGCTCGGCCACGAACGCACGCGTCAGGCCGAGCAGCGCCGTGAAGACGAGGGCCGACCACAGCAGCCCGCGCGCGGCCGTGTCGGCCGTGCCGTTCGGAAGCGCGAAGTGGAAGATCGCAAGCGCCGAGAGGACGAAGAGGAGCATCGCGGGCAGGGTCTCCTTCGCCCGCAGCTCGAGCAGCAGGTCCTTCCGCGCGAGCGCCGCGACGTCGTTTGCATACGTCATCTGAGCGCGAGCCTCACCGTCGCGCGCCCCTCGACACGGCGGGGCTCGTGGGTCGCCACCACCCACGTGCGCGGCTCGGCGAAGACCGCGTCGAGCAGGGCCGCGCCGTCGGCGTCGAGGGCGTTGTACGGCTCGTCGAGCACGACGAGCGCCGGGTCGTGCAGGAGCGCCCGGCAGAGCGCGAGCCGCTGCTGCATGCCGCGCGAGTAGGTCGCGACCCGTTCGTGCCGCACCTCCCAGAGGCCGAACCGCTCGAGCAGCATCCCCACCCGCTCCCCCCGCTCGGGGATGCGGTACAGCCGGCCGAAGAGCGTCAGGTTCTCGAGCGCGGTCAGCTCGCGGTAGACCATCGGCGCATGGCCGACGTACCCGACCCGCTCGCGGGGCGGCAGGGTCAGCTCTCCGGCGCTCGGTGCAGCCAGCCGCGCGAGGATGCGCAGCAGCGTCGTCTTGCCCGAGCCGTTCGGGCCGGTGACGAGCAGCAGGCCGCCGTCGGCGAGCTCGAGATCGACGCCGGCGAGGACGCGGCGGTGCCCGTAGCGCTTCGCGAGCCCCCGTGCAGAGATCACAGCACGTCGGCGACGACGAACACGAAGAACGCCAGCGAGATGACGCCGTTCATCGTGAAGAAGGCCGTGTCGAGGCGGCGAAGGTCGCCGGGCCGCACGAGCAGGTGCTCATACAGCATCAGCGAGGCGACGGCAAGCACGCCGAGCCAGTACGAGACGCCGACGTGCAGGCCGACACCGGCCGCAACGAGCATCAGCACCGTCAACAGGTGCAGCAGGCGCGCGCCGACGAACGCGCCGCGCTCGCCGAAGCGCGTCGCCCAGGAGTGGAGGCCCTGCTCGGTGTCGACCTTCACGTCGAAGAGCGAGTAGAAGAGGTCGAAGCCGGCAACCCAGGCGGCAACCGCTCCGCCGAGTGCCCACGCCTCCCACTCGAGCGAGCCGCGGATCGCAGCCCAGGCCCCGACCGGCGCGAGCCCGTCGATCGCCCCGAGCCACAGGTGGCAGAGCCATGTGAAACGCTTCAGGTACGGGTAGATGACGAAGGCGGCGACCGGGATCGGCGCGAGCGGCCACACGAAGGGGTCGAGCTCGAGCACGGCGACGACGTACAGCAGCAGCGACGCGGCGCAGAAGCCGAGCACGTTCGCGTGCGAGAGCAGGCCCGACGGCAGCTCGCGGCCCGCCGTGCGCGGGTTGGCGGCGTCGATGCGCGCGTCGATCAGCCGGTTGAGCGCCATCGCGAGGGAGCGGGCGCCGACCATGGCGACCGTGATCCAGAGCAGGTCGTGCGCAGTCGGGATGCCGCCGACGGCGAGCACGGCGCCGACGTACGCGAACGGGAGGGCGAAGATCGTATGCTCGAACTTGACGAGCCGGTAATAGAGGCGGATCAGCTGCACGGGCTCAAGTGTGGCTGCTGGTCGCCTGTTGATGCACGGTCTGCTGATGCACCGTTTGCTGATGCACGGTCTGCTCGTCGGCGAGCAGCGCGAGCGCATGTGGGAGCGCCGGCCGGAGCACCTCGTAGCCGTCGCGGCAGCCCCCCGGCGAGCCCGGCAGGTTGACGACGAGCGTCCGCCCGACGATGCCGGCCACCCCCCGCGAGAGCAGCCCATGCGGCGTCTTCGCGAGCGAGTCGGCCCGCAGCGCCTCGGCGATCCCCGGCACCGGCCTGTCGACGAGCACGAGCGTCGCCTCCGGGGTGACGTCGCGCGGGGCGACGCCGGTGCCACCGGTCGTCAGAACGAGCGACGCGGCCGCGGCGAGCTCGCGAATCGCCGCGGTGATCAGCTCGGCCTCGTCGGGGACGACGCGGCGCTCGACGTCGTACCCGTCCTCGCCGAGCAGCGCGGCGAGCGCATCACCGCTCGTGTCGGCGACGGCACCGCGCGAGACGCGGTCGGAGATGGTGAGAACGGCCGTCTTCATTCCTTCTCCTTGACGAGCAGCTCGACCGCGAACGTCATCTGCTTGTCGATCGCCTTCGCCATGTCGTAGATCGTCAGCGCCGCGACAGACGCCGCCGTCAGCGCCTCCATCTCGACCCCCGTCTGTGCGGTCGTCTCGGCGGAAGCGACGATCTCGACCCCCTCCTCGACGACGCGCAGCTCGACGCCGGCGTGCGTCAGCGGCAGCGGATGACAGAGCGGGATCAGCTCGGACGTTCGCTTCGCCGCCATGATCCCGGCGAGCTGGGCCGTCGTCAGCGCATCGCCCTTCGGCAGGTCGCCGAGCCGGGCGACCGTCTCCGGCGCCATCCGGACGACCGCGCGGGCGACCGCTCGTCGCCGCACGGCCGGCTTGTCGCCGACGTCGACCATCCGGACGTTGCCCGTCTCGTCGACGTGTGAGAGCGCATCGGCCACGACGAAAGGTTACGCGCGCACGGCCGCGAGCTCCGCCAGCTCGGCCGCCAGCCATTCGGCGACCCCGTTCGCACGCACGTGAGCGGCGAGTGCCTCCGCCCGCCGGCGCCGTTCCGGCTCGGCCATCGTCAGGGCCTCGTGGAGCGCACGCGCCTGCCCCGCGACGTCGCTCGGGTTGACGGTCAACGCCCACGGGGCAAGCTCGTCATGCGCGCCCGCGTTCTCGGAGAGAACGAGCACGCCGTTCCGCTCGTTCAGCAGAGGCCCCTCCTTCGCCACGAGGTTGAGCCCGTCGTAGACCGCATTCACGAGCAGCACGTCGTACTGCCGGTAGGCGGCGAGCGACCGCGAGAGATCGTCGGCGAGCTCGAGGCGGATCGACCCGGGGTGCCGCGCTTCGACGTCGCGCGCGGCCCGCTCCAGCTCGGCGCGGTAGGCCGTGTACTCCGGCACACGCTCGCGCGAGGGATCGAGGTGGGCCAGGAGCTGCACGCGGCCGCGCCACTCGGGGTGCTCGTCGAGCAAGAGACCGAACGCCTGGAAGCCGCGCACGACGTTCTTCGCCGGATCGGCGCGGTCGACCCGGACGACGAGCTTCTCGGGCCGGTCCTCGACGAGCTCCCGCTCCGCCGCGAGCGCCTGCTCGTCGCCGGCGAGGGCGTCGAACTCCTCGGCATCGACCGAGATCGGGTTCCAGGTCACCCGCGGCCTGCACGATCCGACCACGTCCTTCGCGCTACGCCGGAAGCTCGCCGCCCAGCGCGCGGTGTGGAACCCGACGACGTCGTTCGCAAGCAGGCCGTCGTGGACGCTGCGTCGCAGCTCTTCGGGCAGCACCGACCAGTCGACGGGCCACGGCGTGTGGATGAAGTGCCCGAGCACCGCATCCGGCCGCTCGGCACGCACGAGCCCTGGCGCGAGGAAGAGGTGGTAGTCGTGGAACCAGACGACGGCGTCGGGTGTGTTGTCAAGCTCGGCAACAACCGCCTCGGCAAAGCTGCGGTTGACGCGCTCGTAGCCGTCGCGCCACGCGTCGTGGAAGGCGTCGTCGAGGCACGGCTCGACGGCGCGGTCCCAGAGCGAGTGGAGCACGAACCAGAGCACCGGGTTCGCGACCGTGTTGTAGAAGAGGTCGTACGCGCGCTCGTCGTGAGCGACGAGGCGAAGACCGGGAACGCCCCCCTCGGCGGCGACGACCCGGTCCTCGTCCGTGATCGCGCTCGCGATCCAGGTCACGTCCTCGCGGTCCCGCAGGCCGCGCAGCGCCGTGACGAGGCCGCCGCGGCCCCGCCGCTCGACGCGCGCCCCCGCCGGGTCGCGCTCGTACGCGACCGGGCCGCGGTTCGAGACGACGATCAGCGGCCGGTGCACTCGTCGAGACGCTTGACGAAACGGAGCCGCGACCCGCCGCGATCGCCGCGGGCGATCTCGAGCTCGTCCGTCAGGGCCTCGATGATCGCGATCCCGAGGCCGCCCTCGCTCAGCTCGTCGTCGGCGGCCTCACGGCCGTCGGGGACGAAGCCGGGGCCCTCGTCGGCCACCTCGACGACGAGCCGGTCGGGATGCAGCTCGTAGACGATCGAGACCGCACCCTCGGCGCCGTCGTAGGCGTGCCGGACCGAGTTCGTGCAGGCCTCGGTCAGCGCGAGCTTGAGGTCGCCAAGCACCTCCTCGGGGAGCGGGGAGGCGTGCAGGCCCGCGAGCCCGGTCAAGGCGAGCCGGCCGAGAATGATGTATTCGGGCTTCGCCGGAATCGTCAGGCGGACGACATGCAGCCGCCCGGACGCCTCGAAGCCTGCCCTGTTCCCGCTGAAGGACGCTGCCAAACCTCCGGGATTCTGCCGAATCCTGCTTCTCATCTCGAGCCCATCCGCGTGAGATTCCCGCTAGGGCCGTTCGCTAACCGTTTTCACGTCGAAACGAGCGAGCCGAGGGTGCGATCGGACGACTCCGCGCGGAGGACGACGGTGAACGTCGTGCCCCCGTGCCCGCTGACGAGCTCGATCCGCCCGCCCATCAGCTCGGCGAGCTCGCGGGCGATCGCGAGGCCGAGCCCGCTGCCCGAGGCGAGCGTTCCGTCGAGCCGGTAGAAGCGGTCGAAGATCTGTTGCTGGGAATCGGCCGGGATCGGAGGGCCGTCATTGCCGACGACCAGCATCGCCCGCCCGCCTTCGTTCCCCGTCGAGATGCGCACGACCGTGCCCGGCGGCGTGTGCACGAGGGCGTTCTCGAGCAGGATCCGCCCGATCTGCAGCACGCGCTCGGCGTCCGCGAGCGCCGACACCGGCGCGGATGCCGTTTCCACGTGCAAACGGTGGTCGAGGGCCTCGGCCCGGGGCCGGACCTCGTCCGCGAGCTCGTCGGCGAGCTCGCCCAGATCCACGACCTCGTGAGAGAGGCTCAGCCGGCCGGCGTCGAGGCGGGAGAGATCGAGGAGGTTCGTCGCGAGCCGGGTCAGGCGGTCGACCTGCTCGCGCATGCGCACCAGGAACTCGAGCCGGGTCGGCTCGTCGAGCTCGGGGTCGTCGAGCAGCTCGAGGAAGCCGCCGAGCGAGAAGAGCGGCGTGCGCAGCTCGTGCGACGCGTTCGCGATGAACTCGCCGCGGGCGCGGTCGAGCGTCGCGAGACGCAGCCGCATCCGCTCGAAGGCCCGGGCCAGCTGTCCGAGCTCGTCGCTCCCGTGGTCGACGACGGGCACGTCGAAGTCGCCCATCGCAATCCGCTCGGCCGCCAGCTCGAGCCGCCGGATCCGCCTGGCGAAGAGCCGGGCCCCGCCGAAGCCGAGGAGAAGAGCGAACGCGGTGGCAATCGCGCCGGCGATGAAGACCCGGCGGCGGACGACGCCCACTGACTCGAGCTGGTCGTGCAGCGAGGAGCGGAGCAGCACGACGTAGGTCCCGAGCGGGTAGGCGACCTCCGCGTAGTGGACACCGTCCGGCCCGACGACGATCCCGTGCTGCAGGCTCGTACGCCGGAACGCGAGCAGCGCAACCGTGTCGTTCGTCACGTCGTTGGCCTCGGCGTTGTCCTGCTGCGAGTCCGCCATCGTCCGAAGCCGGGCGGGATTCGGCGCCAGGGTCTCGAAGACGACCACCCGCGCGTCGACCTGGGGCGCCACCTGCGAGGCGAAGAGCTGGAGCTTCACCGGCTGCGACGGGAACTTCTTCACGGCGACCGTCCGCATCGCGGTCTCGAGGCTGCGGATCTCGCTCCCCTGAAGCGAGCGCTGGTAGGAGGGGACGACGATCAGGTAGACGATCGCCAGCACGCCGACGACGACCGTGAGGAGCGCAAGCGCGAGGCGGCTGCCGACGCTCCCGAACGGTCTCACCGGTCGCGGAAGCGGTAGCCGACGCCGCGCACGGTGAGGATGAACTCCGGCGTCCGCGGCTCGGCCTCCAGCTTCTCGCGCAGGTGGCGGACGTGGACGTCGATCGTGCGCGGGTCGCGGTAGTCGGCGCTCTTCCAGAGTGCCTCGAGCAGCATCCGCCGGCTGAACACCCGGCCGGGCTGGGAGGCGAGCGTCCGCAGGAGCTCGAACTCGACGTACGTGAGCGGCACCACCTCGCCGCGCACCTCGACGATGCGCCGCGGGACGTCGATCACGAGCTCGCCGTGCTCGATCCGCTCGTCGGCGCCGCCCTGGGGCAGCTGGGCCGCCCGCGCTCGGCGCAGCAGCGCCCGGACGCGCGACCGGAACTCCCGGATCGAGAACGGCTTCGTGATGTAGTCGTCGGCGCCGAGCTCGAGCCCGATCACCTTGTCGAGCTCGTCGTCGCGTGCGGTCAGCATGATGATCGGCACGGTGCTCGAGGCCCGGAGCCGCTTGCAGACCTCGAGCCCGTCCAGGCGCGGCAGCATCAGGTCGAGCACGACCAGGTCGGGCGGCTCGCTCGCGAAGCGCTCGAGCGCCTCCTCGCCGTCGGCCGCCTGCACCACCGTGTAGCCGTCTCGCTCGAGCGGAAAGGCGAGCACCGTGCGAACGGACTCCTCGTCGTCGACGAGCAGGATCGTGGGGGCGTCGTCGGTCATCTGCGGTGGGATGGCGCCGTGCTCTGCCAGGATAGCCCTCGCACATGGCGGCGAGCCCGACCCCACGGCGGCGGCGTCCCCGCCGCGGCTCCGTCCAGCGGCCGGTGAACGGCCGTCTGTACCGGAGCGCGTTCCTCGTCTGCTCGCTGCCGCTCGTCATCCTCGCGTTCAGCATCGCGCGTCCGGCGCCGCTCCCGGCACCGCTTCTGCCGGCGAACTTCGACGGCGGCGCGGCGAGCATCCTCGCCGCCGACCTCGCCACGCACTACCCGGATCGCTCGCCGGGCGGCTCCGGCTCGCTGCGCGCCGCCCAGTGGTTCCGCGATCACATGGCCCTGTACGGGCTGCCGGTCGCGAGCGACACGTGGGACGAGGACGCGGTCGGCGCGGGCCGCGTCCACCTGCAGAACCTGTGGGCGGTCGCCGCCGGCCAGTCCCCGGAGGCGATCGTCGTGCTCGCAAACCGCGACGACGACGGCTCGGGCCCCGGGGCGGACAACAATGCGAGCGGGACGGCGGCGCTCGTCGAGCTCGCACGCGACTACGCCCGCCAGGCAGGCTCTTCCCAGACGGTTCGCACCGCGCACACGCTGATCTTCCTCTCGACCGACGGGGGCGCCTACGGCAACCTCGGCGCCGCGCGGTTCGCCGCCCACCTGCCGTTCAAGGTCGTCGCCGCGATCAACCTGACCGCGATCGCCGGTGCTGGGCGCCCCCGGATGGAGATCGCGGGCGACCTGCCGCGCTCGCCGGCGGCGACGCTCGTCGAGACCGCCGCCCGCCGGGTGCTCGAGCAGACGGGGTCGAGGACGGATCGGGTGGGGGCGCTGGGGCAGCTCGTCGACCTCGGGTTCCCGTTCACGCTCTATGCCCAGGGGCCCCTCGTCGCCCGCGGCGTCCCGGCGATCACGCTCACCACCGCGGGCGCGCGCCCGCCGTCGGCGCTCGCCGACCGGGCCGCGAGCCTGAACGCACGCCGCCTGGGCCAGCTCGGGCGCGCGACCCAGCAGCTGATCGGGTCGCTCGACCAGGGCCTCGGGCTCGCCCAGGGAACGACCGCCTACCTCTGGATCGGCGACCGCATCGTGCGCGGCTGGGCACTCGAGCTCCTGCTCGTCTCGCTGCTCGTGCCGGCCTTCGCCGTCGCGGTCGACCTCTTCGCCCACTGCCGGCGGCGGCGCATCCCGCTGCTGCCGGCGCTCCGCAGCCTGCGCAGCCGCGTCTTCTTCTGGCTCTACCTGGGCCTCTGCTTCGGTGCGTTCCGCCTGCTCGGATGGTGGCCGCAGGGAAGCTCGAGGCCGCCGGACCCGGGCTCCCAGGTGGCAGGCGACTGGCCCGTGATCGCCCTGATCGCGCTCGTTCTGCTCGGCGTGCTCGGCTGGGTCGTGGCGCGGCAGCGCCTCGTCCCGCGGCGGCCGGTGACCGCCGAGGAGCGGCTCGCGGGCGACACGGCGGCGCTCCTCGGCCTTGCTATCGTCGCGCTCCTCGTCGTGGCCACGAACCCGTTCGCCCTCCTCTTCTTCCTGCCGCCGCTCCACGCCTGGATCTGGCTTCCGCAGGTGCGAAGCGGCCGGCCGCCGGCCCGGGTCGTCTTCTTCCTGCTCGGCCTGGTCGGCCCCGCGCTCGTGGTGGGGTCGCTCGCGTTCCGCTTCGGCCTCGGCCTCGACGCCGTGTGGTACCTGCTGCTCCTGGCGGCGATCGGATTCGTGCACCTGCCGGCGATCGCCATCACCCTCTGCGGGACGGCCTGCGCGGCGCAGCTCGCCGCCGTCGCCGCAGGCCGCTACGCGCCGTACCCCGGCCCGCGCGAGCGTCCGTTGCGCGGCCCGGTCCGCGAGCTCGTCCGCGCCGTCGCGCTCTCGATCCGCTCGCAGCGCCACGCCCGCGACGAGCGTCGCCGCGCCGTCGGCTGATGCGCCGCGCGGGCCGGATCCTCGGCACGGTCCTGCTCGCCGCCGGTGTGCTCGCCCTCGTCTGGGTGGTCGTCGTCTGGCGCTGGCAGGACCCGTTCACTGCGATCTACACGCACATCCAGCAGTCGCGGCTCGAGTCCGCCTACAAGAGGCGCGCCGAGGCGTTCTCGCGCGCGACACCGTTTCCCGCGCCGACGGGGTCGAGCCAGGCCGACCGCGAGGCCGTGGAGCGGCACCTCGCGGACGCCGCCCGGGCCTACGCAAAGACGCTCCACGAGGGCGATCCGGTGGGCCGGATCACGATCGGCCGGATCGGGCTCAGCATGGTCGTCGTCCAGGGGACGGGCGAGGAGACGCTGAAGAAGGGCCCCGGCCACTACATCGGGACCGGCCTGCCCGGCGAGGGCCGGCTGATCTACATCGCCGGCCACCGGACGACCTACCTCGCGCCGTTCTCGCACATCAACGACATCCGCATCGGCGACTACGTCCGGCTCGAGGTGCCGTACGGCACGTTCACCTATCGCGTGACACGGCACTGGATCGTCCCGAGCACCGATCTCGCCGTCCTGCGCAACCAGGGCCGCGAGGTGCTGAGGCTCCAGGCGTGCCACCCGCGCTTCTTCGCCACGCACCGCTACCTGGTCGACGCGCAACTCGTCGCGGTGACGCCCCGCGGCGGCAAGACGCTGACGCTCTCGGCCTAGAGGCTTGATGCGGGTTAGGCATCGTTGTGGGGCCGCTTCAGGCCAAGCCAGGGCGGCTTGGCGTCTGCAGCCCAGGCCGGAGGGCCTGGGCAAAGGCGACAAGACGGCATGGCGCCGCGCCTGGGGCGGCACCACGAGCCACGGCTAATCCGCATCAAGCCTCTAGATCGGCAGATAGGAGACGGGCTCGCCCACGGCGAGCTCGCCGGCGCCGCGACGCACGAGCAGGAGCGCGTCCGCCGAGGCGGCCCGTCCGATCATGTGCGACTCCTGGCCGGTGAGCGGGTCGAGCACCAGCGCGCCGTCCTGCACCCGCGACCGCGCGCGGAGCAGCTGGTCGCGCCCCTCGTCGCGGTGGACGGCGGCGCCGAGCAAGCCGGGACGGAAGCGCGGCCCCGGTGCGCGGTCGCCCTGCAGCGCGCGCAGCGCCGGGCGGACGAAGAGCTCGAAGCCGACGAGCGACGAGACCGGGTTGCCGGGCAGGCCGAAGACGAGCGTCGTGCCGGCGATCCCGAACGAGACAGGCTTGCCGGGCTTCACCGCGACGCGCCAGAAGAGCTCGCGGGACCCGAGCTCGGCCAGCGCCGCGCGCACGAGGTCGTGCTCGCCCATCGAGACGCCGCCGGAGCTGACGAGCACGTCCTGGCGAAGCCCCTCCCGAAGCGCCTCGCGCGTCGCCTCCTCGTCGTCCGCGACGGGAGCGAGCACGACCGGCTCGGCGCCTGCGTTCCGAAGCTGCGCGGCGAGGAGCGTCGTGTTCGACTCGTAGATCTGCCCCGGCCCGAGTGGCTCACCGGGCCGGCGCAGCTCGCTCCCGGTCGCGAGCACGGCGACACGCGGACGGCGGCCGCAGCTCACCGCCGCGAGCCCGACCGCCGCGAGCGCCCCGAGCTGAGGCGGCCCGAGCGGCGTGCCCGCCTCGACGACGACGTCGCCGGAGCGAAGATCGCCTCCCTGCGGCCGGATGTTCTCTCCGCTGGCAACAGCCTCGACGGCAACCGACCCGTCCTCGCGCCGTGTGACCTCCACCGGGACGACGGCGTCCGCGCCGGCGGGGACGACCGCGCCGGTCGAGATGCCGATCGCCTCGCCCGGGCCGACGGTGCGGTCGGAGGGCGCTCCCGCCGCCGAGTCGCCGACGATCGCGAGCACGCCGGGCGTGTCGGCGGCGCGCACCGCGTAGCCGTCCATCGCCGAGCTCGCGAAGGGCGGCAGGTCGACGGTCGCGCGCGCGGCCGCGGCGAGCACGCGGCCCGCCGCCTCGCCGACGGGCACGTCCTCGGCGCCCAGGAACAAGGCCTGCGCGAGAACGAGCTCGAGGGCCTCGTCGATCGACGGCAGCGGTCTCACGGACGGCCGCGCGTCGCGGGCGGGGTCGTCGCTCCATGCTGCGTCGGGGGCAGCGGCGCCGTCACGACCGGCGTCGTCGTCGTCGCCACGTACCCGAGCGATCCGTAGTAGCCGCGGGTGAGCGGCCGGAAGCTCGGGTACTTGTCGGGCGCGGGGAAGTCGATCACCTTGTGGTGCCAGAGCGCCGCGGCCATGTACTCGTGCCAGATCGGCACCGGGTAAGTCGCGCCGGCGACGGCGACGCCGTGCACGTCGAGCATCGGGATCTCACCCTTCGGGTAGCCCATCCAGACAACGGTCGAGAGCTGTCGTGTGTACCCGTCGAACCACGCGTCCGCATGGTTCTCGGTCGTGCCCGTCTTGCCGGCGTTCGGATGGATCCCGTCGCCGGAGCCGGCGCCTGTCCCGTACTCGGCGTTCTGCTGGAGAACCTCGTTGACCTTCCAGGCAACACCCTGCGAGACCGCCTGCTTCGTCTTCGGCTTCCCCCAGCCCGAGGCGGTGTCGACCTTCCCGCCCGGGAGGACGACCTTCGTGATCGCCATCGGCTTCGCGTAGACACCCATCGCCGGGAACGTCGCGTACGCCGCCGCCATGTCGAGCGGCGAGACGGCGAGCGAGCCGAGGCCGATCGAGGCGACCGGCTTGTCGGGTGCCATGTGGACGCCGAGCCGATGGGCCATCTGCCAGACGTACGTCGGGCCGACGTCGAGTGTGAGCTGCGCGTAGACGGTGTTGTCCGACTGCAGGGTTGCGCGCGTGAGCGACTCGGAGCCGCTGTAGCTGTTCTCGTAGGTGTGCACCGTCCACGGCGTCTGGCACCAGGGGCCGATCGAGCACGTGAACGGAGCCGAGGTGTAGTACGTGGAGTCGGGATCGACGCCCTTCTCGATCGCCGAGGCCAGCACGAAGGTCTTGAACGTCGAGCCCGCCTGCCGGCCCGACTGCGCCGCGAGGTTGAACTGGTTGCCGGCGGTGCGGACGACCGCGGTCATCGCCCTGATCGCGCCGGTGCCCGGCACGATCGAGACGATCGCGGCGGCCGGATCGGTCTTGTACGGGAGGATGTCGCGGATCGCCTTCTGCGCGAGCCGCTGCAGGCGCGGATCGATCGTCGTGTACACCTTCAGCCCGCCCTCGCGCACGGTGTTCGCCCCGTAGGCCTGCTCGAGCTCCTCGCGCACGTAGGTGAAGAAGTACGGCTCCTTGATCCGCGAGTAGATGCGGCCGGGCTTCAGCCCGAGCGACCGCGACCGTGCGGCGGCGTCGTACTGCGCCTGCGTGATCGCGTGTGTCTCGAGCATCGCCTGCAGCACCTCGCCGCGCCGCTGCAGCGCGGCCCGGGGGTTGTGGAACGGGTCGTAGATCGACGGCGCCTGCGGAAGCCCGGCAAGCAGCGCCGACTGCAGGAGCGTCAGGCTCTTCGCGTGGCGCGAGAAGTAGGTCTGCGCCGCCGCCTCGACGCCGTAGGCGTGGTTGCCGTAGTAGACGGTGTTGAGGTACTCGTCGAGGATCCGTCCCTTCGACCACTTGTCGGCGAGCTTGATCGCCAGGCACGCCTCGCGAAGCTTGCGGCTGAACGTCTTCTGCTGACCGGTGTAGAGGTTGCGGACGAGCTGCTGCGTGATCGTCGAGCCGCCCTGCACCTTCTTGCCGACCGTCACGTCCGTCCACGCGGCGCGCGCAATGCCCAGGAAGTCGACGCCGCCGTGCTGCCAGAAGCGCTTGTCCTCGATCGAGACGCTCGCCACCGGTAGCCACCGCGACATGCGGCCGAGCGCAACGGGCTCGCGGTTGCGATCGGCGGGGATCGAGCCGAGCAGCGAGCCGTCGGCCGCGTAGACGAACGAGTTCTGGCCGATCTCGACCGGGCGCAGCGAATCGAGGCTGCAACCCTCGGTGAGAGCCGCGCTCGCCCCGACCCCGAGCGCCACGCCGACGGCGACGAGCGCGGCGAGCACGAAGGCGGCGATCAACCCGACGCGGCGGCGCCGGACCGCGCGCGCCGCGCGCTTCCGCTTCCGCCCTCGCCGCTCGAGAATGAGATCGGCGTCGGCGCGACGCCTGCGCGACTTGCTCACCGCTCGGCTGCGGCGAGCCGTTCGACGATCGCGACGCGCAGGTCGCTCTCGGCACGCTCGACCGTGCCGCCCCCCTTGATCCACGTGCGCACGACGATCGTTGCCTTCTCCCCTGCGAGCGCGGTCACGAACACCTCTTCTCCTTCGCCGCCGAGCACATCGACGGTTCGGCGAAGGCCTTCGTACGGCACGTCGATCGTCACCTCCGCCCGCGCATCCGGGTTGCGGATCGTGGAGTTGACGATGGTATCCGAGACGAGCCGCTCGTTCGGGACCGCGAGCCGGTCGTTGTCGCTCGTGCGGATCCACGTGTAGCTGAGCCCGATCTCCTCGACGACGCCGCGCGTCCCCTGCACCTCGACACGATCGCCGAGCCGGAGGGGCTGCGTCACCGCGATCAGGACGCCGGCAACCGCATTTCCGATCGTGCGCTGGCCCGCGAGGCCGAGTACGAGGCCGATCACCGCCGAGGAGGCAAGCACGCCGCCGGCTACGGCCCGCACCTGCGGGATGACGAGGAGCGCCGACATCACGCCCACGAAGACGATCGCGACGACCGCCGAGCGGCGAAGGACGCGGTACCGCGTCGCGGTCTCCGGAGAGAGGTTGTAGCGCCCGATCCGCCGGTCGACGAGCCGCGCGAGCACGATCGCCGCGACGACCATCACCCCGGCGACGATCACCCGCTGCCAGAAGTCGGACATGCCGGGTTATTCGTCCCAGTCGAGCGGTTTCCGCCCTGCGAACCCCTCGCCGACGCGGTGCCACGAGGAGACGTCGGGCTCGCCGACTTGCCAGCAGAGCTCGACCTGCTCCCCGTGCCGGCGCGCCGGGAAGTCGAGCAGCCCCGCGTCGATGTCCTTCACGACGACGCCGAGCTCCTCGAGCCGCTGGAGACACGCGCGTGCCGCCTCGATGAGTCCCGCGAGCTCGGACTGGGCCTCGTTCAGATCGGACGCCGCATGACCGACGCCGTTGCCGCCGATCGCGGTGATCAGCGACGACTGGGCCGACTCGAGCTCGCGCATGCGCGCGCGCACGGCGACGAGCCGCTCCGCCGCGGGGCGCACGTCGTCGAGCGCGCTGTTAGCCTCGGCCGGGGTGAAGATGCGCGGGGGCACGGCGCCGTATCGTAGGGACGCGACGCCGCGACTCGCGGCGTGGCTCGTCCTCGTCGGGCTGCTGATCGCGCTCGCCTACGGCTCGCGCGCGGCCTCCGGCAAGCCGTCGCCGCAGGTGCTGTACGAGTGGTCGACCGCCGTCGGCGGCCTCGTGCAGGACGCGATCCTGCTCTTCCTCGTCCTCGTGATCGCCGGCTTCGACCGGCAGCTCCTGGCCTGGCGGGCGCCGCGCTCCTGGCCGGCAGCCCTGAAGCTCGTTGCCGGCGCTCTGGTCGCGACCTACGCGTTCGAGATCGTCTACAGCGCGATCGTCCACCCGGGCAACGAGCAAGGCCTGACACCGAGCCACTGGGAGCCGAGGCACGCCGCCGCCTACGTCGTCAACGGTCTCGTCATCTGCCTGTGGGTGCCGTTCGTCGAGGAGACGACCTACCGCGGTCTCGGCTATTCGCTGCTCGCGCCGTTCGGCCAGGTGCCCGCGATTCTCACCGTCGGGATCCTGTTCGGGCTCTCGCATGGGCTGCTCGTGACGCTGCCCGTGATCGCCGCGTTCGGCTGCATCCTCGCCTACGTCCGCTCGAAGACGGACAGCGTCGTGCCCGGCATGCTGCTGCACGGCACGTTCAACCTGATTGCGCTTATCTTCGCCGTCCTCTGACGGCGGTCAGTCGTCCTCTTCGTCGTCGGCTTCGGCTTCCTCGGCTTCCTCGGCTTCCTCGGCCGGTTCGGCCTCCTCGTCGACCTCCGCCTCGGCAAAGTCCTCGGCCGAGACGCGATCGAGGAACTTCTTGAACTCGTCGACGATCTCCTCCTCGTTCACCTCGTCGCCCTCCATCTCGATCGCCGATTCCTCGATCACGTCGTCGGCCGCGAAGATCGGCACCTGCGCCCGGACGGCGACGGCGATCGCGTCCGAGGAGCGCGAGTCGATCTCGAGCTCATTGCCATTCTGGACGACGGTGATCGAGGCGTGGAAGGTGTTCTCGCGCAGCTCGGTCACGGTCACACGCGCGACCTCGACGTCGAGCTCGGCGAGGATGTTCACGAGCAGATCGTGCGTGAGCGGGCGCGGCGCGCTCGCTCCTTGGAGCTTCATCAGGATCGCCGCCGCCTCGGGCTGGCCGATCCAGATCGGCAGATACCGGTTGCCGTCGGCCGTCTTCAGCAGCACGATCGGCTGCTTGCCGACGAGGTCGAACGACACGCCGTAGATCGTCATCTCGACCATTTCCTCCTAGGTTACCGCGGCGCCTCACGGCAAACGGCGGGCGCTATCATGCGGCCCGCGCGGGCGATTAGCTCAGTTGGTTAGAGCGCCGCTCTGATAAGGCGGAGGTCCCTGGTTCGAATCCAGGATCGCCCACTACGCTGCGCTCGCCCGGCCCGGCTCCGACCGCAGCCGAAGGAAGAGCCAGCCGTACAGGACGAGCACGATGAACGCATCGACGGCGTGCAGGCCGCCCGCCCAGCTGCCGATCGCCGCGAACACGATCTGGAGGAAGGTCACCACCGGCGCGACGATCGAGACGACCCTGACGCGCCGGTCCCGGTGCCACGCGACAAGCGCAACGGCCAGGAAGAGGATCGAGGCCAGGACGAGAATCGTCCCGAGCCCCCTGTGCACGTCGAGCGTGCGCGAGTTGGCGACGCAGTGCGCACCCGTCTTGTCGCAGTCGTCCGAGTTCTTGATCACGCCGATCCGAAAGATTCCCTCGCCGGCGAGGAAAACCTCGGCGAGGATCGCGGCCACGTAGACCGCGGAGAACCACTTGAGGACGTTCGTTGCCCGGTTCCGCATGGGCGGACCGTACGACGCCGGCGTTCCGGGACCGTTACGAAGCTATCCCGTCGCGCGCGCAGGCCGCGCCGATGCCCTCCTCGGCGGGACGACCCAGCGCCAGAACGCCGCCGCGACCACGAGCCCCACCGTCACCGCGTAGAGGCCGCGCACCCAAGCCTCTTTCGTGTCCGTGCCGCTACCCGCCCCGTGCACCACCATCGCTCCGAACACGACGTACGTCGCCCAGTGCAGCCGCCGCCAGTTCTTCGCGCCGATGCGCTTACGCTGCGAGAACGAGACGTACACGACGAGCATCAGCTCGGCGGCGACCACGCCGACGCCGGTGGCAACCGGCCGGTAGGGGATGCCGCCGGGAACGACGAGGTCGGCGATCGTGATCGTGATCGACCGGTCGAGGACGAGCGTGATGCCGTGGACAGCCGTCGCCGCGAGGGCGAGCAGTGCCAGCAGGCGATGCACGTCGGTCACCGCGGCGGGCTTCGGCGTCGCACCGAACGGCCGTGACTTGAGCATCAGCCCGGCGAGTGCCGACGCCGTCAGGAGCAGGTAGGCGAGCAGGCCACTCGCGCGTGCCTCGAGCCAGAACGTCGGGTCGGTCACGCGAGCCAGCCCGTCCGGATCGCGGAGCCGCGGCGCGGTACGAGCACCGCGGGGATCTCCTCCGCCTCGGCCCACGCCTGCGCCGCTTCGGCACCGAGCAGGAAGAGGAGCTTCGAACGCACCTCCGCCTCGAGAGCCGTCGGCCCCCAAGCCGTGACGCGATGGAGGTCGGACGTCGAGGGCGCAGACGTGCGCGGGTCGATCAGATGGTGCGCCTCGGCGTCACCAGCGAGCCACGCCCGCGCATCGGCGCCGGACGTGGCGAGCCCGCCCGAGGCGAGGTTCAGGGTGAGCGGCTCGGCGTTCGTGTCGACGCCGACCGGCCACGGGCTGTCGGCGGGCGCCTGCACGACGAGGTCGCCACCCGCGTTCACGATGCAGGAGCCGGCGCGGCTCAGAACGGCACACGCGGCATCCGCGGCGTAGCCCTTTGCCAAACCGCCGAAGTCGAGGCGTGTGCCCGGCTCCAGCTCGACGACACCGGCTTGCGCGTCGACGAACACGCAGCCGCCGCAGGGCGGGAGCTCGCCGGGTGCCTCGACGGCCCTGTCGAGCACCTCGACGAACGTCCGGTCGTATCCCCAGGCGACAAGCGCGTCGTGCACGGTTGGATCGACGAGCCCCGCCGTCCGTAGGCGCGCCTTGACGGCGAACCCGGCCAGCTCGAGCAGCTCGGGGGAGACGGCGAGCCTCCCAGCGCGATTGAGCTGCGAGAGCTCACTCTCGGAGTCGAACCGTGTGAAGATCCGCTCGAGACGGTCGATCTCGGCACACGCCGCGTCGAGGGCGGCCGCCGTCTCGGGCCCCTCGTCCGCGGCGACGAACAGCTCGACGTCCGTGCCCATCGCGCGGAAGCGGCGCGTGACGAACGCTGCCGGGAGGACGGCGGCGGAGCTCACTTGTGCCCCGAGCTCTTGGTGGTCGTCACCGGAGTCGTCGCCGGCGGCGCGACCACGACCGGCGGAGGCGACGGGGTGGGGGCCGACGGCGTGGTCGGGGCCGGGCCCGCGGCGGGCGCCGGGCTCGCGGCAGGCGCTGGTGTCGTCTGCGTCGGCGTTGGGGCCTGCTTTGGCGTAGGCGGGACAGCGGCCGGCGCTGTCGGGCTCGGCGCCGCCTGCGACGGGCCGGGCGCAGCGGTCGTCGAGACCGAGGCCGCCTGGGGCCCCTGCGCCTGCGGAGCGCTCGCGGCGAGCGCGTTCGCCCAGGCGACCACCCGGGCCGCGTAGAGGCGGGCCGCTGCCGTCTGCGCGTTCGCCGTGTGCAGCGCGCGGACGGCACCTGTGTAGGCCTGCTCGACTTCGACGACGTGCGCCTCCTGCGCCCGCGCGATCGCGACCTGCCGGCGCGCGAGGGCCGTGCGGTACGCCGCCCAACGGCGGTCGACCACGGCGTTCACCTTGGCGGCGCGCCGCTTGAGCAGGAGCTCACGACGCGCGAGCGCCTTCGCGCGCGGGTCGGCCGCCGGCGAGGGCGCGCTCGCGGATGCCCACGGCCGCGCCGCGACCGAGGCCCACAGCACGAAGAACGCACAGATCGTCGCGGCGACCACCAGCACGCGGGCCGGCGCATTACCCATCCGACTCGCTCCCGTCGTCGTCGCTCCCGGAGCCCGAGTCGTCGTGTTTCTTGTCGCGTTGCCGGGTGGTCGTCGTTGTGGTGGCAGTCGTGACGGCGACAGGAGCGGGCGAAGCTGCGGCAGGCGGATCGGGAACGGGCGCCGAGATCGTCGTCGTCGGCTCCGGGCTCGGCTCATCGACCGGAGCCGGTGCCACGGCCGGCACCTCGTGCCCGGAGGCCGAGGGGACCTTGGCCCGTGGCGTGACCCGCGTGTGTGTGTGCGTCACCGCGCGCTTGACGGGCACCGCCGTGCGCCGATGGACGGGCGTGACGGCCGGAAGGCGCACGGCGGCGAGCGCGCCTGCGCGGGCAAGAGGTGCATAACGCGGTACCGGCGGCAGCGCCGGGGGCGTGGCCCGGGCAGCCGCGGCAAGCGACGCCGCCCAGGCATCGAGCTGCCGGGATCGCTTCGCGAGGGCGGCCGCCGAGGCGACCTGTGGCTTGGAGGGGCGACTGCGGAGCGCGCCGGTCGAGAGAACGGCGAACGTGCCGGCGGCGACGGACGCGGCGAGCAGGACGGCGACGACAAGCGCGAGGCGGCGGCTCACAGGAGACCCCTCGTCATCCCGGCGACAGGCAACGGACGCTCCCTCCTAGGTTTGCGGCTCGACCCCTCGCGGCTCGGTGTCGGCCGACCCCGGACCTGCCTCGATCACTCGAACGAGGATTCCCGAGCGGCCGTCAGCGGCCGAGCACGCGGTCGAGCGACTCGGCGAGCTCCTCGAGCCCGACCGCGCCGTCGACCGGCAGGTGGACGCCCGTCGCGCCGACCCGGGCCTCGATGCCCGTCAGCACGCGCAGCGACTCCTTGATCCGCGCCGCAACCTCCGGATCGACCCCGGTCACGCGCCGCTGCCTCGTCCGCGCACCCGCAGTGCGGGCCAGGCGCTCGGCGGCGCGGACGGAGAGGCCGTCGCGGGCGATCCGGCGGGCGAGCTTGCGGCGCCCGTCGTGATCGGGCACGGCGAGCACGGCGCGCGCGTGCCCCTCCGAAAGCTCACCGCGGTCGACGAGCTCGAGCACGTCGTCGGGCAGCTCGAGCAGCCGAATGCGGTTCGACACGGTCGGCTTCGACCGGCCGACGCGCTCCGCCACCTCGCCGAGCGCCAGCCCGAACTCGTCGATCAGGACGGCGTAGCCGCGCGCCTCCTCGACGGGTGAGAGGTCCTCACGCGCCACGTTCTCGACGAGGCCGAGCAGGAGCGTGTCGCGGTCGTCGGCCTCCCGCACCACGGCCGGCACCGTCGACAGGCCGGCGGCGCGCGCCGCACGCCAGCGGCGCTCGCCTGCGATCAGCTCGTACCCGCCCTCGAGCCGCGGCCGCAAGACGACGGGCTGGATCAACCCCTGCGCGCGGATCGAGTCGGCGAGCCCGCCGACGGAGCCCTCCTCGAAGCGGCGGCGCGGCTGCGCCGGGTTCGGATGGATCTGCTCGATCGCCACGTGCGCAAGTGCCGGCTCGGCAGCGCCGATCAGGACCTCGAAGCCGCGGCCGAGGCCTCGGCGGGGAGTGGGCTCAATGCCGCTCGACAAGCTCCATCGCCACCTTCCAGTAGGCCTCCGCGCCACGCGAGCGCCGGTCGTAGTGGGTCACGGGCAGGCCGTGGCTCGGCGCCTCCGCGACACGCACGGAGCGCGGCACGACGGCGTCGAAGACGAGCTTCCCGAAGTGCTTCCGCACCTCCGCCTCCACGTCGGCGGCGAGGCGCGTGCGTGCGTCGGTCATCGTCAGCAGGACGCCGGCGATCTCGAGACTCGGGTTGAGCCTCGCCTTGATCAGGTTGATCGACTGCACGAGTTGGGCGAGCCCCTCGAGCGCGTAGTACTCGGCCTGCACCGGCACGATCACGCGATCCGCCGCGGCGAGCGCGTTGACGGTGAGCGGGCCGAGCGACGGCGGGCAGTCGAGCAAGACGAAGTCGAAGTCGTCCGCGTTCGCGAGCGCGTGCGCGAGGTAGCGCTCGCCGTCGGCGTGCTGCGAGAGCTCGACCGCCGCACCGGCCAGCTCGGGCTTCGCCGGCACGAGGAAGAGGTTGTCGAACCGTGTCGGCTTCGCCAGCTCGGCGAGCGGCGCCCCGTCGAGCAAGTCGTAGCTCGAGGTGCCGTTGGCCCGCATGCCGAGCCCCGACGTCGCGTTCGCCTGCGGGTCGAGATCGACCACGAGCGCGCGCTCGCCCGCCTCGGCGAGGCACGCGGCCAGGTTGATCGTCGTCGTCGTCTTGCCGACGCCGCCCTTCTGGTTCGCGAACGCGTAGACCCGGCCCGGCACATCGTCAATCTAGTCACGCAAGCGGACGCTTCTTTGCAACTCCGGCCCGGCGCGGGAAGCCGGCCGGCGTCGGCCCGGTCTTGCGGAGGACGATCAGCCCGGCCGGCGCCTCGACGGGCTCGGCGGCAAGCCGGGCGGCGACAGCGGCGACCCGCTCCGGCTCGGCCGTCGGCCCCACCCAGAGCACGACGGCGCCTCCCTCCCGCACGAGCGGCAGGCACCACTCCGCCGCGGTCGGCGGGTGGGCAAGCGCTTTCGCAACCGCGATGCCTGCCCAGTCGACCGGCTGCTCCTCCGCCCGGCCCCAGACGACCCGGGCATTCGGCGGCGCGAGGCGCTCGAGAAACTCGGACTTGCGGCGCTCCGCCTCGAGCAGCACGACCTCCCGCTCGGGAAACGCATAGGCGAGCGGGATACCCGGCGCACCTCCGCCCGAGCCGACGTCCACGATCGTCCCGGGGTACTGCGCCACGACGTCGGCTGCACGAAGCGAGTCGTCGAGGAGGACGCGGCGCGCCTCCCTTCGGTCGCGGAGCGCGGTCAGGCCGGGAGTCGCGAGAACAGCGTCGAGCCAGCGCTCAAGCGGGGAGGACGACGACGTGCCGATTCGGCTCCGCCCCCTCGCTCGTCGTCTCCACGCCCTCGACGTCCTTGAGCCGCTCGTGCACCACCTTGCGCTCCACTGCCGTCATCGGGTCGAGCTCGACCCGCTCACCCCGGGCCGCGCGATCGGCAGCCCGGAGCGCGATCGACTCGAGCGTGACGCGCCGCCGCTCGCGATAGCCGGCCGCGTCGATCGTCACCGACTTCCGCTCGCCGGAGCGGTAGCCGGCCGCGTTCGCGACGTACTGGAGCGCGTCGATCGTCTGCCCGTGCTTGCCGATCAGCATCCCGAGATCGCCCCCGGTGCACGTCACGAGCAGCTCGTCGGCGCTCTCGGCAACCTCGACGCGGGCGCCGACGCCGATCGCGGACACCACGGCTTCGACGAGAGCGCGTGTGCGCGCGGCGAGCTCCGACTCGTCCTCGCGGGGGTGTGACGTGTCGGGGCCGGCCGGCTCATCCTCCGGCGCGCTGCCGGTGGCGATCACGCGTGCCGGCGTGTAGCCCACGCCCAGCAGCCCACGCTCTCCCTCCTCGACGACCTGGAACTTGACCGACTCGCGGTCGAGCCCGGGCGAGAGCCGCTGGAGCTCGCGCAGTGCCTTCCACTTCGCCTCGCCCACAGTCTCCGCGGTCGACTCGACCGAGAGCTCCCTCACCGTTTCGCGCCGCCCTTCCGCTTGACGCGGCGCGGGCCCTGCTGGGGGCTCTGCGACTTCGCCTTCGTCGACGCGGGTGTAGGCGACGGGTTCTTCGGCGGCGTGCGCGACGACCGGTTTGTCGCGGCAGGAGGCGGCTGGGCGCCGGGCTTCGGCACGAGCCGGCGGGTCACGAGCCCCTGGCCGACCGTCCACAGGTTCGTCGTCATCCAGTAGATCAGCAGACCGACCGGGAACCGCGCGACGACCGTGATGAAGACGAGCGGCAGGATCATCATGATCCGCCGCTGCGTCTTGTCCATCGCCGTCCCCATGAAGTACGTCGAGGCGATCTGCGAGCCCGCGTAGATGGCAAGGAGCACGAAGCCCGACCAGTGCGCCGTCACCTTGTCGCTGATGTTCGGGACGATGTAGAGCCACGGGCCGTGGATGTGGTGGGAGTAATGCTTGAGCGTCAGGTAGAGCGCGATGAAGACCGGGAACTGGGCGACGAGCGGTAGGCACGACGCGGCCGGGTTGATGTTGTTCTCCTTGTAGAACTTCATCAGCTCTTCGTTGAGCTTCTGCCGGTCGCCCTTGTACTGCTGTTGCAGCCGCTTCATCTCCGGCGCGTGCGCCTGGAGGGCCTGCATGGAGTGGATCTGCCGCACCATCAGCGGCACGAGCGCCATCCGGACGACGAGCGTGATCGCGACGATCGCCCACGACCACGGCAGCCCGACGGTCGAGTGGAAGAAGTCGAGCATCGACTTCATGACGTTCTCGAGCGGCGAGAGGATGCTCAGGACGATCACGGGTAGTCGACACCGCCCTTCGCCCACGGGTGGCAGCGCAGCAGCCGCCAGCCGGCACGCGGCACACCGCGAAGCACGCCGTGCTTCTGGATCGCGAGGATCGCGTACTCCGAGCAGCTCGGATGGAACTTGCACGTGCTCGCCGGCAGGAGCGGCGAGACGATCAGCCGGTAAAGGCGGATCGGCAGGATCGCGACGGCGCGGGCCGCTTCCGTCACGTTGCCGCCTTGCCGAGCACCTCGTCGACGCGGGCGACGAGCCACTCGTGGCCGTTCGCCTCGCTCGCCTCGGGGAGGCCCTTGCGAACGACGAGCACGTAGTCGTTGGCGGACGGAAGCGCCGTCAGCCGCTCGCGGGCGATCTCGCGCAGCTGCCGCTTCATCCGGTTCCTGACCACGGCGTTCCCGATCGCCTTCGGGACGGCGAAGCCGACCCGGGGGTCACCGACCTGCTCGTCGCGGGCGAACCAGTAGAGCGTCAGGAACCGGGTCGAGACCGACCGGCCCTGCCGGTAGACGGCATCGAAATCGCGGGAGCGGGAGAGTCGATTGCGGCGCTGCACCGGCTCACGCCGAGAGGCGCTTGCGCCCCTTAGCGCGGCGGCGCTTGAGGATGAGGCGGCCGGCCCGCGTCGACATGCGCGCACGGAACCCGTGCTTGCGCTTACGCCTGCGGACGTTCGGCTGGTATGTCCGTTTCAACTGCTTCCTCGAGTGGCTGAGAATGGGCGCCGGAGAGCGGCACCGGACAAAGAGCAGGCCGGCATGCACCGGCCGCGGGCGAGTATAGCCGGACCGTTCCGGCAGTCGATTGTCCACAGCCCGGCACGAGCGGAAAGCCGTGGAAACGGGGTGTGCGCGTCCCGAATCGCACACACTTTCCACAGCTGTGGAGAGTCGTGTGGAGGCTCGAGAAATGCCTGCAAATCAGCTGAATCGTCCCACCCGGACCAGGCAGGAAATCCTCATTGAGAGGCCGCCGGGACGCTGCTATGCTCGCGCCCCTAAACGAGCCGAGAGGAGAGGGCACCACGTGGAGCAACAGGTCGAGTTGACCCCTGCGAAGCTGTGGACCGACGTGTCGACCCGGCTCCGGGAGGCGCTCAACGAGACCACGTACTCGACGTGGTTCAGCCAGGCGAGCGGCGTCGAGCTCGATAGCCAGTCGTTCGTGATCGAAGTCCCGAACGACTTCACGCGCGAATGGATCGAGGGGCACTTCCTCGATCTGATCCGCGCGGCCGTCCGCGATGCCGGTGACGCCGAGCTGCGCGTCCGCTTCCAGGTGGGGGAGGCGGCAGCCGGCCCTCCCGTAGCCGTCGCAGCCGTCGCGCAGCCCCTGCCGGCCGCGCTGCATCCGCTGCCGCCCTCGCTCGCACCGCGCAGCGACATCGTCGGCATCAACCCGAAGTACACCTTCGACTCGTTCGTGATCGGCTCGTCGAACCGGTTCGCGCACGCCGCAGCCCTCGCCGTCGCGGAGTCGCCCGCACAGGCGTACAACCCGCTCTTCATCTACGGGCACACCGGCCTCGGGAAGACGCACCTTCTCCACGCGGTTGCGAACTTCGTCACCGATCACGGCGGCGGCCTCACCTCCCGCTACGTCACGTCGGAGACGTTCATGAACGACTTCATCAACAGCCTGCGCGACAAGCGGATCGAGGGCTTCAAGCAGCGCTACCGCACCTACGACGTGCTCCTGATCGACGACGTGCAGTTCTTCGAGCACAAGGAGCGCATCCAGGAGGAGTTCTTCCACACGTTCAACTCGCTGTACGAGGCGGGCCGGCAGATCGTGATGTCCTCCGACCGCCCGCCGCGCGACATCTCGACCCTCGAGGAACGGCTGCGCTCGCGGTTCGAGTGGGGGCTGATCACCGACATCCAACCGCCCGACCTCGAGACCCGGATCGCGATTCTCCGCAAGAAGGTCACCTACGACGCGATCGAGATCCGAGACCCTGAGCTGCTCACGTTCATCGCCTCACGCGTCTCGACGAACATCCGTGAGCTCGAGGGGGCGCTGACGCGTGTGGTCGCCTTCTCGTCACTGACCGGCCGCCCACTCTCGGTCGACCTCGCCCAGGACGTGCTCAAGGACGTGTTCCCGCAAGGAGAGAGCGCGCAGATCTCGATCGACCGCATTCAGGAGCTCGTCTGCGAGCGCTTCGGCGTCACGCGCGACGAGCTGACGGGCGACCGGCGCTCCCAGAACATCGTCTATCCGCGCCAGGTCGCGATGTACCTGTCACGCGAGCTCACCGACTCGTCACTGCCGAAGATCGGCAAGGAATTCGGCGGCCGCGACCACACGACCGTGATCCATGCGACGTCGAAGATCGCGCGCCTGATCCGTGAGGACAGGTCTGTGTACAACCTCATCCAGGAACTCACAGCACGGATCCGTCAGTCCCGGTGACAATGAAGGCCTGTGGAGCGGCGCCGGTTGTCCCCCGTCCGCTCCCACAGCGAGAATGGCTTGCACAAACGGTTGGCGGGGCTTCTCCCCGATTCCACAGGGCTTACGACTACAACGAGGTTTTGAATTAGATGATTGACTCAGAGATAGTGGTGGGGACGGGCCTCAGGATCGTCGTCGCGAAGGACGAGCTCGCGAGCCGGCTCGCGATCGTCGCCAGAGGCGTCTCGACGCGCACCGCGGTGCTCGTGCTCAGCGGCATCCAGCTGCGAGCGGAGGGCAATCAGCTACATCTCGCCGCCACGGACATGGACGTGTCGCTACGCGCGTCGATGGACGCGCAGGTCTCCGAAGAGGGCACGGTGGTCGTGCCGGGCCGCCTGTTGCTCGACATCGCGCGGTCGTTGCCCGACGGCGACGTCGTGATCGAGCACCGGCCGGAAGAGGCGATCGTGTCGGTCACGGCCGGCCAGGCCGGGTACCGGCTGCACACGTATTCCAGCGAGGATTTCCCGCGCCTGCCCGAGACGGCTGCAACCTCGCTCCATGCGGTCGACCGCGACGCCCTCGTCGACACGATCACGCGCGTCGGAAGGAGCGCGTCGCGTGACGAGAGCCGGCCGGTCCTGACCGGGATCCTCGTCCGCTTCGAGCAGAGCAAGATCGTGATGGCAGCGACGGACTCGTATCGGCTGGCCGTGAAGGAGACGCCCGTCACCGGAGAGCTGCCGGAGCTCGACGCGATCATCCCGGCCCGCGCGCTGCAGGAGCTCACCCGGATCGCCTCGTCCGCCGACGAAGTCGAGCTCGGCCTCCAGGAGAACCACGTCATCTTCGCGGCCGACGGCGTCGTGCTGACGACCCGCCGCATCGACGGCCAGTTCCCGAACTACCGGCAACTGCTGCCCGAGCAGTTCGAGTACGAGGTGCCGCTGCCGCGCGAGGAGCTCGTCGAGGTCGTCCGCCGCGTGTCGCTGATGGCGCAGCGCAACTCGCCGCTTCGGCTCCGGTTCGCGGAGGGCGAGTTGACGGTGTCCGCAATCACGCAGGACGTCGGCGAGGCCCGCGAGACGCTGCCGGCGCCGTTCACCGGCGAGGCGCTCGAGATCGGGTTCAACGCGGAGTTCCTGCGTGACGGGCTCGAGTCGATCGAAGCGGAGACCGTGCGCTTCAAGCTGATCAGCCCGCTGCGGCCGGCCGTGCTCGAAGGTGACGCCGACGACTACGTCTACCTGATCATGCCGATCCGCCTCGCGGGATAGAGGCGCGCCCGCGTCGCTCGTCGCCCACGCCGCTCTTCGCCACTTCCGGTCGTACGCCTCGCTCGACCTCGACCTCGCGCCGGGCCTCGTGCTGGTCGTCGGCCGAAACGGCGTCGGCAAGACGAACCTGCTCGAGGCGCTCCACGTGGCGACCCAGGGCTTCTCGCCGCGCACGCATCAGGACGCTCAGCTCGTGAGCTTCGGGAGCCACGCCGCCCGTGTCGCCGTGTCGGGAACGCGTGCCGGCGTGCCGCTCGAGGTGTCGGTGACCCTTCGCGACGGTCAGGCAAAGGAGGCGAGGCTGAACGGCGTGCGCCTGCCGTCGGCGGAGGCTCTGCGCCGCGAGCTTTCCACCCTCGTCTTCACACCGGACCGACTCGCTGTCGTCAAGGGTGGGCCGGCCGCGCGGCGCGCGTACTTCGACCGTGCCCTCGCCCGTCTGCGACCCGCGCGAGTGGCCGTGCCCCAGGAGTACCTGGCGGCGGTCGCCCAGCGCAATGCGGCGCTGCGCCGCGTGCAACTCGGCCTGTCGTCGCCCGACGCGGTCGAGCCGTGGACCGAGCAGGTCTCCGCTCTCGGCTCCGCGCTCGTCGAGGCGCGCCTCGAGACGCTCGCCTCGCTCGGTCCCGGGTTCGCAGCCCGCGGCGAAGAGCTGGGGCTGCCGGACGCCCGTCTTGCGTACGAGGGCGAGCCGCCGACCGCAGCCGAGCTCGCGGAGCGGCTCGCGCGCGATGTCGAGCGTGGATCCACGGGCATCGGCCCGCACCTGCACGACGTGCGGATCACGAGTGGCGACCGTGACCTGCGGCGGTTCGGCTCACAGGGCGAGCAGCGTCTCTCCGTGCTTTCGCTGCTGCTTGCCGAGGCCGAGCTCGTCGAGCCCGCGCCGCTCCTCCTCCTCGACGATGTCCTGTCGGAGCTCGATCCCGGTAGGCGGCGTGTGCTCGCCGAGCGCATCGCGGGGATGGGGCAGGCGATGATCACGGCAACACATGCCTCGTCCCTTCCGATCGAGCCCGATCAGCTGGTGGAGGTGCTTCCTGGAACGGCTCGGTGACGAGGTGCGGACGGAGCTCTCCCGTCATGGCCCGCAGGCGGGTATGGCGGAGCTGCTCGAGCGCTGGCCGGCCGCCGTCGGCGAGGCGATCGCCCGCAATGCGTGGCCGGCACGCATCGCGCGGGACGGCACCGTGCACGTCTCGACAGCCGATTCGGTGTGGGCGTTCGAGCTCGGCCACCGGTCGGGGGAGATCGCGGGTCGCCTCGGCGTCGAGCGGCTGCGCTTCGCGCCGGGGCCCCTGCCGGAAGCGACCCTGGAGGAGACGGTCGAGGCCGTTTCGCCGACGCCTGAGGAGCTCGCCGAGGGGCGCCGGATCGCCGCGGCGATCGACGACGAGAAGGTGCGCGAAAGTGTGCAAAAAGCGGTGAGTTTCAGCCTCGCGCGAGAGCGGGCCGACCACCGTCTCTGATACACTTTTCGTGCCCTGCAAAACCAGCGTTTTGCAGGATTTTCTTGCTATGGCGAAGACTCAGGCGAAGGCCGGTTACTCGGCCAAGGACATCACCGTGCTCGAGGGGCTCGAGCCGGTGCGTCTCCGACCCGGGATGTACATCGGGTCGACCGGGATCAGCGGCCTTCACCATCTCGTCTACGAGATCGTGGCGAACTCCGTCGACGAGGCACTCGCGGGGTACAACGACAGCGTCGAGATCACGATCCACCCCGACAACTCGGTCACGGTTCGGGACCGCGGCCGCGGCATCCCGGTGGACGAGATGGAGGACACCGGGCTCTCCGCGCTCGAGGTGATCATGACCAAGCTCCACGCCGGCGGGAAGTTCGGCGGCGAGGGCTACAAGGTCTCGGGCGGGCTGCACGGTGTCGGCGCGTCCGTCGTCAACGCGCTCTCCGAGTGGCTCATCGTGGAGGTCGCCCGAGACGGGAAGATCTACCGCCAGGAGTTCGATCGCGGCGTCCCGCGCGGCCCGATGCGCGTGATCGGCGAATCCAGCGCAACGGGCACGGTGACCACGTATCTGGCCGACGACGAGATCTTCGACGAGACGGTGTACGACGCCGCGACGCTGCTCTCCCGTCTTCGCGAGGTCGCCTTCCTGACGAAGGGGCTGCGCGTCAACTTCACCGACGAGCGCGCCGAGGGCGGCAAGCCGGTCGAGTTTCACTACGAGGGCGGGATCAAGGACTTCGTCCGCTACATCAACGAGTCGAAGGACCCGGTGCACCGGCACGTCGTCTACTTCGAGGCGGAGGCGGAGAACGGCGAGGTCGAGGTTGCGATGCAGTGGAACTCGTCGTACCAGGAGTCCGTCTTCTCGTTCGCCAACAACATCAACACGCACGAGGGCGGCTCGCACATGTCGGGTTTCCGCTCGGCGCTCACCTCGACGATCAACAAGTATGCGCGCGACAAGGGCCTCCTGAAGGAGAAGGAGGTGAACCTCGAGGGCGAGGACGTCCGCGAGGGGCTCGCCGCGGTCATCTCGGTGAAGCTGCAGGAGCCGCAGTTCGAGGGGCAGACGAAGACGAAGCTCGGCAACCCCTGGGTCACGGGGCTCGTGTCGACGGCGGTCAACCAGAAGCTGGCGGAGTTCTTCGAGGAGAACCCGACCGACGCGCGCCAGGTGATCAACAAGGCGATCCAGGCCTCACGCGCCCGCCAGGCGGCCCGCAAGGCGCGTGAGCTGACGCGCCGCAAGTCGGCGCTCGAGTCGATGTCGCTGCCGGGCAAGCTGGCCGACTGCTCGATCAAGGACCCGGAGTCCGCAGAGCTCTTCATCGTCGAGGGCGACAGCGCCGGCGGCTCGGCCAAGATGGGCCGCGACCGCACCTACCAGGCGATCCTGCCGCTGCGCGGGAAGATCATCAACAGCGAGAAGAACCGCATCAACAAGGTTCTCTCGAACAACGAGATCCAGGCGATGATCACCGCGATCGGGACCGGGATCAGCGACGAGTTCGATCTCGAGAAGCTCCGGTATCACCGCGTGATCGTGATGACGGACGCCGACGTCGACGGCTCGCACATCCGCACGCTGATCCTCACCTTCCTGTACCGGCAGATGCCGGAGCTGATCAACGGCGGCTACGTGTACATCGCGGTCCCGCCGCTCTACAAGGTGAAGCTCGGGAACCAGGAGTTCTATTTCGAGAAGGACGCGCAGCTCGAGGAGCTGCTCGCCCGCGAGCGCATCCCGGGCGTCGAGGTCTCCGATCGTGCCGGCGACGGCGTGAAGCTGACCGAGGCGAAGTGGGCACGCTTCGTCAAGGACCTCCTGCAGTACGAGGGCTACCACGCCCGCCTTCGCTCCGACTTCGGCGGCAGCGCGGCGGAGCTGATGATCCAGCACCGGCTCGTCGAGCACACGATCGAAGGGCCGAACGACCTCCAGGGCGCGCTCGACGCGATCGGCGAGAACGGCTACGCCCTGTCGCTGCTCGAGCGTGGGGATGACGCGTTCAAGATTCGCGTCGTCGAGACGGAGACCTCGGCGGCGCGCAACATCAGCGTGCCGGTCGAGCTGCTCGCCTCGCCCATCTACGCCGGTCTGCGGAACGCGTACGCAAAGCTCGTCGCCCAGCTCGGTGCGCCGCCGTTCAGCGTGATGGTCGGCAAGGAGCCCGAGGTTGCGGAGACGTTCGAGGCGCTGCGTGTCCGTGTCCTCGACGCCGCGAAGCAGGGCATCCAGGTGTCGCGCTTCAAGGGGCTCGGCGAGATGAACGCCGACCAGCTCTGGGAGACGACCATGGATCCGGCGAAGCGACTGCTCGTGCGGGTCGACGTCGAGGACGCCCACGCTGCGAACGAGGTCTTCTCGATGCTGATGGGTGACGCGGTCGAGCCGCGGCGCGTCTTCATCGAGGAGAACGCGACGAACGTGAAGTTCCTGGACGTATGAGCGAGCTGGAGACGGGAGCCCTCGGCCCGGGCCGCATCGAGTCGCGTGAGCTCGAGCAGGAGATGCGCTCGAGCTTCCTCGACTACGCGATGTCGGTGATCGTCTCGCGTGCGCTGCCCGACGTGCGCGACGGCCTGAAGCCGGTGCACCGTCGCGTCCTCTACTCGATGTGGACGAACGGCAATCGCCCCGGCCGGCCGTACGTGAAGAGCGCGAACATCGTCGGGTTCGTGATGGGGAACTTCCACCCGCACGGCGACAGCGCCATCTACGACACGCTCGTGCGCATGGCGCAGCCGTTCTCGCTGCGCTATCCGCTGGTCGACGGACAGGGGAACTTCGGCTCGATCGACGACGATCCACCAGCCGCGATGAGCTACTGCGCTGCCGGCGACACGCGGGTTGTCACGACCGGACGGCACGGTTCGTCTCGACGAGATCGCGGCCGGCATGGACGCCGAGTCCGACACCGACATCGATCTCACCGTCTCGACCGTCTCGGCCGTCCCGTTCGCGCCTCGAAGCTCTTCCACTCCGGTGACCACCCGACGCTGCGTCTGACGACGCGCGAGGGCTACGAGGTCAGCGGGACTCACAACCACCCGCTGCTCTGCCTCGTCGACGTGGCGGGCGTACCGATGCTGCTCTGGAAGCTGCTCGAGGAGATCGAGCCCGGCGATCGCGTCGTCGTGTCGCGCACACCGCGTCCTGTCGAGCTCGAGCTGGCGGACCGCGATCGCAACGAGGCGCTCCTGCTCGGCGCCTTCGTCTCCGAGGGGTTCGTGTCCGAGCGGCGCGCAGGCTTCAACAACATCGATTTCGATTTCTTCTCGGCCGTGGTCGACGCATACGACGCCGTCGTCGGTGGGCGTCGTTACGTGTCGCGCCGCGAGATCGCGTCCGGGAGCATCTGCTGGGAGCTCGACGTGCAGAACCTCGCAGCTCTGCGACTGAGAGCCCGCTGATCGCGCTGAAGGGAGCTCGCAGCGCGGAGAAGCGCGTCCCCGAGCGGTCTGGCTGGGCGGCCAGGCGTACAAGCGCGTCTTCCTGCAGGCGCTCTTCACGGGCGACGGCTCGTCGTCGCTGCTGCCGCGCAAGACGATCCAGGTCTCGTACTCGACCTACAGCGAGCAGCTTGCGAAGGACGTGCAGCTCCTCCTGCTCGAGTTCGGTGTCGTCTCGCGGCTCTGCCGCTACGCGAAGGGCGAGGTCAAGGTCGTGATCACGAACCGCCGCGACGCGCGCCTCTTTGCGCGCAACGTTGGCTTTCTCGGTGCGAAACAGGCGAAGCTCGACCGCGAGCTCGCACAGGTCCCGAAGGCGAGCACGGCGTTGTCGCACGATCACGTCCCGGGCGTCGCCGCGTACATCCGCAGCGACTCCGGCTCGCGCTGGGCCGACAGGGACTGGCTCAACCGACACAACGTCGATCGCATCGAGCGCTGGGAGCAGGGCGGCGCGGCGATCATGGAGCGGATCGCCTCGCCCGAGGTCAGGGCAGTCGTTGAGCCGCTCGTCACCGGCGACTACTACTACGCCGAGGTCGCCTCGATCGAGGACGCCGGTGTTCAGCCCGTCTACTCACTGCGCGTTGACACCGACGACCACTCGTTCCTCACGAACGGCTTCGTCAGTCACAACACAGAAGCTCGCCTCGCCCGCATCGCCGAGGAGCTGCTGCGCGAGCTCGACTCCGACACGGTCGACTTCGAGCCGAACTACGACGAGTCGAAGCAGATCGCGACGGTCCTGCCGGCGCGGTTCCCGAACCTGCTCGTCAACGGCAGCGCCGGCATCGCGGTCGGCATGGCGACGAACATCCCGCCGCACAACCTCGGCGAGGTGATCGACGCCGTGGTGACGCTGATCGACAGGCCCGATGCAAACGTCGAGGACATGATGAAGCACGTGAAGGGACCCGACTTCCCGACCGGCGCGATCATCGTCGGCCGCTCCGGCATCCGCGATGCGTATCGCACCGGCCGCGGCCGCGTCGTCATGCGCGCGCGCGCCCATATCGAGGAGCTGCGCGGCGGCAAGAGCGCGATCATCGTCACCGAGCTCCCGTACGGAGTGAAGAAGGGTGGCGACTCGGGCGTGATCGCGAAGATCGCCGATCTCGTCAACGAAAAGGTGCTCACCGAGATCTCCGACCTGCAGGACCACTCCGACCGCTCGGGCATGCGCATCCAGATTGAGCTGAAGCGCGACGCGGTGCCGCAGGTCGCGCTCAACAAGCTGTTCAAGCACACCCCGCTGCAGTCGACGTTCGGCGTCAACACCGTTGCGCTCGTCGGCGGGGTGCCGCGCACGCTCTCGCTGCTCGAGCTGCTGACGCACTACCTCGACTTCCAGCGCGAGATCGTCACGCGGCGGTCGAAGCACGAGCTGCGCCAGAAGGAGAAGCGCGCCCACATCCTGCAGGGCTATCTGATCGCCCTCGACAATCTCGATGCGGTCATCGCGCTCATTCGCGCCTCGGCGGACACCGAGGCGGCGAGGAACGGGTTGATGGAGCAGTTCGAGCTCTCCGAGCGTCAGGCGGTCGCGATCCTCGAGCTGCGCCTCCGCGCACTGACTGCCCTCGAGCGGAAGTCGGTCGAGGACGAGTTCCACGACATCCAGGAGCGCATCGCCGAGTTGCGCACGCTGCTTGGCTCCGAGGAGCGGATCGACGGGTTGATCAAGGAGGAGCTCCTCGACCTGAAGGGCATCTACGGCCGCGGCGACGACCGCCGCACCGAGATCGTCGCCGCCGAGGAGGAGCTCGAGCTCGAGGACCTGATCGCGGAAGAGGACATGGTGATCGCGATCACCCGCTCCGGTTACATCAAGCGGCTCCCGGTCACCTCGTACCGTGAGCAGCGTCGCGGCGGCGTCGGGGTGATGGGGATGGATCTGAAGGACGAGGACTACATCGAGCATCTCTTCGTCGCCTCGACCCACGACTACATCCTCTTCTTCACGAGCGTCGGGAAGGTCTATCGCCTCAAGGTGCATGAGCTGCCGCTCGGCTCGCGCCAGTCGAAGGGCCGCGCGATCGTCAATCTCCTGCCGTTCCGTCAGGGCGAGGCCGTGCGCGCCGTGATCCAGACGCGGAACTTCGAAGAGGCGAAGTACCTGCTCTTCGCGACGAAGAACGGGATCGTCAAGAAGACGGAGCTCGGCGCCTACAACACCTCGCTGAAGGCCGACGGGATCATCGCGATCAAGATGCGCGAGGGTGACGAGCTCGTGGGCGTCCGCCACTCGACCGGCGACGACGACGTCCTCATGGTGTCGCGCCTCGGGCAGGCGATCCGCTTCTCCGAGCAGGACGTGCGTGCGATGGGCCGGGACGCGTCCGGCGTGCAGGGCATGCGCCTGCGCGGCGACGACGAGGTGATTTCCGTCGCGATCGCAGCAGATGACGCCGACCTGCTCGTCGTGACCGAGAACGGGTACGGCAAGCGCACCCGCGTCTCCGAGTACCCGAAGAAGGGCCGCGGCGGCATGGGTGTGAAGACCGTCCAGCTCACCGAGGCGCGCGGCCACCTTGCCGGCGCGCGCGTCGTGCGCGACGGCTACCAGGTGATGCTGATCTCGACCGGCGGCACGGTGATCCGCATGTCCGTCGAGGAGGTCAAGCGCCTCGGGCGGGCGACGCAGGGCGTGATCGTGATGCGGCTCCGCGAGGGCGAGCAGGTCTCGTCGCTCGCGCCGGTCGTCGACTCGGGCGAGGACGACCCGGACGACGCCCTCGAGCCTCCCGAGACCGCGTAGTACCCCGCGCTCCTTCCTTTTTTCAACCCAGGGTGGTAGAACTCGCGGCGAGGGGTCGGGGGTCGGGACTCGCGGACGTAAAGGAACCCTCCAATGATGGCGTACACCAAGCACGTCGATCTGCTCGAGCCGATCGACATGGCCGAGCATCTCGACAAGATCGAGCTCTACCTCGGGCAGGTGTGCGCGATTGCCGGCATCTCGAAGATGCAGCTCGACTACTGGACGAACAAGGCGCAGATCCCCACGAAGGGCAAGAAACAGCGGATCTACGACATGGACGCCGTCGAGACGGTGATGCTGATCAAGCAGGCGAAGGACAAGGGCCTGAACCTCGGCGCCGCGATCGACGCCGCCCGCCGCTTCCGCGAGCGGCAGCACGACGCCGCGCTCGTCTGAGGCGCTAGTCGCCCTTCTCGCGAAGGAACGGCTTCAGCAGGTCGATCGGCGCCGGGAAGACGATCGTCGTCGACTGCGAGCCGCCCAGCTCGAGCAGGGTCTGCAGGTAGCGGAGCTGCAACGCGACGGGATGCTCCTCGATCACCAGGGCAGCGTCCTTCAGGCGCTCCGATGCCTGGAACTCGCCCTCGGCGTTGATCACCTTCGCTCGCCGCTCGCGCTCGGCCTCTGCCTGCCGCGCCATCGCCCGCTGCATCCCCTGCGGGATCTCGACGTCCTTCACCTCGACGATCGACACCTTGACGCCCCAGGGCGCCGTCGACTCGTCGATGATCTCCTGGAGGATCGCGTTGATCTTCTCGCGCTCCGACAGCAGCTCGTCGAGCTGGTGCTGGCCGAGCACCGACCGGAGCGTCGTCTGCGCGATCTGCGAGGTCGCGACCATGAAGTTCTCGATCTGTACGATCGCGGACTTCGGGTCGACGATCCTGAAGTAGGCGACCGCGTTCACCCGCACTGGGACGTTGTCCTTCGTGATCACCTCTTGCGGCGGGACGTTGAGCGTGATCGTGCGCAGGTCGACGCGCACCATCCGGTCGACGACCGGGATCAGCACGATCAGGCCCGGGCCCTTCGGCTCGGGGAAGAGACGGCCGAGGCGGAAGACGATCGCCCGCTCGTACTCGCGCAGCACCTTCAGCGCGGCGATCGCCCACAACACGAGTAGGAAGAGGACGACCACGAGCACGACGAGCGCGATGGCCATGTCCTGGATCCTACTCCGACCCGATGGGATGAACGCGGAGCGTCAGGCCGTCGATCGAGTCGACGGTCACCCGCTCGCCCTCGTGCAGCGGCTCCGCCGCGTCCGCGCGCCACAGCTCGCCGTGCACGAACACGTGGCCGTCGCGCCGCACGACTCCCTCCTGGCCGACGAGCTCTTGCGGGCCGACGGTGACCGGCGATCGCCGGACGGCGATCGCCTTCGTGACGGCGATCACCCAGAGACCGCCGACCGCGACCGTGAAGGTCGCGATCAACGGGATCGAGAGGTGATACGGCGCCGGCGTCTTGTGGAACAGCGTGATGAAGCCGAGCACGATCGCCGCGAGCCCGGACAGCGTCAACGCGCCGTGCGAGACGACGTGCGCGTCGATCACGAGCAGTGCCGCGCCGAGGAGGACGAGGCCGATCCCCGCCCACGAGAGCGGCAGGATCGAGAGGCCGAAGAGGGCGCAGACCATGCAGATCGCGCCGAACGCACCCGGGATCACCACCCCGGGATGGAAGAGCTCGAAGCCGAGGCCGGCCAGGCCGGCAAGAAAGAGCAGCGAGACGACGTTGGGGTCGATCAGCGTCGACAGGAAGCGGGTGAAGAAGCCGGGGCTCGTCTCGACGACCTGCGCGTCCCTCGTGTGCAGGACCATCGCCGGCCGTGCGACGCTTCGGCGGCCGTCGATCGTGTTCAACAGGGCGGGGAGCGACGGCGAGATCAGGTCGATCACGTTCATGCGCAGCGCTTCCGACGCGGTCAGGTTCGAGGCGCGGCGGACGGCCGAGTCCGCCCAGGCAGCGTTCCGCCCATGCGCCTTCGCGAGGCCGCGTAGCGATGCCGCCGAGTCGTTGATCTCCTTCCGGCGCAGGTCGGTGCCGATGTTCTGGCCCCCCGAGGTGATCGGCGTCGACGACCCGATGTTCGTCTCGGGCGCCATGGCCAGCACGTCGGCCGCCTGCGCGATCCAGACGCCGGCCGAGGCGGCGCGCGCCCCCGAGGGCGAGACGTAGACGACGACCGGGATCGGCAGCGACAGCTGCTTCTGCACGATCTTCCGCATCGACTCCTCGAGCCCGCCGGGTGTGTCCAGCAGAATCACCACCGCCGAGTAGCCGTCCTTCGCCGCATGGTCGAGCTGGTGGTTCAGCCAGTCCTGCGTCACCGGGTTGACGTCGGTGTCGAAATGGATCGCGTAGACGCGCGGAGCGGCCGCCTTCGCGCCGGCCGGGACAGCGAGAAGAAGCAGGAGCGCCGCCAGGAGCAGCGACTTCACGGGACGAAGGGTAGCCCGGCGGCCCGCGCGGCGAGCCACGCGTCGTAGCCGTGCTCGAACCGCTCGAGGATCTCGACGAGCAGCTCCAGCCGATCGCGCTCGACGAATCCGGCGCCCGGCCACCCCGTCTCGTTCACGTTCACGCCGATGCCGACGACGACCCGTTCCGACGCCTCGGCGAGGATGCCGGCCACCTTCCGGCCATCGATGAGCACGTCGTTCGGGTGCTTGATCGCCGCCTCGTTCCCGATCGCCCCGGCGACGGCGCGTGCGGCGACCAGCGTCAGCTCGGGCCAGGCGGCGACCGGCGGCGGGGGACGGAGGCACACGGAGAGCATCAGGCCGGAGTTGGCCCATGTGCGCCCGAGCCGGCCCCGCCCCGCCGTCTGGCGCTCTGCGACCGCGACCGCCCCGTGCGGGTCGTCCTCGGACAGCATCCGCTGGGTCGTCTCGGTCTCCTCCGCATACCGGTACGGCCGGCCGAAGCTGCCGCGGAGTGCGGGCACGACGGTCCCGGGGGTGAGCGCCCGCACGAGGTCTAGAGTACGGGGCCGTGCAACCGCCTCCGCGCCGACGCCGTCGAATCCTCGGTGACTCTCGGCCTGATGCCCCACTCGTCTACGACCGCCTCTCCGATCCGATTCTCGTCAGGCGGGTCAAGGACGGTGACGAGCGCGCCCTGGCCGCCCTCTGCGACCGCTACGCGGCCCGCGTGCACGCCACGGCCCGGCACGTTCTTCGCGACCCCGACGACGCCAACGACGCTGCACAGGAAGCACTCGTGAAGCTCGTGCGCCGCGTGGGCCAGTTCCGGGGCGAGTCGCAGTTCTCGACCTGGCTGCACCGGCTCGTCGTCAACACGTGCAAGGACGTCGCCCAGGCCCGGTTCAAGGCCGAGCGCCGCACCGAGCCGCTGGCCGAGGACACGCGCGTTGCGTTCGACGGAGACCCGGCCCGCGCTGCGATTGCCGCCGAGACCCGGCGCGAGCTGCGCCGGTGTCTCGCTGAGCTGCCGCCCGCCCAGGCGACGGTGGTCGCCTTGAAGGACGCCCTCGACGTCCCGTTCGAGGAGATCTCGAGCGCCACCGGGCTGCCGGTCGGCACGGCGAAGTGCTACGCGCACCGCGGCCGCAACGGCCTGCGCGAGAGGCTCAGCGCTTGACCGACGTCCTCATGGACAGGGCCGCGATCGAGGCGGTCCTGCCGCACCGCGACCCGATGCTCCTGCTCGACGAGGTGCTCGAGCTCGTTCCCGGTGAGCGTGTGGTTGCCCGCAAGACCGTCACCGAGGCGGACTGCGCCGGCCACTTCCCGGGCAACCCGATCATGCCGGGCGTGAAGATGGTCGAGGCGCTCGCGCAGTGCGGCGCGGTCGCCGTGCTCTCGCAGGAGGAGAATCGCGGCAAGCTCGCCCTCTTTGCGGGCATCGACGACGTCCGCTTCAAGCGCGTCGTGCGGCCCGGCGAGGTGCTTCTGCTCGAATGCGCGGTCGAGACCGTGCGCGGCCCGGTCGGCCGCGGCAAGGTGAAGGCGACCGTCGACGGCCAGCTCGCTGTCCGCGGGACGCTGACGTTCGCGGTGGGGGAGGAGCAGTCGTGATCGCGCGTACCGAAGGCCGCCGCATCTCGATCACAGGCCTCGGCTGTCACGTGCCCGATCGGGTCGTCACGAACGACGAGCTGGCCGGGCTCGTCGACACGACCGACGAGTGGATCGTGGAGCGCACCGGGATCAGCGAGCGGCGGATCGCCGCGGACGACGAGGCGCTCACCGACATCTGCCTCCCCGCGGCCCGCCGAGCGCTCGAGATGGCGGGCGCCGAGGCAGCGAGCATCGATCTGCTGATCGTCGCCACCGTCACGCCCGACATGGCGTTCCCGTCGTCGGCCGCCCTGCTCGCCGACACGCTCGGCATGCCCGATGCCGCCGCCTATGACCTGTCGGCCGGCTGCACAGGCTTCGTCTATGCGATCGCCCAGGCCCACGCGATGCTCGCGGCGGGGCTCTCGCACCGCGCGCTCGTGATCGGCGCGGACGTTCTTTCGAAGATCCTCGACTGGACCGATCGCTCGACCCTCGTCCTCTTCGGCGACGGCGCAGGCGCGGTGGTGATGGAGGCGGTGCCCCAGGGCGGCTTCCTCGGGTTCGAGCTCGGCGCCGACGGCGGGGGCGGCGCGAACCTGTGGCTCCCCGGGAGCGGCTCGCGCCGCTTCGACGAGCCGGAGAAGTACGTGAAGATGAACGGCCGCGAGGTCTTCAAGTTCGCGACGCGCGTCATGGTCAGCTCCGCGGAGGCGATTCTGGGCGAGTGCGACAGGTCGATGGCCGACGTGGATGTATACGTCCCGCACCAGGCGAACGTGCGCATCATCGACCATGCAGCAAAGAAACTCGGCGTCCCCGCCGAAAGGATCGTTATCAACGTGTCCAGGTACGGCAACACCTCGTCCGGGTCGATCCCACTCGCTCTCGCCGATGCGGGAGACGACGGGCGGCTCGGCCCTGGCAAGCTGGTGCTCCTCACGGGCATGGGCGCGGGCCTCACCTGGGGCTCGGCGCTGATCGAATGGACACATCCAATGACTGGAGCTCTCGTATGACGAAGATCGCGTTCATGTTCCCCGGCCAGGGGGCGTTGGAGCAGGGCATGGGGCGCGAGATCGCCGAGGCGGTGCCGGCGGCGATGGCCGTGTACGACGCCGCGAGCGAGGCGTCCGGGATGGACCTCAAGGAGCTGTGCTTCGAGCGGCCCGTCGACGAGCTCGTCGATACGGAGATCCAGCAGCCGGTGCTCGTCGCCACCTGCCTCTCGTTCGACGCCGCTCTGCGCGACCGCGGGATTCGCCCGCACGTCGTCGTCGGCCATTCCGTGGGCGAGTTCTCGGCGCTCGGCTCGGCGGAGTCACTCTCGGTCCGCGAGGCGATCGCGCTCGTGCGCGAGCGCGGCGCGGCGATGGCCGAGGCGGCGCGTGCGCATCCCGGCTCGATGGCCGCCATCCTCGGGCTCGCCGACGAAGTCGTCGAGGCGCTCTGCCGCAAGATCGCGAACGTGTGGCCGGCCAACTACAACTGCCCCGGTCAGCTCGTCATCTCGGGCGAGACGATGTCGGTCGAGGAGGCCTGCGAGGAAGCGGCCCGCGAGGGCGCCCGGCGGGCCGTCAAACTCCGCGTCTCCGGGGCGTTCCACTCGCCGCTCGTCGCGCGCGCCGCGGAGCGGCTGCGGCCGGCGGTCGAGCGCGCGCATCTCGTCGAAGGGCGCGCCGCGTTCATGTCGACGGTGACGGCGAAGGTCGAGGATGCCCAGCACTATCGCGAGCTGCTCATCGAGCAGCTGACTGCACCCGTGCGCTTCACGCAGGCGGCCGGCGAGCTCGTCTCGAGCGGCGTGACGACGTTCGTCGAGGTCGGTCCCGGGAATGTCCTGTCCGGTTTACTGAAGAGGATCGACAGGTCGGTTCGCACCTTCTCGGTCAACGACCTCCGTTCGCTCGACGAGGCGACGGAAGCGCTTGCCTGACGCGCCGTTCGCTTCTCTCGAAGGCAAGGTCGCACTCGTCACCGGCGCCTCGCGCGGCATCGGCCGCGCGATCGCGCAGGAGCTGGCGCGCGCCGGCGCCTCCGTCGTCGTCGGCTATCGAAGCGGACGAGACGAGGCGGAGGAGC
Source organism: uncultured Thermoleophilia bacterium (assembly GCA_963840365.1). Taxonomy (GTDB): domain Bacteria; phylum Actinomycetota; class Thermoleophilia; order Gaiellales; family Gaiellaceae; genus PALSA-600. The sequence goes on along the minus strand of CAWIYQ010000012.1, from coordinate 460,201 downwards.
TCGCGGCTGAGATCGGCGGCCGTGCAGTGCAGGCGGACGTCTCGTCGCCTGACGACGCGAAGCGGCTCGTCGAGGAGGCCGGCGAGCTCGACGTCCTCGTCAACAACGCCGGGCTGACGCGCGACGGGGTGCTGGCGCGGATGTCGGACGACGACTGGCGCACCGTCATCGACACGAACCTGAGCTCGATCTTCTACACCTGCCGTGCCGTAGTGCGGCCGATGATGAAGCGGCGCTCCGGCTCGATCATCAATGTCAGCTCGATCGTCGGAGTCCACGGCAACTTCGGCCAGACGAACTACGCGGCCTCGAAGGCCGGGATCATCGGCTTCACGAAGTCGCTCGCCCGCGAGCTGGGCTCCCGCTCGATCCGCGCCAACGTCGTCGCGCCGGGGTACGTGCGCTCCCAGCTCACCGACGTCCTGCCGGAGGAGGCGACGCAGACGATGATCGCCTCGACGCCGCTCGGCCGGATCGCGGAACCGGCGGAGATCGCGGGCGCGGTACGCTTCCTCGCTTCCGACGACGCCTCGTTCATCACGGGCGAGGTGCTGCTCGTCGACGGCGGGCTGGGAATGTAAGTGGAGAGACGTGTCGTGATAACCGGGCTCGGCGTCGTGAGCCCCCTCGGCAACGATGTCGCAACGACGTGGTCGCGGCTGCTGGCCGGCGAGTCCGGTGCGGCGGAGATCCAGTCGTTCGACCACACCGACTACAACGTGCACTTCGCCTGCGAGCTGAAGGACTTCGATCCCACCAACTGGATCGACCGTAAGGCCGCACGCCGCATGGACCGCTTCGCCCAGATGATCATCGCCGCGGCGCGGCAGGCGGAGGCGGACTCGGGAATCGACGTGTCGGCTGCACCCGAGCGCTTCGGGGCATCGATCGCCACCGGCATCGGCGGCCTGCACAGCTACCAGGAGTGCTACCACGTGCTGCTCACGAAAGGCCCCGATCGCGTGAGCCCGTTCTCGATCCCGTCGATCATCCCGAACATGGGCGCCGGCTGGGTCTCGATCGAGCTCGGCACGAAAGGGCCGCTGATGAGCGAGTGCACAGCGTGCGCCGCGTCGAACATGGCGATCGGCGACGCGATGGACGCGATCCGCGCGGGCCGGGCGGACGTGATGCTCGCCGGCGGCACCGAGGCGCCGATCACCGAGGTCGGCATCGCCGGGTTCGACGCGATGCGGGCGCTCTCGCGCCGCAACGACGACCCCGTTCGTGCCTCGCGCCCGTTCGACGGCGAGCGCGACGGCCTCGTGATGGGTGAGGCGGCCGCCGTCCTCGTGCTCGAGGAGCTCGAGATCGCAAAGGCGCGCGGCGCACGGATCTACGCCGAGCTCGTCGGCTACGGCATGTCGTCGGATGCGGCGCACATGACCGAGCCCGACCCGACGGGCGAGAGCCCCGCCCGCTCGATGACGATGGCGCTCGCGAGCGCCCGCATCGACCCGACGGAGGTGGGCTACGTCAACGCCCATGCGACCTCGACGCCGCTCGGGGACGCCGCGGAGACCAAGGTGATCAAGAAGGCGTTCGGCGAGGAGCACGCGCACAAGCTCGCCGTCTCGTCGACGAAGGGCGCGACCGGGCACTGCTTCGGCGCGGCCGGCGCGGTCGAGGCCGTCTTCACGACCCTTGCGATCGTCGATCGGAAGGCGCCGCCGACGATCAACTACGAGGACCCCGACCCTGCGTGCGATCTCGACTACGTGCCGAACGAGGCGCGCGACCTCCCGGGCCTAGACGTCGCCGTGTCGAATTCGTTCGGATTCGGCGGCCACAACGCCTCGCTCGTCATCCGGCGCTTCCAGGACTAGCCGACGCGAGAGCGAAACTCGTGACCCGTGCGGGTGATCACCGTGTGGGGTGAGCCGGTTGAGGTGCGTATCCGGCGATCGAAGCGCGTGCGAGGCTCGCGCATGGTCGTGCACTACGGCTTCGCGCCGGAGCTCGTCGTGCGGCCTCGTGCGTCACAGGCCGACATCGACGCCGCTATCGAGCAGCACCGCCCGTGGCTCGAGCGGCAGCTGGCGGAGCCGGTCGTTGCACGTCTCGGGCTCGAGCGCCTCAATCTCACCGAGACCCAGGGCCGCCGCGAGGCGCATGCGCGCGTCTCGCTGCTCGCCCAGTCGGAGGCTGCGGCACTCGGCGTCCGTTACACGCGGCTGACGGTGCGCGGGCAGCGCAGCCGGTGGGGCTCCTGCAGCGCGACCGGTGCCCTGAGCTTCAACTGGCGGCTCGTGCTTGCCCCGCACGACGTCCTCGACTACGTCGTCGTGCACGAGGTCTGCCACCTCGTCGAGCACAACCACAGCTCCGGCTTCTGGCGGCTTGTCGAGCGGCGCCGGCCGGCGTATCGCGAGTCGAAGAAGTGGCTGGACGAGCACGGCTGGGAGCTCCTCGCGTACCGCCCTCCGGCGGAGCTCGCCGCGTAGAGTCGCCGTCGTGGAGCGGTGGGCGACCTTCGACTGCTATGGGACGCTGATCGACTGGGACGGTGGAGTTCGCGCCGAGCTCGCCCGCGTCTTCGGCGAGGCTCGCGCCGACGACCTGCTCGCCCGCTACCACGAGGCGGAGCCCGGTCTGCAGCGGGACGGGGAGCGGTCCTACCGCGAGGTGCTGACCGAGTGCATGCGCCTGCTCGGGGCGCCGGCCGGCGAGGAATACGGTCTCGCCGAGTCGCTGCCCGGCTGGCGCGCCTTCCCGGAGGTGCGGGCGTCGCTCGAGGAGGCGCGGTCGCGCGGCTGGCGGCTTGCGATCCTCTCGAACACCGACGACGACTTCATCGCTGCCTCGCAGGTGCAGATCGGCGCCCACTTCGACGAGGTCGTGGTCGCACAGGAGATCGGGTCGTACAAGCCGGCGCACCGCCACTGGGAGGAGTTCTTCCAGCGGACGCGTGCGCCCCGCGAGGGGCACGTCCACGTCGGCGCCTCGCTCTTTCACGACGTCGCGCCCTGCAACGAGCTCGGTCTGAGAAGCGTCTGGATCAACCGGCTCGGCGAGACCGTGCCGCCCGGCGCTCGGCCCGACCGGGAGCTCTCGGACCTCTTCGGCCTGCCGGAGACGCTCGACGAGCTCGTCCCGGCCGCCTGACGGCCGCCCTTTCGGGCCGCCTGTAACCGGCGGGCTCTCACCGGAGGTCTAAGCTGCAGGCCATGTCCGAGACCCGGTTCGACGTCCAGGTCGAGCATAAGCATGCTCCGCCGCCCGAGACCGCCAAGCATCCGAACACGTGCCCCACGTGCGGCTCGCACTACCGCGACGACGAGCTCGCGGCTGCGCTCTGGGTCTGCGGTCACTGCGGACACCACTTCCCGATGCGCGCCCGCGCCCGCATCGAGTGGTACGCGGACGAGGGGAGCTTCGCCGAGGAGGCAATGGACGTTCGCTCCGAGGACCCGCTCTCGTTCTTCGACCTTCGGCCCTACAGCGAGCGCCTGGCCGAGGCCGAGTTGAACACCGGGCTCGGCGAGGCGATCGTCGTCGGCCAGGCATCGCTCGACGGCCATCCGATCGAGCTCGCGGTGATGGACTTCGCGTTCATGGGCGGGTCGATGGGAAGCGCGGTCGGCGAGAAGCTCTCGCGTGCCTGCGACGCGGCGGTCGATCGCGGCGTGCCGCTCCTCTCGGTGACGTCGTCCGGTGGTGCGCGGATGCAGGAGGGCATCCTTTCGCTGATGCAGTTGCCGAAGACGGTCTGCGCCGTCGAGGACCTGCACGACGCCGGCGTCCCGATGATCATCGTCATGACCCATCCGACGACGGCGGGGGTGCTCGCGTCGTTCGCGTCGCTCGGCGACGTCACGATCGCCGAGCCGGGGGCCCTGATCGCCTTCACCGGCCCGCGCGTCGTCCAGCAGACGACGCGCGAGAAGCTGCCCGACGACTTCGGCCTCGCCGAACAGAACCTGCGCTTCGGGCATCTCGACGCGATCGTCCCTCGCGGTGAGCAGCGCGAATACCTCTCCCGCGTGCTGAGGCTATTTGCATGAGCGTAGGCTTGACGGAGCTCATCAGAGAGCGAAGGCGACGGCTTGGCCGTCGTCGGGAGCGGGGATCATGACGGAGCGCGAGACCGAGCTCAATCTGCGCCAGCGGCTTTCCGGCCTGTCGCGCCTCCCGCTTCTCCGCGGCACGAAGGTCGACGGCGAGGTCGACCGGCTTCAGTCGCAGCTCGACCGTCTCGCCGCCGATGCGAGCGACGAGGCGGTCTGGCGGTCGGTCGAGCTCGCGCGGCATCCCGATCGCCCGTACACGCTCGACTACGTCGAGCGATTGCTCGAGGACTGGGTCGAGTTGCACGGCGACCGCGGCCGTGCCGACGACGGCGCGCTCGTCACCGGTATCGGGCGGCTCGACGGCCGCACGGTCGCCCTGGTCGGCCACCAGAAGGGCCGCGACGTCAAGGAGCGGATCGACCGTCAGTTCGGGATGGCCTATCCCGAGGGCTACCACAAGGCGATGCGCGTGATGGAGATCGCCGACCGCTTCGGGTTCCCGCTCGTGTCGCTCGTCGACACGCCCGGCGCGTATCCCGGCGTCGCCGCCGAGCAGCACGGCCAGGGTGGCGCGATCGCCCGCTCGCAGGCGGCGATGGCCCGGCTCGAGGTGCCGACCGTCGCGTGCATCATCGGCGAGGGCGGCTCGGGCGGCGCCGTGGCGATCGCGGTCGCCGACCGCGTGCTGATGCAGGAGAACGCGATCTACTCGGTGATCACCCCCGAGGGCTGCGCGGCGATCCTCTGGCGTGACGCCGGCGAGGCGAAGAAGGCGGCGGCGGCGTTCAAGCCGGATGCCCAGCACTGCCTCGAGCTCGGCGTGATCGACGGGATCGTCCCCGAGCCGGAGGGCGGCGCCCAGCTCGACCCGGCTCTCGCGGCGTCCCAGCTGCGGACTGCGCTCCTGGAGGCGCTCGACGAGCTCGACGACGTCCCGGGCGAGGAGCTGCGCCGCCGTCGCCGCGCGAAGTTCCGCGGGATGGGCGTCTACGCGTAGCGATTCGCACGAACTCCGGGCTTTCCACATCATCCACAGGGTTTTCAACGGGGAACAATCCGTTTACAAACCCATCGTGATTTGGAAACACCGGCCTCGGAGACACACAGGCCCGTGCATGGCACGGGCCTGTGTGGCGGTTACCCCCATCGGTGGAGCGGCTCACGAGGAGAAGCTCGCAAGCGGTCATTCCCGCCTGTCGCGTGGCTGAAACCTCGGTTTGCGATGGGAACGGCGGTGCCGGGTGAGCCTCTCGGAGTACCGGCGCAAGCGTCGGCCTGGACGGACGCCGGAGCCGTTCGCGGCCGGCGCCGGCGAGCGCGGCGGCGCGCCGATCTTCGTCGTTCAGCGTCACGACGCGCGCAGGCTGCACTACGACTTCCGCCTCGAGCGAGGCGGCGCACTTGCCTCCTGGGCGGTGCCGAAGGGCGTGCCGGTCGAGCCCGGTGCGCGGGCGCTCGCCGTCCACGTCGAGGACCACCCGCTCGAGTATGCGGACTTCCACGGTGAGATCCCGGCGGGCCAGTACGGGGCGGGGAGCGTCGAGATCTTCGACCACGGCACGTACGAGCTGCTCGAGGAGCGGCGCGACGGCCGGCTCACCTTCGTCCTCCACGGTGCGCGCCTCGGCGGCCGCTATACGCTCGTGCCCGCCGGGCTCGACGGGAAGGAGGAGAACTGGCTCCTGATCAAGGGTCACGACGCCGAGGACGAGCCGCCCGCGCGGCGGACGTACACGCCGATGCTCGCGACGGCGAGCGAGCACGTCCCGACGGGCGAGGGCTGGACGTTCGAGGTCAAGTTCGACGGGTACCGCGCGCTCGCATACGTGCGTGCCGGCGAGTGCAGGCTCGTGTCGCGGAACGGCACCGAGCTCACCGAGCGCTTCGCCGACGTCGCGAAGGCGGTGGCGAAGGCGGTGAAGAGCCCGAACGCCGTCGTCGACGGCGAGATCTGCCGCCTGACCGAGGACGGTCGCGCGAGCTTCTCCGAGCTGCAGCAAGGGACCGGCGCGCTCGTCTTCTTCGCCTTCGACCTGCTGGAGCTCGACGGCTTACCCCGGATCGACGAGCCGCTCGCCGAGCGCAAGGCGGCGCTTCGAGCGCTGCTCGACCGTCGCGTGACGGCCGTCGCCTTCTCGGAGGGCTTCGACGACGGCAAGGCGCTTCTTGCCGCGGCTCGCGAGCGCGGGCTCGAGGGCGTCGTCGCCAAGCGGCTCGACTCGCCCTACCGTCCGGGCCGCCGTACGCGCGACTGGCTCAAGCTGAAGATCGACCGCAACGACGAGTTCCTCGTCGCGGGCTACACGCGCGGCTCTGGTCGCCGGGCTGGGACGTTCGGCGCGCTCGTGCTCGCGGTCCACGATGGGCCCGACCTTCGCTACGTGGGGAACGTCGGCACGGGCTTCGACGACGACGAGATCCGGCGGCTGCTGCGGCTGCTGAAGCCTCTGCGGCGCGACTCGCCGCCGTTTCGCGAGCCGCCGAAGATGCCGCGCGTGCGCAAGGGCGACGTCGTGTGGGTCGAGCCGCGGCTTGTCGCCCAGGTGCGCTACGGCGAGTGGACACACGATGGTCATCTCCGTCACCCGTCGTATCTCGGGCTGCGCGACGACAAGGAACCGGAGGACGTCGTCTCCCCGCAGGTCGTGCCCGAGGTGATCACGTCGGGTCGCCGCACGCTGCGCCTCTCGAACCTCGACAAGCCGTTCTGGCCGGAGGAGGGGATCACGAAGGGCGATCTGCTCGCCTACTACCGCGCGGTCTCGCCGGCGCTCGTTCCGCACCTGCGCGGCCGGCCGTTCACGATGCGCCGCTATCCCGACGGCGCCGGGGGGAAGGCGTTCTTCCAGAAGGACGCGCCGAGCCACATGCCCGACTGGATCCCCAGGTTCCGCGCCCAGGTCTCACCGCGCGACGGGACACGGAGCAAACGGTGGGTCTCGTTCCCGGTCGTGAACGACGAGCTCGCGCTCCTCTGGATGGTCAACATGGGTTGCATCGACATGAACGCGTGGTACTCGCGCGTCGACCGGCCCGAGCGGCCCGACTTCGTCCTCTTCGACCTCGACCCGACGCCCGAGGTGCCGTGGACGCAGACGGTCGAGGTCGCGCTGATCCTGAAAGAGGCGCTCGACGCGCTCGGCCTCTCGTCGTTCCCGAAGACGTCGGGCGGCAAGGGCATTCACGTCCTGGTGCCGATCGCGCGGCGCTCGACCTATGACGACACCCGCGGCTTCGCCGAGATCGTCGCCGGCGCGATCGTGCGCGCGCATCCGAAGCTTGCGACGACGGAGTGGTCGAAGGCGAAGCGGCGTGGCGTGCTGATCGACGCGAACCAGAACGGCGAGGGCAAGACGATCGCCTCGGCCTACTCCGTGCGCCCGCGGCCGGGCGCGCCCGTCTCGACGCCGCTTCTCTGGGACGAGGTGAACGAGCGGCTCGATCCGTCCGCGTTCACGATGGCGGCCGTGCTCGAGCGCGTGCGGCGGCAGGGTGATCTGCACGCCCCGCTGCTCTCGACGCGGCAGTCGCTCGCCGCGGCGCTCAGACGGCTCGCGTAGGTTTCGTTCGCGCCGCCTCCTTCGCGACGGCCAGCTCCTTCCCGTCGATCACCGCATAGCGAAGCGCGATCGCGGACAGCTCGTCGGAGGCCTCCTTGGCCGCGTGGCCCAGCTTCGCGTCGAGCGTCTCGGGATCGTCGAGGTAGAGCAGCCTCGTCCAGAACGTGGTCAGGACGATCGAGACCCACGGCATGAAGATCGCGTTTCGCTCCAGCGCGGCCGAGGGGCGCTGCACGAAGAACGCGACGAAGATGCCGACGGTCAGGCCGGCGAGGCCGATCGCAGCGGCCGCCTCGCCGACGCTCCCCGCGGTCAGCCCCTTGACGAAGGCGGCGCAGACCGCCGCCATCCCGAACATCAGCATCGCCACGTAGCCGACGAAGACGACGCGGTAGGAGCGCCGCAGGTACTTGGTCGTGCGCGCGAGCGTCTCGACGTCGTCGCGCAGGATGGACGCCGCGAGCTCGCGTAGCTCGGCCGTCGTGTCACCGGTGTCCCCGTGCCGCGGGCGGGGCAGCCGCATGGAAGTCATGCCGTGCCCTCCTCGATCCCGGTTTGCAGTTGTCGGGCGAGCCTACACTCCGAAGAGCGCCCTGACACGCTCGAGGCCGTCGACTTCCACCGGGACGGGCGAGGCGAAGCGGTCGCGTCGTAACGCGAGGTCGGTGTGCTCCACGGGAGCGCCTCGCGGCGAGACGGTGTGCGATCCGACGCGCTCGTACCCGAGTCGGAGCGAGAGGACGAGCGACGCGTCGTTGCCGTCGATCGCCCCGCTCCGCGCCTCGGTCGCGGCGAGCTCGTCGAACGCCAACGTCAGGACTGCCGCACGCATTTCCGTGCCGAGCCCACGCCGCTGCCATGACTGTCCCAGCCACGAGCCCGTGACGACGGCTCGCTGCTCCGCGAATCGCTCCGCCGCGATGCTCTGACTCCCGACGGGGAAGCCGTCGAGGAATGCGATCAGGTTCAGCGTCCAGTCGTCAGCCTGCCACGCCGCGAGTAGATCGCGATGGTGCACGAGGAACGACTCCTCGTCGAGGTCGTCGGTCCACGCAACCTCGAACGGCATGAAGCCCGGGTCGTGGATGCCCGCCTCGGCGACGCGATACAAGGCGCGCAGCTCGGCGATCGTGGCGAGGCGCAGCTCGAGCCGCGGGGTCCGCAGCCGAAGTTGCGTCAGCGGGTGTGGCAGACGGGTGTAGACGTCAACGCGGTCGACCACCTGGAAGCCGAGCTTCGCGTACAGCCCGCGCGGCCAGTCGTCGGCAAGCGCCTCGAGCCAGACGACCTCGTTGTCGCTGCGACCCGCCTGCAGGGCTGCCTGCACGACTGCGCGCCCGAGCCCGCGGCCGCGGAAGCGCTCGAGCACCTCCACGTCCTCGATCTGCGCCACGCCGTCCCGTTCGCGCAGCTCGCAGTAGCCGGCGAGCTCGTCGCCGGCGAACGCCGCGAAGAAGCGTGTCGGCACCGCTGCAGCGACCCGGCGCTTTGCCTCGTTGAGCGCGTGCGCGATCACCTCGCCGCCCCATGGCTCGGCGAGTGTGGCGGCCGTGCGCGCGGGGAGAAGCGTCTCGAGAGGCACCTCGCGCACCATCGACGTGTCGACGAGCCGGTCGGGCTCGCGTTGGTGCGCGAGGATCAGGTGTGTCGAGAGCTCGAAGCCGAGCGCGGCGAGCTCGTCGGCGAGGCCGTCGCCGCCGCCTTCGACGCAGATGCGCCGGTGCCGGCAGGCCTCGAGCACCGACTCGGCCTCGGCCGCCAGCACGGCGGCGGGTGCCGCTGCGCCGGCGACCTCCAGGTAATTCGCGTCGTAGACGTCGGGGATCGTGTCGGCGATCCGGCCGACGCCGTGCGGAGTCGGCACGCTCCGGTCGGACGCGCGCTCGGCGACGAAGTGGCTGAACTCCCGGATGCGGTCGACCACCTGGTCGCCTATCTTCGCGTCGATGGCCGCCATCCGTGTCGACCACCTGCACGTGATCCGCGGCGGCCTCGACGTGCTGCACGATCTCTCGTTCGGGGTGGAGGCGGGGACGGTGACGGGGCTCCTCGGGCCGAGCGGCTCCGGGAAGTCGACGCTTCTGCGATCGCTCGTCGGGGTGCAGATCGTCGCCGGCGGGACCGTGACGGTGCTCGGCGAGCGTGCCGGCACCGCCCCGCTGCGTCGGCGCGTCGCGTATACGACGCAGGCGCCGTCGGTCTACGCCGACCTCACCCTGCGCGAGAACCTCTCGTACTTCGCCCGTCTGCTGGGCGCGCCGGGGACGGCGGTCGAGCAGGCGGCCGACGTGGTCGGGCTCGGCGAGCTGTCGGATCGCACGGTTCGCACGTTCTCGGGCGGCCAGCTCTCGCGCGCCTCGCTCGCGGCAGCGCTCCTCGGCGACCCGGAGGTGCTCGTCCTCGACGAGCCCACCGTCGGGCTCGATCCCGTCCTGCGTCGTGACCTGTGGGCGACCTTCCGGCGGATCGCCGAGACGGGCAAGACGCTGCTCGTCTCGTCGCACGTCATGGACGAGGCCGACCGGTGCGACCGATTGCTCCTCCTTCGCGAGGGCAGGCTGCTCGCCGACTGCACCGCAGCGGAGCTGCGCGCCCGGACCGGTCGTGACCGGCTCGACGATGCGTTCCTCGCGCTCGTGGAGCAGGGATGAGCCGCCGGGCGACGTTCGCGACCGCGCTCAGGGTGCTGCAACAGCTGCGCCGCGATCCGCGGACGCTGGCGCTTCTCTTCCTCGTGCCCCCGTTCCTGATCACGCTCTTCCGCTACCTGTTCGACGCACAGCCGCAGACGTTCGACCGGGTGGGCCCGCCGATGATCGGCATCTTCCCGTTCACGACGATGTTCGTGGTCACGTCGATCGCGATGCTGCGCGAGCGGACGAGCGGCACGCTCGAGCGGCTGATGACCCTGCCGCTCTCGAAGCTCGACCTGCTCGCGGGATACGCGCTCGCCTTCGCCGCTTTGGCGACGGTCCAGGCGGCGATCACGTCTGGAGTCGCCTTCGGGCTCCTCGGCCTCGACGTGCAGGGCTCGGTTGCGCTCGTGATCGGGCTCGCGGTTTGCAATGCCGTGCTCGGGATGGCGCTCGGTCTCTTCGTCTCCGCGTTTGCGCGCACCGAGTTCCAGGCGGTCCAGTTCCTGCCCGCGATCGTCTTCCCGCAGCTCATCCTCTGCGGGTTGCTCGTTCCCCGCGACCACATGGTCGACGCCCTCCGCTGGATCTCGGCGGTGCTGCCGCTGACCTGGGCCTACGACGGGCTCTCGCGTGCAGCGGCGGGGACGGGCGGCAGCGCGCTCGTCCGCGACGTCGCGATCGTGCTCGGCGCGGCGGCCCTGGCGCTCGCTCTCGGCGCGACGACACTGCGCCGGCGAACCAGTTAGAGCTCGGCCAGGCGGCGTTCGAGGAAGCGACGCTCGGCGCCCTCGGGTGTCAGCTCGATCGCCTTCGCGTACGACGCTCGGGCCTCGTCATCGCGGCCGAGCCGGTGCAGGAGGTCCCCGCGCGTCGAATGCAGGTAGCGATAGCCGGCGAGGTCGAGCCGGTCGAGGATGGCGAGCGCGGCCAGTGGGCCGTCGACCTTGGCGACTGCGACCGCGCGGTTCAGCTCGACCACGGGCGAGCTCGTCCGTCGGGCGAGCTCGCCGTACAGTGCGGCGATCTCGCGCCAGTCGACCGGCTCGTCGGCGTGCAGCGAGGCGATCGCCGCCTGCACGACATACGGCCCGCGGCCGCCGAGCGCAAGCGCGCGCTCCAGCCGCGACCGGCCTGCGGCGAGCTTCTCGGCGTCCCAGAGACGCCGGTCCTGGTCGGCGAGCAGCACCAGCTCGCCGCCGGCGAAGCGTGCGTCGCGGCGTGCGTCGTGGAGCAGCATCAGGGCGAGGAGGCCGTGCGCCTCGGGCTCGTCCGGCATCAGGACGACGAGTGCCTGTCCGAGACTCAACGCCTCGTCGGCGAGCTCGTCTCGGCCGCCGTACCCTTCGTTGAAGATCAGGTAGACGACGGCGAGCACGGCCGCCAGACGGTCGGGCAGCAGGTGCGGCGGCGGCACCCGGAACGGGATCCCGGCTGTCGCGATCTTGCGCTTGGCGCGCACGAGCCGCTGGGCGAGCGTCGCCTCGGGAACGAGGAACGCGTGTGCGATCTCGTCCGTGCGCAGCCCACCGAGCGTCCGCAGGGTCAGGGCCACCTGAGCCTCCGTCGACAGGGCGGGGTGGCAGCAGGTGAAGAGCAGCTCGAGGCGCTCGTCGGGGAAGCTCGAATCGGCCATCGGCGTCGGCTCCCGGTCGAGCAGGGGCAGCTTCGCGGCCAGAGCGCGCTCGCGGCGGATCCGGTCGATCGCCCGGTTGCGCGCCGTCACGGTCAGCCACGCGCCGGGATTCGCGGGCATGCCGTCCCGCGGCCATCGTTCCGCCGCGACCGCGAACGCCTCCTGGGCGGCTTCCTCGGCGAGGTCGAAGTCGCCGAGGAAGCCGATCAGCGAGGCGAGGACGCGGCCCCACTCGTCGCGGAAGACCTGCTCGATCAGGGACGCTCCACCACCGGCCGCACCTCGACCGAGCCGTGCCGGGCCGCCGGGATACGCGCGGCGACGGCGATCGCGTCGTCGAGGTTCTCCGCCTCGAAGAGATAGAAGCCTCCGAGGACCTCCTTCGTCTCGGCGAACGGCCCGTCGGTGGTCAACGTCTCGCCGTTTTGAACGCGGACGGTCGTCGCCGTGTCGATCGGGCTGAGCTCGCTGCCGCCGACGATCCCGGGCGTCGCGCTGACCGCTTCGTACTCGGCGTACATGGCGTTGCGATCCTCGTCGGAGAGGTCGGTCCAATCTCCCTCGGCGCCGTAGATGAGCAGTGCGTACTTCACGTTGCCTCCTTCGTCTCGGTGTCGCTCTACGACGAACGGCGACCGCGGGAATCGACAAGCCGCGTCAGGAATGCGAGCGCGCCGTTCTTGTCGAGCCATTCGTTGAGGTTGCCGCACTTCGGGCTCTGCACGCACGAGGGGCAGCCGTCGGAGCAGGGGCAGCCGCGGATCATGGCCGCCGTGTCGGCGACCCAGCCCTCGAACTCGTGGAAGCCGTGCTCGGTGATGCCCACGCCGCCGGGGTGGCCGTCGTAGACGAACACCGTCGCCCGCCCGGTCTGTGGATGGATGTTGGTCGAGAGCCCGCCGATGTCCCAGCGGTCGCACATCGCCCAGAGCGGCAGCAGCGCGATCAGTGCGTGCTCGGCTGCGTGGAGCGTCGACAGGAGGCGCGGCATCTCGGGTGACTCCGCGAGCTGGTCGGGCTCGGGCAGGAACCAGACCGCCTCGGTCGTGAACGTCGACGGCGGCAGCTCGAGCGGCACGAGCTCGATCCGGTCCTGGCTCGTGATCGTCCGCCGCTCGTAGGCGACGACCTGCTCCGTCACCTCGATCTCCCCGAAGGCGAGCTCGAGACCGAGCCGCCGCTCGACGAGTCGCGGCATCACGATCTCGGTCAGCGTCTCCTTCTTCGCCTGGGTGTACCAGTCGCCCGCGAACGGCTCGACGATCGCATGCAGGGTGGTCAGGTCGAGCGCGCGCACGAGGAACGACTCGCCGCGGTGGAGGTAGACGGCCCCCTCGTGAACGGTCGCTGCGGCCCGTGAGCGCTCGACGAGGCCGAGCTCCTCGCCCGTTTCGCCGTCGACGATGCGGACGGAGTCCGGCTCGGTCGACCGGAGCGCGACGTGGGCCGCTGGGTGCTCGCGTCCCGCCCACACGATTCCCGCGGGCGTCGAGCGGAGGAGGGGGTCGTCGCGGGCGGCTGCGAGCGCGGCCTCGCCGAGGGTCGCGCCGTCCTCCTCGGTGATCGGAGCCTCATAGGCGGCGGCGCGGACGTGGCCGGCGAGCACTCGGGGGCTAGCGTGGTCGAGGATCGCCGCCTCGACGCGGCGTCCGAGCAGCTTGTCGGGCTCGCGCATGAAGAACTGGTCGAGCCCGTCCTCGCTCGCGACGAGCACGGCGAGCCCGCTGCCCCGCCGGCCGGCCCGGCCCCACTGCTGGCGGAGCGATGCGACGGTCCCCGGGAACCCGACCGAGATGACGGCGTCGAGGAGGCCGACGTCGATGCCGAGCTCGAGCGCGTTCGTCGCCGACACGCCGAGCAGGTCGCCGTCGGCGAGCCGCCGCTCGATCTCTCGGCGCTGCGCCGCCGTGTAGCCCGCGCGATACGGGGAGAGGTGGCTGTCGTCGCCGAGGCGCTCGGCCGTGAAGCGGTGGACGAGCTCCGCCGCCTTGCGGCTCTTCGCGAACGTCAACGTCCGGAGGCCCCGTTCGACGAGCGCCGCCTGCAGCTTCGCCGCCTCTGCGAGCGCCGACGCGCGGAGCCCGAGCTCGGCGTCCTGCAGCGGCGGGTTCCAGAGCACGACGGTCCGCTCGGAGCGCGGCGCGGCGTCGTCGCCGACCACGGTCACCGGGACGCCGAGCAGTGCCTGGCCGAGCTCGCCGGGGTTGGAGACAGTCGCGGAAGCGAGCAGGAACTGCGGCTCGCTTCCGTACGCACGCGCGAGCCGCCGCAGCCGGCGCAGCACGTTCGCGACGTGCGAGCCGAAGACGCCCCGGTAGACGTGAGCCTCGTCGACGACGACGTAGCGGAGGTTCGCGAGCACGTCGCCGAAGCGGCCGTGGTTCGGGAGCAGGCCGATGTGGAGCATGTCCGGGTTCGAGAGCAGGACGTTGGCCCAGCCCCGGATCTGCCGCCGCTCGGCGACCGGCGTGTCGCCGTCGTAGATCGCCGGCCGGAGGTGTCGCAGCCCGTAGCCGGCGAGCGTGCGGAACTGGTCCTGGGCGAGCGCCTTGGTCGGGTAGAGGTACAGCGCTCGCGTCGCCGGGTCGCGGTCGATCGCGTCGAGCACCGGCAGGTTGAAGGCCAAGGTCTTCCCGGAGGCGGTGCCGGTCGTGACGAGCACGTGCTCGCCGCGGCGGGCCGCATCCCAGGCGGTGCGCTGGTGGGCGTAGAGCTGCGACACGCCGATCCCGGCCGCCACAGCCGGCGGAAGATCGTCGGGCAAGGGCGCGAAGCGCGCCTCGCGCGGCGGCTCGGTCGTGAGGTGGGCGAGCTCCTCGCCCTGCAGGAACCCCTCCCACGAAAGCACGTCGACCGCGCCCATCGCCCTAGGCTAGACGCGGTAGAGTCCTTTCACCGGGGTGCCCTGAAGGGGGCTGAGATCACACCCGTCGAACCTGATCCGGTTCGCACCGGCGAAGGGAGTGGCGAGCATCGGGGTGGGGAGCATCGTTCCGAGAGCGTTGACGATCGCCGGCTCGGACAGCGGAGGCGGCGCCGGGATCCAGGCCGACCTGAAGGCCTTCGCGGCCGCAGGCGCGCACGGCATGTCCGCGATCGTCGCGCTGACGGCGCAGAACACCGTCGGCGTGACGGCCGTGCACGAGCTGCCGCCCGAGTTCGTGCTCGCGCAGCTCGAGGCGATCTTCTCGGACATCGGCGTCGACGCCGCGAAGACCGGGATGCTCTTCTCGAAGCGGATCGTCGAGGCGGTGGCGCGTTTCCTGGCCGCCGATCCCGTTCCGCTCGTCGTCGATCCGGTGATGATTGCCTCCTCCGGCGCGCGGCTGCTGCAGGACGATGCCGTCGAGGTGCTCGTCGGGAAGCTCTTCCCGCTCGCGACGGTCGTGACGCCGAACCTGATCGAGGCGCGCGTGCTCGTCGGCGAGGGCTCTCGCGGCGAGCTCGCCGAGCGGCTCGTCGACCTCGGCGCGCACGCCGCGATCGTTACCGGCGGCCACGGCGACGATCCGGTCGACCACCTGTTCGACGGTCGCGACCACGTCGAGATCTCCGTGCCGCGCCACGAAAGCGGCGCGACGCACGGCGCCGGCTGCACGCATTCAGCGACGCTGACGGCGTACCTCGCCCGCGGCGCATCGCTGGTGGAGGCCGCCCAGGCGGCGGCTGCCGCCGCCGGTCGTGCCGTGGAGCAGGGCCTGGCGGGCCTCGGGGCGGGAGACGGCCCCGTCGACGTCCTCGACCTGAAAGGAGTTGCATGAGCGTAGGCGACTCTCTGCGGCGGCTGCGCGAAGGCAAGCCGCTCGTCCACCAGATCACGAACTACGTCGTCATGAACGAGACGGCGAACGCGACGCTCGCGCTCGGCGCCCTGCCCGTGATGGCGCACGCGCGCGAGGAAGTCGCCGAGATGGTGCGGCTCGCCGGCGCGCTCGTCCTCAACATCGGCACGCTCTCTCCCACCTGGGTCGAAGCGATGCTGATCGCGGGGCGCTCCGCCAACGATGCAGGCGTTCCCGTCGTGCTCGACCCCGTGGGGGCCGGTGCGACGACGTACCGAACCGAGACTGCGAAGCGCATCCTCCACGAGGTCGACGTCACCGTGCTCCGCGGCAACGCGGGCGAGGTGGCGACGCTGGTGGGAGTCGACGCCGAGGTGCGCGGCGTCGAGTCGATCGCCGCCTCGAGCGACGCGGCCGAGCTCGCACGGCAGGCGGGACGCAGCCTCGGTCTCGTTGCCTCCGTGACCGGGCCGGTCGACCACGTGTCGGACGGCGAGCGGACGATCGCGATCGCGAACGGGCACCCGTTGATGGCGACGATCACCGGCACCGGCTGCATGTCGTCCGCCCTCACCGGGTGCTTCCTCGCCGTCAACGCCGACCGGCCGCTCGAGGCCGCCGCCGAGGCGCTCGTCGCATTCGGCATCGCGGGCGAGGACGCCGCCGTCACCGCCCGTGGCCCCGGCTCCTTCCACGTGGCGCTGTACGACGCGCTCGCGGGGCTCGACCCGGCAACCCTCGACGACAGGGCGCGCGTGTCGTGAGGGTCCACGCGATCGTCGAGGATCTTGCGACTGCGCGGCTGGCGGCCGCGGCGGGCGCCACCGTCGTGCAGCTGCGGCTGAAGGCGCCGACGCAGGCGGTGATCGAGGCGGGACGCGGCTTCGCCGATCTGGGTGTCACGTTCGTCGTCAACGACGACGTGGAGGCGGCCCTCGCGCTCGGCGCCGACGGCGTTCACCTCGGGCAGGCCGACCGCGGCGCGGGGCTCGCCCGGGGGCTCGGCCTCTTGCTCGGCCGCTCCGCCTCCACGCTCGAGCAGGCACTCGACGCAGACGCCGACTACCTCGGCGTCGGGCCGATCTGGGAGACGCCGTCGAAGGGCGACGCCGACCCCTCGATCGGGCTCGAGGGGCTGCGCGCGATCTGCGCCGCCGTCGACGTGCCGGTCGTCGCGATCGGCGGCATCGACGCGTCGAACGCAGCCGACTGCATCCGCGCCGGCGCTGCCGGCGTAGCGGCCATCCGCGCCGCCACCGATCCCGAGCTGAGAAGGGCCGTTGACGAAGCTCTCGGAGACGGGTGAGCTCGGCCTCCTCCGCGAGCTCGAGCGCCGCGGGCTCGTGCGCGGCATCGAGCACGACGCGGCCCTGGTCGGTGCCGACCTCGTCGTCACGCAGGATGCGCTCGTCGAGGGCGTCCACTTCCGCTTCGACTGGCTCGACTGGCGCGAGCTCGGCTTCCGTGCCGCAGCGGTCAACCTGAGCGACCTTGCTGCGTCGGGCGCGACGCCCGAGGGGCTGCTCGTGACGCTCGCCGCCCCCGGTGACACTGCGTTGGCGGATGTTCTCGCGTTCTACGAGGGCATTGCCGAGACCGGCGCCGTCGTGATCGGCGGCGACACCACAGCCGCAGCGAGCGTCGTCGTCTCCGTCACCGCGCTCGGCCGGAGCCCGCGTGTCCCTGGGCGCGCCGGCGCTCGCCCGGGAGACCTCCTCGTCGTCAGCGGCGCACTCGGCGCGGCCGGCGCCGCGTTCCGGGAGCAGCGCTACGTCCGGCCGCCGCTGCGGATCGCCGAGGGGCGCGCGCTCGCGGCGGTTGCGCACGCCCAGCTCGACCTCTCGGACGGCCTGGCCGTCGACGCCGGCCATCTTGCTCGCCGCTCGGGCGTGCGCTGCGTGATCGAGCTCGACCGGGTGCCGCTCGCGCCCGGCGCGACGGTGGCCGACCTCGGCTTCGGCGAGGACTACGAGCTCCTCGCCGCGACGCCGGCTGCCGAGGGCTTCGCGGTCATCGGGCGGGTCGAGGCGGGCGAGGGCGTCGAGCTACTGCTCGAGGGCGAGCCGCATGGCCTGCGCGGCTACGAGCACTACAGGTAGGACGCGAACGCCTGCGCGAAGTGCCTCTTCGGCCGCGCGCCGATCACCGTCTCGCGCGCCTCGCCGTCCGCGAACAGGATCACCGTCGGGATCGAGAGAACGCCGAAGCGGGCGGCCGCTTCGGGGTTCTCGTCGATGTCGAGCTTCACGAACTCGACTCGTTCGGTCTCGGCGGCGAGCTCCTCGAGTGCGGGTGCGATGGCCCGGCACGGCCCGCACCACGGCGCCCAGAAGTCGACGACGACCGTGCGGCCGGCTCCGAGCACGTCGGTGTCGAAGCTCGCGTCGGTGACGTCCTTCATGCCGACCAGGTTAGTCGCGGAGCCGCAGCAGCGGCACGCGCCAGACGGCTTCGAGCACGATCGCCCGGCTCATCTTCGAGTGCCCCTCCGTGCGGTCGCTGAACGTGATCGGGACCTCGACGATCCGAAAGCCGGCCTGCTTCGCGCGGAAGGTGGTCTCGATCTGGAACGCGTAGCCCTTCGCGGTCACGCGATCGAGGGCGATCGTCTCGAGCACGCGCCGCGAGAAGCACTTGAACCCGCCGGTCGGGTCCTTCACGCCCATCTGGAGGAAGAGCGCCGTGTAGATCGATGCCCCGCGCGAGATCGCGCGCCGCACGAGCCCCCAGTTGCGAACCCCGCCCCCGGGGACGTAGCGCGAGCCGAGCGCGAGGTCGGCACCGCCTTCGACTGCGGCGATCAGCCGCCGCACGTCGGCGGGATCGTGGGAGAAGTCGCAGTCCATCTCGAGCACCAGCTCGGCGCCGTCGGCCAGCGCGCGCTGGAAGCCGGCGAGGTAGGCGGGCCCGAGGCCCTCCTTGTGCGGACGGTGGAGCACGTCGACGAAGCCGAGCTCGGACGCCAGCCGGTCGGCGAGCTCGCCCGTGCCGTCGGGAGAGCTGTCGTCGATCACGAGCACCCGATCGCCCTCGCGCAGGACGTCGCCGAGGCGCGCCAGCATCGGCTCCAGGTTCGCACGCTCGTTGTACGTGGGCAGGCAGACGGTCGCGCGCATCGAGGCGCCTATGATCGCCGCAATGCCGGACCTCCCGCGCAACGAGGCGCTCGCCGACCAGTTCGACCTGCTCGGCGACCTGATGGAGCTCGAAGGCGGCGACGCCTTTCGCGTCGGCGCCTACCGGAAAGCTGCCGCGCGCATCCGGGAGACGCCCACGTCGGTCGCACAGCTCGCGCTCGACGGGAAGGCGGTCCTGCTCCAGGGAATCGGCAAGACGATCGAGGCCAAGATCGTCGAGGTCGTCCAGGACGGCGAGATCCACGCGCTCACGAAACGGAAGGCGGTCGTGCCGCCCGAGGTGGCGACCTTCATGCGCCTTCCCGGCCTCGGCCCGAAGACGGCGCGCCGGATCTGGCAGGAGCTCGGCATCACGACCGTCGCCGACCTGAAGGCGGCTGCCGAGGCGGGGCAGCTCCGTGGCCACGCGGGCATCGGGCCGGGCACCGAGGAGAAGATCGCTGCCGCGCTCAAGCAGCCGGCAGCCGCCGCCGGCCCGCGGCGGTCGCTGCTCGGGACGACGCTGCCCAAGCTGCGCGCCGTCGTCGAGGAGCTGCGCGAGCACCCGGCGTCGGTTCAGGTCGACCTCGCCGGCTCCGCCCGCCGGATGCGCGAGACGGTGCGCGACCTCGACGTGATCGCGACCGCCCGCGACCCGCAGGCGCTCGTCGACCACTTCTGCTCCCTGTCCTGGGTGGTGGACGTCGCGGCGAAGGGGCCGACGAAGGCGACCGTCGTCTCGCACGAGGGTCTCCGGTTCGACCTTCGCGTCGTGCCGCCGGAGAGTTACGGCAACCTGCTCCAGCACTTCACCGGCTCGAAGAATCACAACGTCGCACTCCGCGAGGATGCGGTGCGCCGCGGGCTCTCGGTCTCCGAGTATGCGGTGACGGTCGTCGAGACCGGCGAGGAGCACCGCTTCGAGCGCGAGGAGGACGTCTACCGCTTCCTGGGCTACGAGTGGATCCCGCCCGAGCTGCGGGAAGACGGCGGCGAGCTCGCCGCCGCGCGGGCCGGCGAGCTGCCGCGGCTCGTCGAGCTCGGCGACCTTCGGGGCGACCTGCATACGCACACGACCTGGTCGGACGGCAAGGACAGCCTCGAGGCGATGGTCGAGACGGCGATCCGCCGCGGCTACTCCTACTACGCGATCTGCGATCACGCCCAGCGTCTCCGCGGCGACCTGCTCGCTCGGCAGTCCGAGCAGATCGACGCGCTCAACGAGGTCGTGAAGCCGTTCAGGATCCTCAAGGGGATCGAGGTGAACATCCGGCCGGACGGGTCGCTCGACGTCTCCGACGAGGAGCTCGCGACGCGGGACTGGGTGGTCGCCTCCGTGCACTCGCGCTTCGACCACGACCCGACGGGCCGCGTGCTCGCCGCGATGGCCAGCCCGTACGTCGATTGCATCGGGCACCCGACCGGCCGCAAGATCGGCAGGCGGGCCGCGTCGCCGATCGATGTCGAGCGTGTGATCGAGGAGGCACTCGCGACGGGCACGTTCCTCGAGCTCAACTCGCAGCCCGACCGGCTCGACCTGTCCGACGTGCATGCTCGCGCGGCGCGCGAGGCCGGGCTCAAGCTCGTGATCGACTCGGACGGCCACCAGACGGCGGCGCTCGACTACGTCGAGCTAGGCGTCGGGCAGGCGCGACGGGCGTGGCTGACATCCGACGACGTCCTCAACACCCGCACCTGGCCGCAGGTGCTGAAGCTCAGGAAGAAGCGATGACGTTCCACGACGATCTTCGGGCGGCCGCCGACTGGGTCGAGCGGTATCTCGAGCGTCTGCCGGACCTGCCGGTGGCGGCCGCGGTCAGGCCCGGCGAGACGCGCGCCCGGCTCCCCGAATCCGCCCCCATGGAGGGCGAGCCGTTCTCCGCGCTGCTCGCAGACCTCGACGAGGTGATCCTCCCCGGCATCACGCACTGGAACCATCCGCGCTTCTTCGCCTGGTTCGCGAACACCGGCTCCGAGCCGGGGATCCTGGCGGAGCTGCTCGTCGCGGCGCTGAACGTCAACGCGATGACCTGGCTCTCCTCGCCGGCTGCGACCGAGCTCGAGCAGACGGTGATGGAGTGGCTCGCGCAGCTTCTCGGGCTCCCGCGCGACTGGCACGGGCACATCGAGGACACCGCGTCGACGGCGACGATCGCGGCGCTCGCCGCTGCGCGCACGCTTCGCCCGGGCGGCGTCGTCTACGGGTCGGAGCAGGCGAACGTCGCGGTCGAGAAGGCGGCCCGGCTTGTCGGCCTCGAGTACCGCCCGGTCCCCGTCGACGACGAGTACCGCATGCAGACCGACTTCCCGCTGGACGACGCGACGGCCGTCGTGGCGACCGTGGGGACGACGGCAACCACCTCGGTCGACCCGGTCCCGGTGTTGGCCGACCGTTGCGCGGCCGCAAGCGTCTGGCTGCACGTCGACGCGGCGTACGCCGGCTCGGCGGCCGTCTGCCCCGAGCTCCGCTGGTGCCTCGACGGCGTCGACCGAGCCGACTCCGTCTCGATCAACCCACACAAATGGCTGTTCACGCCGATGGACTGCTCGGCGCTCTGGACGCGGCGACCGGAGGCGTTCTACGAGACCTTCTCGGCCGCGCGCGCGTACCTCCCGGCGACGACCGACGCGATCGACCTGCGCGACTTCGGGCCGGCGCTCGGGCGCCGCTTCCGGGCGCTCAAGCTCTGGGCCGTGCTCCGCTGCTACGGCGCCGAGGGGCTGCGTGCGTTGATCCGCGAGCACGTGCGCCTCGCGCAGCTCTTTGCGTCGTGGGTCGAGGCTGAGCCCGGGTGGGAGGTGGTCGCGCCGCATCCGTTCTCGACCGTGTGCTTCCGCCGCGACGGTGTCGACAACTTCGACCTCGCGGCGCGCGCGACTGCGACCGGCGAGCTCTTCGTCGCCGCCACGCGATTGCGCGGGCAGGGCGTGATCCGCCTTGCGATCGGCAACGCGCGCACGACGGAGGAGGACGTGCTCCGCTCCTGGGAGGTGCTTCGCGAATGCGAGCGGTGATCTTCGACCTCTGGGAGACGCTGATCGACTGGGACGAGGCGGCTGCGCGGCGGATGAGCGAGCGGATCGACGAGCTCGCCGGGCCCGGCTTTCGTGAGCGCTGGTATGCGGCGCCGAACCGCTACACGGCGCCGGTGCGGGCCGTGCTCGCCGACGTCGGCGTCCCGGCCGCGCTGATGGACGACGTCTGCGCGATCCGCCTCGACTACGTCCGCGGCTGCCTCGTGCCGCGGCCCGGCGCCATCGAGACCCTGGAGACGCTCCGTGCACGCGGCGTCCTGACCGGGCTGATCACCGTATGCAGCGAGGACGTCGAGACGCTGTGGCCGGACTCGGCGTTCGCCGGCCTGTTCGACGCCGAGGTCTTCTCGTCGCGCATCGGCATCTCGAAGCCCGACCCGCGCATCTACCTGCACTGCTGCGAGCTGCTCGGCGTCGAGCCGGGCGACGCCGTGTTCGTCGGCGACGGTGCGAACGACGAGCTCGAGGGAGCGCGGCGCGTCGGCATGGACGCGATCCTCATCCATCGGGTCGGCCGCGACCCGCTCTGGGCCGAGGTGGCCGAGTGGGACGGACCGCGGGTCACGTCGATCCCCGAGGTGCTCGGGGTGCTCGAACGAACGGCCTGAGCATCAGGGCCTCCGGGCCGGACGAGGCCGAGACCCTCTTCCGGCTGCAGAAGGCGGCGTCGCTCGCCGCGCTCGCTCACGTCTTCCCGCCCGGCCTGCACCGCTACCCCGACGACGAGATCCGTCGCCGCTGGCGCGAGTGGCCGGGCGAGGTCCTGCTGGCCGAGCGCGACGGCGAGGCGGTCGGGCTTGCCGGCTACGAGGGCTGCTGGCTGCATGGGCTGTACGTGCTGCCGGAGCACTGGGGAAGCGGCGCCGCCGTCGCGCTTCACGACGCCGTCGTCGCGGCGCTCGCCGACTGCCCCGAGCTCCACCTGTGGGTGCTGGCCGAGAATCGCCGGGCGAGGGCGTTCTACGAGCGTCGCGGCTGGCGGGCGGACGGCACGAGCCGCGTCGTCGAGTACCCGCCGCATCCGGTCGACCTCGGGTACACACTGGTGCACGAGGAGCCCTGAAAGAAGGAGGTCGGCAATGCTGATCACGACCATGAACGACGTCCCGGGAAGCGTGGTCGAGGAGGTGTTCGGCGAGGTGTTCGGGCTGACCGTCCGGTCGCGGAACCTCGGCTCGCAGATCGGCGCGGGGCTGAAGTCGATGCTCGGCGGCGAGCTCGCCGGGATGACCAAGATGCTCGCCGAGGGCCGTGAGCAGGCGATCGACCGCCTCAAGGAGGCGGCCGAGGCGAAGGGCGCGAACGGGATCGTTGCGATGCGCTTCGACACTTCGGAGCTCGGCGGCACCTGGACCGAGATCTGCGCGTACGGCACTGCCGTGCGTCTGCGCAAGGCCTGAGCCGGTGCCACGCGTGCGCAGGCCGCGCCGGCCGGCGCCGGTGCTCGCGCTGCTCGACGCGACGCTCGAGGAGCTGCGGCACGGGCTCACCATGCAGGCGGCGCGCACGGTCGCCTACGAGCTCTTCGAGAAGCTCGGCTACGGCGCGGTCTGCGTCACCGACACCGAGACGGTGCTCGCGTTCGTCGGCGCGGGCGCCGACCACCACGGCACCGGCGACCGGCCGATCAGGCCGGTGTACGAGGCGATCGCCCGTGACGGGCCGCTGCTGGCGCCGCTCGGGCTGCGTACGGAATGCAAGGACCCGGCCTGCCCGCTCGGCGCCGCAGCGGTCGTGCCGCTCAGACTGGTCGACGGGCCGGCGGGTGCCGTGGTCGCCTACGCGACGGCGGGGTCGCCGCTCGATGAGGCCGCCGTTGCGACGCTCGAGGCCGTCGGACGCCAGCTCTCGGCGCAGCTCCAGCTGTCCGAGCTGCAGACCGCCACGACGACGGCGTTGCAGGCGCAGATGGAGCCGCACTTCGTCTTCAACGCCCTGAACACGATCGCCTCGTTCATCCGCACCGACCCGGAGCGTGCGCGTGCTCTCGTGCTCGCATTCGCCGATCACCTTCGTTCGCGGCTCGACCCTCCCGGTGTGTTCGTCACCCTCGAGGAGGAGCTGAGATACGTGCGCAGCTACGTGGCGCTCGAGGAGGCGCGCTTCGGCGCCGGTTTGCAGGTGACGATCGACGCGAGCCCGGAGGCGCTCGGGGTGCGCCTCCCGCCGCTCGTCGTGCAGCCGCTCGTCGAGAATGCGATCAAGCACGGCAAGACCGACCGCACGCTCAACCTGCTCGTGCGTGCGCGTGTGCGCCGCGGCCGGCTGCACATCACCGTTCGCGACGACGGCCGCGGCATCGCGCGCGACATGATCGATCGTGTCCTCGAGCCGGGAGTGGGCGAGGGCACGGGGCTCGGTCTCGCGAACGTCGACCGCCGCCTCACCGCGCACTATGGCGAGGGCGTACAGCTGCGCTCGTTCCCGTTCGGGACCGTCGTGCGGCTCGAGGTGCCCGCCGGATGATCCGCGCGCTCGTCGTCGACGACGAGGCCCCGGCGCGGTCGGAGCTCCGCTACCTGCTCGCGGCACACGACGACGTGCGCGTAGTCGGCGAGGCGGCCTCCACCGCCGAGGCGCTGGCTCTGGCTGCGGCCCACGCGATCGACGTGGTCTTCCTCGACGTCGAGCTGCCGGGCGCGACCGGCCTGCAGGCGGCGCCGCTCCTCCGTGAGCGCCGCGATCCGCCGCCGATCGTGTTCGTGACGGCGCACGCCGGCTATGCGGTCGACGCGTTCGCGGTCGAAGCGTTCGACTATCTGCTCAAGCCGGTCGACCCCGACCGGCTCGCCCGCGTGCTCGAGCGCCTCCGCGAGCGTACGCAGGAGAGCGCCGTGCCCTACCAGCGGATCCCGGTCGTCGCCGCCGCCGGCGGCACCGAGCTGCTCGACGTCGCCGAGGTGCACTACGTCCAGGCAGACGGCGACTACTCCCGCGTCCACACCTACGACCGTTCGCTCCTCTGCACCTCGTCGCTGCGGGAGCTCGAGGAGCGGCTGCCTGCGCCGGGCTTCCTGCGCATCCATCGCTCCTATCTCGTCAACGTCGCGAAGGTCGCGGGCGTCCGCCGCACCTCGCCCGAGCGGCTGCGGCTCCAGCTGGCCGACGAGGCGCGCACCGAGCTCGACGTCGCCCGTCGCCAGGCACGCGCAGTACGCGAGCGCTTCCGTCTCTAGAGCCGGCGGAGCAGCTCGAGGAACGCCTCGGGCGAGCCGACGACGAGGTCTGCGCGGGCGCCCAGCTCCTGCGGGCCCTCGTCGGAGACGACGGCGACCCGTACCGCCGTGTCGAGCCCGTCCAGCGCGGCGAAGCCGTCCAGGTCGGTCGTGTCGTCGCCGGCGTAGAGGGCGCGCCGCAGCCCCGTCTCGGCGAGCAACTGCCGCACTGCGCTTCCCTTTGTCGCCTCGACGGGCGGCAGCACCTCGAGCACGAGCCGCCCCCAGCGCGCCCGCAGCCCCTCCGCGGTCGCGGCCCGCGCGACCTGCTCGAGCGTCGCGCGTGCGGCCTCACGGTCGTCCGCCCTCCGGTAGTGGAACGCGATCGACAGCGGCTTGCGCTCGGTGTCGGGCCAATCGACGACCTCGGCGAAGGTGCCGATCCGGCCCGCGAACTCGGCCGCCTGCGGGTGGAGCTCGAGGCCGTGCTCGCCTGCGTAGCGGATGCCGTCGACGCCGACGAGCTCGCGTGCCTCCGCGGCCGGCCGGCCTGTCACGCAGGCGACGAGGCCGTACAGCCCGGCGAGCCGCTCGAGCTCACGGCGCGTCGGCTGCGGCACGGCCGCGTCCTGCGGCCGCGGCACGATCGGCGCCAGCACCCCGTCGACGTCGAGAAAGAGGGCGGCCTCCTGCGGCTCGGCGGTGAGCAGGGTGAGCGCATCCACCCGGCGTAGAGTAGGAGAGGTGCGACGGACTGTGCAGCTGCTTGCGATCGGGCTCGCTGGCGGCCTGTTCGGTGCGCTCTTCGGTGTCGGCGGAGGCATCGTGCTGGTGCCGTGCCTGCTGATGATCGGCTTCGGCCATCGTCAGGCGGCGGCGACTTCGCTGGCCGCGATCCTCGTCGCGTCGATCGCGGGCGCGGCGACGTACGCGCTGCACGGGGAGGTCAAGCCGGGCGCCGCCGCCCTCATCGGCCTGCCCGCGGTCGCCGGCGTGCTCGTCGGCACCGACCTCCAGCAGCGCATCCCGGTGCACCGGCTCGCGTACCTGTTCGCGCTCGTGCTCGTCGTCGTCGGTGTCAGGCTGCTCGTATGACGATCGCCGCCGTCGTGGCAATCGGCTTCGCCGGCGGCATCCTCGCGGGGCTCTTCGGCGTCGGCGGCGGGATCGTATTCGTGCCCACGCTGACGCTTGTGCTCGGGCTGTCGCAGCTGCACGCCGAGGCGTCGTCGCTACTCGCGATCCTCCCGACGGCGCTCTTTGGCACCTGGCGCCAGCGCCGCTACGGGAACGTCGACCTTCGCCTCGCGGCGATCGTGGGGCTGGGGTCGATCGCGGGCGTTCAGATCGGCGTCGTGGTCGCCGAGGCGCTGCCCGGCGAGGTTCTCCGCCGGCTCTTCGCCGTGCTCGTGCTCGCGAGCGCCGCCCAGATCGCCTGGCGGGCACGGCGGGCATCATGAACACTTCCGGTTATGGACGACGAGCTCTGGATCCCCCTGGTCGACGAGCCGATCGGCTCGATCGTGGCCCGCCTCCAGGCGGAGCATCCAGAGATCGGCGAGCTCGTCGATCGCCCCCACCGCATCCTGGCGTTTCGCACCTTCGCCTACATCCGGGTGGGCATCGTCCTCGGGCGCCTGCTGGTCGAGAACGACGTGCCCGCCTACGACGGCACCGAGACCTGGGTCGACGCCCTGCTGCGCGACCCGGCGCACGGCCAGGAGGTCGTCGACGAGCTGCGCAAGGTCGCGGAGGAGATCGCAGCCGACCCCCGCTACGCCGACGACGAGGCGGTCGGGCCGGACGATGCGGCCCGCGAGCGCTTCCGCGCGTTCGCCCGCGAGAAGCTGGGCTGACGGAGGGGATCACCCGTCGCTGGCAGAATCAGGTGACGGTGCGCCGCCGCCTCGTTCTGCTTCTGCCGCTCGCCTGTCTCGCCTTCGGCTCCGCCGGTGCGGCCGGGCCGGCAACGGGGCCGACCGCCGCCGCGACGGCCACGGCGATCCAGATCACGATCCCGAACGCCGCGACCGTCCAGACGCAGGCCGCCGCCGCGCCGCCGCCGTCGACCCCCGTGCTGACGAGCGCCTTCGCCTATCCCAACGACGGCTCGATCGTCGCCGCGGCCTCGACGACCGCCTCGGCCTCGACGACCGTCGAGAAGAACGCCGGCGCGAAGTCGGAGGCCGACGTCACGAGCCTCTCGCTCTTCCAGGGCGAGGTGACGGCCGACTCGGTGACCGCGCGCGCCTCCGCCGGCACGGGCCCGTCGGGTGCCGGTGGCAACCAGAACGGCAGCACGATCTCGAACCTGCGCGTCGGCGGCCAGCCGGTCTCGGGGACGCAGGTCGCGCTCGGCGACTGGGGCAAGCTCGTGCTGAACGGGTCCTCGGTCGACCTGAGCGCAGCGTCAGGGACGCGCGGCTACCGCGGCTCGATCACGGAGCTGGACGTGCGGCTCGTCGCCGTGCACGGTGGGCTGCCCGCGGGCAGCGAGATCAGGATCGGCACCGCCGTGGCCGCGGTGCAGACCGCCCCGCCCGTCGCGCCGGCCACCACCACGACCACCACGCCGGCGACCACGACCGAGCCGACGACGACCTTCCCGATCTATCCCAACCACCACCCGCTCGCGCCGAAGGTCAAGGGCCCGCACATACTGAGAGCGCACCCGAAGCTGCGCGCGACCGGCGGCTATGTCTTCCCCGTCTTCGGGCAGGTCAGCTTCGGCGACAGCTACGGCTCCTACCGTGCCGACGTCACCTACCACCACGGCGACGACATCTTCGGCCGGCTCGGCCAGCCGATCGTCGCCGTCGCGACCGGCACCGTCTTCTCGGTCGGCTGGAACAAGGTCGGCGGCAACCGGCTGTGGCTCCTCGACGACCAAGGGAACCAGTTCTACTACGCGCACCTGTCCGCGTTCTCCACCGCAGCGACCGACGGCGCACGGGTGAAGAAGGGCGAGGTGATCGGCTTCATGGGCGACACCGGGGACGCCGAAGGCGGGCCGTACCACCTCCATTTCGAGATCCACCCGGTGAAGTACCTCTTCAAGGGCTACGACGGGGCGGTCGACCCGACCAAGTACCTCGACGCCTGGAAGCACCTGCAGGAGCTGCCGTTCGGGGTCGCCGGCGGCTGGGTGCCCGAGATCCCCGGCGGCCGCCTGCCGCCGGAGCCGGGCGCCGTCCTGCTCGGGATGAGCGACATCTCCTCCGCCGACGGGCTCGACCCCTCCTCCTTGCGCAAGGCGATGAAGCCGACGGCCCCGTCGGCGCTGATGCAGACGCTCGTGCCGAGCGCCGTGCCCGCTGCGAAACCCGGCGGTTAGACTCCTAGGCTTCCGAGGCCGGGCCGCCGTTCGACGAGTAGTCGCCGCCGAACTCGTCGCTACCCCCGCCGACGAGGTCCTTCAGCCACTTCCGCGTCTCGGGGCCGGTGACGGGGTTGAAGAGGATGCCGAGCGCGATTCCCGCGATCAGCAGCTTCTTGCCGCGGTGCGGGCGCTCTTTCTTTCCCTGGAGCCGGTCGGCGGCACTGCGCAGATCCTCGATCGCAGCCCGCAGCTTGTCCTGCACCTCGTCGTCGGTGGCGACGCGGTTCGCGACCGTCACCGGGCTGCGGGAGCCGACAAGCTCGTTGTACAGCTCCTTCGCGGTCGCGAAGGCGCTCAGCACCTCACGGCGGAGATCCTCGTCGCGCATCGCGCGCTCGACGTACGGTTTGACGTTGTCCGCCGCGTCGTAGACCTTGTCCTTCGTGGTCCTGGTCATGGCCCGTTCCTTTCCACTTGTTGCCAAGCGCCTCGTACCCGGCAACGGCCGGCGCAAACGGACGCTCGTGCTCGTCATCGTCATTCTCGCAGGCTTCATCCTCGCAGGCTGCGGCGGCGGCGGCCACTCGAACCCGTCCGCCGCTCACACGGTCACCGGGCCGGGCTTCGCCTTCGCCGTCCCGGACGGCTGGCAGGTCCGGCGCGCCGCGGGGCGCGTGACGGCCGCGAGTGGCGTCCAGATCGTCGAGGTCGCGACGTTCCCGCTGCAGAAGCGCTACGACAGCAAGCTCTTCGACGCCGTCGCGACCGAGCTCGCGGCGCGGATGAGCACGCTTGCACGGCAGACCGGCGGGAAGGTGTCCACGGGCGCGCCGGTGACCGTGGCGGGGATCCGGTCCCACTCCTACAGCGTCGCCGACGGCGACACCGTCGACCAGTACGTCTTCGTGCTGCGCGGGAAGCGGGAATACCAGCTCCTCTGCCGGCGGAAGGCCTCCGGCTCGGACGGCGTCTGCCGGGCGCTCCTCGCCAGCTTCCGCGTCACGTAGAACCCCGCACCCGGAGATAGAGGTTTCTCTATCCTCGGACGGTGAGGCTGGTCGACCGTTTCGTGCGGCTCGTGTGGGGCGGGGACGTCGATCCCGCCCTTCGGCCCGTGCTCGCGGTCAGCTTCGCCGGCTCGGTCGCCGGTGCGACGGCCTATCCGTTCCTCGGCGTCTGGGCGGTGAAGGAGCTCGGCGCCTCGCAGTCGCTGCTCGCGGTCGGCTACCTCTGCATGGCCGTCGTCTCGGGCATCGTCGGATACGTCGGCGGCCACTCGTCCGACCGGATCGGCCGTCGCCCGCTGATCCTCATCGGCGGTGGGCTCCAGACGCTGACGCCGCTCGCGCTGCTCCTGGTCGGCCACCACGTGGAGCTCGGGATCGCCGCGCTCGCGCTGCTGCCCGCCTTCGGCGCTCTCGGCGGCGCGGCCGACCAGGCGATGGTCGCCGACCTCGTCGCGCCCGAGCGGCACGTCGACGCGTACGCCGCCGTGCGCGTCGCGTCGAACCTGGGCGTGGTGATCGGCCCCGTGATCGGCGGCGCCCTGCTCCTCGGCGGGCACTGGTCGCACCTGTGGATCGGGACGCTCCTCCTCGGGGCGTGCGCCTACGGGGTCGCGCTCAGGTACATCCCGCGCGGCGGCGCCTACGCCCCCGAGCATCCGCCGGAGCGCGGCTCGCTGCGCGTCATCCTCCGCGACTCGCCGTTCCTGCTCTTCATGGTGGCGTCGGTGTTCGCGACGATGACGTACATCGCGACCGAGACGCTGCTGCCGATCTCGGTCACGACCACGCACCATCTCTCCCCCGCGGCGTGGGGCTTCCTGATGATCCTCAACCCGCTCGCGGTGACGCTCTTCCAGCTGCGGCTCACCCGCCTGACCGCGCACGTTCCCGCCTCGTTGAAGCTCGGTGTCGCGATGCCGCTGATGGGCGTCCCGTTCCTGCTCCTGAACGTGAACGGCTCGGCGCCGGTGATCGCGGTCGTGATCGCGCTCTTCGTGTGCGGCGAGATGCTCTGGGCGCCGACGTCGCAGGCGGTCGTCGCGGGGCTCGCGCCGGCCGACATCCGCGGTGCGTACATGGGCGTGTTCGGCAGCACCTGGTCGATCGGCTGGGCGCTGACGCCGTTCCTCGGCTTGCAGGTGCGGCACGCCTACGGCGACGCGACGATGTGGATGTGCGTGGCGACGCTGGGCGTGCTCGCCGGCATCATCGGTCTGGTCGCCGCCCGTGGGCACGATCGGGAGGCGGAGGTAGCATCGGCGGCGGCATGAAGGGGCTGATCGCCGCCGGCGGGAACGCAACCCGCCTCGAGGAGTTGACCCGCGTCACCAACAAGCACCTGCTGCCGGTCGGCCGCTGGCCGATGGTCTACTACCCGCTTCAGCTCCTGCAGCGGGTCGGCGTGCGCGAGGTGCTGATCGTCACCGGCAAGCAGCACGCCGGTCAGTTCATCGACCTGCTCGGCAACGGCCACGTGCTTGCCCGCGACGGCGAGGACGTCCTCTTCGACCTCGACCTGTCGTACAAGGTGCAGGTCGAGGCCGGCGGCATCGCGCAGGTGGTCGGGATGGCGCGGAGCTTCGCGGCCGGCGAGCAGCTCGTCGTCTGCCTCGGTGACAACATCTTCGAGCACAGCCAGGCGGAGTCGATCCGCGGGTGGCGGGACGGTGCGCTCGTCTTCGTCAAGGACGTGCCCGACCCCGAGAACTTCGGAGTCGTCGTCTATGGCGACGACGGCGCGGTCGCCGACGTGGTCGAGAAGGCGGGCGTGGTCGACACCCGCTACGCCTCGCCGCCGTCGAACGACGCGGTCGTCGGCCTCTATTGCTACCCGCCGGACGTGTTCGAGATCATCGACGGGCTCGCTCCCTCGAGCCGCGGCGAGCTCGAGATCACCGACGTCAACCGGGCCTACGCCCACGCAGGCCGGCTCGAGGTACGCCGCGTCGAGGGCTGGTGGCACGACGGCGGCAAGCACTGGGCCGACCTGGCCGACGTCGGCCGCCTGATCGAGCAGACCGGAGCGAACAAATAATTTCGGGCATCCAGCGTTTCCCGCTCTCGCGCTTCGACGACGAGCGGGGGTTCTTCATGGAGCTGATGCGTGCGAGCGCGCTCCCGAAGCCGGTGCGGCAGGCGAACCTGGCCCGGTCGCGGCGTGGCGTGATCCGTGCGCTCCACTACCACGAGCGCGGTCAGGACGATCTCTTCTGCTGCCTGCAGGGGATGGTGCGCGTGGTCGTCCTCGACCGCGCGACGGGCGAGGTGTTCACCGAGGACATCGGCGACGAGAACCCGGTCGCGATCTACGTGCCCGGCCACCATGCGCACGGCTACGAGGCGCTCACGGACTGCCTCTTCTGCTACTTCGTCACCGAGGAGTACGACGCAGCCGACCCGGACGAGTGCGGCGTCCCCTGGAACGACCCGCGCGTCGCGCATCTGTGGAGCACGAGCGAGCCGGTCCTGTCGGCTCGCGACGCGGTGTGACGACGATCGTCACCGGAGCGGGCGGGCAGCTCGGCCACGCACTGCTCGAGGCGTTCCCGGACGCGCGCGGGGTCACGCGCGCGGAGTGGGACGTGACGCTCCCG
Organism: uncultured Thermoleophilia bacterium; assembly: GCA_963840365.1. Classification (GTDB taxonomy): domain Bacteria; phylum Actinomycetota; class Thermoleophilia; order Gaiellales; family Gaiellaceae; genus PALSA-600. The sequence goes on along the minus strand of CAWIYQ010000012.1, from coordinate 428,353 downwards.
CCCCCGCCGGGGCTCACCGCCGACCTGGTGCTGCACGCCGCGGCGTGGACGGACGTGGACGGAGCAGAGGACGACCCGCAGGAAGCGGCGGCCGTCAACGTCGGCGGCGTCCAGCACGCCGCATCGCTCGGGGCCCCGATCGTCGTCTGGTCGAGCGACTACGTCTTCGACGGCATGAAGAGCACGCCGTACGTCGAGTCGGATGCGCCTGCCCCGCGCTCCGCCTACGGCCGCTCGAAGCTGCACGGCGAGGCTGCGGCGGGCGAGCAGGCGTGGGTCGTGCGCTCGTCGTGGCTGTACGGCTGGACGTCGCGCAACTTCGTCCGCACGATGCTTCGCCTGGGCGCCGAGCGCGACGAGGTTGCGGTCGTCGACGACCAGGTCGGCTGCCCGACCTACGTCGCCGACCTGGCGGAGGCGACGAAGGCCGTGCTCGAGCTTCCCTACGGCACCTACCACGTGACGGCGGCCGGCGAGGTGAGCTGGGCGGGCTTCGCCGAGGCGATCTTCGAGGAGGCCGGTCTCGACGTGCGCGTGCGCCGGATCGCCTCGAGCGAGCTCGGCGCGAAGGCCGAGCGGCCCGCGTACTCGGTGCTCCGCTCGGAGCTCGGCGCGCCCGAGCTGCCGCCCTGGCGCGACGGCCTCCGTCGTTGCCTGGAGCGTCTACTCTGACCCGATGCGCGTGCTCGTCACCGGGGGCGCCGGCTTCATCGGCTCCCAGTTCGCCCGCCGTCTGGCCGAGGCGGGCGACGAGGTCGTCGTCCTCGACAAGCTGACGTACGCCGGCAATCGCGCGAACCTCGAGGGCGTCGAGCACGAGTTCGTGCACGGCGACATCGCCGACCCGGACGCGGTCGCGCGGTCCGCCGAGGGCTGCGAGGCGATCGTCAACTTCGCCGCCGAGACGCATGTCGACCGCTCGATCATGGGGCCGGCCGAGTTCATCCTCACGGATGTTCTCGGCACGCAGGTGCTGCTCGATCACGCCCGGCACCACGGTCTCCGACACGTCCAGGTGTCGACCGACGAGGTCTACGGCGACATCCCGCTCGACGCGCCGCCGGCAACCGAGGCCTCGCCGCTCCGGCCCTCGAGCCCGTACTCCGCATCGAAGGCGGGTGGGGACCTGCAGGTGCTCGCGTACGTGCGCACCTACGGCGTCGACGCGTGCATCACGCGTTCCGCGAACACCTTCGGTGCCCGCCAGTACCCCGAGAAGATCCTGCCGCTCTTCATCACCAACTGCTTCGACGGTGAGCCGCTGCCCGTCTACGGCGACGGCCGGCAGCGCCGCGAGTGGCTGCACGTCGACGACCACTGCGCCGCGATCGAGCTCGTGTTGCGGGAGGGGGCGACGGGCCATGTCTACAACGTCGGCGGGCAGGAGCGCGAGAACATGGAGGTCGTCCGCCGGATCCTCGACCTGACGGGCGCGAGCCCCGACCTCGTGCGCATGGTCGCCGACCGGCCCGGGCACGACCGCCGCTACGCCGTCGACTCGTCGAAGGTCCGCGATCTCGGTTGGGCGCCGGCGCATTCGTTCGACGGGGGCGGTCTCGCGGAGACGGTCGAGTGGTACCGCGAGAACCGCGAGTGGTGGGAGCCGATCAAGTCGGGCGAGTACAAGCGCTACTACGAGCAGCAGTACGCCGCCAGGCTCGGCGAGTAGTGGGCGCCGCGGCGGCAGGCATGCCTCCGCAGGCAACGAACTCTGCCCCAGGGCGGATTTCGGGATGGAAACGTTGCGTAAAGGCCTGCGGGCGGGCGGGAGGAGCTCGGCTACCGTGGACCGCGTGGGTCGCCGCGTCGCGAGAGCCGGTGCCGTCTTCCTGCTCGTCTCCGCCGGTCTCGTGTCGTCCCTCCTCGTCGCCCGGCCCTCGGTCGGCGGGACCGGAACGACCACGACGGGCGCGGCGACGACGACCGTGAGCACGGCGCCGTCGGTGCTCGTCGTCACCGGCCACGGGTACGGCCACGGGCTCGGCATGTCGCAGTGGGGCGCGTACGGCTACGCCCGCCACGGCTTCACCTACGACCGGATTCTCGCGCACTACTATCGCGGCACGACGATCGACCACGTCCGCGGTCGCACGCTCCGCGTCCTGCTCGCCGAGGCGAAGACGTTGACGCTCGGCTCGACCGCGGCCTGGTCCGTGACCGACGCCTCGGGCACACGGGTGGCGCTCGACTCCGGCACGCTCGATCTCGGCAGCACGCTCGAGCTCGACTCGCATCCGGAGCTCTCGCCGCCGTTCTCGTTCTCCTCGCCGCAGCCGCTGACGATCAACGGTCACGCGTATCGCGGGAAGCTCGTCGTCTCCTCCGACGGCAAGCTCGTCTCCGTGATCGACTACGTCGGCCTCGAGCAGTACCTGAAGGGCGTCGTCCCGGCGGAGATGCCTTCGACGTGGCCCGCCGCCGCCCTCGAGGCACAGGCGGTAGCCGCCCGCTCATACGCCCTCGCGAACCTGGTCAAGTCCGGGCCGTTCGACCTCTACGGCGACTCGCGCAGCCAGGCCTACGGCGGTGTCGGTGTCGAATCGCCGGCGACGAGCACGGCCGTCGATGCGACCGCCGGTCTCGTGCTCGACTACGACGGCAACGTTGCAGACGCGCTCTTCCACTCGAGCTCGGGCGGCCGCACCGTTTCGGCGCTCGAGGCGACGGGCGTCGCCGTGCCCTACCTCGTCTCGGTGGCCGACCCGTACGACACCCTCTCGCCCGAGCACGACTGGGGGCCGCTCCTCTTCGACGGGGCGAAGCTGCAGACGACCCTGAAGCTGGCCGGCGCGATCACCGGCGCTGCGGTCTCCGTCGGCCCGTCCGCCCGGGTGAAGTCGCTCGAGCTCTCGATCGGCGACGAGCCGCCGGTGTCGTTCACCGGGAGCCAGCTGCGTGTCGCGCTCTCCCTGCCCTCGACCTGGTTCGACCCCGTGCTGCTCCGGCTCCAGTCGAGCGTTCGCACCGTCTCCTACGGCGCCGCGGCAACGCTCGTTGGGACGGCGGGGGAGGCGGGCGTGACGCTCGAGGCGAAGCCCGCCGGGACGCGTGCCTGGGCCGCCGCCGGCACCCCGTCGCCCACCGTCGACGGATCGTTCTCGCTCTCGGTGAAGCCGCGCCTCTCGACTGCCTACCGGCTCGCCTACGGGCCGGCGCGCGTCGGCCTCGTCACCGTCGCGGTCGCGGCCCGCGTCTCGGCGGCCGTCTCGACCGGCGGTGTCGCGGGAACGGCAAAGCCGGCGGCCTCCGGCTCCCCCGTGCAGCTCCTTCGCCGCGACGGCTCAGCGTGGACGATCGCGTCGTCGACGGTCACCGATGCCGCAGGTGGGTTCAGCTTCGGAGGGACGCCGGCCGCAGGCACCTATCGTGTCCGGGTCACGCCCGGACACGGCCTCGCCTCGGGGCTCTCCGCGCCGCTCACCGTGCCGTGAGGCGGATCGCGCTCTCGCTGCTTGCGCTCGTCGCGCTCGCCGTGCCGGCGGCGGCCGCCGCGTTCGCGAACACGGAGCCGCTCGCCGCGCAGGAGTGGTACCTCGATGCCGACCGTGCCTGGTCGTTCTGGCCGTCGCAGCCGGAGCTCTTCCCGGTGCCGGTCGCGGTGATCGACTCGGGCATCGACGGCTCGAATCCCGACCTCCAGGGCCGTGTGCTCGCCGCCCACTCGTTCGTCGGCGGGTCGCCGTGGACCGACGAGCAGGGGCACGGCACGTTCGTGGCGGGCGAGATCGCGGCGAACCCATCCAACGGGCTGGGGATCGCCGGGCTCGCCTTCAACGCGCGGCTGCTCATCGCAAAGGTGGTCGCCGCGGACGGCTCGGTGTCGCTTCAGGGCGAGGTGGCCGCGATCCGCTGGGCCGCCGACCGGGGCGCCCGTGTGATCAACCTCAGCCTCGGCGGCGTGCGCGATCCGCTGAACCCGTCGCTCGACACGTACTCGCCGCTCGAACAGGCGGCGATCGACTACGCGTGGGCGAAGGGGGCGGTCGTCGTCGCGGCGGTCGGCAACGGCCCGCAGTCGCCGGAGACGCCGTGGCGGTTCGCCGACTACCCGGCCGCCTTACCGCACGTGATCGGCGTCAGCGCCGTGCGGCGCGACGGCTCCGTGCCGGAGTACTCGAACCGCGACGCCGTCTACAACGACCTCGCCGCTCCGGGCGATGCCCTGCTCTCGACGATCCCGCTCTCGCTGATCGACCCGAACCGCCCGGCCTGTGTCGACCAGCCGTTCTCCGAGTGCGGCTCGCAGGAGTTCCGCGACGCGATCGGGACGTCGTTCGCAGCGCCCCAGGTGTCGGCGGCGGCGGCGCTCCTGATCGGGCAGGACCCGAGCCTGCGGCCCGAGCAGGTCGCCTACCTGCTCGAGCGCGGTGCCGACGACGACACGCCTGTCACCGGCTGCCCGGGCTGCGCGGTCGGCCGCGACCCGCTCACGGGCTTCGGGACGCTCGACGTGCAGGGCTCGCTCTCGCTCCTCACCGGTACGCCGCTCCCGCCCGCCGATCACTTCGAGCCGAACGACGACGCAGGCCCGTGGGCGCACGCGCTGCCGCCGCTGCCGCGGACGGTCTCCGCCACGCTCGACTACTGGGACGACCAGGTCGACGTCTACCGCGAGCGGCTCGTCGAGGGACAGCGGCTCTACGTGCGCCTGACGTCGACCGGCGGCGCCAGGGTCGCGCTTCAGCTCTGGCCGCCCGGCACACGCCGCGTCGAGGCGCTCGACTCATCGATCGGTCCGCTCGTCCACTCAGAGGCGGGCCGGGCGCAGGCGCGGGTCGCCGCCACGGCGACGAGGAGCGGCGTCTACTACGTGGAGGCGAAGCTCCTGACGAAGTCGCCGGCGCCGGTCGTCTACCGGCTGGCGCTCAGCCGCCGTTCGCCCTGAGCTCGTCGTCGGAGACCGGCCGCAGCACGCGCGCCGGCGAGCCGACGACGACGACGCGCGGCGGCACGTCCTTCGTCACGACCGCGCCTGCGCCGACGAACGCCTCCTCGCCGATCTCGATCCCGGGGCAGAGGATCGCGCCACCGCCGATGCGGGCGCTCCGCCGGATCGTCGGGCCGCGCATCAGCTCGCGCCGCCGCTCGGTGCGCCCCATGAAGTTGTCGTTCGTCATCACGACGCACGGCGCCACGAACACGTCCTCCTCGAGCGTCGAGTAGGCGGTGATGTACGCGTCCGCCTGAATGCGGGTGCCGGCGCCGACCGTCGTGTCGTTCTCGATCAGCGAGCCGCGGCCGAGCACGCAGTCGTCGGCGAGCGACACGCGCTCCCGGATGCACGACTGGTCGCCCACGATGCAGTTCGCGCCCACGGTCGAGCCCGCGAAGACGATCGCGGCGCTCGAGACGACGGTGTTGTCGCCGATCACCGCCGGGGCGAGCGGCTCGCGCTTCGCCGTCGATCGTGCGCCGAGCGACGGCTGCTTGCCGACGATCGCGTACTCGAGGATGCGCACGCCCTCGCCGAGAACGGTGCCGTCGTAGACCGTCGCGGTCGGATGGATCTCAGCCACCGAGCGAGTCCGTGAGCATCTCGAGCGCGCGGACGACGCGGGCGCCGTCGCGCGCCACCTTGGCGCGGTCGTGCTCGCCGGCGACGAGCTCGAGGAAGTAGGTGCACTCCAGCCGCAGCGGCTCGGCGGTCGAGATCTTCGGGATGAAGATGTCGCCCGAGCGCGTCTGCCACTCGCCGTACGTCTCGGCGCGCTTCCACGGCGACTTCTCGTACACGGTCACCTTCCGCTCGAGCTCCATGTCGTCGAAGACGACCATCTTCTCGCGGCCGACGACGGTGAGCTTGCGCATCTTGTGCGGGTCGAGCCACGACAGGTGCATGTGCGCGATCTTCCCGCTCGGGAAGCGCAGGTAGCAGAAGACGACGTCCTCGACGCCGGGCGTCAGGAAGTCGCGCCCGTGCGCGACCGCCGTCTCGGGGTCCTCGTCGAGGAGGTAGAGAATGACGCTCAGGTCGTGGACGCCGAGCGACCAGAGCGCGTTCTCGTTCGTGCGCACGATGCCGAGGTTCTGGCGGTTGCCGTAGACGCAGAGCACCTCGCCGAGCTCGCCCGAGTCGACGAGCTCCTTCACCTTCACGATGCCCGGGTGGTAGAGCAGAAGATGGCCGGGCATCAGGACGCGATCGCGCTCCGCGGCGAGCCGGACGAGCTCGTCCATCTCGCTCGCGCGCATCGCAGGCGGCTTCTCGACGAAGACGTGCTTGCCCGCCTCGAGCGCCTGCTTCGCGAGTGCGTAGTGGGTGGGGACGGGCGTCGCGACGACGATCGCGTCGAGGCCGTCGTCGGCGAGCAGGTCGTCGAAGCTCGCGGTCGCCCGAGCCTTCGGGTAGCGCCCCGACAGCTCTCCCAGCCGCTCCTCGTCGAGGTCGCAGAGCCAGGTGAGCTCGCCGAGGTCGTCGAAGTTCCGCACGAGGTTCGGCCCCCAGTAGTTCAGGCCGACCACCCCGATTGCTGCCATCAGAGTTTCCAGACCTTGCCGTCGACCTCGTGGCCCCTGGTGGCGTTCCGGAAGTCGACGACGACGCTCGCGCGGCGGACGAGCTCGGCGTAGTCGATCGACGAGTGGTTGGTCACGATCGCGACGCAGTCGTAGCCCTCGGGGTCGAGCGGCACCGAGCGGAGCCCGTCGAACTCCGCGACGAACGGGTCGTGGTAGGCGACGTCGGCGCCCGCGTTGCGGAGGAGGTCGACGATCTTCTCGGCCGGCGACTCGCGCACGTCGTCGATGTCCGGCTTGTAGGCGACGCCGACCACGAGGATCCGCGAGCCCTTCAGCGATTTCTGGGCGCCGTGGTTGAGGGCCTGCGAGATCACCGAGCGGCAGAAGTACGGCATGTTGTTGTTGATCTCGCCGGCGAGCTCGACGAAGCGGGTGTTGAAGTCGAACTCGCGCGCCTTCCAGGCGAGGTAGTACGGGTCGAGCGGGATGCAGTGCCCGCCGAGGCCGGGGCCGGGCTTGAACGACATGAAGCCGAACGGCTTGGTCGCGGCCGCCTCGATCACCTCCCACACGTCGATGTCCATGCGGTCGCAGAGCTGCGCGAGCTCGTTCACGAGCGCGATGTTCACGGAGCGGAAGATGTTCTCGAGCAGCTTCGTCAGCTCGGCCGCCTCGGCCGTCGAGACCTCGTGGACGTGCGCGAGCGCGGAGGAATAGAGCGCGGCGGCCGCTTTCGTCGACTCGGCGTTGATGCCGCCGACGACCTTGGGGGTCGTCTGGGTCGTCCAGTCCGTCCTCCCCGGGTCGACCCGCTCCGGGGCGAACGCGAGGTGGAAGTCGACGCCGGCGCGAAGCCCGCTGCCCGCCTCGAGGATCGGTTGGAGGATCTCGCGCGTCGTGCCCGGGTAGGTGGTCGACTCGAGGACGACGACGTGCCCCTTGTGGACGTGCGGCGCGATGTCGCGGGCGGCTCTCTCGATGAAGCGGAGGTCCGGCTCCCGCTGCAGCGTCAACGGCGTCGGCACGGCGACCACGACGGCGTCGCTCTCGGCGACGACGCCGAAGTCGGTCGTGGCGCTGATCAGGCCTGCGTCGACGAGCTTCTTCAGCGTCTCCGACGGGACGTCGGAGATGTGGCTCTCGCCGCGGTTGATCGCGTCGACCAGCGACGGCGTGATGTCGACGAGCGCGACCTTCTTGCCCGCCTCGGCGAACGTCTGCGCGTGCGGCATCCCGACGTAGCCCGCACCGATGACGGCGATGTCCCAGCCCATGTCGGCGCTCAAGCGTACAGGGCGTCCGCGACGCGTCGGGCGGCGTGGCCGTCGCCGTACAGCGCGGGGGCCCCGGGCGGGAACCGCGCCGCGGCGACCGCCGGCGCGATTCCCTCGGGCTCGACGAGCACGTTTGCGCCGGTGGCGACGGTGTCGACCCACTCGGTGCTCGGCCGGACGGTCACGCACGGCACGCCGAGCCAGTACGCCTCCTTCTGCAGGCCGCCGGAGTCGGTGACGACGGCGTCGGCCGCCGCGGTGAGCGCGAGCATCTCGAGGTAGCCGAGCGGCTCGAGCGCGAGCACATTCGCCGGCAGCTCGATCCCGGCGGCCGCCAGTACCGCCCGGGTCCGCGGGTGAACCGGGAACGCGAATCGTCGGTCGCTCTCGCCGAGTGCTGCCGCGATCGCGCGCAGCCGCTCGGGCTCGGTGTTCTGCTGGCGGTGGATCGTGAGCGCGACGTAGGGCGGCTCGACCGGCGGCTCGCGCCGGCGGGCGATCGGTGCGAAGAGGCGCGTCGCGTCGGCCATCACGTCGCCGACGACCTCGCGCCGGCCCGGGACGCCCTCCGCCTCGAGCTGCGCGGCCGAGCGCTCGTCGGGGCAGAGGAGAAGCGCCGAGAGGCGGTCGACCTCGATGCGGTTCCGCTCCTCCGGCATCGACAGGTCGAAGCTGCGCAGACCTGCTTCGACGTGCGCGATGGGGGTGCCGGCAGCCGCCCGGGCGCCCGCCGCCGTCGAGTTCGTGTCGCCGTAGACGAGCACCCAGTCGGGCCGCTCCGCCTCGACGACCTGGCGGATCGGCCCTGTCATCGTGTCGATCTCGGCCGTCCGCAGATCGAGCCGGTGAACGGGCTCCGGGATGCCGAGCTCGTCGAAGAAGACCTGCGACATCCCGGGATCCCAGTGCTGGCCGGTGTGGAGCACGACATCCTCGATTCCCGCTTCGCGCAGGGCGATCGAGAGCGGGGCGGACTTGATGAACTGCGGCCGGTTCCCGACCACGGACAGCACGCGCATGGGTCTTGCGGACACCGGCGCTACGATACGCGGCGCCTTCTCGGGGCCGTTAGCTCAGCTGGTAGAGCAGGGGACTCTTAATCCCAAGGTCGAAGGTTCGAATCCTTCACGGCCCATTCGCTCGTCCAAGCCGTTCTCCGTTTCCGCGCGACGTGCGCAGGGCTCTGCGCGTACGCCGGTTGCACGTGGGAGCCAAGCGCCGCCCGGAGCGCCTCGGGATTCTCACCCTCGGACGTAAGGACTCCCGCTCAGACGAGCCCTCGGCCCGCTGGCAAGCCGACGGACCCATCCGAGCGTCCTCAACGTAGCTTGATGACGATGACGTCCCCGGCCGTGGCGAGTTCGATCTCTGCGCTGCTGCTACTCGGCGGCTCCGCGTCAGCGGCTGGGAGTCCCTGGGACCTTCAGTGCGCGTCGATGCCTGCAGAACGACCAGCGCCCGCACAGCTTCAAGCCGCGGCGTTGCGGTTCTTTCCCTGGATCCGGCCGGCAGCGAAAGCGCTGCGCTCGGGCCCTGTCTACGTGTTGGCGCTGTCGAGCAAGACCGCGATCTCACGCGACGGCGACTCGATGGACAGCTCCGGCTATTACCTCCATCGTGTCTTGATCGCCGTCGCCCCGCGTTACCAAGCACGAGTAACTGTCATGGGCCGCCGGCTCGGCAAGAGCAAGCTGCGCGCCGCGCTCGGCTTCTCAACCAACGGGGCCACAACCTGCACGGTCAACCCACCGAACGTTACCTGCGAGGCCCGTCCGCTCCAGTTCGCCCGCGCCCTCACCATCACGTCGCGCGCGGGCTGGCGGATCGTGCAGACCGAACTACGGATCGGTCGCACCGGCTGCTTCACGATCAACGCGTCCGGCACGGGTCTGCACGCGGTGATTCCGCTCTCCGTTCCCGGCCCCGACTACGGGTCACCCGGCTGGTAGCAGCCACCCAGCGAGGCCTCTCGCTCGCGCAGCCGATCGACCTGGTGTCTGACACCTGAGGTGTCAGACACCTCTTTGAGCATGCGAGCCGCCCTCTCGAGGAGGCGAGCTTGGAGGAGCGGCTCACGATCTCCAGGCGCGATGCTGAATGAAGACGGACGCGGAGTGCACGTCCCTCGATCGAGGCAAGCCATTGCGGCGTATCACGACTGCCCGTTCGACCGATGTTGCGCGCACCCAGCTTCGGAAGACTCGCGGAGTGCCGTTCGACGATCCGATTGCTCACCTCACCGGGCAGCGGCTCGCGACGTGCGTCCAGTGCGGGCGTGTGAGCGGCGTGCTGTGGTACGGCTGGACGGCTTACCGGATCGACGATCCGGGGACGGACGACCCGCCGCAGCTCGGCCTGTTCTGCCCCGACTGCTCGGCCCGGGAGTTCCAGCATCTCCCGCGCCGGTCGCAGCGCGACGTGTAACTCTCGACGGCTCGCGGGGCGCAGGAGTATCGGTGTCCGTCGCAAGACCTTGCTCCTCTGCTTCGCCGCCCGTAGGGTCGGCGGTGTCCTGCGGTGTCGACCGACCACGTCCCCAAGCCGACGCTCGATCCCGCCGCCGTCGCGGCGCTTCTCGACCTGCTGGGCGACGACCACGGGGCGCTCGCCGAGCTTGTCGAGGCGTTTCTCGAGGAGGCTCCGCTGCGGCTCGCCGAGCTCGAGTCGGGTCTCGGTTCGGGAGACGCCGCGTTCGTCGGTCGCGCGGCGCACACGCTGAAGTCGAACGCGGCGACCTTCGGGGCCGTCGCGCTCGAGGGCGTCTGCCGCGATCTCGAGGCGCTCGTGCGCACCGGCGAGCTCGCTGCGGCGCCCGCGCTCGTCGGTCAGGCCCGGGACGCATGGGTAACGGTCGAGCCGACACTCGTCGAGCTTCGAGACCGCAGCCGGGCGCCGTGACCACGGCGTCGGGGTCGATCCTGGTCGTCGACGACGACCGCGTGAACAGGATGGTGCTCTCCCGCACGCTCACGCAGGCGGGCCATCGGGTCGAGACCGCCGAGAACGGGCGGATCGCGCTCGAGCTCGTGCGGGCGACGGCGTTCGACGTCGTCCTGCTCGACATCGTGATGCCCGAGCTCGACGGGATCAGCGTCCTCGAGGAGATGAAGTCCGATCCGCAGCTCCGCGACGTCCCAGTGATCATGATCTCGGCACTCGACGACTTCGACAGCGTCGTGCGCTGCATCGAGCTCGGCGCCGAGGACTACCTGCCGAAGCCGTTCGATCCCGTCCTGCTCCGCGCCCGCCTGAATGCCGGCCTCAACAAGCGGCTCGTTCACCAGCTCGAGCGCGCCCGCGTCCACGATGTGTTTGCGCGCTTCCTGCCCGAGTCGATCGTCGAGGAGGTGCTGGCGCGTGCCGACGGCGACGTGCGCCTCGGCGGCGTGCGGCTGATCGGGACTGTGCTCTTCACGGACCTCCGCGGGTTCACGACGTTCGCCGAGCAGACCGCGCCGGACCGGGTGATCGAGGTACTGAACCGCTTTCTGAGCGAGATGAGCGACGCGGTGCTCGACAACGGCGGCACGCTCGTCAGCTACCTGGGCGATGGGCTGCTCGCCGTCTTCGGCGCGCCGATCGAGCTCGACGACCACGCCGATTGTGCCCTCGCCGCCGCCCGGGAGATGCTCACTGTGCGCCTACCTCGTTTCAACGAGTGGCTCGGCGGGTCGACGGCGGCGTTCGCGATGGGCGTCGGTGTCTCGAGCGGCCCACTGATGTCCGGCAACATCGGCTCCGAGCGTCGGCTCGACTACACGGCGATCGGCGACACGGTCAACGTCGCCGCGCGCATCGAGGCGCACACAAAAGGGGTGCCGCAGAAGGCCCTCGTCGCCGACTCGACGCGCGAGCTCCTGACGCGGCCGAACGACCTCGTGCTCGTCGGCGACGTCGTGCTACGCGGTCGCACGAGCCCGACCCGCCTCTGGGGGCTTTCCGGGGCGTGAGCCGGCGATTCACGATCCGCTCTTCACGAAACATGTCCGTCTTTCCGAAACGCACGAAGGGAGCTTCGATGGTTCGTGTCTCCACCAGAAGGTTCAGTAGGGCCGGCTCTCCTTGTCGCGGTTGCCGCGCTCGTCCTCGCCGGTGGCGCGTCCAGCCGGTCGGCAGGCGATCCGTCGACCGACAAGCTCGCGCAGATCCTGGCGCGCGGGACGCTGATCCTCTCGACCGACCCCGGCGTACCCGCCGCAGTCGTACCTCGTGAAGGGCGCGAAGCGGCTCGCGCACACGAAGTGCGCCGCGAATCAGATGACCGCGAACCAGATGGCGGGCTACGACGCCGACACGGGCAAGCTCGTCGCGAAGCGTCTCGGTGTCGAGGCGTGCTTCGTCACGCCGACGTGGAGCGAGATCATCAGCGGCCACTGGAACGACCGCTGGGACATCTCCTACGGGTCGGGCGCGATCAACTCCGACCGCGCGAACCGCCTCTACTTCACCCAGCCGTACTACGCGGCGCCGCAGCTCTTCTTCGTCGCGACGAAGTCGAAGTACGAGAAGCCGAGCGATCTGAACGGCAAGACGATCGGCGTCTGCGCCGGCTGCACGCACGAGCTGTACCTGAAGCGCACGCTCACGATTCCGGGCGTCAAGGTCGTCTACAAGGTCAACCACGTCAAGATCGCGATCTTCGACGTCGAGAACCCCGGACTCGCCGCGGTCGCGGCGGGCAAGATCGACGCGTTCCTGTGCGCGGCCCCGGAGGGCGACGGCGCGATCCACAACGGGCTCAAGCTCCGTGCGCTGAAGGAGCCGGCGTTCTTCATGTACCCGACGGGCTTCGTCGATCGGTTCTCGGCTTTCGACGTCAAGTCGTTCGTCGCGCGGGTCGACCAGATCGTCCAGGGGCTCCACCGTGACGGCTCGCTCGTGGCGCTCTCGAAGAAGGACTTCTTCGGGGTCGACTACGCGACGAAGGCCGGCCAGTTCGACATGAAGACGATCGGGCAGGTCGTCAAGTAGCCGCGACGACGCGTCGGAGCCCCTGCACATGCCGGGGCGTCTGAAGCTGCCGAGCCGGACCCTCATGGTCCGGCTCGTCGGCTCGTTCCTCGTGCTCTCCGTCCTGATGGTGACGGCGGTCGGCGTGCTCGCCTATCTGCGCGCGCGCAGCACCCTGCAGGCGTCGGTCTACGCCCGGCTCGACGCTGCCGTCCAGCAGAAGCAGGGCGCTGTCGACAGCTGGGTCGACGACCAGCGGCGGAACGTCGTGTTCGTCGGCCAGCTCTTCGGCAGCACGCAGTCGAGCGGCGATCCGCAGCTGAAGAAGCTCTCCACGCAGCTGCTCTCGCCCGACACGCCGGCGGCGACGCGGCGTCGTGCGCACGACTCCGCGCTCGCGGTCCTGAACGGGGTCGTCAGCCAGACGGCCGACGCCGAGGAGTACCGCATCCTCGACCAGAACGGCATCGTCCGGCTCTCGACGACGCAGGCCGACGAGGGCAAGGCGCAGGGGCACGAGAAGTACTTCGTCGACGCAAGCTCAGGCGTCACCGTCGTCGAGCCCGTCGCCCAGTCGTCGCTCTCGAAGGCAGCCGACGATCACGATCGCGACACCGCTCTTCAACCAGGACGGCCAGGAGATCGGCGAGCTCGCGGCCGACCTCAGCCTCGAGCGGCTCGACGAGATCGTGCTGCAGGCGACCGGCCTCGGTGACTCGGGGCAGATGTATCTCGTCGGGCCGGGCCACCGCTTCATCGGCCAGCGCCTCGCGACCGGCCGGTTCGCGGGCGCCGTCCACTCCAAGGCGATCGACGCCGGGCTGCGCGCAGCAGACGGGCCACGCCCTCTACGCCGACTACCGCGGCCGGCCGGTGATCGGCTCGTACGAGTGGCTGCCCGGGACCGGGACGGCGCTCGTGGCGGAGATGAGCCAGAGCAGCGCGTTCGCCCCGGCCCGCCGGCTCGGTCTCACGATCGGCGGCTTCGGCCTGCTCGTCGTCGGCCTGCTCGGGATCGGCACCTACCTGCTCTCGCGTCGGATCGCGAAGCCGATCCTCGCCATCACCGAGACCGCGACCGCCGTCACCGCCGGCGACCTCACACGCGAGGCGCCGGTGACGACGAACGACGAGGTCGGCACGCTCGCCGAGGCGTTCAACACGATGACCGGGCAGCTGCGCGAGACCCTCGAAGGGCTCGAGCAGCGGGTCGCCGAGCGCACCGACGAGCTGCGCATCCAGAACGCCGAGCTCGGCGCGCTGCACGAGACGACCCTCGGCGTCATGCACCGCCTCGACCTCGACGATCTGCTGCGCGAGCTGCTCACCCGGGCGTCCGAGCTGCTCGGCGCCGCGCACGGCTACTTCTACCTCCGCGATGCCGACGGCGACGAGCTCGTGAGCCGGGTCGCGACCGGCGTCTTCGTCGACGAGATCGGCGTCCGGATGCGCGCAGGGCGAGGGCCTCGCCGGTCGCGTCTGGGAGTCCGGCGCGCCCGTCGTGATCGACGACTACGACGCGTGGGAGGGGCGGGTCGAGGCGTTCCCGCTCGGGCGGATCCACTCGCTGGTCGGAGTGCCGATCAGCTCGGGCGACGACTTCATCGGCGTGCTCGGCGTCGCCCGCGATCGCGCCGACGAGCGGCCGTTCACCGAGGACGAGGTCGAGCGGCTGCAGCGCTTCGCGCAGCTCGCCTCGATCGCACTCGACAACGCCCGTCTGTTCGCCGTCGCCGAGGAGGCGCGACAGCTCGCGAACGCCGCGAACGCGGCCAAGAGCACGTTCCTCGCGGCGATGAGCCACGAGATCCGCACGCCGATGAACGCGATCATCGGCATGAGCGGTCTCCTGCTGCGCAGCGAGCTCGACGAGGAGCAGCAGGACTACGCGTCGATCATCCGCACGAGTAGCGAGGCGCTGCTGACGATCATCAACGACATCCTCGACTTCTCGAAGATCGAGGCGGGGCGGATGGAGCTCGAGGTCGCGCCGTTCGATGTCCGCGAGTGCGTCCACAGTGCCGTCGCCCTGATCAACACGCTCGCCTCGCAGAAGGGCCTGATGGTCGGTGCCACGGTCGACGACGGCGTGCCGCAGGGCGTTCTCGGCGACGTCAGCCGGCTGCGGCAGATCCTGCTGAACGTGCTCAACAACGCCGTCAAGTTCACAGAGCAGGGCTCGGTCGAGCTCCATGTCTCCGCCGCCCGGGCCGGCGGGGACGAGCTCGAGCTCCGCTTCAGTGTCCGCGACACGGGCATCGGCCTCTCCGAGGAGCAGCTCGGGAAGCTCTTCCAGTCGTTCAGCCAGGCGGACTCGTCGATCTCGCGGCGGTTCGGCGGCACCGGGCTCGGGCTCGCGATCTCGAAGCGGCTCGCCGAGGCGATGGGAGGCACGATGTGGGCCGAGAGCGACGGCCCGGGTCGGGGCAGCACGTTCCACGTCACGATCGCGACGCGGGAGGCCGCGCTCGCCGAGGGACAGAAGGCGGGTGCACCGAGGCCCGGCTCGCTCGACCTCGACCCCGAGCAGGCGAGCCGGCATCCGCTTCGCATCCTGCTCGCCGAGGACAACGCCGTGAACCAGAAGCTCGCGCTCCGGCTGCTCGCCCAGATGGGCTACGAGGCGGACATCGCCGCGAACGGGCTGGAGGCGATCGAGGCGGTGGAGCGGCAGCCGTACGACCTCGTGCTGATGGACGTGCAGATGCCGGAGCTCGACGGGCTCGAGGCGACCCGGCGGATCGTCAGCGAGGTGCCTCTCGAGCGTCGACCGTGGATCGTCGCGATGACGGCGAACGCGATGGACGGCGACCGCGAGGCCTGTCTCGAAGCCGGCATGAAGGGCTACATCTCGAAGCCGATCCGGGTCGAGGAGCTGGTCGCGGCGGTGCTCACGGCGCCGCCGACTCGGGAGCAGTGACCGCCGTCGCCTCGCGGAGCGCGAGCAGCTCCGCGAGCCGCTCGTCGGCGAGGCCCCGCAATGCCGCCTCGGCGGGATAGCGGCCGGTGAGCGCGACGAGGAACGTCTCGCGGTCGAGCGCGTACAGATCGCATGCCCCGCGCGTGCGGACCGTCGCCGTGCGCGGCACGTCGTAGAGGAGGGCGATCTCGCCGAAGCCGTCGCCGCGGCCGAGCGTCGCGATCTGGGTCTCGCCGGCCAGGACGTCCACCTCGCCGTCGGCGATCACGTAGAAGCGGTCACCCTCGTCGCCTTCGGTGATCACGTCGACCCCGCCCTCGACCGCGATCGGCTCGAGTGCGGCCGCCAGGGTCTCGAGCTGCGCCGGCGGCAGGAGCGCGAACATCGGCAACGAGCGGAGCAGCGCCGCCTCGACCACCGGTGCCGTCGCATGCCGGTCGATCGACAGGAGCCGACCGCCCGCCGTGAGGGCGACGACGGGCAGCAGGAGGCCGACGCCCACGAAGGCGGCCGTCGCCCCGCCGAGGCCGACGAGGACGGGGGTGAGGAGGGAGCCCGCCGCGAGGCCGAGCATCTCCAGCCCCTCGAGCATCCCGAACACGCGGGCGAGCAGGTCGGAGCGTGCGACGCGCTGCAGAAGCGTGCGTGCGGTGACGGAGAACGTCGCCTGCGCGCCGCCTGCCACGGCGAGCAGGCTCAGGTCGCCCACGATTCCCGGCGACGACGCCAGCGCGAACAGCGCCACCGTCCAGCCGCCGAGCGAGATGACGAGTGGGAGCGCGAGCCGTTTCTGGCCGACGAGCCGCGCCGTGATCACGACCGCGAGCACCGATCCGACCCCGGTCGCCGCGTTCAGGTAGCCGGCCCAGTTGCCGCCCCGATGCAGCACGCCTCGCGCGAGCTCGACGTAGAGGATGTCGAGTGCCCCGAGTGCCGTCGCCTGCGCGCCGAGCAGCAGCACGAGCATCCGCGCGTTCGGGTCCTCGCGGACGGCGGCGAGTGCGCCCCGGAGCGTCGTCGCGTCGTCCTCCTCCGCGGGTGCGCTCGCGGCGACCACGCGGCGCAGCGGCCAGACGAGCACGGCTCCGACCGCGCAGACGGCGGCCCCGACGGCGAAGGCCGCGCCGGGCGACGAGAACGTCAGGACGACGCCCACGACCAGTGGAGCAAGGAGTGTGCCGATGCTCTCGATCCAGCCCACGACGACGTTGCTCGCCGCGAGATCCTCCGGCCGGCGGGCGAGGCCGGGCGTGAGCGCGGATTGCGTCGGTCGCGTCATCGTGTAGGCGACCGACGGCACGACGAGCGCCGCGTAGACGACGGCCGGCCGCGCGTTCGCGAGCATCACCACGGCCACGAGGGCGGAGCTCGCAGCCTGGGTGGCGTAGCCGGCGAAGAGCGCGGTCCCCGGCGGCAGCCGTTCGCCGGCCGACGCGAGCACCGGCGCGAGCACCGCCGCCGGCAGCAGCAGGGCGGTGGCGACGATGCCCGAGGCCGTGACTCCGCCGTGATCGTAGGCGTAGACGAGCATCGCGAGCCACGTCGCCCACTCGGCGACGTTGAAGGCGAGGTAGGCGAAGGAGACGCGGCGGAGCTCGCGGTTGTGCCAGACGATCCGGAGGACCTTCAGGACCACGTGCGCGATCATTTCATCGTGCCGCTCCGGAACCGCGTCACCCCGCTCGGCGAGCTGGTCGCCCATCCTGCGCGCGGCCTCGTCTACGGCAACCGCGGCTGCCTGCACGACGGCGAAGGAAGCATCGTTCGTCGCTTCCAGGTCAAGCGGTGGATCGCCTGTCGACTCGAGTTCAAGGGCTGGCACCGCGCGCCGCTGATGCAGCCGGGCCGATTCACGGAGCTCTTCTTCCTCGACGAGGCGACTGCGTTCGCAGCCGGCCACCGTCCGTGTGCGCTCTGTCGCCGGGAGGACTACGTGCGGTTTCTCGCACTCGCCGGCGCGTCAGGTGCGGACGAGGCCGACGAGCGCCTCCACGCCGAGCGGCTCGGCCCGCGCGACACGACGCCGTTTGCATCGCTCCCCGACGCGACGTTCGTGCTGGACGAGGGCGAGTCGTGGCTCGTGCGAGGGGACGACCTTCTTCGCTGGACCCCCGCCGGGTACGCGGAGCGGGTGCGGCGGCCGGAACGAGGACGAGCGACGGTGCTCACGCCACCGTCGCTCGTCGAGATCCTCCGTGCCGGGTGGAGCGGGGCGGTCCCGCTCCTGCACCCGACAGCTCAGTAGGTCATGCGATACGGCTTCGACCACGCGATGCGGATCAACTCCGCCTCCGCTTCGATGAGCCCCATCTCCTCGGGCCGCGGCTGAGGCGCGCGCTTCCCGCCGGGGCGCCTCGGTGCCGTCGTGTCCCACGAGAGCCGGATCATGCCTGCACCTCCTCGCTAGCGGGCGCGTGCGCCCGGATGATCTTGATGTCGCCGCTCACGGTCTTCGCGCTGATCTCGACGAGCGGGCCGTCGCCGGCAGGAGCCTCGTCGAGGCTGTCGAGCTCCGACGTCGTGTCGCCGGAGATCGTGCTGCAGTCGAGGTAGGCCCTCGAGCCGCGGCGAACGGCGATCTCGACGTCGCCGGAGACCGCCTGTGCGGTCACGCGTCCCTGCATGACCGCCCGATGCTGCTGGTCGCCGCTGACGGTGTTCGCGTGCACGTCCGCGTAGGCCTCGCCGATGGTCACGTCGCCCGAGGCGGACTGCGCCGACACCTTGCCGCGCGCCGTGCCGATCTCGATATCCCCGGAGGCGGTTTGCGCGTTGACGCTGCTCTCCGCCACCGCAATCTCGATCTCGCCGCTCGCGCTCTTCGCCTCGACGGCGCCGAGCACCCGGTCTGCCCGTGTGTCACCGGAGGCTGTCGCCATCGAGAGCGAGCCGATCGTGCCGCGTGCGCGCAGGTCGGCGGACTTCGTCCTGGCCGCCACGTCGGTGCCCTCGGGGCAGCGGACACGGCACTCGATGCCGCCGCGACCGAACACGACGGAGAGGCTGAAGCCGCCCCGCTTCTGCGGAACGTCGACGAGCAGCCGGCCGTTCTGCAGCTCGACCCGGGCGGCGTCGACGAGCCGCTGAGACTCCTCGTCGTGGGCGATGAGCTCCACCTCGGCCTTCCCGGCGAGCGTCGGGTCGATCTCGATGTCGCCGGCTGCGAGCTCGATCTCGAGCCGCAGCGGCCCGGTCACGTCGAATGTCTTCTGCATCTCGGACACCTCCTGGCGGCTAGCTCTGCGCGTAGCCCGTCAAGCGCTTGCCGGCGAACCGCGCCGGGCGGGACTCGGTCTGGCGCGCGATCGCGCGCACGAGCCATGTATTGGTCGAGACTCCCTCACCGGCGGCGGCCTTCTCGACCGCGACCTTGAGGGACTCCGGGAGCCGCAGGCTGATGCGCGCCGTCAGCTCTTCGCCGGCGGTCGCCGCGCCGTCGCCGGCCTCGTCGACGAATACGAGCTCTGGCTCCTGCCCGGCGAGGCGAACCTCGACGTGGCCGGAGGGGAGCTTCGCCGACAGCTCGAGCGCGGCCTGCGAGAGCAGGTCGAAGAGCTTCAGCCGCAGGTTGGACGAGAGCGCCTCGCCGAGGCGCTGGGCGATCTGCGCGGAGCGCTCGTCGCCGAGCTCGGCGAGCCCCTGAAGATCCTGCTGCAGCCCTTCGAGGACGATGGTCAGATTCACGGTGACATCACTATGACATCACTCACGACATCTGTCAAGTGTCAACGAGCTGTCTGCAAAACAGCACGGGCCCCGAGAGGGGCCCGTGCAGGGAGAAGCGGCTGGGAGGCAGTGCTAGACCGGCGGGTTGTCCTCGACGTACGTGGTCGTGCGCCGGCCCCTCGTCGGGGCGCCGCCGAACCCGCCCCAGCTCGACCAGAAGATCAGCGAGAGGACGAGGCCGACCGCGCCGACGACCATGAGGATCACGCCGACCGTGTGGATGTTGAAGCCCGAGGCGGTCGCCGTCACCGCCCAGGTCAGGATCGCGCCCGCGGCGATGAGGATCAAGCTCACTCCGGTACCCATGTCGTCAGGTTCCTCCTTCGGCTCCAGTGGGTTCCGCGATGAAACGGCGAACCGGGGCGATCGGATACGGCCTGCGCCCCTCCGAACTCATCGCGCCGGGCGTTCACGTATGTTTCGCGCGGGTGCGCAGGGGTTCAGTCATTCAGCTCGCCGCGATCGGGCTGGTCGCCGGTGCGGTCGGCACCGCCGTGGCGCTCCTCATCCCCTGGCTGCCGACGTCGGCCGGCAAGGAGGCCCACCGGATCCACTTCGTCTACTGGTTCACGACGGCGATCGCGATCGCGGTCTTCTCCGTCGTGGCTCGCGGTTCTCATCTACTCGATCTGGAAGTTCCGCGCCGGGCCTGACGACGAGGAGGACGGCCCGCCGATCCACGGGCACACGACGCTGGAGATCGTCTGGACTGCCATCCCGGCGGTGCTCGTCACGGCGATCTCGATCGTCAGCGCGGTCGTCCTCGCGCAGAACGGCCACGCCGGCCCCGATCCGCTGCTGATCCAGGTCAAGGCGCAGCAGTTCGCCTGGAACTTCACGTACCCGAACGGGAAGAGCTTCGGCTATCTCGAGGTGCCCACGGATCGGTCGGTCAAGCTCGACATCACTTCGAACGACGTCATCCACTCCTTCTGGGTGCCGCAGCTCTCGCAGAAGCAGGACGCCGTGCCGGGGCAGCACAACACGATCGTCGTCACGCCCACGCGGATCGGCACCTATCCGATCATCTGCACCGAGCTGTGCGGGCTCGGGCACGCGATCATGCGCAGCCACATCGACGTCGTCTCGCCGGCCGACTACACGGCCTGGGTCAAGCAGGGCGGTGCCACGAGCGGGCCGCCCGGGCTCGCCGTCTTCCAGCGTGAGGGCTGCGGCAGCTGCCACACCTTCACGCCGGCCGCCTCGACCGGCAAGGTCGGCCCCGACCTCGACGACCTGAAGGCCGAGGCGCTGCGCGCCAATCGCGGCCCGCTCGCGTCGTTCGTGCACCAGTCGATCGTCGAGCCGGCCGCGTATCTCGAGCCCGGCTACCCGGATGCGATGCCGCACATCTTCGGTCAGCAGCTCTCGGCCGCGGAGCTCAATCAGCTCGTGCAGTATCTGGTGCAGGGAGCGAAATGACGAGTCACGCCGCCGCCGGGCACATCGAATCGCACGTGCACGAGCCGCCGCAGCGAAACGGCCTGCGCCGGCTGACGGCGGCCGGCTTCCTGCGCGCGGCGTGGATGACGCCGCTCTTCTTCGGGTTCGGGCTCGGCATCGTCGTGCTGATCCGCTGGCTCGCCGGCTGGCATCCGATCTGGTACGCCCCGCCGATCGTCACCGTCGAGCTCGTGACGACGCCGCTCGGCTTCCTCGCCGGCATCGGCGGCTTCGACTACTGGGTCTACTACGCGAGCGGCAAGCCGACCCGGGTCGACGACCACTCTGGCCACGGCGCCTACAGCTGGCGCGACTACTTCCGCATCAACACCGACCACAAGGTGATCGGCATCCAGTACGTCGTCACGACGATCTTCTTCTTCATGGTCGGCGGCCTGTTCGCGATGCTCTTCCGCGCCGAGCTCGCCCAGCCGGGCGATCAGTTCTTCAACCCGCAGACGTTCAACGTGCTCATCTCGAACCACGCGGCGCTGATGATCTTCCTGTTCGTCATCCCCGCGTTCGCCGGGCTCGGGAACTACGTCATCCCGCTGATGATCGGTGCGGCCGACATGGCGTTCCCGCGCCTGAACGCCCTCTCCTTCTGGCTGCTGCCGATGGCCGGGATCATCCTGCTCGCCGGCATGGCTGCGCCGGGCGGCGGGCCGTCGGCCGGGTGGACGTGCTACGCGCCGCTCTGCTCGCACCAGCCGATCGGGCAGGTGTTCTTCAACATGGGCGTTCAGTGGGCGGGCGCGAGCTCGATCATGACCGCGCTCAACTTCCTGGTCACGATCATCACGATGCGCGCGCCGGGCATGACCTTCTGGCGCCTGCCGCTCCTGGTCTGGGCGAACTTCACGACGTCGCTCCTGGTCGTCATCGCGACACCGTTCATCGCCGGGTCGCAGTTCTTCGTCATGTTCGACCGGGTGTTGCACACGAACTTCTTCGAGCCGGCGGGCGGCGGATACGTGCTCGGGTACCAGCACATCTTCTGGTTCTACTCGCACCCGGCCGTGTACATCATGATGCTGCCCGGCTTCGGGATCATCAGCGAGGTGATCGCGGTGATGAGCCGCAAGCCGGTGTTCGGGTACCGGCTGATGGCGCTGTCGCTGATGGCGATCCTCGTGCTCGGCTTCTCCGTGTGGGCGCACCACATGTTCGTGGCCGGCATGGCGAGCTGGCTGCGCGTGCCGATGATGGTGACGTCGATGGTGATCGCGGTGCCGACCGGGATCAAGATCTTCTCCTGGCTCGCGACGATGTGGGAAGGGCGTATTCGCTTCACGACGCCGATGCTGTTCGCGCTCGGCTTCCTGTCGATGTTCGTGATCGGCGGCCTCTCCGGCATCTACCTCGCGTCGGTGCCGATCGACATCCACGCCTCCGACACGTACTTCATCGTCGCCCACATCCACTACGTGCTCTTCGGCGGCTCCGTCTTCACGATCTTCGCCGGCATCTACTACTGGTTCCCGAAGATGACCGGCCGCATGTACGACGAGCGGCTCGGCAAGCTGCACTTCTGGCTGACGTTCATCGGCTTCAACCTGACGTTCTTCCCGATGCACTACATCGGGCTGCAGGGTATGCCGCGCCGCGTCGCCGACTACGCGGATCGCTTCGCGGACATCAACCTGTTCATCTCGATTGCGTCCTTCGGGCTCGGCGCCTCGACGCTCGTCTTCCTCTACAACATGGTCAACTCATGGGCGCACGGGCCCGTCGCATCGTCGAACCCATGGCGGGCGCTCACCCTCGAGTGGCAGGTGTCCTCGCCGCCGCCGATCTTCAACTTCGACGAGATCCCGCAGGTCGTCGGGCACCCCTACGAGTACGGCGTCCCCGGCGCGCAGCACGCGATCCTCGGCGCCCCGCACCCCGATCCCGTCGGTGCCGACTAGAGCGTGGCCCACGTTCTCGTGATCGCGAACGAGACGGTGGCGTCGCAGACGCTGCTCGACGCCGTGCGCGCCGAGGCCCACGGCGCCGACGACCGCGTCACCGTGATCGCCCCGGTGAACGAGCCGAACCAGGGCTACGTCGTCTACGAGGACACGCGCCGGGCCGCTGCGGGGCGGCGGCTCGAGAAGACGCTGAAGGGGCTGCGCGAGGCCGGGTTGCGCGCCCAGGGGTTCGTCGTCGAGACAGGCCCGGTGCAGGCGGTCAAGGACGCGCTGGCCCAGCTCGAGCCGCCCGTCGACGAGATCGTGCTCTCGACTCACGGCGCCGAGCGTTCCGGCTGGATGCGCCGCAACGTCGTCGAGGACGTCGAGCGCGCCGCCGGCTCGCTCCCCGTGAAACACGTCGTCGTCGAGACCGCCGGGCGCGCGGGCGAGGCGAACGTGCTGGTGATCGCGAACCAGACGGTCGTCTCGGAGGCCCTGCTCGCGAAGATCCGCGAGCGGGCGGCTTCCGGCCCGGCCGCGTTCCTGATCGTCTCGCCGCAGAGCGACGACGAGCAGCACGACGACGCCGACCGCCGGCTGCGCCTCGCGCTCGGCGAGCTGCGCAGCGAAGGGATCGAGGCGCACGGCCAGGTCGTCCATCCCGACCCGTACACGGCCGCCCGAAACGTCGTCCACGACGAGCGGGTCGACGAGATCATCGTCTCGACCTTCCCGGGCGAGAGGAGCGGATGGCTCCGACGCGATTTGGTGGGGCGCCTGCGCAAGGACACCGGCCTGCCGGTCGAGCACGTGGTGAGCTCCTCATGAGCGCCCACGCCGAACCGCTCGAGCCCGGCGGGCTGGGTGCTCACGAGCATCACGGGCCGCCGCCGATCCACTACAGCTCGCGCATGCCGCCGCAGGTGCTCGGCATGTTCCTCTTCATCGCGTCGGAGATCATGCTCTTCGGCTCGTTCTTCACCGTCTATTTCTTCGACCGGGTCGTGAACCACGGCGTGGACGGCCACTGGCCTCCGCCGCAGTTTCATCGCCCGGCGTTCGTCGCCGGCATCAATACCCTGATCCTCGTCACCTCGAGCTTCTCGATGCACTGGGCCGACAGCTCGATCAAGAAGGGCAATCGGAACGGCTTCAGGGCGGGCATGGTGCTCACGCTCCTGCTCGGGCTCACCTTCCTGCTCACCCAGATCGTCGAGTACCACCGGATCGGCTTCAACACCAGCGACACGTCCTTCGCCGCCACGTTCTTCGGCCTCACCGGCCTGCACGGCGCCCACGTGTTCATCGGGCTGACGATCCTGCTCGTGATGACGATCCGCGCCTTCCGCGGTCACTTCAGCCCGGAGCACCATCACGGGGTCGAGATCGGTGGCATCTACTGGCACTTCGTCGACGTCATGTGGATCGTCGTCTACGTGACGGTTTACCTGCTGTAGAGCGGCGGGTATCCCGTCCGCGTGGGCAACCCACTTCGGAGCGAACAGGACGCATTCAGGTTCGTCCTGCTGACGATCGGCTACTTCGCGCTGATCGTGATCGGCGCGAAGATCGATGTCTGGGTCGGCGTCGCGGTGTTCGTGCTCCTGACCGTCGGGATCGGCTGGTTCGTCGTCTCCCGCCGGCCGCGCCGCGAGCCCGTACCGCGCCAGGCGCCCGCGTCCTCGCCGCCGGCCGAGCACCGTGTGCTCGTGGTCGCGAACGAGGCCGTGGGAGGGGCCGGGCTGCTCGCGCAGCTCGAGGCGCATGCGGGCGGACGGGCGCTGCGCGTCCATGTCGTCGCTCCCGCGCTCGTCTCGCGGCTCGAGCAGTGGACGAACGACGACGGCGAGGCGCGTGCGGCGGCGCAGAAGCGGCTCGATGACAGCGTCGCCGCGTTGAGGGCGGCCGGGCTCGATGTCGACGGCGAGCTCGGTGACGAGAACCCGGTACAGGCGGTCGAGGACGCCCTGCGCACGTTCCGCCCGGACGAGCTCGTGCTCGCGACGCAGACCGCGGGGTCGTCGTGGCTCGAGCAGGGCGTCGTCGAGGAGGTGCGCGAGCGATTCGCGCTCCCGTTGACCCACGTGGTCGTGGACAGCTGAACGTCGAGTCGGTCGACCCTCTGGCGATCGCCGACGAGCTGCGCGAGGTCCACCGCAGCGCCCTCGGCGTCGGCGCACTCTCCGACGATTGGGCGAATCGGAGCCTGCCCGCGCACGTGGCACGACGCGACTTCGTGTTCCTCGTCGCGCGGGAGGCGGGTGCGCTCGTGGGCTTCGGCTACGGCTACACGGGCGAGCAAGGCCAGTGGTGGACGGACGCCGTCGCGCGCAGCCTGTCGTCGGCGCAGCGCGAGCAGTGGCTCGATCCGCCGCACTTCGAGGTCGTGGAGCTCCACGTGCGGCCGTCGCGGCAGCGGCAGGGGATCGGCAGCGCGCTCCTCGCGCAGCTCCTCTCGCGGCAGCCGCACGAGCGCGCGCTGCTCTCGACCCAGACCGCCTCGGCGAAGGCGCGCGGCTTCTACGCGAAGAACGGCTGGACGGAGCTTGCGGACGTCGATTTCGGGGCCGGGTACCCCGGCTACATCGTGCTCGGCAAGCGGCTTCGGTAGCCGGCGATCAGGCCCCAGACGGCGCTCGCGGCAAGGACCGCGAAGATCGGATCGATCGGCACGCGAAAGCGCGAGTAGGCCGCGAAGCCGCCTGAGGCGACCACGAGATAGGCCGCGACCGCGACGAGCATCCACAGCTCGCGGATCACGAGCCTGCCGGCCACCAGCAGAAGCACGCAAACGACGGCAAGGACGACGAGCACCAGGGTCATCGCTTCCTCGAGCACGACCACCGCTCGCAGCCAGATCGAGCCGCTGCTCGCATGGCCGGAGAGGAGCGAGTCGGTCTCCGACCGCGCCGGCCCGACCAGGAGCCTGACCTCGCCTTTGACCCAGTCCTTGAACGCGCCGACCGGGTGCATCCTGTCGATCGAAAGCCCGAGGCTGAATTCGGCCCGACTTTCCCGGGCCGCGTTCTCCCCGGGATAAAGGCGCTGGTCGAGACGGACGATCACGTCGTGCCGTGCGGCCTTGGCGGAGTCGCCGCTCTCGACGAGGGCGCCGACCGCGTTGAACTTGAGCATGGTGTCACCGTCGATCGTGCTCACGAGCACGACCCCTGTCTTTTCGTAGTTCCTGAGGGCCCAGAGCCCTGTCGGCAGGAGAAAGCCCACGAGCAGAGCCGTCGAGGCGAGGAGCGCGATGGGTCGCCGCGATCTCGGCGCGGCGAGCACGAGGCCGAGCACGAGGAAGATCGGCAGGTACTCGGAGACCGGGCGAATCAGCACGGAGGCCCCGATCAAGAGCCCGGCGGCGGCCGCCACCCACAGCGAGCTGCGCTGGTAGGCGATCACCGCCGTCAGGAGGCCGGCGGTGAGGACGAACGCGAACAGCGTCTCGGTCATCAGCTGGTTGGCGAAGATGATCGACGCCGGGTCGAGCGCGAGGAGCGCGGCCGCGAGCAGCGCGTAGGTCCGCGGCAGGAGGCGGGCGGCCAGCAGGTAGACCATCAGCACCGTCGCAGTCGAGACCACCAGCTGCGCCGCGTCCACCGGGTCGTAGTGCCGGCCGAAGACGTCGTAGACCGCGCGGATGAAGAGCGGGTAGCCGGGCGGACGGCGCAGCCCGAGATCGAAGAAGCGCCCGCTGCTCGACAGATACGACGCGTGCAGATGCGTCGCGATCGGGAGGTAGTTGCTGTCGTCGGGCTCCCAGAAGCGCTGGGGGAAGTCGTGTGCCGCCAGGAAGACGGCCAGCCGCAGGATGCCGGCCACGGCGAGGATGATCGCCAGGGCGAGGCGTTCGCTGCCATGGCGGCCGAGACCGCGGACCTGTGTCACGAATCACCCCGCGCGACGACGTCCTGGACAGTCGGCAAGTCTAGATGAGGGGGCGGAGCGCCTCCCGCCGGGATGGCGCTACTTGCCGGCGACCGAGCTGACGTACTTGGCCACCGCCTGGATCTGGGCGGGGGTCAGCTTCCCCTTGAACGCCGGCATCACCCCGCCGCCGTTCTCGACCTGATGCGCGACGGTTGCCTGCGACGGCTTCAGCTGGTCGAGGTTCGGCCCGACCGTGCCGCTCGCACCCGCGTCCTTCAGCGTGTGGCAGCCGCCGCAACCGGCAGTGGCGAAGACCTGCTTGCCGCTCGGCGCGGCGCTCGTCGTCGTCTGCCCACCGCCGCCCGGCCGCACGCTCGGAGGTGCCGGCTTCTCGGCCGTGACGCCGCAGTTCGGGTTCCCGGAGCACTTCGCGACATAGAAGGCGATGTCGCGTGCGTCCTGGCCGGTGTAGAGGTTTGCGGGCATCGGCAGCTCCGGGTAGGCGATCTGGCCGCGCACGACGTCGCGGATCGTCTGCTCGGAAAAGCCCTGCTGCTTGTCGGACGAGAACGCGTCGTCGAGGTTCGGCCCGACGGCGCCGGTCGACTTCGCGTCGGCGAGCGTATGGCACGCCGCGCACGAGTAGGACGTGCCCGGGGCGACCGCCAGGAAGAGCTCCTTGCCGTGGGACGGGTCGCCTGTCGTCGTGCGGCCGACGGCGCCGCAACCCGACGCGGCGAGCAGGACGACGAGCAGGAAGGCGGTGGCGAGCGGGGTGCGCAGGGGTGGGCTAGGAGGCGGGTTGGGAGGCGCCGAGCGTCGCCAGGGCAGCGTCGCGGCTGTCGTGGATCGTGAACACGCGGTCGAGGCCGGTGATCTCGAAGATCTTCGTGATGTTGCGGTCGCTGCAGACGAGCGAAAGACGGCCGTCGTTGGCGCGGAGCCGTTTGACCCCGCCCACCAGCACGCCGAGCGTCGTCGAGTCGATGAACGTCGTCGAGCTGAAGTCGACGATCACTTCCTTGCCGCCCTGGGCGATCACCTCGAGCAGCTGCTGCTTGAACTCCGGCGCGGTGTAGAGGTCAACCTCGCCCGACAGCGAGATGACGTACGCGTCGTCTGACAGCTGCTCGGTCTTGATGTCGAAATTCATGTCCAGTACCCCCCGGCGTCGCGCTGCGGGCCGGTCCCGCCGCGTGAGTCTACTGGAGACTACTTGGACGTACTCGCCGACGCCTGGGCCTTCTGGAGCGCCTTCAGCTGCGTCTTGATGCTCGAGGCGGACGTGTCGTTCGGCGCAAGCTTCAGGAAGCGCTTGTAGGCCGCGATCGCCGCCGGCAGGTCGTTGGCGTTCTGCGCGGCCTGGGCGAGCAGCACCTGGGTCGAGGCGTCGTTCGGGCTCAGCTTGGCGAGCTTCTTGTAGGCGCCTTCGGCGTTGGAGGCGGCGGAGTCGTAATTCTCGAGAGCGGTCGTCTGCTGCTCCTGGACCTGGGTCTCGACTGCCGACCCGATCGGGTCCTTGAGCCCGTTCGGGTCGGCGAAGGCCTTGCCGAACGCCGAATTCGACGGGAACGGGAAGGCGGTCGAAGGCAGGAGGGCTGAGGTTGCGGCCGTCTGCGCGTTCGAGTAGTCGGTCGCGTACTTCTGCGCGAGCTGCTGGTACTGGCCGGCCAGGTCGAGGAGCGCATCCTGGTCTCTCGGGGCAAGGTTCGTGTAGGAGACGAGCGCTGCGATCGCGAGGTTCGTCTCGTGCTTGGTCTCGTAGGCGGTCGCGAGATCGCGCCACGCCTGCTTGTCCAGGCTGTTGTGCTCGACCTTCTTCTTCAGGCTGGAGATCGAGGGGCCGCTCGATCCGCCGCCGAAGTTGAGGGCGTTCTGCAGAGCCTGCGAGATGCCGGTGGAGCCTGAGCCGACGCCGAAGACGACGAATCCGCCGGCGAAGACGATCGCGAGCAGGACGAACATCCACTTCGCGTGCACGCGAAGCCGCTGGAAGAAGAGCTCCTCCTGCCACTGCGGCGGGCGCTGCTTGCGCGGCGCAGATGCGGCTACGGCGCCGCCGCGAGCATTCTGCGCCGGGCGGCGCTTGCGGTGCTGCGTACCTCTTGCCACGTGTCCTCGTCGTCCTCTTTCCTGTAGCGGGTGATGCCGTTCACGATCGTCTCGAGCACTCGTCCGGGCGAGCCGCCGAACACGACTGCCGCCGTCGGGTCCTCCACAGGATCGTAGGGGCTTTCGGCCAGTGACACCACTGCCAGATCGGCCAGGTTTCCGGGAGTCAGGGTACCCGTGTTCGCGTCGATCTGCAGTGCCCCGGCTGCGTCAATCGTTGCGAGCCGCAGTGCCGCCGGCGCGGTCAGCGCCCCGGCGTCGCGGTCGCGGGACCGCGCGAGGAAGATCGCAGCCCGCATCTCCTCGAAGACATCGAACGACGGGGTCGAAGCGGGCGAGTCGGTCCCGAGCCCGACGCGGACGCCCGCCGCCCTGAGCGCCGAGAGCGGGGCGATGCCGCAGCCGAGCAGGGCATTCGAGCGCGGGCAGTGGGCGACGGGGACGTCGCGCGCTGCGAGCAGCTCGATGTCGGCCTCGTCGAGCCGCACGCAGTGGGCGCAGAGGAGGTCGGGGCCGAGCACCGGCTCGAGCGTCTGCACGGGTCGCTTGCCCGTCGGCGGGACCGCGATCGGCGAGTCGCGCAACGGGCCGGCTCCGTGCTCGAGCCAGGCCTCCTCGTGGGCGCTCTCGGCGAGGTGCGTCCCGACGGGCACGCCGAGCGAGAGGCACCACTCGTACACCTCGATGGAGCAGGAGTAGGGAGCATGCGGGGAGACGCCGACGGTGACGAGGTCGCTCTCGGAGACGCGCTCGCGCGTCGCGAGCCACTGTCGCTCCGCCTCCTTCGGCTCCTTGGCGAACACCTCCAGGTACACCGTCGCGCGCAGCCCGAGCTCCTCGACGGCCGCCGCGGCGGCGCCGGAGAAGCTGTAGTCGGCGGTCGTCGTGATCCCCGAGCGGAGGGACTCGAGCGCCCCGAGCCGCGCGATCGCGTGCATGTCGGCGCGCGAGAGCCGGCTCTTGCGCTCGATGTGCAGCCCGATCCACGACCCGAAGTCGAGCCCGTCGCCGAAACCGGCGTAGTTCGCGTACTCCAGGTGCGAATGGGCGTTCACGAAGCCGGGCACGATCACCGCGTCCTCGAAGTGGCGGTCGCCGCGGCCGGCTGCGACCTCGGTGATCCGGCCGTTCTCGAAGCGCACGACGCCGTTCTCGATCGGAGGCCCGTCGACGGGCACGACCCACTCCGCGGAGACGCTGCCGCGGCCGCCGCTCCTGCTGAGCTCCGTCAAGCCTACGCTCAGGTCCCGACGGGCCAGGTCTCGGCCCGCCGGTTTGCCCGCCGCTCGAGTAGCACGCAGGCCCAGATCGAGGCTTCGTAGAGGACGAGCAGCGGGATCGTCTCGATCGTCGTGGTCACCGGGTCGACGCCGGGCAGCGCCACGCCGATGCAGCAGACGACGAAGTAGCCGATCCGCCGGCTGCGGCGCAGCGTTCGCGTCTGCAGGATGCCGATCCGCGTCAGCCCGATCACGAACAGCGGCAGCTCGAAGACGATCGCCATCGCCACGATCACCTTCGCGGCGAAGCCGATGAAGTCGCGCGCCCGGATCAGCGTGTGGTACTGGTGCTTGTCGTAGTTGGCGAGGAAGTGGGCCGCCTTCGGCAGCGCGATCTCGTAGCCGAAGGCGACGCCGATCACGAGCAGCACGACCGAAACAAAGGTGAAGATGCGGAGCATCCGCTCGTGCTGCGGGTCGAACGCGGGAAGGAAGAACGACCAGGCCTGCCAGATGATGACGGGCAGCGCGACCAGGAAGCCGGCGTAGACCGAGATCCACAGCGAGGTCATGAACGGCTCGCCGATCGTCAGCGTCGTGAGCTGCCTCTTGCCCGGAGGCAGGGTCTGCTCGAGGGCGTGGATCAGGTGCGTGTGAAAGACGTACGCGACGATGAAGCCGACGAGGACCGCACCGATGCAGACGAAGAGTCGCTGTCGCAGCTCCTCGAGATGCTCGACGAGCGTCGCCTCCTCGCCGTGCCCGAGGCGACGCGGGGGCCGGACGCGGCGCACGCTGGGCTAGCCGACGTGCTCGTTCTCGCGCGGCTGGCTCTGCGTGGAGGTTGAGGTCGAGTCGGGCGTCGCGGGCGGAAGCCCGGTCACCTCGTGCACGTCGTTCTTCACGCCCGTGACCGAGTCCTTGAACTCACGCATGCCTGAGCCGAGCGAGCGCCCGATCTCCGGGAGCCGCTTCGCGCCGAAGAGCAGGAGGGCGACGAGCAGCAGCAGGATGATCTCGGGTGCACCAATGTTTCCCATGCGGGGAGCGTAGCAGCGTTCCGCCCCGGTCACGAGGCGCGGCTCGGCTAGGATGCGGTACGAGCGGACGGGCCACAGAGGCCTGTTCGAGAGCCCTCAGGAGTCGCGCATTTCCATGTCAACGTTGGAGCTGAAAAACCTGCACGTCGCCCTCGAGGACGGCACCGAGATCGTCAGGGGTGTCGACCTCAAGGTCGCCGCGGGCGAGGTGCACGCGATCATGGGCCCGAACGGCTCCGGCAAGTCGACGCTCGCCTATGCGATTGCCGGCCACCCCGCCTACGAGATCACCGAGGGCCGGATCCTGCTCGACGGGAAGGACATCACCGAGGCGGCGGCAGACGAGCGCGCGCGGGCCGGCCTCTTCCTTGCGTTCCAGTACCCGCACGCGATCCCCGGCGTCACGGTCACGAACTTCCTGCGCCAGGCGATCAACGCGATCCGTAAGGCCCGGAACGGCGGCGTCGACAACCCGATGCCCGTGCCGGAGTTCCGCAAGGAGCTGCTCGGTCAGATGGACCGCTTGAAGGTGAGCCGGGAGCTCGCCTCGCGGTATCTGAACGACGGCTTCTCCGGCGGCGAGAAGAAGCGCGTGGAGATCCTCCAGATGGCGATGCTGCGCCCGACGATCGCGGTGCTCGACGAGACCGACTCCGGGCTCGACATCGACGCGCTGAAGGTCGTCGCGGGTGGCGTGAAAGAGCTCGTCGGCCCCGAGATGGGCGCGCTCGTGATCACGCACTACCAGCGCATCCTCAACTACATCGAGCCTGGGTTCGTGCACGTGTTCGTCGGCGGCCGGATCGTCGAGGAGGGCGGCCCCGAGCTCGCCCAGAAGCTCGAGGTATCCGGCTATGAGGAGTGGGAAGAGGGGAAGGAGGCTGCGTAATGGCGCAGACCGAGTCGGAAGTCGTTCAGGGGATCGGGTCGGACTATGAGGTGAAGTACGGCTTCCACGTTCCCGAGGACTACTTCTTCAAGTCGGGACGAGGGCTCTCGCACGAACTGGTCGACGCGATCTCCTCGCACAAGGACGAGCCCGACTGGATGCGGAAGTTCCGCCACCGCTCGCTCGACTACTTCTTCGCCCGTCCGATGCCGACCTGGGGCGGCATGCCGTCGCTGCACGAGATCGACTTCGACTCGATCTACTACTACATCAAGCCGACCGAGAACCAGGCCGAGTCGTGGGAGGACCTGCCGCCCGACATCAAGGACACCTGGGACAAGCTCGGCATCCCCGAGGCGGAGAAGAAGTACCTGGCAGGTGTCGGTGCGCAGTATGAGAGCGAGGTCGTCTACCACAAGCTGCAGGAGCAGCTCACCTCGCAGGGCGTGATCTTCCTCGACACGGACACCGCGCTCCGCGAGCACGAGGATCTCTTCCGGCAGTACTTCAGCACGATCATCCCGCAGAACGACAACAAGTTCGCGGCGCTGAACAGCGCCGTCTGGTCCGGCGGCTCGTTCATCTACGTGCCGCCGGGCGTCAGGATCGAGCTGCCGCTCCAGGCCTACTTCCGCATCAACGCGGCGAACATGGGCCAGTTCGAGCGCACGCTGATCATCGTCGACGAAGACGCCTACGTGCACTACGTCGAGGGCTGCACGGCTCCGATCTACTCGACCGACTCGCTGCACTCGGCCGTGGTCGAGATCGTCGTCAAGAAGGGCGGCCGCTGCCGCTACACGACGATCCAGAACTGGTCGACGAACGTCTACAACCTCGTCACCAAGCGCGCCGCCGCGTACGAGAACGCCACGATGGAGTGGGTCGACGGCAACCTCGGCTCGAAGCTGACCATGAAGTACCCGGCGATCTGGCTGCTCGGCGAGGGCGCGCACGGCGAGGTGCTCTCGATTGCGTTCGCCGGCAAGGGGCAGCACCAGGACGCGGGCGGCAAGTGCGTGCACTACGCCAAGAACACCTCGAGCGTCATCACCTCGAAGTCGATCTCGAAGAACGGCGGCCGGGGTGGGTACCGCGGTCTGCTGGAGGTCAGGAAGGGCGCGACGGGCTCGAAGTCGAAGGTCGTCTGCGACGCGCTGATCCTCGACGACGAGTCCCGCTCCGACACCTACCCGTACATCCAGATCGACGAGAACGAGGTCGACATCGGCCACGAGGCGACCGTCTCGAAGATCGGCGAGGAGCAGCTCTTCTACCTGATGTCGCGCGGCCTCTCCGAGGCGGAGGCTTCCGCGATGGTCGTGTCGGGCTTCGTCGAGCCGATCACGAAGGAGCTGCCGCTCGAGTACGCCGTCGAGATGAACCGGCTGATCCAGCTCCAGATGGAGGGCTCGGTCGGTTGATCGTCGAGCACGTCGACTTCTGGGCGGTGCCCGTCACCGACATGGAGCGGTCGAAGAAGTTCTACGGCGAGACGCTCGGCCTGCCCCAGACGGGCGACGGTGGGTTCCCGGAGTACAAGCTGGGCGACAACGGCTTTCTGTACTTGCTGAGCATGGAGTCGATCGGCGGCGCCTTCCGGGCGCCCCACGACGCGGGTTTCGCGTTGCGGGTGCCGGACGTCGCCGAGGCGAAAGCCGAGCTCGAGGCGAAGGGCGTCGAGTTCGCGGGCATGACCGACACGGGTGTCTGCCATATGGCGTTCTTCGCCGATCCCGACGGCAACGCGCTCGTCTTGCACCGGCGCTACGCGCCGCAGGACTGATGACGACGTTGACCCGCGAGGACGCCGCGAAGCGGTACGACGCGCTGCCGCTGCCGACGACGGCGGACGAGCACTGGCGCTTCACCGACCTGCGCGGCTTCGAGCCGTCTCTCGTGGTGTCTGACGCCTCGAAGGTGTCCGACACCGGTCCGCTGCTCGACCTCGACGTCGCCGGTAGGGCGATCATGACCGAGTCCGGCATCGAGATCGTCTCGGCGCCGGAGGGAGTCACCTTCGAGCCGCTGCCGCGCGACTACGAGGCGACGCTCGTGCCGGACGACGACCGCTTCGCGATGGAGAACCTCGCCCGCTGGGAGCACGGCCTGCTCGTCCGCGTGCCGAAGGGCGTCGAGCTCGAGCAGCCGCTCTACGTGCAGGTGCGCTCGAACGGCGGCTCGCTCTACTGGCGCATGGTCGTCGTCGCCGAGGAGGGCGCGCGCTTCTCGCTGATCGAGGAGTACACCTCCGCCGCCCCCGACACGGTCGCGTACACGAACGCGGTCGTCGAGCTGCACGTCGGGCCGCAGGCGAAGATCGAGTACGTCTCGCTGCAGAGCCTCTCTCAGGAGACCTGGCACTTCGGCCGCCACAAGGCGCTGCTCGAGCGTGACTCGGAGCTCGACTGGGTGATCGGCGGCTTCGGCTCCAAGAGGGGCAAGGTGTGGATCGAGAACGACCTCGCGGGGCCTGGTGCGACCTCGCGCGTGACCGGCGCGTATTTCGCCGACGGCGACCAGCACCTCGACTACGACACCTTCCAGGAGCACATCGCACCCTCGACCGAGAGCGACTTCGCCTTCAAGGGCGCGCTGCGTGAGCGAGCGACGGCGGTGTGGCGCGGGATGATCCGCGTCGAGGAGGGCGCGCAGAAGACGAACGCCTACCAGGAGAACCGCAACCTGCTTCTCTCCAACCAGGCGCACGCCGATTCGATCCCCGGCCTCGAGATCATGGCCAACGACGTCCGCTGTACGCACGGCGCGACGCTCGGGCGGATCGACCGGGAGGAGCTCTTCTACCTGATGACGCGCGGGCTCTCTCGCGCCGAGGCGGAGCGGATGGTCGTGCGCGGCTTCTTCCAGGACGTGCTCGACCGCATCGAGCTCGAGCCGGTGCGCGAGGCGCTGGGCGAAGCGCTCGAGGCTCGCATCCCCCAGGCGTAGCCGGCCGCCTGCGGCCTATCGACGCAGCGGATCCTCGGATGACAGGCGACGTGCGATGCGGGAGCGTCGCATGCACACATCCCTTGTCCAGGAGGTGGGAATGTTCACGTATGTCGCACTGATGAAGCTCACTCCGGAAGGCCGGGAGAGCTTGAAGGAGGCGCCGAAGCACCTCGAGAAGATCAAGCGCCTCGTCGAGGAGCAGAGGGGCGAGCTGGTCGAGACCTTTGCGATGATGGGGCCCTGGGACTTCTTCGCTCTCGTCAAGTATCCGGCGGTCGAGGCGGCCTTCAAGGCGCACGCGAAGATCGCGGCGCTCGACGTGATCGAGGTCGAGACGTTCCCGGTCGAGGAGGTCGAGCTCTTCATCAAGGCTCTCGTCTAGCGAGAGCTTCGGGGGAGACAGATGACCGGGGCCGCGGCAACGCGGCCCCGGTGTTCTAGGGGGTTTCCCCGACGCGCGCCGACGCGCGCGCCGCTCTTCTACGGCATCTACGCCGCCGCGGTCGGCGGCGGCGCTTGCCTCGTGCTTGCGAGCGGATCGCTCGTGCGGCTCGCGGTGCACGTCGAGATCCTGAACGCGTTGCTGCTGCCGCTCATGCTCGGCTTCCTCGTCGCAATCGCCGTTCGCGTGCTGCCGCGCCCGTACGCGCCGCGCCGCCGTGCCCGGCTTGCGCTCGCCGGCACCGTCGGCGCCGTCGTCGTGGTCGGCCTCCTCTCGATCGCGCTCTCGTTCGGGCTCTAGTTCAAGCGACGTTCGAGCGCTGCGAGGCGCTCCTCGATCTGCGCGAGGCGTTGCTCGAGACCTTCAGGCTCGGGCGCGGACGCAGGTGCAGGTGCAGCGGCCGTGTTGTTGCCGAGCAGGTGCCGCCAGCGCTCCTCCCGCTGCCCCGGGCGCCGCGGCAGCAGCTCGACGAGCTCGCGCGCGGCGAGGGCCGCGAGCGTCTCCGTCACCTCACCGCCGCCGGCGAAGCGGTGCATTCGCTCGGTGCGGGTCTTCAGCTCCGCCGCGGTTTGCGGCCCGCGCAGGAGGAGCACCGCGAGCACGGAGAGCGAGCCGCCGTCGAGACCGAGTGCCTCGTCGAGCAGGTGCCGGTACTTGACCGCCCGCGAGCCCTGCCCCGAGGCGAGCCTCGCCCAGCCGATCCGCCCGAGCTCCTGGACGGCGGCGTGCACCTCCGGCTCCTCGAGCGCCAGCACCGGCTCGCGGCTCGACGACTGGTTGCACGCCAGGCGCAGGGCGTTCAGCGACAGCGGGTACTGGTCGGGTGTCGTGCGCTGCTTCTCGATCAGGCAGCCGAGCACCCGCTGCTGCGCCGGGTCGAGGTGATGGGCGAACACGTGTCCAGCTTAGAAACTGACGAACCTGGTTCGCTTTGCGAACCAGGTTCGGGGGTCTAGCTCCGGGCGAGCGGCTTGTACTTGATCCGGTGCGGCTCGAGCGCCTCCGGGCCGCGCGTCTCGCGCACCCAGTCGGCGTACTCGCCCCACGAGCCTTCGAACCACGTCGTCTGCGAGTCGCCCTCGAAGGCGAGGATGTGGGTGGCGACCCGGTCGAGGAACCAGCGGTCGTGCGTGATCACGACCGCGCAGCCGGCGAAGTCGAGCAGCGCCTCCTCGAGAGCACGGAGGGTGTCGACGTCGAGGTCGTTCGTGGGCTCGTCCAGCAGCAGCACGTTGCCGCCGCTCTTCAACAGCTTCGCGAGGTGGACACGGTTCCGCTCGCCGCCCGAGAGCTGGCCGACCGGCTTCTGCTGGTCGGAGCCCCTGAAGTTGAACCACGAGGTGTACTGGCGCGAGTTGATCTCCTTGCGCCCGAGGAGCACGATGTCCTGGCCGCCCGAGATCTCTTTCCAGACGGTGCTCTTCGGGTCGAGGTCGCCGCGTGACTGGTCGACGTACGCGAGCTGCACCGTCTCGCCGACGCGGAGCTCGCCGCCGTCGGGCTCGATCTCGCCCGCGATCATCCGGAAGAGGGTCGTCTTGCCGGCGCCGTTCGGGCCGATGACGCCCACGATGCCCGCGGGCGGCAGCGAGAACGACATGTCCTCGACGAGCAGGCGGTCGCCGAAGCCCTTGACGACGTCCTTCGCGTCGATCACCAGGTCGCCGAGCCGCGGCCCGGGCGGGATGTGGATCTCGACCCTGTCCAGCCTCACGGAGTCCTCCTCGGCCAGCAGGCGCTCGTAGGCGCCGAGGCGGGCCTTCGACTTCGCATGGCGGGCCGTCGGCGCGGCGCGCACCCACTCCAACTCACGCTGGAGCGTACGGCGGCGGGCCGAGGTGGTCTTCTCTTCGTGGGCGAGACGCTGCTCCTTCTGCTCGAGCCAGCCGGAGTAGTTGCCCTGGTAGGGGATGCCGCGGCCCCGGTCGAGCTCGAGGATCCAGCCGGCGACGTTGTCGAGGAAGTAGCGGTCGTGTGTGACGGCGACGACGGTCCCCTTGTAGTCGGCGAGGAAGCGCTCGAGCCAGAACACCGACTCGGCGTCGAGGTGGTTCGTCGGCTCGTCGAGGAGCAGCAGGTCGGGGGCCGCGAGGAGCAGGCGGCAGAGGGCGACGCGGCGCCGCTCACCGCCGGAAAGCGTTCCCACGTCGCGGTCCCCATCGGGCAACCGAAGCGCGTCCATCGCGTGGTCGAGGTGCGCATCGAGCTGCCACGCGTCGGCGCGGTCGATCCGGTCCTGCACCGTCGCCTGCTCGGCGAGCAGCGCATCGAAGTCGGCGTCGGGCTCGGCGAACGCGGCCGACACGGCGTTGAAGCGGTCATGGAGGGCGCGCAGCTCGCGGACGCCGTCCTCGACGTTCTCGCGCACCGTCTTCGCGGGGTCGAGCTCGGGCTCCTGCTCGAGCAGGCCCACGCTCGCCCCGGGGGCGAGCTCCGCCGTGCCCGACGAGGGCTCTTCGCGGCCGGCCATGATCCGGAGCACCGTCGACTTGCCGGCGCCGTTCGGGCCGAGCACGCCGATCTTCGCTCCGGGCAGGAACGAGAGCGAGATGTTGGCCAGCACCTGCCGGTCCGGGCCGTAGAACTTGTCGACCCGGAACATCGTGAAGACGTACTCGTAGGAGCTCACGGCCGGCCACGATACCGTCGGTACGCTTCGTGGATGGCGGTCACCCACGCGACGAAGCTCGATGCCCAGAGGC
This sequence comes from uncultured Thermoleophilia bacterium, assembly GCA_963840365.1. GTDB lineage: Bacteria > Actinomycetota > Thermoleophilia > Gaiellales > Gaiellaceae > PALSA-600. The sequence continues at coordinate 390,456 of CAWIYQ010000012.1, read as the reverse complement.
TGCGGGCCGACTTCCCGATCTTCGAGCAGACCTTCCACGGCAAGCCGCTCGCGTTCCTCGACTCGGCGGCGAGCTCGCAGAAGCCGCGCCAGGTGCTCGATGCGATGACGCACTTCTACGAGACCTCCTACGCGAACGTGCACCGTGGTGTCTACGAGCTGGCCGAGCGGGCGACCGCGGGGCTCGAGCACGCCCGCGAGCGCTGCCGCGCGTTCGTCAACGCGCCGGCGGCGCACGAGATCGTGTTCGTCCGCAACGCGACCGAGGCGATCAACCTCGTCGCCTATGCGTGGGGCCTCGCCAACCTCGGCCCGGGCGACGTCGTCCTCGTCACAGAGCTCGAGCACCACGCGAACTTCGTTCCCTGGCAGTACATCGCCGGCAAGACGGGCGCGGAGTTCCGGATGCTCCCGGTCGAGCCCGACGGGACGCTGCACCTCGAGCAGCTCGACGAGCTCGCGGGCGACTGCAACGTCAAGGTCGTCGCCACCGGCTATGTGTCGAACGTGCTCGGGGGGGCGAACGACGTGCCGCGCATCGCCGCCTGGGCGCACGAGCGGGGCGCGATCCACGTGTGCGATGCCGCGCAGGCTGCGCCGCACAAGCGTGTCGACGTGCAGGCGCTCGGCACCGACTTCGTCGCCGTGAGCGGCCACAAGATGCTCGGGCCGAGCGGGATCGGCTTCCTCTGGGGGCGCTCGGAGATCCTCCGCTCGATGGATCCGTTCATGACGGGCGGCCACATGATCCGCCGGGTGCGGGAGAACGAGTCGACCTGGGGGGAGCTTCCGCACAAGTTCGAGGCGGGCACGGCCCCGATGGCCGAGGCGGTCGGGCTGGGCGCGGCGATCGACTACCTCGAGGCGGTCGGCCTCGAGGCGATCGAGCAGTACGAGCACGAGCTCGTGGCCTACGCGCTCGACCGGCTGGCCGAGATCCCCGGCGTCACCACGTGGGGTCCGCCCCCGGAGCGGCGCGCCGGCATCGTCAGCTTCGACGTCGAAGGCGTCCATCCCCACGATGTCGCCCAGATCCTCGATCTCGACGCGGTCGCGATCCGCGCCGGCCACCACTGCTGCCAGCCGCTGATGCAGCGGCTCGGGGTGGCGGCCACGAACCGCGCCAGCTTCTACCTCTACACCGTCCCCGACGAGATCGACCGGCTCGCCGCGGGACTGTGGCGGGTCAAGGAGACGTTTGGCGTCTAGATGAGCGAGTTCGACCAGCTCTATCGCGAGGTCATCCTCGACCACTACAAGAACCCGCGGGGCCACGGCGCCCTCGAGCCGCATGATGCGTACGCCGAGGGCCTGAACCCGCTCTGCGGCGACGAGGTGTCGATCTTCGTTCGCTTCGCCGAGGACGGCGAGACGATCGACGAGATCGGCTTCGAGGGTCGCGGCTGCGCGATCTCGCAGGCCGCCACCTCGATGCTGACGGAGATGGTCAAGGGGCGGAAGGCGGCCGACGTGGCGGCCCTGCCGAAGGACGAGCTGCTCGAGGAGATCGGCATCCCGCTGACGCCGGTCCGGCTCAAGTGCGCGATCCTCGGGCTCGGCGTCCTCAAGGTCGCGCTGCATCGCGCCAAGGGGACGCCGCTCCCGGAGGAGTGGCAGGGCCTGGCCGACGAGCTCCAGATCGACGACGACTGACGTGCCCGCCATCGACGTTGCTCCGCTCGAGGAGCTCGGCCCCGGCGCGATGAAGATCGTCACCGTCGGCTGGACGTCGATCGGCGTCTACAACTGCAACGGGACGTTCTACGCGCTCGAGGATCGCTGCTCGCACGACGACGGGCCGCTCTGCGAGGGCGAGTGGGAGAACGACACCTGCCGGGTGATCTGCCCGCGCCACGGGTCGGCGTTCGACCTCGCCACCGGCCGGCCGCTGAGCCTGCCCGCGTTCGAGCCCGTCGCCACCTATCCCGTCTTCGTCGAGGATGGCATCGTGAAGGTGGAGGTCGCATAGCCGCCGTCGTCGTCCGCTGCTGGCAGAGCACCGATCCTGCCTACGACGCCTACCACGACGAGGAGTGGGGGCGGTCGGTGCGGAGCGAGCAGGGGATCTACGAGCGCCTCTGCCTGGAGGGGTTCCAGTCGGGCCTCTCGTGGCTGACGATCCTGCGCAAGCGCGAGGGCTTCCGCTCGGCGTTCGCCGGCTTCGACCCGAACCTGGTTGCCGGGTTCCGCGAGCGCGACGTTCGGCGCCTGCTCGGTGACGCGGGCATCGTCCGCCATCGCGGCAAGATCGAGGCGGCGATCGGGAACGCGCGCGCGACGGTTGCGCTGCGCGAGGACGTGCCCTTGCACGAGCTCTTCTGGTCGTACAGGCCGGAGAGGCATCCGGTCCCGAGGACGCAGGCCGACTGGTCCTCGTCGACGCCCGAGTCGGCGGCGCTCTCGAAGCGTCTCAAGAAGGCGGGCTTCCGCTTCGTCGGGCCGACGACCGTGCACGCGGCGATGCAGGCGTGCGGCGTCGTCAACGATCACCTCGCGAACTGCCACGTCAGGGGCGCGGTCGAGCGAGAGCTTTATCCGTCCTGACCCATCCGCTAAGGTGAGGGTTATCCGCGGAAAGGAGGTGGTCCGGCGTTGGAGACTTCAAGTACGGGCAGTGGAGGTACCAGCTCGTAGAGGCGTGTCCCCGGGACCTGAACCGGGAATCGTCTAGCCAGCGTGGGGGACTCGCGTAACGCGCCGCCTTTTCGGCCGGAAGCGCCTCTACGAAATCCCAGCTGGTCACCGGATAGGGGCCGTCCCGAGCCTGCACAGGCACGGGGCGGCCCTTCTCTTTCGAGCGGCGCTAGGGCCTGAGGCGCCAGATGTCGGCGCCGTGCCAGCTCGGCACCCAGGCATCGCCGCCGACCGAGGTGACGACGAACGGCCCGACGCCGACCTTGACCTTCGCGGTAACGGTGTTTGTCGCCGGGTCGACGACCTCGACGACGTTCTGGCGGATGATCGGCACCCACACCATGCCGCCGACCACGTCCGGGTCGCCGGCCGGCGTCGGCAGCTTGATCGTCGCGGCGACCGTGTTGGTCGAGGGGTCGATCCGGACGAGGCCCGCCGGGCTCGTCACCCAGACGGCGTCCGAGGAGGCGGCCGTCCAGCCTGCACCGCCGGCGACTGCGATCGTCGACACCACCTTGCCCGTCGTGGGGTCGACGCGGACCACGCCGTTCGTGCCGGTCGCCCAGACAGACCCGAATGCGCCGACGACGCCGATCGCGCCGGGAAGCGGCCAGCGGGCGACCACCTTGTCGCGCGCCGGGTCGATCCGCTCCAGGTCGCCGGCGCCGAAGGCGGTCGTCCAGGCGGCCCCGAACACGAAGGTCGCGTCGTAGGGTGTCGAGCCGACCGGGATCGCCTTCAGCCGCTTGTGCGTGCCCGCCGAGACACGGCTGATCGTGCTCGAGTTCGTGTCCTCGACCCACAGTGAGCCGGCACCGAAGCCGAGCCCGCACGAGCCGTTGCCGATCCGCGTCTTGCCGAGCACCTTGTTCGTCTTCGGGTCGATCCGGAGCAGGTACGGCTGGGAGAACTCGGACACCCAGACGAAGCCACCGCCGGCCGCCGTCGCGCAGGGCCCCGGCGCTCCCGCCAGCTTGATCTTCGCCAGCACGGTGGGCGACTCCGCCGCGCCGGCCGCGCTCGCGGCGAGCATCGCCGCCGCGAGGACAGAGAGAAGAAGTGTGCGCATCTCCCGATGATAATCCGAATCCGGAGCATCTGCTCCGGATTCGGATCACCCGTCCGTCAGCGTGCCCGCAAAGACCGCGCCGAGCTCGGTGAGGACCGCCCGAGTTTGCTCCTCGTCGACGAGCTCGGCCTGCATCAGCCCCTGGATGCGTTGGAGTGCGCCCCAGCCGCGCCGCCACTCGCGGTCGCCGCGGGCGGTCAGCTCGAAGAGGAATGAGCGGCGGTCGTCCGGGTTCGGCCGTCGGCGGACGTAGCCGCGGGCCTCGTGCCGGCGCACGACGTCGGACATGGTCGTCAGCGGCAGCCCGAGCTCGCCGGCGAGCTCCGTTAGGCGCACGCTACCGCGAGCGCCGATCAGGCTGAGCGATGCGTAGGACTCCGAGTCCACGCCGTCGGCGGCCAGCTCGCGGTCGACGAGGCGAGCCATCCGCTGATGGGCGGCGACGAGCAGCAGGAGCGTGGAGAGCCTGCGCTCAGGCGCCGCGGCGGAGCTGCTCGTCGAGCGGGAGGAGCGGGAGCTTGAAGGTGTCGGCGGCATCGGGGCTCGAGACGACATTGTCGCCCGCGGCGATCATCGCGATCTGGTCGGTGGTCAGCGGCGCGCCGGGCGCCCACTGCGTGAGCCGGGCGCCGGTGCGGGCGATGCCGAACGGCACGTGCACGAGCGGGCGGCGCTTCCCGAGAGTCGCCGCGATCCGCCGGTAGAGCTCGTCCCACGTCACCACCTCCCGCCCGCCGAGCTCGAATGTGCGGTTTGCGGCGTCGGGCAGTTCGAGGCTTCGCGCGACGTGCTCGGCGAGGTCGTCGACCCAGATCGGCTGGATTCGCTGCGAGCCGTCGCCGATCACGGTCACGACCGGCGAGTAGCGCACCTGCTTCACGAAGGTCGCGAGCGCACCGCCCTTGCCGAAGACAAAGCTGGGGCGGAACGTCGTATACGCGAGACCCGAGCCGGCGACCTCCTGCTCCATCGCCCACTTGGCGCCGTAGTAGGGCACGAGATCCTTCGTCCGCTCGTCGGTCCCAAGTGCGCTCATCAGGACGAAGCGCTCGACGCCTGCGTCGCGTGCGGCGGCGACGAGGCTCTGCGTGCCGCGGATCATGACGCGGTCGAAGTCGGCGGGTGCGCCTTTGAGGATCGAGACGAGATGCACGACGTGCGTGCACCCTGCCGCCGCCGCCTGGAGGCTCGCTGCCTCGGTCACGTCGCCGGCGGCGACCTCCACGCCCAGCGGCCGCAGGCTGCCTGCCTGCTCCGGCCGCCGCACGAGCGCCCGCACCTCGTTCCCGTGCGCGCGCAGCGCGTGCACGACCCGCGATCCGACGAAGCCCGTGCCGCCGGTGACGAGGACGGTCACTTCGAGAAGTTCTGCCAGTAGCGCGACGGCGTCGGCCCGCGCTGGCCCTGGTACTTCGACCCGAGGGTGCTGCTGCCGTAGGGCGCGGAGGCGGGCTCGGTCATCTGCATGAAGGAGATCTGGCCGATCTTCATCGCGTAGTAGATCGTGATCGGGAGGTTCGCGACATTCGAGAGCTCGAGCGTCACGTGCCCGTCCCAGCCCGGGTCGATGAAGCCGGCGGTCGAGTGGATGAGAAGGCCGAGTCGCCCCAGCGAGCTCTTCCCCTCGAGTCTCGCGACGAGGTCGTCGGGCAGCGTCACCCGCTCGAGCGTCGAGCCGAGCACGAACTCGCCGGGATGGAGGATGAAAGGCTCGTCGTCCGAGATCTCCACCTCCTCGGTCAGCGCGTCCTGCGGCTCCTTGACGTCGATGAAGGGGTAGCGGGCGTTGTGGAAGACGCGGAAGTAGCGGTCGACGCGCACGTCGACGCTCGACGGTTGCAGCAGCTTCTCGTCATACGGGTCGATGCCGATGCGACCGTCGGCGATGAGGCGCGCGATGGTGCGATCCGAGAGGACCATGCGGGGATTCTTCCAGCATCGCGTCGGCCAGCGCGTCGAGTCCCTTCAGGAATGCGGCGCGCTCCTCCTCGGTGAGTGCGTCGAGTGCCGCCCTGAGCGGGCGGTCCCGCTCGTGGAGCCAGGCGTGCACGCCCGTCCTCGTCGCGGGTGCGAGCGCGACCACCGTGCGTCGGCGGTCGGCCGGGTCCTCACGACGGTCGACGAGGCCGCGCTCCTCGAGGTCGCGGGCGAGCTTGCTCGCCGCAGGCAGGCTGAGACCCAGCGCCTGCGCGAGCTCGCTTACGCTGCGCTCGCCTTCGACGCCGATCTGCGCGAGGAGACCGATGTGCCGGCGGCCGAGCCGCGGCTCGCCGTCGCCCGGCCCGGTCAGCCCGAACGGCGGTCGCCGCCTGCCCCAGAGCCCGCGCAGCACACGCTGCAGCGACTCCCGGGCTCGCGCGATCTGCTCATCTGTTACCATGTGATAACTATTATCCGATGAGAAGCGAAAGGAGGTGAAGAGTATGCACAGAGGACACCATCAGCACCACTATCATCGCGGCCCGTTCGGGCGCCGGGGCTTCCCGAAGCGCGAGCAGTTCGTCGAGCGCCTCCGCGGCTACCAGGAGCATTTGCAGGACGAGCTCCGGAACGTCGAGGAGCTGCTCGAGCGGCTCGATGACGCGCCGCAGCAGCCGACGGGCGAGACCGTGGCGTGACGCCTACGCGCGCTGCTTCTCAGGTGCGTCGGGCTGCCGGCACGTAGTAGCGCTCGGCGTACTCGATCACGGTGCGCGCCATCGAGAAGCGCGGCGCCAGCTCCGCGATCGAGCTCTTCATCATCCGGGCCCAGTCGTCCCGTGCCTCGAAGCGCGGGACGACTTCCCGTTCGAGCAGCGAATACAGCTGCTCCGCGTCCGCCTCGTCGGAGGCGCCCTCCATCGCCCAGCCGTACGCCGGGTCGTAGGCCTCTGCCCACCAGCCGTCGAGCACCGACAGGTTGAGCACGCCGTTGACCGCCGCCTTCATGCCGCTCGTCCCCGAAGCCTCGTACGGCCGGCGCGGCGTGTTCAGCCAGATGTCGCAGCCGGGAATGATCGCGCGCGCGAGGTCGATGTCGTAGTCCTCGAGGAAGACGACGCGGCCGGCGGCGGCTCCCCGCGACAGCTCGACGATCGCCTGCATCACGTCCTTGCCCGGCGCATCCTGCGGATGCGCTTTCCCCGCCACGACGAGCTGGACGGGGAGACGCAGCAGCCGCTCGAGGTCCGTGTAGACGAGCCCGGCTCGCTTGTACGTGGCGAACCTGCGGGCGAACCCGATCGTCAGTCGGCTCGGATCGAGCCGCGTCAGCTTCGCCAGCCGCGACTTCAGAAGACCGTGGGTGCGCAGCAGGGCGGAGTCGTCGAGGTCGTACGCGGCCTGCCAGTTCGCCCACCCGGGCGGTGCCTCCGGCTGCACGCCCGCGGTGCGCAGCAGCTCTGCGAGCTCGGGGGCGAGCCACGTGCCGAGGTGGACGCCGTTCGTGATCGCGTCGACCGGCGTCGGCTCACCCGGCCAGAGCCCCGCCCACATCTCGCGCGCCACCTCGCCGTGCAGCTCCGAGACGCCGTTGCGATACGCCGACAGCCGAAGCGCGAGTGGCGTCAGGCCGAAGCCGTCGGTGTCGTCGCTGCGGCCGAGGGCGAGCAGCTCGTCCTCGCCGATCCCCGCCTCGGCTGCAAGCCGGCCGGCATAGCGGACGACGAGCTCGTCGCCGAAGATCTCGTTCCCGGCGGGCACGGGCGTGTGGGTCGTGAAGACGGTGCTGCGGCGGACGTCGTCGAGTGCGTCGGGGGTCGACATGCCGCGCCCGACACGCGCGCGGACGCGCTCGAGCTGCAGGAACGCGGCGTGGCCCTCGTTCACGTGGTAGACGGTCGGGTGGATGTCGAGCGCGTGCAGCGCGCGTACTCCGCCGACCCCGAGCAGGAGCTCCTGGCGGATCCGATGCTCGCGGTCGCCGCCGTAGAGCGCATCGGTGACGAGGTCGACGTCGAGCAGGTACAGCGGCACCGAGCCGGCGTCGTAGCGCCAGACGTTTGCCGTCACGGTCTCGCCGGCGAGGTCGACGGCGACGGAGACGGGCTCGCGCGCGAGCCCGAGCGCCTCCGGGTCGAGCGCGTTGTAGATCTCGGTCTGGCGCCCCGCCTCGTCGACGTCCTGGACGAAGTAGCCGCCCCGGTAGAAGAGGCCGACACCGACGAGCGGCACGCCCAGGTCGGCGGCGGCCTTGAGGTGGTCGCCGGCGAGCACGCCGAGGCCGCCGGAGTAGATCGGCAGCCGCGCCTCCATCCCGAACTCCATGCTGAAGTACGCGACGAGCACGTCGCTGTCGTCGCCGTGGGTCTGCTCCCACCAGGTTGCGGTGCGGGTCGTCGTCTCGGTCGTCATGCGAACGCAGGGGAAGCTAGCGAAAGACCACGGACCATCGTCGGGTCGCGCCGAACGCTGGCGGACGAGCTACGCCGGCTTGCCGGCTGACCGGGGCGGAGCGTCGCCGGACCGGCGGGCTAGGATCGCGGCCGGTGGCGGACTCCCGTGTCGAGCGCTATGCGGCCCTCCTTCTGGACACATGCCTTCACGTGGAGCCGGACTGGCAGGTGCTCGTCTGGGGGTATCCGCAGGCGCGGCCGCTCCTCGAAGCGGTCGTCCGGGAGCTTGGACGGCGGGGTGCCTACCCGCTTCTCCGCCTGACGTTCGGTGGGGGGCTCGTGTACCACCGCGACTGGTTGCGCCATGCGCCGCTCGAGAAGATCGCCGAGCCGGCGCCGATCGACGTCTACGCCCTGGATCGCTGCGATGCGCTGCTGGCGATCGCAGCGCCGGAGAACACGCGCGACGGGAGTGACATCGCTACGGAGCGGACGGCAGCGGTGCAGGCGGCCTACCGGCGCTCGACGGAGCGGGTCGGCGCGAGCGACTTCCCCTGGGTCATGTGCTGGTACCCGACCCCGGCGCTGGCGCAGGACGCCGGAATGACCCTGAGCGCGTTCGAGGAGTTCCTCTACGGCTCGGTGCTGCTCGACTGGGAGGCCGAGCGCGCGCGCATCTCCCGCTACGCGGCGCTCTTCGATGCCGCTGACGAGGTGCGCGTCGTCGGCGACGGCACCGATCTGCGGCTCTCGATCGCCGGGCGGCGCATGGAGGTCGACGCCGGCGTGGGCAACATGCCCGGCGGCGAATTCTTCGGCTGCCCGGTCGAGGATTCCGTCGAGGGCACGATCGCGTTCACCGAGTTCCCGCAGCTGCGCGACGGCCGCCAGCTGCGCGGCATCCGGCTGCGCTTCTCCGAGGGACGTGTCGTCGACGCATCCGCGGACGCCGAGGAAGACTTCCTGATCCAGATGATCGACACCGACCCGGGCGCGCGCCGCGTCGGCGAGCTGGGCATCGGCTGCAATCCCGGTGTCACCCGGTATATGGGCAACGTGTATTTCGACGAGAAGATCGACGGATCGGTGCACATCGCGCTCGGCTTCGGCTTCGCCGACCTGGGAGGGGCGAACGAGTCGGCCATTCACTGGGACCTCGTGAAGGACCTGCGTCGAGGCGGACGGATCGAGCTCGACGGCCGCGTCGTCCAGGAGAACGGCAGCTGGGTCGTCTGAACGAACGCCGCCGAGACGGCGTCACCCGGAGCTCGACGCTGGCTCGATGCGGAACACCGGGTGGTCAGGCGCGATCCGTGCGAGCTCGTCTGCCGGGGAGTCGGCGCCGACGCCGTCGAAGAACTGCCCGACCTCCCACTTCCAGCGGCGCAGGTACTCGCGCAGGATCGGCTCCTTCTCCGCATCCGGGACCTCGGTGGCGCGGAATGGCTCACTTCGCCGCGCGAGCAGCAGGTTCCCGCCGCCGGCTACGCGGAGATTGCGAACCCACTGCGTGTTCCCGCGAGGCGCGACGAGGTAACGATTCCCGTCGAATGCGAGCGGGTTCACCGGCGTTCGCCTGGGCTGCCCGCTCGTGCGACCGACCACCTCGAGGATGCGCGACCCGGCGACGCTGATCCCGAGGCGGGTCAGCCCCGCCACGGCAGGGTTGAAGACGTTGCGCGTGAACCAATCGGGCTCGCGGTAGCTGGGCCGGCTCGCCATTTCGTTCAGACCATCGCCCTCGTGTCAGGCATGCGCTCGACGATGAGCGTCAGCCCGCGGCGGTCGACAACTGCCACCGTCTCGCCCCGATCGGCGCCAAGCTCACAGTGCGCCGCCCAGATCTCGCCCGACACTCGAACCTGGCCGGTCGGTCGGCAAGGCGAAACGACGGTGGCCGACTCTCCGATCAGCGTCTGGACGCCGACCAGGGCGCGGCGTCCCCGAACCCGACGATGCCAGAAGAGGACCTCACCGCCGAAACACACGAGGCCGACAGCGAAGCCGACGACACCCCACGGCGACGGCAGCACGAGCAGCAGAACGATCGCGAGGAGCAGGAACACCCAACAAGGTTAGTGCCTCGGAGCGGGACTCTCACCGGAGGGGCTACGACGCAGCCGTCGCGCAGGAGGCGAGACGCTCGGCGACGTCGGCCCGCGCGAGGTCGGCGGGCAGGTCGTCGAAGCCCGTCATGAAGCAAAGCTCGAGCGGGGCGAGAACCTCGTCGCCTTCGACGTGCTCGACGCGTGCCGCGCGCTCGGCGGGGTCTTGCGAGATGCAGCCTTCGTTGATCCAGACTTCGACTGTCGTCCCGAGGTCGGCAAGCCGTTTGCGGGCCGTTCGGCGGTGTGCGTACTCGGTCAGATCGACGGCCGCCCCGTTACTCGAGAGCAGGCAGGCCGCGAGGTCGTGAGCGTCTTGGAGGGCCATCGAGAGTCCCTGACCTTGCAGAGGGTTCTCGTAGCCCGCAGCGTCGCCGATCAGGGCGAGCCCGTCCGCGATCGGATAGTCGGCGCGGCTGTCCTCGCCCGGGAAGGTGGCGCACGGTCCGGCGGAGTGTGCGCTTGTCCAGTCGGCCACGCCTTCGAGGCAGCCAAGCGCTGACGTGGCAAGGAACCGCGCCGCGCGATCGGTACCGGCAAAGCGATTTGGCTGCCCGGTCGGAAAACAGAAGTAGAGCCGTGCTTTGCCGTCGTGTTGGGGGAAGCAGTAGAAGAGAGAGCCTCGCCAACGCCCAGCCGCAGCGGCTCGGCAGAGCCTTCGTCGTAGATGTCCAAGGCGTCCACGAACTGGCCGCCGCCGTCGACCAGCACGCGCTCGACGCCGAGCGTATGTGCGGCTCACATCCCAGGGCCAGATGATCTCGCCCCGGACGTGATCGTGGTAGTCGACCTGACGCTCCAGCACGAGAACGTCCACTCCGGCGGACGCGAGAGTGACCGCGAGGGAGCTACCCGCGATTCCGCCGCCGACGATGGCAACGTCGTGGGTCTCCACGCGCGGATCTTGTCGTGCGGCCGCGGAAGCCGCAAGGCAGACGAGCCGTCCGTCGCGGGTCACCTCGAGCGTCGGCATAGACTCGAGCGGTGCGCTTGAGGTCGACGCGAAGCAAGGTGATGGCGGCCTTCGGTGCCGCCGCCGTCGTGCTCGCAGTCGCAGAGATCGCCGCAGGCAGGTACACGATCGCGGTCGCTGCGATTCTTCTCGCGGCCGTCGCCGGCCTTCGTGCTGCCGGAGTCTCGTTGGTCGGGAGCGCTCCTGAGCACAGACGACTCGACACGTGCCCGAAATGCGGCGAACGGGGTCTTGCTCCCGATCTCAACGGCACCGGCGTTCGGCATTGCGGGTCGTGCGGTGCCGACGTGACCTGGCGGGAATGACTGAAGGCTTCTAGCTGCCTCCGCCGGCGCGTCGCAACGCACCACGAGCGCGCGGCGGTCCGAAGGGTGTCTGACACCTTGAGGGTGTCAGACACCAGTTCATGTCGCTGCGGGGGGCCTACGGTCGAGGCGTGAACGTGAGCACCTTCGACACGTCCACGCTCCCGTCGAGACCGCGCGCGACGGCGACCGCCTGCACACGTTCGCCCTTCCGGAACCGCGACGGGTCGACGAAGCCCCGGTACGGCGACGAGTCGTCGATCGCGACCCGCTGCCAGGCACCGCCCGCCCGCCGGGTCGCGAACGCGACGCTCACGGGGCCGCCGCCGACCTTCGCCGTCAGCACGTCGTAGGAGCTGAAGTCGTCGGGGGAGACCGTGAGCGTCGGCGGCGGCGGGCTCGTCGCCGGAAGGGTTGCCGCGGGCAGGACGACCGACGAGACCGGCGGGATCGTCAGGGTTGCCCGCCCGGGCGCGGCCGCGATCGGGACGGTGACGGTCGCCGGCGTGTCGCCGTTGTTGAACCCGACGACCACCTCGGTCCGGGTGGCGAGGTCGATCCGCGACACGACGAGCACCGCCTGCTTCGCGTAGCGGACGACGCTGGCGCCCGCCGAGAGCGCCGGGTTTGCGTCGCGGAGCGCCGCGAGCGCCTTCAGGTGCGCCTCGAGCGGGTTGTCGGTGATCGTGAGCGACGAGCCCGTGCCGATGGGCGGGCCGCCGACGCGCTGCTCGGTCTGCCAGTCGGTCACCTGCGTCGGGAACATGTCCTCGCGCGCGGCCTTGTCGCCGCCGGAGCCGATCATCCCCACCTCGTCGCCCCACTGGAGGACCGGCGCGCCTCGCAGCAGATAGAGAAGGTCGTAGCCGAGCTCGACGTGCTTCAGAAGCGCGTCGCCGGTGAGGCCCGGCGCCTGGGAGAGGATCTGCTGCGCGCCCCGGCCCATGTCGTGGTTGCCGAGGAACGTCGCGAACGCCGGGTCGATGCCGTTCGCCGTGCGGAAGTAGTCGTCGTCCTCTAGACGATCGGCGACGCCCTTCGCGCTCGAGGCGCCCGCCGCGTAGCCCGTCGCGTACTGCTGGAACGGGAAGTCGAGGACCTGCGGCACGCCGCGGTCGCGCACGTAGGCGGAGAGGTCGACGGCGTCGTCGAGCGTCACCTCGCCGAAGATCGGGAAGTCGGCGATGCCGACGGAGTTCGCCGCGGCGCGGATCTTCGGCACCCAGAGCTTGAAGAACGACGCGTTCACGTGTTTCGCGGTGTCGACGCGGAAGCCGTCGACGTGGAAGTTCGTGATCCACCACGAGTAGATCTGCGCCAACCCGTTCATCACGTTCGGCTTCTCGGTGAAGAGGTCGTCGAGCCCGTAGAAGTCGCCCTGCTCGAAACACTGCTGGCTGCACGAGTCGAAGTCGATGTTGCCGCGGTCGTGGTAGTTGAGCGGGTCGTTCAGCCAGGCCGGTGACTTCTTGGTGCGATCGCCGGCCGCGAGGAACGGCACCTCCGGCATGTAGCGGGCGGAGAGGCACGGGAAGTGCTTCGACGTCACGTACTTCGAAGCGTCGAAGAAGTGGCCGTGGCAGTCGCGGAACCGGATGTCGGAGTACGTGCCCGAGTTCTCGAGCTGGATGACGTCGGCGGTGTGGTTCACGACCACGTCGAGGTACACCTTCAGCCCGAGCGCGTGGGCCGTGTCCACCATGTTCGCGAAGTCCCGGTCGGTGCCGAGGTGCGGGTCGACGGTCTCGAAGTCGAGCCCCCAGTAGCCGTGGTAGGCGGCGCTGCCGTTCTCGACCGGATCCTGCTTCAGGACCGGCGTCACCCAGAGCGCCGTGAAGCCGAGGTCCTTGATCCGCTGGAGGTTCTCGGTCAGGCCGACCAGGTCGCCGCCGTGGTAGTAGCCGCTGTCGGTGGGGTCGTAGCCGGTGGCCTCGCGCGAGCCCGAGAGACCGCCCATGTCGTTGGCGGTCGAGCCGTTCGCGTAGCGGTCCGGCATCACGAAGTAGATCCGCTGCGAGGCGAGGCTCGACTGCGCGGGGAGCGTCGACAGCGCGGCGAGCGCGGCGCCGGACGGCGGCCCGGCGCTCGAGCCCGCGGGCGATCCACCGGCGGCGATCGCGACCGCCGCCACGGCGGCGAGAAGTGCGCTAGCGCAGCGGCGCACCCGTGGCCTCGTCGAAGAAGTGCAGGTTCTTCGTCTCGATGGCCACCGGCACTTCGTCCCCGAGCCGCAGTTGCACATGTGGCGGGAACGATGCGACGAGATTCGGGCGAGTGCCGACGACCGTATCGCCGCCCTCGCTGGCGAGGATCTCCTCCTCCTCGGACTGCTCGGCCTTGATGTGGCGCGCGTCGACGTGGAAGTACGCCATCGACTCGCCGCCGAGCGCCTCGACGAGCTCGACGCGGGCCGTCAGGCTCGGCACGTCGTTGCGCTCGGAGCCGGGATGCAGATCGCCTGCGCGGAGACCGACGATCACGGGACGCCCGTCGTACTCCCGCAGCCGCGGGTAGTTGCGCACTGCTTCGTCGGCGATCGGGAGTGTGTGGCCGCCGAGCTCGACGCTGATGCCGCCGTTCACGTGGGCGGTTGCCTCGAGCAGGTTCATCGGCGGCGTGCCGATGAAGCCGGCCACGAACAGGTTCTCCGGACGGTCGTAGAGCCGCTGCGGTGCGTCGACCTGCTGGAGCAGGCCCTTGCTCATCACGGCGACCCGGTCGCCCATCGTCATCGCCTCGACCTGATCGTGCGTGACGTAGATCGTCGTCGTCTGCAGCTCGCGCTGCAGCTTTGCGATATCGGCGCGCATCTGCACGCGGAGCTTCGCATCGAGGTTCGAGAGCGGCTCGTCCATCAGGAAGACCTGCGGGTGCCGGACGATCGCGCGGCCCATAGCGACTCGCTGGCGCTGCCCGCCGGAGAGCTCCTTCGGCCGGCGGTCGAGGTACGGCGTCAGGTCGAGCAGCCTTCCCGCCCACGCCACGCGCTCGTTGATCACGTCCTTCGAGGTGCGGCGCAGACGCAGGCCGAACGCGATGTTCTCGGCCACGCTCAGATGTGGATAGAGCGCGTAGTTCTGGAACACCATCGCGATGTCGCGCTCCTTCGGCGTCACGTCGTTCACGACTCGCCCGCCGATCGTGACGGTGCCCGCCGAGATGTCCTCGAGTCCCGCGACCATGCGTAGCGCAGTCGTCTTGCCGCAACCGGACGGCCCGACGAGCACGAGGAACTCGCCGTCGTGGATGTCGAGCGTCAGGCCGAAGACCGCCTGCACGCCGTTGTCGTAGATCTTGTCGACGTGATCGAACGCGACGTCGGCCATCAGTGGATCCTCCAGAGGTGGAAGGCAGGGCCGCCCGCCGGCAGGACACCCTCGGGGGCATCCGCGCCGTAGAGCGTCTCGAGCCGGTTGAACGGCGTGGTGATCGGATCATGGTCGGCACGGGCCGCGAGGCAGAGCAGCGTCTCGTCCCGCGTCTCCCGCAGGTACGCGACGGCGTCGTCGGCGACGTGCAGGTAGCGGATGCCGCCGTGGGCCAGCGTCGCGGAGCCGCGACGGAGCGCGGCCAGCGCGCGCATCTCCGCGAGGAACGCGGTGTCCCACGACTGGGGGGACCCCCAGGGCATGGTGCGCCGGGCATCCTCGCCCCAGGCGCCCTCGAGCCCGAGCTCGTCGCCGGCGAACACCATCGGCACGCCGGGGACGGTCATCTGCAGCCCGACGCCGACGAGATGGCGCTCGCGGCTGCCGGCGATCGTCCGGAAGCGCGCCACGTCGTGGCTATCGAGCAGATTCCACGAGTTGACGACGGTGTCCCACGGCACACCGGCGCGGAAGCGTCCCATCGCTGCGACCAAGTCCGCGCCCGGCAGGGACGGCAGCGCGACCGGGATCCCCCAGAACTGCTGTTGCTGCTCGGGCTCGGGGTCGTCCCGGCGCAGCCAGGTCCACAGCGGGCGCAGGAAACCGGAGTAGTTCATGACCCCGTGCCAGCCGCGCGCGCTCAGGTCGGGGCGGAAGTCGTGGCCGTGCTCGGCGACGAGCAGCGCGTCGCCGATCTGCGCCCGCATCCAGCGCGAGACCTCACGGTTGAGGTCGACGTCGCGAAAGCGGCCGGTCATGTTCGCGACGTCCACTCGCCAGCCGTCCAGGCCGAGCTCGAGGTAGCGGCGCAGGACTTCTCCGAAGCGATCGTGAAGCTCCGCGCTCGACCAGTTGAGCTTGGGGAGGACGCGAATCCCCAGCCACGACTCGTACCCGCCGGGCAACGTGTCGTCGAAGTAGTAGAAGCCGCGCTCGGGCTCGTTCCCGGCGAGTGCGGCGCGGAACCATTCGTGGCCGACGCCCGTGTGGTTCGGGGTGATGTCGCCGAGCAGGCGGATGCCGCGGTCGTGCGCGGCTCGGGCGAGCGAGCGCAGCGCCTCGTCTCCGCCGAGCAGCGGGTCGACGTGGGCGAACGACGTGGCGTCGTAGCGGTGCGACGACCCGGCGGGGAAGATCGGTGTCAGGTAGATCGCGTTTGCTCCCAGGGCGTCGATGTGGTCGAGGTGTTGTTCGACGCCGCGCAGGTCGCCACCGAAGAGCTCGCGCGGGGTTTCGCGCCCCCGCCCGGTCGGAAGTGCGTCCCACGGCCGGCGGATCGCCCAGTCCGGCGTCTCGGCGTCGATGCCCGACGAGGCGAACCGGTCGGGGAAGATCTCGTAGACGAGCGACTCGGCATGCCAGCTCGGGGCGCCGCGGCCGACTGCGAGCACGAAGTCGTCGGCGTCCGCGACCTCGTGCGAGGTGAGGCCGACCCCGTTCACCCACGCGAAGCCCGGCTCGCCGCCCGCGAGCAGCCACCGGTAGCGGACGACGGGGTTCCAGGCGGCGAGCTCGGCCCGCCACCACACGTCCGTCTCGGTCTCCTCGTCGACCACGGCCTCGACGTTGCGCGGTTCGCCGTCGCGCTCATAGCGGAGCAGCACACGGTCCGGCGACGACGCGCGCGGCACGCGAAGCCGCAGCACGGCCGTGTCCCCGAGCTCCTCCGGATGCTCCAGGACGTGCAGGTCGGAGCCGTCGTGGTGCGGCGCCTCGAGCAGCCCCACGCGCGTCTGCACGCTCATCCCTTGACGGAGCCGGCCGTGAGGCCGCTGACGATCCAGCGCTGCAGGAACATGAACAGGATCGCGACCGGCACGGCTGCGATCAGGGCACCGGCCGCGAACGGGCCCCATGTCTTGTCGTACTGACCGGAGATCAGCTGGTTCATGCCGACGGGCAGAGTGAGATGCGAGGTCGTCTGGAGCAGCGCCGACGCGATCACGAACTCGTTCAGCGTGAACACGAACGAGATCAGCGCCACGACCGCGAGCACCGGTGCCGCAAGTGGGAGCACGACACCCCAGAAGATCTGCGCGGCGGTCGCGCCGTCGACGCGCGCCGACTCGTCGAGCTCGGTCGGGATGGTGTCGAAGAAGCCCTTCATCAGCCATGCCTGTACGCCCATCGCGCCACCGAGGTACACGATCACCACCGCGGCGAGCTTGTTGAGCCCGACTGCGGGGAAGATCCCGCCGAGGTTGTAGACGATCAGATAGATCGCCGCGACCGCCACGAACTGCGGGAACATCTGGATCAGCAGCAGCGACATCATCCCCATGCGTCTTCCCTTGAAACGGAAGCGGCTGAATGCATATGCGGCCAGAGCGCCGAGGATCGTGGTCATGAGCGCGGTCAGACCGGCCACGATCATCGAGTTCAGGAACCAGTGAGGGTAGGGCACGTCCTGCCGGGCGCCACTCGTGGCGATCACGTCGTTGTGCAGCAGCGCGCTGAAGTTGTGCAGGGTCGCGTTCGTTGGGATGACCCGGGCGTCCTGGACGGTGTTGTCCGCGTTGAACGCCGACGAGACGATGTAGACGACCGGGAACAGGGAGACGACGATCGCGAAGAGACCGACGAGATGCCGCCACCAGGTGTCCTTCAGTCTTGGCCGCGACGAGGGCCGGCTGGTCTTCGTGACGGCGTGCGGGACGGCGACGGTGGTCGGGGTAAGCTCTGCTTCGCTCATCTGAGGGTCTCCAGGGATTTGGTTCGCCAGAACGAGATGCCCGAGATACTGGCGACGATGAAGAAGATGACGATCCCGATCGCGCTCGCCAGGCCGTAGTCGTTGCCCTTGCCGGAGGCGATCGCGAGCTTGTACGTGTAGCTGATCAGGATGTCCGTGTTGCCGGCGATCGAGGACGTCCCGGTATAGGGGCCGCCGCCGGTGAGCAGGTAGACGTTGTTGAAGTTGTTGAAGTTGAACGCGAACGAGGCGATCATCAGGGGCGCGACGGCGACGAGCAGCAGCGGCAGCGTGACGCGCCGGAAGATCTGGAATGCGCCGCCGCCATCGACCTTCGCCGCCTCCGTCAGCTCGTCGGGAATCGACTGGAGCGCGCCGAGCGAGACGAGGAAGAAGTAGGGCGTCGTCAGCCAGACGCTGACGAGGACGACCGTGATCCGGGGCCAGCTGATGAACGGCAGCCACGAGAACACCTGTCCGCCGAAGAGCCAGGGCACGTTGAGGTGGAAGACGCGGTTGATGACGCCGAAGTCGTCATTGAAGAGACCCGCCCAGATGAGCAGCGAGAGGAAGCCCGGAATCGCGTACGGAATGACGAGGATCGCGCGGTACGTGCGCTGGAAGCGCATGCCGCGCTTGTCCAGGGCGATCGCCAGGAACAGTCCGGTCGCGAACGAGAAGAACACGCACGCTGCGGCGAACACGAAGGTCCACGCGAAGATCGAGAGGAACGGTTTCCGCACGAGCGGGTCGTGGATGATGCGGCTGAAGTTGCGAAAGCCCACGTACGTCTTCCAGCCCGGCTCGAGCTCCTCTGCGTTCGGGCCGCTGCCGCCGACGAACGATCCGAGCCCGTTGTCGTGGAACACCTTGCCGTCGGAGAGGCGGATGAAGACGTTGCGCTTGGCGACGTAACGAAGTGTCGGCTGCAGCTCGACGGCGATCTGCGTCCCCTGGGGCTCGATCGCCGCGTCCCCGGTCGTCGGCACCCTGAACGCGCCAAGCTGCCGGTCGAGGGCGAAGAGCTCCTCGCCGTGGATGAGCGTGTAGCCCGTGGCCGAGGTCGGGACGCCGGTCGAGCCGATCTTCACCGAGTTCCTCGGCAGCTCCGTCAATCCCTTCTCTGTGCCTACGTACACCTTGCCGGAGCCCTCGTCGTGGAGGATCAGGACGAGCTTGCCGGACGAGTCGCGTGCAGGCGCCATGTCGAACTGGCGGCCGTTCGGCGGTGGCTCGAGCGAGTTGATCTTGATCGTCGAGATCGCCTGGGGCTTCGTGAGGATGTGACCGGTCGAGTAGTTCGAGAAGGCGACGTTGATCGTGAAGAGGATCGGGATCACCTGGAAGCCGATCAGGAAGATCGTCCCCGGGATCAGGAACTTTGCCGGCAGCGCCCAGGTGTGGGGGACGAGGTAGATCCAGTCGATCAGTGCGGTCGCCACGACGACGATCGCGAGTGCCGGCCAGCGGTGGTGGTCGATCAGCACGTACACCGCCCAGGCGACGAGCGCGTTGGAGAGGGCGAGCAGGACGAGCTTGAGGATGTAGCCGACCGCCCCGGAGAAGAGGGCGATCGTGCGGGCGATCAGACCGGGGTGGAAGACCGCTTCGGTCGGTGGAGTGGTGGCCATTGGCGTCGAGGTGGGGTGGAGAGGGCGGGCGCCCGGAGGTGCCCGCCCTCCGTCGTCGAACGGCTAGCCGATCTTGTCCGCGATCGACTTCGCCGCGCCCGTGAAGGAACGGGCGGCCGGCATGGCCCCCGAGCCCTTCGTCGAGCGGACCCACGCGGCGCCGAGATCGCTCCAGACGCTCGCCATCTGCGGGATGTTCGGCATCGGCACGCCGCCCTTCCCGGCCGCACCGTACTGGGCCAGGATGGGATCGGTGGCCTTCGCCTTGAGGTTCGCCGGTGCGCGGCCGCCCGCAGCCGCGAGTTGCGTCTGGGCCGACGGCGTCGAGAAGAAGTTCAGGACGAGGTCCTTCGCCGCTGCGTCGACACCGTGCACGGTGGCGTACTTCGTGACCATCACGCCGTTGACGCCCAGGAACGGGACGGACGGGGAGATGATCTTCGGAACCTGGATGACCTTGAACGAGATCCCAGCCTTCTCGATCACGGAATCGTTCCATGGGCCGGTGACCCAGTACGGCGTCTTGCCCGCCGTGAACGCCGCCTGGCACGTGGCACCGGTGGCCTGGGAGTTGATGAGGCCCTCCTTGTTCCACCGGTCGATCAGGTGGGCGTTCTTCAGGAACGTCTTGTTCGCCACGCCGATCTGCGACGGGTCGAGGTTCCCGGCACTGTTCGTGCCGAACACGTAGCCGCCGAGCCCGGAGAAGAACGGGTACATGTGGTATGCGTCACCCGCGGAGCCCTGCTGCACGCAGAGGCCGAACGCGAGGTGGTTCTTCTTCTTCCACTTGAGCGCGGTTGCTTCGACCTGCGCCCAGGTCGTCGGTACCGGTGCGAGCTTCGTGTTCACGAGCAGGCCGATGTTCTCGACCTGCACCGGGATGCCGTAGAGCTTCTTCACGGCCGTCCCGTACGAGAACGCGTTCAGCGTGTAGGACGGGAACTGCTTCTTGACCGTGACGCTCGGGTAGATTGGCTCGACGAGGCCGTTCGCGGCGAGCTGGCCCGTCCAGTCGTGAGCGGCGAGGACGACGTCCGGTGCGTCCGCAGCGGCGACGGTCCCGAGCTGGGTCTCGATGTCGCCGAAGTTCTTCGAGACGACCGAGATCGTGGCGCCGTTGGAGGCGGCCCACGCATTCGCGACCTTGGTGATGGCCGGCGCGCGCTGCGCATCCGTCCAGATGACGATGGTCGGCCCGGCCTTGTGGGAGGCGACGGCCGACGACGCGAGGACGGCGGCAACCGTCGTCGCAGCGCCAAGCAGCGCCCACATGCGCTTGAGGTTCTGCATCACTGTCCTTCTTGTGGTGGGGACGAGACAGGGCCAGCTGGGGGCAGGCTCCGCCGGGAGTGTAGAGCCGATTGCGACAAAGCCGCAATGCGCCGCAGCTACGGGTTAACACCTCGTACGTTTTACGGAGGCAGCGGGCGGCTTTGTCCTCTAACTGAGGCGCGCCGTCTGGCTGCAGGCATCCGGGCCGCTCAGCTACGCTCGCGGCATGGCCGCTACGCGCACAATCGAGCTGAGAACAGCGATTCCGGGCCCGCGCTCGCGCGAGATCCTCGACCGGATCACGGAGAGCGTCGCCTCGCCGCTCACGATCACGTTCCCGGTCGTGGCGGCCGAGGCGAAGGGCGTGACGCTGACCGATGTCGACGGCAATACCTTCATCGACTTCGCCGGCGGGGTCGGCTGTCTCAACGTCGGGCACGGGCACCCCCGCGTCCTCGAGGCGGCCCACGAGCAGCTCGACCGGTTCACGCACACCGATTTCACCGTTGTCCCGTACGAGACTTACGCAGCGCTCGCGGAGCGGCTCCTCGCGCGCGCGCCGTTCAGCGGCCCCGGCAAGGCGGCGTTCTTCAACGCCGGCACCGAGGCGGTCGAGAACGCCGTCAAGTTCGCACGCGCCTACACGGGCCGCCAGGCCGTGATCGGCTTCGAGGGAGCCTTCCACGGACGCACGTACCTGTCGCTGGCGCTGACGTCGAAGACGCACCCGTACAAGGCGGGCCTCGGGCCGTTTGCGCCCGAGGTCTATCGCGTGCCCTATCCGAACGCCTACCGCGGCCCGTCCGCGGCGGAGGCGCTCGCCGCGCTTCATCGCGCCTTCGCGACGCTCGTTGCGGCCGAGAACGTCGCCGCGATCGTCTGGGAGCCGGTTCAGGGCGAGGGCGGCTTCGTGCCGGCCGGGGCGGAGTTCGCACGCGGGCTCCGGGAGCTCTGCGACGAGCACGGCATCGTCCTCGTCTGCGACGAGGTGCAGAGCGGCTTCGGCCGCACCGGGCGCTTCTTCGCGGTCGAGCACTACGGCATCGAGCCCGATCTCGTCACGGTCGCGAAGTCGATCGCCGCCGGCCTGCCTCTCTCGGGCGTCCTCGGGCGCGCCGAGATCATGGACGCCCCCATCGAGGGCGGCGTCGGCGGCACCTATATCGGCAACCCGGTCGCCCAGGCGGCCGCGCTCGCCGTCCTCGACGTGATCGACGACGAGGGGCTCGTCGAGCGCTCCGAGGCGATCGGGGAGACGATGCGGGCACGGATGGAAGACTGGCAGGGCACCTATCCGGCGATCGGGGACGTCCGCGGCCTCGGCTCGATGGTCGCGATCGAGCTCGTCGCGGCCGACGGGGCGCCGGCGCCCGAGA
The DNA here is from genome assembly GCA_963840365.1 of uncultured Thermoleophilia bacterium. GTDB lineage: Bacteria > Actinomycetota > Thermoleophilia > Gaiellales > Gaiellaceae > PALSA-600. The sequence goes on along the minus strand of CAWIYQ010000012.1, from coordinate 368,716 downwards.
TCGCCTCGCGGGTCGTCGAGGAGGCGCTCGCGCGCGGCCTCCTCCTTCTCAAGGCGGGCGTTGCAGGCAACTGCATCCGCGTGCTCGTCCCGCTCGTCGTCTCCGATGGGGAGCTCGACGAGGCGCTCGCCGTCTGGGAAGACGCGCTCGCAGCCGCGCTCTAGATACGCCTGAACCGGGGTACCCTCACCCGATGGTCGGAGAGGTGCTCTCAGACCGCTACGAGCTCGAGGAGCTCGTCGGCACCGGCGGCATGTCGAGCGTCTACCGGGCGCACGACCGGCTGCTCGACCGCAAGGTCGCGCTGAAGATCCTCCACTCCCACCACGCGGTCGACCCCGAGTACGTGGAGCGGTTCCGGCGCGAAGCGCGGTCGGTGGCGGCGCTGTCGCATCCGAACGTCGTCACCGTGATCGACCGCGGCGAGCACGGCGACAGGCAGTTCATCGTCTTCGAGTACGTCGACGGTGAGAACGCCAAGCAGCTGATCACGCGGCGCGGGCAGCTGCCCGTCGAGGAGGCGCTCGGGCTCGCGATCCAGGTCGCCCGAGGGCTCTCCTTCGCGCACCAGGAGGGGCTCGTGCACCGCGACGTCAAGCCCCAGAACATCCTTCTGAACGGCGACGGGCGCGCCAAGGTGACCGACTTCGGGATCGCCCGCTCGCTCGACGTCAAGCACGGCGTCACGCAGACCGGCACCGTGCTCGGCACGTCGGATTACATCTCGCCCGAGCAGGCGCAGGGGCGGCGCGTCGACGCGCTGACCGACGTCTACTCGCTGGGCGTCGTCCTCTACGAGCTGCTGACGAAGCAGGTGCCGTTTCCCGGCGAGAACTTCGTCGCGGTGGCGATGAGGCACATCAACGAGCCGCCGCCGTCCGTGCGCGAGCGCCGCCCCGACGTGTCGCCGCGCGTCGACGCGGCCGTGCAGCGGGCGATGGCGAAGGAGCCGGGCGACCGGTTCGCCTCGATGGACGACTTCCGGCGTGAGCTCGAGGCATGCCTGGAGGAGGAGCGGGGGACCCAGGTGCTGGCGCCGGTGCCGCCTCAGGGCAGCCCGCGGCGCGCGCGACGGCCGCGGCGAAGCGGCGCGTGGCCGGTCGTCGTCGCCCTCGCGGGCCTCGTCGTCGCCGGTGCCGTCGTCTACGTGCTGATCCACGGGCCGGGCATCACGCGCATCGAGCGCAGCGTGCGCGGCACGAGCCCGAAGCCCGCTGTGGCGGTCCAGCTGCGCGCGGTGAGGGCCTACGACCCGGACGGAGACGGCCACGAGAACGACTCGAGTGTCCCGCTCGCGACCGATGGCAACCCGTCCACCTCCTGGTCGACGGAGACGTATTTCGACGCGCCGAGCCTGAACAAGGCGGGCGTCGGGCTCGTGCTCGATGCCGGAACGCCCAAGGTCCTCCATCGCATCGCGCTCGTGACGCCCACGCCCGGCTTCACCGCCGAGATCAAGGCGGGTGACTCGGCGGGCGGCCCGTTCCGCGACGTCGTCTCCGCCTCGAAGCAGGTACTGGGCGTCTCGACGCCGTTCACGATCGGCTCGTCGGCGCAGCACCGCTACTGGCTCGTCTGGATCACGAAGCTCGGCCGGGGTTTTCAGACGGCGCGGATCAGCGCCGTGCACGCGAGCTAGAGCCTCTAGAAGCGCAGCCCCGCGCGCCGCTCGAACCGCTCGACGGCGAGGTCGGCGAGCTGCTGCAGGAGCTCGGCGTACGCGATCCCCGACGCCTCGAAGAGACGTGCGTAGACGCTCGTCGAGGTGAAGCCCGGGATCGTGTTCAGCTCGTTCACGAGCACCTCGCCGTCGTCGCGCACGAACATGTCGGCGCGCGCCATCCCCTCGCAATCGGCGGCGACGAACGCCTCGACGGCCAGGCGCTGAGCCAGCTCGAGCTGCTCCTCGCCGATCGGCGCCGGCACGACGAGCTCCATCTCGCCCTCGTCGTACTTCGCCTCGAAGTCGTACCACTCGTTGTGCGTCACCACGATCTGGCCGGGCAGCGAAGCGACGGGCCGGAGGTTCCCGAGGACGCCGACCTCCACCTCGATCCCGGAGACGAAGCGCTCCACGAGCACCTTCTCGTCGTGGCGGAACGCAAGCGCGACGGCCTTCGCCAGCTCCGCGTCGTCGTGGGCCTTCGTGATCCCGACGCTCGAGCCGAGCCGCGCCGGCTTGACGAAGCACGGGTAACCGAACGGGTTTCGCGGCTCGTCGCCGAGCCGGAGCGTCACGTTCTCGGTCACCGGGATGCCGTGATCGCGGAGCACCGCCTTGAAGATGTCCTTGTCCATGCAGAGCGCCGAGGCGAGCACGCCCGCACCCACGTACGGGACGCCCGCGAGCTCCAGCAGCCCCTGGACCGTGCCGTCCTCGCCGAACGGCCCATGTAGCACCGGGAAGACGACGTCGACGTCCGTGAGGGCGGTGGCAATCTCCTTCGACGGCAGTCGAACCAGATCACTGGAAACGCCCGAACCTGGTTCGCTTCGCGAACCAGGTTCGAGAGTCTGCCAACGCCCCTCGCGGTCGATCTGGACCGGCAGGACCTCGTCGCCGGCGGCCTCGAGCGCCTCGATCACGCTCGTCGCCGACGCGACGGAGATCGCGTTCTCGCTCGAGCGGCCGCCGAGGATCACGGCGATGCGCCTGCTCACGGCGTCGGCAGCGTCGGGGTGGTGGTCGTGTCGGTCGTCGTCGTGCCGCCGCCGGACGTCAGCTGCCCGACCTGGATCGTGACGGTGGTTCCCTGCTTCGCCTTCGTGTTCGGCTTCGGGGTCTCGCCGACGACGATCCCGTCGCTCCCCGGGTCCGTGACGGGCGTGTAGACGACGTTGGGTGTGAAGCCCGCGCTCGCGAGAGTCGACTCGGCGTCCGACTGGTTCATGCCGGTCACGTCCGGCACCCCGCTCGTCGCCGGCCCGCTCGAGACCGAAAGGGTGATCGTCGAGCCGGTCGGCGCCTGCGTGTTCGGCTGCGGGTTCTCGTCGACCACCTGCCCCTTCGGCTGGTCGGACGGGACGTCGGTGCGGGCCACCTGGAAGCCCTGGCCCTTGAGCGCCGACTCGGCGTTCGCGTACGGAATCCCGGTCACGTCGGGCACCGGGACCGGCTTGAGGCCGCGCGAGACGTTCACGCGCACCTGTGTCCCCTTGACGACGATGTCGCCCGCGTGCGGCTGCACGGCGGTGACGGTGCCCGCCGGCTTGGGCGAGTAGACGCCGTACACCTTCGGCTGCAGGCCCGTCTGCACGAGTTGCGTGATCGCCGAGGTCTGGTCGAGGCCGACGACGCTCGGCACCGTCACCTTCGGCTTGCCCGTCGAGACGGTCAGCACCACCGTCGAGCCCTTGCCGATCTTCTGGTTCGACGACGGATCCTGGGCCGACACCTGCCCCTTGCCGACGCTGTCGCTCGTCGCATAGACGACCTTCGGGTCGAGCCCGGCCGCGGTCACGTGCTGCCGCGCGAGGTTCTTCTGCAGCAGGACCACGTCCGGCACCGAGACGAGCTTGTTGCTGTTCAGCTGATCCTGGATCTTCGTGTACAGGAACCAGCCGCCGATGCCGGCGGCGATCACGAGCCCGAGCGCGAGCAGCCACGGCCAGATCGAGCGCCTCTGCGGCGGCTCCTCGTAGTCGTAGAACGACGCGGGCGGCCGATAGGCAGGCGGCGCGGGCGGCGTCACGGTGCGGCTCGGCCGCTGCACGATCGTCTGCGCGCTCATCGCTCCGGCGCCGGCGAGCACCTGCGTCATCGCGTTCTCCGTCTCGCGGGAGACGGCGACGCCGCGGGCGACGCGGGCGAGGTCGGCGTCCATCTCCTCTGCCGAGCCGTAGCGCTGCTCGGGGTCCTTCGCGAGCGCGCGCATGACGACCGCGTCGAGGTCGTGCGGCACGTCCTTGCGCAGCGCCGACGGCGGCTCGGGGACCTGGGAGAGATGCTTCATCGCGATCTCCACCGGCGTCTCGCCCGTGAAAGGCACCTTGCCGGTGAGCATCTCGTAGAGGACGATGCCGAGCGAGTAGAGGTCGGAACGGGGGTCGACGGCCGCCCCGCGCGCCTGCTCCGGCGAGAGGTACTGGGCCGTGCCGACGATCGAGCCGGCCTCCGTCATCTGCGACGTGCCCGAGCGCGCGATCCCGAAGTCGGTCACCTTCAGGCGGCCGTCGGAGCCGACGATGATGTTGTGCGGCTTGATGTCGCGGTGGACGATCCCGTTCCGGTGCGCGAATGCGAGTGCGCTGAGGATCTGGCGCGCGTAGTCGATGGCGATCGGGATCGGCGTGGGGCCGTTGCGAACGAGCAGCTCCTTGAGCGTTCGCCCGTCGAGGTACTCCATCGCGATGTAGTAGGTGCCCTCCGCGTAGCCGCGGTCGAAGATCGAGACGATGTTCGGGTGTGAGAGCCCGGCCGCGCTCTGCGCCTCGCGGCGGAAGCGCTCGACGAACTGCTCGTCGGCCGCGTGACGCTCGTCGAGCAGCTTCAGCGCGACGCGGCGGCCAAGCTCCTGGTCCTCGGCCAGGTACACGTCGGCCATCCCGCCCGAGCCGAGCCGGCGCTTGATCACATAGCGCTTGTCGAAGGTGCGGTCGATGAGATGCGAGGTCATGGGAATCCGGCTACCTCACTTCGACGTCGGCGGGAGAATCGCCTGCATCAGCTGTTTCGCGATCGGCGCCGCGACCGCCCCGCCGAAGCCGTCGGGTGATTGCTCGACGACGACGGCGCCCGCGACGACCGGGTCGTCTGCCGGGGCGAAGAAGATGAACCAGGCGTCGTAGACGCGGGGGACGTTGGTCTCGGCGGTGCCGGTCTTGCCGGCCACGAGCACGCCCGGGATCTGTGCGGCGGTGCCGGTGCCGCCCGTGACGACCGCCTGCATCATCGTGTTCAGGTCGGCGGCGGTCGACGCCTTCATCGCCTTCCGCCAGACCTTCGGCTTCACCTTCAGCACGGTTCCTCCGCTCGGGCTCTTCACCGCCTTGACGAGATGCGGCTCCATGATGGTGCCTTTGTTCGCGACCGCGGCGGCGACGAGCGCCATCTGGAGAGGGGTTGCGAGCAGCTTGTCCTGTCCGAACGCGAGCCGGCCCGGGTCGGCGCGGCCGGCGTCGTCGTCGAGGCGGTGCTTCGCGAAGTCGTACTCGCCGCTCGGAGCCACCTCGCCGGAGGGCAGCTCGACCGGAGGGGTCGAGTAGAAGCCGAACTTCTTCGCCTGGTCGATGATCTTCCGCGCGCCGAGCTTCATCCCGACGTTGCAGAAGACCGCGTTGATCGAGTGCTCGTAGGCCTGGAGGAAGTCGACGTGGCCGAACGCCTCCGGGGCTTCGGGGTTGCCGGCATTCGACACCTTCTGTCCGTACTCGATGCAGTAGCCCGGGTCGTAGAACGGCGACTTCGTCGTCACCTGGCCGGAGTCGAGCGCCGCCGCGGCGGTGACCGTCTTGAACGTCGAGCCCGGCGGGTACAGGCCCTGCGTCGCGCGGTTGTAGAGGGGCGATACCGAGCCGGGGCACGCCTTCGGCGAGTTCAGGATGCTCGCGTAGCCCGAGTTCGACTCGATCTTGTTCGGGTCGTAGCCCGGCGAGGACGCCATGACGTAGATCTGCCCGGTCTTCGGGTTGAGCACGACCGCTGCCCCGCATTTCCCGGCGAGGGCGGTCTCGGCGATCTTCTGGGCGTTCGGGCGCAGGTTGAGCACGACGTTGTTGCCGGTGATCGTCGTGCCCTTGAGCGTGTCGCCGAGCTTGTCGAAGATCGTGCCGAGGTTCGCGTTCGACGCCGTCAGATACGAGTTCTGGGAGCGCTCGATCCCGGCCCGCGAGCGCCCCTGGGTCGAGTAGCCGATGGTTTGCGAGGCGAGCCCGTGGGTCGGGTAGCGACGGAAGTAGAGGGTCTCGCCGCCGGTCTTGCGCCGCGTGTTCGCGGCGAGGACGAGGCCGTTCGATGCGAGGATCAGGCCGCGCTTGATCCTGAACTGGGCAACCCGCTGGATCTGGTTGTCCTGCTTCGCGGCGAGGCCCGGCGCCGCCCACGCCTGCCAGTACGTCGTTGCGACGATCAGCGATGCGAGCAGCAGAAGGGCGACCAGCGAGAGTCTCGAGATCTGGCGGTTCATCGTTGCGCGTTCGCCCGATCCGAGACGAGAAGGAGGCCGGCGAGGAGCAGGAAGTTCGCCACTACGGACGAGCCGCCGTAGGAGACGAAGGGCAGGGTGATCCCCGTCAGCGGGATCTCGCGCAGGACGCCGCCGACGATGATGAACGTCTGCAGCGCGAAGCCGAACGTGAGGCCGGCGGCGAGAAGCTTCGAGAAGCCGTCGTCGGCCTGCAACGCGATCTTCATCCCGCGCGCGACGAAGAGCATGAACACGAGCAGCAGCGCCGATACGCCGATCAGTCCGAGCTCCTGCGCGAGGGCCGAGTAGATGAAGTCGCTCGTCACGTACGGGATCAGCTGGTGGCCGTCCGGCGTTGTGAACGTTCCCTTCCCGAGACCGGGGCCCAGGAACCCGCCGTTGCCGATCGAGTAGAGCGACTTCACGAGCTGGTAGCTCTGACAGTCCTGACGCAGCGCGAGGCCGCCGGTCTGCGGGCAGAAGACCTTGGCGCTCGTCCAGGGGTGCAGCCAGATCGTGACGCGGTCGCGGACGTGCGAAATGCGGTCGTAGGCGACATAGCCGCCGGCGAGAAAGAGGACGGCGCCGAGCAGCACGTACGAGAGCCGCGCCGTCGCGACGTACAGCATCGCCAGGAAGATCCCGTAGTAGAGAAGCCCCGAGCCGAGGTCGTTCGACGAGACGAGCACGAGCATCGTCGCTCCCCAGATCAGGAGCAGCGGCCCGAGGTCCTTGAGACGACCCTGCGCGAGCACCTCGCGCTTCTCCCGCAGGTACGCGGCGAGGAAGACGATCAGGAAGATCTTCGAGAACTCGCCCGGCTGGAACTCGATCGGCCCGACCTTCACCCAGAGGCGCGCCCCGTTGACGGTCTCCCCGAGGCCCGGCACGCGCGGCAGGAAGAGGAGCGCGATCGCGGCGATCCCGAACAGGTACTTGTACTGCTCGAGCACGCGGTAGTCGCGGCGCAGCACGAGGAGCGTGGCGGCGAAGAGCCCGACGCCGACGACGATCCACAGGCCTTGCTTGAACGCGTCGGCGTTGCCGAGCCGGTAGATCTCGGTCACGCCGACCGCCGTCAGCAGGCCCGCCATCGGCAGCAGGTACGGGTCGGCGTCGGGAACGGTGATGCGCGTGACGACGTGCGCGGCGATGTACAGGCCGAAGAAGAAGAGGGCGTAGCCGAGCGACCCCCAGCTGACGACCGCACGCTGGGCGATGTAGACGGACGCGAAGCCGAGCCCCGTCAGCACGCCGACGGCGCCGAGGTAGAGCAGTTCGCGGTTGCGGTTTCCGAGTGTCAGCGGGCGAGTCCCCACCAGACGAGGACGACGATGACGGCGATCAACACGACGATCACGAGGAGCGCGAGGAGCCGCCTGCCAACTCCTGCCTGGGGGGCTGCCTGCGTGGGGACTGCGGGCTCCCCGCTCAGAGGCACCGGCTGGAGCGCCTGAGCAGGGATGATCATGGTATCGGCGGCCGGCGGCAGCCGGACGCCGTCCTCGGGGTGGAGCGTGTCCTCGTCCTCCGGCGCGAGCACCTGCTCGCGCGTCGGTTCGTCGGGCTCGGCGGCCGGCGGCAGGACAGCCGGGGCGCCGTCGGCGAGCTCGAACAGGACGGCCGTGATGTTGTCCTCGCCGCCGCCACGGTTCGCCGCGTGGATCAGCGCCTTGCCCGCCGTCTGCAGGTCGCCGCGATGCTGCTCGAGGATCCGCTCGATCGTCTCCCCGCCGACCATCGACGAGAGACCGTCGCTGCAGAGCAGGAAGACGTCTCCGGCCTGGCCGGCGACCGCGAACGTGTCCACGTCGACGTCGGGGTCGGTGCCGAGCGCGCGCGTGATCACCGACCGCTGCGGATGTATCTCGGCGTCGGACGGTGACAGCTCGCCGCGGCGCACGAGCTCGGCGACGAGGGTGTGGTCGTCGGTCAGCTGGTCGAGGTGCCCGTCTCGCAGTAGGTAGGCGCGCGAGTCGCCGACGTGCCCGAACCGCACGCCTCCGTCCGGCTCGACGAGCGCCACCGTCATCGTCGTCCCCATCCCACTCGTCGCCGCGTCGGTCGACGCGCGCTCGTGGACGCGCCGGTTCGCCTCCTGGATCAGCTCGGCCACCTGCTGCTCGCCGCCGTTTGTGCGGCCGCGCTCGGTCAGCGCTGCGGCGGCCAGGCCGGAGGCGACCTCTCCCGCCTGCGCGCCGCCCATCCCGTCGGCGATCGCGAAGAGCGGCGGGTCGCAGACGTAGGCGTCCTCGTTGTGACGCCGCCGCCGGCCGGTGTCGGTCGCGCCATAGGCCTGCGACACCCTCATGGCTCGAAGCGCAGGTCGGTCTCGCCGATCCGCACGATGTCGCCCGGCACGAGCTTCCGCTCGCGCGTGACGCGGATCCCGTTGACGAAGGTGCCGTTCGTCGAGCCGATGTCCTCGACGAAGACGCCGTCCCGGCGCGGCTCGAAGCGCGCGTGCCGGGTGGACGCGTACTCGTCGACGGCGAGCGAGACGTCGTTCGTGATGCCGCGGCCCACCGTGAGCGGGTGCGCGTCGAGCGTCACCACCTCGCCCGGGTCGAGCGCCGGGCTCTGCAGCACGACGAGCCGCCCGAGCTTGCGCGCCGCAGGCGTGCCGATGAGCCCGTGTACCTGCTGCGGCGCCAGGATCATCGACTCCTGCGGCAGCCGCAGGTCGCGTGCCGCAGAGCGGACGATGCGCCAGATGAACAGGTAGAGCAGGACGAGGAACGCGATCTTGAGGGCGAGGAGGGTCGTCTCGACTTGCGCCGAGGCGAGCGTCACGATCGCTCCTCGCGGCCGAAGGTGATCTCGGTCGAGCCGACGGTGAAGCTGGTGCCGTCCTCGAGCTTCAACCGCTTCACCCGCTTGCCGCGCGATTCGATCCCGTTCGTCGAGTCGAGGTCGACCACCCACCAGGTCTCCCCGTCGCGGCGCACCTCGGCGTGGCGGCGCGAGACGTTCGGGTCGACGATCTGGACGTCGACGTCCTTCGAGCGGCCCAGCACGACCGCGTCCTTCGTGAGGTCGCGCTTGCCGCCGTTCCAGGTGAGGACGGCGACCTCGCGCGTCTCCGGCACACCGAGGACGACCGGCGAGGCCGCCTCGGTCGGCTGCTGGCCCGGCTTGTAGATCATCGTCACGTTCGGCTCTGCCGACTCGGGCGGCTCGCCGGCCGACTGGGTCATCCGCGTCGCGATCCCGAAGATGCCGATGTCGAGGTCGTCGTCGGTCTCGAGCAGCACCCGCGGTGTCGTGCGCGTGTCGTAGTTCTCGCGGCGCGCGTGATCGGCGAGGTACTCGGCGAGCTCCTGGCGCAGCTCGCCCTCGTAGCCCTCGAACTGCTTGCGGTCGCCGGGCGAGAGGTAGACGGTGTACTCGTTCGGCGCGTACACCTTCGAGACGGAGACCGTGCGATGGTCGTCCATCTCCTTCACGAGCTTGCGGGCGAGCTCGACCGGCTGGACGTTCGTCCTGAAGGCGCGGCCGAACACGCCCTCGAAGAGCGACTCGAGCCTGGATTCGATGCTGCGCAGGACGGGCATGGGGAGGCGCCGAGGGCGTTCGATCCCTCGACGGAAATCTTATGTTCGCGGGTGGAGCGCGAGCGCCGCGGCAGTGACCCAGGCGGCCGCGATCAGCGGCAGGACGGCCGTCGAGGGTGAGATCAGGGCGGTGGCGGCGAGGAGGGCGCCGCCGTAGATCGCCGCCGGCCACGGCCCGCGGCCGCGAACGAGCGGCAGCGCCGCCGCGGCGAGACCGAGCACCGCCGCTTCTGCGATCAGCTCTGGATGGCGGCCGAGCTCGGCGAAAAGCGACGAGGCGACCGCCGTTGGACGCGTCGAGCCGGTGATGCCGAGACCGAGCGGCGGCGTCGAGCCGTCGAACGGCAGAGGCACCCGGCGGAAGCCGGCGACGATCGCCGCGAGCAGCACCGCCGCGCCGGCCTGCAGGCCGCGCCGCCACCGTCCCCGAGCGCTCTGCACGGCGAGCGGCAGGAGTGCGAGGGCTGCGAGAGGCGCAAGCAGCGGGCCCAGCGCGAGCAGGAAGCTCGCGCGGGCATCGCGCCACGTCAGGGCCGCCCAGAGCGCCGCGACGGCGGCGTAGACCGTCGCGAGCCCGATCGAGATGTTCGCCAGCGGGAAGAACGCGACCGCGAGCGTGAAGAGCACCGCGGCGCGCGGGGCGGCGAGCCCGAGGCTCCCGGCCAGAGCGGCGAGCCCGAGCGGCCAGCCCGCGGGATAGAACGCGAGCCGCGAGGTGATCCAGCCCACCGCCAGGGCTGCGAGCCCCGACGGCACCGCGCGCGCGGCGAGCGTGGCCGTGCTCGGCAGGGCGGGCGCGTGCGGCATGGGCAGGTGAGGGACGCGTGGGCCGTCCCCGCCGCTGTGCTTGCGGCGGCGCCGCGGGAGCGAGCGCAGCTCGTCTGCGAGGCGGCCAGCGGCCGGTCGCTCTCCGGGGCTCGCGACGAGCGAGGCGGCGACCGTGCGCAGGACGTGCTGCGGCAGGTCGGGGCGATAGTCCTCGAGCGGCGGTGCGCCGGCGCGGATGAGGCGCGAGGTGTCGGTCAGGTCACCGTTCCAGAAGGGATGCTGGCCGGCGAGCGCCTCCCAGAGGACGACGCCGACCCCCCACACGTCCGCCGCCGGGGTGGCCAGCTCGCCCCGGAGCCGCTCGGGCGAGATGTAGGCGAGCGTGCCGGGGATGTCGCCGAGGCCCGTCAGCGTCTCGAACTCGGCCATCTGTGCGAGCCCGAAGTCGAGCAGTCGCGCGTCGATCGTCCCCGCCGTGCCCGGCCCGCCCTCGGCGAGCAGCACGTTCGACGGCTTCACGTCCCGGTGGACGATGCCGCGGCCGTGCGCGTGGGCGAGCGCGTCGGCGATCTGCGCCGCCACCTCGATCGCCCCGCGGTCGTCGAGCTCGCCGGAGCGGAGCGCCTCCCGCAGCGTGCGCCCGGGGACGTACTCGTATGCGATGTAGACGTGGTTCGCGTCGCGGGCAAGGGCGAGGATGCGCTGGCAGCGCTCGTGACGCAGCGCCGCCGCGGCGCGGGCCTCCCGCTCGGCCCGATGCCCGCCCTTTCCCTCGCGCGCGACGATCTTCAGCGCGACGTCGAGCCCGCTCAGCTCGTCCCGCGCAAGCCACACGTGGCCCATGCCGCCGGAGCCGAGGGGCCGGAGCGGCCGATACCGTCCCAGGAAGAGGTCGGTCGGCAAGGCGGCGGAGGACATCCCGCGCATCTACGCGATACCCAGCCTGTTTCCTTTCGCCGGCCGACTCTGTCTGTAGATTCGGCTGTAGATTCCGCCGCAAAATGGATACTGGCGACGACGACAACATCGAGTTCGACTTCTTCGAAGACGAGCCGCCGACGACCGAGGCCCAGGCGCCTCCGCCGCGTGTCCGGCTGCCCCGCCGGGGCGGCGGCGGGCGGCGGCCCCCGGCCGGCCCGTCGGGCCGCGGCCTGCAGCCGATCCTGCGCCTGCTCGCGCTGATCGCCGCCCTCGTCGCCGTCCTCGTCTTCTTCGGACTCGTCATCCAGTCGTGCGCCTCGACCTCGAAGCACGACCGCTTCAGCTCGTACATGACGCGGGTGGCCCGAATCGCGCACGGGTCGCAGGACGACGGCGCCGCGGTCGCGACCGCGCTCACGACCGGCGGCAGCGCCGCCGACATCGCCAAGACCCTCGACGGGATCGCCGAGCAGGAGCGTCAGAACGTCGCCGCTGCGATGGGACTCGACCCGCCCGGCGAGTTCCGGCCCGCGAACGAGCGGCTCGTCGACGCCCTGCAGCTGCGCGTCGAGGGCGTCCAGAACATGGCCGACGTGCTTCGCTCGACGACCAAGGCGACCACGGCCGCCGACGCCGTGCTGCTCGCGAATCAGGGCGACCGGCTCGTCGCGAGCGACGTCGTCTACAGCGACCTCTACAAGGCCCCGGCGACCCAGGTGATGAAGGACCAGGGCGTCAGCGGGGTCACCGTCCCCGATTCGACGTTCGTCACCAGCAGCGATCTGTACAGCGCCCGGTCGTTCCAGCTCATGCTCCAGCGGCTCCAGGGCGCCTCGACGACCGGCGGCACGGTCAAGGGCCTGCACGGCACGAACCTCGTCGGCACGAAGGCCCTGCCCGCCGGCACGCCGCTCTCGACCACGGCCGAGACGACCGTCAAGGCGACGACCGACCTCGCCTTCGCCGTGACGGTCAAGAACTCCGGCGACTACCAGGAGGTCGGCGTCGTCGTCACGATGACACTGCAGCGCGACAACGGCGGCAAGGCGCTCGTCCAGACGAAGACGATCGACCACATCAACCCGGGTGAGGAGAAGACGGTCGAGTTCAGCAATCTCAATGTCACCGGGTTCTTCGCCCTCAACAGCCACCTGCGCATCAACGTGAAGCCGGTGAAGGGCGAGGTGTACGTCTCGAACAACAAGGCCAGCTACCCGGTCATCTTCACGCTGTAGCCTCGGTCTGTGCACGTCGGCGCGCAGACGGCGCTCTACGTCGCGATCGGGGGGATCGTCGCCGCGGCGGTCGGGATCGGTCTCGCCTGGTGGGCGCTCGTCAAGGTGCGCCGCGTCCGCGAGTCCCAGCGGTCGCTACTCGGCGGCGGCCGCAAGAACCTCGTCGAGTTCGCGGTCTCGCTGCAGGGACGCATCGACGACCTGCATCGGGCGGTCGACGAGATGGCGGCGGGCCTCGCGCGCGTCGACCGTCGCGTCGACACGACTGTCGCCAACATGGCGATCGTCCGCTACGACGCCTACGAGGACACCGGCGGCCACCAGTCGGCGTCCCTGGCGCTTCTCGACTCCGCCCGCACCGGGCTCGTCGTCACCGCGATCCAGGGGCGTGACTACGCGCGGATCTACATGAAGGAGCTCGACCGCGGCCGGGCGTCCATTCCGCTCTCCCCGGAGGAGGAAGAAGCCGTCGAGCGCGCCATGGGCCGCTGACGGCCTCCGGGCCGCCGCGGCGGATACAGTGTCGGGCAAGTTGCAGCAGGTACTCGTCCTGAATGCGAGTTACGAGCCGCTGAACGTGTGCTCACTGCGCCGCGCCCACGTGCTCGTCTTCAAAGGAAAGGCTGAGGTGGTCGAAGAGCTCGACCGACCACTTCGCTCGGCCACCGACACGTATCGATGGCCGCACGTCATCCGGCTCGTCCACTACGTGCGCGTCCCGCGCATCGTCCAGCGGAAGATCTCGCGCCGTGCCCTCTTCGCCCGTGACGGCTGGCGCTGCGTGTACTGCGGCAACACGGGCGGGCGGCTGACGCTCGACCATGTGATCCCGCGCTCGCGCGGCGGCGACTCGAGCTGGGAGAACGTCGTCACCTCGTGCGCCCCGTGCAATCTCCGCAAGGGGAACCGCCTGCCGCACGAGGTGCAGATGGAGCTCCCGGCGCGGCCGCGGCCGCCGGCGCCCGTGCTCTTCATCCGCCTCGCGACCCCGAAGATCCCGCAGCGCTGGGAGCGCTACCTGGCGCCCTACGCGACCTCGACGCCGGTCGCTGCCTAGATGAGTAGTTCCACAGTGCCGCGTGTCCGGCTGCGCGATCTGGACGGGCTGGGCCGCTGCCTGCCGGTTGCGCCCGGCGGAGCCGGGCTCCACCGCCAGTCAGCTTCACGACGCCGGGCCGGCGCCGATAGCGCCGCTATCGGCACCGTCCCGTCGCCGCGCCCCAGCGCGTCCAGCCCACGCCCCGGAACAGACGCCCCCGTGGAACTACTCATCTAGTCTCTTTCGACGGGCAGCCCGCCCCGCTGCTCCCACTCCGACCAGGAGCCCGGATACAGCCGGCCGTCACGGCCTGCGAGGTGCAGCCGGTGGAGGGGCACGCACGCGGTCACGCCCGAGCCGCAGTAGGCGACGAGCTCGCCGCCGGGCAGCGCCGGTAGCGGCTCGTTCCAGGGCGCGTTGACAGCACCCGGGATTCGCCCCGGCACACGGTCGACGGGGTTCGGCTCGCCGCGGAAGCGCGCCGGGACGCGCGCGTCGACGACGACGAGCTTCGTGTGCCGTGCGGCAAGCTCGTCGGCGTCGATCGTGTCGTCGTGGCGGGCCCGTGGCTCGAAGGTCGCCGCCTCCGGCTCCTCGGCGCCCGAGACGAGCGGCCCGAGCCACGACGAGAGCTCGATCACGGCGCAGGCGTCGTGGCCGAAGTGGCGCAGGAGCCACCAGAGCCGCTCGGCTCCGCCGAGCGAGCCGTACGCGACGACGAACGTGCCCGCGTCGATCCCGGCCCGCGAGGCGGCGGCGGCGAACCGCGCCCCGGTCGGGAGCGGATGGCGGCCGCCCGTACCGGGCGGCTCCGACAGGTCGCGCTCGACGTCGAGGAAGGCCGCGCCCGGGATGTGCCCCGCCAGGTACGCCTCGCGGCCCGCTGCGGGGTCGTCGAGCGACCAGCGGCAGTCGACGAACCGGTAGCGCACGTGTGACATCGAACCAGACGGCGGCGTAGGAGGGATATGAGACGCGTGCTGATCCTCACTGTTCCCCTGGCCGCGGCCGTGCTCGCGGTCGTCGTCTTCGCCGCCGCCGGCCGGACCTCGTCGGCCCGCGGCGACATCAACGCCGCCGACCTCGTCACGACGATCGGCCACGGTGACGTCAGCGCCGTGCCCGACCGCGCGACGATCACCGCCGGCGTCCACACCCAGGCCGCCACCGCCGCCGAGGCGCTGAGCGAGAACGCGAAGCTCGCGAACGCGGTCGTCGCGGCTCTGAAGGCCGCGGGCGGCTCCGACCTCCAGACCCAGCAGGTCTCGCTGTCGCCGCAGACCGACGACAGCGGCCACGTCACCGGCTACGCAGCCGACGACGAGATCTCCGCCTCGAGCGGGGTCGCCACGGCCGGCGGTCTGATCGACGCTGCGGTCGGCGCCGGCGCGAACACCGTCTCCGGACCGACGCTCGACATCTCGCAGCAGGACGACCTGTACCGCCAGGCGCTCGCGAAGGCCGTCCAGGATGCGCGCGCGAAGGCCGAGGCGCTCGGCCGTGCGGGCGGCTTCGTCATCGGGCCCGTCTCGACCGTCGTCGAGTCGGCGCCGGCCGGCGCACCAATGCCCTACGCGGCGGTTGCGAAGTCCGCCGACGCTTCGACGCCGGTCGAGGCCGGCACGCAGGACGTCACGGCCGACGTGACGGTGACGTTCGCGATCAGGTGAGCTCGACGAGGGAGGGAGGTCGCCGCCCTCAGGCGGCGACCTCCTCGAGCTCGCTCTCCGCCGCGCTTGTCGTCGGCACCGTCTGGATCGTCTGCAGGATCCGGCCGGCGATGCGGTACGGGTCGCCCAGCGAGTTTGGGCGCCGGTCCTCCAGATAGCCGCGGTAGCCGTTGTTGACGAAGCTGTGCGGGATCCGGATCGACGCGCCGCGGTGGGCGACGCCGTAGGTGAACTCGTCGATCGCCGCCGTCTCGTGCAGCCCGGTCAACCGCATGTGGTTGTCCGGCCCGTAGACGGCGATGTGCGCGTCCCGCTCGTCGGCGAACGCGGCCATCAGGGCCTCGAAGTACTCCTCGCCGCCGACTTCGCGCATGTGCTCGGTCGAGAAGTTCGTGTGCATGCCCGAGCCGTTCCAGTCGTGCTCGACGCCGAGCGGCTTCGGGTGGAAGTTCACGTCGACGCCGTAGCTCTCGCACAGCCTCAGCATCAGGTACCGCGCGATCCACATCTCGTCGGCCGCCCGCTTCGAGCCCTTGCCGAAGATCTGGAACTCCCACTGCCCCTTCGCCACCTCGGCGTTGATGCCCTCGAGGTTGATGCCCGCCTCGAGACACAGGTCGATGTGCTCGTCGACGATCTTCCGCGCGATGTCGCCGACGTTCTTGAAGCCGACGCCCGTGTAGTACTCGCCCTGCGGGGCCGGGAAGCCCTCACGCGGGAAGCCGAGCGGTGCGCCGTCGCGGTAGAGGAAGTACTCCTGCTCGAAGCCGAACCAGGTTCCCGGGTCGTCCGGGATCGTGGCGCGGCTGTTCGACGGGTGCGGTGACCCGTCGGGGAGCAGCACCTCGCACATGACGAGATACCCGTTCCTGCGGGCCGGATCGGGGAAGAGGGCGACCGGCTGCAGCAGGCAGTCCGAGCTCGATCCCTCCGCCTGCCGGGTCGAGCTGCCGTCGAAGTTCCAGACCGGCAGGTCCTCGACGCTCGCCGGGCCCGTCAGCTCGACGATCTTCGTCTTCGAGCGCAGATTCGGCACCGGTTCGTAACCGTCGAGCCAGATGTACTCGAGCTTCACCTTCGACATACCGTTCACTCCCTCCGTGTCCAGTAACGAAAAAAGGCCCCACGGCTCCCGAAGGAGTCGTGAGGCCTCGTTGCCTCTGCGGGCGCCGTCGTCGGCGCCACACACACCCTGACCTTAGCGGTCCCTCCGGGCGGCCCGCAAGCGCCCGATCGAGAGAAGGCGGTCGGAGGTGTGCTCGACCTGGAGGGTCGTGTGCTCCACTCCGAACCGGTCGTGGAGCAGCTGCTCGAGCTCGCGCCGTACGCGGTGGCAGTCCTCGTCGCGGGCGACGAGCACGTGGGCGGAGAGGGCCGGGAAGTCGCTGCCGATCTCCCAGACGTGGAGATCATGCAGGCCGGTGACGCCGCGGTGGCTCCGGATCGCGCCTGCGATCTCGTCCGGCGCCATGTCCTCGGGCGCGGCCTCGAGCAGCACCCGGGTCGTCTTCGAGAGCAGCGGCCAGGCCGCGAGCAGCATCGAGCCGGCGACGGCGAGCGAGGCGATCGGGTCGGCGCGGTCGAAGCCGGTCGTCCAGACGACGACGCCCGCGACGATCGTGGCCGCGAAGGCGAAGAAGTCCGTGACGAGATGGCGGAAGCTGCTTTCCACGTTCAGGTTCTCGCGGTTCGCGCGCGAGACCTGCCAGATCGCCGCCAGGTTGACGACCGCTCCGACGGCCGCCGTCGCGACGACGAGCTGCGCCGTCACCGACGGCGGGTCGAACAGGCGCCGGACGGCCTCGACGACGATCACGAGGCCGAGTGCGAGGAGCGTGATCCCGTTCGCCTGCGCGGAGAGGATCTCGGCACGGGCGAAGCCGAACGTCATCCGTCCGCCCGGCGGCCGTTGCTGCAGGCGGGCCGCCCAGAGGGAAAGGGCGAGCGCGCCGGCGTCGACGAGCATGTGCGCGGCGTCCGAGAACAGGGCGATCGAGTCGGCGACGACCGCCGCCACCACCTCGGCCACGAGGAAGCCGAGGATCAGCGCGAGCGCGATCCCGAGCGGCCTGACGTCGGCGTTCGGATTCAGGCCGTGGTGGCCGTGAGCGCCGTGGTCGTGCGCCATCGTCGTAGTGTTACGTCTGTGGATGGTGTGGTGTTCGTCGAGATCCCGGCGGGGTCGCGGAACAAGTACGAGTGGGACGAGGAGCTCGGCGGCCTCGCGCTCGACCGGCGCCTCTTCACCTCGATGAGCTACCCCGCCGACTACGGTTTCGTCGAGGGGACGCTCGCCGCCGACGGCGACCCGCTCGACGCGCTCGTGCTCGTCGGCGAGCCGACGTTCCCCGGGTGCCGCATCCGCGTCCGGGCGGTGGGCGTGTTCCACATGGCCGACGAGAAGGGCCCCGACGAGAAGGTGCTCTGCGTCCCGCTGAACGACCCGTCGTGGAGCGCGATCTCCGACATCCACGACGTCCCGGCCCAGCTCCGCAACGAGATCGAGCACTTCTTCCAGGTCTACAAGGACCTGGAGGGCAAGACGACCGAGACACGCGGGTTCGGCAACCGCGCCGAGGCCCGCGCGGTGATCGAGGCCTGCCGGGCTCGTGCGGAAGCGAACGAGTCCTGATAGTCTCGCGCGAGTCATGTCCGGGATCGCCAACGCAGACGTCACTCCGCGCCGCTTCTAGCGGCGTCGGTGCGTCTTCGTTCGGTTCTTTCTTCGCGATCCCAAGGAGCATGTCGTGTCTTCCTCAGCAGTTGCAGCAGTCTCGGTCCGTGACCTTTCCAAGCAGTTCAGCCGCCGCAAGGGCCTGACGCGGCGCAGCCGCGCCGCGCTCGCCGGCGTCACCTTCGAGATCGCCCGGGGCGAGTGCGTGGCCGTCCTCGGCCAGAACGGCTCGGGCAAGTCGACGCTCGTGCGGCTGCTCTCCACGCTGCTCCTGGCCGACGGCGGCGAGGCGAGCGTGTTCGGCAACGACGTCTTCAAGGAGGCGCGCACCGTCCGCCGGCTCGTCAACCGCGTCTCGGTCGAGGCGAGCTTCTTCAAGAAGATGAGCGCGGCCGAGAACCTGTCGTACGCCGCCCGGTTCTACGGGATGGGGCCGCGGGAGACGCGCGAGCGGATCCCGCACATCCTCGAGCGGGTCGGCTTCCCGCCCTCGCGTCGAGGCGAGTCGATGGAGAGCCTCTCGCGCGGCATGCAGCAGAAGGTGGCGCTTGCCCGGGCGCTCCTCACCTCGCCCGTGCTGCTTCTCCTCGACGAGCCGACGACGGGGCTCGACCCGCGGTCGAAGCAGGAGGTACAGGCGTTCATCGGGGAGATCCGGGAGCGGCACGACTCGACGATCCTCCTCTGCACTCACGACATGACCGAGGCGGAGCACCTCGCCGATCGCGTCGGCCTGCTCGACCGCGGCGAGCTGCTCTTCCTCGAGCCGGTGGCCGACGTGAAGCGCCGCTTCGGGGTCGAGACGCTCGAGGAGGCGTTCTTCGCCGCCACCGGCCGCACCTACGACGACGAGAAGACCGAAGACGACGAGGACAGGGAGGTGTTCGCATGACAGTGGTCGACGTGACGCAGGCCTACACCCGCAGGCGGATCGTGCGCGACGAGCTGATCGGGCTGTACGGCGTCGTCGAGCGCAACGTGTACCTGACCAGGCGCTACCTGCTCTGGGACCTAGCGTTCCTGCTCTGGACGATCGCGAACACGCTGACGATCGTCTTCATCGCGCGCGGTATCGGCGTCAGCCCCGCGGCCCGCAACGAGCTCGAGACGAAGCTGCTCGTCGGCGGGGTCATCTGGGCGTTCCTCGGGATCATCTTCGAGATCGTCACCGAGACGGTCGCCTGGGAGCGCTGGGAGGGGACGATCGAGTACACGTTCATGGCGCCGGTGTCGCGTCCCGTCCACCTGATCGGGATGGGCGTCTACGCGGTCATCTACGGCATGGTGCGCGCGGCGCTCGTCTTCGTGGCCGTCGTCGCGTTCATCGGCATTCACCTGTCGAGCCCGAATTACGGTGCGGTCGTCGCGATCATCGCGATCGCGTCGATCTCGTTCATCGGTGTCGGGATGATGACCGCCGTACTGCCCCTCGTCTCCCCGGAGAAGGGCATGCAGCTGGGGTTCGTCGCGCAGGGTCTGATGCTCGTCGTCTCGGGTGTCTACTACCCGGTGTCGGTGCTGCCCGAGTGGATGCAGTGGATCTCGAAGATCTCGCCGGCGACGTACGCGCTCCGCGGCGCCCGCAGCTCGATTCTCGACGGGGCGGGCCTCGCCTGGGCCGACGTCTGGCCGTTGCTCGTGATCGGGGTCGTCTCGATCCCGCTCGGCCTCGCGGTCTTCAAGGCGGGCGAGCGGTACGCGAAGAAGTATGGGAAGTTGAAGCGATCGGGTTAGTCTGGAGGCAGTCCCACCGACGAGGAGCGTGACGAGCATGGCGATGATCGAGAGCAAGGACCGGGCGATCTCCGATCCGAAGGACCGCAAGGCCGTGCTCGAGCAGGCCTCGAAGGCCGGCGTCGAGTACGTCCTCTTCTGGTTCACGGACATCGAGGGCCACCTGAAGAGCTTCGCGATCACGCCGTCCGAGCTCGAGGGCGCGCTCGACGACGGGATGGGGTTCGACGGCTCGTCGATCACGGGCTTCAATGCGATCGAGGAGTCCGACATGGTCGCGATCCCCGATCCGACGACCTGGCAGCTGATGCCCTCGCGCGAGGGCGAGGCGAAGGTCGGTCGGATGATCTGCGACGTCGTCAAGCCCGACGGGGAGCCGTACGAGGGCGATCCGCGCTTCGTCATGCGCCGCGCGCTCGAGCGGATGAAGTCGATGGGTTTCGACACGTTCAACATCGGTCCCGAGCTCGAGTACTTCCTCTTCCGCGACAAGGACGGCACCGAGACGCTCGACGAGGGCGGGTACTTCGCGATGACGGCGCTCGACGCCGCGACGGAGCTGCGCAACGAGACGATCCGCGCGCTCGAGTCGATGGGGATCGCGATCGAATACCACCATCACGAGGTGGCGCCGTCGCAGCACGAGATCGACATGCGCTACGCCTCCGCGCTCGACATGGCCGACCACACCATGACCTACCGGCTGATCGTCAAGGAGGTCGCCGCGAAGCACGGCGTCTACGCCACCTTCATGCCGAAGCCGCT
The DNA here is from genome assembly GCA_963840365.1 of uncultured Thermoleophilia bacterium. Classification (GTDB taxonomy): domain Bacteria; phylum Actinomycetota; class Thermoleophilia; order Gaiellales; family Gaiellaceae; genus PALSA-600. Next base: position 348,231 of record CAWIYQ010000012.1, on the reverse strand, counting down.
CTTCGGCGAGAACGGCTCGGGCATGCACACGCACATGTCGCTCTTCACCGAAGGCCGCAACCAGTTCTTCGATGGGTCGGACGCCTACAACCTCTCGGCGACGGGGAAGCAGTTCATCGCCGGCTTGCTGCGCCACGCCCGCGAGCTCTCGGCGGTGTTCGCGCAGTGGGTCAACTCGTACAAGCGGCTCGTCCCGGGCTACGAGGCCCCGGTCTACGTCGCCTGGTCGCAGCGCAACCGGTCGGCGCTGATCCGCATCCCGCTCTACAAGCCGGGCTCCGAGCAGGCGACGCGCGCGGAGATCCGCTGCCCCGACCCCGCTTGCAACCCCTACCTCACCTTCGCCGCGCTTCTCCACGCGGGTCTCGAAGGGATCGAGCACGGCTACGAGCTGCCGGACCCGATGGAGACGAACCTTTACCACCTGACGGCCGAGGAGCGCCGCGAGCGCGGCATCGTCTCGCTGCCGGAGACCCTCGGCGAGGCGATCGACGAGTTCTCGGCGTCAGACCTGATGCGCCGCGCGTTCGGCGACCACATCTTCTCGAGCTACGTCAAGCTGAAGCGGCAGGAGTGGGACGACTACCGCGTGCAGCTCACGCAGTGGGAGCTCGACAGGTACCTAGGCGTTCTGTGAACCTGCCACGCAGGGTGTCTGACACCGCGAGGTGTCAGACACCTCGTTACAGGAAGGTCCGAATGCTCTCGCGGTCGACGCGCAGGCCGATCACCTTCGCGCCGTCGTCGATCTGCTCGATCGACTCGGCGGGGACGATCCGGCGGCGCCGGGCGAAGAAGCCGGAGCGGACCGAGAGCGCGTCGGGGCTCTCGGGCGACGTGCCGTACATCGGGCACTCGACCGTTCCGACCACGCGGCCCCGCGCATCGGCGACGAGGAAGCCTTCGGTGCGGCGGAGGTCGACGGCGAGGGAGCTCACGGCCGTGAACCTATTCCCGCTGTGCGTGGATTTCCCTCGTCTCCCGTAAACGTTTTGTGAAACCGCACGTCAGCTCCACTTCCCGGACATCGCGAGCCAGGCGATCGCGAGCGCGACGACATAGAGCGCCGAGACCCCGGTCACGATCCGGCCGGCGATCGGCCGTCCCGAGCGGCTCCACCAGAAGGCGAGGCCGAGAACGATGAGGAGGAGCAGCAGCCCGCCGTCGGCGACGCCGAAGCCGATCCCGATCCAGGTCGGGTCCTTGGCGCCCCCCTTGCCCCATCCCTCTTTCGAGTAGATCCACTCCGCGGCGAGGCGCATCACGAGGTACGCGGGGACGGCGACGAGTGCGGCCCGGAAGGCAGCGCGGCGGAGGACCGGTGCACCGGACCCGCTCCAGGCAGCGACCGAGACGATCAGAACGGTCAGGATCGCCCCGAACAGGGTCATCGCGCCGACGATGTGCAGGAAGAGCGGCCAGAACGGTCGGCTGTAGGCGATCACGAGCCCGGCTTCCAGACCATGAGGACGAGGATGGCGAGCGTCGCTGCGCCGGCGCCGTAGTTGAGCGCGGTCGACACCGGGTCGCGGAGCAGCGCCGTCAGCTCGGGGCTCGGCTCGTCGCCCGCGCCGGCGAGCCGCTCGGCGAGCTCCCGCGCCTGCTCCTGGCGCCGTCCGCCCATCCCGCCCCCCGCATTCGCGACCACCCAGAGAGCCAGCGACAGCCAGATCCAGGCCGCGCCGAACGAGATGTTCTTCTCGTGCCAGAGCCAGAGGCCGAAGACGAGCGTCCCGCCGACGCCCACGAAGATCACGGGTAGGGCGCGGCGGATCAGGCGCATCAGCACGGCGACTTCACTTGGCCGCTCAGCCCGGATCGCGAACGTGTTGAGGATCGCAGCCGCAACCGACCCGCCGACTAGCAGAAAGGCCGAAGTGACATGGAACATCAGCAGCCACTGGGAGGTGGTCAACCGCCCGAGCGTACGCTTTTGCCCGGATGGATTCCGCCGAACGTCACCTGCGCCTGCTGACGGCGACGGTCGAGGCCGTCAACTCGACGCTCGACCTGCAGGAAGTGCTCGCGCTGGTCGCCGACACGGTCGCGCAGGCACTCGAGGCGGACGCGTGCTTCGTCTACCTCTACGACGAGCGGGCCGACGAGCTCGTGCTCCGGGCGACGCACGGCACCCGCCTCGACGAGCTCACCCGCAGGCCCCGGATGCGCCCGGGCGAGGGCATCACCGGCTCCGCCGCCGCGGCGCGCGCCCCCGTGATGCTCGAGTCGCAGGCGCACCTCGATCCGCGGTTCAAGAACTTCCCGAACCTGCCGGAGGACGAGTACGAGTCGATTCTCGCCGTGCCGATCCTGACCCGTGACGGCACGCTCGAAGGCGCGCTGAACGTGCGTACCCGGCGGCCGCGCACGTTCTCGGACGACGAGGTCGAGCTGCTGCTCCTGATCGCAGCCCAGGTTGCGCAGTCGATCGAGCACGCGAAGCTCTATGAGGAGGCGCAGCTGCGCGTCCACGAGCTCGAAGCGCTGGCGCGAATCTCGGAGGCGGTGTCCGAGTCGCTGTATCTCGAGGAGTCGCTCGAGGCGATCGTGAAGACGACGATGGACGCGCTCGGCGCGACCGGGGCGGCGCTCGTGCTCGACGACGGCCGGATCGCCTGGCCGGAGGGAGTCGCCTCGACGCACGCGATCCGCCAGCCGCTCCGCTGGCGGGGCCGCCAGATCGGGGAGCTCGTCGCCGACCGGGAGACGGCGTTCAGCGACGGCGACCGCGAGCTGCTCGCCTCGATCGCGACCCATGCGGCGGTCGCGCTCGAGCACGGCCGGGCGGTGCTGCGCGGCGTGCTCGCCCAGGAGATCCACCACCGCGTGAAGAACAATCTGCAGACCGTCGCCTCGCTCCTTCGGCTACAGGCGCGTGTCGCCGACTCGATCGATCCGCGTGAGGCGCTCGAGCACTCGGTCAACCGCATCCTGGCGATCGCGGCCGTGCACGAGCTGCTGACCGAGAAGCGCGAGGAGGACGTCGACATCGCCGACCTCGTGGGCCGGCTCCGGGCGATGCTCGTCCAGGGCGTCGGGGCCGGCAAGGAGGTGACGGCCGAGCTCGAGCCCGTGTCGCTTCCCGGCGCGCGGGCGACGTCGCTCGCGCTCGTCTTCGCCGAGCTGCTGCAGAACGCGCTCGAGCACGGCGGCGAGCACATCCGCGTCGAGCTGAGCAGCCGCGACGGAGACGTGATGCTCGCGATCGCCGACGACGGGCTCGGGGTGCAGGAGGGGAGTGGCGCCGGTACGGGTCTCTCGATCGTGCAGGCCCTCGTCCGCGACGAGCTCCGCGGCTCGCTCACCCTCAGCTCTGAGGGCGGGACGCGCGCCGAGGTCGTCTTCCCGGCGGCCTAGCGTTAACTGGGAGAAGCGTCCGGCTGATCGTCGAACGTGAAGTGGAAGTGGTCGCCGTGGGCGTGCACGCCGAGCACCTGGTCGGCGAGCACCTCCGCAGCGGCCGCGTCGAGGAACACCCGGGCGCCGTCGCGCTCGACCACCTCGTCGCCCTCCTCGGGGCCGTCGGCCTCGTCGAGGGCGATCTCGATCTCCCCGTCGACCTCCTCGGCGGTGATCCGCAGGGGCCCGATCCCGGCGAGCGCCTCGGCTGCCTCGTCGTCGATCTGCAGCATCGTGCGAGTCTATTGGCAAGAGGCTCTCGCAAGGTTACGTTCGGCGGCCGGGTGCGAGCGCGGCCGGACGGCACAACCGTTACTTTGTGAGAGCCTCTTACCATGAAGATCCTGATCGCCGAGGACGAGACGATCATCCGGCTCGATCTGCGCGACCTGCTCGAGCGCGCCGGGCACGAGGTGGTGGCCGAGGCGCGCGACGGGGAGGAGGCGGTGGAGCTCGCGCGCGTCCACGAGCCCGAGCTCGCGATCATGGACGTCAAGATGCCGCGGCTCGACGGGATCGATGCGGCGCGGAAGATCCTCGGCGAGCGGCCGATTCCAATCGTCATGCTCACGGCGTACGGTCAGGAGGAGCTCGTCGGCCGCGCTGTCGAGGCCGGCGTCTTCGGCTACCTGGTGAAGCCGTTCCGGGAGCAGGACCTCGTCCCGGCGATCGCGACCGCTCGCGCCCGTCACGAAGAGCTGGCGGCCGTGCGCGAGCAGGCCGAGTCGCTCGCCGATGCGCTCGCCGCGCGCAAGGGGATCGAGCGGGCGAAGGGGCTGCTGATGGAGAAGGAGGGCCTCTCGGAGGCGCAGGCCTTCGAGCGGCTCCGCCGCGCCAGTCAGGTCTCGGGCCGTCCTCTGAAGGTGATCGCCGAGGCCGTGATCGCGACGCTCGACCCATGACGCGGACGTTGACACCGCCCAGGGAGCGCGTCCGGCGGGGCACCGGCTCCGGCACGGGCGACGCGTGGCGCGTGATCGTCTTGAACGACGATCACAACACCTTCGAGGGGGTCGCCTTCGCGCTCGCCCAGACCATTCCCGCGGTCGACTACGCGCGCGGGATGGCCCTCGCGAACCGCATCCACACGACCGGTCAGGCGATCGTCTGGTCGGGGCATCGCGAGGCGGCCGAGCTCTACCACTCCCAGCTCGAGGGCTTCGGCCTGACGCTCGCACCGCTTGAGACCTGAGGACGGCATCCAGCGCGTCTTCGCCGCGTTCGCCGGCGGAGATGCCCGCGCCCTCTTCGAGGTGATCGCCGAGGACGCGACCTGGGTCGTGAACGGCACTGCGCCGGTCGCCCAGGTGTACGAGGGCCGCGAGCGCATCTTCGAGCTCTTCCGGGAAACCCGCCGCCTCACCGGCGGCACGTACCTGTCGACCCTCCGCTGGGCGCTCGCCGACGACGAGCATGCGGTCGCCGTCTACCGTGCGCAGGGCAAGCGGCTCGGGCGCGAGCTCGACATCGACCAGGCGCTGCTGATCGACCACGTCGACGGGATCTGGTGGCGGATCGTCGCGGTGCCGTGCGACCCGCCCGCCTTCGAGGCGTTCTGGGCCGACCAATGAGGATCGGCCTGCAGCTGCCCGAGGTCGAGAGGATCGTGCGGCGCGACGAGCTCGCTGCGATCGCGCGCGCCGCCGAGGAGGCGGGCTTCGACTCGCTCTGGGTCGGCGACCACCTGCTCTATCGCGGCGACGGCCGTCCGGAGCGCGGGCCGTGGGACTGCTGGACGACCCTCGCCTGGCTCGCGGGGATCACCGAGCGGGTCGAGCTCGGCCCGCTTGTCGCCTGCGTCGCCTTCCATCCGCCTGGCGTGCTCGCCCGCCAGGCGGCGGCGGTGCAGGAGCTGTCCGGTGGGCGCCTCGTCGTGGCTCTCGGGGCCGGTTGGAACGAGCCCGAGTTCCGGGCGTTCGGGCTGCCCTTCGACCGGCGCGTCGCGCGCTTCGAGGAGGCCTTCGAGATCATCCGACGCCTCCTCGCCGGAGAGCAGGTGACGTTCCGCGGCGCCTTCCACGAGGTCGACCACGCCGTCCTCCTGCCGCCGCCGAAGCGGCGGCCCCGGCTGATGGTCGGCGCGAACGGCCCGCGTCTGCTCGCCGCGACGCTGCCGCACGTCGACGCGTGGAACACCTGGTACTCGAGCTACGGGAACACGGTCGAGGGATTCGCCGAGCTCAACGCCGAGATCGACCGGGCGGCCGAGCGGGCCGGTCGCGATCCGGCCGGGATCGAGCGCAGCGCCTGCGTGTTCGTGGAGGTCGAGCCTGTCGGCGAGCGGCCTCGGGACGTCGAGCCGGTTCGCCCGGAGCGTCTCGGTGAGCACCTCGGAGCGCTTGCGGACGCGGGGGCCGACGAGGCGATCCTCGTCGTCGATCCGATCAGCGAGGCGTCGATTCGCTCGCTGCGAACAGCTCTTCCCAGCGCCTGAGCAGCCCTTCAAGCTCCATGCGCGCGGCCCGGTGCGCGTCGACGAGTGTCACGTCCGCCCAGTCCTCGGCGAGCTTCCGCTCGAGCTCGGCGACGCGGGCCTCGGCGCGCTCGACCTCGCGCTCGACCAGCTCGATCTGCGTCGGGGCGGGCTTGGCGGGCGTCGCCGGCCGGGCGCGCTTCGGCTTCGGCGGCGGAGGCGGCGGCGCCGCCTCGGCCTCCTGCGCCCGGACGTAGTCCGCCCAGCCGCCCGGGTAGGAGCGCACGTCGCGCTCCTCGACCGCCAGCAGCCGGCCGGCGACGGCGTCGAGGAGTGCGCGGTCGTGGGAGACGAGCAGCACGGTGCCCGGAAACGCCTCGAGCGCCGCCTCGAGCGACTCGCGCGACTCGAGGTCGAGGTGGTTCGTCGGCTCGTCGAGTACGAGCAGGTTCGCGCCCGACGCGACCACGATCGCGAGCGCGAGCCGGCGCCGCTCGCCGCCCGAGAGCGCGGCGGCTGGCTTCTCGTGCTCGTCCCAGCCCGAGAAGAGGAAGCGGCCGAGGAGCGCCTGCGCCTCCGGGCGCTTGAGGCCCGTGCCGGACATCGCCGCGTCGAGTACCGAGCCGCGCTCGTCGAGCTCCGCCTCGTGCTGGGAGAAGTACGCCGGGACGACGCCGTGGCCGAGCCGTACCCGCCCGCCGGCCGGTCCACGGCGCCCGAGGATCGTCTCCAGCAGCGTCGTCTTGCCCGACCCGTTCGGGCCGATGAGGGCCACGTGCTCCCCGCGCTCGACGGCAAAGCTCGCTCGGTCGAGGAGCGGCTTGTCGCCGGCGCGCACGACGAGCTCCTCCGCGACGATCACGTCACGCCCGGACCGCGCCGGCCGGAGGAACTCGAAGCCGAGCGTGCGCCGGCTGTGGTCGGGCGCGTGCACCCGGGTCGCCTGCAGCCGTTCGATCTGCTTCAGCTTCGACTGCGCCTGCCGCGCCTTCGACGCCTTGTACCGGAAGCGCTCGACGAAGCGCTCGAGGCGGGCGAGCTGCTCGTCCTGCCGGGCGGCGGTCTTCGCCTGGTGGAGGTCGCGGGCCGCCTGCTCGCGGCGCCACACGTGCCACGCGCCCGGGAAGTAGACGGACTTGCCGCCTTCGAGCTCGAGCACCGCCGTCGTCACCGCCTCGAGGAACCAGCGGTCGTGCGCGACGAGGATCACCGCCGCGTCGAGCGTGCGGAGCAGCTGCTCCAGCCACTCGAGCGACTCGATGTCGAGGTGGTTCGTCGGCTCGTCGAGGAGCAGCAGGTCGGGCTGCGACGCGAGGGCGCGCGCCAGCGACGCCCGCGTCAGCTCGCCCCCCGAGAAGGTGGAGAGTGGCCGGTCGAGGTCGGCGTCGCTGAAGCCGAGGCCGTGCACCGTCTGGCTCGCGCGGTCGCGCCAGTCGTAGCCGCCCGCGTGCTCGAGACGAGCCTGTGCCTCGGAGTAGCGGCGCAGCGTCGCCCGCCCGTGGTCGCCGGCCGCCATCGCCCGCTCGAGCCGGCGCAGCTCCTCCTCGACCGCGACCAGGTCGGCCGTGCCTGCGAGCACGTACTCGCGCAGTGGCCGCGAGCTCGACGCGGGCGGGCGCTGGTCGTGGAGCGTGACGCGGGCGCCCTTCTCCCAGGCGAGCTCGCCGCCCTCCAGCGACACCTCGCCCGTCAGCGCGCGGAGGAGCGTCGTCTTGCCCGCCCCGTTGGGGCCGGCGAGGGCCAGCCGGTCGCCCCGCTCGACCTTGAACGAGACGCCGTCGAAGAGCACGCTCCCCGAGAGCTCCTTGCGGAGCGCGGATGCGATGACGACCGCCACGGCGGTGAAAGTACCGGCATGCGGCTCGGCTTGACCGGTCGGATCGTGGTGGGCGGCGTGCTCCTCTCGGCCGTCCTCCTGACCCAGGTCGTCTTCACCTACCACTCGCTGCGAACGATCCGGCACACGACCCGTGACGAGCAGCGGGTCGAGGAGTCGGTCGCATCGGCGCTGCGCGTCGAGAAGCTGGTCTACGAGCTGCAGAGCGGCGCACGCGGCTTCACGATCAGCCGCAGGCAGAGCTTCCGAGCGCAGTGGCAGACGGCCCGCCGCGCCCTGCCCGGTGAGAGCGCCCGCCTCGCGGGCTACGCGCCACCGACGTTCCGCGCCGCGCTCGACCGCGAGCTCGACCCGACGCTCGCCCGGTCGGACGCCCTCGTCCGCCTTGCGACGACCTCGCCCGCCGGGGCCCGCGCGGAGATCGCGGCACGCGGGGGCCGGCACGTCGCCCGGATCGAGCAGCTGATCGACGGGTTCGTGGCGCGCCAGCATGCGCTGCTCGTCGCCGACCGGGCCGACGCCGATCGCGCCGAGCGGACCGGCATCGTGTTCGGGGCGTTCGGCATCGTCGTCCGCGCCCTCGCGTTCCTGGCCGCGATCGCGTACCTGCTGCGGGCGATCGTGCGGCCGCTGCGGCGGATCGCGGCCGGCACCCGAGACGTCGCCGCGGGCGAGCTCGGCGTCGAGGTTCCCGAGTCGGGGCCTGGCGAGGTGGGCGAGCTCGCGCGATCGTTCAACGAGATGTCGCGCTCGCTCGAGCGGGGCAGGGCAGAGCTCGCCCGGCAGAATCTGCGGCTCGAGCAGGGCGCCACCGTGCTGCGCGCCGTGCTCGACTCCACGGTCGACGGGATCCTGCTCTCGAACGTCGAGGGCGAGGTGGTGCTCGCGAACCGGCCGATGATCCAGCTGGCCGAGGAGCTCGGCCTTTCGGGCCAGGGGCCGGTCACCGAGCGGATGCTGACGGTGGCCGGGCGCATCACGGAACGGGAGCGGTTCGTCGAGACGATGGAGCGGCTTCGCGAGAACCCGAACGAGACGACGCACGACGAGTTCGAGGACGGGGTCAGCGGCCGCGCGTTCCAGGGGTTCACCTCGCCGGTGATCGACGACAACGGCAAGGCGCTCGGCCGGCTGTGGACGCTGCGCGACGTCACACCGCAGCGCGAGCTCGATCGGCTCAAGGACGAGTTCATCGCAACCGTGTCCCACGAGCTGCGCACTCCGCTCACCTCGATGATGGGGTTCCTGGAAATGCTTCGTGAGGGCGAGGCGGGCGAGTTGACCGAAGAGCAGGAGCGCTTCCTCGCGATCGTCTATCGCAGCTCGGAGCGCCTGCAGCGCCTGGTCGGCGACCTGCTCTTCGTCGGGCGGCTGGATGCGACCGGGCTCGAGCTCGACCTCAAGCCGGTCGGCCTCCACGAGATCGCCCGCGAGGCGGTCGAGTCGCACGCCGCGCTCGCCCGCTCGCGCGGGCTCGAGCTCGTCGCCGAGCTCGCGCCGGTGCCGCCGCTCCGCGGCGACTCGGAGCGGCTCTCGCAGCTCGTCGGCAACCTCGTCTCGAATGCGCTCAAGTTCACCGCGGGGGGCGGGCGCGTCTCGGTGCGCACGTTCGTCGACGGCGCGGCCGCGGTGATCGAGGTGGAGGACACGGGGATCGGCATCCCCACCCAGGAGCTGCCCCAGGTGTTCGAGCGCTTCTTCCGCTCCTCCACGGCCAGGGAGCAGGCGATCCCGGGCACCGGTCTCGGGCTCGTGATCTCGAAGGCGATCGCCGAGGCGCACGCCGGTGCGATCTCGGTGCGCTCGGAGCCGGGGCACGGGACGTGCTTCCGCGTCGAGCTGCCGCTGGCCGACGCCGCAGTCGCCGCCTGATGCGGATCGTCTCCCTCGACGTCGGCTCGTCGTCGGTGCGCGCGGTCGCGTTCGACGAGCGGGGCGAGGCGGAGCCCGGCGAGGCGCAGCTCACCTACGACTCGCCGGGCGACGCCGACGAGCTCGTCTCCCGCTGCCGCGCGGTGCTCTCTCAGGTCGGCGACGGGGACGTCGTCGCCGTCTCCTGCTTCTGGCACTCGCTGGTCGCGCTCGACGCCCGCGACCGGCCGCTGACAGGCGTCCAGACCTGGCGCGACATGAATGGGGCGCCCCCGGCGCTCGATCCCGTCGAGTACCACCGGCGCACGGGCTGCTTCCTGCACCCCTCGTTCTGGCCCGCGAAGATCCTCGCGCTCCGGCAGCAGGGCCTGCGGCCGGCGCGGTACGCCTCGTTCGGCGACTACCTGCTCCTGCGCCTCGCGGGCGAGCTCCGCACGAGCGTCTCGATGGCCGCCGGCACGGGCCTCTACGACCCGAACGCGCTCGCCTGGGACGAGGAGACGCTCGCTTCGGTCGGCGTCGACCCTGAGCAGCTGACGCCGGTCTCGGGCGAGCCGGTTGCAGGCATGCTGCCGGCGCTCGGGGACGGCGCGTGCTCGAACGTCGGTGCCGGCTGCCTCGACCGGGGCCGCGCGGCCGTGATGGTCGGCACCTCCGCGACGCTGCGCGTCGTGTACGAGGCGCCGTCCGCGAAGCCGCGGCCCGGCCTCTTCCTCTACCGGCTCGACGAGCGGCGCTTCTGCGAGGGCGGCGCGCTCTCGGACGGCGGCAACCTGTACGCCTGGCTCGAGCGGACGCTGCGCGACGTCGACACGGTAGGCCTCGCGGCCCGCCCGCCGGCCGGGCACGGCCTCGTCTTCCTGCCGTTCCTCGGCGGTGAGCGGTCGCTCGGCTGGGACGCGTCGCGCCGGGGGCTCGTCGCCGGCCTCACGTTCGGCACGACGCCGCTCGACATCGCGCAGGCCGCGCTCGAAGGGATCTGCTACCGGTTTGCGGACGTGCTCGACGCGCTCGGCGGCGTCGAGTCGCTCGTGGCGACGGGCGGCGCCCTGCTCGCGAGCCGCGACTGGGTGCAGATCCTCGCGGACGTGCTCGAGCGTCCCGTCGAGGTCTCCGCCGTCGCCGAGGCCTCGGCTCGCGGCGCCGCCGTCGTCGCCCTGGAGCGCGCAGGCATCATCGTTCCGGGGGCCGCGACGGTTTCGGTGGTCGAGCCCCGGGCAGAGACCTTCGCTGCCCACCGGAGAGCGAGAGAGGAGCAGCGGGCGATGATGCGGATGGAGCAGGGGACGTGATCGCGGTCGTGGGGGGCGGCCTCGCCGCGGCGAAGCTCGTCGAGGGCTACCGCGAGGCGGGCGGCGAGGACGAGATCGTCATCTGGTCGCAGGACCCGCACGGGCCCTATCACCGGCCACCGCTCACGAAGCGGTTCCTGCGCGGCGAGTCCGAGGCCGCCGACGCCCTCGTCCATCCGGTCGAGTGGTACGCCGAGCAGGGGGTCGAGCTCAAGCTCGCGGAGGCAGTGTCCTCGCTCGACGACCTCCGCGCCGACGTGGTCGTGCTGGCGACGGGAGCCAGTCCGCGGCCGCTCGACGGCGCGCTCGCCCTGCGCACACTCGACAACGCCGTTGCGCTCCGCAGCCGCGCCGAGGAGGCACGGACGGCCACCGTCGTGGGCGGCGGCTTCATCGGGTGCGAGGTGGCGGCCTCGCTCACCCAGCGTGGGGTCCAGGTGACCCACGTCGTTCGCGAGCCGAGCCTGTTCGCGGCGCTGCAGGCGCCACCGCTCTCCGAAGCGCTGCACCAGCGCTACCGCGACCACGGCGTCGACCTTCGGCTCGAGTCGTCCGACCTGCCCGCCGCGGATCTCCTCGTCGCCGGTGTCGGCGTCGAGCCGAACGTCGAGCTCGCGCGCTCCGCGGGGCTCGACGTACGGAGCGGGGTCGTCGTCGACGAGTGCTTCCGCACGGAGCGTGACGGCGTCCATGCGATCGGCGACGTCGCCGAGTTCTACGACCCGCTCTACCGGCGCCACCGGCGCATCGAGCACTGGTCGAACGCCGCCTACCACGGGACGACGCTCGGCCGGCGCCTCGCAGGCGACGAGGAAGCCCGCTTCGACATCGTCTCCGCCTTCTTCTCCGAGGAGTTCGGGCAGACGTTCCGCTACTTCGGCGACGCCGAGGGCCACGACGCGACCGCGCTCGAGGGCGACTTCGCCGGCGAGCGGGCGATCTACCGGTTCCTCCGCGGCGGCGCCACGATCGCGGCCGCCCTTCAGGGCCTCTCCGACGACGAGCAGGACGAGCTGAAGGAGGAGATCAGAGCCGGCGCGGCGGTGGGCTCGTAGTCGTTAGGCTCGAAGCGACCGACGAGCATCGGAGGAGCGTTGCCAAACTCGGAGATCGAACAGCTCTCCATCGACACGATCCGCGCCCTGTCGATGGACGCCGTCCAGCAGGCGAACGCAGGCCATCCCGGCACCGCGATGGCGCTTGCCCCGCTCGCGTACCTCCTCTACACCGAGGTGCTGCGCCACAACCCGGCGAGCCCGCACTGGCCCGACCGGGACAGGTTCGTCCTCAGCGCGGGCCACGCGTGCGTGCTGCAGTACTCCGCCCTGCACCTCGCCGGCTACAACCTCTCGCTCGAGGAGCTGAAGCGCTTCCGGCAGTGGCAGTCGGCGACCCCGGGGCATCCCGAGTTCCGGCACACCGAGGGCGTCGAGGTGACGACGGGCCCGCTCGGTCAGGGCTTTGCGAACGGCGTCGGGATGGCGTTCGCCGAGCGCTTCCTTGCGCAGCGTTTCAACCGGCCCCACCACGAGCCGGTCGACCACCGCGTCTATGTGATCTGCTCGGACGGCGACCTGATGGAGGGCGTCTCCTACGAGGCAGCCTCGCTCGCCGGCACGAACGCCCTCGGGAAGCTCGTCTACTTCTACGACGACAACCACATCTCGATCGACGGCACGACCGCGATCTCGTTCACCGAGGACCGCGGCGCGCGCTTCGAGGCGCTCGGCTGGCACGTCCAGCACGTCGCCGACGTCAACGACCTCGACGCTCTCCGCGCCGCGATCACCGCGGCCCAGGACGAGACGAAGCGACCCTCGATGATCGTCGTTCGCTCCCACATCGCCTACCCCGCCCCGCATGCCGTCGACACGGCAAAGGCGCACGGCGCGCCGCTCGGTGCCGACGAGGTCGCCGCCACGAAGAAGGTGATGGGGTGGGACCCCGAGCTGCACTTCCACGTGCCAGACGAGGTCTACACGCACATGAACGGCGTCGACCGCGGCAACGAGCTCGAGACGGAGTGGCACAGGCGCTTCGACGCGTGGTCGCAGGCGTTTCCTCGCGACCGGGAGACGTGGGACGCCGCGTACGCCGGACGGATCGGCGCGTGGGATCTTCCGAAGTTCCCGGCCGGAGACGGCCTCGCGACGCGCGATGCCGGCAAGGCGGTCATGCAGGCGTTCAAGGACGCCGTGCCGACGATGATCGGCGGCGCCGGCGACCTCGTCGAGTCGACGAAGACCGAGTTCGCGGGCGGCGGGCTCTTCTCCGACGCGTGGGCGGGCCGCAACATCGCGTTCGGGATCCGTGAGCATGCGATGGGCTCGATCGTGAACGGCATCGGCGTGCACGGCGGCTGCGTGAAGCCGTACGGCTCGACCTTCCTCATCTTCAGCGACTACATGCGCCCTGCCGTGCGCCTGTCGGCGCTGATGGGGCTGCCGGTGGTCTGGGCATGGACGCACGACTCGGTCGGCCTCGGCGAGGACGGCCCGACGCACCAGCCCGTCGAGACCTACGCGGCACTCCGCGCGATCCCCAACCTGTGGTTCGTGCGCCCGGCCGACGCCAACGAGACGGCGTGGGCCTGGAAGGTCGCGCTCGAGCGCGAGGACGGCCCGGTCGCGCTCTCGCTCTCGCGGCAGAAGGTCCCGACGCTGGACCGGGCCGAGCTCGCGCCCGCCTCGGGCCTCGAGCGCGGCGCCTACGCGCTCTGGGAGTCGTCCGGGTCGCCCGACCTGATCCTGATCGCCACCGGCGCCGAGGTCGGGCTCGCGCTCGACGCCGGGCGCCGGATCGCCGAGGACGGCACGCCTGTGCGGGTCGTCTCGATGCCGTGCTGGGAGCTCTTCGAGGCGCAGCCCACCGAGTACCGCGACGAGGTGCTCCCGCCAGACGTGCGCGCGCGTCTCTCGATCGAGCCCGGCGTGGCGCTCGGCTGGCACAAGTGGGTCGGCGACCACGGCGACTCGATCTCGATCGAGCACTTCGGCGCCTCGGCGCCGGGCCCGACGGTCCTGGAGCAATTCGGTTACAGCCTGGACAATGTCGTCGCGCGGGCATCGGCGCTGCTGGAGCGGGTTTCATGATCGAGGCGGATGCGGTGCGTGCGTTCCTCTCGCTCGTCTCGCCGGGCTTCTGCATGGAGGGCGAGCTGCCGGCGGTGAAGCTCGAGGGCGTCGAGGTGCGGAAGGACGGCCATGCGGTCGCGATGGTGCAGGCGGACGGCCGCACGCTGCCGCTCCGCTTCACCTTCGACGAAGGCCGCATCGCACGGGTGGAAGTGCTGTGAGGGTCGCGGTGGCGTTCGACCACCGCGGCGTCCATCTGCGCGAAGCCGTGCTCGAGGTGCTTGCCGGGCATGACGTAGTCGATCTCGGGACCGACACCGACGCCGTGCGGCTCGACTACCCCGACAAGGCGCGTGAGGTGGGCGAGGCGATCCAGCGCGGCGACGCCGAGCGCGCCGTCTTCGTCTGCGGCTCGGGTGTCGGTGCCGCAGTCGCCGCGTGCAAGCTGAGCGGGATCCGCGCCTCGGTCTGTCATGACACCTACAGCGCGCATCAGGGCGTCGAGCACGACGACATGAACGTGCTCTGCCTCGGTTCCGAGGTGGTCGGCCCGTCGCTCGCGCAGGAGCTGGTGCAGGCGTTTCTGAACGCGACCTTCAACGGCGGCGACCGCTACGTCGCGCGCCTCGTGAAGGTCGCCGAGCTGGAAAGGACGATGAAGGATGGCTGATTCGAGGCTGCACGAGCTCGCCGCGCGCGGGCAGTCGGTGTGGTTCGACACGCTCTCACGCGACCTCGTGCACTCGGGCGAGCTCGCGCGGATGATGAAGGACGACGCAGTCACCGGCGTGACGTCGAACCCGACGATCTTCCAGAAGGCGCTCTCGACCGGGACCGCCTACGACGACGACCTGCGCAAGCTCGTTCAGCAGACCGACGACCCCGAGGAGATCTTCTTCTCGCTTGCGCTGCAGGACATCCGCGACGCCTGCGACGTGCTGAAGCCGGCGTACGACGCCTCTGGCGGTGTCGACGGGTACGTGTCGATGGAGGTGCTCCCCGCCCTCGCCTACGACACCGAGGCGACCTTCGCGCAGGCACGGTGGATCGCAACGGAGGTCGATCGCCCGAACCTGTACGTGAAGATCCCGGCGACGCTCGCGGGCCTGCCGGCGATCGAGGACTGCACTGCGCACGGCACGTCGATCAACATCACGCTGATCTTCTCGCTCGAGCGTTACAAGGCGGTCGTCGAGGCCTATCTGCGCGGGCTCGAGCGGCTCGTGGCCGGTGGGGGCGACCCGTCGAAGGTGGTGTCGGTCGCGTCGTTCTTCGTCTCGCGTGTCGACACGGAGGCCGACAAGCGCCTCGCCGACCACCCGGAGCTGCAGGGGAAGCTCGCGGTGGCGAACGCGAAGCTCGCCTACCAGCACTACCTCGAGGCGTTCTCGGGGCCGCGCTGGGAGTTCCTCGCCGGGAAGGGCGCGCACGAGCAGCGCTGCCTCTGGGCGTCCACGTCGACGAAGAACCCCGCCTACCGCGACGTCATCTACGTCGAGGAGCTGATCGGGCCCGACACGGTCAACACGATGCCGCTCGAGACGATCGAGGCGTTCCAGGACCATGGCGAGGTGCGCGGCGACACGGTGCTCGAGGGCATCGACGAGGCCCGGGCGCTGCTCGGTGAGCTCGCGGCGGTCGGCGTCTCCTACGACGACGTGACCGAGACGCTCGAGGCCGAAGGCGTGCAGAAGTTCGCCGACTCGTTCGACGAGATCGTCGCCTCGATCCGGGCGAAGCACGGCGAGCTGGCGGCGGCGTGACATCGGCGCAACTCGTCGAGCGCATCTGGTCGCGCGACCCAGCGGTCTGGACGGGCGACGGCGAGGCGAAGTGGCTCGGCTGGCTCGACGAGCCGTGGCGGATGGCGGAGGACGTCGACCTGCTGCTGCAGTTCGCGGAGTCCGTCGTCGACCGCGTCGACGCAGTCGTGCTGCTCGGCATGGGCGGCTCCTCGCTCGCGCCGGAGGTGATCCGGCGCACGTTCCGTGCGGAGTCGTTCCACGTGCTCGACACGACACACCCGAAGGCGATTCGCGCGCTCGAGGCCCGCCTCGACCTGTCGCGGACGTTGTTCCTCTCGGCGTCGAAGTCCGGCTCGACACTCGAGACGCGCTCGCACACCGACTACTTCTGGGAGCGCACCGGGCGGAACGGCGATCTGTTCGCCGCGATCACCGACCCCGGCTCCGAGCTCGAGCAGCTCGCCCGCGAGCGCGAGTTCGCCGCCGTCTTCGCGGGCGAGCCGACGATCGGTGGCCGCTACTCGGCGCTCTCGCCGTTCGGCATGGTGCCGGCGGTCCTGATGGGCGTCGACGTGACGCGGCTGCTCGAACGCGCTCAGGAGATGGCGGACGCGTGCCGGCTCGCAGAGGGCAATCCGGGGCTCGAGCTCGGGCTCTCGCTCGGCGAGGGCTGGCGCGACGGACGCGACAAGATCTGCATCCCGGAGAGCGACGCGGGCTTCGGGCTCTGGGCGGAGCAGCTGCTCGCGGAGTCGACGGGCAAGCAGGGCAGAGGGCTCGTGCCGGCGCCGGGAGAGCCCGCCGCCGGGCCCGACCGGCAGCTGCAGGAGGTGCGGCTCTCCGGCGAGTACGAGCTCGGCCAGGAGTTCTTCCGCTGGGAGTTCGCCACGGCGGTCGCGGGCCGCGCGCTCGAGATCAACCCGTTCGACCAGCCCGACGTGCAGTCGGCGAAGGACAAGACGAAGGAGGTGCTCGCCGCAGGCGGCGAGCCGGACGTGGCGCCGCGCGGGTCGCTCGACGAGCTCTTCGCCTCCGCCCGGCCCGGCGACTACGTGTGCCTACAGGCGTTCGTCGACCCGACGCCCGCCAACGAGGAGAAGCTGCTCGCGCTCGCGGCGCGCGCCCGCGAGGCGACCGGGTGCGTCGTCACTCACGGCTTCGGCCCGCGCTACCTGCATTCGACCGGCCAGCTGCACAAGGGCGGCCCCGCGACCGGGCGCTTCGTGCAGCTCGTCGACGACACCGGCGAGGAGCTGCCCATCCCCGGGCAGCCGTTCGGGTTCGGGAAGCTGATCCGCGCCCAGGCGGCGGGCGACTTCGCGTCGCTCGAGGAGCGCGGGCGGACCGTCATCAGGGTTCGACTCGAGGAGGTTTGAGCGCTAGATGCAGCTCGGGATGATCGGCCTCGGCCGCATGGGCGGGAACATGACGACGCGCCTCGCCGAACGCGGCCACGACATGAAGACGTACGACCCGGGCGTCGAGTCGACGGCCGGGACGATCGAGGAGCTCCGCGACCAGCTGACGGCGCCGCGGTCCTTCTGGATGATGGTGCCCGCCGGGAAGATCACGGAGGACACGTTCACCGAGCTGCTCCGCGTCGGCGACCCGGGCGACGTGATCGTCGACGGCGGCAACTCGAATTTCCACGACTCGCAGCGCCGCTATGCCGCCGCGAAGGAGAAAGGGATCCACTTCGTCGACGCGGGCGTCTCGGGCGGCGTCTGGGGGCTCAAGCTCGGCTACT
The DNA here is from genome assembly GCA_963840365.1 of uncultured Thermoleophilia bacterium. Classification (GTDB taxonomy): domain Bacteria; phylum Actinomycetota; class Thermoleophilia; order Gaiellales; family Gaiellaceae; genus PALSA-600. Next base: position 330,852 of record CAWIYQ010000012.1, on the reverse strand, counting down.
GCCTGATGGTCGGCGGCGACGACGACGCCGTCGCGCAGGTCGAGCCGGTCTTCCGCGATCTGGCGCCCGAGGACGGGTACGCGCACGTCGGCGCAGCCGGCGCTGGGCACTTCGTGAAGATGGTCCACAACGGCATCGAGTACGGCCTCATGCAGGCGTACGCGGAGGGGTTCGAGGTGATGAACGCGTCCGAGTTCGACCTCGACCTGCACGAGATCGCCGGGATCTGGCGCTACGGCTCGGTCGTCAGGTCGTGGCTGCTCGAGCTCCTGTACAACGCGTTCGAGATCGAGGGCTCGCAGCTCGAGAAGATCCGCGGCTACGTGGAGGACTCGGGCGAGGGACGCTGGACGATCGCCGAGGCGATCGCCGAGGACGTGCCGGTGCCGGTGATCACCGCCGCGCTCTTCGCCCGGTTCGCCTCCCGTCAGGACGAGTCGTTCGCCGCAAAGGTGAACGCCGCCCTGCGCAACCAGTTCGGCGGGCACGCCGTGAAGGCGGCCGAGAGCTCGAAGTGAGCGCCCCCGAGCGTCCGAACCCACTGGCCGAGGGCTTGCAGCTCCGCCGCCGGCCCGATCCGTGCATCATCGTCATCTTCGGCGCCTCGGGCGACCTGACCGAGAAGAAGCTGATGCCCGCGCTCTACTCGCTCGCCGTTCGGCATCTGCTCCCAGAGCAGTTCGGCATCATCGGCGCCGCGCGCAGCGAGGAGACCGACGACGAGTTCCGCTCGCGGATGCAGCAGGCGGTGAAGGATCACGCTCGCGACCCGTACGACGACGAAGTGTGGTCGTCGCTCGCGAAGGGGATGCGCTACACGACACTCGACTTCGCCGACGACAAGGGCGAGGACGAGCTTCGCGACAAGCTGAACGAGCTCGACCAGCAGCTCGGCACGCAGGGCAACCGGGTCTACTACTTCGCGGTGCCCCCGGCGGCGATCGGCACGCTCGTCGCCGAGATCGCCGAGCGGCGCGGGGCCGAGGGATGGCTCCGGCTGATCATCGAGAAGCCGTTCGGGCACGACCTCGCGTCGGCCAAGGACCTGAACGCCGAGATCCAGCAGCACTTCGCCGAGAACGAGGTGTTCCGCATCGACCATTACCTCGGCAAGGAGACGGTGCAGAACATGCTGGCGCTGCGGTTCGCGAACGGCATCTTCGAGCCGATCTGGAACCGCCAGTTCATCGACCACGTGCAGATCACGGTCGCCGAGTCGATCGGGATCGAGGGCCGGGCCGGCTACTACGAGCAGGCAGGCGCCATCCGCGACATCTTCCAGAACCATTTGCTGCAGCTCGTCGCCCTGACGGCGATGGAGCCGCCGATCGACTTCACCGCAGACTCGGTGCGCAACGAGAAGGTGAAGGTGCTGAAGGCGATGCACACGCCCGGCCCGAAGCACGTCATCCGCGGGCAGTACGGGCCGGGCTTCGTCGAGGGCGTGGAGGTGCGCGGCTACCGCGAGGAGCAGGGCGTCGCGCCCGGGTCGATGACGGAGACGTTCGTCGCGGCGAAGCTCTTCGTCGACAACTGGCGGTGGGCCGACACACCGTTCTACGTGCGGATGGGCAAGCGGCTCGCGCGCCGCGAGACGACGATCGCGATCCAATTCAAGCGGGCGCCGCATCCGCCGTTCGAAGGCGGCGGCGAGGGGCTGCGGCCGAACGTGCTTCTGATCCACGTGCAGCCGAACGAGGGAGTCTCGCTGGCGGTCGGCGCGAAGGTGCCGGGGCAGGGCATGACGATCCGCACGGTGCACATGGACTTCCTCTACGGCGGCGCATTCCGGGAGGGGCTGCCGGATGCCTACGAGCGACTGATCCTCGATGCGATGCTCGGCGAGGCGACGCTGTTCACCCGGTCGGACGAGATCGAGGAGCAGTGGGCGCTCGTCGATGCGATCGTCGCGTTCTGGCAGCGCGACCGGCCCTCGTTCCCGAACTACCCGGCCGGCACGTGGGGCCCGGCCGGGGCCGACGAACTGCTGCATCGGGATGGGCGCTCGTGGCGACGTCACTGATCGAGGATTCCTGGACGGGCGAGAACACGTCGGTCTCGCAGATCGAGCGCGAGCTCGCGCGGCTGCGCGACGCGACGGCGGCGGAGGGGGCACAGCCGAATCTGAGGACGTCGGTCATGACGCACATCGCGTGGGCGCCGCCCGAGTGGCAGGCGGCGGCCGAGGAGACGCTCGCCGGCATGGCGGAGCGGCATCCGTCGCGGACGCTTCTGCTCGTGCCGAAGCCGGGCGAGCCCGACGGGCTCGACGCGCAGGTCTCGCTGCGCTGCTTCCCGGTCGGCGACCGTGCGATCTGCGGTGAGGTGATCGAGCTGATCCTGCGGGGGAGTCGCGCCGCGGCGCCGGCCTCGCTCGCACTGCCTCTGCTCATCTCCGACCTACCGGTGTTCCTGCGTTGGCGCGGCCTGCCGGAGTGGGGGTCGGGCCCATTCGAGCAACTCGTCGACATCGTCGACCGGCTGATCGTCGACTCGACCGAGTGGCCCGACCTGCCCGGTGCCTATGCAGGTCTCGTCGATCTCTTCCCGCGCGTCGTCGTGTCGGACATCGCGTGGGAGCGCACGGAGAGGTGGCGGTCGCTGCTCGCGTCGCTGTGGCCGGGCGTCGCCGAGGTGCGCTCGCTGCGCGTGCACGGCACCGCGGCGCAGGGCAACCTGCTGGCGGGCTGGCTCCGCTCGCGCCTCGGCCACGACGTCGCGCTCGAAGTCGACGAGCATCCAACCCTCGAGGGTCTCGATCTCGACGGCTCACCCGCGCCGTTCCCCGCCGGCAACCCGCCGCAGGCAAGCGACGTTCTCTCGTCGCAGCTCGACCGCTTCGCCCGTGACCGCGTCTACGAGGACGCCGTGCGCGGGGCGTTGCGCTGACCCCTGGGGTCAGACCCGGGTCTGACCCCAGGGGTGTGACAAAAGTGGAAAAGCGGACCTAGCGACCCTTGCCGCCGACACCTCTCATCGGCACCGTCGATGCGTGGCACGCAAGCCTCGCATCGAAATCCCGGGCGGCATCTATCACGTCACCCAGCACGGGATCGACGATCGCCCGATCTTCCGCACTGACAGTGATCGCGAGCGCTTCCTCACGTACGTGGGTGACGAGATCGTTCGCAGCTCGTGGCAGTGCCTTGCGTACTCCCTGATGACAACGCACTACCACCTCTTGATGCGAATCGAGGAGTGCACCCTGGGCAGCGGTTTTCAGCGCCTGAACGGACGCTACGCGCAGAGCTTCAACCGTGCGCACGGCCGGCGCGGCCATGTCTTCGAAGGGCGCTATCGGGACGTCCTCGTGGAGAGCGACGCGCACCGTGGTGAGGCCACGCGGTACATCCACCTGAACGCTCCCCGCGCCCACGCGTGCGAGCACCCCGAGGACCACGTTTGGTGCGACTACGGTGCGACGCTCGGCCTCGTCGATCGCGATCCGATCGTCGATCCACACGTCGCCCTCGAGCTCTTCGGCGACGACCTCCGCGCCGCGCGCCGGGCCTACGCCCGGTTCGTCGCGGAGTCGGACCCACGGGTGCGCCGGGGTCAGACCCGGGTCAGACCCCGCCGTTAAGCGCCGAGAAGTGAGACCACCGTCTCGTGCACGAGGCCGTTCGAGCTGAGGAAGCTCGCGCCCGGAGCGGGCGGCTCGCCCGCGAAGGTGGTGCAGCGGCCGCCGGCTTCCTCGACGAGCAGCTGGACGGCTGCGTAGTCCCAGAGGTTCACGACCGGGTCGCACGCGACATCCACGGCCCCCTCTGCCACGAGACAGTGCTGCCAGAAGTCGCCGAAGCCGCGATCGGCGTACGCGCGCGCCGCGAGCGCCGCCCAGCCCGCCGCAAACCCGGTCGACGACGTCGTCGACGCAACGGCGTCCTCGACCCGAGCGATCCCCGAGACGCGGCAGGGTGCCCCGTCCGCGAACGCGCCGCCGCCGCGCGTGGCCCACCAGCGCCGGCCGAGCGCCGGTGCCGAGACGACGGCCGCGACGAGCTCGTCGCCGCGCCGGAGCGCGAGCAGCGTCGCCCAGACCGGGATGCCCCGGACGTAGTTCTTCGTGCCGTCGATCGGGTCGACGATCCACGTCGACTCGCCGCTCTCGTCGCCGAGCTCCTCGCCGAGCACTCCGTCCCCGCGGTCCGACGAGGCGACGAGAGCGCGGATCGCCTCCTCGGCCGCCCGATCCGCCTCGGACACCGGCGTCGAGTCGGGCTTCGTCTCGACGTGCAGGTCGAGCGCGCGGAAGCGCGCGAGCGTGATCGCGTCCGCGGCGTCCGCGAGGGCGAGCCCGAACTCGAGATCGCCGTCTACGAGAGCCAGAGGTAGACCAGCGCGACGAGGACAGTGCCGCCGAAGAGGACCCAGAAGAGCCCGAAGAGCGCCCACGCCCAGCGCAGGTTCTTCCGCGCGACCTCCAGCTCGTCGGCCGCCGCGTCGCGGGTCGAGACCGGTTCGTCCATCTAGAGCACCGAATCGAGCGCCATCGCCACGAAGAGCAGGGCGAGGTAGAGGAGCGAGAAGTGGAACAGCTTCACCGCGACGACGCGCTCCATCGTGCGGCGAAGCTCGACGGCCAGCCAGAGGAACGCCGCCCCGAGGACGAGCGCGATGACCCCGTACACGAGGCCGAACGTGCCGAGCGCGACCGGGAGCAGCGTCACCGCCACGAGCACGACCGTGTAGCGGACGATCTGGCGCGCAGTCTCGTTGTCGCCGCGGGCGACCGGCAGCATCGGCACACCGGCGCGCGCGTAGTGCTCCTTGATCATCAGCGCGAGCGCCCAGAAGTGTGGTGGCGTCCAGACGAACACGATCGCGAACATCAGCAAAGCCGCCAGCCCGAGATGCCCCGATGCGCCTGCGTAGCCGACGAGCGGCGGGACGGCGCCGGCCGCGCCGCCGATGACGATGTTCTGCGGCGTCGACCGCTTCAGGAACCGCGTGTACACGAGCACGTAGAAGAGGTTCCCCGCGAGCGCGAGCAGGGCGGTCGGCAGGTTCACGAGCGAGTCGAGCAGCACGAACGAGAGCGCCGACAGCGCGATCCCGAACTCGAGCGCGCGCTCGGCGGGCACGCGCCCCGAGGCGACCGGCCTCGACGACGTGCGCGAGCCCATGAGCTGGTCGATGTCGCGGTCGAGGTAGTGGTTGAGCGCCGACGCGCCGCCGCAGGCGAGCGCGAGGCCTGCGATCGTGAACGCGAATACGCTCGCCTCCGGCACCCCGCCTGCGCCGACGAACACCCCGCACGCGCCCGTCAGCAGAAGGAGCGACATGATCCGCGGCTTCGTGAGCGTCCAGTAGTCGCGCCAGGGCCCCTGCTCGGCGCTGCCGCGGAAGGTGAGCGCTGCCGTGTACGCGGTCGCCGCGAACGCCGCCGAGGCGAACGCCAGATGCACGTCCGGGCCCGTGAGGAGTGCAGCGAGCCCGAACGCCGCGAGGGCGACGAGCGACGGGGCGAGCAGGCGCCGTGCCGAGACCCAGGCGACCGCGACGAGCGCTGCGAGTGGCGGCAGCGCGACTCCCGCGAGCACGCGGTGTGCCGTGTCCCAGCCCGCGGCGCCCGATACGACGGCGAGGCCGGTGCCGGCGACCGCCGCGACCCCGAGCAGCCGAGCCCACGTACCCATCAGGCCTCCTGCGATTCCGCGAGCCGGCGGCGCAGGTCGCGCAGGGGCCGGGCGCTCGTCACGTACGGCACGGTGTCGAAGTTCCAGGCCGGGGGCGGCGAGGTCGTGTACCACTCGAGCGTGTCCGCGTGCCACGGGTCGTTGCCGGCGCGCGGGCCGCTGCGCATCGTCTTCACGACGTTGGCGACGAAGACGAGCATGCCGAGCAGCATCACGAACGAGCCGACCGTCGAGATCATGTTGTAGACCTCCCACAGCCCGCCGTTCGAGTACGTGTACACGCGCCGCGGCATGCCGAGCAGCCCGAGCATGTGCTGCGGGAAGAACGTCAGGTTGAAGCCCACGAAGATCGTCCAGAAGTGCAGCTTCCCGAGCCGCTCGTCGAGGATCCGGCCGAACATCTTCGGGAACCAGTAGTAGATGCCGCCGAAGATGCCGAAGATCGAGCCGCCGAAGAGCACGTAGTGGAGGTGGGCGACGACGAAGTACGAGTCGGTCACCGCCCAGTCGATCGGGAACGCCGCCAGGAAGATGCCTGAGAGTCCGCCGATCGTGAAGATCGCGATGAAGCCGAGGCACCACAGCATCGGCGTGTCGAACGAGATGTTCCCGCGCCAGATCGTCGCCAGCCAGTTGAAGATCTTCACGCCGGTCGGGATGGCGATCACCATCGAGCTGAGCATGAAGAAGATGTCGAGCCCGATCGGCATCCCGACGGCGAACATGTGGTGCGCCCACACGAGCAGCGAGTAGAACGCGATGCCCGCCGTCGAGATCGCGACCGCCTTGTAGCCGAAGATCGGCTTGCGCGAGAACACCGGGAGGATCTCGGAGACCATCCCCATTGCGGGCAGGATCATGATGTAGACCTCGGGGTGCCCGAAGAACCAGAAGACGTGCTGGTAGAGGAGCGGGCTGCCGCCGTGGGCCGGGTCGAAGAAGTGGGTGCCGACCTGGCGGTCGAGCAGCATCAGGGTCAGCCCCGCCGACAGTGTCGGCAGGACGATGATCAGCAGCCACGCGTAGGTGACGATCGCCCAGCAGAAGAGAGGGATGCGCATCCACGACATCCCCTTGGCGCGCATGTTGTGAATCGTCACGACGAAGTTGATCGCACCGACGAGTGACGAGATCGACAGGATGTGCAGCCCGAGGATCCACAGGTCCTGGCCGTTGCCCGGCTCGTGCAGCGTCGAGAGCGGCACGTACGACGTCCATCCGGCGCGCGCGGCGCCGCCCTTGGCGAAGAAGCTCAGCATCAGCACGACGCCGCCGAGCAGGTAGAGCCAGTACGAGAGCGCGTTCAGCCGCGGGAATGCCATGTCGCGCGCGCCGACCATCAGTGGGACGAGGTAGTTCCCGAAGCCGGCAAGGATCGGGACGACGACGAGGAAGATCATCGTCGTGCCGTGGATCGTGACCGCCTCGTTGTACGAGTTCTTCGTCATGAAGCTCTCGTTCGGCGTCGCGAGCTGCACGCGCATGAGGAGCGCCAGCACGCCGCCGATGCCGAAGAACACGAGCGCGGTCCAGATGTAGAGGATCCCGATCCGCTTGTGGTCGACGGTCGTCAGCCACGACGCGATCTTGCCGCGGCGCCAGTCGGCGCGGTACGGGCGGGTCGCCTCGACGTTGACGGCCACTAGGACGCCGCCGCCTTCGAGAACCGCTTCGTGTACCCGATCAGGGCGTCGATCTGCGCCTGGGTCCAGTTCTTGCCGACCGCCGGCATCTGCCCCTCGCCGTTCCGGAGCAGCGTCACGATCCCCTTCGAGTCGGAGAGCAGCGGGTTCCCGCCGAGCGCGGGGCCGATGTAGACGTGGTCGAGGCGATGGCAGCGCTCGCAGACGCCCTGCCACTCCTCCTTGCCGAGGCCGGTCGCGGCCGGCGCACTCGCGCGTGCCTTGATGAACGCGTCGTACTGCGCGCGCGGCACGACGTGCACGACCCCGTCCATGTCGGCGTGCTGGATGCCGCAGAGCTCGGCGCAGCGCGCGACGTAGTTGCCCGCGGGCGCCTTGAACCACGTCTTGTTCACGCGGCCCGGGATCGCGTCGAGCTTCGGCCCGAAGTCGGGTACCCACCACGAGTGGTTCACGTCGAAGCGCAGGCCGACGATGTTCTCGTGCACGACCTGGTCGGCGGGCGCGACCATGCGGTTGATCGAGATCGCCCCGTTCGGGTACCGGAAGAGCCAGTAGAACTGGTGGCCCTCGACCGAGACCGTCGTCTCTTCGGCGGCGGACGCTTTCGGCGGGTTGACGATGCCGGGCAGCTTGTAGAAGACGAAGCTGCCGATCATCGCGAGGATCAGGACGGGGCCGACCGTCCAGATGATCTCGAGGCTCGTCGCGCCGTGGATCTGCGGCCCTTCGGCGGTGCGAGGCCGGCGGCCGCGCCGGTACTTGATGATGAACGCGATCAGCGTGCCCTCGACGGCGACGAAGATGACGCCGGTGAAGATGGCGACGAAGATGAACGCCGCGTGGATGCGGTGCGCGTTCGGCGAGTGGGCCTCGCCGGGCAGGAAGCCTGCGTTCCCCGCAGACGCAGCGGCGGTCACCGTGAGGGCGACGATGCTCGTGGCAAGGGCGGCAAGAGATCTGCGGCGCACGGAGACTGGCATCGTATAGAGCGTGGAAACCGCGAGTCAGGTGGAGCTGCCGCCGGAGGTGACCGTTCCCTTCGAGGTGTTCGTGAACGGCGTCCCACAGCGGCCCGGCGTCGATTTCGACCAGGTCGGCACACGGCTCGTCTTCCGGCGGCGGCTCGAGCGAGAGGGCAGGCTCGGCTTCTGGCGGTGGACCAGCATGCTCTTCGGCGTCGCCGGCACCTATCGCCGCAACGACAGCGTCGACGTCGTCTGCGGCGGCGAGGGCGGCCGCCGCACCGTGATCAGCCTCGAGCCGACGAGCGGCGAGCCCGCCTGAACGCGGCGCGGACGCGCCGCCCCCGGACTACGATGCGCGGTCGTGGCGACCGTTGCGGAAGCACTCCCCCGCCGGGTCGTCCTGCGGTTCGAGGCGCTGCTGGCCGCGTGGTGGGCAGTGCCGGTCGTGCTGCCGCTGCTCGACCCTGCTTTCGCTCTACCTGCGGACGCGGCAGCTCCACGCGGGGTTCTGGATCGACGAGGGGATCTCGGTGGGGATCGCCCACGAGCACTGGACGTCGATCCCGCACCTGCTGCGCCAGGACGGCTCCCCGCCGCTCTACTACATGCTGCTCGGGCTCTGGATCCGCGTCTTCGGCGACGGCGTCGCGGCGACGCATGTCCTCTCGCTCGTCTTCGGGCTTGCCTGCGTGCCGCTCGCGTTCTTCGCCGGCCGAGCCGTGTTCGGGCGCACGACGGGCCTCGTCTGCGCGCTCCTCGCCGCCCTCGACCCGTTCCTCACCTACTACGCGCAGGAGACGCGGATGTACGAGCTGGAGGCGTTCCTCTCGCTCGTCGTCGCGTGGTCGTACGTCGAGGCGATCGTCCGCGGACGGCGGTGGTGGCTGCCCGTCCTCGTTCTCTCGGTGACGCTGCTCGCCTACAGCCACAACTGGGGTCTCTTCCTCTGCGTCGGCCTCGCCGGGGCGACACTCGTCGCGGTTCGTGAGCGTCTGAAGCTGTTCGCCGTCGCGGCGCTCTGCGTCGCGCTGCTCTATGTCGTGTGGGTGCCGACGCTGCTCTTTCAGGCGGCTCACACCGGCGCGCCGTGGTCGACCAGGCCGAACCTGCACGACCTGCTGTTCGCCACGGGCGGCGTCGTCGGCGGCGACGCCTCGTACCTCGCGCTCGTGCTCGTCGGCGGCGCGGCGCTCGTGCCGCTCGTCCGGCGGACGGGCGGGGAGCGGGCGACGATCCTCGCTCTCGCGGTGCTGACCGCGGTGACCGTCGTCGCGGCATTCGTCGCCTCGCAGGTCTCGCCGGCCTGGACGACGCGCTACTTCGCGGTCGTCTTCGGCCCGGTACTGCTGCTCGCCGCCCAGGGCATCGTGCGGGCGAGGAACCTCGGCTTCGCCACGCTCGTCGTGCTCGTCGTCCTGTGGGTCGGCTACACGACGCACAACGACAAGGAGAACGCCCAGGGAATCACACGCGGCGTGAAGCCGTATCTCACGCAGGGCGAGCTGATCATCTCGACCCACCCGGAGCAGACGCCCGTGCTGCGCTACTACCTCGGCCCCGGCTACCACTGGGCGACGACGCTCGGGCCGACGGCCGATCCGCACGTCTTCGACTGGCGTGATGCGGTCAGCCGGCTCGAGGCGGCGCAGGCGAAGCCGACCCTCGACCGCCTGCTCGCGACCGTGCCGCCGGGCAAGGAGTTCGTCGTGATCGCCCCGGTCTTCCGTGACTACCGCGCCTGGCGCGCGAAGTGGACGAAGCTCGTGTGGCGCAAGGCGACCGCCTGGAACTGGCTGCTCGAGCACGACGACCGCTACCGGCTCGTCGCACATGTCGCGAGCGACGAGATCGTGCTGAAGGAGAACTACTTCAAGCCGTTGCAGGCATTTGTGTATCGCCGAACTCGGTAGAGTCCCGCGCACGGCCCCACGGCCGCCTTTCCATGGAGAACGACACCATCGATCCGACGCTCGTCCTCGGCGGCGGCCCCGCGGGCCTGACCGCCGGTTACCTGCTCGCGAAGGACGGCCACGACGTCGTCGTCCTCGAGGCCGACGGCCAGATCGGCGGCCTCGCCAAGACGGTGGAGCGCGACGGCTACCGCTTCGATCTCGGCGGGCATCGTTTCTTCACGAAGTCGTCCGAGGTCGACGATCTCTGGCACGAGGTGCTCGGCGACGAGTTCCTTCGTCGCCCGCGGATGTCCCGTATCTACTGGAACAACCGCTATCTCGACTACCCGCTGCGCGGTGCGGACGTGATTCGCAAGCTCGGGCCCGTCGAGCTGACGCGCTGCGTGGTGTCGTACCTCGCGGCCGCCGCGCGGCCGAAGGGCAGCGAAGACTCGCTCGAGGAGTGGGTGACGAACCGGTTCGGCCGCAGGCTCTTCGAGCTCTTCTTCAAGAGCTACAACGAGAAGGTCTGGGGCGTCCCGGCGTCGGAGATCCGCGCCGAGTGGGCGGCGCAGCGCATCAAGGGCCTGTCGTTCTTCTCCGCCGCGAAAGCGGCGTTCTTCGGGAACAAGGGCGACAAGATCAAGAGCCTGATCTCGGAGTTCAACTACCCGCGCTACGGGCCGGGCCAGATGTGGGACGCGATGGCCGAGGCGATTCGCTCGGAGGGCGGTCACGTGCTGCTCGAGTCGCCTGTCGAGCGGATCGACGTCGAGGACGGGTGCGTCACCGGCGTCCTTGCCGGCGGGGTCGAGTACGGGCCCGGCGCCGTCATCTCGTCGCTTCCTCTCCGCGACACCGTGCGGATGCTCGCGCCGTCCGCGCCGCGTGAGGTGCGCGAGGCGGCCGAGGGCCTGCGCTACCGGGACTTTCTCACCGTCGCGCTCGTCGTCGACGGCGAGGACCTCTTCCCGGACAACTGGATCTACGTGCACGAGCCGGGCGTCCGGGTCGGGCGGATCCAGAACTTCCGTTCGTGGTCGCCGTGGATGGTCCCCGATCCGTCGAAGGCGTGCGTCGGGATGGAGTACTTCTGCTTCGAAGGCGACGATCTCTGGTCGATGAGCGACGACGGCCTCGTTGCCCTCGCCGCCGAGGAGCTCGAGAAGCTGCGGCTCGCGCCGAGCTCGAAGGTCGAACGGGGCTACGCGATCCGGGTGCCGAAGGCCTACCCGATCTACGACGCCGATTACGCCGAGCGCGTACAGGTGATCCGGCGCCATCTCGAGACGATCGACAACCTGCAGCAGGTCGGACGCAACGGCCTCCACCGCTACAACAACTCGGATCATTCGATGCTCACCGCCATGCGGGCGGTCGACAACCTCATGGCGGGCTCGGACCACGACATCTGGGCCGTGAACGCCGAGAGCGTCTACCACGAGACGCACGTCGAGGACGAGCACCCGTACCGCTCCGCGCCCGAGACGCCCGAGATGCAGGCCCTCGCGGCGACGCCGACAGACTGAGCGCCACCGCCTCCGCCAGACGCGCGCTTCTCCCGCTCGCGACGGTCGCCGCGGCGGTCCTCGTGTCGGTCCTGTCGTGGCCCACGATCGAGCAGGGGCCGCTGAACGTCGACGAGGAGCTGACGCTCCGGATGGCCGACTACTCGTTCGGCCACATCTTCCACATCGTCTCGACCGAGCGCGGCGGCGGGCCGTTCCACTTCTGGCTCGAGCACGTTCTGCTCGGCTGGTGGCCGGGGCTGATGGCGCTCCGACTCCCGTCGCTCGTGCTGCTCGTGATCGCGCTGCCGGCGGTGGCGCTGATCGCCCGCAGGCTCGTCGGCGACGTCGCCGCAGCCGGGGTCGTGCTGCTGACCGCGGCCTCCCCGATCCCGGTGCTGTACGCGACCTTCGGGCGCCCGCACACGATGCTCTTCGCCTGGCTGATGTGGGGGACCGTGATCTCCCTGCGGGCTGCGGACGACGGCGACCGTCGCTGGTGGGCCGCGGCCGGCGCCTTCCTCGGCCTCAGCGTCTTCGTGCACCCCACCGCTCCGCTCTATGCGCTGACCGCGTTCGGTGCCGCGATGGTGTATGCCTGGCGACCACCGCGCGTGATCCTGTCGCAGGCGTGGCCCGGCATCGTCGCGCTCCTCGTCACCTTCCTGCCGTACTACGTCGCGACGCTCCACGTGCTCAGCGACCGCTACGGCGTCGGCAACGGTCGATCGGGCCGCACGTTCTCGGGCCGTCCCGTGTGGGAGGACGCGCTGCACTTCGTAGCGCCGGGCCATGCCGATCTGAACTGGTTCACCGCGCTCGCCGCCCTCGGCACGGTCGTGCTGCTCGTGCGGCGCAGGTACCGCGTGGTCGCGTTCTGCGCCCTCACGGTGCTCGCGCCGGTCGTCTTCTTCACCTACGTCCCGACGAACGGCGTCTCGGCGCTCTTCTTCGACCGCTACATGATCCCGGTCACACCGGCGTTCCTCGTGCTCGTGGTGACAGGGATCGTCGAGGTGGCGCGCTTGGCCGGCCCCGCACGCCTCGTCGTCGTCGCGGCCGCCGTCGGCTTCCTGTTGCACGTCGAGCTCCAGCCCGACCTGCGCCACCTCCATCACCTCGAGAGGATCCACGTGAACGCCGTCGTCGGGGCCGTCTCGCACGAGCCGCGGGGGACGGTCCTGTTCGGCTCGACCGGGACGAGCGGTGCGATCTTCTCGTCGTTCGACTTCGGCCACCCGGCGAACGTCCTCGACCACCTGGTCGCGCTGCGGGTCCCGTCGCTCGACTACATCGACGACGACGCGTGCGAGCGGGTGCTCGCGTTCCTGAACGGGCCGGCGACGCCCCGCTACGGCCTCTGGCTCTTCTATGCGGCCTCCACGGACGAGGCCGCCGCCGCGCAGGCTGCGCTCGGCGTGGCCCCGGTCGCCGGCCGCTACTTCGTCGTGCGCAGCGCGACGCCGCTGCCGCCGAAAGAGCTGATCCGGAAGGGCGTCGAGCTGCGGACGAGCTGGAAGAAGGCGGTGCCGCTGAACCGCCGGGTCGATGAGCTCCTGCAGTCGGACCGCGAGCTCTTGGCCGGGACCTGCGTTCCGTACGGCGACCTCGGGGATCCCGACATCTCGCCGGTGTGGCCGCCCCTTCCATCGCCGCACCAGTAGGAGTACAACTGCACCTGTGTCAGGGGTGGCACCGGAGTTGGCGGGCGGCACGCCGCGCCGCGATGCGACGATCCTCGTGGTCGACGACCAGTCGCCTGCGCGCGACGTGATCCGGATCGCGCTCGAGTCCGCGGGCTACCGCGTGATCGCCGCGGAGTCGCCGAGCGCCGCGCTCGGCCTCGCCCGCGAGGCGGAGCGGCTCGACCTCGTGATCGCCGACGTCGTGATGCCGGAGATGGACGCCTTCGAGCTCTCGGACCGCCTCACCCGCCTGTGGCCCGGGGTGCGGGTGCTCTTCACGTCGGGCTACGCCGACGCGGGCGAGGAAGGGCCGTTCATCCGCAAGCCGTTCACACCGCGTGAGCTCGTCGACAAGGTCGACGCGCTGCTCGTCAGCCGGTGAGGCCCGCCTCGCGCAGCGGCCGCCGGCCCCAGGCGAAGTACGAGGTGTAGTAGCCGGCGAACGGCAACAGGGTCACGCCCTCGCCGCTCGACTGCACGAACCAGCCGTTGCCGAGGTAGATCGCCGTGTGGTCGACGACGCCGGGTGTCGAGTGCGGGCCCTTCTCGCCGAAGAACATGACGTCGGCCGGTTGGAGGTCGGCGGCCGTGATCCGCGCGCTCTTCGGGACTTCGCCGCTCATCTGGTAGGTGGTGCGCCCGCGCAGGACGCTCGCCAAATTGCCTTCGTCCGGGTAGGCGGTGAGCTTGTAGACGCGCCAGACGAAGCCGGAGCAGTCGAAGCCGCCCACCGACTTGACGCCGAAGAGCGTCTCGGCGCTCGGGCTCGTACCGCCCCAGACGTACGGGTAGCCGACGTAATGGACGGCGGTCGTGAGGATCTGCTGCTGCCAGGGCGTCAGGGTCGGCACCGTGAACGCGTCGGCGGCCTGCTCCACCGACGAGAGCGCCGTCGGGTCGAGCGTGAGCACGCGGGCGAAGGAGTACGCAGCCTCGGCGCGGGTCGCCGCCTGGCCCGGCAGCAGCTCGAGTGCGTCGTCGGCGGCGGGGTGGTTGAGCCGAAGGCCGAGCATGCGCGCGACCGCCTCGGTGCCGGTGTTCGCCGGCGGCTGGAGGCCGGCGGCCGCGAGCGTCGACTGGATCTTGCGCGCGGCGTCAACGAGGCCGAGGTACGAGACGAGCGCGGCGTCGAGCTGCCGCATCGTCACCGCTGTGCCGGGCGAGGATGCCCGGTAGAGGGTGTGCGTCGCCGTCGACGGCGCCGCCGTGGGCGTCGCCGAGGCGGGCAGCGTCGATTTCGCGATCGGGAGCGTGACCACGGCGGGCGTGGTCGGCGCCGACTCGCCGTCGTTCGCGACGACGACGCCGAACACGGCGATCGCATGGCCGCCGCCCACGAACCACGCGTTCACGGCGAGCCGGTGCGCGCCGTCGGCGAGCTTCGAGGTGTCGATCGCGAGCGTGAACGGTGTCGCGGTGGCGGTCGCCACGCCGGTGCCGTCGACGGCGAAGTCGACGTGGTCGAGCGTGCGGCCGGGGGCGTCGATCGTCAGCGTCTCGGTGCCGGCGAGCACGGCGCCGTCGCCGAAGCTGCCGGTGAGGATCGTCGGGGCGGGTGCGGGCGCCGGCGCCGGGGTGTCCCCGTCGGCGGGCGACTGCGCGGCATCCGCCGCCTTCGTGGCGGCGGCGAGCGCCGCCTGTGTGAGCGCCGCCTGAGGCTTGAAGGCGGTCGGCGAGGTGCCCAGGATGCCCGCCTTGGTGACGAGCGCGATCTGCGGGGCCGCCCAGTCGGGCGCTTTCGCTCCGGCTGCGCCGGCGCAGACGACCCCGGCGGTGGCAGCGAGCAGGAATGCGGCGGCGCGCCGCGAACGGGACGGATTCGCCACGGTTCCCCTATCGGCCGGTGGTCGGGGTGGCTTGAGCCTGGCTAGAATCGGGGCCGCACTCTTGAGCGAGGACAGACGGTGCCTGCTTTGCACCTTTCTTGCCCGTTCAGCGAAGTTGGCAAGGAGGTGAAAGACGAACGATGGCAACCGGAACTGTCAAGTGGTTCAACGCCGACAAGGGCTACGGGTTCATCACCCCCGACGAGGGCGGGAAGGACCTGTTCGTGCACTTCAGCGCGATTCAGGGCGCCGGCTATCGCAGCCTGGATGAAGGCGCGAAGGTCGAGTACGAGGCCCAGCAGGGTGAAAAAGGCCCCCAGGCGGCGAACGTGACCGTGATCGGCTGATCCGGTGCGGGTGGCGGCGGCCGGCGGCCGCCGCCACCCGCGGATCGCCCGGACGAGGGAAGACGAAGGAGGAGACATCGCGCAGAAGGAAGACAAGGTCGAGATGACCGGCGAGATCGTCGAGGCGCTGCGGAACGGCATGTTCCGGATCCGGCTCGACAACGGTCACGAGACGCTCGGCTACACGGCCGGCAAGATGCGCCGGTTCCGCATCCGCATGAACCCGGGTGACCGGGTCCGCATCGAGCTGTCGCCCTACGACCTCGATCGCGGTCGCATCGTCTACCGGCTGCGGCCGGGAGACGAACGCCCCGAGTAGGAGGGCGGATGGACGCCGAGGCGCGCGCGGCCCTCGAGCTTCCCGCGCTCCTCGAGCGGCTCGCCTCGGCCTGCGCCGGCGAGCCCGGCGCTGCGCTCGCGCGCGCGCTCGAGCCGAGTGCCGACGAGGGGGAGGTGCGCCGCCGTCAGGCGCTGACGACGGAGGCGGTCGCGCTGCTCGACGCCGGGGTCGAGCCGGAACTGAACGGCCTCACCGACGTCCGGCCCGCGACGGCCCGCGCGCTCCGTGACGGCGTCCTCGACCCGGGTGAACTGCGTGCGACTGCGACGACGGTGCGCGTCGGGCTCGCGGCACGCGCAGCACTCCTCGACAGCCCGCTCGCGCCGGGCCTCGCCGAGCTCGCGCGGGTCGTCGAGCCGTCGCTCGCCTCGCTCGCCGAGCGCATCGACGCCGCCGTCGAGGAGGACGGCTCGGACCTTCGCGACTCGGCGTCGCCGCTTCTTCGCAGTCTCCGCAGGGAGGTTGCGGGCGGCGCGGCGCGCATCCAGGCCGAGTTGTCGCGGATCGCCCGCTCGAGCGAGATCCGCGAGGCCCTGCAGGAGTCGTTCCTCGCCGAGCGCGGCGGACGGCCGGTGCTCGCGGTGCGCGCCTCCGGCCGCTCGAAGGTGCCGGGGATCGTCCACGACGCCTCCGCCACGGGGCAGACGCTCTTCGTCGAGCCGTTCGCCGTCGTCGAGCTCGGGAACCGGCTCGCCGAGGCGGCGGCCGAGGCGCGCGACGAGGCGCTGCGGATCCTGCGCGAGCTCTCCGGCCTCGTCGCCGCGCGCGCCGTCGAGCTCGATGCGCTCGTCGACGCCGGGGCGCAGATCGACCTGGCGCTGGGCTGCGGGTCGCTGTCACGGCGGCAGGGCGGTGCGCCGGTCGAGATCGCCGACGAGGTGTCGCTGACCGCCGCGCGCCACCCGCTGCTCGACCGGGCGGCGGCTGTGCCGATCGACCTCGAGCTGGGCGAGCTGCGCGGCCTCGTGATCAGCGGCCCGAACGCCGGCGGCAAGACGGTTGCACTGAAGACGCTCGGCCTCGCCGCGCTTCTGCACCAGTGCGGGGTGCGTCCGCCCGCCGAACGGGCGAGGCTCCCCGTCTTCGACGAGGTGCTCGCCGACATCGGCGATCGGCAGTCGATCGAGATGAGCCTCTCCACCTTCTCGGGCCACGTTCGCACGCTCGTCTCGATCCTCGGCTCGGCGACCGGGCGGTCGCTCGTGCTGCTCGACGAGGTCGCTGCCGGCACCGACCCCGAGGAGGGATCGGCGCTCGCGCAGGCGCTCGTCGGGCGGCTCGTCGGCCAGGCGCGGCTGACGGTCGTGACGACGCACTACGGCGCGCTGAAGGAGTGGGCGAGCTCCGACTCGCGGGTCGCGAACGCGGCCACCGGGTTCGACCCGGAGACCTACGCGCCGCTGTACCGGATCGAGCTCGGCCGCCCGGGGACGTCGCAGGCGCTGCGGATCGCCGAGCGGCTCGGTCTCGACGCTGCGGTTGTCGCCGACGCGCGGTCGCGCATCGAGCCCGAGCGGCTGCGCATCGGCGAGCTGCTCGCGGAGACCGAGGCGGCGGAGCGCACGGCGGCGGCGCGCGCGGCCGACGCGGGGACGGTGCTGCGCGAGGCGGAACGGCGTGCCGCCGAGGCGGAGCGCGAGCTCGAGCGCGCCCGCACCGAACGTGAAGCAGGGCGGCGCGAGGGCCACGCCGAGGCGGAGCGCGAGCTCGCCTCCGTCCGGGCGGAGCTTGACGAGCTGCGACGCGAGCTGCGGACGGCGCGCCGGGCGCGGCGCGAGGACGAGCAGGACCGTTCGCTCGGGGCGGTCACGGAGCGCCTACGGACGGTGGAGCGCGGCCTCGCAGACCTGGGCGGCCCGGCGCCGTTCGGCGGCGCCCTCGCCGTCGGCGACCCGGTCGAGGCGCCGGACGTCGGCGTGCGCGGCACGATCGCCGCGCTGCGCGGCGACGACGCCGAGGTGGTCGGCGCCGCGGGGCAGCGCATCCGCATTCCGCTGCGGCGGCTGCGGCCTTCACGCGAGCGCGCGCCCGAGGAGCGCGTGCCGCCGGTGACGGTGCGCGCGGCCGCCGCGGGCGATGTCACCGACCAGGTCGACGTCCGCGGTCTCCGTGCCGAGGAGGCGCGCGAGCGGGTGCGTCGCGCGGTCGACGACGCTGCCCTCGCGGGGCTCGCCGAGGTGCGGGTCGTGCACGGCCATGGCACCGGCGTCCTCCGTCGGGCCGTGCGCGAGGAGCTCGCGGCCCATCCGCTCGTGAGCGGCAGCGAGGCGGACGCGGACGACGGCGCGACGATCGCGCATCTCGCCTGAGTTCGCCGGAGAACCTGCTCCTTAAGCCGCTACTACGACCCGACGACCGGGCAGTTCATCAACGTCGACCCGGCCGTTGATACGACCGGAGAGCCCTACGCCTACGTCGCTGGGGACCCGGTCGACGCGACCGATCCCCTCGGCCTCGACTGCAGCTGGAGCAGCCCCTGGGACTGTGGTCACCAAGCCGTTGAGACGCTCGATCTCGCGAGTCCCGACAATCCAATCCGCAAAGCGGCCGAGAGTGGAGGAACAGCCGCTGCGATCCTGCAGTGGAACCCACTTCTGCCGGCCGCTCGCGACTTCGTCAACGCTGCCGGCGCATGCTCGTTGGGCGGCGCGCTTGGCGACGTAGCAGGAGGGCTGGGGTGGACGGCGGTGAGCGCAGTCGACCCCGAAGCCGATGGAGCAGAGATCGTTGCCGAGGAGGCGGTCAATAGCGATCGCGCGATCGTGATTGGCGAGGATATGGAGGGCCGCGTCATCCCAACCGCCAGACGCTTGGGTGCTGAGCACTACACGCCTCCCGAGGCAGCGCCTGAGGAATGGATGGAGAACAATCGCAAGTGGATCAACAAACGGATGGACGAGGGGTGCACGATTTACGATTGTGGTCCGGCGCATGGTCGTGCGAACTACCCTGAGCCAACGAGCCCGTACTACAAGATGGAACTCGGCGAAATCGGCAAACGAGGCTATCCCACAACGCATGTGGAGGTGCCGTAAGGCATGGCGATCACAATCAAGAAGGAGGGCGGGGGCTACACGGCCCACGTGACGCCTCCGCATGGCGGCGGTTCGGAGTGGTCAACCACGCGACCGATGCTCCGAGATGAACTGATTCAGGCGTTGCGGGATCACGGTTGCCACCAGACTGACATCGGGGACGCGTTCTACGAGGCAGATCCCGAATGGTTGGCGGATCGCTAGCTCGTACCGCCCAGCTATGTGAGTGCGAACCTCTCCGGCTCTGGTCCTGGTAGCTGCCTACTCAAGCCACACGTCGTCGGCCGGAGTCGAGCAGGCGACCTTTCAGCCCCAGAAGCGGGCATGCGGATCGCGGGCGACCTCGTCGAGCAGCGGACCGATCCCCGATTGCGGGCCGACGAGTTCGTATCGATGGAACTTGAGGTCGCTGCGCATCCAGTAGACGGTCCACGACCTCTCGCTCGGGCTGTACCGGAACCGCGCGATGCCCGTCCGCGTCCACTCCGGACCGTACTCCGGCCTCCACGGGGGACGGCACTCCCAGATCGTGATCGAGCTACCTGCCGTTTCGACCTCGAGCCGGACTATGTCTTGCACGTCCGGAGGAACCTTGGTAGCGGCGTACCGCTCGACCAGCTTCGCAGCGAGCTCGACCTCTGGGCGCGACACGAACGACAAGCTTAATTGCTGGGTTTCTTCTTCTTCGATCTCGACCTCATGCGAGCGTCGCCCGAAGCCAGTGCGCGAGTTCGCGCTCGGAGATTGTCCCGGCGGCGACGCGTTCGATCGTCGCCACGGTCTCATCCACCGAGGGCGGCACCCACTCGAAGTTGTTCCGTGCGAGGAACTCAAGCACCACGAGATAGGCGACGCGCTTGTTCCCGTCCGGGAGCGGATGGTTCCGCGCCAGGCGCGCGCAGAGGACAGCTGCCTTGTCGAGAAGATCCGGGTACAGCTCGACACCGCCGAAGCCCGCCGCCGGAGCGTACAGCGCCGAGTCAGCGAGCCCGATGCCGGGCCAGCGCGCGATCGCCTCGGCCGGCACACCGAGCACGGCTTCGGCGATCAGCAGGTAGTCGGCGAGGTCGAGGTACTCCGTCAACCGTCAGCGGGCAAGCCGCTCGAGGATCTCGCGATCACGCTCCATAACGGCGCGCAGCCGCTCACGAAAGGCCTTGTCCCTCCGCTTGCGGTCGATGTGCTCGGTGATCGCCTCCCGGACGGCGTCGGACACGCTGATCCCCTCCGCACGCGCGACCGCCTCCAGCTCGTCCGCCTGCACGCCGGACAAGCGCAAGGTCATGTTCTTTTGATCAGCCATCGGCACTCACCTAGGTATCAAGATACCACGATAGCCGCCTGAGTCAACCGCACCAGACAACCCCTCCGCGCGGGTACACCTGCTGCTCCTGCAGATCGAGTAGTGGCCCCGGGCGGACGCACCAAAGGTCTTGGTAGCCGCCTACTCTGATCTGTGTTGGAGGTAGGCGGAGGCCGGCCTCCCGCATCGGTCTGATCACGGAGTCTCGCCCGTCGACCGTTTTGGGCGGCGCCGAATCAGCCTGCGAGCCGGTCGACAAGCCGTGCCGCGACCGTGACGCCGATCGTCACCGCGACGAGCAGCACGCCGAAGTCGAGCCAGAGGTTGGTTGGCGTCCCGATCAGGAGCGCCCTCAGCGCGCTCACCTCGTACGAGAGCGGGTTGATCTTGCTGATCGCCCGCACCCACGCGGGCATCACAGCCACCGGGTAGAGCGCGTTCGAGGCGAAGAAGAGCGGCATGGTGATCATCTGGCCGATCCCCATCAGGCGATCGCGCCGGAGGACGAGCCCGGCGATCGACATGGAGAGACAGGCGAAGAACGCCGAGCCCAGCGCAACGGCGACGAACGACGCGAGGATCTTGAGCGGGTTCGAGGTCAGGCCGACCCCGATCAGTGCACACACGACGAGCACGACGATCACCTGGGCGAGCGCGCGGATCGAGGCCGAGAAGGCCTTGCCGAGGATCAGCGCCGAACGCGGAGTCGGCGTCACGAGCAGCTTCGTCAGCACGCCGGCGTCGCGCTCCCAGATGATCTGGATGCCGTAGAAGATCGCGACGAAGAGGCCCGACTGGGCGATGATCCCCGGCGCGAGGAAGTCGATGTACGGCACCGAGCCGGTCGGCACCGCGTGGATGCGGTTGAACGTCTCGCCGAAGACGAGCAGCCAGAGGATCGGCTGGGCGGCGCGTGTGATCAGCTCCGTCCGGTCGTGCGAGAGCTTCTGCAGCTCGACGATGCAGAAGGTGACGACGCGGCTCCCGAACTGCAGGAGCTGCGCGGGCGGCCGCTCAGGAGAGGCGACCGGCGGTGCGGCGAGTGCGCCTGACCTCACGCAGACCTCCCTTCGTGCCGTCGTCGAGCGTCCCGCCGGTGTGGTGGCGGAAGACGTCCTCGAGCGATGCGTGCGGGCCGAGTGCCGCCTTGAGCTCGGCGGGAGTCCCCTCGGCGCGGATCGAGCCGAGGTGCATCAGCGCCACCCGGTCGCAGAGGACGTCGGCCTCCTCCATGTAGTGCGTCGTGAGGAGCACCGTCATGCCGGTGAGCGCGCGCAGCTCCGCGACGCGTTCCCAGACACTGTCGCGCGCGACCGGGTCGAGGCCGACGGTCGGTTCGTCGAGCACGAGCAGCGCGGGGCGGTTGACGAGCGCCTGGGCGAGCTCGAGGCGCCGCACCATGCCGCCCGAGTACGTCCCGGCCAGGCGGTCGGCAGCGTCCTCCAGGCCCATCGCCGCGAGCACCTCGTCGACGCGGTGGCGACGCTCGCGCCGGGGGACGTCGTACAGGCGGGCGAACCACGTCACGTTCTCGCGGCCCGTCAGCGCCGCCTCGATCGAGAGCTGCTGTGGCACGTAGCCGAGCAGCCGGCGCACGGCCATCGGCTCGCGCGAGACGTCGTGGCCGAGGATGCGAATCGTTCCCTCCTGCACCGGGAGGAGGGTGTTCGCGAGCCGGATCAGCGTCGTCTTGCCGGCGCCGTTCGGGCCGAGGAGGCCGAACACGTCGCCCGCGGCCACCGTCAGGCTGACGCCGTCGACGGCGACGGTCTCGCCGAAGTGCTGGCGGACGCCGAGGCACTCGACCGCCGGCGTGGTCATCGGTCCTCCAGCAGGGCGGTGAGCCGGTCGAGTACGGGGAGGGCGTCGACGATCCGACGCCGCGAGGCCGGGTCGAGCTCGTCGAGCGCCGACTGCAGTGCATCGGTGCGGCGGTCGCGCCAGGCTTCGACCCGGTGGCGGACCGGGGCCGCGAGCTCGAGCCGCACTGCCCGCCGGTCGGCGTCGTCGACCGTGCGCACGACGACGTCCTCGCGCGTGAGGGTGCCGACGAGCGTGCTGACGGTGTTGGGCGCGAGACCGAGCTCGGCGGCCGCCTCGCCGACCGACGTCCCGGGCCGGCGGCGCAGCAGCCGGACGAGCTCGAGCTGTGCGCCCGTCAGCCGCGACAGCTCCTCGGGCCGCTCCGAGCGGCGTCGCAGCGCGCGGCGGAGGGCGGAGAGACGGTCGAGGAGCTCTTCGGCGGGCTCTGCCATGTGCTCCACACTATACCTCTGTAACAGAGCTAAATGTTTGTGCTTCACCTCGTCTTCATCTGGCCGCGATACGGTGCGGGCGTGATCGAGGCCCGGGGGCTGACGAAGGACTACGGCTCGAAGCGCGCGGTCGACGGCCTCAGCTTCACGGTGCGGCCGGGGCTCGTGACCGGCTTCCTCGGCCCGAACGGCTCCGGGAAGTCGACCACCATGCGGCTCGTCCTCGGCCTCGACCGCCCGACCGCGGGCGACGTGACCGTGAACGGCAAGCACTACCGCGACCTGGCGGCGCCCCTGCACGAGGTGGGAGCGCTCCTCGAGGCGCGCTCCGTCCACACCGGTCGCTCCGCCCGCAACCACCTGCTGGTGCTCGCGCAGACGCACGGCATCCCGAAGAGCCGGGTGGACGAGCTGATCGACCTCGTCGGCCTGCACGAGGTGGCCGGCAAGCGCGCGGGCCAGTTCTCGCTCGGCATGGGCCAGCGGCTCGGGATCGCCGCCGCCCTGCTCGGCGACCCGCAGATCGTGATGCTCGACGAGCCGGTGAACGGCCTCGACCCGGAGGGGATCCAGTGGATCCGCAACCTCCTCAAGCGCCTCGCGACCGACGGCCGGACCGTCTTCGTCTCGTCGCACCTGATGAGCGAGATGGCGCTCACGGCGGATCACCTGATCGTGATCGGGCGCGGCCGGCTGATCGCCGACGCGAGCGTCGAGGAGTTCGTCCGGCGCGCCTCCAGGGACGTGGTCGTCGTCCGCTCGCCCGAGCCGACCCGGCTCGTGGAGGCGCTCGCGGGCGACGGCGTCGTCGTCACCGGACTGGACGACGGGCGGCTCGAGGTGGCGGGGCTGAGCGCCGAGCAGATCGGCGATGCCGCGCTCGAGCACCGCATCGCCCTGCACGAGCTGACGACGCAGCAGGCATCGCTCGAGGAGGCGTTCATGGATCTGACCCGCGACGACCTCGAGTTCAAGGCGTCGTTCGCCCCCGTGGAGGAGGTCGTCTCGTGAGCGTCGTCTCCGAGCCGCTGCCGTCACTCGCCCCCCACGGCCGCGTCACCCAGCTTCGGGTGGTGCATTCCGAGTGGACGAAGCTGCGCAGCGTCCGCTCGACGATGTGGTCGTTCTTCGCTGCGGTGCTGATGACGATCGGCTTCCCGGTGCTGTTCTCGTTCGTCGTGCGCTCGCACTGGGACCACATGGCTCCCCAGGAGCGGGCCGACAGGCACCCGCTCGACATCGCGCTCGTCGGCGTTCACGTTGCCCAGCTCGCGATCGGTGTGCTCGGCGTGCTCGTGATCAGCGCCGAGTACTCGACGGGGATGATCCGCGCGTCGCTGACCGCGGTGCCGCGGCGGCTGCCCGTGCTCTGGGCGAAGGCGGCCGTGTTCGGCGCCACGACGTTCGTGCTCTCGCTCGCCTCGGTGCTCCTGGCGTTCTTCCTCAGCCAGACGATCTTCCGCAGCCACCACATCCTGCAGATCTCCTTCACGCATCCCGGCGTCGCAAGGACGGTCGTCTGCGGCGCCGTCTTCCTGATGCTGATGGGCCTGCTCGCGCTCGGGCTCGGCACGATCGTCCGCAACACGGCAGGCGGGATCGCCGTCTTCGCCGGCCTGCTCTTCGTCATCCCGCCGCTCTTGCTCCTGCTTCCGAGCGGCTGGCAGGACGCGATCACGCCGTACCTGCCGTCGAGCGCCGGCGACTCGATCGTCACCCTTCACCCGACCGGCAACTCCCTTTCTCCGTGGGGCGGCTTCTTCGTCCTGGCCGGCTACGTCGTTGCGGCCCTCGTCGCCGCCGCCGTGCTGCTGCGCCGGCGCGACGCTTGATCAGACGGCGGCCGCGGTCCCGAGCCGCGACAACACAACCGCGTCGGCGCGCGCGCCGGCGCGCGAGTGGCCGGTGACGGCGCTCAGGAAGTCGTCGCGGTCGATCGCCCACAGCGACGCGTCGGACGCCGCGCGCACCGTCGCCGTGCGGGGCACGTCGCGGAGGAGCGCGATCTCGCCGACGTACCCGGGCGCCTCCTCGATCTTCGTCTCCTCTGGGAGCTCGATCGCGAGTCGCCCGGCGTCGAGCACGTAGAACGCGTCGCCGTGGTCGCCGCGGGCAAAGAGGGTCGCGCCGTCGGGCAGCTCGACCCGCTTCATCCGCGCTGCGAGGAACTCGAGCGCCTGCACCGGCAGCACCGCCAGGAAGGACACGCTCCGGAGCGCATGGATCTGCTCGGCCGGGATCGCTGCCCCGCGGTCGACCGCTGCGAGCGGCGCGGTCGTCAGGACGGCGAGGACCGGCAGGACGGCTCCGATCGCGAGCAGGGCGCCGCGAATGCCCAGCCCGTGGACGAGCGGCGGGGTGACGAGTGCCCCGACAGCCATCGAGACGACGATCCCGCTCTCGAGCACGCCGAAGACCCGTGCGGCGACGTTCGTCGGCGCGGTGCGCTGGATCAGCGTCATCGCGGCCACGTCGATGACGCTGTTGCCCGCGCCGAGCACGGCGAGCGCGACCGCGGCCACCCAGACGTGGGGAAACGCGGCGACGAGCACGAGCGGCGTGCCCCAGAGCACGAAGCCGATGCCGAGGTTGCTCCCCAGTCGCGCTCGGGCGAGCAGCACGAGCGAAAGGCCGGCGCCGGCGATCGCGCCGGCGCCGCAGGCCGACTCGAGCAGCCCGACGCCGGCGTTCCCCGTGTGCAGGAGCGAAAGCGCGGCCGTCACCTCGAGCACCCCGAACGAACCGGCGCAGAAGCACTGCGCGCAGTAAAGAGCGATCAACAACGCAAGGCGAGGCTCTTCGCCGATCGCGCGGAAGCCCGCAACGAACGCGCCCGCCCCTTCGGGCTGCGCCGCCTCGGGCTCGGCCGTCCCCTCGTCCTCCCGCCGCGACGAGATCCGGGCGACGAAGAAGGCGCTCCAGGCGAACATCGCGGCGATGAACGCGAACGAGGCCGTGTACCCGGAGACCGCGATCAGGATCGCGCCGAGAGCAGGCCCGGTGAAGATGCCGACGCTGTCGAAGGTGCTCGACGAGACGTTCGCGGCGGTCAGCTCCTCGGGCGAGCGCGCGAGCGACGGCATCAGCGCCGCCTCTGCCGGAGTGAAGACCGCTCCGACGATCGACGCGGCGACGGCGAGGGCGTAGACCGTCACGTGCGGGGCATCGCGCCAGGTCAGGACGGCGATGCCTGCGGCGCAGGCGATCCGGCCGACATCCGAGGCGAGCATCACCCGCTCCCGCCGGAACCGGTCGGAGAGCGTTGCCGCGAAGGGGGCGACCGCGGCCGCGGCGGCCTGCCGCACAGCTGTCACCACCGCGACGGCGGTGACGCCTCCGGCGTGGTAGGTGTAGATCGTGATGGCGATGAAGAGCGCGTAGCGCCCGATCGCCGCACCGGCGAACGCGAGCTCGAGCCGCCGGAGGTCCGGGTTCTGGAAGACTCCGCGGACGGCACGCAGCGAGTCAGAGAGCTGCTCCGAGGCTCTGGGCACCGGCGGAGCATTCCACCGTTTGACGAGGGATGGAAGGTCGAGGGAAGATTCCAGGGCGCTCGTACGTCTAGTAGGTGTCGTCCGCGAAAAGCGGTTCAAGAAGGAACCCAGGAGGAGACACAATGTCGGAGCAGGAGCGGAAGCACGAGGACGAGGACGTCGAGGCCCATCGCCACCACGCGACGATCGACGCCGAGCAGACCGACAGCGACGACGACGTCGAGGCCCACCGCCACCACGCGACGGTGGATCCGGAGGCCGACGGCGACGACGACGTCGAGGCGCACGTCCACCGCAAGTAACGTCCAGGTTTCGGACGACGTATGAAGGGCCCGCCGGAGCGGGCCCTTCGTCGTTCAGGCGCCGAAGAGCTCGACGAGGCTCGCGAGCAGCGCGTCGGCCGCGGGCCGCCGGTCCTCGTCGAGGCGGTCGAGCCGCGCGGCGAGCTCGGCGACCTGCGCGGCCCGCCCGCCCCCCTCGAGGGCGGCGCGCGCGCTCCGGGCCGTCGAGAGCAGGGCGAGCGCGATCGCCGCCTGGCTCGCGAACAGGCCGAGCAGCTCCATCTCCTGCAGCGAGAAGCGAGCCCGCTGCGGCCGGTCGAGCACCTGGAGGACTCCGAGCACCTGCTCGTCCTCGAGCAGCGGCACCGCCATCAGCCCGTTCGGCACGTAGCCGGTTCCCTCCGCCACCTCGCGCGCGAAGCGCGGATCGGACCGAACGTCCTCCAGCACGAGGGGTGTGCGCGACGACGCGACCCAGCCGGCGATCCCGCTTGAGGAGGGGAAGCGCCGTCCGACGAGGAACTGCTCGTCCTCGCTCGCGATCGCCGCGAAGACGAGCTCGTCGGTGTCCTCGTCGAGCAGGAGGATCGACGATCCCTTGGCGCCGAAGATCGCCCGTGCGACCTGGACGATCGAGCGCAGCAGCCGCCCGAACTCCTCCTCCGACGCGAGCACACCGGTCGCGACGGCAGCTTGCAGGCGATCGTCAGCCATCTCTCTCCTCCACGTTCGTCGATGTCAGGTGCAGCACGGTCTTGAGCTGGAACGGCGTCAGCGACGGATGCTTGCTGCGGATCAGCGCCGCGACGGCGGAGATCGCCGGTGTGGCAAAGCTGTTCCCGGTTGCCCGGATCGTCCCCCCGCCCAGCCAGGCGACGTCGACGTCGACGCCCCGAGCGAAGAACTCGACCGGCGGATCCGGGTTCGCGTAGTAGACGAGCGGGTCGTCCTCCTCGTGGCTGCCGACGGAGATCACCGACGAGAAGCGCCACGGGAACGACTCCACGGGCATGTTGTGCGCCGACGCCACGAGCACCGTGCCGGCGAAGTACGCCTTGTCGGCGATCTCGTGCAACACCTCCCCGAACTGACGCTTGGTCGTCGAGAGGCTCATGTTGACGATGTCGTACCCTTCCTCGACGGCCCACCGCAGTCCCGCGAGGAGTGTCGTCCCGGATCCCTTGAACCCGGCGCCGAGGACGCGTACGGAGTAGATCTCCGCTTCCGGGGCGATCGAGCGAACGACTCCGGCGCACGCCGTCCCGTGGCCGCAGAGGTCTCCCTCCTCGTCCGGCTCCGCAATCGTCTCTCCCTCCTCGCTGAGCGAGATCACGACCGCACCGGCGACCTCGCCGACGCTCGGATGCCCGAACTCGACGCCGCTGTCGAGAATGCAGACCCGCACTCCGGCGCCGGTCGCGCCTCCAAACGCCCAGTCGCGGTCGACGCGCTGCGGCAGCGGGTTCGGCAGGCTGATGCGGTCGACGGCGTCGTGTGGCAGCGACCACGCCGGCAGGTCGGCGTTCTCGTCCTCGTGCTCGTCGGGCTCGGCGCTCATCGCGTCGATGCTAAAGAGCAGCGAATCCGGCGACAACGTCGGTCGCCGCTGCGGCCGCTGCGCGGGATGCGGTGACGGCGTCGTCCTCGGGCGTGGCTGCGAGGTTGACCGCGACGAGGTGCGCCGCGGCGTGCGCGGCGCCGGCGGCGAGCGCGGCGGCCGCCTCGAGATCCGGGCGGTGGTCGGGGAGCACCGCGTTGCGTTCGTCGCCGGCGAGCAGCGCGACGTCGGCGCACGTGGCGCCGATCGTCCCCGGCACGGACATCGCGTGGCGCAAGGCGCGCCCGAGCTCGACGTCGCGGCCCTCGCCGGCGCCGCCGAGCAGTCTCCGCGCCTCGGCGAGCGCGTCCGCGTCGTGCTTCGCGAGGGCCGTCAGGCGGCGTTGGAGGAGCATCGCCTGGGCGGCGGTGCCGGGGCGGTCGGAGGCTCGCGCGGCCTTGGCGACGACCGCGGCGGCGAGCGCGCCGGCGAGCGCAGCAGCGGAGCCGGACGCAGCCACGTGCCCGGGCGATCCGAGCGTCTCGAGGACCCCCTCGATCCCGAGGCTCGGATCGCCCGCCGTCACGTGTCAGTCGCGGAGGCGGCGCCGCGCCTCGTCGAGGAGCCGCGGCGTGGGCTGGATGTCCGAATCGGCAAACGCCGTCTCGAGATCGGCGAGGACGCGGGCCCGGAGCTCGGCATCCTCCGTCGCGCGCGCGATCAGAGCGTCCAGCCCGGCTCGGACCCGGGGGAGCTCCTGTGCTGCTTCGACCCATCCCCCCGGAACGGGCGGAAGGAGCCCGATCAGCTGCGCAAGCTCTTCGATCTCGTAGCGTCTCATTCGGATCACCCGTTCACAGGACGGTCGGGAGGCGCCTGATCTTCCATCGCCGCCTTTAGCTTGTCCAGGCAGCGCGAGATGCGGCTTGCAATCGTGCCGGCGGGCAGGTCGAGTGCCTCGCCGATCGTCCGGTAGCTCTCGTCGCGGGCGAAGAAGCGGTCGAGGATCTCGGCGCACGTCTCGCCGATCCCGTCGAGGCACTGACGGACGTCGAGGGCGAGCTCGATCTCCGCCAGGTCGTCGGCGGGGTCGGGGATCTCGGCTTCCTCCGCGTCGACCGTCGGCCGCGCGGACCGCAGACGGTCGATACAGGTGCGGCGCGTGAGCTGCCCGAGCCACGGCCGGATCGCCGCGTCGTCCCGAAGCCGCGGTAGCTCGGCCCACGTCTTCGCGAAGACGTCCTGGAACACGTCCTCCGCGTCCTCGGCTCCGAGCCGGAAGGCGCCGGCGCAGATCGCGTGGACATAGCGCGCGAACCGGGCGACGAGCTCGCGCCAGGCGGCGTCGTCCCCGTCGCGGCAGCGCGCGACGAGCTCGGCGTCGGAGAGCTCCCGTACCCCCGTCACGCACTGATCTTACGGTGCTTGCGTCAGAGTGCCGTCCGCTGCAGGCGCTCGGCGAGCGCCTCGACGAGCCGGGCGTTGACCGACGGGATCCGGGTTGCGACGCGCTTGAAGGCGCGATCCGTCAGCACGAGGACGACCGACGGCTCCGTCGTCGTCACGGTTGCCGTGCGCGTCCCGCCGGAGAGGAGCGCGATCTCGCCGAGGAAGTCGCCGCTGCCGAGACGATTGAGGGTGCGGTCGTTCCGGGTCACCTTCGCCGCGCCGCGCGCGAGCACGATGAACTCCCGTGCCGTCGAGCCCTCTCGCGTCAGCTCGGCACCCGGCGGCAGCTCGAGCTCGTCGGCCTCGGCCGCGAGCGCCGCGAGCTCCCGTTTCGTGCAGCGCGAGAAGAGCGGCACGTCGCGGAGCAACTGCTCCTTCGCGTTCTTGCGGAGCAGCAACGGGTGGGCCGGCCTCAGTGGTGGTGCTGGTCGAGCTCGCGCGTGCGCTTCGCCATCGCTTCGAGCAGCGGCCACGCGATCGACGCGTTGTCCTCGACGAGCGGCCGGAACTGCCAGCTCGTCATGCCGTGCATCTTCCCGTCGGTGACCGCGGTAACGGTGGCGGTGCGCGAGCCGCCGTCGATCAGCGCGATCTCGCCGAAGTAGTCGCCCGGCCCGAGCTCGGCACGCGGTTCGCCCTCGACGCTGACCCGTGCCTCTCCGGTCTCGATCACGAAGAAGCCGACGCCGCCGCTTCCCTCGACCACCAGCTCCTGGCCGGCGGTGAACGAACGGTCGGAGAAGCTGTCCGCGATGCGCTTGAGGTGCTTGTCGTCGAGCCCGGCGAAGAGGGGGATGCTGCGGAGCAGTTCGACTGGGGCCGCCATGCTGCCGATCCTAGTCGAGCGGCGGCGCCCTCATCAAGCCAGGGAGAGCTCGAGGCCCTCGTGGCCGAGCTCGAGCCGCTCGTGCCCGGACGCGCTCCGGGCGAGCTCGAGCATGCTCTCGAGCCGGTCGTCGTCGTGTGACGGGTCGTGGTGGAACATCAGCGCGCGAGCCGGCGCGGCGTCGCGCAGGTAGTCGGCGAAGTGCGTGAGCGAGCAGTGCCCCCAACCGACGCGCTCTGCGTACTCCTCGTCCGTGTACTGCGCGTCGTGCAGGAGCAGGTCTGCGCCCGCCGCCACCTCGAGGCCCGACTCGCGCTCGAGGCCGGGCTCGTTGTCGGGCACGAACGCGAGCGAGGCGCCGTTCTCGCTCAGCCGGTAGGCGAGCGTCGGGCCCGGGTGCTTGACCGGCGCCGAGGTGACCCGGAGGCCGTCGAGCTCGAAGCTGTCCCGCTCGAGCTCGACGAAGCTGAGGTCGGCGTCGATGCGGTCGAACGGCACCGGGAAGTACGGCGGCGACAGGTAGGTCGCGATCATCTCGGCGAGCGAGCCTCCGTCGGGCCGTGGGCCGTGCACCCGGATCGTGCAGGCGGGGTCGAACAGCGGTGCGAAGAAGCCGAGACCCTCGATGTGGTCGAGATGCAGGTGGGTCAGCAGCAGGTCGATCTCGGTCACGCGGCCGACGAGGGTTCGGCCGAGGTCGCGGACGCCCGTGCCGGCGTCGAGCACGACGACGGCGCCGCTCGACGTCCGGAGCTCCACGCACGTCGTGTTGCCGCCGTAGCGGACCGTCTGCTCGCCGGGTGTGGCCAGCGAGCCTCGGCAGCCCCAGATCCGAGCCTCCATGCGGGCCGTACCGTAGCGCCCGGGTCAGCCGGTGAGCGCGCGACGCTTCATGACGAGCTCGCGCAGGCGCGCTGCGGCGGCCGGGTCGCGCCGCTCGAGCGCCCACACATCCCGCTTGAACAGGGCGATCAGGCGCATCGGCGTCGTCGCGACGACCGTCGCGGTACGCCGGCCCGACGCGAGCACGGCGATCTCGCCGAAGACGTCGCCCGGGCCGAGTGAGCCGAGGCTCCTCCCGTCCGCGCTCACGTCGGCCGTGCCGCTCTCGATCGCATAGAGGGCGTAGCCGAAGTCGCCCTCGAGCGCGAGCTGCTCCCCTTCGGCGGCCTCGACCTCGAACGCCGACTCCGCGACCGAGGCGAGCACGTCCTCGTCGAGGGCCGCGAAGAACGGGATCGTCGCGAGGCGGCCGGCGTCCATCCGGCGAATCTACAAGGAGCGGGGGGGTCGGCCGTGTCGCAGTGGTGGACGGGTGGTCGCGAAGTGGTGACCGGGGCGCTGCCCTTGACTCACCTCCGCTGCACGGGGAGGATCGAGGCGGGGGTCGCAGTCACCGGCAGCTCGGGAGGTAGGCACATGGCATTCGACGTGAAGAGTTGGAAGCGGACCGACCAGGCGATCCTGGCCGGTGCGGCGGTTGCGTTCATCTCGGGCTTCCTGCCCTGGTACGGGTTCGACGGCTCGGCCGGCTTCCTCTCGAACTACTCGGTGAACGGGTGGTCGGCCCAGTTCTCCGCGTGGGCCGGGATCCTGCTCCTGACCGCGGCCGGCGTGTTCCTGGCCGTCCGCCTCGCAGAGGTCAAGGTGCCCGAGCTGCCCGTTGGCTCCACGATCATCGTGGCCGGCCTGGCCGGTCTTGGTCTTCTGCTCGTCTTGATCCGGTGGATCAGCTTTCCGAACGCGCCCGCCGGGTCACACGTCGGCTCCAAGTACGGGATCTGGGTCGCCGTGATCGCCGGGGTCGTGGAGACGGCCGCAGCCGTCATGCAGGTGCGCGAGTCGGGCGAGCCGCTGCCGTGGGCGCAGTCGAGCGCCGCAGCCGCGCCCCCGGCCGATGCTCCGCCGCCTGCCGAGCCGGCGCCTGCGCCCGAGAGCCCGGCCCCCGCTGGGGAGGCCGCGACCGCCGAGCCGCCGGAGGCTCCGCCCGCCGCCGGGTAGTGGTTCGTTCCAATCACATGAAGTGAGCGCCGCTTAGCCCGTTGTCGGGACGACGAGCAGCGGGACCGAGGAGCGCTGCACGAGCTTCAGCACGACCGAGCCGAGGAACGCCCCGGTGATCGGATTCTCGCCCTCGGTGCCGACGACGATCAGGCGCGCGCCGACCTCGGCCGCGACCTCGAGCAGCGCATCGGCGGGTCGCTGCGCGACGAGCCGTTCGCTCACCGTGATCCCGGCATCGCCGAGGTCGCTGACGGCGCGGGCGAGCGCGCGCTGGCCCATCTTCTCGAGCACCCCCCGGACGTCCTCGGCGCCCTGTCCGCCGAGCGGGCTGATGTGGTAGCCGAACACGACGACGACGTCGGCGCCGAGCTCAGGCGCGAGGGTCAGCGTCTGCGCGAGCGCCGCGTTCGCCGACGGCGAGTCGTCGTACCCGAGCACCAGGGTGGTGCTCACAGCCGCGTCTCCGGCGGCGCCGCCTCGAGCGGCCGGCGGAAGAACGCCGGCGCGGCGCGCCACTGCAGGAACATCAGGACGACACCCACGAGCACCGAGAGGATGCCGATCATCAGCGGCGCCCCGATTCCGAGCCACGACTCGCCGGAGGTCGAGTTGGCCGGGTTGGCGAGGTCGATGCACGACTTGACGAGCACATAGCCGAGCATGATCGCACCGAGCGCCGAGCCGAGGCCGGCGATCAGGAACGTCCGCAGGTCGTGCAGAAGCGCCTTGCGGAAGTAGACGACGCAGCCGACGCCGGTGATGCCGAGGTAGAAGGCGATCGCGAGGCCCGTCGCGGTGATCGAGTCGGCGAGGATGTTCTGGCTGACCGCCGTCAACGCGACGTACCACACGATCGACACGGCCCCCATCCAGATCGTCGAGACGCCCGGCGTCAGGTACCGGGGCGTGATCGACGCGAACGACTTCGGCGCTGCGCCGTGCGCGGCCATCGAGAGCGTCGCGCGCGTCGCCGGCAGGATCGTCGTCTGCGTCGACGCCGACGCCGACGTGAGGACGGCGATGATCAGCAGCTTGTCGAGCCCGGTGGGGAGCACCGACGAGCCGAGCGCGCTCAGGACGTCGTCCTGGTTGTGCACGAGGAAGCCCGGCCCGTGGACCGCCTGCGCGGCGATCGCCACCACCACGTAGATGGCAAGGAGGAGGATCGTGCTTGCGACCGCCGCCTTGCCGGGCGTGCGCGACGCGTCCTCCGTCTCCTCGTTCACCGCGACGGCGGTGTCCCAGCCCCAGTAGATGAACACCGCGGTCAGGACGCCTGCGCTGAGCGCGCCGGTACTGAGCGAGAACGGGTTGAGCCAGGAGAGGCTCGGATGCACCGAGTCCGCGAACGAGCCGGCGTAGACACGGGCGAGCGCCACCACCGCGAAGACGACGAGCACGAAGATCTCGGCGCCGAGCAGGAACCACTGCGTCCGGGCCGAGATCTCGATGCCGACGTAGCAGATCCAGCTCATGACGATGATCCAGATCACGCCGATCACCGTCACCGCGACCGTGTTGTTCGCGGCGCCGTCGGCGCCGACGAGCAGGAACGAGTACTTCCCGGCGATCTGCGAGAGGCTGGCCATCACGAGCACGTCGGCGATCAGAAGCGCCCAGCCGGAGATCCAGCCGACCCAGGGACCGAGGCCGCGCGTCACCCAGATGAACGTCGTGCCGCAGTCGGGGTCGACCCGGTTCATCGCGTAGTACGAGGCGGCGATGAAGAACATCGGGATGAAGGCGACCCACATGATCGCCGGCGACGCGAACCCGACCGCGGCGGCGACGACGCCCAGCGAGGCGGCGAGGCTGTAGCCGGGCGCCGTGGAGGCGACGCCGATCACGACGCTGGAGACGAATCCGAGCGCGCCGGACTTGAGGCCCTTGTCGAGTGCCTGAGGCTCTTCGGTCGTTGTCACGGTCGGGGCGATCGCGCGACCCTACTCTGGCAACGCGGGCCCTGGCAAGCGCGCGAGACCTCCCTCCAAAGGGGAGTGCCGCATCACCCTTCGTCGTTACCTCGGTCCGTCCGGTTCCCTCGAATTCGGGAGCGGGCTCACTCGAAGCGGCGATCGCCGGTCCGTCGCGCCCGGGCTAAGACGTGTGGGCAACCGAGATCGGCCACGCCGCCGGCCGAGGTTAGAGCCGCCGCCGATCGCCCAAACAGGAGGAACGAAGTGAATGCACGGTCGTGCGCGGCCGCGTTGGCCGCAGCCTGCCTGACGCTGGTCCTCAGCGTCGCCGCGAGTGCAGGCGCCGGCTCCGTCCGGCCCTCGTTCGGAGTCGCAGAGGACGCGACGAAGTTCGCCGCCGACGGCGGCGCAGCCATCTACCCGAGCCTGACTGGGAGCGGCATGACGGAGAACCGCTGGACGGTCACGTTCACCGGCGACCCGTCGACGATCTCGGATCAGGGCTTCCTCGATCGCGCCGTGCCCGCCGCGCACGCCGCCGGCGTCGACGTCATCCTCTCGCTCTTCCCGGCGGACGCCCACGCACCCGATCCGGCAGCGTTCTGCGAGTGGGCGGGCAACGTCGCGGCCCGCTATCCGACGGTGACCAAGCTGATCATCGGCAACGAGGTCAACGCCACACGCTTCTGGTCGCCGCAGCACACGGCAAGCGACCCGAACGCCGGGCCGGACACCTACGAGGCGACGCTCGCGCGCTGCTACGACGTTCTCAAGGCGGTGAACCCGGCAATCGAGGTGATCGGCATGGGCCTCGCTCCGCGGGCGGTGAGCTCGAGCTCGACGAAGCCGCTCGACTTCATCCGCCTCGTCGGCGGCGCCTATCGCGCCTCCGGCCGCACGACGCCGATCATGGACGCGCTTGCCGTCCACCCGTACCCGAACCCGAACGCCAGCCCGCCGCCGCCACCCGACCGCGCCGGCTACGAGGATCCCGGCTTCTTCGGGTTGCCGCAGCTCGACCGGGTCAAGCAGGCCGTGTGGGACGCCTTCCACGGCACCGCGCAGCCGACGACGCTTGCCGGGTTGAAGCTCTTCCTCGACGAGGTCGGCTACCAGAGCAACGAGACCGGGAAGCCGCAGTACACGGGCACCGAGTCGTCGCCGAGCGTCACCGAGCAGCAACAGGCCGCCTACTACGCCCGCATCGTGCAGACGACATCGTGCGACCCGTCGATCGCGGCCGTGCTGTTCTTCCACCTGATCGACGAGCAGAACCTGAACGTGACGCCCACCTCGGGCGGCTGGCAGTCGGGCCTCGAGTATCCCGACAGGACCCCGAAGCCGTCCTACGCGGCGGTCGCGCAGGCGATCGCCGCCGGCTGCACGGGCCGGCAGGTCTCGTGGTCGCCCGGGCATGTGAGCCTGTTCGGCCAGAAGGGCAAGCCGAAGACCGGCAAGCCGAAGCCGAAGAGCACGCCGGCCGGTCCCGGCCGGCACCGAAGAAGGGCAAGAAGCGCTAGGGCTGCTCGGTGACGGGCTGCTCGGCGACGGCCGTCACGCGCGCCCGCTCTTCGCGGGCGCGCGGGCGGCCGACGCGAACCCGCTCGGCGGCGAAGTACGAGCCGATCACGAGCAGCGCGGCCAGCACCTGCGCGACGATGCCCTCGACCGTCGGGAAGACGGCGAACCAGAGGCCGACGAAGCCGGGGAAGGTGGCGAACGTGTGCGTGGGCAGCCAGCCCGCGAGCTGCATCTCCTGGACGCTCTCGCCGACCATCACGAGGAGCACGAAGCCGAGCAGGATGCCCGTGGCGACGAGCATGCGCCGGTACGGGAGCCGCTGCTGCAACGCGAACGTGGCGATGCCGACCGCGACGGTGAAGGCGAGCCCGAGCGCGACTCCTTCGAGCACGGTGCCGTCGCCCGCCTTGAGGCGCAGGTTCTGCAGGAAGAGCACGACCTCGAAGCCTTCGCGGTAGACGGCCGTGAAGCCGAGGAGCGCGAGCCCGAGCAGGGCGCCACGCGCCGGGTGGTCGAGCAGCTCGCGCCGGCGGCGGTTGTGCGCCGA
The DNA here is from genome assembly GCA_963840365.1 of uncultured Thermoleophilia bacterium. Lineage (GTDB taxonomy): Bacteria > Actinomycetota > Thermoleophilia > Gaiellales > Gaiellaceae > PALSA-600. The sequence continues at coordinate 294,836 of CAWIYQ010000012.1, read as the reverse complement.
GATCCACCCGGTCCAGTAGATCTTGTGGAAGAACCAGTTCATGACGACGAGCAGCACGGCGACGGCAAGGAGGCCGGTGCCCGCCTGCACGTCGAGCCCGGGCCCGCCGAGCGCCCCGATGATCCCGATCGCGAGGAACCAGGTCGCGACCGAGGCGGCGAGGGCGAGCACCGCGCCGCCGGCGACCGGCCGGCGCAGGGCGCGCCGCGCGCCGGTGAAGCTGGCGGTGAACGCCGCCAGCACCAGCACTGCCTCGAGCCCCTCGCGGAAGACGAGCAGGGCGCTGTTGACGACGACGGCGCCGTGGGCGAGCTGCACCTCGGAAGCGGTCGGGTCGGTGACGCCGTCGGGCGCCGTGATCGCCTTCCACGTCAGCGCGCCGATCGCCAGGGCGGCGACGAGCGCCCAGGCGGAGCGGCGGAGAAGCAGCTTCCGCTGCGCGAGCTCCTCGGCGGTCGGGCAGTAGTTCCTCCGAAGCATGTAAGGTGCACCTTACAGAGAATTTCGGCTCAGAGCAACGAGCTGTAGAGCGCGCGCACGCGCTCGGCAATCGTTCCCCAGCCGAACTCGGCCACGGCGCGCTCCCGGCCGGCCGTTCCCATCGCGGCCGCGGCTGCGGGGTCGGCGAGCAGCCGGTTGATCCGCTCGGCCAGGTCGTGCGCGAAACGCTGCGGGTCCCGGGGCTCCCGGGCCGGGCCCTCGACGGGGTCGAACGGCACGAGCAGGCCGGTGACGCCGTCCTCGACGACCTCGGGGATCCCGCCCGTAGCGGTCGCGACGACGGGGGTGGCGCAGGCCATCGCCTCGAGGTTCACGATCCCGAGCGGCTCGTAGATCGACGGGCAGACGAACACGGCCGCGTGGGTGAGGATCTGGATGAGCTCTCGCCGGGGCAGCATTCGCTCGATCAGCACCACGCCGCCGCGGGCAGCCCGCACCCGCTCGAGCTTCGCGTGGATCTCCGCCGCCAGCTCGGGTGTATCGGCCGCGCCGGCGCAGAGCACGAGCTGCGCCGCCGGGTCGAGCTCGAGCGCGGCGTCGAGCAGGTGCGTCAGCCCCTTCTGTCTCGTCACGCGGCCGACGAAAAGCACGAACGGGCGCGCGGTGTCGATGCCGTAGCGGTCGAGAACGTCGGTGGCCGGGTCGGGACGGTACTCGTCGGTGTCGATGCCGTTGCCGATCACCGAGATGCGCGCGGGGTCGATCGCGGGATAGCACGCGAGCACGTCACGGCCGTGCTCGGCCGAGACGGCGATCACGGCGTCCGCGCCCTCGAGGGCGGTCCGCTCGCACCAGCTCGAGACGGCGTAGCCGCCGCCGAGCTGCTCCGCCTTCCACGGCCTCAGCGGCTCGAGGCTGTGCACCGTCGCGACGTGGGGGATGCCGTGCACGAGCTTGGCGAGGTGCCCGGCGAGGTTCGCGTACCAGGTGTGGCTGTGCACGAGCTGCGCGCCGCCGACCGCGGTGGCCATCGAGAGGTCGACCGACACCGCTTCGAGCGCCGCCGCGTACGGCTCGCGGCCCGAGAGGCGCTCCCACGGCGTGTGCGCCACGACTCGCGGATGGGCAGCCGGGCGATCGGCGCCGAAGCAGTGCACCGTCAACTCGACGAGCGGGTCGAGCTCGCGGGCGAGATACTCGACGTGGACGCCGGCACCGCCGTAGACGTCCGGCGGGTACTCGCGTGTCAGCAACGCGACCCGCGGAAGGGGGTCAGGCATCGACGACGACGCCCTTGCCGATCGCGACGATGCCCTCGGCGGAGACGACGAAGCGCTCGCGGTCGCGCTCGAGATCGACGCCGATCTGCGCCCCGGGCTCGACGCGCACGTTCTTGTCGAGGATGGCGTTGCGAACGATGGCGTTGCGCCCGATCTCGACGCCGTGCAGCAGCACCGAGCGCTCGACCTCGGCATACGAGTGCACGTGCACGCCGGGAGAGAGGATCGAGCGGCGGACGAGGCCGCCCGACACGATCACGCCCGCGCACACCATCGAGTTGAGCGCCCGGCCGACCCGGCCCTCCTCCTCGACGACGAACTTGGCCGGCGGCAGCGGCTCGCCCCAGCTGTGGATCGGCCAGGCCCGGTTGTAGAGGTTGAAGACCGGGACCGCGCGCACGAGATCCATGTGCGCGTCGAAGTACGTGTCGAGTGTCCCGACGTCGCGCCAGTAGCCGCGCTCGTGCTCCGTCGCGCCGGGGACGTCGTTGGAGAGGAAGTCGTAGACGTGTGCCTCGCCCTGCGCGGTGAGGCGCGGGATCACGTCGCCGCCGAGGTCGTGTCGCGAGCCTTCGTCGGCGGCGTCCTCCGTGACCGCCGCGACGAGGGCCTCCGCGGTGAAGACGTAGATGCCCATCGACGCGTAGACCTGGTCGGGCGCGTCGGGCAGCCCGGTCGCGTCGGGCGGCTTCTCGCGGAAGCGGGCGATCGTGTGGCCGTCGGCGCCCGGCTCGATGACGCCGAACTGGCTCGCCTCGCCGAGCGGGACGCGGATGCCCGCGACCGTGACGCTGCCGCCCCATTCGACGTGGCGGGCGACCATCTGCGCCGGGTCGATCCGGTAGATGTGGTCGGCGCCGAAGACGCAGACGTAGTCGGGCCGCTCGTCGTGGATCAGGTTGAGGCTCTGGTAGATCGCGTCGGCCGACCCTGCGAACCAGTGCGGGCCGAGCCGCTGCTGCGCCGGCACCGGCGTCACGTAGTTGCCGAGGAGCGGCGACAGCCGCCACACGGTCGTGACGTGCCGGTCGAGGCTGTGGCTCTTGTACTGCGTCAGCACGACGATGCGCAGGTAGCCCGCGTTGACGAGGTTCGAGAGCGCGAAGTCGACGAGCCGGTAGTGGCCGCCGAACGGCACCGCCGGCTTCGCGCGGTCGGCGGTCAGCGGCATGAGCCGCTTCCCCTCGCCGCCTGCGAGCACGAGCCCGAACACGCGCCGTGCGTCCATGCGGCAACCCTAAAGCCGTTTGCCGCGCAAGACGAGGTCGGCGACGAGCCCGGTCCAGCCGGTCTGGTGCGAGGCGCCGAGCCCGGCGCCGGTGTCGCCGTGGAAGTACTCGTGGAACGGAAGCAGGTCGTGCCAGGCGGGATCGTTCTGGAAGAGCTCGTAGCCACCGAACACCGGGCGCCTGCCGCCCTCGTCGAGGAAGAGCGCGACGAGGCGCGCCGACAGCTCGTCGGCGACCTGCGCCAGGTCGAGGAGCTGCCCGGAGCCGGTCGGGCACTCGACCTGGAAGCGCTCGCCGAAGTAGCGGTGGTACACGCGGAGCGCCTCGACCAGCAGGTAGTTGATCGGGAACCAGACCGGGCCGCGCCAGTTCGAGTTGCCGCCGAAGAGGCCGGTGGTCGACTCGCCAGGCTCGTAGTCGAGCGTCGCCGAGACGCCGTCGACGTCCACGTGCAGCGGCTCGGCGAGGTGGCGCCGCGAGAGCGCGCGCAGGCCGTGCGGCGAGAGGAACTCCGACTCGTCGAGCATCACTTCGAGGAGGCGGCGCAGGCGGGTCTCGTCGAGGATCGAGAGCATCCGCCAGCCGGCGTGTGCCGGCGACGCCGTGTGTTGCACGACCGCGCGGCCCTCGGGGCGGTTCGTCGTGAACCACAGCGCCCGCTGCACGAACTCCGGCAGGCGCTCCATCGTCTCCGGCCCGACCGTCGTCGTCGCCGCGAGCGGCAACAGGCCGACCACCGACCGCGCCTTCAGCGGCACGACCTGCCCGTCCGCCGTGTGAAGGACGTCGTAGTAGAAGCCGTCCGCGTCGTCCCAGAGGCCCTGCTCGTCGAGCGCCCACGCGATCAGGGCGAAGTGCTCGAAGAACTTCGTCGCCAGGTCCTCGTACGTGTCGTCGTGCCGGGCGAGCTCGAGCGCGAGCTCGAGCATGTTCTGGCAGTACATCGCCATCCACGCCGTGCCGTCGGACTGCTCGAGGCGCCCGCTCACGGGCAGCGACGAACGGTCGAACGCGCCGATGTTGTCGAGCCCGAGGAAGCCGCCCTCGAAGACATTGTTGCCCTCGGCGTCCTTGCGGTTCACCCACCACGTGAAGTTGAGGAGCAGCTTGTGGAAGATGCGCTCGAGGAACGCCACGTCGCCGTCGCCGGCGATCTCGTGGACGCGTAGCGCCGCCCACGCGTGCACCGGCGGGTTGACGTCGCCGAACGACCACTCGTAGGCGGGCAGCTGCCCGTTCGGATGCATGTACCACTCGCGGCAGAGCAGGATCAGCTGCTCCTTCGCGAACTCGGGGTCGACGTGCGCGAGCGCGACACAGTGGAACGCGAGGTCCCAGGCCGCGTACCACGGGTACTCCCAGGTGTCGGGCATCGAGATCACGTCGCGATTGGAGATGTGCGTCCAGTCGTGGTTTCGGCCCGTGCGCCGCTCGGCGGGCGGCGGCGGCTCGAGCGGGTCGCCGGCGAGCCAGCGCCGCACGTCGTAGTGGTAGAACTGCTTGCACCAGAGCATCCCGGCGAGCGCCTGGCGCGCGACCCGGGCCTCGTCGGGGGATGTGCCCGCCGGCATCAGCGCGGCGTAGAACTCGTCCGCCTCGTGCTCGCGCGCGGCGAGCACGTCGTCGAAGTCGTCGCCGAGGCCGCGGGTGAGCGCGAGACGTAGCTCGACCGTGCGCGTCTCGCCGGCCGGCACGTCGAGGTGGTGGTGGAAGGCGGCCTTGGTGCCGCGCCCGGCGGGGTTGACGGTCGCCGCGCCGTGCACGACGTGGTCCGAGATGCCGTCCTTCGGGTACGGCGTCCCGTTCTCCGCGCCGAAGACGCGCTCCATGTTCGTGTCGTTCTCGCAGAAGAGCACCTCGGGCGAGCCGCCGGAGGTGAGCACCAGCGTGTCGAGCTCGTCGTGCTCGGCGACGATCGCGCCGTCGGCGAGGCGGAGGAGCGGCCGCGGCGAGTCGTCGTCCCACGACCACGTGTTCCGGAACCACAGCGTCGGCAGCACGTCGATTGCGGCGTCGTCCGGGCCGGCGTTGCGAACCGAGATCCGCGCCAGGATGTCGTCGGGGGAGGCCTTCGCGTAGTCGACGGTGATCTCCCAGTAGCGACGGTCGTCGAAGATCCCCGTGTCGACGAGCTCGAACTCGGGGTCGAGCCGTGTCCGCTCCGCGTTCTCGGCGACGAGCCGCTCGTACGGGAACTCGGCCTGCGGGTACATGTAGCGCCAGCGCATGAACGAGTGCGTCGGCGTCGAGTCGAGGTACCACCAGTACTCCTTGGCATCCTCGCCGTGATTGCCCTGCGGGCCGGTCAGCCCGAAGATGCGCTCCTTGAGGATCGGGTCGCGGCCGTTCCAGAGGGCGAGCGCGAAGCACAGCTCCTGGCGGTCGTCGCAGATCCCGGCGAGCCCGTCCTCGCTCCATCGGTAGGCGCGCGAGCGGGCGTGGTCGTGCGGGAAGTAGTCCCAGGCATCGCCGTCCGCGCTGTAGTCCTCGCGCACCGTGCCCCAGGCGCGCTCGGCCAGGTACGGGCCGAAACGCCGCCACGGCGCGCGGCCGTGCCTGATCTCCTGCAGCCGCTCGTGCTCGGCGGTCGTCACTCTCCCGAGGTTCTATCGCTTTAAGCCTTTCGTAAGCCGGGCGACACACTTCTGACACCCTTCACGGGGAGAGTGCAGAGCGTCCCTCGACCCGGGAGGCTCCATGAGCAGCAAGCACGTCGTCGCAGTCTTCGCCGCCGCAGTCGCCGCGGCCGCAACGTCGGTCGCCGCGGCCGACACGATGCACCCCGAGCTCGGTGCCAGACTGTCGGGCATGGGCGAGCACGGGATCGTGAACATCACCGTCAAGTCGGCGCACCACGAGCTCTGCTGGACGTTCGACATCCCGACGAAGGGCCCGACGGCGGCCTCGATCCGCGACGCGCACGGCATGGTCGTCGCGAAGCTCGGCACGAGCTACGCGAAGAAGGGTTGCGCGATGACCTCGGTCAAGGCGCTCGGCCTCCTCGACAAGAGCCCGGCGAAGTACTCGGTCTGGGTCGACACGAAGGGGCATCCCGGCGACCTGCGCGGCAAGCTCTTCGCCGGCATGGCACACATGTGAGGAGTGACGTGAGCGGCGACGACAGCCGGCCCGTGCCGCGCGAGCACGAGCACCGCGTCGGACGTGGCGTCTTCCTCGGCACGGTCGCGGCCGGCGTGTCGTCCCTGCTCTGGGGCAAGGCGGCCTGGGACGCCGTCTCGGGTGTGATCACGCCGGTCGCCGCCGACATCGCGCCGATCCTGCCGACGAGCGGCTGGCGGATCTACAGCGTCGCCGACCACATGCCGACGTTCGATCCTGCGAGCTGGCGCCTCAGCGTCGGAGGCATGGTCGGGCGCGAGCAGACGCTCGACTACGAGCAGCTGCGCGCGCTGCCCGCCGTCGAGCAGGTCTCGACGTTCCACTGCGTCACCGGCTGGACGGTGCGCAACGTCCACTGGAAGGGCGTCCGGCTCGCCGAGGTGATCGGCCCCGCGCAGCCGAGCAGCTCGGCGCACGGGCTGCGCTTCGTGTCGGCCGAGATCCCCTACGACGACTACCTCACCCGCGCACAGGCGTCTCTGCACGACGTGCTGCTCGCCTACGAGATGGACGGCAAGCCGCTGTCGCGCGGGCACGGCGCGCCGCTCCGGCTCGTGATCCCTGACATGTACGGCTACAAGAGCGTCAAGTGGCTGCAGCGGATCGAGCTCGTGCCGAAGGCCGCCGACGGCTACTGGGAGGCGCTCGGATATGACCGCGACGCCTGGATCGGCCACTCGAACGGGTACAGCACGTGACCCGTTACGTCCGCCGCTTCTCGATGACGGAGCGGGTGCTGCACTGGGTGAACGCGGCGGGCTTCCTGCTCCTGCTTGCCACCGGCCTCGTCCTCTACCTGCCGAGCCTCGAGGTCGCCGTCGGCCGCCGCGGGCTCGTGAAGGAGGTGCACTTCTGGGGTGGCATCGGCTGGGTGTGCGCCCTGGTGCTCGTCGTCGTCCTCGGCGACCGGCGCGGTCTCCTGCGCACCGCCCGCGAGCTCGACGGCTTCGACCGCGACGACGTCCGCTGGCTCGCGGGCCGTCGGCCCGCGCCGCAGGGTCGGCTCAATGCCGGTCAGAAGGTGAACGCCTCCCTGACCGCGGCGTTCATGGTGCTGTTCCTCGTCTCCGGGCTGCTGCTCCACCTGGGCGAGGGCGACACGCGGCTCCGCTTCGCGAGCACGGTCGTGCTGCACGACGGCCTCTTCTTCGCGGCGACGGCGCTCTTCGTCGGCCATCTCTACCTTGCGGTGATCCACCCGGCGACGAGGCATGCGCTGCGCGGGATGACCGTCGGCACGGTCAGCTCGGAGTGGGCGGAGCGCCATCACTCCAAGTGGAAGCCAGAATAGGGTCATGGGGGCGGCGGTCCTGGTCGTCGACGACGAGCCGGTGGTGCGGGACGTCGTCGTCCGCTACCTCCGCCGCGATGGGTTCACGACCCTCGAGGCGGCCGACGGCGAGGCGGCGCGCGCCCTGATCGAGGCCGAGGAGCCGGCGCTCGTCGTCCTCGACGTGATGCTGCCGGGCGCCGACGGCCTCGAGCTCTGCCGCTGGATCCGCGCGCGGTCGGATCTGCCCGTGATCCTGCTCACGGCTCGCGTCGAGGAGGCCGACAGGATCGTCGGGCTGGAGCTCGGCGCCGACGACTACGTGACGAAGCCGTTCTCGCCCCGCGAGCTCGCCGTGCGCGTGCGCACCGTGCTTCGCCGGTCGCGGTCGGAGGCCCCGGCGGACGGGCGGCTACAGGCGGGCGAGGTGGAGCTCGACGGCGCGAGTCGCGTCGCCACGCGCGCCGGCCGGACGCTGACGCTGACGCCGAAGGAGTTTGACCTGCTCTGGTTCCTCGCGAGCCACCCGCGGCGCGTCTTCTCGCGCGACGCGCTGATGGACCGCGTCTGGGGCTACCGGGCGGCCGCCGACACCGGCACCGTCACGGTGCACGTGCGGCGGCTGCGGGAGAAGGTCGAGGCGGATCCGACCCATCCGGCGCACCTGCAGACGGTGTGGGGCGTCGGCTACCGGTTCGACCCGTGATCTGGCTCGCCCTCGTCGTCGGCGGCGCGAGCCTGGCCGTCAGCCTCGCGGTCGCGCAGCTGCTGCGGCTCGCCCCGCGCATCGGCCTGCAGCTGGCCGGGCTGGCGCTCGTCTCGGCCTGCGTCCCGCTCGCCGCCGTCCTGCTCTCCGGATGGGTGATGTTCCACATGGGCGACGACGTCAAGATCCTCGCCGTCGCCGTGGGCTCGGCCGCCGCGGCGATCGTCGCCGCGCTGCTCCTCGCGCGCGCGATCGGCCGGCCGCTGCGCGAGCTCGCCGGCGTCGCGCACACGATCGCGGGCGGCGAGCTGTCGGCGCGCGCGCCCGCCGAGGGCCCGGCGGAGCTGCGCGAGCTTTCGGCGGCGTTCAACACCATGGCCGGCTCCGTCGAGCGGCTCTTCGACGCTCGCCGCGAGCTCGTCTCGTGGGCGAGCCACGACCTGCGAACGCCGCTCGCGTCCCTGCGGGCGCTCGTCGAAGCCGCCGAGGACGGGCTCGTCGAGCCCGACGAGTATCTCCCGCGGCTGCGAGAGCAGGCGACGACGCTGACGCTGCTCGTCGACGACCTGTTCGAGCTCGCGCGCATCGATGCGGGCTCGTTGACGCTCGAGCTGGAGCGGGTCGAGCTGACGCAGCTCGTGCCGTCGACGCTGCGCCTGCTCGAGCCGGAAGCGTCGGCGCGGAGCATCCACCTCGGCTGCGAGGTGCCGTCGCCGAGCGTGGTCGTCGCGGCGCCGCAGCAGCTCGAGCGCGTGCTCGTCAATCTCGTCGGGAACGCGATCCGGCACACGCCGCCCGACGGCTCAGTCGCCGTTCGCGTCGAAGAGGGGCCCGGTGAGGTGCGGGTGCACGTCGAGGACACCGGCGGCGGGCTCGAGCCCGGGACGACCGAGCGCATGTTCGAGCGCTTCTGGCGCGCCGACCGCGCGCGCTCCGGCAGCGGCGCCGGGCTCGGGCTCGCGATCGCGAAGGCGCTCGTCGAGGCGCACGGCGGTGCGATCTGGGCGGAGAACCGCGCGCAGGGAGGCGCGCGGGTCTCGTTCAGCCTGCCGGCGGGATGACGTCGACGGCGATTCGCTGCACGCCGTTGTTCGCGTAGCCGCCCAGGTTCCACGTGCCGGCGTCGGGTTGCACGAGCCCCGACTCGTCGCGGGCGCGGCAGGCGAGGACGTGCCCTCCCGGCGTGGCCGACCACTCGGTGCTGAAGCGGCGCCAGGCGTACGGGCCGAGCTCGGGCGGGTCGAGCGCCGCGGGCCACCAGGACGCGCCGTCGTCGTCGCTTACCTCGACCGACGCGATCGGAGCGTGACCCGACCACGCGCGGCCCTCGAGCAGATGGGTGCCGGCGACGACGGTCCGCGCGCGGGTCATGAACTCCGGGATGCCGGGCGGGACGAGCAGGGCGCGTGGGAGCATCCTCGAGAGCGGCTCGCCGACGTCGTCCTCCGTCTGCCGGAGCCGGTAGCTCTGCAGCTGCTGCGGCCCGGCGAACGGCTCCGTGAGCAGCGTGATCCGCTCGAGCCACTTCACGTTCGTCATTCCGTACCAGCCGGGCACGAGCAGCCGCAGCGGGAACCCGTGCTGCGGCGGCAGCGGGCCGCCGTTCAGCTCGTAGGCGAGCAGCACGTCGGCGTCGAGCGCCGCCGCGAGCGGCAGGCTGCGCGCAAAGGCCTGCTCCTCGCCGTGCTCGAGGCCGCGGTCGAGGCCGGTGAAGAGCACGTCGACCGCGCCGTCCGCGACGCCGGCGGCGTCGAGCAGGTCGCGCAGGCGGACGCCCCGCCAGCGGCCCGTGCCGACCGCCTCCTGCAGCCAGGGCTGGCTGACCACGTGCGGCCTGAGTCGCACGCGCCCGTTGCCGGCGCACTCCATCGTCGCCACCACCTCGTGCGCCGGCAGCGCCCGCAGCGCCTGGAGGTCGAAGGTGCGCTCCGACTCGACCGCCCCGTCCACCGTCAGCCTCCAATCGGCCGGGTCGACGGCGGGGATGTCGTAGTGGACGAGCAGGTAGTGGAGGCCGACCGGCGTCACCGGCTCGCGCAGCGCCTCGAGCGGCAGGCCGTGGTTCCGGGCGGCGAGCTGTAGCTCGGCGAGGCTGATCTCGGGGAAATCCGATTCCGCTGCCACGGCACTAGTATTCCCGTATGCCGCGCTACATGATCGTCCGAAGCTTCGACGTCGGCGAAGCCGAGATGCCCGCGGTGGGGACCCGGTCGCGGTCGATCGTCGACCACGAGCTCACCCAGATCACCTGGGAGCACAGCCACGTGGTCGTCGACGACGACGGCAAGGTTCGCACGTTCTGCGTCTACTCGGCCCCGAGCGAGGACATCGTCCTCGAGCACTCGACCCGGCTCGGCCAGCACACGGTCGATTCGATCGACGAGATCGTCGGCGACGTCACGCCGGCGGACTTCCCGGCCGTCTGACGTCGTCGAGGTGGAATGACGCCGCGCTCGCCAGGGCGAGCCGGCGTGTGAGCTGCGTGCGCCGAGCGCCGTCCTCCGGCGGCACGAGCTCGAGCGCCTCGCGGTAGAGCATCGCCGCGTGGTCCTTCGCCCACCCGCGCTCGGCCACCTCTGCGGCGCGCGTCAGCTGGTCGATCGCCCGGTCGAAGTCGCCGGCGTCGCGCCAGTGCCGGGCGAGCGCGCCGATTGCCTCACCCGACGCGCCGGTCGACCGCTCGAAGAACTCCGCGACCGTGCGGTGGCGCCGCGCGCGGTCGGCGCGGGGAAGCAGCTCGTAGGCGACGTCCCGGATCAGTGAGTGCGTGAAGGCGAACTGCTGCTGATTCTCGAGGATCGACGACGGATCGCGACGGATCAGGTCGCGGCGCTCGAGCTCGTCGAGTGTCCGCTCGACGCCCGGATCGCTGTTCAGCGCGGCGAGGACGTCCGACCAGAAGACGCGGCCGACGACTGCCGCGTCGAGGAGGAGCGCCCGGTCCTGTTGCGGGAGCGCGTCGAGCCGCGCCGCCACGAGGCCGCGAATGCTCGTCGGCAGCGACCCGGTGGCGGTCTCCTCCATCGTCGCCGCGAGCTGCTCGATGAAGAGCGGGTTACCCTCGGCCACCTCGACGACCTCGTCGAGGCGGGTCCCGTCGACGAGCCGCCGGAGCGCGAGCTCGCGGGCGTGCTCGGCGCCGAGCGGCCCGAGCGTCAGGCTCGTGTAGCTCGCCAGGCGACCGCCCCAGCCCTCGCGGGCGTCGAGGAGCTCGGGTCGAGCGAGAGTCATCAGCAGGAGCGGCAGCCCGTGACACTGGGTCGCGAGCGTCTCGATCAGGTCGAGCAGGTTCGGGTCGGCCCAGTGGACGTCCTCGAACACGAGGATCGTGGGTCGCTCGCGCGCTGCTGCCTCGATGAACCACCGCGCCGACGAGAACAGCTCGTCGCGGTCGGTCGCGCCGCCACCGGCGTCGATCCCGACGATCGCGCCGAGATGCTCGGCGACGAGCCGCGACTCGACCGGCGACCCGGCGAGCAGCTCATCCGTCCGCTCGTGCAGCTTGCGGGCAATGATCTCGGGTGCGTCGCTCTCGTAGGCGCCACAGAGCCGCAGGATCTGGGTCGCGAGCGCGCCGTAGGCGCCGCTCTCGCGATAGGGCAGGGCGCGGCCGCGGAAGACCTGTGCGCCTTCGGCGCGCTGGGCGCGCGCGAACGACGCGACGACGGTCGACTTGCCCACGCCCGCAGGCCCGAAGATCGAGACGAGATGCGGGCGCTTCTCGGCGATCACCCGTGCCCAGATCGAGCCGAAGAGCTGCAGCTCCGGGTGGCGACCGACGAGCGCCCGCTCGCCCGGCAGGCGGCGACCGGCCTCGGTGATCGCCTCCTGCGCGACCCACGCGCGCACCGTGTCGGCCTTGCCCTTCGCGACCACCGGTTCGGCATCTTCGTAGGCGATCACGTCGCGTGTCTCGAGGTAGGTCTTCTCGCCGACGACGATCCCGTTGACGGGCGCTTGCGACTGGAGGCGCGACGCCGTGTTGACGACGTCGCCCGCCACCATCGACTCGCCCAGCGCCGGACGGGCGCCGAGGGCGACGACCGCCTCGCCCGTGTTGACCGCGATCCGGATCTGCAGCCCGTCGGAGGCAACCGTGTCTCGAATCACGAGCGCGGCGCGGACGGCACGCTCGGCGTCGTCGCCGTGCGCGAGCGGCGCACCGAAGATGCCCATCACCGCGTCGCCGATGAACTTCTCGACGACGCCTCCGAACGACTCGATCTCCCGCCGGACATGCTCGTGGTACGGCGTCAGGAGCGCGCGCACCTCTTCGGGGTCGAGTCGCTCGGCGCGCGCCGTGAAGCCGACGAGGTCGACGAAGATGATCGAGACGATGCGGCGCTCGTCGCGCGTCGCGTCGTCCGCGAGCGGGAGGCCGCACGCCAGGCAGAAGCGGGCGATCGGCGGGTTCTCGGCTCCGCAGGCCGGGCAGATCATCTGCGCAGCCTAGACTCGGCTCCGTGAGCGCGAGCCCCTTCGACGGCGACGGCGTCTGGCTGCGCTGCGCCCTGCACGCGCACACGACGGAGAGCGACGGCGACCTGCCGCCGCGCGAGCTCGCGGCGGCCTACGCCGACGCCGGCTACGACGTGCTCGCCGTCACCGACCACTGGCGGCTGACCCGCACGCCGTCGACGGAGCGGATCCTCGGCGTGCCCGCATCCGAGCTGAGCTGCGACCTCGGCGCCCCCGGCCGGGTCGCCGACGTGCTCGTGTACGGCCTCGATGAGATCCCCGACGATCCCGGCGGCGACCGGCGGAACTGGATCGTGAACGAGGAGGAGCACTGGGAGCAGCGCACCTTCGCGAGCCCGGCCGCCGCCGCCCGCTTCGCCCGCGAGCAGGGCGCCGCGAGCTTCCTCGCCCACCCGTACTGGACCGGTGTCGACCCCGCGGAGCTCGGCGCCGAGGATCTTTTCGACGGGATCGAGATCTACAACGCCGGCTGCGAGCACGAGTCGGGTCGCGGCGACTCGTCCGCGTTCTGGGACGCGCTGCTCGAGCACGGGCTGCCGCTCGGGTGCATCGCCGCCGACGACGCGCACGTCGCCGCCACCGACATCGGTCACGCGTCGACGTGGGTGCGCGCTGTCGAGCGCTCGCCGGAGGCGGTCGTCGAGGCGCTTCGCACCGGGCGGAGCTACGCCAGCTCGGGGCCGCTCCTGCACGAGCTCCACCGCGACGGGACGACGGTGGCGGTGTCGTGCAGCCCGTGCCGCCTCCTCGTGCTGCAGATGGAGCGTGAGCAGGGCGCGGCAGTGGTCGCCCGCGACGACGACGGCCTGATCACGCGTGCCGAGCTGCACGTGCCGGAGACCGCCGCGTACGTGCGGCTGCGCGTGGTCGACAGTGCCGGCCGTTCCGCGTGGTCGAACACCTTGTAACAGGTTGTGCACGATGTGGACACCAGGTTCGACTCGTGCACGCTCGTGCTCTAGGATCGCCGCACGTTGCGTCGGCTCGTGCTCGCCCTCGTCTCCGCGCTCCTCGTCGCGTCCCTCGCGGCCGCGGTCGCGAGCGGCACGCGCTCGTCGGGCTCGATCCTCACGGTCGGCACGACCTTCTACATCGACACCCTCAACCCGTTCGTCGGCATCGAGACGCAGGACGACACCGCCTACGGGATGGTCTTCCCGCAGCTCGTGCAGTACGGGCCGGGGCTCCAGCTCGAGGGCGACTGGGCGTCGAGCTGGCAGCACAGCGCCGACGGGCTCACGTGGACCTTCCATCTCCGCACCGGCGGCAAGTGGTCGGACGGCGTTCCTCTCACCGCGACGGACGCCGTCTGGACGATCCAGACGATCCTCGCGAACCGCAACGGGTTCGCGACCTACCTCGCCCAGGTGCTTCACGGCGTGAAGAGCGTCTCGGCGCCGAGCCCCGCCACGCTCGTGATCCGCTACTCCGCCCCGGTGGCGGGCGTGCTCGCGAACCTCGAGCAGCTCTACATCCTTCCCAAGCACGTGTGGAGCGCCTACAAGGGGCCGGCGATGAAGAGCTTCCGGCCCGAGCAGCATCTCCCGATGGTCTCGGCCGGGCCGTACACGATCACCCAGTTCCAGGAAAAGGGCACGACCGTCTTCAAGCCCAACCCGTACTTCTACGGGCCGAAGTCGCATGCCGCCGCGGTCGCGCTGACCTACTACACGAATCCGACCGCGATGCTCGCCGACCTCCAGGCCGGGAAGCTCGCCTACGTCGACGCGGTGCCCTACCAGGACGCGTCGCGGCTCAAGGGGATGCACGGCATCACGCTCGAGAGGCAGGCCGGGGACGAGGTGACGAACTTCGGCATCAACTCGAACCCGGCGAAGACCGGCAACCGCGAGCTGCTCTCGGCGAGCGTGCGCGAGGCGCTCGAGTACGCGATCCCGCGGCAGAAGATCGCCGACGTCGTCTTCGGAGGGAACGCGCAGCCGTGGGCCAACATCCTCTCCGCCTGGTCGGGCCCGTCCGGCTGGCTCAACCCGAAGGTCAAGCCGCTCCCGTACGACCCGGCGAAGGCGAATCAGATCCTCGATCGCCTCGGCTACAAGCGCGGTTCCGGCGGGATCCGCATGGTGCCCGCGACCACGGGAGCGCACGCCCAGGCCGCCCATCAGATGAGCTACAGCGTGATCGTCCCGAACGACCTCGACTTCGACGGCAGCCTGCAGTACCAGATCCTCGCCACCGCGTTCCAGAAGGTCGGCATCAAGCTGAAGGAGGTCGCGGGCGGCGACGGCACGCAGGCGTACACGCTCATCACCGCGCCGAAATGCCTCTACCGCTCGGCCGACTTCTACACGTGGTATTGGCATCCGTACATCGACCCCAACTTCAACCTCTCGGTCGTGACGAAGGTGCAGTGGTGCGACAACAGCGACACCGGGATGAGCGACCCGGTGTACGACGCGTGGTGGGCAAAGCAGGCGAAGCTCGTCGACCCGAAGGCGCGCCAGGCGCTCGTCTGGAAGATGGAGGCGTACCTCGCCCAGAAGCGGCCCTACATCCAGCTCGTCGACACCGACTTCCTGACCGCGCACTCGAGCTCGTGGACCGGCTTCATGCCGACGCTCTGGGGCTACAGCAAGCTCTTCTACACGAGCCCGCGACCCACCGGGTAGGTCAGACGATGTCGTACGTGCTGAAGCGCGTCGGCTTCGCGCTCGTCACCACGTTCGTCGCCCTCACGCTCAACTTCTTCCTCTTCCGCGTCATGCCGGGCAACGCGGTGACGGGCCTGCGCTGCCAGAACTGCACGGCGAAGTTCAAGGCCACGATCGTCCACACCTACGGGCTCGACAAGCCGAAGCTCGACCAGTACGTGATCTACCTCGAGCGTCTCGCCCACGGCGACCTCGGCACGAGCGTCGCGAACAATGCGCCGGTGTGGGACGACCTCTGGGGGCCGCTCCTGCACACGCTGCCGATGCTCTTTGTCGGGACGCTGATCTCGATCGTCCTCGGGATCCTCAGCGGCGTCGTCGCCGCCTGGCGGCGCGGGACGGCGACCGACCGGTCGCTCCTCTGGACGAGCCTCGCCTTCTACGCGATGCCGACCCAGTGGATCGGGCTGCTCGTCATCTTCTACGTGGCGGCGCGGGTCGGCCTGCCCCCCGTCGGGCTGCAGAGCCCGACGCTCGGCGTGCTCGGCGAGCCGTCCACGTGGACGTTCGTCTGGGACCGCACCCGTCATCTGATCCTGCCCGCGCTCACGCTCGGGCTCGGGCTCTACGGCCAGTACGCCCTCGTCGTGCGCTCGTCGATGCTCGAGACGCTCGGCGAGGACTACATCCTCACCGCCCGCGCGAAGGGGCTGCGCAACTGGACGATCGTACGCACGCACGCGCTGGGCAACGCGATGCTCCCGCTCGTCACGCTGGTCGCCCTCTCGGCCGGGTCGATCGTCGCCGGCGCGATCGTCGTCGAGGACGTCTTCAGCTATCCGGGCATCGGCCTCGCGACCGTCGACGCGATCGACCATCGCGACTACCCGGTCCTGCAGGGGATCTTCCTGCTCCTCACCCTGTCGGTGATCCTCTGCAACCTCGCCGCCGACCTGCTCGCCTTCCGACTCGACCCGAGGCTCCAGCGTGAGCTCGCTACCGGGACGCGCTGAGGCAACCCTCGTCGGGGTCGTCGACCGGCCGCCCCGGCGCTTCACCCTGCTCCGCGACCGGCAGGTCGCCGTCGGGCTCGGCATCGTCGGCGTCTTCGTCGTCCTGGCGGTGCTCGCGCCGGTGATCGCGCCCTACTCGCCGACCGAGCAGGTGGGATCGATCTACGAGTCGCCGAGCTGGTCGCACTGGCTCGGGCTCGACAACGGCGGCTACGACGTGCTCTCGAGCCTGCTCTACGGCGCGCGCACGTCGCTGCTCGTGGGCTTCGTCGCCTCGATCGTCGCGATCGGCATCGGCGGCGTCGTCGGGCTCGTTGCCGGCTACGCAGGTGGCAAGACCGACGGCGTCCTGATGCGGACGACCGACTACTTCCTGGTCATCCCCGACATCCCGCTGATGATCGTCGCGGCCGCCGTGTTCGGTCAGAGCCTTCGCAACATCATCGTGATCATCGGGCTCATCTACTGGACGACGGCTGCGCGTGTGATCCGGGCGCAGGTCGCGTCGCTGCGCGAGCGCGTGTATGTGCGTCGCGCCCATGCGCTCGGCGCTTCACACGTGCGCGTGCTCTGGTCGCACATCGTCCCCCAGGTGGCGCCGCTCCTGATCGCCAACGCCGTGCTGATGATCGCGAATGCGATCTTCGCCGAGACCTACATCAGCTTCCTCGGCCTCGGCGACCCGTCGAAGATCTCCTGGGGGAAGATGATCCAGAGCTCGCTCGAGGGCGGCGCGATCTTCTACCACGCGTGGTGGGCGATCCTGCCGCCGGGTCTCGCGGTGACCGCGATCGTGCTCGCCTGCACCGTTGCGGGTCAGGGGATGGAGGACGCGCTGAACCCGCGGCTGCGCGTGAGCCATCTCGGCGTGCGCCGCTTCCGGCTTCGCCCGCATCAGTGGGCCGAAGGTCGGTAGCGCTCAGCCGAACGGAAGCAGCCTGCGCCGGCGTGGCTGCACGAGACTGCGGCGAAGGTCGATCACCGTGGCGCGCCGGCGGCGCGCGAACGAGAGGCGCGAGCGGCGCCGCGGAACCGGCTGGAGCAACGATCCGAAGCTGGAGAGACTCATGCCCCGGGTCTTCGCGGGCGGGGCGGTGGAGTCCTCTTTCTAGCGCCGGGGTGCGCCCGCCCAGTCGGGGGGCGCGTCGGAGCCGCCTTCCATGCTGAGCCGCGAGCCGAAGCGGAGCAGAGCGGGATGCGAGGTGATGGGGCCGGCGACGATCGCCTCGCCCTGCGCGAACGTCGTCGCCAGATCGAGCAGCGACTGCGGGACGAACGAGAACACGTCGCCGACGAACGCCAGGTCGACGGTCGAGTTCATCCGCATCAGGACGAGGTTGTCGCACTGCGAGAGCACGTCCGGATGCACCTTCTGCGGCCGCTGCGTCGCGACGAGCAGATGCAGTCCGAACTTGCGTCCCTCGCCCGCGATCCGCACGGCGTGCTCGGTGGCGAGCGCCGTCACCAGATCGTCAGGATCCGCAGGGCACACGTTGTGCGCCTCGTCGATCACGATCAGGGTCGGCGCGCGGTCGGCACGGTTGCGCCAGAGGGTCGCGAGGACCGCCTCAGCGACGACGGCCTGTTCCTCACGGGTCGCGAGCGAGCCGAGGTCGACGACGAGCGCGCGGTGCGCACGCCGGGCGACGTCGTCGAGGATCGACTCTGTTCGGCCGCGCGCCCAGATCTTCCAGGAGTCGACCCCGAGGTTCGCCGCGCGCAGCCTCAGCGCCTCGGCCGCGGTGTCACCGGTGGTCAGGTCGGCCTGGTAGGTGGGACCCGAGCGGAGGAACGGCCTGAGATAGTGCCGCCGTGCGTCCCGACCGGCTGATCGCGTTCACCGACGGTGTCGTCGCGATCCTGATCACGATCCTCGTGCTCGAGCTGCGCCCGCCGGCGGGCGACCACTTCGGCGACATCCTCGACGAGAAAGGACGGCTGCTCGCCTATCTCCTCAGCTTCGTCTTCGTTGCGATCTATTGGGTCAACCACCACCATCTCTTCCAGGTCGTCCATCGCATCGACGGGCGCGTGCTGTGGGCGAACATCCATCTCCTCTTCTGGCTCTCGCTGACGCCGGTCGCGACGGCGTGGCTCGGCGAGACCGGCGTCGAGGCCGGGCCGGTCGCGGCATATGCCGTGGTGCTGTTCGGCTGCGCGATCGCCTACACGCTGCTCACGCTCGCGCTCCTCGCGTTGCACGAACCGGGATCTCAGCTCCACCAGGCGATCGGCAACGACCGCAAGGGCAAGGTCTCGCTCGCCCTCTACGTGACGGCGTTCGCGTTCTCGTTCGTCGTGCCCTGGGTGTCGGTCGGGCTCTTCGTGGCGGTCGCCGTGATGTGGTTCATTCCCGACCGTCGGGTGGTGCGGACGCTCGAGGGGAGCTGACCCTCGCGGTCGGTCTAGCCGTGCCCGAAGCGAACGTCGGGCAGTACGCGGCGTAGGGGTGCCGGTAGCGACCAGGCGTAGCGCCCGAAGACGCGGAGCAGCGTGGGGATCAGCACGAGTCGCACGAGCATCGCGTCGAGGAGGACGGCGACGCCGAGGATCACACCCATCTCCTTCGGCGGCAGCGGTCCCGAGAGCGCGAACGTGAAGAACACGGCCACCATCACGGCGGCGGCGGCGAAGATCACCCGGCCGGAGTGGGCGAGGCCGTTGACCACGGCGTCGCGGGGGTTGTGCGACCGGTCCCAGTGCTCCTTCGCCGACGAGAGCAGGAACACCGTGTAGTCCATCGAGATCGCGAAGATCATCGCGAAGAAGAACACGGGCGCCCACGCGTCAAGATACCCCTGGGGCTCGAAGCCGAGCAGGCCGGCGCCGTGGCCGCCCTGGAAGATCAACCGGCCCACGCCGAAGGCGGCGCCGACCGCGAGCAGATTGGTGACGACGCCGAGCGCGGCGACGAGCGGCGCCTGCAGGGCGATTAACAGGAGGATGAAGCCCAGCACGAGCACGACGCCGATCACGAGCGGTGTCTTCGCGGCGAGCGCCTGCTCGAGATCGTGGTTCTCGGCGGTCGCACCGCCGACGAGCGCGCCGGCCGGGAGGGCGGCGCGCAGGCGGTCGATCGTCTCGCCGACCGCCCTGCTCGACGGGTCTGCGCTCGGCGTCGCCTGGACGAGGACGAGGCCGTTTGCCCCGCGCTGCGGCGGCGAGACGACGGCAATGCCCGCGTCGTGCCGGGCGACGGCCGTGACCTGTGCCGCCTCGGTGCGCGGCGCGACGATCTGCAACGCACCCGGAGCGCCCGTGCCGAAGGCGCGTTGCACCAGCCCGTACCCGATGCGGGAGGCATCGTTCGTCGGGACGACCTTGATCGACGGCATCCCGGTACGGAGACCGAAGACCGGCAGCGCGAGCACGACGAGGAGGAGCGTCGCCGCCGGCCCGAAGATGTGCGGCTGCCGCCACAGGCGCTCGCCCCAGCGCGCGAAGCGCGCCGACCGGTGCTCGCCCGAATGCACCCAGCGGAGGGCGAGCGAGTCGACCTTCGGCCCGAGCTTCGCCAACACGGCGGGAAGGAGGGTGAGCGTCGCCGCGAGCACGAATGCGACGCTGAGCATGATCCCGAGCGCCATCGATCGGAACGCGGGGCTCGGGACGAGCATCACGGCCGAGAGCGAGACGAACACCGTCAGCCCCGAGAAGAGAACCGCCTTGCCCGCCGTGTCCATCGTCACCGCGACGGCGTCGCGCGGAGCGAGGCCTGAGCCGAAGAGCGCGCCGCGGAACCGGTTGACGACGAAGAGCGCATAGTCGATGCCGAGGGCCAGCGCGAACATGAGCGCGAAGTTCATCGCCCAGATCGAGATCTCGAAGCCGTGGGTCAAGAGCGCGAGCAGACCCGCGGTCGCGAGCAGGCCCAGCATCGTCAGGAGGAGAGGCAGCCCGGCGGCGACCAGCGTGCCGAAGGCGAGGACGAGGATCGCGAGCGTCACCGGCCAGGAGTAGAGCTCGGACTTCATCATCGCCGTCCTGTTCGCGGCGTTGAAGTCGGACCACATGCCGGACGCACCCGTGAGCGCGACGGTGACGCTGCCGCTGCCGAGGGCGTGCAGCGGTCCCTTCAGGTGGTCGGCGGCCGCGACCATCGCGGTCGGGTCGGCGGCGGCCCCGCCGACGACGAGCGCCGTGTGCCCGTCGCGCGAGACGGTGGGAGCGGTCACCGTCGAGATGCGCTTGTCGGAATGGAGCACCGCGGTGACGCGTGCGAGCGTCGTCCGGAATGCGGGGCTCGACGCCGTCAGCGTCGGCGAGGAGACGACGACGACCGGGGCTGAGCTCGCGAGCCCGCCGAAGTTCTTCTGGATCAGGGCCCGTGCGGCGACGGACTCGGAGCCGTTCGCCTGCCACCCGGCGCCCGACAGCGACGTCTCGACCTTCGGTGCGAAGACGGCGAGGCCGACGGCCACGACGGCCCAGGTGATCGCGACGCCACGGACATGGTCGGCGGCAAAGGCGCCGAGGCGTCCGATCGGGCCGACGGCTTCGGGATGCTCCACGGGTCGCGCTCCTTCGATCGACATAACGAGAACACTACACAACTGAACAGTTTTGGAGTATAGTGATGCTCATGGCGCTGCCGCATCCGATCCCCGAGGACCTTGCCGAGCTGATCGCACGGCGCTTCCGCGCGCTCGCCGAGCCGCTGCGCGTCCGGCTGCTCGACCTCCTGCGCGAGGAGGAGCTGAGCGTGAGCGCGCTCGCAGGGCGCCTCGGCGCCGGCCAGCAGAACGTCTCGAAGCACCTCGCCGTCCTCGCGGACGCCGGCATCGTCGCCCGCCGCAAGGAGGGGAACCACGTCTACTACCGCATCGCCGACGAGGGCGTCTTCGCCCTCTGTGAGCAGGTGTGCGGCTCGCTCCAGTCGCAGCTCACCACGCTTGCCGCCCTCGTCGGCGGACCTCCCGCATGAGCACGCTCACCGCCAGCTCCCACTCGATTCCCGGCACGCTCCGGCAGGAGATCGTGATCGCCGGCCACCACCGCCTGATCACCGACGAGCCGGTCGACGTCGGAGGCGAGGACAGCGCGCCGGCGCCGCACGAGCTCCTGCCCGCCGCTCTCGCAGCCTGCGTCTCGACCACGCTCGTCATGTACGCGCGGCGCAAGGGCTGGGAGCTCGGCGACGTATCGGTCGACGTCGACTACGACCACCGCTCGACCCCGCGCCGCTGTCGGATCGATGTCTCGCTGACGGGCGACCTCGACGCCGCTCAGCTCGAGCGGCTCGATGCGGTCGCTGCCGCTTGTCCGGTGCGCCGGGCGATCGAAGCGGGATCGAGTTCGACGAGCGGCTCGCGGTCGCCACGGCGACGTAGCCTACGGCGCGTCCTCCCGGGCCTTACCGGTCCGAGCGATACTGCGCCCGGGGCTCCGTGCATGAACCGGTCCGACGTCCTCTCCCTCGGTGCGGTCGCGACGATCGTCGGGCTCGTCGTCGCGGGGCTGCTCGGGGCCGCGGCGCCGCCGGGGAAGTCCGGTGAGCGGCGCACGCGAACGATCACCGTTGCCGTGCCCGACCCCGCCGGCAGCCCGGGAGCCGGTGTGGCGGCTCTCCTTGCGCGTGCGGCCGGGCAGCGGTCCGGCGGCGCGCTGCGCCTGAGGGTCGCGGTCGCCGCCGGCGGGACGAGCGATCCCGACGACCGGGCGGACGAGGCTGCCCTGGCCGCGGTTCGCTCCGGTCGAGCCCAGCTCGCGGTCGTGCCGGCGCTGTCGCTGCGGCTGATCGGCGTCCAATCGGCCGACCCGTTGGCCGTGCCGTTCCTCGTCGACACCGACGCTCTGGCGTCGCGAATCGTCGCCGACCGTCACCTCGTCCAGCGACTCCAGGCGGGACTGCCGGCTGCGGGGCTCGGCGGCCTCGGACTGATCGCGGAAGGGCTCTACCGCCCGATCGGCTACCTGAAGCCGATCGAGACGCCCGCCGACTTTCGCGGGCTCGAGATCCGGACGCCGCAGAGCGAGGCACTGCGCTCCGTCCTGCGCGCACTCGGCGCCCGGCCGGTCTCGATGGACGCCGCGGGCATCGAGAGCGTCGTGCTGGCCGGCTTCGGCGAGGGCGAGCCGGTGGCGCGCGACTCGTCGTTTCCGGCGGACGCCTACGGCGCCGTGAACCTGGCGCTCCTGCCGAAGATCGACGTCGTCGTCGCCTCGGCGGCGGCCCTTCGCCCGTTGCCCGCCGACCTGCAGGGCGATCTTCGTGCCGCGGTGAGCGACGTACGGCAGGAGGTGTCGGAGCCTGAGGGAATCCGAGCGTTCTGTCGGGCCGGCGGCACCGTCGTCGCTGCCCCGCCCGGCGCCGGCGCGAAGCTGCGGGCGGTGCTGCGCGCTCCTGCCGATGACGACGCGATTACGCCGATCGAGCGACTGGCCGCAACCGTTTCTGCGGCGGGATGCAACCCGGGGACGCTTCCCATCGCGCAGCCGCGCTTCGACAGACTGCCACGCGCGGCCCGCAATCGCCTACTCGTCCCTGACGGCATCTACCGCCACGTCTTCCCGCCGAGCACCCGCACCGACACCGGCGTCGCAACGCTCACCGTGACGGGTGAGACCACGCGCGGCTATCGCTTCTTCGAGCTCGACTGGCAGGGACGACCGGCTGCCACGTGCCGCGGTCGCATCGGGGTCGTCGACGGCCGGGACGTCCTCCGCTGGAACCCCCTGACGCCGTGCAGCGATCGCGTGACCTTCGGCTGGCGGGACGAGCAGGGGGATGTGGACGTGGTCGTCGACGCGAGCCGCTCCGACGCCGGCTTCGCCGACGCGTTCGCTGGTCTCTGGAAGACCGCCTATCCGGTCTCGCCGGGAACCTCCGCGTCGGGAGCCTGAGGCAGCTCGGCGACGACGCACGTCCCGCCGCCAGGGGGTGAGGAGACCGTCATGCGGCCGCCGAGCGCGGCGAGGCGGTCGGCGAGGCCCGTCAAGCCGGACCCGCCCGGGTCGGCACCGCCCCGGCCGTCGTCGGTCACCGTCAGGCGCACGGCGTCAGCGGTCTTTGCGAGGTCGACGACGACCGAGCGCGCGCCGCTGTGCTTGGCCGCATTCGCGAGGCTCTCGGAGCAGACGAACCACAGCGCGGCTGCGGCATCGGCGCCGAGAGGCAGCTCCACGAGCTCGAGCCGGACGTCCAGAGGGGCGTCGGCCGCCAGGCGCCCGAGCGCCGCCAGCAGCTCCGCCGTGTCGGCCACGCTCAGGCCGGCCACGAGGCGATCGAGCTCCGGCTCCACATCCGACAGTCGCAGCTCGGCGCGGTCGAGCGCAGCGGACGGGCCCGCGGCTGCCCGCGCCCGGTCGACCAGCGCCCGTGCCTCCTCGAGCGCGGCGCCGACGCTGCGTTCGAGCCGCACGGCCAGCCGGCGGCGCTCGTCGTCCGCGGCGACCGCAAGGCGCCTTCGCGACTCGGCCACGACGTCCACCTGCCGGTCGATCTCGAGCTGGAGCCGTACCCGCTCGGCGGTCAGGCCGACGGCCGAGGCGACCGCGACCCGCGTCGCAGGGTCGTCGAGCGTGCCGGGCGCATGCGCCATCATGGCGAGCCGGCGTCCGGCCGCCTCCACCGGAGTCACGAGCCCGGCTCGCCCCAGGCTGTACGGCCGTCCTTCCTCGTCGACGAGCACACCGTCCGTGTCGGCGATGCCGATCGCGAAGGTCGGATCGCCGAGCAGCTCGCGCAGCACGTCCCGCAGGCGGGCGCCTCCGCGCCCGAGGACGACCGCCTGCTCGGCGAGCACACCCGGGACGAGGATCCGCGCGCCCGCATACAGCACGGCGCCCGTGACGAGGACGCAGCCCGCATAGGCGACGACGATCGCGTCGGCTGCCTGCCCGTGGCCGCCCGCGAGGCGCTGCAGCGCTCCGGCCGCGATGGGTGCCGCGAGCACGATCACGGCCAGGAGGCCATGACCGGCGCTCGAGCGCTCGAGCGGGCCGCGCGCGCGGCCGAGCCGCAGGGCCCCGGCCATCGCGAACGCCGTGCCGGCGACGAGCGCCGTCGTGGCGTTCGACCAGATCGGCCACACGAGGGCCGCGACCCAGGCGGCGCCGACGGCGGCAGCGTCCGACCGCGTCCGGGCCCGCCCGTCGGGGAGCGCGAGCGCAAGGGCGAGCAGCGGCCCGCGGTGCAGGTAGGCGAGGCGGGCGAGCACCCAGCGCAGGCCGGCCGGCCCGGTCGTCGCGAGATCGGGCGCGAACCAGGCCAGCGACGCACCGACGAGCAGCAGGCCCGGCGTGCGCGAACGGGCGGCCGGGATCAGGCGGGCGCCGAAGAGCAGAAGCGCGGTGCCCGCGGCGAGGTCGGGCAGCCAGCCGGTGACGTCCGCGAGCTCGTACGCCTGCCGCTCGGCGAGCAGCGCAAGCGCAAGGCCGGCGGCGACGAGCAGGACGATCCCGCCTCGGCGCACGGCCTCTACAGCAATGTCGCGAGGCCGGGGCCGAACAGGTCCCCCTTGGAGACGAAGACGGCGTCGGGCCGGTCGGCGAGACGGTGGGCATACGCGCTCCGGTCGCGGCTCGAGACAAGCACGATGCGCGCGTCCGTCCCGGCCTCGAGCAGACGGTCCGTGACGTCGAAGCCGTCCATGTCGGGAAGCTGGACGTCGAGCAGCACGACGTCGGGCCGCAAGGCTGCAGCCGCCTCGATCGCCGCTGCTCCGTCGCCGACGCTCCCGACGACGTCGAAGCCGTGGAGCTCGAGCAGCGCGCGGCTGGAGGCCCGGAAGTCGGCGTGGTCGTCGACGATCAGCACGGAGCGCCGCACGCACGAGATCGTGCCAGCCTCTCACCGCCGGTGCAGTGCGGGTAGCACGGAGATGCGTGCGAGGCACACATGCGGACCCGTGGTGGCTCGGATGTGCACGAGCAGCGCGGCTTCTACCGTCGGCGCCGACCATCGAGGAGGTGAGGGGGATGAAGTTGCGCAGCTGGTCGACCGTCGCCGCGGCAGCGTTCGTCTGCACGCTGGCCGTCGTGGCATCTGCGACCGCCGGCACATCCGGCCCGGGCCAGTTGACGGTCATGACGCAGAACCTGTACATGGGTACGGATCTCGACCCGGTGATCGGCGCGACCACGCTTCCGAAGCTGCTCGCCGCGGCGGGGGCCGCGTTCCAGCAGGTCGAGCGAACCGACTTCAGCAGCCGCGCCGCCGCGCTTGCGCGCGCAGAAGACCTCAACTCGCCCGCCGACGGGTCGGGCGCGCCGTCGTACCGCGACCTGCTGACCGACGGCTTCGACGACGGGTGGCTCGGCGCGCCGCATCTCTTCGACAACGGGTTCACGTGTTGCGAGTCGGGCGACCTCACGAGCCCGCTGCCGCAACTGAGCTCGCGGATCGACGACGTGCTCACGCGGGGTGGCGCGCACGTGCTGCTCGAAGGCCGGGTCGGAGTCCTGCCGCTCGAGAAGACGAGGAACGGTCTCTGGCCATCCGACCACGCGGGCGTCGTCGCCCTCGTCCGTCTGGACAGCTGAGTGTCAGTCGGCGGCCGACGAGCGCAGGAAGGTGAGCACCGCCAGCACCCGCCGGTTCGTGTCGGGCGCCTGGCGAATCCCGAGCGTCAGGAAGATCTGCTTGACATGAGCCTCGACCGTGCGCTCGGTGATGAAGAGACGGCGGGCGATCGCCGCGTTCGAGAGCCCCTCGGCGACGAGCTCGAGCACCTCCCGCTCGCGCTCCGTGAGCTCCGCGACCGGATCCCGCTTCCTGCTCCGGCCGAACAGCCGCGAGACGATGGCCGGGTCGAGCACCGTCTCCCCGTCGTCGAGGCGTCGCAGCGCGTCGAGCAGTATCCGCGGCTCGCCGATCCGATCCTTGAGCAGGTAGCCCGAGCGCTCCGGGTGCTCGTCGAGCAGGCGGAGCGCGAAGCTCGGGTCGAGGTACTGCGAGACGACGAGCACGCCGACCTCGGGATGGAGCTCGTGAATCCGGACCGCGGCGACGATGCCCTCGTCCGTGTGCGTGGGTGGCATCCGGATGTCGACGACGGCACAATCGGGTCGGTGCAGGGCGACAGCCCGCATGAGCCCGTCGAGGTCGGCCGTTTCCGCGAGCACGTCGACGCCTGCGTCGGCGAGGACGTCGACGATCCCGCGCCGCGTCAGCATCACGTCCTCCGCCACGACAACGCGCACCGCCCGAGTGTGCCACGATGCGCTGCGCTTTTCCTCGTCGCCTTCGTGCTGGCCGCGCTCGTGAGCGCGAGCCAGGGCCGGGCATCGTCGCCGCCGCGTGGCGGGACGTACCGTGTCGGGTGGGAGTTCTCCTTCGAGAGCGACGGGTTCGACCCGACCGGGGAGGACCAGCTCGGCACGTCCGGCATCTACGACAACCTGCTCCTGCGCACGCTTGTCGGCACCGACCACGTTCCGGGCGCAGCCGGCGAGCAGCTCGTTCCCGACCTCGCGACGAGCATCCCGAGCCCGACGAACGGTGGGCGAACCTACACGTTCACCATCCGGAAAGGCGCTCGTTTCGGACCGCCCGTGGGGCGGCAGATCACCTCGGCCGACGTCCGCTACGCGATCGAGCGACTCGCCCGCCCTCGCAACGGCAGCTGGTTCTGGGCCTACTTCGACGTGATCACCGGCCTGAATGCGTATCGCGACGGCCGGGCGGCGTCGATCTCCGGCATCTCGACGCCGAATGCCCGCACGATCTCGTTCACGCTGACGCGGCCGGATGCGGCATTCCCGGCGATGCTCTCGATGCCGGCCGCGGCGCCGATCCCGTCCGAGGTCGCGAAGTGCTTCGAGGGGAAGCCCGGCCGGTACGGCTCCGACCTGGTCTCGTCGGGCCCGTACATGATCGAGGGCGCGGGTCGAGTGAGGATCGACCGTTGTGCCGACGTGAAGCCGATGGGCGGCATCGGCCCGACCCAGCTCGTGCTCGTCCGCAACCCCGGCTACGACCCGAAGACCGACTCGCCTGCGGCGCGGGAGGACTACCCGGACCGGTTCGTGTTCGTCGCGTATCAGAATCTCGGCCTCGCCCACAACCAGGAGAAGGTCCTCTCCGAGTTGCAGGCCGGCGATCTGGACGACGTCTACTTCCAGTCGACGCCGAAGACGGTCGTCGCGGCTGCCGCGCAGGCGGCGAAGCAGGGGCGCCTGCGTCTCGACCCTGCGAGCTGGGACGTCGCGATCGTCTTCAACCTGACACGACCGCCGTTCGACGACGTCCACGTGCGCCGCGCCTTCGCCTGGCTGCTCGATCGCAACGCGCTCCGGGACACGCTGGGCGGGCAGGTCGCGGGCCCGATCGCGACACACGTCATTCCCTCGTATCTGCTCGGTGGGAGGCTGCAGGGGTACGACCCGTTCGCCACTCCGGGCGGGCACGGCAGCGTCGTCAGGGCGAGGGCGGAGATGGCCCGGTCGAAGTACTCGACGAAGAACGGGCGGTGTGTCGCGAAGGCCTGCCGGAACGTCCTTCTCGATCAACTGGGCAACTCGCCGTTCTACGCGGCCGGGCTGCGAATGGTGCCGCTGCTCGAGGCCGCGGCCGCGAAGATCGGGATCACGTTCAGGGCCCGCGGCGCCGACGCGTCTCGGCTGGTAGCCCCGTCGTACCTCGATCGCGTCGGGATGATCCCGAACTACGACTGGCCCGACGACTACCCCGACCCGGCGAGTTTCATCGACCGGGTCTTCTCCGGCTCCCAGATCGACGCGTTCAGCTTCAACCCTTCCTTGCTCGGGCTGCGGCCGGCGCAGGCGAAGCGGCTCGGTGTGACCGGCGCGGTCGGTGCCGTCCCGACGATCGACGCGGAGATCACGCGCTGTGGCGCGGCGACGGGCGCCGCTCGGCTCGACTGCTATGCCGATCTCGATCGGACGATCACGAGCCGGATCGTTCCGTGGGTGCCGCTCGTCCTGCGCAACCGCGTGACCATTCTCGGCCGCCAGGTCGTGAAGTGGGAGTACGACCAGGCCGACGCGACGGCGGCGTATGCCCACGTCGCCGTGCAGCCGTAGCTCAACCGACCGGGAACGAGACCGCGAGCGTCGTGCCGCGCGCGGCGACCGTCCCGCCCACGGCTCCTGCACGGTCCTCGAACCAGGTCGCCGCCCGGCCGTCCCAGCCGTCGAGGGCGAGCTCGAGCCGGCCGCCGGCCTCGCTCACGGCCACGGCGAGCGATGGGAGCTGGGAGACGGCTTCTGCGACGACCGCGTAGGCGGCGGCTTCGACCGGCCCCGGGTAGCGCCGGTCGGCCGGCAGCGACGAGGAGAGCTGCAGTGGGCGGATGTCCGCGAGCGAGTCCAGGGCGGCGATGAGACCGTAGGAGTGGAGGGCGGGCGGGTAGATGCCGCCGGCGATCTCCCGGAGCTCTCGCCCCGCCTCGGCGGCGTGCCCGTGCGCCGCGCGGAGGAGCCCGACCAGCTCGTCGTTGCCGCGGCGCTCGGCCTCCGAGATCGCTGCCAGCAAGTCGTAGCCGAGCGCGAGCAAGACCTGCTGCGCGCCGTCGTGCAGGTCGCGTTCCATGCGCCGCCGTGCGATCTCCGTCGCCTCGACGAGCCGGGCTCGCGATTCGGTCACCTCCTGCAGGCGGGCGAGAGCCTCGGCCCGCAGGCGGTCGTTGCCGAGCGCGAGCTCCGCTGCCGGCCCGAGCGTTCGACCCACGTCGTCGAGCGCGAACCGACTCGAATCGACGTAGGCGAGCACGCCGCCGCTGCCGACGATCGGTGTCGCCGTGGCGGGGATGTCGGCGTGCCGCCGTCTCGAGCCGTCCGCATCGACGATGCCCCCGGCGACCGGGAAGAGCACCGAAAGGTCGTCGTCGCCGAGCGTCGAGGTGAGGACCGATGCAAGGCCGCCGGCGCTGCGCTCGAGATCGAGCGCGAGCCGTGAGACACGGCCCCGCACGAGCCTCGGCCGGAGCGCGCACCATGCGAGTGCCGCCGCGAGCAACAGGAGCGACGTGCCGCGAGCGGCAAAGAGCCATTCGTAGCGGATGGCGGTCGGGGTCTCCGGCGGTCCGGCGCGCACCTCGACGGCATACGCCGTGTACGCCAGTCCGGCGGCCATCGCCGCGATGAGCGCCGGCCCGAAGGCCCGGCGCTCGACGTCCGAGGCGCGGACGAAGAGCTGTCCGGCGAGGAGCGTCGCCAGGATCGCGACGGCGGCGTTCAGCGCGGCGAGGTTGTGCGTGAGCCGCAGGACCAGTGCGACGCCGTGGTGCGGGAGCACCGGCGGGACTGTGCAGTCGCTCCAGCAGCGAAGGTCGCGGAGTGGGTCGCGAACGAGCGCGAGAATCGTCGCGGCGGCGATGACGGCGACCGCTGCGATGCCCGCCGCCACCCGTCGCAGGATCGATGCCGGTTGCCTCGAGCGGAGGGGCAGAACGGTGACGGTCAGCGCGACGAGCGCCGCGCAGAGCGGTGCCGCGATCGCGCCCGCCGTCCGCGTCCGTGCGGGGCCGGTTTGCCAGCCGACGA
The DNA here is from genome assembly GCA_963840365.1 of uncultured Thermoleophilia bacterium. Lineage (GTDB taxonomy): Bacteria > Actinomycetota > Thermoleophilia > Gaiellales > Gaiellaceae > PALSA-600. The sequence goes on along the minus strand of CAWIYQ010000012.1, from coordinate 265,240 downwards.
CGACGGGGGCGAGCCAGGCCAGTGCGAGCGCCGCGGTCGCGAAAGCGGCCGAGGCCATTGCGGCCGTCGCGGCGAGCACGAGCGCTGCGACGATGAGCGAGACCGCCGCGGAGGTGCCGACGAGTCGAAGCCACGGCGACGATCCCTCGTAGGTCGAATGCGCGTCACCGCTGCCGACGACGGCGAAGGTCGCCGCCGTCGCGGCAGCAGCGGCGACGACGAACGTCCGGCTTGCGACCGCCGCGACGCCGTGTATCGACACCGGGGGATCCTCTCACGCGGCGTCTCGCGCCGGTCCCGTGCCAGCCACACCCCGAGCCCCGAGGTGGCACCGATGTCGTCTCCGGCACCCGCTTCTAGCGTCGGCGGATCACCGACGGAAAGGGGAAGCTCATGCCTGGACGTATCCGTTCGCGGCGCCGCGTGTATCTCGTCGTCGCCGTCGCGATCCTCTTGCTCGGAGTCGTGGCGAGTGCGACGGCCGCAGCGCGGACGCGCACCGCTCCGCCGAGCTCGCTCGTCGTGCTCGGCGAGTCCGACGCGCTCGGACAGGGATCCGATCCCGCCCACCCGTACCGCGATGTGCCGGCGAACTCATGGGCGACCGGCACAAATCCCGCTGTCGAGAGCATCTACGCGCGCCTCCTGGCCGCGAACCCGTCTGTGCACACGCACGCCGTGAACCTCGCGAGCGACGAAGCGGGGATCGACGACCTCGCAGCCCAGGTTGCGAAGGCGCTACGGGTGACTCCCAGGGCCGACCTCGTGATCATTCAGCTCGGCGACGACGTCCGCTGTGACGACGGGGATCAGAACCGCGTCACGGCGTTCGGCGTGACGCTCGGGAAGGCGCTCGACCGACTGTCGAGCGGCGATCCGAACGCGAAGATCTTCCTTGTCAGCTCCTGGGGCACGTTCGCGTCCTACGTCGCGTACCTCAAAGGGCTGAGCCTGGACGCCCGGCTCAAGCACGCCGGGAAGGGGCCCTGCCAGATGGTCTCGTCGCCGTCGGGCGCCGTGGTCGCCTCGCACGTCGCCTATATCCAGAAGATCATCTACGCCTACAACGCGCAGCTCGCCTCCGTCTGCCGCAAGGTGGCGAACTGCCGTTACGACGGGGGCGCCGCGCAGCGCATGTCGACGAGCGCGGCCGACATCTCCCTCGATCAGGAGCACATGAGCCTGCTCGGCAACAAGAAGCTGGCCGCCGTCGAATGGCCCGTGCTCCGCGCGTTCATCGCGACGCCATGACCACCTCGGAAAGAAGGGAACGGAGATGAGACGTCTCGTACTGCTGGCTTCGATCGCTGCGACGATCGCGGCCATCCTCGCCGCGGGCTCGTCGGCTGCGACCACGCTCTGTGTCGGCGGCAACAGCTGCTACCCGACGCTTCAGGCCGCGCTCTCCGCCGCCCACGACGGCGACACGATCGCGCTCGCTCCCGGCACGTTCGCCGGAGGGGTGACGGTCGACGTCAGCGTCACGATCCAGGGTGCCGGCGCCAACCGCACGACGATCAAGGGCGGCGGGCCCGTGCTGACGATCGGTACCTTCCTCGGCGCGACCGAGCCGACAGTCGCGATTCGCGGCGTCACCATCACGGGCGGCGACAACTCGTCGAGCCCTGACCAGACCGTCGCCCAGGGCGGCGGCATCTGGATCCCCGTGGCGGCGAATCAGGCGACAGGGGCGACGGTGACGATCGCGGACAGCGTCATCACCGGCAACACCGTCGCCACGGCGATGACTGCTCCTGCCGGCGCGTTCTGTGGACCGCTCGTCTGCGGCTTCGACGACGGCGGTGGAATCGACAACGGCGGCAACCTCGTGGTGACGAACACGCAGGTGACGAACAACCTCGTCGGCGGCCCGAACGCGGTCGCGAGCGGGGACAGCGCGGGAGGCATCGTCAACCGTTCCCAGGCGTCGCTCGCGCTGCGCCACAGCATCGTCAGCGGCAATCGCGTCCTCGCACTCGGGCCGAACGGTCGCGGGGCGAGCGCCGGCGGCATCTCGAGCAACGGCACGCTCACCGTCGACGACGTCGTCGTCGACGGCAATACGGCCGAGCTCGACGACGTCTTCCCGGGCGCCATCGACGACGGTGCGTTCGCCGGCGGTATCGACCTCGAGGGCTCGAAGCCCGTCACGATCAGCGGCACGACGGTCAGCCGCAATCGTGCGACCTCGACCGACGCGGTCGGTGACGAGTACGCCTACGCGGGCGGCATCCTCGCGGACTCCGACACGCTTCAGCTCTCGAACAGCTCGCTGCTCGGGAACCAGGTGTCGGTGAAGGCCTCGGGCAGCGCGTACGAGGACGGCGGCGGCATCGAGGTCGACGGGACGGCGACGATGGTCAAGACCCTGATCTCGGGCAACGTCGTCTCCGGCTCGGCCGGTTCGGGCGGCCAGGTGGTCGCACAGGGCGGCGGCCTCGCGAACATCGGCACGGCCACGCTCCAGAGCTCGATCGTGTCTCTCAACAGCGTGCTCGCGTCCGGTTCGAGCGGGCTCGCGCAGGGGGGCGGGATCTGGAACAGCGTCTTCAACCAGGGCGACCCGCAGCCCCAGCTGATGCTGATCGACACCGCGGTCACCGGCAATCGGATCGCCGCCACCCACGGCGTGACCGTGCAGGGCGGTGGCGTCTACTCGAGCGCGCCGATCGCCCGGACACGCGCGCTGATCGTCCTGAACCTCCCCGATCAGTGTGTCGGCTGTTGAGAAACGCGCCGGCCGGATAGGCGCGCGTGGCGTGGCGGAGCGCGGCTCCGCCACGCCACCGTAGTCCCCAGCGTGCTGTCATTCGCGCTGGATGGACGCGATTCACACCGCCGGCCTGACCAAGAGCTACGGCGACACGCTCGCGCTGGACGGTCTCGACCTGTCGGTCGAGCAAGGGGAGGTGTACGGCTACCTCGGCCCGAACGGCGCCGGCAAGACGACGACGATCCGGCTGCTGCTCGGCCTGCACCGACCCTCGGCCGGCCGCGCGGAGCTCTTCGGCATCGATGCGTGGGCCGACCCCGTGCGTGCGCATGCGCGGCTCGCCTACGTCCCCGGAGAGCCGTTCCTCTGGCCGGCGCTCACGGGAGCAGAGACGCTTGCGTTCCTCGGCCGCCTGCACGGTGGGATCGACGCTGCCTACCGGGACGAGCTCGTCGACCGGTTCGAGCTGGACACTCGCAAGAAGATCCGGGCGCTCTCGAAGGGCAACCGGCAGAAGGTGCAGCTCGTCGCGGCACTCGCCACGCGCGCCGACCTGCTGCTCCTCGACGAGCCGACGAGCGGTCTCGACCCCTTGATGGAGATGGCGTTCCGCACGTCGGTGCAGGAGGCGAAGGCACGCGGTCAGACCGTGTTCCTCTCCTCGCACATCCTCGGCGAGGTCGAGGCGGTGTGCGACCGGGTCGGGATTCTCAGGGAGGGCCGGCTCGTCGACCAGGGGACGCTCGCCGAGCTCCGCCATCTCGGTGCGCACACGGTCGAGGTGACCTTTGCGGGCCCGGCGCCGCAACTCGCGCCGCTCCCCGACGTCAAGGTCGCGAGCGCGGGCGAGAACGCGCTGCGCTTCGAGGTGGCCGGGAGTGTCGGCCCGCTGATCGCCGAGCTCGCCACCCATCCGATCGTGGCGCTGACGAGTCGCGAGCCGTCGCTCGAGGAGATCTTCCTGCACCACTACGACGGCTCGGACGGTGCGGGGCACTGAATCTCGGCGGGCGCGCGCGCTCGCGGTGCGCGCGTTCCTCGACGCACGGACGCGCACCGTCGTCTTCGCGTACCTGTTCGCGCTCTACGGGTTCGTGCAGGCCTACGGCTATCGCCACGCCTATCCGACGGCGGCCGACCGGCTTTCGTTCGCCCGCAGCTTTGCCGGCAACGTCGGGCTGCGCCTCTTCTACGGCCTGCCGCACGACGTCGTGACCGTGAAGGGCTACGTCGCCTGGCGGGTCGGCGGCACGCTCGCGATCGCCGCCGCCGTCTACGGCCTGTTCGCTGCCGTGCGCGCACTGCGGGCGGACGAGGACGCGGGACGAACGGAGCTCGTCCTCGCCGGCGTCGTCGGGCGGCGCACGCTCGGACTCGCGGCGACGGTTGCGATCGCGGCGGGAGCGCTGACGCTCTGGCTCGCGGAGCTCGTCGGCTTCGCGGCCGGCGGGATCCCGTTCGGAGGCGCGGCGTTCCTCGCCCTCGCGACGGCGTCGGTGATCCCGGTCTGCGCCGGGGTCGGTGCGGTTGCGAGCCAGCTCGCCCCGTCCCGCCGGGTCGCGCTCGAGCTCGGCGGGGCAGTCGTCGGCGTCTTCTTCCTGCTGCGCGCCGTCGCCGACACCGCCGACGACGTCGGATGGCTGCGCTGGGCGACTCCGCTCGGCTGGGCGGAGGAGCTGCGTCCCTTCGCCGGCCCGCGGCCGGTCGTCCTGCTTCTCCCGCTCGCGGCGACGGTGCTGCTCTTCGGTCGTCGCCGGGCGGATCGCCGCCGGCCGGGACATCGGCACCGGCCTGCTGCCGGTTCGCGACAGCGCCGAGCCCGACCTGCGGCTGCTCTCCTCGCCCGGCCTGCAGGCGCTCCGCGGCCTGCGCGGGACGCTCCTCGCCTGGCTCGGGTGTGTCGCAGCCTTCGGCTTCGTCCTCGGCACCGTCTCGAACGCCGTCTCCTCTGCCGACGTCTCGGCGAGCATGCAGAAGCAGATCGAGAAGCTCGGCGCGGGCTCGATCACGACGCCGGCCGGCTACCTCGGCTTCGTCTTCGTCTTCGTCGTTCTGGCCGTCAGCATCTTCATGTGCGCCCAGGTCGGGGCCGCGCGACAGGAGGAGGCAGACCAGCGGCTCGAGACGCTGCTCGCGCTGCCCGTCGGCCGGGCCCGCTGGCTCGTGGGCCGGCTCGTGCTCGCCACGTGCGCAGGTACTGCCCTCTCGCTCGCCGCCGGGCTCGCTGCCTGGGCCGGCGTGGCCGCGACCGGCTCGCCGATCTCCCTGCCGCGCCTGCTCGAGGCGGGGCTGAACGCCCTGCCGACGGCGCTGCTCTTCCTCGGCATCGCGGCGCTCGCGTACGGCCTGGTCCCGCGCGCGAGCTCCGCGCTCTCCTATGGGCTCGTCACGCTCGCGTTTCTCTGGCAGCTCGTCGGCTCGGTGCTGACGCTGCCGCACTGGCTGCTCGACGCGACCCCGTTCGCGCACGTCGGCCTCGTGCCGGCGCAGCCGTTCCGCGTCGGCGCCGCGGCGGTGATGGTCGGGGCCGGCCTCGTCGTCGCGCTCGCAGCCGTCGGCGCGTTCAGGCGGCGCGACCTGATTGGCGCCTGAGGGTCACGCGGGCTTCGGCTCCGACGCGGAGCAGGCACGTGCCGTCTTGAAGCCGACGAGCTTTCGCTGTCGCTCGTCCCAGAGCTTCAGGCGCGTCGCCCGAAGGCCCTCCATCACGGAGATCGTCGGGACCGCGTGGAGCGCGGGGTTGTCGTCGTGCGCTGCCTGGAGGTTGTAGTTCGGGATCCGCGGGTTGAGGTGGTGGACGTGGTGCAGTCCGATGTTCCCGGTCAGGAACTGCAGGATCCTCGGCAGCTTCAGGTGGGAGCTGCCTTTGAGCGCGGCATCCTCGTAGCTCCACGTCTCACTCTCCTGCCAGTAGGTGTCCTCGAACTGGTGCTGGACATAGAAGAGCCAGATGCCGACGCTGCCCGACACGAGGAGGGCGGGCAGCTGCACGATCACGAATCCCGTCCAGCCGAGCAGCAGGCAGAGCGCCACGATCATGACGACCAGAGCGAGATCCGTGCCCAGGGTGCTCCGCCGCAGCCGTTGCGGCGCCGACCAGGAGACGATCCGTGGTTCGAGCAGAACGACCCAGAGCGGGCCGAGCCCGAACATCACGAGCGGGTTTCGGAACAGCCGGTAGCGCAGCCGGCTCCACCACGGCTGGGCGAGATACTCGTCGACCGTGAGGGTCTGGATGTCCCCGACGCCGCGACGGTCGAGGTCGCCGGCTGTTGCGTGATGAACGGCGTGCTCGCGCCGCCAGACCGCGAAGGGCGTGTAGACGAGCACACCCAGCGTCGCTCCGAGCGCGGCGTTCGTGCGCTTCGACGGTAGGAACGAGCCGTGTGCGCAGTCATGGAAGACGATGAACGTGCGAACGAGAAAGCCGGCTGCGAGCACGGAGAGCGCGACCGCGGCCGCGTCGGACACTCTCAGCGCGAAACAGGCCGCCGCGATCAGCGCGAGGTACGGGACGACCGAGGTGAAGAGGTTCGAGAGCGCCCGTGCGGGCCGAGGCACCGCGTAAGGGGCGAGGGCTGCTCGCAAGGATCTTTCGTCCGCCGGCTGTGCGGTCATCGGAGTAATCCGTCGAGGGTAGCCGCTCTCGGCCGGGCTTGACGCGAAGGCTGCGTCAGGACCGGAGATACGTGTCGCTGCCGTCGAGCCAGTCCTCGCGCGGGGGCGTGAAGACATCGACGTCGAGCGTGTCTTCGAGCGCTTCCGCCGTGTGCGGCAGATGAGCGGGAATGGTCAGCACCTCGCCGGCGTGGACGTCGACGACGTGCGCCTCGTCGTCGCCGAGCCGGAACCGCAGCACGCCCTCGAGGATGTAGGTGAGCTGCTCGTTGTGGTGCGAGTGCTTCGGCACGATCGCGCCCTTGGCGAGGTAAACGTGCGCGATCATCATCGCGTTGCCCGTGATCAGCCGGCGGCCGATCGTCGGGTTGAGCTCCTCGCGGGGCAGGTCGTCCCAGCGGTAGTGCTTGGCGCCGGTCACGGGAGCGAGATTAGCGCGACGAGCTCCGCCAAGGAGCTCGAGCGCGTGGCGAACCGGCTGCGGGCGATCCGAAGCTAGACCGTGTCGCTCTCGAGCCGGGCCTTGATCGCGGCGAGGAACCGGGCTGCAAGGACGCCGTCGACGACTCGATGGTCGACCGTCAGGGTGAGCTCGACCCACGGGCCGATGCGCACCTCGCCGGCGGCCGCGCTCACACGCTCCGTGACCGCGCCGACGGCGAGGATCGCGGTCTGGTCGGGGTCGACGATCGCCGAGAAGCGGTCGACGCCGAACATCCCGAGGTTGCTGACGGTGATCGCAGCCGGGCCGTCCATGAGCTTGCCCTCGCGCGCCAGGCGCTCGGCGCGGCCGGTCAGCTCGACGAGGGCGGGGAGCTCGAGCAGGTCGGGCTCGGCGATCGTCTGGACGAGAAGCGTCTCCTCGCCGGCGACGGCGAGACCGACGTCGGCCCGCTCGAGCTGACGCACCCGCGGGCCCTCGCTCACCCACAGCCGGTTCAGCGCGGGGTGCTCACGCAGCGCGTGGGCCGTCGCCCGCAGCAGCAAGTGCGTGTAGGTGAGGCCCGCCGCGCCGGCTGCGCGCGCCTGCTCGAGATGCGCGGCGGCCGTACGCATGTCGACGTCGACGGCTGCGCTGAACTGGGGGATCGTCTGCACCGAGCGCGTCAGGCGACTTGCGATCGCGAGCCGGTGCCGCGACAGAGCGATCTCGCCTTCGGCCGCCGGGGCGGCGCCGACCAGCGCGAGCACGTCCTGCTTCTCGATACGGCCGCCGGGTCCGCTGCCCTCGACCGACGCCAGGTCGATCCCGTGCTCCTGCGCGAGCTTGCGGGCGGTCGGCACCGCCTGTCTCTTCGCCGCCGGCTCCGGTGCCGGCGGCTCGACGGCAGGAACGTCCTCGCCGGGCGAGCCGACGAATGCCAGCACCTCGCCGACCGCAACCGTCTCGCCGGGGGCGTGCAGCACCGCGAGCAGCGTTCCGGAGACGGCCGCCTCGATCTCGAGGGTTGCCTTGTCCGTCTCGACCTCGAGCAGGATGTCGCCTTGCTCGACGGTCGAGCCGACGTCCCTGAGCCACTGCACGATGCGCAGCTCGTCCGACGTGGCGCCGAGCGGTGGCATGCGAACGGGGCGAGGCATCTACAGGCACAGCTCCCGGATCACGTTCTTGATCCGCTCGACAGAGGGGACGACGGCGTTCTCGAGTGACGGCGCCGACGGCATGGGGGCGTCGTGCGAGGCGATCCGCCGGATCGGCGCCTCCAGGTCGAAGAGGCACTCCTCGGCCGCGCGCGCCGCAACCTCCGCGCCCCAACCGCCGGTGAGCGTGTCCTCGTGGACGATCGCGAGCCGCCCCGTCCTGCGCAGCGAGGCCCAGATGGTCTCGGTGTCGAGCGGGAGCAGCGTCAGCGGGTCGATCACCTCGCACTCGATGCCGTCCTCCGCGGCGAGCTGCTCGGCCGCTGCGAGCACGCGGTAGAGGGCGAGGTGCGTCGCGACGACGGTCGCGTCGTTGCCGGGCCGCTTCACGACCGCTTGCCCGATCGGGACGAGGTACTCCTCCTGCGGCACCTCGGCAGTCAGGTCGAGCCCGCCCGCCTGCTCGCGCCCCTTGCTGCCGTAGAGGAGCTTGTGCTCGAAGAAGAGGACGGGATTGTCGTCGCGGACCGCGCTCTTCAAAAGCCCCTTCGCGTGGTAGGCGTCGGAGACGCAGACGACCTTGAGCCCCGGGACGTGCGCGAAGTAGCTCTCGGGGCTCTGTCCGTGTTGCGCGCCACGGTTCGTCGCGCCAACCGGCGCGCGCATCACGAGCGGCACCGAGACCTTGCCGCCCGACATGTAGCGCAGCTTCGCGGCCTGGTTCACGAGCTCGTCCATGCACTCGAACAGGAAGTCGGCGTACTGCATGTCGGCGATCGGGCGCATCCCGAGCGCGGCGGCGCCCACCGCGGCGCCGGCGACGACCTTCTCGCTGATCGGCGTGTCGACGATGCGGTCGTGGCCGAACTCCTCCGGCAGGCCGAGGTAGACGCCGAACGCGCCGCCGAAGCCGCCCTCGATGCCGATGTCCTCGCCGATCAGGAAGACCGACTCGTCGCGCCGCATCTCCTCCGCGATCGCCTCGCGGAGCGCCTCGCCGATCGTCAGGCGACGCGACGGCTCAGGCGTAGACATCCGTGAGCGCCTCCCGTGGGTCGGCGTCCGGTGAGGCGCGTGCGAACTCGACCGCGTCATCGATTGTCGCCTCGACCTCGCGTTCGAGCGCCTCGACCGCTTCGAGGCCGACCGATGCCGGCTCGACGAGGACGGCCCGCAGCCGCGGGATTGGGTCGCGCTCCTTCCAGGCTGCCTCCTCGTCTGCTCCCCGGTAGCCGCGGGCATCGCTTCGGCTGTGGCCGACGAAGCGGTACGTCTTGCACTCGAGCAGCGTCGGTCCGTCGCCGGCCCGTGCGCTCGCGACCGCGAGGGCGCCGGCCTCGCGGACGGCGAGCACGTCCATGCCGTCCACGACGTGACCGGGGATGCCATAGGCGGCGGCACGGTCGGCGACGTCGACGAGGGCGGAGACGGCGTCGAACGGCGTGGAGGCGCCGTAGAGGTTGTTCTCGCACACGAAGACGATCGGCAGCTTGCGGACGGCCGCGAAGTTCATCCCCTCGTGGAAGGCGCCCTCGTTGCTGGCGCCTTCGCCGAAGAAACAGACGGCGACCTGGTCGCTGCGGCGGAGCGCAAAGGAGAGGCCGATTCCGGTGACGACGGTGTTGCCGCCGCCGACGATCGCGATCGCGGGCAGCATCCCGACCGCGGGGTCTCCGAGGTGCATCGAGCCGCCCTTGCCGGCGCAGCAGCCGGTGGCCTTGCCGAAGAGCTCGGCCATCGCGGCGCGCGGGGTCACTCCCTTTGCGAGTGCGTGGCCGTGCGGCCGGTGCGTGGACGTGATCCAGTCGGTCGGCCGGAGCGCGTCGCAGATGCCGACGGCGACCGCCTCCTGGCCCTGGTACTGGTGGAGCGTTCCCGGGATCTCGCCCTCGAGGAAGAGGTAGTAGACCGTCTCCTCGAACCGGCGGATGAGGAGCATCTGCCGGTACAGCCCGGCGAGCGTCTCCGGGTCAGGCTGCGCGGCCAACGCTGCCATAGTGCCGGATCAGGTCGCGCACCACCTCGACGAGCGCGCGCTTGCCGGCCTCGAGGACGTCCGCCGGCGCGTGGGAGCCGATGACCGCGTGCACGTCCGGCTCGGCGGGCAGGTCGGCAAGGGCGTCGGTGAGCCCGCTCAGGAATGCGCTCCTGAGCACGGTTCCGACGTTGAACTTCGCCACGCCTGCGGCGATTGCCGGCGCGATCGCGGCCCGTGGAAAGCCGGTGCCGCCGTGGATGACGAGCGGGACCGGGACACGCTCGTGCACGGCCCGCAGCCGGTCGAGGTCGATCTCCGTGCTCCCGTGCGCGAGTAGGTGGACGTTCCCGACCGAGACGGCGAGGCAATCGACGCCTGTCGCCTCGACGAACGACGCCGCCTCGTCCGGGTCGGTGAGGCTCGCCGCCGAATCGTCGATCGCGCCGTGTGCAGCGTCGGGCAGGTTGCCGAGCTCGGCCTCGACGGCGGCTCCGCGCGCGTGGGCGGCGGTCACGAGCTGCGAGACGGCGGCGACGGCCTCCGCGCGGCCGAGCGTCCCCGTGTGCATCATCACCGCGTTGAACCCGGCGTCGAGGCCGCGCAGCGACTGCTCGAGCGTGTGGGTCTCGTTCAGGAGCAGCGCGACCGGCACCCGGGCGCGGCGCGCAACCTGGGTTCCGACGGCGCCGAGGAGCTCGATGCCGCCTCTGTCGAACCAGGGCTGATGCCCGAGGAGGCAGCCGGCGCCGATGATCGCGGGCGCCCGCTCCGCCTCCGCAGCCTCGACGACGGCCTCCAGCGACCAGCCGTCCCAGGCCTCGAAGTACCCGAGCGCGTACCCGTGCGCGCGGGCGTCAGCGAGCAGGCTCGTCAGCGGGGTGAGGGGCACCGCTCGTGGCTCTCGAGATACGCGTCGGCCTCGGCGCGTGTGGGGAGCCCCGCGGTGCAGCCGAGCCTCGTGCACGCGCAGGCCCCGATCACGCTGGCGAACTCGAGGCACCGCGGGAGGGCCCAGCCTTCGAGCAGCCCGTAGACGAGCCCGGCGGCGAAGGCGTCGCCTGCGCCGGACGGGTCGACCACGTCGACGTGGGGGGCGGACAGCTCGATCGAGCCGTCGGGGCCTACCGCGATCAGCCCGTGCTCACCCATCGTCACGATCACGGTGCCGGCTCCGAGCTCGAGCAGGCGCTCGGCCTGGCGGTGCGGGTCGCTCGCCCCGGTGAGCGCTGCCGCCTCGTCGTCGTTCGGCACGAAGTAGTCGACCTCGGCCAGGACGCCGGCGACGTCGTCGAGCGACAGTGCCTGCCCCGCCGGCGCGACGACGTCCAGCACGACGCGCGAGCCGGCCTGCCGGGCACGACGAAGCTGCGCGGCGAGCTCGTCCTGGCGTAGGGCGGGGAGGACGAGAAAGCCGCCGATGTAGAGCACGTCGGGCGGGCGTGACGATCGCGGCCGCGATGTCTGCTGCGCAGAGCGTGGCATTGGCACCGAAGGTGTGGATGAACCTGCGGTCTTCGCCGCTCACCGGGACGATCACGGTCTTCGACGTGCCGACGCCCGGCACGCGGCCGACGCCGGCCACGTCGACTCCGGCTGCGCTCAGCTCGTCCCGGATGAAGTCGCCGAAGTGATCGCCTCCCACTTTTGCCACGATGGCGGGCCGCACGCCGAGCCGTGCGAGTGCAATGGCGGCGTTGGCCGCGCAGCCGCCGGTCTCGACGACGAAGTCGTCCGTGGCGACGAGCTCTCCCGGCTCGGGCAGGCGAGCGAGCGGAGGCACGAAGACGTCGGCGACGACGATGCCGGCGCAGACGACCGACCCGCGGGTGCCGTCAGCCATCGGCGACGACGGTCGCGCGCCCGATCTCGGGATCGGTGAAGACGTCGAGCTCGTCGCGGCTCTCGGTGGAGAACTCGGAGACGATCGCCCCGTCGGGCCCGGCCTGGAACCAGTGCAGGGTGCCGGGGGAGATCGTGTGCTGGTCGCCGGGCTCGAGGACGATCTCGTGCCAGACGGTGTAGGCGCCGAGGTCGGCGCGTGACGGACGGCAGGCGGGCGTGGGTGTCGCCTCGCCGTCGGTATAGAGGTAGACGCGGCCCTTGCGGCAGCGGAACGTCTCCTCCTTGCCGGGCGTCCCGTCGAACGGCGGATGCAGGTGCTCGGGGCACGTCTGCCCCGGGAAGAGCACGAGCTCCTTCGCGCAGACGCGCTCCGTGTTCACGTAGACGACCACCTCGAGGCCGGTCTCGTCGAGCTGCGAGAGGCCGAAGTCGGCCACCTCGATCCCGCGTTGCTCTGTGGGCGTGAGGACGATGCCCGCCTCCGCGAGCGCTGCGGTCGCCCGCGCCTGTGCCCTCTCGATCTCGGCCCGTGTCAGCAACGCCCGAAGGATAGGTGCGCACGCAGGTCACCGCCGGGGCTGCGAGTATTGGCGTCGTGCAGATCCTGCAGTGCGTGCCGAACTTCAGCGAGGGGCGGGATCCAGGCTTCCTGCAGGAGCTCGAGCTCGTCCTGGGACGTTTCCCGGTCAAGGTGCTCGATCTCTCGATGGACGCAGACCACAACCGGGCGGACTGCACGTTCCTCGGTGCGCCTGATGCCGTCGAGGAGTGTGCGCTGGCGGTCACGTCGCGCGCGGTCGAGCTGATCGACATGCGGCAGCACACCGGGAGCCATCCGCGTATGGGCGCCGTCGACGTGGTGCCGTTCGTCCCCATCCGCGGCCTGACGATGGACGATGCGGTGCAGATCGCGCATCGGTTCGGGAAGGCGTTCGGCGAGCAGCTCGGGATCCCGGTCTTCTTCTATGAGGCTGCCGCCACGAGCGAGGCCCGGCGCAACCTCGTCGACGTCCGAAGAGGCGAGTACGAGGCGATGGCGGCGAAGCTGCAGGACCCCGCCTGGACGGTGGACGCCGGCCCGCAGGCGTTCAACGAGCGGTCGGGCGTGACGGCTGTGGGCGCACGGATGCCGCTGATCGCGTTCAACGTGAACCTGCAGACGAACGACCTCGAGGTGGCGAAGGCGATCGCGAACGCGGTCCGTCACGTCGGCGGCGGCCTCCGCTATGTGAAGGCGATGGGTCTCGCTCTCGAGGACCGCGGGATCGTGCAGGTCTCGATGAACCTCGTCAACTACCAGAAGACGCCGATCCATCGCGCTCTCGAGTTGATCAAGGCCGAAGCGGCGCGCTACGGCGTGTCGGTCAAGGAGTGCGAGGTGGTGGGGATGGTTCCGATCGAGGCGCTGGAAGAGGTCGTCAGCTACTACCTCCAGGTCCCCGGGTTCAATGCGAAGCAGGTGATCGAGTACCACCTGCTTCCGGAGTAGCTGACTGATGGGCTTCGACGAGATGTCGTTGTCGACGTTCGCCGACGTGCTCGGGTCGGACGCTCCGACACCGGGCGGCGGATCCGCCTCGGCCGTCGCGGGTGCCCTGGCGGCGAGCCTCGTGGCGATGGTCGCCAGGATGACGGCGACGAGCAAGAGCCTGGCCGACCGTGCTGCAGAGATGAACGAGGTCACCGGCGAGGCGGATCGACTTCGCGCTGAGCTGCTGCGCCTGGTGGACGAGGACGCCGGGGCCTTCGATCGGGTCATGGCGGCGTTCCGGTTGCCGAAGGAGACGCCGGAGGAACAGGTCGCCCGGAGTGAGGAGATCCAGAAGGGCTACGAGGCGGCGGTGCAGCCGCCGATGCTCGTCTGCCGGGGCGCGCTGCGAGTGCTCGAACTGGCTCTGCAGATCGCCGAGCGAGGGAAGGCGAATGCGGTCTCGGACGCAGGCGTCGCCGCTCTCCTCGCAGGAGCGTCGCTCGAGGGCGCCGGCCTGAACGTCCAGATCAACCTTGCCTCGATCAAGGACGAGGCGTTCCACACGTCCCAGTCGGAGGCGCTGCAGAAGATGCTGGAGCAGGGTCGGGCGCTCCGCGCCGAGGCGCTGGCGACCGTCTCGACGAGACTGAGCTGACGCGCCGGAGGGATATGCACGTCCTATGCGCCCGCCGGGGACGATGGACGCGTGTCCAACCGAGGAGTAGAGAGATGTTGAAATCCGTGGGTGTGCTCGCTGCTTTCGCCACAGCGGCGATGTTGGTGTCGTCTGCCGCGTCTTCCGCCTCGCCACCGAACCCGTGCAAGCTCGTGACCGCAGCCGATGCGAAGGCAGCGCTCGGCTCAGCGGTGGGCAAGCCGCAGCTTCTTGCGGCCGGTCTCTACCAATCGTGCACCTACTCGACGACGTCCTCCAAGAGGCTCGTCGTGCTGGTTCGCCAGCTCGGCAAGTCTGCGTTCACGAAGAGCGCGAAGGCGAATCCAGGCCCGGTCGTCGCGGTCTCCGGGATCGGGAGCTCGGCGTATTCGGTTGGAGGCGGAGCCTCACTACTCGTCTGGAAGAACGGCACGGAAGCATCGTTCAGCATTTTCGGTGCCGGCGCGCCTCTCCGAGCCGAAGAGCGTCTCGCGAAGAAGGTGGTCGGGAAGCTCTGATCTGCTGAGCTTCGACGCGAGTCGGGAGGGTTGCGCGCGCAGGTGGCGAGTTCCTCGAGCTCTACCCGCTCTTGGGGATCGGCGGCAGCTTCGGGACGGTGATGCCGCCGCCGGCGTGGCTGGGCTTGATCTTCTTCAGCGCGGCAAGGGCCGGGGCGGGGTTGGTGCTGCCGCTCCCGTAGATGCGGTTGCACACCGTGCCGATCGCAGCCGCGATGTCTGCGTAGGCCTTGTCGCCGATGGCGGCAGAGTCGCCTGCTGCCTGCTCGAGCCGGGCCTCGCCCGGAGTCTCGCCGTTCTGCGGGGTGACTGCGCAGTAGGTGCTGCCCTTGATCGAGGCGACCTCGGCCGTGCTCACCGAGCCGTGGCCGTCGGCGCGCTGACGCACGGCTTTTCCGCCGCTCACCACCGGCACGCGCGCAAGCGAAGGGCCGAGAGCGTGCACTTCGCTCTGGTAGGCGCGGGCAGCTGCCGAGCCTCCGATCACGGTTACCGCCAGCCCGCTGGAGGTCTCCGTGTCGGCAAAGACGCACGTTTGACCGACCTGCTTTGCGGAGCTGAGGTACGTGAAGCCGGAGACCGGCGTGACGGTCAGCTTGGTCACGCGGTGAACGAGTAGGGGCTGGATCTGTGCCTTGGTCAGTTGCGAGCAGGTCGGCGTGGCGGGGGCGCCTGCGCCCGCCGCCGGTACGAGGGCGAGGGCGAGGGCTGCCGTCGTGACGACAAGGGACGTGCACGAGCTCGTCTTCCGGTTCATTTCGGCCTCCTCGGGCGCTGAATCGCGGCGGGCAGTCGATCCAAGTGTCCGCGGCGCGCGCAAAGGATCCGCATAGTCCGGTTCGAGCTCCTCGCACCGCGGATGGGAGTCCTATTCCAGCTGCACCTTCAAGCCGGTCTACGTCCACGTCATCGACCACCCCGACGCCCGCGTGCTGGTCGACACCGGCATGACGGAGCTGCGCCCGGAGGTGGTCGACATGGATCCCCGCCTCATCCCGCTGAGCGAGCAGGCCTTCGACCTCGCAGGTGTCGACATCGTCGTCAACACGCACCTGCACTTCGACCACTGCGGCGGCAACCACCTCTTCGCCGGAAGGCCGATCTACGTTCAGCGGCAGGAGCTCGAGGACGCGCTCACGGAGGACGACTACACGATCCGCCAGTGGGTCGAGGCCCCCGGGGTGCGCTACGAGCCGGTCGACGGCGAGCTCGAGCTGCTGCCTGGGCTCCGCCTGGTCCCGGCACCGGGCCACACGCGCGGCTTACAGGTGGTCGTCGTCGAGACGGGCGGGCGTCCGGTCGTCGTCGGCGGCGACGTGGCCGTTCGCCACGGCGAGCTCGACGAGCCGCGCACCAAGGGCCAGCTGCGGGTGCGTGCGCTCGAGCCCGAGCTCGTCTGGATCGCGCACGAGCACGAGCCCTGGCGGCCGCGCACCGCGTGATCGTCTAGCGTCCGTCCGGTGGGCTGGGCCGAGAACGACGGCGTGAGATTTGGGCTCGTGGTGCCGCAGGGGTGGCGTGACGATCTCGCCGGTCGCGACTTCGAAGAGATGGTCTCGGTCGCGCAGGCCGCTGAACGACTCGGCTTCGACTCGATCTGGCTGTACGACCATCTCCAGACGCGTGACGGGGATCCAAAGCGGGTGCTGGAGTGCTGGACGAGCCTCGCAGCGCTCGCGCGCGAGACATCGCGCGTCCGGCTCGGCCAGATCGTCACATGCGCGCTCTATCGGAACGCCGGCCTGCTCGGGCAGATGGCGGCGACGGTGGACGCCGCGAGCGGCGGCCGCGTCGTGCTCGGCCTTGGCGCCGGCTGGGACGAGAACGAGTACCGGGCTTTCGCGTACGGCTCGACGTATCCCACGATCGCCGAGCGGCTTCGACACCTCGAAGAGACCCTCCAGTGCGTGCGACGCCTGTTCGGTGGGCCGATTCTCGTCGGCGGCGCCGGCGAGCGTGTCCTGCTGCGGCTCGTCGCGCAATACGCCGACGCGTGCAATCTGACGGACTCGTTCGAGCCGGAGTTCTACCGACACAAGCTCGACGTCCTGCGCCATCATTGCGAGGACCTCCAGCGCGACTACGACGCAATCCTACGAACTGCCTCCTTCACTGTCTCCGCCGACGTCCGGCGAAGCCTCTTCGCGACGCTCGCCTCGTCGGGCATCGCCTACTTCATCCTCTACATCGATCCGCCGGGAGACATTCCCGCCCTTGAGCGGGTCGCTGCCGAGCTGTTCTGAAGCGACCACCCGCCGAGCCGCTCGAAGAGGTTCGGCTCCAAACGGGCACGTCTAGAGCCGCGGCAACCGGGGGACGTCGCGGGGTTACTTCGCGTAGCCCTCGTACTGTGGGAGTTCGTCGCGGATCTCGTCCCACGACGCCTTCGACCCGACGAAGATGTGGTGGTCGGGTTGCCGCGACGGTGCCTCCAGGAGCGACCCGAACGTCACGTGCGCCCACTTCCCGGCGCGGACGATTGAATACAGGAACGATCCGCAGACGCCGCAGCGGAAGTCACCGGCATCAGGCTCGCCCCAGATGAACATCGGCACGTCTTCTCGCGTCACTCGCAACTTCTCGCGCTCGATGCCGCCCATCGGTTTGTACGCGGACCCGGTGGCGGCACGGCATTTCGAGCAGTGGCAGTTCATCGCGTAGACGAACGCATCCTCGACCTCGTACTCGGTTGCGCCGCAGGCGCAACTGCCGCGCAGCGCCCTCACTACGGGGAGAATAGGGCGCCGAGAGCGATCCGTCGCGATTCTCAACAGACTCGTGACTCGTTCGCACTTGCGACGCCGGTTCCATGACTGTGAGCGGACCGTGCGTGACGGCGCGAGACCTTGGTCCGTCGCAAGCGTGCTGCAAGGGGCGCGCGGCATCGTCTCGGGCATCCGCAAGCCTTCTCGAAAGGGGCGCACGATGACCGTTCGAACGACGATTGCAACTCCTGCGCAGCAACACCACAGGTCGCTCGCGGTGTGGGCTATCGCCCTCGCTGCGCTGACGATTGCGACGGTGGTCGCCGTTTTCCTTACCACGGGCGGCGACAAGGGCGCCGGGTCGGCGAGCGCGTCCTCGAGTCCGGCACCGCACACGCATTACAACTCTGCAGCGATGGCATCGATCATGGCGCTGACGCCGGCCCGGTTCGCGGCCGGAGCGCTCGGAGCCGGCTATGCCCTCCCGACGAGACAGAGCGGCCCGACGATGGCGGCGGTGCTTGCCTCCGGTAGACGGGACAGGTTGGGCGAGGCACAGCTGCTAGCCCCGATCTGCTGACATCCGGCTTCCGAAGCGGCGTTCTGACTAGTGCCCCCGGCAAGAATCGAACTTGCGCACGCGGTTTAGGAAACGCCGTTCCTCCTGGCGCATAAGCAGCGCATTCGCTGCGTACCAACGCGGGGCGAGGCCAGGTCGAGTCGTCGTCGCGCGCCGTCGGCTAGGTGCGCCGGGGAGGGGGGGTGGTCGTTCAACCGGGCAGTGCGAGTGGCTTTGCCCTGTAGTACTTGCGCGCTTGCTGCTTGAAGTAGCCGCCATCGTCGTCGGCCGACACCGACGGAGTCGTGTTGCCGTCGATCGGCGCCGGGTTCGTTACGCCGTCACGGGCCGAATCGCAGGAGCACGTGTTGCCGTCGGCTCCGCGCCCGAAGAGAAAGCCGACGAATCCTGCGGCGACGTAGGCGCGCAGGTGCCCCCGGGAGCTCGGCCCGAGGATCCACTGCACGCGGTTGTCCTGATAGTGGTCGTTCGTGTTGTTTTCCGCGCGCATCACGGTGTTCCCGAGCGGGAGTTGCCAGGCCACCATCCGGACCCCGGCAAGCCGCACGAAGGTGGACGCGTAGAGGAGGTGACGCGCGAAGTCGGCCGGCTTGAACCAGGTGTTCGGGTTGTGCTCGACCAGCTGGTAGTAGCCGGCGTCACGATCGGAGAAGTCCTCGAAGGAGACGTCGAAGTGCGCGCCGAGCGACCGGTAGAAGGCGGCCGACCGCGTCGCGTACGCGCGCACCGTCGCGTTCGGCGGCTTCTCGTAGACGATGTCGTGCTTCGTTCCCCAGCCGCTCATGTGGTAGGCGAGGATCACGTTCGGCGCGAGGGCATCGCGGAGGCGGACGAACTCCTGCGCGAATCCCGCCGCGGTCTGGGGCAAGTTGCCCGGGACGACCGCGGGGACCGTCGCGGCGTCGTCGTTGCGGGCAGCCTGCTCGATGTAGCCCCAGAGGTCCGGCTCGACGTGGAGTACGACCGGCTTCGTTCCCTTCGCCCGCTGGAAGAAGAGGCGCACGTCGTCCCAGTAGGCCGCCATCGTGGTCGGATCGTCGAGGTGCGCGAGGTCGACCACAGCCTCGCCGCCCGCCACCGATGGCTTGGACTGGAGGAGCTGGTAGTAGCTGTAGACGGGGATGATCCCTGCGGCCCACGACTCGCCGTCGTAGCGGGTCACGAACGACCCATTCGGGTTCCAGGTCGACCAGCCCGAACCCGTGTTCACGCCGCCCGCGAGGTACTGGTAGCGGAAACCGAATGGCGCCGCATGCTCGAGCGCGCTCGCGCCGCCGGGGGAGTCCGCCAGGCCGATCTGGAGCGTCTTTGGCCAGTGGGCGGGAAGCGGCGGCAGGGCGGGGGCCGCACCGCCGACGCTCGTTGCGACGAGCGCGGCGGCGGCAGCCGTTGCAAGCAGTACGGCACCCCCCCTCACCGGAGGGGTTCTACGCGAAGCTAGGCCGGCTGTCGTCACCCATTCGAGTTCCGTCGTCCGGGCGCAGGGATTGTGTGAGTGCCCCCGGCAAGAATCGAACTTGCGCACGCGGTTTAGGAAGCGGCGTTCGCACGCCAGAAAGTGCCTGCACATGGGGTGAAACTGAGCCCCTGGGCGGGTGTGTGCGCCAGTTATCGCGCCAGTCCGCGTTCTACTCTCGACGGATGAGATCCTGAGTCTCTTCCTGTCCCAACCACCTGCGGTGACACCTCGTTCATGGTCCGTCGACGGTCCCGGGAGCCGCTTTCATTAGCTGTTCATCGCCATCTCCTGCCGCTGTTATCGAGACGGTGCGACCATCACGGCGTGAACCCGATCGCCGAACGTTCGCGCCGTCGCCGTCGGCTACGAACACCGTCGTCGCGCAGTGCGCGCATCGCGGCCGCGATCATCGCGGCGGCGGGCTTGGCCCTGCTGGCGGCGTCGTGCGGCGGCTCGCCGGGCAGCCAGCTGGCGCAGCTCGGCTCGACCACAACAACGAGCGGCCGACCGTCCACGGGTTCCGGCGGCTCATCGAGTGCGGGAGGCCCAGTGACCTCCCAGACGCTCGCCTTCTCCAGCTGCATGCGATCTCACGGGGTGCCGAACTTCCCCGACCCCAACAGCAGTGGAGTACTCCCGAAGAGACAAGTTGCTCAACTGGCGGCCGGCACCCCCGAGTTCGTGCCGGCTCGTCGAGCGTGCGGGCACCTGCTCCCGAACGCCGGCCAGCCGAGCCCGGCCCAGGTGCAGCAGGCGTGGAGCGACATGCGGAGCTTCGCCCGTTGCATGCGCTCGCACGGCGTGTCGACCTGGCCCGACCCCAGCGTCACTTCCGCGCAGGACAATCGACCTTTCTTCAACACGCCGGCCAGCATCGACCCAAACGCGCCGCAGATCACCGCCAAGATCCGCGCATGCCAGCACGTCATGCACGCGAATAACCCGCTTGTGACGACGCAATGACCGTCGGCGTAAGTGCCCCCGGCGAGAATCGAACTTGCGCACGCGGTTTAGGAATCACTGTCCGACGTGCGTAGTTGCTGCGTATTCATCGCGTACTCAAGCAGCTACGCACGGACTACGCTTCGTTAAACTTCGTTGCCGGGCAAGGCAACGCTCTGTGTCTAGGCGGCGGGGGCTTCGCCGAGGAAGAGATCGTCGAAGGCGTCGGCGGCTTGCTGCTGAGGGCTGCTGGAAGTTCATCCCGACCCCAACGGCGCGGATCACGCCTTCGTCTCGAAGCGCTGCCAGGGCGGGGAGGGCCTCTCTCATTGCCTGTTCCAGTGCCTCCTCCGGGTCGTGGACAAAGGCGATGTCCGCTCAAATCTCACCCGGCGTCGCCGAGCGAGGCAAACTGTCTGAAGCGGATGGCCGCTAGCGTGCAGCTGCGGGTTTTCCTGGCCGGTCGCGTCGCACTCGAGGCCGACGGTGTTCTGCTGGACGAGGGCCGGTTCGCCGGCCGGCAGGGCCGGCTCTTCTTCGCCTATCTGGTAGCCGAGCAAGGGCGGCTCGTACCGAGAGACGAGCTCGCCGAGGTGCTCTGGGGGCCGGGTCCACCCGCCGACCTGGGAGAAGGCGTTGACGGTGATCGCGAGCAAGCTGCGGAGTGCGCTTACCGACGCGGGCATCGACGGCGGGCGCGCGCTGGCGAGCACGTCCGGGTGTTACCGGCTCGAGCTGCCTCGGGGATCCTGGGTCGACGTGACTGCGGCGGCGGCAGCAGCCGACGAGGCCGGGCACGCGCTCGCCGCGGACGATCTCGAAGGGGCGAGAGCCGCTGCGGCGCTCGCCGTCTCGCTCGTGCGCCAACCGTTCCTCCCCGGGGAGGACGGCCCCTGGGTCGCGGAGAAGCGGCGCGACCTCGCCGACGTCCGGCTCCGCGCGCTGACGGTGCTCAGCGATGCCTGCCTCCGCCTCGGCGACGCTGTCGAGGCTGCGAAGTGGGCCGAGCAGGCAATCGCTCTCGAACCGTTTCGGGAGAGCGGCTACCGACGGCTGATGGAGGCCCACGCCGCGGCGGGCAACCGCGCCGAGGCGCTGAAGGTGTACGAACGGTGCCGGCGACTCCTCGCGGACGAGCTCGGTGCCTATCCGTCACCCGAGACCGAATCGATCTATCGCGAGCTTCTTGCCATGCCGGCGCCAGGCAACGGAGTGGTGACGGACGGTGCGGACGTTTCCCGTTTTCGAACGGGACGACGCGCGTGCGATCCGGAACGGTGCGCCGCCGTACCGTCCTCGTCGCGGCGCTCGCAGGCGTGATCGCAGCGGCGGTGGCAGTGCCACTGTTCGCGTTCTCGAGCAACGGGTCCTCCACGCCGGCCTTCAAAGGCCTGCTCGTCGGCAACGCAGTCGGCGCCGTCTCGGCCTCGAACGGGCGCATCCTCGCCTCGATCCCGCTCGCGGCCTCGCCCGATGCGATCGTCGAAGGCTCCGGATCGATCTGGGCGGCGACGACCGTCGGCGGGGCCGTCTCGAGGATCAACCCGACGTCGAACACGCTGCAGCAGACGATCCCGACACCCGGCGCCCCGTCGGCGCTCGCCGTCGGCGGCGGCTTCGTCTGGGTCGCGGACGCGCTCGCCGGAACGTCTCCCAGATCGACCCGCGGACGAGCGGTGGCCAGGTGGTCGGCAAGATCCAGGTGGGGAACGGGCCGTCGGGGATCACCTACCGGTTCGATGCCGTCTGGGTCGCCACTCGGTTGACCGCACCGTCACCCGGATCGACCCGGCGACCGGAAGCGCGCCGTCTCCGTCATCACCCGTCGAGCCACCTGGAGTGGCGCCTTCCCGGCGGCAGCCGGCCGAACGCGTCGCGCGTCGCGAACGACGGCCACGTCGGGTGGCGAACTCCGGTCGTCGACGACCCCGACGCCACGGTCAGGCCGTTCACACCGGCGAGGTGCCGGGTGGCGTCGGCTCGACGGCGACACGGCGTACGTCGCCGCAGGTCCCGCCGAGCGCTCACCGCGGCGACTCGCCATCCAACACCGGGCCAGATTCCGAGCCCACCGCACGGAGCTCGATCCTGCCTCGGCTTCCCCTGGGAGCTGCTCTCATCACGACGACGGGCTCCTCGTACAGCGAGGACGAGGCCCGGACTGGTTCCGGGCCACCAGCCTCCCGCGGAAAGCGACGCGGTCTGCACCAACCCCAGCTCCGCAGGGGATCCGCTACTCGACCGGCGGCGGCGAGCCGCCGATGATCCGCCGCGGGATCGAACGGGCGCGCTCGCGCGACGGGCCCGTACGAGATCTCCGGCTACCGCCCGAAGGGCATCATCGTCCTCAAGCGCAATCCGCGCTTCCGCGTCTGGTCGACCGCCGCGCAGCCCGGCGGCTACCCCGACCGGATCATCGAGCGGTTCGACTACACGGGCGCGTCCGCGATCCGCGCGGTGGAACGTGGCACGGCCGACATCACGGCCGACGGCCTCGACCAGACCTGGCCGCCCGCGCTGGCAGCCTCGCTCGAGAGGAACGACTCGAGCCGGCTGTACCCAGCGCCGACCCTGACGACCCTCGGGCTCTGGCTGAACACGAGGCTCGCGCCCTTCGACGACGTCCGCGTCCGTCGGGCGTTCAACCTCGCCGTGAACCGCAACCGGCTCGTCCAGATCAACGGCGGCTCGATCGACGCCCAGTTCGCGTGTCAGTTCCTGCCGCCCAACGTGAACGGCTACGGCGCGTACTGCCCGTACGACGGCCCCGACCTGGCGAAGGCCCGGAGGCTCGTCGCCGAGTCGGGCACAAGGGGGCAACGGGTGACGATCTGGTCCTACGACATCCCCGTCGGGCGCGCGAACGGCACCTATCTCGCGTCGGTGCTACGAAGCATCGGCTACGACGCCCGGCTCGAGCTCGTTCCGCACAAGCCGTGGGTCTTCACATGGCGACCCGATCGCCAGGCCGGCATCCAGGGCTGGGGCGCCAACATCCCATCGCCCAACGACATCCTCGACGCGTTCCTCTGCAGCGCGTACACGACCAACCCACAAACGAACAGCAACTACGCAGGCATCTGTGACCGACAGTTCGACGCACAGGTCGCGCACGCGCAGAAACTCGAGACGACCGATCCCGCCGCGGCGGCCGGGGTCTGGCACAGCGCCGACCGCACGCTCACGAACGAGGCGCCGTGGGTACCGATGAAGGTGGAGCTCTCGACCGACTTCGTCTCGCGGCGGACGGGCAACTACAAGTACTGCTGGCTCACGGGAACGAGCGGGCTGACCGGCGCCTGCCTCGACCAGCTCTGGGTGCGCTGAGCTCTTAGCCCGACTCTAGCCGCGCGCTTGCCTCGCTCTAGAAGCCGCCTCCTACGGTCGGTTCGACCACTCCAAGGGAGGCACGATGTTCGGTTCTCGCACACTAATCGGTATGGCACTTGCCGTCGTCGCCGTCCTCGCGGCCGCGCTCCTGCCGGCCGCAGGCGCCGCCCACGGCATCCAGCCGACCAGTCCGTGGTACGCGTACGACGCCGCGCTCAGGAAGGCACAGCACCAGCAGCACCTCACGAGCAGCATCCAGCCGACGAGTCCCTGGTACGCCTACGACGCCGCAGTGAGGAAGGCGCAGCACCAGCGGCAGCAACTCGCGATCAGTATCCAGCCGACCAGTCCGTGGTACGCGTACGACGCCGCGCTCAGGAAGGCACAGCACCGGCGGCACCTCCTTCAGGCGAAGAACGTCCGCTGACGGGATGAACACCGCCTGATCGGCAGCGGGCCCACGCGGGCCCGCTGCCATGACCTAGCCCGCGACGTGGAGAACGTCGCTCGCACGACAGGAGGTTTCGAGACGTCGAAGGTTTCGCGCACCAGGCGTGCGTGGTTGGGGCTGCCAGGCGTCCTCGCCGTCACCGTGGTCGTTGTGGTGGTGTTGGCGCCGGTCGGTGGTTCCGCGATCGCCTCGTTCCACGGTGGCGCCTTCGGCTCTCCGGGGCTGGGGCCGGCCGCCGGACTCGGCTCGACGGCCCGGTCGTTGCCGAGGTCGGCGTCGATCAGCCGCGCGTCGGGAACCTCGCTACATCCTAGGCATGGGGATGCACGCGGTTTGAATAACCGCTCACACTCTCCGAGGCCTGCGATAGAGCCATCTCCATGTGGGGAGGCGCTTGCATATCGTCGTTCTTGTGGTTGGGGTTGAGGGCGATCCACTGCGCGAAGCGCGGATCTACAGGAACTTCGGGCGATGCCCCCGGCCGGAATCGAACCAGCGCACGCGGTTTAGGAAACCGCTGCTCTATCCACTGAGCTACGGGGGCTTCTGGGCTGGCGTCGCGTTCGTCTGGGCGATGACGCTCGACGGCATCCCGTCGTCACTAAGAAACATCCTCGCGATCCTGTTCGGTCGTCTCATCGGCAGTGTCTTACTTGGAGCTGCGGCATGGGCAGCTGGTGCCGTCTGGTTTCTCTACCAAGTGAGAGCTACTGGACGACGGCGATGCTCAAACCAACGATCTACTGGTTTGTCGGGGTTGGCGTGGTGACGATCTTCAAACTGCATGCCCCTGAAGGAACGAACTTCGTACGACTGCTGCGCGCCAACTTCTCGATCGCCGCCGTAGTTGCCGTGTTGACAAACCTCTACAGCTTCCCGCTCCCGGTCGAGCTCGTACTGATTCCGTTGCTTGTGCTGTTTGGGGGCCTCTCGGCGGTTTCCGAAGGAAACCCTCAGTACGCGCAAGTCGCAAAGGTCGTGTCGGGCTGCGTAGCGACTATCGGGCTCCTTGCGCTCGGGTTCTCACTCGTCTACCTCGCGACGCATTTCGGTCACGTCGTCAACGCGGAATCACTTCGCGCGTTCTTGCTCCCGTTCACGCTGACGGCCGCGTTCGTGCCGTACTGGTACGGCGTGGCGATGTGGATTGCCTATCAGACGACGCTCCACATGACGAAGTGGGGATTACGGGAACGATCCGACCTCTCCAAGCTTGCGAGGCGACGCCTCTTCGCAACGTGGCCGTTTCGACCTTCGCCGCGTCCAACGCTTTGAGGCCGACTACCGCTGGACGCTCACCGATGCGGAGAGCGAAGAGGACGTGCACCGGGTGTTTGAAAGATTCAGTTCGGTCTCTTGAACGCAAGAGGGGCTTGAGGTTGCGCACTGCGTTCGGTGGATCCGGCGAATGAACGAGGCTCCCACATGTCCTCGATCGTCCGGCGGCGGCGAAGGTCCTGTCAAGCAGTTCGGCCGCCGGGCATCTACATCGGCGCGGGCTCATTGAGGTCCCGGCCGCCGCGGCTCTCATCAACCACCGGGTCGATGCACGGTCTGCGGCCCTGGTATTCCTCGTCCTCTCATGTTCGCCGAGTGTGATGTGATTGGCGGCGCCGCGGGCCATCTGACGGCCATCTGCATCCACTGCCCCATGCATTGACCGAACGAAAGGCCCTTCAAAATGAACGAGTTTGCAATCGGATTCGACCACCGCGACCGCGAGCGCCTACACGCACTCTGGAACGAGGCGTTCGACGCCGAGCTCTGGACGGACGGGCCTTTGACGCGCCGGTTCGAGGTGGCGTGGGCTGCGTGGAACGGGCTGCCTGCAGTCGCGACCTCGAGCTGGACGGGGGCGGCTCTCGCGGCGTTCGAGTTCTTTGCTGTTCGCGGCCGAACCGTGTTGTGCCCGTCGAACACCTTCATGGCGACCCCTCTGGCGATCCAGGCGGCGGGCGGTCTTGTCCAGTTTGTCGACTGCAATCGCGAGGATCTCTGCATGTCGTTCGACGACTTCGAGCGGAAGGCACTCGAGCACAGACCGCACGCCGCAGTTCTTGTCCATATTGGTGGCCACCTCGCGACGGACGTCGAGAGGATCGCTGCGTTCTGCCGCGCGCAGGGGATCGTGCTGCTCGAGGACTGCGCACACGCGCATGGCGCCGAGTGGCACGGCAGGCGGGCGGGCACCTGGGGCGATGCCGGAATCTGGTCGTTCGCGGCGACCAAGACCATCTCGACCGGCGAGGGCGGGATGCTTGTCTCGCCCAACGCGGAGCTGATCGAGTTCGCCCGGACCTTCCGCAGCTACGGAAAGCCCGACCACACGCGGCCGGGGCTCAACTACCGCATGAACGAGTTCACGGCAGCGCTCGGGATCGTGGGCGTCGAACGACTGGACGAGATCGTCGCGTGGAAGAACGACTACGCACGTACCCACCTCGACCCGCTGTACCCGAACCGGCTCGAACTCCCCGAGGGCGTCGTTTCCGGCCTGTACAAGTACATCGTCTTCCAGCCGATCGAGCGGTCGACCGGGAAGGTCTACGACATGCCGTGCCATCGGATCATGGGGCACCACGTCGAGCTTCCGAACAGTGATTGGGTGGCGCAGAACCACTGGTGCGCGCCGCTCTACTATCGGCCGCTGGCGATCCCGTCGCTTCGAGCGGCATCGGCGTGAAGGTTCTCGTCACGGGCGGATCGGGCTTTGTCGGCTCTCACGTCGTCGACAGGCTCCGCACCCATGGCCACGAACCCGTCATCTTCGACCTCGCGCCGTCGAGGCATCACAGCCTGGACACGGTTGAGACCATCGTTGGAGATCTGGCCGATGGCCGGTTGACCCGGCGCGCCGTGCGGGGGTGTGACGCCGTCGTCCATCTCGCTGCGGTCGCGGACGTTAGCGACGTGCTCGCCGACCCGATCCGCGCGAATCGGGTCAACGTCCACGGCACGCAGATGATTCTCGAGGCCGCCCGCAGGGCGGAGATTCCGCGGGTTGTGTACGCGAGCACGATCTGGGTCTACGGCAATGCGTCGGGGGACGGTGACCTCGACGAGGACACACCACTCGCGCTGCCCGAGCACCTCTACACCTCGACGAAGCTCGCAGGCGAGATGTACTGCCGCTCGTACAACAGCCTCTACGGTGCTGAGCACGTGATCCTCCGCTTTGGGATCCCGTTTGGCCCACGCTCGAGGAGCGCGGCAGTCGTCGCAGCGTTCGTCGCGCGAGCACAGCACGGCGAGCCGCTCACGATCGCGGGCGACGGACGCCAGACACGGCAGTTCGTTTACGTGGAGGACCTCGCCGACGGAGTGGTTGCGGGACTCTCCGTCGCCGCAGCAAGCGGCGTCTACAACCTCGTCGGTGAGGAAGAGGTGAGCATCCGCACGATTGCGGGCATCGTGCGTGAGCTTGTTGCGGAGGTTCCGATCGTCCACGGCCCTGAACGGCCGGCCGATGTCCACATCAGGCATGTCTCGAGCCAGCGAGCGGCGGCCGAGCTCGGATGGAACGCCCGCACGTCGTTCAGGGAGGGCGTCCGGTGCTACCTCGACTGGCTGACCGTCACAAGCGGCGCACCGGTCGCGGCCGCCGAGGCGAGCACCGCCGGCAGAGCCGCAACGGTCCTCATCCAGGAGCCGACCGAGCTGTAGAAGTCGGCGTCGTGCAGAAGCACGACGTCGCCGGCCGCAAGATCTGTGCTTGCCCGCGCCGCGATCGCCTGAGCGGTCGCGCGCGTCCCCCAGTCGCGCCCCCAGCGTGACCAGAGCAGCGGTGTCCAGCCCAGGCGCCGCACCAGCGCGAGTGCGGGCAGGCTAAAGACCCCATACGGCGGCCGGTAGAGGACCGGTGCGACCCCGGTTGCAGTCCCGATGACGTCGGCCGCCCGCTCGAGGTCGTCCCGCAGCGCGCGCGGCGTACGACGCAGCAAGAGCACGTGCCTGTACCCGTGGATCGCTACCTCGTGGCCGGCAGAGACGATCTCTGTCGCAAGGCCGGGGCGGCGCTCGACCTGTTCGCCGACCAGGAAGAAGGTCGCCTGCACACGGGCGCGGTCGAGCTTCTCGAGCACCGCCGGCGTGCCCTGCGGATGCGGACCGTCGTCGAAGGTGATCGCAATGCCGCGCTTCGAGGGGATCCGCAACGGGATGTCGAACACCGCGGCGAGCGACGGAACGACCGGCGCGGCGGCTGGAGCGCACCAGGCCGCGAGGGCTGCGGCAGCGATCGTCTTAGCGTGCATCGGCGGTCGCGAGGACGAACGAGGCGGCGGAGGGAAGCCCATCGAAGCCGTCCGCGGCCGTGCGCCCACGCACGAGCGCGCGCTCGATCGCGACCCGCAACTCGGCCCGTGTCTCCGCCACCTGAGCGAGCCCGAGGCGGCGGAAGGCAGCGTTGTGGACGCGAATATGCCCACGGCCCCAGCCATACGAGATCGCAGGACAGCCGCGCATGAGCGCTTCGAGCACGGTCAGACCTCCGGTCGAGTGCACGAGCACGTCGCCCGCGGCGAGCCACTCGCTCATGAGGTCGGTGAAGCCCTCGATGCGAACGCGTGGATCGCTGCCGAGGTGGGCGTGGAGCGCCGTGAGCAGCGTTTCGTTCCTGCCGCAGAGGCAGACGACTTGTGCGACGGCGGGGACGGCGAGCGCCTCGGCGACCGCTCCCTGCATGTCGCCGACGCCCCAGCCGCCTCCGGACACCAGAACAACCTTTCCGGCTGCCGGGAGGCCGAGCGCGCCCCGCGCCGCGGTCTGCTCCCGCGGAACGCGAAACGCGGGCGCCGTAAGTCCGTGCACACAGTGCACAGGCGCGTCCGGTCCAACGATCGCGCGCACTTCCTCGATCGACTCCGCGTGCGTCATGAGGTGCACGTCCACTCCGCGGCACGCCCAGTAGTGCAGCGCAGCGAGATCGGTGATCGCAGCCACCACCGGAACACCCAGCCTACCCGTGCGCCTCAGTCGGCCGAGCACCTCGGTGGCACTTGGATATACGGAGACGATGACGTCGGGTTCGCGCTGCTCGATCAGCTGCAGCAGCCCGGGAGCGGCGAAGCGCGTCAGCAACCGCTGCGTGAGCTCCCGGGTCGGGGCGGCCGTTGCGAACCAGAACCCGACATCCCAAGCCCACTCGAACCGATAGAAGACGACGCGGGCGGCTCCCTCGCTGGCTGAAGCGACTGTGCGGCCCATCACGGCGAGGCAGTCCTCGGTGTCGACCTCGACGTCGGGTCGTTCCTCCCGAAGCTGAGTGGCAAGCGTACGCGCGGGCAGATCGTGCCCCTCGCCGACGCTGGCGGTCAGGATGAGAACGCGCGTCGGCACGGCGGCCAAGCTACCGCACCACGTCTGTCAAGCTCGGCCGGTGCTTGCGCTCGTCGTACTCGTCGTCTCGATCGGCATCGCCGACTCGCTGAATCCGTCGACCCTCGGGCCTGCGCTGCTGTACGCGGTTGGCAGGCACGCCCGACGCGACGTGGCCGAGTTCACGCTCGGAGTCTTCGCCGTGTCGACTCTGGGTGGGCTCGTGCTCCTCTTCGGGCCCGGCAGACTGCTCGCCTCGCGCATATCGAAGCCGAGCCCGCACACGGTCCATCTCGTGGAACTGATCGCAGGGGCCGTCGTTCTCGCTCTCGCCTGCGCACTCTGGCTCGGACGAGCCCACGTCACCCGCCGTCTAAGCAGGATGCCCGATCGAACTGGGCGGTCCGCATTCTTCGTCGGCGCCGCGATCATGGCTGTCGAGCTCCCCACTGCCTTTCCATACTTCGCGGCGGTCGCGGCGATCGTCGGGTCACGCTCGGGAACCGTGGCCCAGGTTGCGCTCGTGGTCCTCTACAACGTCGTCTTCGTCGCGCCGCTCGTCGCGCTACTCGTGGTCATCACGGCTGCGGGCGCACGTGGAGCCGAGCTCGCCGCATCCGCCCGATCGATGCTCCAGCGGTACGGGTCGGTCGCTCTCCCCGCCGCTCTCGCTCTAATCGGCGTCGTGCTACTCGCTCTCGGAGCTGTTGGTCTCGCGCGTTGAGGCTGCGCCCTACCGGCGCTCGCGCCACGGCTGGCCCGCGGGCACGCCGCAGTCCTCATCGGCGTCTCAGAATCCTTGGTGATCGTTGCTGCCTTGCAAGAGACGCGCAGCGAGCGCCGCCTTCGACAGCGCCGCCGAGTCTCGCTGAGGCGGCGTCTGATCGGCTCGGTCGTCGTCGGTCTCGGGCTCGCCGCGGGCATCGTCGTGGCGACGCAGTCCGACTGCTCGACGGCGGTGTCCAAGTCTGTGATGTCCGACCGGCAGGCCAGCCGAGCCACGCTGCCGACGCTTCATCCCCCCGGGCCGATCCCGGGGTACCTCTTGATCGCAGACCGGGGGAACAATCGGATGCTGCTGGTCGACAGCGCCCGCCATGTCTACTGGCGGTATCCCGGCGGCGGCCAACAAGCGATGCCGTTCGTCTTCGATGACGACACGTTCTTCGGCCCCCAGCACGACCGGATCATCTCCAACCAGGAGGATCAGGACACGATCCAGATCATCTCGTTCCCGGGCAAGCATGTGCTCTGGCGCTACGGCCACGTCAACGTGAAGAGCAGTGCGCCCGGCTACCTCAACACGCCCGACGACGCGTACCTCCTCCCCAATCACCTCGTTTCGGTCGCGGACGCCTACAACTGCCGCGTGATCTTCATCTCGCCGGCGCACCGGATCGTGCGGCAATACGGGACGACTGGCGTGTGCCATCACGACCCGCCGCGCTATCTCGGGTCGGTGAACGGCGCAACGCCACTTCCGAACGGCGACACGCTAGTCAGCGAGATCAACGGGGCGTGGATCGACGACATCTCTCGCGCAGGACGCCTCCGCTGGGCAGTTCAAGCTCCGGTCTCCTACCCGTCCGACCCCCAGTTGATCGCGCCGAACCGCATCCTGCTCGCCGACTACTCGCATCCGGGCTCCGCGATCATCATGACGCGCACCGGCAAGGTGCTTTGGCGCTACGCGCCTAAGAGCGGCCTAGGTGAACTCGACCACCCCTCGCTTGCGACGCGGATCGCTCCAGGGCTGATCGCGATCAACGACGACTACCGCGACCGTGTCGTCGTCGTAAGCATCCATGCGCACCGGATCATCTGGCAGTACGGCCACACCGACGTGCGTGGTCGCGAGCCAGGGTTTCTCAATACGCCGGATGGACTCGACCTACTGGCCACCAAGGACGTGCTCGCGTCGCCGCGTCTCGTTCGACTCTTCAGCCGCGTGCTCGCCGAGGGACGTGGATGAACACCGCTCCCACGGTTGAGACGTCCTCGCGCATGTCGAAGAGAAAGGTCTGCCTCGCCTTGTCAGCGGGCAGGTTGTATTCGGCGACATCGACGAGCCTGGGCCCTGGCACCCCCGTCACGTAGGCGACGTGCCCGAACGGTTTCGCGAGCTGCGGCCAGGCGGCGACGGAGCCTATGCTCGGCTCGCGATCGACGCGTAGGCCTGCGAGCCGCGCCACATGGGGCCAGTTCCAGGCGTTCATCGCGCCCGGGATAAACCAGTCGATCCGTTGGTTGTTCGCCTGCAGCGCCCACGCGACATAGGAGGTGCAGTTGCACGCATACATCCCCCACCGGTCGACCACGTCCTTGACGCCCGCCTGCGGACATCTGGTCGCGTAGGGATAGCCGTACACGATTGGCCCGTTCGTGCCACGGGCGCGCGAATACGGCGGCGCGCCGAGAACGGCGCAGACCCCGAACACGACGAGGCACACGCGCACGAACCGATCCTAGACCCAGTTGTTGGCAGCGCACGCGTCTGGGCTTTTCGCTCTCCGTGGTTGCGTTGGCAGAGGCGGGGGAGAAGTCGGAAGCGGCCGGGCACGGGCGAGAGCGCCCGGCTGACCGATGCGAGGCGTCCGCGCCTGCGACGATCGGCGCGCACAAGCGCGCGTCTAGGGATCTGCCGTGAGGCGCGCCAGGCTGCTCCTGGCTGTCAGGCGAAGCGGTTGGAGTGGCGCGGTCCGAATGTAGTGGTTGAGGAACGCGGTAGTCGCTGACTGTACGAGCGACGCCCACGCGTCGGCTGTTGTGTACGGCGAGCGGTGGCCTGCGCCCAGGAGCAAGAGCAAGAACTTGGGGCGGCGCATGAGTGCGAAGTAGGTTGATGTCGCTTTTGGGGGGTTGATCGGATCGGCTGTCCCCTGCACCGCGAGCAGCGGCGGTGCCCCCGAGGCGGGCCGTGTGAAGCCGGAGAAGGCGGCGCCGGAGAGGATCACGGCAGCGTCGATGCGAGGGTCGCGGAAGCGGCGGTCATACGTGACGGCAAGCGCTGCCTCGGCGCCGTCCGAATGCCCGGCGACCGCGATCCGCCGCGCGTCGACGAGCGCCGGAAGCTCGTGCTCAACCCGCGTGATGACGAACCGAATGTCCGCCGGCTCGTTCACGAGGTCGCTCTCGCTCGGGCCGCCCGCTGCGCCATCCTGCTCGACAGGGAACAGCGGCGAGGCAACCACGTACCCGGCGCGGGCCCAGGCGTTGAGAAGCGCACTGTATGGGGCCGGAGTGAGCGCAAAGCCGTGCGCAAAGACGATGAGTGGGAACGGACCGTGTCCGCTCGGGATGCGGATCGACGTCACGAGCACGCGTGGCCCTGTCCGCCCGTCTGCGAAGTGGGCGACTCGGCTCCGGTCGACGAAGCGAGCGAATCGCACGTGGATCGTGCGCGGCGACGCCGACGTCGATGCTGACGTGAACGTCGCAACCAGTGCGGCTGCTACTGCAAGTGCCCGGATCACTTGAAGGGGACGTCCACTTTCCCCCGCAGGCGGCGGTAGACGGCGAAGAAGTCTCGGTCGTCGGAGACGAGGTATCGGGTCGCCGGCTGTTGGTAGTTCGGGACGATCTTCATCGGGCCGAGCCCATGGTGGTGCGCGTAGGCGATCAGCGTCGGCCACTCCGGGTTGATGTCGAGCTGCATCGCGCGCACGGCCCCTGCCCGCTGCAGGATCTTCGCGAGACTCGTCACGGTCTGGTAGTCGGCCGCGGCATAGATGAGGTTGCCGTGTCGATCGAGTCCGGCGCCCGTACGCCACACACGGACCGCGTTCCCGAGCGTGAAGCCCCACTGCGTGCTGTCGTTGAGCGCCGGATTGAGCTTGCCGTGATCGACGATCAGCGGCAGGCTTTGCCGCGCCCAAGCGATGTCGCCGCGAGCTACCGGCCCCCCATCCCAAGCCTTCACATCGACGCGTCCGTCGCGGTAGGCGATCATCGTGGCCAAACCCTTCTTGAGCGGCTCGTACATGCGACCATCGATCGACGACCCGTTCTGGCCGTCGCGATAGATGAAGCCGCCGTTGAAGGTCGCGAGCAGCCGCCACCGCTGGTCCTGCGGAATCGAGATCGGTCCGCGCACAGGCGCGTTCGGCGGTTCGTAGCGGCCCGGGTACCAGGCGACCGAGGTGCGGGTGTGGTCGAACCACGCGACGTACGCGACGATGCGCGGATATTCGAGCTCGGTACGGAACGTCGTCACGAGCATCGGCGGCTTCCCGGCGACGAGCGGACCTGTGCGCTCCCACACCGCCTCACCGGGCAGCGGATGCGGGAAGACAGGCCGAATGTGCGGCGGATGCAACGCGGCGAGGTGAACAGTCTTCGTCCGCGGCGCGGACGGGATTCCCACCGGGGGAAGGACTTTGAGTTGCGGCCCGCCCCTCTTCGGCGCCTTCCAGCTGTAGTAGTAATGCTCGACCGAATCGACCAGCCAGTTGCCATGGTGACCACGCAACCACTCGACGCTCCGTGGCCACAACGGCAGACTCGACGGCTGCAGCATCGTCGTCGTGTACGAGTAGACGGGCACAACGAGCAGCACGGCGACCGTGAGCACCACCCAGCGCAAGCGGACCCTCCGCCGACGGCGTGTCCGCGGCGGATGCGCGTCGATCGCCAAGTAGACAACGTAGGAGCGGATCATGAGGCGCCGGTGAAGACTGGGGAGCACTCGACTCGCATTGCGCGCAGCGAGTCGAGCGTCCTGAGGGGGAGAGCGGGCGCGCTTGCCCGTGGTCACGCCGCTCGAAGATCGCCTCTGGGAGATCGCCTACCCTGAGGCCACCGTGTACTCCGTACTCGTCGTCGACGACGACCCGCCGATCAGGCGCATGCTCGAGCGGACGTTCGTTGCCGAGGGGTACGCCGTCGATGCGGCGGCCGATGGGGGAGAGGCGCTTGCGGCGGTCGAGCGGTCCGCGCCCGATCTCCTCGTACTCGACGTCGCGATGCCGGGCCTCGACGGCCTTTCGGTCTGTCGGCGGCTGCGGGGCCGCGGGCTGGGGTTGCCGATCCTGCTCCTGACGGCGCGCGATGCCGTGTCGGACCGTGTCGATGGCTTGGATGCAGGCGCCGATGACTACTTGGTGAAGCCGTTCGCGGCCGAGGAGTTGCTGGCTCGTGCGCGGGCACTGCTTCGACGCGGTCGTGATCCGGTGGAGCAACTCGCGTTCGGCGATCTTCTGCTCGATGTCGAGGCACGCCGTGCGCGCCGAGGGGAGAAGGAGATACCACTGAGCGCCCGCGAGGTGGCGCTGCTCGAACTGTTGATGCGCAGCCCGCGACAGGTGATCAGCCGCGAGCGCGCGCTCGAACAGGTTTGGGGCGGTGCGTCTGCTGCGAGTCTGAACGCCGTCGACCGCACAGTCTCCAACCTTCGCCGCAAGCTCGGGCAGCCGCCGCTGATCCGCACCGTGCGCGGCACCGGGTTCCTGCTCGACCGATGATCGGCCGGTCGCTGACGAGCCGTGCGGTGATCGCCGCGTCCCTCTCCGTGCTGGTGGCGCTCGTCGTGGTCGGTCTCGGCATCGACGTCCTGGTCTCCCGGCACCTGCACCAGTCGCTCGACCGTGCCCTTCACGCGCGGGCGGTCGAGGTCGCGCAGCTCAGCGCAACGGCGCCGGCCCTGCTCACATCGCCGGGAACACTCGACGCATCGCTCGGCGGCGAGCAGCTAAGTGTCGAGGTCTTCGACCGCCACGCGCGCCTGGTTGCACGGTCGCTCGCGCTCGGCGGGCGCCGGCTGTCGATCGCCGTGCTCGAACGGCGCGTAGGGGAGACCGGCCTGCCGAGCTACGCGAATACCGTGCTCGGAAGCGACCACCTTCGCGTCTACGTCGCGCCGCTTGCCGAGTCGGGCGGGCCGGCAAGTGGGGGAGTGGTCGCCGTCGCTGCCTCGACGGACGACATCGGCGACACGATGCGCAGTGTGCATCTCTTCGTGCTCGCGGCGGCGCTCGGCGCGGCGCTCGCGGCTGCGGTTGCGCTGGGAGTGCTGATGCGGCGGGCGTTGGCGCCACTTGGCCGGCTGAATGCCTCGGCGGCGGAGATCGAGCGAACAAGCGATGCCAGTCGCCGACTGCCCGAGCCACGAAGCGGTGACGAGCTCGCGCGGCTCGCGGTGACGCTCAATCGGATGCTGGATGCGCTCGAACGAGCACGGGAGAGCGAGCGACGGTTCGTCGCCGACGCGTCACACGAGCTGCGCACGCCCCTGACGTCCCTGCGTGGCAACGTTGACTTTCTTGCGCGCCACGGCGCGAGTGAGGAACTCGTCGCCGAGCTGCAGGAGGACACGCAACGGCTTGCGGAGCTCGCCGACAGTCTGCTCGCGTTGTCGCGTGAGGAGGCGGCCGCACCGCCTGGCGAGCGCGTTCGTCTCGACGAACTCGCGCACGCTGTCGAAGGAGTCGATGTCCTTGCACCGGTGCCGGTCGAGATTTCGGGCGATCGCGCCGCGCTCCAGCGCGCACTCGAGAACCTGGTCGAGAACGCGCGCGTTCACGGCTCGGGGCGGATCACCGTCGAGGCCTCCGTCGACGACGGGTGTGCCCGGCTGACCGTGTCCGACGAAGGCCCCGGACTCGGGACGGCTGACGCGGAGCGGGCATTTCAGCGTTTCTGGCGGGGAGCGGGGGAGGCGCCAGGAGCAGGGCTCGGCCTGGCGATCGTGCGGGCGACAGCCGAGCGACACGGCGGCCGTGCCTACGCCAACGGAGCCCGCTTCACGATCGAACTTCAGGCTGTCAGAGAACCTTCAGAGTCAGCCGCTACAACATCGGGTGAGCCACCGCAGAGGAGTACATCGTGAGCTATTTGCGTCGCGCATCGACCCGCAGCCTGATCGTTCTCGCCATCGCTGCCCTGGCGGTCACCGTCGGCGGCACGGCGATCGCCGTCGCCGCGGGCGGGGGCGGGCCGACGCCGCCGCCGGCACCGCTCGACCAGACGATCCACGACGCCCTCGGCGCGCAGAAGCCGGACGGCATCACCGCGCGGGTGACGTTCACGAACAAGCTATTTCCATCGGGCGCTCTTCTTGGTCAGGCCGGCTCCGCGCTGATGTCGGGCGCCTCCGGTCGCCTCTGGGTGACAAGCGACGGTCTCGGTCGGATCGAACTGCAGTCGGACGCCGGTGACGTTCAGATCGTCTGGAACACCAGCACGATCAGCGTCTACGACGCCTCCAGCAACACCGTCTACCGCGCCGATCTCCCGCAACACACCAGCACCGACAGCACACACGACAACGGCACACCGCCGACGCTCGCGGAGATCGACAGGTTCCTGAACGATCTCGGCGGGCACTGGTCGCTCTCCACCGCGCAGCCGACCAATGTCGCGGGCCAGCCGGCATACAGCGTGTCGGCGGCACCGAAGCACGACGGCGGCCTGCTCGGCTCCCTTGAGCTTGCCTGGGATGCGCTCCACGGTGCGCCGCTCCGGATCGGCATCTACGCGCAGGGCAGCACGTCGCCGGTGCTGGAACTGGCCGTGACCGACATCTCCTACGGTGCCGTGCCGACCAGCGACGTCGACGTCGCGCCACCCGCCGGCGCGAAGGTCGTCGACCTGAGCAGCCGCTCCCACACCGATGGCTCGAGCACACCCGCCGTAACCGGACTCGACGCGGTCACAGCCGCTGCAGGCTTCCCGGTGGTCGCACCGGACGCGCTCGTCGGGCTTCCGCGCAAGGACGTGCGCCTGGTCGGCGGCGACACTGTCGCCGTGGTCTACGGCCAGGGGCTCGGAGCGATCGCGCTCATTGAGCGGAAGCCCGACGCGTCCGGTTCGAGCAACAGCCTGTCCGGCCTGCCGACGGTCTCTCTCGACGGGAGGACGGCGCATGAGCTCGCGACTCAGCTCGGCACGATCCTCGAATGGCAGACCAGCGGCACGAGCTTTGTGCTAGCAGGATCGCTGCCGGCCGCTGCGGCTGAGGCTGCCGCCCGGGCCGTGAAGTGAGCGATGCCCTGCCGGTCCAGACGCGTGGGCTCGTCAAGCGCTACGGCGAGATCGTCGCCGTCGACCAGGTCGACCTGACCGTCGAGCACGGGGACGTCTTCGGCTACCTCGGCCCGAACGGGGCGGGCAAGACCACGTCGCTGCGGATCATGCTCGGGCTCATCCGACCAAGCGACGGCTCGGCGCAGCTCTTCGGCCGCGACCCGCTGATCGAGGGTGCCAAAGCACTCGACGGCGTCGCCGGCTTCGTCGAAGCCCCTCGGTTCTACCCCTACCTCTCCGGCCGCCGCAACTTGCGGCTGCTCGCCGACTACGACGACCCGCCGTCACGCGTGCGGATCGACGAGGTGCTGGAGATCGTCGAGCTTCGAGACCGAGCAAAGGACCGCGTCGGCGGCTACTCGCACGGCATGCGCCAGAGACTTGGGATCGCGGCCTCCCTGCTCAGGCAGCCCCAACTGCTGCTGCTCGACGAGCCTACCACGGGCCTTGACCCGGCCGGGATGCGCGACATGCGCGCACTCGTCCGCCGGCTCGCCGACGAGGGCATCACGGTCCTCCTTTCGAGCCACCTCCTCAACGAGGTCGAAGAGCTCTGCAACCGGGTCGCGATCATCCGTCGCGGCCGGATCGTCTACCAAGGCACGTTGCGAGAGCTGCTTGCGACTGCTTCGAGCGGTTACCGGCTGAAGGCGCTCGAGCCGGAGCGGGCGAAAACCGCTCTGCTCGCACAACCCGGGATCGACGACGTCCGCCTCGACAACGGCGACATCCGCTTCACCGCCGACGACGACGCGGTCGCCGCACTTACGGTGGCGCTCGGTCAGGCCCGAGTCGGCTTCACCGCGCTCGTCCCGGAGACTGCAAGCCTCGAGGACCTGTTCCTCGGCATGACCGACGGCGAGTCGTCCGACCACGACCGACCAGCGGCGGTCGCCGTATGACCGGCGTCGCCCGCGTCTACCGCTGGGAGATGGCCAAGCTGCTGGCGCAGAAGCGCACCTACCTCGGTATCGGCACGGCGGTCGTGGTGCCGATCATCTTCGTCGTCGTGCTCTTGCTGCAGACCGGCGGCCCAAACGACGTCCCCCTCGGCCGCTACATTCGCGACACCGGCCTCGCGGTGCCGTTCGTCGTCCTCTTCTTCATGTCCATCTGGGGGCTGCCGCTGATCACCGCACTGGTGGCCGGCGACATCGTCGCCTCGGAGAGCCACAACGGCACCTTGAAGACGATCCTCACCCGCTCGCGCGAACGCGGCGAGGTATTCACGGGCAAGACACTCGCGACGGCGACGTACACGGTGGCGCTCGTGTTCGCGATGGGGCTCGTGGGCCTTATCGCCGGCAGCCTCGCTTGGGGCTTGCATCCGCTGACCTCGCTCTCCGGCACCCAAGTTTCGGCAGGTCACGGCCTGCTTCTGCTGGTCGCGAGCCTCGCGATCTACGCGCTGCCGTTGGCGGGGATCGCGGCCTTCGGCATTCTCCTCTCGACCGTCACGCGAAACAGTGCCGCCTCGGTCGTAGGAGCACTGATGTGGGCGCTTCTGATGCAACTACTCGGTGTGCTGCCAGGGACAGAGAGCATCCGTCCGTATCTCCTCGGGACGCAGTTCGAAGCGTGGCACGGCCTTCTGCGCACGCCCGCGGACTGGGCGCCCGTGCTCCGTGCTGTGTGGCTCTGCACGCTGTACATTGGCATCCCGCTGATTGGCGCCTACGTCGTCTTTCTACGGCGCGACGTCGCAGGTGACTGACCCCTACGGCGGATGAGTCTGGTCGCGCGGCCATCTGGCTCGAAGGTCCCGCAGAGGATCACGGCGCTCTTCTGGGTGCTGAAGATCTTGACGACCGCGATGGGTGAGGCTACGTCCGACTACCTTGTCCACGGCTACAACCCGTATGCGGCGGTCGTGGCCGGCTTCGTCGGGTTTGCGATCGCGATGGTGCTCCAGTACCGCGTGCCGCGCTATGTGCCGTGGACGTACTGGCTCGCGGTGTTGATGGTCGCCGTGTTCGGGACGATGGCAGCTGATGTGTTCCACGTTGAGTTCGGTGTCCCGTACGTCGCGTCGACGGTCGTGTTCGCCGTCTCGCTCGCGATCGTCTTCACGGCCTGGGCGCGGAGTGAAGGAACGCTGTCGATCCACAGCATCACGACGACCAGGCGTGAGACCTTCTATTGGCTTGCGGTGCTGGCGACGTTCGCCATGGGTACGGCCCTTGGCGACCTGGCCGCCTACACCGCGAATCTCGGCTTTGCGTCGGCCGGCTTGCTGTTCGCGGTCGCGTTCGTCATTCCGGGCATCCTCTGGCGGGTTGCCGGGCTGAACGCGATTCTCGCCTTCTGGACGGCGTACGTGATGACCCGGCCGCTCGGCGCGTCGTTCGCGGACTGGACCGGGAAGTCGCGCGCCGCCAGAGGGCTCGGGTACGGCGACGGGCCCGTTGCGGCCGTGTTGTTCGTCCTGATCGTCGCGCTCGTCGGCTACCTCTCCTGGCGCGGCCGCGAAGACGAGAGCGGCGCGGACAGCACCGAGTTCGAAGCTGCAACGGAACTCACCTAGAAGCCTGGGTGAGCCAGAGCGCCGGGCCGTACCTGGCGTGGGCGTGGACCGGCCCGGCGCGCGCGCTACAGCCTAGTGCTGTGAGACCTGGAAGCAGGCCACGTCGTACTGAGAGACCGAATGCGGGTTGTTGGAGTTCTGCGCTTGACCGGAGCCCATCGCACCGTGTCATGAGTCGCTGAGCTGGCCTGGTGTTAGCTGTTCGAACGCGGGCCAGCCGGAGTCGGCTTCGCGGGCTGTGCGGTCCGCTTCGGCGCCTCCACGCAGGCCAAACAGGCGTTTGGCGAGAAGCAGGAACAGCAGGATCGCGACGTTGATAGTGAGGGCCGCGATGCGAATGACGGTGACCTTGTTGGCAAGCTCGTAAAGCTCGTAGGGAACGAACAGTGTTGTCGCGACAAACGTCAAGTACTCGGCCCAGCGACGTTGGAACCACAAGCCGTACGCTTCTGCACCCTCCAGCAGTGCGTATCCCGCAGCTGCCACGCCGATCAGCCTCAGTGTCGTGACGTCGAGAGTGAGCAGTCGCTCGATGTCATGGATGAGACCGTGGCTTGGTGTTGCTCCACCACTTCGTCCTCCGAAGAAGAGGACGTTGAGGCGGTTGACGAGGTGAACAAGCCTCCGGCGGTGCGAGGCGAGCACGAAAGCGAGCACGGCGAGGGACCCGAGGAGCAGGAAGTGCACTGCGCGGTCGACTGCGATCAGCCGGAGGACTATCTTGTCCCGCAGCGCGCGTCCCCGGGCCGGTAGTTCGATCTCGCCTCGGTCGGGTGGAACACGCCGCCTGACACGCGCCGGCGTCGGCAGCGGTAGCCACGCATCGCAACGCAAGCAGCGATACCAACGCATGCCGTCGTACTCGCGGACAAACAGCGAGTCAACATCGCGGATCAGTTCCGCATCGGTGCCGACAAGGATGTGCCCGCGCGCTCCGCAGACCAACAACTCGTAGTGGAACTTCGGCCGAAACCGTCGCCTGACCGTTCCCGGCGGCACACGTCCCGGCAGCACATCGGAGGGCCTCAGTCTCACAGCGCTCATTCAAGCCGGAATAGGAACTGGTCGAGTCCCAAAGATTGCCTCATGGTTTGTGCCCTCGGCTTGGCCCCTTGCTAGACCCGCGACAGCCCCTCGACAAACCGGCGGCTCGCGCGGAGCTCGTCCACCCAGCGAGTATCGACCGCCGGCTCACCGTAGTTGGCAGAGCCGTGACTCTTGAGCCAGTTGGC
Organism: uncultured Thermoleophilia bacterium; assembly: GCA_963840365.1. Taxonomy (GTDB): domain Bacteria; phylum Actinomycetota; class Thermoleophilia; order Gaiellales; family Gaiellaceae; genus PALSA-600. The sequence goes on along the minus strand of CAWIYQ010000012.1, from coordinate 224,306 downwards.
GGACTGCACGCAGGAGTGGGGTAGAGCGCAAGCTCTCGCATACGGCGTCGACCGCGCCGCCTATTCATCAGCTACGGAAGGAATCGCCCTCATGAGAAGGTTCTCCACGCCCGTGATTGGGATTGTCGCGGGGCTCTTGCTCGCGCTGCCGATGGTCGCGTCGGCAGCTGTGACACGCTCGACGAGCATCGTTCATATCAGCGCCCCCGCCTCGGGGCTGCGCTACAACCAGAAGGTCGTCCACGCGCACGCCGGCACGATCAAGATCGTCTTCGTGAACAAGTCGACGCTCAAGCACAACGTGAACGTCGAGCTCGGCGAGAAGGAGCTCGGCAAGACGGCCACTGTCTCGCACGGCACCGCGACTATGACCGTGACGCTCAAGGCCGGCAAATACAACTTCTACTGCTCTGTTCCCGGCCACGAAGACGCGGGCATGCACGGCACGCTGATCGTCACCTAATACCCTGGTAGAGGTACTCAGGCTGCGTGGGCCGGGGAGGCGATCCAAGAGGTGCTGGTCTCCCCGGCCCGCGTGTTCATCGATCGACGATCTACTCGTCGATCCCCCACGCATAGCGGGCTCGCCGGAAAGACCCCACCTTCGCAAACCGTGACGGGCGCGCCGGGACTCCGTCGTCGACAACGAGTCGTCACATCGTCGCCGACGGCGCTGCGAGTGCCGCTTCGATCTTCGCGACCGCCCCGGCTTCGGCGTCGTCTCCACCAGGCGCGGCGGCGGCGACAGACTTGGCCAGGTCGAGCACGAATACCCGGTAGGCATCCAGGTCATCGGGCGCCTTCGACTGCAGAAGCTGCACCGAGGAACGCAGCGCATCCAGCGTCTCCGACTCGAGCTGGTCCGGCGGGGTCGTGACCCGGAACCCGAGCCCGTGTCCCTCCGCCACTTCGCGCACGACCTCGCTCGCTGAGCTTCCTCGAGCGGCGGCGATGTGCTTCGCCATCGTCCCTGCCTCTTTGAACGTGTCGAAGAAACCACGGTCGCTCACCGACACCAACAGCCCTGCGCCCATCGCGCCCTTCCGCAACGTCTCGAGCTCGTTCTCCTCCAGCTTCTCGGCCATCTCGTGTCCTCTCGTCGAAGTCCGACTCACCCACCGATCGCCCTCGGCGGAAACTGCTTAACCCGCCCAGTTCCGTGGCCTCGACATACTCGCTGAAGGACTCATGAAGAGCGGCGTTAACGCATGTGGTCGGGACGTGGTCGGATCTCGCGAAGAACCGACCGGATCTTCGCCGACCCTCAGCTATGGCCGCTGAGGCGGTGCGACGATCCGTCCATCGATGCACACGCGGAGGGTCGATGCCGCCGCTCCGACCCGCGTTCCGCAAGGGCACATCCGCCTGTCACCGCCACGCGGTACCCCCGAACACGCTCGATCGCTGCCGAGTCCCAAGTCGCCCCCGAGGGTACGCCGGCCCGTGCCCACCCTCCGCGCGGTCACCGTCCGCTAGATCCGGTCGCGCTTTCCTCGTCGGGTGGCACCGGCCGGGGTTGCCGGGTGTGTCGTGGTTGCACGATGCCGCTGTCGTAGGCGGCGATGACGGCGTGCACGCGGTCGCGGGCGCCGATCTTTCGCAGCAGGTTGGAGACATGGGTCTTGACGGTTGTTTCGCTCAGGTAGAGGAGTGCGGCGATCTCGGCGTTCGAGAGTCCTGCGGCAACCAGACGAAGCACTTCGTCTTCCCGCCCGGTCAGAGCCGCGAGCCGGGAGGTATCGAATGCCGAGTTCTTGTCACTCGACGATCCGAAGCGCTTGAGGAGCCGCGCCAACGTCGCCGGGGCGAGAAGGGCGTTGCCGGCGGCAACGACGCGAATCGCGTCGACGAGCTCTTCCGGCTGGGCGTCCTTGAGGAGGAAGCCGCTCGCTCCTGCTCGGATTGCCTCGTAGACGTAGTCGTCGAGATCGAAGGTCGTGAGGATGAGCACGCGCGTCCGGAAGCCGGAGCCGATGATTTGCTTGGTTGCTTCGATGCCGTCGAGGTTCGGCATGCGGATGTCGACCAGGATCACATCAGGGTCGAGTGCGCGCACGAGGTCGACTGCCTTCAGGCCGTCGTCGGCTTCGCCGACAACCGCGAGGTCGGGGCGCGCGTCGAGGATGAGCCGGAAGCCGCTGCGGACGAGGGCCTGGTCGTCGGCGATTGCGACGCTGATCGTCACGACGGGGCGTCGAACGGGATTCTCGCGGCGACGCGGAAGCCACCGCCGGCGACCGTGCCGGCGGCGAGCGTCCCTCCAAGCAGCACGACGCGTTCGCGCATGCCGGTGATGCCGTTGCCGTGTGCCAGTGGACCCCGGTCGCACCCGCGGCCGTCGTCGCGGACTTCGAGCTCGAGCACGCGGGCGTAGCGAAGCCGCACTCGTATGTGTTCGGCGGCTGCATGCTTGAGGCTGTTGGTCAACGCCTCCTGCACGATCCGGTAGGCCGAGAGGCCGACGGCGGCGGGAACGGGCCGAGGCGCGCCTTCGATTTCGAGTGAGACCGGGAGGCCGGTCGCTCGCACCCGTTCGATCAGTGCGTCGAGTTGCGCGAGGCCGGCCTGCGGTTCGTAGTCGACGGGCTCCTTGAGGTTGCCGAGGACATGGCGCAGGTCGGCGAGCGCGGCTCTGGCCGCCGTCGCAACAGCGCGGATCGGCTCTCTCGCCCGCGCCGGGTCGCGGTCGAAGACGTCGTCGGCCGCGCCGGCCTGGACAGCAATGACGCTGAGGGCATGGGCGATCACGTCGTGCAATTCGCGGGCGATCCGTGCTTGTTCTTCGGCCGTCGCTCGACGCCGCTCGTTGTCCTGCTCCCGCTCGAGCCGGGCTGCCTTCTCCTCGATCGCCCGCACATAGGCACGACGGGAGCCGATGCTGTCACCGAGAGCCGCCGCCGCGATCAGAAAGACGACACGCGCCGCCGCAGCACCGAACTCGAGACCCCCGGCCGCGAGCGCCGCGACCGCGACCGCGCAGATCACGGCCCCACCGATCGTCCGATCGTGCCGGGTATCGCGCAGAGAGGTCAGCGTGTACAGCGCCACGCCGAGCTGCAGCGGCAGCAGCCAGGCGTCAAGCGCGATCAGCGCCAGAGCCACCGTGGCGACGGCCAGCGTGACCGCAACCGGCCAGCGGCGCCGCATCAGCAGCGGCAGCGTCTCGATCGGCGCCAGCACGAGGGCGGCCGTGCGCCCGTGCGTGTGCTGGGCCGCCGCGCCCAGGCCGAGCAGAAGCAGGAACGCGACCAGCGAGACGTCGACCAGCCGCGGGTTGCGGTGGAGCCAGCCCCAGATCATTCAGGCTCCACCGTACCCCGCAGGTGTCTGTCAGGTGTCGCGCCGCACGAGCAGGACGCCCGCGATCGCCACCACTACGGCGCAGTAACCGACGAACAGCAGGCCACCCCAGAGCGGCGAGAGGCTGTGCGTATCTCGGTGTAGCGAGAAGAGCTGCCGCCCCGCCTCGCTCGGCAGGTACTTGCTGATCGCGTTATTCCAGCTGGTCGGCAGCACGTTCATCAACGGCGGCAGGACGAAGAAGACCCCGGCGAAGGTCGCGATGCCGCCGGCGGTGTTGCGGACGATCGCGCCGATCCCGAGCGCGAACACGCCGACAAGCATCACGAAGACGGCGCCGCCGACCACGGAGCGGGTCACACCCGGGGCGGTGAACGAGATCTGGAGGATGTGATGATGGCCGTTCAGGATCGCTTGGCTGGCGAAGAAGGCGACCACGACCGACGGCAGCATCAAAACGAACGAGACGACCGCGTACAACCCCACCTTCGCCCACAGCACCGGCAGCCGCTTCGGAACCGCCAACATCGTCGAGCGGATCATCCCGGTCGAGTACTCGCCCGTGATCATCAAGACGCCGAGCACGGCGATCGCCAGCTGCGCGACGTTGACACCGGCGAGTGCGATGTCGAGCGGATGCCGACCGGCCCGATCGCCCGGGGACATATGCGACCAGTGCGTCGCGGTCACCGTCGCAAACAGAAGCGGGAAGGCGATCGTCAACAAGACGCCGACGCCAAGCGACCAGCGCGTCGAGCGCAGCGAAACGAACTTCGTCCACTCCGAAGAAACGACACGCGCCTGCGTCACCCGCCCCGTCATCCCCAGCCGCGGCAGATGAGGCGCACTGACAGCGGAACTCGTCATGCCGCTACCTCCGCGCCCGCTTCGACCGTCTCGATCGACTTGAACTCCACCTCATCGCGCGTCAACTGCATGAAGGCCTCCTCCAGCGACGCCTGAACCGGCGTCAGCTCGTGCAACACGATCTGGTTCACCGCCGCGATCTCCCCGACTCGAGCCGCCGAAAGACCCTCGATCTCGAGAGCATCGCTCTCGCTGCTGATGACCGACACGCCATCGCCGAGCACCAGCTCGCGAAGCCGCGTCGCCTGCGGCGACCGCACCAAGACACGCGCCCCCGACGCCTTGCGGACGAACTCGTCCACGCTCATATCTGCGATCAGCCGCCCACGCCCGATCACGATCAGATGGTCAGCGGTCAGCGCCATCTCGCTCATCAGGTGCGAGGACACAAACACCGTCCGCCCCTCGCTCGCGAGCTGCTTGAGCAAATTCCGGATCCAGTGCACACCCTCCGGATCGAGGCCGTTGACCGGCTCGTCCAACACCACCGTCGCCGGATCACCGAGCAACGCGGCTGCGATCCCCAAGCGCTGCCCCATCCCCAGCGAGAAGCTACCCGCCCGCTTGCGTGCCACTTCGTGCAACCCGACCAGGTCGATCATCTCCTCGACGCGCCGACGGGGGAAACCGTGCGTCTTCGCCAACGCCAGCAAGTGGTTGAACGCCGAGCGACCCGTGTGCACCGACCGCGCCTCCAGCAACGCCCCCACCTCATGCAACGGAGCCGGATGCTCGCGGTAGTGCTTGCCGTTCACACGCACATCACCCGCCGTCGGCGCATCGAGCCCCAACACCAGCCGCATCGTCGTCGACTTGCCCGACCCGTTCGGCCCGAGGAAGCCCGTCACCACACCGGGCTGAATCGCGAACGACACCCCGTCCACAGCCCGCTTCTCACCGTAGTCCTTACGCAAATCAATCGCTTCGATCATGTGCGCCACGCTAACCCGCGACCTGACCTACCGCCTCGGCCGCAGGGAGGAGATCCAGTTCATCCGCAAGAAGGATCCTCGCGACAGGCTTAAGACGCGGTCCGGCGCCTGATGACGTCTCTTGGTGTGGCTGCCCTTGTCGCTGCCGGCGGCCCAGTCTGGCTCGCGATCGGGGCCTGGCTCGTGGGAGCGGCATCAAGCATGTACCTCTGGCCCTCTATGCGCGGTCGCTCTCTGCTCCTGGGCGGCTGGAGTCGGAGATTGGTTATGGCGATATTCGCTCGGACCTGCGCCATGCGGGCGTCCAGCACTTCTGGATTGCTTGCCCCTTCGCCGTGGCCGCTGCGGCACTCGTTGCGGAGACGCACGCTCGAAGAGGCTAGGCACCTCCTCGGCGCAAGGCTGTCGCTGGCGTCGAGCGCCATTCATATCGGAGTCAGGATCCGATCGCGATGATTCGGTGCTACGAGTACTGGAGGCGCGACGTCGGGGCGAAGCCCGGTCGCGGGGCTCGAAGGCCGGGTCGCCCTTAGAAGAGTTTGACCCCTCTCAAGACCTTTCAGGCGTAAGGGCGCTCGCGCAGGCGAGCCAACTGGTGTCTGACACCTTGAAGGTGTCAGACACCTCTTCGGTGCGCTCAGGGTGTACTGGTGAACGCTCGCGCAGGCGAATGCCCTTTCACGTGACAAGCGATCGTCAATCGTCCAGGACGCTTAACCCCGGCCCGACAGGGCGGGGGTTTCGGGCGAACTCTTTGAGAGCCATCATGTGACGGATGAGCGCGACACGCGTTCTTGGCTTGAGCGCGGCCGTCTTCGCTGCGGCCGCGACTGCGTCGGCGGCTCCGACACTGGGCGGGCTTCACGGGACGGTCATGCGCGGGCCGGTCACACCGGTCTGTCGTGTCGGTGTCCCGTGCGACGCCCCAGCCCCGCACATCGTTCTCGCATTCTCAAATGCGCGTGTGGTGCGAACGACCCGCACCGATGCGAGCGGCAGCTATCGCATCAAGCTCCCAGCCGGGATCTACGTCGTGCACACCAACTTGCGACCGTTCGGGAGGACCCCGCGCCCTGCGACAGTCCGCGTCCGCGCCGGTCATTCCGACGAGATCAACTTCACGATCGACACCGGAATCCGCTGAAGCTCCGTCGACCTGTTCTGACGAGCCCTGAGCAGCGATCGTCAAGCGTCCGTAACAGAAATCAGGCGAGTGGGACGCTCGCCCATCCGAGTGCCTGTGCGCCAGGGGATGTTAAGCGGGCGGTCTGATCCAGAGTGAGGCGTGCGAGGGGTGGACGGCCCCGTCAACTGCGTGCAGGAGTTCGCTGTGCACGATCTCGAGGTCGACTGCCTCTCGTAGTCGCGCTGCGAACGAGGCGATGATCGTTTCGGCGTTATAGCGGGCGCGGTTGAAGCGGCGATCGACCACCTGCTGGACACGGCGTCGGAGCGGATTGAACAGGGCGGCCGCGGCGAGCGTTGAAGCGGCGACCCCGACCGGCGAGGAGAACGGCAACACCCGGGTCGTCAGGAACACGATGCCGGCGAAGACGCACACGAGCAGCGCCGTCACAAGCGCGTAGGAGAGGGTCCGGCTGATCAGGCGGTCGATCTCGAACAGCCGGTAGCGGAGGATCGCGACGCCGACGCTGACCGGGAGGACGATCACCGCAACCTGCCCGAGGTATGAGAGGAGATTCACGACGAAGGACGGTTGCCTGTCGAGCGAGCTGAGGAGAACAACCATCACGCCGAGTAGGAGAGCCGCGACTGCCCCGCCGAGCAGCCACTTCAGCTGCTCGCGGCGCTCGGCCTCCAGCTGCCGATAGACGACGATCTGTCTCGCGGCCCAGGTGATCCCGACAAGCAGCGCGAACAAGCCGAGCCCATGGTCGACCGGGCGCAGCAGGCTCGGCGTCAGGCGTGAGACACCTTCAAGCGTCCCGTTGCCGTCGACCCGCACCGCGTGATCGGCGACAGCCCGGTACACGGCCGAGGCCCGAGCAACGAGATCGACCGCGAGCACCCCCAGGTACGCCCACAGGACGAGACGCCAGCGCCGCGTCGGCAGCTTCCCGTCCGGGAAGAAGAGAAACGCCAGCGGGACAAGAGCGAAGGGCGCGAGATCGAGCGCGCCCAGGAATAGTGCCGGCGGGCCGAGCGGCAGCTGCTCGTGAAGGCGGTAGCGCATCACGGCGTAGCTGCTCGCGTCGCTTGTCGCGGCCATGGACAGGCCGGCGGCGAGGAAGGCCCAGCCGACGAGATTCCGCGGCTGGCTGCGCAGGATCACGAAGCCGACGCCTCCGAAGCCTGCACCGAGAACGAGCGCCCAGAGCGCGAACGTCGCGCTCTGGTGGGCAAGCGAGGCAAGCGGCAACGCGCCGACGAGCATGATCGCCAGCGCCACCGGGAGGCCGGTTCGGAGCGAGACCGCGTCGCGCCTCGGCACAGCTCGCAAACTACCGCGCGAAGCGTCCGCTGATCGTTACGGCCGGAGGGAGCCGTCCACCTCGTACTCGCCTGGCCCAGTGTCCAGCTGTCGGTGCGGGCGATGCTGTGGCTCGTGCCGGCTGGAGGCGTTCGCTTTGAGCCGGTGCGTCTCCCGCGGAGCATGTCCGAGGCGCTCGGCGACTAACCCCGAAACTCGCGGGAGTCCGCACGCCGGCCTGCGCCAGTGTTCCGCAATGACGCCTGACGGCGGTGCGGGAACGGCGGCTCTATGCCCGCGATGCTGGCTACTTGACCGACCCCGCCAGCCGCTCTTGGAGGGAAAGGGCGTAGACGAGAATGGGCGCGATGGACGCGCCCGACGTGGAACGTGCGGTCGCCGCAGCGACAGAGCTTGGCGCGGAACTGGGGCTCGCTGTCGATGAGGCGAAGGTCGTTTGCAACTCGAACAAGCTTGCGCTGCGGCTAGTCCCTTGCGACGCCTTTGCACGAGTGGCGTATGTGGGGCAAGAAGCGTTTCACTTTGAGAACGAGATCGCGCAGCGGTTGATCGCGAACGGAAGCCCAGTGGCGAGTCTGGACACGCGTGTTGAACCACGTGTCTATGAGCGGGACGGGTTCGCCGTCACGCTCTGGCGGTACTACGAACAGTCGGGCATGGAGGCTTCATCAGCCGCCTACGCGAGGGCGCTTGAGCGGCTGCATGTGGGTATGGCGCGACTCGATGTCGTTGCGCCGCACTTCAGTGGCCGTGTCAGGGAAGCCCAACGGCTTGTCGCGAGCCATGACAGAACACCACGGCTTGAAGACTCCGACCGAGAGCTCCTCAGCACCACGCTGCGGAGCTGTAGCCGCAGGATTGGCGAGCGATCCTCACCCGAACAGCTGCTGCATGGCGAGCCGCACCCAGCGAATGTGCTGACGACTTCGGGAGGGTTGTTGTTTATCGATCTCGAGTCGTGTTGTCGTGGCCCTGTCGAGTTCGATCTCGCTCATGTACCGGAGGCCGTTGGCGAGGCTTATTCCGGAGTTGATCGCGAACTGATCGGGGAGTGTCGCCGCCTCGTCTTGGCGATGGTTGCGGCGTGGCGTTGGGATACCGACGACCAGTTCCCAGGTGGCGAGAGCGCTGGTCGAGCGCTCCTGAGCGCCCTGCGTGCCGGGCCGCCGTGGCCGACACTCGATGTCGTGATGAACGAGTAGACGTCCGTCAGTTGCGAGATGCGCTGCTGTCATGGCGGAACGCGAATCGAGATTGCGCTGCTCTGCAGCGAGCGTCCTCTCGCCAGAGCTTGTCGGTAGTCGCTGTCCCGCGAGTACTCGGACGTGTCATCGAGGACGGAGTGGCCGCGGCCGCTTGGTCGTCGCTGTCCAAGTGGGACTGGGCCAGGGCACTGGGCTGCGCCAGCGTTCGGCAACGAGGTGCGGGTCTTGCCCGGTGTAAGGAGAGTGGTGCCATCCGCCCGGTTGGGGACGGCGGCACGAACGGCGCGATCTGTCGGCGGCGCGGCTAGCCAGACGTGGAGGGTGAATGGGAAATTGCGGCCGGGTAGAGAGATGCGTACGCTGGCGCCCAGTGTGGGAGTACCGCGCCGTCCGCTGGCCAGTCGGCCAGTACACGAGTTTCTTGAACACGTACGCGCTCGACGGGTGGGAGCTTGTCCAGGTCGTGCGCGACGAGGTAGCTTCGCCCGCGCCCGGCCGGCCGATCCCGATGCCCGGCGCGCTGGGCCGGATCGGTGCAGCTGCAGACACCCTCGGGAAGCTCGGCGGCAGCGGCGATGCGCAGAGTGAGGCCGAGCCCTCCGCGCTGCTGTGGATCCTGCGCAGGCCGCTGGCCGATGGCTCCTAGTCTAGTTGCGCCAGCGAGCTCGACGTCGTCGAGGGTCGCATCCGGGACTGCCTCGAGCCACCGCTGCAGCCAGCGAACCGCGGCTCGGCTGTGCCGGCGCGGATCCTTCATCGCGTAGAGGGCGACGAGCTCGAGCAGATCGACAAGGGTCGGGCGCGGGATCTCGTTGCGGAGCAGAGCCTCGGCGACCATCAGATTTTGGTGCTCGATCGCTCTCTGGAAGATCGCCCTGGGATGGCCCTGCGCGGTCAACTGTGTCCTCTCCGCGGGGCCGGGCCGGACGGAGTGAGCCTACTTCACGGGAGGCCTTCCATCCGAAGCAACCCTGATGCGCAAACCAGGTTGGAGGGTCTACTGCTGTACGTGAAGGCGGAGGTGCATCATTCGAAGACTCGGGCAGATTGCCGGTGCTTGGATCGCGATCGTGGTCGTGCTGTTGACGGCAGGCGCCGCAGGTTCCGTACTGACGTCTGAACCTGGTTCGGCCGTGGCCGAACCAGGTTCACGAGTCTCAAACCGCCGCCGACCTGCCGAGAAACTCGCGAACCTGGTTCGACAAGCGAACCAGGTTCGGGGGTCATTACCGAACACTCGCGCAGCCCAGAGGCTAGAGCCGCTTCGCCGTTTCAAGCATCTCAGCGGGCAGCCGTTGCGATGCCGCTGACACGTCGATGCCCAAGAGGCGGCCGTCGGTGTCGAAGTCGAGGTTGATACCGAGCGCCTCTGTATCCGGCCACCCTGGCACCGTGGTTGCCACACCTCCCGGCTCAATCTCGCGAAGATGGATGTAGGCCATGTCCGTCTCGGCGTGGTAATCGATCCGCATCGCTGCATCGTAGGACGCTCAGGGTGTCTTCGCGAACACTGGCCCAATCGACGTTTACCTATCGTCGCGCCGCGGCAGCCGCGAAGACGGCGACTGCGAATCGCACCGCGATCCATAGCTGATGCAATCCGGCTCGACGTAGCTCCCGGGAGGCGCTCACTGAGGCGCTGACGCCCTGCTCCCCGACAAGATCGTGCCGAACTACCAGCAGCCAAGCACGCGCTACCTCGTACCCGACGACCGCGACTTCTTTGCCGTGTACCGCCGCCTGACAGGTCCCGTGACGGTGCCGTTCAAATGACCGGGGTGTCGGTCCCCGTGGCCTCGAGCCACCGCTCGTAACGCTTTCGGGACGGGCACGGGCGTATGCTCGGCTCGGTTTCTTCTCAAGGAGGGAAATGTTCGTGAGAGGGCTGATTCGTTGGTCGTTGGTGGGGCTTTTCGTCGCCGTTGCGCTCACGGGCGGGGCCCAGGCGATCACGGCGCGGACACACGCATCGCGTGACGCACCAACCCCGCAGGTGTTCCACGTGAACGTGGACGCTCACAACTCGAAGGCGAACGAGGCGTTCATCGCCTACTTCCCAAGTGTCATACACGTCCACGCCGGTGACACGGTCGTCTTCCACTGGGCCGGCAACGGCGAGCCGCACACGGTCACGCTCGGAACGCTTGTCGACAACGCAGTCTCGGCGTTCTCGAAGCTCACGCCGGCGCAGCAGAACAATCCGCCCGCGTCGGTGATCGCCGCCGACGCTGCGGTGCCGCAGTTGCTGCCGAACGGCCCCGGCGACGCTGTTCAGTCGGCCGCCAACCCGTGCTACGTCGCCGCCGGCGACGCGCCGGGCACGGCGGCTTGCCCAAAGACCACGCAGCCGTCGTTTGACGGGACGCAGAGCTTCTACAACAGCGGCTGGAAGAACTCGAACGCGAACTTCACCGTTCACCTGTCGCCGGGCACCCGGCCGGGCACCTACACCTTCATGTGCCTGCTGCACCGCGAAGGCATGACCGGGAAGATCGTCGTCGTGCCGTCGGCGGAGTCGGTGCCGACGCCGTGGCAGGACATCGCACAGGGCCGCCGCGAACTCGCGAAGGTCGAAAACGGGCTCGCCCCGGCGGTCCAGGCGCTCCGGCTGGGCAAGCCGCCGTTCCCGGTCGCCGTCCCCGGCAAGCACGTCGTGCTCGCAGGGTCAGGCTCGCCGGCTGTGCAAGCGGCAGGGATCACCGAGTTCGGGCCGCACATCATCCACGTACCGGTCGGCGGCTCAGTCATCTGGTACCTGATCGGCCCGCACTCGATCACGTTCAACTCGACCAAGAAGAACGACGACATCCGGGCGACCGCGCCCGACGGCTCGGTGCACCTGAACGTACCCGCGCTCGTCCCCGCGGGTGGGCCGGGCGAACCGTCGAAACCGCTGACCGGCGGGTCGCAGCAACACCTGAAGTTCAAGGTCGTGGCCGAGACCCGCTGGAACGGCAAGGGCTTCCACAGTTCCGGCGTGTTCGGGAACTCCGATCCGCCCGCGATCGAGGGCTACCGGATCACGTTCACCCGGGCCGGCACCTACCGCTACATCTGCACGGTGCACGACAACATGAAGGGAACCGTCGTCGTCGGCTAACGGCCGCATGGTTCGCGCCGCGCTGCTCGCGGCGATGCTCGTGGTGTGCGGCGCCGGCTGCGGGGCCGCACACCACGAGAGCGCAGCGACGACCAACTCCGCGCCTGCGCTGCGCGGGCTGATCCCGTCGCCGCTCCCCACCAAGCCGCGCTTCGTTCTCAACGACACGAGCGGGCACCCTTACGATCTCGCCGCACGGACACGCGGGAAGCTCGTCTACCTCTACTTCGGCTATACGCACTGTCCCGACGCCTGCCCTCTGACGATGGGAGATCTCTCCGCCGCGCTGCGTCTGCAGCCGGCCGCCGTCAGGCGTGGAGTTGCCGTCGTGTTCGTGACGGTCGACCCACACCGTGACACAACGCGCGTGCTGCGACGCTGGCTCGCGCGCTACGGCCCCGAGTTCGTCGGACTGACCGGGACAATGCGTCAGATCCTCGCGGCCGCCCACGCCGCAGGCATCCCGCTCGTCCCACCCACAGTGGCGCCCGACAAGAACTACGCCGTCGACCACAGCAGCCTGCTACTCGCCTACAGCCCCGACGACCGCGCCCACGTCGTCTACTCGCAGGGCTTCGGCGCACGCGACTTCGCGCACGACATGCCGCTCCTGCTCAAATTCTGAGCCGAGATGAGCACGACGTCGGTCTGCTTGAGACAGGGCGTGATGAGCCGCTGGTCGAGATTGTCTCGGCAGTCAAGGATGTGAACGCCGAGGCGTAGCCCGCGTGGAACAATCGACCCTCTTAGAGCCGGCCGCCCTCCGCGTGCATGTCGTTGTGGACATTGACCACCTCGACCGCGGCGGTGGGCAAGAGAACGTTGCGTGCGCCAGTGTTCACGAATGACGCCCGACGCGTCGGTCGGCGAGGACTTGTTACCGCCAGCCGAGCCGGGCTCGACAGCGCCTCGAGCATCGGCATAGTCACCCTGTCGCGGATTCCTCGCGAACCCCGCGCACTTCGTATGCAATCACCGGTCGACCGAACCCTTTCAGCGTCAGTTCGCCAACCGGCTCGGCCCGAACTTCCTCTTCGACCGCGGCATGTACGCGCTGGCTGATCAGGATCTGTCTGGTTCTAGCCTCCGTGCTGAGGCGAGAAGCGAGGCTCGTCGCCGGTCCGATAGCGCCGTAGTCATAGCGACCCTCGAACCCGATCCGGCCCAGGGTGGCATAGCCGGACGAGATCCCGATGCCGAGTCCGAGCTCGGTCCCGCGCTTGTGCCATTTCTCCGCTAGCTCCCGGAAGCGCTCTTGGGCGGCGAGAGCGAACCGGATCGCATGCAGCTCGTGCCGCTCGAGCGGCACAGGATCATTGAAGAACACCATGATTCCGTCGCCGGCGAAGTGCTCGAGCGTTCCTTCGTGCTGTGCGACAAGTTCGCCAACGCTACGGTGGTACTCGCGCAGAAGCTCCAGCAATTCCTCCGGCGCAGCAGTTTCGGAGAAGGCGGTAAAACCCCGTAGGTCGCAGAACAGGCAGGTGATGAACGCGCGGTGGCCGGCCAGGAGCTTCTCGCCTCCTTCTGACGAGATCAGATCCGCCACCTGAGGCGAAACGAAACGAGCTAGCTCGCTCCGTTGGCGCTCGACAGCATCGATCAGACGAGCGTTCGCGATCGCAATCGCGGCTTGGTCGGCAAACGTCTTCACCAGCTCGATCTGCTCGTCCGAGAAAGGTCCAGCCGCGCGCCGCCCGACGGCGACCGCTCCGATCAGTTCCTCCTCTAGGAGGATCGGAACACCAAGCAAAGCCCGATTGCCGATCGTCTTGATCGCTTGCCAGGTGTACTCCATGTCGATTTCGACGTCCGGGATCTCGACAGGCTTGCGAGCAAGTGCGACACGGCCAACTACCGAACTCCGGTCGCGGGGATGAGGATGCTCGCGGTTGAATTCGTAGATCTCCGCGGCGCCGCTATGCGAGAAGAGGTGAAGGAGGTCACCCTCGGCCAGATAAAGCTCGGCATTCTCGCCCTGGCACAGACGCCTAGCCGCTTCGACGACCTCGTCGAGAACCGGTTGTAAGCCAGCAGATCGGGCCACCGCGCGCAGGACGCTGCTGATCGCACGCTGCTGGTCATGAGCGTCCTCAAGCCGACGCGCCAGCTCGGACTCAGCCTTTCCCGCTCCAGACATGCAGACAACATCTTCGCATCGTCATCGACATCCTTACAGGTCGTCGTTGCGTGCATACTCGACCTCTGAGGCAGGGACTGGTAGACGTACTGCCCTGGACAGCAACCAGGACGCACCGGCAACCAAAGAGCAACGCTGGTGTGCGCCAGTGCGCCGAACTGGCCCCTGACGGGCCGCGACCACGCCGACTCTTAGAGTCCCTGGGCGTCGCTCGGGCGGACGTTGGCGGCAAGCAGAGGGACGAGCACCGTTGCGTTCGGGCTGCCCCAGCCGGTGACGGGATCCCAGCCGGCGGCGGCGTGGTAGCCGCTGATCGTTTTGGGGGGGAAGCGCGCTGTGTTGTTGCCGGCGGTGATGTCATGGAATGCGCTGTGGTACTGGCGGCTGTGGCCGATGCGGTAGATGGCGGCGTTGACGAACCCGAGCTGGTGACCGGCGTGCTGGTCGGCGAGGGCGATGAGTCCCGCCCAGAGTGGCGCGCTTGCGCTGGTGCCGCCGTGTCCGCTGATGGTGTAGCTGCTGCCGCTGCCGGCGGTGATTACGGCCACTCCCGGTTGAGGGCAACCGAGGGAGGCGACGTCGGGCACGGCCCGGTAGGCGGTGATTCCGGGAATGTTGTTCTGATAGCTCGGTCGGGAGAACACGTGGCCGAGGCCGCCGCCGGATGCCTGAAACTGGCTTCCCGGCTGTCCGCATGGGAGACCCCAGGCGGTCTCGCTGAGATACGCGCCGGTTTCGTGGTCGGCGGTCAGATCGGTGCCGCCGGCGGCCAGCACGAGCGGGTCAGAGGCCGGCAGGTTGACCTCTTTCACGGGCGGGAATGAACCTCCGGTCAAACCTTCGACTACATGACACGGCTCGCCCACGGCGCCGATGTCGCCCGACGCAGCGACCACCGTGACGTGGCGGGCAGCAGCGGCTTGCAGCGCTTCGTGCAAGTGAGCGACCTCGGAGTGGGTGTCGCAGTGTTCGCCGCCGGTCTGGCCGGCGGCGCTGATCGAGATGACACCGCCGAGCGAACTCCCGAGGCGCAGCGCGGAAACAGCGGCGGCAACCGCGCTCTTTGCACTGTTGAGCGAGGTGCCCTTGACCAGCAGCTCGATGATGGCGGCACCCGGCGCGACCGCGTGCACGACTTCGGTGTCTAGTAC
The DNA here is from genome assembly GCA_963840365.1 of uncultured Thermoleophilia bacterium. Lineage (GTDB taxonomy): Bacteria > Actinomycetota > Thermoleophilia > Gaiellales > Gaiellaceae > PALSA-600. Next base: position 209,159 of record CAWIYQ010000012.1, on the reverse strand, counting down.
CTCCTCACCATTCGCCAGCCACGGCGAGGCTGACGGTGCGAGCGTCGAAACGACGCGGACGGCGGCTGCGGGCAGATGGAACACCTTGTCGTATGCAGCGAGATCGCGGCGGATGTCGCTGGTGGGCGCCGGGAACTGCGGCTCGGCGAGCTCGGGCAATACGACCGTCTCACCTTTGCCGTTCGTCCCGTGCCCGAGCAGCGGCAGGATCCCATAGGCCACATCGAGCTGACGCGGCGTGTAACAGGTCGTCGCAGAGGAACAGTCCGTGGTGCGGCGACTGGCCGCTAAGGCGGCCGCCGCGCCTCCCCAAGAAACAGCGGCAAAGGCGCCGAGCCCGATCGCAGCAAGCGCCACCCAAACCACAAGCGACAGCTTCAAACGACGAGAAGGCTGTTCAAACGCGGTAGACCACTTCCTCTCGGAGGAGCCGGTGCTAGCCGCGTGTAGGCGACCGGCAAGAGCCCCTGTCCTTCCCAACGCTACGCGACGAACACGCATACCGCCAAAGCACCGCACTCGTCTACGCGAACGTGCTCGACGCCAGAGCAGAACGCGAATCGAGATTCTCGGCTAGGCCAGTGTCGGGAATGAACCCTGAGGCAGCGTCCTTCGGCCCGGTCTTGGTGATCCGAGATATTCAGAGTGGGCGACCCGTGGTCGTAGACTCCGCGGGATGCGTGAGCTGCCGCGCGGGACAGTCACGTTCCTCTTTACGGATATCGAGGGCTCGACGCGGCTGCTGCACGAGCTCGGTGCGGACGCGTACGCGAACGCGCTCGCCGAGCACCGGCGCGTGATGCGCGAGGCGTTCGAGCGCCACGGCGGCGTCGAGGTCGACACGCAGGGCGACGCGTTCTTCGTTGCCTTCCCGACCGCCCCCAGCGCGCTCGACGCAGCGTGCGAGGCGCAGCAGGAGCTCGAGCTCCCCGTGCGGATGGGCCTCCACACCGGCACGCCGCTGCTGGCGGAAGAGGGTTATGTCGGCGCCGATGTCCACCGCGCCGCACGTATCGCGGCGGCCGGTCACGGCGGGCAGGTGCTCGTCTCGACGGTAACGGCAGCGCTCGTCGACGCCGCCGAGCTCCGCGATCTCGGCGAGCACCGGCTCAAGGATCTCAGCTCTCCCGAGCGGATCTACCAGCTCGGTGAAGACGAGTTTCCTCCGCTGAAGACGCTCTACCGGACGAACCTGCCGATCCCGGCGACCCCGTTTCTCGGCCGCGAGCACGAGCTCGCCGACGTACGGGAGCTGCTCGCGCGCGACGACGCCCGCCTCCTCACGCTGACGGGCGCGGGCGGGTCAGGCAAGACGCGGCTCGCGCTCCACGCGGCGGGCGAGGCGGCGGAAGCGTATCCGGACGGCGTGTGGTGGGTGCCGCTCGCTCCGCTCGCAGATCCCGCCGATGTCGGACCGGCGGCAGCGCGTGCGCTCGGCGGCGGCGGCTCGCTGCCTGAGCTCGTCGACGGGCGTCGGCTGCTGCTTCTGCTGGACAACTTTGAGCATGTCGTGGAGGCTGCGCCGGAGGTGGCGGCCGTCCTCGCGGGATGCCCGCGTGCCGATGTGCTCGTGACGAGCCGGGAGCGGCTGCGCGTGCAGGGCGAGCACGTCTACCCGGTGCCGGTGCTCGAGCGGACGGAGGCGCGGCGGCTCTTCGTGACGCGGGCGCGAGCGGCGCAGCCGGACTTCGAGCCGGACGAGCTGCTCGACGACCTCTGCGCACGCCTCGACGACCTGCCGCTCGCGCTCGAGCTCGCCGCCGCCCGCACGTCGCTCCTGTCAACCGAGCAGCTGCTCGAACGCCTCCGCAACCGTCTCGACCTCTTGCGTGGCGGCCGCGACGCGGAGATGCGCCAGCAGACGCTCCGCGCCACGATCGAGTGGTCGTACGAGCTGCTCGAGCCCGAGGAGCGAGAACTGCTCGCGGCGCTCTCCGTCTTCCGCGGCGGCTCGACTATCGAGGCCGCCGAGCGCGTCTGCGAAGCCGATCTCGACCTTCTGCAGTCGCTCGCCGACAAGAGCCTCATTCGACGTTGGGAGTCCGGCCGTTTCGGCATGCTCGAGACGATCCGCGAGTTCGCCGGCGAGCAGCTCGAACGAGCCGACGATGTCGAGCGCGCCCGGCGCAGTCACGCGGACTACTTCCTAGGGCTCGCCGAGGACGCCGGCCTCTGCGTCGAAGGCATCGAAGCGGGCAGCGGCAGACGTGGGTATCAAACCGTGTTGCCCGAGCGCGACAACCTCCGGGCCGCAATCGACTTCTTTCTCCATGCCGACGAGATCGAGGCGGCGACGCGGCTCGCCGTATCGCTCGAGCAGTACTGGGTGACGAACAGCCCGGACGAGGGTGCGCGCGTCCTCGGCAAACTCTGCGAACGTGGAGATGAGCTCCCGCCGGAACTTCGCGTGCGGGCGATCCGGAGTCTCGCCGGCTCCATCTACATCCAAGGCGGATTCGATGAAGGCGCGCGTCTCTGCGGGGAGGCCCTGGAGCTGTACCGCCAGCTCGGCGAGGAATGGGGGATCGCGCACATGCTCCTCCGGATGGCCGTCGACGAGGGCCGGCGAGGCGATGGCGCGAAGGCGAAACGGCTGCTCGAGGAGAGCTTGTCGCTCTGGAACTCACCCTTCAATGAGGCACAGGTGGCGCTGCAACTCGGCAGCATCCTCTTTCGCGAGGGTCGAAGCGAGGAGGCGCTCGAGCTCATGGACAGGGCCGCACGTCTGTCCCACGAGATCGACTTCATCTGGTGGGAGGAGAATGCGCTCGAGGCCGGGGCCGAGTTTGCGCTCACGCTCGGCCGCGTGGAATACGCACGCGGACGAGCTGCAGCGGGAGTCGCGCTCGCACACTCGATCGGCGACCGGCTAGGCATCGTGTACGGCCTCTGCCTTCTCGCCTGGGCGGCGGCGGCGGCGGGAGACGCCGAGCGGGCCGGCCGGCTGTGGGGCGCCATCGAGGCGGAGTCAGCGCGAGGACCGATCGGGCAGTGGGAGGCCGAGCGCGACGACTACGCCGCCCATCTCCTTCCTGTCGCAGGTGCGGACTTCGACCGCGCGGTCGAGGCAGGCCGCCGCATGACACTCGACGACGCCGTCGCCTACGCCCTGTCGGACCAGACGTAGACTCGCGCCCCGCCGGCGAAGGATCTCCGCGATTCGATGGCGCTGATCCGGTCACGCTCGCATGCCCGACAGTGCTTACGCCAGGCCTTCTTCTTGGCGCTGGGCTGTGCGCCAGTTGTGCGCCAGTCGACATCTCGCTCAGGCGGTCTCGAGCGGATCTCAGCGGATCACGCGCTTCAGGCGTGCAAGTCGGAAAGACCTGCATCTCCCGGCGTTTTGGCTTGAAAGCAACGATGCCCCCGGCAAGAATCGAACTTGCGCACGCGGTTTAGGAAACCGCTGCTCTATCCACTGAGCTACGGGGGCGAAACCGCTCAACCACGCGCAATTCGCGCAGGCGAGAGCTCGTTCCACTGTAACGGTGGCAGCCGCTGCGCCTGGATTGCAAACGGCCGGCGCGTCTGGCGAGGTTCACCCCTTGGAGGGTTTCCTCTGTGCCGTCGAGCAGGCTTGAGTGTGAGCTCTGCGGCCAAGTAAGGAGGAACGCTGAATGTTGATCCGGCAGGGCGATGTCCTACTGCAGCCCGTCCCGATCTCTCTGGTGCCGACAGGTCGTTCGGTGCCGCGGCACGACGGGCGCCTCGTCCTTGCGACCGGCGAGCTGAGCGGGCACGCGCATGTCGTCCGGGACGAGCACGCGGAGCTCGTGACGCGCGAGGGTGCACGCGAGCTCTTCCTGCTCGTACACGGCGCGCCGACGACCCTCACGCACGAGGAGCACAGTGCGCTGACGGTTCCGCCGGGCGCGTATCGCGTCGTCAGACAGCGCGAATACGTGCCGGTGCCGGAGCAGGACGAGCGGTACGCCTACGACTGAGCGGGCGTGACCCACACCGGGCTCTCGCCGAGTCTGTTTTCTCTGATCGCGTCCTCTGACCCCGGAGGCACAACCTCGGGCGGCCAGACGGCGCTCTCCGTCTGGATGTGGTTCTGCATCTGGGTCGGCTGGCGGCTCTATCGACGGCACAGACCGGCGCCCCCTCGCTCGAGAGCGCGGTCGAGGCCGCGCCCGGCGGCTCGGCCGAGGACGGCGGCGCCGTCACCGCCCGAGCCGAGGCCGGTCGGGTTCGAACTGTCCGCCGAGCGGCTCGAGGCGCTTCACGACGTGGAGCTCGACTGGCGGCGGAGCGTCGTGGAGGTGCGTCCGGCCAATCGCGATCAGGTGCACGCGGCGCTTCGGGAGGCATACGCGGTGGCCGAGTTGGGGCAGCCCGAAGTTCGCTGGGTGGAGTCCCCGGGGGCGCTTCTCCGCGCTTCCCTGCCCGACCGGGCGAACGTCGTTTTCGAACGGGCCGTCCACGACCTCGATCCCAAGAGCCGCTGCGACCTCGACCAGTACATGCGTGCCGCCTGGCTTCGAGGCACGCCGACCGGGCAGGTCGTCAACCGCGCGTTCGGCGAGGCACGTGACTGGAACACGCTGCAGCCCGTATGGACCGAGCTCCGTCGCTGGATGAACGGGGCCACCTCCTCCGAGTCGATGATCCCCCGCGTCGCAAAGGCCGAGTTCATCGCCGGGTCCAGTTGGCTCGACCTCGGCGCGTGGCGCCCGCTCGTGACCCTTGCGCGTGAGTGTCCCGGCTACCTCTTCGGGACGGACGTCGCGTATGCGTGCGAGCGCCACATCGCGATCTGCATCGACGGCGAGGATCGCCTGCACTCGGAGTCGGGGCCCGCGATCGAGTGGCCGGACGGCTTCGTGGCCCACGCCTGGCACGGCCGGTGGGTCTCCCACGACCTCTTCGCCCGCCGCCGGTCGATCACCCTCGACGAGATCCTGGCCGAGCCGCGCAGTGAGCAGCGCGACTTCCTGCTCGAGTTCATCGGCTACGACCGGCTCGTCGAGATCGGGCCGTCGGTCGTCCTGAACGAGGACGACCGCGGCACGCTCTGGCAGGTTCCTCTGCCCGGCCTGGAAGCGATCACCCTCGTCGAAGTCGTCAACTCGACCCCCGAGCCCGATGGGGAGTGGCGGCGATTCTTCCTCCGTGTCCCTCCGAGGATGCGCACGGCCCGGGAGGCGGTCGCGTGGACGTTCGGCTTGTCCGAGACGGACTGGGAGGTCGCGGCGGAGAGCTGAGACTCAGTGCGGTAGCGCGAACATGCCGGCGACGCCGAGGCCGAAGACGACGACTGCGAGCATCGAGTCGGGCCCGAGCCGGAACCGGCAGCGCGCCGGCCGCGCGATCACCCCCGTCGCATAGATCGCGGTGAGCGCGACCCCGAGCGACGCGAGCCAGCTGTTCAGGCGACCGGCGGTCGGCAGTACGGGAGAGCCCGCGATCAGGTCGGCGAGGAGGAACAGGCAGACCTGAAAGGCGTTGCCGCCGAAGATGTCACCGATCGCGAGCGCATGGTCGCCGAGCCTGACCGCGGCGATCCCCGAGCTGAGCTCGGGCAGCGCCGTCGCCGCGGCGAGCACCGTCGCGCCGAAGATGACGCCGTTGATGCCGGCACGGTCGGCGAGCGTGTTGCCGGCGACCTCGAGCAGGACACCTGCAGCGAGCGTCACCGCGCACGCCGCGCCGAAGATGATCATCACCGTCGCGGTCGACTTGTCCGCGAACGGATGCGGCTGAACGGGATGATCTTCGCGACGGTGGCGACGACCGGGGTGGCTGCCGGGCATCTCCACCTTCCAGCGCGGGTCCTTGCGCACGCGGTTGATCACGTAGATCCCGATGACCCAGACGACGACGATCGCAACCGACGCGGGACTGACCCTGCCGGCGATCGCCGTCGACTGCGGCAGCAGCGAGCCCATCAGCACGCCGGAGACGACGAGCACGACGAGCAGCCCCTCGAGCACCGGGGTGAGCGCGCCGACGAGGAACGTGAGCGGCGGCTGCTTGCCGACCGCGATGTCGCACACGACGAGCACCATCGTCTGCACGGCGATACCGCCGATCAGGTTCCCGGCCGCGAGCGGGAGGTTGCCCGAGGCCGCCGCCGAGATCGTGATCGCGAGCTCCGGCAGGCTCCCGGCGATCGCGAGCAGCAGGATGCCGCCGAGCTCCTCGCCGAGCCCGAGGCGGGTGTCGAGCGCGTCCGTCGTCTTCGAGAGGAAGACGCCCGCGACCCAGATCGCCGCCGCGCCGAGGACGAAGACGACGACGAGCAGCGGAGATGCGAGACCGGACACGGGACCATCCCCGGGGTTCTGCCCGGGCGCCTGGAACCCTGCGAAGGGGCGGCTAGTCCCGGATGCCGGCGACCGCCGCGCCCGACGCGATCCGCGTGCCGTCGGCCGGGTCGAAGAAGTGCGCGGCTTCCGGATGCGGGCGGAGCCGCACGTGCTCGCCCTGCTCGGGTGCGTCGTCCGAGGCGACCCGCGCGACGAGCTTCTCGACCTGCCCGGCAATCTCCGCCTCGCAGAAGACGTGGGAGTCGGCGCCGATCTCCTCCACCACCTCGACGACTGCGGGGCACCCCGACGGCGCGAGCTCGAGCGCCTCCGGGCGGAGGCCGAGCACGACCTCGGCGCGGCCGTCGGCCGCCGCCGGCACAGGGATCTCGAGGCCGCCGAACTTCACGATGCCGTTCGTCGCCGGCACCGTGAGCAGGTTCATCGCGGGCGAGCCGATGAAGCCCGCGACGAACGTGTTCGCCGGCTCGCGATAGAGGACGCGCGGCTGGTCGAACTGCTGCAGGTGGCCGTCCTTCAGCACCGCGACGCGATGCCCGAGTGTCATCGCCTCCGACTGGTCGTGCGTCACGTAGACCGTCGTCACCGCGAGGCGCGCCTGCAGTGCCGCGATGTCGGCGCGCATCTGGACGCGCAGTTTCGCATCGAGGTTCGAGAGCGGCTCGTCCATCAGGAACACCTTCGGCTCGCGGATGATCGCGCGGCCCATCGCCACTCGCTGCCGCTGGCCGCCGGAGAGCTGACCCGGCTTGCGCTCCAGGTACTCGGTCAGACCGAGCAGCTCCGCCACCTCGGCGCACCCGGCGATCGCGCTCGGAGCGCTTCACCTTCGCGACGCTGAAGCGGGAAGCCGATGTTCGCGGCCACGGTCAGGTACGGGTACAGCGCGTAGTTCTGGAACACCATCGCGACGTCGCGGTCCTTCGGCGTCAGCGTCGGTCACGTCGCGGTCGCCGATGAAGATCGAGCCGGCGTCGACCTCCTCGAGCCCGGCAAGCATTCGCAGCGCGGTCGTCTTGCCGGATCCCGACGGGCCGACGAGCACGACGAACTCGCCGTCGGCGATCTCGAGCTCGAGCTCGCTCGACCGCCGGCACGTCGTTGCCCGCGTAGATCCGCGTCGCCCGGTCGAAGCGGACTTCAGCCATCGACGACCTCCGATCGTGACGGGTGACGTGCGGGCTTCGAGCTCGCTGCGCAGGCGCGCCTTCGCCGTCGTCGTCGGCGCCGAGCTCGTCGAGCGCGAGCAGAGCCGAGCCGAGGATCGCCGGCGCCGGCGGTCGGGCGGACGACAGCGCCGCGGCGCCGTCTCGTGCACGCCGCGCTGCGATCTCGGCGACGAGCGAGGCAGCCGCGTCCTGCAGCAGCCCGCCGCCGAGCACGACCTCGAGCTCTGCGTCCTCGAGCTCGAGCCGGCGTCGCGGCGACGCGCACGAACGCGACCACCTCGGACGCGAGTCGCGCGACGATCGCCGCCGCCACCGCGTCGTCCCCTGCCGCAGCCGAACACGGCCGGCGCGAGCTCGACGCAGCCGGTGCGCGGTCGAGCCGCCCGCGATGGATCGCGACTGCCACCTCGCGCGGCGTGCCGAGCCCGAAGTGCTCCGGCACGATCGCGCTCGAGCGCGCGTGCGCGGGCCGCGCCCGTCCTCGCTGCGCGCCGCCGCGAAGAGCGCGTCCTGGCCCGACGTCGTAGCCGCCGCCCCAGTCGCCCGTGATCGGGCCGAGCGCCGGGAAGCGCGCGTGCCGGCCGTCGGGCGCGACGCCGACGCAGTTGATCCCGCGCCGCAGACGACGGCGACGCCCCAGCCGCGGTCGGTGCCGGCCCGCAGCACCGCGAACGTGTCGTTGCGCGACGTCGACGCGCTCCGCCCAGCCGCGCCGCCTTGCGAGCCGCGCCGAGATCGCGCTCCTCCTCGCGGGAAGTCGACGCCCGCCATCGTCAGCACCGCGAGCCGCGGCCGTTCCGGACCGGCGCGAGCTCGCTCGACGAGCGCGCCGATCACGTCCAGCGAGCGCTCGCCGCCGAGATGATGCGGCGAGCTGCCGCGGCCGCGCAGCGAGCGCCGAGCAGCGACCCGTCCTCGCCGACGAGCTGCCACGTCGGTCTTCGAGTTGCCGCCGTCGATCGCGAGCGCGATCTTCATCGCAGCGCCTCCGTCCCGAGCAGCGCCGCCTCGAGCAGCGCGTCGACCGGTCGGTCTGGCCGATCAGCGGATGGGCGAGCAGCGCCTTGCGCGCCAGTCACCGGGATCGCGCGTCACCGCCGCCTCGCGCCGTCAGACGCTCGTACGCCGCGACGTGCTGCACGAGGCCGAGCAGCTCCGGCGCGAGCGGCTGCTGCGGCAGCGGCACCGGGCCGTCCGGGCCGACCCGCGCCGGGCACCTCGACCACGTCGTCGTCGGCGAGCCCGGCCAGCGTGCCGTCGTTGCGCATGTCCACCTCGTGCACGCCGCCGTCGTCGGCGACGAGCGAGCGGACGAGCCCGAGCGCCGCCTCGCTGTAGAACGCGCCGCCGCGCTGCTCGAGCAGCGCCGGCTTCTCGATGAGCGCCGGGATCGCGGTACAGCTCGAGCAGCTGCCGCTCGATCTCCGCCACCTCGGTCGCGCGCGGGATGCCGTCGCGCTGCTCCGCCAGCACCCGGTCGTGCGCGTAGAAGTAGTGGAGGTAGTACGACGGGCAGCGCACCGAGGTCCGTCGAGCAGCTGCGACGAGACGCCGACGTCGCCTCGGCCAGCTCGTCGCCGTGCGCGGCGAGCAGCTCGGGCGAGCACGTCGCGGCCGTCGAGCAGCACCGCGCGCACCCACGTCAGGTGATTGAGGCCGACCTGGTCGACGAGCACGCGTCCCGGCTCGACGCCGAGCAGCCGCGCCAGGTGGCGCTGGAAGCCGATCGCGACGTTGCAGAGCCCGACTGCTCGATGACCGGCGTCGAGCAGCGCGCGCGTGACGATGCCGACCGGGTTCGTGAAGTCGACGATCCAGGCGCCGTCGGCCGCGAGCTCGCGCGCGCGCGTCGCGATCTCGAGCACGACCGGCACGGTGCGCATCGCCTTCGCGAAGCCGCCGCGCCGGTCGTCTCCTGGCCGATGCAGCCGCAGGCGAGCGGAATCGTCTCGTCGCGGAGCCGTGCCGCCTGCCCGCCGACGCGGATCTGGACGCAGCACGAAGTCGGCGCCGTCGAGCGCCGTGTCGAGCTCGTTCGTCAGCACGAGCCTGCCGTCGAAGCCTGCGACGCGTCGAGCATGCGGCGTGCGAGCGCGCCGACGACATCGAGCCGCTCGGCGTCGATGTCCATCAACGCGAGCTCGGCCACATCCAGATCGCCGAGCCCCGACACGAGCTCCGGCGTGTACGTCGAGCCGGCGCCGACGACGGCGATCTTCATCCCTTCACTCCCGTCAGCGTCACGCCCTCGACGAACGCCCTCTGCGCGAGGAAGAAGATCACGATCACCGGCGCCATCACGAGCAGCGTCGCGGCCATCGTCAGGTTCCACTGCACCTGGTGCAACGACCGGAACTCCGACAGTCCGATCGAGAGCACCCAGTGATGCGGCGATCTCGCCGGCGTACAGGAGCGGCAGGAAGAAGTCGTTGAACGTGTAGAGGAACGAGAAGAGCGCAACCGCCACGATCGCCGGCTTCGCGAGCCGAACGACGACGGTGCTGAGGATTCGCAGCTCCCCGCACCCGTCCACGCGCGCCGCGTCGAGGTACTCCTCGGGGATCGTCAGGAAGAACTGCCGCAGCAGGAAGATCGAGAACGCGTCGCCGAGCCAGTTCGGCAGGATCACCGGCCACAGCGTCCCGATGAAGTTGAACCCGAACGGGTGGAACTTCGCCCACATGACGTACAGCGGCACCACCGTCACCTGCGGCGGCAGCATCAGCGCGATGAGCACGATCATGAACAGCACCTCGCGGCCGCGGAAGCGGAGGCGGGCCAGCGCGTACGCGACGGGCACGCTCGAGACGACGACGCCGAGCGTCGCGAGGATCGAGTACTCGAGCGTGTTCAGGGTCCACCGCCAGAGCGGCGCCTTCGTGAAGACGTCGACGAAGTTGTGCCAGGCGAACGGATGCGGCCAGAGGTCCGCCGAGAGCGCCTGCGAGTTCGACATCAGCGCCGTCAGCGTGATGAACGCGAAGGGCGCGAGGAACGCGATCGCGAGCCCGATCAGCACCGCGTTGTTCGCGACCGTCGAGCAGGAAGCGGCGGCGGCGGCCGGCGCGACCAGGCGCGGCGGCGGACGAGCGGCGCGGTGGCAGACGTTGCGCTCACCGCGCGGCGCCTCCCGTGGTGGACCCACTTACGCGAGTTGAGCACGATCACGAGCGTGACGCCGAACGAGACGGCGAGCAGCAGCATCGCCATCGCCGACGCGTAGCCCATCTGGAAGTCGGTGAAGCCGTGCTGGTAGAGCAGCACGGGATAGACGAGGGTCGAGTCGAGCGGGTAGCCGAGGTTCCCGGAGGTGACGTCGGCCGCCTGCGACGCCTGGCCGGAGGCGACCCCCGCTGCGACGTAGGCCTGCGTGAAGTACTGCAGCCCCTGGATGACACCGAGGATGACCGCGAACAGGATCACCGGGCTGATCGTCGGGATCGTCACCCAGCGCAGGCGCTGGAACGGGCCGGCGCCGTCGAGCTCGGCCGACTCGTAGAGATGGCGCGGGACGTCGAGCACCGCGGCCAGGAAGATGATCATCGTGTTGCCGACGCCCCACAGGCCGAGGATCGTCAGTGACGGCTTCGACCACGCGGGATCCTGGAACCAGAGCGGGCCGGTGATCCCGAGGTGGCCGAGGATGATGTTCACAGGGCCTGTCGACGGGTTGAGGATGAAGACGAATGCGAGCGTCGCCGCGACCGGCGGGGCGAGCGCCGGCAGGTAGAAGACGGTGCGGAAGAAGCCGCCGCCCGACTTCGCCCGCGCGAGCATGCTCGCGATCCCGAACGCAGAACAGCACCTGCAGCGGCACCATCACGGCGATCAGCCACAGCGTGTTCTTGATCGCCGTCCAGACCTGCGGGTCGACCGTGAACATATAGCGGTAGTTCGCGAGCCCGACCCAGCGCGGCGGCGACAGCAGGTCGTAGTGGTTGAACGACAGATACGCGCTCATCACGAGCGGGTACCCGAAGAAGACGGTGAAGCCGGCGAGCCAGGGGGAGAGCAGCAGGAGGACGAGCCTGCGCCGCCTCCATGCCGAGCGCCTCCTGGCCCGCCGGCGGTCGACCGCCGGACGGGCCGCAGAGACCGATGCCTCTGCGGCACTCATCCGTTAGGGCACCCCGCCGCCCTTGGCCTGCTTGACCATCGCGTCGAGTTGCTTGTCGAGGCTCGAGAGGCCGGAGGACAGGTTCGAGACCTTTCCGGCCTGCCACTTCGTCGCGAAGTTCTGGACGAGGTTCGTGTACGAGACGCCCGCCGCCGTGATCGGCGACGTCGTCGAGTGCGGGTTCCCGAAGATCTTCAGGAATGTCGCGAAGTGCGCGTCGGGCGTCAGCTCCTTCGACGTCAGCGACGCCTGCGTCGAGGGCACGTTGCGCAGCCCGTTCGACAGCTCGGCCAACGCGTGCGAGTTCGTCGTCAGCCACTTGACGAGGTCCCACGCCTCGGCCTGGTGCTTCCCGTTCTTCGGGATGCCGATGATCGTGCCGTTGATGTACCCCGACCCGTACAGCGACGGGTTCGCGGTCGGCATCGGCGCCGTCCCGTAGTCGAGCTTCGGGTGCTCGGCCTGGATGAAGGCGACACGCCACTCGCCGTCGAGGTTCATCGCGACCTTCCCGACCTCGAATGCGTTCGACGCCGAGAACTCGTCACCGAGCCCGGCCTGGAACTTGACGAGCTTGTTGTAACCGATCCACTTGACGTAGGAACGCTGCCAGTTCAGCCACTGCGACCAGCCCGGCTGCTTCGACAGGATCGAGTTGTTCTGCCCGTCGAGCCACCTGGCGCCCCACGCCGTCACCCACCGCTCGGGGACGTTCTCGTAGAAGCCGATGAACGGGTCGAGCCCCAGCACCTTGATCGAGCCGTCCGAGTTGAACTTCGTCAGCTTCTTCGCGTCCGCGGTCAGCTCGGCGATCGTCTTCGGCGGGCCGGAGATACCAGCCGCCTTGAAGAGCGCCTTGTTGTAGTAGAGGCCGTAGTCGTCGGCCAGGAGCGGCAGCGCACAGCGCGTTCCGTTGTACTGCGTGTAGTACTGCGTCGCTGCCGGGAAGAGGCTCGCGCTGATCCCCGACTGCTTCATCAGCGGGCCGAGATTGATCCAGCCGCCCGACGAGCAGTACGTGCCGACGTTGTAGGAGTTGAACGAGCTGACGACGTCGGGTGCCGTGCCGGCCCGGATCGCCGCCACGATCTTGTCGTCGTTGATCGAGCCGACGACGTCGACCGTCACGTTCGGGTGTGCCTGGTCGTACTCCGCGGCCACCTTCTGGAACACGCCGAGCTCGCGGGCGCTCCAGCCCACCCAGACGGTGAGCTTGGTCGGCCCGGTCGATCTGCTCGTCCCGGCCACCGCCGTGACAGCGGCCGCGCAGGCGGCGACCAGCACGAGCAGAGCGACGATCGCTCTCACACGTCTCATGTGACCCTCCGATCGGCGATCATGTAAGGGAAACTAACGAGAAGCGACGCTAACACCGGGGTAGCGCGGCGTCAACCAGACTGTTTCCGCCCACATCGTTAGTATCGTTGCCGAGATGGCAGACAGGGCGGCACCGCGTGCGACGCCCCCGCTGCTCAAGCGGCTGAACGCGCGCGCAGTGCTCGAGTCGATTCGCGAGGGGGCGCCGATCTCGCGCGCGGAGATCGCGCGCCGGACGGGCATCTCGAAGCCGACCGTCTCGCTGGCGTTGCAGGCGCTCCTCGAGGCGGGGATCGTCCGGGAGACGGCGCCCGACCCGGATCGCCCTCACTACGGAGCGGTGTTCTTCGAGCCCGTGCCGGAGGCCGCACTCGTCGTCGGGCTCGACATCGGCGCGCGCTTCCTGCGCGGCGCGATCAGCGATCTCGACGGGCGGATCCGCGCGCGACAGGATGTCGAGCTGCAGGGCGTCACCGTGGAGTCCGCCCTCGCCGCGGTGGCGGAGCTGCGCGAGGCGCTGCTGCAGGCGGCCGGCCAGCCGCCCGAGCGCATCGACCTCGCCGTCGTCGGTGTCCCCGGCGTCGTCGACCCGGCAACCGGAGCGGTCTCGCTCGCGACGAACGTCCCGGGGATCGAGGAGCGCAGCTTCCGGGCCGAGCTCGAGAGGCTGCTCGCCCTCCCCGTGCGGCTCGAGAACGACATCAACCTCGCCGCGCTCGGCGAGCAGTGGCGTGGGATCGCCCGGGGCGTCGACGACTTCCTGTTTCTCTCGATCGGCACCGGCATGGGCGCCGGAGTCGTCCTGCACGGCGAGCTGCACCGCGGCCGCAACGGCGCGGCGGGCGAGCTCGACTACGCGCTCGCCGGCCTGCCCGAGGAGCTCGATCCATGTGCGCAGGCGGTCGCGGCGCTCACCGCGCGCCTCGCTCCGGGCTTCGCCGGCCGGTCGTCGCTGCTCTCGCCCTTCGAACCGAGGCTCGTCTTCGCTGCGGCGCGTGCCGGGGATCCGCTCGGGCAGGCGGTGGTGCAGGAGGAGGCGCGGCGGATCGCGTTGCACGTCATGCCGGTCGCCGCGGTTGCCGACGTCGAGCTCGTCGTGCTCGGCGGCGGGCTCGGCGCGAACGGCGACCTGCTGCTCGAGCCGATCCGCGCGCACCTCGCGAGCTGGCTCCCGTACCCGCCGCGGATCGAGACGTCGAGCCTCGGCGAGGCCGCGGTCCTCACCGGTGCGCTCGCCGTCGGCGTGCGCTCGGCCCGCGAAGGCGTGCTCAGCACCGCTTAGCCGGCGCAGAGCTGCTCGATCAGCCCTGCCGCCCGCACCGTCCCGGGATCAGCCTGCGCGCGCGCCGCGATCGCGGCGAGCCGTGCACGGAGCGGGCCGGCCGCGAGCAGGCGGTCGACCGCCTCGAGCAGCGGCTCGCGGTCGAGCTCGTACGTCGGCAGCCGTACGCCGAACCCGGTCTCGTCGACCCTCTGGGCGTTGTCGTACTGGTCCCAGAAGATCGGCAGGACGACGAGCGGCTTGCCGAAATGGAAGCATTCGGTGGTCGTGTTGTTGCCGCCGTGCGTGATCACGAGGTCGACGTGCGGCAGGATCGCCGGCTGCGGGACGTACTCGGTGCCGGTCATGTTGTCGGCGAGCTCGTACTCGCCCGCCTGCGGCCCCTTGGAGACGACGAACCGGTAGGGCGCGTCGGCGAGCAGCCCCACCAGGTGGCGCATCAGCTCGACGTCTGCCGAGCCGAGCGAGCCGAGTGAGAGGTAGACGAGCGGCCGTTCGTCAGGCTCCAGCTCGAATGCGTCGACGCTCTGCCGAACGCACGTGTCGAGGCGATGCCAGGCCGGCCCGAGTTGCGCCGCGCGCGGGTAGTCGAGCTCGCCCGGGTACACGTAGAGGTTCAGGTGCTCCGAAGCGTGGATCAGGTCTCCCTCGGGCAGCGGGCCGGCGCCGCGCTCCTCGCAGAAGGCGCTGAACTCCGCGTGCAGCGGGCCGAGTGCGCGCAGGTACTCGACCCGGAACTCGTCCCAGCCGCTTCGGTCCTCGAGCGGGTAGCCCGAGAAGACCGGCGGCAATGCGGCGTCCTTCAGCTCGAGCGGGTTGCACGAGACGATGCGCGCCCACCTGCGGCCGGAGTGCCTCACGGCGGGGAACGCGACGACGTTGTCCTCGACGATCGCGTCGGGCTCGAGCTCACCGAAGATCTCGCGCAGGCGGTCGTCGGCGTACCGCGCCCCGTCGCAGAGCGCGCGGAAGGTCGGCTCGATGAACGCCTCGAGCTGCTCGATCGTCGGCTGTCTGAACACCGGCGCCGTGTCGCGGATGAAGTCCTTCCAGAACTGCCCCGGCACTTCCTCGGTCGCCGGCGGCGGCCCGAGCCTCACGTGCCGCTCCTCGAAGCCCTGTGCGTCCAGCGTCCCTGCGAACGACTCTTCGACGACGAAGACGACGCGGTGGCCGCGCTCCTGCAGCACCTGGCCGATGCCGACGCAGTTGTTCGTCGGGCCGTATGCCCCTTCCGGGAAGAAGACGATCGTGCTCACGGCGGCCATTCTTCCGCACTCGCCGGGCAGGAGCGGGACGACGTCTCCCCGCTGCAGCGTTTCCACTCCTATGGACGACCGGCACCGGCTCGGCCCGCTGCGCGGTGCGGCGCTCTACGTCGGTGCGCTGATCGGCCCGGGCCTCCTGCTCGTACCCGCGCTCGCCGTGCAGGCCGCCGGCGCCGCGTCGATCGTCGCCTGGGGCGGGCTGATCGTGCTCTCCGCTCCGCTCGCGGTCGTCTTCGGCGCGCTCGGTGTTCGCTACCCGGTCGCGGGAGGCGTCAGCGCGTACGTGCGTGCCGGTCTCGGCGATCGCGCCGCCGCCGTGACGGGCGGCTGGTTCGTCGCCGCCGTCATCCTGGGTGCACCGGCCGTGGCGTTGATCGGCGGCTACTACGCGGCCGATCTCACGGGCTCGGGCACGGCTGTCGCGGCCGCGGTCGGGCTCGCGATGTACGCGGCCGTGCTCTCCGCGAATGCGCTGGGGCTGCGCATCTCCGCCGGCTTCCAGCTCGTCCTCGCCTCGGTGCTCGTGGTCGTGCTCGCACTTGCAGTCGGCGTCGCGCTGCCTTCGCGGGGCGGCGACCACTGGACGCCGTTCGCCCCGCACGGCTGGCTGGCCGTCGGGACGTCGGCCAACATCCTCGTCTGGCTCTTCGTCGGCTGGGAGGCCGTCGCCCAGCTCGCAGGCGACTTCCGGCGGCCCGAGCGCGACCTCCCGCGCGCGATGGCGCTTGCCTTCGCCCTCGTCACCGTGCTCTACGTGGCGCTCGCGATCGCGACGATCGGCGTCACCGCAGGCACGCACTCGCGTGTGCCGCTCGCCGATCTGATCGCCGTCGGCTTCGGGCGTGCCGGCCGCGACGCCACCGCGGTGCTCGCCGTCGCGCTGACCATGGGGACGATGAACGTCTACACCGGAGGCGCGGCCAAGCTGATCACCTCCCTCGCCCACGAGGGCGAGCTGCCCGCCTGGTTCGGCGGCGGTGCCGAGCGCAGCGTGCCGCGCCGCCCACTCGTCGGGCTCGCGGTCACGGCCGCACCCATCTTCGCCGCGCTGGTTGCCGGGCTCGGGTCGACGGGCGAGCTCGTACGAGCGACCTCGGCGTGCTTCATCGCCGTCTACGCAATCGCCCTGCTCTCCGCGACCCGGATCCTCGACGGCGCGGTTCGCTCGGCCGCGGCCGTCTCGCTCGCGCTCGTCCTCGTGCTCGCCGCGTTCTCGGCCGCGTACCTGCTCGTGCCGCTCGCCGCAGCCGCGATGTCGGTCGGCGTGCTGCGCGTTCTCCGGCCGCTAGACGACCACGGGCTCGTCGCCTCCGACGAGCACGCGCTCGATCTCGATGCGGTCGTTCAGCACGACCACGTCGGCCGGTGACCCGACCGCGATCCGGCCGAGCGTGGGATCGCCGAGCACGCGCGCCGGCGTCGTGCTGGCGGCCTCGACCGCCTCTTCGAGCGGGACGCCGAGGGCGTGCAGGTTGCGAACCGCCTCGATCATCGTCAGCACGCTGCCTGCGAGCACGCCGTCCGGCCCGCGGACCGCGCCTTCGTGTACCTCGAGATCGAGCTCGCCGAGGCTCGACGTCCCGTACGCCCGCGGCGCCGCTGCGATCGCATCCGAGATCAACGCGAGGCGTCCGCGCGCGGCCCGCCACACGGTGAGCACCGTCTCGGGAGCGAGATGGATGCCGTCGACGATCAGCGACACGATCACCGACTCGTGCGCGAGCGCCGCGCCGACGATCCCCGGGTCGCGGTGCAACAGCGGCCGCATGGCGTTGAAGAGGTGCGTGACGGCGCGGGCCCCGCGCGCGAACGCGGCGTTCGCCTGTTCGGCGGTCGCATCCGTGTGCCCGAGCGAGACCGTGATCCCGCGGGCGAGCAGCATGTCGATCAGGCCGCCCGCGCCGACGAGCTCGGGGGCGAGCGTCATCATGCTCACCGGGCCCGCACCGAGCAGCCGCTCGAGGAGCGCCGGGTCGGGGTCGCGGCGCGACGAGGCCTCGTGCGTGCCGAGCCGGTTCGGGGAGAGGAACGGCCCCTCGAGGTGCATCCCGAGGATGCGCGGCGCACGCTCGCCGATCGGCACCTCGCGCATCGCCTGCAGCACCTGCTGCTCGGGGCTCGTGATCAGCGTCGGCAGGTAGGCCGTGACGCCGGTCCCGAGGAGCGCCTGCGCCGGCCCGGCGGTAGCCGTCGGCGTCGGCGTCGAGGAAGTCGATGCCGCCGAAGCCGTTCACCTGGAGGTCGACGAAGCCGGGCACCGCGATCCCGCTGCCCGTGCGAGCCGGCAAGGCCGACGCCGGTGACGAGGCCGTCCTCGACCTCCACATCGCCGAGCACGAGGGTGCCGTCCACGAGTGCGGCCTCGACGCCTAGTCTCATCGGCGGCAGTCTACGAGCGGTTCGAGAGGAGCTCCCGCGTCGAGCGGTGCAAGACTGAGCGTCGATGACAGCCGAGGAGCCGCTCGCCTTGCCGATGACGAGCTCGAAGAGAGCGCTCGGGCTGTGAGCACGCATCTCGAGCGCGAGCTGCGTGAACAGCCCGCGGCGCTGCGGCGCCTACTCGACAGCCAGCACGCGCAAGCGGAGCAGATCGCCTCGCTGCTGCGGCAGCACGACGTGCGCTACATCCTGATCGCCTCGCGCGGCAGCTCGTCGAACGCGGCCCGCTACGCGCAGTACCTGCTCGGCCGCGCGCATCGGGTGCCCGTCTCGTTTGCGACGCCGTCGCTCTTCACGCTCTACGCCCAGCCGCCGCGGCTCGAGGGCGCGCTCGTCGTCGGCATCTCGCAGTCGGGGGAGTCGCCGGACGTCGTCGAAGTGCTCGCCGAGGCGCGGCGCCAGGGCCGCCCCACCGTCGCGCTCACGAACCGGCCGTCCTCGCCGCTCGGCGCCGGCGCGGACGAGGTGCTGCCGCTCGTGGCCGGCGAGGAGCAGTCGGTCGCGGCGACGAAGACGTATCTGAACTCGCTCGCCGCGGTGGCGCTCCTGTTTTGCGCCGCAACGGGCGACGAGAAGGCGCTCGGCGAGCTCCAGCGGATGCCGGCGCTCGTCGAGGAGCAGCTCGAGCGCTCGTGGCGCGAGGTCGAGGCGATCGACGGGCTCGGTCCGCTCGCCGGCGGCACGGTCGTCACGCGCGGCATCAACTACTGCACGGCCTTCGAGATCGCGCTCAAGATCCGCGAGCTGTCGGGTCTTCTGTTCGAGGCGTACTCGGCCGCCGACCTGCTGCACGGGCCGGTCGCCGCGATCGGCGAGGGATGGCCGGTGATCGCCGTCGCGCCGACGGGGCCGGCGCTCGCCGAGCTCCGGCAGGCCGTCGCCGAGATCGCGCGCCGCGGCGCGCGCATCGTCGCCGTCTCGGACGACCCCGCCCTCTGCGCCGCTTCGGCGGTTGCATTGCCCCTCGTCCAGGGTGTGCCGGAGTGGCTGAGCCCGCTCGTTGCGGTCGTGCCCGGCCAGCTCACCGCGATGCGGGTCGCGACTCTCCGCGGTGTCGACGTCGACAACCCGCTCGGGCTGCAAAAGGTGACGCTCACGCGCTAGCTTGCGCCGGCGTCATGAACGTCGTCGAAGGAGAGCGCCGCTTCGCCGCCCCGCCGGACCGGGTCTTCGAGCTGCTCACGAGCCCGGCCGTGATCGCCTCGGCAATCCCTGCGGTCCGCGGGCACGAGGTGCTCGATGCCGACCACTGGAGCGCGAAGGTGAAGCCGCCGCTGCCGTTCGCACCGACTGTCACGATCCGCTTCGAGGTGCTCGAGCGGCGCCCGCCGGAGCACGCCGCGCTCCACGCACACGGCGGCGGCGCCGATGTCACCTCGCGGTTCGATCTCTCCGCCGACGGCGAGTCGACGCTGATGCGCTGGCGCACCGAGCTGCAGCTCGGCGGCGTGCTCGGGCGGGTCGTCGGCCCGGGCCTCGACGCGATCGCCGAGCGCCAGGCGGCCCGCACGCTCGACGCGGTCGAGCGCGCCCTGCGCTAGCGCTCCCGCGGCTGCCAGCGGAAGCCGCGCAGGGCGGCGACGAGCCCGACCGCTCCCCACGCGAGCACGACGGCGGCGGCCTCCGTCTCCGACCAGAGGTGGTGCCGGCTGACCATGACGTCGCGGACAAGACGCGTGAAGTACGTCAGCGGCAGGACGTTGGCGATCGCCTTCAGGAAGCCGGGGTATCGATCCGGGCTGAAGAACGTCCCGGAGATGATCGCCATCGGCAGGTAGACGAAGTTCACGACCGCCGACGAGCCCTCGGCCGAGCGGACGAAGCCGGTCAGCCCGAGCCCGAGCGCCGCGAACGACGCCGCGCCGATCACGAGGGCGCCGAGCAGTGAGAACGCCCGCGCCGGGAAGCCGACGTGGAAGAGCACCTTCCCCAGCACGATCAGCAGCGTCGCCTCGACGAGGAAGGTCACGAAGGTCGAGGCGAGGACGGCGACGAGGTAGGTCGAGGGCGGGAGCGGCGTGGCCCGGATGCGCTTCAGCACGCCGCTCTCGCGCCGGATCACCATCGTGATCGCGAGCCCGGCGAACGCGGTCGAGGCGACGCCGTAGCCGATCATGCCCGCCTCGAGGAACTGCGCGCCGCGGACGCCGGAGATCGTGTCGTTGCCGTAGATCGACCCGAAGATCAGGAAGAAGATCACCGGCAGGAAGAACGTGAAGAACGCCGCCTCGCGGTTACGCCAGAAGAGCCGCTGCTCGATCCCGAGCTCGTGCCAGAAGAGCCTCACCGGTGCATCGCGGTTTCCAGGTTATTCGAGAACCGCGCGCCTCACTGCGGAAGGAACACCAACCGGTAGTAGCGGCGCAGCCAGGCCTCGTATCCGGCCGGGGTGACCCGGGCATGATCGCTCAGAGTGCGGTAGGTGCCCCAGTCGAGCGCAACCCAGAACGCTGCCTCGACGTCTCGCCGCCGCAGGCCCTTTCTCCGTCCCGGCTTCGCGAGCAGCAGGTCGGTCGCCCACCTGACTGCGAAGGCGCGGTTGCGGTTCATCTCCGCCCAGAGCGCCTCGACGAGCGGGTCGTCGGCCGCCGCCTGCTCGACGACCCAGGCGATTCGAGCCGATCGCCCGTTGACGCTGCGCAGGTGTGCAGCGTGGAGGTCGAGCATTTCGACCGCAGAGGCGGCGCGTTCGATCCGGGCCACGGTCTCGCGCTGCGGCATCGGCAGCGGATCGATGTCACCGCGAATCGCATACTCGACCGCCGCATGGAGAAGTGCGGCCTTGGTGCCGAACAGCGCTTCAACGGTCTTCTGTGAGACACCCGCGCACTCGGCGATCGAGCGAATGGTCGTGGCGGCCCACCCGCGCTCCTCGAACAGTTGCCGGCTCGCACGGACGATCGTCTCGCGCGTACGCGATGCGGCTGCCTCACGTCGTGGCGCGCGGTAGGCGCGCCGCCCGGCCTTGTCTTCGCTCTCCATATTCGATAGGGTCTAGCCCTATTCAAATTGTAGGACTCGGTACGGACATCAAGGAGGAGCGATGACGCGCTTGATCCTGGCCTTGCTCATGGCTGCCGCCCTGGGCCTCTTCACCCTCCCAGGCACGTCCGGCGCCGCCGGCCACGCCCACGCCGGCTTTGTCGACGGTGTCTGGATCGACGGGACCGTCCACGACCTCGCCACCGGCCCGCCGCCGGCGGGCGCGAAGCAGCCGATCTCGCTCTACGTGATCGCTCCGGTCTCGCTCAAGCATCCGCTTCACCCACTCGCATTCGCGAAGCCGCTCGGCTTCGGCGCTCACGACCACGTCGCCGCCCTCGGCAACCCAAACGCGCCGTATCACGGCGTCTGCGATCTCACGCTCGTCGTTCCGGGGCCGAAGGCGAAACTCGGCGCGAATGTCGAGGCACGGCATACGCTCACGCCGGCAGCGATGGAGCCGCTTCTCTACCGCGCGCGTCTCGGCGGCGCGATGGTGGCTCTCGACTGGGCGTCCAGGATCAAGCGTGCCCGCGCCCTGGGCCTGGCGAAGCTGATCGACACCAAGACGGTCATCGGCTGCGCGATCACACCCCGCGCGACCGGCTGAGGTCGGTCGGCGTCGCCGGAGGGCTGGCGGCTCCCGGGGCAATGCGGGATCATCGGCCGCGTGCCGCGCGCGGTGAGGCTCGAGGCGTTCGTCTGGGCGTGCGCGATCACGGCCGGTGCACTCGCCTGCCTGCCGGGGGTGTGGTGGGAGCCGCTTCACCTCGACGAGCGCGTGATGCTCGAGTTCGCCCGCGGGTCGCCGTGGAGCATCGTCGACAACGTCTTCATCCAGCGAGGGGGCGCGCCCGCGCAGTTCCTCGTCGAGCGGATCACGCTGGCCTGGCCGGGAGGGCTTGCCGGGCTGCGACTCCCGTCGCTTCTCTTCTTCCTCGCCGCCCTTCCGTGCGCGGGCCTGCTCGCCCGGAGGCTTGCCGGTCGTGCCGAGGGCCTGGCCGTTCCGCCGCTCCTCGCGCTCGCCCCGCTCGCCGTCGGCCTGGCGACCTTCGCGCGCATGTACGCGCTCTTTCTCCTGCTCGTCCTCGTGGTGTCGCTGATCGCGATCAGGGCCGGCCGCGACCGCTCCCGGAACTGGTGGATCGCCGCCGGCGCGCTCGCCGCGGGCCTCGCCTACGTCCATCCGATCGCACCGCTCTACATCGTCCCGACGCTCGCGTGCGGGCTGGCCGCCAGCGACGCTCCTCTGCGGCAGACGCTTCTCGACGCGCGGCCCGGTCTCGTCGCGGGCGCCGTCGTCGGGCTGCCGTATCTTTACGCGCTGGCCGTTCTGCGCTCGCGCTACGGCGTCGGCGAGGCGGGGCCGATCTCGACGACCGCGGGCCGCACGGTCGCGGAGGAGGCCTTCCGCTCGCTCTCGGCGGCCGGCGTGGTCGGCCTCGTGGTGTTCGCAGGCCTCGCGATCGCGGGGACCGTTCAGCTCTGGCGCGAGCGGCCTCGTGTCGCCGTCCTGCTCGCGGCTTGGGTCCTCCTGCCCGTGGCGTTCTTCACGATCGTCCCTGCGGAGACGCGCTTCTACGGTCGCTATCTCCTCCCGGCGCTGCCCGCCTTCCTCATTCTGATGACCGCCGGCTGCAGGCTCCTGGGGCGCCGGCGCCCGGTGGTCGTCGTTGCGCTCCTCGCTGCGGCGCTCGCGCTCGAGGTGGGCGCCGACGTCAACCGCGTGCGCGGGCTGTACGACCTCGACCTTCGCGGGCTCCCACGCACGGCGAGCGACCAGGTGCTGTTCTCTTCGACCGGCACGCCGACGAGCCGCCCGCCCGAGCTCCTGGACGATCTGATCGCCCTCCGAACCGGGCGGCTGAACCGGCTCGAGGAGCTGCCGGCGATTGACCCTCGCTACGAGCACGGGCTGGTCGAAAAGGGCGTGCGGAACGTCCGCACCTTCCTCGCTCGCAGCGGCGGCGGCCTGCACGGCGTCTGGGTGTTTCGCGGCTCGCCCCGCAGGGTCGATGTGGCCGAGAGCCGTCTGGCCGGCGGGTACGCGCGTGACGTTTCGACCTCGCGTGTCGGAGACCAGTTCCTCGTCGTGACGTCACGCCGGGCGCTCGAGCCTCGACAGCTGATCGAGCTCGGTGTCAAGGTGCGGGAGGCATGGGGGACCGCCACGCCTGCCGATCGCTGGCCGCGCCTCCTCGTTGCTATCGACGAGAGGGCGCTCGGCTGACGAGCGCGTGCACGGTGCCGCCGCCGACGAGGTAGAGGCGATGCTGGTCGACGACGACAGGCGTGTACTGGCCGTCAGGATACGACCACTCGACGGCACCCGTTCGCACGTCGAGTGCATACGTCCGCCCTTCGAGCGTCGAGAAGTAGACGAGCCCGGCCACTACCGTGGCGGACCCGGAGATACGCCCGTGGGCGTCGAACCGCCAGAGCACGCTCCCGGTCGCGGCGTTGAACGCGTAGAAGTAGTGGTCGTAGGAACCGGCGAACACCCGGTTCTGCGAGACGGCAGGGGATGCATAGACGTAGCCGCCTGTCTCGTACGACCAGCGAATCGTGCCGGTCGTCGCGCCGTACGAGTACACCCTCCCGTCCGTCGCGCCGATGTAGACACGACCGTACGCGACCGCCGGCGACGAGTAGAACCGCCCGAGCGCGCCGAAGCGCGTCTGGACGGAGGCGCGCCACAGCTGCTTGCCCGTGCGTGCGTCGAACGAGTAGAGGTGATGGTCGTACGAGCCGACGTAGAGCTTGTCCCCGGACGCCGAGACGGCGCCCTTGACGGCGCCGCCGGTCCGCGCTGTCCAGACGGGACGGCCGGTGCGCTCCGAGAAGCAATACACCCGGCCGCTCCAGTCCCCGACGTACACGCGTCCGTCGCGAACGAGCGGCGACGACTCCGACGGTGCCACGAGGATGCGATGCCACCGCACCTTCCCGGTGGCGGCTGCGAGGGCGACGAGCTCTCCATTCTGCGTCGTTCCCGC
The DNA here is from genome assembly GCA_963840365.1 of uncultured Thermoleophilia bacterium. Classification (GTDB taxonomy): domain Bacteria; phylum Actinomycetota; class Thermoleophilia; order Gaiellales; family Gaiellaceae; genus PALSA-600. The sequence continues at coordinate 185,317 of CAWIYQ010000012.1, read as the reverse complement.
GCGCTTGCGCCGGTACAGGAAGGTGTGGAACACCAGGTGCGCGTCGAGCGCGGGCGACGCCGCCTGCACGCGCCCCGAGTCGAAGCTCCACACCTCTTTACCCGTGGCTGCATCGACGGCAAAGAGAACGCCGCTGTTGTTCGCGACGTAGAGCCGCCCGTAGCCGATCACCGGCGGGAACTCGATCAGCGCGCGTCCGGGAAAGCGCCACACCTCCCGGTACGGCGGACGCTGGGCATAGGGGGAGATGCGGTCCCGGGCGGCGTCGAAGCCGTACGTCGGCCACACGAGCCCGGGCACGGGCGGGGGCTTCGGCTTCGGCGCGGACGTGGTGACGAACTCCTGCGTCGACGACCCGTGGACGTTGCGTGCGGCTCGCTGGTGCAGGAAGAAGAAGACCGCGCCCGCGGCAATGCCCGCGAGCAGGACGGTCCCCAGAGCGATCAGCAGCCGCTTGCGCGTCACGGCCGGCACCGCCCACCGGTCAGCGCGTGACCTCCACCGTGCGCGAACGATCAGTCACGAGTGAGCTCCAGATAGACGTCCTCGAGAGTCGGGCGGCGCACCTCGAGCTCGTCGAGCTCCTCGCCGCGGGCGAGCGCCGCCGTGGTGAGCTCGTGGAGGCGCTGCGTCGGCTCACGCGTGCGCTCGACGACCTCCTCGCCGTTTCGCCGGTAGCGGATCTCGGTGTCGACGACACCGCCGGTCAGCTCGGACGGGCGGCCCTCGCGCACGATCACCCCGGCCCGCAGCACGGCAACCCGGTCGGCGAGCTGCTCTGCCTCGTCGAGGTAGTGCGTCGTGAGCAGGATCGTCTTGCCGAGCAGGCGGAGGCTGCGCACCGTCTCCCATGCCGCACGGCGGGCGCCCGGGTCGAAGCCGGTCGTCGGCTCGTCGAGGAAGACGAGCTCGGGGTCGCCGACGAGCGCCAGTCCGAGATCGAGGCGTCGCTGCTGCCCGCCCGAGAGCGTGCGCACGCGGTCGCCCCGCTTCTCGTCGAGGCCGATGATCTCGATCACCTCGTCGACGTCTCGCGGTCGCTCGTAGTAGCGGGCGAAGACGGCGAGGCTCTCGCGCACCGTCAGATTGGGGTAGAGCGACGACGACTGCAGCATCACCCCGATGCGCTGCCGCCAGGCCGTGCCGGCGCTCTGCGGGTCGACGCCGAGGACGTCGACCGTGCCGCCGTCCCGCTCGCGATAGCCCTCGAGGATCTCGACCGTCGTCGTCTTGCCTGCGCCGTTCGGGCCGAGCAGCCCGAAGACCTCGCCCGCCTCGATCTCGAAGTCGACGCCGCGAAGCGCGTCGTGCTCGCCGTAGCGTTTCGTCAGGCCGCGCACCGCGACGGCGGCGGTCACAGCGTCAGCTCTTCGACGTGCGCGGGCGCGAACGAGACCCGGCGGCCCGTGAGGGCGAGCACGATGTGCGAGCAGTCCGGCTGGTGCCCGACGGCGACGATCGTGTCGCCGCGCTCGGCAGCCGCCTCACGCAGGTCGACCGGCGTCGCCCCGGGGGCGAGGCGCTCGTCGACCTCCGCCTCGAGCCCGGCCGCACTGGCGATCTCGGCCGCCGTCTGGCGTGCGCGAAGCAGCGGGCTCGAGAGCACGGCTGTGGGTCGCTCGGCTGCCAGCTTGGCCGCCAGCGTCTTCGCCGCAGCTAGGCCGGTGTCGGTCAGCGTCCGTAACTCGTCCGGCGCGCCGGCAGCGGCATGGGCGTGGCGGACGAGGAAGACGCGCACTGCGGCTACCCGACGGCGGCGGCGAGCTCGCCGAGCACCGCGACCATCTCGACGTCCTCGTGCACGAGGTGCTGGAGCATGATCCGCTCCACTCCGGCCTGCTCGTACTGCCCGAGCAGCTCGGCCAGCTGCTCGACCGTGCCGGAGATCGCGGGCGTGTCGTTCCCCGTCAGCTCCTCGAACTGCGCGAGCCGGTCGCGCAGCTCGCTCTCGTCGCGGCCGACGACGCAGCCGGTCATCACCGAGAAGCGCAGCGGCTCGCGGCCTGCTTCGCGGGCCGCGTCGTCGAGGATGCGCCGCCGCTCGCGCGCCTCGTCGACCGTCGCCCAGACGGTGTTGTACTCGTCGGCGTAGCGCACCGCGGCGGCGACGGTGCGCGGCTTCGCGCCGCCGCCGATGATGATCGGCGGGTGCGGCTGCTGCAGCGGCTTCGGCCACACCTCGTCGGCCTCCGTCCAGTGCCGGGTGATCTCGGCGAGCTGGCGGTCGAGCTCGTCGAGTCGCTCCCGCGTCGGCGGGAACGCGAAGCCGTAGGCCTCGTGCTCCGACTCGTACCAGCCCGCGCCGAGCCCGAGCTCGACGCGGCCGCCCGAGATGTAGTCGACGGTCGTGACCATCTTCGCGAGCACCTGCGCGCGCCGGAAGGTGACCGGCGAGACCATCGTGCCGAGGCGGATGCGCTCGGTGACCGCGGCGAGGCCGGCGAGCGTCGCCCAGGCATCGAGCGACCCGGCGGGGTCGCCGCGCACGATCGAGCGGTAGTGGTCGGAGCGGAAGACCCCGTCGAGGCCGGCTGCCTCGGCGGCCTGGGCGAGCGCCACCCACTGCTCCCAGGTGACGCCCTCCTGGCCCTCGATCATCAGGCAGACGCGCATCGCTCCACCCTAGCGAGGGGCTCAGAGCGGCGTGACGTAGCTGGCCGTCAGGCCGCCGTCGACGAGGAACGTCGACCCGGTCACGTACGAAGAGTCGTCCGACGCGAGGAAGAGCGCGCCGTTTACCACCTCGCGCGGCTTCGCCAGGCGCCCGGTCGGCCAGTGGATGCGCCGACGCTCGAGCGCTTCCGGGTCGTCCCCGAAGATCGCGAGGAGAAGCGGCGTCTCGACGGGGCCGGGGCAGAGCGCGTTGACGCGGATCCCCTCCCGGGCGAACTGCACAGCGAGCTCGCGCGTCATCGAGAGCACCGCTCCCTTCGACGCGGTGTACGAGATCTGGCTCGTCGCCGCGCCGACGATTGCGACGAAGCTCGCGACGTTGATCACGCTGCCGCCGCCGCGCGCCTGGAGGTGGGGGATGCCGTGCTTGCAGCAGAGGAACACGCCCTTGGTGTTGACGGCCTGGACGCGGTCCCACGCCTCGACGCTCGTGTCGAGCACCGACGCGTCGTCGGCGGGCGAGATGCCCGCGTTGTTGTAGAGGACGTCGATACCGCCGAAGCGCTCCGCCGCCGCGGTCATCATCGCCTGCACGCTCGCCTCGTCGGCGACGTCGACCCGGATCGCGAAGGCGTTGCCGTTCGTTGCGGCGACCGTCTCTTCGACCGCCTCGAGGTTCACGTCGGCGGCGCACACCTGTGCCCCCTCCTCGGTGAAGAGAATCGCGGCGTCGCGGCCCATGCCGCCGCCGGCGCCTGTGATCACGCAGACCTTTCCGTCGAGGCGGCCCATCATCCCTCCGTCGAGTAGTAGACGTTCTTCACTTCCGAGTAGCCGTCGAGACCGTGCAGGCCGAGCTCGCGGCCGAAGCCCGACTGCTTGAAGCCGCCGAACGGGGTCGACACGCGCACCGAGCTGTTCGAGTTGATGCTCAGCACGCCCGTCTCGAGCGCTCGTGCGACGCGCAGTGCGCGCGCGCCGTTCTGCGTCCAGATCGAGCCGGACAGGCCGAACGGCGTGTCGTTCGCGATGCGGATCGCGTCGGCCTCGTCGTCGAACGGAATCAGGGCGGCGACCGGGCCGAACACCTCCTCGCGCGCGATGCGATCGTCGTTCGACGCTTCGACGAGCGTGCACGGATACCAGTAGCCCTTGCCGGCCGGCGTCTCGCCCGTGAAGAGCGGCTCGCCCTCGACGAAGCTCGCGACCGTCTCCCGGTGGGCCGCCGAGATCAGGGGGCCCATCTCGGTGTCGGGGCTCTCCGGGTCGCCGACCCGGACGTTGCGGGTCGACTCGATCAGCAGCTCGGTGAAGCGGTCGTAGGCGGTGCGCTCGACCAGGATGCGCGAGCGGGCGCAGCAGTCCTGGCCTGCGTTGTCGAAGACGGCATAGGGGGCTGCGGCTGCGGCGCGCTCCAGGTCGGCGTCGGCGAAGATCACGTTCGCCGACTTGCCGCCGAGCTCGAGCGTGACGCGCTTGATCGTGCCGGCGGCGCCTTCCATCACGCCCCGTCCCACCTCGGTCGAGCCGGTGAAGCCGATCTTCGCGACGCCGGGGTGCTCGACGAGCCGTTGGCCGACGACGGAGCCCTTGCCGACGACGACGTTGAAGACACCCTCGGGGATGCCGGCTTCGAGGGTGAGCTCGGCGAGTCGCAGAGCGCTCAGCGGCGTCAGCTCGGCCGGCTTGAGGACGACGGTGTTGCCGCAGGCGAGCGCGGGGCCGAGCTTCCAGGAGGTGATGTTGAGCGGGAAGTTCCACGGCACGATCAGCCCCACGACACCGAGCGGCTCGCGGAAGGTCATGTCGATCCCGCCTGCGACCGGGATCGTCTCGCCGTGGCGCTTGTCGACTGCGCCGGCGTAGAAATGGAAGACGTCGGCGACCATCCCGACCTCGCCGCGCGCGCCCGAGATCGGCTTGCCGACGTTGCGCGACTCGATCAGCGCGAGCTCCTCGCTGTGCTCCTCGACGAGCGTTGCGAGCCGGCGGAGGAGCGTCCCGCGATCCTTCGGCGACACGGCGCGCCAGGCCGGCAGCGCCTCGGTGGCGCGCGCCACGGCAGCATCGGTCTCCTCGACTCCGGCTGACGGCAGGGAGGCAATGGCCTCCTCCGTCGCCGGGTTCACCACCGTCACGGTCACGGCTGCGATCTAACCAAGTCCTGACGACGGCCGCACGCGGGTGCCCGAGGCAGGTTCTGGGCACGAGACCGCGAACACATGTCTCGACTCCTCAAAGGAGAACTGCGGTGTACCTCCTTCCCGTGCCGAAAGGTGCGTCTACCGTACTGCGCGCATTTGCCGCGCTCGTCTTCGCGACGAGTGCCGCCGCGTTCACCGCGGGGATCGCCAGGGCCGAGGGCAGCGCCCAGCTCTACCCGGCCGCGGCGACGTGCCAGGCGAACTCGCTCGGCGGCAGCTGCCGCGCGAACATCGAGTGGCGGACCGACGCGTACGGGCCCGCTCCCGGCGCACAGGTGCGCCGCCGCTCCTACATGCAGGTGTACGCGCAGGCCGGCGAGGTGCTCGAGATGGGCTCCAGCGCCGTCGGGGTCGACGCCGGCGACATCCTGATCTATGACCCGGGCGTCGTCACCGACCAGAACGCCGAGCCGCTCCCGGCGATCACGACGGGTGTCAACGGCTTCCGCTGCTCCGATCAGCGCGCAAGCAGCCTGAATCCGGCACAGGGCAGGATCACGAGCCGTGCGCAGGAGCTTGCCGGCCCGCAGTCGGCCGACGGCACCGGCAACCTCTCCGGCTACGTTCCGTGCACCTACGTCGCTCCTTCGACGGGAATCTACGGCGTGGTCTTCTACGGCCCCGCGGGCGACGGGTCGAGTGCCGACGGTGGCCCCACCGCCGACATCAACCTCGCCGCCGCCTCGAACTTCGACTCCACCCAGGGCAGCTCGATCGCCGCCTGGGACCTGACCCTGCGCTCGAGTGCTTCGTCGACGACCGACATCACCGGTCGCCTCTTCACCAACGCCCTGATCGCCTTCACCGGAGACATCGCCCGCCCGGTCAACGCGGCTCTCGACGTCGTGACCCTCGACGGCTTCCGCTACCGGGTCGACACGCGGGGACTCGACCCCAACGGCTTTGCCTTCTACGGCAACCAGGTCGGCTTTCTCGACGGCGACGGCACGAGCCCGCTCTATCACGACGCCTACGCGACGACGAGTAGCAGCGAGCTGACGGCGCTTGCAGGCGGAGTCACGTTCGCGCCGCCTGCCTTTCCGATCTTCTTCACCACCCCCGCTGACGCAACCCTGACGGCGCTCGGCATCCCGCTCACGCCCGTCGCTCCCACCGTCAGCTCTCTGTCCTTTGCGGGGAGCATCTCCGGCAACACGAGCTCGGTCGGCGCCGGGGGCACGTTCGCGTACACCTCGAACGTCGGCGGCGTCTACGAGATCGTGATCAGCCGTGACGGCGTCGACTTCGATCCGGGCGCCGCGCAGAACCGCGTCCTGCGAGGCGTCAGGGCCGCCGGGACGCAGACCGTCACCTGGGACGGCAAGGACAACAGCGGCGCCGACTTCCCGGTCGGTGCCGGCTACGCCGTGCGGGCGTCCCTGCACGCCGGCGAGTACCACTTCCCGCTGATCGACGCAGAGAACTCGACGCTCGGAGGGCCCACCCTCACGCTCCTCAACCCGCCGGGCGGCGTGTGCCCCTTCGGGGGCTCGTGCAGGACAGCGTTCTTCGACGACCGGGGTTACCGGACCGACGGGCCGGCTCCCGCGACCGTCGGCACGCTCCCGCCGCCCGACGCCCCGCTGTGCGGCGGCAGCCCGCCGGCCGCCCCGTACCACAGCGACCCCGTGAACGGGTACGACTCGAGCGGCTCGCTCCGCGCGTATGGCACCGACACGGGCGGCAACACGAACGCTCCCTGTACAGGCTCCTTCGGCGACGTGAAGGGCCTCGACACCTGGACGTACTTCCCGAGCTCGACGGCGACGAACTCGCTCGACATCGTCGCTTCCGCCGACGTTTCGATCGCCAAGGCGCACGTCGGCTCGTTCACCGTGGGCCAAAACGGGACGTTCACGCTGACAGTTGCGAATGCCGGCCCCGACGCCTCTGGTGCCCTCACCGTCGGCGATGCCTTGCCGAGCGGCCTGGGCTTCGTCTCCGGGGCCGGTTCCGGCTGGCTGTGCGGGGCCTCCGGCTCCAACGTGAGCTGCTCGAACGCGACCGGGCTCGCCTCCGGGGGATCCTCGACGATCACGCTCACGGTCTCGGTCAGCCCTCTCGCCGCTCCGTCCACGACGAACACCGCATCCGTGAGCGCGGCGATCGCCGACCCGAACACGGCGAACAACAGCTCGAGTGACCCGGTGACCGTGATCCCGATTCCGGTCGCCGTCGACGACACCGCCACGACACCGCAGGCGGCGCCGGTGACGATCGGCGTGACAGGAAACGACAACCTCGGCGCCGCCCCGACGTCTGTCACGTCGCACACGAACGCTGCCCACGGATCCGTGACGTGCACGGCGAGCAACTGCACGTACACGCCGAACGCGGGCTTCTCGGGCTCCGACAGCTTCGACTACACGATCACCGACTCCAACAGCAGAACGTCGGCCGCAACCGTGACGATCACGGTGACGCCGCCCTCCTCCTCGCCGCCGCCCACCTCCCCGGCGCCGCCTGCTTCGGCGCCGGGATCGCCGGCCTCGCCGGCCGACCTGGCGACGACGGTGACCGGGCCGAGAACGACACAGCCGGGCCGGACTGTCAGCCTCGCGGCGGTCGTCCGGAACAACGGATCCGGGTCGCCGGCCGAGATGCAGGTGACCCTGACCGTGCCGGCCGGCTTCGTGCCCCGCCCGGGCACGATCGCCGTCGACGGAGCCCCTGCCGGCAGCGCCTGCGTCGTCGTCGGCGCCGTCATCACGTGCCGGCTCGGCACACTCGCGCCGGGCGCGGCGGTTCGGATCACCTGGCAGGCGGCCGTCCGCCCGGATACGCCAGACGGAGCGCACCTCGTCCGGTCGAACGTGGTCTCGTCCACCACCGACCCCGTCCCCGTCAACAACCCGTCGAGCTGGGTCATCCACACCAAGCGGCCCGCAACGAAGATCGTGGCGCCGAAGCTCACACTCGTCACCACGGTCGACCGCAAGCGGGTCCGTCCCGGGGGCAAGGTTCGGGGCACCATCGTCGTCCGCAACAGGGGCTCGGGTATGGCCGAAGACGTGCTCGTCTGCATGCCCGCGCCCGCGCATGCGGCGTTCGTGCGCGCGCCCGGGGCGGCCTTCCGGGACGGCAGGGCCTGCTGGACGATCAAGCGCCTCGGCCCGGGCGCTTCGCGTCGCTTCCACGTCGTCCTGCGGGTCGACGCCACGGCGGCTCGTGGATTGCTCCGCAGCGTCGCGTTTGCCACCAGGCGGGGAGGAGGCCGGCCGCTGAGCAGCCGCGCGACGGTTGCGGTGCTCGCGGGCCGCCCACCGGTTCGCCCCGGCGGCGTCACCGGGTGACCGTGCGCCGGCCGGTCGTGCTCCTGCTCGTCGCGTCGCTCGCGGCAGCGGCCGCAGCGCAGGCCGCCGACGGGGAGCCGAGCCGGGCGACGGGCGCCGACGTCGCGAAGGTCGTGGCGCTCGCCACCGTGCGGGCGCAGCCGGGCGCGGGGCCGATCGTGCGCCTGCTTGCGACACGGACGGGTTGGGGCGGCGGCCCGCAGCAGCTGCTCGTTCTCGGCTCTCGGACCGGGCCGGACGGACGGGAATGGCTACGGGTCCGCCTGCCCGGCCGCCCCAATGGGTCGGCCGGCTGGATCCGCCGCGACGTCGCGCACGTGCGCCACGATCCCTGGTGGATCGACGTCTCGCTCGCGCGCCGGCTCGTACGCGTCTACCGCGACGGCGCGCTCGTTCGGCGCTTCCCGGCCGTCGTCGGCGCCCCGCAGACGCCGACGCCGATCGGGCTCTTCGCCGTCTACGAGCTCGATGCGCAGCCGGCCGCGAACGACTTCGTCGGCTCATGGGTTATTCAGCTGACCGCGTTCTCGGACGTCCTCGACAACTACGGCGGTGGTCCGGGCCGCGTTGCAATCCACGGGCGCGGCGGCGCGAGCCTTGCCGATCCGCTCGGAACAGCTCGCTCGCACGGGTGCATCCGTCTCGACAACGGTGCGGTCGAATGGTTGGCACGGTCGGTGCTGCCGGGGACACCCGTCATGATCCACGCCTGACTCGGTACGCGCTCGCCTCCGCGACAAGCGCCTCGAAGAGGGCGAGGTCGTCGCTCTCCTCGGGATGCCACAGGACGCCGAGGGCGAAGCGTCGCGTCGGGTCTTCGATGCCCTCGAGGGTGCCGTCCCATGCGCGCGCCGATTCGCGCAGGCCGGCGCCGAGGCGCCCGAAGCCCTGGTGATGTGACGACTTCACCTCGTGCTGCTCGCCGAGGATCGACGCCAGCCGGCTCCCGGACGAGATCGAGACCTCGTGCTCCGAGAACACGCCCGGCACCTCGCGATGCAACGTGTGCCCGACGCGATCCGGTACGTGCTGATCGAGGTCGCCGCCGAGCGCCACGTTCAACACCTGCGAGCCCCTGCAGATCGCGAGCATCGGCACGTCCCGCTCCAGCGCCGCGCGCATCAGGACGAGCTCGGCGTCGTCTCGCTCCCGCACGATGCCCGCCGTCTCCGGATGGAGCTCCGCGTCGTACAGCTCGGGGTCGAGATCCGAGCCGCCCGAGAACACGAGCCCGTCGACGGCTGCGATGATCGCCTCCGGGTCGGCGGCCGCCGCCGGGGGCACGAGTACGGGCACGCCCCCGGACGAGGAGACGGCGCGCACGTACGAGGCCGGTACGAGCGCCGCCTCCAGCTGCCACTGCGCCCACGCGGCCTGCGTGAGGTACGTGGTGATCCCGACGACGGGCTTACCCACGCTCATACAGCCGCTCGCGTTCCCAGTTCGTGACCACGCGGTCGAACAATGCCTGCTCCGTCCGGGCGTAGTTGAGGTAGTGGTCGACGACGTCGTCGCCGAGTGCCGCGCGCGCCATCGTGCTGTTCTCGAGGGCCGCGATCGCCTCGCGCAGCGTCGAGGGGAACCGCTCGACCGACGACTCGTACGCGTTCCCCTCGAACCGCGATGGCGGCTCGAGGCCCTGCTCGATGCCGTGCAGCCCGGCTGCGACGATCGCCGCGAACGCCAGGTACGGGTTGACGTCGCCGCCGGGGATCCGCGTCTCGACGCGCAGCGCCGGCCCCGAGCCGACGACGCGAAAGCCGCACGTGCGGTTGTCGTGGCCCCAGGCGAGCGTCGTCGGCGCCCACGAGCCGCCGACGAAACGCTTGTACGAGTTGACCGTGGGCGCGAAGAAGATCGCCAGCTCGCGCGCGCAGGCGATCTGCCCTGCGAGGAATGCGCGAAACACCTCGTTCTCGCCCGCGAACGCCGCCTCACCGTCGCGCCAGAGCGACGCGTGGATGTGGCACGACGAGCCGATCCACGTGTGATCCGGCTTCGCCATGAACGTGATCGAGCAGCCGTTCAGATGCGCGATCTCCTTGGCGCCGTTCTTGTAGACGACGTGGTTGTCGGCCATCGTCAGCGCGTCGGCGTAGCGGAAGTTGATCTCCTGCTGACCCGGCCACGCCTCGCCCTTCGACGTCTCGACCTTGATGCCGGCGCCCTGCATGCCGTTCCTGATCTGCCGAAGCAGCGGCTCGTCGAACGACGTCGCGAGGATGTGGTAGTCGAGGATGTACGGCACCGACGGCGTCAGGTCGACGTAGCCCTTGCGGTGCGCCTCCTCGTAGGTCTCGCGCAGGAGATAGAACTCGAGCTCCGAGCCGACCATGCAGTCGAACCCGAGCGCCGCGGCCCGGTCGAGCTGCGCCCGCAGCACCTGCCGCGGCGACGGCCGGACCGGCGAGCCGTCGTGCCACTGCACGTCGCAGAGCACGAGCGCCGTCGCCTCGAGCCACGGGAGGCGCCGTAGTGTTCCGAGGTCCGGGACGAGGTCGAAGTCGCCGTAGCCCCGCTCCCACGAGGCGAGCTCGTAGCCGGGCGTCGGCTCCATCTCCATGTCGAGCGCCAGCAGGTAGTTGCAGCCCTCCGTGCCGTGGCCGTGATCGACCTGCTCGAGAAAGAAGTCGCGGTGAAGGCGCTTGCCGAGCAGCCGGCCCTGCATGTCGGTGAACGCCATGATCACCGTGTCGATCGACGGATCGGCGCGAAGCTCTTCGAGCGTCACCACGTGCCGGGCCTCCTTTTCGTCTGGTGCACTTGACAGGGTTCCTGTTTACAGGAGTGAATAGACACTCGCCGCGGCAGCGGGCCCTGTCAACCAATGGGAGGCGGAAGGATGAGTAGTGAAGTGCCCGCTGTGAGCGGGCCGCACCTCACGGAGGACGAGAAGCTCCTCCACCGGCTCGGCTACGCCCAAGAGTTGTTCCGAGCGATGGACGCGTTCCGCAACTTCGCCATCAGCTTCACGATCATCTCGATCCTCGCAGGTTGCCTCACGTCGTATGTCTTTGCTTTCCAGAATGGTGGGCCTGTCGCCGCCACGTGGGGCTGGGTGATCGTCGGTGTGTTCACGACCTTTGTCGCGCTCTCGATGGCCGAGATCGCCTCGACGTATCCGACCGCGGGCGGCCTCTACTACTGGTCGTCCAAGCTCGGGAGCGCCGCCTGGGGCTGGTTCACGGGCTGGTTCAACCTGATCGGCCTGATCGGGATCATCGGAGCCGTCGGCTACGGCCTTGCGACGTTCGCCACGGCGCTCTTCAACTTCTGGTGGGGATACCCCAACGACCGTCATCACATCTTCTACCTCTTCGCTGCGTTCCTACTCGCGGCGGCGCTCCTCAATGTGTGGGATGTGCGGATCACCTCGTTCGTGAACGCGTTCTCGGCCTACTGGCACGTGATCGGTGTCGTGATCATCGTCCTGGCGCTGATCTTCGTTCCGAGCCACCATCAGTCGCTTGGGTACGTGTTCGGAAAGACGATCAACAACTCGGGCTTCTCGGGCCACAGTTGGGGAAGCGTCGTGTTCCTGATGGTGTTCGCGATCGGCTCGATCGGCATGGCCCAGTACACGCTGACGGGCTACGACGCATCGGCGCACATGTCGGAGGAGACGCATCAGGCGTCGCGCGGCGCTGCGGTCGGGATGCTCTATTCGGTCGTCGATCTCGGTGATCGCCGGCTTCATCCTCCTCGTTGCGGTCACGTTCGCGATCCCGGACACCCAGGGTGCGCTCGGGGCGGGGGCGAACGTCGTCACGTACATCTGGCAGACGTCGATGAGCACCCACTGGGCGGAGTTTCTGCTCATCGATCATCGTCGTCGCCCAGTTCTACTGCCTGACCGCCTGCGTGACGTCGGGCTCGCGGATGCTCTTCGCGTTCTCGCGCGACCGCGCTGTGCCGGGCCACCAGTTGTGGCGCCGAGTCTCGCGCCACCGCGTGCCAGTCTGGTCGGTCGCGGCGGTTGCAGGCGCCGGCTTCCTGCTCCTCCTGCCGACGTGGTGGAACAACTACGCCGGCTACTACGTCGGCACGTCGGTCGGTACGACGGGTCTCTACATCGCGTTCATCCTGCCGGTCATCCTGCGCTTTCGGCAGGGCGACCGCTTCGAGAAGGGCGCCTGGAGCCTCGGCAAGCACTACAAGTGGATCAACCCGATCGCAATCACATGGGTGGTCGTGATTTCGATCATCTTCATGCTGCCGACCGTTCCTTCGGGGATCCCCGGGAACGGTCTCAACTGGAACTTCGTGAACTACGCACCGCTGACGATCGGCGGCGCGCTTCTGCTGTTCGGCGGCTGGTGGGTCCTGTCGGCGAACAAGTGGTTCAAGGGCCCGGTGCGGATGGGCACGGAGATCGAGCTCCAGGAGCTCGAGGAGAAGCAGGAGAGCGAGTTCCTGCTTCCTGCGGACACCGAGTTCGAAGGCGCGTAGCGAGCGTCGAACGGAGGGGCGCCGCAAGGCGCCCCTCCCTTCTCTAGGCTGACGGCGATGCGGCGCTTCCGCTACGTCGTCTGCGACGTCTTCACCGACGTCCCCCTCGCCGGCAACCAGCTCGCCGTCTTCACCGACGCCCGCGACCTGACGACCGAGGAGATGCAGGCGCTCGCGAAGGAGATGAACTTCGCAGAGAGCGTTTTCGTGCTCCCCGCCACGTCGGACGATGCCGACGTTCGCATCCGGATCTTCACGCCGGCGCTGGAGCTGCCGTTCGCCGGCCACCCGACTCTGGGGAGCGCGTTCGTGCTTGGCGGGCCGCTCTCGAAGATCACGATCCGCCTCGAGACGGGAGCCGGGGTCGTCCCGGTCGAGCTCGAGCGGGACGGGCCGAAGATCGTGTTCGGGCTGATGGAGCAGCCGCTCCCGAACTGGGAGCGCGTCGCCGACCCGGAGCCGATCTTCGCCGCCGTGGGCGTGCACGGCTCGGGGCTTCCGGTCGAGTACTACGACCTCGGCCCCGGCCATGTCTACGTCGAGCTGGCCTCGCCGGAGGAGGTCGCGGCGCTCCGGCCCGACGCCGGCGCGCTCGCCCGCGCGACGGACGCCGGGGTCAACTGCTTCGCCCGCGACGGGCATCGGTGGAAGACCCGCATGTTCGCGCCGACCCACGGGGTCATCGAGGACGCGGCGACGGGCTCGGCCGCGGGCCCGCTCGCGGTGCATCTCGCCCGGCACGGGCGCATCGCGTTCGGCGAGCGGATCGAGATCTCGCAGGGCACGGAGATCGGGCGCCCCTCGACCCTCTACGCCGAGGCGCACGGAAGCGCCGAGCACCTCGAGCGGGTCGCCGTCGGCGGCTCCGCCGTCGTCGTCGCGCGCGGCGAATTCTCGTTCTAGAACGAGACCGCGACGATCTCCGGCAGCTCCGCCGGCAGCGCGGCCCAGAAGACGCCGCCGTCGCGGGAGACGTACAGGCGGTTGCGGGCGCCGAAGAGCATGACGTCGGGGTCGTCGGGGTCGACGGCCACCGCGCGACCCTCCGGCAGCCCTCGTCCCGATGCCCGCCACGTGAGCCCGCCGTCATGGGAGACGGCGAGCGGCGGCGTCGTCGCGACGACCACCACGACCGTCGAGCCGGCGGCCGCGGCCGCGACGAGTCGCGGCAGATTGAGCACGGGCTCGGGGTGCGACGGCAGCTCGCCGTCCCACGGCATGACGGCACCGTCGTCGAGGTCGACGGCGAACGTTCCCGTCACGGTGGCGACGAGGCCGGTCACCGCGCGCAGCATCGCCGCGACCACGGCGGTTGCGCGGCGTGCCGCGCCGACGGGCGAGAAGCCGGCGTTCCGGGCGACGACGTAGGCGACCGAGTACGCGTCGCCGGCGCCCGTCGGGTCGGCGGCGACAGGGTGCGCGGGCACGAACTCGCTCCGGCCGCCGACATAGACGGTCGAGCCGCGCGAGCCGTGTGTGACCACGACCTCGCGGACCCCCAGCCCCGCCGGGTCGCCGAGGATCTCCGCCTCCTCCTCGGCCAGCTTCAGCACCCAGATGTGCCGGAGCACCTCAGGGTCGAAGTCGGCGTCGAGCCGCAGCGGCCCGAGCTGCGGCGCGCGCACGAGCCCCTGGCCGTCGAACGAGACCCGCCGGCCGCGGGCGAGCGCGGCGAGCGTCGCCGCCGGGAACTCGTGGCGGGCGAGCGGAGCGACGTGCAGCCAGCGGAACGGCGGCAGCGCCGGCAGGTCGCCGGGCGCCCAGACGTCGCCGAGCGACTCGACGGTCATCGTGCGCCGGTCGCCGTCGTAGACGAAGGAGAAGGCGGCGGTCGACGTGCCGGGCACGTAGCGCACGGGCGTGCCGAGTCGCGCGAGCGGCGGCACGAGCTCGGCACGGTCGGCCTCGGCGCAGCGGGCGACGATCCGCGCCGGCACCCGTAGCCGCTGCAGCGCGCGTGCCCCGTGATACACGCCGCCGCCCACCCTGGGCGGCCCGCCGGGCAGGTGGTCGCGCGAGAAGTTGCCGACGAGTGCGATCATCAAGGAGGCGTGGCCGACGAAAACGGCAGCGGGTCCAATCATCGCCGCTTCGACGGGGCCGTCGAGCGCTACGCGGCGCACGTCAATCCCCAGTTCGTTCGGATGCTGCACACGATCGGCTTCGACCGCACGTGGGTCGGGGCCGAGGGCGCCCACCTCGTCGACTCGACCGGGCAGCGCTACCTCGACCTCGTCGGCGGCTTCGGGATGTTCAACGTCGGCCGGAACAACCCGGCGGTCAAGGCGGCGCTGATCGAGGCGCTCTCCGAGGACCTGCCGCACTCGGTGCAGCTCGGGGTCTCGTCGTACGCCGGAGCGCTCGCGGAGCAGCTGCTGGCGCTCCTGCCCGACCGGCTCGAGCGCGTCCTCTTCACGAGCTCCGGCACGGAGGCCGTCGAGGCCGCCCTCAAGTACGGACGCGCGGCGACAGGCCGGCCGCGCGTCGTCTCGGCGGAGCATGCGTTCCACGGGCTGACGCTGGGCTCGCTGTCGGCGAACGGGTGCCCCGAGTTTCGTGACGGGTTCGGCCCGTTGCTCGAGGGCTTCGTGCGCGTCCCGTTCGGCGAGCTCGACGCCCTCGAGGCCGAGCTGCAGCGCGAGGACGTGGCGATGTTCCTGATCGAGCCGGTGCAGGGGAAGGGCGTCAACCTCCCGCCGTCCGGGTACCTCGAGGGCGCACAGGCGCTCTGCCGGCAGTACGGGACGCTCTTCTGCGTCGACGAGGTGCAGACCGGCTTCGGCCGCACGGGCCGCATGTTCGCGCTCGAGCACTGGGGCCTCGAGCCGGATCTCGTGACGATGGCGAAGTCGCTGTCGGGCGGCTACGTCCCGGTCGGCGCGTGCGCGATGTCGCGGGAAGTGTTCGAGCGGGTGAACGACTCGCTCGAGAACGCCGTGCGGCACGGCTCGACGTTCGCGCCGAACGAGCTCGGCATGGTCGCCGGCCTCGCGACCCTGGCCGAAATCGAGAGGGCAGAGCTCGTCGAGCGCTCGGCCGCGCTCGGCGCGAAGCTGCTCGAGCTGACGGAGCCGCTCCGCGAGCGATACGACGTCGTGCGCGACGTGCGCGGGCTCGGGCTGATCTGGGCGATCGAGTTCGGCGAGCCCGTCGGCGGCAGCAGGAGCTTCAAGGCGCTCGAGCGGCGCCAGCCGGGGATCTTCTCGCAGCTCGTCGTCGGGCCGCTCTTCCACCGCCACCACATCCTCACGCAGGTCGCCGGGCACCACATGAACGTGATCAAGGCGCTGCCGCCGCTGACGATCGGCGAGGACGATCTCGAGCGCTTCGCCGCGGCGCTCGACGACTCGATCGACGACGCGACCCCCATCCCGTGGGCGGCGATCCGGTTCGCGGCGGGCGCAGGGTTGCGCAGCATCGCATAGGTTTCGGCGCCTTCGCCCGCCGCCGTTCCCTCGGACGGGGCCTCGTCGCAGGCGGCTCGCGGGCCGATCTCCCGCCCATGACCGACAAGAAGCCGCTCAGCGTCCTCGTCGTCGACGACGACCCTGCAATCTGCGAGATGCTTCGTGCGAGCTTCGAGCTCGAGGGGATCGTTGCGTACGAGGCGCACCACGTCGTCCAGGCCGAGAAGATCCTCGCGAAGGAGCTGCCGGACGCGATCGTGCTCGACATCGGTCTGCCCGGCGTCGACGGCGCCTTCTACTGCGAGCGCCTGCGCGAGAGCTCGCGCACGAAGCACATCCCGATCGTCGCGATCAGCGGCGCCGATGATGCGGGCATCCGCGCGCTCGCGAACGGTGCGAACACCTTCCTGCGCAAGCCGCTCGACCCGCTGCAGCTCGTCGCCACCGTCGAGAAGCTCGTCGGCGTCTCGCCCTTCGGTCACGCCCTCAGGACCGCCGAGTCGGAGCCCGCGAACGCCGCGGACGTGCTCCGGCTTCTGCCGATCGCGCAGCGCCAGCATGAGCTGCTGGCCGACGCCTACCGGCAGACGCTCGAGTCGCTCGCGGAGGCGCTCGAATCGCGCGACTTCGGCGCGACCGCGCACCTGCGCCGCGTCGTCGCCTACGCGACCCGGCTGACGCTCGAGGTGGCGCCGTCGCTCGTCGACGACCCGACGCTCGAGTGGGGCTTCCTGCTCCACGACATCGGCAAGATCGGCGTGCCCGACCAGATCCTGTTCAAGCCCGGGAAGCTGACCGCCGGCGAGCGCCGCCGGATGGAGAAGCATCCCGAGATCGGCGACCGGCTCGTCGGCCATGTGCCGCTCCTGCAGGGCGAGGGGATCAACGTCGTCCGCTCCCACCACGAGCGCTGGGACGGGCGCGGCTACCCGGAGGGCAGGCTGCGCGACGAGATCCCGGTCTCCGCACGGATCTTCTCCGTCGCCGATGCACTCGACGCCATGACCGACATCCGGCCGTACCGCCGGCCGGTGCAGTGGGAGGTGGCGCTCGCCGAGCTCACCGCCCAGCGCGGGAAGCAGTTCGATCCCGACGTCGTCGACGCGGTCGACGCCTGCGCGCCCGACCTGCGCGCGATCTACCGGCGCACCGAGATCCCGGTCGAAGCCGCCTCCGCCTGAGAGCGGACGGCGAGCCGGGCCAGAAGCGCCAGCACGAACGCGGCCGCGAAGCTCGGCAGCGACGCTCCGCCCCACGGGAGCGCGTGCGGATGGGCGTGGGCGACGAGCCTCGTCCACCAGCCCGGGCCCTGCGGGTAGAGCCACTGGTAGAGGCAGAAGCCGGCGAGCCAGGCGACGACGAGCGCGACGTTCACGCCCTCGCGGCCGAAGACGTCGTTGCGGTCGTAGTGCCGCCCGTTCGCGAGCCAGTCGGCGAGCAGCACCGCGAACAGCGGCACGAAGAACGAGCCGAGCAGATAGAGGAACGACTGGTAGTTGCGAAGGTCGACGAGCAGTGCGCCGCCGGTCGCGAGCGCTGCGAAGCCGCCGACGAGCGCCCGCTGCGGTAGGTTCGGGACGAGGTTCTGCAGGCTGACCGCGCCCGAGTAGACATTCGCGAATGCCTCGTCGCTCTCGTCGACGGTCAGAGCGAGCAGGGCGAGCACGCTGCCGACGCCGCCGGCGGCGATCGCGGTCAGCAGCGCGGGGGCGTCGCTGATCTGCCGCGACATCGCGATCACGGCGCCGAGCGCGAAGAGCGGGATCGTCGGAACGAAGTAGCCGAGGCCCGCGCCCCAGAAGCCGGCCGCCCGCGAGCGCGAGAAGCGGGTGTAGTCGGCGACGAGCGGCGTCCAGCTGATGATCGACGCGAGCGCCAGGTCGAAGCCCGCCCAGAACGCGTGCGCGCCGGGCCGGTGCCAGAGCGCGACGGGATGCTCGCCGTGGAGCGACCACCACGCGAGGTAGACGAGCGACGCGACCACGAACCACACCGCGAACTTGCGGACGTAGTGCCGTACGAAGCCGACCGGGCCGAGCAGCGCGAGCGCCGTTGCGACCGCCCCGAACAGGATCTTCCAGAAGGCGATGCCGCCGAACCCGAACACGCGCTCCGAGAGTGCGCTCGCGCCGGTCGCGATCACGATCAGCTCGAAGACCGACCAGCCGAGGCACTGGAGGATGTTGATCGCGGTCGGGAGGTACGAGCCCTGCCGCCCGAGCGGTGCGCGCAGCAGCACCATCGTCGGCACGCCGGCATCGGCGCCGATCAGCCCGCCCAGCCCGAGCATCAGGTTGCCGACGACCGCTGCGGCGACGATCGCCGCGAGCGCCCCCGGCAGCGAGAGGCCGAGCCCGAACTGGCCCGGCGGCAGCACGAGGAACGCGCCGGCGACGATCACGAGCAGCGACACCGAGAGGTTCGCCCAGAGCAGGAAACCGTCGAGCGTCCCGAGCAGCCGCAGCCGCTCCGGTACCGGCTCGATCCCCCAGGCCGGTGTCTCGGTCTCGGTCATACACCTCCCTTCGCCGGCATGACCCGGATCAGGTTCGACGGGTGTGATCTCAGCCCCCGGTCGGGGCACCCCGGTACGCCGACTCTAGACAATTGCGGGAATCCCACGATGTCGGAAACCGCAGGTGCGGCGACCCTGGGTCGCATGACGCTCTGGGAGTTGACGATCGTCATCTGCGGGCTCGTCTGGGTGCTCGGCTCGATCCTCGTCGTGATCGGCGCGACGTGGCTCGTCCGCCACGAGCCCAGCTAGACCGAGAGCAGCCGTCGAAGCACGTACGGGAGGATCCCGCCGTGCCGGAGGTACTCGCGCTCGCGCGGCGTGTCGAGCCGGACGCGGGCGCGGAACTCGACGCCGTCGGCGCGCACCGTCACCTCGTGCGCCTCGCCGTTCTCCACGCCCGTGATCGCGAAGCGCTCGCGCCCGGTCAGCCCGAGCGACTCGGCGCTCTCGCCGTCTGCGAACTGCAGCGGGAGGATGCCCATCATCAGCAGGTTCGAGCGATGGATCCGCTCGTACGACTCCGCGATCACCGCCTTCACGCCGAGCAGGTTCGGCCCCTTGGCCGCCCAGTCGCGTGACGAGCCCGAGCCGTACTCCTTGCCGGCGAGCACGACGAGCGGCGTGCCCTCGGCGAGGTAGCGCTGCGACGCGTCGAAGATCGTCATCTCCTCGCCGGAGGGAACGTGCACCGTCCACGTGCCCTCGGTCCCCTCGACGAGCCGGTTGCGCAGGCGCACGTTCGCGAACGTCCCGCGCACCATCACCTCGTGGTTGCCGCGGCGGGCGCCGTAGGAGTTGAAGTCCTTGCGCTCGATGCCGTGCTCGACGAGGTAGCGCCCGGCGGGCGAATCGGGGCGGATCGAGCCGGCCGGCGAGATGTGGTCGGTCGTCACCGAGTCGCCGAGCCAGACGAGGCAGCGGGCGCCGTCGATGTCGGGGACGGTGCCGGGCTCGTGGGTCATCCCTTCGAAGTACGGCGGCTGGCGCACGTAGGTCGATGACGGCTCCCAGGCGAACTGCTCGCCGTGCGGCACCGGCAGCGACCGCCAGGTCTCGTCGCCGCTGAAGACGTCGGCGTACGTCTCGGCGAACTGCTCGGCGCGCACCGACGAGGCGATCGTGTCCGAGATCTCCTTCGCCGACGGCCAGATGTCCCGCAGGTAGACGTCATTCGCGATCGGCTCCGTCTCGAAGTCGATGTCCATGCGCCCGGCGAGGGCGTAGGCGACGACGAGCGGCGGAGAGGCGAGGTAGTTCGCCTTCACCTCGGGGTGGATGCGCGCCTCGAAGTTGCGGTTGCCGGACAGCACCGAGCAGACGACGAGGTCGCCCTCGTCGACGGCGGCGGAGATCTCCTCGGCCAGCGGGCCGGAGTTCCCGATGCACGTCGTGCAGCCGTAGCCGACCGTGTTGAAGCCGA
The DNA here is from genome assembly GCA_963840365.1 of uncultured Thermoleophilia bacterium. Taxonomy (GTDB): domain Bacteria; phylum Actinomycetota; class Thermoleophilia; order Gaiellales; family Gaiellaceae; genus PALSA-600. The sequence continues at coordinate 165,413 of CAWIYQ010000012.1, read as the reverse complement.
GCTCGTCGAGATAGCGCTGCAGCCCCGCCTGCTCGTAGTAGCGGGTGACGACCTTCGAGCCGGGGGCGAGCGACGACTTCACCCACGGCTTGCGGCCGAGGCCGCGCTCGACCGCGTTCCGCGCGAGCAGGCCTGCCGCGACCATCACCTGGGGGTTCGACGTGTTCGTGCAGGACGTGATCGCGGCGATCACGACCGACCCGTGGTCGAGCGCGTAGTCGGTTCCCGCCACGGGCGTGCGGTGGTGCCCTGGCGCGGGCGCCGTCGCGACGGCCGCCTCGGTGCCGAAGGGCTCGCCGGCCGGCTGCTGCTCGGTGGTCGGGTCGGAGGCCGGGAAGGTCTCGGAGACCGCCTCGTCGCCGTTTCCGTACTCGACGCCGAACGACCCGAGTGCGTCGATGAACGCCCGCTTCGCCGACACGAGCGGCACCCGGTCCTGCGGGCGGCGCGGGCCGGCGAGGGACGGCTCGACGTCGCCGAGGTCGAGCTCGACGATCTGCGAGTAGGTCGCGGGCTCCGCCGGGTCGTGCCAGAGCAGGTTCTCCTTGCAGTAGCGCTCCACCAGCTCGATCCGCTCGTGCGGGGCGTCCCGTCAGGCGGAGATAGTCGAGCGTCACGTGGTCGACGGGGAAGAACCCGCAAGTCGCGCCGTACTCGGGCGACATGTTCCCGAGCGTCGCCCGGTCGGCGAGCGGCAGCGACGGCACGCCGTCGCCGAAGTACTCGACGAACTTCCCGACGACGCCGGTGCGGCGCAGGATCTCCGTGACCGTGAGCACGAGGTCGGTTGCCGTCGCGCCCTCCGGGAGCTCGCCCGAGAGGCGGAAGCCGACCACCTGCGGCACGAGCATCGAGAGCGCCTGGCCGAGCATCGCCGCCTCGGCCTCGATCCCGCCGCAGCCCCAGCCGAGCACGCCGAGCCCGTTCACCATCGTCGTGTGCGAGTCGGTGCCGACGAGCGTGTCGGGGAACGCGACGCCGTCGCGATCCTCGACGACGCGTGCGAGGTACTCGAGATTCACCTGGTGGCAGATGCCGGTCCCGGGCGGCACGACCTTGAAGCCGCTGAACGCATCCTGGCCCCAGCGCAGGAACAGGTACCGCTCGTGGTTCCGCTCGAACTCGAGCTCGACGTTCTGCCCGAACGCGGAGCGAGAGGCGAACGCGTCGACCTGCACCGAGTGGTCGATCACGAGCTCGGCCGGGATGAGCGGGTTGATCCGCGATGGGTCGCCGCCGAGCGTCGCCATCGCGTCGCGCATCGCCGCCAGATCGACGACCGCGGGAACGCCGGTCAGGTCCTGCATCAGGACGCGCGACGGCGAGAACGAGATCTCGTTCGCCGGCTCCGCCTTCGCGTCCCAGCGTGCGACCGCCTCGACGTCCGCGTCGCTGCCGTTCCGAAGGACGTTCTCGAGCAGGATCCGCAGCGTGTAGGGCAGCCGCGCCACGTCGTACGAGGCCTGCAGCGCGTCCAGCCGGTAGATCTCGTACGAGCGGTCACCGACGACGAGCTTGGACGACACAGCCACGACTCGATTCAAGCAGAACGGTACAACTTCCCCGATGGTCGAGCGGCACATCGTGGGTCTCGGCGGGGGCGCGGATCCGGAGCAGTGGGCGCGCCTGCGCGACTACGTGCTCGGCCTCACCGGCAAGGAGCGGCCGCGTGTTCTCTACGTGCCGACGGCGATGGCCGACGACGACTGGGCGATCGCGACGTTCTTCGAGCACCACGTCGCCGTCGCCGAGCCGTCCGTCGTGCGCCTCTTCCCCTGGCCGCCCGAAGACCTGCGCGAGCTCGTGCTCTCGCAGGACGCGATCTGCGTGGGCGGCGGGAACACCGCGAACATGCTCGCGATCTGGCGCGTGCACGGCATCGACGAGCTCCTCCGCGAGGCGTGGGAGCGTGGCGTCGTTCTCTTCGGCGGCAGTGCCGGGATGATCTGCTGGTTCGAGGCAGGCGTCACCGACTCGTACGGGCCGCAGCTCGAGGGGATGGATTGCCTCGGCTTCCTGTCCGGGAGCGCATGCCCGCACTACGACGGCGAGGAGCGGCGCCGGCCGCGCTATCGGGAGCTCATCGACGGCGGCTTCCCGGAAGGGCTGGCGGCCGACGACGGCGTCGGTCTGCACTTCGTCGGCACCGAGCTGGCCGAAGTCGTCACCTGCCGTCCGGACGCGACCGCCTATCGCGTGACGCGTACCGGCGAGGAACGCCTCGACGCGCGCAGTCTCTAGAGATCAGACGTCGTCGAGCCGGTCGATCATGCGCCGCAGCTGCGCACGCTCGGGCCCGAGCGCGTCGTGCGCCGCCGCGAGCCGCTGCATCCCGAGCTCGGTCAGCGACAGGTGGACGACGCGGCCGTCCGTCTTCGACGGCCGGCGGCGAACGAGGCCGGCGCCCTCGGCGCGCTGCACGAGCTCCGTGACGGCGCTCTGGGTGAGCTGCAGCCGCTCGACGAGTTGCGTGACGGTGCGGGTGCCGTCATCGCTGCCCGCGATCTGCAGCATCAGGCCGTACTGGTTCGGCGTGATCCCGACCGTGCGTGCGACATCCTCGCTCCGGCGGAGGAAACGGCGAAGCTCCGACCGGAACTCGGCGGCGGGGCGATAGTGGTTCTGCACCCTCTTGTTGTCTCATCTCGGAACGGAACCCGCAAGGTTGATTTGCCGTAGGAGTGGCCGTTTCCGACTGAGGGGTCGCGCGATCTTAATCGACGATTAATCGGCGCAGACCGGTCGCGAAACCCCGGCTGGTTATAACGGGGCGGTGCCCCTCGGTCGCACCGCCCGGTTCACCGGCCTGGTCGCCGCCGCCGTGCTCGGCGGCGCGGCGGCGCTCGTCGGAGCGGCCGCGATCGGCCGGCTCGGCCACTCGACCACCGTGCAGCAGGTCGTCACCGAGACGACCGCCACCGCGCCAGCGGCGTTCCAGACGTCCAGCCTCGACCCCGAGCAGATCTATCGCGAGGACGGCCCCGGCGTCGTGCAGATCACGGCGACGAGCGTCCAGCAGTCGAGCGACCCGCTGTTCCCCGGGCAGTCGACGACGCAGTCGCTCGGCTCCGGCTTCGTCCTCGACAAGGCCGGTCACATCGTCACGAACTACCACGTGATCGAAGGCGCCGAGAAGGTCCAGGTGTCGTTCTCTGGCCAGGACGAGCTCTCGGCGACGATCGTCGGCGAGGATCGTTCGACCGACCTGGCGGTGCTGAAGGTCGACGCTCATGCGCGCGCGCTCGCACCGCTGCCGCTCGGGACGTCGAGCACGGTCGTCGTCGGCGACCCGGTCTTCGCGATCGGCAACCCGTTCGGGCTGACGCGGACGCTCACCACGGGTGTCGTCAGCGCCGTCCAGCGCCAGATCATCGCGCCGAACAGCGTGCAGATCGAGAACGTCATCCAGACCGACGCAGCGATCAACCACGGCAACTCGGGCGGGCCGCTGATCGACCGTCACGGCAAGGTGATCGGCGTCACCTCGCAGATCGAGACGGGCTCCTCCTCACAGGGCAACGTCGGCATCGGCTTCGCCATCCCGGTCGACACCGTCCGCACCGTCGCGGCGCAGATCATCTCGAGCGGCAAGGCTCTGCACGCCTTCCTCGGCGTGACGAGCCTGCCGCTCACCCGCCAGCTCGTGACGCTGTTCCACCTGCCGACGTCGCAGGGGCTCCTGATCCAGAACGTGACGCCGGGAAGCGGCGCCGCGAAGGCGGGGATCAAGGCCGGCCCGACGCGAGTCGTCGTCGAGGGCGAGAGCTACCAGATCGGCGGCGACATCCTGACGAAGATCAACGGCCAGCCGGTTGCCTCGCCGTCCCAGCTCTACACGCTGATCAACCGGTACCAGCCCGGCGACAAGATCAAGATCGAGCTGTACCACGGCTCGAAGAGAAAGACGCTCACGGTGAAGCTCGGCCAGAGGCCCGGCACGTGATGCGCCAGGCTCGGCCCTCCCCCGTATAGGGCCGAACGAGAGACCGGTCGCGGCCCGTCTGCCTGCCCGGGCCGCGGCCGGTCTTACCTTCGCCGCTACCTTGTTCCACGATGGAGCGCGGGCAGATCGTCCTCGGCGAGCACGCCGTCGAGGCGCAGGATGAGCTCTGGCGGGAGGACGGCGGCGACCACGACGGGTGGTTCTGCGTCCGGACCGATCCGTTCCCGTGCCCGGCGCCGCAGTGCACGTTCATCGCCGAGTTCATGACCGCCGCGCACCTGATCCTGGTCTGGCAGGAGCTCGACGACCCGAACCTGCTGCGCCACGCGGCACGCGCGCGCGACGTGGGGCGCAATCCGCGCGTCACGAATTACCGCTCCGAGTACGGGCCGAGCGCCTCGTACTACGCGTGGATCGCCGCCGGCAGGCCGGTGCACGGCGTGAAGGCGCACGAAGCAGCGCAGTGACCACCGGCGGGCGCTTCGGCGCGAGCCCGGCCTACACGCTCGGCGTCGAGGAGGAGCTGATGATCCTCGACGCTGCCTCGCTCGACGAGGTGCCCGCGGTCGAACGGCTCCTTGCGCGCGTCGACGAGTCGGCGCTGCCCGGGCGGCTGAAGACCGAGCTCTTCGCGTCCGTGTTCGAGACGAACACGGAGCCGACGGCGCGCGCCGACGGCCTGGACGCATCGCTGCAGGCTCTGCGCCGCGCGGCAGCGGAGGCGGCCGAAGCCGAGGGTCTCGCGATCGCAGCGGCCGGCTCGCATCCGTTCGCCGACCCGGAGGCGCAGGCGGTCGTCGACGAGGAGCGCTACACGAGCTTCGTCGGTTACGGCGGCGTGTCTGTGCGGCGCCAGGGTGTGCAGGGTCTCCACGTGCACGTCGCGATGGCCTCCGGCGAAGAGTGCTGGCGGTGCCTGGAGCTCGTGCTGCCCTGGTTGCCGGTCGTGCTCGCCCTGTCCGCCAACTCCCCCTGGTTCCGCGGCGAGCTGACCGGCATGGCGTCGAACCGCGCGCCCGTGCTCCTCGAGCTGCCCCGGGCCGGCGCGCCGCCGGCGTTCGCGTCGTACGCCGAGTGGGAGAGCTGGGTCGCGCGGCTCGCGCGGCTTCGCGTGGCAGAGGACCACACGCGTCTCTGGTGGGACGCCCGGCCGCACCCCACCTTCGGGACGCTCGAGGTGCGTATGCCCGACCAGCCGACCGACGTCCGGCTCAGCACCGCCTTCGCCGCACTGCTGCAGGCGCTCTGCCTGACCGCGCTCGAGGGCGGGCTCCCGGGTCGATCGGCGCTCCTGGGTGATCGGGGCCGCGCCGATTACGCCCAGAACCGCTGGGCCGCCGCGCGGTTCGGCCCGCGGGCGGAGCTGCTGCACCCGGACGGCCGCGCGGTCGCGACGGCCGCGACGCTCGGCGTCGAGCTGCTCGAGCGCGTGCGACCGGCTGCGCGGACGCTCGGCAGCGAGCCCCTCGTCGAGCGCATCGATCCACGTACGTGCGAGGCCGACCGCCAGGTCGCGTTCGCGACGCCGCACGAGGCGGCGGCCGATCTCGTCGTGCGCTCGCTAGATTGAGCCTGTGGCCGTCGTCAGCGAGACGATCCAGGTGTCGGGCATCCGCTGCGAGCGGTGCGTGATGCGGCTCTCCGGGGCGCTCGAGGGCGCCGAGGGGCTCGAGGCGGCGAACGCCAACCTGATGGGGCAGGTGCTTCTGACCTTCGACGATGCGCTCACCTCGCGAGAGGCGCTCCTCGAGCGGATGGCCCGCAGCGGCTTCCGCGAACAGTCCTTCGTCTGAGCGGCGGGAATTCCATCTCCATGGAAGCCGTTCTAGGGGTTGCTAGGGTGGCCGCCGGATGAGTGACAGCGCGCCGTCGACCGCCGACACCCGCAGGCTCGCCGAAGAGGCGCGCGCCCGTGTGAGGTTCGAGGAGGAAGCGCTGGAGTTGAGCGACCAGGTGTATCGCGTTGCACGCAGGCTCGCAGGCTCCCGCGAGGAGGCGGAGGATCTCGTGCAGCAGACGTATGAGCGCGCCTTCCGCTCCTGGCGCCAGTTCACGCCCGGCACGAACCTGCGCGCCTGGCTGCTCCGCATCCTCACGAACCTGAACATCGACCGCGGCCGCCGCAGCCAGCGCGCGCCGCAGACGACCTCGCTCGACACCGAGGCCGGCGACTACTTTCTCTACAACCAGCTCGAGGCGCAGACGCCGGGTGACAACCCCGACGAGGAACGCGTGCTCGAGCGGCTGTCGCAGGATTCGATCGTCGAGGCGCTCGCCGACGTGCCGCACGACTTCCGCGACGTCCTGGTGCTTGTCGACATCGGCGAGTTCGCCTACGCCGACGCCGCGCAGATCCTCGACATCCCGATCGGCACCGTGATGTCGCGATTGCACCGCGGCAGGCGTATCCTCAAGGCGAATCTCGCCGAGGGAGCGGTGGCGGAATGAGCGGCGACTGTGACAAGTGCGAGGAGATGATGCAGCCGTTCATCGACGGTGTGCTCTCCGACGCCGAGGTCCGTGAGGCGGAAGAGCATCTCGAGCGCTGCTCGTGGTGTGCGAAGCGCTACCGCTTCGAGGAGCGGCTCCGTCACTACGTGCGAGTCGCCGTCTCCGAGCCGATGTCGGCGGAGCTGAAGGCGAAGCTCGCCGCGCTCCGCACGCCGCTCCAGTAGCGCCCGGCGACGAGGACGTCGACGAGGTAGCCGAAGTCGTCGATGCGTTCGCCGCTTCCGGTCTGGCAGGTGTCGGCGCCGATCTCCTGTTCGCCGTGCGGCTCGAGGAGCGCAGCGGGCCGGCCGCGCGGTAGTGGTGGGACGGGCGAGATCGGTCGCCCCCAGGGGTCGTAGAAGCGGCCGTCGGCGTCGACTCGACACCCGCCTTCGTGGACGGCACGGTGATGCCGGCGGCAGAGAAGGACGAGGTTGTCGAGCGTGGTCGCGCCGCCGTGTGCCCAGTGGTCGATGTGGTGTGCGTCGACGAAGCGGCGGTTCTCGCAGCCGGGGAAGCGGCAGCCCCGGTCCCGGGTGCGGAGTGCCCGTCTGGTTGCGGGAGGGATCGTGCGCGTTCGGCGGCCGTTTCGGGTGAGCGAGGCATCGCAGGTGATGCGACGAGCCGTCTCCGCTGAAATTGCGCTTCCGTCCTCGAGCTCGCAGCCGCCCTCTCCGTCGTCTGCGAGCGCCGTCTCGTCGACGTGGACGATCACCTGATAGCGGTCGCCACCAGTCCAGCTGTCGATTCCACCCGCGAGGGCCGCGTCGGCGACCGAGACCAGCGCCTCGGCGTTCGAGGCCTGCCGGGCCGGCCGCGGTTCCGCGGAACCGCGGCCCATTTGCCATGACGCGTCGCGCTGCACCTCGAGCGCGCGCAAGAGCAGCGCGCCGTCCTCGGGCGAGAGCCGGCCGTGCAGCTCCAGGGTCCCGTCGGGGCTCCAGAAGACGCTCAGGTAGGCGTCCTCCTGCTGCTGTCGCGCTTCCTCGGCCGTGACGCGGCGGTAGGCGCGGAGCACGCGCTCCAGCTGCGCCGCTGTCAGCTGGCCGGCCAGCTCCAGCAGCTCACCCTCGTTCTCGGCTGTCGCGACCCGCGTCAGCGCCCGCACCTTCGCGTACGAGAGCTCGCCGCGTGCGAACGACGCCTGTGTGCGTGTCAGCTCGGGCAGCCGTCGGGCGACGCGGACGTGCTCGCGCGCGGCACGCGGCGTCAGCGCGCACCGCCAGGCGAGCCACTCCGCGCACGAGGCGCAGCCGCAGTCCCGCCAACCGCCGCGGCGGTCGAGCTCGCCAACGAGCTCCAGCCAGCGGCACGTTCCTGCATAGAGATGCGCCGCGAGCGTCGCGAGCTCGTCCTCGAGCTGCTGCATGTCCAGATCGCTGCCATATCGCCGTTCCCAGACGTTGTCATATCTGACAACATCCTATCCGCCCGGTCGGACGGACACCCATCAGTCGACCAGCAGCACGACCTTCCCGCGCACCTGACCTTCCTCGCCGGCGCGGTGCGCCTCCGCGACCTCGGAGAGCGGAAAGGTTCGCGCGACCGGGAGCGAGAAGCGCCCGGACTCGACCAGCTCGCCGATCTCGCCGAGCGCATGGACGGCGCGGCCGTCCTCCCCGCTGCTGAACCTTTCTCGTGCTCCCGCGCGCCGGCGAAGTCGGCGATCGTCACAACGTGCTCCGGGCCGCCGGCGAGCTCGATGAGCTCGGGCAGGATGCCGCTCCCGGCGACGTCGAGCGCGATGTCAACGCCTCGGGGTGCGAGCGCGCGAACCTGCTCGAGGAGGGCCTCGCCGTAGGCGACGGGCTCGGCCCCGAGGGAGCGAAGGCACTCGTGGTTCGCCGGGCGGGCGGTTCCGATCACGCGCGCGCCACGCACCGCCGCGAGCTGAACGGCTGCGCTGCCGACGCTTCCGGGCGCGCGGGTGGCCGTCTCGACGGCGGCCGGGAGCGCCGCAGCTCGGGGGAAGTCGAGCGACGGCGGGATCGGCGCATAGTCCGACAGCACCGCCAGCTCGGCCTGGGCCGCCCCCTTGGCACAGAAGCCGAACACGCGATCGCCGACGGCGGCGTGCCTGACACCCGCGCCGAGCTCGTCGACGACGCCCGCCGCCTCGTAGCCCAGCTTCTGGGGGGCTCCTCGTCCATCAGGCCCTAGCGTTTCTTCCAGTCGCTCGCGTCGACGCCGGCCGCCCGCACCGCGATCCGTACCTCGCCTGCCCCGGGATGCGGAGCAGGGAGATCCAGGATCTCGAGGACCTCCGGGCCTCCGAACCGGTTGAAACGGACTGCCTTCATCATTTCCCCGGTTGGCGGCGCGGATCAGGCGAGGGCGCGTTCGAGAGCCGCGCGGTCGGCGGGCTCGCCGTGCGTCGGCAGTACGAGCTCCACTGGCTTGTCGAGCAGCGGCCTCAGCCCGGCCGCGACCTGCTCGACCGTCACCCCTTCCGGCAGCCAGCCCGCAGGGATCTCGAGCCCGTTGCCGAGGTCGATCAGCGTATCCCCCGCGATCACCGCACGAATCCGCTCGCACCAGAGCACGAGGTCGAGCTGGCCCTCACGGCCGGGATAGGCCTCCAACCCAAACAGCGAGTCGCCGATCGCATAGCGCGTCGCCGGGACGAGCTGATCCTCGGGACGATCGGGCGCCGGGGCCCAAACGGGAAAGCCGAGCGATGCGGCGTCGCGCTCGTGCCACGTCGATGTGAGGACCGTGACCACCTCGCGCGATCCGAACAGCGCGCGAACGTCGTCCGGAACGGCGATCGGGTCGATCAGGATCAGCCGCTCGCCGTCGTCGATTGCGTACGCCGACACCGGCCCTTCCCAGTCGGGATGCGTCGCCGTCCAGTGGTACACGCCCTCGGGAAGCATTCTCGGAATGCTAAGCACTAGCGACTTCTCGCGCCGCCGCAAAGACGTGCGGCGAATGACGCCTGAGCCGGGTCGGTAGAGTCGGGGCGTGCCTGAGATTCATCCGTTTCTCGCGGTCAAAGACGTAGATGCTGCTGTCGCGTTCTATGGACAGGCTTTCGGTGCCACGGAAGAACGGGAGCGGGTGGTTGCGCCGGACGGGCCGCAAGTCGCGCTGCTCCTCATCGACGGGCAGCGCATCGGGGTGGCGACGGAGGCGCCCGACCTCGGGACACCGAGTCCGGAGACTGTCGGAGGCACGACCGTTCGCATCTCGTTGCATGTCGATGACGCCGATGTTGCGCAGGCCCGCGCGGTTGCCGCAGGAGCAAGCGAGATGTTCGCTGTCGCGGATCAACCCTACGGTCTCCGACAGGGACGCGTAGTCGATCCCTTCGGACACCACTGGCTGATCTCGCACCCGCTCTGAACCCTGACCGGCGGCAGCGCCAGTGATGCGAATGACGCCTGAGCTGCCGGTCCAGGGGCTGCAGCGTAGACTCGCCAGGTGCAGCCGGGACGCATTCGTCACACCGTTTCGTTCAGACTGCGCCATCCCGTTGGGTCCGATGCGGAGCGCGACTTCCTCGCAGAGGCCGGGAGACTCAGCGCAATCCCTGGAGTCGAGGCTTTCGACGTCCTTGCGGAGGTCAGCCCGAAGAACGGCTTTTGCTTTGGCATCTCGATGGAGTTCGCGGACGCCGCAGCCTACGAGGCCTACAACCAGCACCCCGCCCACGTGCTGTTTGTCGAGGAGCGGTGGGTGGACGAGGTCGAGGAGTTCCTCGAGATCGACTACGCCGCGCTCGCTCGGTAGTTCACGGCCCCCTGAGCGCGCGTCAGTCCGAAGGGTGTCTGACACCTTCAAGGTGTCAGACACCGGTGCGGCTCGCCTGCGCGAGCGTCCTCCCGCCAGGCGCACGCCTCAGCGCTTGACGTCGACGTCGCCGGGCGGGCGCAGGTCGGTGCAGTCGACGAGCAGCGGCTCGAGAGCGCGCGCGCCCTCGTCGGGAACGTCCCCCCACACGGAGCGGGCGAGCGCGACAGGGTGGCTGCGCGTGCGGCCGTCGTAGGTCGCCGCGGCGACGGGTGCGTCGGAAGCAAGCACGCGTTCGATCGCGCGCGGGTCGAGCTCCGGCCCGTCGGCGAGCACGACCGCGACTCGCGCGACCGCTGAAGGCAGCGCGGCGAGCCCGCAGCGAAGCGATGCGCCCGGCCCGCGGTCCCAGTCGTCGCAGCGGACGAGCCGGGCGCCCTCCGACAGATCCAGGGCATGCGCACCCTCGACCACCACGACCGGATACGGCAGCCCGGCGAGCGCCGCGAGCACCGTCGGCAGCAGCTCGCGCTGCTTCACGCCGCCGTACCGGGTCGACGCTCCCGCGGCGAGCACGACCACCGCGAGCTCAGTGGACGACGAGGGTCGCCCTCTCGATCTCGACGACGGCTGTCGGCTGCTCGGTCGTCGGGTCGCCGAGCCGGCCGATTCGCTTCACGACCGCGAGGCCCGCGACGACGTGGCCGAGCAGTGCGTAGTCGGGCGTCAGCTGCGCGTCGGCGGCGGTGACGACGAAGAACTGGCTGCCGCTTGCGCCGCGCGGATCCGTTGACGCCTTCGCCATCGCTGCGACGCCGAGGGTGTAGCGCGTCGAGCTGGGCGGCGCCTCGACGACGGTGTAGCCCGGGCCGCCGCTCCCGCTCGCGGTCGGGTCGCCGCCCTGGATCACGAACCCGGGCACGATCCGATGGAAGACGGTCTTGTCGAAGAAGCCGTGGCGGACGAGGCTCGCGAACGATGCCGCCGTCTTCGGCGCCGTCCCGACCGCCAGGCGGATCGTGAACGAGCCGCAGTTCGTCTGGAAGCGGACGTCGTAGGTCTTCGCCGGATCGAGCTTCGCCGTCGGCTTCGGCGCCTGGCGCGGGCCCGGCTTCGGCTGGGTCACGGTCTTGCAGCCGGCCGCCGTCGGCGTGGCTGTGGTCGTCGCGACCGTCGTCGTCGACGGGCCGGTCTTGCCGCCGCAGCCGACCAGCACGGTCGCGAGCAGTGCGAGCGCCGCGAGCCTCACGCCACGGCTTCCACGGCGCGCCGGACGAGCGCCTCCGCGACTTCGACCTTGTACGCGTTCCCGGGCAGCGGCGTCGCATCGGCGAACGAGCCGGAGTGCAGCCACGGCACCGGAGCGACGCCGGCGAGCGCGACCCTGGTGCCCGACCCCGTGCGCACGGCGGCGACGCCGACGAGCGGGAACGAGAAGAGCTTGCGCGCGCCCGCCTTCACATAGGTCGACGCCGCCGGCGTCGGGACCTGCACGGAGAGGATCAGCTCGCCCGGCTCGAGCGTCGTCAGGCGGCGGTCGTCGGCGGTCGGCACGCGGTACAGCCGGCCGATGCCCAGCTCGCGGCGTGTCGTCCGGACGGTCGCGTCGAGCGCAAGGAGCGCGGCGGAGACATCGGAGGGGTGGGCCGACGCGCAGTAGCCGTTCGCGAAGATCGCGTGCTCGCGGTGCTCGCCGTCACGGGCGTAGCAGTCCTCACCGCCGTGGAGCCTGCAGTCCCAGCCGAGGCGCCAGTACCAGCAGCGGGTCGACTGCAGCAGGTTGCCCGCGAGCGAGCCCATCGCCCGGATCTGCGGGCTCGCAGCGAGGCGGCAGGCCTCCTGCAGCGCCGTCGGCACGCGAGGGTCGGACTCGAGCTCGGCCAGCGTCGTGCCGGCGCCGATCGTCTCGCCGTCGATCCCTCGCGGGACGACGCCGCGTACGTCGACGAGCGCCGTGGGGCGCAGCAGGCCCGCGCGGGCGAGCGGCACGACTTCGGTGCCGCCGGCGATCGGCGTCGCCTCGCCGACCTCGGTGTCAGACGCGCGCCGGAGCTCCAACCCGTCCCTGCTCCCGCTCCCTCGCCTCGCGGAGGGCGCGCAACATCTCGGCCCGGTCGATCGGGAGCTCGTGCACCTGCGCGCCCGTCGCATCGCGGATCGCGTTCGCGATCGCGGCGGCGGTCGGGACGATCGGCGGCTCGCCGAGCCCCTTCGAGCCGAGGTTGGTCAGATGCGTGTCGGGCTCGTCGACGAGCTCGCTGACGATCTCCGGCACGTCGGCGATCGTCGGCAGCTTGTAGGCGTCGAGGCCGGTGGTCAGGATCCGCCCGCTCGCCGGGTCGTGCAGTCGGTGCTCGGAGAGCGTGTGGCCGATCCCCTGGATGATCCCGCCCTCGATCTGCGAGGAGGCGCCGAGCGGGTTGACGACGCGGCCGACGTCGTGGACGGCGGCGATCCGCTCGACCCAAACCTCGCCCGTCTCGACGTCGACCGCCACCTCGGCGACCTGGACGCCGAAGGTGAGCACCTGCATCCCGGTCGGGTTCGGGCCGCGCGCGCCCTTGCCGAGGATCTGCCCGGACTCGAGCACCGAGACGACCTCCGCCAACGGTGCGTCCGGTTTGCCCATCTGTGCCGCGATCTCCTCGATCTGCCGGCGGGCGTCGGCGGCTGCGGCGCGCACCGCCGGCCCCATCGACGGGATCGTCGACGACCCGGCCGAGATCGAGGCGAACGGGCCGCGCGCCGTGTCGCCGAGCGACACCGTCACGTGGTCGAGCGGCAGCCCGAGCTCCTCGGCCGCGATCTGCGCCATCGCCGTGCGCGACCCGGTGCCGATGTCCTGCATCGCCGTCACGACCGCCGCGCGGCCGTCGGAGCCGACGCGCACCCACGCGTAGCTCGGCGGCCCGCCGCCGCCGTACCAGACCTGCGAGGCCATGCCGACCCCGCGCTTGACCGTCGCCGTCGAGCGGGCGCGAACCTCGTGGCGGCGCTCCCAGTGCGGCTCCGCGCGCCGATAGCACTCGAGCAGGTTCTTGCCGCTGTAGGCGCGGCCGTCGGCCGGGTCGTCGCCGGCGTGGTTGCGGCGGCGCAGCTCCAGCGGGTCGAGATCGAGCCTGGCGGCGAGCACGTCGAGCAGCGCCTCGAGCCCGAACGTGCCCTCGACGAAGCCCGGCGCCCTGAACGCCTTCATCGGCGGCTGGTTCGTCTTCGCCGCGTGCGTGACCGTTCGCACGTTCGGGCAGGCGTACAGCTGGTTCATCGGGCCCTCGACCGGCGACGACCAGCCGCTGAAGCCCACTGCGTTCACGTACTCGCCCTCGAGCGCGGTCAGCGTCCCGTCTGCGCGTGCGCCGATGCGAAGGCGCTGGATCGTCGCGTTGCGGTTGCCGGTCGCAAGGTTCTCCTCGCGGCGCGTCAGCGCGCAGCGCACGGGCCGGTTCGTGCGGCGTGCGAGCTCGATCGCGACGAAGGTGTGGTCGTCCGGCTCGTTCTTCGCGCCGAAGCCGCCGCCCATGTACTCGCAGACGACGCGCACCTTGTCCGGCGGCAGGCCGAGTCTGTCGGCGATCTCGCGGCGGACGCCCCACACGTACTGCGTCGAGATATGCACTTCGAGCGTATCGCCGACGAAGCGGACGACCGACTGGTGCGTCTCGAGCGAGTTGTGCAGCACGACCTGCGTGCGGTACTCGCCCTCGACGACGACGTCGGCCGCGGCGAAGCCCGCTTCGACATCGCCGCGTGATTTGCTGCGAGGCTCGCCGTGCACGTGACCGGACGTGATCGCCTCGTCGGGATCGAGGACGGCGGGCAGCTCCTCCCACTCGACCTCGATCGACGCGACCGCAGCGCGGGCCTGCGCGAACGTGTCGGCGCACACGGCGGCGACGGGCGCGCCCTGGTAGCCGCACTCCCGCTGGAGCTCGTCGAGGTCGTCCGGGCCGATCGCCGCGTGGACGCCGGGCGCGGCGAGCGCGGCGGTGAGATCGATCGCAACCACGCGCGCGTGTGCGTGCGGTGAGCGCAGGATCGCCGTGTGCAGCATCCCGGGCAGCTTCACGTCGGCCGTGTAGACCGCCTCGCCGCGGGCGCGCTCGGCGCCGTCGATGCGCGTCGCCGCGCGACCGACGACGGCACGCGGGCCCGTGGGCCACTGGTCGAGCGCGTCCTCCTCGACGACGATGAAAACCTCCTCGTAGCGGCCCTCGACCTCCTTCTCGGTGCGAATCAGTCGCGCCACGTGCGAATCGCCTCCTCGATCTTCGGATAGGTGCCGCAGCGGCAGAGGTTGCCCGCCATCGCGTGACGGATCTCGTCCACGGACGGAGCGGGGATGCGGTCGACGAGCGCGACTGCGCTGACGATCTGCCCCGGCGTGCAGAAGCCGCACTGCACCGCGTCGGTACGCACGAACGCATCGACCATCGGGTGATCGCGCAGGCCCTCGATCGTCGTCACCGGCCCGTCCACCGTGTGGACGAGCGTGATGCACGAGAGCGTGAGACGGCCGTCGACGAGCACGGTGCACGCGCCGCAGTGCCCCTCGGCGCACGCGATCTTGGTGCCGCTCAGGTCGAGCTCGTCGCGGAGCGTCTCCGCGAGCGTCGTGCCGACCTCGGCCTTCACGTCGTAGCGGTGGCCGTTGACGACGAGCTCAACCAGCGGTGACCGCCTCGATGTCGGCCATGTGCACGAGACGCTGGGTGAGCCTGAGGGCCTGGCGCTGCTCGACGGCGTCCTCGATCCCCGGCAGAGCCGCCCAGAGGTCGCGCGCCGTGACGAGCAGCTCGTGGATCTGCTCGGCTTCTTCGACGTGCCCGTCGCGCTCGGCGCAGGCGTTGATCGCGAGCCCGAGCACACCGATCGTGTCGGGCTGGCGCATCCAGAGCAGTGGTGTCGCCATCGAGAGGTACTGGTGGATGCGTGCGAACTGGAGGCTTTGGCTGAAGCCGTCCGGGCCGATCGGTGCTGTCGGCTCGGGCAGCTCGCTGCCGTCGGCGAGGGCGTTCGCGGTGCCGGAGAGCATCAGCCTGAGTTGCTCTTCGTCGAACCCGGCGCGCAGAGCCGTCTTGACGGCGATCAGAAGCGACGACGGCTGCTGGCCGTACGGGTAGTCGCTCGCGTACACGACCTGCTCCGGTGGCACCTGGCGGTAGAAGTCGAGCAGGTCGACGGGGCTCCAGGTCGAGGTGTCGAAGACGACGCCGCGCCTCCCGGCCATTGCCCGGGCGAGCCCTGCCAGGTCGGCGATGCCGGCGTGGGCGATGATCAGCGTGCAGCCCGGGTTTTGCTCCACCAGGGAGCGCAGCCCGTCGGCGATCGGTGGCAGCCCGCGGCCTCCGTGGATCAGGATCGGCACGCGGCGCTCGGCGGCGAGGGCGAAGACCGGCCCGAGCCGCTCGTCGGTTGCCGTGAAGCCCTGGGCGCGCGGGTGGAGCTTGATCCCGCGCGCGCCGGCGTCGAGGCAGCGCGTCGCCTCCGCGATCGGCGATTCGTTCAGATCGAGTCGCACGAAGGGGATCAGGCGGCCGCCGCTCGCCTCCGTGGTCGCGAGCGTCCGGTCGTTCGCGGCCCGGAACGCGGGGTGGCGATCGGGCTCGTCGAGGCAGAACGTGTAGGCACGCGAGATGCCGTACCGGTCCATGATCCCGACGAGCTCGGGCCCGTTCCCGGTCATGCCGTCGATGTCGGCGCCGACGTGCGTGTGCACGTCGAAGACGTCGGCTTCGGAGGGCAGGAGCCGCTTCAGCTCTCCGTCCCAGTGCTCGACGAGCTCGAGGGCGCGCTCGCGTTCGTCCACGCGTCCAGTCTAGATATGGTCGGTTTCGTGGCCGACGTCCTCATCTACGCCGACACGTCCCGCTCGCCGGAGTTGCGCCACGAGGTGCCGCTCACCGTGCCCGATCCGTTCCTCTACGTGGAGCGCGAGGGCGCGAAGCACGTGGTCGTCAGCTCTCTGGAGGCTCCGCGCCTCGCCGCACTCGGGCTCTTCGCCGTGCATCCGTGGGAGGAGTACGGCCTTGACGATCTGCGCCGCGCCGGTCTCCCGCATCGCGACATCGAGGAGGAGATCGCCGTGCGCGCCGTCGCCTCGCTCGGCATCGAGCGGGCGAGCGTCCCCGAGGCGTTCCCGCTGCGGCTTGCCGACCGGCTTCGGCGCGAGGGAGTCGAGCTCGGGGTCGAGGGCGACCTGTTCGACGGGCGACGCCGCGTCAAGACCGACGCGGAAATCGCCGGGATCCGCCGGGCGCAGCGGGCAGCCGAGGCGGCGATGGAGGCGTGCCGTCGCGAGCTCCGCTCGGGCCGGGCCGGGCTGACCGTCGAGCAGGTGAAGGCGGCGATGAGCGTCGTCTTCGCGGAGCACGGGACGAGCGCCGACGAGTTCATCGTCGCGCCGGCGGCGCAGGGGGCGGTCGGGCACGACATGGGCTCCGGCCCGATCGAGGCGGGCGTGCCCGTGGTGGTCGACATCTGGCCGCGCGACAACGCCTCCGCGATGTACTGCGACATGACTCGCACGTTCGTCGTCGGCGACGTCCCCGACGACGTGCGCGAGTGGCATCGCCTCTGCAAGGAGGCGCTCGACGGGGCGGTCGCCGCGATCCGGCCGGGCGCGTCCGGCCAGGCGATCTTCCACGCCGTCTGCGACCTCTTCGAGACGGCAGGCGAGCCGACGCAACGGACGAAGGAGCCCGGCGTCCCGCTCTCCGACGGGTTCTTCCACGGGCTCGGCCACGGCGTCGGCCTCGAGGTGCACGAGGAGCCGGGACTCGGCCTGGCCGTGTCGCCACCGCTTCTCGCCGGCGACGTCGTCACCGTCGAGCCGGGCCTCTACCGGCAGGGTTACGGCGGCGTGCGGCTCGAGGACCTGATCCTCGTCACCGCCGACGGCGCCGAGAACCTCACCGACTACCCCTACGACCTGGAGCCATAGTGGAGACGCCGCCGCAGACGATCGACACGTTGCTGGAGGAGGAGCGCCGGTATCCGCCGCCGGCCTCGTTCGCCGCCGCTGCGAATGCGCAGCCGGCGATCTACGAGGAGGGCTTCGATGCGTTCTGGGAGCGCGAGGGCCGAGAGCGTGTGAGCTGGCTGGAGCCGTTCACGTCTCTCTACGAGTGGGAGCTGCCGTACGCCAAGTGGTACCTCGGCGGCAAGCTGAACGTCGCGCACAGCTGCGTCGACCGCCACGTCGAGGCGGGCCGCGGCGAGAAGGTGGCGTACTTCTGGGAGGGCGAGCCGGAGAACGACCGTCGCGCGATCACCTATGCGGAGCTGCAGCGTGAGGTCGTGGCATTCGCGAATGCGCTGAAGGCGCTCGGCGTGGGCAAGGGAACGGCCGTCGGGATCTACATGGGGATGGTCCCGGAGCTCCCGATCGCGATGCTCGCGTGCACGCGGCTCGGGGCGCCGCACACGGTGGTGTTCGGCGGCTTCTCGGCCGACTCGCTCTCCGACCGCGTCAACGACATGGGCTGCGAGGTGATCGTCACGCAGGACGAGGCGTGGCGGCGCGGGTCGCGGGTGCCGCTGAAGCGGATCGCCGACGAGGCGATGACGGCGTCGCCGGGCGTGCGGGCGTGCCTCGTCGTGCAGCGGACGGGCGGCGAGGTGGCGATGGTCGAGGGCCGCGACCACTGGTACCACGACGTACGCGGTGACGACGACCCCGCGTCGTGCCCGCTGGAGCCGATGGACGCCGAGGATCTGCTGTTCCTGATGTACACGAGCGGCACCACGGCGAAGCCGAAGGGGATCGCGCACACGACGGCGGGCTATCTCGTCGGCGCGGCGACCACCCATCACTACGTGTTCGACCTGAAGCCCGACGAGGACGTGTACTGGTGCGCGGCCGACGTCGGCTGGATCACCGGCCACAGCTACATCGTCTACGGGCCGCTCTGCAACGGCACCACCTCCGTCCTCTACGAGGGCACGCCGGACTACCCGGACAAGGACCGCTGGTGGGGGATCGTCGAGCGCTACGGCGTGACGATCCTCTACACGGCGCCGACCGCGATTCGCTCGCACATGAAGTGGGGGCCTGAGCACGCGGCGAGCCACGATCTCTCGTCGCTGCGCCTCCTGGGGTCGGTCGGCGAGCCGATCAACCCGGAGGCCTGGATCTGGTACCAGGAGCACATCGGCGGAGGCAGCTGCCCGATCGTCGACACGTGGTGGCAGACGGAGACCGGGATGATCCTGATCACCCCGCTGCCCGGCGTCACGACGACGAAGCCCGGCTCGGCGACGAAGCCGTTCCCGGGCATCGAGGCGGCGATCTACAACGAGCAGGGCGAGGAGGTCGGCCCCGGCGGCGGCGGGTATCTCGTCCTGAAGCGGCCGTGGCCGTCGATGCTGCGCGGCATCTACGGCGACGATGCGCGCTACCGCGACACGTACTGGTCGCGCTTCCCCGGCGTCTACTTCGCCGGCGACGGTGCCCGCGTCGACGGGGACGGCGACTTCTGGCTGCTCGGCCGTGTCGACGACGTGATGAACGTCTCCGGCCATCGCATCTCGACGATCGAGGTCGAGTCGGCGCTCGTCGATCACCACGACGTCGCCGAGGCCGCGGTCGCCGCCCGCAACGACCCGACCACCGGTCAGGCGATCGTCGCCTTCGTGACCCTGAAGGGCGGCAAGGAGGGCTCGGTCGCCAAGCTCGAGGAGCTCCGCAACCACGTCGCCCAGAAGATCGGGCCGATCGCGAAGCCGGCGAACATCGTCTTCACGCCGGAGCTTCCGAAGACCCGCTCGGGCAAGATCATGCGCCGTCTTCTCCGCGACGTCGCCGAGAACCGCCCGCTCGGCGACACGACCACCCTCGCCGATCCCGCTGTCGTCGAGGAGCTCCGCCACCGCGGCGCGGAGGAGCAGGGCAAGGAGGGTTGACGGCGATCACAGACTGGGACCTTCCACGGATGCTCTGCGGGCCGGGCCCGGCGAGACTTCCGGCATGACACCTTCTTCGGTCGCACTCGAGTTCGAGGTGAAGGAGCTCCCCGCCGAGACGTTCGCGTTCGTCCTGCGTCGGGTCGACCCGACCGACGCCGGCGAGTTCATCGGCGGCGCGATCGAACGCGTCGGCCGTTTCGCGCGCGAGCACGGTGGCCCGGCGGGGCCGCCGCTCGCGATCGCGTCCGCGCCCGACGAGGAAGGAGCGCTCGGCATCGAGGCCGGCTGGCCCGTGCAGCCCGGGACGGCCGCCGAGGCGCCGATCGAGGTGCGCACGCTCGCGCCCACGCGGGCGATCGTCTATCGCCACGAAGGCCCGTACGAGGATCTGTCGAGCGCGTTCTACGCCGAGCTCTTCTCGCAGGCACACGACGCCGGCTTCACACCCGTCTCCGGGCCGCGCGAGCGCTACCTGCAGGCGCCCTCGCCCGGCCGGACGCCGGTCGTCGAGGTCGTCTGGCCGATCGCCTGAGCCGGTCGGCGCGGCTTGCGCTCGCCGGTGTGGTTGCGATCGTCGTCTTCGCGACGATCGGGCAGCTCTCGCATCACGGCGGCGTCTCGGTGGGGGGCTACGCCGCGGACGTGCTGCCGTTTGCCGTGTGTTGGGTCGTGCTCGCCTGGTGGACGCGGCGCTTCCTGCCGACGTGGCTCGGCGGCGTGACGCTCGGCGTCGCGATCCGCATGGTCGTGCTCGGCCACGAGCGCTTCGGCGAGCTTTCGTTCCTCGCCGTCGCGCTCGTCGTGATCGGCGGGTTGTCGTTCGCGCTGCTGTGGCTGATGGAGAGAACGAGCTAGGCGAGCAGCTTCGCGAACGCCTCTTCGTCGTCGAACGGCCCGATCACGCCGAGGCGCAGGCCGCAGCCGCCGATCACGTCGGCGGCGACACGCTGCACGTCTTCGACCGTGACCTGGTCGAAGCCGCGCAGGACCTCCTCCGGCTCGGCCGCCGCCCCCTCGAGCACCTCGCGGCGCAGCCCGAAGAGTGCGAGCCCGTTCGGGCTCTCGGTCTGCAGCACGAACCGGCCCTTGGCGAGCGAGCGGGCCTTCTCGAGCTCGTCCGCGGGCACGGGCTCGTCGACGAGCTTGCGGAACTCGGTGGCGATCACCTCGACCGCCTCGTGCGCGCGCTTCAGGTCGACGCCTGCCTGGGCGTAGAGGGTGCCCGTGTCGGTGAGCGAGTTGTTGAGGGCGTAGACGTAGTAGGCGAGGCCCCGCCGCTCGCGCACCTCGAGAAAGAGGCGCGACGACATGCCCGTGCCGAGCACGGTGCCAAGGAGCTGCAGGGCGTAGCGGTCGGGATGATCGATCGGGTAGGAGGGGACGCCGAGGCAGACGTTTGCCTGGTCGGAGTCCTTGTGCAGGACGCGCACGCGCGGCTCGGGCGTGATCTCGATGTCCAGCGGGGCGGGACCGCCGGCGCCGTTGCCGGTCAGGTCGCCGACAAGCCCCTCGAGCGTCGAGAGCAGGTCGTCGCCGACGGCACCGGCGACGCCGATCACGATGCGCGGCGGTGTGTAGCAGGAGTGCAGGTAGTCGAGGAACGTGTCGCGCGTCGCGGCGCTGATCGTCTCCTTCGTCCCGAGCGTCTCCCAGCCGAGCGGGTTCGAGCCGAAGAGCAGCTCCTCGTACACGGAGCCGACGTAGTCGCGCGGCGTGTCCATGTACATGTTCATCTCCTCGAGGATCACGCCCTTCTCGCGCTCGATCTCCTCGGCGTCGAACTTCGAATGGCGGATCATGTCGACGAGCACGTCGAGTGCGGTGTCGCGCTGCTCGCCCGCGCAACGGATGTAGTAGCCCGTGTACTCCTTGCTGGTGAAGGCGTTGAACTCACCGCCCATCCGGTCGACCTCCATCGAAAGGTCGCGTGCCGTGGGGCGTCGCTCCGTGCCCTTGAAGAACATGTGCTCGGCGAAGTGAGCGATGCCGCGGTTCGCGTCGTGCTCGTAGCGGGATCCCGCCGCCAGCATGATGTAGCAGGCGACCGACTGTGCGTAGCCGAGCGGTGCGGTCAGCACACGCAGGCCGTTGGACAGGGTCTCTCGCTGGTAGACGCTCATTGCGGTGGCTCCTTCTCGGTGGGTGGGCGAAAAACTACGCGGCTGCCTCGAACCGCGCGAGCAGCTCCGTCGGCGGCAGATCGGCGAGCGAGTCGACGACGAGGTCGGCGTCCTCGTGCAGGTCGAACTCGGCGGTGACGGCGTTCGGGATGCCGACGACGAAGATCCCAGCGGCGCGGGCGGCACGGGCGCCGTTCGGCGAGTCCTCGAACGCGATCGCCTCGCCGGGGGCGACGCCGAGGAGCTGCAGCGCCTCCTGGTAGAGCGTGGGCGCGGGCTTCGCGCGTTCCGCGTCGTGGTCGGCGGTGACGATCGCGTCCCAGCCGACCGCGCGCTCGAGCCGGGCGAGGTGCTGGTCGACCCACGCGCGGGAGGCGCTGGAGACGATCGCGCGGCGCAGCGCGTGCCGGTCGGCCGCCTCGAGGTAGTCGGCGATCCCCGGCCGCAGCTCCTCGAGCTCGAGCAGCGAGAGCTCGTGTGCGTAGCGCTCGGCGTTCAGAGCGTCGCGGTCGAGCGGCTTGCCGACGAGCTCCTCGAGGTGCCCCCAGATGTCCCAGCCGTCGACGGTGCCGACCATCAGTGCCCACTTCTCCGGGGGCAGCTCGTGCCCGTGCCGCCGGTAGAGCCACTGCCAGCCTGCGCGTGACGCGGTCTCCGTGTCGAGGATGAGGCCGTCGAAATCGAAGAGAAAGGCCCGGATCGCCACCGTCGGCGATGGTATAGACACGGGTATGGCGGGCGAGACGGCCAAAGCGGTGCACCTGCAGCCGGAGTGGCTGCGCGGCGTGCCGACCGATCGGCGCCTCCCGGCGGGCGCGACGGTGGCGCACACCGGCTGCGGCACGTCGTTCCACGCGGCGCAAACAGGGGGGCTCGCCGTTCAGGCGCTCGAGGCCGCGTTGAGCCCGCCGCGGGCGGACGTGCTCGTCTGTGTATCGCACGAGGGGGAGACGGAGCTGACGATCGCGGCGGAGCGGGCCTTCGGCGGCGACGTCTGGCTCGTCACCGGCACGCCGTCCTCGCCGCTCGCCGAGCTCGTCGACGAGGTGATCGTCTGCACGCCGGCGCTCGAGCGGTCGTGGTGCCACACGGCGAGCTACACCTGCGCCGTGGCGGCGCTCGCGGCCTTGCACGGCGACCCGATCGACCGCCTGCCGGCGGCGGTCGAGGCGGAGCTCGCGAAGCCCGCCGTGCCGTTCGAGCAGGACCGTGTGCTGATCGCCGGCGCCGGCCGCGACTGGCCGACCGCGCAGGAGGCGGCGCTGAAGCTGCGAGAGGGCGCGTGGGTGGATGCGGTCGCCTACGAGACCGAGCAGCTCCTGCACGGGTTTCTCGCGGCCGTCGACGAGCGCTTCCGTGCCTACGTCCTCGAGGGCGAAGGGCTCGCGGCCGAGCGGGCGGAGCAGCTCCAGGCGGCGCTCGAGAAACTTGGCGTCGAGACGACGCTCGTGCCGACGAGCCACCCTGTCGTCGACATCGTGCAGTTCCAGCTCTTGACGCTCGCCGTCGCCGAGACGCGCGGCGTCGACCCCGACCCGATCCGGCGGACGCCGGGATCGCGCTGGGCCGACGCGGCCGGGTCCGCCTACCCCGGGTAAACGTGTTTCGCGCGGGCTTTCGCGCGATGACGCCGCTCTGGCTCGGCGTCATCCCTTTCGGCGTCGCGTACGCGGTGCTCGCGCGTGACGCGGGGCTGTCGCTCGTCGAGACGCAGGCGCTGTCGCTCGTTGTCTTCGCCGGCAGCTCACAGGTGAGTGCGGTCGGGCTGTTCGGCCGAGGTGCGGGTGGGCCCGAGATCATCTTCACGACGCTGCTCCTGAACGTGCGCCACGTGCTCTACGGGCTGTCGCTCGGGCGCCGGGTCCCGATGACGCGGAGAGAGCGGCTCGTCGCGGCGTTCTTCCTCACCGACGAGGCCTACGGCGTCTCGATCGCGCGCGGCGCCCGCTCGTTCCCGTTCGTGCTCGGGGCGGAGCTGAGCCTGTATCTCACCTGGAACGTCGCCACGCTCGGAGGCGCGCTGCTCGGCGGCGTCATCCCCGACCCGGAGCGGATCGGCGTCGACTTCGTGTTTCCGCTTGCGTTCCTCGCGCTGCTCGTGCCGCTCCTCCGCCGTCGTGTCGACGTGCTCGTCGCGATCGTCGCGGGCGCTCTTGCCTGGCTGCTCGCCCGGAGCCTGCCGGGGGGCCTGCCGATCCTCGTCGCGGGCGTCGTCGGCTCGCTGCTCGGGGCCGTGTTGACGAAGGGTGAGCAGCGGTGAGCTTCTGGGCGACGTGTGCGGGGATGGTCGCGGTCACGTTCGGGTCGCGGCTCGCGGGTTTGACGCTGCACCGCGAGCTGCCGCCCTTCTGGCTGCGCTTCCTGCACTTCGTCCCGATCGCGGTCTTCGCCGCGCTCGTCACGCCGTCGCTCGGCGGCTCGCGCGGCGAGGGCGGCATCCGGGTCGTCGCCGCGGCGCTCGGAGCGCTTGCGGCATGGCGGACGCGCCAGCTCGCGGTCGCGATCGCCGTCGGCATGGCGGCGTTCTGGCTGCTGCGGCTGTTGCCCAGCTAGATCTCGCCGAGCGCTTCGAGCAGCCGGTCGACCTCGTCCGCGGTGTTGTAGTGGACGATGCCGACGCGGACCGCGCCCTCGGGAAGGCCGAGGCGCTCCATGATCTCGACCGCGTAGTAGTTGCCGCTCCAAGTCGCGAAGCCGCGGTCGCCGAGCGCGGCGGCGGCGGCCGCCGGGGCGATCGCCTCGCTCGTGATCGCGAACGTCGGCACGCGACCGTCCATCGTCGGGATCCCGTGCAGGCGCCAGCCGTCGGGGAGGCCGTCGAGGAAGCGCTGCCCGAGCTCGTGCTCGTGTGCGCCGATGAAATCCCAGCCGACGTCCTCGATGTAGGTCGACGGCGGCGGTGAAGCCGGCGAGGAGCTCGTGCGCGAGCGTGCCTGTCTCGAAGCGGCTGTCGGCGGGGC
Source organism: uncultured Thermoleophilia bacterium (assembly GCA_963840365.1). Classification (GTDB taxonomy): domain Bacteria; phylum Actinomycetota; class Thermoleophilia; order Gaiellales; family Gaiellaceae; genus PALSA-600. The sequence continues at coordinate 141,264 of CAWIYQ010000012.1, read as the reverse complement.
GCACCTTGTAGGGGCGCCAGCCGGCGGCGACGTCGCGGCGCAGGTAGGCGAGCCCGAGATGCGGTCCGTAGAACTTGTACGGAGAGCAGACGAGGACGTCGACGCCGACCGCGGCCACGTCGATCGGGCCGTGCGGGCCGTAGTGGACCGCGTCGACCCAGGCGAGCGCTCCCGCCTCGTGCGCGAGCGCTGCGATCTCGGCCACCGGCGTGACGGTGCCGACCGCGTTCGAGGCCCAGGGGAACGCGACCACCCTCGTGCGCTCGGTCAGCAGCGACGCGAGGTGGTCGACGTCGAGCCGGCACTCGTCGTCGACGTCGGCGAACCGGACCGTGAGGCCGCGGTCGCGTGCGAGCTCGAGCCACGGCGCGACGTTGCCGTCGTGGTCGAGCCGCGTGCAGACGATCTCGTCGCCTTCCCGCCACTCGCGCCCTGCGGTGCGGGAGAGCGCGAAGCTCAGCGTCGTCATGTTGGCGCCGAAGAAGACCTCGTCGGCCGCCGCGCCGAGGAACGTCGCGGCCGCGTCGTGCGCCGTGGCGAGAAGCTCGTCCGCGCGCCGCGACGTCGTGAACGACCCGCCGAGGTTGGCGTTCGAATCGCGCAGGCACGCCGCGATCGCGTCGATCACCGAGTCGGGCACCTGGGTGCCGCCCGGCCCGTCGAAGAAGGCGATCGGCTGCTCGAGCGCCGAGAAGCGCGCGCGGACGGCGTCGACCGTGGTCAGGACACGCGCCACTCGTACCTCGGCTTGACCTGGAGCGACGCGCCGACGAAGCAGTCGCGCTCGCCCTGCTCGATCAGCTTGGACGCGTCGTCCGTCCGCGGCTCCAGTTGCGCGTCGATGGTCACGTCGATCTCGACGAAACGGTAGCGACCGTCGTCGCCGGCCTTCGTGATCGAGCCGTGGGCCGAGCCGGACGCGGTCACCGTGTGGCCCGCGCGCCGCGCGTGGTGGGCGAAGCTGTCGATCGAGCAGCGGATGAGCGCCGCGAGCAGCAGGTGATCGGCCGACCAGCCTTCCGGCGACACCAGCTGCCCGCCGCCGGGAATGGTCAGCCGGCCGCCTCGGTCGAGCTCCACGTCGTACTCGAAGACCCTGGGGCGAACGGCCATACGCGCACGGTAAACGGTCCGTCCGGTCCCGGTCCTAGGGTGTCGCGCATGAGACTCAGGACGCTCTCCGAAGCAGAGTGCTACGCCCGCTGCTACGGCGCGCGGAGCGAGGAGCGGGTCTCGCTCGTCCAGGTCGTTCCGCGCCGGCGGGCCTACTCGACGGGGGTCGTCGGCGACGGGATCCGCGAGCGCTTCGAGCGGCTCCTCGACGAGCACGGCCCCGAGCAGGAGGCCGCATGATCAGGCCTTGCCGGCGCTGGACGGCTCACCGCCGCATCGTCGTGCGCTCCTCGCGGCCGGCGCCGCCGCTACCGAGCTCGTGGGTATGCACCGCCACGTGGACGCAGCGCATGCCACGCTGTCGCCCGCGTGCCAGACGCAGCTAGCTCCGTCCCGGACGTTCTCGCGCCCGGGCTCCGCTGCGTCTTCTGCGGCATCAACCCGGGGCGCGTCTCGGCGGCGGCCGCCGCGCACTTCGCGAACCCGCGCAACGACTTCTGGCGGCTCCTTCACGACGGCGGCTTCACGCCGCGGCTTCTCGACCCGCAGGAGCAGTTCGATCTGCTCGAGCTCGGCTACGGCGTCACGAACGCGTCGTACCGGACGACGCCCGGCTCTGGCGACCTGCGGCGCGGCGACTTCGACTTCGCGCGGCTCGAGCAGATGGCATTGGACCTGGCGCCGCACGTGATCGCGTTCGTGGGCAAGGAGGCCTATCGCGGGCTCTTCGGCGAGCGCCCCGAGCTCGGCCCGCAGGAGCGGACGATCGGCGCCGGCGTCGGGCTCTACGTGCTCCCGTCATCCTCGCCGGCGAACGCGGCCGTCCCGTACGACGAGCGCCTGCGCTGGTTCCGGGCGCTGCGGGCCTGGCTCGACGACGTCCGCGAGCGGCCGACCGCCCGGGCGTTCGTCGTCGACCGCCACGACCGGCTGCTCCTCGTGCGCTTCCGAAACCGGCTGGGCGACATCTGGTGGGCCGCGCCGGGCGGCGCGATCGAGGAGGGGGAGACGCCCGTCGAGGCGATCCGGCGCGAGCTCCTCGAGGAGGCGGGGCTCGAGGTCGACGATCCGGGCGAGCCCGTGTGGGCGCGGGACACGACGTTCTCGTGGGGCGGCCGCCTCGTCCACATGCACGAGCAGTTCTTCCTCGTCCGGGTCGACGAGCTCGAGCCGCAGCCGACGGTCGTGCTCGCCGAGGAGAACGTCGTCGAGGTCGCCTGGTGGACGCCCGAGGAGCTCGCGGCGCCGCGCGAGCGCCTGGCACCGCTCGACCTCCATCGTGTCCTGCGTACGCTGACCGCGTGACCGCCGTCCTCGTCGCGATCCACCTACTCGCCGCGGGCATCTGGTTCGGCGGCTCGACAGCACTCGTCTTCGTCGGCGTGCCGGCGATCCGCACGCTCGAGGGCGAAGAGCGCGGACGGGCGATGCAGCAGCTCGGCCTGCTGTGGCGTCCGCTCGGGTACGGGGCGCTGCTCACGGCGGCGCTGACGGGCGCCGCGCTCGCGGGGCGGGAGTGGGAGCACCGGCCGGCGTTCCAGATCGTGCTCTGGATCAAGGTCGTCCTCTTCTGCTCGCTCCTCGTCGTCTCGTACGTGCACAACTTCGTGCTCGGCCCGCGGCTGCAGGCGGAGATCCGCGAGGGGCGGGAGCCCGTGAGCCGGCGGCCGCTTGTCGTCGTCGGGTGGATCAGCTACGCGTTGACCATGGCTCTCCCGCTTCTCGGCGTCGTCCTGCAGCGGCTCGTGTCGTGAGCGGAGTCGACGTCGCCCGTCGCTTCGTCGACCTCTGGTACGCCGAGGGCTCGACCGAAGAGCTGCGCACGATCGTCACGTCGAGTTACGTGCATCACGCGCCGGGCGCCGATCTGACCTTCGACGAGTTCGCCGGTCAGCTCGAGCTGATCCGCGCCTCGCTCACCGAGCCCGAGTGGGAGGTGCTGCACGCGGTCGAGGACGGCGACCTGGTCGCCGTCTATGTCACCTTTGCCGGCACGCAGAGCGGCGAGTTCTTCGGCATCGCCCCGACCGGCCGCCGCGTCACGACGGCCGGCGCGTGCTTCATGCGGCTCGAGAACGGCCGCATCGCCGAGGACTGGGACGTCTGGGCGCTCCAGTCGATCCTGTTCCAGCTGCGCTAGCCGGGCCAGCGGTTCGTGATCGGCGTGCGGCGGTCGCGGCCGAAGGCCTTCGGCCGCAGCTTCACGCCGGGCGGCGCCTGGCGGCGCTTGTACTCGGCCCTGTCGATCAGCGCCAGCGCACGGGCGACCACGTCGGGGTCGAACCCGTCCCGGTCGAGCTCTTCGCGCGAGCGGTCGAGCTCGACGTACGCCTCGAGCACCTCGTCGAGCTGCGCGTACGGCGGCAGCGAATCCTCGTCGCGCTGGTCGGCCCGCAGCTCCGCGCTCGGGGGGCGATCGATGATCGACTGCGGGATCAGCTCACGGCCCGCCCGCTCGTTCAGGTGGCGGGTGAGGCGGAAGACGTCAGTCTTGTAGACGTCCTTGATCAGGGCGAAGCCGCCCGCGAGGTCGCCGTAGAGCGTCGAGTAGCCGACCGACAGCTCCGACTTGTTGCCGGTCGCGATCACGAGCCACCCGAGCTTGTTCGACAGCGCCATCAGCAGCGTGCCGCGTATGCGCGCCTGCAGATTCTCCTCGGTCAGGTCGGGATCGCGGCCGTCGAACGACGGCGCGAGCGCCGCGGTGAACGCCTCGACGACCGATTCGATCGCGATCTCGCGGAAGTCGATCCCGAGCGCGTCGGCCAGCCGCGTGGCATCTCCCCGCGTCCCCTCGGACGAGTAGCGGGACGGCATCGAGACGCCGTGCACGCGGTCCGCGCCGAGCGCCTCGACGCAGAGTGCGGCCGTGAGCGCCGAGTCGATCCCGCCGGAGAGGCCGATGACGACATCGCCGAAGCCGTTCTTGCCGACGTAGTCGCGCAGTCCCAGCTCGAGCGCGAGGCGCATCTGCTCGAGGTCGTCGAGCCGCGGCGCAGGCGCCGGGTGCGCCGGCTCACGCTGGTCGGCGGGCGGCGGGAGCTCGATCACCGTCGGCGGGCGGCGGTGCCGGCGCTCGCGGGCGAGGGCGCGCCGCCGAACGTCTCGGAGGCGGCGCGCGACGGCCGCGGTCGGGTCGACGTCGACGACGAGCAGCTCCTCCTCGAACCCCTTCGCCCGGGCGAGCACCTCGCCCTCGTCGTCGAGCACCACCGAGTGCCCGTCGAAGATCAGCTCGTCCTGGCCGCCGACCGCGTTGCAGAACGCGACGAAGCAGGCGTTGTCGCGGGCGCGCACCTGCAGCATCTCCTCGCGCTCGCGGTCCTTGCCGACGTGGAACGGCGACGCGGAGATGTTCGTCACGAGTTGCGCGCCGGCCAGTGTGAGCGCCGTCGCGGGCGGGCCTGGCTGCCAGACGTCCTCGCAGATCGTCGGGCCGACGATCACCTCGCCGAACCGCAGGAGGACGAGGTCGTCGCCCGGCGCGAAGTAGCGATCCTCGTCGAAGACGCCGTAGTTCGGGAGGTAGCGCTTCCGGTACACGGCCTGGACCTCGCCGCGCGCGATCACGAAGCACGCGTTGAAGAGGTCGGCATCGAGGTGCGGCGCTCCCACGAGGGCCGTCAGGCCGTGCGTCGCGTGCGCGATCGCCTCGACGTGGCGCCGTGCGGCGCGAATGAACCCCGGCCGCAGGAGCAGGTCCTCGGGCGGGTAGCCGGTGACCGCGAGCTCGGGGAAGAGGACGAGATCGGCGCTCGCCTCGCGGGCCGCGGTGATGCCGTCGAGGATCCGGTCCGTGTTGCCGTCGAGGTCGCCGACGACGCTATTGATCTGTGCCAGAGCCAGTCTCATCGGTTTTCGCCTCTCGGTCGAAAACTCTAGCAGAGCGCTCTGCACGGGCCCGGCGGCGCCACTGCAGGAACACGAGCACCGTCACCACGAAGACTGCGAAGGAAAGGGCGCCGAGCCCGCGCGAGCCCGACTTGTTCGCGATCACGCTGATCACCGCCGCAACGGCGAGCAGGACGATCAGCAGGCGGCGAAGCTTGTCGGCGGTCATCGCGGAAGGAGCTTCGCCGCGGCGCGCGTCTCGCCTGCGACCGTCAGCCAGAGACTGTCACCCGCCCCCGCGAGCTCGACCGGCTCGTCGAGGTCGATCGGGCGCCGATACTCGAGCACCGCCGCCAGCGGGCCGTCGAGTCGCCCGGCCCACGCCTCCTCGACCGGGACCCAGTAGGCGGCGTTGTTCACGTGACCGAGGCGGTCGACGTCCGTGCTGCGGAACGACCAGGAGCGGCCCGGCGTCTCCGCCTCGACGGGGAGCGAGAGGCGCGTCGATGCGCGGCGTCCGCCCGCGGAGTCGCCGTACACGGCAACGAAGCGCTCGTCGAGCCGCTTCGGGCGCAGGTCGTGGTCGAGGTGGATCCAGATGCTCTCGGCCTCGATCCGGCCCGCGCGGTCACCACGCAGCGAGTACCGGCGCGACGCGGCGGACGGCGCGACGCCGCTGCACCACGTCTCGATCGTGAACGTGTCCTCGGGCTGGAACGGCTCGTGCACCTCGAGCTCCGTGCGCCGGACGACCCAGACGTGCGTGTCGTGGTCGAACCCTGCGTCCAGCCAGTCCTCCGACGCGGCGTCCTGCAGGTATCGCGCGACCGCGTCGAGCCGCAGGCGCCCGCAGGCGTCGGTGTCGGAGAGGCTGATGCGGCGGTGCGACGAGAAGCGGCGGCTCACGGGAGCAGGCTGCGCACGCGCTTCTCGACGGCGGCCGCGACGGCTGCGTTCCCTTCCGCGTCGAGGTGCTCCGGGTCGTAATCGGTGTACGAGGCAATGCCGTCGAGATCGAGCAGCTCGCACCCGAGCGCGGCGCACACCTCGGCGAAGAACGGCCCGAGCTCGTGGCCGCCGAACGGCGGCGGGCAGACCACGAGCAGCTGCGGCGCCCCGCCGCCCGGGCCGGTCTCCGACGTTCGTGCCAGCTTGACGAGCCGTCCGACCGACCGCGCGACGAGCTCGCCGCTGAGGAAGCTGACGTCGTTCGTGCCCAGGTAGATGACGACGAGGTCGACGGGCTTGTGCGAGCGCAGGCACGGGAGCAGGTAGCTGGCGCCGTTGCGGCCGTCCTCGACCGGGCTCTCGACTGCGGCCGTTCTGCCGTTCAGGCCCTCCGCGATCACCTCGAAGCGCTCGCCGAGCGCGCGCTGCAGCCGCACCGGCCAGCGCAGCTCGCGCGGGAGCCGCTCCGCGTCCGAGCCGGGGAGGTAGCCCCACGTGTTGGAGTCTCCGAAGCAGACGATCGTGCGCATCAGCGGCGCAGGCGGATCGCGTTCAGGTCCTGCTCGCGGATCGCATCGGCGCGCGCGAGCAGGTCGTCGACGTCGTCGTGCTCGGCGTGGATGTAGCGCCCGGCAAGCGCGTCGTAGCGGCCGGTCGCGAGCTTGCGGACGAGCTCGGGCGCGAGCTCGGGCGGCGTCCACGGCGCGTCGTCGCCCAGCCACGAGGTCAGATCGGTGCGCACGAGCCCGGGGCTGAACAGGAACACGGGCACGCGGCCCTCGAGGCTGTTACAGAGGTTCTCGGCGTAGCGGCCGACGGCCGCCTTCGACGGGCCGTACGCGGTGTCGGTCGAGCCGGGGAGATACGAGGAGCCGCTGCCGGTGATCACGATCCGCTCGACGCCGGCGGCGAGCGCCGCCTCGCAGCAGAGGTGCGTGCCGAGCACGTTCACCTCGAAGACATGCCACCAGTCGGAGCTCGAGGCGATGCCGGCGTTCGCCACGAGCAGGTGCAGCGGCCCGACCTCGGCGAATGCGGCGTCGACGGACTCACGGGAGGAGACGTCGATCTCGACCGCCCGGCCGCCGATCTCCGCCGCGACGGCGTCGACCTGCGGACGCGAGCGCGCCCCGACGACGACCGACCACCCGTCCCCCGCGAGGGCGCGCGCGATCGAGGCGCCGATGCCGCGTCCGCCGCCGGTGACGAAGGCGATCCGTTCCGAGCTCACCCGTCGCAATCTAACCCGCCGGCGCGCCCCGGGAGGTTAGCGGTTGCTAACTTAGGACGAACTTCAGGAGAGCCAGAGGGGGCCCGGATGCAACGGTTCGTGACGCCGGAGAACAAGAAGTGGTGGACGCTCGCCGCCGTGTCGGTGGGGCTGTTCATGATCATGCTCGACAACACGGTGGTGAACGTCGCGCTGCCGTCGATGCGCCGCTCGCTCCACATGAGCCTGTCGGAGCTCGAATGGGTGGTCGCCGGCTATGCGCTCACCTTCGCCGCCTTCATGCTCACCGGCGGCAAGCTCGCCGACTTTCTCGGCCGCCGCCGCATCTTCATGGTGGGGCTGCTGGTCTTCACGGGCGCGAGCCTTGCGTGCGGCCTCGCGCCGAACGGCGGCTTCCTGATCGGAGCGCGTGTGGTGCAGGGGTTCGGCGGCGCGATGATGAACCCGGCCACCCTGTCGATCGTCACCGCGACCTTCCCCGCGCGCGAGCGCGGCAAGGCGATCGGCATCTGGGCCGGTGTCTCGGCGATGGCGCTCGCGATCGGCCCGCTCGTCGGCGGCCTCCTGACAGAGCACGTGAACTGGAATTGGATCTTCTTCATCAACGTGCCGGTCGGCGTCGCGGGCCTGTTCGCAATCCCGATCTTCATCGACGAGTCGCGCGACCAGTCCGCCGAGCAGCGGCTCGACATGCCGGGCCTCGCCGCCTCCGCGATCGGCCTCTTCTCGCTCACGTACGGCTTCATCGAGGCGAACAACTACGGCTGGACGTCGGGCCGGATCCTCGGCGCGTTCGCCCTCGCGGTCGTCGCGCTGGTTGCGTTCGTCCTGCTCGAGCGGCATCAGCGAACGCCGATGCTCGACCTGTCGCTCTTCCGGCAGCGGACGTTCAGCGGCGCGAACGGCTCGATGCTGTTCGTCGGCCTTGCGATGTTCGGGACGTTCTTCTTCGTGTCGCTCTACATGCAGAACGTGCTCGGCTACTCGCCGGTGCAGGCCGGCGCGACGTTCCTGCCGATGACACTCCTGATCATCGCGCTCGCGCCGCGGGCCGGGGCGCTCACCGACCGGGTCGGGTCGCGCTGGCTTGTCGGCGGCGGCATGGTGCTGCTGGCCGGCATGCTCTTCTACTTCTCCCAGCTCGGCCTGCACGAGTCCTTCTGGAGCCTGCTGCCGGGCCTGGTGCTCGGCGGCGTCGGCATGTCGTGCACGATGACGCCGACCACGGCCGCGGCGATGAGTGCCGTGTCGGTCGACCAGGCGGGCGTCGGCTCCGCCGTGCTGAACTCGTCGCGGCAGGTCGGCGGCTCGGTCGGCATCGCCGTCATGGGCTCGATCGTCGGCGGCGCCGCGACGTTCCTCGACGGCTTCCACGACGCGCTCCGGCTCGGCGCCGGTCTCTGCCTCGTCGGGGCGACTCTCGCCGTCGCCGCGATCCGCAAGATCGAGCATCCCCAACCGGAGCATGCACCGGCGGAGCAGCGCGCGATGGAGCTCGCGTGACCCAGGTCGCGGGCAAGCGGCTGCCGAAGGAGGCGCGCCGGCAGGCGGTGCTCGACACCGCCTGCCGCGTCTTCTCGCGCTCCAGCTACCGCGGCGCCACGACCGCCGAGATCGCGCGCGAGGCGGGCATCTCGGAGCCGATCCTCTACCGCCACTTCGGCTCGAAGCGCGACCTCTACCTCGCGTGCCTCGAGCAGGCGTGGCAAGACCTGCGCTCGCTGGCCGACGAGGCGCGCCTGAGCGATCCGGGCGGCTGCCTCGGCGCGGTCGCGAGCGCGTACATGGCCTCGCGGTCGCGCGTCCGCCTGATCGATCTCTGGATCCAGGGCCTCACCGAGGCCTCCGAGGACGCCGTGATCGCGAAGGCGCTGAAGCGCCAGATCAGGGAGGTGCACGGCTACTTCGTCGACCTGATCCACGACGGGCAGGCGAGCGGTCACGTTCACGCCGACCGCGATCCGGCGGCCGAGGCGTGGATCTTCGTCGCGAGCGGCCTGCTCGCGACCGTCGACCACCGCCTCGGCGGCCTCCTCGGCGACGACCTCGCGCGCGTCCGCGCCGAGCGCCGCCGCTGGATGTCTCCCGGAGAAAACGGCCTCTGAACGTGGAGAAGCCCCGGCTGCGGCACCCGGGGCTCTCTCCTCGTTCAGGCGGATCGTCGTGGGGCGGGGCCCCGATTCATCCGGCTCTGCGGCCCAGCCGGCCGATCGGGATGTGATGCCTCTGACGTCCTCCCGTGCACCGCGCCTCGAAGGCGCTCATGCAAGGTGGCCTCACATTACGAGGCGTATCGGGGCCTGTCAAGTACCTCGGTCAAGTGATTCGCAACTTGGCTTGTTGACCGGGGTTTGCTTGCAGCCATCCCTCGTTTGAGGGCATGTCCCATTCGGAGGATTGCGCTCCGGTCAAGCGTCCGTCATGCTCTTCGGCATGGCTCACCGCACGGTCCGCTCCGCCGCGGCCGACCAGAGCTCAGCCGCCAACCGCGCCGCCGCCCGCCGCGCCGGGCTCGGCGAGCGCCTGCGCCAGCTGCGCGTCGCCGGCGGCCTCACCCAGACCGATCTCGCGGGCGCGCGGTTCTCCAAGGAGTACATCTCGCAGATCGAGCGCGGCAAGACGCGCCCGACGACCGAGACCGTCGAGTGGCTCGCGCTCAGGCTGGGCGTCGATGCGGGGTTCCTCTCCACCGGCGTCTCGGCCGACGACCGCGCCCGCGCCGAGGCGGTGCTCGCGCGCGCCGAGGCGCTCACGGCCGAGCATCGCTTCGACGAGTCGCTCGCGGAATACGCCCGTGCGCTGCCATCCGTCGTCTCGACCGGCGCCTCGGAGCTGCGCGTGCGCCACCTGAACGGCGAGGCGATGGCGCGAGCCGGTACCGGCGACATCCCCGCGGGCCTCGCGCTTCTCGCGGAGTCGCGCTCGCTCGCCGAGGGCGACGGCTTCTCCGACGTCGACCGGGCCGAGGTCCTCTACCGGATGGGCGTCTGCCGCTACAAGCTCTCGAGCATCTCGACCGCCCTCGGGCTCTTCAACGAGGCGCTCGCGCTCGTCGAGCGCACCGAGCTGCCCTCCGACGAGCTCAAGCTCAACATCTTCGGGTGGCGCTCGCGCTGCTACCGCCGCCAGCGCGACTACGAGGCGGCGCGCGAGGACGTCGAGCACGCGCTCGAGCTCGCCGAGGTGCTGCGCGACTCGCGCTCGCTGGCCGACGTCTACTTCCAGGCGTCGCTGCTCGCCGAGCGCGACGGTCACTGGGTGCGCGCCCGCGGCTACGCCGAGCGGGCAAGGGCGCTCTACGAGGAGCTGTCGGATTCGGCGAACGTCGGCCGGCTGCTGAACAACCTCGGCGTCGTCGAGTTCCTGCTCGGCAAGCCCGAGGAGGCGGCAGAGCACTTCAAGCACGCCTACGCGATCGCGCTCGAGATCGACCGCTCCGAGGACGCCGCAGGCGCGGTCTCCTCGCTCGCGCAGGTGCATCTCCGCACGGGCGACATCGCCCGAGCCGAGGAGCAGGCACGCCTCGCCCTCGAGATCATCGGGGAGCGCGACGACCTGCTCGATCAGATCGGCAACGCCCGTCTCGTCCTCGGCCGCTCGCTGCTCGAGCAGGGCCGGCTCGACGAGGCGGAAGAGGTTTTCACCCAGGCCGAGGACGCGTTCGCGCGTCTCTCATCCGCCTCGCATCGCGCCGCCGCGTGGGTCGCGCAGGGGGATCTGGCCGACAGGCGGGGTGACCCGGCCCGGGCAGCGGTGCTGTACCGCCGCGCGGCCGAGGCGCTCCAGGACTTCCGGTTCTAGGAAGGGAGGTGTTCTCTGTGGCAACCAAGTTCGTGGTCTTCCTTCGGAAGTACCCCTTGCTGGTGTTGGCGCTGTCCGTCGCGGCGGCTGCGCTCGGTGCTCGTCTCGGGCATCACGGCGTCGGCTTGTGGGATGGACCTGTGTGATCTGAGCCCGATCTAGCGTCGCCCAGAACGATTCGGTGGGTTACGACGCCCCACCACCAGACCTCCCGCGGGGGGAGGGAACTTGCGTCCAACGACGGGGCGTAGGTAGGCGTCAGCCTGCCTGCGCCCCGGGCGCAAGCACCGGCCTCAGCCGGCACCGGCCCTCAGTCAGCACCGGCCCTCAGTCAGCACCGGTGCTCGAGCCGGTCCGCTCGATCACGACCTGCGGGATCCGCGCCTGCGGTGAGAGGCGCAGGCACATCCGCACCACCTCGGCGCAGTCCTCGGGGCGGATCATCTCGGCTGGCACGATCCCCGACCACTCCGCCATCGGGGTGTCGACGAAGCCGGGGCAGAGCGCGATCGCCCGCACGCCTGCGGCGTCGAGCTCCTGGTTCTCGGAGCGTGTGAGCGCGATCACCGCCGCCTTGGTGGCCCCGTAGACGGTCAGGCCGGGCGTGGGGATCGTGCCGGCGATCGAGGCGAGGTTGACGATCCAGCCCCGGCTCTCCTTCAGGAGCGGCAGCGCCTCGCGCGTGACGAGCAGCAGGCCGCGCAGGTTGACGCCGAGTTGCAGGTCGAGGTGCTTCGTCTGCAGCGAGTCGACGGTGCCGGAGATGCCGAGGCCGGCCGAGTTGACGAGCACGTCGAGGCCGCCGAAGCGGGCGCGGTGCTCGGCGACGACGCGGACGCAGTCCTCCTCGCGGCTCAGGTCGGCGGCGACCGCGAGCGCGTCGAGCTCGACCGCCGCGGCCTCGACCTTCGCCGCGGTGCGGGACGCGAGCGTCAGCCCGTAGCCGTCGTCGTGGAGCATCCGGGCGATCGCGAGGCCGATGCCCGAGGAGCCGCCGGTGACCAGTGCGCTCGGCATGGACGCGACCCTAAAGGACATGGCGCGAGGGTGGCGAACCTGGCGCGCAGCACCACGTTCCTCTCCCTCGACGGCGGCGGCCCCTGGCCGCCGCTGTCCGTTCCGCAGGCGTTCGTTACCGTGTCCGTGGTGAAGCTCACCGATCTCGCCACCGCCGGGGGCTGCGCCGCCAAGTACTCGGCGACGCGGCTCGAGGAGCTCCTGCGCGGGTTCGTGCCGGCCGAGGCCGAGAACCTGCTCGTCGGGCTCGACCCGGCCGACGACGCTGCCGTGTACCGGCTCGACGACGAGCGCGCGCTCGTCTTCACGATCGACTTCTTCCCGCCGATCGTCGACGACCCGGCGGACTACGGCGCGATCGCGGCGACGAACGCGCTCAACGACGTCTTCGCGATGGGCGGCGTGCCGCTTCTTGCGCTCTCGGTCGCGGCGCTGCCGGAGGACCTGCCGATCGAGGTCGTGCGCGCGATCTTCGACGGGGCGGATGCGCAGGTGCGAAGCGCGGGCGCCCTGCTCGCGGGCGGCCACACGATCCGCGACGCCGAGCCGAAGTACGGCCTCGCCGTCGTCGGCACGGTCCGTCCGGACGGGATCTGGCCGAAGGCGGGTGCCCGCGCGGGTGACGCGCTCTACCTGACGAAGCCGCTCGGGACGGCCCTCGTGCTCGGCGGCGCGAAGCGCGGTCTGGCCGACACGGCGGAGGCGGTGCGCTGGATGCGCACGCTGAACCGGGATGCCGCCGATCTGCTGCGTCCGCTCGCCCCGAACGCGGTCACCGACGTCACCGGGTTCGGGCTCGCGGGCCATGCCCACGAGATGGCCGAGCGGAGCGGCGTGCGAATCGTGCTCGAGGCCGGCCGGCTGCCGGCGCTCGAGGGCGCGCTCGACGCGGCCCGCGCCGGTGTCTCGACGGCGGGCACGAAGCTGAACCGCGAGTTCGCGCGGCTGGAGGCGGACGGCGTCGAGCCGGAGCTCGTCGAGCTGGCCCATGACCCTCAGACCGCGGGTGGCCTCCTCGTCTCGCTCCCCCGCGACCGGGGCTTCGGGCTGGAGGCGGAGTTCGCCCGGGCGGGCGTCTTCCTCGCACGCGTCGGCTCCGTCGTCGACGGCGCCGGCGTTCAGCTCGTCTAGCTAACGCACACCGAGCTCGCGGCGCCGGCGGCCGACGCTGCGCCGCTTCTCGACCAGCTCGCGCTCGAGCTCCTGCAGCTGGGCGATGCGCCGGCGCACGAGGTCGAGCTGCGTCTCGATGTGGGGGAGCGCCTCGTCGAGCAGGGCGAGCTGCTCCTGGGGCGACTCGCTCGCGTGGAAGCGGCGGCGGACGTCGGCGCGCGCGTCCTCGGCGACGATCATCGAGCGCAGCTCCTCGAGCGTCAGGCCCAGCAGATCGCGCAACCGGGTCAGCTCCTGGAGGCGGTCGATGTCCGCCTGCGAGTAGAGGCGGTGCTTGCCGTACGCGCGCTCGCCGCGCGGGAGCAGGCCGAGCTCCTCGTAGTAGCGGATCGTGCGCGGCGTGACGCCGCTCCGCTCGGCGGCCTCTCCGATCCGGAGCGTCATGCGTGCGCCTCCTGCTGCTTCAGCTCGACCGGCTGGTCGGCCGTGCGGACGTGCGCGGGCCGCAGCATCGAGATCCCGGCGCCGAGCAGCGACACGCCGGCGAGCACCCAGAGCGCCAGGTGCATGTTCGTGATGAACGGCTGCAGCTGCTCGGCCGAGAGGCCCGAGGTGAGGCCGGAGAAGATCTTGAAGAGCACGTCCGTCGGCACCGCGGAGGTGACGATCGCCATCACGAACGCGATCGAGATCACGGCGCCCGTGTTCTGGAGCATCACGCGCGCCCCGGCTGCGACACCGCGGCGATGCACCGGCACGACGCCCATCATCGCGGCGGTGTTGGGGCTGTTGAACATGCCCGAGCCGACGCCGACGAGCAGCAGCCAGAGTGCGCTCCAGACGTATGCGGTGTGCGCCTGGAGCATCGTCATCCCGGCGAGGCCGATTGCGGTCACGAGCATGCCGAGCGCGGCGAGCCCGCGCGAGCCGCGACGGTCGGCGGCGATACCCGCGAGCGGCGAGGCGACGAGCATGCCGATCGCGAGCGGCGCGAGCTCGAGGCCGGCCAGGATCGGCGAGGCGCCCTGCGGCCCCTGGAAGTAGAAGACGAAGAGGAACATCAGCGCGAAGCGTGCGAGGCCGTTCATGAACGCAGCCGCGGAGGCGGCGGCGAAGAGGCGGTTCCGGAAGAGCTCGAGGTCGAGCATCGGTGCCGAGCCGTGGCGCTCGATCAGGACGAAGAGCGGCAGCAGCACGGCGGCGGCTGCAAGCCCGCCGATCACGAGCGCGTTCGACCATCCGGTGAGGCCGCCCTTGGAAAGGGCGAAGACGAGCCCGGTGAGACCGACGACGTACGTCGCCACGCCGGCCAGGTCGAGGCCGCGCTCCTCGCTGCGTCCCGAGCGCTCCTCGAGCACGAGCCAGCCCCACACGCAGCCGGCGAGGCCGACGGGGACGTTGAACCAGAACACCCAGGGCCACGAGATCGCGACCAGGGCGCCGCCGAGCACGGGCCCGATCACGAGCCCGACGGCGGCGACCATCGTGTTGGTGCCCATCGCGAGCCCGAGCTCACGCCGCGGGAAGACGTCGGTGACGAGAGCGGCGGCGTTCGCGAACAGGAATGCGCCGCCGACGCCCTGCACGATCCGCCAGCCGATCAGCTGGGTGCCGTTCGCCGCGAACCCGGCGCCGAGTGACGCGACCGAGAAGACCAGGAACCCGACGACGTACGCGTGCTTGCGTCCGAACAGATCCGACAGCCGCCCGGCGGTGAGCACGAGCACCGTCGAGACGATCATGTAGACGAGGATCACCCAGACGAGCTGCAGCAGCGTGGTGTGCAGGCTGCGCTCGAGATCGGGCAGCGCGATGATCAACGTGCCGGAGTTGATCGTCGCGAGCAGCATCCCCAGGCTCGTGCATGACAGCACCCACCACTTGTAGTGAGGCGAGCTTCGGCGTGTCTTGAGGAACTGCATCTTTACGTCAACGTCAGATTAGCAAGAGCGGGGGGCCGGCGGGAAGGGGGCTACAGTGCGTCCGATGTCGGCCGCTGCGCCCCTGCTTTCTCGCGTGCGCGGGCTCTCGCTCTCCGACGGGGCGATCCATCGCGTCGCGGTCGGAAGCGCGGTCATGCTCGTCCTGATCGTCGCCACCGGCGCGACCGTCCGCCTCACCGGCTCCGGGCTCGGCTGCGAGCACTGGCCCGGCTGCCAGCCGCACCATTTCGAGCCGCGGAGCTTCCACAGCGACATCGAGTTCGGAAACCGGGTGATCGCGTTCTTCACGATCCTCGCCACCCTCGTGACCTGGGTCGTCGCGCGCGGCCACCGCCGGCTCGCGTTCGTGACGTTCGCCGGCACGCTCCTTCAGGCGCCGCTCGGTGCGATCACGATCCACTACGGGCTCAACCCGTGGCTCGTTCTCTCGCACTTCCTGCTCAGCGCGGTCGTGCTGACGCTCGGCGTGATCCTGGCGCAGGAGACGCGGCCGCGCGAACGGACGGGACTGCCCGCGTGGGTGCCTCGGCTCGGCCTCGTCGTCGGGCTCGCCGCTGCCGTGCTGCTCTTCAGCGGCACGCTCGCGACGGCGGCCGGCCCGCATCCCGGCAGCACCGTCGTGCGCCGGCTCTGGTCGTTCGAGCCCGCCGTCTACTGGCACGTGCGCGCCACTGCGGTGTTCGGCATCTCGTTCCTCGCGCTCCTCGTCTGGCTCGTGCGCAACCGCGCGCCCCAGTTGCGAGCGGGCCTCGTCGTCCTGGGGCTGCTGCTCGTGCAGATGGCGATCGGCGAGACGCAGTACCGCACTCATCTGCCGTGGTGGCTCGTGCTCGTCCACGTCACGATGGCCGCGACGGTCTGGGCCGCGGTGACGGTCTTCGTCTACAGCCTGTGGCGCCCACGTAGGATTGCGTGATGTCGGACGAGATCGTCTACGAGTCGCGTCCCGAGCTCGAGCGGCCGGTGCTGATCGCCGCCTTTCGCGGCTGGAACGACGGCGGGCAGGGCGCGTCGCTCGCCGGCGCCTACCTGGCGCGTGCGTGGGCCGCGCGCGAGTTCGCGACGATCGACCCGGAGAGCTTCTACGACTTCCAGGCGACCCGGCCGATGGTGTCGCTCGTCGACGGTGAGACACGCCGCATCGATTGGCCGGAGAACAGCTTCCTGCATGCGCCGCTGCCCGGCGCCGGGCGCGACGCGATCATCATGCTGGGCGTCGAGCCGAACCTGCGCTGGCGCACGTTCTCGCAGCTGATCACCGACGTCGCGCTTGCGCACCGCGTCGAGCTCGTGCTGACGCTCGGATCGCTCCTCGCCGACGTGCCGCACACGCGCTCGGCGCCGGTCACCGGCAGCGCGACCGATCCGAGCCTGATCGCCGAGCTCGGGTTGCAGCTGTCGCGCTACGAGGGGCCGACGGGCATCGTCGGCGTGCTGCACGACGCGTGCTCGCGCGCAGGCCTGAAGTCCGCGAGCCTCTGGGCGGCGGTGCCGCACTACGTGTCGCTGACCCCGTCGCCGCGGGCGGCGAAAGCACTCGTCGACCGGCTCGCCGACGTGCTCGGTGCCGACATCGACACGGCCGAGCTCGATGAGGCAGCCGAGTCGTACACCCGGCAGGTGAGCGAGGCGGTCGCCACCGACGAGGAGACCTCTGCGTACGTGCAGGAGCTCGAGCGGCGCGCCGACGAGCTGGCGGACGAGGAGAGCCTCCCGTCGGGCGATGCGCTGGCCGCCGAGCTGACGCGCTACCTGCGCGAGCGCGAGAACGGCGAGGGCGACGACGACGTCGCCCGCGAGCAATAGCGCTACCCGAAGGTGAACGAGTAGGCCTGGATCCCCGGGCTGAACCGGAGCTCGAGCAGCGCCGTCTCGTAGTCCTTCGATGCACGCACCGTGTAGAGGCGCTGCGCGTCGACGCGTATCGTGCCGGCGGGCTTCCCGTCGATCGTCGCCTGAACGGTGCCGCGGCCGCCGAGCACGATGTAGACGTTGCGGGCCTCGAAGTGGAGACGGAGGCGTGCATCAGGGCCGGCGACGATCCTCTGAGAGCCGACCGTCCAGCGGCCCGCGTACGACAGCGCATTCACCGGCAGCGACGCGGCGAATGCGTACGTGGCGGGCTTGTCGGGCACGGGCGCCGGGCCGAGGTAGTTCTGCAGGCGGTCGTAGCCCAGGTAGCTCTCGGGCGTCATCAGCCCGGTCGGTGTCGTGTCGGCGACGGGTGTCGCACGAGCGCCCTCGGCGCCGAGCAGGCGGCGGATCAGGTTCTCCGTCTCGCCGTAGCCGCCCTCGCCGAAGCTCGTGTGGCGGATGTGCCCTGACCGGTCGATCAGGTACTCGGCCGGCCAGTACTCGTTCGCGTAGTTGTCCCAGGTCTTGTAGTCGTTGTCCTGCATCACCGGGTATGTGATGCCGAGGCGCTTCACCGCTGTGCGTACGTTCGACGTGACGTGCTCGAAGGCGAACTCCGGTGTGTGCACGCCGACGATCACGAGCCCCTTCGAGTGGTACGCCGCGTACCACGCCTTCAGGTGCGGCAGCGTGCGCAGGCAGTTGATGCACGAGTACGTCCAGAAGTCGACGAGCACGACCTTGCCGCGGAGCCCCGCGATCGTCAGCGGCGGCGAGTTGATCCACGCGCCGCCCGGATGCAGCGACGGCGCTGTCCCGTAGTCGGGCAGCCCGTTCGACGTCGAGCGCACCGCGAGCGGCTTCTGCTCTCCCGTCACCTTCGCGAGCTGCCGCTTCGCCGAGGCGCTCCCCTCGACGTGACGCTGCACCCAGCCCGTCCACGGCACGCTCACCTTGGCGAGCTTGTCGTCGACGTGAAGAACGAGACCGACCGCGACCGCCGCGACGAGCACTCCGGCGACGACGCGTAGCGTCCCGGCGCTCGCCCGAAGTCGTGTCGCGGCGCCGCGCCCGCCGTAGGCGATCGCGAGCATCGGCACGGCGGCGCCGATGCAGTACGCCGCGGTCGCGACGAACGTGCGCGCGCCGAATTCCTCCTGCGCGGCCGCAGCGGTGATCGCCGCGAGGAACGGCCCGGCGCAGGGCACGAACACGAGCCCGAGCGTGACGCCGAGGAAGAAGCCGCCGCCGGCGTTCGCCGGGCGCAGTCGCGAGAACCCGGCAAGGCTCCGCTCGACGAGCAGCGCAGCCTGCGGGACGAGCAACACGATCGCCATCAGGAAGAGCAGTGCAAGTGCGATGTTGCGCAGCAGATCCTGCGGCAGCCCGAGCTTCCCGAGCAGCCACGACGCAAAGAGCGTGAAGACGCCGAAGCTGAGGACGAGCCCGCCGACGATGGCGAGCGGGCGGCGGCCCGCGGCGCCTCCGGCGAGCAAGACAGGCAGCACCGGCAGCACGCACGGCGAGATCGCGGTCGCGACGCCCGCGAGGAATCCGATCGCGATCAGCAGGCCCATCGTCTGGTCCTTCCGACCTGCGGGCCGATCGGATCGTTACGCCGCGTCGGCGTCCGCGTCCGCGTCGCGTCCGCGTCGGCGAGCCCGGGCTCGGGCGGCGGCGCGCTCTCGTCGGTCTCGGCAGGCCGGCGGCGGCGCCGGCGCCGGCGCTTCGGAGCGGGGGCCTGCTCGCCGTCGGCCGCCTCGCCCGCGGTCTCCGTCCCGGCCCCTTGCTCCTCGGGTGCCGTGCCCTCGGCCGGGACGGCCGGCGGCGTGGCCTCTCCGGGGCGCTTCTTGCGCCGCCGTCGGCGGCGTGTCCGCGACGGGCCCGTCTTCGGCTGCGGCAGGCTCTCGGCGATCCAGCCCGCAACCTCCTGGATCGTGCCGAGGCGCTCGCGCGCCGCCTCGAGGAGCTGCGTCGCCCGCGGCGTGTAGCCCTCCGCGGAGGCCAGCAGGGCCGCGCCGACCTCGCGCGGCATCTCGAGCGCGGCGTTGACGAGCTTCGCGGCGTTCTCCTCGTGTCGGTGACCGCGCGAGTTCGCGAGCGCACCGAGAAGGCGCTTCGCGTCCGGGTATTCCTGCGACGCCTTGCGGTCGAGCTGCTTGCGCACGGCGCGCGAGAGCCGCCACGTCCAGCGCGCGAGGATCTGGTCGGGGGCGTCGGGCTTGCCCTCGGAGATCGCGCGCAACAGGATCCGGACGCCGGCTGCGCGGTCCTTCTCCCACGGCGGCGCCTGGGACACGAGCGTCACCAGGTCGTCGAAGTCGGCGCGCTCGACGCGCATCGAGACGCGGTCGGCGAGTGCGATCAGCCGCAGCCGCCGGTTCGGGTTCTGCGCGGCGCACGTCGAGAGGAACGTCTCCATCGCGCGCTTCGATGCGCCGCGCGCGGTCAGCTTCTCGACGAACGCGGTTCGCTCGTCGAAGCGGAGCTGCCGGCCTGCGATCTCGCCCCAGAACTCCTGCTCGTCCTCGTCGAGGAACTTCGGGTCGACGCGCTGCCACTCGCGCGCGATCACGACCTTGCGGCGCAGCACATCCGGCGTCACCGGCACGAGCCACGACGCCGGCGTCAGCTTGCGGCGGGCGCGGCGCTGCACCCGCCGGCGCGGCGCAGGCGTCACGCGGGCACCCTCGCGATAGAAGTCGGCATCGAGCAGCGAGTGCAGCGACACGACGCGCTCGTTGTGCGTCGCCGCCTTCGGCGTGAAGTCGACGACGATGCCCGCCTCCTTCCGCGGATGGATCCGCATGATGCGTCCGATCCGCTGCTGGTAGACGCGCTTCGACGCCGTCGGCGCAAGGTGCATGATCACCGTCGCGCGCGGCGAGTTCCACCCCTCCGCGAGCAGCATCGCGTTGATCAGCACGTCGATCTCGGCGCGCTCGTACGCGGCAAGGATCTCCGCGAGCTTGACCGGCGGCGTGCGGCCCGAGACGGCCTCGGCCCTGATGCCTGCCGCGCGGAACGCGGTCGCGAGGTTGTAGGCGTGGTCGACGCCTGCGGCGTAGACGACGCCGGGCGCGTCGTCGAAGCGTTCGCGATACAGCGTCGCGGCGGCCATGTTCAGCGCCTCGTGGTCGAGGGCCTGGGCGAGTGCCCGCTCCTCGAAGTCGCCGCCGACGATCGGCACCTGGTTGATGGCGGCGACCGGCGGCACACGCAGGCAGCGCAGCGGCGCGATGAGCCCTCTGCGAGCAGCATCCGCCAGCGGCAGGTCGTCGACCGATGCGGGGAAGACGTCGGAGACCTGCTTCGCGATCAGCTCCTCCGTCGCGGTCATGCCGACGTAGATCGGCTCGCTCAGGCTCCGGATCGCCGCCGAGGTCTTCTCGCCGAGCGCGGTGTGCGCCTCGTCGCAGATCACGAGCTGGTACGCAGACCTGTCCACCTCGGACACGTGTCTGGCAAACCAGGCGTACGTCTGGATCGTGATCGGGTTCGAGGGGCGCGCCGCCGTGTGGCCGTCGAGGATCGCCTCGACGAGCCGGTCGTGATACCCGTGGTCGGTCAGCTCGCGCCGGAACTGGTCGACGAGCAGCCGGCGGTGGGTGAGGATCAGGACACCTTCGGTGCGCGCCGCCTCGACGAAGCCGGCCGCGGCGATCGTCTTGCCCGACGCGGTCGGGTGGCGGAACCGGTAGCGGCGCACCGCGCCCGGGTCGTCCTCGAGCGAGAGCGGCTCGGCCAGCTCGGCGCTCTCGTCGGTGTCCGCGTCGGGGCCGAGGAGGTCGAGCTCGTCGTCGGTCTCGTCCTCCTCGTCGGCCTCGTCCTGGCCGTTCGCGTGCCCGTTGCCGTTCACGCCCTTCTGCGCGGCGGCGATCAGCTCTGTGAGCATGCCGGCGAGCGCGTCCACCTGGTGACGGCGAAGCTCGGTGCCCGAGGCGAGATGAGGCGGGCGCTCGGAAAGCACCCGCTCCAGGCCGAGCATCAGTGCGTAGCGCACCTTCCATTCGCTCGACGGCGCCGCAGCCCCCGCGGCGAGCTCGGCGAGGGCGTCGTCGAGCGCGCGCCTGCGCGCGGTGCCGGGAGCGAGCACGACCGTCGGGTCCTCATCGGGCCGTACGAACGGCTCGCCTGCCCAAGCTTCTGCGCGGAGGGCATCGGCTCGCATGACCGACGCTCCCTCCGCTTCGATCGGAGAGTAGGTGGTGGTGTCTGACAAATGCCTGCGGCGCGCAACGTGCGCCACTTGCTGTACTCAAAGGTTGCGGCCTGCGGTGACCCCCTACGCTCAGGTCGCACTCCGCACAATACCCGATCGCCCGGACGATGGGAGCGTCTCCGCCACAATCATCCAGGTGGGGGACGACCGCCGGTTCAGGAGCACGGTGCCCTATTACGTGCGTTACCGCCCGCGGTACCCGGACGAGCTGATCGAGCGCCTCGCGGCCGCCGCGGGCCTCGGGGCGTCGAGTCGCGTCCTCGATCTCGGCAGTGGGCCGGGCCATGTCGCCCTCGCGATCGCCGCGCATGCCGCGGAGGTGGTAGCCGTCGACCCGGAGCCGGCGATGCTCGCCGCGCTCGAGGAGACGGCGCCTGCGAACGTGCGGACGGTCGAGGCACGGGCCGAGGAGGTCGACGGGTCGTGGGGCCGGTTCGACCTCGTCACGGCGGGGCGGTCGTTCCACTGGTTCGACGAGGCGGTCGTGATGGCGCACCTCGAGCAGGTCACGCCTGCCCTCGCGCTGCTCGCCGACTCGGCGTCGGCGGGCGCCGCCCAGAGCGAAGTGCTCGCGATCGCACGCGAGCTGCTCGGCGACGTCCCGCGCGAGCGACGCGTCTCGCGCTTCCGCGAGATCCTCGCGCGCTCGCCCTTTCGCGAGGTGACCGAGCTGTCGGTCGTGGTCGAGCGCGACTGGACGCCGGACGACCTGATCGGCTTCGCGTACTCCACGTCCGTCGCATCACCCGAACGGCTCGGACGGCTGCAGGGCACGTTCGAGCAGAGAGTCCGCGAGCGCCTGCCGGCGGTGTCGCGCGACCGCGTCTCGGTCGACGCGTACCTCGGGCGCTGCCCCTAAGCGGCCGCTGCGACGAGGCGGTCGAGCCTGGCGCGGAGCCAGGGGAGCTCGCTGCGCTCCGCCTCGAGCACCTCGCCGTCGAACTGGAGCAGCACGCCGCCGCCGGCCGCGAGGTGGTCGGCGGCACCTGCCAGCAGGCGCCGGTAGTGGTCGAGCCCGTCGCCGGTCGAGAAGACCGCCGACGCAGGCTCGCCCTCGTAGCCCGGCGTGCCGGGTGCGAGGTACGGGAGGTTGGCGACGATCAGGTCGAGGTCGCGCGGCAGCCCCTCCAGCAGGTCGCCGTGCACCAGGTGCACGCGCGCGCCGAGCAGCTCGGCGTTGCGCGATGCGAGCCCAAGCGCGCGGGCGCACGTGTCGCTCGCCCACACCTCGGCGGTGGGAGCGGCCAGTGCGATCGAGATCGCAATCGCCCCGGCGCCGGTGCCGACGTCGGCGACCCGGCCGGGCCGCCCGGCGAGCCGCCCGACGGCCGCGTCGACGAGGGGCTCGCTCGTCTCGCGGGGGGTGAATACCTCGCCGGGCTCGGTGAGGAAGGTCAGGCCGTGGAAGCGCGTCGTCATCTCGTCGAGTACAACGTAGCCGTCGATGGACTGGATTCCCGTCGCGGTCGAGAAGCAAGCGCGCTACGGCGAGCAGCACGGCGAGCTCGACGAGCGGTCGATCGTCCGGCGCGGCAACGTCGCGTACGCGGCGGCGCTGGCCCTCCTGATGGAGGACGACCCGGCCGCCGCCGTGTGGTTTCGCCACGCTGCCGCCCGCTGGCGCGAGAGCTGGGACGCCGGCGCCGGGAGCGAGTCGTGGGGACGTCCGATCGGGGCCCTGAAGGCCTCACTACTGGCAGGCGACAACGCAGCCGTCGTCGAGCTCGCCCACTGGACGCTCGAGCTCGGTACGGCGACGGCATCCTCGCCGATCGGGCGCTACGCGGCTGCGATCGCGCTGCTCGCGCTCGGCCGCACCGCCGAGGCGCGGCACGTCGCCGAGTCGCTGCGCGGCCGCGACGACTTCCCGCCCGACGTGGCCGATGCGCTCGCGGCCGTCGCCGCGGGCGACGCGGACGGATACGGGATCGCCGTGGGCTCGGTCGTCGCGTCCTTCGCGTCGCGGGACGCGTACCTCGAGGACATGCCCGTCGCCGACACCGCTCTCGTCCTCGACCTGCTCGCCCGCCGGAACGGCATCGAGCGGGCGCTCCCCGCCTCGCTGGTCCTGCCGTGATCGAGCTCGACCATGTGATCCTCGCCGTGCCCGACCTCGACGCGGCGGCGGTCGGCCTCGAGCGCGAGCACGGCCTCCGCTCCGTCGAGGGCGGCCGTCATCGCGGCTTCGGCACCGCGAACCGGATCGTCCCGCTCGGCGCCGCCTACCTCGAGCTCGTCGCCGTCGTCGATCCGGCCGAGGCGGAGGAGAGCGCGTTCGGGCGCTGGGTGGCGGGGGCTCGCGGGACGCTCCTCGGCTGGGCTGCGCGCACCGACGAGCTCGATGCGATCGCCGAGCGGCTCGGGCTGCCCGTCGTCGCCGGCTCGCGCACGACGCCGGCCGGAGACGAGTTGCACTGGCGCAGCGCAGGCTTCGAGCACGCGGCCGCCGAGCCGTCGCTTCCCTTCTTCATCGAGTGGGTGCCGGGGTCGCCGTACCCGGGCAGGATCGCGATCGTCCATCCGGCCGGGGAGGTGCGCCTGGCGCGCCTCGAGCTCGGCGGCGACCCGCTGCGCCTCGAGGGCTGGGTCGGCCCGCACGGGCCGGCGCTCACGATCCATCCCGGCGCACCGGCCCTCGAGCGGGTCGTGCTCGCCACCGACGGCCGCGAGCTGGTCCTCGTCTAGCTGGGGTCGCCGCTCTCGATCGTCGGGTGGAAGGCGATCGTGATCGTCTGCCGCGGATGTGAGTCGTCCTCGAGCTCGTCGAGGCGCTGCATGAACTCGTCGAGCAGCACGCGCACCGTGTCCGCCGGCAGCTTCGCGTGCACCTGCGCCGTCCGGAACTCGCCTGCCGCCGCGAAGAGCGCGAACGCGCGCTCGACCTCCCGCAGCTGCGCCGCCTGCAGCTCGCTCGCGAGGCCCTGCGCGCGGATCTCCGGCTCGACCCGGAAGTGCTTCGCGATCGGCCGGTACGGCTTCTCGCGCCCGCCGGTCTCGACGAGCTCGATCAACCCGGCGCGGTGGAGCATGCGCACGTGGAAGTGGAGGTGCCCGGGGTCGACCGCCAGGCTCGCGGCGAGCTCGCGGTTCGTGAGCGGCCGGTCGGAGTCGCTCAGCACCTGGAGCACCTTCAGCCGGAGCGGGTGGCCGAGCGCCTTCAGCTGCTCGGGCCGGTCGACCTGGACGGTGTCGGCGATCTGGTGCCGGCGCTCCGGGCTGCTCACCGCTCTATCTTGAACCCTGCGGCGGCGTCGAGGAAGACCTCGACCGGCGTCCGGGCCCGCCGCAGCAGGCTTGCGGGCACCTCCTCGTCGATCTCGGGGCCGAAGGCGCGGGCGATGGGCTCGGCCTTCTCCTCGCCGGTGACGAGGAGGACGATCCGCCGCGCCGCCTGCAGCACGGGCATCGTCATCGTCACCCGCTCGACGAACGGCTCGAGCCCGGGCGGCCCGCTGACGGCGCGCCGGTCGTCGACCGCGAGCTGTGGCGAGCCGGGAAAGAGCGAGGCGACGTGGCCGTCGGGGCCCATCCCGAGGAGCAACAGGTCGAGCGTCGCGCCGGCGAGCGCCGCATCGAGCTCCGCCGCGGCCTCGTCGGGCTCGAGCTCGCCGCGGATGCGATGGAGCTCGAGCGGCGGCCCGAGGAGCTGCGAGAGGAGCGACTCCTCGGCCAGGCGGTAGTTCGAGCGCTCGTCGTCCGGCGGCACGCAGCGCTCGTCGCTCCACCAGACCGTCGCCGCGCTCCAGTCGGGCTGCAGGGCGGCGGCCCGCTCGTAGGCGAGGCGCGGTGTCGAGCCGCCGGTGAGCACGATCGACCCGCCGGCGCGCGCCTGGGAGGCGAGCAGCTCGCCGACCACGACTGCAGGGTCGTCGAGGACGTGGAGCTCAGGCCGCGGCGGCACGCATCAAGGGTACGAGACCCTGGGCGTGCCCCGTCAGGAGATAGACGCTCGCGAGCCCGGCCCACTGCTCATACGGCTCGAGTAGCGCGTCGGTCTCCTCCGGCTCGACCCGTCGCCCCCAGAGCGCCGAGGCGAGACGGGCGAGCCCGAGGTCGCGGGCGAGGCCGACCTCGTAGCGCCCGAGCCCCTCGAGGCACACGACGCCCGCCGACCACGGCCCCAGCCCGCGCTCGCGCCGGAGCCGGGCGGCAACCTCGTAGGTGCCGTGCCGCTTCAGGCCCTCGAGATCGAGCCCCCGGCAGAGACGGACGAGGGTCGCGGCGCGGCGGGCACCGAGGCCGAGACGGCCGAGCTCGGCGGGGGAGAGCCGGGCGAGGTCGCCGGCGCTCGGCGGAGCGTTCAGGTCGCCGAGACGCGGCGTCGCCGTCCGCACGATCCGGCGCTCGAGCTCGCGCGCGCGGCTCGCCTGGATCAGCTGCCCGGCGACCGCCCGCAAGAGCGCCTGGGCGACCGAGCCCGTGCGCAACGGCCGGAGGCCGGCGAGCCGGCGGAGGCTTGGGCCGAGCAGCGGGTCGTCCCGGAAGCGGTGCAGGAACTCGGAGTGGTCGTCGTCGAGCCCGAGCACGAAGCGGACGTGCTCGACGCCTCCCTCGGTCTCGGCGGCGACGACGATCGTCCCGTCGGGGCGCTGCACCGCGTGCACCCGCTCGGGCCGGCCGTCGACGAGCGCGGTCGCGCGGTACGTGCCGCGCGCGACGACCCGGGTCGCGTCGCTGCCGTGCCGGCCGGAGAGGCGGAGGGAGTAGGGGCCTCTCGGCCGGAGCTCGGCGCGCACCATCGCCGCCCGAGTGTACGAGTACGGTAGGCGCATGCTGCGCCGCGTCGCCTCGCGGGTCTCGCTGCGGAGCCGCGAGCGGAAGCTCCGTCAGTTCCTCGACCTGTACCGGCCCGGCCCCGAGACGACCGTGATCGACGTCGGCATCACCGACGCGCCGTTCGGCGACGGCTCGACCGACAACTTCTTCGAGGCGCGTTATCCGTGGCCCGAGCGGATCACGGCCGTCGGGCCGACGGGGCTCGACCGGTTCACGGCCGCGTTCCCGGCGGTGCGCGCCGTGCAGGCCGACGGGCGAGAGCTCCCGTTCGCCGACGGCGAGTTCGACCTCGGCTTCTCGAACGCGGTCGTCGAGCATGTCGCGGGGGGCCGTGACGGCCAGCGGCGCTTTGTCCACGAGCTCTGCCGCGTCGCCCGGCGCGTGTACGTGACGACGCCGAACCGCTGGTTCCCGATCGAGGTGCACACGCTGCTCCCGTTCGTGCACTGGCTGCCCGCAGGGCCGCGGAAGCGGCTGCTCCCGTTCGACGACGTGCTCGACCCGCTCGGCCCGCGCGACCTGGCATCGCTCTTTCCTTACAGCGTGCGTGTACTCAACAACGGCATGACGCTCGTCGCCGTCGGCCCCCGATGAGAGACGCGATCAGGCGCGCGCCGGTCTGGGCGCTGCACGTCCTGATCGTCGGCCTTGCGCTCCACAACCTCGTGATGGTGCTGCTCTGGCGCGCCGGCGTCCGCGGCGGTGCGCTGACCGCGATCGCCTCCTGGAAGGAGGTGCTCCTGCTGGCGGCGCTCGTGCTTCTGGCGCTGGCGCGGCGTGGGAGGCTGCCGGGCGGTCTCCAGCTCGTCGACGCGCTCGCGCTCGTCTTCGCCGCGTTCGTCGTCGTCTACGGGCTCCTGCCGCAGTCGTGGCTCGGCGGCGGCGCGACGCACAAGGGCGTGCTCTACGCGGCGCGGCACGACCTGCTGCCCGTTGCCGGCTATTTCCTCGGGCGGGCACTCGTCCTCGCACCCGGCGACCGGCATCGCCTCTGCCGCACGGTCGTCTGGACGGCCGCCGGCGTCGCTGCGTTCGGTCTCGTGGAGGTGTACGTCGTGCCCCTCCAGTGGTGGCGCGACGGCTCCGGCTGGTACTCGGACCAGCTCGGGCTGCACTACGGCGTCGGGCTCTCGGGTCTGCCCGAGAACTTCGTCTACAACGCCGGCAACGGGGTCGTCTTCCGGCGGCTCACCTCGACGTTCCTCTCGCCGCTTGCGACCGCGTACCTGCTGGTGGTCGGGATCTTCGCCCTCTCGCTGCGCCGCCGGCTCGACGTGGCGCTCGCAGCGCTGCTCTTCGCCGCGATCCTCTGGTCGCACACGCGTGCGGCGCTCGTCGGCCTCGTCGCCGGGCTGCTCGTGCTCGCCGCCGTCCGTCGGGCGGCGCGGCCCCTCCTTCTCGCGGCGGTGGTCGTCGTGGTCGGCGCCGGCTTCGTGAAGGGCTACGACCACTTCGCGCCGCGCACCCACTTCACGGCGGCCGAGCTGAAGTTCCAGGAGTCGAATGCGGCGAAGCACCCCGACGTCTCGCACGATGCGACGGCGGCCGGCGAGTCGTCGACGAGGGAGCACCTGTCGTCGCTGCGCGAGGGTCTCCGGACCGTGATCCACCACCCGTGGGGGTTCGGGCTCGGCAACGCGGGCGTGACCGCGGAGCGGACGAACATCAGCCCGAAGGCGGGCGAGTCGACCTACACGGAGCTCGGCGTCGAGGTCGGGCTCGTCGGCGCGCTCGTCTTCGTCGCCTGGTCGCTCGTGCTGCTCGTCGAGCTGCTGCGGCGGGCGCCGTGGCTCGGGGCGGCGTTCACGGCCGTGCTCGTGATCGCCCTGCAGACCGACGCGATCGGCGTGCCCTGGCTCGCAGTCGTCGTCTGGGCTCTCGCGGGCCTCTGGGTGGGTCGCCCGGGGGCTGACGGCGTCGCCGCAAGGACGCCGTCGGCCCGCACCGGGTTTCATGCTCGCCCGGTCTGAGGATCGGCGATCCCGGCGTCCCCGTAGACCCTACGAAGGGTGCTTCTGCGCTAACTCGAATGGGTGACGTCTTCGCACCGGATCTGCGCCGATTGTGTGCCGATCGCGAACGGACACTTGCGGTTGCGGGTGCCGGCCGTACCGTGGATCCAGATGCGCCTCACGCCCCTCGAGCTCGCCCTGCTCGCCGCCGCGGTCGCGGTCATGGTCGTCACCGCCGGCACTCGCCTCGGCCGCCGGCACGACGCGGCGCCGACGGTGGTCGCGAGCTGGACGCGGACGCCCGGCGCGCTCAACCGCGACGTGACGCAGGCGACGATCGGCAGCACGATCTGCCGCCATGGGTGGACCCGCACCGTTCGCCCGCCGGTCGCCTTCACGAACGAGCTCAAGCTGCGGCAGCTCTCGGAGTACGGCCTGCGCGGGCCCCCGTCGCACTTCCAGGAGGACCATCTGATCAGCCTCGAGCTCGGCGGCGACCCGGTCGACCCGCGCAACCTTTGGCCCGAGCCCTACCCGCGCGCCGCCGCCGTCGACCAGATCGAAGACGAGCTCAACCGGAAGGTGTGCGACGGCTCGCTCAGCCTCGCGGCTGCACAGGCGACCGAGTCGGCACTGAAGCATCGGAGCGGTTGACCAGCGCCTCCGT
Organism: uncultured Thermoleophilia bacterium; assembly: GCA_963840365.1. GTDB lineage: Bacteria > Actinomycetota > Thermoleophilia > Gaiellales > Gaiellaceae > PALSA-600. The sequence goes on along the minus strand of CAWIYQ010000012.1, from coordinate 112,796 downwards.
CATCAACTCGAGCAGCCGAACGAGCTCGCGTTGCTCGGTCCTGTCGAGCGCTGCCACCGCGGGGGCGAAGGCGACGGCGGCGCGCGCCTTCCGCTCGTCGACGCTCCGCCTGCCTTCCGAGGAGAGGTCGATCTGGACGGCGCGGCGGTCGTGCGGATCGGTGAGCCGCACGACGAGGCCCAGCTGGACGAGCGCGTCCACGGCACGGCTCGCCGTCGCCGCGCTCGTCCCGACGAGGTGCGCCAGGGCGTTCAGCCGCAACGGGCCGGAGTCGTAGAGCTCGATCAGCACGATGCGCTGTGTTGCCGTCAGCGGCGTGTCCTCGTCGTTGGTGCCGGCAAGGCGCGTGAGGCGGCGCACCAGCACGCCGAGCGGATCGAGGATTCGGTTGGTCACGGTCGCAGCGCTCACCCTCGTATAGTTGCACACCGCAATAGTTGCGTGGTAGCTGATACGGTGCCCGGGTGAGCGAGAGCACCGTCACGCCGCAGCCGCGCGTGCGCCTGATCTTCATGGCGCTCATGCTCGTCCTCCTGCTTGCGTCGCTGGATCAGACGATCGTCTCGACGGCACTGCCGACGATCGTCGGCGATCTCGGGGGCCTCTCGCACCTGTCGTGGGTCGTCACCGCATACCTGCTCACGGCCACGGTCAGCGGCCCGCTCTACGGGAAGCTCGGCGACCTGTACGGGCGCAAGCTCGTGCTCCAGGCGGCGATCGTCATCTTCCTCGTCGGCTCGATCCTCTGCGGGCTCTCCCAGAACATGGCCGAGTTGATCGGCTTTCGGGCCCTCCAGGGGCTGGGGGCCGGCGGGCTGATGGTGGTGACGCTCGCGGTTGTCGGCGACATCATCCCGCCGCGCGAGCGCGGCAAGTACCAGGGCTACTTCGGCGCCGTCTTCGGCGTTTCGACGGTGATCGGCCCGTTGCTCGGCGGCTTCTTCGTCGACAACCTGTCGTGGCGCTGGATCTTCTACGTGAACGTGCCCATCGGCGCCGTCGCGCTGGCGGTGATCGCGGTCGTGTTCCGCGCGCACCCCGAGCGCAGGCGGCACGAGATGGACTACCTCGGCGCCGCGCTGCTCGCGGGGTCGCTCGCCTCGATCGTTCTCTTCACGAGCCTGGGCGGCTCGACATGGGGCTGGGGCTCGGCGCAGATCATCGGCCTGATCGTCGCGAGCGTCGTGCTCGTGCCCGCGTTCGTCTGGGTCGAGAGCCGGGCCGCCGAGCCGATCCTGCCGCTGACGCTCTTCCAGAACCGCACGTTCGCCGTCACGAGCGCCGTCGGCTTCATCGTCGGCTTCGCGCTCTTCGGGGCGATCACCTACCTGCCGCTCTATCTCCAGGTGACGAAGGGAGCGAGCCCGACCCGCTCGGGGCTGCAGCTGACGCCGCTCATGGCGGGGCTTCTCATCACCTCGATTGCCAGTGGGCAGGTGATCACGCGCATCGGGCGCTACCGCTTCTTCCCGATCGCCGGCACGGCGATCATGACCGTGGCGATGTTCCTGCTCTCGCGGCTCGGCGCCGACACGCCGACCTACTGGGCGACCGCCAGCGCCTTCGTGCTCGGGCTCGGGCTCGGCATGACGATGCAGGTGCTCGTGCTCGCCGTGCAGAACGCCGTCGACCCGAGCGTGATGGGGGTGGCGACGAGCGGCTCGACGCTGTTCCGCCAGGTCGGCGGCTCGATCGGCGTCGCGCTCTTCGGAACGGTCTTCTCGAGCCGCGTCCACGTCGAGCTCGCGGAACGGCTGCCGTCCGGAACCAAGATCCCGAGCGTGATCAACCCCGCCGGCATCCGCCACCTGCCGGCCGAGGTGCACGAGGCGTTCGCCCAGGCGTTCGCCGCGGCGCTCCATCCGGTGTTCCTGATGGCGGCCGGCGTCTCACTGCTCGCGTTCGCGACGTCGTGGCTGATCCGCGACCAGCCGCTGCGAGCGCGCGTCTCGCCCGGGGAGGCGATCCCGCCTCCTGCGGGCGAGGGCACCTCCGGCGCCGTCGCCTGACGCGGCGAACGCATCCCTCGGAGTAGGGGTGGAGGGAACACCCTTCGGCGGCCGAAGGTGAGTCTGTCCAGGAAAAAGAGGCGACGACCGAAGGAGGTCGGCAATGCCCCGTAAGGCCACCGAGGCCGCCGCGATCGAGAAGCCGGCGGCGAAGAAGAGAACTGCGACGCCCCGCACGACGAAGGCGAGCAAGCCGGACGTGCCCGCTTGGGAGCACGTCGCGGAGCGTGCGTACTACATCCATCTCGACGAAGGGGGAGACCCCTTCCAGAACTGGCTGCGCGCCGAGCGCGAGCTCGTCGCCGTCTAGGCACACGCGGATCAGATGAGGCGGGGGCGGCGCGCGGCGCCGCCCCCGCAGCGAGTTCTTAGGGCGCTCTGAGGCCGCGGTGGTTTGCTCTGACGGTGTTCTATCTCAGGTACCTGCGGAACGAGCTCGTCCGCCGGCGTGCCCGCACCATCGTCACGATGCTCGGCCTGGGGATCGGCGTCGCTCTTGTGATCGTCCTTTCGAGCCTCTCGAACGGGCTCGACAAGGCACAGTCGAAGACGCTCGACCCGCTCGCCGACATCGGCACCGACCTGACGGTGACCCTGCAGCCGCAGCAGCAGAGCACCGGTGGGTTCGGCGCGGGCGGCGGCTTCGCCGGGGGCGGCGCGAACCGCGACCTGATCCAGGCGAACCAGTCGGTCGTCACCGACCTCTCGAAGCTCGGCAAGCCCGGCACGCATTTCGTCCACGACTTCTTCCTGCCGGGCACGCAGCTCACCTTCCCGCAGTCGCAGGCGCAGCAGATCGCGCAGCTCGGCGGCGTCGCCCAGGTGACGACCGGTCTGACGCTCCTCGCCGACCACCAGGCGGGCGTCGTCCCGAAGATCGTCGCGAAGCTGAAGACCGGTGGGCAGACGTTCAGCATCACCCGCAACATCGCGCGCCCGACGGCGGCGCAGTTCCAGGCGATGCAGGCCTGCTTCGACAAGCTGCGCCAGCAGAACGGCGGCTCGAGCTCGAGTGGAAGCGGCTCGAACGGGAGCGGCTCGAACGGCGGCGGCCTCAACTCCGGCAGCGGCGGGAGCGGCGGCTTCGGCGGTGGCGGTGGCGGCGGCGGGTTTGGCGGCATCGACCGCGGTGCCTTTGCGAAGTGCCTGCCGAAGTCGCTGCAAAAGCTGCGCACGCGCTTCACGACCCCGCAGCAGACGATCACGCAGGCGCTGAACCCGCCGCAGACGAACATCACCTCGACCGCGTACACGATCGGCGGCGTCGACCAGACGCACCCGACGATGGGCGTCGTCACCACCGCGCAGGTGACAAAGGGCCGCTTCCTCTCGCCGGCCGGCGGCAACGAGGCGCTCGTCTCGACCGCCTACGCGGCGAAGCACTCGGTCAAGGTCGGATCGAAGCTCCCGCTGAACGGCACCACCTTCACGGTCGTCGGGCTCGTCAGCCCGCCGCTCGGCGGCCAGAGCGCCGACGTGTACCTGCCGCTGAGAGAGCTGCAGACGCTCGCCAACCAGAAGGGCCTCGCGAACGTCGTGCTCGTCCGCGCCGACTCGAGCAAGGACGTCGGCGCGGTCAAGGCGGCGATCGAGGCGAAGTTCCCGCAGGCGCAGGTCGCGAGCTCGAAGGACGTCGCCGACACGATCAGCGGCTCGCTCGTCTCCGCCTCGAACCTCTCGCACGACCTCGGCCTCGCGCTCTCCGTCGTCGCGGCGGTCGCCGCGTTCCTGCTCGCCGCACTGCTCGCCTTCTCGTCGGTCGGCAAGCGGGTGCGCGAGCTCGGCACGCTCAAGGCGCTCGGCTGGACGCAGCGCCTCGTCGTCCGTCAGATCGCCGGCGAGTCGCTCGCCCAGGGGGTGCTCGGCGGTGTCTTCGGCATCGTCCTCGGCGTCGCGATCGCGCTCCTGATCGATCAGTTCGGACCGACTCTCACTGCGCATTCCTCCACCGGTGGAGACCTGCTCGGGCTGGGGGCCCAGACGGCGCGGACGGCGACGCAGACCGTGTCGCTGAACGCGCCGGTCGGCGTCACCGTCCTCGCGATCGGGTTCGGCCTCGCTCTCCTGGGCGGCCTGATCGCGGGGACGGCCGGCGCGCTGCGTGCCGCCCGCCTCCGCCCCGCCGACGCACTGAGGCAGATGGAGTGAGCACGCAGGGAAACGGCCTCTACTCGCTCCGCGGCGTCGAGAAGTTCTTCCAGCGCGGGCCGACGACGGTGCGGGCGCTCGACGGCGTCGACCTCGAGATCGGCGCCGGCGAGTTCGTGACGCTCGAAGGGCCGAGCGGCTCCGGCAAGACGACGCTCCTGCAGCTCCTCGGTGCGCTCGATCGGCCCTCCGGCGGCGAGGTCCTCTTCGAGGGGCGCGACCTGGCGCAGCTCGGCGACCGCGACCTCGCGGAGCTCCGGCTCCGCTCCTTCGGCTTCATCTTCCAGCAGTTCAACCTGATCCCGACGCTGACCGCGCTCGAGAACGTCGAGGCGAAGCTCGCGCCGATCGGCGACGACCGCGAGCGGGCGCTGAAGATGCTCGACGAGGTCGGGCTCGCGCAGCGCGCCGATCACCTTCCGGCGCACATGTCGGGTGGCGAGCAGCAGCGCGTCGCGATCGCGCGCGCGCTCTCGGTCGAGCCGCGGGTCGTGCTCGCCGACGAGCCGACCGGCAACCTCGACTCGGCCACCGGCGGCGAGATCATCGAGCTCCTCGCGAGCCTCGCCGCCGAGCACGGATCGACCGTGATCGTCGCCACCCACGACGCGACGCTCGCGGGCCGCGCGCCGAGGCGACTCGCCGTGCGCGACGGGCGGCTGCTCGCGGCCGCCGCTGCGTAGCGGCGACGGTCTACCCTGAGGTCATGCGTGCCCGCGCGCTCGCCCCGATCGCAGCCCTGGCCGCCGCATCGGGCTGGTGCGTCCTTCTGCTCGTGGTGCGCAAGGACGTGTTCGGCGCCGCCGAGTACGGCGGGCTCGTCTGGAACCTCTTCCTCGCCTGGATCCCGTTCGCGCTCGCCGTCGCGCTACTTGCGTCGTACCGGCGTGGGCTGCGTGGGCTGCGCTTGTTTGCGCTCGGCGCGCTCTGGCTTCTCTTCCTGCCCAACGCGCCGTACATGCTCACCGACTTCGTGCACCTCGGCGAGCAGCACCGCCTGTTCGACACGGTGATCATCGGCTCGTTCGCGCTCACCAGCCTCGCGCTCGGCTTCGGCTCCTTGCTTCTCGTCCAGCTTGTCGCGACGCGGGCCGCAGGCGCTGCCGCCGGTTGGCTCGTTGCTCTCTCCTCGCTCTTTCTCTCGAGCGTCGGCATCTACCTCGGGCGGGTGTGGCGACTGAACAGCTGGGACGTGGTCGAGCGGCCGCGCCTCGTCGGTTCGCTCCTGCGGGCAGGCCTCGACAATCCCCTGAGCCACCACTATCCGATCGGCTTCGTCCTCGCCCTCTGCGGCCTGCTGACGCTCGTCTATGTGGGGCTCTACGGCTTCGCCGCGATCGCGGCTACGGCGCGGCGTTGATAGGGGGGAGCCCTGTGTCGGTGCCGCCTCCTGCGCTGCTAGTGTCGGCCCCGGTCTCGTGAGCAAGCCCGTCGTCGAGCTCGACTCCGTCGTGATCCGGTTCGCCGGGGATTCCGGCGACGGGATGCAGCTCACCGGCGGCCGGTTCACGTCGGAGACGGCGCTCTCGGGCAACGACCTCGCGACGTTCCCCGACTTCCCGGCCGAGATCCGGGCGCCGGCAGGCTCGCTGCCCGGGCGTCTCGGGCTTCCAGCTCCACTTCGCCGACCACGACATCCTGACGCCGGGCGATCTCCCGGACGTGCTCGTGGCGATGAACCCCGCCGCCCTGAAGGCGAACCTCCGCGACCTGCGCGCGGGCGCGACGCTGATCGTCGACACCGACGCGTTCACCGACCGGAACCTGCAGAAGGCCGGCTACGCGGCGAGCCCGCTCGACGACGGCTCGCTCGACGGCTACCAGGTGCATGCGGTGCCGCTGACGTCGATGACCGTCGCCGCCCTGAAGGAGATCGAGGGCGTCACGGCGCGCGAAGCGGAGCGGGCGAAGAACATGTTCGCGCTCGGGCTGATGTCGTGGCTGTACGGCCGCCCGACCGAATCGACGCTCGAGTTCCTGCGGACGAAGTTCGCGAAGCGCCCGGAGATCGCCGAGGCGAACGTCAAGGCGTTCAACACGGGCTACGCGTTCGGCGAGACCTCCGAGGGGTTCGCCGTGCAGTACGAGGTGAAGCCGGCGAAGCTCGCGCCCGGCCGCTACCGGCAGATCACGGGCAACACCGCGCTCTCGTACGGGCTGATCGCGGCTTCGAAGCTCTCCGGCCTGCCGCTCTTCCTCGGCGCCTACCCGATCACGCCGGCCTCGTCGATCCTCGAGGAGCTCGCGAGGCACAAGGCGTTCGGGGTGCGGACGTTCCAGGCCGAGGACGAGATCGCGGCGGTCGGAGCCGCGCTCGGCGCGTCGTTCGGCGGCGCGCTCGGGGTGACGACGTCGGCCGGCCCCGGCGTCGTGCTCAAGTCGGAGACGGTCGGGCTGGCCGTCGCGCTCGAGCTGCCGCTCGTGATCGTCGACGTGCAGCGCGCCGGCCCGTCGACCGGGATGCCGACGAAGCCGGAGCAGGGCGACCTGCTGATGGTGCTGCACGGGCGCAACTCGGAGTCGCCGGTACCCGTGCTCGCCGCCGGGACGCCGGGCGACTGCTTCTACGCCGCGATCGAGGCGGCGCGCGTCGCGCTCACCTACCGCACGCCCGTCTACCTGCTCTCCGACGCCTACCTGGCGAACGGCGCCGAGCCGTGGCGCATCCCGGACATCTCGACGCTCGCGCCGATCGAGGTGGATTTCGCCCAGCCGAACGGCGAGCCGTTCCTGCCCTACTCGCGCGACCCGGAGACGCTCGCGAGGCCGTGGGCGGTGCCCGGGACGCCCGGTCTCGAGCATCGGATCGGCGGGCTCGAGAAGGCGAACGAGACGGGCAACGTCTCCTACGACCCGGAGAACCACGACCTGATGACGCAGCTGCGCGCGCAGAAGGTGGCCGGCGTCCGGGTCGACGACCAGCCGGTCGACCACCAGGAGGGCGCCGACGTGCTCGTGCTCTCGTGGGGCGGGACCTTCGGCCCGGTGCACGCGGGTGTGCGGCGGGTCCGCGACCGGGGCGGCACGGTCGCGCACGCACATCTGCGCTGGCTGAACCCGTTTCCGGCGAACCTCGGCGACCTGCTGCGCAGCTACGACCGCGTGCTCATCCCCGAGATGAACCTCGGCCAGCTCCTGCAGCTCATCCGCGCCCGCTATCTCGTCGACGCGGTCGGCTACAACCGCGTCAGCGGCAAGCCGTTCCGGGCGAGTGAGATCGCCGACGCGATCGAGGACGCTCTTGTGAGCTCGCTGAAGCTGACCGCGAAGGACTTCAAGTCCGATCAGGAGGTGCGCTGGTGCCCCGGCTGCGGGGACTACGCGATCCTCGCCGCCGTGCAGGCGTTCATGCCGGAGCTCGGCATCCCGCGCGAGAAGATCGTCTTCATCTCCGGCATCGGCTGCGCGGCGCGCTTCCCGTACTACATGCAGAGCTACGGGATGCACTCGATTCACGGCCGCGCGCCGGCGATCGCGACCGGCCTGGCGGTGACGCGCCCCGACCTCTCGGTCTGGGTCGTCTCGGGTGACGGCGATGCACTCTCGATCGGCGGCAACCATCTGATCCACGCCCTCCGGCGCAACGTGAACCTCAGGATCCTGATGTTCAACAACCGGATCTACGGGCTCACGAAGGGGCAGTACTCGCCGACGAGCGGCCAGGGCAAGGTGACCGGCTCGACGCCGATGGGCAGCGTCGACTATCCGTTCAACCCGCTCGCGCTCGCGCTCGGCGCCGGCGCGACGTTCGTCGCCCGCGCGCTCGACATCGACAAGCCCGGCCTCACGGACGTCCTCCGCCGGGCCGCCGCGCACCCGGGCGCCGCGTTCGTCGAGATCTTCCAGAACTGCAACATCTACAACGACGGCGAGTTCGCCGCGATCCGCGAGGACAAGGACGCCCGCACGTATCTCGCGAACGGCGAGGAGTTCGCCGGCACGGGAATCGTCCACGACGAGAGCGACTTCTCCACGGCCTTCGCGCTCGCCCAGCTGACGATCGAGCAGGACGGTGTCGTCCCGCTCGGCGTCTTCCGCGACGTGCCGAAGAAGAGCTACGACGAGCTCGTGCAGGCGCAGCTCGACCAGGCGGCCGGCAACGGCGACCTGCAGGCGCTCGTCGGCTCGGGCGACACCTGGTCGATCAGCTGACCGGCTATCAGATCTACCTGCGGTCGTATGCCGGCGACCTGCGCGGCGTGCTCGACCATCTCGATCACGCGCGGCAGCTCGGCGTCGACTTCCTCTGGCTCTCGCCCGTCCATCCGAGCCCCAACGTCGACTGGGGCTACGACGTCGCCGACTACCTCGACGTCCACTCCGACTACGGGACGCTCGCCGACTACGACGCGCTCGTCACCGAGGCGGGCAGGCACGGGATCGAGATCTGGCTCGACCTCGTCCCGAATCACACCTCCGACCGGCACCCCTGGTTCGCCGAGCGGCCGGAGTGGTACGTCTGGTCGAAGGACGTGCCGAACGACTGGCGCTCGATCTTCACCGGGAAGAGCGCCTGGGCGTGGCACGAGCAGCGGCAGCAGTACTACCTGCACCAGTTCGCGCCGCAGCAGCCCGACCTCGACTGGTGGAACGACGAGGTGCGCGCCGAGTTCGACCGCATCCTGCGGTTCTGGTTCGACCGCGGCGTCCGCGGGCTGCGGATCGACGTCGCACACGGCCTCGTCAAGGACCGCGAGCTGCGCAACGGCCAGCAGTTCCTGCGCGACCGGCCCGAGGTGCACGAGGTGTACCGCCGCTGGCAGGAGGTCGCGGCCGAGTACGACCCGAAGCCGACGCTGATGGGGGAGTCGTACGTCGACCTCGACCACCTGGCGCCGTACTGGAGCCATCTCGACCTCGCGCAGAACTTCCCGTTCCTCCGCGCCGACTTCGAGCTCACGGAGCTGCGGCCGATCGTCGAGCGGACGATGGCGATGCTCCCGCAGGGCCGCCGCCCGCTGTGGTTCGGGTCGAACCACGATCACTCCCGGATGGCGACGCGCTGGGCGGGTGGAGACCCGGCGAAGCACCGGGCCGCGCTCTTCCTGCTGCTGACGCTGCCGGGCGTCGCGATCCTCTACCAGGGCGACGAGCTCGGGCTCGAGGACGGCCGCGTGCCGCCCGACCGCGTCCGCGACCTCGCCGACCCGCCGCGCGACCCCGAGCGCACACCGCTGCCCTGGACCCGCAGCGGCGCCGAGTGGCCCGATCCATGGCTGCCGCTCGCCGACACGAGCCGGAACGTGGACGACCAGGATGCGGAGCCGGGCTCGCTGCTCAGCTACACGCGCGACCTGATCCGCGCCCGGCGCGACTTCGCCGACGACTCGTACGAGACGCTTCCCGCGCCCGAGGGCGTCTGGGCCTATGCCCGCGGAGCGCAGACGTGCGTCCTCAACCTCACGAGCGAGCGGCGGGCCTACGAGGGCGGGATGCTCTCCCCCTGGGAGGGACGCATCGACTAGCGACGAATGCCTTGCACATGAGGGAATTCAAGGCATTCCTGTTGCGGGGCAATCTCGTCGACATGGCCGTCGGCATCGTGATCGGCATCGCCTTCGGCGCGGTCGTCACGGCACTCGTCGCCGACCTGATCACGCCGATCATCGCTGCGATCTTCGGTCAGTCCGACTTCTCGGCGCTCACGTTCACGATCAACGGCAGCAAGTTCCTCTACGGAGCGTTCCTGAATGCCGCGATCTCGTTCGTGACGATCGCCTTCGCCGTCTTCTTCTTCGTGGTGAAACCCGTCGACGCGATCATGGCCCGGCGTCGCACCGAGGGCCCGGAGGACCCGACGACGCGGGCCTGTCCCGAGTGTCTCAGCGAGATCCCGATCGCCGCGAGCCGCTGTGCGTTCTGCACGGCGGAAGTCGGTGCCGCAACCTAGGCAAGCAACGTGGAGCCGTCGTCCGCAATCCGCCAGTGCGGATTGTGGGCGACCTCCCACGGATGGCTGTCCGGGTCGACGAAGACGCCGGAGTAGCCGCCCCAGAACGTCTCCGCCGGCTCGCGCACGACGCGCGCGCCGGCGGCACGCGCCTCCTCGATCACCGCATCGACCTCGTCCGGTGAGCGCACGTTGTGCGCGAGCGTGACGCCGCCGAAGCCGCCGCCGTCCTCGAGGCCGGAGTCCTCGGCGAGCGCGGCGCGGTCCCAGAGCGCCACGATGAGCCCACCCGCCTGGAAGAAGACGACCGGGTCGCCGGGCTCGGCGCCCGTCCGCCAGCCGAGCGCCTCGTAGAAGCGCCGCGCCTGCCCGAGATCGGCGACCCCGAGCGTCACGAGGCTGAGGCGCTGTTCCATCAGCGAGGTGGGTGGCCGTGCTCGCGCATCAGGGCGTCGAAGCGCTCCCATTCGACCGACCAGGTCCGCTTCGCCTTGCCGGGCTTCCAGTCGACCGAGCCGCGGCTCAGCTTCAGCTGACCGAGGCGCTCCCCGTCCTGCGTGACGATCACCTTGATGTCGACGTTCCCGACGGGAAGCTCGTGGTCGATCTTCAGACCGACTGCATGGGCCACGCGGTGACTTTACGCGTAGACGACCTGTGCGCGCAGGCGGCGAAGCAAGGCGAGCGACCGCGGGTTCGACTCGGTCACCGTGCCGGTGAGCCGGCGGATGCCGGCGGCGCGCGCGTCGGCGGCGAGCCGGTCGACGAGCGCCGAGCCGATCCCGCGACCCTGCCAGTCGTCGGCGACCGCGAACGCGACCTCCGCCGTGTCGCCGTCGCGCACGAGGCGGGCGATGCCGATCGGCTCGTCGTCCACGAGTGCCACCAGTGCATGGTGATTCGCGTCCACCCGCGCCAGCACGTCGAGATCCGACGGCAGGAGCACGTTCTTCGCGCCGCCGAAGCGATGAAGGCGCGACCGGGGGCCGAGGCGGTCGAACACCGCCTGCACGGCGCTTCGCTCCCCGTTTCGAAGCGGCCTGAGCGTGATCCCCTTGACGACCATGGAATGCATACGGCCACCTTGCCCGACGCGGATGGCCCGTCGCGTCGGCTCGACGGGCCATCTTTGCCGGATGGCCCGTTCCGGCCAGTACGCTTCCCTGGCCGTGGAGCAGGAGATCCGCTACGTCGAGGTCGACGGCGGCCGGGTCGCCTACGCGACCTGTGGCGACGGCCCGCCCCTGGTGGTCGGGCCGCGCTGGGTGGGTCACCTCGAGGAGGAGTGGGCCGATCCGGAGCAGCGCGGCTTCTACAGCGAGCTGGCGCGGACGCAGACCGTCGTGCGCTACGACCGCATCGGCACGGGCCTGTCCTCGCGGGGGTTCGACGCGCCCCCGTCGATCGACGGTGAGAGCCGCCAGCTCGAGGCGGTCGTGCGTGCGGTCGGCGGCTCCTGTGCCGTCTTTGCCACCTCGTGCTGCGGCCCCGCGGTCACGACGCTCGCCGTCCGCGCGCCCGAGCTCGTCCCGAGGATCGTCTTCTTCGGTGCGTATGCGTCGCGCAACGACATCCCCGACGCCACGCGCCGTTCGCTGGTCGAGTTCACGCGAATCAACTGGCGGCTCGCCGCCCAGATGTTCGCGGGGCTGTTCGACCCGCACGCGAGCGGCGACGAGATCCTCCGCTACACGCGGATGCAGCGCGCCGGCGCGGCCGCCGATGCGGCCGCCGCGCTGCTCGAGCTCGAGCTCACGGCCGACATCCGCGACCTCCTCCCGCACGTGCACACCCCTTCGCTCGTCGTGCACCGCCGCGGCGACCGGACCGTGCCGATCGGGCGCGGCCGCGAGCTCGCGGCGCTCCTGCCGAACGCCCGGTTCGTCCCGGTCGCAGGTGACTCGCACCTGCCTTGGCGCGACGACCGTCGCGAGCTCCTGCGCGCCCTCGCCGGCTTCCTGCACGACGAGCCTCCTGCCGCCCACGACGACGGCTCGCCGCTCACCGGCCGCGAGACCGAGGTGCTGCGGCTCGTCGCGACCGGCATGTCGAACCGCGAGATCGCCGGGACGCTGGTGCTCAGCGAGCACACCGTGCACCGGCACGTCGCCAATATCCTGCAAAAGCTGTCGCAATCCACGCGCGCGGGCGCGGCGACGTACGCCACCCGCGTCGGCCTCATTTAGACGCTCGCTACCGTAGGAGTTGGTGGCAGGTGTCGAGTTACGCGGGCTCGAAAAGAGCTTCGGGACGTCGGACGGGGTCGTCCACGCGGTCCGGTCGGTCGACGTGCGCATCGACGAGGGGGAGACGCTCGCGCTGCTCGGGCCGAACGGCGCCGGCAAGTCGACGACGATCGACATGCTGCTCGGCCTGCAGGCGCCCGACGCCGGCACCGTCTCGCTCTTCGGCGGCTCGCCGGGCGATGCGATCTCCGCCGGGCGCGTCGGCGCGATGCTCCAGACGGGCGGCCTGCTGCGCGAGCTCACCGTGCGCGAGCTCGTGACGATGATGGCCGCGCTCTATCCACGCCCGCTCGACGTCGACGAGACACTCGCGGTCGCGCGCGTCGAGCAGCTCGGCGGGCGCCGGACGGAGAAGCTCTCGGGCGGCGAGACCCAGCGCGTCCGCTTTGCGATCGCGCTCGTCTCGAACCCCGACCTGCTCGTGCTCGACGAGCCGACGGTGGGCATGGACGTCGAGACGCGCCACTCGTTCTGGACGACCGTGCGCGAGATCGCCGCCGGCGGGAAGACCGTGCTCTTCGCGACGCACTACCTGGAGGAGGCGGATCTGTACGCCGACCGGGCCGTGCTGATGGCGCGCGGGTCGGTCGTCGCCGACGGCCCGACGACGGAGATCAAGGCGATGGTCGGCTCGCGCACGATCCGCGCAACGCTCCCGGACGTTCCGCTCGAACGGCTGCTCGCTTTGCCGGGCGTCACCGGCGGCGAGCGGCGCGGCGACGCGATCGTGCTCGTCTGCGACGACTCCGATGCGGCGATCCGCGCGTTGCTCGCTCGAGAGCCGGACGTGCGCGACATCGAGATCCGTGGAGCCGGCCTCGAGGAGGCGTTCCTGCAGCTGACGACCAACGGAGACCGCGGATGAACGGGCTCGTCTACGCACGCTTCGAGCTCTTGCGCACGGTGCGCAACCGACGCTTCTACATCATCTCGTTCGCGCTGCCGGTGATCCTCTACTACGCGATCGCCGGCCCGGCCCGACACGTCACCGATCTGCAGAACTCCGGCATCTCCGCGCCGCTCTACTACATGGTCAGCCTCGCCACCTTCGGGACGATGAACGCCGTGCTCGCCGGCGGCGCCCGGATCGCGACCGAGCGGTCGACCGGCTGGAACCGGCAGCTCCGGCTGACGGCGCTCTCGACCCGGACCTACTTCCGCGTCAAGGTCCTCACCTCGTACGTGACCGCGCTGACGACGATCCTGCTCCTCTACGTCGCGGGTGCGACGCTCGGCGTCTCGATCCCGGCGGGGCGCTGGCTCCAGATGACGATCCTGATGCTGGTCGGGCTCATCCCGTTCGCTGCGCTCGGCATTCTCGGCGGGCACCTCCTCACGCCCGACTCGATCGGCCCGGCGATGGGAGGCACGACGGCGATCCTCGCCCTGCTCGGCGGCGTCTGGTTCCCGGTCTCGAGCGGCGCCCTGCACGACGTCGCGCTGGCGCTGCCGTCGTACTGGCTCGTGCAGGCGAGCCACATCGCGATCGGCGGGCGGGGCTGGGGCGTTGAGGGCTGGGCGGTCGTCGCCGCCTGGACGGCCGCGGGCGGCTTCCTCGCCGCCCAGGCCTACCGGCGTGATACGAAGCGCGTGTGAGCTGCATCCGCATCGGTAGAAGCCCGCGCGGCCGGCGCGGGGTTCGCCCGATGCTCGCTCCTACGGTGCTCGGGCAGCCTCTGAGATCGTGAGCGCGCTCGATCTCGCCCGCTGGCAGTTCGCCGTCACCACGCTGTACCACTTCCTGTTCGTGCCCGTCACGATCGGGCTCGCCTGGTTCGTCGCCGCGTTCCAGACCGCCTGGTTCCGGCGCCGCGACGAGCGCTGGCTGCGTCTCTCCCGCTTCTACGGGAAGCTCTTCCTGATCAACTTCGCGCTCGGCCTCGTCACGGGCATCGTCCAGGAGTTCCAGTTCGGGATGAACTGGTCGGCCTACTCGAAGTACGTCGGCGACATCTTCGGCGCCCCGCTCGCGATGGAGGCGCTCGCCGCGTTCTTCCTCGAGTCGACGTTCCTGGGGCTCTGGATCTTCGGCTGGGACCGCCTCAAGCCCTCGATCCACCTCGCGTGCATCTGGCTCGTCGCGATCGGCACCACGATCTCGGCGTACTTCATCCTCGCCGCCAACTCGTGGATGCAGCATCCGGTCGGCTACAAGATCAACCACGTCACCGGCCGGGCCGAGATGACGTCGATCGGAAAGGTGCTGACGAACCCGACGCTCGTGCGCGCGTTCGGCCACACGATCGCCGCGGCCGGCCTGACTGCGTCGATGCTCGTGCTCGCCGTCGCGGCCTGGCATCTCCGCCACAAGACACCCGAGGCGCGGCTCTTTGCACCGGTCGCCCGCATCGCGCTGTGGGCGACGCTCGCGACGGCGATCATCACTGTGCTGATCGGGCACGACCAGGCACAGCTGATGACCAAGCAGCAGCCGATGAAGATGGCGGCGGCCGAGGCGCTCTACACGACGAAGAGCGGGGCGCCGTTCTCGCTCTTCGACATCGGGCCGTGGCAGAAGCACCCGTCCTCGTCTCTGCTCTCGATCCAGATCCCGCACGGCCTTTCGATCCTCGCCACGAACTCGTGGAACGGCACCGTCCAGGGGATCAACGACCTCCAGGCGCAGTCCGTCGCCAAGTACGGCCCCGGCAACTACCGCCCGATCGTCGGCGTCGACTACTGGTCGTTCCGGGTCATGACGGGCCTCGGCTTCCTCGCGGTGCTGTTCGCCGTCGGCGGCCTGCTGCTCGCGCGCAAGCCGGAGCGGCTCGAGTCGTCGCCCCGGTACCTACGGCTTGCGGTCTGGATGGTCGCGCTGCCGCTCGTGGGCAATCTCTCCGGTTGGCTCTTCACCGAGATGGGCCGGCAGCCCTGGGTGGTGCAGGGCCTTCTGCTGACCAAGAACGCCGTCTCGCCGACCGTCGGCCCATGGTCGGTCGGGCTGACGCTCTTCGGCTTCACCGCGTTGTACGGCGCGCTCGCCGCCGTCGAGGTGGCGCTGATGACGCGCACGGCGAAGGCCGGCGTCGAGCTCGAGGATTCGCTCCCCGCCGCGACCGATGACTCCCTGCCCGCGACCCTTCCCGCGCTCTCGTACTGATGCTGCTCGCGAACACCCACGGCTACTGGAACCTTCAGTCCTTCTGGTTCCTGCTGATCGCGATCCTCTGGATCGGCTACTTCGTGCTCGAGGGGTTCGACTTCGGCGTCGGCGTGCTCCAGCGGGTGCTCGGTCGGACCGAGGACGAGCGCGGCATCCTGATCAAGACGATCGGGCCGGTCTGGGACGGCAACGAGGTCTGGCTGCTGACTGCGGGAGGCGCGACCTTCGCCGCTTTCCCGGGGTGGTACGCGACGACGTTCTCGGCCTTCTACCTCGCGCTCTTCCTCGTCCTCGTCGGGCTGATCGTCCGCGGGGTCGCGATCGAGTATCGCAACAAGTCGACGGATTCGACCTGGCGCGCCCGCTGGGACTGGATCCTCGCGATCTCGAGCGGGCTGCCGGCGTTCCTCTGGGGCGTCGCCTTCTCCGACTTCGTCAAGGGCGTGCCGCTCGATGCCTCCGGCACCTTCACCGGCAACCTGCTCGACCTGCTCGGCCCGTACGCGCTCTTCGGCGGGCTCACGTTCCTCGTCCTCTTCTGTTTTCACGGTGCGCTCTTCCTGACGCTGCGCACCGCGGGCGACCTGGAGCAGCGCGCGCACGCAGCGGCGGTTCGACTCGCCGGCCCGGCAGCCCTGCTCGTGCTCGGCTACCTCGTCTGGACGTACGTCAACGCACGCCACATCCACGACAAGGGGCTCGTGCCGGGCGTGATCCCGGTCTCGGCGCTCGCGCTGCCGTTCGTCGCGGGCGCGCTCGCGCGGGCCGGGCGGACCGGCTGGGCGTTCACGGCGACCGCGCTCTCGATCGCGCTCATCACCGCGACCCTCTTCCTCAACTTGTACCCACGGGTGCTCGTGTCGAGCACGTCGAACGACTACAGCCTCACGATCTTCGGCACGAGCTCGAGCCATTACACGCTCGTCGTCATGTCGATCGTGGCGCTGATCCTGACGCCGGTCGTGATCGCCTACCAGGCGTGGACGTACTGGGTGTTCCGGGCGCGGCTCGGCGGCGAGGACGTCGGCACGCCGCTCGACGCGCTCGCCCGCTCGCCGCTCGGCACGCACCAGTAGCTTTCCCTCGTGCGGCCGCTCGACCCGAGGCTCGTGCGGGAGGTTCCCGCGGTCCGCCGCTACCTGATCGTCTGCGGCGTCCTCGCGGCGCTCGGCGCGGCCGCCATTCTCGCGCAGGCGATCCTCCTCGGGAGCATCGTCGCCGACGCGTTCCTCGGCCACGAGGCCCTCGACCGGCTGGCGGGTCGCCTGGTCGCGCTCGCGCTCGTCTCCGTCCTGCGCGGGCTGGTCGCGGCGGCCTTCGAGGGGCTCGGCTCCCGCACGGCCGCCTCGACGCTCTCGCTGCTCCGCCTCCGCGTTCTCTCCGCGCTCGTGCGCTCGCGGCCCGGGGGGCTCGGGGAGCTCCGGACCGGGGAGGTCGCCGGAGCGCTCCTCGACGGCGGCGACGCGCTCGAGCCGTACTTCGCGCGCTTCCTGCCGCAGCTGGCGCTCGCAACGGTCGTGCCGCCCGTCCTGCTCACGTGGATCATGTGGCGCGACTGGATCTCGGGCGTGCTGCTCCTCGTCACGCTGCCCCTGATCCCGGTGTTCGGGATCCTGATCGGCCGCGCGACCGAGCACGCGACGATGAAGCGCTTCCGCGCGCTCCAGGTGCTGTCGACGCACTTCGTCGACGTCGTACGCGGGCTGCCCACGCTGCGGGCCTACCGGCGCGGTGCAGCCCAGACCGCGGCGATCGCCCGCTACACCGACGACTACCGCCGCACGACGATGGCGACGCTGCGCGTCGCGTTCCTCTCCGCCTTCGTGCTCGAGCTGGCCGCCACGCTCGGCACGGCTCTCGTCGCGGTCGAGCTGGGGATCAGGCTCGTCCACGGCTCGGTCGGCCTGTCGCTCGCGTTCGCCGTGCTCGTGCTGGCGCCCGAGCTCTACGCGCCTCTTCGCAACGCCTCGGCGCAGTTCCACGCGAGCGCCGACGGGCTCGCCGCCGCCGGCCGCCTGCTCGAGCTGTCGGCGCTCGAGCCGCCGGCGCACGGAACGGGCGAGGCGCCGGTTCCCGGGACGCTCGAGCTTGCCGGCGTCGATGCCGCCTACGACGGCCGAGGGCTCGTGCTCGCCGGCGTCGACCTCGCGATCGCCCCCGGCGAGCGCATTGCGGTCGTCGGGCCGAGCGGCGCGGGCAAGTCGACGCTGCTCGCGCTCGTCCTGCGCTTCACGGAGCCGGCGGCCGGCCGCCTCCTCGTCGACGGCCACGACCTCGCGGCGGTCGATCCCGGCAACTGGCGACGGCGCCTCGCGTGGGTGCCGCAACGCCCGCTGCTCGAGCCGGGCTCCGTCGCCGAGGCCGTCCGGCTCGGTCGTCCGTCGGCGGCCGACGACGAGCTGCGGGCGGCGCTCGGCGCAGCGGGTCTGAGCGTTCCGCTCGCCGCGCCAACGGAGACGCTCTCGGCGGGCGAGCGGCGTCGCGTCGCGCTCGCGCGGGCGCTCCTGCGCGACGCCCCGCTGCTCCTGCTCGACGAGCCGACAGCGCATCTCGACGCGGCGTCGGCCGAGGCGGTCGTCGACGTGCTCGCCGCGCTGCCGCGCTCCCAGTCGCTCCTCGTCACGACGCACGACACCCGTGTGCTGCGCGCCGTCGACCGGGTGCTCGAGCTGCGCGACGGCACGCTGCGCGAGCGAGAGCCGGTGGCCGCGTGACGGCCCTTCGCCACGTGCTCGCCGAGGCGCGCCCGCTGCGGCGGCGCATCGCTCTCTCGGTCGCCCTCGCGGCGCTGACGCTGGGCGCCGGGGCGGCGCTCCTCGCCAACTCCGGCTACCTGATCTCGCGCGCGGCGACGCGCCCCGAGGTGCTCTCGCTGACGGTCGCGATCGTCGGCGTCCGCTTCTTCGCGCTCGCGCGGGCGGTGTGCCGCTACCTCGAGCGGGTCGTCTCGCACGACGCGTCGTTCCGCTTCCTCGCGCGAGTACGCGTGCGTTTCTTCGCACGCCTGGAGCCGCTCGTTCCCGGCGACGTCGGCGGCGCCCGCACCGGCGAGCTCCTCTCCCGTTTCGTCGCCGACGTCGACGCCCTGCAGCACCTGCTCGTACGGGTCATCGCCCCGCCGCTCGCCGCGCTCGCCGTCGGCATTGCCGCGGTATTCGCCGTCGTGCTCGTCGCGCCCGGTGCCGGGCTGGCGCTCGCCGCGATGCTCGTGCTCGCCGCGGTCGTCGTGCCGCTCGCCGTGGTGCGCCTCGCGCGCGGAGCCGCCCGCCGCCGTCCCGGCGAGCGCGCGGAGGTCGCGGCCGCCACGGTCGACCTGCTCGGCGCGCTGCCGGAGCTCGTCGCCTACGACGCCGCGGCCGAGCGGCTCGAGCGGATCGCCGACGCCGACCGGCGCTTCCACCGCTCGACGGCGGTGCGGGCGCTCACCGCCGGCGCCGCCGACGGGGCGCTGCTCGCGCTCGGCGGCGTCACGGCGGCGGTCGTCCTCGCGGCCGCGGTCGGCCATGCCCGCGGCGTCCTGCTCGGCCTCGTCGCGCTGCTCACGCTGGCGGTCTTCGAAGGAGTACGGGCGCTGCCGGCCGCGGCCGACCACCTCGTCGCCACCGACGCGGCGGCGGAGCGCCTCGAGGAGCTCACCGGTCGCGAGCCGTCGGTGCGCGACCCCGCCGTGCCGGTGCCGTACGCCGGGCCGCCGACGCTCACGGTCGAGGACGTGCGCGTGCGCTTCGCCGGCGGCCCGTGGGTGCTCGACGGCGTCTCGCTCCGGCTCGCGCCGGGCCGACGGATCGCGGTCGTCGGCCGGAGCGGCGTCGGCAAGACGACGCTCACGCACCTGCTCGTCCGCTTCCGCGACCCCGACCAGGGTCGAGTGACACTGGGCGGCCGCGACCTACGCGAGCTGGCGCAGGACGACATCCGCCGCGTCGTCGCCCTCGGCGGACAGGACGCGCATCTCTTCGCGACCACCATTCGCGAGAACGTGCTCCTGGCTCGACCCGACGCGACGGACGACGAGATCGTCGCCGCGCTGCGCCGCGCGCGGGCCTGGGACTGGATCGAGTCGCTGCCGGCCGGCCTCGACACCGACGTCGGCGACGAGGGCGCCCTCGTCTCGGGCGGTGAGCGGCAGCGAATCGCCCTTGCGCGTGCGTTCCTCTCCGGCGCGTCGCTGCTCGTGCTCGACGAGCCGACCGCGCATCTCGACGACACCACGGCTGCGGAGCTGCTCGACGACCTGCTCGACGCGGCCGACGACGTCGGGCTGCTCGTCGTCACGCACTCGCCGCTCCGGCTCGACCGGTTCGACGAGATCGTGTCGCTTATCTAGATGTCCGGCGGGCTTGCCGGGTCCGGGACCTCGAGCACGACGCGTTCCGCCGGGCGGTTCGGCAGCTCCCGCTCGACGTAGGAGCGAACGGCCTCGTCGATGCCGACGTCCTTGCCCGCCTTCTCCGAGAGGAACCAGCGGTGCTCGAGCACCTGGTGGAACACCTCGGCCGCCGGCAGCCGTCCCCAGAGCTCCTCGGGCACTGCCGCGACCGTCGGCTCGAACACCTCGTCGCGCCAGCGGGCCGCGGCCACCGTCTCCGAGAGCGGCCGCCCCTCCTTCCGCTCGAGCGCCTCCCGGAAGCGGGCGATGTCGTTCAGCATCCGGCGGGCCTGGTTCTCCTGGGCGTCGAGGCCGGTCAGCCGCAGCAGCCGGTGGCGGTGGTGGCCCGGCTCGACGACGTGGGGGTCGAGAGAGAGGCGGTAGCCGCCCGGCGTGGCGTCGAGGCGGATCTCCTCCACGTCGAACCCGAGCTCGTTCAGACGGTGCAGGCGCTCGTCGAGCTTGTAGCGCTCGTCCGGCGCGAACGACTCGTCCCGCGTCAGCTCGTGCCACAGCTGCTCGTAGCGGTCGACGATCTCTTGGGCCGTCTCGTCGGGGTCGAGCCCCGGCGGCAGCCCGACCTCGGCGTCGACGTCGAGCAGCTCGCCGACGACGTTCTGCTGCGCGATGTCGAGGTCGTAGGCGCGCTGGCCGTCGGACAGCTGACCGTGCAGCTCTCCGGTCTCCGCGTCGACGAGGTAGGCCGACAGC
This sequence comes from uncultured Thermoleophilia bacterium, assembly GCA_963840365.1. Lineage (GTDB taxonomy): Bacteria > Actinomycetota > Thermoleophilia > Gaiellales > Gaiellaceae > PALSA-600. The sequence continues at coordinate 92,320 of CAWIYQ010000012.1, read as the reverse complement.
GCGCCCGCATCCCGTCGGAAGAGCGCGTTCGAGAGCGAGCAGTCGCCCCAGAAGAAGCCGCGCAGATGCACGCGTGCGATCAGCTCGACGAGCGCGTTCAGCAGATGCGTGCGCAGGTCGGGGAACGCCGTCCCGGAGAAGAGCGCCCGGTACGGGAGCGAGTACTCGAGGTGCCGGGTGATCAGGATCGCATCGAGCTCGTTCTCGCGGTTCGTGACGATCCCGACGGGCTCGACCACCGGCAGGCCCTGACCCTCCAGGCGCCGAAGCAGCGTCCACTCGCGGCGCGCCGGTCGCTCGGGGAGCTCCTTCAAGGCATAGAGCGCGCCGTCGTAGTCGACGAAGCGCACGACATGGCGGCCGATGCCCCGGATCAGCTTCACGATCCGCTCGGACCGCCAGTCCTCGAGCGGCTCGTCCCACGGCAGGTCGAGGAAGCTCGGGTGGCCCGTGCGGGCGACGAGCTGGAACGAGGCAGGCATCGGTGCCTTCGGACGCTACCGCCCCCAGCGTGCAGCGGGCGAGCTCGGAGGTGTTAGGCTCGCGGAAAGCCCCCCTCTTCCATTACGGCCCTCGAGGGCCGGTACGAGAGAAAGGAATGTGAGCCACGTGAGAACTCGTGTGTTGCTCATGGCAGGGGTCGTCTCTCTCCTGACGCTGCTTGTCGCACTGGTGGTCGCCACCGCCGGCTCGGCGAAGGCGACGAAGAGCGCGGCGATGGCAGCGCCGAAGGTGCCGAACGCGGCCGCCATCAAGGCGAAGTACGGCGGCCAGACGATCACGTTCGTCGGCGACTCCGTCGGAGGCGGGCACCAGCGCGATACGGCGCTTGCGACAGAGTTCACGAAGGACACCGGCATCAAGGTGAAGGTGGTCCCGCATCCGGCCGCGTCCGATGCGGCGTACTCGCAGCTTGCAAGGGCGTTCTCCACGCATTCGTCGTCGATCGACGTGGCGATGATCGACGTCGTCTGGCCGGGCGCGTTCGCACCGTTCCTGGTCGACCTGAAGCCGAAGCTCGGCGCCCAGTCGAAGATTCACGCGGCGGGGATCGTCAAGAGCGATACGGTGAACGGCAAGCTCGTGGCGATGCCGTGGTTCGGTGACTTCGGGATGCTGTACTACCGCACCGACCTGCTGAAGAAGTACGGCTACAGTGCCCCGCCGACGACCTGGGCCCAGCTCTTCGCGATGGCGAAGAAGATCCAGGACGGCGAGCAGGCCTCGAACCCGAACTTCTCCGGCTTCGTCTTCCAGGGCAACGCCTACGAAGGGCTGACCTGCGACGCCCTCGAATGGATTGCGTCGTCCGGCGGCGGCAGCTTCATCGACAACGGCAAGGCAACGATCAACAACCCGAAGGCGGCTGCGATCCTCGACCTGTTCCGCAGCCAGATCGGTGTGACGACGCCGCGCGGCGTGACGACCTACCAGGAAGGCGAGGCGCAGACCGCGTTCACCGACGGCGATGCCGCCTTCGAGCGCAACTGGCCGTACGCGTACTCGCTCAACGCGGCCGCGGGCTCGAAGGTCGCCGGCAAGTTCGCCGTTGCACCGCTGCCCCACGGCGCGAGCGGAGGCTCGGTCGCGACGGTAGGCGGCTGGCAGCTCGCCGTGTCGAAGTACTCGAAGCACCCGGACGCGGCAATCGAGTTCGTCCGCTACATGACGAGCAAGGCCGTCGAGAAGTTCGACACGATCACGAACTCGAACGTGCCGACGATCCCGTCGCTCGCGAACGACCCGGCTGTCCGTAAGGCGGCCCCCTACCTGAACCCGGCGACCGCCAACGTCCCGCGGGCGACCCGCCCGTCGACCATCCTCGGCGCCAAGTACAACGAGGGCTCGAAGGACATCTACCAGGCGATCAGCCGCATCCTCAACGGAGCCTCGGCGAACAGCGTTCTGCCGGGCCTCCAGTCCCAGCTCCAGGCACTCCTGAAGTAGCGCACGCACGCTGACCCGAGACGAGGGAGGATGGCATTTGTCATCCTCCCTCGTCTCTCCCTCGATTCCCGCTGATGGCATCCGTCGCGACACCAGTCCCGCCACGCCGCCGCCGCAGGCGGACGAAGCTCGCGCGCCGCCAGACGCGGCTCGCGTGGCTCCTGCTCCTGCCGTCGCTGGCGGTCGTCGCGCTCGTCGCGATGTACCCCCTGGGAAAGACCGTCTACCAGAGCTTCACCGACCAGGAGTTCCTCGCCCTGGAGCCGGCGAAGTGGGTGGGCTTCGCGAACTACAGGCAGCTGTGGCACGACACGCTCTTCCGCGACTCGATCTGGACGACGATCAAGTTCAGCCTGATCACGGTGACGTTCGAGTTCGCCCTCGGCCTCGTCATCGCCCTCGTCGTGAGCTCGAACTTCAAGGGCCGCGGCGCCATGCGCGCGGTCATGCTCGTCCCCTGGGCGATCCCGACCGTCGTCGCCGCGCAGATCTGGAAGTGGATGCTCGACGACACCTTCGGCGTGATCAACGACCTGGGCGTGAGAAGCCACCTCATCTCGCACTCGCACGCCTGGATCGCCGAGCCGAGCACCGCGCTCGCCTCGGTCTGCGCGGTCGACATCTGGAAGACGACGCCGTTCGTCGCGCTGCTCCTGCTCGCAGGCCTGCAGGTGATCCCGCAGGACGTCTACGAGGCCGCGAGGGTCGACGGCGCGAACGTCTTTCAGCAGTTCTGGAGGATCACCCTCCCGCTGCTCAAACCGGCGATCCTCGTCACGCTGATCTTCCGCACTCTCGACGCACTGCGCGTCTTCGACGTGTTCTACGTCTTCTTCGGCAATCGCCCCGACACGCAGACGATGGCCATCTACGCCCAGAGCACGATCGTCGGCGACGGCCACGTCGGGTACGGCGCGGCGGTCAGCGTCGTGATCTTCCTGATCATCGCGATCTTCGTCGTCATCTACATGACCCTCAACCGGGTCAGCGGGGAAACGGCGTGAGCGGCAGATGAGCGCGGTCGCCGAAGCAGCACGGCCCATCGCGCGGCCGGCCAGCCGGATCCGCAGGCTGCGGAAGAACCGCTTCGGGCGCCTGCTCGTCCGGATGCCGTTCTACGTGCTGGTCCTCGTGATCGCCGTCTACTGCCTGTTCCCCTTCTATTGGGTTCTCCGCTCCTCGTTCACGCCCGAGGTGAACCTCTTCCAGACGCCGATCAAGTACTTCCCGTCGCACCCGACCCTGGCGAACTACCGAGGCGCGCTCAGCGCGAGCTTCTTCACGGACGCCCTGCTCAACTCGGCGATCGTCGCGGGATCGGTGACGCTGCTCTCGCTGGCGATCGGCTCGTCCGCCGCCTTCGCGCTCGGCCGTTTCCGCTTCCACGGCCGCTCGTTCGTCCTCTACCTCGTCTTGTCGATGACGATCTTCCCGCAGATCGCGATCCTCGGCGCCCTCTACACGACGATCTCGAAGCTCAACCTCTACGACACGCTGGGTGCGCTGATCTTCTCGTACCTGATCTTCACGCTCCCGTTCACGATCTGGGTGCTGACGAGCTTCATGCGGACGCTGCCCGGCGACCTCGAGGAGGCGGCCTACGTCGACGGGGCGACGCCGCTGCAGGTCTTCTGGAAGGTGCTGCTGCCGCTGATCGCCCCCGGCCTTGTGACGACCGGCCTGCTGGCATTCATTTCCGCCTGGAACGAGTACCTGTACGCGCTCTCGTTCATCCAGTCGCCCAACCACTACACGGTGCCGCTCGCGATCACCTCCTTCGTGAGCAACACCGGCAGCGCCTTCGCGGTCCCGTGGGGCGAGATCATGGCCGCGACCGTGATCATCACGCTGCCGCTCATCCTGCTCGTCCTGATCCTGCAGAAGCGGATCATCGCCGGCCTCACCGCCGGCGCCGTCAAGGGCTAGATCTAGACGGTTTCCCGCGTCTGCGGGTCGAAGAAGTAGAGCCGGCTCGTGTCGACCGCGAGCTCCGTGCTCTGACCCATCGCGATGCGCGTGTGCGGGCTGACCCGTGCGCACATGCGTGACCCGTCTTCCGCGCCGCTGTCTCCTCCGAAATGGATCGCGGCGTCCTCGCCCACGTCCGCGGCCGCCGCGCTGGAGAGGACGCCCTTTGCGGCGGTGCCGAAGTAGAGGAGCACCTCGGCGCCGAGCGGCTCCAGCAGCTCGACGGTGATCTTCACACGCCGGTCGCTCGGCACGTCCGGCATCAGGCTCGCATCCTCGAAGTCCTCCGGCCGAATGCCGAGGATGATCGTCTTGCCGACGTAGTCCTTCAGGGCCGAATGGTCTCGCGCGGCACGGTCGTCGACAGACAGCCGGTGCTCGCCGAAGGTGACGGAGAGGTGCCCGTCCGCCTGCTCGAGCTGCGCCTCGACGAGATTGATCGCGGGCGAACCGATGAAGCCGGCAACGAACTCGTTGGCCGGTCGGCTATAGAGCACCTGCGGCGTGTCGACCTGCAGCAGGCGACCGCCGTTCATGACCGCGACGCGGTCGCCCATCGTCATCGCCTCGACCTGGTCGTGCGTGACGTAGATGGTCGTCACGTCGAGTCGCCGCTGGAGCTGATGGATCTCCGCTCGCATCTGGACGCGCAGCTTGGCGTCGAGGTTCGAGAGTGGCTCGTCCATCAGGAACGCCACCGGCTCGCGCACGAGTGCGCGGCCCATGGCGACGCGCTGGCGCTGCCCGCCGGAGAGAGCCTTGGGCTTGCGCTTCAGGAACTGCTCGATCTGCAGGACCGTCGCCGCGTTGTGGACGCGCTCCTCGATCTCCTGCTTCGGCATCTTGTGGAGCCGAAGGCTGAACGCCAGGTTGTCCTCGACCGTCATGTGCGGGTAGAGCGCGTAACTCTGGAAGACCATCGCGATGTTGCGTTCCTTCGGAGTCAGGTCGTTCACGATGCGGTCGCCGATCCAGAGGTCGCCGTCGGTGATCTCCTCGAGGCCGGCGACCATCCGCAGCGCCGTCGTCTTGCCACAGCCCGACGGTCCGACCAGGACCATCAGCTCGCCGTCCTCGATCTTCAGGCTGAGGTCGAACACCGCCTGGGTGCCGTCGTCATAGATCTTCTGGACGTCGTCGAACTCGATGGTCGCCAAGGCCATCCCTCCGCGGTAGAGACTGCGAGCTTAACCCGAATCGGCCGGGCATGATGCGCCGAATGGCGCTGACGGTTCTCGCCGGGTCGACCTTCTGCGTCTCCGACGACCTTGGCGACGTCACGGACGGCGTCGAGGGCTTCTACGCCGTCGACACGCGGCACCTCTCCCGGCTCGTGCTGCGAATCGACGGCGAGCGGCCGGAGCTCCTCACCTCACGGGTCGTCGAGTATTACGCCGCCGTCGTCTACGGGCGGGTCGGGGCTCTCGTCATCCGGCGGAGCCGGCGTATCGCCGGTGGCCTGGAGGAGAGGATCGTGCTCGAGAACGCTTCTTCCGAGCCGGTGGCGGCGACCGTCACCGTCGAGGTCGCCGCGGATTTCGCGGACACGATCACCGTCAAGGAGCACGCCCTGCACGGCGTGCCGCCGGTCGCCGGTCTCGCGCTGCCATCCCTCGGAGCGGTTCGCGAGGGGGGAGGCAGGGTGATCCTCGCCGAGGCAGAGGGCGGGGAGGCGCGGACGACGGTGACGCTCTCGGAGCCTGCCGCGGTCGACGCCGGCAGGCTCGAGTGGAGGCTCGAGCTCGGCCCGCGGGAGCGGTGCGAGCTCGGCCTCGACGTCACCGTCGACCCGGAGGGGCCGCCTCGCGATCCCGAGGTGGAGCTCGCCGCCTGGCGCAGCCGCCTGCCGCGCCTGCGCTCCTCCCACGGCGACCTTGCGCGCGCCTTCCGGCGGTCGACGAACGATCTTGCCGCCCTCAGGCTCGATGACGGCGTCCCGGCCGCCGGGGCTCCGTGGTTCATGACGCTCTTCGGCCGCGACTCGCTGATCGCGTCGCTGCAGACGTTCCTGCTCGGCCCCGAGACCGCGGTCGCGACGCTCGACGCCCTGGCCGCTCTGCAGGCGGAGGCCGACGACCCGTCCATCGACGCCGAACCGGGGAAGATCGTCCACGAGGTGAGGCGCGGCCGCGCGGCACGCGGGTGGTTCGAGCGCTACTACGGGAGCCTCGACGCGACGCCGCTCTTCCTCGTGCTCGTCTCCGAAGTGTGGCGGTGGACCGGTGATCGGGAGCTCGCGGGTCGGTTCCGCGGGCCGGCCCTCCGGGCCCTCGCGTGGCTCGACGAGCACGGCGATCGCGACGGTGACGGCTTCCTCGAGTACCAGCGCCGCACGCCGCGCGGTCTCCCGAACCAGTCGTGGAAGGACTCGCACGACTCGCAGCGGTTCGCGAACGGCCAGATCGCCGAGCCGCCGATCGCGCCGTGCGAGGTGCAGGGCTACGCCTACGACGCCAAGCGGCGCCTCGCCGAGCTCGCGCGGGAGGCGTGGGACGAGCCCGGGCTCGCGGCGCGACTCGAGCGGGAGGCGGCCGCGCTCCAGGATCGGTTCGACGCCGCGTACTGGGTGCAGGGCCGCGGCGGCTACTACGCGCTCGCGCTCGACCACCGGAAGCGGCGGGTCGACGCCCTCTGCTCGAACGTCGGCCACCTTCTCTGGAGCGGCATCGTCCCGGAGCATCGCGTCGAGAGCGTCGTCGGCGCGCTGCTCGGCGACGAGCTGTGGACCGGGTGGGGGGTGCGCACGATGGCGGCGGGCGACGCGGGCTACGACCCGCTCGGCTACCACACAGGGACGGTCTGGCCGCACGACACGTCGCTCGCGGCGCAGGGACTCGCCCGCTACGACCGGTGGGAGGAGGCGTGGCGCGTCGCCCGCGGCCTCCTCGACGCGTCCGCCTCGTTCGACGGGGCACTGCCGGAGGCCTTCGCGGGCGTCGGGCGCGACGAGTCGCCGTTCCCGATCGCCTACCCCGTGGCCGCGAGCCCGCAGGCGTGGGGTGCCGGGACCGCCGTGCTCCTCCTGCGGGTGCTGCTCGGTCTCGAGCCGGATGCATCGGAGCGCGCGCTCACGACGGTCGCGCCCGGAGTGCCCGAGTGGCTCGGCGACGTGCGTCTTGCGGGCGTGCGTGCCTTCGGGGCCGCCTGGGACGTGACCGCTGAGGCGGGCCGCGTGCGGGTCGATCCCGGCTAGGTTCGCCGGCCCACTAGGTGGTGACAGTCCGCAGGATCAAGCGGCGCGACCGACCCTTCAGCACGAAGGCGGCGGCGACCGTGAGCACGATCGCGCACGCGCCGCCGACACCGAAGGCGAGCTCCGTGCCGCCGCGGTCGCACATGAAGCCGACGAGCAGCGCGCCGACCGGCGCGAGGCCGTTCCACGCGTAGTAGTAGAGCGAGAGCACGCGCCCACGGATGTGGTCGGGGCTCGCGAGCTGGATGGAGGCGTTCGAGTTCGCGGTGTAGCTCGTGAAGAAGATCCCGCACACGAAGAGCAGGACCGCGACGGCGACCGTCGACCGGGCCGGCGCGATCAGCAGCTCGCAGAGACCGAAGCCGAACGCGCCGAGCAGCATCGTCCGCCAGCGGGCGTTCGCGAGGGCGGCTGCGGAGAGCGCGCCGATCAGTGCGCCCGCGCCGAAGGCGGCCGAGATGATGCCGAACGTGCGCGGCCCTGCGTCGAGCGTGTCCTTCGCGAGCAGCGGCAGCAGGATGTTGAAGTTGAAGCAGATCGACGCGAAGACGACCATCATCGCGAGCGTCACCCAGATCGTCGTGGACCGCCGTGCATAGGCAAAGCCCTCGCGCGTCCCTCTGAGCAGCGTCGGGCGGCCGCGGTCGGCCAGGGGGTAGAGCTCCGAGACGCGCATGGCGAGCAGTGCCACGATCACGGCGAGGAAGCTCGCGGCGTTTACCGCGAAGCACCAGCCCGCGCCCACGGCGGCGATCAGGACGCCGGCGAGCGCCGGGCCGAAGATGCGAGCCGTGTTGAAGAGGCTCGAGTTGAGCGCGACCGCGTTCGGCAGCTCCTCCTTGCCGACCATCTGGAAGGTGAGGTTCTGGCGCGACGGCGCGTCGAAGACGACTGCGGTGCCGGTGAGCGCGGCGATCGCGTAGACCTGCCAGAGCTGCGCGTGCCCGAGCAGGACGAGCGCTGCGAGCAGCGCCGAGAAGGCCATCTGGACGGTCTGGGTGACGATCACCGTGCGCCTGTTGTCGAAGCGGTCTGTGACGACGCCGGCGAACAGGCCGAGCAGGGTGTACGGGCCGAACCGGCACACCGTCAGCAGGCCGACCGCAAGACCGCGCGAGTTGGGCGAGAGCTGGATGACGAGCCACGCGAGTGCGATGTTCTGCATCCACGTCCCGGCGACCGACGTCAGCTGGCCGAAGAAGAAGAGGCGGTAGTTGTGGTGATGGCGCAGCGACGCGAAGGTCTTGCGCGAGACGACTCGCAGTACGGTCATTCGCCGAGCAGCTTCTCGAGCGGCTCCAGCGCCGCCTCGATCCGTTCGCGCTCCTCGGGCTCGAGCTGCTCGAGCCTCGCGACGAGCCACGCGGTGCGCCGCTTGCGGACCGAGCGCAGCACCTTGTCGCCCGCGTCGGTCAGGAAGAGGCCGATCCGCCGGCGGTCGCTCGCTCGCACGCGCTCGATCAGCCCCGCCGCCTCGAGGCGGACGAGCTGGCCGGACATGCCGGGCGCCGACACGCGCTCCTCGGCTGCGAGCTCGCTGGCGGTGATCCCCGGGTGATGCTTGATCGCGATCAGCAAGGAGACCTGGCCGCCCGTCACGCCCAGCGAGTGGATCTCGCGGCGCAACTCCCGGCCGAGCCGGAGGAGCACCGGCCGTAGCCGGCCCGCAACCGTCATCGAATCGTTAATAACACGAACCATTAACTGACTTAACTATAGCGGAAGCCCGGCCCCTCTGGGGTACGGTCCAGGGCCATGCCGCAGAACCCGCTCGAGTCGCTCCGGGCGCTCGGCGCCGAGCTGCGCCAGCAGATCGGCGAGGAGCTCGACCTCGACGCGCTGCGCCGGCAGGAGCCGCCGCGGCCGCTCGAGGAGCTGCTGGCCGAGCTCGACGCGCTGCCGGGGCTCGAGTCGGTCAAGGAGCAGGTGCAGGCCCTCGTCGCGTTCCTTCGGGTCCAGGCGCGGAGGCAGGAGGCCGGCCTCGCGGAGGTTGCGACGACACAGCACCTCGTCTTCCTCGGCAACCCCGGCACCGGGAAGACGACGGTCGCCCGGCTGCTCGCGCAGATGTACCGCTCGATGGGGTTGCTCAAGAAGGGGCACCTCGTGGAGGTCGACCGCGCCGGGCTCGTCGGCCAGTACGTCGGGCTCACCGCGGTCAAGACGGATCGCGTCATCCGGAAGGCGCTCGACGGCGTGCTCTTCGTCGACGAGGCGTATGCGCTCGCCCGCGACGGCGACCGCCTCGACTTCGGCGACGAGGCGATCGAGACGCTCCTGAAGCGGATGGAGGACAATCGCCACCGCCTCGTCGTGATCGTCGCCGGCTACCCGCGCCTGATGCGGCGCTTCCTCGAGTCGAATCCCGGGCTTCGCTCGCGGTTCTCGCGCGAGATCGAGTTCCCGGACTACTCGTCCGACGAGCTCGTGGCGATCTTCCACCGCTTCGCCGGCGATGCCGACTACGCGCTCGCCGACGGTGCCGAGGAGGCGCTGCGCGCGATCCTGGACGGGGCGGAGCGGCACGAGGGCTTCGGCAACGCGCGCTTCGCACGCACGCTCTTCGAGCAGGCGCTGAACGCCCAGGCGCTGCGACTCGCCGCCGGTGACGTCGCCGGCCTGGACGCCGACGCGCTGCGCGCGCTGACTGCCGAGGATCTGCTCGCGGGGGCTCGCGCGCTCGGCGAGGAGCCGCTCCCGGCCGATCGGCGGTCGTGGTTCAATCGGCGCCGGTGAACGACTCCGAACCGCTCAATGTCCACGACTACGAGGAGCTCGCGGCCGCCCGGATCGAGCCGGGCGCACTCGCGTACTTCGCAGGCGGCGCCGGCGACGAGCTGACGCTCCGTTGGAACGTCGAGGCGTTCGAGGCCTGGCGGCTGCGGCCCCGGGTGCTCGTCGACGTCGAATCGTGCTCGCTCGCGACGACCGTGCTCGGTCAGGAGCTCGCCCTGCCGCTCCTCGTCGCCCCCATCGCCTATCAGCGCGTTCTCCACCCGGACGGCGAGCCGGGGATGGCGCGCGCGGTGAAGGCCGTCGGCTCGATCATGTGCCTGTCGACTTTCGCGACGGCGACGCCCGAGGAGATCGCCGAGACCGGCGCGTCGCGCTGGTTCCAGCTCTACGCCTTCACCGATCTCGGCGTCCGCCGCGAGATCGTCGCGCGGGCGCGGGCAGCCGGCTTCACCGCGCTCGTGCTCACGGTCGACACGCCCGTGCTCGGACGTCGCGAGCGCGACCTGCGCACCGGCTTCGAGCTGTCGCCGGAGATGGTCGTGCCGCTCCTTGGCCGCGGGGGCCTGACGCCGCACGAGCCCTCGCTGCTCGTCTCTCCGTCGCTCGTCTGGGCGGACATCGAGCGGCTGGCGGACGAGTCCGGCCTGCCGGTCGTCCTCAAGGGCGTGCTCACCGCGGAGGACGCGCGTCTCGCCTGCGAGCACGGCGCTGCCGCGATCGTCGTCTCGAACCACGGCGGGCGCCAGCTCGACGGGGTCTCGGCGACCATCGACGTGCTGCCGGAGGTGGTGGAGGCGGTGGCCGGACGGATGGACGTGCTCGTCGACGGCGGCATTCGTCGCGGCGCCGACGTGGTCAAGGCCCTCGCCCTCGGCGCCCGCGCGGCGCTCGTCGGCCGCCCGCCGATGTGGGGGCTCGCGGTCGGCGGCGAGGCGGGCGCCCGGCATGTGCTCGAGCTGCTGCGTGAGGAGATCGCGCTCGCCCTGAGGCTCGTCGGCTGCACCTCGGTGCTCGACGTCCCCAGGGATCGCGTCGCCCGTACGTAGTTTCACCGAGGCCGTCTGGCGGACCCGCCTCTAGCCTCGAATCGTGAGCGACATTACGCGCGATCTTCAGCGGCTTCAGCTGCTCGACGAGCTCCGCGGCCGGCTGAAGGCGCTCGAGTACGAGCCGCAGCTCGATCCGACCGGGAGCCGCGAGCTCGAGCTCCGGTCGCTGATCCACCGCCTCGAGGACGACCAGCTCGAAGCGCTGCGCCGGTAGAGCGTGCGATCAGGCGACGCGCGCCGTCGCGCCGCTGTGCACGAGGCGCAGCCGCGCCTCGACGTCCTCGGTCGCCATCGTCGCGGGCGGGGCGATCCCCGCGTCGGCGATCGTGTCGACGAGCGCATCCACGCAGCGCCCGTCGAACTGGGTGTCGGCGTTGCGGCACAGCTCGGCGATCGCCTCCTCGGCCGAGATGCTCGGGCGGTAGGGCCGGGCGGCGATCATCGCCTCGAAGGCGTCGGCGACGGCGATGATGCGTGACCCGAGCGGGATCTCGCCGGAGCGCTTCCCGTCCGGATAGCCTGTGCCGTCGAAGCGCTCGTGGTGGTAGAGGATCCACTCCGCCTCGATCGGCAGCTCCGCGGCGAGCACGATCGAGTGCCCGATGTCGACATGACTCGCCATCGCCTCGCGCTCCGAGTCGTCGAGCTCGGTCGGCTTCTGGAGGATCGCGTCGGCGACGCCGATCTTGCCGACGTCGTGCAGGAGGCCGGCGAGTCGCAGCCGCTCGAGCTCATGCCCGCGGACGCCGAGACGCTCGCCGATCGCGACGCACAGCTGGGCGACGGTCTCGCAGTGGCTCTGGGTGCCCACGTCCTTCGCGTCGACCGCGCGTGCGAGCGCGGCCGCGAGCGCGCGCTGCTCGGGAAACGGGCCGTCCTGCCGTCGCTCCGTCGGGCGAGTCAGCTTCGCCAGCCCGGCGTTGAAGACGACGGCGTTGAGACGCGTGCGCTTCGCCTCGTAGAGCGCGAGGTCGGCCTGGCCGACGAGCAGATGACGGCCTTCGGTGCCGGTCGACTCCGTGAGCCCGATCGACAGAGCGCGCCGCCCGATCGTCTGCCTTGCGTGCTCCTCGATCTGTCGAGCGACTGCGAGGCCGTCCCAGTTGCGCCGACCGGGCAGGATGACCATGAACTCGTCGCCGCCGGTGCGGTGGACGGTGCCTTGTTCGCCGACGACGACGCGCAGGCAGTCGGCGACCTTCTTGATGTACTCGTCGCCGGCAAGGTGCCCTTCGCTGTCGTTGATCTGCTTCAAGCCGTCGAGGTCGATCGCGAGCAGGACGAACGGCGTGTTGGAGGTCGAACGGGCCGCGATCGCCGCGGACAGGGTCTCGTGGAAGGCGCGGTGGTTGCCGAGACCCGTGAGGCTGTCGGTGCGCGCCTGGAGGCTCAGCTCCTCGACGCGGTTGTCGAGGTCGGCCGTCCGTGTCCGAAGCCTGCGCACGAGAGCAGCGAGGCCGAGCAAGGAGCCGAGTATGGCGGCGACGAGCGCCGCCCAGTCCTCGAGGCGCGCGAGCAGCGCGGTGCGTTCGTTGCGGGTCACGGAGGCCTCGTGCAGAGCTGCGATCTGGGCCTGCGCGCGCACCTGCTCGTAGGCCGTTGCGGCTCGCGCCGGATGCCCGCGCTCGGCGAGTGTCACCGCGTTGACCGCCGGCATCACGACCTTCGTCATCTCGGATGCGCTCGACGACGACCCCTCGAGGCGCGTCAGCAGGTGGCGGATCTGCGTTGCGGTGGCGGCGTCGGTCGGCCTGACCGTGACGAGCCTGCCCTCGCGCCCGGCGACGTAGGCGAGAGTGCCGAAGTCGCTGAGCCGCTGCGCACGCTCCGTCTCCGAACGGGCGTCGGTGACGCGGGTGATCACGCCCACGATGGCGAGCACGGCGAAGCCCAGCGCGAGCCCGCCCGTGACGAGGCGCCCGAGAATCCGGACCGGGGATGAACCAGGCCGCCGCAACCCCCTCGTTGTGGTCGCAGCGGGATCCGGTGAGAATCCCCCTTTCGGACATTTGGCCGGGGTCTTCCGACGCCGATCCGAACCGGTTTCGCCTCACGTAGTACTTACGCATGGGCCGGTACGTGCTGTGGCAGCTCTTCTCGTACGTTCTGCTCTTCTTCGCGATCACGCTGTTCGTCTTCGTGATGTTCTTCGCTCTGCCGCACCAGCGCCAGGCGGGGCTGCGATCCCGGACGCAGACGTATCGCAACCAGGGCTCCGTCACGGCGGGGTACGTCGACTACGTCTGGGCGATCGTGCGCCACGGCAATCTCGGCACCTCGTCCGTCGACCGGGCCGACGTGCGGACGAAGCTGGTCCATGCCGCGCCGGTGACGCTCTCGCTCGTCCTCGGCGGCGTCGTCGTCTGGTTCGTGCTCGCCGTGCCGCTGGGCCTGATCGCGGCGCTCCGGCCACGCTCGTTCCTCGACCGTGCCGGGAACGTGTTCGTGCTGATCGGCCTCTGCGCCCATCCGGTCTGGCTCGGGCTCATGCTCAGTTACGTGTTCGGCCACTACCTGCAGGTACTGCCGCCCGTCGGCTACTGCGCGATCGACAACCCATCGACCGGCTGCGACGGCCTCCGGGAGTGGGCGGAGCATCTGGTGCTTCCGTGGTTCACGTTCGGGATGCTGAACGCGGCGTTGTTCACGTCGATGGTCCGCGCCCTCGTCATCGAGCAGCTCGGCGAGGATTACGTCCGCACCGCGCGTGCGACGGGCGCCGGCGAGCTGCGCGTGCTCACGCGGCATCTGTTCCGGAACATCAGCCTCCCGATCGTGACGATGGTCGGTCTCAACCTCGGGACGGCGCTCGGCACAGTCGTCTTCATCGAGACGGCGTTCGACCTGCCCGGGCTCGGCGGCATCTTGCGTGAGTCGGCGCTTCGCCGCGACCTGCCGATGATCGCGGGCAGCGTCGTCTTCCTCGCGGTCGCGGTGATGCTCCTGAACCTGCTCGTCGATCTCGCCTACACCGCGTTCGACCCCCGTGTGCGGCTCACCTCGCCCGCGCCGCCGCTCCGGGTATGACCGCTCGCGACGACACGCGTGCCCGTCGCCTTGAACGTCGCGAACGCCTGCTGGCCCACGCGTAGGCCGAGCCGCTCGAACGACTGCGCCGTGATCTCGGCGCTCACCGGGCCGATCGTCACCCGCGTGCGGTTTCCCAGCTCGGCGACGCTGCGCACCGTGTCGTGCACGACGTTCATCGCCGACTCGTCCGGCTCCGTGAGCGAAACGGTCACGTCCCACGGATAGACGGCGACCACGACCTCGCCCATCCCCTCGTCGGTGGTGGTGATCGAGCGTCCGTCCTCGAGCCGCACCCACGTCAGCCCGCCGACACGCTCCGCGACGCCGCGCAGCAGGTTGGCGCCGGTGAACGAGGCGACGAACGGATCGCGCGGCGCTGCGACGAGGTCGGCCGGGGTGCCCGTCTGGCGCAATTCGCCGTCGACCAGCACGCCGACGCGGTCGGCGAGGGCGGCCGCGTCCTCGAAGTCGTGGGTGACGAGGAGTGTCGGGATGCGCAGGCCGGCGAGCAGCTCCTGGAGCTCGGAGCGCACGTCGGCCTTCGTGTGCGGGTCGAGCGCCGAGAGCGGCTCGTCCAGGAGCAGGACGGCGGGGTCGCGGGCGAGCGCGCGCGCAAGAGCGACGCGCTGGCGCTCGCCGCCCGAGAGCTCGCCCGGGCCGCGCGTGCTCGAGGTGGCGGATCGCGAGCCGGTCGAGGTACTCGTCGGCGGCCTGACGGCGGGCGTACTCGACGTTCTGGCGCACGGTCATGTGCGGGAAGAGCGCGTAGTCCTGGAAGACGAGCCCGACGCGCCGCTGCTCGGGCGGCAGGTGGACGCCTGCCTCGCCGTCGAACCACGTCTCGTCGCCCGCTGCGATCCGGCCCGACCGCGGCCGGACGAGCCCGGCGATCGCGCGCAGGACGGTCGTCTTGCCGGCCCCCGAGGGCCCGACCAGCGCGACCGTCGCGTCGACCTCCAGGCTCAGCCGGAGGCCGAAGGCCCGAAGAGGAACGGTGATCGCTTCGAGGACGAGCGTTGCCATGTCAGCCCGATTCTGAGGGTCAGCAGCAGGAGGACGCTGATCAGGACGAGCACGCCGCTCATCGCGAGCGTCGCGTTGAAGTCCTGGTCGAACTCCGCGTAGATCGCGAGCGGCAGCGTCTGCGTCACCTTCTGCAGGCTCCCGGCGAACATGATCGTCGCGCCGAACTCGCCGAGCCCGCGGGCGAACGAGAGCGCGAGCCCGGCCACGAGGCCGCCGCGGGCGAGCGGCAGGACGATGCGGAAAAAGGTGCGCGTGCGCGACGCGCCGAGCGTGCGCGAGGCGGCGGCGAGCGTCGGGTCGGTCGCCTCGAAGGCTGCGATCGCCTGCCGCACGTACAGCGGGCTCGCCACGTACGCGACCGCCACCGTGACGGCGGCCTGCGTGAACGGGAGCGAGACGCCGAATGCACTGAGCGTCGAGCCGAGCAGCCCGAAGTGTCCGAACGCGACGAGCAGCCCGATCCCGGCGACCGCAGGCGGCAGCACGAGCGGCAACTCGACGAACGTGATCGCGAGCGCGTGCCCCGGGAAGCGCTGCGTGGCGAGCAGGTACGCGGTGGGCGTCCCGATCAGCACGATCAGGGCCTGCGCGGTGAGGCTCGTCTTGAGGCTGACGACGAACGCGTCCCGGACGACGGGGTTCGAAAGCTGGTCGATGAGGTTCCCCGGGGTCGTATGCACGAAGATCGCGACGACCGGCAGGACGAGGAACGCGAGCGCGGTCACCGCGCCGCCGACGTAGAGCACAGTGACCGCGGCTCGGCGGATGGCTACTTCTTCGTCGTTGTCGGCTTGACGCGAGGCAGGAAGCCGTACGCGAGCATCTCTGCCTGGCCTGCCTTCGAGAGCACCTTGTTCACGAACGCCTGCGCGTCCGTCTTGTTCGCGCTCTTCGAGACGACGCAGATCCCGTACTGCACCTTCGGCTGCGCCCACGCCGGCACCTTGATCACAATGACCTTCCCGGGGACGGTCTTCGCGTCCGTCGAGTAGACGAACCCGGCGTCGGCCTCGCCGAGCGCGACCTTCGCCAGCACCTCGCGCACGTCGGTCTCCTTGCTGACGACGTTCGCGAGCACCGCGGTCGACAGGTTCATGTTCTTGAGGATCTGGAGCGTGTAGCTGCCCACCGGAACGCCCGACCCGGCGATGTCGAGCTTCACGCCCTTCTTCGTCAGGTCGTAGATGCTGTGGATCCCGGCCGGGTTCGAGGTCGGCACCACGATCACGAGCGTGTTGCGCGTGAAGACGACCGGCTGCGAGCAGAGCCCCTTCGCAAAGAGCTGGTTCGGCAGCGTCATGTTCGCGGAGGCGAAGACGTCGGCCGGCGCCCCTTGCGTGATCTGCGCTGCGAGCGTGTTCGAACCGGCGAACGAGTACTTCTCGGCCGGGTCGAGCTTCGGGAAGGCGTCGGTCAGCGACGCGGCCGCGAACACGGTCAGCTGAGCACGTTGCGCGCCTGCTGCCCTGCTCGCGAGTGACGCGAGCGACACGACGGCGATCGCGACTGCGAGGACTGCTGCGAGCGAGCGGCGCTTCATCGGGTTCCCCCCTGGCTCTGGATGATCACGCTGGTGGACTTGACGATCGCGGTGGCGGCCATGCCGGGATGCAGGCCGAGCTCCTCGACGGCATCGCGGGTGACGATCGCGACGAGGCGCGCCGGGTCGGAGACGACGAGCTCGACCTGAGCCATCAGCCCGTCCGTCTTCACGTCCGTGACGATCGCGTTGAAGCGGTTGCGGGCGCTGATGTGCTCGCCCTGCCCGTCGCCCTTCAGCCGGTCGATCTCCGAGGCGGGAACGACGCGGTGGTTGCCTGCGTCGCGCTCGACGCGGAGCTTCCCCGCCCTGTCCCAGCGGCGCAGCGTGTCGACGCTGATCCCGAGCGCCGCCGCCGCCTCCTTGGCCGTGTAGGTCTGCTTCGGCATGGTCAGCTCTCGAAATCGCTCAGCGCCGCCGAGACGGCGTCGATCTGGAGCGCCGGCCCGAAGGCGCGTCCGAGCACGGGCCGCCCTGCAAGCGCGGCGAGCGCAGCGGCGTGCTGCGACTCGTTGACCGCGACCTGGGCGACCGGCAGGCGGACCAGCGGCGTCTGGAGGTTCTGGAGCGCGCCGACGTAGGCGCCGAGGGCCAGAGCCTGGATCTGGTCGGCGAGCTTGAGGATCGCAGCCTCGGAGTCGAAGCTGCCCTTCGGGTACGCGAAATCGATGTCGTCCGAGGTCGCGGCGACGACGTTGCCCTTGCCGAGCAGGTCGACGAGGCCGCTGTAGTGCGCCGTGTCGTCGGCGACCGCCTGCTTGAAGAGCGCGGCGGCCTCGGTCGAGAGCAGCCCGCTCGAGAGCGCCTGGCCCTGGTAGTCGAGCGCGAGCAGCTCGGCGCCCACGAGCAGGCGCAGGTTGGCCAGGTCGCTGTCGGGGAACGTCATCGCCCCCGCCGGAGCCGCCAGCACCGCCGTGCCGACGCCGCCGACCGCGAGCGCGCCGCCGGCGATCGCGCCCCGGCGCAGAACTGCAGCCCTCGTCAACCGATCCGCCACTCTCCCGCGCTCCCTCTTTGGTTTCGCGCCTCGGCAATGCCGGGGCGGAGGACGTCGTCAGCGCTGGACGATAGCGGCTCTGCGTCGCGTTTGCATGGGTATTGCCTATGCTTTTGGCGCAGTGGGGAGACGTCAGCTGCGGACGAGCAGCGCGGCGCCGATCGCGCCGCCGTCGTCGCCGAGCGCCGCCGGGACGACGACCGGGTCGCGGGCGGGGTTGAACACGTGCGGGCGCATCTTGTCGCGGATCTGACCGGCCGCGCGCTCGCCGAAGCGTGTGCCGAGGCCGCCGCCGACCACGATCCCGTCGAGGTCGAGCAGGTTGACGACCGATGCGGCGGCGGCGCCGATCGCGTCGTAGGCGTCGTCGATCAGCTCGCGCGCGATCGCGTCGTCCTGGTCGAGCGCCTTCTCCCAGACACCGCTCGTCAGCCGGTCGCGCTTCGCCTTCTCCATCAGCTCGAAGAGCTTCGTCTTCTGCCCCCGGGAGTGCAGGCGGCGCGCGCGCTCCTCCATCGCAGCACGGCCCGCGTAGGCCTCCACGCAGCCGCGGCGGCCGCACGGGCACACGCGGCCGCCGAGCCTCACGACCATGTGACCGAACTCGCCGGCCGAGCCGTTGCCGCGCCAGCGCCGGCCGTCGAGGACGACGGCACCGCCGACGCCGGTGCCCCACCAGATCGCGATCCAGGAGCGGAACGCGCGCCCGGCGCCGAGCTCGAGCTCGGCCGACGCGGCCACCTCGACGTCGTTCGCCACCCGCACCGGCACCCCGAGCAGCCTCCCGAGCTCGGCGGCGAACGGCTGCGGCTCGCGCCAGCCGCCGGCGAGGTTCGAGTTGAAGCCGACGGTGCCCGCCTCCTCGTCGACCGCGCCGGGCGACCCGACGCCGACGCCGGTGAGGTGGTCGACGCCGATCCCGATCGAGCCGGCGGCCTCCTCGACCGTGCGCGCGATCGCGGCGACGATCGCGGCGGCTCCGCCCTCGGTGGGCGTCGGGTTGCGGGCGCGCCCGAGCACGTGGCGATCGCCCTCGATCACGAGCGCCTCGATCTTCGTCCCGCCGAGGTCGACGCCGACGCGCATGGAGAGAGACGATAGTGGGTGGATGAAGGACGTGATCGTGATCGGCGGCGGCTTCGCCGGGGTGACGGCGGCGCGCGAGGCGTCCCTGCGCGGGCGCTCCGTGCTGCTGCTCGAGGCGCGCGAGCGGCTGGGTGGCCGCACGTGGAGCGCGGAGTGGGACGGAGCCCGGATCGAGTACGGCGGCGCCTGGGTGCACTGGCACCAGCCGCACACATGGTCCGAGATCACCCGTGCGGGGCTCGCGGTCGCGCTCAGCGGCGACGCCGAGCGGGCCGGCTGGTACGTGGGCGACGAGCGACGCGAGGGAACGATCAGGGAGCGCGACGCGATCGCCGCGCGCGGATGGGACCGGTTCGTGGACGGCGTTCGCGAGGCGCTCCCCAATCCGCACGACCCGCTGCTCGCCGCCGGCGAGCTCGCGCGGTTCGACCGCCTGACGATCGCCGACCGGCTCGCCGAGCTCGACCTCGACGACGAGGAGCACGACGTCCTCCAGGCCGAGCTCGAGTCGCTCGCCCACGGCCCGCTCGACGAGGCGGGCGCGGTGGCCGTGCTGCGCTGGCACGCGCTCTCCGGCTACAGCCTGTCGCTCACGCAGTACACGGGCGGCCGCGTGACCATCGCGGATGGCACCCGCGCGCTGCTGCACGCGATTGCCGACGCGGCGCCGTTCGAGACCCTCCTCGACACGCCGGTTGCCGCCGTCCGGCGAGCCGCCGACGGCGTCGAGGTCGAGACACGGGCGGGCGACGTCCACCGCGGCCGCGCGGCGGTCGTCGCGGTGCCGCTGAACGTGCTCGGCTCGCTCGACTTCGAGCCGCTGCTGCCGGAGCCGAAACGAGAGGCGATCGGGCTCGGGCAGGCCTCACGCGGCGTCAAGCTGTTCGTGCGCGCCCGCGGGCCGGCGCTGCTGCAGAACACGATCCGCCCCGGGCACCCGTTCGGCTACCTCGACACCGAGGAGCTCTACGGCGACGGCACGCAGCTCCAGATCGGCTTCGGCATCGACGCGGAGCGATGCGACGCCGGTGACACGGCGGGCGTGCAGGCCGCCCTCGACGACATCCTTCCGGGCTACGAGGTGCTGGCGGCGACGGCGCACGACTGGCTCGCCGACGAGTACGCGCGCGGCACGTGGGCGATCCACCGGCCCGGCTGGTACACGCAGCATCACGCGGAGCTGCGCCGTCCGGAGGGCCGGCTGCTCCTCGCAGGCTCCGACCTGGCCGACGGCTGGTCGGGCTTCATCGACGGCGCGATCGAATCGGGCCTGCGTGCCGGCGCGTGGGCGGCTGCTGCCGCGCGCTGACGCCGGTCAGAGCCCGAGCCCTGGCTCGACGCGGCGGGACGCGGCTGCATCTGCGGCGTTGCGTCCCGCCGCGGAGCCGTACTCGACTGGGCGACACCCCCCACGGGTCGCAGCGAGCGGGTACACCCCAGGTTACGGATGCCGGTGGTGTCGCCGCGGCAGCCGAGATGTGTCGGTCCGGCCTACGAGGCGCCGGCGAGCTCGAGCAGCGCGGCCACGAGCTCGTCCGTCGCCGACAGGTAGGGCGCGTGATCTGCGTCGAGCTCGAACACCTTGCGGCAGGGGTGCTCGGCGATCATGCGGCGCTGGAGCTCGGGCGGGATCGACTGGTCGTACGCCGTGAAGACGTAGGAGCGGGGGATCGCGGCGAGCACGGCCTCGTCCACGTCGACGGGCGTCGCGAACGGTGCGACGGGCTGCGGCCGCCGGCGCTCGACCGCCCAGGCGAGCGACTCCTCGTCGCAGCGGTTGTAGATCGCCTCGGCCGTCGCCTCCGGCGGCAGGTAGGCCACCGGTGGGTCGCCGCGCACCTCGAGGTTCGCCTGGATCATGTCGTTCGCGCCCTCGGGGTACTTCGTCAGGTCGATCAGGCTCTGCCCGTTCGACGGCATGAACGCGCAGACGAATGCGAGCTCCCGCACACGGTCGGGGCAGCTCGATGCGGCCTGGGTGACGACGACGCCGCCCATGCTGTGCCCGACGAGGAGCGCCGGCTCCGGCTTCGACTCGAGCACCTCGCACACCCGCCTGGCGCACGACTCGAGGGTGACGCCCTCCACGGGGGTCTGGTCGTCGCCCGCGCCCGGAAGGTCGAGCGTCTCGACCGTGTGCCCCGCCTGCGCAAGCGGGCCGACGCACCGCTCCCAGCACCAGGCTCCGCCGTACGCACCGTGGACGAGGACGATCCGCGCCATCACCCGATCCTAAGCACGAGCTTCCCGGTCGTGCGTCCCTGCTCGCCGACCTCGTGCGCCCGGCCCGCCTCGGCGAGCGGGAAGGTCTCCGCGACATGCGGGCGCAACCTGCCGTCGGCGACGAGCGCCGCGAGCTCCTCGAGGCCCGCGCGGTCGGGCTCGACGAGGATGCCCGTCACCCGCACGCGTCCGCCTGCATGCTCGCGCAGCGCGTCGAGAGCCGCCGCCGACGGGACGATCATGGCGAGCCCGCGGTCTCGCAGCGCCGACAGCGCCGCGGCGGTGCCGTCGCCGCCGACGAGGTCGAGGAGGACGTCGGCGTCGCGGATCCGCTCCTCGACCGCCTCGCTCCGATAGTCGATCGCCTCGTCGACGCCGAGCTCGGCGAGGAACGCGTGCTTCGCCGCGCTCGCCGTGCCGATGACGTACGCGCCGCGGGCCTTCGCGATCTGCACCGCGAGGTGCCCGACACCGCCCGCCGCGCCCAGGATCAGGACGCGCTGCCCCGGCCCGATGCCTGCGGTCTCGACGAGCGCCTGCCAGGCGGTCAGCCCTGCGAGCGGCAGCGCCGCCGCCTCGACGTCCGAGAGCCCCTCGGGGATGCGCGCGAGCTGTCGCGACGGCGAGGTGACGTACTCCGCATAGGCCGCGGCCTCTGCCGGGAAGCGCGGCATGCCGAAGACGCGGTCGCCGGGCTCGAAGCGCGTGACGCCGCGCCCGAGCGTCTCGACGACGCCGGCGACGTCCCAGCCGACGGTGAACGGTGGCTGCCCGAGGAACGCGCCGTTCGCGCGCGTCTTCCAGTCGACCGGGTTCACGCCCGCCGCCGTTACGCGCACGAGCACCTCGGTCGGGCGCGGCTCGGGCCGCTCGACGTCGACGAGCTCGAGCACCTCGGGCCCGCCGAGTGTCTCCTGCCGGATCGTTTTCACGGCTTCGTTCCTATCACGAGACAACGTAGGGTTGCGTGCAAAGTTCGAGAGGTGGAGGAGAGATCCATGTCGACGAGTGCATTCCCCAGCCCGTACGAGATCGCCACGCCGCCCGGCTGCGAGGGCTGGGAGGAGATGTACCCGTACTACGCGCTCTTCGACGAGCGGCGCCGCGACACCGACGAGAGCCGGTTCTGGTTCTGGAACTCGATGCATTTTCCGCTGCCGATGCCGGCGTTCGACGTGATCTGCATCGACGCGCCCTACCAGGCGGTCGGCTCGTGGCAGAACCGCGTCTTCGCGGTGCCGCCGGCGATGGGGATCGACTACCGCTGCGTCAACGGCTACATCTACATCTCCGGCAACCCGGTCACCGACCCGGCGAAGATCGCGGAGCGCGCCGGGTTCTTCCAGCGCCGCGCCGGCTACTACTTCGAGAACTGGGGCGAGCTGTACGGCAAGTGGCGCGTCAAGATGGAGGCGCTGATCCAGGAGCTCCTCGAGCTCGAGGTCCCGGACCTGCCGGAGTACGAGCCCGACGAGGTGGCGTTCGGGGACGACCGGAACACCGCGTTCTACGAGGTGCTCGAGGCGTACGGCCACGTGCTCCGGCTCGGCGACCTGATGTGGCAGCACCACTTCGAGTTCCTGCTGCTCGGCTACGGGGCGTACGCGACGTTCGTCGAGTACTGCAAGTCCCAGCTGCCGGACATCCCCGACCAGCACATCGCGCAGATGGTCGCCGGCATCGACGTGCTTCTCTTCCGCCCCGACGCCGAGCTGCGCCGCCTGGCGCGGATCGCCGTCGAGACCGGTGTCGAGGACGCGTTCGTCGAGGGCCGCACGCCCGCCGAGATCGACGCGGCGCTCGAGCAGAGCGACGCGGGGCGCGCCTGGCTCGCCGACCTCGAGCAGGTCAAGGACCCCTGGTTCAACATGGCAACCGGCGACGGCCTCTACCACTACTTCGGCAGCTGGCTCGACGACCCGAGCATCCCGTATGCGGCGCTCGTCGGGCACGTCGCCGCGCTGAAGGCGGGCGAGCAGATCGAGCTGCCGACCGAGGAGGTGCGGCGCGAGCGCGACCGGCTCGCCGAGGAGTACCGCGGGCTGCTCGACGAGGCGGCGCGCGGCCCC
Source organism: uncultured Thermoleophilia bacterium (assembly GCA_963840365.1). GTDB lineage: Bacteria > Actinomycetota > Thermoleophilia > Gaiellales > Gaiellaceae > PALSA-600. Next base: position 69,456 of record CAWIYQ010000012.1, on the reverse strand, counting down.
TTCGACGACCTGCTCGCGCTCTCGCGGGCCGTCTTCCCGTACGTGGAGGAGCACAAGTTCTTCTGCGACTACTGGTTCCTCACCCGGTGGTGGAACCGCATCCGCGAGTTCGGCGGCCTGCTCGCACGGAACGGCTTCCTCGAGGACCGCGAGGACGTCTTCCAGCTGAGCCGCTACGAGGTCTTCACGGCCCTCGACGAGCTGGTGCTCACGTGGGCGACCGGCGGGCGGGCGCTCGGGCCGCAGCACTGGCCGCCGATCGTCGCGCGCCGAAAGGAGCTGCTCGCGCGGCTCGGCGAGTGGACGCCGCCTCCTGCGCTCGGCATGACGCCCGAGGCGATCACCGATCCGATGACGATCATGCTCTGGGGCGTCACGACCGACCGGGTGCGCGAATGGGCGCGCCAGCAGGACGGCGGGTCGACACTGAACGGCGCTCCGGCCTCGCCGGGGATCGTCGAAGGGCCGGCGCGCGTCGTGCGGTCTCCGCAGGAGCTGCGGGAGGTGCGTGAGGGCGAGATCCTCGTCTGCGGCAGCACCTCGCCGGCGTGGGCGCCGATCTTCACCAAGATCCTCGCCACGGTCACCGACGTCGGCGGCGTCATGTCGCACGCGGCGATCGTGTGCCGGGAGTACGGCCTGCCCGCCGTCGTCGGCACCGGCCGCGCGACGGCGGTGATCCGTACCGGCCAACGGGTCCGCGTCGACGGCGCCGCGGGCGTCGTCACGGTGCTGGATGACTGACGCGGCGCGCCCGCTCGGCGAGCTCCGCGCCGGCGACGCCGCCCTCTTCGGCGGCAAGAGCGCCGCGCTCGGCGAGCTCCTCGTGGCCGGGATCGACGTGCCGCCGGGGTTCGGGCTCTCGGCCGACGCGTTCCGTACGTTCCTGGCCGAGGCGGGGCTCGAGCGCACGGTGGCCGACGCCGTCGCGCGCGTCACCGCAGGCGACGTCGACTCGGTCGGCGCCGCGTCGCACGCGATCGGCGAGGCGATGCGCTTCGCTCCCATGCCCGAGGCCGTGCGCGAGGAGATCGCGGCGCAGTACGCGCGTCTCGGGGAGGACACCCCGGTCGCCGTGCGCTCGAGCGCGATCGGCGAGGACTCCGAGGAGGCGACGTTCGCCGGGCAGCAGGACACCTACCTCTGGGTGCGCGGCGTCGAGCACGTCTGCGACGCCGTGCGCGACTGCTGGGTCAGCCTCTACAGCCCGCCCGCGCTGAGCTACCGCGCACGGCTCGGCGACGCACCGGCGGCGGCGATGGGGGTCACGGTGCAGCTGATGGTCGACGCCGCCGTGTCGGGCGTCCTCTTCACGTGCAACCCCGTCAGCGGCGACCCGAGCATGGTCGCCGTCAACGCCTCGTGGGGCCTCGGGCTCGCGGTCGTGGGCGGCGAGGTGACACCCGACGACTTCCTCGTCAGCAAGGTGACGCGCGAGGTCGTGCGTGAGCACGTTCACACGAAGGACGTGCAGTACGTCCCCGATCCGCGCGGCCGGGGCGCGGTTCGCGTCGACGTGACGCCGGAGCTCCGCGAGGCCGCGTGCCTCGACGCCGCGGCGCTTGCGTCGCTCGTCGAGCTCGGCCGGCGGATCGAGCGCCACTTCGGCTTGCACCAGGACGTCGAGTGGGCGATCGACCGCGAAGGCCGGCTGTACGTCCTGCAGTCGCGGCCCGTGACCGCGATGACCCGGACGCAGGCTCCACCGCCCGGCGATGCCATGTCGCTCGTCATGCAGACGTTCGGCGCGGGCCGGCGCTAACCACTGATGGCGCTCTCCGACGACGACGTCCGCGAGATCTTGCGGCTGATCGACGAGTCGCCGCTCGAGGAGCTCCACATCGAGACGCGAAGGGTTCGCGCTGCACGTCTCGCGCGGGAGCCGCGCCGCTGCGCAGCCGCCGTCCGAACCCACACTTTCGCCCTTGGCGCAGACGCCGGCCGCGCCACCGGAGGACGGCCTCGCCACGATCGAGGCGCCGATGATCGGCACCTTCTACCGTGCCCCGGCGCCGGGCGCGCCGCCGTTCGTCGAGGTCGGCGCGACCGTCGAGCCGGACACCGTCGTCTGCATCATCGAGGTGATGAAGATGATGAACTCGGTTGCCGCGGGGATTGCGGGCACGATCGTCGAGGTGTGCCCCAAGAATGCGCACCCGGTCGAGTACGGCCAGCCGCTCTTCCGCGTGCGGCCTCGCTGATCGGCCTAGAGTAGGTGCCGTGTTGCGGCCCGCCGTCGTCGTCTGCTCACTCGCGCTCGTGATCGGTGCCGCGCCCGCGGCGGCGAGCGCCCTTCTACTTGGCCTCGCCGAACGGCCGGATGTTCCGATCCGGCGGCTCGGTGAGCGAGTAGGGCTCCGAGGCTTCGCCCCCGGCCCCCTCGAGTCGCGCGCGGAGAGGGCCGCTGCTGCGCGGGGTCAGGAGGCCGCCGAAGAGGCCGTTCGCGCTGGACGAGAGCCGTCCGAGCACGAGCCACGCCGAACCGTGCCGCTGCTCGATCTCGACCGCGCCCCGCTTTCCCCACGGCGTGCGTCCCCAGACCCGCACCGCCCCGTTCTCGGGCAGCGCCACGAAGGGAAATCGAAACGCGGTCAGAGACGGCTTCGCGCGACCGCTGACGAAGAAGAGCCCGCTCTGGTACGGGCTGCTCGACAGGGGCTGGTCGCGCAGGGAGTACCAGGTGACGAGGCTGATGCCGCTCTTCCACATCGTGTAGAGCGCCTCCGAGACCCAACGCGTCTGGAGCTTGATCGGCATCGCGTTCGGATCGGGAGGATCGGTGTCCCAGCTGAACTCGTCGACCCAGAAGCGGACCTTCTGGGTCGATTCGATGTGGTGGAGGCGGATCGCCGCGTCCAGGACTGCGCGCATCTTCGGCAGGTCGCCGAGCGAGACGTCGTCGGGGTCGACCGCGTGATGGCTCGGCCCGCCGGACGTGTACGGGTGGTGCGACCAGATGTCGAACTTCACCGGGTCGTTGCAGGTCGGCTTCAGGTCCGCCGACAGGCAGAGGAGGTCGCGCATGAAGAGCAGCGGGCCCGGCCCCCAGGACGAGGGCTTCCCGGCCCGCGTCGTGAACGGAGCGGTGCCGCCGGCGATCACCGAGTTGTCCGGGTGGACACGATGCACCGCGTCGGCGAACGCGTTGACCATGCCGCGGTAGGTGGTCGGCGAGACGAGCCTCTTCCCGACGAACTGCGGGCGAAGGAGCCACGCGAGGTTCGGCTCGTCCCACAGCTCCCAGTACTTGACGCGCGGGAGCGACTCATAGCCCCCTCCGTACCTGACGGCGGCCGCGTTGGCGAACGTGGCGAGCTTGAGGGGGCTTGGCTTCAAGGGTCCGCCCGCGGACGGGCCCGCTGTCGCCCAGGTCGGCGCGTCGAAGACGTCGACGATCGGCTGCAGGCCGGCCGCCGTTGCCTCGCCGACCTGCTTGTCGAAGTCGCTCCAGTTGTACTGCGGGTCCCCGGGATCTGCAGGCTGGAAGGCGGTCGTCGGCGTTGCGGGTGCCACGTCCTTCCAGTTGAGGATCAGGCGCACCGCGCCCGCGCCGGTCTCCTTCGCCTCGCGGAACGCGGCGACGGAATCCCGGCCGCTGAACGCTCCCTGGTCGACGACCGCGGTGACAAGCGAACCCGAGGGCGCGGCCGCATCGTCTCCGGCCGCCGTAACGGAACAGAGAACGGCGGCCGCGACGAGTGTGGCGACGATCGTCATTGTCGCCGCGCGAACGCGGAATCTGCGGCGGTGAATGGTCAACGGGCGGTGGTGGCGAACGCGTCTTGTCCAGTGGGCCGAACCATGCTAGACGGCCGGGCCGCCGGAGCCGCCCGTCGGGGTCGGCACGCGCGCCCTGGTCGCGTGATACTCCGCCTTGATGCGCGCATGATCGGGGGAGACGCCACGCTGCGGGGCGAGAGGCTCGTAGGGGAGCCCATCCCGCCGAGGCCGTACGTCGAGCCGGAGGATCTGCTCGCCGCCGCTGCTCCGGCCGACGATCCGGCGCCGGCCCGCCTCGCGGAGCTCGAGCAGCACGGCGTCTCGAGCATCGAGCTGTCGTTCCGCACCGAGGTCCTGGCCGGGCGGGAGATCCGCATGCACGGGTACCTCTCGCGGCCGATCGACATGACGGGGCCGCTGACGCCGATCCTGCTGATCCCGGGCGGACGCGCCGTCTCCACGCTGGACACCGTCGAGTGGGTGGCGCGCGAGAGCTCTGGGCTCGTGCTCGGGATCGACTGGATCGGTGGGGGAGAGTCGTCGACCATTCCGGGGCTGAACCCGTGGGGAAATGCGTTCCGGTTCGAGGGCGACCTCGCCGAGAGCTTCCAGATGCACAACCTGCGGGGCCTCGTGCAGGCGACGCGCGTGCTCCTCTCCCAGCCCGGCGCCGACGACGGCCGCCTCGCCGCGATGGGCTCCAGCTGGGGCGGGTTCTACTCGTTGCTTCTCGGCGGCCTCGATTCACGGTTTCGCTCGTTGAACGTGAACTACGGTTGCGGCCATCTCGACCTCGGCTGCCGACAGATCTGGCAGGCACAGATGGCCTCGATGTCGGCTGCGCGCGTCGAGGCGTGGCTGGAGGCGTTCGATCCGGGGCGGCGTGCGCATCTGATCGAAGCCGACGTCTTCTACGGCCAGGCGACCAACGACCGCTACTTCAGCCTCGAGGGGACGATGCGCACCTATCACGCGCTCCCCGGGGAGAAGCGTCTGCTGCTCGCCCGAAACCAGGACCACGCGCTGCGTCCATACGAGCGCCTCTCCGTGCAGGTTGCGCGTGCGACCGTCGACGGGACGTTTGCCGCGTTGCTCCCGTCGGTCGCGAGCCGTTGGGTCCCCGGCACGAACCGGGTCGAGGTGCGGGTCGACGACGACGGCTTCGACGGCTCGGTCGAGGTCGCCTACTCCGCCGGGAGCTACACGCCGTGGGGTGGGCGCCGCTGGCGGGCAGCGACCGCGAGGAGGACGGGCGACTGCTGGACGGTCGAGCTCCCCGTCGTCGACCCCGAACGCGAGATCTGGTTCTACGGTCACGTCGAGGGCCTCGGCGGCTTGGCGGCCAGCAGCCCGGTGCTCGCGGTTGTGCCCGGCGAGCTCGGCGTCGCGCGGGCGACCGCGCGGGCCGTGCCGGGGTTCGACTTCGCCGCCGAGTCGTTCTGGAACCTCCCGATCGGCGATGTCGGCAACCCGAGGCGCGAGCTGGTCGAGGGCGACGGCCACGTCGCGCTGTCGACCACGTTCGACGACGCCGACGAGCTGCGCGCCGTCGTGTACTGCCTCGAAGGCGATCTGATCGCTGCGGCCGGCCACGAGGGGGTGGAGGTGTCCGTGCGCGCGGGGGCGGGCACCGATCTCTCGCGTTTCCAGATCGTGCTCGTCAACGACTACAACACGCTCGACGAGCAGGACTACGGCCTGCCACTCGCGAGTTTCGACACCGACTTCGCCGACTGGACGCGGATCCGTGTGCCGTTCACGGGTCTGACGCCGTACGCGCACCGCGTCTACCACGACTACACGCCGCCGGCGAGGCCGTTCGACGTCGCCCGGATCTCGGCGGTCGGCTTCCGCCGCGACGACCACGGAGTGGTCGGCGAGCTCTCGCTCGCCGACATCCAGCTCTACGGCTCCGGGGTGGAAGTGGCGGCCGCAGCCGCGCCGACGGCCGGGCTCCGAATCGAGACGACGCTCCCGGCCGACGAGCTCCGGGAGCGCCTCGCAGGCTGGGCGCCGTGGCGGCACGAAATCGTCTTCTCGAACGGCGTGCGTACGAGCGAGTTCGAACGAGGGCCGATGTTCGTCGAGCGCCCGATCGAGAAGTGGCAGCTCGTCGCGCCGCACCTGCCGCTCGACGAGCTGCGCGGCGGCCGGGCCCTCGACGTGGGCTCGAACATCGGGCAGTACTCGATCCACCTCCGCCGCGAGCTCGGGATGGACGTGACCGGTCTCGAGAACAACCCGAGGAATCTCGAGGTCGCCCGGTTCCTGGTCGACCTCGCCGGCCTCGACCGCGTTCGCTTCGTCGACGCGGACGCCTCGGTGTGGAACGAGTCGAGCGGCCTCGACCTCGTCCTCCACTTTGGCACGCTCGACCACTTGCGCCATCCCCTGCTCGCGCTCGAGAACGCCGCGCGCATGCTCAGGGCGGGCGGCCTCATCGCGCTCGAGTTGCAGACGCTCGTGCGTGACGACGATCCGCGGCTGTGCCGCTACGTGCCGGTCGACGACACGTCCTCGACCTGCCGCTGGTTTCTCGGCAGGGAGGCGCTCCTCGGCATGCTCTCCGAGGCCGGGTTCGGCGGCGTGGAGATCGTGCTCGACTGGCGGGACCCGGATCTGCTCGGCCCTGACATGGCCCGCCTCGTTCTCGTCGCGCGGCGGATGGCGGAGGGCGAGACCGTCTAGGCTCCGAGGGGCCGTGGAAGTCGAGAGCCAGACGCTCGCGTATCGGGCGAGGAAGCGGCGTCGGCCGACGCTGATGTCCGACGGCCGCACGCTCTGGCGCTATCGGTCGCTGACCCGTTACCTCGTCTCGACGTCGCTGCGGACCGAGCGCACTGGAAGCGTCTTCGGGTTCGTCTGGTGGATTCTCGACCCGGTTCTCCTGATGCTCGTCTACTGGTTCGTGTTCGGCGTCGTCTTCCAGCGGTCCGAGCCGGACTTCCCGATCTTCATCCTTGTCTCGCTGCTCTCGTGGGAGTGCTTCGTCACTGCCACGCAGGCGAGCATGGCGGTGACGCTGAGCCAGGAGCGGACGATGCGACAGGTCGCGTTCCCGCGGTCCGTGATCCCGCTCGCCGTGACGCTCGCGGAGCTCGCGCACCTGGTCGTCGGCCTCATCTTCGCGATCATCGCGGCGCTCGCCGTCTATGGCGTCGTTCCGTCCTCGAGGATCGTCGGGCTGCTTCCGCTCGTGCTGCTCCAGGGGATCTTCACGCTCGGCGCGGCGTTCTTCTTCGCGGCCGCCAACGTGTTCTTTCGCGACGTCTCGCACCTCGCCGCGTACGGGTTTCGTATCTGGTACTTCCTGTCGCCCGGCCTCTACGCCCTGACGCGCATCCCGGAGCGGTACCGCACGATCTACCAGCTGAACCCGTTCGCGACGTTCTTCGGCGGGTACCACGCTTTCATCCTCCACCAGCCGATGCCGAGTGCCGCCGCCTTCGCCTACACGGCCGGGGTCTCGGTGTTGACCTTGCTCGTTGCCTACCAGTTCTTCGTCCGGCTCGCGCCGCGCTTCGCGAAGGTCGTCTGAGGTGCCGCAGGGGGTCGCCTACGTCGTTCGGACCCTGGGCATCTGCTACGACCTCGAGCTCTCCCGGCCGAGAACGCTGAAGCAGGCCGGCGGTGCACTCGTTCGCGGGAAACTGCGTGCCGCGGCACGGCGGCCCTACTGGGCAATCCGGAACGTCTCGCTCGACGTCTACCGCGGCGAGACGATCGGCGTCGTCGGACGGAACGGCTCAGGGAAGAGCACGCTTCTCCTTGCGCTCGCCGGCGTGCTCGAGCCCGACGAAGGATCCATGCGGGTCTTCGGCCGCCCGTCGCTCCTCAGTCTGGGAGCCGGCTTCGACATCGAGCTGACCGGTCGCCAGAACATCTACCTCAATGCCGCCTACCTGGCGCTCTCGAAGCGCGAGATCGACTGGCGGGTGGACGACATCATCGAGTTCTCCGAGTTGGGCGACTTCATCGACGTGCCGCTGCGCCAGTACTCGGACGGCATGCGGGCTCGGCTCGGATTCGCAATCGCATCGCACGTGCAGCTCGACATCCTCCTGCTCGACGAGGTGTTCAGCGTCGGCGACCCTGCCTTCCAGGAGAAGAGCAGGGCGAAGCTCGAAGAGCTGATCGACCTCTCGTCGTCGCTCGTGATCGTGAGCCACGACCTGCTCTTCCTCGAGAAGACCTGCAGCCGCGTGGCGTGGCTAGACGGCGGTCAGCTCGTCGACTTCGGAGACGCCGAGAATGTCCTCAGCCGCTACCGGGAGACCTCGATGGCACCCCGGGACGAGCCTGTGCGCTCCGTGTCCTGAGCCCGGCCGTCTCCAGGGCGGTTGCGACGAACGCGGCCGTCTGCTCGGGCTCCGCGAACCGCGACAGCGCCCGCCGGCGGCGCTCGTCGAGCTCAGCGGCAGACGGCGCCGCCAGACGGAGGTGACGGAGAGCGGAGGCGAGCTCGGTTGAGTCGTCGGGCGGGACGAGCAGGCCGAGGTCGCCCACGACCTCCACCGCCGCGCCGCAGCTCGAAACGACGACGGGTCGGCGGGCCACGATCGCCTCGATTGCGGCGCGGCCGAAGGCGTCGCCGCGTCGCGTCGGGTTCACCACCACGTCCGCCGCGGCGAAGACCTTCTCCACGTCGGGGACGTGGCCGAGCAGGTGGACGCGCCCTGCGAGGCCGAGCCGGTCGACGAGCTCGAGCAGTTGGGCGCGGTAGTCGAGATCGCGGCGCCGCGGGTGAGGCGCGCCCGCGATCAGGCCGAGCACGTCGCCGTCGAGATCCGCAATTGCGCGGATCAGGACATCCTGTCCGCGGCCGTGCGAGAGATTGCCTGCGGTGGCGACGACCCAGGCGTCGCGCGGGAGCGCAAGCGCGTCCCGGGCCGCCTCGCGTGACGGCCCCTCACTGTCGTCGATCCCGGGATACACGACGCGGGCGGCGTGGAATTGCCGTGCCGCGGTGGTTGAGCACGCGACCACCGTCGTCGCCATCCGTTCCTCGACCCGCGTGACCACATCGCCCGCGGGCGACCGGAGCTCCGCCGCGTAGAGAAGGCACGGTAGGCGGCGCAAGCGCGCGGCGGCGAGCGTCGCCGGCACGACCGTCGTCACGCCGATCACCAGTCCAGGCCGCAGACGGCGCATCGCCGACGCGAGCCAGGCGACGTCGCCCGTCGAGCTCCACGCGACGCCCGCGATCTCACGGATGCCGTGCGGTCGGATCAACGGCCGGTAGCGACCGACCTCGACCTCCGCGAACGAGCCGTACCGGGTGGCGGCGCCGCCCGCCCAGGGGAACAGTGCGACGACAGGCCCGTGTCCTGCGAGCTCGCGAAGCCGCGGCTCGAGAGTTCGCGCCGGCCCGCTGTCGTCGCCCGAGTGAAAGACCGCGAGCGTCCTGAGCGCTCTCGCGCGCGTTCCGGGCTGCGCGACCACGCGGCCATACTAGGGCGCGTGCAGATGACCGCTGTCGTGGTGACGTGGAAATGTGCCGATGCGCTTGCGCTTCTCGTCGATTCCATGAACCGCCATCTCGACGTCAGCCGGACACAGCTCGTCGTCGTCGACAACGCGTCGTCCGACGATCCGGTTGGGGTGGCGTCTCGCTGGACCGGGTCGCTCACGACCGAGACGCTCCCGGCCAACCGCGGCTTCGGCACGGCCGCCAACGTCGGCGTCAGGCTGGCGGCGAACGAAGCAGTCGTCCTGCTCAACCCCGATACGTGGCTCGTCGACGACAGCCTGCACGCACTCGCGGAGGCGGCGCTGAGGCTCGGTGCCGTCGTCGGTCCGCGCGTCCTCGACCCGAGTGGTGAGCCGCAGCCCTCGGCCAGCGCCTCGCCGGTCGGCGCCTGGCCGTGGGTGCGAGCCGTCGTGCCGGTGGGGCGGCTGCCGCGCGCGGTCGTGGCGAACACCGAGCCGTGGCGCCTCTCGCGGTCGACGCGAGTCGTGTGGCTCACCGGCGCGTGTATCGCCGCACCGCGCTCGACTCTGCTCGAGCTCGGCCCCTTCGACGAGTCGTTCGAGATGTACGGCGAGGACATGGACCTCGGCCTGCGCGCGCAGTCGGCGGGTGTTGCGAGCTACTTCCTGCCCGACGTCGCGCGTGTCGTCCATGTCGGCAACGCCTCCTCCGACCAGCGGTACGACGACGGCGGCACCGCTCTGACCGCGTTGCGGACGGTCGAGGTCATCCGTCGCCACTATGGCCGGAGGCGCGCACGGCTCGCGCTGGCGGCGGAGCGGCTGCGCACACGCACCCGGCTCTGCGGCAAACGTCTCCTGCGCCGCCCCGCAGAACGGGAGGCGGTGTGGCTCGCCGCGCTCTCTCAGGCTAGGCTCGGTCGCGGCGATGGATGACCCGGGTTCCTTGCCGTCGGGCGAGCCGACCTCACGCGGCGTCGTCTACGTCGCCTTCGGTGAGCGGCACCTCGATGAGGCTCGACAGGCTGCGCATTCGCTTCGAGTCCACATGCCGGACGTACCCGTCGCGCTCGCGAGCGACGTGCATCTCGTGGACGAGATGTTCGACCACGTTCTGGTCGTCGAGACGGTGGTGCCGGACGCGTTCGCCGAGCTCGTCGGCCGCGACGACCCGGCGGAGCTTCAGCGCCACTTCTACAACAAGATCCTTGCGCTCGAGGGGACGCCGTTCGAGCACACGGTCTTCCTCGACACGGACACGCGGACGTGCACGTCGCTGCGCGAGCTCTTTCTCGTCCTCGAGTCCGCCGACGTGGCTGCGGCCCACACGCCCACGCGAGTCACGCGAACACCGGACGATGCTGCGTGGTTTCTCCCGACTCACAACACCGGTGTGCTTGCGTATCGGAAGAACGCCGACTTCTTCGGCGAGTGGCGGCGGCTATTCGTCGAGCGCTACCACGAAGGGGACTTCAGCGACCAGGCAGTGTTCGACGAGGCGCTCGCGCGTACGCGCATCCGAGTCTCGTCGCTGCCCGAGGAGTTCAACTACAGGGTCTCGGCCCTCGCCAAGCTTCACGGGCGGGTCAAGGTGCTGCACGGGCGTGACCATGAGAAGCTGGCCGCGACCGAGGGTTTCGTGAACGCGACCGAGCGGCCCCGTCTGGTCATCCCCGAAGTGGGCCTGATCTGGATCGAGGACGGTCAGTACAGGTTCCTCAGCTACGACGACCAGGAATCAGGTCCCATCACGCTGCGTAGACAGCAGCTCCTGCTTCGTCTCAGCCACCTTCTCTAGGTCGACGCCCCTGGCAAGCAGCGAGAGATCCCAGGCTCCGTCGTGCCGGCGCACCCAGTAGGTGTCGGCATCCGGAGGAGTCCCCGGGCGATCGCTGCCGCTCACGTTGACGAGCACCGTGGCGGTCCCCTCGATCGCGCCCTCGCGCCGCGCACGTGTCAGGCCTGCGACGGCGGCCGAGGCGGCGAAGCACGAGGAGATCCCCTCGACCTCCTCGAGCAGCTGGTGGGCGGCGCGGATCTCGTGCTCCGAGACCGCGGCGAACATGCCGCCGCTGTCGTGGACGATCCCGCGAACATGGGGGTACGTTCGGGAAGGATCGCCGCGAAGGATCGCGGCAGCGATACCGATGGGCCGCTCGACGATGTCCTCGGCCCCGATCCGCTCGGAGCCGCGCCGCCACGCCGACACCATCGGCGCGCACGTCTCCTGTTGGACGCACAGAAGGCGGGGCGGGGCGCCGGTGACCTCGAGCTGGTGGAGCTCGCGCGCGGCCTTGTAGACGCCGTACACGCCCATGGCGCTCGAGACCGCCTGCACGTACCAGTCGATCGGCCCCGGCACCTGCTCGACGGCTTCCAGCCAGGCCGTCTTCAGTCCTTCGCGCCGGCCGGCGTTGAAGAAGCCCTGCTCGGCGACGAGGCCGTGTCCGCGTGCGAAGTCGCCGGCTGCGGCGAACGCCTCCACGAACGTCGCGTCGTCGAGTACCACGTCGACGGCGCGGTCGGAGTGCGGGGGCAGGGCAAGGCGGTCGCGGAACGCTGCGGCCGTGAAGAGGTACATGAGCAGGCGCGGCACGCGCGGGAGCGCGTATGCGTAGGCGCTCGAGCTGTTGCCGGTGGACGACGTGGTGAACCCAGTGACGCCACGTTCCCGGAGGAACGGCAGCGCGACCGCGGCCATCCGGTCCTTCGTCGTCCCGGTCGGAAGCTTGGTCTCGTCTTTGAGATAGAGCGACGGCAGGCCGATCAGCTCTCCGAGTCGGGTGGCGTGCACGCACGGCGTGTACTGCGCGTCGTCCGGCAGCAGCGTCGAGTCGACGACCGGCAGCAGGTCGATGAAACGCAGGTACGGGTTCGGCGAGTCGCGCAGCTCGACGGCCGCCAGGTCGTACCTGACGTCCGACATCGCCCCGCAGTCCGGGCAGAACGGGACAAACGCCTCGCCCAGGCTCCGTTCGCAGCCCGTGCAGACGAGACGGTACCCCGCGCGACGCTCGATCATCGGGCTGGTGTCGCGATCCTCTCGAGCGAGCAGGCCTCGACCGGCAGATCGGTCTCCCCGCGCGTCGTCAGCTCGGCGGCAGCGAGGCCGAGCGCCGCACTGAGGAGCAGGCCCTTGCGCCCGGCTCCGTCTGCGACGCAGACGTTCTCGTAGCCGGGCACGAGGCCGAGGAGCGGCAGGTCGTCTGCCGTCGCGGGACGGAGCCCCGCGACGTGGGCCACCACGCGGTCGAGGTCGAGCCCAGGCAGGAGCTCCTCGATGCCCGCGAGGATACGGTCGCGGCCCTCACGGGTCGGCCGCTCGTCGAACCCTGCGTGATCCTCTGTCCCGCCGAGCCAGAGCTGGCCTCTCGGGGCGAGGTAGACCCCCACGGCACCGCGCGTGACGTCGACCGACAGCCCTCCGTCGGCGGCCTCGACGAGCAGCAGCTCACCCTTGACCGGCTCGACGCCGAGCTCGACCCCCAGCTGCTCGCCAGGCGCGCGCCCCACGGGCCCGTCGCGAGCACCACTCCGTCGCACGCGATCGTCGACGAGCCGACGACCACGGCCGCCACACGGCCGGCGCGCAGACGCAGCTCCGTCGCCTCGCCGCTGAGGAAGCTCGCTCCGAGCCGCACCGCCGCGCGTACGACCGCCCGGACGTAGACGGCGGAGTTCACGCGCGCATTCCCCGTGCTCGAGAGGGCCGCGATCGCACCGGGGGTCAGTCGCGGCTCGACCGCGGTGAGCTCGCGCCGTTCGAGGAGCCGGGCCGAGAAGCCCGGCGTCGATTCGTAGAGAGCCGCGCGTGCAGTCAGCGCCGCCAGGTCGTCGCCCTCGAGCGCGACGTCGAGACGCGCGACCGGGCTAGCGGAAAAGTCGAGGCTCGAGAGCCGGCCGATCTCGTCCCGACGCTCGGTGTGCAGGCGGAATGCCTCGAGCGCAAGGGCTTCGAGAGGTCCCGGGGATGCCCGGGCCGTGCATCGGATTGAGCCCGCCGGGGTTCCGGCCGGACGCGTGCGCGGCGACGCGATCGCGCTCGACGAGCGTGACGGACGCGCCCGCACGCGCGAGCCAGAAGGCGGTGAATGCTCCGGTCGCTCCCGCGCCGATCACGACGATGCGTGAGCTCGGCATCAGCGTTTCGGTGGGTGGGCGGCGTCGAACGGTGGGATGCGCGCTGACGCTACCCGGTCGGGCGAGCGAATGTCGTCAAGCGTCACCCGGCTAGATTCCGCCCGTGGTCGCCTGGGTCGAGCAGGACACGGCATGGTCGATCGGCGAGCGGTTCGCGCAGCAGGCGGCGCGCGATCCGACCCGCGTCGCTCTCGAGAGCGGCGGAAGCTCGACGACCTACGAGGAGCTCGCGTCGCTCGCGGCCCGCGCTGCACAAGCGCTCCTCGACGGGCGCGGCGCAGTCTCGCGAGTCGCCCTCCTCCTCGACCACGACGACGCGCTCGTGGCGGGCGCCCTCGGCGCTTTGAGCTGCGGCGCCGCGATCGTCACCCTCAACCCTGCCGACCCGCCCGCTCGCATCGCCGCGATCTGCGCGCAGGTGCGCCCGGACGCCGTGCTCGTCGGGCCTGGCCATCTCGAACGAGCACGTGCGGCCCGGATCGACGACGGGTCCCTGGTCGACGCCTCCTCACTCGCCGGGACCGGCGCGGCGTCGCTCCCGGGTCGGCACGTCGACCCCGACGCCCCGGCGTTTCTCATCTCCACGTCGGGCTCGACCGGAGAGCCGAAGATCGTCGTGCAGACACATCGGAACGTCCTGCACAACGTCCTCCGCTACACCAACGGGCTGGGCATCCGCCCGGACGACCGCTTTGCGCTGCTCGCGGCGCTGAGCGGCGGCCAGGGACTGGCCACGACCTGGACCGCGCTCCTCAACGGCTGCACTCTGCTGCCGTTCCCGATCGCCGCCCGCGGTGTGACCGGGCTCGCGGACTGGCTCGAGGAGAGCGGTGTGACGATCTTCGACACGATCCCGTCCGTCCTGCGCACGTTCGCGCTCGCTCTGAGAGGGCGCAGCGTCGGCGGCGTACGGATCGTGCGGCTCGCCTCCGAGGCCGCCGTCAGGGGCGACTTCGACGCGTTCCGGGAGCACTTCGCCGCCGACTGCGTGCTCGCGAGCGTGCTCGCCTCCTCGGAGTGCGGGATCGTCGCGCAGATGCTCCTGACCGGTGACGACGACGTCATCGGGGAGCGTGTGCCGGTCGGGCGACCCGCCGACGGGATCACGGTGATGCTCCTCGGCGACGACGGCGTGCCCGCCGCCGACGGGGACGTCGGCGAGATCATCGTGGAGAGCCGTTACCTGTCGCCCGGCTATCTCGGCGACGAGCGGCTGACCGCCGAGCGGTTCGAGACGGCCGGCGGGCTTCGGCGCTTCCGCAGCGGCGACCGCGCCCGCCGCGCCGCGGACGGCGTGCTGACGGTCGTCGGGCGCGTCGACGCACAGGTGAAGGTGCGCGGACATCGCCTGCAACTCGAGGACGTCGAGGCGGCGTTGTCGGCCCAGCCCGGCGTCGGAGCGGCCGCTGTTCTCGTTCACACGACGCCGCGAGGGGACGCGGTGCTCGTCGCGTTCGTCACGCCGGCGACGGGTGTCTCGCCCGATCCTCCGTCGCTCCGGCGCGCGCTGCGACGCCGGCTGCCGCCGCATGCCGTGCCCGCGGCGTTTCACCTGGTCGATTCGCTCCCGCTCACGGCGCACGGGAAGACCGACCGGACCCGCCTCGCTGAGCTCTGGCTCGAGCTCGGCCGGGCGGCTGGTGCGACGCCCGCCGCGGGGCGCGCCGTCGGCGAGACGGAGGAGCTCCTGGCAGCCCTGTGGGCTGACGCGCTCGAACGCGCCGACGTCGGTCGCGAGGAGCCGTTCCTCGATCTCGGAGGCGATTCGCTCGATGCCGCCACGATCGCCGCCGGAGTCGAAGACCTCTTCGGCGTTCATCTGGAGCTTCGTCTCTTCACGGGCAACCCGACGGTGGCGAGCATGGCGGCGTCGATCGATCGGGCTCGCGGTGCGGCGGGCGAGGAGCGCGTCGAGCTCGAGCGCGCGGCCCGTCCCGGGATCCTCTCGTCGAGCCAGATGCGGTTCTGGCGGCAGGAGCGCGTGTCGGGCTCGCCGACGCGCTGGAACGTCGTCGTCCCGTTCGAGCTCCGCGGTCCGCTCGACCTCGATGCACTCCGGCGGAGCCTCGAGCTGCTGATCGATCGTCACGAGATCCTCCGCACCTCGTACCGGGAGCAGGACGGACACATCGCCGCGCACGTCGGGGAGACCGCGCAGGTCGAGCTCGTCGTCGACGACCTCGCCGACGACCCACGGCGCGAAGCTCGCATCTCTGAGCTCATCGAGCTCGAGCGGCTGCGGCCCTACACACTCGGCGAAGGGCCGCTTCACCGGTGGCGCCTCATCCGTCTCGGTGAGCAGGAGCACCGGCTGCTTCGTTCGAGCCATCACATGATCCACGACGCCGAGACCTGGACCATCTTCTTCGACGAGCTTGCGATCGTCTACGAGGCGCTGCTCGACGGCCGGCCGTCACCGCTCGGCGGGCCGCCCGCTCGCCAGTACATCGACTACGCGGCCTGGGAGCAGGCATCGCTCAACGACGGCTGCGGTTCCTTCGAGGCCGAGGTCGACTGGTGGCAGGCTCGTGTCGGCGACGTGCTCGAGCCGGTGCGACTCCCTTTCGCACGTCCGGAGGCCGACGACGCGGCGGACCGCTCGGACGACGTGATCCGCTGGGGGATCCCTCAGGGCGAGTCCGCCGTGCTCGACGAGGTCGCCCGCTCGGTGGGGGCGACGTACTTCATGACGCGGCTGACTGCATTCGCGGCGTACCTCGCGCTCGAGACCGGCGTCGACGGGCTGCAGATCGGGACGCCGGTCAACATGCGGACGCGGGCCGAGCTCCAGACGATGCTGGGGCCGTTCATCAACTTCCGGCCGCTCCGGCTCCGCATTGCGAGGGAGCAGACCTTCGAGGAGGCCCTCCGCCTGGTACGCCGCGAGGTCCTCGACGTGAGCGCGCACGCACGTTTCCCGTGGGAGGCGATCGCGCGCGAGCTTGGCCGCCGCGGCCTCCAGCCGCCTGTCGTCACGGCCTCGTTCTCCAGCTGGTCATCCGTCGGGTCGATGCGCTTCGGCGGCATCGAGCTCGAGCCGCTGCCGAGACCGTGCGGCGAGTCCCGCGGCTTCCGCGTGGGCGTCGCACGCGCCTACGAGGCGTCACGCTGCTGGGCGGACTTCGACCCGTGCGTCTTCGACCGCGTGGGAGTGGCCGAGTTCGTCCAGGGGCTCAGGCAGTTCGTCGCCGGGATCTGCGCCGCGCCGGCGCGCGCCATTGCGGACGTCCACGCCGCAGCGTGCCGGACATCCCGTCAGCCGAACTGAGTCCTCCGGAGGCCCACGCCACCGTCGACGACGAGAACCTGGCCCGTCATGTTCCGGCTCAGGTCGGAGCTGAGGAACAGCACCACGCCCGCGATGTCGGACGTCCGATTGATGCGACCGAGCGGGATCGACGTCCCTTTCGTACGCAAGATCTCCTCGGCCTGGTCTCCCCACTGGGCGAGCTGGCGAGGCGTGGCGATCGACCCGGGCGCGACCGCGTTGACGCGCACGTCGGCCGATCCGTAGGCAAGGGCCGACGACCGGACGAGCGAGACGAGCGCCGCCTTCGCGGCGCCGTAGGGGGCATGCTCGGCGTTCGCGGCCAGTGCGAGCCCCGAGGCGATGAAGACCATCGTCCCACCGCCCGCGCGCGCGAGCGCCTCGCCGCCGAGCTCGAGGGCGTGGACGGCGTGCTTCAGGCACATGTCGAGGATCCACGCCCAGTACTCGTCGGTCGTCTCGGACTCGCGCCGGGGCCGGTTACCGCCGATCACGTCGACGATCCCGTCGACCCCTCCGAGCTCCTCCTCCGCCCAGCCGAAGACACGCTCGAGGTCGTCCCGCACCGTCGCGTCCGCCTGCATCGCGAGACCCGAGATCTCGGCGGCGACTTTCTCCGCCTGCGCGCCGTTCACGTCGACGCAGGCGATCCTGGCGCCGTGCGCGCGCAGCGCATGAGCCGACTGCCGCCCGAGCCCCTCACCTGTCCCCAGCATGACGAATCGCCGACCTTCGAGGTTCGTCAGCCGTGTGTAGTCGGGCAGCGCGCCCGGGTCCAGCAGCGAGGCCACGGTCCACCAACCATATCGCCCGGATCTCGAGGATCGATGACGCGTCGGCCGGAAGCGGGTAGCGTCTCGCCATGCGACTTCGTCAGGTCGGCCGAAGCGGGCTGCGCGTCTCGGTCGTCGGCCTCGGGACGGTCTCGTTCGGGAACCGGATCGACCTGGAGGGTGCGAGGCCGGTCGTCGACGCTGCGCTCGACGCGGGCATCAACTTCATCGACACAGCCGACGGCTACGGCAAGCAGGGCGGCTCCGAGGAGATCCTCGGCCGGATCCTCCAGGGGCGCCGGGACGACGTCGTCCTCGCGACGAAGTTCGGGGCGAACATGGGGACGCGCTACGGGCGGGACCACGGCGCGCGCGCCTCGCGCCGCTACATCCTGCGGGCTGTCGAGGGCTCGCTGCGGCGGCTGAGAACGGACTACATCGACCTCTACCAGCTGCACATGTGGGACAAGGTGACGCCGCTCGAGGAGACGTTGAGCGCTCTCGACGATCTCGTCCGCTCCGGCAAGGTTCGCTACGTCGGCTGCTCGCAGCTCCCCGCGTGGCAGGTGGTCGAGGCGGACTGGCTCGCGCACGACCGGCGGCTCACTCGCTTCATCAGCGCCCAGACGCACTACTCGCTCCTCCATCGCGATGCCGAAGAGGAGCTCGTGCCCGCGTGCGTCGAGCACGACATCGCGCTGCTCGCCTACTTCCCGCTTGCCACGGGTCTGCTCACCGGCCGGTGGTCGCGCGACGAGGCACTGCCGGAGGGCACGAGGATGTTCCAGTGCCGGTCGCTCGGCCTCGCGAGCGACCACTCCGCCGACCTCGTGCAGCGCCTGCAGGCGTTCGCCGCCGAGCGTGAGCTCTCGCTCGTCGAGGTCGCGCTGGGCGCGCTCGCCGCGAGGCCCGGCGTCACCGCGGTGATCCCCGGGGCGACGACGCCGGAGCAGGCTGTGGCGAACGCCAGAGCGGCCGACTGGGTGCCGACGCGGCCCGAGCTCGCCGAGCTCGACCGAATTCTCGCCGGCGCGGAGGACGGCCCGACGCCGAAGAGCGCAGCCGGGCAGGCGGTCGAGTCGCAGCGCCCTGCGGCGCACGCCGCCGGTTGATGGCGGAGATCCCGGTAACGCTCGAATCCGGGCGAAGCATCTCCTTCGACGTCGAGACAGGGCGCGAGGGCCCCGCGTGCTTCGTCCTCTCGGTGCGGAAATCCGGGAGCTCGATCTTCAACAGCATCGTCAGCGCGCTCGCCGCTGCGAACGACTGGCCGTTCGTCGACATCGCCCCGACGCTCTTCGCCGAACAGGTCAAGGCAGCCGACTTCTCGCGCGACCCGGCGATCGTCGGGCTGCTGCGACCCGGCAACGTCTACGGCGGCTTCCGGGAGCTGCCGCTGCCGTTTCTCGAGAGCCCCCTCTTCCGGGACGGCCCGAAGCTGCTGCTCGTTCGGGATCCGCGGGATGCGCTCGTCAGCAACTACTTCTCGAATGCGTACTCGCATCCGATCCCGACGCCGGACCCGGCGAACAACGACGTCACGGAGATGCTGACGCGCGAGCGGGAGCTTGCCCTGTCGCAGGACATCGACGAATGGATGCTCGCGCGCGGAGCAGGCCTGGGTGTGGCGATGCTCGCGTACGCCCCGCTTCTCGACTCGCCGACCCTCACGCTGCTGAAGTACGAGCACTACATCTTCCGGAAGAGTGCGCTGATCGCGCTCGTCGCAGAGCGCTTCGGCTGGCGGGCGAGCCCCGAGCTCGTGGCGCGGATCCTCGCCTGGGCCGACTCGCGGCCTGACGTCGAGGACCCCAAGGCGTTCGTGCGCCGGGTCACGCCGGGCGACCACAAGGAGAAGCTCAAGCCCGAGACGATCGCGCGCCTCAACGAGATCCTCGCGCCGACGCTCGAGCTGTTCGACTACCCCGTCGAGGCCTGAGCCGACTCAGCGCCGGGCCCGAGCGACCCGCACCGCCGCGCCGCACCCGCTGATCGCGAGGATCGCAAGGAGCGTCGCGCCGAGCGTCCTCGATCCGGCGCCCGTGAGTGTCTCCGTCGCCGTCGCGATGCTGGGAGGCGAGAAGCTCTTCCCGGCGGTGGGAGTGGCTGCCCCGGCGGCCACGTGCTCTGGCGCGGTGGCGTGGCTGCGCGGACGTGCAGGCGGAGGAGAGTGCTTCGCGAGCGGACGCTGGGGCGCGCCGTAGGCGGCCGAGCTCGCCACGTTCTCGAGGGCCGCGGCGTCGTCGCCGCCGAGCTTCTCGATCCGGTGCGTGACCGCCGTCGGGAGCTTCCGGCGGCCCTTCGAGCCGGAGGCGACGGGGCCGCCGCTCGTCGGGATCGCCTCCACGTACTGCGAGACGGCGGGGACGGGGGGCGTCGGCGGCGGCTGCCCCGCCGCGTGTGCCGCCACCGGTGCGCACGAGCAGACGACGCCGGTCGCGGCGAGCAGCCGAAGCATCCTGCGACCGATCCGGGGAGACGGCGGAATCGAGCCCGGCACGCGAGCAGGTTACCCTGCGCGCTTCATGGGCACGCCGCCCCGGCCCGCACGCTCGACGCGCTCGCCGTGGACCGGCCGTGCGGTCGCTGCGCTCGTCGCTGCCGCGCTGTTCCTCGCGGCGTACGAGCACGGCGGCTACGCCATCGACTTCGAGACGGGAGCGGCGGTGGCGGTCTGGTGGGCCGCGCTGGTCGCGCTCCTCGTGCGCTCGAGCGATCGCGGCTGGTCGTCCGGCGGACGCGCTGCGGTGCTGCTCCTCGCCGCCCTGACAGGGTGGACGCTGATCTCGGTCGCCTGGGCGGCCAGCGCCGAGGCCGCGTACGCGTCCTTCGCGCGGAACGCGCTCTACCTCGGGCTGCTCGTCCTCGTGCTGTTGCTCGTTCGCCGTGAGCTGGCGGGGTTCTGGCTCGACGGGCTCGGCATCGGCATCGCGGGCGTCAGCTGCCTCGCGCTCCTGAGCCGGCTCCGCCCCGGCACGTTCGATGCGAACGCGGGCATCGCGTACCTCCCCGCGCTGCGCTCGCGTCTGAGCTACCCGATCGGCTACTGGAACGGCCTCGGCATCCTCGCCGGGATCGGCGTGCCGCTCCTCCTGGGCAGCGCGCTCCGGGCGGACGGCCGTGCTCGCCGCGGCCTCCTGCTCGCCGGCATCCCGTTGCTCGCTGCGACGTTGTACCTGACGTCCTCTCGCGGCGCCGTTGCCACGGCGGCGGTCGGCACGCTCGCTCTCCTGCTCCTCGGCCGCCGACGCACGGCGGCGCTCGGCGCGGTCGTGCTCGGGTCGGTCGCCTCCGCCTGCGCCGTGCTCGTCCTCTCGCACCGTCCCGAGCTCGCAAACGGCGCGACGGGTGCGCTCGCGAGGAGCGAGGGACACGCTGCCGCGGCGCTGCTCCTGCTCGTGTGCGCCGTCACCGTCGCGGCCTCGGTCGGCGTCGAGCTCGTCTCGCGTCGGCTTCCTGCTCCGACGCCGACCGCGGGCAGGATCGTGCTCGGTCTCGGTGTGACGGCGTTGCTCCTCGCCGCGCTGCTCGCTCATCCGGTTCGCCGGTTCGACGCGTTCAAGCAGCCCCCGGCGACGCTCCAGGCCACGCCGGCGAACTTCGTTCAGGCGCACCTGCTCAGCGGCTCGGGGAGCGGACGCTGGCAGTTCTGGCAGGCCGCGATCAAGGAGTTCGAGAGCCGGCGCGTGCTCGGGCGCGGCGCCGGCTCGTACGCGGAGTGGTGGGCACAGCACGGAGTGCTCGCGGTGTCGATCCAGGATGCGCACTCGCTCTATCTGCAGACGATGGGCGAGCTCGGGCTCGTCGGCATCGCGATCCTCGGCGCCCTGCTCGTTGTTGCGCTGTGGCTCGTCCTCTCGACCTGCCGGTCGGACGACGACCGTGAGGCCGACGTCGCTGCGTCGGCCGGGGCGGCGTTCCTCGCGTTCCTGCTCGCGGCGGCGATCGACTGGGTCTGGCAGCTGCCGGCGATCACGGCCACCGCCGTCGTGGCCCTCGGCGTCATTGCCGCGATCGCCCCCGCGCGCCCGCCGGTCCGGCGCACGCTCACGCGCCGTGGGCGGGCGGCGCTTCGCACCGTCGCGGTCGCGGGCGTTGTGCTCGTCGCCCTCGCCGAGGTGGTGCCTCTCCTCACCCAGGCGAGGCTCGGCGAGAGCGAGCGCGCGGCGCGGCGCGGCGACGTCGGAGCGGCGATGACGGCGGCCCGGGCGGCCGTTCGGCTCGAGCCGTGGGGCTCGTCGCCATACCTGCAGCTCGCGCTCGTCGACGAGCAGGCCGGGCGACTCGGCGACGCGAACGCCGATATCGGCCGAGCTCTCGCCCGCGACCCCCGGAGCTGGCAGCTCGAGCTCATCGCGACCCGGCTCGAGACCGAGTCCGGTGCGATCGCGGCGGCCCGGCGGAGCTACGCGCGCGCGCGGGCTCTCGACCCGCGCTCCCCGCTCTTTGCGAACCACGGCTGAATACGTCTTGTCTCCGCCGGGCCAGGCGCTCTAGGATCGGCGAACCACGGGATGGGGGGAACTGGCCCCGTGACGAAGAGAGGACGATTGAGCGCGACGGCAGGCGTAGCTGAGCCATTCGAGCGGGACCCCGAAGTCTCATCTCAATCTTCGCTTCGTCGCATCTCGTTCTGGCGCGGCGACCCCCTTCGGCGAAGGCTGCTCGCCCTCGCAGATCTCCTTGCCGGCACGGTCTTCCTCGCGGTCTACGCGGCGCACGGCCTCGCGCTTCGCTCGACGCTGCTCATGATCGCGGCGCTCCCGCTCTGGCTGATCTTCGCCAAGCTGGCCGGGCTCTACGATCGTGACCACCGCACGCTCCGCCACCTCACCGCGGACGAGCTGGCGCCGCTCCTGCTCTGGGTGATCGTCTCGAGCGCGCTCACCGGGCTGATCGCGCTCGGCTACGACGGGTCGGTCGTCTCGGTCGTGATGGTTCGCGCCCTGCTCGCCGCGGCTGTCGCGGCCGTATGCCTGCGTGCATCGGCACGGGCCGTGTGGCGGCGCATCACGCCCCCCGAGCGGGTCGCGGTCGTGGGCAGCGGGCCGCTCGTCGATGCGCTGCAACGGAAGTTCGGGTTCTTCCGGGACATCCACGCCGACGTGGTGGCGCGGCTGACGCACGGCGAGGCGCAGTCGATGATCGCCGGCCTCGACCCGCACATAGGTCGCATCGATCGGCTCGTCGTCGTGCTCGACGCCCCCGGCGACCCGCTGCTGCCGCGTCTGCTCCCGTACTGCCGCGCAAACCGCGTGAAGCTCAGCATCCTGCCCTCCCGGGACGATCGCGTCGCGAGCATCGTCCGCGTCACCCACCTCGGCGAGCTCTCCACCCTCGAATACAACACGTGGGACGTCTCACGCTCGACCCTGTTGCTCAAGCGCGCGCTCGATCTCGTCGTCTCCGCGGTCGGGCTCGTCGTGCTGGCCCCGTTGTGGAGCGCGGTCGCCCTCGCCGTCTACCTGCAGGATCGCGGGCCGGTGCTGTTCCTCCAGTCCCGCGCGGGCTTCCACGGCCGCCCCTTCACGATGTGGAAGTTCCGCACGATGGTCGTCGGGGCCGAGCAGCTCCTGCCGGAGCTCGTCCCGCTGCACGAGCTCGAGCCACCGGTGTTCAAGATTCGGCGCGACCCCCGCGTCACGCGTGTCGGGAAGGTGCTCCGTCGACTGAGCCTCGACGAGCTGCCGCAGCTCGTGAACGTCCTGCGTGGCGAGATGAGCCTCGTCGGCCCGCGGCCCGAGCAGGTCGAGATCGTGGCGCAGTACCGGCCCGAGGATCGTTTCCGGCTCGACGCGAAGCCGGGGATGACCGGCCCGATGCAGGTCTACGGCCGGTCGGAGCTCGACTTCGAGGAGCGGCTCGCGGTCGATCGGGACTACGTCGAGAACGTCTCGCTCGGGCGCGACCTGAGGATCCTCGCGCTCACCCTCGCGGTCGTCATCCTGCGGGTCGGGGCGTTTTGACGGCCACGGCAGCCGGGGTCGAAGACCGCTGCGTCGCCTGTGGAGGCGGCAGCGTCGCGCCGTGGCGCCGCGTGGCGAGCTTCGACCACCGCTCGGCGCACGCCAGCTACGAGCTCCGGCGGTGCGCCGAGTGCGGCACGGCCGTGACGAGTGGACGCACCGCCGAGGACGCCGCCAGTCTCTACGTCGGCGGCGCCTACGCGGTCCCGCCCCGGATCGTCGATCGGCTTCTCGAGCCGCTGAGGCACCTCGGCGACCGCGCGACGCTCGCCGCGCTCGGGGACGTCGGCGCCGGCGCGCGTGTCCTCGACCTCGGAGCGGGGGACGGCCGCCTCGTGCGGTTGCTGCGCCGCCGCGGCTGCGACGTGCTCGGCATCGAGCCGTTCGCGGCGACCGATCCGGATGCGCCCGTGGTGCGGGCCCGGATCGAGGATGCCCGCGTCGAGCCGGGAAGCGCCGACGTCGTCGTCCTCTGGCACGTGCTCGAGCATCTCGAGGACCCGTCGCGGGCGATCGGCCTGGCCGCCTCCGCGCTTCGTCCCGGCGGACGGGTCGTCGTCTCCGTGCCCAGCCTGGACAGCCTCCAGGCGCGCGTGGGCGGCGACCGGTGGTTCCACCTCGACGTGCCTCGGCACGCGGTCCACTTCACGCGCTCAGGCCTCCTGCGGCTCCTCGAGCGGCAGGGGCTGCGCCCCGTGCGCACGCGAGATGTGGTCCTCGACCAGAACCTGCTCGGCATGACGGTGACGCTCCTCAACCGCCTGACGGGGGAGCGCAACGCCGCGTTCCGCCTCCTCAAGGGAGAGGCATCCACGCTCTCGCGGCGCGATCTCGCGGTCACCGTCGTGTCCGTCGCCCCGGTCGCGCTCGGGGGCTCCCTGGTGGAGGGTGCCGCGATGGCCGCCGGCCGGGGCGGGGCGATCGTCGTGGACGCCGTTCGGAGCGACGCGTGACCGCCTCGGTCATCGTCCCCTCGTGGAACGGTGCGGCTCGCCTGCGGCTGCTGCTGCCGTCGCTCGGGATGAGCTCGCAGGTGATCGTCGTCGACAACGGCTCGACCGACGGGACGAAGGAGCTCCTCGGCAAGAGCTTCCCCGACGTCGACGTGCTGAGCCTCTCGCGCAATGAGGGGTTCTCGCGCGCCGTCAACCGCGCTGCCCGCGCCGCCGCCGGCGACGTGATCGTGCTCGTCAACGACGACTGCATCTGCGAGCCCGGCTTTGCCGACACGCTCTCGGCCGCGATCGACGCCGCGTCCGCGCGCGTGATGGCGGCGGGTGTGCTGCTCGAGCGGAGCGACCCCACGCTGATCGACAGCGCGGGCATCGAGCTCGACGACACGCTGCTCGTGTTCGACTACCTCAACGGCATGCCGCTCTCGGCACTCGAGGGCGCCGCGCCGCCGGTCGGGCCGTCCGGTGCGGCAGCCGCGTTCGACCGCACGGCGTTCCTCGAGCTCGGAGGGTTCGACGAGGCGTTCTTCGCCTACTGGGAGGACGTCGACCTCGCGCTTCGCTTCCGGCTCGCGGGGGCGTCGTGTGTTGCCGTGCCGGGTGCGCGGGCCGTGCACGCGCACTCCTCGACGCTCGGCTCCGGCTCTCGACGCAAGAACTACCTCGTCGGCTACGGCCGGGGCTATCTCCTGCGCAAGTGGGGAGTGCTCGGCGATCCCGGGCGTCTCGCCGTCGTGCCCCGCGAGCTTGCGATCTGCGCCGCGCAGCTCGCCGTCGACGGAACGATCTCCGGGCTCGGCGGTCGGCTGTCCGGCTGGCGGGCCGCGGCGAACGCTCCCACCTTCGCCTATCCCGGCGCCGTGGTCGGACGCCGCCGTGCGCTCTTCGAGGAGCTGCGACGCCGAGGCGGACGCCGGCGGCGGCTGGGCGCAGCCGTGGAGCCGTCGTGAGCAGCGCCGTCGACGTGGTGATCGTCTCCTACCGCTGTCGCGAGCTCCTTCGCCGCTGTCTCGCGAGCCTCGGCTCCGCCGGCGGCCGCATCGTCGTTGTCGACAACGCCTCCGGCGACGGAACCGTCGAGATGGTCGCGTCGGAGTTCCCCGACATCGAGCTGGTCGCGAACGACGCGAACCTGGGTTTCGCGCGCGCGACCAACATCGGGCTCGGCCGGTGCTCGGCGCCGTACGTCCTCGTCCTGAACCCGGATACCGAGGTTCGCGACTCGACACTCGAGCGGCTCGTCGCGCTGATGGACTCGCGGCCGGAGATCGGCATCTGCGGCTGCCGGCTCGAGCTTCCCGACGGGCGGCTCGACCATGCGGCGAAGCGCTCGTTCCCGACGCCCGTCGGCGCCTTCGCCCACCTCACCGGTGTCGGCAGGCGGCGCGGCCAGGGTGCGCTCGCCCAGTATCGCGCGCCGCTCGTCGAGAGCGGGCCTGTCGACGCGGTCAACGGGGCCTTCATGCTGATCCGCAGCTCTGCGCTCGCCGAGGTCGGTGTCTTCGACGAGCGCTTCTGGATGTATATGGAGGACATCGAGCTCTGCTACCGCTTCAAGCAGGCCGGCTGGATCACCTGGTACGAGCCGTCGGTGACCGCACTCCACGTCAAGGGCGGAACGATCCCGCGCAGGTCCTCCGTGCGGCTGACGCTCGCCTTCTACGCGGGCATGTGGCGCTTCGTGCGCCTGCACCCCGAGTCCGTGCCGAAGCCGCTGCTGCGACCCGTCGTCCTCGCCGGCATCGCGGTCATGGCCGCCGCGGCCGTCGGCGCCTGTTGCGCCAGATCGGCCGTCACGAGGCTGCAGCCCTCGCGTCCGCATGCCGTGCGAGCCGTCGTCGATGGAGCCTGAGTGACGGACGAGCTGATCGCAGACGGTCTACCGGCGCCGTTCCCGCTCGTGCACGAGGAGCGGGAACGGAGCGGGGGCCGGCGCGCAATCGTCGTTGCCGGGATGCACCGGAGCGGGACCTCGGCCGTCGCGCGCGTGCTCGGTCTCCTCGGCGCCGGCCTGCCCGCGAACGTCGCGCCGCCGGCCGACGACAATCAGACGGGCTTCTGGGAGCCGCTCTCGATCGTCGCGTTGAACGACGCGCTCCTCGAAAGCGCGGGGTCGTCATGGGACGACGTCTCTCGTCTCCCGCCGTCGTGGTTCCGCTCGCACGCGGCGGCGAGCTTCTACGGGCGGGCGACGACGTTGCTCGAGGACGAGTTCGGCAGCGCCGGCCTGTTCGTGCTCAAGGATCCGCGCGTCTGCCGGCTCGTCCCCTTCTGGGAGGAGGTGTTCCGGGACGCCGGCGTCCGCACCTCGTATGTCGTGCCGGTCCGGAGCCCGCTCGAGGTGGCCGCCTCGCTCAAACGGCGCAACGGCTTCTCCGCCGGCAAGTCGCTGCTGCTCTGGCTCCGTCACGTGCTCGACGTCGAGGCGGCGACCCGCGGGCGCTCGCGCGTGTTCCTCTCGTACGGGGAGCTGCTGCGCAGCTGGCACGGCGAGGCCGCGCGCATCGCCTCGACGCTCGGGCTCAGCTGGTCGCGCGACGACCACGCTACGCACGTTGAGATCGAGCGCTTCCTCTCCGAGCAGCATCGCCACCACGTCTACGAGGACTACGAGCTTGCTGCAGCCGAAGACATCGCCGGGTGGGTGAAGCGGGCATACGCCGGCGTGCTCTCGCTCGCGTCGAGCCGGGCGGGCGACGGCGCCGACCTCGACCTCTTCGACCAGCTTCGCCGGGAGCTCGACGATGCCGACGCCGCCTTCGGCCCGCTGCTCGCGGAGACGGCGCTCGCCTCCGAGGAGCGGCGTGCGGCCGCCGACGGCCTGCGCGCCGATCTGGAGCGCGTCGAGGCGGAGGCGGAGCTGCTGCGCGGCGAGCGCGACGGACTGGCGACGCAGCTCGGAGCAGCCGCGAATCGGGGCTCGGAGCTGGAGCAGCTGCTGGGGCAGGCCCAGGGCCGCGCGACGAGCGCCGAGCAGGAGTCGCTGCGGTTCGAGCAGTCCGCCGAGGCACTGCGGCGGGAGCTTCGCGAGGCCGAGGCGCGCACGTCCGCGGCGGACGACCGCGAGACAGAGCTGCGTGCAGCCCTCGAGAGCGCGCGGACTGGCGCCGAGCACGCCGAGCGCGAGGCCGGCGCGATGCGCGGGAGGGCGCTCGGGCTCGAGCAGGAGCTCGCCGGAGAGCGCGACCGGCTCGCGGCCGGGTCGGCGAGGGCGGCCGACCTCGAGCAGGCGCTCGCCGCCTCGCAGCAGCACGCCGACGACGCGCACTCGCGCGTGGTTGCCCTGCGGAAGGATCTGGCGGGGCTGCAGGCGGAGCTGACGGGAGCGGTCGACCGGACGACCGCAGCCGAGCAGGCGCTGGAGGCGGCGAAGTCCCAGCTCGCCGTCCAGCAGGAGGTCTCTGACCGCTTCCGAAGCGAGGCCGAGCGCCTTGCGCGGCACGCCGAGTCGGCCGAGCGCGAGCTGGAGCGCGAGCGGCAGCGTCTGCACTCCGAGCTCGCGCTGCACGGCGAGGTGACCGAGCGGCATCGCCGCGAGGCCGGAGCGGCCCAGGAACGGGCGCGCGTCGCCGACGAGCGTCTGCGGCAGGGGGATGCCGAGCTGATCAGGCTGCGCGGTGCAGTCGCGGACCTGCAGACCTCGCTCGAGCGCCGCTCGTTGCGCGGCCGCGCAGCCCGCGTCGGACGCCTTCCGCGCGCGAGCGTCCAGGCGATGTGGCTGCGGCGCCTCTCGCCGTGGACGAGGCTCCGGCTGCGCTACGCCTCGCAGCTCCTGTCGTGGTGTGCCCGGAGGTCGCCTCGGACGAGCGCGAGGTGGATCCACGCCTACTTCGCGCTCCGTCATTCGGGGCTCTTCGACTATCGCTTCTACGTCATGCGGTACCCGGATGTGATCCGGGCGCGGATGAACCCGCTGATGCACTACATCGAGCACGGTGCACGCGAGGGGCGAGACCCGAGCGCCGCCTTCAACACGCGCGCCTACCTCGAAGCGCATCCCGATCTCGATCCGCTCCGCATGAACCCGCTCATGGACTACCGCAGGCGCCGGCGCGAAAGCACGTCTCCCTCGGCGCAGCCGTTCGCGGTGCCGCCGCTCGAGCCCATGGCAGCGCTCCCGCGCGGGCTGCCGGTCGCGCACGGCGGAGTCGACATCATCCGTCTGCCGATCATCGACTGGCACTACCGCTTCCAGCGGCCGCAGCAGCTACTCGCCCGCTTCGCGGCCGCGGGCCACCAAGCCTTCTACGCCGGGACCCGCTTCCACGAAGCCGGTCCGGACATCGTCGTGGGCGCGCTCGCCGACGGGATCTCGTCGCTGAGCCTTCCCGGCCCGTCGTCGCTCGTGATCTACCGCGACGAGCTCGCCGACGCCGACATCGAGAAACTCGTCGAGGCGTTCGGCCGACTGCGCGCGGCGCTCGGGATCGAACGCGCGGTGGTCGTCGTCGACCTGCCGTTCTGGCGCTCGCTCGCGCTCGAGCTGCGCCGGCAGTTCGGCTGGCGCCTGATCTACGACTGCATGGACGACCACGCCGGCTTCCTCGAGGGAGGTGCCGCCTCCCAGGAGACGCGCGCCCGCATCCACGCCAACGAGGAGATCCTGATCAAGGAGAGCGATGCCGTGCTCGCGACCAGCCTCGGGCTGTACGAGCGGGTCGCGCCGCTCGCGCGCCAGACCGTGCTCGTTCCGAATGCGAGCGACTTCGAGCACTTCAGCCGTGACGTCACGGCGCCGCCCGACTGGCTCCCGGAGCTTCGGAGTCCCGTCGTCGGCTACTACGGAGCGATCTCCTCCTGGTTCGACATCGAGCTCGTCGAGCAGGCGGCACGGGCGAGGCCGGAGTGGTCGTTCGTTCTCGCCGGCTCGACGTTCGGCGCCGACGTCTCACGCCTGGAGCGCCTCGAGAACGTCGTGCTTCCCGGTGAGCGTCCGTACGACGACATGCCGGCGCTCCTCGCGCAGTTCGACGTCGCCTGCATCCCGTTCCTGCTCAACGACCTGACGCAGGCGACGAACCCGGTCAAGTTCTACGAGTACCTGAGTCGCGGGAAGCCGGTCGTCTCGGTCGATCTTCCCGAGCTCGAGCCGTATCGCGACCACTACTACTCTGCCGGTCGCTCGGGTGCCGAGCTCGTGGCGCAGGTCGAGCGGGCGCTCGTCGAGAGCACGCCGGAGCGGGTGACGGCGCGAATCGAGCTCGCTCGAGCGAACACCTGGCAGGAGCGCTTCGACCGGATACGCCCGCTCGTTCGCTCCTGGTACGGGCGCGTCTCGATCGTGATCGTCAGCTTCGACAACGCGCGGTACCTCAGGCTGTGCCTGGAGAGCGTCTGGCAGCGGACGGACCACCACGACTACGAGGTCGTGGTGGTCGAGAACGGGAGCGACCCGGAGGTGAGCGCCTACCTCGTGGCCGAGGAGGCGAAGCACGATCGGTTGAGGGTTGTCCGGCCCGAGACGAATCTTGGCTTCGCGCGCGCCAACAACCTGGCGGTCGCCGGCGCACAGGAGAGCGAATACGTGGTCCTGTTGAACGACGACACAGTGGTGACCGACGGCTGGCTCGAGCGGCTGATCGGCCACCTCCAGGACGAGACGGTCGGTCTCGTCGGGCCCGTCACGAACTGGGCCGGCAACGAGGCTCGCATCGACGTCGACTACGAGGACGACCTCACCGGCCTGCAGGCGTTCGCCTCTCGGCATACGTCGCACCATCGAGGCGAGACATTCGAGCTGCCGGTGCTCGCGATGTACTGCGTCGCCGTCCGGCGGGAGCTCTTCGACCGGCTCGGCGGTCTCGACGAGCAGTACGAGGTGGGCATGTTCGAGGACGACGACTTCGCGCTGAGCGTCGCGCGAGCGGGTCTTCGCGTCGTCTGCGCCGAGGACGTCTTCGTCCACCACTGGGGGCGAGCCTCGTTCAGCCGGCTCGACGCCGAGAGCTACGACCGCATCTTCGAGAGCAACCGCGAGCGCTTCGAACAGAAGTGGGAGCAGGCCTGGCTGCCGCATCGCGGCCGCTGAGTCTCAGGGGAAGACGGGGAAGAATCTGCATCGCGAGCTTGTGATCGAGGTGTGTGAGGAGCCGGTGTTCATCATCGGCTCACCCCGCTCGGGCACGAGCGTCCTGGCCTGGTCGCTCGCCCAGCACCCGGCCTTCTGGACGTCTCCCGAGACGGACTTCCTCTATTGGCTCTTCGGCCGCGGCCGTCTCCAGGAGGCGCTCACGAAGGCGGCCGGCCGTGGTGATCAGGGCTGGCTCGCGCGCCTGGGCCTGGAGCGGCGCGACCTCGTGCAGGCGCTCGGCCTCGGCATCAACGCGCTCATCAGCTCGAAGAGTGACGGCAAGCGCTGGATCGACCAGTCTCCGACCTACACGCTCGTCGCCGCCGAGCTGAGCGAGATGTTCCCCGGCGCGCGCTTCCTGCACATCCTCCGCGACGGCACGAGCGTCGTGCATTCGATGATCAACAGCGGCTTCTCGACGGAGTGGGCTACCGACTTCGAAGGTGCCTGCCGGACGTGGTCGGTGTTCGTCGGGAATGCGTCGCAGTTCCAGGAGGCGCACCCGGAGCGGTGCCTGACGGTGCCGTACGCCGCGCTCGTCGAGGATCCACGCGAGCTCTTCGGGCAGATCCTCGAGTTCGTCCATGCCGCGCAGCACCCCGGGCCGGCGACGTTCTTCTCGTCGAACCGGATCAACTCGAGCTTCCAGCCGGACGGTGCGCTCGAGGGTGCGCCTCGTCCGGAGCCGCTCGAGCTCTGGAGCGAGTCCCAACGGGCCGTCTTCGCCGAAGTGGCCGGCGAGACGATGGATCGTCACGGCTTCACCTTCGAGCGAAGCGTGCGGGCCTGATCATGCCGCTCACCGTGATGACGATCGTCGGGACGCGCCCTGAGGCGATCAAGTTGGCCCCGGTGATCCGGGCGCTCGCAAACCGGCCGGAGGCTTTCCGGCAGGTGATCGTGGCCACCGGGCAGCACCGGGAGCTCCTCGACCAGACCCTTGCGGCGTTCGACCTTCAGATCGACATCGACCTCGAGCTCATGCAGGAGAGCACCGGGCTCGGCGACTTCGCAGCCCTCGCGCTCGCCGCCGTCGGCCGGGTGCTCGACGAGGTCAGGCCCGACGTCGTCCTGGTGCAGGGCGACACCACGACCGTCATGTCTGCGTCCCTGGCGGCCTTCTACCGAAGGATCGCCGTCGGCCATGTCGAGGCGGGCCTTCGCTCGCACTCGCTCGAGGCGCCGTTCCCGGAGGAGCTGAACCGGCGCGTGGCCACGCTGGCGGCGACCCATCACTTCGCACCCACATCCCGCGCGCGCGAGAATCTGCTCCGGGAAGGCGTCAGCGACGACTGCATTCACGTCACCGGGAACACCATCGTCGACGCGCTCGAGGCGATCCGTCTTCCGGAGGTGTTCGAGAACGAAGAGCTGCGGGCCGTGGACTTCGACCGCTTCCACACCGTGCTCGTCACGGCGCACCGGCGAGAGAGCCACGGCGAGCCGCTGCGGCAGGTCTTCCTCGCCCTCCGCGCCCTCGCCGCGCTCCACGGGCACAGTCAGTTCGTCTTCCCCGTGCATCTGAATCCGGCGGTGCGCGAGGCAGCCTTCGAGGAGCTCGACGGGATCGATCGCGTGTTTCTCGTCGACCCGCTCTCCTATCCCGACCTTCTGCTCGCGATGCGCCTCTCGCGCTTCGTGATGACGGATTCCGGCGGCATCCAGGAGGAGGCTCCATCGCTCGGCACGCCGGTGCTCGTGCTCCGGGAGGTCACGGAGCGCCCGGAGCTCATCGAGGCAGGGTGGGGAGAGCTCGTCGGCACGGACTGGGAGACGATCGTCGGGGCAGCTTCGCGGTTGCTCGCGGGCAGCGCCGAGGTCGGCCGCTCACCCAGCGCGGAGAACCCGTTCGGGGACGGGCGGGCAGGCGAGCGCATCGCCGACCTGCTGGAGCAGAGGGGAGCCGCAGCTCCGGACGTGCCGGATGTGTCGGCGGAGCTCGTGTAGGCGATGCGTGTCGTCGCGATGCTCCAGACCTACAACGAAGGCAGGTTTGTCGCCGGCTGCATCGAGCACCTCCGCGACCAGGGCGTCTTCGTCTACCTGATCGACAACGAGTCGACCGACGACACCGTTGCGATCGCCGAGCGGTATCTCGGCGACGTGGTCGTCGGGATCGAAACGCTTCCGCGCGACGACTGCTTCGCCCTCCGGCTGCAGTGCCGGCGGCAAGAGGAGCTTGCGTCCGATCTGGATGCCGACTGGCTGATGCACCACGACGCGGACGAGATCCGCATCTCGTGCAAGCCGGGACGGCGCCTCGTCGACGCCATCCGCGAGGCCGACGAGGCCGGCTTCAACGCGATCAACTTCCACGAGTTCGTCTTCGTGCCGACCCGCGAGTCACCGAATCACGACCATGCCTCCTTTCAGCGCACGATGCACTGGTACTACCCGTACGAGCCGAGGTTCCCGCACCGCTGCAACGCCTGGCGCCGGCAGGGCGGTCCTGTCGACCTGGCGTCGTCCGGCGGACACGTCGTCCACTTCCCGGGACAGAGGATGGCGCCCGCCTCGCTCGGACTGCGCCACTACCTCTTCCTGAGCGCGGAGCACGCCCGCGAGAAGTTCGTCCGGCGCCGCTTCGCCGCCGACGAGGTCGCCGACGGCTGGTACGGCTGGCGGGCGACACTCGCCGAGACGGAGATCACGCTCCCGTCTGCCGACGAGCTGCGTCCGTACGCCGGCGACCACCTGCTCGACCCCTCGCGTCCGTGGGCGCGCCACGTCCTCGGCGGTGAGCCGCGGTGACGTTGAGCGATGCGGCGCTCCTCGCTGCCCCCGGGGACGCGTGGTCGGAGACCGAGTTCGCGGAGCTCAGCCGCCTGGCCGACCTTGCGTTCACAGAGGGGCGCCTCGAGGAGGCCGAGGCACACTACGAGCTCCTCGTGGCGCACGCCCGGGGCGGGCACGGTGCGCAGCTACGCCGCGTGCACGTGCAGTTGCTGAAGCGCGAGCCGGAGCGCGCACTGCAGTTGCTCGACGAGCTCAGGTCGGACCCCGAGTACGGCGTGAACGCCGAGAGGCTCAGGTCGCTCGCGCTCTTCGACCTCGAGCGGTACGACGAGGCCGCAGGCTGCCTGCGCGGAGTCGTCACCGCTGCGCCGGACGACGCGGCCTTCGCGCGCCTCTTCGTCTCTTCGCTCAAGCGCACGAACGCGATGGCCGAGCTCGAGCAGTTCGAGCACCTGCTCCTGGAGCTAGATGAGGCCGAGCGTTTCGAGCTCAGGCTTCGGGCGCGGCTCGCACGCGGCGACTTCTCCCAGGTGCGGCGCCTCTGCGAGCAGGAGCCCGCGAGCGGGACGGCGGCGGGAGGCGACCTGGTCGCCTCGGTCGTCAGGGAGCTCGTACGCGACGAGGAGCACGTCCAGGCCGAGGAGCTCGCCGGCCTCTTCGACGCCTCCTCGGTCGAGTCGCGTGCGCTCTGCGTCGCCGCGGCGGCGATCGCAATCGCCCGGGGCGACTGGCCGCGCGCCGATGCCTGGCTCCGGCGCGCCGAGAGCCTCGACGGCGCCGGCGACGATGACGACCTTCGAATCAGACGGGTGCAGCTCCTGTGTTACGAGCTCCGGCTGGAGGAGGCCGAGGACGCACTGGCCGGCTGGGCCGACCCGGCGGCCGTGCCCACGCGGGCGGTCGGCATCGTTGCGGGGCTCTACGCCGCACGCGGCCGGTTCACCGACGTCGTCGGTCTGCTCGCGCACGAGGTCAGCCGGGGCTCGGCGCCAGAGGGCGAGGCGTTCGTCGAGACGATCGCGCTCGCCGCCCGGGCGACGCAGCGCTACGGCGAGATCCGGTTCTGGCTCGACCGCTCGCTCGCAGATCACCCGGGCACCGAGGTGGCCGGGCTCTGCGACCGCCTCGCGGTCGAGATCTCGCTGCTTCGCTCGCTCGGGCTCCTCGAAGGGAACGACGACCCGGCCGTCCTGCGGATCGGCGATCCGCTCTACCGCGAGCGCGAAGCGCTGCTCTCCGGCCTCGTGACGTCGGCTCCCGCCCGGCCGGCGACTCCGCGTTCGGAGCAACCCCCGCTCGCGGAGCGCCTCGGGGACATCCTCTTCTGCGCGGACGGGACGTATCTGCTCGGGACCTGCGTGGCGGTCGGCTCGCTGCTGCGCCACAACCCCGGCGTGACGACGAGGCGGCGGGTGCTCGTCGTCTGCCCGGACGAGACGGCCGAACTGGCGACAGCCGCTCTCGACGAGATCGCAGGCGCGCACGCGGCGCGGGTCGACGTGCTCCCGGCCGCGACGGTGCTGGGCGACGGGCCGGCCGCCGGTCTCCGCACCGGGTGGGGCTGTTTCACGCCGGGTCACGGCCTGTCGGAGGCGGCCTACTATCGGATGTTCTCGGTGAGGCATTTGCTCGTCGAGGGGGGACGCAGCCGCCTGCTCTATGTCGACTCGGACGCCTGTGTCGGGCCCGGCGTGGAGGAGCTGATCGACGTCGACCTCCAGGGCCTCCCGCTCGGAGCGCGCTTCGAGCTCCCGCTGCCGTCGATCGAGCAGGCGGTGCGCAGGCTCGACCTCGACCTCGACACCTATTTCAACTCGGGGGTCCTGCTGTTCGCGCTCGACCACCCGGAGCTGCTCGCGCGTGTGTCGGAGGCGATCGACATTGCGATCGAGCAGCCGCACCTGCTGACGTTCCTCGACCAGTGCGCCCTCAACCTCGCCTTCGCCGGCTCGACAGCCGGCCTGCGGGACGCACACAACTTCTACGTCCGGCCGAAGGACGAGGTCGATGCGGGCGCTCGTCCGGTGATCCGACACTTCCTCACCCGGTGGAAGCCGTGGGACCCGACCTACCCCGGCCCGAACAACCTGCCCTGGCTCGACGAGCTGCGGGTGGTGGGCGAGGCGCTCTCGACGGCCAACCTCCGCAGGCTCCTGTCGCTCTCGCTCTGAGGTCGATGTCGGTGAGTTCGGCCGCCGGCTCTCGTACAGTGGCGTGCGTGCTGAGGACATTCGTCGTCACGGCGGTGCTCGGCCTCGCGGTCGGCAGCCCCGTCGCGGCGGCGGCGAGAACGAGCTCAATCGTGCGCGAGTTCCGGACGCCGACCGGGAACATCGGCTGTGTCTTCTCGTCAGGGCTCCCCGGCGACGCGGCGCCGACCGTGCGCTGCGACATCCGAAGCCGGCTTCGACCCGAGCCCAAGCGGCCGGCGAACTGCCCGCTCGACTACGGCGACTCGCTGCAGGTGCGGCGAACGGGCCGGCCGATTCTCGTCTGCCACGGCGACACGGCGATCGACCCGCACGCGCGCGTGCTCGCGTACGGCCACCAGTTCCGGCGCGACGCGATCATGTGCGTTTCGCGATTCTCGGGCCTCACCTGCACGAACGCGAGTGGGCACGGGTTCTTCCTCTCGCGCCAGAGCTGGCGCGTGTTCTAGCGCCGGCGGCGGCTCGGCTACGCGTCGTCGCCCGAGGCCGCGAGCAGCGCCGGGATCGACGGGACGAAGTAGTACGCGCCGGTGAGCGGCACGCGTGAAGCGCGTCAGCGCGTCCCGTGTGCCCGTCGTGCGGCCGCTCATGCTCTCGAGCATGTCCTGGAGCGGTCTCCGCTCGTTGCAGAACCCGACGAACATCGTCCCGTGGTCGGTGACGGTGCCGTACGGCATGTTGCGCCGGAACACCTTGCCGAACGTCTCCTGGTCGGTGCTCGCGACGTGCGAGTCGGCCGGCTTCGGATCGAGCTCGATGCTGTCGGGCTTCCGCCGTCCGATCACGAGCTCCTGCTCGACGGTCGGAAGGGATTCCCACGCAGCGGAGTCGTGAGCCCACTTCTGCAGCAGGAGAACGGTGCCGCCGCCGCCCGGGGCATCGTCGGGGACCAGCACCACCTCCGGTGCCTCCGCCAGCGTCGGGTTCTCGGTGCCGTCGATGAAGCCGGTGAGGTCGAGATCGTGGCGGTAGGGCCAGCTCGACGTCTCCTCCGCCACGGTCGCGAGCCCGCCCAACGCTGCGATTGCGGCCCGGGCGGTGTCGAAGACGACGTCGTACGCGCTTCCCGACAGCCAGAGCACGGCATCGTGCTGGGTCGCCGGCATCGTGAAGCCGTCGGGACCGCTGACGGGGTCGTTGAAGCCTGTGAGCCCGGGTGACGCATCGTCGGGGTGGGCGGCGGCCCAGAGCTCGGGCCTGAAGCCGACGACCAGGTTGATGCCGCCCATCGTCGTCCTCGGCTCGCGGAGCGATGCCAGCACGCCGACGAGCTCCTCGCCGTTGCGTCCCGGCTCGAGGTCGACCTCGAGGTACGCATGCGCGGCAGTGCCGAGCGCGAAGATCCCCGCCTGGGGTGCGTGCCATGACCGCTCGCTCATCGTCGGAGAGTGATCGTCGCGACCGGCGAGCGCCGTGTCAAAGCCGGCCGAGCCCGCTCGGCAAGCGGCGTCAGTCCCGGGCCTTGGCGGCCAAGGGGGCGGCGTCCGCGGCGATCTCCTCGCCGTCGGCCGGCGGCGCAGAGACCGGCAGGACGAGCGACGTCCGGTCGGGCTCGGAGAGATCGGGGGTGAAGCGCGGCCCTCGCCGGCGATCGGCGAAGCCCATGTAGAGCACGAAGGCCCAGTCGCCGATGTCGTCGCCGGCCGTCGCGGCGGCCGTGGCGGCGCTCCGCGCCGGCCTCGGCGTGTACTTCTGCGGCTTGTAGAGCCAGGAGACGACGTTGGCCCAGATGTCGACCAGCGAATGGCGGAGCCCGATGAACGCGACGATCGCGTACGCCCCGAGCACGGCGTTGACCGCCGCGAAGACCGCGTTCGACCAGAGGTCGTGCTCCCAGGCGACCTTGAACGTGTACGCCGAATACCCGACGAGGAAGTAGGGGAGGACGACGTAGACGAACGCGGGCACGGTGCGGTTACGCACCTTGGGCGTCCGCAGGAACTTGCCCTTGGCGCCGGTGAGCGCCTGCACGATCGAGCTGAGGCTGCCCGCGAGGTTCACCGGCAGGAGCAGAAGGTTGAAGCCGTAGATGCGAGCCGCGTCGAGCCGCTTGTAGCCGCAGTAGTGCAGGTCGACGGCCATCGCCACGAAGTACGGGGCGGCGATCGCATAGGTGAGCGGCGAGATCAGGTGCCCGTTGAACGGGATCACCATCAGGCAGAGCACGAAGAGCGAGCTCCAGAAGATCGAGCCCATGTAGTTGAGGCGCAGCAGCATCTCGCCGATCGATGTGCGCTCGCCGCGCCGGTGGCGGGCCCGCACCGCGCGGGCGAGGTTCGGGAAGGATCAGCAGCCCGCCGTTCGCCCAGCGGTGGCGCTGGATGCACAGCGAGCCGAAGTCCGGCGGGGTGGCGCTGTAGGCGAGGCGCTCGGGGTAGTTGTGCAGCGTCCAGCCGTGCGCGGCGAGGTCGATCGTGGACTCGGTGTCCTCGATCACCGTGCGGTCCGAGATGTAGCGGCGGATCGCGAACTCGCCCTTGTACTCGATCTGCTCGATGTCGTCGAGCGCCTTCTTGCGCAGGATCGCGTTCGCCCCGACCCAGAAGGAGGCGGAGTGGTAGGTCATCCCCTGGTGGATCATGTGCTGCAGGTCGGTGGTGGCGCCGGCGATCCGCTCGATCCGGGTGGCCGCGCCGGGGAAGGCGCTGTACGGCGACTGCGCGACGGCGACGCGGCTGTGCTCCTCGCGCTCGAGGAGATGGACGAGCCGCAGGCAGTACTCGGGCATGATCACGCTGTCGGCGTCGATCGTGAGCACGTAGTCGCTCTTCGGCACGACGAGGTCGGCCTCCGACTCGGGCACCACGGGCACGAGGTTCAGGCCGGCGGGCGTCTGGATCTCCGCGGTAGCTGCCGCCCATCAGGCCGATGTAGCTGTTCAGGTTCATCGCCTTGTTGGGCTCTGCCGAGAGCGACGCGTAGCGCTTGCGCTGGAAGCTCGAGAGCTCGGCTCGGAACGTCCAGGCGAGCCGGCGGTACAGCTGGTGAACGCGCTCGGCCGGGAGCTTCGCCGGATCGTCGGTGGCCGCTGCGTGCACGGCCCGTCCGGTCAGGGCGAGATCCGAGGCGAGCTGGCCGAGCACGTGGGTCGCGAAGAAGCGCTCGTTGTGGTCCGACACGTCGTAGTTCTCGGCCAGCGAGCGCACCCAGCCGGCGGCGTGCTCGTACTCGCCCGCGAGCGTGAAGAGCTCCTCGGCGGTCGCGCTCTGCCGCGCGTCGAAGCCCGATTCGAACCGCTCGAGCGCGGCGTCGAAGCGAAGGCGAGGCTCCGCGAGCAGACGCTCGACCTCGCCCGGCAGCGCGAGCGCGCTGTCGAGCAGCCGCCGCGGGCCTGCGTAGCGGGGGTTCGGCTCGTCGTCGATGAGCAGCACGACGCGGAGGTCGGGGTACTCCTGCAGGGCCGTGGAGAGCAGCGTCATCAGGATCACGCCCGGCTCCTCCTGGTAGGAGGGCACGAGCGCGGTGACGGTCGGCCGGCGCCCGGCGAAGAACTCGTCGATCATCGCCCGCGGCATCCGGCGGTGCCGTTTCGCCCGGTAGTAGAAGCCGAGCCGTGCGAACAGATAGGCCGTCGCAGAGGCCGCGAGGAAGCTGACCGCGGTGAGGAAGCCGGCCGTCTCGATGATGCTCGCGTGACCGGCGACGCCTTCGAGCACCTGGCTGTTCAGGACCGTGACGACGAGCGCGACCCAGGTCGCGACCGTGAGGACCACGGCGGCGCGGCCGAACGCCATCGCCCAGTCGCCCGCGATCCGCGGGACGGCCGGGATCGGATCCTTGTGCGAGTCGGCGCCCCACTGGCGGCGGACGCCGTCGCGCTTCTCGCGGCGAATCGAGATGCTCATCAGTGCGTCTCCGCT
This sequence comes from uncultured Thermoleophilia bacterium, assembly GCA_963840365.1. Classification (GTDB taxonomy): domain Bacteria; phylum Actinomycetota; class Thermoleophilia; order Gaiellales; family Gaiellaceae; genus PALSA-600. The sequence continues at coordinate 30,330 of CAWIYQ010000012.1, read as the reverse complement.
CCGGTGCTGACAGCGGTCGGCTCGCCGGGGAACTTGAAGAGCGGCTGCCACGGCATGCCGGGGTCGGCGGGCAGTTCGTCGAGCGGCTGGTCGCCCTGCGTGTACCAGCGGGCCTGGTAGGGGAGCCCGTCGAAGCTGGCCCGGTCGCCCTGGTGGTAGACGGCGCCCGGCGACCAGGGCTTGTAGGTGCCCGTGACGAGCAGCTCGAGCTTCGGCGCGCGGCTCCCGGGCGGCACGGGACCGATCGGCTGCCACGGCCCGCTCGTCGAGCCGGTGCCCCCGGCGTCGGGCGGGGTGCCCTGGCTCCACCAGTTCGCCTGGTAGATCACGTGCTGCCAGACGACCTTGTAACCGGCGCCGTAGGCGGCGGTCGCCCGCCAGACCGGGTAGGGGCTCTTGGTCGGGTCGTCGATCGCGCGCGTCGAGGCCTGCTGCGGTGCCGGGGAGCCGTTGTCGCCGCTCGCCGTCCTCGTGCCTTTCAGGTTGCCGAAGATCTGCGTGAACTGGAGAGGCCTCTGCAAGACGCCGCTGCAGGTGTTGGAGACGATGCCCGTGCGCGCGAACGCACCGCCGCACGCGGAGTCGCGATTGAGCGACCAGGCGGAGAGGCGCGGGATCCCGTGACGGCTCACGAAGCCGGCCAGCGCCCGAGCGTCGTCGGTGGTGAGCTCCTCGACGGGCGTGTCGTTGACTCCGAGCATCACCGTCACGCCGACGTGGCCCCAGGCGGACGCCGCGCTGCTCGGAAGCCCGGCGCGCTGCCAGAGGGAGCGCACCTGAGCCTGAGTGGCATCGAGCGAGCGCTCGACCGTGCCGATCATCGCTCCCGGCGCGCGCTCGTCGGAGCCGAAGTCCATCGCCATCGCGTCGACGCCCGCGAGCTGCACGTGCGCGGCAAGCATCGACCGCACCGCGGCCAGCCCCGCGGCGGTGAGTCCATGACTCGAGACCGGCAGGGTCAGCCAGACGTGCAGCGGCGTGTGCCGCGCGGCGAACGCTCGCTGGACGGCCGCGATCGCCTTCGCGCGCCGGCCGTTCGCCGCTTGATCGTCGAGGGTCGCCCCTTCGAGGTCGAGGTCGATCGTGGCCGCGTGGTAGCGCTCGAGCGGCGTCCTGTAGGCATCGACGAGCTCGCCCGGGTCGGTGCAGCCGACGGCCAGCTCGGTGTTGTCGCGGCCGCCGAAGGACACCATCACGCTGCCGCCTTCCTTGCGGAGCTGCGCGGCGCGTGCGTCGAGGTCGAGCGCCTGCTCGGCCTGGTCGGGCGTGTAGTAGCCGCCCCAGGACGGCTTGCACGGCTGGGAGCGGTCGCTGACGACGAACGCGAGGTAGACGCTCGAGACCGGGTTGGCCGACGGGAGCTGGAAGGGATAGGTCGGTGTCTGGGTGACGTCGACGTAGGGGGCGTACACCGGGACCGCGTCGGACTTGGCGTCGGCGGCCGGTGTGCTGCGGCTGACGAGCTGCCAGCCGCCGAACGCGAGGCCGGTGAGGACGAGCAGCAGGACGAGGACGCGCACCGGCGAGAGCTCGGGCTTCGGGGGCACGAGCGCGGCGGACGGCGCGCTGCTCGGCGTTTCTGTGGGCTTGACGGACATGGTCTCGGCCGCATCGGGTTCCGCTGCAGCACTAGTCCGATCGGCACAGATGAGTCAGAACTTGAATCGGGTGCGTCGGAGGGCCTCCGACGCACCTCAGCGCGCGAGGAGGGCCGTCGGCCCCGCGAGGTCTACGTGGCCGTGCGGAGGCGCGCCGGGGCGGTTCCGTTCGAGGTGACGAGGGCGATGTTCGGCCGGCCGACGACGCGCTCGAGCGGGCGGGCGGCTGCGTGTTGATCGCTCGTCAGCTCCAGCATCACCTTCCGGCATGTGAAGGCTTCGGCGAAGCGTGTCGGCGAATTCACTTCCATCCCTCGCAGGCGCAGCATCGCCATGAACAGGTCCTCGGTGAACCAGTGCCTCGTGTGCTGCGTGACGAACGTCCTCATGATCGCTTCGACCTTGCGTCGCGCGATCTCCTCGCTGATCGGGACGAAGAGGTTCGGCGAGACAAGGTCGCCGTCGTACTTCGGGATCTCGTACTCGAGGATCATGTGATCTCGAAACGTGTTCCAGGTGAGCTCGCAGACGAAGCGGTGATCCTGATGGCTGTCGCCGCGGCGGTGGGTGAAGACGATGTCCGGGTCGAGCTCGCGGCTGAGCTGCTCGAAGAAGTCGCGCACGGCCTCACCGTCGTGTGCGAGGTACTTGTCGCGGAAGCCCTCCACGACGACGTCGAGCGATGCGACCGAGCCCGCGAACGCCTCGGCGCCGGCCCGTGCCTCCTGCTCTCGTTCCGGCGTCGCGCTGAGGATGACCCAGGTCACCTCGAGGTCCGGACGGAGCTGGGCGAGCCGCAGCATGGTCCCTCCGCAGCCGATCTCGATGTCGTCCGAGTGGGCGCCGAGCGCCAGCACCGTCGGGCGCTCGGGAAGGGCGTCGGGATCGAAATGAAGGGACAGCATCGGCGTTTTCCTGCGCAAATATCGGCACGAGCCGCCTGGAAGTTGAGGCCTCCCACCGGTTTCCCAGATGTTCAAGCCCGATGCCGAGCCTGCCGATCTAGGCCGGGTGAGCGCGCTCTCGGTCTCCAGTCTTCGCTTTTTCGCGGACCCGGACGCCGAGGCCCGGCTGCGGGAGGTGATCCTCGTCGCCTCCCCTGATCGGGCGCGTCGGCGGCAGCTCACTGAGACGGTGGCCGCGGGGGGCTGGACGCCTGTCACAGCCGGCTCGCTGCAAGAGGCGCGCTGGGAGCTTGCGCCGGTATTGCCTCACCTCGTCCTGATCGACGTTCCGGTGCCGGACCAGGGCGGCTGGCCGCTCGACCTGATCGAACTGATTCGGGGGCTCGACGGTGGGCAGTTGACGCCTATCGTCGTCATCGCAGAGCACGGAACGGCCGGGCTCACGCTCGATGCCTTCGGGAAGGGCTCCGACGACGTCGTCAGCGGGAAGCAGCAGCCGGAGGAGCTCGTCGCTCGCATCGCTGCGCGCCTCGACCGGCCGTCCATCCCACGTGACGCTCTGGTTGCCGGCTTCACCGGTGCGTTGACCGAAGAGTCGTTCGACGCGCAGATCGAGCATGAGCTCGAGCGTGTCGATCGGGGTGGGCGTCCGGGCGTGCTCGCGATGCTGCAGCTGGACGAGCTGCCGGCGCTCGAGGCACGGCACGGTCGACGCGCTCGGGACGAGCTGCTGTCGCAGGTCGTCGCGCTGATCAAGGCCGACAGTCGCGAAGTGGACTTCATCGGGCACTCGCGCGACGTGCTCGCATTGTTGCTCCCGGCAACGCCGCCCAAGGGCGGTCAGATCCGCCTCGAACGTCTCGCGCGCCTGCTCTCCGGGAGAAGCCTCGTCGTCGCGGGGCACGCCGTGCAGGTCACGCCGATCATCGGCTACGCCGTCTCGGAGAAGGGTCTCGCCGCCGACGAGCTCCAGACACGGGCCTGGGACGCGATGATGCATCAGGCGGAGCAGCTCGATCTCCACCCGACACGGTGGAAGCCGGGGCTCTCCAACGTGGCGAAGACGCGCTCGCCGCTTCGGAAGGCGCTCGACTCGGCCCGGACGCCGCTTCAGATCCTCGCGCAGCAGGTGCTCTGTCTCGTTGTTCCGTTTCTCGTGTACGAAGCACTCGCTGTCTCCGGTCTCGACATCACGGGCGTCGTCTACATCGCGCTCGTCGTCTCGCTCGCCATGACGGCCGCCGCGATCTGGATCGAGGGCGTCGCGGCGCTTCGCCGACCCTCGTTGCCGGATGAGCCGCGAACGCTCCCTTCTGCCTCGGCGATCATCGCGGCCTACCTGCCGAACGAAGCAGACACCGTGCTCGACACGGTGTGGGCCTTCCTGCGCCAGGACTACCCGAACCTCCACATCATCCTCGCCTACAACACGCCGCAACGGCTGCCTGTCGAGGATCAGCTGGAGGAGATCGCGCGCAACTATCCGCAGTTCGAGCCGATCCGAATCGAGGGATCCGTCTCGAAGGCCCAGAACGTCAATGCAGCCCTGGCCGCCGTCCGGAGCACGATCACCGGTGTCTTCGACGCCGACCACCAGCCCGAGCCGGGAGCCTTCCGGCGGGCTGCGCGTTGGCTCGCGAACGGGGCCGACGTCGTCCAGGGCCACTGTCTCGTTCGCAACGGGGACGAGAGCTTCGTGTCACGCCTGGTCGCAGTCGAGTTCGAGGCGATCTATGCCGTCAGTCACCCGGGCCGCGCCCGCGTGCACGGGTTCGGGATCTTCGGGGGCACGAACGGCTACTGGCGCACCGATGTCCTGAAGCGAAAGCGAATGCACGGCTTCATGCTCACCGAGGACATCGACTCGTCGATGCGCGTTGTGGAGCGGGGCGGGACGATCGTCTCGGACCCCGGGCTGATCTCGCGGGAGCTTGCGCCCGTCACCTTCAAGGCGCTGTGGAACCAACGGATGCGCTGGGCGCAGGGGTGGACGCAAGTCTCGTGGCGGCACGTGCGGCCGATGATGACGCGCCCCGGCGCGAGCCTGCGGAGCAGGGTCGGCTCGTTCTACCTGCTTGCCTGGCGTGAGGTCTATCCCTGGATCTCGCTGCAGATCTTCCCGCTGGTTGCGTTCTGGCTTCTCAGAGGGGCGCCGCCGATCGACTGGTTCGTCCCGATCTTCGTCTTCACGACGGCGTTCACGCTGAGCGCCGGCCCGGGACAGGTGCTCTTCGCGTGGAGGCTCGGCGACGAGTCGATCAAGCGGCACGGGCGCTGGTATGCCCTGTTCTTCGTCTCGTCGCTCGTGTTCTACACGGAGCTCAAGAACGTGATCGTTCGCACGGCGCACCTCAAGGAGCTGATGGGCGAACGGGCCTGGAAGGTGACCCCTCGAAGCGTGCCCGTCGGCGGGGGAACGCCGCCGGACGGGCTCGAGCGGCGCGACCCGAGCTCCCCCGGTGCGCCGATGCGGCACGGCCCTTTGGGTGAGCCGCGCGAGCTCCGCGAGGCTTAGCCGAGGAGATGCGCTTCCGACTTCGTCGCGCTCTCGCCGTGGTGCGGCGAGCCCAGCACAACCTCGACGGCGACCGGGCCCGGCCCGACGTGCGGAGGCATGAGGTTGCCCTCGAGCTCGCGGCCGTCGACGGTGAGCGAGGCGACCCCGTGGCCGGCGCCGTCGGGGTTTCGCACCTCGATCTCGTAGACGGTGCCGCGGAAGCTCCGCGTGACGTGGAACGACTCCCATGAGCTCGGGACGCACGGGTCGATCCTGAGCCCGTCGTAGTCCGGCACGATCCCGAGCAGCCCCTGCGCGCCGCTCGTGAATGCCCACGCGGCGGTGCCGGTCAGCCAGGAGTTCTTTGCCTCGCCCGGCGTGGCCGCATCCGGGCCGGCGATCGTCTGCGCGTAGACGTACGGCTCACTGCGGTAGGTCTCGATTCGCCCCTCGCGCGTCGAGGGGCAGATCGCGAGATACGTCTCGAGCGCTGTCGAGCCGTCGCCGAGGAGGCACCAGGCAAGCGTGATCCACGGGTTCGTATGGGAGAAGACGCTGCCGTTCTCCTTGTACCCGGGCGGGTAGCTCGAGATCTCGCCGAGCTCGACGCGGTAGCGGCTGTAGGTCGGCTGGAGAAGGACGATCCCGTCGGGCGTTGCGAGTCGCCGCCGAACGCTCTCGAGCGCACGGCGTGCGCGGTCGCTGTCCGAGCCCGCGCCGCCGAGGACGCACCAGGCCTGGCTCTCGACGAAGATCTGCCCCTCGTCGCAGACATGCGAGCCGATGGGGCGGCTCTCGGCGTCGAAGGCACGCACGTACCAGTCACCGTCCCACGCCTCCGCCTCGACCGCATCCAGCATCTCCGTGCGCGCGCGTTCGTGTCGTCGCGCGTCGTCGGGGCGGTCCAGATGCCGGTAGAGGCCCGCGAGCTCGCGCGCCGCGTAGAGGAAGAGGCCGGCGATCATCACCGACTCGGCAACGGAGCCTTCGACGTCGCCGGCGGTCTGGAACGACTCGTTCGGCTCCGTGGAGAAGCAGTTCAGGTTGAGGCAGTCGTTCCAGTCGGCGTGGCCGATCAGCGGCAGCCCGTGTGGCCCTCGCCGCGCCCGCGTGTACGCGATGCTCGTCTCCAGGTGGTGCAGCAGGTCCTCGCTGCTGCCGGGCGTGTCCGCGTAGCCGACCGCTTCGGAGAGGATCGACGTGTCACCCGTCTCCTTGACGTACGCACAACTCGAGACGACGAGCCAGAGAGGATCGTCGTTGAAGCCGCCGCCGATCTCGGCGTTCCCTTCCCGCGTCAGCGGCTGGTACTGGTGGAAGCAGGTGCCGTCGGCGAGCTGGGTCGACGCGAGATCGAGGATTCGCTGCCGCGCCTGCCCGGGGATCAGGTGGACGAAGCCGAGGATGTCCTGGTTCGAGTCGCGGAAGCCCATGCCTCGGCCGATGCCGGTCTCGAACAGGCTGGCCGACCGGGAGAGGTTGAAGGTGACGAGGCACTGGTACTGGTTCCAGGTGTCGAGCATCCGCTCGACGTGCGGGTCGGGGCACTCGACGTGGAACCGTGAGAGCAGGTCGTCCCAGAAGGCGCCGAGACGTGAGAACGACTCGTCGACCGCCGCAGGATCGGAGTACCGGTCGAGCACGTCGAGCCCGGCCGGCGTGCCGCCCTCCTCGACGTAGGCGAGCACGAACGAGAAGGTCGTCGCGCAGCCCGGCTCGAGGTGCAGGTCGACCTGGTGGGCGCCGACCGGGTTCCAGCCGTGCGCGACGCTCGACGTCGCGTGGCCGGCGAGCGGCACGGCCGCCTCGTGCAGCCCGTTGTGGATGCCGACGAACGCGTCGCGCGACGTGTCGAACCCGGCGACCTCGTGCGTGCAGCCGAACATGGTGACGTGGTCGCGGCGTTCGCGGTGCTCCGTGGTGTGGAAGATCGCGGCGCCGGCGCGCTCGACGTCGACCTCGCCGATCGAGTACGTGCGCTGGTAGTTCGTCATGTCGTTCAGTGCCTCGTAGAGGCAGAACTCGGCGTACGAGAACAGGCTCAGGTCCTTCGCCTCGACTCCGGAGTTGCGCACCGTCGTCTTCCAGATCTCGACGTTCTCGCCGGGTGGGATGAAGAAGCAGAGCTCCACCTCGACGCCGGCTTTCGCGCCGACGATGAGGGAGTAGCCCAAGCCGTGTCTGCACTCGTAGCGGTCGAGCTGCGTCTTCGTCGGCTTCCAGCCGGGGTTCCAGACTGTTCCGCCGTCGTTGACGTAGAGGTAGCGGCCAACCGAGTCGAGGGGCGCGTCGTTGTAGCGGTAGCGCGTGAGCCGGCGCAGCCGCGCATCACGCCAGAAGGTGTAGCCGCCGCACGTGTTCGTGCAGAGGCCGAAGAGGTCTTGCTGGCCGAGGTAGTTGAGCCAGGGCAGCGGCGTATCCGGCCGCTCGATCACGTACTCGCGGGCAGCGTCGTCGAAATGACCGTAGACGCCGGACATCGCTTCGAGTCTAGGTGCCGTCCCGTCCGGGGGGATGCGTGCCCAGTACGGAGTCGATTACGATTCCGCCGTGGATCCGGCGGCGAGGTAGCGGCTTCCGCGCGGCGAGTGCCGCGCGATTCTTGTGCAGTGACGGAGGCCCTCGACCGGGCCTCGGTCGCTGTGCGCCACCGCTACGACTCGGAGGTATCACGAATGACTCGTCAGAACCTGTTCTCCGACGCATGGGACGGAGAGAAAGAAGAAGTCGGGACCCGGTACCGGGTCTTCTGGCGTCCGGACGACGCCAGGATGGGAGCAACGCTGTACGAGCTGCCCCCCGGAGCACCCGAGGAGCGGATGCACATGCACTTCGGAGCCGAGGAGATGTTCTTCGTCCAGAGCGGTCGTCCCGTCCTGCGGAGCCCGCAGGGCGAGGAGGAGTTGGCTCCGGGCGACTTCGTCTTCTGCCCCGAGGGACGTGCCGGGCTGCACACGTTCAGCAATCCCGCCGAAGAGCCCGCTCGACTCCTCGCGATCAGCGCCGGGAGCTTCCCGGACGTCGTCGCCTACCCCGAGGACGGCTATGCATGGGTGGCGACTCGCGATCCCGATCCGAAGCTCCTCGCGAGAGGCGGCGACCCCGGCATCATCGCCCGCTTCGAGATCCCGATCGAATAGCCCGAGACGCAGAAGAGGGAGTGGGTGGCAGCGACACGCCGCGGCGCGGCAGCGGTCTGGCATCGAGGGGCAGCAGTGTGCGGTTGTCAGAGATGTTCGAATCGAAGGGAGTAGTCATGGCTCGGGAAAATGTGGTGGTCGTTCGGTTCTCGGAGCCGAGCAAGGCCTACCAGGCGCTGAGCGTGCTCAAGGAGTGCGACGCCGGGGGTCGCATCGGCCTGAAGTCGGCCGCGGTCGTGGAACGCACCGCAACGGGTGAGCTACACATCCCGGAGAGCGCCGACAACGACAGTCTTGTCGGGACAGCGAGCGGCTCGCTGATCGGGATGCTCGTCGGTGTCCTCGGTGGCCCGGTCGGGGTCCTGCTCGGCTGGGGCGCCGGCGCGATGATGGGCGGCGCATTCGACGTCGATCGCGCGGTGAGCTCCGATGAGGCGCTGACGGTTCTCGGCCAGGCGATCCCCACGGGATCGACAGCCGTGATCGCGGACGTCGAGGAGCCGGTGGTCGAGGTGATCGACGGCGAGATGGACATGCTGGGGGGCGAGGTGACCCGCCGGCCGGTCGATGAGGTGATGGGCGAGCTCGAGGCGGCCGAGGAGGCCGCTGACGCCGCGGCGAGCGAAGCGCGGCGGGTCGTGCGGAAACAGCGCAAGGCCGAGCTGCACGCCGGTGTCGACGAGCGCGTTGGGAAGCTGAAGGAGAAGCTCCACGTGTCCTGACGGCTGCGCCGGTCGCCGCTCGTTCGAAGCCCGTCTGCCCATGAGGCCGGCGGGCTTCGTCGTCTCTACGGCCGGCGCAGCTCAGGGCACCGCGAGCCCAGGACGCTCGGCCGTGCTCTGCGGAGCCACGCGGCCCGCGTTGAGAAGGAGCAGCGTGACGATCGCGCCGAAGACGAAGCCGCCGACGTGGGCAAAGAAGGCGACGCCGCCGCCGTTCGCCGATGCCGAGGTGAGGCCGGCGTGGCCCTCGACGAGCTGGTAGAGGAACCAGCCGCCGAGGAAGACCCAGGCTGGGATCCGGACGAAGAAGACGAGCACCAGCGTCCGGATGCGTGCGTTCGGGTAGAGGATGATGAAGGCGCCGAGCACGGCGGCGATCGCCCCGCTGGCGCCGAGATTCGGGACCCGTCCGGCCGACGCCGTGCCGAGGAGCAGGGTGACTGCAGTTTGCGTCATCGCCGCGACGAAGCCACCCGCGACGTAGAACGCGAGGTAGCGGAGGTGCCCGAACGCGTCCTCGACGTTCTTGCCGAAGATGGCGAGGAAGAGCATGTTGCCGAGGATGTGGTCCCAGCTGCCGTGCATGAACATCGCGGTGAACCAGCTGATCCCCCACGGCTCGGGGCCCCTACACGCGTTGTCGACGGTGCACGGGTAGAACGACGCGTGATAGACGGCCGAGCCGAGGTCCGGCAGCTCGTAGAGCATCCAAACCGCGACGTTCGCCGCGATCAGGGCGACGTTCACGATCGGGAACCGTCGCGGATGGAGCTCGTCGGAGAGCGGCAGCATGGTGATCCTCCTGGTGCGTGACGAGAGTTGCCGGCTCTGCCGGTGCGTCGAGGTGTCGTCGGTCTCGGACGGGCTGATTGTCTCTCCTCCGCCGACTCGACAGGAGCCTGCGTCGGGGCGATGCCAATGCAGTGCCAACGCCCGGAGCGCTGGATGCCGGCGCTCGAGCGTGCGAGACTCGTCCCAGGAGGCAAGCGCCTATGCAGAAGCTGCTGGAAATCCGGCTTCTCGGCCCGTTCGACGTTCTCGCGGGCGGGAGGCCCGCGGACGTGGGCGGCTCGAAGCGTCAGGCCTTGCTGGCGATGCTCGCGCTCCGGCGGGGCCGCGTGGTCGACGTCGACGCGCTCGTCGACGGCCTGTGGGGCGAGGAGCTCCCGGCGGCCCCGCGGAACGCGCTCCATCATCACATCGCCCGCCTGCGCGCCGCGCTCGGAGAGGAGTCGATCGCCGGCTCCTCCGACGGGTATGCGCTCAAGGGGGGCGTGCTTGTGGATGCGGTGCGCTTTGAGGAGCTCCTCGCGGAAACCCGCTCCGCGTTGCGGGAGGGCGACGTCCCCGCCGCGGCGGACGCGGTCGCGTCGGCGCTCGCCCTCTGGCGCGGGTCGGCACTGCAGGGCCTGACGAGCACGGCCTGGTTCAGCGCCGAGGCACGGCGGCTCGAGACGTTGCGCGTCGACGCGCTCGAGGAGGACTTCGAGGTCAGGCTCGCGCTCGGCGAGCATCGGGAGCTGGCGCCGGAGCTTCGGTCGGCGCTCGGGGACAGCCCGTTCCGAGAGCGGCTGTGGGGGCAGCTGATGCTCGCGCTCTACCGAAGCGGCCGCCAGGCTGACGCGCTCGAGACCTTCCAGGAGGCGCGTCGCGTGCTCGCCGACGAGCTCGGGCTCGAGCCGGGGCCCGAGCTCCGTCGGCTCCAGGAGGCCATCCTCGCGCACGACCCGGCGATCGCCGCCGTCCCGGTCGACCGCAGGCGTCGCGGCAATCTGCCCGCGCCTTCGACGTCCTTCGTAGGTCGCGAGGACGAGCTCGCCCAGGTTTCCGGCTTGCTGCACGAGCATCGCCTCGTGACGCTCAGCGGCCCGCCGGGCGTGGGCAAGAGCCGGCTCGCCGTCGAGACGGCGCGCTCGCTCGAGCACGAGTGTCCGGACGGTATCTGGCTCGTCGACTTCGCGCGCGCGGGGCAGCTCGGATGACGCGGTCCGGCTCCTCGCACACGCCGCCGACGTTCGGGGCTCCGACCCGCTCGCGCGCGTGACCTCACGGCTGCGAGCTGCGGAAGCGCTCGTCGTTCTCGACGCGTGCGAGCACGTGCTCGAGGAGGCAGGGCGGATCGCCTCGACGCTTCTCGCGGAGTGCCCCCAGGTGCGGATCCTGGCGACGAGTCGCGAGGCGCTTCACGTCGCGAGCGAAGCCCGGCTTCCTGTCGCCCCGCTCGGAATCGCAGCGGTCGAGCTCTTTCTCGAGCGTGCCGGCGCAGCGCGGCCCGGATTCGAGGCGGACGACGAGGCATCTGCGCTCGCCGCGGAAATCGTGCGGCGCGTGGATGGTCTCCCGCTCGCGATCGAGCTCGCCGCCGCGCGTGTGAACGTACTCGGGCTCGCGGAGCTCGTCTCGCTCCTCGAGCGGCGCGCCGCACTCCTGCGCGACAGCCCCGCATCCGACCCGAACCGCACAGCACTGCAAGAGCTCGTGGAATGGAGCTATGACCTCTTGCACGGAGACGAGAAGACGCTGCTCCAGCAACTCGCCGTCCACCGCGGGGGTGCGTCCCTCGCGTCGCTCGCCGCGGTCGCAGCGACGCACGACCTCAACGAGGCGACCGTGACGTACCTCGTTTCCGCCCTCGTCGACAAGTCGATCGTGTCCACCTCGTTCGTGGGCGGCGCCGCACGTTACGACATGCTCGACACCGTCCGCGAATACGTGCTCGAGCGCCTCGCCGACAGCGGCGGGCTCGCAGCGGCCCGCGGGGCGCACGCCCAGTACTTCGCGGCACTGGCCGACGAGGCGCGCGTCGAGCTACGCGGGCCCGAGTGGCTGCGCTGGCAGAGCCGCCTCGAGTTGGAGAACGACAATCTCTGGGCTGCACTCGCGTACGCGCTCGATGTGCGAGACGGTGCCGTCGCCGTTCGGCTCGGAACGTTGGGCTGGTACTTCGCGCTCGCCGACCGCATCTCCGAGGGGCGGCGCTTCATCGATAGCACGCTGTCCGTCACGACCGACGATGCTCCCGTCGAATTGCGGATCGAGCAGCTCGCCGACCTGTGCTACCTCGCAACCGAGGAGCTGGATCTGAGCGGCGCGCTGACGGCGGGCGAAGGCGCGGTCTCGCTTGCCGCGACCGCCGCGCCGCCGTGGCAGCTGGGGTTCGCGCACCTGATGCTCGCGCTCGCCGTCGCACAGGCCGGAGACGTCGAACGCGCGGCCACGACGGCGCAAGACGCGGCCGACGCGTTCGAGGCGGCCGCAGACGGCTGGGGCATCGCGTTGAGCAGTCTCATCCGTGCGATCGGCGCGGCACACGCCGGCGAGGTCTCGACCGTCGCCGTGATGGCGGCGGCAGCGCGCCGTCACTCGGATGCGATCGGCTACGACGCGTTCCTCGTGCCCGCGCTGCTGCTCGAGGCATGGGCCGCGGAGCGACGGCAGGAGCGCGCGAGCGCGGTCGAGGCATACGGTCGCGCGCTCGAGCTCGCCGGTCGCGTCGGGTTCGGCGACCACGCGGCGTTCGCCCTTGCCGGGCTCGGGACGAACGCGCTCGCGCGCGGAGATCTGAGCGAGGCCGAGGAGCTCCAACGGCAGGCGCTCGCCGCCGCCGAGGCCGCCGAAGCGCCGTTGGTCGCGGCCCACGCACATGTGCAGCTCGCGCGCATCGCGGCGGCCTCCGGCGATGCCGACCGCGCCGAGCGGCTCTACCGCCAGGTGATCGACTGGTCGCAGCAGGAGCGACCGCACCAGGCGCGCGAGAGCCTCTTCCTCGCCCTTGCCGGCAGCCCGGCCACGGCCGCGCTGCTCGGGCTCGAGGAGATCTCCGCGCTCGCCTGAGCTGGCAGAACCACCACCGCGCCTGGCAGAGCATTGGCAGCGGCGCGCATGAGCCTTCGTCTGTCAGAGAACAGAAAGAGAGGCTCGACATGAGCACCACCACCATCGACGACCAGCTCGACGAGATTCGCCGCCGGATCGACCGGCTGCGGGGGCGCGCGCAGACTCGCGCGCCGCGGGTCTGGCGTCACCTCGACGCACTGCAACAGGCGGAGGCAGCCGTCCGCGCTGCCCTCCGAGCGGAGGCTTCCGACGAGGTCGAGGAGAAGCTCGCGCAGCTGAAGACGAGGCTCGACATCGCCGAGCACTCTGTGGACGCAGACGCCTCCGACGACTGGGCGACCTTCGCTGCGGCAGTCGAGGCGGAGCTCCAGAGTTGGGACACCTACCTCGAGCGCCTCCAGACGAGCGTTGCCGCGAAGGCGTGGAAGACACGCGAGCAGGCCGAGGCGACCATCGGTGAGGTGCGCAGTCGCCGGATCGCCGTCGGCGAGCGTCTCGCGCAGACGCGCAACTCCGCCGGCACCTCCTCCCAGACAGCGAGGAAGCGTGTCACCGCAGCCCGGAACGAACTCGAAAAGACGGCGGCCGAACTATCCACGAAGTTGCGCTGAAGTGAGGAGTGCTCGCCCGGGTCACGAGCCCCAGCTGCTGGCAGCCCGGAATGCGCCCGTGGCAGCGGGCTGGCATCGACGCCGCGCATGGTTCGCGGTGCAAATGCCAGCTATGGAACGGAGGCAAGAGATGGAAACGTTGTTCGATCGCGCCGCCAAGAACACGCGGACGCAGGTCACGAAGGTGCGCTGGGCGCTCGGCCTGCACGGCCTGGCATCCGCCGCGGTCGGCGTACTGATTCTCGCCTGGCCCGGCATCAGCGTCTTCGCGCTCACGATCGTCTTCGGCGCCTACACGCTCGCCACGGGCATCGTCGAGCTCGGCGCCGCATTCACCTCGCAGGGCAAGGAGGCGCGCGGGTGGCTGATCCTCAGGGGCCTGCTCGGGATCACCGTCGGCGTGGTGGTCTTCGCCTGGCCCGGCATCTCGGCCCTCGCACTGCTGTACGTGATCGGCGTCTACGCCGTGGCGCTCGGGATCCTCGCCGTCGGGGCGTCGTTCCGGCTCCCGCTGGACCGAGGCGACACCGCGTCGATGATCCTGACAGGCCTCGTGTCGATCGTCTTCGGGATCGTGATCTTCGCGAAGCCGGGTGCAGGTGCGCTCGCTGTGCTCGCGTTGATCGCAGCGTTTGCGCTCGTCACCGGAGTCACCGAGCTCGTCGTCGCGGTCAGCGGCGAGAAGCTGCTCGAGCGGAAGGCGAAGAAGGCATTCGCTCCGTCTGGGACGCCGACGAGGACGACTCCGCAGCCGTCGCATTGACCGTCCCTCTGTACGACTGCGCGCCCCCCGGAGCCGGCGACCAGCTCGCCGGCTCCGCGCGTCTGCGACGACCAGCAGGACGAACACGGCCGCGGGGCGAGTGGCAGCGGGGTGGAGGGGTCTGGCAGGGGTTTGGCAGCGCCGTCGGCCAGCGTTCCTCGCACAGCCACGAAGGAGGAGCGATGACCACCACACTGATCGACCCGAGGACGACGCACTGGACTGTCGATCCTGACGCGACGGCGGTCGAGTTCGCCGTCAAGACGTTCTGGGGCCTGATGACCGTTCATGGGCGCTTCGACCGGTTCGACGGCTCGTACGAGGTCGGCCCCGGCGGCACCACGATCGAGTTCACGATCGACGCCGACAGCCTCGACACCGGGCATGCCGCCCGCGACAAGCACCTTCGCTCGACCGACTTCTTCCACGTCGCGGAGCATCCGCACGTGCGCTTCTCGTCGACCCGCGTGCACTACGTGACCGACGAGATCCTGCACGTCACCGGCCAGCTCCAGGCGGCAGGAAAGGTCGTGGAGCTGGAGTTCCCCGCAACCGTGCGGCAGCTCGACGACCACGCGCTCGAGATCGAGGCGACGACGACCCTCGACCAGCGGGAGCTCGGCATGAGTACCGGCCGGCTCGGCATGATCCGCCCGCCGGCGACGCTGCACGTCAACGCACGGCTGAACCGATGACGGCTCGCCATCGGGTCGTGATCGTCGGCGGCGGCTTCGGCGGCCTCGCCGCCGTGAAGGCCTTGCGCCGCGCGCCCGTCGACGTGACGCTCGTCGACCGGCAGGCGCATCACCTCTTCCAGCCGCTGCTCTACCAGGTGGCGACGGGCGTCCTGTCGCAGGGGAACATCGCGCCGCCGCTCCGGGACGTTCTTCGCCACCAGCCGAACGCCGAGGTCGTCCTCGCCGACGTTGGCGGCGTCGACCTCGAGCGCCGCGTCGTCGAGTGCAGCCTGCTCGACCGGACGTGGGAGGTTCCGTACGACAGCCTGATCGTCGCCGCCGGCGCGGCGCAGTCGTACTTCGGTCACGACGAGTTCGCCCTCCACGCCCCGGGCATGAAGACGATCGACGACGCGCTCGAGGTGCGCGGCCGCATCTTCGGCGCGTTCGAGCTCGCCGAGCTCGAGGAGGACCCGGCGCGGCGCGCCGACTGGCTGACGTTCGTCGTCGTCGGCGGCGGGCCGACGGGCGTGGAGATGGCCGGCCAGATCGCCGAGCTTTCGCGCAACAGCCTGCCGTCCAACTTCCGGCGCGTCGACACCACTGCTGCACGCATCGTCCTCGTTGATGCAGCTCCGCGGATCCTGCCGAGCTTCGACGAGCGGCTCGCGCGGCGAGCAGCCGCGAAGCTCGAGCAGATGGGCGTCGAGATCATGTCAGACACGCTGGTCACGGGAATGGACGCCGCAGGCGTCGAGCTGAAGACCAGCGGAGGCGTCGAGCGGCTCGCCGCGATGACGAAGGTCTGGTCGGCCGGCGTGCAGGCCTCGCCGCTCGGGACAATGCTCGCCGAGCAGGCTGGCATGGTGCCGACGCGGACCGGCCAGGTCCCCGTAGCGCCCGACTGCACGCTGCCCGGGCATCCCGAGGTCTTCGTGGTCGGCGACCTGATGGCGCTCGACCACCTCCCGGGTCTCGCAGAGGTGGCGATCCAGTCCGGACGCCACGCCGCAGGCGAGATCCGGCGGCGCCTCGACGGCGACGCGGAGCCGCGGCCGCTTCGGTACCGCGACCTCGGCAGCCTCGCCGCCGTGTCGCGCTACTACGCGATCGGCGAGCGCCGCGGCGCCCGCGTGTGGGGGTTCGTCGGTTGGCTCGCCTGGCTCGTCGTTCACCTCACCTTCCTGACCGGCTTCAAGAACCGGGTCAGCGCGCTCTTCCACTGGACGATCAGCTTCTTCGGGCGCTCGCGCCCTGAGCGGACGATCACCGCGCAACAGGTCTTCGCCCGTCAGGCGCTCGCTGCCTCCGTCCGAGGCGGCGAGCTCGATGACTGAGCCGGCTACGTCGCGGCGGTGGCTGATCTTCGGCGCGCTGCTGCTCGTGCTCTTCATCGCGTCGCTCGACCAGACGATCGTGTCGACGGCGCTGCCGACGATCGTCGGCGATCTCGGCGGGCTGCAGCACCTCTCCTGGGTCGTGACCGCCTACCTGCTCGCCTCGACGGTGGTCGGGCCGTTGTACGGGAAGCTCGGCGATCTGTACGGGCGCAAGCGCGTCCTGCAGGTCGCGCTCGTGCTCTTCCTGGTCGGCTCCGCTCTCTGCGGGCTGGCGCAGACGATGCCGCAGCTGATCGCGTTCAGAGCGATCCAGGGGCTCGGCGGCGGTGGTCTGATCGTCGTCTCGATGGCCGTCGTCGGCGACCTCGTCGCGCCGCGCGACCGCGGCCGCTACCAGGGCCTGTTCGGAGCGGTGTTCGGCGTCTCGACGGTCGCCGGGCCGCTGCTCGGCGGCTTCTTCGTCGACAACCTCTCCTGGCGCTGGATCTTCTACATCAACCTCCCGCTCGGCGCGGTCGCGCTCGCGGTGATCTCGAGCGCCTTCCGCTCTCAGCAGACGACCGAGCGGCACAGGATCGACTACCTCGGCACGGTCGTCCTCGCCGCCGGCCTGTCGGGGATCATCCTCTACACCAGCCTCGGCGGCACGACATATCCGTGGGGCGCACCGGGGATGCTCGCGGCGATCGTCGGCGGCGTTGCGCTGCTCGCGCTGTTCCCGCTCGTCGAAGCGCGCGCCGAAGAGCCGATCCTGCCGCCGGAGCTCTTCCGCAACCAGACCTTCAGGACCACGAGCGCGATCGGGCTCGTCGTTGGATTCGCGCTCTTCGGCTCCGTCACCTTCATCCCGCTCTACCTGCAGGTCGTCAAGGGCCACACTGCCACCGACTCCGGGCTGCTGATGACGCCGATGATGCTTGGCGTCCTCGTCACATCGACGGCGAGCGGCTTTCTGATCTCTCGATACGGGCGCTATCGCCCCTTCCCGATCGTCGGCACAGCGATTGCGGCCGCCGGGCTCTACCTGCTCTCAACGCTCGAGGTTGCGACGGCGACGAACGTCGCCGCCGCCTACATGCTGCTCGTCGGTCTCGGCCTCGGACTCGTGATGCAGGTGCTCGTGCTCGCCGCGCAGAACGCGGTCGACTACCGGCTGCTCGGCGTGGCAACCTCGGGCTCGACGCTCTTCAGGCAGGTCGGTGGCTCAGTCGGTGTCTCCGTCTTCGGCGCGATCTTCACGAACGAGCTGGGCCGCGAGCTCGCCCGGCGGCTTCCGCGCGGCGTGCATCCGCCGGCGCATGGAAGCCCGGCTGCCGTGCATCACCTTCCGCCGCTGATCCATGCGGCGTACATCGAGGCGTATGCCGCTCGCGCTCCACCCGGTCTTCCTCACTGCTGCCGTTGTCATGGTCGGGGCGTTCGCCCTGAGCTGGCGGCTGCGCGACGTACCGCTACGAGAGACCGCCGGGTCGGTTGCCAGCGGCGAGAGCTTCCCCGCCGCGCGTGCGGCGAGCTTCGGAAACGAGTGACCGAGTTCGCGGTGTTCGCGACAGGCCTTTCCGTCGCGGAGATGGCGACGCTTCTCTATGAGTTGGTGGTCGGCGACGGGCGGCCGATGTGGAAGCCCTGGGCGAAGTCGACGCCGTAGTCGATGAGCATGGTCAGGGTCTCGGCGTCTTCGACGCCTTCGGCGATCGTCTCGTAGCCGAAGTCCTTGGCCAGCTGTGCGATGGCTTTGACGAGGTGCTGGTTGGAGGTGTCGGCCGGCAGGTTCCGCACGAAGTCGACGTCGATCTTCAGATATGCGAGGTTGAAGGTCTTGAGGTACGTAAGGCTGGCGAACCCGGTGCCGAAGTCGTCGAGGGCGACGCGGCAGCCGATGTCCGTGAGGCCGGTGATGAAAGCCTTTCCGGCTTCGATGTCCTTCGTGAGCGCGGTTTCTGTGATCTCGAAGACGAGGTTCGCGGGATCCGCGCCGGCGGCGCTCAGTTCGTGTTCGATGAAGGTCAGCAGGCTGAGGTCGCTGATCGAGTCGGCGGAGAGGTTGGCTTCGACGTTCTGACCGCTCCGGGCGAGACGGGCGGCCTGGCTGATCACCCAGCGGTCGATCTCGGCGATCATCCCGTACTTTTCGGCCACCGATAGGAAGCTGCCGGGCGCGATAACCTCGCCGTTGGCGCCGATCATCCGCAGCAGCAGTTCCTGACTTGGCTGCCCGCCGGCGAGAGGGATGATCGGCTGTGAGTAGAGCGTCAGCCGGTCTTCGTCGATGGCATCCCGGATCCGTCCGACCCATGCAAGCGTGTCGAGCTCGCGACGGGTCCGCTCGTGCTCGGCCTGCTCATCGCTCGTGTCGCGGAAGACGACCACGACCCCGTTGGCCCTCCAGCCGTTGCGCAGCGGCGCGGCCGAGTAGGACACGGGACAGATCGTCCCGTCCTTGCGCGTGAACGCCTCGTGGCTTCTCTGCGTCGGCTTGCCCAGCTGGCGGACCCGCAGCAGCGGGCAGTCCTCCGCAGGATGCGGCGATCCGTCCGCATGCTGGAAATGGACGATGTCGTGCATCGGTTTGCCGCGCAGCTCGTCCTCAGTCCAGCCGAGGATCCGCTCCGCTGCAGAGTTCATGAACGCGACACGACCTTCCTCGTCCAACGCGTAGAGGCCCTCGACCATCGTGTTCATCATCGTCGAGCGGAAATGTTCGGCCTCCGCGCGCTCGGTTACGTCCGTGACGACCACCCCGACCCCGATCACTTCGTCGTCGACCGCCACGGGGTAAT
Source organism: uncultured Thermoleophilia bacterium (assembly GCA_963840365.1). Taxonomy (GTDB): domain Bacteria; phylum Actinomycetota; class Thermoleophilia; order Gaiellales; family Gaiellaceae; genus PALSA-600. The sequence goes on along the minus strand of CAWIYQ010000012.1, from coordinate 11,460 downwards.
AGCTGGTCAGCCAATGCCGGCGATCCTGCGTCAACGCCCGCACACGAACAACCTCCAGGTTGACGACCGGCTCGCCGGTGTCGAGCACGCGCCGATACACGTCCTCCATCTGCGGCCAGATATCTGGAACCAGCTCGGCGACCGACCGGCCGATCTGCTCCTCGACCGGCGCGCCGTTGACCTCGGCCAGAACGCTGTTCATGCGGACGACGCGCAGATTACGGTCGACCAAGGCAAAGCCAATCGGCGCGCTCTCCTGCAGCGTCTCGACGAGCGTCAAGGATTCGGCCGTCGCGCGCTGCGCCTCCACAAGCTCAGTGACGTCCTGCACGGCGCCAACCATGCGCAAGGGGTGGTCATCCCTCGTCTCGGCGAGCTCGGAGAACGAGCGCAGCCACCGGACACCGCCATCGGGCCAGACAACCCGATATGTGACGTTCGGCAGCCGGCCATCCCGCCGCGCTGCGTCGAGCTCCCGCGCAACGCGCACCCGGTCGGCGGAATGCATCCGCGACAACACATACTCCGTTGAAGGCGTGACCTCGCCCGGCCCGACACCGAGCAGGCGGTACATGTTCTCCGACCAGATCAGTTCGTCGGACTCGAGATCCCACTCCCAGCTACCGGTCCGGGCCAGCTGCTCCGCCCTGTCGACCACGGCCCGGCCCGGCTGTGTCCGAGCCGAATCCGATGACGGCGGAACGAGACCATTCGCAGAGTGCTGGGGACGGACCGATGTCGTCACCCGCAAAAGATCGTCCGATGCCGCAACGCGGGCCCCCGCAAAGAACCACTTGAAGGCTGCGGAAAACTACTATCCACGCGGCCGCCGCTCATCTGGCGACGTCGGCCTCGGAGGTGCGCACGGTTCGGGAATTGGGCATCACGCTCGTCCACTAGCTCCCGCGGGCGGCGCGTCGCAGAGATTCTGCGAGCACGACCGCCACGGCGAGGGGGAGGAGCCACCAGGCGTTCACGCCGGCATGCGTCAGGAACCACGTGAGTGCGAGCGCGCCGGCAACGCCCGCGGCGACACGCCAGTCGTCGCCGACGATGAAGTTCCACCAGAAGCTGCCGAACGAACGGAGGTACCTCATGCCTCGACCCCGGCTGGGACGAGGGTCGCGCGCCGCTTCCGGCGCAAACCGCGCACGAGCACGAGCGACACGACGCCGAAGAACGCGATCACGCCGAGCAACGAGAGCTCGTCGCCCGGCCATTCGACGCCGGCCCCCTCTGCTCCCCAGAAGCTGCCGAAGCTGGTGAGTAGAAGCCCGACGGCGAACTTGATCGTGTTCTCCGGGACGCGCGAGAGCGGCCCCTTCGCCAGCACTCCGGCGATGACGACGATCACGAAGGCGGCCGCGGCACCGGCCGCAGCGAGAGCGAGGTGACCCTGCGCGCTTCCGAACGCGATCACGATGAAGACGACCTCGAGGCCCTCGAGCAGCACGCCCTTGAAGGCGACCGTGAAGGAGTACCAGTCGAGTCCGGCGCGTTGCTCGCTTCCCGCCACCTCCGCCTGCGCGCGCCCTTCGCGGAAGGCCTCGTCCTCGTCGTGAAGGTCCTTGTAGCCGCTGGAGCGAAGGATCGCCTTGCGCAGCCACTGCAGCCCGAAGGCGAGCAGCAGTGCACCGACGACGAGGCGCAGTGTGCCGATCGGGATCGCGCCCAGCGCAGGTCCGAGCACGGCGACGAGCAGCGCCAGCACGATGCCGGCTGCGCCGGCGCCGATCAGCGTCGACCGCCAGCCTCGGATGACCCCGACGCCGAGCACGATCGTCAGCGCCTCGACCATCTCGACCGCGCTCGCCAAGAACGCCCCGGCCAGGATCAGGATCGCACTCGTGCTCACGGAGGCACAACCTCAGTGTCTCCGCAGTGCGTCAAAGACATGGGCTCGCGGACGACTGTATCTCGTCATCAGCACCGCTGTCTGGCCGACCGTCGGCACCGCCCCACTCGCCGCGCTCGCCTCGGCGTCAGGGATGATCCGTGGGCGAAGAGCAACGGGCGGAGCGGGCGCCGGCGGATGTTCACGGAGTCGGTAGAGGTTGCGGGCGAGGCTGCAGGACGAGGAAGCGGCCTTCGTCATCATGCGCGCTCCGCTCCCGGTGCCGCTCTGCCTGTTCGCGCCCGGCGCACCGGCTCGCGACACCGGCGCAGCTGCCGCACCGCCTTCGCCGCGAGTACGGCTTCCGTTGGACGCCGCTCCACCGACTCGCGCTCCCGGCCGCCGGCTGGTCGCTGAAGCTGACCGCGACACCGGCGCTGCTCGCCGCCTCCCGCCTGCGGCCGCTCAGAACCGTGACGGCCGTCTGACGGCTACGCGACCGGCGGGTTGGGTGTCGCTCCGCGAGGCGGAGCGTGTCGGGCGCCCTTTACTGACGCTTCGTGTCGGCGAAATGCTCGATGGCCTTTGCGACGGCGGCTGGACGAACGAGCATCGACAGGTGCCCAGCGTTGGAGATCTCAGTGAACGGAGCGTGCAACAGCGCTGCGGTCTGCCGTCCAGCGGAGACCGAGTCGACGGTGTCGCGGCCACCCCACACGACGAGCGCACGTGTGGCGACACCGGCGATGACGTTCTCCGACACACCTTGGATGCCGTAGCCGAGCAGTGACACGAGCGCAGCCGCTGTGCCGCTAACTCGGAATGGCCGCTGCCACTCGTCGATGAACGAATCTGTGAACCGGGGCGACGCAACACCCCACGCGTTCTGCAGCACACGTCGGAAGAGCCAGTCGGAGCCGGTCGCGATCCGATACGCGCTTGTGTACCAGGGCGGCAGCAGCAGATGCGAGAGAAGACCTGCACCGGCGCTGGCGGGCAGCGCATCGCCGTCGAGCAGAACGATCCCGGCCACGGCATCCGGACTCTTGGTCGCGAGAGAAACGGCGACCGCGGCGCCAAGCGAGTGCCCGACGATCACCGGACGGACGAGTCGTCGGCGGCGAGCGAACCCCTGCACGAGGTCAGTCCAGCGCGCGAGCGTGTACGGACCGCGGCGCTGCGAGAAGCCGAACGGCGGCAGGTCGACCGCGAACACGCGATGGTGCTGCGCGAGCAGCGGCCCGACGAGGTGCCAGACCCACGACTGCTCGAGGAATCCACCGACGAGCACGATCGGCGTGCCGTGCGATCCCCAGCGGCGATAGGCGAGCGTCGTTCCGTCGACGCGTAGATACGGGCCGGGGTAAAGCTCGACTGCAGGCCGATCCCGCCCCGCGGTGGCTGCGTTGTAGACCAGCGACGCCACCGTCAGCGCCAGCACGAGCGCGGCAATCGCAAGCGCGATCCGACGAAGCCACCGGCGCATGGCCCGCATCTTCGCGCGCTCGCTTGCCGCGCCGGGTTCATCTGTAGCAGGAAGGTGCCATGCCGCGCGGCTGGGACGGCTGGCGCGGTGCATCAGCCGCCGGCGACGTCCTCGCGTCCGAAGCGCACGAACGCGAGCACGAGCGGCACGGCGCCCCAGATCGCTGAAACCCAGATCGCGCGGACGATCGCCGTCCAGTAGGTCGGCGACTGGAAGACGGACTGCCAGGCGTCGAACTGGTCGGAGAGCAGGTAGTGCTTCGCCCAGGAGGCGTGCACGAGACCGCCGATCGCCTCCTGCGCGAGCTCGTAGACGAGCGTGCCGACGATCGCCGCCGAGCTGTTGCGGGTGACGACCGAAAGGAAGATCCCGAAGCAGGCGATCGAGATCAGCGGCACCGCGAAGATCGCGAGAGCGGCGAGCGTGAGCGCGAGCCCTCCACCGACCGAGACGCTCCGGCCGCTCAGGTTGATGAGCGGGTGGAAGCCCCAGGCGATCCCGCCCCCGATCCAGGCGGCCAGGCAGAGCGCGAGAAGCAGCACGAGCACATAGGTGAACGAGGCGAGCGTCTTGCCGGCGAGGATCTGCGAGCGGCGCAGCGAGCGCGTGAAGATCATCTTCAGCGTCCCGTTCGCGTGCTCGCTCGAGACGATGTCGCCGGCGACGAGGGCGGTGACGAGCTGGGCGCCGAAACGGGAGGCGAAGGTGAGCACGACGAGGCCGAGCGCGAGCCCAGTCTTGCGCAGGTTGTGGCCGAGCGGCGCGTCGTAGGGACCGCCGCTTTGGATGCCCATGACGACGACGAACACGATCGGAAGCAACGCAGCGGAGCCGACGCCGATGTAGGTGCGCTTCTGCGCGACCAGCTTGCGCAGCTCCCAGACGTACGCGGTGCCGACGCCCGGGCTCACTCTCGTGCCTCGCCGTCGGATTCGGTGAGCTCGAAGAAGAGATGCTCGAGTGTCGCGGTCTCCGGGATTAGCGCCGTGATCGCCGCGCCGGCCGTGACCAGGCGGCGGGAGACCTCGGCGGCGAGTTCGGCGTCGCCGGTGAACGTGATGTCCTCCGGTTCGACCTCGACCTCGCGCAACGCCTCGAACGACGAGACGACGGAAACGGCGATCGCCTTGTCGGTCGTGCGCAACCGGTAGCGAGTGCCGGCGCCGCCGTGCAGGTCGTCAAGCGCTCCCTCATAGACGAGCCGGCCAAGCCGGATGATCGCCACGCGCGTGCACACCTCCTCAACCTCGGCGAGGATGTGGCTGGAGAGGAAGACCGTCATCCCCTCCCCGGAGAGCCGGGTGATAGTGGCGCGCATGTCGCGGATCCCGCCGGGGTCGAGGCCATTGGTAGGCTCGTCGAGCACGAGCAGACGCGGGTCGCGTAGCAGCGAGGCAGCAACTCCGAGACGCTGGCGCATACCCTGCGAGTAGCCGCCCACCTTGTCGCCCGCCCGTGTGTCGAGATCGACCAGGTACAGGACGTCGTCGATCCGGGTCGCGGCGGTCCCACCGTCGAAGGCCGCGAACAGCTCGAGGTTCCGGCGTCCCGTCAGATACGGATAGAAGTTCGGGTTCTCAACGAATCCGGCGACGCCAGCGAGCGCCGCCGGCCCATCCGACTGCGGGTCGCGACCAAAAAGCCGGATCTCCCCCGCGTCGGGGCGGATCAGCCCGAGCATCATCCGCATCGCCGTCGTCTTGCCCGCCCCGTTCGGCCCGAGAAAGCCATAGACGTCCCCGGCGTCGACGGACAGGTCAACGCCGTTTACGGCGACGAGGTCGCCGTAGCGTTTGACAAGCCCGCGCGCAACCAGAGGACGCTCCGCGCTACTCACGCACCCGACGCTACCGAATCGAGGATCAGATTCGGCTCATCACTCGCGAGCGCGCCTTCGTCTGGGCTGACGACGATGGCTCGAAGCCGCGCGAGTAGCCGAAACAGCGGCGAACTGATCCAAAGTAGCGACCCTCAGCCCACGAGAGCCTGAGGGTCCGCCCCGCACCGGGACGACTTGCCCAACACTTGCCAAGACCGCGAAGCTGATACCGACGCGTCTGACTTCGAGGATAGAAAAACCGCCTGTTTCCAGGCGGTTTCGGAGCGGGAGCGACGGGACTCGAACCCGCGACCTCCGGCGTGACAGGCCAGCTCGAGGGTCGCGAGGTGAACGACGTTGCGTGCGTAACCGCTCTGTTCATGCGGCGTCGACTGTCCCGCGCCGTCGGATCGCATGGTTGAGCGCAGCCGCTTTGCAGGCGTTTGCCGCCCGATTGCTGCCCGCGGTTCGCGTGCGATCAGGCGAGTCCGTGTTCGTACGCGTAGCGGACGGCTTGAGCGCGGTCGCGTGCGCCGGTCTTTTGGAACAGGTGGTTGATGTGGGTCTTGACGGTGGCGGCGCTGACGACGAGTGCGGCTGCGATTTCGGTGTTGGAGAGGCCGGCGGCGATCAGTTTGAGCACTTCGATCTCACGGGCCGTGAGGTCGTCGGGAAGAGTTGGCTCCCGCCGGGGTGGCGGTGAGGGCGGCTGCGATGAGGCGCTGTTGGATGGCCGGGTCGAGGTGGGTGTGTCCGTGCGGCGACTGCGCGGATCGCGCGTTCGATTTCTTCTGCGCTTGCGTCCTTGGTGAGGTAGCCGTGCGCGCCGGCTTGCAGTGCGGGGAAGAGTGAGTCGTCGTCGGCGTAGGTGGTGAGCACGAGCACGTGTGTCTCGGGTTGGGCGGCGCGGATCGGCGCGTGTTGCCTCCGCTCCTTCCATTTCCGGCATGCGGAGGTCCATGAGCACGACGTCGGGTTGTAGCTCGGTGGCGAGGTGCGACGGCTTCGAGGCCGTTGGCGGCGGTGCCGACGACCTCGATGTCGTCGGTGAGACCGACGAGCATCGCCAGGCCTTCGCGGACGGCGCGCTGGTCGTCGGCGATGAGGACGCGGATCATGCCGGCACCTCGAGCTCGACGCGCCAGCCGGAATCGGTTGGGCCGGCGTGCATGTGTCCACCTGCGCGCTCGAGCCGCTCGCGCATCCCGTTGAGTCCGTTCCCGCCGCCGACGTCCGCGAGGCCGGCGTCGTCGGGCAGCGGCGGCTTCGTGAGCCGGTCTTCGATGGTGAGTGAGGTGTGATCGTTGCCGTAGTGGAGGGCGACGGTTGTGGTGGCGCCGGGTGCGTAGCGGGCGATGTTGGTGAGTGCCTCTTGGGCGCCGCGGTAGAGCGCCAGGCTGGCATTCGCGGGGAGCGGACGCGCGTTGCCCTCGACCGTCAGGCTGACTTCGGTGTGCGTGTCGTTCTTGAAGCCGGCGACGAGCGCTTCGAGCTGGCCGACGCCGGGGAGCTCGTCGCCGCGGAGCGCGCCGACGGCTTGTCGGGCGTTAGCGAGGCCGTCGCGGACGAGCTCGCCGGCGCGCTCGATCGCGGCGCGAACGGGTGGGCTTGCCTGCTCGCGCTCGGCTAGCTTGCGAGCGCCCTGCAGCTGGATCGCGGCGCCGGAGAGCGAGTGGGCGAGGACATCGTGCAGCTCGCTCGCGATCCGGCTCCGCTCACTGATCGCCGCCGCCTGGAGTTGTTCCTCGCGTGCGTCCTCGAGCTGCGCAAGCAGCAGCTCGGTCGTGTCCTGGCTCGCCCGTGCCTGCTTGATGAAGTAGGCAACCAGCGCCGAGCAGCGCGCAGAGCAGACGGCGGCGAGGACGACCGCGGCCGAGCCGCCCGCGAGCGCCTCGGCGAGCGCGAGCCCAACCGTCGTCGCGGTCGCGAGCGCCGCGCCGAGCGGCAGGGGCAGGCGCGCGATCGCCATCCAGACCGCAGCGCCGCCGGCGAGCTCGGTCGCACCCGTGCGGCTGCAGCGCGATCAGCGCCACGCCGGCCGCGCCCATCGCAGCGATCACCCCGCTCTGCACCGCGGGGCTGCGATCGATGAAGTTCCCTCTCACGGCGAGCGCGAGCGCCGCCGCGAACACGACCAGCGCGACGGCGACGCCGAGCCCCTCGCCGTGCGCCGGCCGGCGCTGGGTGCCCGTTGATCGCGCCGATCGCGACGGCGGCGATCACGACCAGCCCGAGCGGGCGCAGCGTTGCGCGCTGGCGGCGAAGCCGCTGCTCGGCGCGCGCGCGAGCCTCCGCCTCGCGAGCGCTCTCGGGTCTGTCCACAGGCAGACGATAGAACGATGTCCGGCCCGCCGAAACGGGCCGGAGACGATCTCACCGTCGCAAGGTGCGGATCACGCCGTCGACGAGCCGGCGGCCGCGAACCTGGACGACCGCGATCCGCGAGCCGACCTCGACCAGCGCCATCAGCACGAGCGCCACCGGCCAGGCGGCCGCGCCGATCTGGTGCCCGATGCTGAAGACTGCGCACGGCCGGCTCGAAGCCGTGACCGATCGCGAAGGCGAACGCCATCCGCGCGCCGATTCCGAGCACGAGCAGGCCACCGGCGATCCAGCCCACCCGGGCGAGAGCGACACCCTCGCCGCCGGCGCGCACGTGGGTGGCGAACCCACCGAGGACGCCGAGCGTCAGCCCGACGAGGGCAAGGACGACGATCAGGACGAGGTCGTTGCCGGCGGTGGGAAGCGTGTGCAGGTACTGGGCGCCGACGAAGAACATGAGGATGAGCGGAACGATCACGCTCCGGCGGTCGAGCTCCCGCTCCTTCGCCTGGCGGAGCACGAGAAGGACGAACGCGGCGTTGAGGAGATACTCGCTAGTGGTCATGCCGTCATCATCCGCGGCCACCTCTCCGTGTCGTCGGCGCCGAGGTTGAACTCCGGGTTGATCTTCCCCTCAACCCACGGGTTGACCGAGCCGGGTGGTAGCGGTCGGCTGCGGCCTGGCGGTAGTTACGGCGCTTTGAGTTTCCGCCAGCCGCCTGCGCGGTTGTTGGCGACGATCTGCTTGAGCATCGTCATGAGGGGGCGCTCCTTGATCCTCTCTCCTTGGCGATAGGAGATGGTTCTTGCGGTCTTGTTCGTGTGGCCGGCGGTGATGATGCGGTCGGGGTCGGGGACAATGCCGCCGTCGTAGAGGAACAGGTTGACGTGGTCCTTGGCGGCGAGGAGCGCGCAGACGTTGCCGTCAAGCACGAAGTACGGCTGGACGTTGCGCTTGGGTCGGTCTGGTGGATCAGGTCGCGAAGCCGTGCGCAGATCTCCTGCTGCCACGACGCAGGAGAGCCTCGCGTTGCGGAGTCGGAACCGGAGGTGGTATCGCGATGAAAACCGGGGACTTCGCGCATGGCGTCGGCGAGATCGACTGTCGCCGAAGCGTTGACGCCGCCGGGATCGCCGTTCTCCGGTCTCCGGGTCGGGGTTAGTCGAGGATCTCTCGCTGCTCGCTTAGACGTCGCGGGGAGGCGACCGAGCCATCGCCTCCCCTCGCATGCGGGCCGCGTTAAACGGGTGGGACCGCGGGCGTCACCGACGTAATGTCGCGGTATCTGGCGAGGCTCGTCGCGATCGTCCACACGACGAGCGAGAGCATCGCCGGGAAGAACGCATAGCCGAACGCGCTTCCGTCGCCCGAGTTGTTGAGGATCGTCAGGAGCGTGATGAAGAAGCAGCCCGACCCGACCAACGCGACAATCCCTGTCCAACGTGAGAGCACTCCAGTTCGTAGCGTCAGGACTCCGGTGGCCAACAGAAACGCGGAGAAGCCTGCCGCGCCGACGAGGAACGGCCCGGCCGCGCTCGTCGAGACGGCCTTGCTCACCACTGCGTCTGCGTTAGCGCCCGGTGCGCTGGCGTTCGCGATCGAGACGAACGCCATCGTCACGCCGACGATGCCTGTGAGTGCACCGGCAAACGCGACCCGAGCAAGCTCCCTGGAGCCCCGAACCGACGACTCTGCCTCTTCGAGCACACTGCGGAGGGCTCCGAGGAAGTAGATGAAGACGAACGCCGCGAGCACCAACGCGAATGAGCTGACCCGCCCCTTGATGTGATCGTTTTTCGCCCACTTGATCCACTTCTGTTCCGCCGCGATGTAGTTCGGGGAGTCGCTGACCGCACTCGCCAACCAGCCGACGACGAAGAGCGGTGCGAACACGACGCCGGACAGCGCCAACAGGCGCTGCCACGGCGACACGTCAGCCGCAGCATCTGAGACCTGTGGCGCCTCGACGGCTGGAGTCGTCATGCCGGACTCAACGCTGCGGCAGGCGCCGCGGTCATCCGCTCGTCGCCTTCGGCGAGGATCGGCGCGTCCTTGCGGAAGCCCCAGATCGTGCAGTAGACGCCGAGGAACAACTCCCACGCCGCCTCCGGGATCGTCGCGATCCCCTGCAGCCCGTGCAGCGTGCTGCTCGGATGGTTGCCGCCGAACAGGATGATCGTTGAAACGGTGAAGAGGAGCGGGCCGCCGATCATCCCGAGCCACGGCCATGGCCGCGGTACGAGCTGAGAGCGATACATCATGTAGCCGAGGATCAGCCCGTTCCCCCAGCCGACGACCCAGTCCGGGCCGAGGAGGAACGTCCAATCTTTGATCGCGGCGAGCGTGTAGGCAACGGTGCCTTCAGCCGCGCCGGCGGTCTGGTTCCGCAAGGTGACGATCGCGACCATCGCGAGGATGCCGACGAGGATGAAGGTGCTTTCCATGACCCGGGCCGTCACGTAACCGATCGACAGCTCTTTGTAGCGACGCCACATGATCGGAACGATCACGACCGCGGTGCCGATGTTCGCGATGATCAGCAGCAGCTCCAGGAACGCGCCGAACAACACCTGCTTGTCGTGCCCGCTACCGGTGATGTAGCTCGTCGGGTGACGGAGCACGGTCTCGTAGAGAACGAGCGCCGGAATCGACGTAGCGAAGGTGATGAGGTAGAGCACGCCGAACCAGCGCGCTCGCTTCTGGTCAGTGCTCATGCGTTGACCCCTTTCCGGGTCTCGTTTGACAGAGGCCTTCCTGGTTGCGGAAGATACGATCATAGGCGGTTTGGAAAACAGGTTTCAATAGCCGTGGTTCAAAAGCCTCCCGTAGAACCCCCGGGCGTCTCGCGGTCGACCTGGTTCGTTCTCACGAACCACGGCAACGTGCTGCTCTGCGTCGCTCGCGACCCTCGGATTCGGATCAGCGAGATCGCTGACAAGGTGGGCATCGGCGAGCGGGCCGCGCAGAAGATCCTCGCGGATCTCGTCGCTGAGGGCTTTCTCGTGCGGATCAAGGAGGGCCGCCGTAACCGGTACGAGATCAACCGGAACGCCCGCTTCCGCCATCCGCTCTTCGCGGACTTGGAGATCGGGCCGCTTCTGGACGTGCTCCGCGACGGTCATAAGTAAAGCCTCCTCTTCGCGAGCTTCGCCTAGCTCGTCCGGCTACTTGTCAGGAGACGAGCGCGAAGCCTGTGCAGGTGCGGCATCAGCCCGTAGATCACGATTGGCACAGCGATCGTCGCGAGCACGAAGGTGCGCTCGACAGGTGACATCGGCCGCAGCCAGTCGCTGGAGGCGAGGTTGATGACTGTCAGTGTCGGGAAGACGCAGAGCCAGATCATCAGTGCGAGCTGGTGCTTGCTCGGCGGCGGGATCTGGGGACGGCTTCACCCGCATTACTCATTGGCCTTCCTTGTTGTCTTGGTGACGCCCGCTCTCGGAGACCGTCTGGCATGCGTTGCGCACGTCCTCCTCGACGAGGTCTGCGTTGATTGAGATCGCGGCGGCTGATCCTTCGCCTGCCGCGGTGATCACTTGTGCGCGAGGGTTGGCGACGTTCCCGGCAGCCCAGACGCGTGAGGCACTTGTCCTCCCCCCGTTGTCGACGCGAACGAAGCCGAGATCGTCGGTCTCGCAGCCGACCTCCTCCAGAAGACCATGGAGACGCGGGCGCAACTCAGGCCGTATGAAGATCGCGGCTCGCTCAACGGTTCGACCATCGCCGAGCACCACACCCCTCAGTTGATCGTCTTCGACGACCAGCTCTCGAACCTCACCCTCAACGACGCGGATGCCGCGCGCTTCGAGTTCCTCGCGTTCCGCGTCGGTGAGGTCGTGCGTGTGCGTGAAGAAGATCAGGTCATCCGTCCACTGACCGATGAGCTGTGCGTGCTCGACCGAGCCGGTGCTCAGGGCGTCGTGTAGCCGAAGGCGACGATGGCGTCGAGAGTGCCGGCTCGGAGTTGCAGCGGCGTCCAGGTGTCGCGACGGTCTGAC
>CAWIYQ010000011.1:0-86254 GCA_963840365.1 uncultured Thermoleophilia bacterium | reverse complement strand
GCACCGATCGAGCCCGGCTTGCGGATGTTGTGCGAGCCGTGCGTCTTCGGGCCGCGATGGAAGCGGTGGCGCTTGATCGTCCCTGCGAAGCCCTTGCCGATCGAGATGCCGGCGACCTTGATCGTGTCGCCAGGCTGGAACGCCTCGACGGTGACGGTCTCGCCGACGGTCAGCTCGGAGCCGCCGCGGAACTCGACCAGGCGCCGGTGCGGATCGACCCCGCCCTTCCGCAGGTGCCCGACCTCGCCCTTCGAGAGCTTTCCGCTCGGCGACGGCGTCGAAGGCGAACTGCACGGCGTCGTAGCCGTCCGTCGCCACCGTCTTGACCTGGACCACGGGGCAGGAACGGCCGCGATCACCGTCACGGGCGTCACGACGCCGGTCTCCCTGTCGAACACCTGGGTCATGCCCAGCTTTCTCCCCACGATCCCCTTCATCTCTCCCCTACAGCTTGATCTCGATGTCGACTCCGGCAGGGAGGTCGAGGCGCATCAGCGAGTCCACCGTCTTCGGGCGTCGGGCTGTGGATGTCGATCAGCCGCTTGTGCGTGCGCACCTCGAAGTGCTCGCGCGAGTCCTTGTCCTTGAACGGGCTGCGGATCACGCAGTAGACGTTCTTCTCGGTAGGCAGGGGCACAGGACCGGTGATCGTCGCGCCGGTGCGCTCAACCGTCTCGACGATGTCCTTGGCGGACTTGTCGAGCGACTGATGGTCATACGACTTCAGTCGGATGCGGATCTTCTGTTGAGCCACCGGCGCGTCCTTCCTCTTCCTATTTGATGATCTCGGTCACCACGCCGGCGCCGACGGTCCGGCCACCTTCGCGGATGGCGAAACGAAGACCCTGCATGCGATCGGCTGGACCAGCTCGATCTCCATGTTCATGTTGTCCCCCGGCATCACCATCTCCTGCCCCTCGGGCAGCGTCACCGCCCCCGTCACGTCCGTCGTGCGGGAGGAGAACTGCGGGCGATACCCCTTCATACGCGCCGCCCCCCCTCTTCCTTCTTCGAGAAAATCCATCATGGTCGATGAACTGCTTGGTGCGGCGTGATCGACCCCGGCTTCGCCAGCAACCTGACCGCGCTGGATCTCCTCGCGCTTCGTCCCGCGAAGCAGCGCGCCCGACGTCGTCGCCCGCGCGACCCTTCGTCGAGCAGCTTGCGGAACATTTCCCCACCCCCGTCACCACCGTCTTCATCGTGTCGCCTCGACCATCCCACTATCTCCGACTTCCCTCGCCCACCTTCACGAGCTCCCCCGTTCCCCACCCGCCCCGTGACCACCGTCCCGCGCCCGGGAAATCGTGAACACGTCCTCGACCGGCATCAGGAAACCGCTCGTCCATCTCCCGCTTCGGCCTCCGGAATGAGACGTGTCCAGCGCATCCAGCAGCTTCACGTACGACCCCTCGCCGATACCCCACCTGCTCACCTTCGAGCGCCTTCACAGCGCCCATGCCCCGGTGATCGCGCCGTTGCAGGCCTCGGGAACCCGTACTTCGCCGAAGCTCACGCAGCTCCTCGAAAGCTCGACCAGGTCGAAGAACTCCCACCAGTCCTTTCCTCAATCATGCCAGGTTGACGCCGCCCTTGTCGAACAGCACATGCCACGATCATCCAGGGTACCCCCACCTGGCGCGCCAGGCAGAATATGCTCGCGCGTCTGCGGCACCGGATCGTCCGGCCGCAGACACCACCAGCATCGCGCCGTCCATCTGCGCCGCCCCCGTGATCATGTTCGACGAAGTCGCGTGCCCGGGGCAATCGACGTGCGCGTAGTGGCGTGCTCCGTCTCGTACTCGACGTGCGACGTGATTGTGGTGATCCCGCGCTCCCGCTCCTCCGGCGCGTTGTCGATCTGGGCGAAGCTCTTGACCGTTCGCGCCACCCTTCTCCGCGAAGAGCGCTCGTGATTCGCGGCCGTCAGCGTCGGTCTTTGCCATGGTCGATGTGCCCGATGGTGCCGACGTTGACGTGCGGCTTGGTGCGCTCGAACTTCTGCTTGGCCATTCCTTCCTTCCTCTGGTCAGGATCCCGAGCCCTGCTCGGTGATCTCGGTCGCGATCGACGCCGGCACCTCTTCGTACCGGTCGAACTGCATGGTGAAATCTGCGCGGCCCTGTGACATCGACCGCAGGTCGGTGGCATACCCGAACATCTCGGAGAGCGGAACGAGAGCCTTGATGACCTGGGCCTTGCCGAGCGGCCCCATGCTCTCGATGCGGCCTCGGCGCGAGCTCAGGTTGCCCATGACGTCGCCAAGGGGTCGTCCTCGGGCGTCGTCACCTCGACCGCCATCATCGGCTCGAGGAGCTTCGGCTTCGCCCGCTTCATGGCCTCCTTGAACGCCAGGGAGCCCGCGATCTTGAACGCCCGCTCGCTCGAGTCGACCTCGTGGTAGGAGCCCTCGATCAGCTCGACCTTCACGTCCACGACCGGATAGCCGGCGAGGATGCCCGAGCCCATCGCCTCCTGGATGCCCGCGTTGATCGCCGGGATGTACTCCTTCGGGATCTTGCCGCCGACGATCTTGTCGACGAACTCGTATCCCTGTCCGGGCTCCTGCGGCAGCAGGTTGATGACGGCGTCGCCGTACTGGCCGGAGCCGCCGGTCTGCCGGACGAACTTGCCCTGGACCTTCTCCGCCGGCTTCGAGATCGTCTCGCGATACACGACCTGCGGCTTGCGGCGCGCGCCTGCACGCCGTACTCGCGCTTCATGCGATCGACGATGATCTCGAGGTGGAGCTCGCCCATGCCGGAGATCAGCGTCTGGCCGGTATCGGCGTCCTCGCGCACGCGGAACGTCGGGTCTTCTTCGACCATCTTGCCGAGCGCGAAGTCGAGGCGCTCCTTCGCGGCGCGTTGTCCGCCTCGATCGCCTGCGAGATCACCGGCTCGTACGTGTCGATGCGCTCGAGCAGGATCGGCGCCTTCGGATCGCACACCGTGTCGCCGGTCGTCGCCTTGAGGCCGGCCGCGGCGACGATCTCGCCGGCGACCGCCTTGTCGAGGCGTCTCGCGCTTGTTCGCGTGGATGCGGAACAGCCGCGCGACCTTCTCCTTCTTGTTGGTGCGGACGTTGAGCACCTCGTCGCCCGGCCTCGAGCGTGCCGCTGAAGACCGCAGGAACACGACCTTGCGGCCTCGTCCATCGCGATCTTGAACGCGAGCGCGCGAATCGGCTCGTTGTTCTTGGGCGCGCTCGGCTTCTCGGACTCGGTGTTGCGGGATCGACGCCGGTCACACGGCGGCACGTCGGCGGGCGACGGCAGGTAGTCGATCACCGCGTCGAGCAGCGGGTGGATGCCCTTGTTGCGCAGCGCGGTGCCGGCGAGCACCGGCATCATCTTCACCGCGATCGTCGCCTTGCGGATCGCCGCCGAGCTCGGCCTCGGTGATGAGCCCTCGCCTCGAGGTACTTCTCGGCGATCCCGTCGTCGAGATCGGCGAGCGCCTGGATCATCTGATCGCGCGCGTCGCCAGCGACCTCGCGCAGCTCGCCCGGGATGTCGACGACCTCGGGCACGTCGGTGACGTCGCCGTAGAACATGATCGCCTTCATCGCGACCAGATCGATGCAGCCCGAGAACGCGTCCTCGCTGCCGATCGGCAGCTGGACCGGCACCGCGTTCGCGCCGAGCCGCTCCGGATGTCGGCGACGACCGCGGAGAACGCGCGCCGATCCGATCGAGCTTGTTGACGAACGCGAGGCGCGGAACCTTGAACTTGTCGGCCTGGTGCCAGACCGTCTCGGACTGCGGCTGGACGCCCGCGACGCCGCAGAACACCACGACCGCACCGTCGAGCACGCGCAGCGAGCGCTCGACCTCGATCGTGAAGTCGACGTGGCCGGGCGTGTCGATCAGATGGATCTCGTGCTTCTTCCACTCGAACGTGATCGTCGCCGCCGCGTGATCGTGATGCCGCGCTCGCGCTCCTGCTCCATCCAGTCCATCTCGGTCTCGCCGTCGTGGACCTCGCCGACCTTGTGGATCTTTCCCGAGTGAAACAGGAAGCGCTCCGACACCGTGGTCTTGCCCGCATCGATGTGGGCGACCACGCCGAGATTGCGGACGCGGTCCACCGCCACCCTGATCCCCTTGCTGCCGAAGCTCGCGCGAGTTACCAGCGGTAGTGCGCGAACGCCTTGTTGGCCTGCGCCATGCGGTACATGTCGTCCTTCCGCTTGAAGGCGTCCCCCTGCTAGCTCGAGCGCGTCGAGGATCTCGCCCGCGAGCTTTTCCCCCATCTGCTTCTCACGGCGGTCGCGCGCGAAACTCACGAGCCAGCGGAGGGCGAGCGTGCGACCGCGACGCGGGCGCACCTCGACCGGCACCTGGTACGTGGCACCGCCGACCCGGCGCGACGTACCTCGAGCGCCGGGCGTGACCGTCTTGACCGCCTCCTCGAGCACCTCGACCGGCGGCCGGCCGGTGTGGTCACGGACGTTCTGAGCGCCCGTAGACGATACCCTCGGAGGTCGACTTCTTGCCGTCCAGCATCACCCGGTTCACCAGCTGCGTGACGAGCGGGCTGTCGTAGACGGGGTCCGGCATCAGCGGACGACGTGAGATGACTGCGCGACGAGGCACTACTTGGTCCCGTCTTCGCGCCGTACTTCGAGCAGCCCTGTTGCGATCGGCCACCCCGGCTGTGTCGAGCGCGGCCCGGATCACCTTGTACCGGAAGCCCGGCAGGTCGCTCATACGACCGCCGCGGACCAGCACCACCGAGTGCTCCTGCAGGTTGTGACCCTCACCGGGGATGTACGTGCAGACCTCCAGCCCGTTGAGAGCCGGACGCGGGCACCGTCTTGCGAAGCGCCGAGTTCGGCTTCCTCGGCGTGCGTGGTGGAGACCCGGGTGCAGACGCCGCGGTGCTGCGGGGCGCCGGAGAGCGCAGGCGTCTGACCTTGGGCTTCTTCTTGGACGCGTCCCTTGCGAATCAGCTGATTGACCGTGGGCATCGTGAAGCCGGGTCTCCCCCTTCGTAGTGCAGGTCGTATAGGCAGAGGGCGTGAAAGCAGACAGAAAGCCGGGGGCGCCCCTCGGGCACCCGCCGACCGCGGCATGGTAGCGGAACCTCGCGCAGCCTCGCAAACGCCCCCCGCGGCATCCCTCGGAAGCGGCATAGCTGACCCCGAAGTCACCACTTAGAGTGATTTTTGGCTGCGGTGATAACGGTTGTGCTCATCGGCGCCCTTGGGGTCGCCCTCGCCCTCGCCTGCGCCGGGGGCGTCGCGGCGTGGCGTGCGCGCGCCTCGGCCGACGATCGGGTCGCCGAGGCGGTCGCAAGCCTGGCCGCCGGCATGCACGACACGATGCGCGACCTCGCCGGGGCGCTGGGGGCGCGGACCCCGCCGGCCGCCGCCCTGATCGCAACCTTCCGGAGCTGGCCTCGTCGCTCGAGCTGGACGAGGTGACGAACCGGACGCTCGAGCAGGCAGCCGCGATCGCGGGCGTCGACGCCGTGCTCGTCGAGGCCGCCGGGCCCGACGGCGGGCGGTTCATGAAGACGCTCGGGATGCTCGACGAGGAGGCAACGAGGACTGCCGTCCCGGTGCCCGACAACGACAACATCCGGGCCGTCGAGGTCGTCTTCCACTACCGGCTGGACGACGTCGAGAGCGCGAGCCCGGTCGTCCGCTCGGGGGTCGTCGTGCCCCTGCGGGACGACGGGCTGCCGATCGGCTCCCTTGCCGCCTTCACTCGAACGGCCGCTGGGAAGCTCTCCGACGCCGAGGTCGACGAGCTCGAGCAGCTCGCCTCTCGCGCCGGGCCGGCGTTCGAGAACGCCCGCCGGTACACGGATGCGCGGTCGCTCGCCGACATCGACGCTCTCACCACCCTGCACAACCGGCGCTACTTCTACGAGACCCTCTCCCGCGAGGTCGCCCGCGCCCACCGCCACCACCGGCTCCTCTCCCTGATCGTCCTCGACCTCGACAACTTCAAGGCGATCAACGACAAGATCGGCCACCTCGCGGGCGACGGCGTCCTGACGGAGATCGGCCGAGCGAACGCTCTCGGTCGTCCGCGCGGCGGACATCACGTGCCGGGTCGGCGGCGACGAGTTCGCCGTCATCCTCCCGGAAGCGGGCGCCGACGACGCGGCGCTGCTCGCCGGACGCATCGCACGGGCGATCGCGGCACGCCCGATCCCGGGCGGCGGCATCCTCACCGTCTCGGCCGGCGTCGCCGAGGTCCGGCCTGGCGACACGCCCGCGGACCTCTTCCAGCGGGCGGACGAGGCCCTCTACCGGGCGAAAGCCGCCGGCAAGGGCCGCACGGTCGCCGACGGCGACGCGGGCTGAGCCACTCCTACGACGCGCCAGAAACGGCAGCCAGTCGACCAGATCGACCGCCGCCGTCTCCGGCACGCGATCGTGAGCGCAGGCGAGGCTCGCACGGCTCTGGTTCTCGCGGCGGCGGAGCCAGACCGCGAACCCGGCCTGCTGGAGCTCACGCACGAGCGCGACCCGAATCGCAGGCGCCGCGCGTCGCGTAGGGGACGGCGCCGAGCGGGATCGTCTCGCCGAGCGCGGTCACCCGGACGCCGTCGATCGTCACCGCCTGCCCGGCCGCGAGCGTAAGAGCCGCGCCGGAGCGACGCCGTCGACCGCGATGCCCTCGCGCCGGTCCCCGAGCCAGGTGACCGGCGCGGCGGCGCGGACCGGCCGCGCGCTCGTAGCGCCGTACGTCGCGTACCAGCTCAGCAGCTCGGCCGCGGTCGGGGCCGCGATGCGCAGGCCGGACGGAGACCGCGAGCCGGCGGAGCTCGTCGGCCAGCACCTGCCGGCCGAGCGCGGGTGTCGCCCGCGCCGCTTGAGCGCCGCCAGGTAGGCGGAGCGCGTGCCGCCGAAGCGATCGAGGATCACGTCCCGCTCCGCCTGCGCGATCCGCGGCCGGGTCGAGCGGCCGCGCGTTCACGAGCACCGCGTGCTGGAACGCCGCCGTGAACGCCAGCTCCGGGTCGCCGACGACCCGTTGGAGCGCGGCGACGTCGAGCGCGCGGACCGCGGTCGGGCCGAGCACGCACACCGTGCCGGCCGGCAGGACGGCGCCGACGTCGAGCGACGGGTCGAGATCGTTGCCCGCGAGCGTGGGTGCGTCGCAGAGCGACGGGTCGCGCGTCCAGAGCCACGTGCAGGCGACCTTCGGCTTGTCGGGGTCGTTGCCGGCCGGGTTGAACGCCGCCCAGCCCCACGACCAGATGCTCGCGATCCGGAGCTCCGACGAGACCTGTCCGGCGGCGAGCGCCTCCCATTTCGTCACGTCGAGCCACTTCGAGAGCGGCTGCAGCCCTTCGCGGCCGCCGGCGCCGCGCGTCGAGGAGAACGTGAGCATCATCCCGAGCCGGTTCGTCGGGATCCCGATCTGGATCAGATCCTCGAGCCGTGTGCGCATCGTCGCCCGCAGGTGCCTGCTCCCGAGCACCGCCCCCTGCTTCGAGATCGCCGGCGCCGCGAAGTACACCTCCGGGACGAGATCGGCGACCTGGGCGACCGCGCGCCACCAGTCGTCGGCGGTCTCGTCGTGGGTGTACGGCCGCTTCGGCAGCAGCAGGAAGGGCCGCGCGCCGAGCGCGCTCAGACGTTGCAGGTACGCAAGCACGTTCGCGCGGTACTGCGCGGTCGTGGGCGTCCACGGCGTCGGGAGGTCCGCGCCGGCGAGCTCGTTCTCGGCGATCACCGGCTGCGCGCAGCCGGACGAGGTGACGGCGGTCTGGAAGAGCTTGTCGGCGCGCGCGCTGGATCACCGACGGGTCTGCGGGCTTCGACGGCGTCCCGACCCGGTTCCCGAGGTACAGGTCGAAGTAGACGGTCTGCGCGCCGTGCGCGCGCAGCTGCGGCGGGACGATGAACTGCGATGCGGCCGCGACGATCCCGGGCCGGGCGAAGATGGTCGACCAGAACGGCACCATCCCGTCCGCGTAGTCGATCCAGACCGGCTGGGCCTGCGGGAGCCCGCACGGGAACGGGATCGGCGCCGCTCGGCGCCGCCCCGGGCGGCGCCGCCGACTGCGAGCGCGAGGGCCGCGGCGAGGCAGGCGGCCGGGAGCGTGCGACGCACGCGAACGTTGTAGCAACCGCGCTCGCCGGTCTCTACGGAGTCTGGTCGAGCACCTGATGGGCGGCCTGCGCGTAGAGCGCGGAGACCGAGATGCTCCGGCTCGACTCTCCGTCGAGCTCGTCGAGTAGACGCCGGGCGAGCTCGTGGATGCCGCGGAGCGACCCCTCGTCGGCGACGTACCGCACACGCTGCTCGAGCTCGTCGTCGCGGCCGCCGCGCAGGAGGTGGAGAAGCTCCTCCCGCAGCCCCCCGGCCGGGTCGGCGGACAGGCTCGAGGCTCGCTGCGCGACGCGTAGTCGAGGAGCAGCACCCGGCTGACGCGAAGACGAGCTCGACGCGCTCGATCCCCGGCAGCCGCCCGAGCGCGCGCTCGATCGCCGGCACGGCGGCCTCGGCCGCGGCGTCGGACGGGAAGCTGTGTGCTCCGCAGCCGATCGCGGGCAGCGCGATCGTGCGGCAGTCGAGCCGCTCCGCAGCCTCGAGCACCTGCTCGTGGAGCTGGGCGAGCGCCTCCTGCTCGCCCGAGACGCCGCCGCGCCAGACCGGGCTCGCAACGTGGATGACGTACCGGGCCGGCAACCGGCCGGCGCCGGTCACGCGCACTGGCCCCTGCTGCCGGTCGCCCATGCCGGCGCACGCGCGCGCGAGCGCCTCGCCGCCTGCACGCAGAAGCGCACCGCTGACGCCGGCATGCCCGAGCAGGAACGCCGCGTTCGTCGGATTCACGACCGCGTCGCACATCCTCTCGGCGAGATCGCCGATCGTGAACCTCAGCCGCTCGACGGGCATCACCGACAACCGCGGCGCCGCCGCCGCTCCTTCCTACGACCCCTGCTCATCGTTACCGGCTCATCATCCGGCGATTCGCAGCCGCCCGTATCACCCCAAAGGAGGCCCTGAACAGACGATGGGCCCGGCATCGCCGGGCCCATCGTGGCCGAACTGGATCGTTCGCTCGCTCAGTCGTCGAGCGGGGAGTCGACCTCGGGGATCTCGGTCGCCTCGCCGGCGTCATGGCTCGACGTGGTGTCGGAGCCCGGCTCGCCGCCGAAGCCGACGTCGAGGCCGGCGAAGTCGATCCCGCCGCCTCCGTCCTGGCCGATCTCCTCGAGCGCCTGGAGCAGCGTCTCCCGCTCGTAGGCGTCGCGGATGATCGGCTCGGTCGGCGCGATCTCGATCGTCCGGTAGCGCTTCAGGCCCGTGGCCGCCGGGATCAGCTTCCCGATGATCACGTTCTCCTTCAGCCCGAGCAGGCGGTCGATCTTGCCCTCGATCGAGGCGTCGGTGAGCACCTTGGTCGTCTCCTGGAACGACGCCGCGGAGAGGAAGGACTCGGTGGCGAGCGATGCCTTCGTGATCCCGAGGATCAGCGGCTCGAACATCGCCTTCTCGCCCTTCGCCGAGACCTTGCCGTTCTCGCGCTCGAGGACGACCTTGTCCACGAGCTGGCCCGGCAGCAGGTCGGTGTCGCCGTTCGTCTCGACGCGCACCTTCTTCAGCATCTGCCGGACGATCAGCTCGATGTGCTTGTCGTGGATCTCCACGCCCTGGCTCTTGTAGACCTTCTGCACCTCGCCGACGAGGTACAGCTCGGTCTCCGTCGAGCCCTTCAGCGCGAGCAGCTCGCCGGGTTCTGCGAGCCCTCGTTGAGGGCGTCGCCCGGCTCCACGACCTGACCGTTCGTCACCAGCAGGCGGGTGCGCCGCGGCAGCTGGTACTCGACCGGATCCGCCAGCTCGCCGTCGTCGCCGACCTCGGTCGGGTTGATCGTGAGCTTCGGCCCGCGCTCGGTCTGCTCGACGTCGACGCGACCACCGAGCTCGGCGAGGATCGCCGCGCCCTTCGGGTTGCGCGCCTCGAAGATCTCGACCACGCGGGGCAGGCCGTGCGTGATGTCGGCACCCGCCACACCACCGGTGTGGAAGGTCCGCATCGTCAGCTGGGTGCCCGGCTCGCCGATCGACTGGGCGGCGATGATGCCGACCGCGTCGCCGATCTCGCACATCTCGCCCGTCGCCGGGAAGATGCCGTAGCAGGTGCGGCACACGCCGGACTCCGCACGGCACTTCAGCACCGAGCGGACCGGCAGGGTCGCCTCGCCGAGCTCCTCCTCCGCGTGCTCGAGCAGCGCGAGCGTGACCACGTCCCCCTTCTCGGCGACCACGGTCTTGCCCGGCCTGCCCGACGCGAGCGGCTTGTGGACGTCGTCGGCGACGATCCGGCCGAGCAGCGACTTGTTGAAGCCCTCGCTCGTGCGGATCGGCAGATCGACGTGGTCCGCCGTGACGCAGTCCTCCTCGCGGACGATCACGTCCTGCGACACGTCGACGAGGCGCCTCGTGAGGTACCCCGAGTCGGCGGTGCGCAGGGCGGTGTCGGCAAGACCCTTCCGGGCGCCGTGTGTCGAGATGAAGTACTCGAGCACCGACAGGCCTTCCATGAAGTTGGCCTTGATCGGACGCTCGATGATCTCGCCCTTCGGGTTGGCCATCAGGCCGCGCATGCCGGCGAGCTGGCGGATCTGCTTGAACGAGCCGCGGGCACCCGAGTTGGCCATCATGAAGACGGGGTTCAGCTCGTCGAAGTGGTCCTCCATCGCGCTGGCGACCTCGTCGGTGGCCTCCGTCCAGATGTTGACGATCGTCTCGTGGCGCTCGTCCTCCGTGATCAGGCCCATGTCGTACTGGCCGTGCACGTCCTCGACGCGCTTCTCGTAGCCGGCGAGGATCTGCTCCTTGGCAGGCGGGATGACGATGTCGTTCTTCGAGATCGTGACCCCGGCCTTCGTCGCGAACCGGAAGCCGAGCGTCTTGATCGTGTCGAGCACCGGCGCGAGCGTGTGCGCGCCGTACCGGTCGGAGAGCCCGAGCACGTAGCGGTCGGTGTCGGGCTTCGCGAGCGTCTGGTTGACGAAGTCGAACTCGAGCTCCTCGTCGGGCGGCAGCAACTCGTCGAGCGCCCGGTACACGGCGCTGTTGAACAGCACGCGCCCGGACGTCGTCAGGTGCAGCTCGTCGCTGAACCGGAACTCGATCGGGTCCTGCAGGCCGATCGCCCCCACCTCGAGTGCGACCTCGATCTCGTCGGCCGAGTCGAACCGCTTCGGGCGCGGGTTGAGCTTCGCCGAGTCGAGCGTGGCGAGCGGCTTGTCCGAGTAGGTGAGGTAGTAGATGCCGAGCACCATGTCCTGCGTCGGCGTCGCGAGCGGGCGCCCGGAGGCCGGCGAGAGGATGTTGTTCGACGACAGCATCAGGATCCGGGCCTCGGCCTGTGCCTCCGCCGACAGCGGCAGATGGACGGCCATCTGGTCGCCGTCGAAGTCCGCGTTGAACGCGTGACAGACGAGCGGATGCACCTGGATCGCCTTGCCCTCGACGAGCACGGGCTCGAACGCCTGGATGCCGAGGCGGTGCAGCGTCGGAGCGCGGTTCAGGAGGACCGGGATGCTCCGCGATCACCTCCTCGAGCACGTCCCAGACCTCGGGCGTCATCGAGTCGACGTACTTCTTCGCCGCCTTGATGTTCTGGACCGACTTGCGCTCGACGAGCCGGCTCATGATGAACGGCTTGAAGAGCTCGAGCGCCATCAGCTTCGGCAGGCCGCACTGGTGCAGGCGCAGGTTCGGGCCGGCCACGATGACCGAGCGGCCCGAGTAGTCGACGCGCTTGCCGAGCAGGTTCTGGCGGAACCGGCCCTGCTTGCCCTTGAGCATGTCGGAGAGCGACTTCAGCGGCCGGTTGCCCGGGCCGGTGACGGCGCGGCCGCGACGGCCGTTGTCGAACAGCGCGTCGACGGCCTCCTGCAGCATGCGCTTCTCGTTGTTGACGATGATCTCCGGCGCGCCGAGATCCAGGAGCCGCTTGAGGCGGTTGTTCCGGTTGATGACGCGGCGGTAGAGGTCGTTCAGGTCGGAGGTCGCGAAGCGGCCGCCGTCGAGCTGCACCATCGGGCGCAGCTCCGGCGGGATCACCGGGATCGCCTCGAGGACCATCCACTCGGGACGATTCTCGGACTTGATGAACGCGTTGACGACCTTCAGCCGCTTGATCGCCCGCTGCTGCTTCTGCCCCTTCGACGTCTTGATCGTGTCGCGGAGCGTCGCGGCCTCGAGCTCGAGGTCGAGATCGCGGAGCAGGTCGCGGATCGACTCCGCCCCCATGCCGCCGCGGAAGTAGACGCCGAAGCCGTACGGCGAGCCGAAGCGGTCCTTGAGCTCGCGGAACAGCTGCTCGTCGTTGACGACGAGCTTCGGCTCGAGCTCGCGGAAGAGCTGCCACGTCTGCTCGAGGCGGCGCACCGAATCGACGGCGGCCTCCCGCGTGTCCTCGCGGCGCGACTCGATGTCGAGGTACATCTCGCGCACCTTCAGCGCCCACTGGATCAGCGAGTCGAGATCCTCCTTCTGGATCTTCCCGTCCGTCCGCAGGCACAGGTCGTTCGTCAGCTCGCGGATGTCCTGGCCGTCCTCCCAGGCGTCGACGGCCTCCTTGAGCAGGCCGTTGCCGAGGTCGCGCGCCTTCTCCAGGTTCTTCTGGTCGACGCCGGCGGCGAGCGCCGCGTCGTCCTCGCCCAGCTCCTCGCCGAGGAGCAGCGCGTCCACGATGCGGTGGATGTGCTTCGTGATGGCGCCCTTCTTGGCGCCCGTCGCCTTCTCGAGCTCGCGCTCGAGCGGGCTGATCGCGGCGAGGATCTGCTCGGCCGCCGCGGCGACCTGCTCGAGCTCGCGCGGCGTCAGCTTGCGGTCCTCGCGGATCGCGGCGTTGCGGACGAGCTCGCGGATCTTCTTCGCGTCCTCGGTCGTGATCGCGGGACGAGCTCCACGAAGAGGCCGCCGACGAGCTTCCGCGCCTCCTCGAGCGTCGGCAGCATCGACTCCTCGGCCCAGGTCGCGAGACCGCGGGTCCAGAAGTCGTCGTCCTCGTCGAAGCCCTTCTCCTTGCCCTCGGCGAAGAAGGCGCGCCGCCGGGCGAGCCGCTTCTCGAGGTCGGCGAGCTGCTCGTCGCGGTCGACGTAGATCCGCTCCGACTCGCCCTTCACCTTGTCCTCGAGGTCGTTCAGGTCCTTCGCGCGCGCGTCGTTGTCGACGTTCGTGACGATCGACGCCGCGAAGTAGAGGACCTTCTCGAGCTCGCGCGGGGCGATGTCGAGCAGGTAGCCGATGCGGCTCGGGACGCCCTTGAAGAACCAGATGTGCGAGACGGGCGCTGCCAGGTCGATGTGACCCATGCGCTCGCGCCGCACCTTCTGCCGCGTCACCTCGACGCCGCAGCGCTCGCAGATGATGCCCTTGTAGCGGACGCGCTTGTACTTGCCGCAGTAGCACTCCCAGTCCTTGGTCGGACCGAAGATGCGCTCGCAGAACAGGCCGTCGCGCTCGGGCTTGAGCGTCCGGTAGTTGATCGTCTCCGGCTTCGTGACCTCGCCCGACGACCAGTCGCGGATCTGCTTCGACGACGCGAGACCAATGCGGATCGCGTCGAACTCGTTGATGTCGATCAAAGTTCTCTCTCGCCTCTTTCCTGTGCTGGCTTGAACTGGGTGGTCGTCGGTTCGTCAGTCTTCGATCTCGGCGTCGCCGTCGTCGGCGGCGCCGACCGGCTCCACGTCGGCGTCCTCGTCGTCCTCCTCCTCGAGCACGTCGAGGTCCTCGAGCGACTCGTCGGTGGGCAGCGCGAGCTCGCCGTCGGCGTCGACGCGGTCCTGGCCCTCCTCGGCCTCCTGGGCCGTGGGCTGGCGGGCGGCGGCCCGCAGTGATCCGGGAGAGAGGTCGATCCCGAGCTCCTCCGCAGCGCGGAGCAGCTCGTCGTCCTCCTCCCTGACCTCGACGGCGCCGCCGTCCTCGGAGATGACGCCGACGTCGAGCGCCAGCGACTGCATCTCCTTCAGCAGCACCTTGAACGACTCGGGGATCGACGGCTCGGCGATGTTCTCGCCCTTGACGATCGCCTCGTACGCCTTCACGCGGCCGACCGTGTCGTCGGACTTGATCGTGAGCATCTCCTGCAGCGTGTACGCGGCGCCGTAGGCCTCGAGCGCCCAGACCTCCATCTCGCCGAAGCGCTGGCCGCCGAACTGGGCCTTGCCGCCCAGCGGCTGCTGCGTGACGAGCGAGTACGGGCCCGTCGAGCGCGCGTGGATCTTGTCGTCGACGAGGTGGAGCAGCTTGAGGATGTACATGTAGCCGACGGTGACTTCCTGCTCGAACGGCTCGCCGGTGCGGCCGCTGAACAGGCGGACCTTGCCGGACGCCTGCCGCCCCGCGCGGAGCCTTCGCGTCGATCACCATCTTGATCGGGCTGTCCGGGTTCTGGCGCGCCCACTCGAGCAGCGCCTCGTCGACGTCCGCCACCGTGGCGCCGTCGAAGACGGGCGTCGCGATCGGGGTCGGCTTCGGCGCGTTGATCACGCGGCCGGCGTTGCCCTCGAGCGCCTTCACGTCGCCGTCGGCGAAGACGCCGTGCGCCGCCGACCAGCCGAGGTGCGTCTCGAGGATCTGGCCGATGTTCATCCGGCTCGGCACGCCGAGCGGGTTGAGCAGGATGTCGACCGAGCGGCCGTCCTCGAGGAACGGCATGTCCTCCTCGGGGACGATCTTCGAGATGACGCCCTTGTTGCCGTGGCGCCCGGCGAGCTTGTCGCCCTCGCGAGATCTTGCGCTTCTTCGCCACGTAGACGCGGACGAGCTCGTTGACGCCGGGGCTCAGGTCGTCGCCGTTGTCGCGCGAGAACGTCTTGACGTCGATGACGACGCCGCCCTCGCCGTGCGGCACCTTGAGCGAGGTGTCGCGGACCTCGCGCGCCTTCTCCTTGAAGATCGCGCGGATCAGCTTCTCCTCCGCGGTCAGCTCGGTCTCGCCCTTCGGCGTCACCTTGCCGACGAGCAGGTCGCCCGAGCCGACCTCGGCGCCGACGCGGACGATGCCGCGGTCGTCGAGGTTGCGGAGCGACTCCTCCGAGCGGTTCGGGATGTCGCGCGTGATCTCCTCGTCGCCCAGCTTCGTCGAGCGGGCGTCGATCTCGTACTCGTGGATGTGGATGGACGTGAGCACGTCCTCCTTGACGAGCCGCTCGGAGAGCACGATCGCGTCCTCGAAGTTGAAGCCCTCGAACGGCATGAACGCGACGAGCAGGTTCGCGCCGAGCGCGAGCTCGCCGTGGTCGGTCGAGGAGCCGTCCGCCAGCACCGCGCCGGCGGCGACCTGGTCGCCCTGCCGCACGATCGGCTTGTGGTGGATCAGCGTCCCCTGGTTCGAGCGCATGAACTTCGTCAGGTCGTACTCGTCGCGCGTGCCGCGGCCCTCGACCACGATCCGCTCTGCGTCGAGGTCGACGACCGTGCCGGCGTGCTTCGAGACGACGACGTCGCCCGAGTCGACCGCGGCGCGGTACTCGACGCCGGTGCCGACGAGCGGCGCCTGCGGGATCATCAGCGGCACGGCCTGCCGCTGCATGTTCGCGCCCATCAGCGCACGGTTCGCGTCGTTGTGCTCGAGGAACGGGATCATCGCGGTCGCGACCGACACGATCTGCGCCGGCGCGACGTCCATGTAGTCGATGTCCTTGGCGGCCGCGATCACGGCCTCGCCCTCGGACGAGCGGCAGAGCACCTGCTCGTGCAGGAACTTGCCGGTCTTCTCGTCGACGGGCTCGGAGGCCTGCGCGATCGTGTACTGCGCCTCCTCGGCGGCGTCGAGGTAGACGATCTCGTCGGTCACCTTGCCGCTCGCGCACCTTGCGATACGGCGTCTGGATGAAGCCGAACTCGCGAGACGGTCGCCATCGACGCGAGCGAGCCGATCAGGCCGATGTTCGGGCCTTCCGGCGTCTCGATCGGGCACATGCGGCCGTAGTGCGTCGGGTGCACGTCGCGCACCTCGATCGGCGCGCGCTCCCTGGTCAGGCCGCCTGCACCGAGCGCCGCAGCCGCCGGCGGTGCGTCAGGCCGTCGAGCGAGTTCGTCTGCTGCATGAACTGCGACAGCTGCGAGGAGCCGAAGAACTCCTTCAGCGCCGCGACGACGGGCCGGATGTTGATGATCGTCTGCGGAGTGATCGTGTCGACGTCCTCCGTCGTCATCCGCTCGCGGACGACGCGCTCCATCCGGTAGAGACCGACCCGGAACGCTTCCTGGATCAGCTCGCCGGTGGTGCGGAGGCGGCGGTTGCCGAAGTGCTCGTACTCGTCGAGCTCGGTGCGGATCGGGTCGCGCGAGAGCGCGATCGCGTCGGCGGCGAAGTCCTTCGACTCGTCCGGCACGCCGATCGCGTGCGGCATCGCGACGAGCTTCTGGACGAGCGCCAGGATGTCCTGGGTCGTGAGGACGCGCGTGTCCTCCGGCACGTCGACACCGAGCCGCTGGTTCAGCTTGTACCGGCCGACCTTCGTCAGGTCGTAGCGCTTCGGGTCGAAGAACAGCGACCGCAGCAGGTTGCGGGCGTTGTCGAGCGTCGGCGGCTCGCCCGGGCGCTGCTTCTTGAAGACCTCGATCAGCGCCTCTTCCTCGCGCGTCGTCGGGTCCTTGTCGAGCGTCTTCTCGATGAAGTGCGAGCCGCCGAAGAGGGCGAGGATCGCCTCGTTCGTCGACGTGTCGAGCTGGAACCCGGTGGTCGGGTCCTCCGCCGGCAGCGCCCGCAGCAGCGTCGTGATCGGCAGCTTGCGCTTCCGGTCGATGCGCGCGTAGACGACGCCCTTCTTGTCGATCTCGAGCTCGAGCCACGAGCCGCGGCTCGGCATCAGGTTCGCCGTGAACACCTGCTTCGTGGCGTCCTTCGGCTCCATCAGGTAGGCGCCGGGCGACCGGACGAGCTGCGTGACGATCACGCGCTCGGTGCCGTTGATGATGAACGTGCCCCACTCGGTCATCATCGGGAAGTCGCCCATGAACACCGTCTGCTCGCGGATCTCGCCCGTGTCCTTGTTCACGAAGCGGACCGTCATCGAGAGCGGCGCCTGGTAGGTGAGGTCCTTCTCGCGACACTCCTGGATCGAGAACTGCGGCTCGCCGAAGCGGTACTCGCCGAACTCGACGGCGAGCGAGCCGGTGTAGTCCTCGATCGGCGAGATGTCGTCGATCGTCTCGCGGAGACCTTCCGCGAGGAACCAGTCGAACGACTGGCGCTGGATGTCGATCAGGTTGGGGAGGTCGAGAACGTGCTTGAGACGTGAGAACGACTTGCGCGCGCGGGGCGCTGTGACCGTCTTGGCCAACTAGAACAGCCTCCCTTGCTGGCTATGGAATGAGGGGCGGAGCAGTGAAAAAGGCGTGCAGTGAGAACCGGGTCCGGGCGTCGACGCAACCCTCCACGTTAGCGAAGGCGCCCCTCCAGCCGCAAGCGCACGACGAGAGGCCCGCTGGGCCGACATCCGGAGAGTAGCAAACGAGTCCAAGCGGGGTCTGACCCCGCCCGGAGGGTTTGCCCCGGAGCAAACCGTTCAGGCGGGGTCAGACCCCTAGCGGCGGCTACGCCCGTAAGTAGGCGGCTTCGAGCCGCCTACTTCACCTCGACGGAGGCGCCGGCCTCCTCGAGCTGGCGCCTTGATCTGGTCGGCCTCCTCCTGGTTCACGCCCTCCTTGACGGGCTTCGGAGCCGAGTCGACGAGATCCTTGGCCTCCTTGAGGCCGAGGCCCGTGATCGCACGGACGACCTTGATCACCTGGATCTTCTGGCCGCCGGCCGCGGTGAGGACGACGTCGAACGACGTCTTCTCCTCGACGGCCGCGCCGCCGTCACCCGCGGCGACCGCCCCGGCGGCGACCGCGACCGGAGCAGCGGCGGTGATCCCCCACTCCTCCTCGATCTTGTTCTTCAGCTCGACCAGCTCGAGCACGGTCATGCTCCCGAGCTGCTCGAAGACGGTGTCAACTGCTGCCATCTGCTTCTTCCTCCTGGGGTTCCTGGGTGGTCTCTTCGGAGACTGCCTCCGAGGTGTCAGGCACCTCTTCAGCAGCCGGAGCCTCGTCAACGGTGTCAGTGGTGTCCGACACCGGCTCGGCCTCGCCGTCCGCCTGCAACTGCTCGATGCGGGCGTCGATGAGGCCGTAGAGGTTCTGGAGCGGTGCGTTCACGAGCGCGATCAGGCTCGAGAGCGGGGCGATGATCGCGCCGATCACCTGGCCGCGGAGCACGTCGAGCGGCGGGAGCTTCGCGAGCTCCTCGACGTCTGCGCCCGAGATGACGCGGCCCTGCATGATGCCGCCGCGGATCTCGAGCACCTTCGTGTCGCGGGCCGAGTCGGCCAGCGCCTTCGCGACGGCGACCGCGTCGCCGTCCGCCTCCACGAACGCGATCGCCGACGGCCCCTCGAGCAGCGCGAGCAGCGCATCCGCCCCGGCGTCCTGCGCCGCGCGGCGGGTGAGGGTGTTCTTGACGACGGTGAACCGGGCGCCGCTCTCGATCAGGCGGCTCCGGAGCGCGTCGATCTGCGGCATGGTCAGGCCGCGGTAGTCGGCGACGATCATCGTCTCCGAGCGGCGGAGCTTCTCCGTCAACTCGGCGACGACGCGTTCCTTGTCCTCTTTCTGCATGTCACCTCCTCCTTACGAAACGAGCCCGCACGTTGTCTTGGAAGACAGGCGGGCTCGCAAGGAGAAGGTCGGTACTCCCAGGAGGCCGCCTCGGCCGGGCTTCTGCCGCGAACGCGGCTGCCAGCTGTCTTTGGCGACGGGCTCTTGCCTAGGCCGTAGCTTCCACGGCCTCCTGCAACTCCTCCTCGCGATGTCGCGGGTCCGCGTCGGGTCGACGTGGATCCCCGGGCCCATCGTGGAGGTGAGCGTGATCTTCTTGATGTAGCGGCCCTTCGCGGCCGACGGCTTGGCGCGCACGATCTCGTCGATCAGCGCGGCGTAGTTCTCGACCAGCGCCCGCTCGTCGAACGACCGCTTCCCGATCGGGATGTGGACGTTCGCGCCACGGTCGGTGCGGTACTCGAGCTTGCCGGCCTTCGCGTCGCGGACGGCCTTCGCGACGTCGAACGTCACGGTGCCCGTCTTCGGGTTCGGCATCAGCCCGCGCGGGCCGAGCACGCGGCCGAGCCGGCCGACGTTGCCCATCTGGTCGGGCGTCGCGATCGCGACGTCGAAGTCGGTGAAGCCCTCCTCGACGCGCTTCGCCAGGTCGGCCGAGCCGACGACGTCGGCGCCGGCCTCCTCGGCCTCGCGCGCCTTCTCGCCCTCCGCGAAGACGGCGACGCGTTGCTCGCGGCCCGTGCCGTGCGGCAGCATCATCGTCCCGCGCAGCTGCTCGTCGGCGTGGCGGACGTTCAGGCCGAGGTTCATGTGCACCTCGACCGTCTCGTCGAACTTGGCCGCCGGCGAGCCCTGCAGGAGCCGGATCGCCTCGACGGGCGTGTAGAGCTTCTCGCGATCGACGCTGCCGCGCGACGCGGTGTACCGCTTGCCGTGGGTCGCCATCAGGCCTCCACCTCCACGCCCATGCTGCGGGCTGTGCCGGCGATGACGAGCATCGCCTGCTCGACGTCGCGCGCGTTCAGGTCGGTCATCTTCGTCTCGGCGATCGAGCGGAGCTGGGCGCGGGAGAGCTTCCCGACCTTCGTCCGGTTCGGCTCGGCCGAGCCCTTCTCGAGCCGCAGCGCCTCCTTGATCAGGACGGCGGCCGGCGGCGTCTTCGTGATGAAGTCGAAGCTCCGGTCCTCGTAGACCGTGATCTCGACCGGGATGATGCGGCCGTTCTCCTGCGCGGTCTGCGCGTTGAAGGCCTTGCAGAACTCCATGATGTTGACCCCGTGCTGGCCGAGCGCAGGGCCGACCGGCGGCGCAGGGTTCGCCTGCCCGCCCGGGATCTGGAGCTTGATCAGAGTGAGGACTTTCTTCGCCACGTTGCCTTCCTAGTCGAGCTTCTTTACCTGGTCGAAGCCGAGCTCGACCGGAACCTGGCGCTCGAAGATGTCGACGAGCACCTTGAGCTTCTGCTGATCGGGGTTGACGTCCACGATCTCGCCGTCGAAGTCGGAGAGCGGGCCGGAGGTGACCTTGACGGACTCGCCGAGCGAGAACTCGACCTGGGCGCGTGGGCGCTCGCCGCCCGCGCCGGCGCCGGTCTTGAGGATCCGGTCGACCTCGGGCTGCGAGAGCGGCACCGGCTTCGAGCCGGCACCGACGAACCCGGTCACGCCCGGGGTGTTCTTCACGACCGTCCAGGCGTCGTCGTTCAGGTCCATGTTCACGAGCACGTAGCCCGGCAGGACGCGCTTCTCGGCCTGCACCTTCTGGCCGTCCTTGGTCTCGATCACCTGCTCGGTCGGGACGACGACGCGCCGGAAGCGCTGACGCTGCCCCATCGACTCGATGCGGTGCTCGAGGTTGGCCTTGACCTTGTTCTCATGGCCCGAATACGTGTTGACGACATACCAGCGAAACATCTTCTGATTCCTTTACTGCCCGAGGAGGAACTTCGACACGACCTGCTTCCAGATCTCGTCGTTGATGTAGAGGTAGGTGCCGACGACGACGCAGGCCACCAGCACGACGATCGTCCCCTGGATGACCTGGTTCTGGCCGGGCCACTCCACCTTCTTCAGCTCGGCCCAGGACTCGGCGACGAAGTTCGAGCGCCGGCGCTCCTCGGACGGGCCCGGGGCATGCGGCTGCGGTGCACGTGCCGTGGCCATGGCGGTCTAGCGGGTCTCCCGGTGCGGGGTGTGCGTGCCGCACCAGCGGCAGTACTTGCGGAACTCGACCCGGTCGGGCGTGTTCCGCTTCGACTTCATCGTCTGGTAGTTCCGCCGCTTGCACTCGGTGCAGGCGAGCGTGATCGCAACTCTGACTCCGGTCTTGGCCATGGCTCTCTCGTCGTGAGGGTCTGTGCTTTGAAGATCCCCCGGGCACGCTGACGCACCGCCCTCGGGCCGCGGAAGTGTAGCGGGACCCGCCCGGACCGGCAGCACCCGGACGGGCCACGGCGTAGGATCGCCGCTCCTCGACGAAGGAGCGGGCGATGACGTGGGTGCAGATCCAGAAGGCGGAGCAGGCACGCTGGGAGGACTACGAGCGGGTGGGCGAGGTGCTGAGCCTCGGGGC
Source organism: uncultured Thermoleophilia bacterium (assembly GCA_963840365.1). Taxonomy (GTDB): domain Bacteria; phylum Actinomycetota; class Thermoleophilia; order Gaiellales; family Gaiellaceae; genus PALSA-600. Next base: position 65,140 of record CAWIYQ010000011.1, on the reverse strand, counting down.
TCCGCCGCCCGGCCTCGTCTACCACGCTGCCGGCGAGCAGCCCGACGGCCGCTGGCAGGCGGTGAGCATCTGGGAGTCGGAGGCCGACTACGTCACGTTCCTCGAGGAGCGCGTGCTCCCGGCGGTGAGGCAGGCGCTCGGCGAGGAGATGGCCGCCGCGCCGCCGCCCCCGAGCGAGTCGTTCGAAGCGAAGCACATCATCGCGCCGTAGCGCGCGCCTGCCTCGTCCGGGCGGCGTAGGATCGGCGCGATGGCCGTCACGGACGACCTGAAACGGGTGCCGCTCTTCGCCGAGCTCGACCGACGCAACTTGACGAAGCTCGCCAAGCGCTTCCGCGAGCACATCGCGCCCGCGGGGTCGATCGTCGTGCGGGAAGGGTCGATGAGCGGCGTCGGCTTCTTCGTGATCGTCGACGGTGAGGCTTCGGTGTCGGTCGGCGGAACGGTCGTCGCGACGCTCGGGCCGGGCGACCACTTCGGCGAGATCGCGCTCGTGAGCGAGGCCGAGCGGACGGCGACGGTCACAGCCACGACAGAGCTCCACCTCCTCGAGATCCCCCTCTACGACTTCCGCGAGTTCGCCCTCGAGAACGCAGACGTCACCTGGAAGCTCCTGCAGCATGTCGTCGCGCTGCTCGACCGGACGCGCGACCCCCTCCCCGCCGAGCTGAGGGCGATCGGCGAGGCCGACCGCGGGCAGGCGGGGCTGACGCGGAGAGCTCAGGTCAATCAGGGGGTTAGGATCCGGTCATGGCACAGCCCCAACTCTGGCGCACTCACGTGGAAGCGACGCCGGATAACGACTACGTAGTCGATCCCGTAGCGGCTGTCGGCGAGACGGATCAGTGCGTCTACATCGTCGGATTCGTTCTGTGCTTTGACCCCTACGAGCAGCCGAAGGCCGGGGAGTCCATCTGGTGGCGGCTCGTCTCGGCGCCCAGAGGAGTCCAGGCGCCGTATTTCCCTTCCACGCTGTTTGCCCACTTCCAGGGCAGCGCATCTGTCTCAAACCCGATCAGCTACGCAGGTTCGATCGCCCAACCGGTGTTCGTGTCCGCCGGAGGCGAGGCTGTTCGCGCCAACTTCTCGCTCGACGGCCTCCTCAGCGGGTTCGCACTCTTCTACATCGCGCCCTGGGATCCGTCGATCGGCGCGTCCGTCTAGCCCAGCGCTCGCCGCTCTGCGGGGTGGAGAGCTGTTGCGAGACGCCTCCGTTACTGCAGCGCTACTGGGAACAACCAGGGGGCCACGCGGCCCCTTCTTCTTGGCTCAAGTACACCGGTTGAGTAGCGGCGGGTGGGCTCGAACCACCGACCTTCGGGCCAGGAGTACCGTCGACGCGGAGCGTCGGCGGCGACGGTCGTGGAGGGATAGCGGCGGGTGGGCTCGAACCACCGACCTTCGGGTTATGAGTCCGACGCTCTAACCAGCTGAGCTACGCCGCCTCGCGGTGGCGATTTTACCAACCGCCCGCCGCGGCCACGGCCGCCCGTGACATGTCCAGGGCCTGTCCCCGGGACGTGACTCCGACGGCCGCGTCTCGCCGCGACACGTCCAGGGCCTGTCCCCGGGACTTGTCCGCGGCGGGCCTGTCCGGTGCAGGCCGTACGCTCGGACGGTGAGCGAGCGAGAGGCGTGCTGGCGCTGCGGCGCCGCGATGGAGTGGCGTCACGGGACGTGGCAGTGCGCCCGCTGCCGCTTCAAGCTCGGCTGCTGCGAGGGCGACCCCCAGACGCCCTGCGAGCTCGAGCCGGTTGTATCGGCTCCCGCGCCAATCACGGCGACTCGCTAGCCTCGAAGCCGTGCCGGTGATCGAGGCAGGCGGCCTTCGCCGCACGTATCGCACGACCACGGGCGTGATCCGGCGCCGCCGTCTCGAGGTCGAGGCGGTCAAGGGCATCTCGTTCTCCGTCGAGCGGGGCGAGCTGTTCGGCCTCCTCGGCCCGAACGGCGCCGGCAAGACGACGACGATCAAGATGCTGATCACGCTCCTCCTCCCCACGGGCGGAGAGGCCCGCGTGCTCGGTCTCGACGTGGTCGCCGACGCGCGCGAGGTGCGCAAACGGATCGGCTACGTGTTCGGCGGCGACCGCGGCCTCTACGAGCGCCTGTCGGCGCTCGACAACCTCCGCTACTTCGCCGAGCTGTACGGCGTCTCGGGGCGCGACCAGCGCGCGCGGATCGCCGAGGTGCTCGAGCTCGTCGGGCTCACTGGTCGTGAGCAGGAGCGCGTCGAGGGCTACTCGCGCGGCATGCGCCAGCGCCTGCACATCGCGCGCGGGATCCTGCACGACCCCGAGGTGGTCTTCCTGGACGAGCCGACGATCGGCGTCGACCCCGTCGGCGCCCGCCAGCTCCGCGGCATGATCGCCGACCTCGTCGCGGCCGGGAAGACGGTGCTGCTGACGACGCACTACATGTTCGAGGCCGACGCGCTCTGCGACCGCATCGCCGTGATCGCGAAGGGCCGGATCGTCGGCGAGGGGACGCCCGAGGAGCTGAAGTCGCAGGTCGCGGAGGGCCGCGTGACCGAGATCGAGGTCTACGGCGTCGACGAGGCGACCGTCGACCGGGTGCGCACGCTCGACGGCGTCACGTCGGTCGTCGTCGAGGAGCGCGACCAGAGTCAGCTGCTCGTCGTCCAGACGCCGGCCGACCGCGAGCTGACCGCACCGGTGCTCGCCCTCCTCGAGGGGCTGGAGGTCGGCCGGGTCGTGTCCCGCGAGCCGACGCTCGAGGACGCGTACGTCGCCCTGGTCGGCGGCGAGTGAAGCAGCTCCGCCTCTTCGTCTTCGCCTGGCTCCTGCACTTCAAGATGCTGTCCCAGTCGGCCTTCGACGGCTTCCTGGCGATCCTCTGGCCGCTGTTCTTCGCCACCGTCGCGTTCTTCATGTTCCGGGCCGGCCGGGGCTCCGAGGTGCTCGGCCCGGTCGCGCTCGGCGCCGCCGTGATGGGCGTCTGGACGGCGACGAGCGTGTCGGCCTCGTCGGCGCTCCAGCGCGAGCGGCGGCTCGGCACGCTCGAGCTGCTCGTCGCGTCGCCGACCAATCTCGCCCTCGTGCTGCTGCCGATCACGCTCGCCACCTCGACGATCGGCCTCTACTGCATCGTCGCGACCCTGCTCTGGGCGCGATTCCTCTTCGGCGTCCACATCCCGGTCGCTCACCCGCTGCCGTTCGCGCTCGGCATCGTCGGGATCGTCGTCACGATCGGGTCGCTGGGGTTCCTGATGGCCGTCGCGTTCGTCCGGTCGCGGCGTGCGTGGGCGATCGGCGCCGTCACCGAGTACCCGGTGTGGCTCGTCTGCGGCTTCCTCGTCCCGATCTCGCTCCTCCCGGGCTGGGTGCGCCCGATCTCGTGGCTGCTCGGCCCGACGTGGGGCATGCGCGCGATCCGCGCAGGAGCCTACGGCGGCCCGCACGCGCTGCTCGATGTCGCCGCCTGCTTCGGCCTGGCGGCCGCCTACGTGCTGCTCGGCCTCGCGGTCCTCGGCACCGTCCTCGACTCCGCCCGCCGTCGGGCGAGCCTGTCGCTGACGTGAAGGGCCTGCGCATCTTCTTCGTCGGCGGCCTGATCAGCTACCGCGCTCTCTTCGGGTTCCTCTCGCTCTGGATCTTCGTGCCGACCCTGATCCTGACGCCGATCTTCCAGATCCTGCTCTTCGCCTACATCGGGCGTGCGGCGGGCATCGGCTCGGACGAGTTCTACGTGATCGGCAACGCGATCCAGTACTCCTCGGTGCCGTGCCTGTTCGCCATGACGCAGACGATCGCCGACGAGCGGTTCTGGCAGACGCTCGGCCCGATCCTGGTCTCGCCTGCCGGGCGCCTGCCGCTCTTTCTCGGCCGCGCCCTCCCGGTGATCGTCAACGGGCTCTTCGTCGCCGCGTTCTCGCTCTTCGTCGGCGGCCTTCTGCTCGGGACGACGCTCACCGGCGCGACCTGGGCGCGGCTCGCGCCCGTCCTGCTCGTGGGGGCGTTCTCGTGCACCGGGCTCGGGCTCGTCAACGCGGCGATCGGCCTGCGCGTCCGCGAGACCGCCGTGCTCTCGAACGTGTTCGTCGGCCTCCTCCTCATCTTCTGCGGGGCGAACGTGGCCCTCTCGACCCTTCCCGGCTGGATGGCCGTGATCAGCCGGGGGCTCCCGCTCACCCACACGATCGAGGCGGCGCGTGCGGTCGCGGGCGGGGCCTCCCTCGCGTCCGTCCGCGGCCTGCTCGGGCGCGAGGCGATCGTCGGTCTCGCCTACGCGGCGCTCGGGGTCGCGATGCTGCGGTTCTTCGAGCAGCAGAGCCGGCGCCACGCGACGCTGGAGCGCGTATGACCGGTCTGCGCGTCGTGCGCGCGGGGTTCGTGATGAACCTGAAGATGCTCGCCACCTCGAGCTTCTTCCTCGTCACCTCGACGCTGCAGCCGGTGATCTTCGCGACGATCGCCTTCTACATGTTCCGCGCCGGCGGGCAGGGCGGAACGCTTCTCTACGCCGCGCTCGGCGCCGGGATGATGGGCGTCTGGTCGACGACGCTGTACGGCTCGGGCGGGATGATCCAGTGGCAGCGCTGGCAGGGGACGCTGGAGCTCAGCGCCGGCTCGCCGCACCCGCTCGCCCTGGTCTACCTGCCGTTCACGCTCGCGAACGCGCTCACCGGCGCCTACGCGCTCGTCGCGACGCTCCTCTGGGGTCGGCTCCTCTTCGGCGTTCCGCTCCACCTCGTGCACCCGTTCCAGTTCGCGGTCGCGGTGCCGGTGGCGATCCTCAGCCTCGGGCTGATGGGGTTGCTGCTCGCCTCGACGTTCATCCTCTACCGCTACGCGAACGCCCTCTCGAACCTGCTCGAGTACCCGGTCTGGATCGCCTCCGGGCTCGTCTTCTCGACGTCGATCCTGCCGGAGTGGACGCGGCCGATCTCATGGCTCCTGCCGCCGTACTGGGGCATCCTCGCGATCCGGCACGCCGCACTCGGCGGCAGCGCATGGGGACCGATCGGCGCAGCGCTCGTGCTCGGCGCGGCGTACGGCCTGCTCTCCACCGTCACCTTCGGCATCTTCGAGCGGCTCGCCCGAGACCAGGCGACCCTCTCCCTGACGTGAGCCGCTTCCTGCGCACGTTCTTCGTCGGCGGCCTGATCGCCTACCGCGGCCTCTTCAACTGGATCCGCCCGGCGATGTACATCCCGACGATGCTGGGGAGCCCGCTCTTCCAGCTGATCTTCTTCACGAAGCTGGGCGAGTTCGCGCACGCCGGGAGCCGCGACTTCTACATCGTCGGGAACGCCACGCAGGCATGTGCGATGGCGTCGGTGTACGGGATGACGATGGCGATCGCGAACGAGCGCTGGTTCGGCACCCTCGGGCCGCTGCTCGCGTCGCCGGCGAACCGCGCCGCCGTGTTCCTCGGCCGGGGCGTGCCGGTGCTTGCGAACGGCCTGCTCGTCTCGGCGTTCACCTACCTCGCCGGCGTCGTGCTGCTCGGCTTCCGGCCGCCCCTCTCGTCCGTCCCTGCGCTCGCCGCAATCGTCGTCGTGACGACGATCTCGTGCACAGCGTTCGGGATGCTGCTCGGCGCGACGAGCCTGCGCGCGAAGGACTTCTTCTTCGCCGCGAACCTCGCGTACTTCCTGATGCTCCTCCTGTGCGGGGTCAACATCCCGCTCGCCGATCTACCCGGCACGCTCGCCGCCGTCGGCCGGTGCCTGCCCCTGACGCACGGCATCGACGCCGCGCGCGAGGTCGCCGCCGGGGCGTCGATGAGCGACGTCGCAGGGCTCGTCGGCACCGAGCTCGCGATCGCCGCCGCCTACGCCGCGGCGGCGTACGCCGTCTTCCGGATCCTCGAGCGCGAATCCCGCCGCAGCGCCGTCCTCGACACCTACTGAGACATCTCCAGGGTCCGGCCGCGGCGGCCGATACATCTCGTACCTTCCGTCACAGGACGAGGAGCTCGACGTGCACCGACCCGACCCGATCAGCAAAAGGACACGCCCAGGCCTCGAGGTGGCCGGGCTCTCCGGCGAGCTCGACACGGTCATGCGCGGGATCGTCTGGCACCTGATGACGCTCCCGGGCGCCGACGGCGCCTCCCTCTCGACGCTCGACGAGGAGTTCGCCCATTTCGCGGTCTGTGCCGGCGAGGACACGCCGCTCGAGGGCAAGACGCTGCCGTTCTCGGCGACGCTCGGCGAGGAGTGCCTGCGCCACGACGACGTGACCGTGCTCCGCGCGAGCACCGGGCCGGAGGTCGACCGCTGCCTCACCCCGGGCGCGGGCGCGATCGTACTGGCGCCGGTCGTCTACGACGGGAAGGTCCGCGGCATCCTCGGCGTCCGCAGCGCCGACCCGGAGGCGTTCGACCGGGCCGACGTCGACTCCGTCCGGGTGCTCACGGCCGGCGCCGCGATCGCGCTGCGCAACGCGGAGCTCGTCCAGCGGCTCGCGGAGAGCGAGCGCAGCTATCGCGACCTGCACGCCAAGGCGGCCGACGCCGCGCTCGTCGTCGACGAGCAGGGGCGGATCCTGGACGCGAACGAGGCGGCAGCGGCGCTGCTCGGCTACTCGCTCGCGGAGCTGCGCGCACTCGGCATGCCCGATCTGCTCGCCGACGGGGAGCCGCTCGTACGCGACGGCCAGGGCAGGGCCGACCGGCTCTTCCGCGGCAAGGACGGCGGGGAGCTCCGCCTAGAGTGCTCGGCGCGCGTCCTGCCCGACGGCCGCACTCATGCGTCGCTGCGCGACGTCACCCAGCGGCGCCGGGCCGAGGACCGGCTGCGCACGAACCTCGGGCGCCTGCACGCGATCGTCGAGACGCAGCAGGAGATCGCTGCGCTCGAGCTCGACGTCGACGCCGTCACCTCTGCGATCGTCGGCCGCGCCCAGCAGCTCTGCGGCGGCGACGGCGCGGCCGTCCACTGGTTCGAGGGCTACGACTACGTCGTCACGCAGGCCACCGGCATCGCCGCGGCCACGATCGGCGAACGGATCGATCGTGCGTCCAGCCCGGCCGGCATCGCCGCGCTCACCGGCGAGGTCGTCCACCTGGCGGACACCGAGCTCGAGCCCAGAATCGACGGCGGCCGGTACCGGCGGGTGGGCGCGCGATCGGAGATCTGCGCACCGCTCTTCCTCGGCGGCCGCGCCGTCGGCGCCCTGTCGGTCGTGGCGTCGAGGCCGAACGCGTTCGACGAGCTCGCCGTCGAGACGACGCGAATGATGGCCGAGTTCGTCAGCACCCTGATCAGGAACGCCGACGAGCTCGAGGAGCGCCGCCGCCTCGCCGAGGCACTGCGGACACACGGCGAGGTCGTCGAGCACATGCAGACGGCGCTGTGGGTCTGGGCGCCCGATGAGGACGCCGCCAACTTCACGCTCGATCACGCCAACTCGGCCAGCGAGGCTGCGACGGGCCTCGCCGCAGCCGAGGTCGTCGGACGGCGGCTCGAGGAGGTGCTCCCTGCAGTTCCCGACCGCGTGCCCAAGCTGTTTCGGGACGTGCTCGCGACCGGCCGGGCCGTCGACGTGGGCGAGGTCGAGTACGCCGACGACCGGATCGCCCCGAGCGTGTTCTCGATGAAGGTCTTCCCGCTGCCGGAGAGGCGCATCGCCGTCACGTTCGAGAACGTCACCGCCCAGCGGAAGCTCGAGGCGCAGCTGCGCCAGGCGCAGAAGATGGAGGCCGTCGGACGGCTCGCCGGCGGCGTCGCCCACGACTTCAACAACCTGCTGACGGCGATCGCCGGGTACAGCGAGTTCCTGATCGACGGGCTCCGCGACGACGCGATGCGCCGCCACGCGGAGGAGATCAAGAAGGCCGCGGCTCGCGCGGGCGCTCTCACCGGACAGCTGCTCGCGTTCAGCCGGCGCCAGGTGCTGCAGCCGCGGCTGCTCGACCTGAACGCCGTCGTCACCGACATGGACATGATGTTGCGCCGCCTGATCGGCGAGGACGTCGAGCTGGTGACGCTGCTCGAGCCGAGCCTGGCACCCGTGCTCGCGGATCCGACCCAGGTCGAGCAGGTGATCGTCAACCTCGCCGTCAACGCCCGCGACGCGATGCCGCACGGCGGCTCGGTGACGATCGAGACGGCGAACGTCGAGCTCGACGATGGGCAAGCCGTCGAGCTGAGGCTCACCGACACCGGCGTCGGCATGACCGACGCCGAGCGCGCGCAGCTCTTCGACCCGTTCTTCACGACGAAGGCCGGCGGCACCGGCCTCGGGCTCGCAACGGTCTACGGGGTCGTCCAGCAGAGCGGCGGCTCGATCGAGGTCGAGACGGCCCCCGGCCACGGCTCGTCGTTCCGGATTCTGCTCCCTGCCGTCGACGAGCCCTCCGTCCATCCCACGTCGCCCGATGCGGAGGCCTCGCCACAGCCGGGCAGCGAGACGGTCCTGCTCGTCGAAGACGAGCGCATTGTCCGAAGCCTCGTCGCCGAGATCCTCGAGTCGAACGGCTACGTCGTCCTGCAGGCCGCCGACGGACCGTCGGCGATCGAGCTCCTCCGCCGGCGGAGCGAGCCGATCGACCTGCTGATCACGGACGTCGTCATGCCCGGCATGAGCGGCCCCGAGGTGGCGCAACGTGTCGTCGCACTGCGCCCCGAGACCGAGGTGCTCTACATCTCGGGCTACACCGACTCCGCGATCGACCACCACGGCGTGCTCGAGGCCGGCACCGCGTTCCTGCAGAAGCCGTTCAGCGCCGACGAGCTCACCCGCAAGGTGCGCAGCGTTCTCGACGGCCAGCCGGCGCCGGTCGATTAGCTTCAGGGGCGTGCTCCCGCCCCTTCTGCACGAGAACACGAACTTCCGCCGCTACTTCCTCGGCCAGGCCGTCTCGCTGATCGGCGACCAGATCGGGCTGATCGCGCTTCCCCTGACGGCCGTGCTCGCCCTGGACGCCTCGCCGGGGCAGATGGGGGCCCTGACCACCGTCGCGCTCGTGCCGAACCTCCTCCTGTCCCTCCACGCAGGTGCCTGGGTCGACAGGCTGGGGCGGCAGCGGCTCGTCATGCTCTCGATGGACATCGGGCGCGGGCTCGTGATCGCCACGATCCCGGTCGCCTACGCGCTCGGGCATCTCACCTGGGGGCAGCTCTACGTCGTCGCGTTCGTGACCGGCTGCCTCGCCGTCTTCTTCTACGTCGCCTACGGCGCCTTCTTCCAGACGCTCGTCGACCGCGACGACTACGTGACGGCGAACTCGCTCATTCACGGCAGCCGGGCGTTCTCGTTCCTCGCCGGCAACAGCATCGGCGGCGTGCTCGTGCAGCTCTTCCGCGGTCCGTACGCGCTCGCGCTCGACGCGTGCTCGTTCTTCTGGTCGGCGTTCTTCCTCGGCCGGGTCGAAACGGACGACCCGCCGCGCGCGCCGCGTGAGGCGGGCGGCGTGCTGGCAGGCGCGCGGTGGCTACGCGCCAACGCGGTGATGCGGGCGGAGCTGCTCGGCGTCGCCACGATCAACCTCTTCAACTTCATGTTCTTCGCGCTCTTCGTCCTCTATGCGACGCGCTACCTCGGCGTCCGGCCGGCGGCGCTCGGTCTCGTCCTCGGCACGGCCTCGATCGGGACGCTGCTCGCGTCGTTTCTCGCCGGAGCCGCCTCGCGTCGCTTCGGCGTCGGGCCTGCGTTCATCCTCGGCTGCTTCCTCTTCCCCGCGCCGCTCGTGCTCGTCCCGGCCGCCGGCGGCCCACACTGGCTGGTGCTCGCCTGCCTGTTCGCCGCCGAGTTCCTCTCGGGCATCGGCCTGATGCTGCTCGACATCCTCGCCGGCTCGATCTCCGCCGCGATCGTTCCGCCGATCCTCCGCTCGCGCGTCGCCGGCGCGTTCATGGTCGTGAACTACGGCGTCCGCCCCCTCGGCACCGCGATCGGGGGCGTGCTCGGCACGACGATCGGCGTGCGCCCGACCCTGTGGATCGCAACCGTCGGCAGCATCGCCGGCGTCGCCTGGCTGCTGCCCTCTCCGCTCCGCACGATGCGCGAGCTCCCCGACACGGCCTCCGCGTGACGCGCGACCCGCTCGAGCTATTTCGGGAGTGGGTGCCCGACGCCCTCGAGATGGCGCTCGCGACGGCGAGCCCCGACGGGCGGCCGTCGCTGCGCATGGTGCTTCTGAGAAGCGCCGACGAGCGCGGGTTCACGTTCTTCACCGGCTACACCTCGCGCAAGGGACTCGAGCTCGAGGCGAACCCTCGGGCGGCGCTGCTCTTCCACCGGCCGGGCCTGCAGGTGCGCGTCGAGGGCTTCGTCGGGCGGATCCCGGCAGCCGAGTCGGACGCCTACTGGGCGACCCGGCCGGCCGGCTCCCGCCGGAGCGCGGCGGCTTCGCAGCAGTCGGAGCCGATCGAGTCGCGGGAGCTGCTCGAGGCGGCGGTCGCCGCCCAGCCGGACGAGCCCGCCCGCCCGGAGCGCTGGGGCGGGTTCCGCCTCGTCCCGGATGCTTACGAGTTCTGGCGCCACCGAGACGACCGCCTGCACGAACGTCACCTGTATAAGGCATGCGCAGGCGGCTGGGAGGTGCTACTTCTGCAACCGTGAGGCTGCTCGCCGCCGCCGCGACCGCACTGATCCTCGCGTGTGCCTCGTCGGCCGCGACCGGCTCGCCGTCGATCGGCGGCTGCCCCCTCTTCCCCGCCTCGAGCCCGTGGAACGAGCGGGTCGACAACCTCCCGGTCGCCACCGACTCGGCGGCGATCATCGCGTCGATCGGAGACGGCGCCGTGCACGCCGACTTCGGCTCGGGCCTCTGGGACGGCTCGCGCATCGGCATTCCCTACGTGGTCGTGCACGGCAAGACGACGCCGAAATCGCGCGTCTCCTTCCAGTACGCAGACGAGAGCGACAAGGGCCCGTACCCGATCCCGGCGAACGTCCCGATCGAAGGTCAGCCGAACGCCGGGGACGGCGACCGGCACGCGCTGATCGTCGACCGCGACAGCTGCAAGCTCTACGAGCTGTATGCGCTGCAGCGGGCCGGAGGGCGGTGGACGGCCGGCTCGGGTGCGATCTGGAACCTCCGTACGAACGCCCTTCGCCCCGCCGGCTGGACGTCCGCCGACGCGGCCGGCCTGCCGATCCTGCCGGGGCTCGCCCGCTGGGACGGCGACGCGTCGACCGGCGCGATCCGGCACGCGCTCCGCTTCACCGTCGAGCGCACGCGCCGCGCCTACGTCTATCCCGCCCGCCACTACGCGAGCGACGACACCGACCCGTCGCTGCCGCCGATGGGCCTCCGCGTGCGTCTGAAGTCGTCGGTGGACATCTCGAAGCTCCCGCCGCAGGCGCGGATCGTCGCGCAGGCGATGAAGACCTACGGGCTGATCCTCGCCGACAACGGCTCGAACTGGTACGTGAGCGGGGCGCCGAGCCCGCACTGGTCGAACGACCAGTTACACGCGCTCGGCGCGCTGACGGGCTCGGACTTCGAGGTCGTCGACACCTCGAAGCTCCGGCCGTAGCGCGACCTCGAACCGCGTCCCGCCGGCGTCGCTCGCAACCGACACCTGACCTCCCATCGCCCGGACGAGCTGCGCCACGATCGCGAGGCCGAGCCCGCTCCCGACCGGACGCTCCTTGCCGAACTTGTCGTAGAGGTAGAAGCGCTCGAACGCGTGCGGCAGGTCATCCGGCGGGATCCCCGGCCCCGTGTCGGCGACGACGAGCCGGGCATCGCGCACGGTGACCGTCACCGACCCGCCCGACGGGGTCTCGCGGAGCGCGTTCTCGACCAGGTTCGACGTCACCTGCAGCATCCGGTCGGCGTCGGCGACGACCCAGCTCTCGGCCGCGTCGGCCTGCAGGTCGACGCCGAAGGAGCGCGCCGCCGCCTCGTGGCGGGCCACCGCCTCGCGGGCGATCTCGGCGAGGTCGACCGGCTCGTCGCGAACCGAGAACTCCGCCCGGTTCATGCGCGCGAGGTCGAGTAGGTCGCGGACGAGCCGCTCGAGCCGGCCCGACTCGACGAGGATCGTGCGGGCGGCGTCGTCCGGCTCGAACGCGCCCTCCGCGAGCCCCTCCGCCCAGCCCCGGATCGCCGTCAGCGGCGTCTTCAGCTCGTGGCTCACCGAGAGCAGGAACGCGCGCTCCGCCTCCCGCGACGCGTCGAGATCGGCCGCCATCCGGTTGAACGCCTCGGCGAGCGACCTCAGCTCGGCCGCCCCTTCCGTCGGCAGGGGCTCGTGCTCCTCGCCGGCGGCCAGCGCGCGCGTCGCGCGCGCGACCCGGCCGATCGGGCGCGCGATCGAACGCGCGACCACGAACGCGAGCAGGGCCGCGAGCCCGACCCCGGCGAGCGCCGCAAGCAGGAGGTCGCCGAGGAACGGGCGCCACGCCGCCGGGCTCCTCGGCTGCACCACCAGCAGGCCGAGATGCGGGATCGTCCGGTAGGAGTAGAGCTGCTCGCGACCGCCGAAGGAGATCGAGCCGTTGCTCGACCGGTTGACGTCGGGGATGTAGCCGACGAGGCCGGGGCGACGGGCGACCCAGACGAGGACGCCGCCCGCGATCGTGTCCCTGCCGAGCCGATAGCTGACGTGCTGGCGCCGCTGCTGGGCGAGGTCGTCGGCACGGGCAGCGAGCGCCGAGGCCTGCGTTCGCTCGACCTGGCGGCGCGTCAGCACGGCGCCGACCGCGATCGTCAGGGCGAGCGTGAGCGCCAGGGCCGCCAGCATCGCAGCGAAGACCCTGGCCCTGAGACTCATGTCCCGACGGCCTTGTACCCCGCGCCGCGCAGCGTGCGGATCAGGTCGGGCCGGCCGAGCTTGCGGCGCAGCTGGGCGACATGGACGTCGACCGTGCGCGTCCCGCCCGGGTACTCCTGCCCCCAGACGCGGTCGAGCAGGATGTCCCGCGAGACGACGACGCCGGCATTCGCGAGGAAGAAGGCGAGCAGGTCGAACTCCTTCGCGGTCAGCTCGACGGGGCGGCCCGAGACGGTCACGTCGTGGGAGTCGCGGTCGAGCACGACGTCGGCGAGCTCGAGCCGCCCGGTGTGCTCGTGCCGCTCGGTCCGGCGGAAGATCGCCTTCATGCGTGCGACGAGCTCCCGCGGCGAGAACGGCTTCGTCAGGTAGTCGTCTGCTCCGACCTCGAGGCCGACGATGCGGTCCGGCTCCTCGTCGCGGGCGGTCAGCATGACGATCGGCACCTCCGACCGGCGGCGAATCTCACGGCAGACCTCGAAGCCGTCCTTGCCGGGCAGCCCGATGTCGAGCAGCACCAGCCGGAACGGATGCCGGTCGAGCTCGACGAGCGCCTCCTCGCCCGAGCGCACCCAGATGACGCGGTAGCCGTCGCGTGTCAGGTACCCGCGCACGAGCTCACCCACCGAGGGCTCGTCCTCGACGAGCAGGATCGTTCCCGCCATTAGTGATGTAACCGGCAACGTCCGCCGGCTCCCTGGCCCGCGATCACACGGCGCGCTGCGGCGTCCTCGGCCGTGTCCATAGCGCTGCTATGCACACGGCCTGCGTCCTTGCATCGCTTGGTGCTCGCGATCCAGGAAGCGGGCAACGTCACCGACCACATCACTGCCTAAATCATGGCGTGGCCGTGAGACGGCCTGCCAGCTTGGCCACCTTGCCGCGGATGCGAATCCGCACGGCGGCGCCCTCGTCGACCCGCATCGCGTCGACGTTCATCCCGCGGCGTAGGTTGTAGATCGTCAGGTGGAGCCCCGCCGGCTGAACGATCGTCTGCGCGGAGAGCGGGATGACGACGAGGGTGCCGTCGCTCTCGCGCAGGGCCATGTTGTGTGGCCCGACGAGGCCGATGCGGCCGCGGTCGAGGATGAGCGTGTGGGGGACGCCCGCGATCGTGACGTTGATCTCGGCGTGCGTGAAGCCGGCCGGCATCGCCGGGAAGAGCGGCGGCTTCGACCTCGGCCCCGCGGCGGCCGTGCCGGCGAGCGCCAGGAGAGCGACCGTTCCGAACAGGAGTGCGAGCCTCCGCATGGACGCATCTTGCCTCGGCGGCGGCACGCGATCGTTGCCCGCACGTAACCGGACGGTAAAACGCAGAAACATCGTCTTTGGCCGACATGGGGGCCGCCTTTCGGCGGCCCCCATGGTCAAGCCTCTGCGGCAGGTCGGTGGGTCAGTTGGCACCTCGGCCCGACCTCACCCGTCAATGTGCCTTCGACCTGTCGCTCTCGACTCGGATCCTGTCCTATCGACCGGATGCCGACAAGACCCTGATGGGTCAGGTTGTTCGCGACTTTCGTCCTGCCTCCTGCGGGTAGCCTCGACCCGTGGACGACCTCGACCGCCTCGTCGAGCTGACCGACCCGCTGCGGGTGACGCCGGGACGGCACATCGAGCTCGCCCGCGACTTCGACCCGCACTACCTGCCTGCGGGGGTCGAGAAGCACGACTCGACGAGGCTCCTCGAAGAGGGGATCGAGGTGCTCGCCGAGCTGCAGCCGAGACTCGCCGCCCAGGACACCTACGGCCTCCTCGTCGTGCTGCAGGGCATCGACGGCGGCGGCAAGGACGGGACGATCCGCCACGTCCTCACCGGCCTGAACCCGCAGGGCGTCCGCGTCTCGAGCTTCAAGGTGCCGTCGGCGGAGGAGCTCGACCACGACTACCTCCGGCGCTACGCGATGCGGCTGCCCGCACGCGGCGAGATCGGCATCTTCAACCGCTCCCACTACGAGGAGGTTCTCGTCGTCCGCGTCCACCCGGAGGACCTCGACCGCGAGAAGCTCCCACAGGAGGCGAAGGGCGAGGGCGTCTGGCAGCGCCGGTACCGCGAGCTCAACGACTGGGAGCGGTACCTCGCGGCGAACGGGTTCAAGATCGTGAAGCTCTTCCTCAACCTGTCGAAGGAGGAGCAGCGGCAGCGCTTCCTGCGCCGCATCGACCTGCCCGATCACAACTGGAAGTTCTCGGCCGCCGACATCGCCGAGCGGGGCCGCTGGGACGACTACCAGCGCGCGTTCTCGGAGATGCTGTCGCACACGAGCACCGAGTGGGCGCCGTGGTGGGTGATCCCCGCCGACCGGAAGTGGTTCGCCCGCGTCGCCGCGGCAGCGGTGATCGGCCGCGCGCTCGCCGAGCTCGACCCGCGCTACCCGGTGCCGGGCGCCGAGGAGCTGCAGGCCCTCCGTCAGGCCCGCGTCGAGCTGGAGACCGAAGGCCCTGGCTAGCGACCGGTGACGAGCCGCAGGCCGCCGCGCTCGCCGACGTGCGGCTTCGCGCGGTACATGGCGTGGTCGGCCTCGTGCAGAAGGTTCTCGGGCAGCACCGTGCCGCCCGCGGCCTTCGCGATCCCGATGCTCGCTCTCTGCTCGAGCTCGACGCCCGGGATCGGGACGTCGAAGGTGCTCATCTGCGTGGCGATCCGGGTGACCGCCGCGTCCGCCTCCAACGGGGACCCGGTGACGAGCGCGGCGAACTCGTCGCCGCCGAGCCGGAACACCGGATGGCCGGACGAGGCCTGCTCGAGCCGGGCCGCGACGGCGCGGAGCACTTCGTCGCCGGCCATATGCCCGTGGAGGTCGTTGACCGACTTGAAGTCGTCGAGGTCGACGAGCACGAGCGCGGCGACCTGGTACGACGGCAGCTCGGCGACGGTCTCCGCCAGACGCTCGTTGAAGGCGCGCCGGTTCAGGATCCCGGTCAGCTCGTCGTGCCGCGCGAGCTCGCGAAGGTCGGCGCGGGCCCGTGCGTTCTCGATCGCGAGAGTGGCGGCATCGGCGAACCGCTGCGCCAGCTCGAAATCGAGCTCAGTGAAGACGGCACCCCCGCCCTCGCGGTAGAGGCTCATCGCCCCGATCACGACCCCGCGTGCGACGAGCGGCAGCGAGATGATCGCTTCCGGCTCGTCGTCCGGCGTCCCCGCCACGTGGCCGGCGCGCCCGTCGAGGTGCGCGTCGTTCGAGAAGATCGCGCGGCCGCGCTCGGCGACGATCCCGATCAGGCCCTCGCCGAACGGCAGGCGCGACTCCGTGAAGTTCTCGGGCCAGCCGACACCCTCGGCGACGAGCGGCCGCAGGACGCGCTCCTCATGATCGGCCTCGGCGACCAGGATGCTCGCGACGGGCACGAGCCGACGGACCGTCTGCACGATCCGTTCGAGCACGAGGTCCGGCTCCTCCCGCGACAGGAGGTCGTGGTAGATCTCGGCGAGTTGCCGGTAGGACGCGACCACCGGGTCGCTGGCCTGCAGAGCCGCAGGAGAGGCCATCTCCGCCTGATCATCGTCCCGTTTTGCGGGGCGGGGATACCCCGGGAGGGGGATTACTCAGCGGCGAGATCGAGCGCCGAGCGCAGGTGGTTGCGCAGGGCCTCGAGCTGTGCGTTCCGGGCGTCGAGCTCCTGCTCCAACGTCGCAAGCCGCTCCTCGTAGGCCTCGGTCTGCGCGCGCAGCTCGTTCTGCGCGTGGGCGCGCTGGCGGACGGTCGCGGCCTGCGCGGCAAGCCGCTCGGCGACCGCCTGCGCCTCGGCCGCGAGCGCCTGGACCGCCTCGGCCTCCGCCTCGTCGTCGCCGCTGAGCTCCACGGACGCCGCCGGGGGCGGGGGTCCAGGCTTGGACTTCGACTTGGACTTCCGCTCGGGCTCCGGCGCGGGCGCGAGCTCCGGGTCGAAGTCGAACTCGGGCAACGGCGGCACGGGCGTGAGCCTCGGCGGCGAAGACGGCTCGTCGGCCTCGGCTGCTCCGGCGTTCTCGTCCAGCCGGGCGAGATCGGGATCCTCGCCGGCACCTGAGCCACCCTGGTCGGCGGGCTCGTCCGCGTCGGGGGCGCCGGCCTCGAACTGGCCGCCCCGGCTCGCCAGCAGCTGGCTGCGCAGGCCGGCGTCGAGCGCGGATTTCGGCACCACGATCAGAACCGTCTCCTCGCCGATCAGCTCGCGAACCGCGGCGATCCGCTGCTCGGTGGGCTCCGCGACGGCGACGACGACGTGACCGCCCTCGATCCGGGTCGGGAGCGCCTCCCAGCGCTGCGCATCCTCGCGCGAAAGCTTGGCGAGCGCGTTCCCGTCGAACCAGATCGCCGAGCGCTCGACGTATTCGAGGCCCCACTGCTCGGCCAGGAGCCGGGCGACGTCATCCTCGCTGGCGAGGCTCCGACGCACGACGACCTCGCCGATGCGCTCACCCGTCTTGCTGCCCTCGGCCAGGCAGTCGTCGAGCTGCGGGCGCGTCAGGAAGCCCGCGTCGACGAGGAGGCGTCCCAGGGGGACACGCTCGACCGGAGCGGCGTCAGGGGACGCGCCCTCCTCTTCCACGGGCTGGTCTTGCGACTCGATCACAGGTTGCGGGCTCGTGCGTTCCTTGTCGGCTCGGAAGGCCGGACCCTTGAGCGCCTCTAGGGGGAGCGCCAGCGCTCGCGGCGCCGCGTGCGGCCGATCGAGCCGCCGAGCGAGACCAGGAGGATGATGCCGGCGGCGCCGGCGACCGCGATGATCACGATCTCGGTGGTCCGCCGGGAGGGGCGGTCTCCGTGGTGGACGGACGCCCGAGTCGTCGTCGTACCAACGGTTGTGCCTGCACTTTCGCTCGACGCCTCGTTCGATTTGTTGTCGACGAGGTTCCCGAGCTTGTAGGCGCCAAAGCCCACCGCCGCCAGGATCGCGACGATGAGCACCAGGTCGAGCACACGGCGCACGCCTCGAGCTTAGGGCATGGCCCGGCGGGGCAAATCCCCTATTCGGAGGACGAGCGCCCGGTGCGCGCGGTGAGCACGAGCGCCGTCAGCGCCCCCAGCGCGAGCAGGATGCCGGCGATGATCGCCGCGTCGCCGCCCCTCGGGCGGGTGGAGATCGTGCCTGCCGCAACCCGCTCCGGGGCGACAGCCCGGCGGGAGCCGCCGGCCCGGCCCGCCGCCCAGAGATCGCCGAGATACTGCGGCGCCGCTGCGACGGGACGCGCCTTCACCGAGTGTCGCAGCGGGTGCACGGACAGGAGCCGCCGAAAATCGACAGCGGCCCCGCGGCCGGGCGGCGCCTTCGACGGCAGCTCGACGGGCGGGGGAACGACGACGTTCCGGGCCAGGGACCAGCGGCGAAGGTACGAGGTCGGGTCGACGGCGCCGTCGTACCCCAGATAGAGCGTGCTCGACGGGTGAACCTCGAAGTGGAGATGGGGCACCGTCGTCACCGCGTCGCCGGTGTTGCCGACGAAGCCGAGCACCTCGCCGCGATGCACGGTGCGGTCGTTGCTCCCGGCGGCGGTGTAGCCGGAGAGGTGGGCGTAGTAGTACTGGTTGCCGTTCGCGTCGAGCAGCCAGAGCCGCCACCCCCCGACGCGGTTCCAGCCCACCGAGAAGACGACGCCGTCGGTGACGGCGACCACGGGCGTCCCGAGCGACGCGAACAGATCGTCTCCGTGGTGCCAGCCACCGGGCGCGTCGGAGCGCACGGCGCCGTAGGTGTCGCCCCAGGCGGCGCGCCCGTCGACCGGGAAGACGTAGGACCCGGCGCCGAGCGTCGGCGTCCCCTTCAGCGGCTGCCCGGTCGTCGGGCGCGCCGGCTTGCGCTTCGGCTTCGCCCGGGGCTTGCGCGCCTGCTTCGGCTTCGAGCTCGACGCGGCGAGCGGCTTCTTCGCCGACGGGGCGGCGGGCGTCGTCGCCTCCGCCGGAACGGTCGTGCTCGTCGCCGCGGGCGCCGGGGTCGTCGTGGTGGTGACGGTGGTCGCCGGGGCGGGCCCGACGGTCGGCGGCGGTACCGCGAAGGGCCGGTCGGCGCCGACGTAGCCGATCAGCACCCTCGTGCCCGTCGGAAGCCCGGCGTGGGAGCGACTCAGCGTGAGCTCGAGCGCGGCCGCCCAGTAACGCAGCGGCTGCAAGGCGCCGGCGTCGATCGTCGCGTGGACGGTCAGCACGCCCCAGTCGGAGACGGCGATCGAGGAGCCCGGAATCGGGTCGACGGCCGCGCCGTCGACCGCCAACCCCTCGACCTTGTCCCGCAGATGCCACTTCGAGCCGTCGCCGGTCGCCGGGACGAGATCGGCGCGGAGCGACGAGCCGCGAACGGCGCCGCCGAAGACGCTCCAGGCCCCCGAGCGGGCCGTTGCCCCTCCGGGGACGGAGCCGGTGACGCAGCCCTCGGCGCCCACCTGCGCGTCGGCGAGGCTCAGCCCGGTGGCCGCGTCCGTGAACGACGGAGTGGCGTCTGCCGTTCGCGCGGCAACCGCGAGCGCCGGCCCGACGGTCGTCACTGCAGCTGCGTTCGGCTCGACGATCGCGACGAGCCCTGCGGCCACGCACGGCGGCGGCGCAGGCGTCGTCGTGCCGTCTGCGCCGGCTGCTGCAGCGGCCATGACAGAAGCGGTGACGACGGAGGCGAGCGCGACCATTCCGTGGCGGGCGCACGGACGCACCGGTCCATGATGCCGAACCCTGGCCTTGCCCGCGAGATTCCGTCTGGTAGAACACCAAATAGGGTGGCGGAGGAACGTCAGGATCTCGAAGAGCGCATCGAGCAGCTCGAGGCGGAGGAGCGCAGGCTCTCGGCTCTCCGCGCGAAGCTTCACGACCGGCTGTCGAGCTTCGACAACTCGGAGACGGAGCGGCACGAGCGGGAGCTGTCGGCTCGGCGCAAGGAGCTTCACGACGAGATCGACCGTCTTCGCACGGAGCGCGACGCGAACGGGCAGTCGACGTGAGCGCTCACGTCGCCGCGCTCGGCGAGACGCAGCTCACCGCCGCGGCGCGCCTGCGCATGCGTCTCTACGTGATGCTCCTCGGCGCGGCCGCGTTCGCGGCCCTCGACCAGTGGGTGAAGCTGATCCTCGTCACCCCCGACTGGGCGTATCACCAGCGGTCGGCGGCCTGGTTCGCGAGCTCGCTGGTGCTGTTCCTGGCGATGGGGGGCCTCGCCCTGCTGCCGTCGCTCGCCGTCGCGATCGGGGCTGCGCTGTTCGCGGGCGGCCTGCTCGGGAACCTGATCTCGGCAGGCGCCGACCACCTCGAGGTCCCCAACCCGCTGCTGCTCGGCTACCACTACGGCGTCGCCTTCAACGTGGCCGACGTCTGCATCCTCACCGGCAATCTGACGCTGATGGTCGCCTGCAGCGTGCTCGCGATCCGCAACCGCGCCCGGCTCGAGGCCTGGCAGGCCGCGGCAATCGCCCGGGTCATCAGGCGCTAGCTCGCCGGCAGAAGCGCGACCGCGGCCGGATGCGCCTTCGCCCAGGCGTCGTACGACTTGCCGTGGGCGTTGAGCCAGGCGCGCAGCTCGGCGCGGCTCGTGAAGACCCCGTTGCTCCAGTGGAGCTCGCCCTTCGTCCCCGGCCCCTTCAGCTGCACGTTGTCGTGCGTGCGGAGCCGGCCGTCGAGCGCGGCCGCTGCGAGCAGCACGAGCGCGGCGAAGAACGGGATCAGGACACGCAGACGGACCGTCGTCGCCTTCGGCGCGTTCGTCCGCTTCGTGGACTGCGTACGGCCGGAGATCGCAGTCGCCATTCGCGTCCCGTCTACTTGATCAGCGTCAGGAGCTTGAACATCGGGAGATACATCGAGATGACGATCGTCCCGACCATGGCACCGACGCCGATCATCAGCAGCGGCTCGATGATCGACGTCAGCGACTGGATGCTCGCGTCGACCTCGTCCTCGTAGAAGTCGGCGATCTTCGACAGCATCTTGTCGAGCTCGCCCGTCTCCTCGCCGATGCGGACCATCTGGCCGACCATCGGCGGGAACACCGTGTCCTCGATCAGAGGAACGCTGATCGGCACGCCTTCGTGCACCCGCGTGCTCGTCTCGATCAGCGCCTGCTCGACGACCCAGTTCCCGGCCGTGCCGGCAGCAATGTCGAGGGCGGAGATGATGTCGACGCCCGCAGCGACGAGCGTGGCGAGCGTGCGCGAGACCCGTGCGAGCGCGATCTTGTGCACGACGTCGCCGATCTTCATCGGCACCTTGAGCTTGAACTGGTCCCAGCGCTTCGTGCCTTCGGGGGTCGCCTTCAGCCGCCGCAGCAGCCAGATGACCGCGCCGATCAGCGGGAAGATGATGAACCAGTACCCGCGCAGCAGGTGGGAGAGGTCGATGACGATCTGCGTCGGCTTCGGCAGGTTCCCGTTCAGCTGGGCGAACACGCTCTGGAACACCGGGACGATGAACATGAGCATGAAGATCAAGACCAGCGTGGCGAACGAGATGACGACCGTCGGGTAGACCATCGCGCCCTTGACGCGGCGCCGCAGCTTCGTGTCCTTCTCGATCTGCGTCGCGACGCGGTCGAGGACGGTGTCGAGCGTTCCCGACGACTCGCCGGCTGCGACCATCGACACGAAGAGGCGGTTGAACACCTTCGGGTGGCGCGCGAGAGCCTTGGAGAGGATGAGGCCCGACTCGACGTCGCCGCGCACCTCGGCCACGACCTCGCGCAGGTACTTGTCGTCTGTCTGCTCCTCGAGGGTGACGAGCGCGGCGACGACCGACACGCCGGCCTCGATCATCGTCGCGAGCTGGCGCGCGAAGACCTGGAGGGACTTCGGCTTGACGGCCTTGAACATCGTCCGCATGCCGGCCTCACCTGCGGCAGGCTTCTCCGACAGCGAGGAGGCGAGGAGCCCGCGGGACTGCAGCTGCTCACGCGCCGACGACACGTCGGGAGCGCTCACGATGCCCGAGGTGAAGAACCCCTGGGCGTTGATCGCGTCGTAGGTGAATTCCGCCATCCCGGTCTCCTACTTCTTCCTGTAGACGATCAACTGCCGCACGTACGCGGACCCGTAGCCATGGGAGTGGACTGCCGCAGCATGCTGGTTGACGTCGCCGAGCGTGGCGTACGGGCCGCTGTAGACGACCCAGTAGCCGCCCCGCAGCGGACGCCGGTTCGAGGAGTTGAGGATCGAGACGGAACCGGCCCCGTTGCGCTTCGCCTTCGCGGCGAACGCGGTCGCCGCCGCCTTGCCCTTGCTCGTGGGCAGCGAGGCGAGAATCACGATCCAGCCGTGCTCCTTGACGGCGCCGGCACCGGGAGTGCCGATCACGATCGTGCCCTGGATCGCCTGGACCGGCGCCTGCTGCACCGGCGCCTGGACCGTCGACGACGCCGAGCCCGGCTTCGCGAACGGGTCGTGCACGCCGGCGGGGCCGGGAACGCTGCCGATGACGGTGGGGCTCGTCGGAACGTTGCCGGCGAACGGATCACGTGCAGGCTGGCGGAGCACATGGCGTAGAGCAGCCTTGTCGGCCGCCGTCTCGCCCGCAGCGGGCACAGTCGCCGTGGTCGCCGGCGTCGTCGTCGCGGGCGCAGGCGCCGCCGACGACGAGCCGTGGAGGACCTTCGGGAGCACCTCGACCGCAAGCACGATCAGCAGCAGGGCGCCGAGGCCGACCACGATGTAGAGCTGGCGGCGCTCCTTGGCTGCCCGCTCCGCGGCGGCGTTGGCCTTCGCGTTGCGACGAGGAAACGTCGTCGCTGCCATTAGGGGGTCGCGCCGGTCGCGGTCGTCGTCGTATCGGAGGTGGTCGTGTCGGTCGTCGGGGCGGGAACCGGGGCGACCGCCGAGTACACGAACGCGTTCAGGTTGACCGTCGCCGTGACCACGTCGCTCTGACCCGGATCGGCTCCGCCGCCGCCGAAGGTGATGCCGTCCACCGAGTAGAGCCGACCCGTTCCGGTGATCTTGCCGTTCTTGACGTCAGCGCTCGCAGCAAGCAGGCGCATGAACTTCTGGAGGGCGAAGTACCGCCCCTTCATGCTGAGCGTGAGCGGATACGGCTCTGCGCCGCCGGTTGCCGCGACCGCGCCCGGCCCGATGCTGTCGAGCTCGGTCTGCGAGGAGGAGACGAAGCCGGGACAGCTGCCGCAGGATCTCCGACGTCTGCGGCGTGTCGGGCAGCGCCCGCCGCGCCGCGCGCAGCGTCGCCTCGGTCTGCTTCCGGTTCGGAGAGGCGAGGAGCCGCTGCGCATCGGCGAGCTGCACCTCGGCGCTCGACACCTGCGTGCTCAGATCCGCAGCCTTCGACCGCTGCGGTGAGACGAGCATGAACCAGCCGACGAGAAGAATGACGAGCCCGCCAACGACGCTCAGGAGGAGCGCAAGACGACCCGTGAGCTTCGGCATCGCCATCAGTGCACCTCCGAGACGTTTGCGGTGATGGAGAACACGGTCGTGCCGTCCGTCGACTTCGACGTCGACTCGAGCGTCACGTTCGACAGCCAGGGCAGGAGCGCGAGCCGATCGAGCACCGCCGCGACACGGACGTACGAGGGAACGCTCCCCGAGATGACCAGGGTCGCGGTTCCGGTCGGCGCGGTCGTGGCGTCTGCGGTTCCCGCCAGTGCCGTGCTCATCGCCGCGGCCGGCACAGGAGCCGACGCCGTCAGGCTCGTCAGGACCGAGTCGGCAGGCAGCACTTTCGCAAGCTCGGCCATCGTCCGATCCCAGTTCATGCGAGAGCCGACCACGGCGTTCACGCCGCTCATGCGGGAAGACGCTTCCTGCTGGTCGTTCCGGACGGCGTCGACCTGGGCCTGCATGGCCGCCAGACGTGCCTGATCGTTCGCCAGCGTCGACTGCTTGCTGTGGACGACCGAGCGCTCGTGCATGAAGAGCCCGACCATCGCCACAGTCAGAAGAAGCGCGACCGCGCCGCCGAGCTGCAGCGTCCGGCGGACCGGAAGCTGCGCGCCGACCGAGGAGAAGCCGCCACTCGTCGTGCGGGCGTCGGCAGGAAGAAGGTTGACAGCACGCATCTAGACGTCCACCCCCAGACCGATCGCGACCGCAAGCGAAGCGAGGTCGTCCCTCGCAGAGATGTCGGACCCGTCCGGGCGCACGGCGACCAGCGGGTCGGCGACCCGGATGCGCGCGCGCACCAGCCGCTCGAGCTCCTCGACGAGACCCGGCATCCGGGTGGTGCCCCCTGTGACGAGGATCTCGCCGATCGCACGGGATCCCGGCTGCCCCTGGTAGAACTGGAGCGAGGCGATCAGCTCGCGAGCGAGGTTCAAGAGCTCGCGCTTGACGGCCTCGCGGCCCTTTACCAGACGCGGGTCGTCGGAGTCCTCCGCCGCCCACTCGTCGCGCAGGTCGATCGAGCGCTTGAGCTCCGACGCTTCCTCCTGACCCAGGCCGAGCTCGCGGCTCAGCGCGACGTCGAGCTTCGCGCCGCCCCACTCGAGCACACGCGTGAAGTCGCAGATCTCACCGTCCGAGATTGCCAGGGTCGAGCGGTCGTGCCCGATCGCCATCGCGACGATCGCGGCGTGATCCTCCGAAGCCGTTCCGCTCGGAGGAGCGACGGCGCGCAGGAGCGCGAATGCCTCGACGTCGATCGCGGCAAGCTCGATGTTCGCCGCATGGAACGCGGCGACGAAGTGGTCGATCGGCTCGCGATACGCGGCAGCGAGCACGACCCTATGGGTCACGTCGCCGGTCTCGGAGGTCGTCGTGCCGAGCAGGTGGTAGTCGAGCACCGCCTGATCCATCGGAATCGCGAGCGCCTCGTGGGCACGGAACGCGACGGCGTTCCCGAGCTGCTTCTCGTCCGAGATCCCGCTCACCTCGAGGGTGCGCACGCCGACGCGGTTCGTGCCGATGCCGAGCCGCACGTTCTTCCGCGGAAGCTTGTTCGTGGTGAAGAACTCGTCGAGCGCCGACGCGAGGCCGGTGATGTCGCGAACCTCGCCGCCGACGACGATGCCGGGCTCGAGCGGCTGCCGCGCGACGCGAAGCAGCCGGGCGCCGTTGTCGTTCGACACCTGCGCCGCAGCGAGCTGGGAGGCGCCGACCTTGAGGCCGACGAACTCCTGCTTGCGCGGCTTGCGCGGCGCCGTCGAAGACGTGACGGACCCCGTCGACTGCTTCGGCTTCCGCTTCGGCCTCAGATCCGAAAGCTTGATCTCCTTCTTCAAGTCGACCATCGTCAATTCTCCCCGGCGAGGCGGAGGCCGGTGTCTCCGAGGCTCGCGGTCTGGGGAATCGAAGTGACCTGCGCCACCGGCGGCAGGTCACGGAAACCGGCGCGTTCGAGGATGCCGGCGAGCTGGTCGGGCCTCGACGAGCGCGAGAAGGCGACCTCCGAGGTGATCACGCGACGCTGGACGAGATCGGCGAGCGACTGCTCCATCGTCATCATCCCGCGCGACGTGCTCGTCTGCATCACGGAGTAGACCTGCTCGATCTTCGCCTGGCGGATCAGGTTCCGCACGGCGTCGTCCGGGATCAGGATCTCGAGCGCTGCAACGCGGCCGCGCCCGTCGGCGGTCGGGACGAGGTTCTGCGTCACGACCCCCTGAAGGGTGCCGGCGAGCTGCACACGGATCTGCCCCTGCTGCGCGGCAGGGAACGCGTCGATGACGCGATCGATCGTCTGCGGCGCGCTCTGCGTGTGCAGCGTTGCGAAGACGAGATGGCCCGTCTCCGCCGCGGTCAGCGCGGTTCCGATCGTCTCGAGGTCGCGCATCTCGCCCACGAGGATCACGTCGGGATCCTCACGGAGCGCGGCGCGCAGAGCCTCGGCGAACGTCGTCGCGTCAGGCCCGAGCTCGCGCTGGTTGACGATGCACGAGCGGTGCCAGTGGAGAAACTCGATGGGGTCCTCGATGGTGAGGATGTGGTCGTCGCGCGTCGAGTTGACGCGGTCGATCAGCGACGCAAGCGTGGTCGACTTGCCGGATCCCGTCGGGCCCGTGACGAGCACGAGGCCGCGCGGGTTGTCGGCGAGCTCGTAGAGCTGCGTCGGCATGTTCAGCTCCTCGAGGCTGCGGATCCGCGCCGGGATGAGGCGGAAGGCGGCCGCGAGGCTCTCGCGCTGGAAATAGGCGTTGACGCGGAAGCGCGCGAGGCCCGGCACCGAGTACGCGAAGTCGAGCTGGCGCTTGGTCTCGAGCATCTTCTGCTGCTCGGTCGAGACGATCCGGTACACGAGCGTTCGCGTGTCGTCCGGACCGAGCTTCTCGAAGTCGGAGAGACGCTCGATGCGCCCGTTCACGCGGATCGCCGGCGACGAGCCTGCGGTCAGGTGAAGGTCGGACGCGTCGCGCTCGACCATGACGCTGAGCAGGTCGTCGATCGCTGGAGATGGTGTCTGGCCAGAGGTGTCGAGTCCTCGTGACGGTGTCGGATGCCAGGGGGTAGGGAGAGTTGGTGGTCACGGGGAGCGGAAGCCCGCTCCCCGTGACGGACATGCAGGCGACCTACGTAGCCGTGCAGGCCTGAGTGGTCGCAACCTCGCGGACGTTGCCCGACGAGACGATGTTCGAGCCACGTGTGACGATTGCCTTCTTACCGCCAACGGTCTTGGCGAGGCAGTAGGTCTTCCTTGCTCGTCGAGCGACGACGCTGTCGACCTTCGTTGCCGGCGTCGATAGCCACGAGCCGGGCCAGGGTCATGCCGCTATAGCGTGCCCTTGTCCGAGTAGTACGCCTCGGCGGTCGGAATCGCTGCAGCGAACATCGGAGTCGGCCGCCTTCTGGTTCGCGCGGTCGCGGAACCCGAGGTACGACGGCACCGCGATCGCCAGCAGGATGCCGATGATCACGATCACGATCAGGAGCTCGATCAGCGTGAAACCTTCGTCACGCTGGAGCCGCTGCCGCAACTTGGACATGCATTCTCCTTCGATGGGGAGTAGGACGGGAGACCTCGAGCTCAGCTTCATTTCGTCTCTTTCTCGCGATTCCTCCACCCCCGAACGGGGGAGGGATTCAGGCCGAATCCCCGCCCCCCGACTCCGCTGCGATGTCGCAGCCGAGATACGAGAAGGAGGTCATGAGATCCGAGAGGAACGCATCGGCGGCCTGGAGGCTGTCGAAGCGATAAGGCCGGCTCGGGCCGGTTGAATCGGCAGTGGCGGAGACGATCGTCTCGCCCTGCTGTTGACGCACGGCGATCGTGGTGACGTGATCGCCGTCGCGGGTGATACGCCAGCTTGCGTCGTGGACTGTCTCGAGCTGAATGGCAGCTGACATGCCCTTCGTATCGGTCAGATCGGCGCCGGGTGCAGCCCCCCTAAAAGGGGGTCACGAATACCCGAAAGGGTGAAAAAAGACGCGACCGCGCTAGACGGTGCAGACGCGCGCGAGCTCTTCGGCAGTGGTGACGCCGGCCGCGACCTTCGCGATGCCGTCCTCCCACATCGTCCGCATCCCTTCGGAGCGGGCGGCGACGTCGAGCACGTCGCGCGATGCCTTCTCGGAGGCGAGCTGCTCGAGCTTCGGTGACATCTCGAGCAGCTGGAAGACGCCGACACGGCCGCGATAGCCGGTCTGGCCGCACCGGGGGCAGCCGCGCTTCCGGTAGAAGAGCTTCCCCTCGAGCTTCTTCGCGACCCCTTCGTCGACGTGGAGGGACATCAGCTCGTCCCAGGAGACCTCGTAGGCCTCGGCGCAGTGCGTAGCACAGGCGCCGGGCGAGCCGCTGCGCCAGCACCGCCGAGACTGCGGCGCCGGTGATGAACGGCTCGACTCCCATCTCGTTCAGGCGCGTGATCGCCGACGGCGCGTCGTTCGTGTGCAGCGTCGAGAGCACGAAGTGCCCCGTGAGCGCAGCTTCGATCGAGATCTTCGCCGTCTCGCCGTCGCGGATCTCGCCGACCATCACGACGTCGGGGTCGGAGCGCAGGATCGACCGCAGTGCGGTCGCGAACGTCAGGCCGGCGCGCGGATTGATCTGGATCTGGTTGATCTCGCCGAGGCGGTACTCGACCGGGTCCTCGACCGTGATGATGTTGATCTCCGGCTTGTTGATCTGAGCGAGCGCGGCGTACAGCGTCGTCGACTTGCCCGACCCGGTCGGGCCTGTGACGAGCAGCGCACCCGTCGGCTTGGCGAGGATCTTGCCCATCTGCTTCTGCATCGGCTCGGACAGCCCGACCTCGGCAAGCGTCGGCACGTCCCGCGACTTGTCGAGGAGGCGCATCGTCACCGACTCGCCCTCCACCGTCGGCAGCGTCGCGACGCGGATGTCGAGCACGCGCCCGGCGGCCGCGGCGCCGAGGGTGATGCGCCCGTCCTGTGGCTTGCGGCGCTCGGCGATGTCGAGCTTCGCGAGCACCTTCAGACGCGTCGTGACGCCGGCGGCGAGCCGCTTCGGGACTCGATGCGCGACGTGGAGCACGCCGTCGATGCGGTAGCGGACGATCAGCTCGTTCTCCTGCGGCTCGACGTGGATGTCGCTCGCCCCGTCCTCGGCCGCCTGGAAGATCATCGAGTTGACGAGCCGCACGAGCGGCGCGTCGGAGATGCCGTCGTCGGCCTCGAGATCGTCCTGCCCGCCGTCGTCGACGCTGACGACAATGTCGTCGAGGAACGTGGAGTTCATCGCTTCGGCCGCACGGCCGAGGCGGCGGAGCTCGGTGAGCACGTCGTTCCGGGCCGCGACGTAGAAGACGACGTTCAGCCGCGTTGCGAGCTTGATCTCGTCGAGACCGCGCACGTCCTGCGGATTGGTGATCGCGACCTTGACGGTCGCGCCGTCGCTCGCGAACGGGATCGCGCACACACGCTCGAGCACCGGGAGCGCGATCACCTTCGTCGCCATCGCGTCGACGCCCGCGACCGCCAGGTCGACGAGCGGCAGGTGATACTCCTCTGCGAGCTTGCGCGCGACGCCGAGCGCACTCGCAAGACCTTCGTCGACGAGCGCCTGCGAGAACGTCGTTCCGGTCTCGGCACGGCGCGTGACGAGATCGACCTTCTCCCCGTCGAGCAGACCCGCCTCGCGAATGAAG
The DNA here is from genome assembly GCA_963840365.1 of uncultured Thermoleophilia bacterium. Taxonomy (GTDB): domain Bacteria; phylum Actinomycetota; class Thermoleophilia; order Gaiellales; family Gaiellaceae; genus PALSA-600. The sequence goes on along the minus strand of CAWIYQ010000011.1, from coordinate 36,510 downwards.
TCCGCGACGAGCTCCGCGGGGCTCCCGTCGACCGCGTGCGGCTCCGAATCGACGGGCGGAGCCGCGTCGTCTTCTTCGCCGATCAACCTGAGGTCGGGCTGCTTGTCCATCCTCGACGCCTCCATTAGAGCAACCCGAGGTATGAGTGCAGGATGGAATCCCCGGCGAACAGCGCGACGAGGCCACCGAGAGCGAGGAACGGCCCGAACGGGATCGCCATCTTCCGCGCCACGCGACCGTGCCGCGCGAGCAGAACGACCGACGGGACGAGCGCGAAGATCATCCCGAGGAAGAGCGCGACGGCGACCGAGCGGCCGAGCACGGCGCCGAGCAGGAACGCGAGCTTCATGTCGCCCATGCCCATGCCCGCCCGGATAGGCGAGCGCGGCGAGCAGGAAGAACAGCGACGCCGCGACCGCGGCGATCACCCATTCGACCGACGGATGCAGAAGGGTCTGCGCGGCGAGCAACACGATGCCGGCCGGAACGACGACCCAGTTCGGGATGACCCGCCGCTCGAGGTCGGTCGCCGACACGGTCACGAGCACGGCGCAGAACGTCGAGCCGATGACGAAGTCCCAGCTCCAGCCGAACTTCAGGGCGCAGCCCGCGACGAGCAACGCCGTGGCTGCCTCCACGGCGGGGTACCGCCACGGGATCGTCGCGCTGCAGTGGCGGCAGCGCCCTCGCAGCACGACGTACGAGACGAGCGGGATGTTGTCGTACCAGGCAAGGGGCGTCGCGCAGGACATGCACGCGGAGCCGGGCGACACGATCGAGCGGTGCAGCGGAAGCCGCGCCGCGACGACGTTGAGGAAGCTGCCGATCGCGAGAGCCGGCGCGAACGCAAGCGCCGCGAGCTCCACGTTCATCCCCGCCTAGATCCCGGCGCCGACGCTGGGGGCGAAGCCGTTCTGCTCGCCGTCGGGCCGCCGGCTGCGCGGTCGCGAGCGCATGCTCCTTCATCGCGCGGTCGAGCGCGATCATGAAGTCGTGACGGTTCGGCGACGCCGCCGCTGCCGTCTCCTGGTCGACCGTGCCGGCGATGACGTGGGTGATCAGCGCCTGGGTGAGCGTCTGCATCTGGAAGAACGCCCCCTCGGCCACCGCCTCCGGGATGTACTCCGGCTTGCTCTCGCGGATCAGCTCCTGGATGCGGCTGTTCGCGATCATCACCTCGACCGCGGCGACGCGACCCCCGCCGACCTTCGGGAGCAAGCGCTGGGAGACGACGCCCTTGAGCACGCCCGCGAGGATCGACCGCACGGCCGGCTGCTTGAGCCCCGGGAAGAACTCGACGTAGCGGCCGACCGTCTCGGCCGCGTCGACCGTGTGCATGGTCGACAGCACGAGGTGGCCCGACTCGGCGGCCTGGAGCGCGGTCTCGGCCGTCTCCATGTCGCGCAGCTCGCCGATCAGGATCACGTCGGGGTCCTGGCGGAGAACACGGCGCAGCGCTTCGTGGAACGACTCGGTGTCGATGCCGACCTCGCGCTGGTTGACGATGCAGTTGACGTCGGGGTGGAGGATCTCGATCGGATCCTCGATCGAGACGATGTGCTGCCGGCGCGTCCGGTTGATGTGCCCGAGGATCGCGGCGAGCGTCGTCGTCTTCCCGGAGCCCGTCGCCCCGGTGACGAGCACGAGCCCACGATGCTCGCCGGCGAGCTTCTCGACGCCCGCGGGCAGGTCGAGGCTCTCGAAGGTCGGGACTTGCGCCGGGATGACGCGGAAGGCAAACGAGATGTCGCCCCGCTGCCGGAACGCGTTCACACGGAAGCGAGGTAGGTCCGGAAGCTGGTAGGCGGTGTCGAGCTCGCCGGTCTCGTGGAACAGCGCGATGCGCCTCGGCGAGGTCGCCCCGATCGTGTTCAGGACGTCCTCGAGGTCCTCGCTCGAGAGCGATGGCCATGTCGAGGAACGGCGCGAGGTCGCCGTCGATGCGCAGGATCGGCGGCTGGCCGGCCTTCAGATGCACGTCACTGGCGTTCAGCCGGACGGCGGTTTCAAGAACATCGTGGAGAGTCACGGATCTCCCATCGGCAGCGGGGGCCGATTCGTTTAGGGGCAGTTTCGAGACCGTTCGAACCCGGGATCGCTCAAGACTTCGGGCCGCCGATCCGATACGTGAGCGAAGGCAGGTTTCCTGCCCTGAGTCTGGAACCCCGCAAAGGGGCGATTGACGAAACCGCCGTTCCCGACGATCTCTCTGGACAGCAGGACGTGGCAGAAACTCTGAAGGAGACAACCTCGAAGCTGGAGACGACCGCAGCAACAGTTGAGGCGCTCGCCCGCGCGCTCGAGCTGCACGACTACCGGCGCGGTCGCTTCGGAGAGACGTCCACGCACACCGCCCGCGTGACGCAGCTCGCGCTGCACCTCGCGGAGCACGTCGCGCCCGAGCTCGCCCTCGAGCCCGAGCTCGCGTACGGCTTCCGGTTGCACGACATCGGGATGATCGGCGTCTCCAACGCGACGCTGCTCAAGCCCGGCGCACTCACGCCGGCAGAGCTGGACGAGATCCGCGAGCATCCGTGGCTCGGCGAGCGCATCGTCGCGCCGATTCCGGAGCTCGGCGGTCTCACGCGTCAGGTGATCGCCTGCCACCACGAGCGCTGGGACGGCTCCGGGTATCCGCGCGGGCTTCGCGGTGTCGAGATCCCGCTGGCCGCCAGGATCTTCGCGATCGTCGACGCGTTCGACGCGATGACGAACGACCAGCCCTATCGGGATGCGTCTGACGATCGACGAGGCGCAGCACGAGATCAACGTGAAGGCCGGGCTGCACTTCGACCCAGACGTGGTCGACGTCTTCCTCAGCCTCGACCACCACTCTGCGACGAAGTCGCCGTAGCGGGCCGTCGCGACTCCGATGACGACGATCTCCCGCAGCAGCCGCTCCCGGCCCGTTCCTTCGCGGCAGCCGATCACGTCGTGATCGCGGCCCTCCAGCTTCCGCGCGCCCAGGCACAACTGGCGGTGCGAGCGCTCGCGCGGCCGAGCGTTGCCCTCGCAACGCTGATCACGACCTCGACGATCGTCCGGTCGGCGATCGCCTGGAGGCACTCGACGGCTCGCTACTTCGCCGACGAGTACATCTACATGGAGCTCGGCCGGTCGATCGGTCACGGGCATCTGATGGTTCGCGACCACGTCGCGCACTTCCCCGCCCTCCTCGAGCCGCTGCTCGCAGCGCCGATCTGGCGGCTCTTCCCGTTCACGACCGCCTACCACCTCGTGCAGACGGAGAACGCACTCGCGCTGTCGCTGGCGGCGATCCCGGTCTATCTCCTCGCCCGCCAGCGTCGGCCTCGACAGCGGGTACTCGCTCCTCTGCAGCGTCTACGCCGTCGTCGTGCCGACGACCGTCATGGTCGCCGTTCACGATCACCGACTTCGTCGCGCTACCCGCTCGCGCTCGCGGCCATCCTGGCTGCGGTTCGGGCGCTCGACGCGCCGAGCGCGAAGCGCCAGCTCGCCTTCGTCGGCTTCATGGCGCTCGCGACCGGCGCCCGTACGCAGTACTTCGTGCTTGCGCCGGCCTACCTCGTCGCCGCATTCGCCCTCGAGCGCCGCGCTGCGTTCCGGCCCACCGGACTGCGCTCCTGGCGTTCGCCCCGGCGGTCGCGGCGGTCGCTCGTCGCGGCGACCGGGTACTTCTCGGTGTGGTTCGCCGAGCATCCCGCTCGGTTGGCGCGATATCTCGCAACCGGCTCTGCAGGTCTTCCTGCTGAGCGCCGTCACCGGTGTCGTGCTCGTACCGGGCGACGATCGTCGGCCTCTGGCGGGCTCGCGACCCGAGACGAAGGCGTTCGCATTGATGGTCGGAACGTTCGTCGTTCTGCTGATCGCCGAGATCAGCGTCTTCTCCGCGAACACGCGTCCGCTTCAAGGAGCGCTATCTGTTCCCGGTCATGCCGCTCGTCGCGATCGGGTTCGGCGTCTACCGCAAGCGCGGCTACCCGCACCGGTGGGCCGTCTTCCTGATGTCGGTCGCGCTGGCGATCGCGGCTTCACGTGCCCCGGTCTCGGCGTACGCGACCGGCGCAGACCGGTTCGACTCCGAGTCCCTCTCCGCGCTCGAATGGCTCCAGGGCAGCCTGGGTGTGGTCTCGACCTCGGTACTCGCTGCGGTGATCATCACTGTCGGTGCCGCCGGGGCGATTGCCGTCGCACTGCTTCGGCGCGGCGGCCTCTCGCTTCCCTTCGCCATCGGGCTGGCCCTCGCCACCACGGTGATCGCAACGCAGAGCGACCTCCGGATCACGCACGCCGTGCGGCGCCAGTACCTGCCGGCCGACACACAGTGGATCGAGCACGCGGCGGGCGGGAAGGCGGTGACCGCGATCGCGACACCGCTCTCGTCGGCCTCGGCGCTCGCGCTCCAGCTCTACTGGAACCCCGACGTCAACCGCGTGCTTCTGCTCGACGACGGCGAGCCGCCGCGATGCCTACGCGACGGAGGGCCTCCAGATCGCAGCCGACGGCGTTCTGAAGAACGTGCGCAACCTCTTCTTCTTCGACACCGGAGGGACGCGGGCTGCGTTCACGAATGCCACCCGCGTTGCCCGCACGGGGCAGGGCGAGCTGCTCCGCCCGATCGGCGTGCCGCACTTCCGGACGCTGATCGAGGGCATCGGCCCCGACGGGTGGCTGATCGCGGGAGGCCGCATCCGCGCCTGGCCGCTGCCGTCCGCGGCCCACGGCACGCGCGCGCAACTCTCATTCACCGCTTCCGTGCCGAAGAACTGGCCCGGGATCGCGATCCTTCGGATCGGCTCCGGGAAGTGGTACATCGCATCCCGGGAAGCCCACGAAGATCAGCTGCACGAGCAGCCACCGCGCCCTGGACGTCATCTACCGCTCTCCGAGCACGATCTTCAATCCGCAGGGAAACCCGGCGAGCGTCCGTCTTTCGCAGATCCGCGTACGCGATGTGGCCCCATCGACGCAGCCGGGGCCGACGACCTGCGTTCGGGTTTCCTAGAGGCGCCCGAGCAGCTCGAGGCCGCGCAAGGGCAGCCTTGCGACTCCACGCTGCTCCCCGGGCGCGGCGAGCTCGCCGAGCAGCAGCCGCTCGACGGTCCGCCAGAGCAGCCGCGTGCGCGCGACACGCCAGCTCGCCCGCGGCCAGCGATCGAGCGCACGCTTGAGCACCCACGAAGCGCGGTGCAGTGGAGCGAGCGCGGCATCGACGGCGAGTGCATAGCCGTCCAGCGAATCGAGCGCGGCCGCCGAGCAGGTCGGCGATCGCCGCTGCGGCGAGGTCGGCCGAGACGAAGCACTCGTACATCCCGTCGCCCGACACCGGATCGATCAGCCCCGCCGCGTCGCCCACGAGCAGCGCCCGCTCGGCTGCGACGCGCGTCCGCGGCCGGCGAAGCGGCAGACGGTGACCGCGCAGCTCCCCGAGATCGCTCGAGCCCGATGCCCGTGCGCGGCACAGACGGCGCTCAGGTGCGTGCGGAGGCGCGGCCCCTCCTCTCCCCACGCGCCGACGCCGACGTTCACGTGGTCGCCCTTCGGGAAGACCCAGCCGTAGCCGCCGGGGATGTCGGCGAGCTCGATCACCGCGCGGCGCGCGTAGCGTGCGCGATCGACGCGCGCGTACGGAACGTTGCCCTCGAGCGCGACGCCGCGGACGATCGCCGCCGCCGAGTCCCGACCGACCTCGCGGTCGTCCCGTTCGCGCCGTCGGCGCCGACGATCGCGTCGGCGACGACGAGAGCCCCGTCGACCGCGCACGCTGCCGTTCAGCTCGACCCGCGCTCCCTCCCGAACCTCGACTCCGGCGCTGCGGGCCGCGTCGAGCAGGAACGCATCGAGCCGCCGTCCGCTGCGTCATCCGGATCACCGGCGTCTTTGCGTGCGTGAACGACCGTGTCGCCGTAGCGGAAGCGAAGCTCGACGAGGTCGACCTCCTCCTCGACGACGGGCGTCGGATCGACCGGGCAGCTGCAGCCACGCGCGCGTCGTCAGCCCTCCGCCGCACGGCTTGTCCCGCGGGAATCGTCGCCCGGTCGGCGAGCAACACGCTCGCCCCGGAGCGCGGCCAGGCGGTAAGCGGTCGCCGAGCCGGCCGGGCCGCCGCCGACGACCAGGACGTCGAAACGCTGCACCCCGCGGAGGCTACAATGCGCGCCGCTTCAGGGGGTGTGCCCGAGCGGCCAAAGGGAACGGGCTGTAAACCCGTCGGCTCAGCCTACGGAGGTTCGAATCCTCCCGCCCCCACTCTCTCCGCTGCCACGCGCGGGGCCGTCTCGGCCCGACGCTACGCTGGTCCTCGATGACGCGGGCAGGTTTGAGCCGGTCGCTGCGTTCGGCCGCCACCCTGCTCTTCACCGGGCTGTGTGTCGCCTACGTCGTGTGGAAGATCGACTTCCACCAGACGCTCCACATTCTCGGCAACGCTGACCTCGTCTACTTCGGGGGCGCGGCCGCGATAACCCTGGCCGTCGTGCCACCGATGGCCTGGCGCTGGCAGCGGCTCCTGGCCGCTCGCGGGATCGCCGCGCCGCTCGGCTGGCTGACCCGGACGTACTACGTGTCGTTCAGCGTCGCCCAGGTGCTGCCGACGTCGCTGGGAGGCGACGCCGCTCGGATCTACTCGACGAGCCGCCGGTACCCCGGCTCGTCCTCGACCGCGGCCGGCTCGGTGATCCTGGAGCGCGCGCTCGGCGGGGCCGCCACCCTCACACTCGCCGCGATCGGCTTCGTGCTCGCGATCGGGCGATACAACGTCGGGCCGTACCTGTGGCTCGAGGCGGGGCTGACGCTCGCCACGATCCTCGGTGGCTGCGTGATCTTCTCGAGGCGTCTCCGGAAGCCGCTCGCCCGCATGGTCCCGCTGCTCCGGGCGATCCGGCTCGAACGGCCTCTCCGCGCCGCGTACGAAGGTGTGCATGCGTATCGCGACCACGCGAGGCTCGTCGGCGGAGCCTTCGTCCTGACGCTCGCGATCGCCGCTGTTCGCGTGGCCGCGATCTGGCTCGTCGGGAAGGCGGTCGGAGTCGATCTCTCACCACGACCCTACTACGTCCTCGGGCCACTCCTCTTCCTCGTCATGCTCGTGCCGTTCACGATCAACGGGATCGCACTCCGCGAGGCGTTCTTCGTCAGCTTCCTCGGCAAGCTCCACGTCGGTGCCGACGCGGCGTTCGCGACCGGCTTTCTCTTCTTCCTGCTCTCGGTCGTCACCGCCCTGCCCGGAGCACTCATCCTCGCGTTGGAAGCGGCATCGAGGCGCGCAAGGACAACGCCTCGACAATCCGAACCTGACAGCGAATGGTCGAAGGCAAGTCCATCGCTGTCGTCATCCCTGCCTACAACGAAGAGAAGCTCCTCAGAGAGACTCTGAGGGGCATTCCCGGGTTCGTCGACCGCATCTACGTCGTCGACGACGCCTCGCGGGACGGGACCGTCGGACAGGCACACACCGCGGCCGCATCCGATCCGCGAATCGTGGTGATCGTCCACGAGCAGAACCAGGGAGCCGGAGGGGCGGTCGTGACGGGCTACCAGCGTGCGCTCGTCGAGGCCTACGACGTCGTCTGCGTGATGAACGCGGACAACCAGATGGACCCGGAGGAGCTGCTCGCGATGGCGACGCCGGTCGCGAAGGACGAGATCGACTACGCGAAGGCGAACCGCCTCTTCACGGGCGAGGCCTGGGATCTCATTCCCCACTATCGCTATCTGGGCAACGCGTTCCTCTCGCTCTTCACGAAGATCGCCTCCGGCTACTGGCACATCGCCGACTCGCAGGCCGGCTACACCGCGATCTCGAGGCGCATGCTCGAGCTGCTCGACCTCGAGAACATCTACAAGCGCTACGGCTACCCGAACGACATGCTGGTTCACCTCAACGTGTGGTCGGCGCGCGTCCGCGACATCCCGTCGCGCCCCATCTACGGGGTCGGCGAGGTGTCGGGCATCAAGCTCCATTCGGTCGTGCCGCGCATCACGTGGCTGCTACTGAAGGGATTCTTCTGGCGCCTGGGTCATCGCTACGTGATCCGCGACTTTCATCCGCTCGTCTTCTTCTATATGGCGGGGTTCTTCAGCGGCCTGATCGGGATCGCGCTTGCGAGCTACGCGGTCGGCCGGCATTTCGCCAACAACCCGCCGAACGCGGGCACGGCCATCCTTGTCGCGCTGATGCTGACGTTCTCGGTGCTCTTCACGCTGTTCGCGATGTGGTTCGACATGGAGACGAACAAGGACCTCCGCTAGCGCCCGAACCCCCGCTCCTCGAGGAAGTCGGCGATCGACGAGCTCGGGGTCGAGTCGGGCAGACGCTCGGCACGCCGGAACCGCGTCGGGTCGGCGACGAACCCCTCGATCGTCGCCCGATCGAAACGCGAGAGCACGACGTTCTCCCCCAGGCCCTCGTGGCGCTCGGTCTCCTCGCGCAGCAGGAGCGTCGGGACTCCGAGGTACGAGAGCTCCTCCTGGTTCCCGCCCCCGTCGCTGACCACGAACGCCGCTGTCCGGATCAGGGCGAGGAACGGGAAGTACTCGAGACGAGGCAGGAGCAGGATCCGCTCGTTCGCCTCGAGCCGGGAGGCAAGCCCGGTCTTGCGAAGCTGTGCATCGGTCACCGGGTGCCTGACGAAGACGACCAGGCGGTCACGGGAGATCGACTCGAGCAGGGCGACGATCCGTTCCAGCCGATCGCGATCGAACACGTTCTCGTAGCGGTGCAGCGACGCCACCGCGTACGGCTCCGCCGGGATCTCGACGTCGGCGTCGCCCACGTGCTCGAGCCCGAAGCGCAGAACGTCGATCTGCGTGTTCCCGTGCGTGTCGATCGTCTCGCGCCCGTACCGCTCGAGGTTCGCGACGGCCTCCGGCCCCGGAGCGGCGAAGAAGCTGGCCAGGCGAAACGTGATCAGGCGGTTCAGCTCCTCGGGAAAGGGCTTGCGAAGGTTGAAGCTCCTGAGGCCGGCCTCGACGTGCATCACCTTCGTCCTGGTCAGCCGCCCCATCAGAGCGGCGAGCCAGGTCGTGAAGGTGTCGCCGTGCGTGACGACGACGCTTCGCGGGCCGGTCTCGCCCGCGAGGATCGACCGGCTCCGTGGGAGCGCGACGAGCATGCGGCCCAGCCAACGCGCCATCAGCGCGAGCGACTTCGCCTCGGTGCTCCAGCGAACGACGACGTAGTCGGGCGGAGGCAGGCCGAACGTGCGCAGCGAGCCGTCGATCGTCTCCCGGTGCTGAGCGGTATAGACCCAGCGCCAGCGTAGACCGCGCCGCTCGCACTCGAGCATGACGGGCGCCAGCTTGAGGAGCTGTGCCCGCGTGCCGACGACGACGTGGATCACCGGGGTGGTTCCAGCAGGCGGTCGGCCGCCACGAACAGGACGATCCAGAGCCCGACCCGGGCCGAGACGGCCGTGACCATCGAGAGCCGGTCGAGCTCCCCGAGCGACTCGCCGCCCGACAGCCAGATGATGTAGCCCAGCGGGATCGCCGCGAGCGTGACGAGCGTCGGCACGAGCAGCCGTGGGTCGGGGCCGTAGCGGCGGCGCGAGATCACGACGAGCGTCCCGGTAGCGATCAGCAAGGCGAGCACATCTCCGATCGCGCCCTGGTCGAAGAGGAGCTTGTCGACGACCGAGGGCAGGACGTTGCGGTGACGCCCGTAGTCGACGACCGGGGAGAGCATCGCCGGCTTGGGGTTGGGCTCGAGCGAGGCGAAGATCGACGTGCTGCGGTACGTGAGCGACGGCTCCTCGCCAGGGAAATACGCGAGCGGGTTGATCAGGGCATAGCCCGGATGCGCGAACACGAACTTGAGGTACGTCGCCGTCCCGTGCTTGTCGATCCACTCGAAGTACGCGCGATTCTGCTTCTGGTAGTGGAACTTCTGCGCGGCGTACTTCGAGATCGAGAGCGAGTACGGCATGCCCTGGCCGACGAACCAGAAGGTGCGCTGCTCACTCGGGAGGATGCGACCCTGGATGATCGAGCCGATGGCGGCCCGCGACAGGGTCTGATTCCGATGCGCCTCGAGCAGCCCGGCGAGCGCGATCACGATCGCGCCGGCGGCCGCGACCGCCACGATCGGGTACCGGCTGCGAGCCCGGATCGCCGCCACGACGAGCACCGCGGCAATGAGCACCGTCATGAAGACGTGCGGCTGGCGCGTGAACATCCAGAAGAGCAGCGCGAGCAGGAAGACCGCGGTGCTGCGGATGCTCGGGGCCCGTGCGAACGCGATCGCCGCCGCGATGAGGAGCGCCGTGAGCGACAGCGCCGTCGACTCGCTCAGGATGACCGAGTTCCAGTTGAGGACCGGCTCTGCGAGCCCGATTGCGAGCAACACGAGCCGCAGCCCCAGGCGCGCGTGCCGGTTCCTGATCAGCGACGAGGCGACCGAGGCGAGCACCCACCAGGCCACCGAGGCGAGCACGACCTGCGCCCACACCCGGAGCGAGTCGGTCGGGAAGATCTTGTAGAGGAGCGGCACCGTCGGGAGACGCGAGTCGGCGCCCGTGAGGCTCAGGTGCTCGTACGAGACGCTGTCCGGCCACCGCCCGGGCGGGATGCCGACGACGGCGAACGCCTGCAGAAGCAGGTAGACGAAGAAGAACGGCGCACCGCTCGAGCCAAGGCGCAGGCGACCAGGCACTCACGTGTAGTGAACGGGCCGAGTCGGACGACGTGGATCCCGCGACGCTGCGACACTCCGAGCATGACCGCCAGGTCGCCCACCGTGCTCCCGGGCGCGCGCCCCGCCTGGTGGCTCGAGGACGCGGACGACGGCGAGCGCTCACCGGCGCTCGCGCGCGCCGTCGACACCGACGTCGCGATCGTCGGCGGCGGTTTCACCGGGCTCTGGACGGCACTCGCGCTGCGCGAGCGCGCTCCCGAGCTGCGCATTGCGCTCTTCGAGGCGGAGTTCTGCGGCTTCGGGCCGAGCGGGCGCAACGGCGGCTTCTGCCACGGCTACTGGTCGTATCTGCCGACCCTACGGAAGCTCTTCGGCGACGAGGCCGCGCTCCGCCTCTGTGCCGCCGGCGACACGATCGTCCCCGGCATCCGCGCGTTCCTCGAGTCGCGCGGCGAGGACGCCTGGCTGCGCGAGAGCGGCATGCTGCAGGTGTCGACGACGGCGCGCCAGGACGCGGAGCTCGAGGAGCAGCTCGCCGCGGCGCGCGAGCTCGGCCGCCCCGACGAGGCGGTTGCGCGCGACACGCCGGGCATCTCCCCCGCCTTCCGCCGCGGCGTCTTCTTCCGCGACGGCGCGACCGTGCACCCGGCGCGCCTCGTGCGGGCGCTGCGCCGCGCCGCACTCGCGGCGGGGATCGGGGTGTACGAGCACTCCCGCGCCCACCTCCGCGCCGACGGCTCCCTGAGCGCGAACGGCCACGAGGTGCGTGCCCGCGACGTCGTCATCGCGACGAACGCCTGGGCGACCGACTGGCGGCCCGTGCGCGGCCGGCTGACCGTCTTCGGCAGCTACGTCGTCCTCACCGAGCCGGTGCCCGACCTCCTGCGAGAGATCGGCTGGACGGACGGGACGGCGATCTACGACGCGCGCATGTTCCTCCACTACTTCCGCACGACCGAGGACGGTCGCGTGCTGATGGGCTCGGGCTCGGGGCCGATCGGCTACGGGAACCGCGTCGACTCGCGCTTCACCCACGACGCCGCGACCGCGGGCCGCGCCGAGCTCGGGCTGCGCCGCCTGCTGCCGGGGCTCGCGGAGGCGAAGGTCGAAGCGAGCTGGGGCGGCCCGATCGACGTCTCCGCCGACCACGTGCCCTTCGTGGGCACCGTGCCGGGTCGCCGCCTCCACTACGCGCTCGGCTACTCCGGCCACGGCGTCGGCCCGGCCAACCTTGCCGGCCGCATCCTCGCCTCGCTCGTGCTCGACGCCGACGACGACCTGACGCGCCTGCCGCTCGTCGACCGGCAGGTCGCGACCGTCCCACGCGAGCCGTTCCGCCGGCTCGGCGGCGGCGCGATCCGCGCCGCGATCCTCGCCTGCGAGGAGGCGGAGGAGGCCGGGCGGACGGCGCCGCTCCATGCGCAGGCCGTCGCCGCCCTGCCGCGCATCCTGCGGCTTCGGGTCGGCCAGCGGTGACGAAATGCGCAGCCCATCGCCTGCCTCATTGACGAAATGCGCAGGACTGTGGTGAAATCGGGCTGTGCCGCCTCCCGATCAAGCTCGCGGGCCGATCACCCGGCCGCGCTCGCTCGACGAGGTCGACCAGGGGATCATCGAGGCGCTGCAGGAGAACGGACGCACGTCCTTCCGCGGGATCGCCGCGAGGGTCGGCGTCGCCGAGGCGACGGTCCGGGCCCGGTACGGACGGCTCGTCCGCGACGGCATCCTCCAGGTGACCGGCGTCACGAACCCGCTCGGGCTCGGCTTCGATGCCATGGCGATGCTGGGCGTGAACACCGCCGGCGCGCCGCAGCCGGTCGCCGACGAGCTGGCGGGCTGGGACGAGACGAGCTACGTCGTCGTCACCGCCGGCCGCTACGACGTGCTCGCCGAGGTCGTCTGCACCGACCGCCGCAACCTGCTCGAACTGACGAGCCGCGTCCGCGAGATCCCGGGCGTCGTCACGACCGAGACCTTCCTCTACCTCCAGCTCGCGAAGCAGGTCTTCGGCTGGGGCACACACCTTCGGGAGGAGGCTGCACGCGTATGAGCGTAGGCTTGACGGAGCTCATCAGAGAGCGCAGGCGCCGGCTCTGCCGGCGCTGGAGAGGAGTTGTCATAGGGCAACCGAGGGTTGGCCCATGACAGCGGACGTCCGGATCGATCATGTGACGAAGCGGTTCGACGGCGGAGTCGTTGCCGTCGACGACCTCACGCTCGAGGTCGAGAGCGGCAAGTTCTACGCCTTCCTCGGCCCGTCGGGCTGCGGCAAGACGACGACCCTGCGCATGATCGGCGGCTTCGAGGAGCCGAGCGACGGGACGATCTACCTCGGCGAGCAGGCCGTCACGCGGCTGCCGCCGTACAAGCGCGACGTCAACACGGTCTTCCAGAGCTACGCGCTCTTCCCCCACCTGACGATCCACGAGAACGTCGCCTTCGGGCTCCGGCGGAAAGGCGTGAAGGGCGACGAGCTCCGCACGCGCGTCGAGGAGATGCTGCGCGTGGTCGGGCTCGCCGGCTACGGCAACCGCAAGCCGAAACAGCTCTCGGGCGGCCAGCAGCAGCGCGTCGCGCTCGCGCGCGCGCTCGTGAACCGGCCGCGCGTGCTGCTCCTCGACGAGCCGCTCGGGGCCCTCGATCTCAAGCTCCGGAAGGAGATGCAGCTCGAGCTGAAGCGCATCCAGCACGAGATCGAGATCACGTTCGTGCACGTCACGCACGACCAGGAGGAGGCCATGACGATGGCCGACTCGATCGTCGTCATGAATCACGGGCGGATCGAGCAGTCGGGCGACCCGGCAGAGCTCTACGAACGGCCTGCGACGGCGTTCGTGGCGAGCTTCCTGGGCGTGTCCAACATGCTCGACGGCACCGTCGAGGGCCCGGACGCGGTTCGCCTCGAGAACGGCACCGTGCTGCATGTCGCCCCCACGTCACTTGCCGGGCACACGGGGCAGGTGGCGGTGGGGATCCGGCCCGAGAAGATCCAGATCGGCGCCGGCGGGCGCAACACGCTCGCCGGCGAGTGCGTCGAGCGCGCCTATGTGGGCGTCTCGACGCAGTACGTCGTCCGAACACCGGTCGGCGAGCTGACCGTGTACGTGCAGGGGGCAGGCCCCCATGGGCCGGGCGAGCAGCTGCAGCTCTCGTTCGCCCCCGAGTCGACATTCGTCGTAGCGAGACCGGAGGAGGATGGGCGATGAGCGACAGGATCAACCGTAGGGAGCTGCTCCGGCGCGGCGCAGCCGGCGGCGCACTCCTCACCGTGCCCGGCCTGCTGGCCGCGTGCGGCGGCTCCAAGAAGGCGGCCACCACGACCACGGCCGCCGTGGCGCAGAAGCTGCCGAAGACGATCACGTTCTCGAACTGGCCCCTCTACATCGACGTCAAGGGGAAGACGCATCCGTCGCTCGACGCCTTCAAGAAGCACTACGGCGTCAACGTCCGCTACATCGAGGACATCAACGACAACGACAGCTTCTTCGGCAAGATCGAAGGGCCGCTGTCGCAGGGCCAGTGGATCGGCCGCGATCTGATCGTCCTGACCGACTACTCCGGCCTCCCCGGCCGGATGATCGAGCTCGGCTGGCTCGAGAAGCTCGACAAGTCGGCGATCCCGAACATCAAGAACCTCCAGCCGACGCAGCAGCACCCCGCCTGGGACCCGAACCGCGACTACAGCCTGCCGTGGCAGTCGGGCATGACCGGCATCGGCTACGACCCGAAGCTGACCGGAGGCCCCGTCACCTCGCTGCACCAGCTCCTCACCGACCCCAAGCTGAAGGGGAAGGTCACGCTCCTCACCGAGATGCCCGACTCGATCGGCATCGCGATGCTCTCGAACGGCGACGACCCGTCGCACGTCACCGACGCCTCGTTCGACAAGGCGATCAACCTGCTCAAGCAGGGCGTCTCCTCCGGCCAGGTCCGACAGTTCACCGGCAACGACTACGCGCCGCTGCTCGCGAAGGGCGACATCTACGCGTGCCTCGCGTGGTCGGGCGACATGGTGCAGCTGCAGGCCGACCATCCGGGCCTCAAGTGGGTGCTGCCGAAGGAAGGCGGCTTGATCTGGACCGACAACATGCTGATCCCGAAGGGCGGCAACGTCTTCGGCGGGTCGACGCTGATGAACTGGTACTACCGCCCCGAGATCGCCGCGCAGGTCGAGGACTACGTCAACTACATCTGCCCCGTCGTCGGCGCCGACAAGATCCTCGAGAAGAGCGACCCCGCGATCGCGAAGAACCCGCTCATCTTCCCGACCGAGGAGATGCTGTCGAACGTCCACCAGTTCGACATCAAGGCGGTCAACAACATCAAGTACAAGAAGGCCTTCCAGGCCTTGACGAGCGGATAGACGGCATCGATGCTCCACCGCCGCAAGGGAACGATCCCTTACCTCCTGCTTGCGCCGGGGATGGCGTGGCTCGTCGTCTTCTTCCTGGTGCCGATGTGGTACCTGGCGAAGATGTCCCTCTCCTCGGGGCTGTTCCCGATCTTCTCGTTCGATTGGGCCTGGGGGAACTTCCACGACGCGATCACGTCGTACGGGGTGCAGTTCAAGCGCTCGGGCGAGTACGCGGGCATCGCGACGGTGATCGCGCTCGTGCTCTCCTACCCGCTCGCGTACTGGATCGCCTTCCGCGGCGGCCGCTGGAAGAACCTCTTCCTGCTGCTCGTGATCGCGCCGTTCTTCGTCACCTACCTGATCCGGACGCTCGCCTGGGAGACGATCCTCGCCGACGACGGCGTCGTCGTCCACACCCTGCAGCACCTCCACATCCTCGGCTCCGACGGGCGGCTGCTCGCCACCTCGGCGGCCGTGATCGCAGGCATCACCTACAACTTCCTGCCCTTCATGGTGCTGCCGCTGTACGTCAGCCTGGAACAGATCGACCACCGGCTGATCGAGGCGGCGGAGGATCTGTATGCCTCCCGGCCGAGGGCCTTCTACCGCATCACGCTGCCGCTCTCGCTTCCGGGTGTGTTCGCCGGCGTGCTGCTCACGTTCATCCCGGCGGCGGGCGACTTCATCAACGCCCAGCTCCTCGGAACGCCGCGCCAGTACATGATCGGCAACATCATCCAGTCCGAGTTCCTGTCCGTGCGCGACTACCCGACGGCGGCGGCGCTCTCGTTCGTGCTGATGGCGGCGATCCTCGTGATCGTCCTCGTCTTCGCGCGCATCCTCGGTACCGACCGGCTGACGGTGGCCGGATGAGATTCATCCGTAGGCACGTCCTGACGGCGTACGCGATCCTCGCGCTCGTCTACCTGTTCCTGCCGATCTCGGTCGTCGTCGCGTTCTCGTTCAACAACCCGAAGGGACGCTTCAACTACACGTGGCAGGGCTTCACGCTCGACAACTGGGCGCACCCGTTCGGGGTTCCTGGTATCGGCGGTGCGCTGCGGGTGAGCATCGAGCTGGCGTTGCTCTCCTCGCTCGCCGCCACGGCGCTCGGCACGCTGATCGCCCTCGCGCTCGTCCGCTACCGGTTCCGCGGCAGCGCGACGACGAACATGCTGATCTTCATCCCGATGACGACGCCCGAGGTCGTGATGGGCGCGTCGCTTCTGACGCTGTTCGTCAACTGGCGTATCCCGCAGGGGTTCGGGACGATCCTGATCGCCCACATCCTCTTCAACATCAGCTTCGTCGTCGTCACCGTCCGCGCACGGCTAGTCGGCTTCGACCGCCACCTCGAGGAGGCGGCGATGGATCTCGGCGCCAACGAGTTCGTGACGTTCACGCGCGTGACGCTGCCGCTGATCATGCCGGGCATCATCGCCGCCGGCCTGCTCGCGTTCGCGCTCTCGATCGACGACTTCGTCATCACCTACTTCAACGCCGGCTCGACCACCACGTTCCCGCTGTTCGTGTGGGGCGCGGCCCGCGTGGCGACACCGCCGCAGATCAACGTGATCGGGACGGCGATCTTCGTGATCGCCGTCGCCGGGATGCTCACGAACATCCTCGTCCAGAACCTCCGCTCGAAGAAGGGAGCAGTGCCCGCATGACGCTCGATCTCCAACAGGCCGCACGGGACCACCTCTGGCTGCACTTCACGCGCATGAGCGCGTATGCCGACGCCGAGGTCCCGATCATCGTGCGCGGAGACGGGTGCTATCTCGAGGACTCCCACGGCAAGCGGTTCCTCGACGCCCTCGCCGGGCTGTTCGCCGTGCAGATCGGCTACTCGCACGGCGAGGAGGTCGGGCAGGCGGCGCTCGAGCAGATGCGCGAGCTGCCCTTCTACACCAACTGGTCGTACGCCCACCCACGCGCGATCGAGCTCGCCCACGAGGTCGCGCAGCTCACGCCCGGCGACCTGAACCGGGTGTTCTTCGTCTCGGGCGGCTCGGAGGCGATCGAGGCCGCCTGGAAGCTCGCACGCCAGTTCCACGCCGCGCGCGGCGAGCGGCGCTGGAAGGCGATCGGGCGGCGCACCGCCTATCACGGCACGACGTTCGGGGCGCTCTCGATCAACGGCATCGCCGCGATCAAGAACGCGTTCGAGCCGCTCGTCCCCGACACCCTCCACGTGCGCAACACGAACGGCTATCACCGCCCGGCCGAGGAGAGCGAGGCGGAGTTCACGGCGTTCCTGCTCGACGACCTCGAGCAGACGATCCTGGCGGCCGGGCCCGAGACGGTCGCGCTCGTCGTGATGGAGCCCGTACAGAACGCGGGCGGTGCCTTCACGCCGCCGGCGGGTTACTTCCACGGCGTGCGCGAGATCTGCGACCGGTACCAGATCCTTCTCTGCGCCGACGAGGTGATCACCGGCTTCGGCCGCCTCGGTGAGTGGTTCGGCTCCGAGCTCTACGACATCCGGCCGGATCTCGTCACCTGCGCGAAGGGGCTCTCCTCCGCGTACGCGTCGATCGGCGCCGTGATCGCGGCCGACCATGTCTTCGACCCGTTCCTCGGCGAGGAGTCGATGTACACGCACGGGATGACCTTCGGCGGGCACCCGGTGCAGTGCGCGATCGCACTCAAGAACATCGAGATCATGAAGCGCGAGCGCGTCGTCGAGAACGTGCGCGACAACGGCGACGCGTTCCGGAGCACGCTGGCGCAGCTGCTCGACCTCGACATCGTCGGCGACCTCCGGGGAACGGGCTTCTTCTACGCGCTCGAGCTGGTGAAGGACAAGGAGACGCGCGAGACGTTCACGCACGAGGAGTGCGAGACGCTCCTGCGCGGGTTCCTTTCGCCACAGCTCTTCGAGCGGGGCCTCATCTGCCGCGCCGACGACCGCGGCGACCCGGTGATCCAGATCTCGCCGCCGCTGATCGCCGAGCAGGCGCACTTCGACGAGATGACCGGGATCCTCGGCGACGTGCTCGCAGAGGCCCAGGAGCGGATGCACGTGCACCACCGGCCGGTCAGCGTCGCGACCCGCGAGCCGGGGACGCGCATCCCGTGAGAGTGCTGGTGGTCGGGACCGGCGGCGTCGGCTCGGCGATGGCGCCGATCGCGGCCCGGCGGAGCTTCTTCGAGCGGATCGTGTTCGCCGACCTCGACGAGTCACGCCCTCGCGCTCTCGCCGACCGGCTTTCGGACGAGCGCTTCGGCGCCGCGCAGGTTGACGCGTCGGACGCTGCCGCGATCGCCGCGCTCGCGCGGGCGGAGCGGGTCGACGCGATCGTCAACGCCACCGACCCGCGCTTCAACCCCGCCATCTTCCAGGCTGCGTTCGACGCCGGCTGCACGTACCTGGACATGGCGATGACGCTCTCGAAGCCCGGCGGCGAGCGGCTCGGCGACGCTCAATTCGCTCAGGACGAGAGGTGGAAGGAGAAGGGCCTGCTCGCGCTGGTAGGGATCGGCGTCGAGCCCGGCCTGTCGGACGTCTTCGCCCGTTACGCCGCCGACCACCTGTTCGCGGAGATCGACGAGGTCGGGATCCGCGACGGAGCCGACCTCGTCGTCGACGGCTACGCCTTCGCACCCACGTTCTCGATCTGGACGACGATCGAGGAGTGCCTCAACCCGCCGGTGATCTGGGAGCGCGACCGCGGCTGGTACACGACCGAGCCGTTCTCGGAGCCCGAGGTGTTCACGTTCCCGGAGGGGATCGGCGCGATCGAGTGTGTGAACGTCGAGCACGAGGAGGTGCTGCTCGTCCCGCGCTTCATCGAGTGCAACCGCGTCACCTTCAAGTACGGGCTCGGCGAGGAGTTCATCGGGATCCTGAAGACGCTGCACAAGCTCGGCCTCGACTCGACCGAGCCGGTGTCGGTCCGCGGCGTCCAGGTGGCGCCGCGCGACCTGCTCGCCGCCGCGCTGCCCGATCCGGCGACGCTCGGCGACCGGATGCGCGGCCGCACGTGCGCCGGCACGTACGTCACCGGCACCGGCAAGGACGGCCGCCCGCGGGCGACCTACCTCTACCACGTGGCCGACAACGAGGAGACGATGCGCCGTGACGGCGCGCAGGCCGTCGTCTGGCAGACGGCGATCAACCCGGTCGTCGCGCTCGAGCTCGTTGCCGAGGGCGTGTGGAGCGGCGCCGGCGTGCTCGGGCCGGAGGCCTTCGACGCCGTCCCGTTCCTCGAGCTGCTCGCCGACCACGGGTCGCCGCACGGGATCGACGAGCGCACGCCATGAGCTCGGCGAGCGGCCCTACTGGGGCGGGCCGCTCGCGAGGGTGACGGTTGTGGTGTACGTGCCGGTCTGGTCGGTGTAGCGGACGGTCACCTTCTGGCCCGGCTTCTTGGTCAGGACGATGCTCCTGACGGAGGTCGGCGAGGCGACGGTGCGCCCGGCGATCTTGAGGATGACGTCGCCCGCCTGGAGCCCCGCCTTCGCGGCGGGCCCGCCGGAGACGACGCCGGCGACGACCGCGCCCTGCGTGTCGTAGGAGAAGCCGGAGGACGAGTCGCCCGCGGTGCTGACCGAGATGCCGAGGAAGGCGGTCGCGCCGACGTGAACCGTGGCCGACGACTTGCCGGCGTCGATCGCGTCGGCGATCCGCAGAGCCTTCGCGATCGGGATCGCGTAGCCGGTCGAGCTCGCGTCGGCAAAGCGGAAGCCGCCGTTCGCCGAGGCCGCGGTCGTCATCGCGACGACCCGTCCGCTCGAATCGAGCAGCGGCCCGCCGGAGTCGCCGGCCTGCACGTTCGCGTCGGTCTGGATCAGGCCGGTCAGCGTCTCGGAGCTGCCTTCCTCGTCGCTGGCCGTGATCGTCTGGCCGGTCGCAGTGACGGTGCCGGCGGCTCTCGTCAGGCTGCCGGTGCCGCCGGCGTTCCCGACGGCGGTCACGGTCATCCCGACAGACGTCGCGGCGGTGCGGATCGAGACGGTCTTGAGGTTGGAGGCGTTCGCGAGCTTGAGGAGAGCGACATCGTCGCTGACGTCGTAGCCGACGACCTTGGCCGTGTACGTCCGGCCTGTCCCGGGGACGGTCACGGTGATGCGGCTCGCGCCCGAGATGACGTGATTGTTGGTGAGGATCTCGCCGGAGGAGCCGATCACCATGCCGGTCCCGGCCGCGGAGGCCTCCGTGTAGGCAAGACGGGTGTTGACGACGACCACTCCGGTGCCGATGGACGCGGTGTCGCGGGCGAACGCGAGCTTCGCGAGTGCGCCGACGGCGACCAGCGCCACGACGAGCAGCGGGAGCAACGCTCGTGTGATGTGGCGGTGTGTGCTCATGCGGGCAGTGTCCACCCCGCTCCTAAGAGCCGCATCAGCGTCGGCCGATTCTCAGGGAACTCTCGGGGAACGTTAACGTCCGCAGCCATGGCCAGGGCCGAGGAGCTGCTCGCGCGAGAGCTCGCGCGCTTCGAGGAGACGCACCCGCGCTCCCGCGAGCTCGCACGGCAGGCGCGGTCGTCGCTCCTCGCCGGCGTGCCGATGCACTGGATGGTGCGCTGGGCGGGCGGCTTCCCGGTGTTCGCGGCCGACGCGACGGGGGCGCGGTTCCACGACGTCGACGGTCACGAGTACGTCGACCTGTGCCTCGGCGACACCGGCGCGATGACCGGGCACTCGCCTCCCCAGGTTGTCCGTGCGATCGCCGAGCAGGCGGCGCACGGAATCACGTTGATGCTGCCGAGCGAGGATGCGCTCTGGGTCGGCGAGGAGCTCACCCGCCGTTTCGGCCTCGCCCGCTGGCAGTTCGCGCTGACGGCGACCGATGCGAATCGGTTCGTGCTCCGACTCGCGCGGCTCGTCACCGGCCGGCCCAAAGTGCTCGTCTTCAACTGGTGCTACCACGGCACGGTCGACGAGACGTTCGCGACGCTCGACGGCGGTCGCGTCGTCGCGCGCGATGGCAACCTCGGCCCGCCCGTGCCTCTCGACGAGACGACCCGCGTCGTCGAGTGGAACGACGCCGACGCTTTGGAGCGCGAGCTCGCAGCCGGCGACGTCGCGTGCGTGCTCGCCGAGCCGGCGTTGACGAACATCGGCATCGTCCTCCCGGAGCCGGGCTTTCACGATGCCCTGCGCAGGCTGACGCGGGAGCACGGGACGCTGCTCGTGATCGACGAGACGCACACGCTCTGCGCCGGTCCCGGCGGCTACACGGCCGCCCACGGCCTCGAGCCCGACGCACTGACCGTCGGCAAGGCGATCGGCAGCGGCATCCCGTCGGCCGCCTACGGCTTCAGCGAGGAGCTTGCCGACAGGATCGAAAGTGCGATCGCGACCGACGACTCGGACGTCGGCGGTGTCGGCGGGACGCTCGCGGCGAACGTGCTCTCGCTCGCGGCGATGCGCGCCACGCTCTCGCAGGTGCTCACCGACGAGGCGTTCGCGCACATGATCGCGCTCGGCGAGCGCTTCGAGCGCGGCGTCGCCGACACGATCGACGCGCACCGTGTCGACTGGCACGTGACCAGGCTCGGCTGCCGCGTCGAGTACCTCTTCCGCCGCGAGCGGCCTCGGACGGGGAGCGACGCAGCCGCCGGCATGAACCACCTGCTCGACCGCCTGATCCACCTCTACGCGCTCAACCGCGGCGTGCTGCTGACGCCGTTCCACAACATGGCGCTGATGTCCCCCGCCACGACCGAGGCGGATGTCGACCGGCACACCGAGGTGTTCGCGGAGGCGGTGGCGGAGCTCACAAGCTAGGTGTCGGACACCTCGTGCATTCCCGGTGTTCACCGAGGCGGTAGCGAGCTCAGAAGCGGTGTCTGACACCTTCAAGGTGTCAGACACCTACTGCGTGTCTGACCCCGGCCACGTGTCCGGGAGGAGATAGCCCTCCGGGAACGGGTCGAGCGGGTCGACATACAGCTCGAGTCGGCCGGTCACGAACGCGCTGCCGCGGATCGCCGGCACGATGCCGCCGCCCGCCTCGCGCACGATCCGCCCCTCGAAGACGGAGCCGATCACGGAGGCGTGCGCGATCCCCTCGCCGACGCCGACGAGCCTGCGCGCGTGCAGGACGGCGAGGCGCGCCGAGAGGCCCGTGCCCGTTGCGGAGCGATCGAGCCTCCCCGGGGAGACGACGACCGCGTTCCGCATCGTCTCGCCGACGCCCCGGAACGGCTCGGCGAGCTGCACGATCGAGACGCCGGCGATGCCCGGGTTCTCGGGATGCACGCAGACGAGCTGCTCGCGGGCCGCGACGCGAATGCGCTCGCCGACGTCGCACAGCTCGCGCGCCTCGGCGGGCTCGAGCGCGAAGCCGAGCGCATGGGCGTCCGCGATCGCGTACCACATGCCACCGAACGCGACATCGACGGCGATCGTGCCGAGCCCCTCCACCTCGAGCGGCGCGCCGAGGTGCGCCGGGAACGACGGGACGTTCTCGAGCTCGACGCTCTCGACCCGCCCGTTCCGGCAGCGCGCCCGCACCTCCACCGGACCGGCCGGCGCCTCGAGCCGAACGACGGTCTCGGGCTCGACCATCGGCACCAGCCCTTCCTCGAGCAGCACAGTCGCGACGCAGATCGTGTTCGACCCCGACATCGCCGGGTACTCGGTCGGCTCCATGATCACGTAGCCGGCCGCGCAGCCGGCGCGGCTCGACGGGACGACGAGGTTCGCATGCTGGGCGACCGAGCCCCGCGGCTCGCGCAGCAGAAACCGACGAAGCGAGTCGGAAGAGCGGAGCGCCTCCATCTGCTCGTACACCGTCCCGCCCGGCGGCGGCTCGACTCCGGCGACGACGACGTTGCCGACCTCGCCGCCGGCATGGCAGCACACGACCGTGATCACCGAGCGGCCGCCGACTGCAACCGGATCCATCCCGCCCAGTCTAAGAGCCTCTAAGCTCGACTCGCATTGCTCAATCGAGGCCAGTTCCTCAGACGAGCTGCAGCTGCGGGCATCGGCCTCTCGTCGGCAGGTCGGGCGCTCGACGCGGCCGCCGCCTATGTCGTGCCGGGACCACGCGTGCACGCGTACGTCACGAGACCGGACCTCCGCCCGCCGATCGTCTCGGTACTCCATCACGAGCGAGGCGCGACCGCGGACGGCTACTTCTTCATGGCGCCGCTGGCCGGCCCGGGCGGCCGCGGCGCGATGCTCGTCGACGAGACCGGCGACATCGCCTACTTCCACCCCACCCGCCCGATCGTCGCGCTCAACTTCCGCGCCGCCGTGTACCGGGGGAAGCCCGTGCTCACCTGGTGGGAGGGGAAGACGGAGGCCGGCCTCGGAGACGGTGGGCACGTCATCCTCGACCAGACCTACCGGCTCGTGAAGCGCGTCCCGACCGGCAACCGGCATCACGCCGATCTCCACGAGTTCATGCTCACCGACCGCCACACCGCGCTCGTCACGGCGTGGGAGATCGTCGAGGTGCCCGGCGGCACCGCCGTCAACGGCATCGTCCAGGAGTTGGAACTGCCGAGCGGTCGCGTCCTCTTCGAGTGGAAGAGCCTCGACCACATCGACCTCGCCGAGTCGCATACGGGCTTCGACCGGAACGGCCGTTGGGACTACTTCCACCTCAACTCGGTCGAGCGCCTCGTCGACGGCCACTATCTGGTCTCCGCGCGCAACACGTGGGGCGTCTACAAGGTCGACGGCGAGACCGGCGCGGTCATCTGGCGGCTCGGCGGCAAGCGGAGCGATTTCGCGATGGGCCCGGGCACGGGCTTCGCGTGGCAGCACGACGCGCGGCTGCATCCCGGCAATGTGCTCAGCCTCTTCGACGACGGCGGCGACCCGAGAGTGCAGCCGCAGTCGAAGGCGCTGATGCTCCACCTCGATGTGAAGCACATGCGGGCGACACTCCATCGCCGCTACGTGCACCAACCGCCGGTGAAGGCGCACGCGCTCGGCAGCACGCAGGTGCTCCCGAACGGCAACGTCCTCGTCGGCTGGGGCACCTCGCCGTACTTCAGCGAGCACACCGACGGCGGCCGGGTCGTGTTCGACGCGCGGTTGCCGGAGGGAGGCGAGAACTACCGCGTGCTCCGCTTCCCCTGGACCGGCAAGCCGCACTTCCCGCCCGTCGCCAAGGCACAGCGCCACGCCGCCGGCCACCTCCTGTACGCGAGCTGGAACGGGGCGACCGAGGTGGAGCAGTGGCGGCTCGAGATCGGCCCGTCGACCGACCGGCTCGCCGTGGAGCGCACGGTGCCGAAGACGTACTTCGAGACGAAGATCCAGGTACCGGCCGGCGTCAAGTACGCGCGCGCGACGGCGCTCGACGCCGCCGGGGCGCCGCTCGGCGGCACGCGGCCGGTGCTACTCGAGTAGCGCTCCTCAGCCGATCGCGCGACCGCCGGGCGCCACCGCGGCGGAGGTGGCGAGCACCCTGCCCCCCGCGCCGAGCGCCTGCACGGCGAGGAACGGCGCGTCGGTCGAGACGGACAGGTGCGTCTCGAAGCCCTGCCGCGTCACCGCCGATCCGACGGGCAGCAGGTGCTCGGCGGTCAGCCCGGCGACGACGCGCCATGCGCGCACCTCGGTGGCGCCGTTCCAGCTCGCATAGACGTCGCGGGCATCGCCCGAGCCGAGATCGACCGCGATCGCCGGACGCGTCGTCGGCGTCCCCGTCCACTCGAAGCGATAGGCACGGTAGGAGTCGTCGGCCGGCGCGAACGACGCGTCGAAGACGACCTTGCCCGACCGGTCGAACTCGGTGATGCGGGGAACGGCACCCCAGCCGACGAGCACGTCGCCGTTCCCGAGCTGCTGCATGTTGCCCTGGCTCTCCGCGAGCACCCGGTCGGGCGTCACGTCCTCCTGCACGAAGGTGGCGGTCTTTCGGCGCAGGTTGAGGCGGATGCGGAGGCCGCGCGACTCCGCCCCGACAGTGGGCGAAGCCTCGTCGTCGAAGATCGTGATCGTGCCGTCGGCGGCACGCCGGGCATCGTGCGCCCAGGCGAAGCTCGCGCCCGGCCCCATATAGAAGTCGCTGCGCTTGCCGCCGAGCCGCCACAGCACCTTCCCGGTGTGCCGGTCGATCTCGTAGACCGCCCAGGTGTTGCGGGCGGTGACGAGCAGATTGCCGTCCGGCTCCTCGGCGACGGCGTTGACGTGGAAGTAGTCGTAGGGCTGGGCCGCCCGGCCGTCCGTCGGCTGTGGGACGTCGGCGTACGACTCGGCGAGGGCGACGTGGCCGAGCGAGTGCCAGGTGAAGAGCACGCGCCCCGTGGCGAGGTCGAGCTCGCGAACGATGCTGTCGGCGACCGTCCCGTTCTTCGCACCGCCGAGCCGGCTCAGGTCGTAGGGCACGACGCGGTAGGCGGTGACGATCGCCGTCCCGCGGGGAGTGAGGAGCAGCTCGTGCAGGTCGGCGGTTTCCGGTCCGAAGCCGCCGTCGACGGTCGCGATCTGGTGGTAGTGCTCGTCCATGATCACCCAGTGCCCGGCGCCGGTACCGGGCACCGGCGCCTCCATCGGCCCCTGCCACCACGTCAGTACCGGCCGGCCGCGGTAGGTCTGCACGCGGAAGTCGGTCGCCTGCGCCGGCACCGGCTGGAACCACACCGGGCGGCCGCGGTCGTCGACGATCTCCGGCCCCTTCTGGATCGCGCCACGCTTGGGTGCGAAGAACAGGTAGCCGCCCGCCGCAGCCGCGCTCGAGGTGCGGACGGTCACGACCGGCGGCGTCAGGTCGGGGCGCGAATGGAACGAGAGCGTCCGCGGCGGCGGGTCGTGGGCACCACAACCCGCTGCGAGCACCACGAGTGCGAGCGCGGCGCCGGCGACGCCGCGGCGCACGTCAGACACCGAGCTCGGCGCCGAAGCCGAGGAGCAGGCCGCCCGCGGCGACGGCAGGGCTCGACGTGAGGAAGAGCACCACGCCGTCGGACGGGGCGTGGATCTCCTCGAGCACGTCGCCCCAGAGGTCGCGGACCGAGCCGAGCAGGCCGCCGGCCGGGACCTCGTCGCCCGCCCGCACGGCGGCGTCCCACCAACCCTCTTCCCGGCAGCGGAGCCAGACGAAGCTCCCGACCGTGCGCTGACCCGGGGCGGGCTCGGGCTCCCCCGGCAGCATCTCGAGGTGGCGGAGCACGTTGCCGACGCCGCGGACGAGGAGCGCGACCGCGTCGTCGTCGAGCAGGCCGCAGCCGCCGGCCTCGGCGATGATCGCCGGGATCCCCGCCTCCGCCGCGGCGATGCACGTCATCCCGCCGAGCCCCGACTCGGACCGCGGCTCGCGCACGACGTACGGCAGGCCGAACGCCGCCGCCACGGCACGCGAGCGCTCCTCGACTGCCGCCTCGGCGTAGATCGCAAACGGCTCGAGCGCCTCGACCACGTCGCCACCGTGCAGGTCGACCACGACGTCGGCGGGGGCGATCCACTCCTCGAAGATCGCATGGGCCAGCACGTCGCTGTACGACCCATTTGGATCACCCGGGAAGCAGCGATTGAGATTCTTCCCGTCCTCTGGGGTCACGAACGCCGATCTGGCGCGAAACGAGGAGAGGTTGACGACCGGCACGGCGGTGATGCGTCCCCTGAGAAGGCCCGGGTCGAGCGAGGCCATGAACCGTGTGACCGCGGCGATCGACGAGTACTCGCAGCCGTGGACGCCGCCGAGCAGGGCGAGATGCGGCCCGTCGGCGCCGCCCACGGCTTCGAACGCCGGATGGCGGAGCCCACCGAGGGCCGGAAATGTGAATTCGATACCTCGACGCCTAACACTCGGAACCCGATGCACAGGCGTATGATCACGCATCGTCATCGACCTGAAGAGGGCAGACATGAGCTTGAAGTGGACCAACCGCCGCATTGCGCTCCTCGCGACGGTGCTGGCGGGGCTTGCCGCCGTGGCGGTCGTCGCGGGTCAGTCGCTCGCGAGCGCGGGCAGCCACCAGGCGGCGCGCGCATCCAGTGTGATCGTGGACGGCACCACGGACACCGTCGTCAACGTCGACCCGGCCAACGAGTACGACTACGGCTCGTTCACGGTCGACCTCCTCATCTTCCAGGGGCTCTACGGCTTCCCGAACGGCGCGAAGCTGCAGCCCGTGCTGTCGACGGGGTGCAAGGCCTCGGCGAACCTGAAGACGTGGACCTGCGGCCTGAGAAAGAACGTGAAGTTCTCGGACGGCAACGTCATGACGTCCGCCGACGTCAAGTACTCGTTCGACCGCGTGCTCAAGATCAAGGGCGACCAGGGCATCTACACGCTGCTCTCGAACCTGAAGAGCACGACGACGTCCGGCCCCAACACGGTCGTCTTCCACCTGAAGTCCCCCCAGTCGACCTGGCCGCTGATCCTCTCCACGAATGCGGGCTACGTGGTCGAGAAGTCCAAGTACCCGTTCAACAAGATCCTGGCGAACACCGACCCGCAGTACGGCACCGGCCCCTACGTGCTGTCGAAGTTCTCACCGGGCCAGCAGGCGGTCTTCACGCCGAACCCGAACTACTGGGGCACGAAGCCCTCGAACGGCGGGCTGATCATCAACTACTACTCGAAGTCGTCGACCATGAAGCTCGCGCTGCAGAAGGGCGAGATCGACATGGTGTTCCGCGACTTCACGCCGACGGAGCTGACGTCGCTCGGGAAGACGAAGGGCATCGTCGTCCACGCCGGGAACGGCGTGGTCATCCGCTACCTCGTCTTCAACGTCAAGACGGCACCGTTCGACAACATCGCGGTGCGGAAGGCAATCGCGTACCTGATGCCGCGGCAGGACATGGCCACGCGCGTCTACCACGGCACCGTGCAGCCTCTCTACTCGATGGTCCCGAAGGGCCTGCCGGGCGCGACGGACGCCTACAAGACGCTCTACGGCGCTTCGCCCAGCAAGGCGAAGGCGGCCGCAGTGCTGAAGGCGGCCGGCGTGACCACGCCGGTGCCGATCACCCTCTGGTGGACGCCGTCGCACTACGGTGACGCGTCGGCCGACGAGTACACCGAGATCCAGCGGTCGCTGAACGCGTCCGGCCTGTTCAAGGTGACACTCAAGTCGGCCGAGTGGGCGCAGTACTCCGGCTCGCTCGGCAAGACCTACGGCGCGTTCCAGCTCGGCTGGTTCCCGGACTACCCGGATGCCGAGGACTACACCGTGTCCTTCTACCAGTGCGGTGCGTTCTACAACAACAACTACTGCGATCCGACGATGACGAAGCTGATCGCAGCGGAGCGGGCTGCCCGCACCGAGGGTGCCCGGATCGCCGTGCTGAAGTCGATGCAGCTCCTCGCCGCGAAGCAGCTGCCGACGATCCCCTACTGGCAAGGGAAGATGATCGCGGTCTCGCGGTCGAACATCCAGGGCATCAACGGCACGCTGGACGCCGCGTTCTACATGCGGTTCTGGAAGCTGTCGAAGTCCTGACCCTGTACGCAGTGGGAGGGGCGCCGGCCGGCGCTCCTCCCACTCTTTCGCAACACCACTAAGCTCGCTTCGTGCCCGGGACCTCGCTCCGCACCTACCTGCTGACGCGGCTTGCGCTTGTCGTCCCGATGGTCCTGATCCTGCTGACGCTCGTCTTCCTGCTGATGCGGGTGGCGCCCGGCAATCCGATCTCGGCCGCGCTCGGCGGCCACGTCCCGCCCGCCGTGATCAACCAGATCACGCACCAGCTCGGCTTCGACCGGCCGCTGTGGCGTCAGTACGTCGACTACCTGTGGAACATCCTGCGCGGCAACTTCGGCACGACGATCACCGATCACCGTCCGTTGAGTCAGATCATCGCCGTCAACGGGGCGGCGACGCTCGAGCTGACGTTCTTCGCGATGATCGTCGCGATCGTCGTCGGCGTCGTCATCGGCCTGTTCGCCGGCCGCTACCGCGACACGTCGATCGACGTCTCCGGGCGGCTGTTCGGGATCGTCATCTACGCGACCCCGGTCTTCTTCCTCGGCCTGATGGCACAGCTCGTGTTCGGCGTCTGGCTGGGCTGGCTGCCGACGTCCGACCAGGCGAGCCCGATCACCCAGGCGCTCCTGCCGACGCATACGAACATCCTCTTCATCGACGCGATCATCGACCGCAACTGGCCTGCCCTCTGGGACGTCGTGCGGCACCTGATCCTGCCCTCGATCACGCTCGGGCTCGCGACGGCCGGCATCTTCATCCGCCTGATCCGCGTCAACGTGATCCGCACGCTGCGCGACGACTACATCGAGGCCGCCCGCGCGCGCGGGATCGCCGAGCGCGACGTGGTCTACCACCATGCGTTCAAGAACGCGCTCGTCCCCGTGATCACGGTCGTCGGCCTGAACATGGCGCTGCTGCTCGGCGGCGCGGTGCTGACCGAGACGACCTTCAACTGGCCCGGCATCGGCCACGCGCTCGTGACGTACCTCGAGAATCGCGACTACACCGCTGTCCAGGGCATCATCGTCGTGTTCGCGCTCGTCGTCGTCTTCGTGAGCCTGCTGGTCGACTTCATCAACGCCTACGTGGACCCGAGGATTCGCTACTGATGGCCACTGTCGACCGCATCGCCGGGCCGGTCGCGCGCGCGACCAAGCCGATCCGCGAGGCGCACGGCATCGCCCGCGCGATGTTGTGGAGCGGGGTGGTGATCACGCTCTTCTTCGTCGTCCTGGCGCTGTTCGCGCCCTGGATCTCGCCGTACCACTTCAACCAGTACAAGTCGAACGGCGTCCGCTTCCCGCAGCTCGCGCATCCGTCGGCGAAGCACTGGATGGGCACGACGGTGCAGTCGAGCGACGTGATGTCGCGCGTCATCTACGGCGCGCAGACCGAGCTGAAGGTCGTCGTGATCGCACTCGTGATGGCGCTCGTCATCGGCGTCCCGCTCGGCCTCCTCTCCGGCTACTTCGGCGGGCCGCTCGACCGGGCGCTCGTCCTGCTGATGGACGCCCTCTTCGCCTTCCCGTACCTCCTGATCGCGATCGTGATCGCCTTCCTGCTCTCGAACACGATCGGCCAGGGCGTGCTCACCGCGGCAATCGCGATCACGGCCGCCTATGTCCCGTTGTACTTCCGCGTCGTCCGAAACCACGTGATCAGCGTGCGCGAAGAACCGTACGTCGATGCGGCACGTGCGCTCGGCGCCAAGCCGCGCACCGTGATTCGCAAGTACGTGTTCTTCAACGTCGTCCAGAACGTGCCGCCGATCGCGACGCTCAACGCGGCCGACGCGATCCTGCTCCTCGCAGCGCTCGGCTTCCTCGGCTACGGCATCCAGCCGTCCGACGGCGCCGAATGGGGCTACGACATCAACCGCGCCGTCTCCGACGCCTCGTCGGGGATCTGGTGGACCGCCCTCTTCCCCGGGCTCGCGATCGTGCTGCTCGTCACCGGGCTGACGCTGCTCGGCGAGGGGCTGAACGAGACGCTGAACCCGGTGCTGCGCCGGCGCCGCTTCGGGCGCATCCAGTTCGAGCTGTTCGAAGAGCCCGTCGCGAGCATCAAGAAATGAGCGCGACACCGATCCTGTCCGTGCGCAACCTGCGTGTCTACTACGGCACGCCCGGCGACCCGGTCCGCGCCGTCGACGGCGTGTCGCTCGACATCGGCGAGGGGGAGGTGGTCGGCCTCGTCGGCGAGTCGGGCTGCGGCAAGTCGACGCTCGGGCGCGGCATCCTCGGCCTGCTGCCCGACGGGGCGTCTGCCAACGGCGAGGTGCTCTACGGTGGCCGCAACCTGGTCGGCATGTCGGCCAAGGCGATGCGCAGGATGCGAGGCCCGGAGCTCGGCCTGATCTTCCAGGAGCCGATGACGCGCCTGGACCCGCTGATGCGCATCTCGGAGCATTTCCGTGAGGCGCTCCAGCAGCACGAATCGAAGCTGACCGACCGCGAGATCGAGAGCCGCTCTCTGGACACGCTGGGACGGATGGGAATCCCCCCGACGCGGTTCCGCCAGTACCCCCACGAGTTCTCGGGCGGCATGCGCCAGCGGATCATGATCGCCCTCGCGCTCGTGCTGCGGCCGAAGCTGCTCGTGGCCGACGAGCCGACGACGTCGCTCGACGTGATCGTCGAGGGCCAGATCCTCGCGCTCCTCGCCGACCTGAAGGAGAACTTCGGGACGTCGCTGCTGCTGATCACGCACAACCTCGGGATCGTCGCCGAGGCGTGCGACCGGATGGCGGTGATGTACGCCGGGCGGATCGCCGAAGAGGGCCCGGTGAAGGAGGTCTTCTTCCAACCCGGCCATCCGTACACGCGCGAGCTCCTGCGCTCGACGATCTCGCTCGACACGACCGCGCTGCACTCGATCCCCGGCTCGCCCCCGAACCTGATCGACCCTCCTCGCGGCTGCCGCTTCCACCCGCGCTGCCCGGACGCGATGCAGGTGTGCGCGCGGGAGGATCCCGTGGAGCAGCGCCTCGCCGACGGCCGGCGCGTGTTCTGCTGGCTGCACGGCCCGGCCGACCGCATCCCTGCCGGCGGCAATGACCGTCTCGAGCGCGCCGAGATCGGGGTCGCCGATGAAGCCTGAGGACCCGCTCGTCTCGATCCGCGACCTGCAGACCTACTACTCGATCCGCGGCAGCTTCGCCGACCGCCTGGTCGGACGCGAGGCCGGCGTCGTCAAGGCGGTCGACGGGATCTCGCTCGACATCCAGCGCGGGGAGGTGCTCGGCCTCGTCGGCGAGTCGGGAAGCGGCAAGACGACGCTCGGCCGCACGCTGCTCGGCCTCGCGCGCGCGACCAGTGGTAGCGCCCTCTTCGAGGGCCGCGACGTCACGAAGCTCTCCGAGCACGAGCTGCGCAGCGTGCGCCGCCGGATGCAGGTGGTCTTCCAGGACCCGCACGCGTCGCTGAACCCGGCGATGACGATCGGGCAGGCAGTGGCCCACCCGCTCCAGATCCACGGCCTCGCCGGCAGTCCCGGGCAGCTACGGGCCCAGGTCGTCTCCGCGCTCGAGCACGTCGGTCTCGCACCGGCCCAGCAGTTTCTCGACAAGTACCCCACCGACCTGTCGGGCGGGCAGAAGCAGAGGGCGGTGATCGCGCGGGCGATCATCCTCAACCCCGTGCTGCTCGTCGCCGACGAGCCCGTGTCGATGCTCGACATGAGCGTGCGCGCGAAGATCCTCGAGCTGATGCTCTCGCTGAAGCGTGACCTCGACCTCACCTACCTGTACATCACGCACGACCTCGCGACGGCGAAGTTCTTCTGCGACCGGATCGCGATCATGTACCTGGGTCGCATCGTCGAGATCGGCCCCGCACACGCGATCTACGACGACCCGAAGCACCCGTACACGCAGGCCCTGCTGCGCGCCATCCCGAAGCCCGACCCCGCCCGCGAAGCGCCGCGCGACCTGCCGCGCGGCGAGGTGCCTGACGCGGCCCGCCCGCCGCTCGGCTGCTCGTTCCATCCGCGCTGCCCGAAGGCGTTCGGAGTGTGCGGTTGGGAGGCGCGCGATCTGCGCGACCTGCTCGAGATCCGCTGGGCGGAAGGCGGACGCGAGCTGTACGAAGCCGAGAGTGCCCTAGTGGGCGAGCTGAAGCCGCTCGACGACCCGTCGACCTCGGTGTCACTGCCGGCGCCGCGCGACGGCAGCGCGGCCGGCGTCCTCGGCGTGCTCGAGCGCGCGCGCAAGGAGAGCCCGGAGGATCCGCTCTGGACGGGCGTCGAGACGCTGCGCGCCGAGGGAGACCACGTCGCCGTCGGCTTCAACGAGCCCCGCGAGCCGTTCCTGCAGCGGGTCGGCGAGGTGGATGTGGCGTGCCATCTCTACGACGGGTGAGACCGTCCGGCGAGCAGTTCGAGCTCGTGCTCGGCGACGCTCGCGCATGTGTCGTCGAGGTCGGGGGCGGGTTGCGGACGTACACCGTCGCCGGGCGCGACGTCGTCCTCGGCTACGGGCCGGACGAGATGTGCACCGCTGCGCTCGGCCAGGTGCTTGCACCGTGGCCGAACCGCATCGCCGACGGCCGGTACAACTTCGACGGAGGCGAGCTCCAGCTGCCGCTGACCGAGCCGGAGCGCGCCACGGCGATCCACGGCCTCGTGCGCTTCGCGAGCTGGACGCCCGTCGCGCGTGATCCGGCGTCCGTGACCGTCGCGCACGTGCTGCACCCGCAACCCGGCTACCCGTTCGCCGTGCGACTCGAGGTGCACTACGAGCTCGCCGTCGACGGGCTGCGCGTGACGGCGACCGCCGAGAACGTCGGCGATCTCGCATGCCCGTTCGGGCTCGGCTTCCATCCGTATCTTGCCGGGCCGGTCGACGAGGCGGTGCTCGCCGTCCCGGCGCGGACGACCGTCGTCAGCGACGACCAGGGCGTCGAGCTCGGACGCGAGCGGGCGCACCTGCAGGAGCCGCGGGCCGTCGGCGCCGCGGTGCTCGACGAGACGCTGACCGATCTCGACCGCGGCGCGGACGGGATCGCCCGGGTGCGCGTCGGCGACCTGGAGCTCTGGTGCGACGAGGCGTTCCCGTTCCTGCAGGTCTTCTCGGGCGACATACCGAGCATCCGGCGGCGGGGGCTCGCAGTCGAGCCGATGACCTGCGCCCCGAATGCCTTCCGGAGCGGCGACGGCCTGCTGCGGCTCGAGCCCGGCGACCGCTTCGAGGGATCCTGGGGCATCGCCGTGACACAAACGCCCTAGGAGGCGTACAACACGTGGTATGAGGCGGATCGCGATCCTGGTCGCCGCGTCGCTGCTCCTCGCCGCGTCGGTCGGCCCCCGGTCGGCGCCGGCCGCGGCGAAGCACGGCCGGCTGGCGGCGTTCGCGTCCTGCCCCGCGCTCCTCGACTACGCGAAGGCGCATGCGACGCCGTTCGTCACCGCCTACGGGATCGGCGGGGCCCCGGGCGGCGTGGCCGTGCCCGGCGTCGCGACGCCGTCCGCAGGAACCGCCCCGCAACAGGGCGTCGACTACTCCGGCACGAACGTGCAGGAGGCGGGCGTCGACGAGCCGGACATCGTCAAGACCGACGGGAAGACGCTCTTCGCGGTCGAGAACGGCGAGCTCGAGGCGGTCCGCGTCGGCTCCGGCGCTCCGAAGCTGCTCGACACGCTCCGGATCGCGAACGGCTGGAGCGACGACCTGCTGCTCGCCGGCGACCACCTGCTCGTCCTCTCGCGGTCGGGTGGCTGGGTGCAGCCGCTCGCCGGCCGTCCCGCGGCGATCATCGCGCCGGTCTCGTCGGACACGACGCTGACGGAGGTCGACGTCTCGAACCCGGCGTCGCTCAAGGTCGTCGGCACCGCCGCGATCGGCGGGGCGTACGTCGACGCACGTCAGATCGGCGCCACCGTACGGCTCGTCACCTCGACGTCGCTCCCGATCGGCCTGCCGGTCGTCACCCCGGCCGCTACCGGTTCGGCGGCGGCGTCGGCAGCGGTCGCGAAGAACAAGGCGGTCGTCGCGTCCTCGCGCGCCGCTGCGTGGCTCCCGTCCTATCGACTCGGCAAGGGCAAGACGCGGCCGCTCGTCCAGTGTCGCGCAGTACGGCACCCGGCGGCGTTCTCGGGCCTCGGCATGCTCGCGATCACGACGATCGACCTCGGGAAGGGGCTCGCGCCGGTCGATTCGACCGCGCTGATGACCGACGGCCGCATCGTCTACGCGTCGCCCACCGACCTCTATGTGGCGAGCGAGCCGTGGTCGGCGCGCCCGCTGCCGGCGACGCCGACGAAGGCGCCCGATGCAGCCGCGACGCAGATTCACGCGTTCGACATCTCGAGCGCGGAGAAGACGAGGTATCTCGGCAGCGGCACCGTGCCCGGCTACCTGCTCGACCAGTGGTCGCTCTCGGAGCAGGACGGCGTGCTGCGCGTCGTCAGCACCGACGCGCCCGCCTGGTGGACGTCGGCCGACGGTCAGTCGTACCTGACGACCCTTCGGCTCCAGGGCGGTGCGCTCACGCAGGTCGGGCAGCTCGACGGGCTCGGCCGGGGCGAGCGCGTCTACGCGGTGCGCATGCTCGGCGACGACGCGTACGTCGTCACGTTCCGGCAGGTCGACCCGTTGTTCACGATCGACGTCCACGATCCGGCTCATCCCCGCCTGGCCGGCAAGCTCGAGCTGCCGGGCTACTCGGCGTATCTCCACCCGGTCGCCCCCGGTCTGCTGCTCGGCATCGGCCAGGACGTCGACCCGAAGACGAACGAGCCGACCGGCACTCAGGTGTCGCTCTTCGACGTCTCCGACCTCTCGCATCCGACACGGGTTGCGACGTTGTCGCTCGGCCAGGGCTGGTCGGCGGCCGAGTCCGACCACCACGCGTTCCTCTACTGGCCCGCGACGGCGACGGCGGTCGTGCCGTTCGGGCAGCAGGCCGTCGCGCTGCACGTCACGACGTCGGGCATCCGCGAGCTCGGCCGCATCGTGCAGGTCGACGCGAAGCAGGCGCAGCTGCCGCAGATCGACCGCTCCGTGGTGGTCGGGCCGAGCCTGCTGACGGTCTCGAGCGCCGGCGTCGCGGCGAACGGGCTCGCGAGCCTGGCGCCGGGGGGCTTCGCCGCATTCCCGACGCCGCCGCCCATCGCGACGCCCGGCACGGTCCCCGCCCCCGCACCGTAGGATCGCCGCGTGAGCGGCGTCGTCGAGACGGTTCGCGGCCCGGTCGAGCTCGAGAAGCTCGGGCCGACACTGATGCACGAGCACGTCTTCGTGCTCGACCCGGAGGCGATGGAGAACTACGGCCGCCGCTGGGGTGAGCCGATCTGGGACGAGGAGGTGCGCGTCGCCGACGCGATGGTCAAGCTGCGCCGGCTGCGCGACGGCGGCATCCACACGATCGTCGACCCGACCGTCTATGGGCTCGGTCGCAACATCCAGCGGCTGCAGCACATCAACGCCGAGGTGCCCGACCTGAACATCGTCGTCGCGACAGGCGTGTACGCGTTCCTCGAGCTGCGCGGCTTCCTCGGCTACCGCACCGACGACCAGCTGATCGAGCTCTTCGTGCGCGAGATCCGCGAGGAGATCGACGACACCGGCGTGAAGGCGGCGTTCCTGAAGTGCGCGGTCGAGCAGCACGGCCTGATCGGCGACGTGCCGCGGATCCTCGCGCTCGTCGCGGCGGCGGCGCTCGAGACCGGCGTGCCGGTGATGGTGCACACGAGCGCTCCGGCGAAGACGGGCCTCATCGCGCTCGAGACGCTGACGAAGGCCGGCGTCGACCCGCGCCGGATCGTGATCGCGCACGCCGGCGACAGCAACGACCTCCGCTACCTGCACACGCTCGCCGACGCCGGCGCATGGTTGGGATGCGACCGCTTCAACATCGAGCACTTCAATCCCGAGACGAACCGGATCGAGACGCTCCTGGCGTTGCTCGAGGAGGGCTACGCCGACAGCATTCACCTGGGCCACGACGCCGCATGCTTCATGGACTTCATGGCGCACAACCCGCCCTTCGCCGACGAGCACGCCGACTACCTCCACATCTCCACCAAGGTGCTCCCGGTGCTGCTGGAGCGCGGCGTCACGCAGGAGCAGATCGACCGGATGCTGGTCGAGAACCCGAAGCGCTTCTTCGGGCCGCTCGATTGAGCGTCGGCTGCGGGCGGCCGCTAACCTGTGGCGCGCCAGCCCTCTTAGCTCAGTTGGTAGAGCACCTCCATGG
>CAWIYQ010000010.1:0-15135 GCA_963840365.1 uncultured Thermoleophilia bacterium | reverse complement strand
TCGATCAGGAAGCTCTCGGCGCCGAGCGAGACCAGCAGATCGCGGGCATCGTCGAGACACGTGTGCGCGTCGGCGAACCGGCCCTCCTCCGCCGCGAGCCGGCCCATGTTGACGAGCACGAGCGCCTCGCCGACCGGGAACTTCGCCGCGCGGTAGGTGCGCAGCGCGCCCTCGAACAGCTCCGCCGCCTCTGCGAGGCGGCCCTGGTCGAGCAGGATCTCGGCACGGTTGTTCGTCGCGTGGCCGCCGGTGAGCACGTCACCCGCGCGCCCGGCCGCCTCCTCGGCGCGGAGGTAGAGCTCGAGCGAGTCGTCCCAGCGGCCCTCGTAGTAGGCGCGCACGCCCATGTTGTTGAGAACGAGCGCCTGGCGGTCCAGGAGGCCGAGCTCCTCGAGGATCGGGAGCGCCCGCTCGAGGAACTCCTGCGCGGGCCCGCCGCGGTCGCCCTCCGCCGCGGCCCGGACGTAGTACGCGTTCGCGAGCGCCTCGCGGTCGCCGAGCGCCGCCGCCGCCTCGGCGGCCGCCTCGGCGGCCCGCGCACAGTCGTCGATCTTCCCCTGGCGGTAGAGCACCGTCGCGTGCGCAAGCCCGAGCGCCACGGCCTCGCTCTCGTCGGCGTGCGAGGCCGCCTCGTCGTAGAGCGCGAGTGCGTCCTCGTACCGGCCCTGCCGCTCCGCGACGATGCCGCGCTTGCGCAGCAGGCGAGCGCGCACGCCGCCGTGCTCGAGCCCACGCGCGTACGCGGCGTCCGCCTCGTCGTAGCGCGCCGCCAGCTCCCGGACGTCGCCGAGCGCCTCGCACACGCGCGCGAGCTCCTCGGGCTCCGTCTCGAGCCCGCCGGCGGCTGCAAGCGCGCGCTCGTACGACGTGCCGGCATCGACGTTCGCGTACATCGACCGCGCGTCGTCGCCGGCGATGACCGCGTAGCGCCAGGCCTTCTCCCACTCGTTCGCGGCCAGGAAGTGCAGCGACAGCACCTCCGCGTCGAGGTCGGGGTCGGGCGAACGGCGCTCGAGCGCGTCGCCGACGAGGGCGTGGATCTCGCGGCGACGTGTGTATGACAGGCCGTCGTAGGCGGCGTCGCGCACGAGGTCGTGGCTGAACGTCAGGTGGTCGGGGCCCGACCACTCGACGAACTCGGCCAGCCTCGTCCACTGCTCCGGGTCGCCGACCTCGTCCGGAGCGAGCTCGGCCAGGAGGTCGAGCGAGAACGTGCGCCCGATCACCGACGCGTACCGGAGGAGCAGACGGTCGGCGGGGTCGAGCGTGTCGATGCGCGAGGTCAGCAGCGACTCGACCGTCTCGGGGAGCGCGTCGGCGCCGGCGGGGGCGACGGCGAGCTCGCGGATGAAGAGCGGGTTGCCGGCCGCCCGGTCGGTCAGCGCGGCGAGCTGGGCGTCCGACAGCGTCTCGTCGCCCGCGGCGGCGAGCGCCAGCTCGCGCGCCGCCGCAGCGTCGAGCGGCTCCAGCTCGACGACCGTCGTCGCTCCGCCGAGCGGCGTCCCCGCGCTGCGTCGCGTGGTGACGACGAGCCACGGGCGCAGGCCCGGCTGGGCGAGCTTGGCGAGCACGAGCTGCGACGCGTCGTCGAGCCAGTGCGTGTCCTCGATGACGATCGCCGTCGGCATCATCAGCATCCGCATCAGGAACTGGTCGAGCACGTCGTGCAGGCGGTCGCGGCGGAACGTCGGGTCGATCTCGTCGACCTCCGGCGTCGAGGAGACCTCGGCGTCGAACGGCAGCGCGAGCA
Organism: uncultured Thermoleophilia bacterium; assembly: GCA_963840365.1. Classification (GTDB taxonomy): domain Bacteria; phylum Actinomycetota; class Thermoleophilia; order Gaiellales; family Gaiellaceae; genus PALSA-600. The sequence goes on along the minus strand of CAWIYQ010000010.1, from coordinate 13,385 downwards.
GCGGCAGCCACATCGCGAGGTCGGGCATCGCCGCCTGCGCGAACGCGGTCAGCTTCGCCCCGGCGGCCTCCGGCGAATCGTCCGGGAGGATGCCGACCAGCGGCCGCAGCAGGGCGTGGAGGGGAGCGAACGGCGTCGACGCGTCGTACGGCTCGCAGCGGGCGCGCAGCACCTGGAAGCCGAGCGCGCCCGCCAAGAGCTCCTCGAGCAGGCGCGACTTCCCCGCCCCGGCGTCGCCGACGATCTCGACCGCGCGGCTCTGGCGCAGCCGGGCCGACTCGAGCGCCTCGCGCAGCGTCGCGAGCTCGGCGTCGCGTCCGACGAGCGGCAGGTGCGGCCGCGACTCGTCGACGCCCTCGGCGACGAGCAGCCCCGACCGAGTAGCCGGTCACCGGCTTTGCCTTGCCCTTCATCAGGAACTGGCGCGAGCTCGTCTCGAACTGGGCGCGCGAGCGCTGCAGCACCTCGCCGGTGACGAGGATCTCGCCCTTCGCCGCGCGGGCCGTGAGCCGGGCGGCGAGGTTGACCGTGTCGCCCATCACCGCATATGTGCGCCGGCTCGGCGAGCCGATCGGCCCGGCGAGCACGCGCCCCCGGTTGACGCCGACGGCGATCGGCGGGCCGGCGCCCGCGTCGACGATCGCCCGCATCGCGCGCAGCATCCGCTCCTCGTCGTCGCCGCTGCTCGCGGGCGCGCCCGCGACGAGGTAGAGCTTGCCGCCGTTGCGGTCGATGTCCGACTCGAGCCAGGTGATCGACCGCTCGTGCGCCTCCGACGAGACGACCTCGGCGAGCTCGCCGAGCCGCGCTGCCGCACCGTCGAGATCCTCGACGAGCGTGTCCGTGCCCGAGAACTTGATGAACGCGGCCGTCACCTGCCGGTGCTCGGCCTCGATCGCACCGGTCTCGATCGGCACGCGCAGCGAGGCGGGCACGAGCTCCGCGAGGTCGCCGGCGGCCGGCGGCTCGTCGGGCGGCGCGGGCAGATCTGCGGGAGTCGCCTCGGGGCGCAACAGGAACGCACCGTCGCGCGGCTCACCGACGAAGCCGTCCGGCAGCGCCTCCGCGGTGCGCGCCGAGACCAGGATCTCGCCCGACTCGGCCGCGTCCTCGAGCTCGAGCGTCGCCGACGCCGACGGCCCGCACACGATCAGCTCCCGGTGGTGGCGGCCGAGCAGGAACGCGTGGCACGGGCCGGAGACGCACCCGCCGGCCATGCCGAGGCGCACCGGCCCGACGCTCGACTCGCCGCTTCCGGCCTCGGCGATGAAGGCCTGCATGGCGAGCGCCGAGAGAGCCGCCCGCTCCTCGTGACCCGCGCCGTCGTAGAGCAGGAGCAGCGCGTCGCCGCGGAACTTGAGCACGTCGCCGCCGTAGCGCCCGGCGATGTCGATCAGGCCGGAGTAGCAGCGGCTGATCAGCATGATCAGCTCCTCGGCGCCGAGCTTGCCGCGCTCGGCGAGGCGCTCGGAGAGGGCGGTGAAGCCCGAGATGTCGAGCCCGAGCAGCGAGGCGTCGAGCTCCCGCGCCCGCAGGCCGGGCGCGTCGGCGTCCCAGCGGGCCGCGAGCTGCGGCACGAACGGGCGGTAGCCGCTGACCGTCGCGGTCGTCACCGGATCCCAGCGTACGGGAGTGCCGGGAGGTGCCTCAACCCGTGTTCCGGAGGGCGGCGGCGATCCCCGCGATCGAGCGCATCAGCGGCAGCCGGGCCGAGTCGTCGCCGCCGCGGTAACGGCGGAGCAGCTCCACCTGCAGCGCGTTCATCGGGTCGACGTACGGGTTGCGCAGCTCGATCGAGCGCTTGAGCACCGGCTGGCGCTGCAGGAGCCGCTCCTCGCCTGTCGCTGCGAGCACGCCCGCGATCGCGCGCCCGCGTTCCGCCTCGATTTCCAGATACGGCGCCGGATCGTCGACGAGGTCGAGGTAGCCGCGGGCGATCGACAGGCTCGACTTCGCGAGCGTCATCTCGAGGTTGTCGACCAACGCGCGGAAGAACGGCAGCCTCCCGTAGAGGTCGGCGAGCGCCGCGTCGTCGACCGACGCGAACGCCGTGCCCGTCCCGAACCACGCCGGCAGCAGGACGCGGTTCTGCGTCCACGAGAACACCCACGGGATCGCGCGCAAGGAGCCGAGATAGTCCTCGTCGCCGGGGCGGCGGACGGGGCGCGAGGCGATCTCGAGCAGCGCGAGCTCGTCGACCGGCGTGAACGCGCGGAAGAACGGCACGAAGGCCTCGCTCTCCCACACGAACGCCCGGTAGACGCGCCTCGAGACGGCGGCGAGCGAGTCGAGCAGGGCGCGGTCGGCGTCGGAGGGCGGCGGCGGCAGCCGCTCGGGGTACGTGGCGAGCAGCGTCCCGGCGAGCGCCGCCTCCAGGTTGCGGTGCGCGAGGCCCTCGAGGCTGTACTTGAACGAGATCGTCTCTCCCTGCTCGGTCAGCTTCAGGCGCCCGGGCGGGAAGCCCGCCGGCTGCGATGCGATCGCGGCGTGCGTCGGGCCGCCGCCGCGGCCGGCGCTGCCGCCGCGCCCGTGGAAGATCGTCAGCTCGACGCCGTGCCGGCGCGCCACGGCCGCGAGCTCCTCCTGGGCGCGGTAGATCGCCCACTGCGCCGCCAGGTAGCCGCCGTCCTTGCCCGAGTCGGAGTAGCCCACCATCACCTCGATCGGCCCGGGCCGCTCGGCGAGCAGCTCGTCGACGATCGCCGGCGCGGCGACCAGGTCGTCGACCGTCTCGAAGAGCGGCACGACCGCGAGCCCGCCGGCCAGCGCCCGGGCGCTCCGCACGTCGCCCGCCGACGAGGTGCCCGAGAGGACGAGGCTCGTGACCGCGTCGGGGCCGTGGCGGCGGCGAGCCTCGTCGGCGGCGGCCGCCGCTTCGCGGGCGCGCTCGCCGTCGAGGTCGTTCGCGTGCACGCGGACGTCGAGCCGGGCGAGCTGGAAGCCGAAGATCTCGACCATGCGCTCGAGTCGCGCGAGCCGCCCGTCGGCGACCCGGCCGCCTCTGTTCGCGGCGAGGCTCCGGCGCAGCACTGCGAGGTCGGCGAGCAGGCCGGCGGTGTCCGCGTAGCCGTCGTTGCCGAGCCGCCACCACATGAAGGAGAGCTTCCGGCGGTACGGCTCGAGCTCGTTGCGCGAGCCGATCTCGGCCGCGTAGCCGGGCAGCTCCCGCTCGTCGCGCTCGATCGACGCGACGAGCTCGTCGGAGACGCTGACGAGCGAGCGGGCGGACGCGATCGAGACGGCGAGCGCCCGCACCTCGCTGCGGTACCGCGAGAGCGCGACGGCACGCGCCCGGTCGAGCGCCTCGACGATCGACGCCGGCCCCGCGTTCGGGTTGCCGTCGAGGTCGCCGCCGATCCACGAGCCGAAGCGGAGCGGCGGCGGTGCGTCGGGCACGCGCTGTCTCCACTCGCCGAGCAGGTCGGTCGCGGCGTCCATCAGGCTGTGCTCGAAGAACCAGAGGCCGTGGCGGATCTCGTCGGTGACGCGCAGACGGTCGTGGCGCACCTCATCGGTCTGCCAGAGCAGCGTGATCTCCTCGGCGAGCCGCTCCTCGACGGCGGCGAGCTCGGCGGGGGAGAGCCGCGGGTCGTCGAGCAGCTCGAGCTGCTCGGCGATGCGGATGTGCGCCAGCAGGACTGTCCGCCGTGTCGCCTCGGTCGGGTGCGCCGTGAGGACGAGCCTGATCTCGGCGCCGGCGGCGCGGGCGAGGTCGGCGCCCTCCAGCGAGGCGAACGCCTCGTCGAGCGACTCGCGCGCCACGCGGCCCAGGCGCGCCTCCTCGCGGCGCCGCCGCAACCGGTGGTGCTGCTCGGCGAGGTTCGCGAGCTGGAAGTAGACCCCGAACGCACGCAGGACGAGTGCCTGCTCGTCGTCGTCGAGCTCCGTCCCGACGCGTGCGACGGAGCCCTCCTGGCGCGCGCGACGCGCCGCGAGCCGGATCTCCTCGACCACCTCGAGGAGCCGCGGGCCCTCCTGCTCGACGAGCACCCGGCCGAGCAGCCCGCCGAGCAGGCGCACGTCGCGGCGCAGCGGCGCGGCGGTGTCGCTCATCGCTCCTCTACGAGTCGAGCCCGAGGGCGCGCAGCACCTGCGCGGCGTTCGGCTCGATCGTCGTCACGCGAGCAGTGTCGCCGACGGTCGGCTGCGGCCGCGACCCGGTGACGACGAGGACGACGCGGCTGCCCGGCTCGAGCTCGCCGCGCTCGAGCGCCTGGACGAGCGCACCGAGCGCCGCGCCGCCCGACGGGTCGGGCACGACGCCGGTCGTCTCGGAGAGGACGGTCGTGTACGCCTCGATCGCGGCCTCGTCGACGGCGATCACGGCGCCGCCGGTCGCCCGCGCCGCACCGAGCGCCAGGTCGCCGTACGACGGGTCGCCGACGGCGAGCGAGGCGACGCCGGTCGAGGCGAGCACACGCGAGATGCCGCGGTCGTCGGCGAACGCCGACGCGATCGGGCTCGAGCCGAGCGCCTGCGCGGCATAGAGGCGCGGCACGGGCTCGTCGGCGAGGCGCGTACGCGTGACCTCGGCGAAGCCCTGGGCGAGCTTCGCGTACAGCGTCCCGCTCGCCGCCGGGCAGAAGACCGCGTCGGGCAGCTCGAAGCCGAGCTGCTCGGCGATCTCGAACGAGATCGTCTTCGCACCCTCGCTCGCGTACGGATGCAGGTTGCCGCTGACGAACCCCCACGGAAACAGCGAGCCGAGCTCGAGCTCGAGGCGGCGACAGTCGTCGTAGGTGCCGCGCACCGCGAGCACGTGCGCGCCCGGCTGCCGGGCGGCCGCGGCGGCGGCGCAGCCGTCCTCCGGCGCGAGCACGACCGCCTCGAGCCCCGTGGCCGCTGCCGCCGCCGCGACGGCCGCGCCGAGGTTGCCGGTCGACGAGCAGCAGAGCGTCGTGACGCCGTGGTCGAGCGCGGCCGAGACGGCGAGGGCGGCGATGCGGTCCTTGTACGAGCCCGTCGGGTTCGCGCCCTCGAGCTTCAGGTGGATGTCGAGGTCGAAGAGCTCCGACAGCTCGGCCGAGCGCTCGAGCGGCGTCCAGCCGGCCCCGGTCTCGAAGCGCGCGCCCGCGGGAAGGAGCCAGTGGTAGCGCCACACCGACGTTGGCCCGGCCTCGACCGCCGCCCTCGTCACGACGCGCGCGACATGCTCCCAGTCGTAGACGACGTCCGTCGGCCCGTCGCAGCGACGGCAGTGCTCGGCCGGCTCCGGCGGGGTCACCTCCTCGCAGACGCGGCAGCGCAACGCCCAGCCGCTCATGTCCGCCTCCCCGTCCTCTCTGTGTGACCTAGCCGGTGTGACGGGGAGCGGCGGCTAGGCCAGATGCGCGCAGGCGATGGCCGAAATCATGAAAAACGGCTTCTGCGCGCCCATGCCCGTCACGAGGCGGTGAACTCTACCCGCGCTGCGCGCCGCCCGCCACCGCGGGCAACAGGAGCACCGTCGTGCCGGCGCCGATCGGCGTGTCGAGCCCCTCGAGCAGGCGGATGTCGTCGCCGTCGACGAACACGTTGAGGAACGTTGGGATCCCGTCCTCGGCCAGCACGCGCGCGGCGAGCGGCGGGTAGGCGGCGACGAGCTCGTCGAGCGCGCCGCGAACGGTCGAGGCCGAGACCTCGACGGTGCGGTTGCCGCCGGCCTCAGGCCGGAGCACAGGTGGGATTCGGACTTGCGCCACGTCGCTTCAAAAGATAAAGCATTAGGGACAACCATGTTCGACGACCGCCCACATGTCCTGATCGCCGAGGACGAGACGATCATCCGGCTCGACCTGCGGCAGTTGCTCGAGGAGCACGGTTTCCGCGTCTGCGCCGAGGCGCGCGACGGGCTGGAGGCGGTCGAGCTCGCCCGCACGACCCAGCCGGACGTGGCGCTGCTCGACCTGCGGATGCCCGGTCTCGACGGCATCGAGGCGGCGCGGCGCATCTACGCCGAGCGGCCGCTGCCGATCGTGATGCTGACCGCCTACGACGACCGCGCCTCCGTCATGCGTGCGATCGGGGCCGGCATCTTCGGCTACGTCACGAAGCCCTTCGAGGCGCGCGACGTCGTGCCCGCGCTCGAGACCGCGCTCGCCCGCCACGGCGAGCTGCTCGCTGCCCGGCGCGATCTTGGGCGGCGCGACCGACCCTCACCGACCCCCGATACCGAGGAGGAGACATGAGATCCGGGCCCCGCGAGGGCTTCCGCTGGGACAGGCAGACGATCGTCTACGCGATCGAGCTGTGGCACCGCCGCAACCTGCGCACGCCCACCGTCTCGGAGTGGGAGACGGCCGGTGCCGACCATCCGTGCCGGCAGACGGTGCTGCGCGTCTTCGGCAGCTGGAACGCCGCGATCCGCGCGGCGGGCTTCCGGCCGCGCTCGCGGGGCGAGTCGAAGGGCCAGTGGTACCGCCGCCGCTGCCCCGACACCGGCCGCTGGCTGCCCGCCGAGGCATAGTCTGAGGCATGGCCCAGCGGGTGATCGCCTCCGAGCAGGAGCTGCGCGACGTGATCGGCGCGCCGACGCCGCTCGTCGCCGCGAAGATCGCCGACCGCCTCAACCCGCTGACGCGGCAGTTCCTCGAGCGCTCGCCGTTCGTGTGCGTCGCGACCGCGCGGCCCGACGGCGGCCTCGACGTCTCGCCGCGCGGCGACCCGGCCGGCTTCGTGCGCATCCTCGACGACCGCACGCTGCTCCTGCCCGACCGGCCCGGCAACCGCATCGCCGACACGCTCACGAACCTGCTCGCCGACGACCGGATCGCGCTCCTCTTCCTGATCCCCGGGGTCGGCGACACGTTCCGCGTCAACGGGCGCGCCGCGATCGTCGACGACCCCGAGCTGCTGGCCGAGAGCGTCGTCGAGGGCAAGGTGCCGAAGCTCGGCATCCTCGTCTCGGTCGAGGAGGCCTACACGCAGTGCCCGAAGGCGCTGATCCGCTCCGACCTCTGGAACCCGGAGCTGCACGTCGACCGCAGCGAGCTGCCGAGCCCCGGCGAGATCATGAAGGCGGTCGCCGACCCCGAGCTCGACCCGGCCGAGTACGACCGCGACCGGGCCGAGCGCTACGCGCGCCGCGAGGGCGTCTACTGACGGACGCGTGGCTCGGCGTGTCAGACACCAAAGGTGTCTGACACCTGTTGGTCGATCAGCAGGCAGGCTGCGCGGTGGCCGGCGGGGGTCGGCTCGAGCTGGGGCTCGTCGCTGCTGCACGCCGCCACGGCGACCGGGCAGCGCGGGTGGAAGCGGCAGCCGGACGGGATGCGCACCGCGTCGGGCGTCTCGCCCTGCAGCACGAGACCGGTGTGCCGCTCCCGCGGGTCGCGCCGCGGGACGACCGAGAGCAGCGCCTTCGTGTACGGGTGCTGCGGCTGCTGCACGACGGCCGCGGCCGGGCCCTCCTCGACGATCCGGCCGAGGTACATGACCGCGATCCGGTCGGCGAAGCGGGCGGCGGTCGAGAGGTCGTGCGTGATCATCAGGATCGCGAGCCCGCTCGCCTTCAGGTGGTCGAGCAGCGTCAGCACGCCGGCGCGCACGGAGACGTCGAGCATCGACACCGGCTCGTCGGCGACGAGCAGCGCCGGCTCGAGCACGAGCGCCGCCGCGATCGCGACCCGCTGCCGCTGGCCGCCCGAGAGCTCGTGCGGGAAGCGGTCGAGATAGAGATCGGGCGGGTTGAGCTCGACCCGCTCGAGCGCGTCGCGCACGCGCGCCTGCCGCTCCTCCTTGCCACCGCCGAGCCCGTGGATCAGCAGCGGCTCCTCGACCGCCTGGCGCACACGCTGCCGCGGGTCGAGCGACTCGTACGGATCCTGGTAGACGATCTGCAGCCGCCGCCGCAGCGGGCGCAGGTCGCGCGTGCCGAGCCCGGTGAGCTCGCGGCCCTCGAAGCGGATCGAGCCTGCGCTCGCCTCGACGAGCCGCATCACCGCCTGCGCCGTCGACGTCTTCCCGCAGCCCGACTCGCCGACCAGCGCGACGAGCTCGCCGGCGCCGACCTGGAACGAGACGCCGTCGACCGCGTGCACGGTCGACCGCGGCTGCCGCGTCAGCGTGCCGACGAGCCCGCGTGCGACCGGGTAGTGGACGACGAGGTCGTCGACTTCCAAGCAGGCTCATGCCGGCACCACTCGGTCGAGGTGACACGCGGCCGCGTCGCCGTCCTCCAGCGCGATCAGCGCCGGCACGTGCTCCTCGCACGGCGCGAAGGCGCTGTCGCAGCGCGGCCGGAACGGGCAGCCGGCGAGCGGGCGGTCGAGCCGGGGCGGTGAGCCCGGGATCGAGGCGATCGGCTGGTCGAGGTCGTCGAGGTCGGGCGTCGCCGCGAACAGCATGCGCGTGTAGGGATGCCGCGGCCGGTGGTAGAGGTGGTCGACAGGTGCGCGCTCGACGATCCGGCCCGCGTACATCACGGCGCCGCGGTCGCACAGCTGCGCGACGACCGGCAGGTCGTGGGTGACGAGCACGAGCGCGAGCCCGAAGTCGCGGCAGAGCGCGTCGAGCAGCTCGAGGATCTGCGCCTGCACCATCACGTCGAGCGCCGTCGTCGGCTCGTCGGCGATCAGCACCTTCGGGTCGCACGAGAGCGCCATCGCGATCGCCGCGCGCTGGCGCATGCCGCCCGAGAGCTCGTGCGGGAAGCGGCGCGCGCGCTGGGCGGGGATGCCGACCGACTCGAGCAGCTCGCCGACACGCCGCCGCGCGGCCGAGCCGCGGGCGACGGCGTGCAGCTCCAGCGCCTCCTCGATCTGGTCGCCGACCGTGCGCACCGGGTTGAGCGCGTTCATCGCGCCCTGGAAGACGATCGCGATGTCGACCCAGCGGTGCGGCCGCATCGTCGACTCGCCGCCGGCGAGCAGGTCGACGCCGTCGAGCAGGATCGCGCCCGGAAGCGCTCGCGCTCGAGGGCAGGAGCCCCATCATCGCGAGCGCCGTCGTCGTCTTCCCGCAGCCCGACTCGCCGACGAGACCGAGCCGCTCACCGCGGTCGAGCGCGAAGCTGACGCCCTGGACGGCGTGCAGCTCGCCGCCGTCCGCCAGGTCGAACCAGACGTGGAGATCGTCGATCTCGAGCAGCGGAGCAGCGCTCACAACGCATCCTTGCCGCGCCCGACGAGCGGCCGCAAGCGGAACGTGCGCGCCGAGAGGTGCGCGACGCGCAGCCGCGGGTTCAACGAGTCCTCGAGCGCGCCGCCGACGAGGCTGCAGCCGAGGATGATCAGCGCCACGACCACACCGGGCGGCACGATCGCCCACCAGGCGCCCGACGAGATCGCCGCCCGCTCGAACGCGTTCTCGATCACCTTGCCGAGTGAGGTGCGGCTCGGGTCGCCGAGCCCGAGGAACGAGAGCGCCGTCTCGTCGAAGATCGCGACCGCGACGGTGAGCACCGTGTTCGCGATCAGGAGCGGCGCCACCTGGGGAAGCACGTGGCGCACGATCGTACGGATGTGCCCGGCGCCGAGCGCGCGTGCGCGCTTCACGTACACGCGCTCGCGCACGCTCTTCACCTGAGCGCGCAGCACCCGCGCGGTGCCGGTCCAGAGGAGGATCCCGATCACGATCACGATGTGGAAGAGGCTCGGCCCCCAGATCGCCGCGACGACGATCATCAGCGGCACGTCGGGGATGACGAGGAAGTAGTCGGTGATGCGCATGAGGACCGTGTCGGTCTTGCCGCCGAAGTAGCCGGCGGCCACGCCGACCGTGCCGCCGATCGCCATCGACACGAGCGTCGCCGCGAACCCGACGACGAGCGAGACCCGTGCGCCCCACATGAGGAGCGTCACCATGTCGATGCCGCCGTCGTCGAGGCCGAGCGGGTGGCTCCACGACGGCGCGCCGAACGGCGGCCCGACCTGCGTGTGCTGGCCGTAGGGTGCGAGCCACGGCGCGAAGAGCGCGGCGAACGCGATCACGAGCAGCAGCAGCGCGCCGATCGTCGCCGACGGCCGGTGCCGGATCGTCGTCAGCACGATCCCGCCGCGGACGGCAGAGGACTCGACGGCTACAGCGCTCATTCTGTGATCCTCGGGTCGAGCTTGAAGTAGAGGAGGTCGGCGACCAGGTTGAAGAAGACGACCGACACCGTCAGGAGCAGGAACGCTCCCTGGAGCATCGGGTAGTCGCGCTGCAGCACCGCCTCGTAGACGGCGCGGCCGATTCCCGGCCACGAGAAGACGGTCTCGATCAGGATCGCCCCGGCGACGATGTAGCCGAGCGAGAGTGCGACCAGCGTCGTGATCGGCAGCATCGCGTTGCGCAGTGCGTGCTTGCGCACGATCGTCCACGGCTTCAGGCCCTTCGCGCGCGCGGTGAGGATGTAGTCCTCGCCGAGCGTCTCGAGCATCGCGGAGCGCACGATCAGCGTGTACTCGCCGTAGAGCACGAGCCCGAGCGTGAGCGACGGCAGCGCGATGTGCGCGGCGAGGTCCTTCAGGTGCATCCAGAACGACGGGTTGATCAGGAACTCGTTCGTCATCCCACCGGTGGGCAGGATCCCGGCGAAGAGGATCACGAGCATCAGCCCGAGCCAGTGTGTCGGCATCGAGTAGAAGCTGAGCGCCGACATCACGGTCAGCCCCTCGGTGAACGTGCCGCGGCGCCACGCGGCGATCACGCCGGTGAGCGTGCCGATCACGATCGAGAAGATCGTCCCGAGCAGCACCATCGGGAGCGTGTTCAGGAGCGCGGAGCGGAGATTCGACCAGACGGGCTGCTCGTTCGCGAACGAGACGCCGAGGTTGCCGTGCACGAGCTGCTTGAGATAGATCACGTACTGCTCACCCTTCGGCTTGTCGAGCCCGAACTGCTTGATCAGGGCCGCACGCAGCTCGGGCGTCGCATGCGGCACGCGCGACAGGTCGGTGACGGCCGAGCCGGGGGCGAGGCGGAAGAGCGCGAAGTTGAGCGTCACCGCCACGAGCACGGTCACGATCGCGAACGCGACGCGCTTGATGACGTAGTCGGCGCCTCTCACGACGGTCCCGAACCTGGTTCGTCGCAGACGAACCAGGTTCGCGAGTTGCGAGTGCCCACTACTTCTGGTGCACGCTCGTGAGGCTCAGTTTCGAGAGCGAGTTGAACGGCCCCTGCGGCGAATAGACGAGCCCGGCCCAGTTCGACCCGACCGCGGTCACGAAGTCCTCGGTGGCGATCCAGAGGTACGGCTTGCGCGCCTGCAGGTACCGCTGCATCTGCCAGACGACCGCGCGCCGCTTCGCCTGGTTCGGCGTCACCTGCTGCTTCGCGTAGAGCGCGTCGTAGGTCTTGTCGCAGAAGCCGGAGTCGCTCCAGCCGTTGTACTGGTCGCACGTGACGACCGAGAGCATGAAGTCGGGGTCGATGAGCGCCACCCAGTCCCACATGGCGAGGTCGAAGTCGAGGTACTTGCCGCTCGGCGAGGTGATCGCGTCGAACGCGGCGCTCGAGTCGAGGGCGCGCTGCTTCAGCTCGACGCCGATCTTCCGGAAGTCCGTCTGGATGATCTCGAAGGTGCGGTTGACGCTCGAGAGGTCGGTCGGCGTGATCACCTCGTACGACATCTTCTGGCCGTTCGCGACGCGGATGCCGCCGGAGCCGCGCTTGTAGCCGAGCGAGTCGAGGATCTTGTTCGCGGCGGCGAGGTCGAACGACGTCGCCTTGACGGCCGGGTCGTACCAGGCGCCGGTCGCCGCGGGGATGATCGACGCCCCCGGCTTCGCGGTGCCGAGGAAGACGACGCGCACGACCTGCGCGCGGTCGATCGCATGGTCGAACGCGAGCCGGACGCGCGGGTCGAGCAGCTCGCGGTGCTTGGGCTTGTGCGGGTTCGAGTTGATGATGAAGTCGGTCTGGTCGACGCCCGGCACGTCGGAGATCGTGAAGCCGGAGCTCTTCAGCGTCTTGATCGCGGTCGCGGGCACCGCCTCGATCGCGTCGATCTCGTGCGACTTGAGCGCCGTGACGAGGGCGTCGTCGTTCGAGAACATCTGCAGGCCGAACCCGTCGGCCTGCGGCTTCGGCCCGTAGAACGAGTCATTGCGCTGGAAGAGCGCGATCTGGTCCTTCTGGAACTTGACGAGGTTGAACGGCCCGGCGCCGACGATCGGCGCGTTGTTCGCGAACGTCTTCAGGTCGTTGCCCTTGTGGCCCGTGTACTTGCTCCACACGTGCTGCGGCAGGATCGCGAGTTGCTGGAACTGCGCGAGCACGTTGCCGACCGGCACCTTGTAGTGGACGACGAGCGTCGTCGCGTTCGGCGCCGCGGCGTGGGTGATGTGGGCGATCAGCCCGGCCGCGTTCGCGGCGCCGCCTGCGCTGTACTTGACGTCGGTGTTGATCGTCCACGCGGCGTCGGCGGCGGTGAGCGGCTGCCCGTCCGACCACTTCGCGCCGGCGACGGTCTTGAACGTCCAGGTCTTGCCGTCCTTCGACGTGCTCCAGGAGCGCGCGAAGTCGGGGGCGAAGTGCGCGTTGGCGCCGTCGTACTGGATCAGGAAGGGATAGACGTACTCGAAGGCCGAGTAGGCGTCCTGGTTGAACGCGACGTACGGGTTGAGCGAGTCGATGCGCGAGCTCGTGCCGAGGCGGAAGACCCCGCCGCTGCGCTCCGCCGAGCCCGACGCAACCGTCGCGAACGCACAGATCGCCGCCACGAACGCCATTGCGGCAACCGCCGCCCGCCTTCTGGTCATCTCGTCCTCCTGATCACGGTCGGAATGGGGATTCGTCGATCGTCAGCGAACGCGAGTCGGCGTCGAGCGTACCGCGCACGCCGAGCGGAAGTGCCGCCAGATGCTTGCCGTGGCCGAGCGGCAGCTTGTAGATCGCCGGCACGCCGAGGCTGCCGATGTGCTCGTCGAGCACATCCTCGATCGAGCGGCTCGCGCGCCAGTCGGACGCGTCGCGGATGTCGCCGTAGTCGCAGCCCTCCATGTCGCCGACTACGACGCCCGCGACACCGTCGAGTTTGCCCGCATGACGCAGTTGGGTCAGGAAGCCGTCGACGTAGTACGGCGGCGCCTTGTAGTCCTCGAGGAAGAAGATCGCGCCGTTGAGGTCGACCTCCCACGGCGTGCCCATCGTCTGCATCAGCAGCCAGAGGCAGCCGCCGACGATCGGCGCCGTCACCTTGCCGCCGTGGAGCGTGCGCACGTACGGGTCGTCGGGGTCCCGCGGCACCTCGCCGATCGCCTCGCCGCGAAGCACCCGCTCGAGCCGGGTGCGCGTGAAGGCGGTCGTCTCCTTGGCGCCGACGCCCACGAGGCCGACCCCGTACACGGTCGCGAGCCCGGCCCGCTGCAGGAGCGCGACGTGGAGGGCGGTGATGTCGGAGTAGCCGACGAGCGCCTTCGGGTGCTCGGCGATCAGGTCGAAGTCGAGATAGGGGATCGTGTGGGCGGAGCCGTAGCCGC
>CAWIYQ010000009.1:0-16583 GCA_963840365.1 uncultured Thermoleophilia bacterium | reverse complement strand
GCCCCCGAGTAGCGTCTCCGACGAGAGCGCCGCCGACGGCTGGCCGATGGCGTAAGACTCGCCGTCCGCGGGTACGCCCGTTCTCATGGGCGCAGGACGGGTCGTGGTCATCACCGGCGCTACGGCCGGGGTCGGGCGCGCGACCGCGGAGCGACTCGCGCGTGACGGCGCCTCGATCGGGCTGATCGCGCGTGGCCGCGACCGCCTCGACGCGGCCCGCGCCGAGGTCGAGCAGCTCGGCGGCAGAGCGCACGCAGTCTCGGCCGACGTCGCCGACCCGGCTCAGGTGGAGGCGGCGGCGGCCGAGATCGAAGAGGCGCTCGGGCCGATCGACGTCTGGGTCAACAACGCCATGGCGACGGTCTTCGCGCCGGTCGGCGATACGACGCCGGAGGAGTTCCGCCGCGCCACCGAGGTGACCTATCTCGGCTCGGTCTGGGGGACGATGACGGCGCTTCGCCGGATGCGGCCGCGCGACCGGGGGGTGATCGTCCAGGTCGGATCGGCGCTCGCCTACCGCGGCATCCCGCTCCAGGCCGCGTACTGCGGCTCGAAGCACGCGCTCCAGGGCTTCCTCGAGTCGCTTCGAGCCGAGCTGCTCCACGACCGCTCGCACGTGCGGGTGACGATGGTTCAGCTGCCCGCCGTGAACACGCCGCAGTTCACCTGGAGCCGTGCGAAGATGCCGCACAAGCCCCAGCCGGTGCCGCCGATCTTCCAGCCGGAGGTGGCGGCGGAGGCGATCGCCTGGGCGATCGAGCATCCCCAGCGGCAGCTCATGGTCGGCTGGCCGACGGTCAAGGCGATCGTCGGGAACGCCGTCGCTCCCGGCCTTGCCGACCGCTATCTCGCGCGGACCGGCTTCGGCGCACAGCAGACCTCCGAGGCGATCGACCCCGACCGCCCCGACAACCTCTTCGAGCCCGTACCCGGCACGCAGGGGGCTCACGGGCCGTTCGACGCGCGCGCCCGGCGATTCAGCGTCCAGCTCTGGCTGCGCACACAAGTGAAAGGAACCTGATGAAAGAGAAGACCGCCGACTTCCTGCTCGCACGGCTCTACGAGAACGGCGTGCGACGGATCTACGGCTATCCGGGTGACGGCATCAACGCGATCGTGGGTGCGCTCGCGCGGGCGGCCGACCGAATCGAATTCGTCCAGGTGCGCCACGAGGAGATGGCCGCATTCATGGCCTGCGCACACGCCAAGTGGACGGGTGAGGTGGGGGTGTGTCTTGCCACCTCGGGGCCGGGGGCGATTCATCTCCTGAACGGCCTGTACGACGCCAAGCTCGACCATGCGCCCGTGCTCGCGATCGTCGGGCAGCAGGCGCGCACGGCGCTCGGCGGCCACTACCAGCAGGAGGTCGACCTGCAGACGTTGTTCAAGGACGTCGCGCACGAGTACTGCGAGATGGCGGTCGACCCGGCGCAGATCCGGCACCTGGTCGACCGGGCCCATCGCATCGCGCTCGACCAGCGCCAGCCGACCTGCCTGATCATCCCCAACGACCTGGCCGAGGAGCCGGCGGTGCCCGAGCCGCCGCAGCGGCACGGGACGATCCACTCGTCGCCCGGCTGGGTGGCGCCGCGCGTCACACCGAAGCACGCCGACCTGAAGCGGGCCGCCGAGATCCTGAACGCGGGAGAGAGGGTGGCGATGCTGGTCGGTCAGGGCGCACGCGGTGCGACAAAGGAGGTGATGGAGGTCGCCGACAAGCTCGGTGCCGGCGTCGCCAAGGCCCTGCTCGGGCGCTCCGTCCTCGACGACGAGCTGTCGTACGTCACCGGCTCGATCGGCCTGCTCGGCACGAAGCCCAGCTGGACGCTCATGGACGAGTGCGACACGCTGCTGATGGTCGGCTCCTCCTTCCCGTACTCGGAGTTCCTGCCCGAGCCGGGCAGGGCACGCGGCGTCCAGATCGACCTCGACGGCCGCATGCTCAACATCCGCTACCCGATGGAGCTCGGCCTCGTCGGCGACGCGAAGGAGACGCTCCAGGAGCTGGCGCTGCTCCTGCGCCACAAGACGGATCGCGCCTGGCGCGAGAAGATCGAGGGCGAGGTCGCCGACTGGTGGAGGCTCGTCGAGGAGCGGGCGCTGCAGGACGCCGACCCGATCAATCCCCAGCGGCTCTTCTGGGAGCTGAACGACCACCTGCCGGACGATGCGATCATCGCCGCCGACTCGGGGACGTCCGCCGACTGGTATGCGCGGACGCTCAGGCTGAAGCCCTCTCATCTCGCCTCGCTGTCGGGGACCCTCGCCACGATGGGGCCCGCCGTCCCGTACGCGATCGCCGCGAAGTTCGCGCATCCCGACCGTCCGGCGGTCGCGCTCGCCGGCGACGGGGCGATGCAGATGAACGGCATGGCCGAGCTGATCACGGCCGCCAAGTACCACGACCGCTGGCACGATCCACGGCTCGTCGTGCTCGTGCTCAACAATCGCGACCTGAACCAGGTCACGTGGGAGCAGCGGGCGATGGAAGGGGACCCGAAGAACCCGGCGACCCAGACGATTCCCGACGTGCACTACGCCGACTTCGCCCGTCTGATCGGCCTGGACGGCGTCCGGGTCGAGTCGCCGGACGCGATCGGCGCCGCCTGGGAAGCTGCGTTCGCGGCCGACCGGCCGTTCGTGATCGACGCCGTCGTCGACCCCGAGATGCCGCCGCTGCCGCCGCACATCACGTTCGACCAGGCGCGGTCGCTCATGTCCGCGCTGCGCGGCGGCGATCAGGGTGCGCGCGCCGTCATGCGCGAGTCGTTCAAGCAGAAGGTGCTCGAGTTCCTACCAGGCCGTTGAAGCTCGAGGTCCGCAGCGTCACGATCCCGACCGACGCGCCCGAGTCGGACGGCACGCTGCAGTGGGACTCGACGACGATCGTGATCGTCGAGGTGACGTACGGCGAGACCCGTGGACTCGGTTTCACGTACGCGCCGGACGCGGCGGCGAAGGTCGTCGACGACCTCCTTACGCCGGTCGTCTTCGAACGGAAGCCGGACGACGTCGCCGCGATCTGGGCGGAGCTGGGAGCGGCGGTTCGCAACGCGGGACGCCCGGGCATCGCGTTCTGCGCCCTCTCGGCCGTCGATCTCGCGTTGTGGGACCTGCGGGCCCGGCTCTACGACGTGCCGCTCGTCTCGCTGCTTCCGGCGGTACACGATCGCGTGCCCGTCTACGGGAGCGGTGGCTTCTGCTCCTACGACGACGAGCGGCTCCGTGAGCAGCTCGGCGGCTGGGTGGCCGAGGGGATCCCGCGCGTGAAGATCAAGCTGGGGCGTGAGCCGGGCCGGGACCCCCACCGCCTCGACGTCGTGCGCGAGGCGATCGGCGACGCCGAGCTGTATGTCGATGCGAACGGCGCCTTCTCCGCGAAGGAGGCGGTCCGCTGGGCGGATCGCTATGCACGCGAGTGGGACGTTCGCTGGTTCGAGGAGCCGGTCTCGTCCGACGATCTGGACGGGCTCCGGCTCGTGCGCGAGAGCTCGACCGTCGACGTCGCCGCCGGTGAGTACGGATACACGCTCGCCGACTTTCGCAACCTGGTCGGGAGCGTCGACTGCCTGCAGGCGGACGTCACGCGGTGCGGGGGCATCACAGGGCTCCTGCGCGTGAACGGGCTCGCGGCCGCCCACGGCCTCGACCTGTCCGGTCACTGCGCCCCTCAGCTCTCCGCCCACGCACTGTGCGGCGTCGACCGGCTGCGGCACCTCGAGTACTTCCACGACCACGTGCGCATCGAGGAACTGCTCTTCGACGGGGTGCTCGAGCCCGTCGACGGCGAGCTCGTCCCGGACCGTTCGCGTGCCGGTCACGGCCTCGAGCTGCGGCGCGCGGATGCGAAGCGGTGGGCGGCATGAAGCTCCTCGACAACCTCCGTGCCGGCCGCACGCAGCGGCTCTTGGCCGCGCTGACGGCTGCCTCGGCGCCGGCGCTCGGGCTCGAGGTCTACCTCGAGCACTACAAGGGCTCGTTCGGGGACAAGTGGATGTGGACACCGCTCGTGCTGACCCCGCCGCTCACCGCCGCCGCCGTTTCGGGTGTCTTCTCCGAGAAGGCGGCGCGCACCGTGCTGCCCGCCGTCTCCGCGCTCTACGCGCTCGACGGCCTCGTCGGCATCGTCACGCACATTCAGGGCGTGCGCCGGCGGCCCGGCGGCTTCAGGGAGGCGCACTACAACCTCGTGATGGGGCCGCCGCTCCTCGCCCCCGGGTCGCTGTGCCTCGTCGGCGCGTTCGGCATCGCCGCCGCCCTCGTCAAGCGCGAGCGATGAGCTCCGCGGAGCAGGCGCACGCAAACCCGCACGGGCTTCGGCAGCTCGAGGGGACGACACCCCAGATGGTCGGCCGCTATCCCCGCTACGACGTTCTCCGCCAGGTCGCGCACTGGGACGAGGTCACGCGTCGCGTCGTCCTCGACCGGGTGGAGCGGGTGCCGCCGATCCGCTTCTTCGACGCAGCGGAGGCCGGCACGCTGAAGGCGTTCTGCGACGTCGTGACCGCGCAGGACTGCGAGCCGCGGATCCCCGTCCTCTCCTACGTCGACGAGAAGCTTCACGGGGGCGTCGGCGACGGATGGCGGTACGAGGACCTGCCCGGCGACGGAGACGTCTGGCGCCGGGTCGCGAACGGTCTCGACGCGGAGGCCGGGCGGCTCGCGTTCGCATCGTTCGCGGAAGCTCCGCTCGACGCGCAGGTCGAGATCGTCCACCGCTTCTCCCGCGCCGACGTGCGCGGCGGCGCGTGGGACGAGTTGAACGTCGCGCGGGCGTGGAAGGTCGTGCTGCGCTACGTCGTCCAGGCGTTCTACTCGCATCCGTGGGCCTGGAACGAGATCGGGTTCGGCGGTCCCGCGTATCCGCGCGGCTACGGCGCATTCGGCTCGCCGCACCAGGGAGAGCGCGAATCCTGGGAGGCCGAGGAGTCGGCGCACTTCGACCCCGTCGACGACACGCGTCGGCGAGGCGTCGAGTGAAGGGCTCACTCTCCATGCCGGTCGACAACGACTCGGCGTTCCTGCTCGACCCGCACAAGCGCGGCCTGCAGAACCTCGACCGCATGGCGCGCTACGACGAGGACGTCGACGTCGATCTCGTGGTGATCGGGGCCGGGGCCGGTGGCAGCGTGCTCGCCCAACGGCTTGCGCGCCGCGGCTGGAAGGTCGTCGTCCTCGAGAAGGGGCCGTTCTGGGACCCGGACCGCGACTGGGTGAGCGACGAGAAAGGCGCCGGCGAGGCCGGTCTCTACTGGACCGACAACCGCGTCATCGGCGGGGACGACCCGATCGAGCTCGGGAAGAACAACTCCGGGACGGGAGTCGGCGGCTCGATGACGCACTTCGCCGGCTACACGCCCAGGCTGCACCCGTCGGACTTCGAGGTGCGAACGCGCGACGGCGTCGCGGTCGACTGGCCGATCGGCTACCGGGACCTGAAGGCGTCGTTCGAGCGCGTCGAGCGGGAGCTTCCCGTCGCCGGCCAGTTCTGGCCGTGGGGCGATCCGCACGGCTACCCGCACGCCCCGCACCCGATCGCCGGCGCCGCCGTGGTCGCGTGGGAGGGTGCCCGCAAGCACGGG
Organism: uncultured Thermoleophilia bacterium; assembly: GCA_963840365.1. GTDB lineage: Bacteria > Actinomycetota > Thermoleophilia > Gaiellales > Gaiellaceae > PALSA-600. Next base: position 11,001 of record CAWIYQ010000009.1, on the reverse strand, counting down.
ATCGAGATGCGCGTCGGGCCGGTGTCGATCACGAACGGCCGCTTCGGTAACCGGCCGCACTGCATCTATCGCGGCTTCTGCCTCGAAGGGTGCAAGGTGAACGCGAAGGCCTCGCCGCTCATCACGCATCTCCCTGACGCGATCGAGCGCGGCTGCGAGGTCCGCGCGGACGCGTTCGTAACCCGGGTGGAGCTCGACGACGCGAGCGGCCGGGCCACCGGCGTCGTCTACGTCAAGGACGGCGTCGAGCATCGGCAGCGAGCCGCGGCCGTCGCCGTCTGCTGCTACGCGATCGAGACGCCGCGGCTCCTTCTGAACTCGGCGTGCCGCCGCCATCCGAACGGCCTCGGCAACGACGCCGACCTCGTCGGTCGCTTCGTGATGGTGCAGGGCGCCTCGCAGACGGCGGCGCGGTTCCCGGAGCTCCTGCGCATGTACAAGGCGCCGCCGCCCGAGATCTCGTCCGAGCAGTTCTACGAGACCGACGAGCAGCGGGGCTTCGCGCGCGGCTTCTCGATCCAGACGATCTCGCCCCTGCCGATCGGATGGGCGGAGCACGTTCTCGCCGAGGGCCACTGGGGACAGTCGCTGCGGGAGTACATGCGCGACTACAACCACTGGACGGTGCTCGGGATCCTCGCCGAGTTCCTGCCCCTCGCGGAGAACCGCGTGACGCTCGCGGACGAGCACGACCAGTTCGGCGTGCCGGTCGCGCGGTTCGACTACAGCCTGTGCGAGAACGACAAGGCGATCGTCGCCTATGCGAAGAACGTCCTCGCCGAGATCTGGGACGGCGCGGGGGCGATGGACACGCTCACGATCGACCGCTACGCGCATCTCGTCGGCGGCGCCCGCATGGGCTTCTCTCCCGACGACTCCGTCGTCGACTCGTCGCACCGTGTGTGGGGCATCGACAACCTCTTCGTCGTCGACGGCTCCGTCATGCCGACGCAGGGGTCGGCGAATCCCGCGCTCGCGATCATGGCGCTCGCGGACCGCTGCGCAGGCCTCCTGGCTAGTCGTTCCTGATGAACGTGATGCGGCCGTTCGTCTCGAGGATCGCGTACTTCACCTCGGAGAGATGAGCGATGTTCTGGGCGCGCGCCTCCTCGGCGACCTCCTCGGGTGTCAGACGCTCGCGCCTGAGATTGCGCTCGATCAGCTCGCCGTCCTGCAGGACGACGATCGGCTCGCCGTCGAGCACGGGCCGCAGCCGCTTGAACCGGTAGCCGAGCCAGGACAGGAAGACCTGCAGGATCGCGATCGTCCCGATCGCGAGGAACGCGCCGGTCAGCGAATAGTCGTCCTGCGTGAGGCCCTGCTGTACCGCATCGCCGAGGATGATCAGGAGGATCAGGTCGAGTGGCTGCAGCGACGAGAGCTCGCGTCGCCCGATGACGCGCGTGAGCACGACGAGGAATGCGAAGACGGCGACGGCGCGGAGGACGATGTCCATCGGTTACGGGAAGATCGTGTAGCTGCGGTCGATGTGGGCCAGGACACGCGACCCGTCGAGCAGCGTCACGCCCGCGGGCCGGCGCCAGGCGAGGTTCGTCGGGTTCACCTGGAACTCCATCCAGAGGACATAGGCGCTGCCGGCCGGGACGTGGCCGAGTTGCAACGTCAGCTTCCCGTTTGTCGACCCTTCGCCGAGCGGGCTCGGCTCGATCGTGTTGATCGACATGCCCTCGACCCAGCCCGGGTCGAGAACGAGCGTGGCGTTCTTCAGCGACCGATGCGCGGTGATCCGAAAGCGGGCGGAGAAGAGAAGACCGCCGCGGAGATGGGTGGGCGCATAGAGCTGGAGGCGGGCTGCGGGGACGGCCGCGGTCGACGTCTCCGGACGCTGGCCGAACACGTCGAGTAGACCGAGCAGCGAGAAGATCGCGATCGCGCCGAGGACCACGTGCCGGGGCCACGGACGTTGGCGCATGCCGGCGAGGTCGCGATGCTGTTTCAGGACGATGTAGTCGGGAACGTCGCTCACGTCACTGTTGTCTCCAGACGAGACACGGAGCTAACGCCGGGCTCGTTCGGCCGCGAGCAGCTCCCGGCAGACGCGGCGTGTGACGATGAAGACGACCACCGGCGCGACCCACACCAGCACCCGGTATACCCAGATCTGGGCGGCGTAGTCGATCCCGAGCCAGACGGTGACCCGGTCGGCGGAGCCGGACACGAAGACGAGGAACACCCAGGTGAGAAACGCCGCGCCGAGCGCCGTGCGCCACGGGTTGTCGCGCGGGCGCTGGAGCAGGTTGTGGAAGGCGTGGTCGCCGGTCACCTTCCGCTCGGCCGAGGGCCAGAGCACGAGCACTGCCAGCACGACGACCGGGAACAGCGCTCCGCCCCAGAACGGACCGGGGACGAGCGTGTAGCCGCCGACCGTCACGTCGAAGCCCGGGACGAGCCGCAGCGCGCCGATCAGCCAGCCGAGGTACCAGTCGGGCTGGGCGCCGTTCGTCGACGCGCCGACGTGGTACGGGCCCCAGAGCCAGATCGGGTTGATCTGGACGAGCCCGCCGAGCAGGAACAACGTCGCCCACGTTCCCAGCATCAGGCCGATCGACCTGGGCGCCTGTCCCGGGAAGGCCGGCACACCGACGATCTGGGTCTCGGTCGTCTCCGGCGTCTCCTCGAACTGGGTGTGATGACGGGACGCGACGAGTGCGAGGTGGACGGCGAGCAGGCCGACGATCACGAGCGGGATGATCAGGACGTGCGCGATGTACATCCGCGGCCAGAACGAGGACGAGCCGGGGAACGGGGCGCCCCAGAGCAGGAGGCCGAGGTTGCCGCCGACGAACGGGGTTGCGAGCGCGACGCTGTAGCCGATTGCGAGGCCCATCCCGGACAGCAGGTCGTCGACGAGCGAGTACCCGAGATAGCCCTCGAGGAGAGCGGTGAACAGCATCCCGACGCCGAGCAGGTAGGTGAGGTCGCGCGGCTTTCGGAATGCACCCGTGAAGAACACGCGCATCAGGTGCAGCACGATCGCCGCGATGAAGACGTCGGCCGCCCAGTGGTGGGTCTGCCGGATCAGGAGGCCTGCGCGCACCCGGAACGACAGGTGCAGTACCGATGCGTAGGCGAGGCTCATCGTCGAGCCGTCGAGCGGCTTGTATGGGCCGTGGTAGACGATCTGCCTGCTGGAGTCGTCGAAGAAGAGCGTCAGGTAGATGCCCGTCGCGACGAGCAGAAGGAAGCAGTAGAGGGCGACCTCGCCGAGCAGGAACGACCAGTGGTCGGGGAAGACGTAGCGCAGAGCCTTCCGCGCGAAGCGCGCGCCGCCGGTGCGCTGGTCGAGGACGCGGATCACGTCGGCCGGTGGTCGCGGACGCCCGACCAGGACGGCCCGACCGGGGCGTTGAAGTTCCCGGCGGCGCGAAGGTTGCCGTCATGGTCGACCTCGAGCGGCAGTCGGGGCAGCGGCCGGCCCGCCGGGCCGAACAGCACCTTGCCGTTCCGTGCCGGGTCGAAGGTCGAGTAGTGGCATGGGCACACGAGCGCCGGGCGCGGCTCGACGTCCGGGAACGTCGGCTTGCGGTACAGCGAGATCGCGCAGCCGGCGTGTGTGCAGATCTTCGAGTAGGCGACGACGCCGTCGGCGCCGGGACCGATCCGCACGACCACGACCGGCGAGCCGACCAGCTCGCGGTCGGCGCCCTCGGGGTACGCCGTCCAGAACGAGCCCGCCTCGACCTCGACTGCCGCGAGCGGCTTGCCGGCTTCGTCGACGAGACGCCGTCCGCTCCGCCACGGCGTCCGCGTGAGCTCGTCGGTGTCGAACGCCGGCCCGAGCGCGAGCACGGGGGTGATCGCCGCGAGGCCGAGCGTCCCGAGTGCGCCGCCGCCGGCGAGCAGCACGAGCCGTCGACGCGTGAAGCGCGATCCGCTCTCCTCGACCATCGCTGCCAGCTGCGTCTGCTCGTCCGGGTGCTCGGTGCTCGGATACGGGTGGGCGAGCTCTTCGGTGACGACGAGTCGCCGGGAGATGACGACGCAGGCGGCGGCGAGCAACGCGAGCGCGAGGCCGAGTGTCAATGCGAGCCACTGCGTCCTGTGGCCGATCGCGTTGACGGCGTAGACGACGATGAACGCCGCGGACGCCGCGGTGGCGCCTACGAGCAGTAGGAGGAGCAGCGCCTCCGCGCGCGGCTCGGGACGCCCGGCCGGCACACGGTCGGGGGGCTCGCCCGGTGGCTCGCCCGGCTTGCTGTAGGCAAGGAGGCCGAGCGCGATCGCCCACTCGCGGAGGCTCGGTCGCGTCACGTGCGGAGCCTCCGTCCGAAGACGCAGCACATCGCGACCAGCACTCCCGCCGCGAGGAGCCACGTCACCACGCCCTCCGGCCATGGGCCCAGGTCGCCGATCGACCATCCCCCGGGGTTGTCGGGGTGCTTCGTGTACTCGACGTAGGCGACGATGTCGTCGGCCTGCTCGGGCGTGATCGTGCGAGTCGAGAAGCTCGGCATCAGGTACGGGCCGATTCGGATCGCCTCGGCGACCTGTCGGGGCGTCGCCTCGGAGAGCGGCGGGACACGTGCGCCGGTCACGACGCCGCCACGGCCGACGATCTGGTGGCAGCCCGCGCAGTGATCCGCGAAGAGCTTCTGGCCGGCGGGCACGCTTGCCGTCCGCCACTGCGGCGACGGGATGCCCGGGCCGTGCCCGAGCGAGGCGACGTAGCGCATGAGTGCCCGGATCTGGGGCTCGGTGTACAGGACGCGCGACCGGGCGGGCTGGGCGTGCGGTTCGGCGAGCGGCATGTAGCCGGTGCGCACGTAGAAGTCCGCCGCGAGTGCTCCGGCGGCGGCGAGTGACGGCCCTCTGCCCGGAAGCCCCTGTCCGGTGGAGCCGTGGCAAGTGCTGCAGCCCGCGTCGAAGAGCGACTTCCCGTCGGCGCCGAAGGCCGGCGAGGCGAGCGACAGGAACGCGGCGACGATCAGGACTGCGCGCATGGCAGGTGATAGACCGAGCCGACGCCGGTGAGGACGACGATGACGAGGAAGAGGACGTTGCCGAGCAGAGCCGCCTCGGCGAAGAAGTGCAGGCGGCCGGACGGGGGCGCCTCGTCGGGGGCGGTCGCGCGGAAGACGAGGTACGCCGCCGCCTCGGCGCCGGCGATCACGAGACCGGCGCCGACCGCGAGGGAGATCTGGGTCGCGCGCATGTCGACCGTGGTGCTGCCGCAGCCGGCGGTGCTCACGAAGTAGCCGGCCACGTGCTGTGCCGCCCAGGCGATTGCGCCGCCGAGGAGCGCGTACCACTGCAGGATCTCGAGCCGGGTGCGGGTCACAGGCTCGGCAGGATGGTGAGGGTGACGACGGCGACCGTGATCGCGTTGACGGCATGCGTGTAGAAGGTCGCGGCGTGCAGGGCGACGAGGCGGTACCGGGTGAGGCGCGTCGCGAGGCGCGCGAGCAGCCAGGCGTTCAGCAGCGCAGCGACGAGGACGTGCGCGTGGTCGAGGCCGAGGAGGGTCACGTACACCGAGCCGAATGCGCTCTCGCGCGGCGGGTACGCGTGGATCGCTAGCACGTAGTCGTGGAGCTGCCAGCCGAGGTAGGCGATCTGAACCGCGAACGCCGCGGCGACGAGGAGCCAGGCGCGACCCCGTCGCCGGTCGCGGCCAGCGCGCCAGGCGAGCTGCATCGCCACGCTCGTCGTCAGCAGCGCAATCGCGAGGAGGACCGGTGTCAGCACGGGCGGGTTCGGCAGAGGGCGGGGCGGCCAGTGCGCGTTCTCGAACCGCAGGTAGGCCCAGGTGCCGACGAGCGTCCCGAAGAGGGTTGCCTCCGTCGCGACGAAGAGGACCATGCCCCACCACCCAGGCGGGCGGACGGCCGGGACGGCGGCGGCGGCGGTCATGCCTCGTCCGGCTCCTTGGCGTGCCAGCCCGCGAGCGCGAGCAGCAGGAGCACGAGCAGGCCGCCGGCCGTCGCCCAGTGCGAGGTGAGCAGGAACGCGAACGCGGCCGTCAGCACCGCTGCGACGACGATCGGCCAGGCGGACTCGGCGGGCATCTCGACGACCTCGGACGGCTCGGCGTCGTTGACGGTCGACGTCGGGGTCTGGTGCCCGCGATCGAGCACGAGCACGCCGCCGCGGTCGTCCCAGTTCGGGTACGCGCTCCCGACCGTCGGGATGACGGCGAAGTTGTACGCGGGTGGGGGGGATGGGATCGTCCACTCGAGCGTCCCGCCGTGGAACGGATCGGGGCCCGCCTCGGTTCCGTGCCGGGCGCTCCAGACGACGTTGAACAGGATGAGGAGAAGGCCGGCGGCGATCACGTAGCCGCCGATCGTCTCGACGAGGTTGTACGTGTCCCAACCGAGGCCGCGGTCGTAGGTGTAGACCCGTCGTGTCATCCCGAGCAGGCCGACGATGTGCATCGGGAAGAACGTGACGGCGGTGCCGACGAACGTCAGCACGAAGCTCGCGACCGCGAGTCGCTCGTCGTACATCCGCCCCGTGACTTTCGGGAACCAGTAGTAGATGCCGCCCAGCAGCGGGAAGACGGCGGCGCCGAAGATGATGAAGTGGAAGTGGGCGACGACGAAGTACGTGTCGGTCGTCGCCTGGTCGACGGGGACCGCCGCGAACATGATCCCCGAGAGCCCGCCGACGACGAAGAAGAGAATGAAGCCGCCGATGAAGAGCAGCGGCGCCCTGAAGGTCGGCGTCCCGATGTTCACCGTCATCAGCCAGGCGTAGACCTGGATCGTCGACGGGATGACGACGAGCATCGAGGCCCCTGCGAAGAAGACGAGTGTCGTCGACGCGATCCCGGTCGAGAACATGTGGTGCGCCCAGACGCCGAAGCCGATGAACGCGACCAGCAGCTCCGCCATCGCGACGAGCGGGAACGCGACCATCTTGTGCCGCGCGAACGTCGGGATGATCGACGTCGCGATCCCGAACGCGGGCAGGACGATGATGTAGACCTCGGGGTGGCCGAAGATCCAGAAGAGGTCCTGCCACAGCAGAGCGCTGCCGCCGTGCCCTGGATCGAAGAAATGGAAGCCGAGCTTGCGCTGCAGCTCGAGGAAGATCAGGTCGGCGGTCAGCGCAGGCAGGGCGAACACGAGTGACAGCGCCGTCGCGAGCATCGCGAAGCAGAAGAGCGGCATGCGGTTCCACGACATGCCCGGCGCGCGCAGCTTGAAGATCGTGACGACGAGATTGATCGCCCCGAACGTCGTCGCGATGCCGTTCAGGATCAGGCCGAGCGCGTAGAAGTCGATGTTCCTGCCGGGGTCGTACCGCCTGAGCCCGAGGGGGACGTAGTCGAACCAGCCGGCATCCGGCGCGGCGTGGAAGAAGAAGCTCGAGTAGATGAGCAGCCCGGCTCCGAGGAACACCCAGTAGGAGAGTGCGTTCAGGCGCGGGAACGCCATGTCGCGCGCGCCGATCATCAGCGGGACGAGGTAGTTCCCGAACGCCCCCGTCGTCATCGGGATGATGAAGAAGAAGATCATCGTCACCCCGTGCATGGTCAGGAGCTGGTCGAAGGTCTCCGGCCCGACGACGTGCTGGTCGGCCTGCGCGAGCTGCGTGCGCATCAGCATCGCCTCGGCGCCGCCGGCGGCGAAGAAGACGAGAGTCGTCCAGAAGTAGAGAAGGCCGATCCGCTTGTGGTCGACGGTCGTCAGCCAGCCGAGCACCCCGGGCCGTTCGAGCCAGACGCGCTCGAGCTGCGCGGTGGCCGCCATCAGCGCAGCGTCTCCAGGTAGGTCGCGAGCTCCCTCCAGTCCGCCGCGGGCAGCAGCAGGTCGGGCATCTTGCTGCCGGGCTTGACCTCCTGCGGATGCTCGATCCACTCGCGGAGGTTCGACGGCGTGTTTTGCTCGGTCAGCGCGGCAATCGTCGATCGCGACTCGAGATGCGTGAGGTCGGGGCCGACGGTGCCGTGTGCCGGCGTGCCGCGGATCGTGTGGCAGCCGCTGCAGGCCTGCTGCCGGAAGACCCTTGCGCCGGGCAGTGCGCTCGGCGCAGCCGGCTTCTCCTGGGCCGCGAGCCAGGCCGTGAACGCCGCCCGCGGCTGCGCGACGACCTCCACGGCCATGTGCGCGTGCTGCAGGCCGCAGAACTCCGAGCACTGGCCCCGGTAGACGCCCGGCTCATCGGCGATCAGCAGCTGCCGGTTGGCGACGCCGGGGATCATGTCGGTCTTCCGGTTCAGCTCAGGGATCCAGAAGCTGTGGATCACGTCCGCCGTCGACAGCTCGACATCGACTCGCGTTTCGACGGGGATGTGGATCTCGTTCGCGGTGACGACGTCGGTGCCGTCGTACCGCGCCTCCCACCACCACTGGTGCCCGATCACCCGGATCGTCATCCGGGTCGAGCCGGGCGCGGGCGCGGCCGTCGACCGCGTGACGAGCAGGTCGGACCAGACGAAGAGCGCGACCAGCAGCGCGATCGGGAGCGCGACGCCCATCCCGACGACGACCAGCGTCGCCGCCCGCTCCCCGCCGCCGCCGGGAAGCGAGGGGCGGGCTCGGCGCCACCAGCCGAGGAAGAGGAGGAGGACGACGATCCCGAAGCCGACGCACGACGCGCCCAGGACGACCCAGAACACCGTGGCGATCTCATGCTCCGGGTGCGACTTGGCGGCGAGGGCGTTCTGGTCGCCCCCGCAGCCTGTGAGCGCGAGTACGAGCACGCCGGCCGGCAGCAGACGGAGGCGACGCACCATCCCTTGGCGTCCATTACCCGCCCGGCCGAGCCGAAAACGCGACGCGGCTAGACGAACTGAGCCGCGAACTCGATGAACCCGGTCTGCTCCTTGGCGATGTTGTGGAGAGCGACGTGCGTGAACCCCGCCTGCTCGAACGCGGCGAGCTTCTCCCGCCACGCTCCCGGGTCGTCTCCGAGCGCGAGCGAGTCCCTCAGGTCTTCCGGGCGCACGAGCTCCGCGGCCGCTTCGAAGTCCCGCGGCAGTGCGAGCTCGGTCGAGATCTCCCCGCCCAGCGCGGTGTTCGGTTGACGCTCGACTGCGATCTCGAGCGCTTCGTCGACGCTCGGGGCGAAGCAGCCCGTCACCTTGCCGTAGATCGGTCCCGTGCCGCCGCTGTCGCGGTAGCGCTTCACGATCTCCGCGTCCGGGACGGTGTTCATCGTCCCGTCGCCGTGCCGGGCGGCGAGCTCGACGGCGCTCGTCGCCTTCGCGGCGATGACGATCTGAGTCGGCGAATCGGGAGCGTCGTAGAGCCTCAGCTGCTCGACGGTGTAGTGCCGTCCGCGGTAGGTCTCGTAGTCGCCGCGCAGGAGCTTCCGGATCAGCTCCGTCGCTTCCTCGAGCATCTCGAGCCGCTCGTCCGCGCGAGGCCAGCGGTCGCCGAGCACGTGCTCGTTCAGCCGCTCGCCGGTGCCGAGCGCGAGGAAGAAGCGCCCCTCGAGGAGCGACTGGGCTGTCGCCGCGGCGTGGGCGACGATCGCGGGATGGATCCGGATCAGCGGGCACGTCACCGCAGTCCCGAGCCGGATCCGGCGGGTCGCATTGGCGATCGCGCCGATCACGCCCCAGACGAACGGGCTGTGCCCCTGGGCGTCGACCCAGGGATGGATGTGGTCCGAGATGAGGAGATGCTCGAACCCGGCAGCCTCGGCCCGGACGGCGTTCTGCACGAGGTCGCGCGGGCCGTGCTCCTCGGAGGCAAGCCAGTAGCCGATCTCCATTGCTCAGGGATACCGCCGGGGCGGGATTCGAAACCGTGCGTGATGCGAATGGCGGCCGGGTACGCAGGGGCGGGCCCGGCCGCCGAGCTCGACGGCCATACTCCGGGGACGCACCCGGACTGCCTCAAGCATTCACGGCTCTTCCTTCTGGCCTGCGCCGCCGTGACGGCGAGCGCGATCGCGATCGGCGCTGCGAGCGGCGGGCACGACGCGACGGTCTGGCTCTGCCGTCCGGGGCTCCCGAACGACCCGTGCACGTCGAGCCTTGCCGCGACCGCCGTGAAGGCGTCCGGGGCCACCTCGGTCGCCAACGCGAAGCCGGCGGCCGCGAGCGGCTTCGACTGCTTCTACGTCTATCCGACCGTCAGCCGGGAACCGACGCTGAACGCCGACCTGAAGGTGCAGGAGGCCGAGACGAACGTGGCGATCGCACAGGCGTCGCGCTTCTCGACCGTGTGCCGTGTCTTCGCGCCGATCTACCGGCAGGTGACGCTCGCCGGCCTCTTCGCCCAGGGAGGGCTCGCCGCCGTGGCGACCGCCTACCAGAGCCTCCTCGCCGGCTTCGACGACTACCTCGCGCACAGAAACGACGGTCGGCCGATCGTCTTCATCGGCCACTCGCAGGGCGCCGCGATCCTGATCAGGCTGCTCGCCGGCGTCGTCGACCACGACGCGAAGCTGAGGAACCGGCTCGTGCTCGCGATCGTCCTCGGCGGCGACGTCGAGGTGCGCACGGGCTCGCCGGCGGGCGGCAGCTTCGCGAACATCCCGCTCTGCTCGCGCGCCGGCGAGGCGGGCTGCGTGATCGCCTACTCGAGCTTCCCCGGCCAACCGCCTGTGACGGCGCTCTTCGGGCGCCCGGGACAGGGTGTCGCGCTGCAGTCGCAGCAGACGGCGACGGCCGGGTTGCAGGTCGCGTGCGTGAACCCGGCGGCGGTCGGCGGCGGCTCCGCGCTCCTCGACCCGTACTTCCCGTCGCTCGGCCGCGTCGCGACACCGTGGATCTCGTACCCGGCGCTCTACCGCGCCGCCTGCCACACCGCGCACGGCGCCACGTGGCTGCAGGTGGATAAGGCGACCGGGAGCTCCGACGCCCGGCCGGTCGTGACCGAGCTCGCCGGCCCCGACTGGGGCTACCACACCGACGACGTCAACCTCGCCCTCGGCAACCTTGTCGCGGACGTCGCTGCCGCCGAGCGCGCGTGGTCCAGGCACCACAAGATTCGGTAGCGTCGCAGCGGGCTGATGCGAAAGATCCAGACCCAGGGCCTCCACCACATCACGCTCGTCGGCACGACGCGTGAGGAGTCGATCGAG
>CAWIYQ010000008.1:0-116263 GCA_963840365.1 uncultured Thermoleophilia bacterium | reverse complement strand
TAGTGCGGTCAACAGCTACCAGGTGATCCGGGAGGGCGGCACGATTCAGCAGGGGCGCGGTCAGGCAGCAGCCCTGTCGGCGACGAACCGGGGACGACTCCGGTACAACCAGGCCGGTGGCCTGAACGGCTCACAGATCCACCAGGTGAGCGCTAACGGATCAACCTATGCCGATCTCCATGCCGGGTGCGTGCAATCCAAGACCGTCGATCAGATCATCACCACGCAGCCCACCCTCGTCAACGATGATGTCTTTGCGTTCGCCATGGACGCCAACTATCTCTCTCCTCATGAGCAGTCAGCCGTCAGCTCGCGGCCCGGCCGTCACGCTAGGAAAGGGCTGTCGGCACCGTCAATCGAAATCGGCGTCCTTTCCAGCCCCGCAACCACATCGTCACCGCCTGGTCACCGTTGCCGGGACGAGGCGCACGAATGTCACAAGGCGGGTGTCGATCGACACAGCTCCGAGGGCGGGGCCGAGCCCGATGCCGGCGCCGGAGCGGGCGGGCCGAGGCGCGTGATCGTGCGTTCCCGTCCGGGGAGGCGGGAACGCACGACGCGCCGTCGGAGAGGGGCCGTACCGGCCCAGGCTCCGGTTCAGATGGGAGCGATCCTCCCATCGCCCCGACGCGCGATCAAGGCCCGAAAACCGCCACATTCCGCCTGGGGTGCCGAGGTCACCCCAGCGCCATCCGTAAGGTTTTGCCCCCTCCGCCGGTAAAGGTCGGTGAACAGGAAATGTCGGAGGAGGGCGAATGCCAGGACATGACGACCACGATCTCGAACGCCGGCTACGCGAGCAGCGCCCGGTGGCTCGCGACGAGTTCGTTCAGGGACTCGCCGCGAAGACGCGCAGCCGGAGTCATCCGACTGCCCGTCCCCGATTGACGCTTGCGTTCGCGCTCTCGCTCGCGTTGTCGTCAGCCACGTGCGCCTTCGGCGGCGTCGGCGCGGCGAAGAACGCCGTGAGCTCCTCGGCCTCGTCGGTACGCTCGGCGTGGGGCGGCGACGGTCACAAGCGGCACAAGCACGACGGCGACGGTTCGCCGGCGCATCATCAGTACCACGGCAAGGTAGAGATCTGCTACCCGAAGACCAAGTACGTCGTCACCTACCACTACGTGACCGTCACCAAGACGATCTACAAGTGGAAGTGGCAGTGGGTCAAGCGGAAGCACCATGGCCACTGGGTCAAGGTCAAGGTCCCCGTCGTGATCACGTACCAGAAGAAGGTTCGCGAGCGCGTCAAGACGATCGTCTACCGCGACAAGACCGTCCGCCAGAGCGGGTTCCGTACCTCGTCTCGCAGGGCGCCGTCTACCCGGTCCCGGCCGGTGGCTGCTCCACCCTCGACCATCCGGCGACCAGCACTACCTGATCGTTCCGGACTTGAAGCGAGCAGTCGACAGAGGGCGGGTGGCGCTCAAGAGCCACCCGCCTCAGTCGTTTTCCCGGCTGGCGGGACGCTCGGGGTCTGGCCCTTGACGTCCCGTCCGTGCAGCTCACGCCGGAACCCAGCGCCAGGCGGGACGTCAAGGGCCAGACCCCGAGTGTCCCGCCGGCTACGCAGGCACGCGCGCGAGGAACGCGCGCAGGGCCGCGAGCGCCGCCTCGGGCTGCTCCTGCAGGAGCATGTGCGCGGCGCCCGGGATGACGACCTCGTCGGCGTCGCGCAGGAGCTCCGCCAGGCGGTGCGCGGAGGCCGCCGGCGTCGTGCGATCGCGCTCGCCCGAGAGCACGAGCACGGGGATCTCGAGCTCGCCCAGCCGCGCGCGGTTGTCGACGAGCCCGTACTCGCCGCCGGTCGCGAAGTGGCGCAGGACGGCGGGGCTGTAGACGATCTCGCCGAGCGTCTCCTGCAGTGCGCGCACGACCGCGCCCTCGGGCTCGGCGACGTGGAACGGGCAGCTGGTCGCGCATCAGCTGCGCGGCCTCCTCGGCCGTCTGCACCGTCGTCTCGCCCGCCCACGAGCGCGCGACCTGCTCGCGCAGGTGCTCGGGCTCGAACGCCGCGAGGCGCTCGTCGATGCGCAGCAGCTCGTCGACCGAGTCGACCGTGCCCATGAGCACGTAGCCGGCGGCCGTGCCGTGCGCCGCCATGTGCTGCTGCGCGACGAACGACCCGAACGAGTGCCCCATCACGACCGGCCGCTCGAGCCCGAGCGCGCCGATCACCGCCTCGACGTCGTCGGCCATCTGCGGCACCGTCCAGCGCGCGTGGTCGCCGTGCGTCGGAGCGGCCGTTGCCGCGATGGTCGATCGCGAGCAGGCGCACGCCGTCGCGCGCGAGCGCGGCGATCTCGGGGAAGAAGACCGAGCCGTCGAGCCCGGGCCCGCCGTGCAGCAGCACGAGCGGGCGCCCCGCGCCCTCCTCGCGCACGTGCAGCTCGATGTCGCCGACGTTCACTCGCACGCGCGGCGACGCTACCGCAACTACGATCGGGGCGTGAGCGAGGCGAGCGTCCCGCAGCTCCTGCAGCTGCTCGAGCAGTCGTCCGCCGGCCTCGGCGACGTCGAGGTCACGCGCGCGCACGGCTGCGAGGCCATCGCCGCCGCGGGCCGCCCCTACGCGCTGGTCGCGCCCGACGGGCGCATCGGCGTGCGCCTGCCCGACTGGGACCTGTTCGCCGCCGCCTACGAGCTGCCCGGCAGCGACGTCGCTCTACGAGAACGACCAGCGCGTCGGCCACTGGGTGCGTGCTGCCGGCCGAGGTGAGCGACGACGGCGACGCCCTGCGCGAGTGGCTGCGCCACGCGCACGCGCTCACGGCGGGGCGCGTGTGAGCGAGGAGCGCGCGCTCTCGTTCGGCGTCGGTCGCCGAGGACTACGAGGCGACGCGGCCCGGCTGGCCGCTCGAGCCGTTCACGCGCGTGCTCGAGCACTTCGCCGTGCGCGAGCGCCCCGACGTCGTCGACATCGCAGCCGGCACCGGCAAGCTCACGCGCACGCTCGCGCGCATCGCCGGCACGCTCGTCGCGGTCGAGCCCGACCCGGGGCTGCGCGCGGTGATCGAGCGCGTGCTGCCGGACGTCCGCGTCCTCGACGGCACCGCCGAGGCGCTCCCGCTCGAGAGCGCGAGCGCCGACGTCGCCTGCGCCGGCCAGGCCTTCCACTGGTTCGACCTCGACCGCGCGCTCGACGAGATCGCGCGCGTGCTCCGCCCGGGCGGCATCCTCGTCGCCGGCTGGAACCTGCCGGCCGACGACGGCAGCTGGTACGACGTCGTCGTCGAGTACCTCCACGACCGCCAACCCCGCACCACCTGCCGGCGTCGACGCGCGACTGGGCGCCCGCGTTCGCTGCGACCCGCGGCCTACCGCGGGCTCTTCGAGACCGAGTCGCGCCACGAGCAGGCAGCTCGACTACGCCGCGTTCGCGCGCCTGCTCGGCACGCACAGCGCGATCAACGTCCTCCCGCGCCGAGCGCCGGGCCGCGCTGATCGAGGAGGCGCGCGCGGTGGCCGTCGAGCAGGGCGCGTTCGACGCCGACGGGCGCTGCGCCATCCCGCTCGCGCTGCCGCCTCTACGCGCTGCGAGCGCCGCCTAGGCGCCGGGCTGAGCCGCAGGCCCTGGCGCTCGCGCGACGCCGGGCTACACTGTGCCTGTCACGGAAACAGCATTGCCCATAAGGCAATAAGGAGCTCATGGTGCTGCCCGCACGCACGAAGTACCTGATCGTCGGAGCCGGCCTGCACGGCCTCTCGACCGCATACCACCTCGGCAAGGAGCTGGCCGCGAGCGGCCAGGGCTCCGGCGCCGACATCGTGATCCTCGAGAAGTCGCAGCCCGGCGCCGGCGCGTCGGGCATCGCCTGCGGCGTCGTCCGCAACAACTACTTCCAGCCCGCGATGCAGGAGCTCATGCAGGCCTGCGTCGAGGTCTGGGAGTCCGATCCGGCCGCCTACTCCTACAACCCCGTCGGCTACATGGCGCTCGGGCCCGCAGGCGCAGGAGTCCGACCTCACGGCGGTCTACGAGCGCCAGCAGAAGATCGGCTACGAGTCGACGTTCGTGACCGGCGAGGCCGCCTGCGACACGTACATGAAGCAGCTCTTCCCCGACTGGCGCGCGAAGGGCGTGACGGCCGTGCTGCACGAGCACAAGGGCGGGTTCGCGCACAACCTCGACTCGGTCGCGGGCATGCAGGCCAAGGCCGAGTCGACCGGCGCGCAGCTGATCACGGGCGTCGAGGTCACGGGCTTCGAGCTCGCCGGCGACGGCTCCGTGACGCGCGGCCGAGACGAGCCAGGGCCGCATCGAGTGCGACGCAGCTGATCGTCGCGCCCGGGCCCGTGGGCCAAGCACCTCTGGGGCATGCTCGAGCTGCCGCCCGACGATCGACGTGCACCAGCCGAACGGCGACGTCGCGCGCGACCAGCCGATGTGGACGTACTGGAACCTCCAGGAGGGCGAGATCTCGGTCGACCCCAAGCTGTTCTCGCTCGAGGACGGCTCGATGCCGCCCGTCGTCCACCTCGACACCGACGCGCCGCTCTACACGGACGACGGCAAGCTCGTCACCGACGAGCTGTGGGGCATCTACTACAAGCAGGACCGCCACGGCATCCAGGGCGGCGCCTCGCCGCTGACCGTCGGCCCCGAGGCGCCGATCGACCCGTACCCGATCGACGACCGACGTCGACCCCGACTTCCCCGACATGTGGTGCGCGGCGCTCTCGCACGCGATGAGCCGCTTCGAGGGCAAGCGCCCGCTCTACAAGCAGGCGCGCTCCGGCGGCATGGGCGCGTTCACGGTCGACAACTTCCCGGTCTTCGACTACGTGCGCCCGAACGTCTACGGCATCTTCGACTCCAACCACGGCTACAAGATGCTCGGCGTCGGGCGCGAGGTCGCGAAGGTGATCGCCGGCGACGGCTCGCCGCTGCTGAAGCCGTTCCGGCTCTCGAGCGCTTCGAGACGGGCGACCTGCACCCGGTCTCGCAGCTCGCCCTACCCCTGGTCGTAGCTACGCTAGCAGCCGCAGGCCCGCGGTCGCGGCGAGCAGCGCCGCGGCCCGGGCCAGCGGTTGCGCGGCGGCGCGGCGGGCCTCCGCGTCGAAGCGCTCGGGCCCCTGCAGGCCGAGCACGGCCACGAGGCGCCCGTCGCTCGGCGAGCACGGGCGCGGCGATCGCGTTGCAGCCCGGGCTCGCGCTCGCCGGCCGCCTCGGCGACGCCCGCGCGCGCGCACCGCCGCGACGGCGTGCTCGAGCTCGGCGAGCGTCGTCGAGCGTGCGCGGCGTGTAGCGCTCGAGCGGCTCGGCGAGCGCCGCGAGCGCGCCCGGGCGTGTGCGCGAGCACGCACCTTGCCGACCGCGGTCGCGTGCGCGACCGATGCCCGTCCGATCTCGGCGCCGGCTCGAGACGCTGTGCGGGCTCGGCGCGAAGTCGACCGTGACGCCCTCGCCCTGGGCCGGCAGCGAGAGCGTGGCGGTCTCGCCGGTCTCGCGCACGAGCTGCTCGAGCAGCGGCCGCGCGAGGTCGCGCAGGTCGAGGCGCGCGAGCGCCGCGTTGCCGAGATGCACGAGCCGGAGCCCGAGCTGCCAGCGCTGCGCGCCGGGCTCGCGCTCGACGAAGCCCGCGCCGAGCAGCGTCGCGAGCACGCGCGAGACCGTGCTGGCGTTGATCTGCGTGCGCCGCGCGAGCTCGTTCGTCCCGAGCGGCCCGCCGGCCGCGGCGAGCTCCTCGAGCAGGGCGACCGCGCGCTCGACCGAGCCGAGCTGACGGCTCACGGCGATCTGCCCGGCGGCAGGTCGACGTTGTCGACGCCCCCGTCGATCACGACCGTCGTGCCCGTCACGAAATCGCCCGCGGGCGAGGCCAGGAACGCGATCATCTGCGCGACCTCCTCGACCGTGCCGAGGCGGCCGACGCGGGATCGTGGCCGCGACCTCCTCGACGGTGTCGCCGTAGCCGCGCCAGCCCTCGGTGTCGATCGTGCCCGGCGCCACGCACGTCAGACGCACGCCGCGGCCGCCCCACTCCGTGGCGAGCGTGCGCGTCATCGACTCCACCGCGGCGCGCGCGGCCGAGGAGTGGAACATGCCCGGGATCCCGCGCCGCGGCGAGAGCACGACGCTGATGACCTTGCCGTAGCCGTTCGGGAGCATGCTCTCGACCGCGGCCAGACGCGTCAGCTCCCACACGGCGTCGAGGTTGAGGCGCATGACGGCGCGGAAGCCGTTGAGGCTGATCTCCTCGGCGGGCTTGACGAACTGGCCGCCGGCGTTGTTGACGAGCACGTCGAGCGAGCCGTAGGCCGCGATCACGGCGCCGACGAGCTCCCTGGCCGCCTCGGGCTCGCGCACGTCGCACACGACGCGGCAGGCAGTCGCCGCCGGCGCGCGCGGATCGCCGCCGCCGTCGCCTCGAGCAGCTCGGCGCGCCGCCCCGCGACCGCGACGCGCGCGCCCGAGCGCGGCCAGCAGCTCGGCGGTCGCGCGCCCGATGCCGGTGCCGCCGCCGGTCACGAGCGCCGAGCGGCCGGCCAGGCTGCCTTCGCGGAGGACGCTGTCCACCCGCTCGATGATAGGGCCAGGCTTCGGAGCGCGTTCGAGACGGGGTCGGTGACGCAGCGGGCAGCGCCGCGGGCCGATCTGACTTGCGCGCGGCAACCGGCGGGAGGCCGATCCGCCGCGACGTGCGTCCGAAGGCGTCTCAGGTGTCAGCGGAACCGGCTTGTCGCGCCCGCCCTGACGTGCTTCGAGCGCGGACGGGCGTGACGACCGGCGTGGTCGCCGCCGGCGTCGTCTCGCCGGGCGTGGTCGTCGCCGGCGTCGTCGCGGGCGTCGTCGTGCCCGGCGTCGTCGCGGGCGTCGTGCGCCGGCGGTCGTCGCCGGGACCGTCGTCGGGTTGCCGCCGCCCTGCGCGACCTGGCCGCCCGCCTCCGCCGCCGTTGATGAGGTGGCTGCCGGCGAGCGGCGCGGCGATCGCGACGCGCCGCCGCCAGCACGACGTAGAGCGCGTGGCGGCGGTACTTCGAGCCGACGGCCTTGGGAGCGGTCGTGTCCATGCCGAGCGCGAAGCTCGCCGAGCGGCACGACTCGCACCAGCCGAGGTGGTAGAGCGCCTCGTAGTCCCAGTCGTCCAGGACGAGCGCGCGCAGGCACGGCTCGCAGCCCGGGCGCCGGGCCAGCGAGAGCCCGCGAGCACCTCGAGGCGCTCGCGGTAGCGCGGGTTCTCGAGCAGGTCGAAGACCCAGTCGCGCGTGTCCGCGGCTGCTGCCGCGAGCGGCTCCTTGCCTGCTTCGTACGTCCTCATGCGTCGTCCCCGAGCCAGATGCGGCGCGGCCGCGCATCTTGCAATCCGGTTCACTCGTTCCATTTCCCGCCATCATCCCCCCGGTCTCGCAACCTGGCAACCCTCCGGTCTCGCCGGGACGCGCAAGAATGCCCGCGAGAGGCGCAACACCACCGAAGGAGAAGGCATGCCGTACTCCGTTCCGCCGCTGCCCTACGACTACGCGGCGCTCGAGCCGCACATCGACGAGCAGACGATGCGGATCCATCACGACAAGCACCACCAGGCCTACGTCGACCGCGTCAACGGCGCGCTCGAGGGCACGGAGTGGGCCGACAAGCCGATCGAGGACGTCATCCGCGACCTCGCAGAAGATCCCCGAGGACAAGCGCGGCGTCGTGCGCAACCACGGCGGCGGCCATCTCAACCACACGCTCTTCTGGAACTTCATGAGCCCGTCCGGCGGCGGCGCTCCGAGCGGCGACCTGGCGGCCGCGATCGACGCCAAGTTCGGCTCGTTCGATCAGTTCAAGGCCGACTTCAAGGCCGCGGGCATCAACCAGTTCGGCTCGGGCTGGGCCTGGCTCGTCAAGGACGCCGACGGCCTCAAGGTCGTGTCGACGGCCAACCAGGACAACCCCGTGACCAACGGCATGGCGCCGCTGCTCGGCGTCGACGTGTGGGAGCACGCCTACTACCTCAAGTACCAGAACCGCCGTCCCGACTACCTGGACGCGTGGTGGAACGTCGTCGACTGGGCCGGCGTGGCCCAGCGCTTCGGCGCCTGACGCGCGCTGACGCGCGTGAGGCCCGCCGGCGCCGCCGGCGGGCCTCACGGGAGTCCTGTCAGTCGCCCGCGGGCACCGCTGCGTGCACCGCGTGCGACTCGATGTTCACCTCGACGCTCTGTGCGCGCACCGGCGCGGCGAGCGCGTAGCCGATGGCCGTGAGCACGCCGATCAGCACGAGGATGCCGATCGAGATCACCTCGTAGCGCGCGAACGAGACGCCCCAGATCGCCTTGTAGTCGTACGAGAACCCGAACAGGCGCTCGAGCGTGCCGGGCACGAACGCGACCCACGAGCCGAGCACCATCCAGGCGGTGCAGATCGCGACGCAGAAGCCCATCATCGGCGCGCGGTAGCGACCGCGCGACGTGGCCATGGCGGCGGCGCAGCAGCCAGCCGGTCGGGAAGATCATCACGTACGAGATCAGCGTCGTCGACGTGGTCAGCGCCAGCACCACCGCGAAGGAGCTCGCGTTCGATCCGCTCAGCAGGTTGAGCGCGAACAGCAGGAACACGGTCGAGAGCACGCCGGACATCACGTTGACGCGCACCGGCGTGCCGAGCTTGGCGTTGAACACGCCGAACCACGGCGCCCAGGCGCCGTCGTAGGACGCCACCGCGAGCACGCGGTCGGAGCCGATCATCCAGACGGCGCCCGACGTCATGAGCGAGACGATGAAGGCGACGACCATGACCTTGACGAGCATGTGCGCGGCGCCGCCGTAGACGTCGCCGAAGACGGTGTTGACGGCGCCCGACGAAGCCGTCGATGCCCTTGATCTTGCTGGCGGGCAGCACGACGAGGATGCCGAAGATCGGCAGCGAGTACAGGACGACGGTCGCGATCGCGCTGCGGATGACCGACTTGGGCACGTCCTTCTGCGGATCGACCATCTCCTCGGCGGCGCCGTTGGCGAGCTCGAAGCCGACGTAGTTGAAGAGCAGGAGCGGCACGACGCCGAGGAAGATCAGCGTGCCGGACTGCGAGGTGGCTCCCGGGATGAAGTCGGAGAACCCGAAGCCGTGGATGCCGTGCTTGAAGGCGTAGATCAGCACGGTGAACGAGAAGAACAGCAGCACGACGCCGCGGCAGAGCGCACCGAAGTTGGGGATCCACTTGCCCCGGTCGAGCGCCGCGATCGCGACGCCGATGCTGAACCAGATGAACGCGAGCTTGAAGATGAGGTCGAAGATCGGCGTGTGGCCGAGGAAGCCGATCTTCGGGCCTCCGAGGTGGATGAAGAACTGCGAGAACGCGGAGCTCGCGAGGAAGCACAGCGTGCCGCCGACCCACAGCGGGTTCGTGATCCAGTAGAGCACCGCGCCGAAGCCCGCCGTGCGCGCGGCCGTAGGAGAGCTTCATCCACTCGTACGGGCCGCCCTCCTGCGTGAACGTCGAGCCGAGCTCGCTCATCACGAAGGCGTACGGGAGCAGGAAGAAGACCGAGAGGACTGCGACCCAGAAGAAGGTCTGCGCGCCGAAGCCCGAGACCTGCCCGAGCGTGTCCACGCCGACCATGGCGCAGACGGTGAAGAGGAGGGTGTCCACGCGGCGCAGGCTCTTCTTGAGCTTGCCCTTCTCCTCGAGGGCGAGCGCGGTGGTTTCCTCGTAGACGTCGTCAGGGATGACGGCCACAGGGGCGACTCCTTTCGTGGGCGCGGGGGGACCCCGTTTGTACCACGGGACGCAGGCCCTGGCGAGGTCCGCGGCCGCGCCGCAGAGGAGTCAGGCGTCGATCGAGGCGCGGATGCGCTGGATCGCGATGCGCAGGTGCTGCTCGGGGATCGCGCGGTTGTAGAGCGGGCTGCGCGCGGTCGAGCCGAGCAGGCGGTCGAGCAGCGCGAGGCTCGCGGGGTGCACCTTGACGCCGTCGGACGCGATCAGGAACGCGAGGCCGAGCAGGTCGTCGGCGTGCACGACGACGCGCTCGGGGATGGCGTCGAGCCCGATCGTGGCCGGCTCGATGCCGTCGGCGACGAAGACCATGCGGGTCAGCGCGCGGGCGAGCTCGCAGCGATGCGCCATGCTCGAGATGCGCTCCGCCGCCCGCACGACCTCGGGGATCTGGTACGCGGAGCGCTGCCCGACGAGGCGGGCGACGAGCGCGCCGCGCTCACCGCGGGCGACGGCGGCGACGAAGAATCCGGTCAGGCCGGCTGCGCCGGCGGGCAGTGCGATCTCGGAGTGCCCGAGGAGCGCGAGCCCGAGGCCGAGCACGAGCGCCATGACGGCCGCCACGGCGGCGTCGCGCGCGCGCTGGGCGAGGCGCGCCAGGACGGCGGCGGCGGCGTGCGGGTCGACTGCGTGATCGTCGACGACGGAAGGGAACGGCTCGGCCACGGCGCATGCATCGGCAGATTCCGGGAGGATCGCGAGTCCCTCGATGGAGGGACTACCCCGTTACGGGGAGGGCGCGGCGCGCGCGCGGAGGCGCGGGAGCAGCGCGACGCCGACGAGGGCGAGCAGCGATGCCAGCGAGATCGCGGCGCCGAGCCGCACGCCCGGCGGCGTGAACGTCCACGTGACCCGCCGGGCGCCCGCCGGCACGTCGACGGCGCGCAGGTCGCCGTCGCTGCGCGCGCGTCGCGGCATGCCCGTCGATGCGCACCGTCCAGCCCGGGTAGACGAGGTCGGCGACCACCAGCCGCCCCGGCCCGGGCGGCGCGATCACGATGCGATCGGGCTCGCGCGAGACGACGCGCGCGGCCTGCGGCGCGCGGCCGGGGCGCACGAGGCGCGCGAACGGCAGCGCCGCGTCGTCGCGCGTGACCACGCTCAGCCGGTCGCGGTAGACGACGGGCAGACCCGGCGGCTGCTCCGCCCGGCGGCGACACGTAGTAGCGCACCGCCAGCGAGCGCAGCTGCGGCGTCGCCGGGCGCAGCGCCAGCTCGAAGTGCCGGTCGACGCGCGCGTCCGCCGTTGGAGGCGAGCATGAGGCGGTGGTAGCGCTTGAGGTGCACCGGGTTGTAGCCGGCGACGTCCTCGAGCCCGAGGCGCAGCGCCTCCTGGTCGAGCAGCAGCGCGCGCGCCGAGCGCGAGCGGTGCGCTCCGAGCTGGTGCACGAGCACGGGCTCCGGCGCGGCCGTGGCGATGCGGAACGGGCCCTCGGCGCGCTGCCGCGCGAGCAGGAAGGCCGCGCTGCCCGACGGCTCCGGCGCGACCTGCGAGCCCCGCAGCCAGCGCAGCGGCTGGTCCTGATGCGTCGCCTGCCAGGCGAGGTCGGCCGCCCAGCACGGCGAGCAGCGCGAGCGGCGCGAGCGGGAAGCGGCGCAGCGCGAGCACGGCGCAGACCGCCGCCGAGCGGCACCAGGTAGCGCGAGCGCGAAGCCGTCGCTGCCACCGGCGAGCACGCCGACGAGGAGGCCGAGCGCGGCCACGCCGCACGGCGCCGGGCCAGCGCTTCGACCTCCGGCAGCGCGAGCGCGGCGAGCACGCTCGCGCACAGCAGCGCGAGCACGATGCCGCGCACCGGCTCGTGCCCGGCCACGGTGCGCACGAGCGGCAGCGGATCCATCAGCCAGCCGACGAGCCCGGCCGCCCAGGCGATCGAGAACGCGATCAGCCAGCCGAGCAGCGCGCGCCGGCGCTCCGCCGCGCCGCGGCGCCAGGCCGATCAGCGCCAGCGCGGGCGTGGCCGCGCCGAGGTAGAGCGTCGCGATCTCGGAGTGCGAGACGCCGAAGCGCCCGACGAGCCCGCGGCGGTCGCCGAACAGCAGCGAGCCGATGCCGTCGGGGTCGACGTAGCCCGGACGCCGTCGCGTAGCGCAGCAGCTCGAGCCGCGGCAGCAGCGCGACGGCGGCCAGGCCGAGCGCGAGCGCGATGCACGGCGGCGGCGCACGCAGCCCCGCGCGCGCCCGCGCGCGCGACGAGCCAGATCACGCACGTCGCGAGCGAGAGCGCGGCCAGCTGCTGCGACCCGCTCGCGAGGTGCAGCGCGAGCACGAGCGAGAGCCCGGCCATCGCGAGCCCGCGCCGCGAGGGCCGCGCGTTCGCGGTGGCCTCGGCGAGCGCGAGCGCCGGCGCCAGCCAGGCCGCGCCGCCGAGCAGGCCGAGCGCGGCCGAGCGCGCGACGAGGTGGCCCGAGGCCGCGAACGCGATCGCGCCGAACGCCGACCCGGTGCGGCTCGCGCGCAACTGCCGCGCGAGCGCATAGGTGCCGAGCGCGGCGATCAGGTAGTGGAACGTCGCCACCGCGCGCAGCGCGTCGATCGGGTCGAGCAGCCAGGAGGCGAGCAGCATCGGCGGGTAGGTCACGCCCGACTGCGCGTCGGCCAGGAACGGCTGGCCCGAGAACGCGCCCGGGCGCCCAGTACGGGAGGTCGCCGCGCCGCCAGGCCGGTCGTGCAGGAACGCTCGCGAACGGCGCGTAGAACGCGTCGAGGTCGGCCGACGAGGCGAGCCGCCCGGCCAGCGTGAGCGGCGCCAGCACGCCCACCACCGCGACGATCACGGCGGCGACCGCCACCGCCTCGCGCCGCACCGCCGCTCTCACGGCGAGCGTCACTTCGCGCGCGCGAGAATGGGAGCGTCGTGCTCGATCCAGGCCGGCTTGAGCGGCGACGCCGGGTAGCCGACGCGGATGCGGCCGCGCGCGTCGATGCCGTAGATCAGCGACGACGTGCTCGATGATCGCGGGCGTCTGCGGCACCGACTTGGCGAGGATGTTGTAGGCCGTCCAGACCGGGCTTCAGCTCGGCGCGCGTGCCGAGCAGCCAGCGCACCTTCCCGGTCAGCAGGCGCTGCGCGAGGAAGCGTCTTGACCGCCTTCGGCGTGTCGCCCTTCGGGTCGACCGACACGGCGATGATCTGCATGCTCGCGGGATCCTTGAGCCCGCGCTTCGCAGCGCCCGAGCGCCTGCAGCAGCAGCGGGCAGACGTCCGGGCAGTGCGCGTAGACGAACGTGATGAAGACGGCCTTGCCGCGCAGCGACGAGAGCTTGAAGAGCTTGCCGTTCTGGTCGTGCAGCGTGATCTCGGGCGCGATCTGCGCGCGGCGTGACGCCGATCGGCCCGGCCAGCTCGCCCGGCTTCATGCGCGCGGCTCGGGCGGCGTCGACGACGAGGCGACGGCCGCCGGCGTCGTCGTGCCGTTGCCCGCGCCCTTGTCGCCCGCGGAGCTGCCGCCGCACGCCGCGAGGACGAGCGCGAGCAGGACGAGCGCCGTGCCTCCGCTTCGCCTGCCTCGGATCACGGCGTCAGGGTAGTTGAGATGGCCCGCGACCCGCGCGAATGCAGCGTTGGGGTCAGACCCCGACGTTGCACGCGGGCAGGTGAGCGCGCGCCGATCGCGAACACGTTCGGCCCGTGCACTCGAGCCGCTATCCACTCACGCGCGAACTTGGCGACGGCGAGTCCGTCCGCGCCGGCTCGGGCTTCCTGGCAGGCGCGGCGCTCGCGCTCATCTGCACCGGGATCGCCGGGGGCACGGCACTGCTGCTCTTCACGCTCTCGCCCTGGGTGGGATGGGGGTACGCCGGACTGGCACTCGCGGTCGGCATCGGGCTCGAGTTGCTCGGTCGCGACGGCACCGTCTGATCACGGCAGCGCGACGCTTCGATCAAATCCGGAATCGCCGCGATTCGCGCCAGGCCCGCTCGAGATCGGCGGCGATCCAGCCGACGATGCCGCCTCCGAGGACGACGGCGATGATCAGGGGGAGGTTCATCGTGGCGGTCTCGACGCAGGCGCTTGCCCGGGCAGTCGTCACGCGAGCCTACAAGGCCGCGCGCCCTCCCGCGCGCACCGACCCATCTTGGATACAGTATCCGCCGATGCCGCTCGCCGCCCTGGACGACCAGGAACAGCTCACCGACCGCGTGCTCGCCGCGCTGCGCGAGGCGATCACGAGCGGACGCCTGCCGGCCGACGCGCGCATCAAGCAGGAGCAGGTCGCGGCCGAGCTCGGCGTGTCGCGCACGCCCGTGCGCGAGGCGCTGCACCTGCTCGAGCAGGAGGGCCTCGTGCGGCTCGTGCCGCGGCGCGGCGCGCTCGTGCAGGGCTTCACCGCGGCCGACGTGCGCGAGCTGTACGAGCTGCGCGAGCTGCTCGAGCCCGCCGCAGCCGCGCTCGCGACCGCGCGCGCGAGCGGCGAGGAGCGCGCGGCCGTCGCGCGCCTCGCGCGCGCTCACCGAGCGCCGGCGCGGCGCCTTCGAGGCCAACCGCGACTTCCACCGCGCGCTCTGCGCGCCGTGCGGCAACGGGCTCGTCATGCGCACGCTCGACTCCGTCTGGACGCACCGCGCGGCGCACGGGCTCTTCACCTACCAGGCGCGGCCGGCCGGCGCGGTCGAGCGCATGGCCGCCGAGCACGCCGAGATCGCCGGCGCGTTCGCGGCGGCCGACGCCGCGCGCGTGCGCGCGCTCGTTCATGATCACGTCCGCGGCGCGGGCGAGGACGCGCTCGAGCGCTTGCCCGGGCACGGAGACCACAAGGCCGAGGAGATCAGCTGAATGTGCGGGATCTGCGGCATCAAGCTTCCGACGAGCGGGCCCGATCGGCCGCAACCTGGTCGACATGTGCCAGGCCATGCGCCATCGCGGCTACGACTCGACCGGCTTCGCGCTCTACGGCGAGCCCGTCGAGGGCCAGCTGATCCTGCGCCTGCGCATCGTCGACGCCGCAGCACACGCACGCGGCGCTCGACGCGCTCGAAGGCTCGCTGCGCGAGCGCGGCGTCACGATCGCGGGCGAGCACGAGAGCGACCACGCGACCGACGCGGCCGACCGCTTCGTGCGCGCGACCGTGAGCGCGGGCACCGACCAGGTGCGCGACATCGTGCGCGCGATCGACGACACCGGCCACGGCATCGAGGTGCAGTCGATCGGCCGCTCGCTCGAGATCATCAAGGACCTCGGCGACGCCGAGACGGTCAACGCGCGGCACCACATCGACCGCTTCGACGGCTCGCACGGCCTCGGGCACGTGCGCCTGACGACCGAGTCGATCGTCGACGTCGCCTACGGCCACCCGTTCTGGGCCGAGCCGTTCCCCGACATCTCGATCGTCCACAACGGCCAGCTCACGAACTACTTCCGCTTCCGCCGCCTGCTCACGCAGGAGGGCTACCGCTTCCACACGAGCAACGACTCCGAGCTGATCGCCGTCTACCTGGCCGACCGCATGCTGCACGGCGAGACGCTCTGGGACGCGCTCAAGACGAGCGTCGACGAGCTCGACGGCTGCTTCGCGTACCTCTTCGCGACCGAGGACGAGATGGGCTCCGCCAAGGATCCGCTCGCGATCAAGTCGCTCGTCGCCACGAACGTCGGCGGCGTCATGGCGATCGCGACCGAGGAGCAGGCGCTGCGCCAGGTCTTCGCCCAGGAGCTCGACATCGACCTGCCCGGAGCCGCGCTCGATCTACGTCTGGGATCGCGACGGCGGCGTCACCACGGAGATCGTCTGATGGCGGCCGGGGTCGACCTCCAGGGCGCGACGGCCGTCATCGACGCCGACGCCTGGCCCAAGGGCCTCAACCGCGAGCTGCGCCGCCTGGCCGAGGAGGAGGGCGTCACGGAGTTCGTGGTCGAGAACCCGCGCTCCCGCCACAACCTCGGCGTCGGGCAGACGGCGGACGTCACGATCCGCTTCCGCGGCTCGGTCGGCAACTACTGCGGCGGCCTCAACTCGGGCGCGGCGATCTACGTCGAGCGCAACGCCGGCTGGGCCGCGGGCGAGGCGATGGCGAAGGGCAAGGTCGTCGTCGAGGGCAACGCCAACATGGCGACCGGCGCCTCGATGCGCGGCGGCACGATCCACATCAAGGGCTCGGCCGCGGCCCGCTGCGGCGTCTCGCTCAAGGGCGGCACGCTGATCGTCGAGGGCGACGTCGGCTACCTCTCGGCCTTCATGACGCACGCCGGCGACCTGATCGTGTGCGGCTCGACGGGCGCGGCCTTCGCCGACTCGCTGTGGCAGGGCAACGTCTGGGTGGCCGGGGAGATCCGCTCGCTCGGCACCGACGCCAAGGTGATCGAGGCGAGCGACGCCGACCAGGAGCGCGTGCACGGCCTGCTGCGCGAGAACGGCGTGGACGGGACGTTCACGTTCCGCAAGGTCGTCTCGGAGCAGAAGCTCTGGTACTTCAACAACCGCAACCCCGACGCCTGGCTGAAGATCTGATGGACGAGACCGCGCACCCCACGCCCGGCTACGACCAGGGCCGATCGCACATCTGGACGGCCGAGACGATCCGCGGCGATCCACGCCAAGGCCGAGCTCGGCCGCTACCAGATCCGCGGCTTCTCGACGTTCCAGAAGCTGCCGACGCTCGACGACCTCGTCTTCCTGCCGGGCGTCATGACGCGGCTGCCGCTCGAGGGCTACCGCGAGCACTGCGAGACGAAGACGCTGATCGGCGGCGGGCGCCCCGACCTCGTGTCCGAGCCGCTCGAGCTGGCCTTCCCGGTCTACCTCACGTCGATGAGCTTCGGCGCGCTCGGCACGAACGCCAAGCGCGCGCTCGGCATGGGCTTCTCGCGCGCGGGGCTCGCGACCTGCACGGGCGAGGGCGGCATGCTGCCCGAGGAGCGCGAGGCCTCCGACCGGCTGATCTACCAGATGACGCCGTCGCGCTACGGGCTCGACCTCGAGCACCTGCGCATGGCCGACGCGATCGAGATCGTCGTCGGCCAGGGCGCCAAGCCCGGCACCGGCGGGATGCTGCTCGGCATGAAGGTCAGCGAGAAGGTCGCGGCCGATGCGCACGCTGCCGGTCGGCGTCGACCAGCGCTCGGCCGCCCGCCACCCCGACTTCCTCGGCGGCGACGACCTCGCCGTCAAGATCGAGGAGCTGCGCGAGGCCACCGACTACCGCGTGCCGATCATCCTCAAGCTGGCCGCCTGCCGCGTCGAGCAGGACGTCAAGATCGCCGCCAAGACCGGCTGCGACGCGATCGTCGTCGACGGCACGGAGGGCTCGACGGCGGCCTCGCCGGAGTTCCAGCTCGACCACACCGGCGTGCCGACGCTGACGGCGATCCCGGCCGCGCGCCGCGCGCTCGAGGACATCGGCATGTACGGCAAGATCACGCTCATCGCCTCGGGCGGCATCCGCAGCGGCGTCGACGCCGCCAAGGCGCTCGCGCTCGGCGCCGACTGCGTCGCGATCGGCACCGCGGCGCTGATGGCGGTCGGCTGCAACAGCCCGGTCTCGGTCGGCGGCGTGGATGCGACCGAGGGCTACGCCGCGCTCGGCACGACCGCCGGCGCCTGCCACCACTGCCACACGGGCCGCTGCCCGGTCGGCGTGACGACGCAGGATCCCGAGCTCGAGGCGCGGCTCGACCCCGAGCTCGGCGCCGAGCGGGTGCACAACTTCCTGACGCTCGATGTACTACGAGATGACGATCCTCGCCAAGTCGTGCGGCAAGGGCAACGTGCACAACCTCGAGCCCGAGGACCTGCGCGCGCTCTCGCTCGAGGCCTCGGCCTTCACCGGCGTGCCGCTGGCCGGCGTCGACTGGGTCGTCGGGCCCGGAACCTTCGGCGGCTGACGCGACCGGGCACTCTGAAATCATCCCCCGGATATGACCAAATTCCCGCAGCTGCACGCGCGCGCCCAGTCCATCATCGCCGAGAACGACGTCGACACCGTCGAGGTCGCGTTCGCCGACACGCAGGGGCATCTGCGCGGCAAGCGCATCCCCGCGCAGCACTTCCTCGCAAGGCACGGCCGAGAAGGGCTTCGCGCAGGCCGACGCGGCGTTCTACTGGAGCTGGCACTGCGAGCTGCCCGAGCTCCCGCACTACAACCCGGCGTCGGACATCGTCGACATGATCGTGATGCCCGACCTGGCGACGCTGCGCCCGACGCCCTGGCGCGGCGCGCGCCGCGCTTGTGCATGAGCGACTGCGTCAGCGAGCACGGCCACGAGCCGATCGAGATGGACCCGCGCCACCAGCTGCGGCGCCAGGTCGAGCGCTGCCAGGAGCGCGGCTACGACCCGGTGCTGGCGACCGAGATCGAGTTCTACCTCACCGACCGAGGACGGCAAGCCGGTCTACGACGGCATCCAGTGCTACTCGCTGCAGAAGGGCGCCGAGATCGAGCACGTCGTCGGGCGACATCCGGCGCGTGATCGAGGCCTTCGGCATCGTCGTCGAGGCCTCGCAACACCGAGTACGGCCCGGCGCAGGTCGAGATCAACTTCGGCCACGGCCCGGCGATCGAGGTCGTCGACGGCACCGTCGTCTTCAAGTCGGTCGTGCGCGAGATCGCGCGCCACCACGGCCTGCGGGCGACGTTCATGGCCAAGCCGTTCCCCGGCGTCTCGGGCAACGGCGCTGCACCTGCACCACAGCCTGCGTCAAGGACGGCGTCAACGTCTTCGCCGAGGGCGAGCGACGACGGGCCGCTCGGCAACGCCGCCATGCGCCACTGGGTCGCCGGCCTCGCGACGCACGCCGCGCAGCTCGCGCTGCTCGCGAACCCCACCGTCAACGCCTACAAGCGCATCGAGGACTACTCCTTCGCGCCCACGCGCGTGAGCTGGGGCCTCGACAACCGCAACGTCGCCGTGCGCTGCATCCCGCAGGTCGGGCGCCGCCTCGCGCGTCGAGTACCGCGGCGGCGCGGCCGACGCCAACCCCTACCTGCTGGCGGCCGGCGTGCTGGCGGCGGGCATGGACGGGATCGAGCGCGAGCTGGCGCTGCCGCCGAGCCGCCGAGCACGACGCCTACGCCGACGAGCGCCTGCGCGCTGCTGCCGCGCTCGCTGGGCGCCGCGATCGAGGCCTGGGAGGCCACCACCTTCGCCGCGCGAGACGTTCGGCGAGCGCTTCGCCGACGACTACGCGGGCCTCGCCCGCTACGACCTGTCGCTGTACGAGGCCGCCATCACCGACTGGGAAACGCAGCGCTACCGGGAGTTCGCATAGCCTCGTGGCAACGCGCGCACTCGAACGACTGACAACGACTGTTGACGACCGGAGGGACACGTGTCTACGCGAGGCTCTAGCGGCATGACGATGATCGCGCTCGGGATGATCGAGACGCGCGGGCTGGTCGGCGCCGTCGAGGCGGCCGATGCCATGGTCAAGGCGGCCAACGTGACGCTGATCGGCAAGGAGCAGATCGGCGGCGGCTACGTGACCGTGCTCGTGCGCGGCGACGTCGGGGCCACGCAGGCCGCCGTCGACGCGGGCGCCGAGGCGGCCGCGCGCGTCGGCGAGCTCGTCTCGTCGCACGTGATCCCGCGCCCCCACCCCGACGTCGAGAAGATCCTGCCCGGCGGCGACGCCTGAGACCCCGCTAGCGCAGGGCTCCGACCGTGCCCGAGCAGGACTCGATCACCGAAGCACATGAGCTCGCCGTGCGCGGGCACATCGCCGCGCGCGCGTTCGCGTCCGCCACGCAGGAGGACGTCGACCGCATCACGGCGGCCATGGCGCGCGCGGGCACCGAGGCGGCCGAGCGGCTCGGGCAGCTGGCGGCCGAGGAGACGGGCTACGGCCGCGCGGCGCACAAGACGTTCAAGAACGTCTTCAACACGCAGTGGGTGTACGAGGGCTTCAAGGACGAGCGCACCGTCGGCGTGATCGAGAACGACCGCCGAGCGGCGCGTGATCACGATCGCCGAGCCGGTCGGCGTGATCGCGGGCCTCGTGCCCGTCACGAACCCGACCTCGACGGTGCTCTTCAAGTCGCTGATCTCGGCCAAGACGCGCAACGCGATCGTGCTGGCGCCGCACCCGCGCGCCGTGCGCTCGAGCGGCGAGGCCGCGCGCGTGATGCAGGAGGCGGCGCAGGAGGCGGGCGCGCCGGCCGACCTCATCCAGTCGATGTCGCGCGTCTCGGTCGCCGGCACCGACGCGCTCATGCGCCATCACCGCACCGACCTCGTGCTCGCCACCGGCTCGCGCGCCATGGTGCTCGCCGCGTACTCCTCGGGCAAGCCGACCTACGCCGTCGGCCCGGGCAACGTCCCGGCCTACATCCACGCCTCGGTGCGCGACATCGACTACGCGGCGCGCTGCATCATGGCCGCCAAGATCTTCGACTGGGGCACGGCCTGCGCCTCCGAGCAGTCGGCCATCGTCGACCGCTCGATCGCGGCCTCGCTGCAGGCCGCGATGGAGCGCCAGGGCGCGCTCTTCCTGTCGGACGACCAGCAGAACGCGCATCACGCAGCTGCTCTTCCCGCAGGGCGGCCGCGGCCCCTCGAACGTCGAGGCCGTGTCGCAGTCGCCGGCGACGCTCGCGCACCTGGCCGGCTTCTCGATCCCCGAGGGCACGCAGCTGCTCGTCGTGCGCCCCGGCGGCATCGGCTACGACTTCCCGCTCTCGCGCGAGATCCTCGGCCCGGTCTTCAAGTTCATCGAGGTCGACGGCCCGGACGAGGGCATCGCGACCGCGGTCGCGCAGCTGCGCTTCGGCGGCGACGGCCACACCTCGGCCGTGCACGCGAGCGACGAGGCCGTGATCTCGCGCTTCGCCGAGGCCGCGCCCGGCCTACCGCGTGCTCGTCAACACGCCCTCGCTGTTCGGCGCGATGGGCTACTCGACCGGCGTCGACCGCACGTTCATGATCGGCACCGGCACGATCGGCGGCTCGATCTCGTCCGACAACATCGGCGTGCGGCACCTCATCAACCGCAAGCGCGTGGCGGCGCAGATCCACGACTGGGAGATGCCCGCGAGCGGCCCCGACGACCTCCGCGTCGCGCCGTGGGCGCTCAACCGCGAGCCCGTCGCCGGGCCGAGCGCCGCGCGGCCGGCGGCCGCGCCCGCGAGCGCTCCGGCGCCGCGCCGCGCCCGCGCCCGCGGCGCGCTCCGCCGCCGCCGGGCGCGAGCCTCGAGGAGCTCGTGCGCCAGGCGATCGCGGCGGTGATGCGCGATGCGTGACGGCGGGCAGGCGCTCGGCATGGTCGAGACGCGCGGCTACGTCGCCGCCGTCGAGGCCGCCGACGCGATGGTCAAGGCCGCCGACGTCGAGCTCGTCGGCATCCAGCGCGTCGATCCGGCGATGTGCACGGTCGTCGTGCGCGGCGACGTCGGAGCGGTGCGCGCGGCCTGCGACGCCGGCGCCGAGCGCGCCGCGCGCGTCGGCGAGCTGCTCTCCGCGCATGTCATCGCCCGGCCCACGAGCGGCGCAGCCGAGGCGGCGACCGTGCCGCTGCCGGGCGCCAAGAAGACGACGGTGGCGAAATGAGCAAGCGAAGGCGACGGCAAGACGAGCAACTTCTCCCTGCGCTCGTGGGTCTACATCGACCGCATGCAGCCGCAGTACGCCGCCTACGCCGGCTCGGTGATCCAGGGCGACGTGCCGATCGCCGGCATGGCCGAGCTGTTCGTCGAGGTGGCGCCGTCCAACGAGATCTACCGCGTCGCCGACGTCGCGCTCAAGGGCGCCGACGTCAAGCCCGCGACGCAGTTCATCGAGCGCGAGTTCGGCCTGCTCGAGGTGCACTCGTTCGAGCAGTCGGCCGTGCAGGCGGCCGGCCGCGCCGTGCTCGAGTACACCGAGCTGACGCTCGCCGACGTGATGCGCCCGCAGGTCGAGTCGTTCCAGGTGATCACGAACGTCGACCCCTACCAGGCGCAGCTGATCAACCGCATGAGCCGCGGCGCGCTGCTCGTGCCCGGGCCGCACGCTGCTCGTGCTCGAGGTCGCGCCCGCCGCCTACGTGACGCTCGCCGTGAACGAGGCCGAGAAGGCCGCGAACATCGAGCTGATCCACCTCTCGAACGTCGGGCGCTTCGGGCGCGCGCTGCTCTCGGGCTCCGAGAGCGAGATCCTCGCGGCGCGCGACGCGGCCATCGACGCGATCGAGAACTTCCAGCCGCAGAAGGTCTGAGCGTGGCCGGCGCCGACCCGCTCGACCGCCCCAAGATCGACCGGCTGCGCCGCGAGTCGCAGGTGCGCACGCTCGCGCGCCAGCTGCTCTACCGCGAGTACCCGCGCCGCGCGACGCCGCAGCTCGTCGAGCAGGTCGTGCGCCACGTGATGGCCGAGCTGGAGCGTCAGGGGTGACGCGCGTCGCGGTCGTCGGCGCCGGCATGGTCGGCGCCACCACCGCGGCGAGGATCGCCGAGGCGCGCCTCTGCGACCACGTCGCGCTGATCGACGTCGCCGGCGACCTGGCGCGCGCGATGGCGCTCGACATCGGCTCCTCGCTGCCGCTGCTCGGCTCGGACACGACGCTCACGGGCGGCGAGGGCTACGACCAGGCGCGCGGCGCCGACGTCGTCGTGATCACCGCGGGCCGCCCGCGCCAGCCCGGGCAGAGCCGCGCCGACCTGCTCGAGGGCAACGGCCGCATCGTCGCCGAGGTCTGCCGCGAGCTGCGCTCGGCGGCACCCGACGCCGTGGTCATCGTCGTCACGAACCCGCTCGACGAGATGACGACGCTCGCCCAGGACGCCCTCGGCTTCCCGCCCGAGCGCGTGGTCGGCATGGCGGGCCTGCTCGACACCGCGCGCTTCCGCCACTTCCTGGCCGAGCGCGCCGGCGCGCCGGCGAGCACGGTGGAGGCGCTCACGCTCGGCTCGCACGGCGACACGATGGTGCCGCTCTCGCGCACCGCGACGATCGGCGGCCGCCCGGCGGCCGAGGTGCTCGGCGCGGCGGCGCTCGAGCGAGGTCGTCCAGCGCACGCGCGACGGCGGCGCCGAGGTCGTGCGCCTGCTGCAGCGCGGCTCGGCCTACTGGGCGCCGAGCGCCGCCGTGCTGCTGATGGTGCGCGCGATCCTGCGCGACGAGCAGGTCGTGCTGCCGATCGCCGCGCGCCTCTCGGGCCAGTTCGGCATCGACGGCGTCTACGTCGGCGTGCCGGCGCGGCTCGGGCGCCGCGGCGTCTCGGAGATCGTCACGACCGGGCTCGACGAGGCCGAGGTCGCGGCGCTGCGCGCCGCCGCCGAGGAGGTGCGCAGCCGGGTCGCCGATCTGCACGGCCTCGGGCTCATGCGGACTGCATCCACGCCCGCGTCGGCCGGTCCGCAGCCCGGGGCGTCGCTCGTAGACGCAGTGCGCGGCACGCTCCTCTAGCCGCTCAGTACACCGGCGCCAGCGCCGCGAGGCACAGCCGCGCGGTCGCGACGTTCGTCGCCAGCGGCACGCGCTGCACGTCGCAGACCTTCATCAGCGCCTGCACGTCGGGGTCATGCGGGTGCGCCGTGAGCGGGTCGCGCAGGAAGACGACGAGCTTCACGAAGCCGCCGGCCACCATCGAGCCGATCTGCAGGTCGCCGCCGAGCGGCCCCGAGAGCACGCAGCGGACGTTCAGCTCGAGCTCGGCGTTCAGGACGCCGCCGGTCGTCGCGGTCGCCACGACGGTCGACTCCTCGAGCTGCTCGCGGAACTCCTCCGCCAGCCCGATCATCTCGTCCTTGGTGCCGTCATGGGCGATGAGGGCGATCATGCCGTCCATGCCCGCCAGCGTCGCCAAGTGCCCGCGAGGCGAGGGTGACGCGGCGGTGATGATCTGGTGACGATGCGGTGACGCTCACCACAGCGCGACGCTGGCGGTGAAGCCGTGCACGAACGTCCGGCCGCCGACCGGCCCGAGCTCGCCCTGGCAGAAGCAGCCGCCACCGCGTCGGTGCCGAGTGCGCGCGCGACGGCGCCGGCGTCGTGGTCGGGCTGCGGCGAAGAGGTTGCGCCCGCGGCCGTTGCAGGAGAAGAGCAGCGCCGCCGACGCCGGCTCCGTGCTCGCTCGCGCCAGCATCTCATCGAGCTCGTGCGAGGCGGACTCGGCGTCGCGGACGTGCAGCCGCACCGTCTGGCCCGACCCGGGGAACGTCGCCGATGGCGATCGCGCCCGTGTCGGGATCGGCTCCGAGCACGCCGCGCACGAGGAAGTCGCCGAGCCGGTGCTCGGGGCGGTTCTCGTCGATCACGAGGCCGATCAGCAGGCCGTTCTCGAGCAGCGCGCGCTCGGTCAGCGGCAGCTCCTCGACGACCTGCTGCACGCGCTCGAGCGCGGGTTGCCCCGCGAGCTCGACGACGAGATTGCCCTCGGCCGCCGTGACCACGAGCTCCGGGCCGATCGGCCGGGCTCCCTGCGAGACGATCGGCGCTCACCGGGCAGGCCCTCGAGCACGACGCCGACGGCGCCCTCCTCGGCGCAGCCGCCGGTCGTGAAGAGGCGCGCCGCGCCGCGGCCTCCGAGTCCTGCAAAGCCTCCGAGCACCGGCAGGCCTCCGAGCCCGTCGACCAGGTGCTCGACCGGCGTCGAGTGCGGATCGGCGACCGCGACCACGAGCGCGCCGTCAGGCGTGGCCGGCAGGCCGATCATCTCGGGCCCCTCGTATCCCTCGCCGACCTGCGCGTGGAACGGCGTGACGCGGGCTCCGGCCGGCAACGTGACTGCGAGCAGAGCCAGCGCCGCGCCGCCCTGCTGCTCCCGCCCGGCGCCGATCACGCCGTCGGCCGCGCAGGCTCCGATGACCGCGGCATCGGGCGCCAGGTCGGCGAGCGCGTCGGCCAGATCGTGCGCCGCCTCGCTGTGCTCGGCCGCGCAGAAGAGCGCGACCAGGTCGGGCAGGCCTCTCGAGTGTCGCGCCGCTCGCCGCCCATGCCTGCATCCAGCGCAGCGTGAGCGTCGGCGAGGTCCGAGAACGCCGCGCGGGCGCTCACCCGAACTTCAGCTTGGGCTTGTGCGCGCCCGGTGCCGATGACCACCATGTGACCGCTCGCGATCACGCACGAACCGCACGCGCCCGGAATGCAGCGTGCGCTTGAGGTGGATCGTGACGTAGCCGTGCCGCGCCAGCGCGGGAGCCGAGGCGCAGGCGAGGCGAGGCCGAGCCGGGCGTGCCGCGCCAGACCGTGATGCGCCCACGGCCGCTCTTCACGTAGAGCCGCAGCTTCGTCTTCTGCAGGGTGCCCTCGATGCGCATGTCGACCAGCAGCCGCGCCCGCCCGGCGAGCGAGTAGCGCGCCGTGCGCTTGGACTTGCCGGCCAGTTGCACGGAGACGAGCGCCGCCTTGTTGACGGTCTTCGCGATCTTCGCGTGCTATCGCGCCGACGTGGCCGAGAGGCCCGCGGCATCGCGCGCGCGCACCTGCCAGGCGTGCTCGCCGAGCTTCAGCGCCCGCGTCCGACCACGTGCGCTCGGCAGAGGTCATGGTCTTGACCAGGGCGCCGTCGCGCAGTACGTCGTAGGCGACGACGCCGACGTTGTCGGTTGCGGCTGTCCAGCGCAGCACTGCGGTCGCTCCCTGGCGCACGACCGCTCAGCACCGGCGCCGTCGGCGGCGTCCAGTCGGGCGTGAAGACCGTCGCGGGCGCAGAGTCGGTCTCGTTGCCGTTGGTGTCGACGGCGCGCACGACGTAGCTCAGCTGCGGCGTGCTGACGGGGAGAGGAGTCCGTGAAGCTCGGCGCATCCGTGGCGCCGACCGGCACGCCGTTGCGCAGGATCTCGTAGTGGTCGACCTGGATGTTGTCGGTCGAGGCCACCCACTGGAGGCTGACGGTGCGCGCCGCCGGGTCGAAGGCGGGCGTGGCCACGATCGGGGCGCTCGGCGGCGTCGTGTCGTTGAGGCGCACGAGACGAACCGTGGGCTGACCGTAGCCACAGACGTCCGTCGCGTCGAGCGTGAACTCGTAGGTCGCATCGACCTGCAAGGTTCTGGACGACGACGGGCCGTCCGAAGAAGTTGCTCGTCGTGGAGACTGCCGGCCCCTTCGTGCGCAGGCGGTAGCCGCCAGGCGCGGACGTGAGCACCGGCGCGCCGTCGCTGTCGACGGAGCGCCAGGTGAGCGTCGCCTTCTGCTGGGCCGGGTCGGTAGTGACCTCGCAGGTCCGGCGCCGGTGGCCGTGTCGTGTCGATGAGGTTTCCAGGAACGTGACCGACGACTTGTTCCCGGCGGCGTCGGTCGCGACCACGCTGGGATTGACGGCCTCGAACGGAGCGCCCAGTGCCTGGCGGAGCGTACGGCACGAGGGTGACGAGGTCGTCCACCAGGAACGTCACCGGCGGCGAGAAGTCGGCATTGGCGGTGCGCCGGGTCACGACGAAGGGCGAGCAGCCGTTCCCGCCGGTCTTCGTCACCTGCGATGTTCACTGGACGCCGTGCGTGTCGAGCTTGACGGTGACCAGGTTCGAACTCGCCGGTGGCAGCAGGCCATCATCGGCCGTCACGAAGTAGCAATACACGCCGTCCGCCGGCAGTGACGCAGATATCGGGGTACGACAGCGTGTCACTGGACAGGTCGAGCCAGACCTGGCGCGAACGACACGGGATCGGACTCGTCGCGCAGTCCGCCAAGGTGCGGAAGACGCGATAGGTCGATCGGCTCAAGCGATCGCCAGGCACGACTCTCACGTCGTTCCAGGCAAGAGCAGGAGCCACCCTCGTCAGTGCGGGCCCACTCGGCGTCGGCGCGGTGGCGGCGAGCGCCGCAGACGGCACCACGAGCAGGCAGCGACGAGCGCCATCGCGATGAGCAGGCGTCGCATACACATCATGCTACGCCCTAAGACGCGCTTTTCGGCCCAGGGTTACGAGAACGCGCTCTCGGCGAACACGAGCAGCGCGCCGTTCGCGACCATGCGTGACGCCGATGCCGTCCGGGCTCGAGCGGGCCGCGCCGAAGGCGCCGTTGAACGGGCTGCTGGCGCTGTAGCGCGAGGCGCGGGCGATCAGCGAGCTGTGGTAGCGGCGCTTGCCCGGCACCGCCACGAAGGCGCCGCGGCGGTCGCGGAAGGCCACGATCGGGGCGCCGTTCGTGAAGCCCGCGATGACCGCCGAGCTGACGGACTGGCCGATCGCCGGGATAGGTGTGGTTGACGCCGCCGAGGCGCCCGGTCGCGACCCACAGCC
Source organism: uncultured Thermoleophilia bacterium (assembly GCA_963840365.1). Classification (GTDB taxonomy): domain Bacteria; phylum Actinomycetota; class Thermoleophilia; order Gaiellales; family Gaiellaceae; genus PALSA-600. Next base: position 89,463 of record CAWIYQ010000008.1, on the reverse strand, counting down.
GGGCGTCCTCGCCGGCCAGTCCGGCGCACACGACGCCGACCTCGCCGTTGGCGCCGAACGCGAGCGAGGCGCGCGCCGCGGAGGCGGGCACGGTGCCGAAGCGCTGCGGGCGGGCGTCCTCGCCCACCAGGCGCACCGAATGGCTGGCCGGATCGATGTAGGCGACCTTGAGCGCCAGGTAGCGGTCGAGCGCGAGGCCGACGCTGGAGGCGTTGGCCTCGCTCGGCGCCTGCCGGAACGTCGTGCGCGCGAGCGTCGCGATGTGCCAGGCGCCGTCGTAGAAGTGCGCCATGCGCACCTCGGCGGCGTTCGTCGTGTCCACGCGCGCGAGGTAGGCGATCGCGGGCCGGCCCTGCGCGTCGAAGCCCGCGCTGGCGCCGAAGCCGTTGGAGTCGATGCGCTCGGTGAACCAGTGCACGCCGTCGGGCGAGCGCGAGGCGTAGAGCGTGCCGTTGGCGTTGGCGTTCGTCGTCGAGGTCGATCTCGGTGCGGAAGACGGCGAGCCGCAGGCCGTGCGGCGAGACGGCGAGCGTCGGCTCGCGGCCCACCGGGCGTCCGTCGATCGGCGGCGAGATCGTGCGCACGCGCCAGCGGCCGTCGCGGCGCTCGGCGTAGCGAAGGGCGCTCGGCGCCAGGCGATCGTCGTAGACGACGGCGTAGGCGTCGCCATGACCGGGCAGGTGCACGAGGTCGGTGCCCGACGGCCGCACCGTCAGATCGACGACCTGGGGCGCAGCTGCGCCGCCGGCGGCGAGGGCCGGAGTGGCGCTGCACAGAAGTGCGCAGGTGACGATGGCGGCGAGAGAACGCATTGCGCTAATGCTGACGGATCGGCAGAAAGGGGGTTCGGGCAGTCGCTCAGCTGGGGGGTGCCGCGGCAGGGAACGCGCAACCCGAGCGCGCACCGCCGACGACGTTGAGCATGCTGCGCGCCGTCACGTCGATGCGCAGTCGCAGCGGTCCCGGGGTCGACGACCCGCAGTTGTGTCATGCCGTGGGGGCCGGGCTCGACGCAGGCCGCCGCCGGATCGTCCACGCGCCAGTAGGGCGAGTAGTGGACGCGCAGCAGGTAGGTGCCGGCCTGCGGCAGCGAGAGCCAGAACTGCTCGCGCGTCTCGCGCAGCACGCGCGCGTCGCCCGCCAGCGAGGCGGCGCCCGGCCGCGCCGCGTCGAGCGTCAGGAGCGGCGTCGCATTGGGCAGCTCGAAGGCGCGGAAGTCGCTCGAGATCGAGATCTCGCGCAGCCCGCTGAGGCCGCTGCGCAGCAGCGCCGCCTCGGCCTTGGCCGACTCGTCGAGGTCGGCGTGGACGGGCAGGAAGACGTAGCGCACGCCCATCAGCCGCAGCCAGCGCTGGTAGGCCGCGGCGCTCAGCGTGCGGTCGTAGAGCACCCCGTTGGACGGGAAGTCGTTCTGCCGGTACCAGCCGCGCGGGATCGCCTCGCCCTCCCCGCGCGTGAGGTAGTACGACTCGTAGTGGCGCGCCGTGGAGACGACCTCCACGCGGAAGTTGGCGGGATCGTGGCGGCCCGGGCTGGTGCAGGAACGAGATCACCGGCTGCCAGTAGGAGGCCGCCTGCGCCTGCTCGCCGAACGAGTTGGCCACGTTCTGGACGAAGGGCGCGGCCTGCCAGGCGATCGCGACCGAGAGCGCGAGCACGCTCAGCGCGCGGGCCTGCGGCGCGCGCACCGCGATCACGAGCGCGAGCAGCGGCGCGGCCAGGTAGTCGAGCACGCGCGTCGCGTTGCCGCCGAGCGGCGACGGGAAGAGCTTCGCCCACCAGGCGATCGCGAGGTAGGCCAGGAAGAGCCCGCCAGCGGGCGCGTGAGCTGCGATCCGCGCGCCAGCAGCAGGCCGCAGAGCGAGAACGCCGTGATGCCGGCCAGGTCGGCCGCCGGGTACGGGAACGGCCCGCCGCCGGGGAAGCGCCTGGTAGACGGCGACCTCGCCCGCGAGCATCAGCAGGATGGCGCACAGCGGCAGCGCGACGTTGGCGTTGCGCAGCGTGCTCGCCCTGCCGCCGCCGAGCAGCAGACCGCCGAGCGTGACGACCAGGAAGGCGAACGCGAGCGGGCTCGAGAGCGCGGTCGCGAGCGCGGCGGCCACGAGCAGCCAGGGCCGCCCGCGCTGCGCCGCGAGCAGCGCCAGCAGGCTGAAGGCCGTGCCGAGCGCGAACGGGTACTGACCGGCGGCCAGCAGCGCCGGCGCCGAGAGCGCGAAGAGCAGCGCCGACCAGCGCGCCGGGCGTCCCCACTGGTGCATCACGATGACCGCGAAGAGCCCCGCCGAGGCCGTCGTCGCGAGCACCGCGACCGTGACCACGCCGAGCACGGAGGCCAGCGGGTAGAAGAGCAGGCTGTAGTTGACGACGCCGTAGCGACCGGCGTACCAGTAGTTGTCCCAGGCCGTCCAGCCGTCGACGCTGAAGACGCTCGCCTGGTAGCGGTGCGCCGCATCGTCCACGCCGCCGAGGCCCGCCAGGCCGATCGCGAGGCCGACCAGGCCGGACACCGCGATCGAGATCAGCACCCAGCGATTGACGCGCGGCAGCCTCGCCCGGTCAAGCGCGAGTTGAGCGGAGGAAACGGGCGAGGCGGTGGACGACATCGCGACAGCCGGCGCACACGCCCCCACTGGGCGGCGCCGATCTGCGGACACTACCAGGGTGCGCCCTGCGGGCGGAGCCGCTATTCGGCGGGGCGGGAGGCAGCGCCAACGTGCGCACGTACGGCGACGGACGGCTCGAGCGCGATCGCGACGTTGCCCTGCACGAGCTCCCTGCAGCTCGGCGCCCACCAGCTCGCGCCGCCAGCCCGAGAGCAGCGCGTGCTCGTCGTGCCCGTTCGCCATCGCCTCGACGAAGCTCTCGAGCTCCGCGCGCGTGGCCACGAGCTCGGGAGCGATGTGGGCGCCCTCGCAGCGCGCGCGCACGAGCACGGCGCCGAGCGCGGAGGCCGCGGCGACCCGGCGGGCGAGGCCCGGCGGCAGCTCGCGCGCACCCTGCACGGGCTCCGACTCCGCCGCGCCCGCGAGCGCGTCGAGCAGCCGCTGCGCGGCCGGCGCCGAGAGGCTGCCGAGACCGCGCAGCTTGCCGAGCGCCGCGGCATCGGCGGGGCTGCGGCGGTGGCCGGTCCGCAGGCCGACACGAGCCGGCTCAACGCCCCGGGCACCCCGACGGTGGCGTCCTCGGCGACCACCGCGGGCGCGGTCACCGTGACCTTCACCGGGTCCTCTGGCACCGCCCCGGCCAGCTACTCGGCGACCGCGTGCACCAACGCGGGGATGACCACAGGGTGCGTCACCCAGGGCAGCTACACCTCGGGCGCCCAGGCGCGACCGGGCTGGTCCAGGGCACGGCGTACCCACGCGAAGGTGACCGCCGTGCCGCCGGCGGGCTACGCCTCGAACAGCTCGGCCACCTCGGGGTCCTCGGCGCTCGCGACCACCCAGCTCGCCGCACCGGCCAACCCGACCCTTGGCTACGGCTCGACAGCCGGCTCGATCAACGTGGTGTCCACCTCGTCGAACGCGCCGGGCGGCCAGACCTACACGGTCAAGGCGTGCACCAACGCGGCATGACGACGGGCTGCGTGACCAGCGCGTCGTTCACGCCTCAGGCTCCGACGTCACCGGCCTCGCGTTCGTCCAGGGCGCCGCCGGCACGCCGTACTACGTCACGGCCATCGCGAACGGCTCGGCGGGCTACCTCGTCTCGTTGGTGTCGGCGACCGCCGGCCCGCAGAACGCGACCAGCCGGCTCAACGCCCCGGAAACCCCGACCGTGGCGACCTCCACGACGATCGGCGGCGCGGTCACCGCGACCTTCACCGCAGCGACGGGCACCGCGCCGGCCAGCTACTCCGCGGCTGCGTGCCCGGAGTAGTTCGACGCGCCAGGAACTGGTCAGGCTCGTCGCCTCAGCATCAAAGGATGCATCTGCGTCTCGCTGGCTATTCGGCTGAGTAGCTGCTGCCGCTACAGGCCGAGGCCCCGGCCTGTGCACGCTCAAGGTCGGCGATCCGACGGAGGGCGGCGAGGGTCGACGGGTCGTGTTCGGGGTCGGCTGCGAGGAGGCGGGCGAGGTCGGCGCTCGAGGCGACGGCGGGGCGGAGGCCTCGTTCGAAGCTGCTCGCGCGTCGCGTCGCGGCGGAGGTCGTCGTAGCCACGCCGCGTTGCCGGCGGCCGCCCGGTCACGCGGAGCGCGCCCGGAGGCGTGTCGACCGTCAGCGGTTCGCTTGCGAGCCGGTCGCGGTCGAGTTCGACCGAGTCGGCGCCGAGCTCGTGCAGCGCCCGCGAGAGCCGCCGGAGGTTGTCGGGGCGGAGGGACGGGACGATCTCGACGTCCGTTGACTCCTGGTCGACGCCGCGGACGAAGCGCGCGAGGGATCCGATCAAGACGTAGCTCACCCGAGCGCGCTCCAGCGCGGCGAGCCTCAGGCGAGGGTCGGTTGCCGAGTCCTCTGCGGAGAGACGCTGGCGGAGCCGCTGCTCTGGGCTTGCCTCGACGCGGGTGCTGAGGCTCAGGTCGCGAGACGGGTCGTGCGGGACGAGCTCGAGCGGAAGGTCGAACCCGCATGCTCGCACGACGTCGAGCACGGACTCGAGACTCGGTGCGACGGCGCCCTGCTCCCAGCGGGCAATGACGGACCGGTCGCGGCCGCTTCGCTCGGCGAGCTCCTGCTGGCTGAGGCCGGCCCGGAGACGTGCCTCGCGGATCAGGTCGGCGCTCGTCACCTGCTCAGCCTATCTCGCGGCAGATAGACAACGCGATGCAGATTTGCTACAAGATGTACCTTCGCGCAATGGCGGTCGCAGCTGAACAGCTCTCGCTCGTGGATCTCGCCTCTCAGCTGGTGGCGGCTCGCGAGGAGCGGCCGGCGCGACCGCCGACGCCAGCTGTGGAACGTGCGACGGATCGCGCAGCGCTCGTCGCGCTCGAGTCGTCGGTTGCCGATGCCCGCGACTCCGGCGACGGCCGCCCGTCGCTCGTGCTCCTGGCGGCGTGCCTCGCCGAGCTCGGCGCCGCTCCACCGGCGCCTACGGCTGATCTCCCCGAGCTGCACCGCGCTCGCGACGACTGGCTGCGTCGCCTGCGGAGCTCCTGCAGGAGCGAGAGCGCGCTCGTCGCGTACCGCGTCGCGATCGACGACCTGCTCGAGTGGGCGGAGCGCACGCGGCAGCGACGTCTTCACCGAGACGGCGATCGTCGAATACCTCGACCGCTACCGCGAGCGGGCACGACCGGCGCCGGCGACGTACTACCGCCGCTTCTGCCTCCTGCGCCGCTTCATGCGCTGGGTCAGTCGCCGCTCAGGCGTGCCCGACCCGTTCCTCGACCTCGAGCCGCCGCCGAAGCCGAGGCAGGACCGCGACTGGCTCACCCCGGATGAGTTCCGCCTGCTCCTCGAGGCGGCCGAGCATCCCGAGCGCAACCTGCCGGGACTCGTCGAGCGCGACCGGCTCGCGCTGCTCACCCTCGTAACGACGGGCCTCCGCCGATCCGAGCTGTGCGCCCTCGACTGGCGCGATCTCGAGTTGGACGGCAAGAAGCCCTCGCTGCTCGTCCGGAACGGCAAGGGCGGCAAGCCGCGGCGGCAGCCGCTGCCAGGCGGGCTCGTACGCGAGCTCCGGGCGCTGCGCGACGCGCGTGAGCCGGAGTCGGGAGACGCCGTCTTCTGCGGGCTCGCCGGCGGCCGGCTGCAGGAGACGATCCTCGCCGACATCATCCGCCGGGCGGCAAAGCGCGCGGGGATCGAGAAGCACGTGACGGCGCACACCCTCCGACACACGGCGGCGACGTGGCTCCGTCAGGAGCTCGGCGACGCACGCCTCGTCGCCGAGTACCTCGGGCACGCCGACCTGTCGACGGTCTCGCGCTACGCACACGTCGACCGCGACGAGCTCTGCGCGGCGGCAGAGCGGATTGAAGTCCTGGCCGGTTGGTCGAAGCCGAGCAAGATTCATCCTGCGAGCTAAAGCTTTCGGACTGGTACGGCCGTCTCTTGAACCAGATGGGTGCTTCGTCTCGCCAAATCGAACAGGTGTATCGGCGGCGCTACAGCAACTTTGTTCGTGCTGTGACCGCCGTTGTTCGCAATCCCGAGGACGCCACCGAGGTCGTGCAGGAAGGATTCGCGCAGGCCTTGGCTCGTCGCCGCGAGTTCCGCAGCGAAGGGCCGCTCGAGGCGTGGATCTGGAAGATCGTCCTGCGGAAGGCGTTCGACCGTTCTGGCTCGACGCATGCAGCCGTGTCCCTCGACGAGCGGCCGGAGATCGGCCTACCCGACCCAGAGCGAGACCCGGCCCTGGCGGCCGCCCTACGTGAGCTACCACCGCGGAAGCGGCTGATCGTCTACCTGCATTATCTCGCCGACCTCCCGTATTCCACGGTGGCGGAGATCTGCGGGATCAGCGAAGGGACAGTGGCGGCAACGCTTGCGCAGGCGCGCGCCGCCCTTGCCGGGTCCCTGGCCGAGGAGCACCAAGACGTCGTACGCAACGCAGGGAGGACGCCATGATCACGTCAATCACTCAGGACGACGAGCTTCGCCGCCGTCTACTCGGAGCAGTGTTGGTCCACGCGAAGCCGCACTGGCGCGACGTGCGACGCCGCGCGCGCCCGCTCGAAGCTCCCTCCCTGCGCCGGCGCCGACTGCTCCTCGCGATGGCGGCAGTCGCAATCCTCGTTGCGGCACCAGCGTTCGCGATCGCCACAGGCGTCATCGACTTCTCTTCGTCCCCAACTGCACCGGAACCGGTCAAGGTCCTGTTCAACCAACTTGCCAAGATGAGCGGTCCGAACTTCCCCGCTCCGATTACCGGGGAGACAAGGCTGGTCTACACCTTCCACTCCGCCGACGCGAGCTACGACCTCGCTGTTGCTCCCGCGAGTGGCGGTGGTTGGTGCTGGGCCATCGTCGGGCGAGAGGGGACGTGCAACACGAGGGACGGCGGCCTGAACTACGGCTACAACCCGCCGCCGCCGGTGGGGAGCGAGCAGCCCCTCATCGACGGCTCGATCGCAGCCGCCGGAGTCACGCGCGTCACGATCAAGTTCGAGGACGGCAGCACACTCAACCTGCCGTTCGTGCAGGTCTCCGCTCCAATTGGCGCCGACTTCTTCCTCTACGAGATCCCGCCCGACCACTGGAACGAAGGAACTCGCCCAAGACGATCGCCGCGTACAACGCCGACGGCGTGATCGTTGGCGCCGGCTGGTTCATCCGTGAGGCCGACATGCCCGCAATCGGGACAAAGGGCTAGGTGAAACAAGGGTGGGGTTTCCGGCCATAGGTGTGTGTTGACGGAATCTGAGCTGGTACGAAAAGAGCGCTTTGAGCGGCTCTACGCGGAGTGCGCTTCGGCTGTTCTCGCGTATGCCTTGCGGCGAGCGTCGCCGGAGGAGGCGGCCGATGCCGCCGCTGAGACGTTCGCCGTGGCCTGGCGGCGCCTGGACGAAATGCCTGCGGGCTGGGAGCTTGCCTGGCTGTATGGCGTTGCTCGCCGGGTCTTGGCGACCCAGCGGCGAGCCATCGGCCGCCAGCGGGCCGTCGCCTTTCGCCTCGCCCGCGAAGAGAGAGCAGTCCCGGGAACGGGCTTCGACGAAGTTGGGGAGCCCGTCCTCGAGGCGCTCGCGGAGTTGGACGAGCGTGACCGGGAGGTGCTGATGCTGACGGCCTGGGAGGGTCTCTCCGGGCGCGAAGCGGCGGCGGCTCTCGGCTGCAGCGACACCGCCTACCGGATCCGTCTTCATCGCGCCCGCAAACGGTTGCGGGCGCGGCTTGCTGCGCTCGAATCGCCGGAGGCGCGAGCTCGCCCTCTGGCTCCAAGGAAGAGTGAGGAGACGCTCTCATGGTGAACACGCAGACCCTTGAACGCCTGCGCGAGGCAAACCCGATCCGGTTGAAGACGGCCGAGCAGCTTCAGACGAGCTTGTTCCTGCGCGAACGCGTCGACCAGGCGCTTGCGGCAGACGACACGGCGTCCCGGCTCCCTCTCGCGGCGTCCTCACAGGCAAGACGCCGGAAGCACCTGCTCGTGCCGGTTCTCGGACTCGCCGCCGTCCTTGCGGTGCTTGTTGTTGCGCCCGCCTTCGGGCTTCTGCGCGGGGTGGTGCCGTTCTTCGGCTCGCCGAAGGCGCCGGAGTCAGTGCAGCTCGACTTCGCGTCGATGAACATCGGCGCGCCCGCCGGGATGAGCCCGCAGGCAATCGCCGGAGAGACCCGCAGGATCGGCGAGTACCAGTTCGCCGGGCGCTCCCACACACTCTGGGTGTCACCGACGAAGGCGAACGGGTTCTGCTTCGAATGGATGGACGCATGGGGCGGCTGCAACGTCGGAAGCTACGAGCTGTCCTGGAGCGGCGATCTAGTCCTTCCCGCCGGTGTGGCAGAACCCACGATTCCGCCCGGTAGCACCCAGACGGCAGCAGTCGCGGCGGCGATCCTGAAGGCCCACGAGGAGGCGGTGCCGGCCTGGATCAGCGGCTACGTGAGCTCGGCCGCCGACGACGTCGAGATCAGCTTCAGCGACGGCACGACCGTCCACCCAGAGATCACCTGGGTCTCAGCGCCGATCAACTTCGGCTTCTTCGCCTATGACATCCCCGCGAGCCAGCAGACGCAGGAAGACCACCTCCTCAACGTTCAAGCGCGCGCAGCCGACGGACGCCTAGTGGCCGAGCAACCACTTAGCCAGAGCCGCTGAGACGCCGATGCGTCGAACCTCTGCGGCTACCGAGGGCGCGTCTTCGCGACGCGCCACTCGACCTTCTGGCCGAGCGCGGCCGCGAAGCGCTCGACCGTCGAGAACTTCGCGTCGATCTCGCCGGCCTCGAGCCGTGCGACTGCCGACTGCGACGTGCCCATCCGGGCCGCGACGGCCGTCTGCGAGAGGCCGAGCTGCTCGCGGCGGGTCGCGAGCTCGCGGAGGAGCTGCCGCCGGCGCAGCGCGGCCTCCACGAGCTCGGGGAACTCGGGGTTCCGCTCGCTGCGCTCGTCGACGATCTCGTCGAGGAAGTCCTTCGCCATGTCTTTCACTATAGCGACGGACGGCATCTCATTGCTGATATCAGCTTCGCCGCGCCGCCGCCAGTCGGCGAGCCGTCGCTCGGCGAGCGCGATCTTCTCCGGCGGCGTCTTCTGCGTCTTCTTCGAGAACCCCTCGAGCGCGAGCAGCACCTGGCTGCGACGGCCCTCGGTGCGAACAGGATCGCGGAACGTCTGCCGGTCGCCGTCGGCGCGGACCTCGTAGATCTCGCCGCGCAGATGGCGCGCCGCCGCGAGACCCTCGTTCCGGACGTCCTGCATCGCCGCGACGACCGCGGCCGCGTCGCGTCGGAGAGCTCGTCGATGAACTCCTTCACCGGGCGCCGTGCCGGCCGCTGTCCGGTAGTCGCGCCAGCGCCGCTTCCTCTCCGCGCTCATGCCTCTGAGGGTGCTGGAGGCGCCGGACGCTCAGCCGACCCAGCGCAGCCGCTTGACCGCGCCGCGCAGCTCGTGCGCGTTCACGCGCGTGTAGCGCTGCGTCGAGTCGAGGTGCTTGTGGCCGAGCAGCTCCTGGATCTGGCGCAGGTTCGCGCCCGCGTGCGAGCAGCTCGGTCGCGAACACGTGCCGGAGCGTGTGCGGCGTGACGCGCTTGCGCTCGTTGACGCCGGCCGCCTCGACGTAGTGGCGGAAGGTCTGCGCCGAGCTGGGTCGTAGTGGAGCCGCTTGCCCTGGACGCCGACGAAGACGGCCTGCTCGGTCAGCGGCACGCGGGTCGCGTAGTACTCGACGAAGAGCGGCGCGAGCGCGGGGTGGATCGGGATCGTCCGCTGCCGGCCGCCCTTCGCCTTCCGGACGCGCAGCAGCCGCCGCGAGAGGTCGACGTCGTCCCAGTCGAGCCCGAGCAGCTCGCTCCGGCGCAGGCCGCCGTAGGCCATCAGCGCGAGCAGCAGCCGGTCGCGCTCGCGGCTTGCCGGGGAAGTGCCGCTCCCAGACGTCGTCGCGCTCGGTCGCTGGGCGAGCAGCCGCTCGAGCTCGCCCGATCGTCAGCACGTCCGGCAGCGCCTCCCGCTTCTTCGGCGTCCGCAGCGGCAGCGCCGGGTCGCGCACGAGCCGCTCCTCCTCGACCAGGAAGCGGAAGAAGCACTTCAGCGCCGCCGTCGTCCGCGCCTGGCTCGACGACCGCCGGCCGCCGCTCCGGCTCGCTCGGCGAGGAACGCGCGCAGGTGCGTCACCTTCACCTCGCCGAGCTCGTCGATCCCCTCACGCCTGCAGGTAACCCAGACACGCCGAAACGTCACGCTCGTAGGCCGAGCAGGTCAGTCGGCGCGAGCCGCCGCTCGACCGGCAGAAGCGCAGGAAATCGGCCAGTTCCTGCGTCGTCATTCCTCATCGATCCTCCTTTCGGGCAGCCTTGCGGCCCCCGCTGGGACGACCCTGAGGACTACTCCGGCTTACAGGCCTGCTACGGAAAAAGCCCTGGTAACGGGGCTTTTTCTATGATCTTGCCGGGTTCGAGATGACGAAGAAGCGGTCGGCGACCCTGACCGGGGTGCCACCGTTGAGGTGGGCGGGGGCGACGATGTAGCGGTCTGCTGTTCCCCGGTGGTAGTTGGCTGCTGCAGGGAGGGTCTCGCGGCAGCTCGGGATGGCGCATTCGCAGCGCAGTTCCGCGACAAGGCCGCGGTTCCGTCGGTTGTCTCTGCGACGGCTCTCGCGCAAGGCCGGCACGAGGCCGCTGCCCGCTCGTCGGTTGCGGCCGGCGGCTCGTGTTGCACGGGCCGCGTCAGGGACGGGCGAGGCGAGCCGGGCGGGCGTCCGATCCGCTGATGTAGGTGCGTAAGTCATTTCTCCTCCACGGACGTACGTCGTTTCCAGCCCGCAACGCCTGTGGGAGGAGTAATCGCCGGGTCACGCGTCTTGAGGCTCGGCGAGCGATCCGCGGCGTCAACGGGAGTGTGACGCCGCTCCAGCGTGACTCTACCAGCCGAGGTCGATCGCTTCGCCCATCACCCGGTGGGTGTTGCGACCCGCGTCGCGGAGAGCAGTCCATGGCTGTCGAGGACGGCCTGCGCGATGTCGAACAGCTTCCTGCCTGTGTGCTGGGAGTGATCGCGCAGCATCTCGAAGGCGGCCTTGTCGCTTGCGCCATGTCGTTCCATCAGGATGCCTTTGGCGCGTTCGATCACCGCGCGGCGTCCGAACGCGCCTTCGAGGTTGTGGTACTCGGCGAATCGGCTCAAGGCGATGTCGATCGCGCCCTGCAGCTGCGATCCCTCGCCCTCGGTGATGTAGCCGAAGACACCCCGCTTGGCGGCCTCACTGACGAACTCCGCGTCGTCGCTGCCAAGGAGTGCGATCACCGGACACGCGGCCTCGCGCACGATCTTCGAGATGTGTTCGAGTGCATGGTGCGAGCTCTCGCCGAGCCCGACCAGCGCGACATCGGGACGTTCTTCGCGCGTCACCTGGCCCACTTCGTCCACGTTCAACTCGCGTGCGATCACAGTGTGGCCGAGCGAGACGACCACAACCGCAACCCGTTCGAGGCGTTCGGCCCGCTCGTTCGCGATCAAGACGCGAAGATGCTGCGGCTCTCTCTCGGTCGTTGACTTCACCTCACTCACCGCGTTGCGCTCACCCGTCTTCACGTCCACCCGAGTCTACGACCGGGTGCCCCGGTCGTGGAAGAGCGAGGTGTTGCCGATTGGCCCCACCTCGCTGGTTCCGCGCCGTCGGTGGTTCAACTCAGCCGCGCGTGACGTGGAAGGAGACGAGCCGGCGGGCGGAGATCCCGCCGAGCGGGTCCTCGCCACCTTTGCGGGCGCGCACGAACATGACGAGCAGCTGTTGCTTGCTGCTGACCGGGAAGCCGCTGAGCGCCGTGAACTGCAGCGTCGCCCAGCCGTCAGACGCTGTGGGCTGCTCGTTCGGGATCGCGAATTGGCCGAACGGCACAGCGGTCACGTATACGAGTGCGCCTTCAACGGAGCCGCCGCAGGCGGAGATGTGAAAGCGGCCGGTAAGCGACCTGGTCCCGTAGGTGATCGAACTCGGGCTGATCTGTGTCTGGTCGATCGTCAGGTGTGCCGGCGAGGTGACGCTCGCAACGGGGATCGTTCCGCCTGTCTTGGCGCAACCGTTGGAGACGGGCGGTGGCGGCTTCGTTGCCGCCGAGACGACCGCGGTCGGCACCGACGAGTCGGTGCTGCTGCCGTCGGCGTTGGTGGCCTTCACCTTGAACCGGATGGTGTTTCCGACGTCGACGCTCTTCAGTAGGTAGCCGTTCTTGTTGGTGGCGCCGCTGATGTTCGCGCAGCTCCCACCGTCCTTGTCGCACCGCACCCAGAAGTCGTTGTAGTCCGTCGGGTTGCCGCTCCAGGTGCCGCGGTGCCCGACGAGCGTCTGACCTTCCTGGGCGGTACCGGTGATCGTCGGCGGCGAGGTGTTCTGTGGTGCGGCCGCCGTCGCCGCGGCCCCGGCGCCCGCGCCGAGGAAGACGACGGCTGTGAGTGCCGCTCCGCTCGCGACAAACGCGCCGAGCGCCGTAGAGCGTTTCTTGACCGAGTGAGACATTCTTCTCTTCCCCTTGATTGGAGTTGGCTCTGGTCGCCGCCCGAGTGCTAGACCGGCGAGAAGCCCTACCACCCAGTCGCTGAGGATGGAGCGTCGCGGGGCCGTTCTCTGTGGCACCCGCTGGACAGCCGTGCGGCACCGCGTGTTGCGGCCCACGGCAACAGAATAGCCGCCCGAGATCACCTCGAAGGAGGGATTGCTGGAGCTGGCTGTGACCTCGTCGACCGCCGCTCCCGATCCTCCCTACGGCGCGCGTACGACGAATCGAGGGCCCGGCTGTGCCGGGCCCTCGGTGGAACGGAGTGGCGTTCGGTCTACGCGACAGCGAGTACGCGGTCGCTGTGCGCGACGACCTTGCCGCTCGTGATCTTCGGCGCGTTGGGAATCGCCGAGTCGAACTTCTCGTCGGTGATCCACTTCGAGACGAGCCTCGTCGACTGGTCGGCCTGCTCGGAGGTCTCGAAGAGACCGAGCGAGCTGAGGACGCCTCCGCTTCCCTCGATCAGGTAGTAGCCGGCAAAGCCGGGGAGTTCGCGGAGCTTCGGGACGAGTGTCTCGTTGACCTTGCTGGTCACCTCGGGGAGGCGGGACACGTCGACGCCTTCGTAGCGGCGGATGGTCGCATGCATCTGAATCTCCTCTGTTTCTCCTACAGGGCAGAGCGCTCGAATGGGCGCACTGCGGCGGTCAGGCCAGGGTCACAGTCGGAGAGGAAGGTGCTAAGAGCCTCGGCGGCTTCAACAGCTAGAGCCAACGCGCTGATCACAGTGTACCTGCGATCCGTCGTAGCCGCAGTACGTCGCCATGATGTGATGCTTGGCCCGGCGTTGTTTGAAGGAGGGGCATTGAGCGACATCCCGAGGCAGCCGCCGCCTCAGGCAACCCGCAGTCGAGATCCTCTCTCGGCGGTCGCTGTCTCCGCGGCGCCGATCGTGCTCGAGGGAAGGTATCGGCTGGTGGTCGGAGCGCTCGTCCGCCTGCGACGCTCGCGCAGGGGGCGTTGGCTGGCCGGCGTGACCTACGGCATGGTGGCGGTAGCGCTAGCGGCGCTTGCGGCTCGGCATTTCGCGGACAGTTCGTGGCCGCTCTCGAGCGGAAACCCGAGCCTGCTCGTCGCGGCAGGTCTGCTGCTGTCTGCTCGCCCAAGCGCTCAAAGCACTGGGTTGGGCTCGCCTGTTCACGCCGGAGGAACGGCCGTCCCCGCTTGCGCTGGCGGCAGGCAACGGAGGCGCCGCCCTGGTCGGCGTCGTGCTTCCCGGCCGCTTCGACGACGCCGCCCGAATCGCGGTCGTTCGCCGCGACCCGCGCTGTCCCGCGGGCGTCCGTGCACTTGCACTCTCGCTGGTCATGCTCGGACTGATCGACAGCGCCGCGCTCGCACCGCTCGCGTTTGTCGGCGCCGTCCTTCCGGGCGGCGGATTCGGCGTCCGCGCAGGACTCGCTGTCGTGACGGTAGGCGGAGTCGCGGCCGCAGCGGTGATCGTCGCGCTGCCGCGCCTGGCCGGCAGCCGCCGCGCTCTGCGCTTTCGGCTCGGCCGCTGGCTGAGCCCGCGCACGACGTCCTTGCGGCGGGCCTCGGAAGCCTGGGCGCTGGTCTCTGCGTGTTGGCTCGTCCGCGCCGTTGCGTTCTTCGTGCTGCTCGGGACGCTTGGGCTCGGCTTCTCGTTGCCGCTGGCGCTGCTCTTCCTCTGCGCCGGGGCAGCCGGGGCGGCGCTGCCGATCGGCCCGGCCGGCGCCGCGACGCAGGTGGGCGCAGCCGCGGCGGCGCTGATCGCATCCGGCGCGGGAGCCTCGCAAGCGCTCGCCGCGGCCATCTCGGTCGGCGCGCTCGGCGTCCTGGCAGGAGCGGCAACCTTGCTGTTCGTCGTCGCCTGGCGGACCGGCACGGGACTCTGGTGCAATCTGCAGGGGACGACCGCGCGAAGGGCTTAGGAGAGCCTGTGTTTTGCTGGTGGCAGTCTGCGTCCAGCGGCGGCGTTGGAATGCGATCCTGCGGGCGCTAAGCTGTGTCTAGCGGAGTCGTAAGCACACGGCGCCGCGATCTGCAACGCGGGCCAGACGGTCTCCGGCTCGCGAACGATCCGCCCTAGCAGATAGGCCGGAGCAGCTGGCTGACCTCAGCATCCAGGTCGGCGATCGAGCTAGCGACGGGAGGATCGCAATGAGCAGCCCCGCCCCGCGAAGTGAGAGCCTCGGCTCCTTCGAATCTGTCGGCTCGCCCTCGCAACTCCAGGGTGGCTGGGACGACGGCCGGGCCGGCCGCGTCCTGATCGTCGACGACGACGCCGCGATCCGGATGGTCTGCGCGATCAGTCTGCAGGCCGAAGGGTTGGACGTGCTCGAAGCCGCAGACGGACTCGGCGGGCTCGAGCAGGCGCGCCGGCAGCGCCCCGATCTCGTCCTCACCGACGTGCGCATGCCCGGTCTCGACGGCTTCCAACTCGCCTACGTCTTGCGCGCGGATGGACGGACCCGCTCGATCCCGTTGATCTTCTTGAGCGCGGAGACGGGGAAGGCGAATGCGGAGCGGGCCAGTGCGCTCGGCGCGCTTGCCTACCTGACAAAGCCGTTTGACCCGTGCGGGCTCGCCTCGTTGGTCTCACGCTCGCTCGCGGCGGCGCGCGCCACCCCCGCGGGCCTCAAGTTGTCGGCCGCGAGCTGAGCCGTGTCGGACGCGCCCACCACGCCGCCCGAGGAAGGAACGGAGACGCAAGTCGAATCGCCTCCGGCGCAAGCACCGCACGATGCGCAGCCTGTCGAGCCTCGCAGAGCACGGCTCCGGAGACACGGCCACCAAACCGCGCTCTACACCCTGGCGTTCAGTCTCGTCGCGCTGCTGGTCGTCCTGATCGCGCTCGTGATCGCCAACACGCGCCAGGTGAAACTCAGCTGGGTGCTCGGCAGCGGCCACGCCTCGCTCGTCTGGATCATCGTCGCGAGCGCCGTGCTCGGTTGGCTGCTCGGAATCGTCACCAGCGTCGCCTTCCGCCTCCGCACACGACGAAGGCGGATCCCCGCCGACCGAGCCGACACCATCGGTGGTTGACCCGCAGTAACGACGCTGCTACGCGCTGCGGCGGTCGGCGCGGAGCGTCCCGAGCTCGCGGAGGAATCGCACCGCGCCCACCTCGGTGAAGAACGCCTCAGCCTCAGTCGCCCACGGTTCGGGACCCGTCCGCTGAGCGAGCACGAGGCGAACGAGCGCGGCATCGGTGCGGGCGCCGATCGCGTCGAGGATCGCGAGCGCACTCTCGGCGCTCTCGCCCGCGAGGAACCGGCTTGCCTCGTGCCACGGTGAAACGTGATCCAGCCCGGCCGTCACGTCGATGCCGGTGAGCAGGCTGAGCAGACCGGGGTATGCCGTGCTCGACTCGCTCGTGGCGGCGTCGGCGAGCCGTGCGGCCAGGGCCGCCGCGTCTGCGGAGCGACCGTCGAGCGCGTAGGCGACGCCGAGGAACTCGATCCCGTCGCGACCTGCCTGGGGATCGCTGCCCGAGAGATCGGAGGCGAAGACCTCGAGCTGCTCGAGCGCGGTCGCGTCGCCGCGTGCGTAGGCGATGGCGGCACGCACCCTCGCGCTCTGGGCATCCAGGTAGTACCCCTCGGTCCCCGTCACCCGGTCGTACTCGTCGAGCAGCTCCGCCGCTTGCTCCCAGTCGCCCAGCGCGAGGCTCATCGATGCGCCGTTCGAGGTGAGCCAGGCGGCTGCGACCGGGAGCGAGAAGCGGGCCAAGCGCTCCCGCGCCCGCTGCCACGCCTGCTCGCTGAGCTCCAGCCTGCCGGCCATCCAGTGGATGTGCGAGATGTTGTTGAGGGCACGCAGGAGCGCGCGCGACTCGTTCAGCCGATCTGCGGTGTCGGCCGATTCCTCGAGCATCGGGATCGCGCGGTCGTCGCCCAGGTTCCCGAGCGTCGTGGCCAGTGTCACCCGTGCGTTGATCGCAGAGCCGGCCTGGTCGTGCTGCGTGTTGCAGGCGATCGCCTCCTCTGCCACGGCCATCGCCTCCTCGTAGCGGCCCGCCGTCATCAGGCCGCGCGCCTGTTCGTCGAGCGCCTCCCCGAGCACGGCCCCGTCTCCGGCCAGGCGCGCCTGTGCGACGGCGTCCGCTATCGCCTCCTGTGCGCCTGGGGTATCACCGGTCAGCCAGAGGCCGCGAGCGATCGCGATGGCGGAACGCGCGACCCCGAGCAAGTCGCCCGCTGCGCTGAAGAGCGTGCGCGCCAGCTGGGCTTCGGCCATGCCGGATCCGTCGGCGTCGGCGTCGGCGCTGGCGAAGGCAGCGCGAAGCAGGAGATCGGGATCGTTCGGCGCCAGCTGCAGTGCCGTGCGGTAGAGGGCAGACGCATCGGCCAGCGCGCCGAGCGAGCGCGCACGGTCACCTGCCGCCGTCAGGGCCGAGCGGGCGGGCTCGCGCAGCGGTGCCGGGTCGCCGCCGGCAGCCTCGGTGAGCTCGAGTGCCTCGACGTAATGGTGCGCGACCAGGTCGGCGCGGGTCGGCGCAGTCGCAGCGATCCATTCCGCGGCCCGCCGATGCTTGTCGGCACGGGCCGGCCGGGGGATCTGCCCGTACGCGACGTCGCGGACGAGCGCGTGGCGGAACGCGAACTCGGTCTCGCCCGCGACGGTCGAGCTCCGAGCGCGCCGCAGCAGCTCACGCCGCGTCAGTGAGACCAGGACGTCGTCGGCGACGCCGGATCCGATCGCCTCGACCCCTCCCCGCCAGAACACCTTGCCGAGCACGGAGGCGTTCTGGAGCAAGGCCTTCTCCCCCGGCGGCAGGACGTCGAGACGCGCGGCGATCACGCCCTGCACGGTCGGCGGCAGGTCGCGGGCCTGGCCGGTGTCGGCGATCATGCGGGCGAACTCCTCCGCGTACAGCGGATTGCCGCCCGCCTGCGCGAGCAGCGTCTGCTGCACCTCGGCGTCGACGACGGGGCTCCCGAGCACCTGCGCGAGCAGCTCGGAGGTCGCCGTGTCGTCGAGCGGCGCCAGCGAGATCGTCTGAGAGTTGAGGCGGCCGCCGCCCCACATCGGCCGGCGGTCGAGCAGCTCCGGCCGCGCGGTGCCGAGGACGAGCAGCGCCGAGTCGGTCGACCAGTCCGCGAGGTGCTCGACGAAGTCGAGCGTGCCGTCGTCGGCCCAGTGGAGATCCTCGAGGACGAGTACGAGTGGTCGTTCCTCGGCCAGCAGCTCCAGGAAGCGCTGCCAGGCCCCGAACGCCTCGTCGCGGGCCAGACCCTCGCCGCTTCCGAGGAGCGGCTCGAGCGCGCGGAGCAGCCAGTTGCGCTCTCCGTCGTCGTCCGAGCGCGCCTCGAGTGTCTTGGCGAGCCGACCACCTGCCGCGTGCGCATCGTCCGTCTCGAGGGCGCCGACCTCGGCGCGGACGATGTCGGCGACGGCGTCGAACGCGCCGCCGCCGTAGGCCAGTGCGCGACCCTGTCGCCAGCTCGCGACGAGGCCCGGCCGGGCGTCGAGCTCCCGGTAGAGCTCCCAGACGAGCCTGCTCTTCCCCATCCCCGGCGCCCCGACCAGCGTGACGAGTTGAAGCGACCGCTCGCGCCCTGCGCGGTCGAGGGCGTCGATGAGCAGCCGGCGTTCCGTCTCGCGCCCGACGAGGGCGGTGCCGCCGTGAGAGAAGACGTCGACGCCCTGGCGCGCCCGGGGACGAAGAGCCTCCGCGCAGACGACCGGCATGGCCTTCCCCTTCGCGTCGACCGGCGGTGCGTCTCGATACTCGATCGCGCGCTCGGTGACACGACGCGTCGCCTCGCCGACCAGTACGCCGTTGACGGGTGCCGCCGACTGCAGCCTTGCTGCCGTGTTGATGACGTCGCCGGCGACCATCGCCTCACCCGCCTCCGGTCGCGCGGAGAGCAGGACGAGCGCTTCCCCCGTGTTGACGGCGATCCGCACGTCGAGGCCCTCCTCGACGAAGGCGTCGCGAATCGCAAGAGCGCCACGCACCGCGCGCTCGGCGTCGTCCTCGTGGGCGACGGGCGCGCCGAAGACGGCCATCACGGCGTCGCCGATGAACTTCTCGACCCTCCCGCCGAAGCGCTCGAGCTCTGCGCGCGCGCGGGCGTGGTACGGCGCGAGCAGCGCCCGTACGTCCTCGGGGTCGGCCGCCTCCGAGCGTGACGTATGGCCGACGAGGTCGACGAAGACGACGCTCACGACCTTCCTCTCCTCGCGTCCCGTCGGCTCCGGCGCGAGCACGGCGCCGCAGAACGGGCAGAACCGTGCGCCGTCAGGCGCCTCCCGTCCACAACTCGGGCAGAGCGTCATCCACCGAGCGTACTCGCGCCGGCCTGGGTGTACCACGAGCGATCCGCAGCGACGGGGCCGCTCTCTGCGCGACCGGTCACGCTAGCCTCAGCGGGTCGTGACCGACCTCCTCTTCTTCGGCGACACCGAGCGGTCGGGCGCCATGCGCCACGAGCTGCCGGTCGCGATCGGAGACCCGTTCCTGCTCGGGATCGTCGGCGGGCGGACGCACGTCCTGGCGAGCCCGCTCGAGCGCACCCGGATCGCGGCGGCGGCTCCGGACGCGGTGCTGCACGACATGGCCGATCTCGGCCTCTACGAGCTCCTCGACAGCGGTCTCGGCTCGTACCAGCTCGACCTCGAGCTGGCGTCTCGCGCCGCGGCGGCGATGGGTGTCCGCGAGGCGGTCGTCGACCCGGAGATGCCGGTCGCCGTCGCCGACCGGCTCCGCGCCGACGGTCTGGTGCTGCGCCCCGATCACGCTGCGATCGCAGTGCGGCGGCGCGTCAAGTCGGCGGCCGAGCTCGCGGGCATCCGGCGGGCGCAGGCCGCAGCGGAGGCCGGCCTGGCCGCGGCTGCTGCGGTGCTCGCGGCCGCGGTTCCCGACGGCGAGCGCCTCGTGCACGACGGCGAGCCGTTGACGGCCGAGCTCGTTCGGGCCGCGCTTCGCGACGCCTGCAGGCGGCACGGCGCGCCCGCCCCGCCCGACGTGATCGTCTCGTCGGCGTGGCAGGGAACCGGGCACGACCCGGGCTCCGGCCCGCTGCCGGCGAACCTACCGATCGTGATCGACCTCTGGCCGCGCGACGAGGAGTCCGGGTGCTGGGCCGACATGACGCGGACGTTCGTCGTCGGCGAGATCACGGCCGAGGTGCGGGAGCTCGAGCTGCTCGTGCGGGCCGGCCTCGAACGCGTGCGGGAGGCGGTTCGTCCCGGCATCCGGGGACGCGAGCTGCATGCGCTCGTCTGCGAGCTGTTCGAGGCCGCCGGGCATCGCACCCAGCGGACCGGCCCCGGCGACGACCCGGACGAGGGGTTCCAGTTCTCGCTGGGTCACGGCGTCGGGCTCGACGTGCACGAAGGCCCGGCGCTCGGCCTCACCGGCCATGACGAGCTGGTCGCCGGAGACGTGGTCGCGCTCGAGCCCGGGCTGTGGCGAGCCGGGCTCGGCGAGGTGCGGTTCGAGGATCTCCTGCTCGTCACCGAGACCGGCAGCGAGACGCTCACGCACTGTTCGTACGACCTGACGCCGTGAGGGCCGCGTGCGCGGCCCTCACGGCGTCTCGAGCTCGAGACTCGCCTGGTCAGGCGGCCGACGGCTCGACGTTCTGGTTCAGCTGGAACACGTTCGTCGGGTCGTACGTCGCCTTGAGCGAGGCGAGCCGCCGGTAGGTGGCGGGGTCGTACGACGAGCGGGCCGCGTCTCGATCCGCGAGGAAGTTCGTGTACGCGCGTCCCGTCGAGGCGTCCGCCGCCGCTGCGATCACGGCGCGCGCCCAGTCCATGTGGGCGCGGGGGTCGCCGCCGTCGTGCCAGCCGGTGACGGCATTCAGCACGAACGGCATCGAGCGCTCCCCGAACGACGACGCGTCGTCGGCGACTCGTGCCACCGCGCCGCCCATCTGGTGCACGTGGATCTCGCACTGCGCGCCGGGTGTGTCGAGATGCTTGCGGCACAGCTCGTCGATCAGAGCGTCGTCGAGCTCCGCGAGGTTGGTCGCCTTGAAGTACGCGTGGATTCCCTTCGGCCACAGCGGATCGATCAGCGACTGCATCACGGTGTACGGCATCGGGCCGAACAGGTCGGCGATCGGCTCGGCGACCTCGCGGAAGCGTGCGATCAGGTCAGCGCCGTCCTCCGTCGCGCCCGCCGACATCCCGATGAACGCCGCGACCTTCCGGCCGTGCCACTGCTCCGGGATCACCGGCAGCGGCGGCGCCGTCGTCAGGTTGACGAGCGCGGTGATGTCGTCCGGCGCCTCGGGAGCCCACTCGCGGAACACGCGCAGCAGGTCTCCGGCGGCTTCGGCCGGATAGAAGATCGGACCGGCGTAGACGATCGGGCCCACCGGGTGAACCGCCAGCTCGAGCTCGGTGACGATGCCGAAGTTGCCGCCGCCGCCCCGCAGGCCGCGCAGCAGCTCAGGGCTCTCCGTCTCGCTGGTATGCACCAGCCGGCCGTCCGCCGTCACGAGGTCGGCGCCGACGAGGTTGTCGCACGCGAGGCCGTGCTTGCGCATCAACCACCCGATTCCGCCGCCGAGCGTGAGGCCGCTGACGCCGGTGGTCGAGATCAGCCCGCCGGTCGTCGCCAGTCCGTGCGCGGTCGTCTCGTGGTCGACGTCGCCCCAGGTCGCCCCGCCGCCGACGAAGGCGCGCCGGTTCGTGAGATCGATCCGGACGCTCTTCAGGTCGCCGAGGTCGATGACGATCCCGCCGTCGCAGGTCGAGAAGCCGGCGATGCTGTGGCCGCCGCCGCGGACGGCGATCGGCAGGTCGTGGCTGCGTGCGAAGCCGACTGCCGCGATCACGTCTGCGGCGCCGCTGCAGCGCACGACGAGCGCGGGCCGGCTGTCGTCGTGGGCGCCGTTCCAGATCGCGCAGGCCTCTTCGTAGCCCTCGTCTCCGGCCGTGAACACCATGCCCCGCGTCGCATCGCGGAGCTCCTGGATCGTCGCCTCGCCGAGCACCGGTGCCAATGTGTCTGTCATCTCGGTCGTCCTTTCGTGGTTCGCTTTCGACCATTGGTACCGCCGGTGCCTTTGCGCGCTCTTTGCGCCGTCTTGGCGATCTCGGCAAGCCGGTGCTCGACCGCGGCGACGCCGTGCTCGTCCTTTGCCTCCGCGTATTCGTCTCGCGCGGAGCTCAGGAGCGACGCCCCGAGCTCGCGGTCGCCTTGCAGCAGCGCGACCTCCGCGAGCGCTGCGTCAGTGTGGCCGAGCCACCGGTTGCGGCGGGTCTCCGACACGACACGTCTCGCTTCCTGAAGAGCCGACCAGGCCTCGTCGAGCCGCCCGCGCTCGCGCGCCAGGTCGGCGACGCGCCACAGCGAGCTCGAGAGCCCCCACCGGTCGCCGGCTCTCCGGAAGAGGTCGCATGCCTCGCCCAGCTCGCGTTCGGCTCGCGCGTAGTCGCCTGCGACCGTGTCCACCAGCCCGAGACCGGAGAGCGCGAGACCGACGCCGCGGCGGTCGTTCAGGCTGCTGCGAAGGTCGAGTGCCTGCTCGAGGCAGCTGCGTGCACCGGCGGCATCTCCCTCGGCGAGAACCAGGAACGCACGACGCGCGAGCACCGAGGCTTCTCCACGCTGGTCGCCGAGCTCGGCGAAGCGTGCGGCGCTCGCGTCGAGCAGCGCGCGCGCCCGGGCGGCGTCGCCGCGGAGTCGTGCGATCGTCGCCTGGTTCGCCAGGACCCACCCGGTCGCCGCGGAGCACGAGACTTCGACGAACGGCTGCAGCGTGTCCTCGAAGACGACACGATCTGCGGCAGTGTCCGTCGTGCGGACTTCCGAGATGTTGAGGAGGGACGGGATCAGCTCGTCCTCCGACTCGAGCGCGCGGAATCGCTCGAGGCTGTCGGTGAGCAGGGTGTCGGCGCCCTCGAGGTCGCCGGCGAGCCAGCGCGCGACGCCGAGCGTGTAGATGCTCAGGGCCTCGCCCGCGGCGAAGCCCTCTCGTCGCGCCAGTGTCAGCCCGTCCTCCGCTCTGGCGGCAGCCTGGTCGAAGTCGTCGATCGCCGCGGCGAAGCCGACGACGAACTGCAGCGCCCGCCACTCGAGCCGGCCCAGCCCCGTGGCGATCTCGTAGGCCTCCTGCGCCCGCTCCGCGCCCCTGACGAGCGAGCCCGCGCGCAGGTCGATCGCCGCCGCCGCACGGAGCGCCTCGACGCGGAGCACGCTGCGCTCCGGGGCCGCGTCGAGCGCCGCGGCGAACCGCCGCTGCGCCTCGCCGAGGTCGATGCGCCGAAGCCAGAACGGCCAGACGGCAACGCAGAGCTCGAGCGCGGCGTGAGGGTCGGTCGCGAGCGAGTTGTTGAGGGCGCGACGGAGATTCGCGGCCTCGCGGTCGAGCCTCGGCGACGTGCCTTCCCGCGCGGCCAGGTCGGTCGCCCAGCGGACGTGGCGCCGTGCGACGTCGCCCGCCTCGCCCGCCTCCGCGAGCCGTTCCGCGGCGTACGCCGCCATCGTGTCGAGGAGCGCGTACCGCCATTCGTCGTCAACCTCGCCGGCGGCGACCAGCGACTTCGCCACGAGCCGCGCGAGGACGTCTGCGACAGCCGGGCGCGGCAGGTCGTCGCTCGCACAGACGTCCTCGACGGCGTCGAGCCCGAAGCCGCCGGAGAACGCCGCGAGCCGCCGGAACAGGCGCCGCTCGTCTTCCTCGAGCAGGTCGTGGCTCCAGTTGAGCGTCGCGAGCAGCGTCTGCTGGCGCGTCGGTGCCGTGCGACTGCCGGACTGCAACAGGCGAAAGCGGTCGTCGAGGCGCTCGGCGATCGCGGACGGGCTCAGGCCGCCCAGCCGTCCGGCCGCGAGCTCGAGCGCGAGCGGCAGACCGTCCAGCCGGAAGCAGATCCGCGCGACGTCCGTCGCGTTGCGCTCGTCGAGGACGAAGCCGGGAAGCGCTGCTTCGGCGCGGTCGACGAACAGCTCGACCGCCTCATAGCGAAGCAGCTCGGCCGGGCCGAGCTCGCCCGACGGGTCGGGGATCGCCAGCGACGGCACCCGGAAGACGACCTCGCCGGGGACGCGCAGGGGCTCCCGGCTCGTCGCGAGCACGGTGACGCCGGGTGCAGTTCGCAGGACCGCGCCGACGAGCGCGGCGCTGGCGCCGATCAGGTGCTCGCAGTTGTCCACCATGAGCAACAGCGTTCGGGCGCCGAGGAAGTCGCAGATCGCCTCGACCGGCGTCTGATCCGGCAGGCCGCGCACGTCGAGTGCCGCAGCGACGGCGATCGGAACGGTCGCGGGGTCGCTGACGCCGGCCAGCTCGACCAGGACGGCGCCGTCGGCGAACGCGCCTTGCGCGGCGCGGGCGAGCTCGAGCCCGAGCCGGGTCTTGCCGGCTCCGCCGGTCCCCGCCAGCGTGAGCAGCCGGGCGCGCGCGAGCTGCGCGCGCAGCTCGCCGAGCTCGTGTCCGCGGCCGACGAACGAGCTCGCGTCGGTCGGCAGAAGCCGCGACCGGATGCCGGCGCCGAGCTCGGCGACCTGCACCGCCAGGCGGTCGTGCAGGGCCGCGAGCCGCTCGCGCGCGTCGGCGGCCCAGTCGTCGTAGCGGTTCTCCGGCAGCAGCTCGCCCGCGTACAGGTCGAGCGCGGCGCGACAGGCGGGCGCCGTCCTCGCCTGCTCCGCGGCGACGGCGGCCCGCTCGAACGCGTCGACATCGACGTCGATCTCGGCGGCGAGCGTCACCATCTCGTCACGCACCTCGAGCACGTCGGCTCCGAGCGCCCGCCGCGCGGCATGGACCGCCTGGTAGAGATTGTTCGCCGCCGCGGCCGGCGCCTGCTCCTGCCAGAGCACGTCCATCACCTGCTCGCGGTGGAGGCTTCTCCCCGGGGCGAGTGCGAGCAGCTTGACGAGCTCGCGCGCCTTGCGCAGGCGCCACGCTCCGGCCGCGACGGGCACGCCGTCGACCGCGGCGTCGAAGCCGCCGAGCAGGCGGATGGTCACGTGCGACACGTGAAGAGGATGTCTTACTCGAACGGGGTCAGGCGCGGAGGACGACTTCGACCGACGTGCCGCCTCGCGGGGCGGAGCGCAGCGACAGGCTCCCGCCGATCGAGGCAGCCCGCTCGCGCATGTTCGCGAGCCCCTGCCCGGCGCCGCCGTCGCTCGGCTCGAAACCCTGGCCGTCGTCGCGCACGGCGACGAAACGGGAGCCGCCGCGCCGCCCGATCTCGACCCGGGCCGTCGACGCGCCTGCGTGCCGGCGCGCGTTCGCGAGGCCCTCCTGGACGATCCGGAAGATCTCGATCTGCTCGTCCGGCCGCAGCCTGATCTTCGGGTCGATCGCCAGCTCGACGGCCAGCTCGCCGTCCGCGGTCAGGAACTCGACGTAGCGCCGAAGCGCCGCGTCGAACGGCGACCGGCCTGCAGCCGACGACAGCGCGAGGAATGCGTAGCGCGCCTCCTGCTGCGCCGCCTGCGCTGCCTCTTTGAGGCGACGGATCGCGACGGCGGGGTCTGCGCCGGCTTCGAGCATCGTCGCGTGAGTGGCGACCGCGAAGAGGTACTGCGCGAGCCCGTCGTGGATCTCGCGCGCGAGGCGGGCACGCTCCTCGGCGACCGCGCGGCCGAACTCCGCAGCTCGAATCGCGTGCCAGGCGCCGACGAGCAGCACGCCGTACGCGAGCAGCTGGAGATAGTCGCCCAGCGAGACCGAGCCCGCGCGGGCCGGCGGCATCAGCATGAAGTCGAGCGTCGCGTAGAACGTCAGCGTCCCGCCGAGCGCGAGCCAGTGCTCGAGCTCGTCGCTGGTGCGCCGGTAGCGGTGCATGAAGCCGACGACGGCGACCAGCAGGACGAACGCGAGCGTCGCGAGGCTCATGGTCAGGGGTGTCGGCCAGGACGCGGGCGCGTCGAGGGAGGGGAGCGAGGCGCCGATCAGATGGAACGTCAGCCAGACGGCTCCGAGCGCCGCGGCTCCGGCGGTCATCACGGGCACGATCACCGCGCCGCGCCGCGCGACGTGGCCGCGGACGAGCGGTGCCAGTGCGACCAGCGCCCAGCCGATCGTGCTCCCGACGATGCTCGACCAGCGCTCGGCCTGCCGGCCGCTGAACCCGGCGACGGCCGGCACGATCGTGAACGCGAGCAGCGAGCTCGAGGTGACGAAGAACCCGGCCGAGATCAGCAGGTCGAACCGGCGGGCCTCGACGGTGAAGCGCGTGGCGCTGAGCACGGCGATCAGGACGCCGGTGAGAGCGAAGACGGTGTCGAGGGTCAGCTTCAGCTCGGGGACGTAGAGCGGCACCCGGAGCTGCGGATAGACCAGGAACAGGCCCAGCGACGCGTCGAACAGCGCGAACAGGACCACCTGCCCCCAGAGCAGGCCGATGAAGCGATCGTCGTGCATCCGTTCCGGTATCGGCAGAATCGGGGCCAGCGATGACTGCGGTGCGCGTTCTGATCGTCGACGACCACCCCTTGACCCGCGAGGCGCTGGCAGGGCTGCTGGCCCACGACGGCTTCGACGTCTGCGGGCAGGCGGCCGGCGGCGAGGAGGCGATTCGCCTGGCCGGCGAGCTGAAGCCCGATCTCGTGCTCCTCGACCTGACGATGCCCGGCCTCGACGGATTGCACGCGCTGCCGCGGGTGCGGGAGGCGGCGCCCGACTCGGCCGTGGTCGTGCTCACGGCGGCGGAGGACGAGGACAACCTGCTCGGCGCGATCCGGGGCGGGGCCGCCGGCTACCTGCTGAAGAGCGAGCCGCCCGAGCGGATCGTCGCCTTCCTGCGGGGCGTGACGCAGGGCGAGCCCGCGCTGTCCGGCCCGGTCGCCCGCCGGCTGCTCGAGCAGGTGCGCGAGGGCGGCGGGGTTCGCACCACGGTGCCGGATTCGATCGCCGCGGCCCTGTCGGCGCGCGAGGTCGAGGTGCTCCTGCTGCTCGAGCGGCATCTCGCGACCGACGAGATCGCCGGTGAGCTCGAGATCTCCGAGCACACGGTGCGCTCGCACGTGAAGAGCCTGCTCGGCAAGCTCGGCGTGTCGTCGCGGCGCGAGGCGCTCGAGGCCTTGAACGCCGCGCGCGGCTAGGGCCGATAGTCGCTACGCGGCGAACCCTTCGAGCGCAGCCTCGACGAGCGAGGGCAGCGTGCGCAGGTTGTAGCCGCCCTCGAGCACGGCGGCCACCCGAGGTGCGAGCTGCGTGGTGCGCGCCGCGAGCTCGCGGAAGCAGCCCGTGGACAGCTCGAGGTCCGCAAGCGGGTCGTCGGCATGCGCATCGAAGCCGCACGAGACGAGCAGCAGGTCCGGCTGGAAGCGCGTGACCGCGCGTTCGACCGTCTGCCACGCTTCGAGGTACGACGCGTCGCCGGTGCCCGCGGGCAGCGGGATGTTCACGACCGTCTCCTGCTGGTCGTACGGCCCGCCCGTGCCCGGGTAGAACGGCCACTGGTGCAGCGAGGCGAAGAAGATCGTCGGGTCGTCCCCGACGAGGTCCTGCGTGCCGTTGCCGTGGTGGACGTCCCAGTCGACGATCGCGACGCGCTCGATGCCGAGCTGCTGCTGCGCCCAGCGGGCGGCGATCGCGGCCGAGCCGAACAGGCAGAAGCCCATCGCGCGGTTGTGCTCGGCGTGGTGGCCGGGCGGGCGCGCGAGCGCGAAGCCGCCCCGGCGCGTCGCTTCGATCGCGGCGCCGGCGGCCAGGAGCGCCGCCTCGAACGACGTCTCGGTACAGATCGTGTCGGGATCGAGCAGTCCGTTGGTCGACCGCACCTGCTCGACCAGCGTCGCGTCGTGACAGCGCAGGACGTCGTCGACCGAGGCGGGATCGCACTCCGCGAAGGGGAAGTGCTGCTGCAGCACAGCGAGCCGCTGTTGGGACTCGGGATGGGCGCCGGTCGGGTGCAGGTAGGACAGCGCGCTGTGGCTGACGAGCTCGATGGCGCCGGAGCATAGACGGCGGCCGTCCGGCCGCTAAGGTCGGACCTTCAGCGATCGAAGGGGGTCTTCAGGTGAAGCGCAACCTCAGTGGACCGGCGTTCGTGCTTGCGGCAGTCGCGCTGTTCGTGGCGCTCGGCGACGGGGCGGTCGCGGCGGGGATCGTCCCGCTCGCCCGACACGCGATCACGGCCGGCACTGCGACGAACGCGTTGAAGCTCGGCGGCAAGACGCCCGCGCAGATCAAGTCGACGCTTCGCGGCGCGCCCGGGAAGCAGGGCGACCAGGGCCCGCAAGGGCCTGCCGGGCCGTCCGGGAGCACGACCGTGTCCGTGCACCCGCAGACGTTCACCCTGAACGCGAGCGGCACCGACGGCGACACCGCGACGATCACGGCGAACTGCGGGTCGGGCCAGAAGGCGGTCGGTGGCGGCTACGCGCCGGACGGCTCGCAGGGACTGGCGAGCGGCGTGATCGGCTCGACCAGCAAGCCCACGACCGCGGACGACGGGTGGTCGGTCTTCGTCGAGAACATCGACGGCTCCGCGTCGCACACCGGGACGGTCTACGCGCTCTGCCTCGGCTGAGCGGCGGCGCGCTCCTCGAGCCGCCCGGCGAGCGCGCCGAGCCCCGCCGACGCGGCGTACCGCGCGGCGCCCGCCCAGTCGGGCGGCGTCGGGTGCAGCTCGGGCAGCGGCGCGGTCGCGTCCATCGTCGCGACGCGCAGGTAGAGACGGAGCTCGTCGGCGATCGTCGGGAAGCGGCCGTCTGCGAGCGCCTGCTCGAGGGATCCGTGCTGGCGCAGGATGTCGGCCGCCTTCTTCGGGCCGACGCCGGGCGCTCCGGGGATCCGGTCCGACGCGTCGCCGCGCAGGGCGATGAAGTCCGGTACCTGCCCGGGCTCGACGCCGTAGCGCTCGCGCACCTCGGCAGGCCCGACGCGCGCCAGCTCGCTCACTCCCTTCACCGGCTGGAGCAGCGAGACGCGGTCGGAGACGAGCTGGAAGGCGTCGCGGTCCGACGTCGCCACGACGACCGGGCCCGGCCAGTGAGCCGCGACGGCCGCGAGGAAGTCGTCGGCCTCGTAACCGGGCGCCTTGCCGACGAGGAAGCCGAAGGACTCGACGAGCCCGGGCAGCCGACCGAGCTGCTCGAGGATCGCGGGCTCGAACTCGCGTCCCGACTGGTAGACGGGCAGCGCCTCGTGTCGGTACGTCGGCACCTCCAGCGTGTCCCAGCCGACGAGGACCGCGTCCGGCTGTTCGAGCTCCCAGAGGCGCTGCAGGAAGTTGGCGAACCCGATCAGCGCGTTCGCGGGTCGGCGGTTGCCGTCCTTCAGCTGCTTCGGCAGCCCGTGATACGCGCGGTGTGCGAGCGAGTCGCCGTCGACGGCGAGCAGTCTCGCCGAGCTCACAGGCCCGCCTCGAGCTCGTGGATCGCCGCCATCAGCCGGTCGGTGGCGATGCGCGAGCCGTCGCGCAGGTCGCCGTCGCGGAGATCGTCGAGTGGGATCGGGGCGCCGTAGCGGACTCGAAGCGGCCGCAGGCGTGCCAGGCCGTCGGTGCCCTTGATCCCGGCCGGGACGAGCGGCACGCCGGCCTCGAGGGCGATGCGTGCCGCGCCGGTGTGCGCCTGCGCCTCGTACTTCTTGCGGAGCCCTTTCCGTCGACGAGTGCCCTCGGGGAACATCGCGATCACGTGGCCCTCGCGCGCGAGCTCGACGGCGGTGGCGATCGCGTCCGTGTCGGTCCTGCCCCGGTAGACCTTGAACGCGCCGCCCGCCCGCAGCAGGGGGCCGAGCGGGAACCAGAAGAGCTCGGACTTCGCCATGAAGCGGAGGAAGCGCCGCGGCCAGATCGCGAGCCCGAGCGCCCACGGGTCGAAGTTGGAGACGTGTCCGGCGGCCAGGACGTAGCCGCCCTCTGCCGGCAGCAGCTCCCTGCCGGACGCCCGGTAGCGGTACGCAAACCGCACGATCGGCCAGGAAACCAGGGCGGCGAAGGAGTAGAAGATGCTCGGGCGTGGAGGACGTGCCACCGGCGGCGAGTATCGCGGACCCCGGCACGGCGCTATCGTGGCCGCGCGAAATGGCTGCTGCGAACGGCAAGAAGCTGGTGATCGTCGAGTCGCCTGCCAAGGCCAAGACGATCGCGGGATTTCTGGGAAGCGACTACGTCGTCGAGTCCTCGGTCGGGCACATCCGCGACCTGCCGACGAGCGCGTCGGAGATCCCGGCCAAGGTGAAGGACAAGCCCTGGGCGCGCCTCGGCGTCAACGTCGACGAGGACTTCGCACCGATCTACGTGGTCGACGCCAGGAAGAAGAAGATCGTCGCCGAGCTCAAGGCCAAGCTGAAGTCGGCCGACGAGCTCTGGCTCGCGACGGACGAAGACCGCGAGGGCGAGGCGATCGCCTGGCATCTCGTCCAGGAGCTGCGCCCGAAGGTGCCCGTGCGCCGGATGGTCTTCCACGAGATCACGCGCCAGGCGATCGAGCGCGCGCTCACCGAGACGCGGGACATCAACGAGTCGCTGGTCGACGCGCAGGAGGCGCGCCGCATCCTCGACCGTCTCTACGGCTACGAGGTCTCGCCGGTGCTCTGGCGCAAGGTCATGCAGGGACTCTCCGCCGGACGCGTGCAATCGGTCGCGACGCGTCTCGTCGTCGAGCGCGAGCGTGAGCGCATCGCGTTCGTGGCCGCCGGCTACTGGGACGTCGTCAGCACCTTCGACCCGGGCTCGTTCACCGCGCGGCTGGCCGCCGTGGACGGCCGGCGCGTCGCACAGGGGCGCGACTTCGGCTCGGACGGAGCGCTGCGCGGCGACGACGCGGTCCAGCTCGACGAGGACGATGCTCGTGGGCTCGCGGCCGCGCTCGACGGCGCCGCGTTCACCGTCAGGTCCGTCGAGGAGAAGCCGTACCGCCGCCGGCCGGCCGCGCCGTTCATGACCTCGACGCTGCAGCAGGAAGCGAGCCGCAAGCTCAGGCTCTCGTCGCAACAGACGATGCGCGTGGCACAGCGCCTCTACGAGAACGGCTACATCACCTACATGCGCACCGACTCGACGACGCTCTCCGAGGCTGCGCTGACGGCGGCCCGCGACCAGGCGCGCCAGCTGTACGGCGCCGATGCGGTCCCCGAGGCGCCGCGCCGCTACGAGCGCCGCGTCAAGAACGCGCAGGAGGCGCACGAGGCGATCCGTCCCGCGGGCGACTCGTTCAGGACGCCAGATGAGGTTCGGCGCGAGCTCGCCGGCGACGAGCTGAATCTCTACGACCTGATCTGGAAGCGCACGGTCGCCTCGCAGATGGAGGACGCCCGCGGCCAGACGGTGTCGGTGCGGATCGGCGCGGACGCCGCCGGCGGCCGCCGCGTCGAGTTCGCGACCGCGGGCACCACGATCACGTTCCGGGGTTTCCTGCTCGCGTACGAAGAGGGTCGTGACGAGCCGGCCGCCGACGACTCCGAGGAGAAGCGCCTGCCGCCGCTCGCCGAGGGCGACGAGCTGACCGCCGCGGAGCTCGAGCCGGAGGGCCACTCGACGTCGCCGCCGGCCCGGTACACCGAGGCGACCTTGGTGAAGGCGCTCGAGGACCGGGGCATCGGCCGCCCGTCGACGTACGCGGCAATCATGGGCACGATCCTCGACCGCGGCTACGTGCGGCGGCAGGGCCAGGCGCTGATTCCGGAGTTTCTCGCGTTCGCGGTCGTCAACCTGCTGGAGCAGCATTTCGCGCAGCTCGTCGACTACGAGTTCACGGCCCGGATGGAGGACGACCTCGACGAGATCGCCGCCGGGGACGCCGCGCGCACCGAATGGCTGCGGCGCTTCTACTTCGGCACCGACGACGACGCAGGCCTGAAGGAGCTCGTCGAGCAGCACCTCGGCGACATCGACGCACGCGAGATCAACACGCTGCCGATCGCGGGCAGCGACATCGTCGTGCGCGTCGGCCGGTACGGGCCCTACCTCGAGCGCGACGGGCAGCGCCAGACGCTACCGCCCGACGTCGCCCCGGACGAGCTCACGCCCGAGCGCGCCGAGGAGCTGCTCGCCCAGGGACGGCAGGAGCGCGAGCTCGGGGTCGATCCCGAGTCGGGCAACCAGATCGTCGTGCGCGCAGGCCGCTACGGGCCGTACGTGACCGAGACGGTCGACGGCGACGCCAAGCCCCGCACGGCCTCGCTGTTCCGGACGATGACGCCGGAGTCGGTGACGCTCGACGAGGCACTGCGGCTGCTCACGCTGCCGCGCACGCTCGGCGAATCGGAGGGCGAGCCGGTCGTGGCTGCGAACGGCCGCTACGGCCCGTACGTCAAGAAGGGCACCGAGACGCGGTCGCTCGAGTCCGAGGAGCAGCTGTTCACCGCCACCCTCGAGGATGCCCTCGCCCTGCTCGCCGCGCCCAAGCCGCGCGGCCGTCGCGCCGCGGCGCCGCCGCTCAAGGAGCTCGGCGACGATCCGGTGAGCGGCAAGCCGATCGTGCTCAAGGAGGGTCGCTTCGGGCCGTACGTCACGGACGGCGAGACGAATGCCAGCCTTCGGGCCGGCGACTCGGTCGATTCGGTCACCCCCGAGCGGGCCCGCGAGCTCCTGCAGGATCGCCGCGATCGTGGCCCGACCAAGCGGCGCCGGCGCTCGTAGCGGGATTCACCGATCCTCGACGGTTCCGATCAACATTCGAGACGCGCTACCGTCCATACTGAGCAGGACGGGAGCGGAATGCCTGGGCCGCCGCACGCGTTTCGAGGCACAGGATCCCTGGCGATCGCAGGGCCGGTGGAAACGGGCGGTCGAGGCCCGTATGGTGGGAAGGTTTGGGGAGCCGGGAGCAGAAACGAAAGGACATCGAGTACTTGACTCAGAACCAGCTGACGGAACTGCTTGAGACCGAGAGCGCGCGGGCGCTGATCGAGGCGGGCGAGGAGCGGGGCTGGATCGAGCCCGCCGAGCTCGAGGCGTTCGCGGTGGAGAACGACCTGGGCGAGCCCGAGGTCGAGGAGGTCATGCGCGAGCTCGAGCGTGTCGGCCTCGAGGTGCGCGAGCCGGTCGTCGAAGAGAAGAACACGAAGGCACAGCCGGAGCCGGTGGTCTACGAGGCCGACTCGCCGTCGGGCGCCGGCGACAGCCTGCAGCTCTTCCTCGCGGACGTCGGCAAGCACAAGCTGTTGACCGCCCACGAGGAGGTCGTCCTCGCGAAGGCGATCGAGCGCGGTGACGGCCGGGCGAAGCGTCGGATGATCGAGTCGAACCTTCGGCTCGTCGTCTCGATCGCCAAGGGCTATCGCGGGCTCGGTGTGCCGTTCCTGGATCTGATCCAGGAGGGGACCCTCGGCTTGAACCGGGCGGTCGAGAAGTTCGACTGGCGCCGCGGCTACAAGTTCTCGACCTATGCGACCTGGTGGATCCGCCAGAGCGTGCAGCGGGCGGTTGCCAATCACGCGCGCACGATTCGCGTGCCGGTGCACGTGGTCGAGCGCCAGCAGAAGCTGTCGCGCGCGGCGCGCCGACTCGAGGTCGAGCTCGGCCGCGAGGCGACGAAGGAGGAGCTCGCCGAGGCGACCGGTCTGCCGCTCCAGCACGTCGAGGAGGCGCTCTCGGCAGCCTCGGCGTCGGTGTCGCTCAACCAGACCGTGGGCGCCGACGACGAGGGCGAGCTCGGCGATCTGTTCGCCGACCGCGAAGCCGCCGACCCGTTCGACGAGGCGGAGGAGTCGCTCCGTCGGCAGAACATCCGCAAGGCGCTGGACGCGCTGCCCGAGCGTGAGCGGCGGATCCTCGAGCTGCGGTTCGGCTTCGAGGGCGAGCCGTGGACGCTCGAGGCGATCGGCCATGAGCTCGACCTGACGCGCGAGCGCGTCCGCCAGCTCGAGGGCCAGGCGCTCTCGCGGCTCGCTGCGCTGCGCGAGCTCGCCGGCCTCGCCGCCTAGAGAAGACGTCACGCAGGTGCCTGGCACTCCGGTGCCAGGCACCACGTGTGCGCCCATGGACGAGCACGCCCTGGTTGCGCGGGAGTACGCGACCCTCGACCGGCTGGAGTTGCGCCGCCTCGACCGCCACGCGAGCGAAGTGCGTGTTCGTCGCCGACCGTGACCGCTAGGCGCTAACGGCAGGGAAGCGACTGGCTGCTGCTCCGCGGCTGGCCGGCGGGCTTGGCGAGCAGGTACCGCCACGACATGCGCGTGTACTCGCGGCCGCCGGTCTTGCACGACTTCGGCAGCGTCAGCGTGACCACGACCTTGTAGGTGTGGAAGTGTCCGGCGGCGCAGTACGGCTTGCAGTCGTTCAGGTGCGCGATACCGCCGGCGACCGCGTGCGTCGCGTTCCACGCCGACCAGGCGAGGTTCGTGAAATAGAAGTTGGCGTCGCCGCACGCGACGATCACCTGCCGGGGGCGAACGGACGGCGTCGAGCCGGGCACGCAGCCGGCGAGCTTCGGGACTCCGGACGCGCCGAGGGCCGGCACGGCGACGGCAGCCGCCACGACGGCGGCGCCGAGGAGTGGGGCGTGTCTCATGCCGCGTCGGTCACGCTGGATCACCTGGACACGGCCACCGAGGAGTAGGCGGGGCCGTCCGAGAACTGATCGTAGTTCCAGTGCGCGACTCTCGGGCCGACGATGAACACGTAGTTCGTCCAGAGGTAGGGCACCGACGGGACGATCTGTGTCATCAAGGTCCGGTCGAGTTGCTCCCAGCAGCCTGTGCGTGCCTGGCCCAGTTCGGCCTCGCACGCCTGGATGTCGAGATCGACGCTCGGGACGTTCTTGATCGCGCCGTTCGCCTTGACTCGCGCGGCGATCGCCGGCGTCAGGCCGACGAGCGAGTAGTTGGTATTGCCGGACGCGATGATCGCGCCCGAATCGAACAGGGCGGCGAAGAACGTGTAGGGGTCGCGATAGTCCTTGGCCCAGCTCGGCCGTGTCGAGAAGGCCACGTTCTGCGACGGATCTTGAATCGTGGAGTACGCGCCTTCGATCGAGCGGACGTCGAACGTGATGCCGATCTTCGCCGCATCCGTCTTTACGATCGAGACCATCCGCTTGTCGACTGCCCGCGTATCGGAGACCATCAACACGCTCTTGCAGGCCGGCTCCGTGCACTTCCCGGTCTTGCCGGGGTCGTACTTCGACAGCTTCATCTGAGCTTGCGCCTTCGCGAGGTCGCCCGCCTGGTCCGGGGTCGAATACGGGTCGTACTTGGCGAGGCCGCCGTCGTAGAGAATCGGCGGGACGATGTGGGTGGCGATCGAGCCTGCGATGGTGCCGCCCCACGCCTCCTGAAGAGCCGCCTTGTCGGTGATCCAGTTCATCGCCTTCCGAACATGAATGTCGTCGAACGGCGGCCGGGCGAGATTCATCGTCAGGTAGTTCGTCCGGTCGCCCGCATTGACGATGAGTCGCTGCTTCAGCGACGGGTCGGCCTCGTAGTCTCGGAGGGTCTCCGGGGACGGGCTGGCCAGTTCGTCGTCGAGCGCGCCCGACTTCACCTTGGCGTAGATGTCGTCGGCGTTCGACTCGATCGTGAAGACGAATCTGTCCGGGTAGCTCTTGCGATAGGGATCCGTCGATTGCCGGTAGTTCGGATTGCGGACGAGGGTGATGTGGGTGCCGTCTGCGCCGTCGTAACCGCTCATCGGCGCGAGCGACGCGCAGGGCAGCGACACGTTCTTCGCTCCCTCCAGCATGTACGGCCCGCTCGACACGATGTCGCGGCCATAGCCTCCAGGCTTGCCGTCGAAGCAGGATCCGATCTCCGGCGGGATCGGTGCGGTCGCCGGCAGCGACATGCGGAGGTTGAAGTCACCGGTCGCCTTCAGCAGATGGATCCGGAGTCTCGAGGGACTCGAAGTGTCGATCCCCGAGATCGTCCTTGCCTTCCCCGCGGCGTAGGTGTCCCAGCCCTTGATGACCCTGTAGTAGGAGGGGTATTGACCGCCGTCGTTCGGGTTCGCGAGGCGCAGGAGGGCATACGCGACGTCCTCTGATGTGACTGTGCGGTTGATCGGCGGTCCGAACCGGACGCCCTTACGAAGGGTGTAGACGTAGGTCAGGCCACCATCGGTCGGCGTCGGGACGCTCGTCGCGAGGTCGCCGACGAGCGTGTTGCCCGCAACTCCCGGCAGGTGCTTGTAACCGATCAGCGGACGAAGCATGAGATTCGTGTAGAGCCCCCAGGCGCTTCCGACGAGGTACTCGCCGGTCGGGTCGAAGTTGTCGGTGAATCCGAAGGGCTCCTCCCAGCCGACGCGATAGACCCCGCCCCGGACGGGAGCGCCGTTGGTGTACGTGCCCGAGCCGACCACGGGCCTCGAGCCGGTCGTGCCGAGACTCGCGTGCTTGGTGCCCCCGCAGCCGGCCGCCAGGGCGACAATCGCCATCGCCATGGCTCCGAGCCGAACGACCCGGGCGCGGGGCGTGATTGTGGGGCTCGTCGGGATCCGCAAAAAAGGGTGGGGTCGCTGCAGCGGTGCTGGTGGCTGAGGCGATACTGACGCAGTGGTCGAGCCGAAGTGTCTTTGAGGTAAGACGTGGTGGACGCGTCTGAGTTGCTGCCCGAGGGGCCGCTGGTCGGCCGGATCGTCCGGGTGGAACCGATTGCGGAGGCGCATCGCGATGGCTTGCGGGAGGCGGCCGAGCGCGAGCCCCACATCCATCGCTACACCAACCTGTACTCGTTCGGGTTCGAGCGCTGGTTCGACCTCGCGCTTGCCGCCGACCGGGAGATCCCGTTCGTGGTGACCGTGGGCGGCCGGCCGGTCGGCTCGACCCGCTACCTGAACATCGAGCCCTTCCACAAGCGGACGGAGATCGGCTGGACCTGGCTGGAGCGGGCTCAGTGGGGGACGGGCGCGAACATCGAGACGAAGTACCTCCTGCTGCGAAACGCCTTCGACCGCTGCGGCCTCCAGCGCGTCGAGTTCAAGACCGACGCGCGGAACCTGCGGGTCCGCGGCGCGCTTCTCGGCGTCGGCTGCACCTTCGAGGGGATCTTTCGCAAGCACATGGTGCTCCCCGACTCGATCCGCGATTCCGCCTGGTACGCGATCGTCGACGACGACTGGCCCCGGGTGCGGGCGATGCTCGAGGCGAAGATCGAGAGGCATGCGGCGTGAGGTGCGCCGTCGCGGTGGCGCCCGTGCGGGCAGAGCCCCGCGAACGACGCCGAGCTGGTCACGCAGGCGCTCGCCGGGGAGCCGCTCGAGATCGACGAGCTGCCGGGACGGCTGGGTGCGGATTCGCACCGCGTACGACTACCCCGGCTGGGTGCGGGCCGACGCGGTCGAGGACGGCGAGGGCAGGCTCGACGCCGACGCGGCGGGCACGCCGGTCGACGTCGCCCGCGGCTACCTCGGCTCTCCGTATCTCTGGGGCGGGATGACGGCTGCCGGGATCGACTGCTCCGGGCTCGTCCACATGGCGTACCGACGCCTCGGCACGATCGTCCCGCGCGACGCCGACCAGCAGGAGGACGCCGGGCAGTCGGTCGGCGACCCTCGGCCGCGGCGATCTGGTCACGTACGGGGAGGGCTCGGCCGACCACATCGCCTTCTGGCTCGGCGGCGGACGGATCCTGCACTCGACCGGCCGCGACGGCGGAATCGGCGTCGTGGAAGAGGCCGAGCCGCGCCTTCCTGAGCGGTCGAAGGCGTCTGTTCGTGCGTTTTTCGACAAACGCCCCGGCGGGGTGACATCGCGGTCACTCCTTCGGGGCGATTCGTCCTAAAGAAGCCGCTTGAGAAGGCCGATAGGCGTGATGTGGACGCTGCCCAGCGCAACGAGATCCTGTCGCGCTACGAAGAGCATCGCGCGCGGTTCGACTCGGTCGCCGCGAGGCGCGACGCGAACGTGGCCGAGGTCATCCCCTTCCAGCCGCCGCTGCCCGAGCTGGAGCAGGAGCCGACGGCCCGGGAGATCGAGGTCCTGCAGCTCATCTCCGACGGGCTCGTGAACCGCGAGATCGGCGTCCGGCTCTACCTCTCAGAGGAGACGGTGAAGAGCCATGTCAGGCATCTGCTGGCGAAGCTTCAAGCGCGCAGCAGAGCCCACGCCGTAGCCGTTGGCTTCCGGCGTGGGCTCATTAACTGACTCCTGGGCAGGTTTTCCACGGCCTGTGGACAATCCCCTAAACGGGTGACGCCCACACGCGGGAAACCCAGTTGACTACGCGAGCCTTACCAGGAAGAGGCGCCACCGGCAACGGTGCCGCGGCGGACGATACGCAACCGACTTGCGCATTTTAGTTCCCCCATAGATTGGGAACTGACGGCAGACCGGCAGCTTATAACCCTTCTGGGGGACATGCAAGCTCCCGCAGACCTTCAGGCGGCGATGGCCGATCTCACTCCCCTTTGGCGGGCTACATCGGCTTAGTGCTTTCGCTGCTTCCGGGGTTGCAGCGATTCTGGTCGTCGCCGTTACCGGGCCTCGGGAACCCTGCGCCCGGTGATTGGCGCTGGCGGTCGTGGCGGCCATCGCCGAGCGCGGGCATTGCCCTTCGCGGCAACCTCACCGTCTCGATTTCGCTTCTGCCGGCTGTCTTTGCCGCTGTGCTGTTCGGACCGCTTGCTGCGATGATCGTCTTCGGCGCGTCCGTAGCTGGGGCTCTCGTTCCCGTTTGCCGGTCGGATCGCCTACCTCGGGAGTCGGGCGCTTGACAGGCGCAGCTGCGGCCGGCGCTGCTGCGGCAGCGGCAGACCTGTCATGGCGGCGGGATTGGCGGCATCATCGCCTCGGCGACAGTCGCCGCGCTTGCTGCAGAGGTCACCGACGCTGCGATTCGCCTCTCGTCACGTTCGGCTACGCGGGCACGGAAGGTGCGTCGACGCTGCGCTCGATCTACTTCCCGGTCATCGTCGCGTCTGTCCCGCTCTATAGCCCGGCCGTCGCGCTTCTGGCACTCGCCTACGCGACGTATCTCGCCGTGGACGCTGCCGTTGTTCTTCGCCCCGGCTCTTGCTCGCTCAGCGATGGTTCCTGCTGTATCAGGATCAGCGCTTGCCTTGCGACAGACCTCCGATCGCTTAACGAGCAGCCTCAAGGCAGCGAACCTTTCGTTTGCAAAAGGCCTCATTGCGACCCTCGACGCCCGAGACCGCTACACCGCCGGCCACTCGGCAGCTGTCGCGATCTATGCCCGCGACATTGCGAACCCGCATGGACCTCGGGACAGACCTAGCAAGAACTCGCCCACCTGTGTGGACTCGTTCACGACATCGGGAAGATCGGTCTGTCCCGCGGGCCTCCTCGAGAAGCCTGGTGCGCTCACGCTGGAGGAGCGTCGTGAAATGCAGCGACACTCAGAGATCGGCGAGCGAATCCTCGCGAACGTCGACCACGTACTCCGAGATCGCAGCGATCGTTCGCGCACCACCACGAGCGGGTGGACGGCCAGGGATATCCCGACGGCCTCGCCGAGGAAGACATCCCTCTCCTCTCCCGGATCATCGCGGTCGCCGATGCGTACAACGCAATGACCTCGGATCGTCCATACCGCGACGCGATGCCCAGTCGGGTAGCTCGTCTGCGCCTGGCCCAGGCGGTCGAAACTCAGTTCGACACCGCTGTCGTGGCTGCGTTCGAAGCCGTCCTCGCGGGCGCGACCGAGGAGTATCGGTTGGCTAAGGGTGCGGAGTTCGAGCTTTCGACTGTTTCGGTCAGCTACCGAGCCCTTGACCGAGACGAAGGTCGCAGCGATCGCCTAGCGTTCCGCCCGGTATCGAGCTACGGCTTGAGTTCGTGTCTCGACGCCTAGCTTTTCAAGGATATGCCGGACGTGGATCTTCACGGTAGACGGTGAGATGACGAACGCGGCGGCGATCTCTCTGTTTCGGAATCCCTGAGCCATTAGCTCGAGGACTTCAGCTTCACGCGGCGACAGCAACTCGGTTGGATCGTTGATGGCTGGTGTCCGCAGGCCAGCTTGGCGGGCCAGTCCACGATCGTTCGACAACCGGTAGAGGTGCTGGAGTGTCGGGCGCAAGTGGTCCTGGCTAGACAGACATTTTGCAAGCGCGGGTGACGCGCGCAAGCAGCAGACAAGTGGATCCCAGGTCTTGCGCCGACGTGCTTCGTCCACGACGCGGCCCGGGCCCTCGCTTTCTCCCGATGCCGCTAATACGATTGCTCGTGCTCCTTCTGCGAGAACCTGAACCTCGCTCGCTATCGAACGCAGCGCGGCTTGCTCGGCAGTTGCTAGTGCTTCATCGTGCGCCCCAAGAAGAGCCTGCCCGATCGCTCGTGTCGCCAGGTACTCGCCGTGCATCGACGGAGCGGCCTCGTGCTCGGTCTCGTACCGCACATGGCTCAGGCCTTCCTCTGCGCGCGCCACTTGCATGAGCAGTCGGCCTCGAAGTGCCGCAACATTCATCGCGTGATGTCCGAGCGGATGCTGCCGATGTCGTGACTCGATCGACTGGAGGAGAAGGTCAGCCTCATGGAACCTCCTCATCCCGAGCTTGACGAAGGCCAGGTTCCACAACCCGTGCGGCTGCGCGAACTCGAAGCCGAATGACTCAATCTCAGCGTTCATCCGCCTGACGAGTTCGAGGGCTTGCGCATACTCGCACTGAAGGGCGAGTGCGTAGGAGAGTGTCAGGAGAATGCTTGTCCGAGCGCGCGGGTCACCAATTTGGTCGAGAACGCGCAGCGCGTCATCGAAGTGGGGCCCGTCCCTGAAGCCATCGCCGATTCTCATCCTGGCGACCTTCGCGCTGGCGTACCGACCTACATTCAGGGGAGAGCGGCTCTTGGCCGCAAGGTCGCCGAGTGCACCGATGCGCGCGTCAACTGTTGAGCGTTCGCCGTAGGTTGCTGCGATCGCCAAGCCGTGAAGCGCCTCATTGACGTCTACGTCGTCCTCCGAGTGTTCCAGCGCTCGTTCGAATTCGGCTTCCGAGCGGTCGTAGTCGGCGAGTTGGAAGGCCGCGCCACCTGCGATGGCACAGGCCCGTGATCGCAGAGGGCTGGTTCTCGACAGTTGATCGAGCAAACCTGATGCGAGCTCCAAAGCGAGTAGGTATGCGCCGTCCCGCAGGGAAAGCTCGGCATCAATCAAGTCGACTTCGATTGGAGGGAGCGCGACCTCTGCTCGTAGCATCGCTGCAAACCGGTCTAGAGAGCCCAGTCGGCCGCTTCGAACGAGTGGCTTGTAGGACGATTCGAGGATTGCCTGCACGACATCCGACAGGCCAAAGCGCTTAGCAAGGTCCAGCGCCTGATCCCACCGTTCGCCGTTGATGCAGGCGTCGACTGCGCGTCGAGCTTTATCCTTAGAGTCCGGATCCTCTTCGATCTTGTCTAGGAGAAATTCGCGAAGTAGAGGATGCAGTTCTGGCGCCGTCGATGTGATGAACCCGAGCTCGCGGGCACGTTGTTCGACGGAGATGGCTTCACTGTCGAAGACGCGAGCTAACGAAGCCTTTGAGACATCGGTGAGCAACGCCAGATCCTTCAACTGGGCTTGCTCCTCCGGCGTCGCGGACTGAAACAGCTCCTCCGCAACGTACTGGTGCAATGCCTGCGGCATGGCATCAGTCGGCGGGCTCATTGGCCCCAACCTTGACGCGAGTGCTAGGACCGCCGGCCACCCCTTCGCCCTTTCAAGTAGAGATTCGAGGTCGGGTCGCCGACCAAGAAAGACGAATGACTCTTGCGAGTCCATCGCTAGCGCGTCGCGACCGATCTCAGATACTTCGTCATACATGAGCTGCCTGGCTGTCGCCCAGCTTGGCCTTACACGCGAGGCAATAAGGAATCTGGCCGCTGTCCGTTCGCGAAGAACCATCACCATCGACTCTGTGTCAGCTGACTCGCCTAGCTCGTGGTAGTCGTCGATGGCGATCCACTGAACCCGTTGCTTGTTGATCTGGTCTGCGAGCGCCGCGGCGACGCCGCGGGCCGAACGCTGCGGGTTGCTCTGGGCGCTCAGGTACTCGCGCGTGAATTTGCTGGCGTTCCCGCCGAGTGCGTCCACCCCGGCGGCGAGATCCTCGGCCAGAGTCACCACGTCTCGGTGGGCCGGGGTTGCCGAGATCCAGATTGCGCCCGACAGGGTTCTGACCCACTGGCGCGCCAGCGTCGTCTTGCCGTAGCCGGCGGGGGCGAGGAGCAGGATCACCCTGGACTCGCACTCGTCGAGCATCTTGATGAGCCGCGGCCGCTCGATGATGCCGCGCTGTCGACGCGGACCGCTGGGCTGAACAGTCGTTGCGGCCATGCCTGCTTGCTCGCTCCCCTCGTGCTGCGGAGAACCTAAACGCGCCGTTCGCTTCGGCCAAGGGGCCTGCGCCCGCGGCGGAGGGTTCGCCGCGGGCGCCGAGATGCCGTCAGCCCCCGTTGTCGGCCCGAGCCGACGCCAGGCGGGTCGCCAACGGGTCTTCGCCCGTCAGCAAGCGGAATGCGACCGGGATCTGGCGTCGCCGCTGGACGCCGAGCTTCTGCCGCAGCGCGTCGCTGTGGGCCTTCGCGGTTCGTGGCGAGATGCCGAGGACGACCCCGACCTCGTCGTTCGAGAGACCCTGGGCGATCAGCTCCACGACCTGCCGCTGCCGGTTGGTGATCACGAAGGGGTCATGAAGTGCCTGCATGCACGGCAGACTACGGAGGCCGTCCCGCCGACCCCATACGCCAAAGGGCGTAATCGTCGGCTACGCCTGGCGGGTGGCCGTGCGGGCAGCCGAACCGACGAACGAGGCTTCGTGCCCGCGCTCGTTGGCCTCGCGCAGCTCGTCCTCGTCGACGGCCCCGATCCGCAGCAGCAGCTCGAACTCGTCACGCAGGTGCGTTCGCATCATCTCGGGGCCGTCGGTGGCGATGGTGAACCTGACCCCGTGGTCGACGAACGCCCTGAAGGTCTCGCGCACCGCGTCCTCGTCGGCGAGTGCCTTGGTGAGCAGATTCGAGGTGGGGCAGATCTCGAGTGTCACGTCCGCGTCGCGGAGCGCCGCCATCAGCTCGGGGTCGCCGGCTGCCAGCACGCCGTGCCCGATGCGGTCGGGCTGGAGGGCTTCCAGCACCTCGGCGGTCTCCGCGAGGCCAAGCTCACCGCCCTCCTCGCCGACGTGGATCGTCACGCCCAGCCCGCCGTCACGCGCCAGTTCGATGTGCTCGCGCAGCTGGGTGTAGTCGTACCGGCCGCCGTCGGGGCGGGGGCCGGCGATGTCGACGCCGACGATCCCGCGCGACGCGTACTTCAGCGCCTTCTCGACGATCACGAGGTTCTGCTGCGGCGTGAAGGTGCGGTCCATCATCAGGATCAGCCCCGCTCGGACCTGCGGATACTCGAGCGAGGCGATGTCGAGCCCGCGCACGGCCGCCAGGATGATGTGGTCGAGGTCGCGCTCGCCGCCGCGGTTCCGCTTCATCGGGTTGAAGCGCAGCTCGAGGGTCGTGATCCGCTGAGATCGATACGCCCCGCCGATCGCCGCGTGCACGCTGCGCTCGACTGCGAGCGGTGAGCTCTGGATCAGCTCGGTGAGGTGGTAGATGCGGTCGAGCGCGTTGAGATCCGGCACGCCTCGCGGGTCGGAGACGGTCACGAGGCGGTCGAACTCCCAGTAGTCGCGCGTCGGCAGGGCGATCCCCTGCTCGTGCGCCAGGCTCCACATGATGTCCGAGGCCACCGAGCCGCCCAGGTGGGTGTGCAGCTCGGCGAGCCCGTCCTCGAACATGCAGCGACTCTAGATGGTCGAGGGCAGTTCGAGATGCGGCGGTAAAGTCCGAAACGGTGGGCGACCGTCCGCAACGCCTGGACCGGCTCCCGCAGCAGTACTTCGTGGAGCTGCTCGGCCGTGTCGCAGCGGCCGCAGCCGCCGACGGGCCGGCGCTGGTCGATCTCGGGCGGGGGAACCCCGACGTCGGGCCGCCGCCGCACGTCGTCGAGGCGCTCCGAGAGTCCGCGCTCGGCCCCGACGTTCACGGCTACGCGCCGATTCGCGGCCTCCGCCGCCTTCGCGAAGCGGTCGCGGCCCGCTACGCGCATCTCTACGGCGTCGAGCTCGACCCGGACACCGAGGTTGCAGTCGTCCCCGGCACGAAGACCGCGCTCGCGGAGCTGCCACAGGCGCTCGCCGACGAAGGCGGCACGATCCTGCTGCCCGACCCGTACTACCCCGACTATCCGTCCGGGCTCGCCTTCGCCGGCGCGACGCTGCAGACCGTGCCGCTCGACCCAGACCGCCACTGGGCGCCGACGCTCGCCGACGCGCCGCCCGCGGCCGCGCTCTATCTCAACTACCCCTCGAACCCGTGTGCCGTCTGCGTCCAGCCGGGCACATTCGGCGACGCCGTCGCCTGGGCGCAACGCACCGGTGGCGTCGTCGTCCACGACGCGGCGTACATCGACATCGTGTTCGACGGACGTCGCCCCGAGAGCTTTCTCGCCGTGCCCGGCGCGAAGGAGGTCGGCGTCGAGATGTGGTCGATGTCCAAGACCTACGGGATGGCCGGCTGGCGCATCGGCTTTGTCGTCGGGAACGCCGAGATCGTCGAGCGCATCAACCTGTTCAACGACCATGCGCGCGTCGGCATCTTCGCGCCGCTGCAGGCGGCGGCGATCGCAGCCTTCGAAGGGCCGCAGGAGTCGGTGGCGGCGCGCGTCGCCGACTACGCGCGCCGGCGCGCGCTGATCGTCGACGCCCTCCCCGAGCCGCCCGTCTGCGAAGGGACGTTCTTCGTCTGGCTGCGCCTCCCCGAAGGGCTCACGGCCGAGCGCCTGCTCCTCGACGACCGCGTCGCCGTCGCGCCCGGTGAGGGGTTCGGCCCGAGCGGAGCCGGCTGGGCACGGCTGTCGCTCGCCGTCCCGGACGACGTGTTCGAGCTCGGCACCGAGCGCCTGGCACGTGCGTTCGCGGCGGCGTACGCATGAAGATCGGGATCGTCGTGCCGTTCTCGTGGTCGTACTGGGGCGG
Source organism: uncultured Thermoleophilia bacterium (assembly GCA_963840365.1). Taxonomy (GTDB): domain Bacteria; phylum Actinomycetota; class Thermoleophilia; order Gaiellales; family Gaiellaceae; genus PALSA-600. The sequence goes on along the minus strand of CAWIYQ010000008.1, from coordinate 45,129 downwards.
CGTCGTCGAGCACTCCGAGCACCAGGCGGCGGCGCTGCGCCGGCGCGGTCATGACGTGCGCGTGATCATGGGCCACGACCCCCCGGGGAAGTTCACGAGGTTCCTCCACCCGCGCGACGGTCGCCACGGGAACCTGCCCGACGGCGTGATCCCGGTCGGCCGATCGGTGGTCGTGCCCGCGAACGGCTCGCTTCCGAACATCGTGCTCTCGCCGAGCACGGTCGGCCGCATCCGCAGAGTTCTCGCCGATGAGCAGTTCGACGTCGTCCACCTGCACGAGCCGATGACGCCGGCGATCTGCGTCGCGACTCTCGCCCTCGCGCAGTGTCCGATCGTCGCCACGTGGCACGCTCACGGAGACCTCGGCTGGATGCGCTACGGCCTGCACTTCTGGGGCTTCCTGATGGAACGAATCGACGCGCGCGTCGCGGTCTCGCCCATGGCGGCCGAGTCGGCCGCCCGCTGGCTCCCCGGCGACTACCGCGTCATCCCGAACGGCGTGCTCATCCCGCCCGAGGCGGATCCCGAGCATCGCGATCACCACGTCGTGTTCGTCGGCCGGCACGACCCGCGCAAAGGCCTCGCGATCTTGCTGCGCGCGTGGCCGCGGATCCACGCCGAGACCGGGGCGCGCCTCCGCCTGATCGGAACCGACCCACTGCAGTACCGTCTGCTGCACACACGCCTTCGCGTCCCCGACGTGGGAATCGACGTGTTGGGAATCGTGACGAACGATGTTCGGACGAAAGAGCTCAAGCGGGCCAAGGTCTCGGTCACGCCCGCGCTGGGCGGCGAGAGCTTCGGGCTCGTGCTCGCAGAGGCGCTCGCCTGCGCCACGCCCGTGGTTGCCTCGGACATCCCGGGCTACGCGGCCGTGGCCACGCGCGACTCCGCGATGCTCGTGCCGCCGAGCGATCCGGACGCGTTGGCCGCGGCGGTGATCGACGTGCTCTCCGACGAAGAGCGGCGGGTCGCGATGGGGCGCGCAGCGCGCGCGCACGCGCTCGCGCACTACGCCTGGGACGATGTCGCGCGTCGCCTCGAGGACACGTACCAGGAGGTCGCAGCGTGAGCCTCCGCCACGGCCGCTGGCGCATCCTGCTCGTGCTTCCGATCTTCGCGGTGGCCGTGTTGCTGATCATCTGGCGCGGGCCCGACTGGCGGCTCGTCCACGACGCCTTCACGGTCGTCAGCTGGGACTGGGTGGTCGTCGCGATCGGGCTCAACCTGCTCTCGGTGATCGCGCGCTCGTTCGCGTGGGAGACGGCGATCAAGGAGTCGATGCCGCCGCCGCATCCGCGCTACCCGTTGATCTTCTCCGCCTTCTGTGTCGGGCTCTTCGCGAACGCGGTGCTGCCGGGCCGCGTCGGCGAGCTCGCGCGGGTCGCGGTGCTGCGGCGCCGCATGCCCGGGCCGACCGGGACGGGCACGACGGCGCGGCTCGTCGGATCGGTGTTCGCCCATCGGATGTTCGACCTGTTCCCCACCGGCGTGCTCGTCGCGTGGGTGCTGCTGACGGCGAAGATCCCCAAGTGGGCGTACTTCTCGATCGAGGTCGCCCTCGGAGTCGGCGTCCTCCTGTTCCTGGTCGCGGTGTTCCTCGCCCGCATGCATCAGAGTGGCGCCGTCGAAGGCATGGGGCGGGCGCGTCTGCTCGTCGCGCGTGCGCGCCAGGGGCTCGGCGTCATGCGCCGCCCGGCTGCGGCCGCGCGGGCCGCCGGCTTCCAGTTCGCCGGGTGGGCCTGTCAGCTGCTGGCCGTTTTCTCGGCGATGCTCGCCTTCCACATCCACCAGCCGCTCGCAGCCGCCGGGCTCGTGCTCGTGCTGATGAACGTCGCCACGATCTTCCCGCTCTGGCCGGGCAACGTCGGCCTGACGCAGGCGGCGATCGCGCTGCCGCTCGTCAACTACGGCGTCGACTACGCCAAGGGCTTCGCCTTCGGGATCGGGCTGCAGCTGATCGAAGCCTCCGTCGGCATCGGGATCGGCCTGATCTTCCTCGCGCGTGAGGGCCTGTCGTACGCGACGCTCAAGCAGATGGACGACGAGCGGGGGCGGAGCGACGCGGCGGAGCGTGAATCGGCGGACGTGCCCGAGCGTGCTCGCGCTCGCGTCTCCGGCTAGCCTCAAAGGCGTCCTGACGCCCGCTGCCGCGGCGGCTGCGCTCGCGGCCGGCATGCGTCGCGTCCCAGGTGTGTCGGCGGTCGAGGCGCCCGTCGCGGACGGCGGCGAAGGCACGGCGCTCGTCCTGCACCAGGCGCTCGGCGGCGATTGGCGGTCCGCGTCCGTCTCCGGCCCGGTCGGCGCGCCCGTCGACGCGGGCTGGCTCGTCTTGCCGAACGGGACCGCCGTCGTCGAGGCTGCCGCCGCCGTCGGTCTCACGCTGATCGCGCCCGAGGCTCGCGATCCCCTGCGCGCGTCGAGCCGCGGGCTCGGCGAGCTGATCCTCGCCGCCCTCGACGACCGGCCGTCGTCGCTCGTGGTCTGCATCGGCGGAACCGCCACGGTCGACGGTGGGACCGGGCTCCGCTCGGTGCTCGGCGACCGCCTGCGCGACGTCGCCGTGCAGGTCGCCTGCGACGTCCGGAACCCGTTGCTCGGCGAGCGCGGTGCGGCCCGCGTCTTCGGCCCGCAGAAGGGAGCAGACGCGGCCGCCGTGGCGGAGCTCGAGCGGCGTCTCGCCTCGCTCGCCGAGCTCGCTCCCTACCGGGACGTTCGCGGCGCCGGTGCGGGCGGCGGCCTCGGCGCCGCCTTCGCCTCGCTCGGCGCGACGCTGGTCGAGGGTGCGGAGCTCGTCCTCGAGCTGGTCGGGTTCGACGACCGCGCGGCGACGGCCGCGCTCGTCGTCACCGGGGAGGGGCGCGTCGACGCCACGACCTTCGAAGGGAAGGCTCCCGGCGCCGTCGTCGAGCACTGCCGCCGGCTCGGCGTGCGCTGCGAGCTGTTCGGCGGCCTCGTCGACGCAGGCCTGCCCGCGCAGGCGCTGTCGGGAGTGCCCGAGCGGGCGGCCGACGACCTCTCGTCGCTCGGCGAGCGGCTGGCCGCCGCGCTCTAGCCATCCGTCGTGCGGGCCAGCTCCTCGATGCGGCCGCGCACGCTGTCGAGCTTCGTGACGCACAGCCGGTAGAGCTCTTCGCCGCGCTCCCACAGCTTGGTCAGCTCGTCGACATCTGCGTCGCCGCGCTCCAGCCGTTCGACGATCGCGTCGAGCTCCCGCTGGGCTTCTTCGAAGGTCGGCTCGCTCACTCGACGGTTGCCCCGAAGGTGCCCTCGGCGACGAGGACGTCGATCCGGTCGCCGCGGTCGACGTCGCCGGGTGCGCGGACGACGTGGTCGCCGCGCCGCACGACTGCGTAGCCTCGTTCGAGTGTCGCTCGTGGGCCGAGCGCGACGAGTCGGGCGTGAGCGGTCTCGAGCGCCCCGCGCCGGCGCTCCAGGGTGAGGAGCGGCGCTCGCCGCAGGCGTTCGTGGGTGGACGTCAGCCGCTGTGCATGGCGCTCGGCCGCGACCGCGGCGCCCCGGTGCAGCGCCGCCCGGGACCGGTCGAGGGCCGCGCGGAGCTCCGCCGCATCCGGCACGACGACCCGCGCGGCGGCGGTCGGCGTCGACGCGCGCACGTCGGCGGCCAGGTCGCAGAGCGGCGTGTCCTGCTCGTGGCCGACGGCCGAGACGACCGGCACGCTGCAGCCTGCCACCGCCCGGACGACGCGTTCGTCGGAGAACGGAAGGAGGTCCTCGAAGCTGCCGCCGCCTCTCGCGAGCACGAGCACGTCGACGCCGCGGCGGCACAGGCCGTCGATCGCCTCGACGATCGCCGCCGGAGCGCGTGGCCCCTGCACGTAGGTCTCGGCGACGAGGACGTTCGCCGGCGGGAAGCGCTGCGTCACCTGCGCCAGGACGTCGCGCTTCGCCGCCGCGTCGTTTCCGGTGACGAGCCCGATCAGCCGGGGGAAGCGGGGGAGCGGTCGCTTGCGTGCGGACTCGAACAATCCTTCCGCCGCCAGGGCCCGCTTCAGCCGTTCGAGCGCGGCGAGATGTGCACCGAGGCCGTAGCGCTCGATCGTCAGAGCCTTCAGCCGCAGCTCCCCGCGCTGCTCGTACAGCTCGGGGCGGCCGAAGACGTGGACGCGCTCGCCGTCGACGAGACCGAGGTCGAGTGCGTCGAAGCGTCCGCGTTGCATCTGCACCGAGATGCACGCGCCGTCTTCGGGGTCCTTGAGGGTGAAGAACACCGAGGCCCAGCGCTCCTGCCGGCGTAGCTCCGTGACCTCTCCTTCGACCCAGACCGTCGGCAGCCGGCTCAGCCAGGAGGCGACGCCCTTGGAGAACGCGCGGACCGAATAGACCTTGCGGCCGTCGACTTCGGTCGCCTCCACCTTCACGGAGGCGATCGTAGCCTCGGTGCGCTAGAGGAGGATCTCGGCCGCGGTGTTGAACGTGCAGCCGGCCCGGACGAGCTCGACAGCGCGATGCAGATCGGCGTCCGAATGGGCGAGCTTCTCGGCGATCGGGAGCGGATACCCGGCCTCGATCAGCACGTGCAGCCGCCAGGACTCGACCTTCTCACGTTCCGTCTGGGCGTGTTCGATCGTCTGGGCCATGATGTGAGCGCCTTTTCGCCTTCCTCTAGACGAACCCTGCCTTTGAAAGTTGGAGGCAACGGTCCTAGGCCGCGCTGTCGATTCGTCTAGGTGCGTGCAGTCATTTCGTCGAGTCGCCGCTGCAATTCGTGCAGCCGCGACTCGAGCACCGCACGTTCCGTCTCGGCCTCGTTCGCGATCTCCTGCAGCCGCTCCCGCAGGCCGGCCTGGACTGTGTGCGCGCGGTCTTCCAGGGCGCGCAGGGCGTCGTCCCGCTGCCGGTCGAGGGCGCCGCGAGTGCGACCGATCCGCTCCTCGACGCGTTTGGCCGCCGCCTCGGTCACCAGATTCAGCCGCTCGCTGAGCGTGCCTTCGGCCTCACGGGCGAACCGCTCGACCGCGAGATCGAGCTCGCGGCTCAGCCGCCGTGCGGATTCCTCGCGCGCGCTGCGGATCGTCGTGTCGAAACTCTGCGACGCCGCCTCGGTGTACCGCTGGGTCTCGCGCGCGACGACGCGGCGCAGCTGTTCCACCTGTCGGCGCTCGACGTCGCCGAGCGCCGACTGCACGCGCGCGGTCGCGTCGTTGCTCTCGCGGTCGATCACGTCCTTCAGCTCGCTCTCGCGCCGCCGCAGCCGCTCGGCGACCTCCTGCAGCGCGCGTCTGCGTTCCGCGGCGTGCGCCTCCAGATCCGCGTTCGCCTGCTCGACCATCGTCTGGGTCGCGCGCGCGAGCTCTTCCCGCTGCCGGGCGATCAGCTGCCGCTGATCCTCGATCTGGCTCTGCAGCCCTTCCGCGTCCTTGCCGATCCGCGATTCGATCTCCACCGTCAGCTGGCGCTGGCGTCCTTCGAGCCGCCGGAGCTCCTCCGTGAGCCCTTCCTGCAGCTTCTCGATGTCGGTCGTCCAGCCGGCGAGCCGCTGTTCGATCGCCTTCTGGGCGCTGATGAGCTGGGCGGCGAGCTGCTCGCTGCTCGTCCGCTCGCGTTCTGCGACGTCGAGGCGCCGCTCGGAGGCGATGCGCCGTTCTTCCTCGGCGAGCTGCGAGAGCGATTCGGCGCGCTCGCGCGCGAGCGTGAGCTCGAGCTCCCGGCGGCGCTGTTCGATCTCGGCGGCGACTACCGCGTCGAACTCGGTCCGGCCGCGCGCGAGCGCGCGGTCGAGCATGCCCTCGTGGCCGCGAACGCGCCGGTAGACGAGCCAGCAGGCGATCAGGGCGCCGACCGCGATCGCGGCGGCTGCGACGGCAACGATGGCTGCGGCGCTCACGCCGTCATCGTAGGCGCGCTGCGACGGCGGCGACCGCGACGGCCACCGCGGCCAGGGTCCCGAGCCGGAGTGCACGCTCCGCGGCGGCCGTCCCCACCAGCGTCGCGCGTTCTCTCCGCGCCTGCCGGGCCGTCGTCGACAGCGTGCGCTGGGCGAGGCTGAGGAACAGTGCGTAGGCGGCCGCCGCGACGGCCTCGGCGCGAATCGTCTGCGCCTCGACGAAATAGCCGGTCAGCGTGGGGAACGCGCCCCAGGCGAGCGCGAACCCCCAGTCGGTGTGGATCAGTCCGTGGAACCACTCGAGGTTGTAGGCGGGAACGAGCACCGCGCCGATCGCGACGAACGCGAGCAGGCCGTATCCCCAGGCGGCCGAGGCAGCGATGCCGATCGCGACCGCGCCGGCCAGCGTGACGAGCGCCACGGCGACGAGCGCCGCGCCGGGCACCTGCGTCCCGAGCGGCCGGCCGCGCAGCTCGTCGAGGGCGTGTGCCGCGACGCCGAGCGCGAGGAAGAAGGCCGCCAGCGCAGCGAGCAGGCGGTTCGTGTGGAAGTGCGGGGCGAGTGCGGCGCCGAGCGCGACGTAGGAGAGATGCCAGAGCGTGTACGGCGGATGCAGCAACGTCACCCAGTCGCGCGCGCGGCCGCCGCGCAGCGCGTACCAGGCAGGCCTCAGCTCCTGCGTCCCCATGTCACGATGCCGCCGCCGAGGCTCAGCCGGCGGACGGACACGTCGTCGATTCCCGCCTCGCGCCAGAGCTGCACGAGGGCACCAAGCGGCCGGCGGGCGTAGTGATCCTTGATCGACGGCCCGAGGAACGTTCCGACCTCGTGCCAGCCGCCGCCGATCAGCCGGCCGGCGCCCGGCAGGCCGACGCGAACCCAGGCCTCCCAGAGCGGCCGCCAGACCCCGCGCGGCACTCCGAACTCGAGCCCGGCGACGACCCCGCCCGGCTTCACCACGCGGGCGAGTTCCCGGAGCGTCGACCCCGGGTCGTCGACGTAGCGGAGGAGGTAGGTGAACGTGAGCCCGTCGAACGTGCCGTCGTCGAAGGGAAGCGTCCGCGCGTCGCCCTCCACGAGCCGCACCTTGCCGGCGGCGGCCGCGAGCGCGACGCGCCTGCGTCCCTCGTCGAGCATCTCCGGCGTGCGGTCCACGCCGACGACGAAGCAGTCCTTCTGCCGCACGAGCTCCAGCGCGACGGCGGCAGTGCCGGTTGCCACGTCGAGCACCGTGTCGGCCGGCCCGGCCTCGATGCGCGAGACGAGGAAGCGCCGCCAGCGCGGGTCCTGCCCGAACGAGAGGATCGACGCCCAGCGGTCGTAGGTCGGGCCGATCGGCGCGAACAGTGCTGGTGCCTCCACGACGCGACTGTAAGCGAGCGTCAGGCGGTTGCTGCGAGAAGCGCCTCGCCGCGCCGCGTCAACGCGGTGGCCCGCACGCTGCGGAAGTAGAGGAGTGCCGGCTTGAGCTGGGCGTCTGCCTCGGTCCGGCGCCCCTCGCCGGCGAGCACCTCCGCGTACAACAGGCGGGCCTGTGCCTCGGGAGCGCGAGCCCCGATCGTCGCGTACGCCGCGGCAGCTTCCGCGAAGTGGCCGGCGGCCGCCTCGCGGCCGGCCTCGATCCACGGCGTCTCCGGAACGTCGCCGAGAGCTGCGAGGAACTCGGGGCCACGGCCGAGCTCCGCGAGCAGCAGCGGCAGCTGGTGGAGCCACGGGTCGGCGAGATCGTTCTCCTCGAGCAGGTCGCTGAGGAAGGCCTCGCCCTCCTGGCGGCGACCCGCTGCGATCAGCGCTCGCCCTCGGTGGAGACGTGCAGGCCCGACGACCTGGTCGTCGCCGGCCTCTCTGGCCAGTGCGAGCCCGAGCTCGGTGTCGGTAAGCGCATCGTCCAGATAGCCGCGACCGAGCTGGATCTCCGCTCGCAGGATGCGTGCCGGGGCCTCGTGGTAGTGCCGAGATTCGGCCGCGGCGGCGATGATCTCACCGGCCATCCTGAGCGACTCGTCCCACTCGCCGCGGAGGTGATGGTCGAGCATCGATTCTCCGAAGAGCCATTGCAGCCCACCCGCGTAGCCGAATCGCTCGTCGGCGGCGAGGGCTTTCCCGAGTGCGGCGGATGCCTCCTCGAGCTGACCCAGTCTCCAGTGCATGTTCGCGAGGTTGTTGTAGGCGTTGTGGAGGGTTTCGGGCGAGCGCGACGCGTCGGCGAGGACGACGCTGCGACGCAGATCGTCGAGCCCGGACCGATCGCCGAGGGTCACGCGAGCCATCCCGACCGTGTTGAGAACGTGCGAGACGAGCTCGTCCTCGCCGATCTGCTCGACCAGCGGGAGGGCGGGCTCGGCCAGTTCGAGGCCTCGGCGCACGTCGCCTGCGATATACGCCGACCGCGCCTGTTGCGCCAATACGCGCGCTTTCGTCGGTGTGAGCGGCCGGGTCTCGACCAGGGCCGCCGCGCGCGCGACATGCTGGTCTGACAGCTCGCGCTCGCCGCGCCCCCAGAAGGAGCGCGACGCCATCGTCTCCGCCTCGGCCGCCGCTTCGGGTCGTTCCTGGGCCTGAAAGCCCTCGCTTGCCTCGAGGAGCGGGTCGGTATCGAAGGTCCCGAGCATGAAGCTCGCGCGTCCGACGGAGAAGAGGAGCCCAGGGCGGCGGGAATCGGATCCGTCGAGCAACTCGAGCGCCTTGCGGGCGGACTCGGCAGCCGCGGCCCATGCGTTGAGAGCCTCGGCCCTGTCGGCCGACTCGCTCAGAGCGTCGACCGCAGGCTCGCGCAGCGGCTCGGTGTCGATGCCCGCCGCGTCACCGATCGCGATCGCCTCGAGATAGTGGTGGGCGAGCATCTCGGCCCGGTCCTCGCTGCGATCGGACGCGAGCGACTCGATCCACGCTGCGGCGAGGCGATGCTTGTCGACACGGCCGGCGCGTGGAATCTGGCCGTAGGCGACGTCGCGTACCAGGGCATGCAGGAACGCGTACTGCAGCTCGCCCCCGACGCCGGACCTGCGCTCGCGGCGGATGAACTCCTTGCGTTCGAGCGCGTGCAGCACGTCGTCGAGCGCCGGCGACATCCCCACCGCGGCCAGTGCGCCCGGCCAGAACACCTTGCCGATCACCGACGCGTTCTGGATCAGGTCCTTCTCGGCCGGCGCCAGCGCATCGAGCCGTGCTGCGATCATCCCCTGCACCGTCTCGGGCAGTGGCAGTTCACGCGCATCGTCGAGTCGCCAGCCGCGCGTGTCGCGTACAAGAAAGCCGCGGTCCTGCAGCATCCGCACATACTCCTCGGCGTAGAGCGGGTTCCCGTCCGCGAGCGCGAGCACCCGCGACTGCAGTTCTGCCGGGAGCAGGAGTTGCTCGAGCAGCGAGCCGAGGAGCTGCGCCGTCTCCTCTTGCGAGAGCGGGGAGATCGAGACCGTCGCCGCGTTGCGCTTGCCGCCGCCCCAGTCGGGGCGCCGATCGAGCAGCTCGGGGCGAGCAGTGCCGACGATCAGCAGCCGCACCCCGGTGGCCCAGTCCGCGAGATGATCGACGAAGTCGAGCAGGCCGTCGTCGGCCCAGTGCAGGTCTTCGAACACGAGCACCAGCGGCCGCTGCTCGGCCAGCGCCTCCAGGAACCTGCGCCACGCCGCGAACGCCTCGCCGCGACGGTCGCCGGCTCCGGCCGCCTCGACGTTCAGACCGACGAGTGGACGCAGATGCTCTTCGATCCAGCGGGGCTCGTCCGCGTCGGCAACGGTGGCGGCAACCATCTCGTGGAGCTTCCGCTCGGCAGCCTCGGTTTGATCCGTCTCGAGGATTCCCGCGTGTGCCTTCACGATCTCGCCGAGCGCCCAATAGGAGAGACCCTCGCCGTACGGCAGGGAGCGTCCTTGCCGCCACCAGATCAGATCGGGGTCGCGGTCGACGACCTGTAACAGCTCCGTGACGAGTCGGCTCTTGCCGATCCCCGGAACGCCCACGAGCGTCAGCAACTGGGGCGTCAGCTCGCGCCGACAGCGTGCGAGGGCGTCGACGAGCATGCCGAGCTCGCGCGCGCGGCCGACGAGGGCAGACCGCTGCCGTTGCTCGACGTCGTCGCCGAAGCGCGAGCGCGCCGCGACCGCCTCCCACACGCGGATCGGTTCCGACTTGCCCTTCGCCTCGACGGAGGGCGCCTCGCGGTATTCGATTCGGTCGCGCGTGGCGCGGAACGTCGCCTCCCCGACGAGGATACCGTTCACGGGCGCTGCGGTCTGCAGGCGCGCGGCCGTGTTGACGACGTCGCCGGAGGCCATCCCTTCGCCTTCGAGTGGTCGAGCGTCCAGCGCGATCAGCGCCTCGCCTGTCGTGACCGCGATTCGCAGCTGGAGCTCGAGCCGCTGTTCGTGACTCGGTGCCTGGACCGCATCGCGAATCGCGAGCGCAGCGCGTACGGCACGCTCCGGATCGTCCTCGTGGACGACCGGCGCGCCGAACAGCGCCATAACCGCATCGCCGATGAATTTTTCAACGGTGCCGCCGTGACGCTCGATTTCCGCCCGCAGACGTGCGTAGTACGGCGAGAGGGTCGCGCGCACGTCCTCCGGGTCGAGCTGCTCCGCCCGGCTCGTGAACCCGACGAGGTCGGCGAAGAGCACGGTGACGACCTTCCGTTCTTCGCGTGGGGCAGCGATTTCGAGCGGCGACCCGCAGCTGCCGCAGAACCGGAAGCCGTCCGGGTTCCCCTGGCCGCAGTTCGCGCACGTCGGCACGGGTCTACGTTACGCCCTCGAGGCCGGCGCTTCGCAGCGGTTCCGGTCCGTTCCGACACAATCCGAGGCGATGGGCTTGGACGACGAGCTGGCGTGGGCGGCGCAGACGGCCGGCGCCCATGGAACCGTTACCGGCGTCCTGGCGGCAGAGCCCGCGCCCGGGCGGAGGCTGTACCTGGTGGCGCTCGACGCCGGCGCTGCCCCTCGCTGGATCGTGCTCGACACCGGAGGCGGTGCGGTCGACCGGCGCGACGAGGTCCGGGGGACGGCGTCGATCGTCGCGCTCTGCGAGCTGGCGGGCGACCTCGCCGGAGGCGGCAGCCTCGCAGCTCTGCGCCAGCAGCTCGCCCAGGTGCGGATCGTCGAGAACCCGCCCGGGATCGAGGACGCCGAACGGGCCGCCGACGAACTCGAGCGCGCGATCGGCGTGCCGCCGCGCGTGGCGTCGCCCGAGTATCTCGACCGGGTCGGCGCCGCGACGGCTGCGCTGGAGCGAGCGCTCGGCGACGTCTCCTCGCCGTTCACCGCGGCCCTCCGCTCCGGGACCGGAGCGGTCGACGACTTCGTGCGCGATGTCGAGCGCGGCTACACCGTCCCGCTGCGCTAACTTGGGGTCATGGAAGGCGGAGGCTTCGGACTCCCGTTCGGGGGCGACCCAGAGGATCTGCTGCGCGGGCTCCGCGAGTTCGCCGAGCAGCAGGCCGAGTCGGTGCAGGAGGCGCAGCGCGAGCAGTTCGCCACGCTGACGCTGAACACCGCGGTCGAGCTCACCGCGGCGGCGCTCTCGCAGATCGTCGTCGAGGGCCCCGCCGACCAGCAGTCGGTCGCGCTCCGCGACTCGATGCGCGTGCTCTTCCCCGAGGCGGTGGCGCTCGTCAGCGCCGCCCGCCAGGGCTTCATGCGCGAGAGCTAAGCCCTCTCGAAGACCCGCTTCGCGGCCTACCCGAACGGGGGAGCCGGCCTAGACCAACGCCCCTCCCGAAAACGCCTGCTGCGAGCGAGGATTGTGGCCATGGGGGGCCACGCCGGCATGCCTACAGCTGCTCAATCGGAGATCGACCTCGGGGTGAACGACCTCACGGTCGTGCTTGCCTCGGGCCACCCCCTGCTCCTGCTCGGCGTCAAGGGCAGGCTCGAGGGGCACGGCTTCCGCGTCGTCGGCGAAGCGGTCTCGGCCGAGGAATTGGTCGCGGCCGTGCGGCGGCACCGGCCCGACATCTGCCTGGTGGACGCGACGCTGCCCGGAGGCGGCCTGGCGGCCGCTCGGCGCGCGCGTTCGAGCCTGTCGAAGCTCGCCGTCGTGTTCCTGATGTCGACCGACGACGCGAACGACGGGTCGCTGGTGGTCGAGGCGGTCCGGTCGGGTGCGACCGGCGTCCTCTTCGAGGACATGGACCCGAGCCGCCTCGTCTACGCGCTGCGCGACGTCGCGGCGGGCGGGTCGGCGCTGCCGAGGATGCTGGTGTCCCGGCTGCTCGACGAGCTCCGCCCGCCGGCAGCGCCGGCGGCGTAGCGCTTCGACCTACTGACCTTCGTAGAGCGGGTTCTCGATCAGGCCGTGCTGGTAGGCGAGCCGGACCGCTTCGGTGCGGTTGCCGACGCCGAGCTTGCGGTAGATGTTGGTGAGGTGGAACTTCACCGTCTGCTCGGCCAGCCACAGCTCCTTCGCGATCGCCTGGTTGGCGAGGCCGCGTGACAGCGCCCGCAGGATCGTCAGCTCGCGTTCGGTGAGCCCGAACTCGCGGATCGCCTCCGCTTCGGCCGCTGCATCCTGGCCGATCGCCGAGAACACCGTGCCCTCGATCGCCTGCCTGAGGGCCGACGGAAGATCGACCGGGTTCACGCTCTTGACCACGAATGCCGACGCGCCGCGCTTCAGTGCCGTCTGAATCAGGTTCGGGTCGGTCGACGCCGACAGGATCACGACCTTGATCTCCGGGTGCTGGTCGCGGATCTGCTCGAGACACGAGAGGCCGTCCATGCCGGGCATCCGGAGGTCGAGCAGAACGAGGTCCGGCGTGGTCCGGCGCACGAGCGGCATGACCTGACTGCCGGTGTTCGCCTCGCCGACGACCTCGAAGTCGTCGGTCTCGTCGAGCGCGCGCCTGATGCCTTCGGCAATCAGCCGATGATCGTCTGCGATCAGGACGCGCATATCGACATCAATAGCAACAACCCGAGACGGATCGTCGAACGCCCGCGATGTGAAGACACCGGCGACCGCCACTCCGAGCCGTCGAAGTCAAGGACGGCCGCCGGTGCGCGACCAATCGCTTCTGCTTGCCGCAGAGCTCTCCTGCCGCGTCATGCAGAGGTCGAATCGGAAGGCGGCCGCCAGCGCGGAAGTGTGGCGCGCACGGTCGTCGGGCCGCCCGGTCTGCTGTCGATCGAGAAGATGCCGCCCAGCATCCGCACCCGCTCGCCGATACCGGCCACGCCCATGCGTCCGCGGAGCCGCGCAGACTCGAGCGAGCCTGTGACGTCGAAACCGACACCGTCGTCCTCGACGCGAACGGCGATCGAGCGTTCGTCGACGGTCACGGTCACGGTCGCGTTGTTCGCGCAGCTGTGCTCGCGCACGTTCGTGAGCGCCTCCTGCACCGTGCGGAAGATGGTGATGCGCTGCGTCGCCGTGAGGTCGTCGAGGTCGCCGTCGATCTGTAGCGTGCCGTCGATCGAGTAGCGCTCGCGCAGACGGTCGAGCTCGCGTCCCAGCAGGCTGTCGAGCGGTCGCTCGACGATCGTCTGCGGTTGCAGGGAGTGTGCGAGCTCGCGCAGCGACTCGTCGGTCGCCTCGATCCGGCGGTGCAGCTCCGCGAAGGCGGCGTCGATGCGCGAGTCGACCAGGCCGTGCTCCGACACCTGGCGGCGGAGCCGCTCGAGGTCGCCCGCCAGCACGATCAGGTCCTGAGTCGGGCCGTCGTGCAGGTCGAACCCGAGCCGCGCGAGCCGGCGGTCGGCGGTGGCGGTGAGGATCTCGTCGTGGGCCGCGTTTCGCTCGAGCAGCATCTCCCGCTCGAGCACCTGGGCGAGACGGGTGGCGGTCGCCCTGAGGATCGACGCGGCCGTGCGTGCGTTGCCGAGCCGAGGCGTCTGCGGCAACCGCGCGACCAGTGCGGCGACCGGCTGCTGCCACCGGGAGATCGGAATGCCCGCGACCAGCTCGTCTCCCGGCAGCCACTGTTCCTCGGAATGCGCGATCGCGGCGGCCGCCACGACGACCGGCACCTCGTGCTCGGTCGCGGAGGCGTGCTGCGCGACCCGCTCGACGGCGCCCAGGGCGCCGATGCGCCAGATCGTGATCTCGCCGGAGTCGACGAACGTGCCGGCCAGCGCCAGCTGACGGGCGACGGACGCTGCGGGCGGGAGCTCGGTGAAGCGGGGGTCGGCGGCTGCGTACGCGTGGATCTCGACGAGGAGCGTGTCGGCTCCGAGCGAGAGATAGCTCCCGGCGGCTTCGGCGAGCCGGTCGAGTAGCGGCTGCATCGGGAAGCCCTCGACCGCTGCGGTCGCGACCACCCACGCCGTGAACGCGATCGAGCGCAGGCGTGCATCCGCCGGAAGCTGCGCCGCCGCATGCGCAGCCTCCTGGAGCGTGGTCTCGGGGAGCGCCATGCCCGGTCCGGTCGCCGCGAGTGCGAGCAGCTCGAGCCCCTCGTCCGCCGTCGGTCGTGTCGCGTATGCCTGGTTCGCCGCTTCGTCCGGCAACTCGCTCACCAATCCGTTCGCCACAGTCCTCGGGAAGACTTCTTCGGCTACGGGTCCGCCTGCGTACGCGACGGAGTTTCCGTCAGGCGCGCGGACCTCGCAACCATCGACCCCGGTCTCACCTGCCCGTTTCGAGCCGATCTGCAACGTCGCTTCTGCCTACGCCTGCTGTCGCCGAGCCCGCGGCGATTCGGCTCTCGCCCGCTTGGTGCGATACATCTGGGCGTCCGCCTCGACGAGCAAGGCGTCGAGGGACGATTCCTCGCTGACGGCCGCGATCGCGAAGCCGACGCTCGCCGGGACCTGCAGCCGGCCGTGGGCTCCGATGTACGGCGCCTGGTCGAGGGCGGCGTGGATGCGTGCGGCGACCGCGCGTGCGACGTCCGGCGGGGTGTTCGGGAGCAGCACGGCGAACTCGTCGCCGCCGAGGCGCGCCACGATGTCTTCGGCGCGAACGACCGAGCAGAGCTGGCGGGCGACCTGCTGCAGCAGGGCGTCGCCGACGTCGTGGCCGCAGCCGTCGTTGACCGACTTGAACTCGTCGAGGTCGACGAGCAGGAGTGCGGAGCTCGCCGAGCCGGCCTCCACCAGCGCGCGGGGCGCGGCCGAGAAGAAGCCACGGCGGTTCAGGATCTGGGTGAGGTCGTCGGTGCAGGCCTGCTGCTCGAGGTCGCTGCGCGTCTTGACGTTCACGAGGGCGAGCGTCACGGCGTCGCCGAAACGCTGGGCGAGCTCGAATTCCTCGGCCGTGAACACGTTGCCGTGGCCCTCGCGGTACATGCTGATCGCGCCCAGGACGGTGCCGCGCGCGACGAGCGGCACGGAGATGATCGCCTCGGGCTCCGAGTCGGGCGTGCC
This sequence comes from uncultured Thermoleophilia bacterium, assembly GCA_963840365.1. Taxonomy (GTDB): domain Bacteria; phylum Actinomycetota; class Thermoleophilia; order Gaiellales; family Gaiellaceae; genus PALSA-600. The sequence continues at coordinate 29,982 of CAWIYQ010000008.1, read as the reverse complement.
TTCGACGTGGCCCGCACGCGGATCGACGTTGGCGTCGTTCGCGAGCACGGGCCGCGCGTTCGCGGCGACCCAGCCGATCAGTCCCTCGCCGAGCCGCGGCCGCAGCTGCATCGTCGACTCGGACCAGCTGCCGCGGGCGACCAGCGGCACGAGCACGCCCTCGGCCTGGTCGAGCTCGGCGACGAACAGGGAGTCGCACGGGACGAGGTGGACGATGCTGTCGGCGATCCGGTCGAGCAGGTGCTCGAGGTCGTCATGCGACAGCAAGTCGTGGTAGACCGCCGTGAGCCGGCGATATGAGTCGACCAGATCGAGCCGGTCGCGCGTCTCGGACCGCATCGTGGTCGCTCCTGAGCCGTCGAGGGCCTTCTGGACCAAGTGTTCCTGCGCCGACGCGCGGGTGCCTCCCCCGGACGGGGTATGGGGGTGGATCGACTCCATGTGTGGTGTGGATCGGTCGCGCGACGACCTCGCAAGACCCCCTGAGGGGGGCTTCTTCAGGCCAGCAGCGAGAAGCCGCCGTCGACGATCAGCGTCTGACCCCGGATCATCTCGGCGTCGGGCGAGCAGAGGAACGCGACGGCGCCGGCGATGTCGTCGGGCTCGACCAGCCGGCCGACCGGGTTCGCGGCGCCGGCGGCCAGCATGCTCTCCCTGTTCGGGAAGTGCTCGAGCGCGCCTGTGTCGACGACGCCGCCCGAGACCGCGTTCACGCGGACGCCGCGTGGGGCGAGCTCGACTGCGAGATAGCGCACGAGCGCCTCGAGTGCTGCCTTCGAGGTGCCGATCAGGACGTAGTTCTCGAGCACGCGCTGGGCGCCGAGCGACGAGATCGCGATCACCGAGGAGCCGCTGCCGAGGTTGGGCGCGGCTGCGCGGGTGAGCTGCAGGAGCGCCCGGGCGTTCGCGTTGAGCGTCCAGTCCCAGTGCTTGTCCTCGGTCTCGAGTGCCGGTCGGATCACGCCCGTCGCTGCGTTGTGCACGAGGGCCTCGAGCGGTCCGAGCGCCGCGACCTCCGCCAGGACGCGCGCCGACGTGACGTTGCCGCGGACGAGGACCGGCTCGGCGCCGGCTGCCTCGATCTCCGCTGCGGTCGCCTCGGCCGCCTTGTCGTTGCGGAGGTAACCGATCGCCACGCGCCGGGCGCCGTCCCGCGCGAAGCGCAGCGCGATCGCGCGGCCGATGCCCCGGGAGCCGCCGGTGACGAGGACGGTCACGCGCGCCGCGGCAGCGGGTCGTCGGCCGGTGCCGACGACGGAATCTCCGCCCAGCCGGGCCCGCCGCGGGCGAGGTGCGGTCCCTCGTCGGCCTTGGACGACGCGTGGCCGAGCCGGTCGAGCCGCTCCAGCTGCTCGGCCGCGTAGCGGCGGACCGGATGCGTCTCGGGTAGCTCGCTCACGAGCTCGTGAACGCGCGCGCGGAGCTGGTAGGCGAAGTGCGGCGTCGCAGGCCCGACGAGGGCGTCGACGTCGTCGCGGGTCGGTTCGCGCTCCATGGGGGGCGAAGACTATCGGCCCGATAGGGTCGAGACGTGAGGCGCGCTCCGAGTGCAGTCGACGCGATGCTGCTCGGGACGGTTCTTCTCTGGGCCCTCAACATCACGATCACCAAGTACGTCCTCGAGCACGGGTTCAAGCCGCTCGCGTACGCGACCATCCGCTACTTCGCCGCGACGGTGCTCTTCTGGGGGTTCACCTACTGGCGCGAGCGCTCGTTCCGCATCGAGCGCCGCGACGTCTGGCTGGTCGTGCTCGCGTCGTTCCTGATCTTCGTCAACCAGCTCGGGTTCGTCTACGGCGTCGACAAGACCGAAGCGTCCACCGTCGCCCTGATGCTCGGCACGACGCCGATCTTCATCGGGATCATCACGACCGCCGCCAAGCTCGAGCGGCTCCAGCACTCCTTCTGGGCAGCCGCTGCGATCTCGTTTCTGGGTGTCGGCTTCGTCGCGTGGGGGAGCGGCGGGTTCTCCGGCAACGTCGGCGGCGATCTGCTGGCGCTCTTCACCGCGGCGTCGTGGGGCGCGTACTCGGTCACGATCTCCCCGTTGATGCGCCGGTACTCGCCGTTTCGCATCAGCGCGCTCGTTCTCGCCGCCGGTTGGGTGCCGCTCGCGATCACGGGGCTCGGCCAGACGGCCGAGCAGAGCTTCCATTTCGGTGCCCGGACGTGGCTCGGATTCGCCTACGCCGTGGTCGGGCCGTTGTTCCTGACGAACATCCTCTGGTTCACGGCGATCTCCCGCGTCGGGGCGTCCCGCGCCTCGCTGTTTGCGAACGTCCAGCCGTTCTTCGCCGTCATCTTCGCGCTGATCATTCTCGGCGAGCACCTGAACCGGTACGAGTTGATCGGCGCAGCGGCGATCTTCGGGGGGATCGCGCTCGAACGGGTCCGGCGTCGCGCACGCGTCCTGCCGGCGGCCGAGCCGACGACGGCAGACTGATTAACGAGGTTAACCTTTAGGGATGCGCACGCCCGAGCGTCTCCGGCGGCAGCCACCCGGCTACACGCTGACGATCGGCCGGATCCTGGCGATCTACGCGGGGCTGATGGTCACGCTGATGCTGGCGGCGCTCGACCAGACGATCGTCGCGACGGCGCTGCCGCGCATCGTCGGTGACCTCGGCGGCTTGACGCAGTACTCGTGGGTCTTCACCGCGTACATGCTCACCTCGACGGTCACCGTGCCGCTGTACGGGAAGCTCGGCGACGCCTACGGGCGTAAGAACCTCTTCCTCTTCGCGATCGTCGTGTTCCTGCTCGGTTCTGCGCTGTGCGGCGTCGCGCAGTCGATGACGCAGCTCGTGATCTTCCGTGCGGTTCAGGGGATCGGCGCGGGCGGCCTGTTCCCGCTCTCGCTGGCCGTGATCGGGAACATCGTCCCGCCGCGCGACCGCGGCCGTTGGCAGGGGCTGATCGGTGCGGTCTTCGCCGCCTCGTCGATCATCGGGCCCGCGCTCGGCGGCTTCATCGTCGACAACACGACGTGGCGCTGGGTCTTCTTCGTGAATCTCCCCGTCGGCGGGCTGGCGTTGCTGGTCGTCTCGCTGACGATGCCGCGGCGCGCGATCACCCACAAGCACGTCGTCGACTGGCTCGGCGCCGGGGTGCTCGCGGCCGGGACCGCAGTGCTGCTGATGGGGCTCGTGTGGGGCGGACGCCGGTACGGGTGGGCGAGCGGCCACGTCCTCGGCGCTCTTGCGATCGCGGTCGCCCTGCTGCTGTTCTTCTGGTGGATCGAACGGCGTGCGCCCGAGCCGATCTTGCCGTTCGACGTCCTTCGCAACCCAGTCGTGGGCGCGAGCGTCGCGTGCATGGCGCTGGTCGGCATGGCGATGTTCGGGACGATCTCCTACGTCCCGCTGTTCGTCCAGGGTGTGATCGGCACGTCGGCGACGTCGTCGGGCGTCGTGCTCACACCGCTGATGCTCGGCGCGGTTACGACCTCGATCCTCACCGGACAACTCGTGTCGCGCACCGGTCGTTATCGCTGGAACGCGGTGCTCGGACCGGTCGTGCTCACCGGCGGCATGGTGCTGCTGTGGCGAATGGGCGTCGGGACGACGAACGGCGAGGCTGCGCGCAACATGGTGATCGCCGGGATCGGGATCGGCTCGATGATGCAGGTGTTCGTCCTCTCGGTGCAGAACGCCGTGCCGCGGTCGATCATCGGGTCGGCGACGGCGCTCACGCAGTTCTCCCGGCAGATGGGGGCGACCCTAGGCGTGACGGTGATGGGTGCGATCGTCAACCACGGCCTGCCGCCCGGGGTCGGAGCAGCAGGCGAGGGTGCTGCCATCCATCGCCTGCCCGAGCACCTGAGGCAGGGATTGGCCGACGCGATCCACCCGGCGTTCCTCGCGGCGGCGTGCGTCGCAGGGCTGACCTGGGTGGTTGCCGTCCTCTGGGTCCGCGAGGTGCCGCTGCGCAGATCGCTCGACGAGGTGTCGGCGGCAGAGGCTGCTGCCGGGACGCCGGCGACGACGGCACTAGAATCCCCTTCGTGACACAGGACTTCATGCCGCTCGACGGCTGGGACCACGTCGAGCTGTGGGTCGGCAACGCGAAACAGGCTGCGTACTACTACGAGCACGCCTTCGGTTTTCACCGCACGGCGTACGCCGGGCCCGAGACGGGTGTCCGCGACCGCGCGAGCTACGTGCTCGAGCAGGGAGACATCCGCCTGGTCGTCACGAGCGCGCTGCGGCGCGACCACGAGATCGGCGAGTTCGTGCTCGTGCACGGCGACGGTGTGAAGGACATCGCGCTTCGCGTGCCCGATGCCAACGAGGCGTACCGGCAGGCCGTCCAGCGCGGCGCGCGCGGCATCCGCGAGCCCGGGTGGGTCGAGGACGACTACGGCAAGGTCGAGCTCGCGTCGATCGCGACGTACGGCGACGTCGTGCACACCTTCATCAACCGCGCCGGCTACGAGGGCGCGTATCTGCCCGGCTTCGTGGCCCAGGACGCGCCCGTCCCGACCTCCGACGTCGGCCTGCTCGCGATCGATCACATCGTCGGCAACGTCGAGCTCGGCCGCATGGAGTTCTGGGTCGAGTTCTACGAACGCGTCTTCGGGATGACCGAGATGATCCACTTCTCCGACGACGACATCTCGACCGAGTACTCGGCGCTGATGAGCAAGGTGATGACGGACGGCCAGGGGAAGATCAAGTTCCCCATCAACGAGCCGGCCGAAGGCAAGCGCAAGAGCCAGATCGAGGAGTACCTCGAGTTCAATCACGGGCCGGGCTCGCAGCACATCGCGTTGCAGTCGGCGAACATCGTCGAGACGGTCGAGACGCTGCAGCGCCGCGGCGTGCTCTTCCTCTCGACGCCCGACGCCTACTACGACGAGACGCCGGAGCGGGTCGGCACGATCGACGAGAGCTGGGACGATCTCCGTCGGCTCCGCATTCTCGCCGACCGCGACGACGACGGCTACCTGCTGCAGATCTTCACCAAGACCGCCCAGGACCGGCCGACGCTGTTCTTCGAGGTGATCGAGCGTCACGGCGCCCGCGGCTTCGGGGACGGCAACTTCAAGGCGCTCTTCGAGGCGATCGAGCGCGAGCAAGCGCTCCGCGGCAACCTCTAGACCTTCGGGAAGAGAACCTACGGTTCCCTTCCCGAGACCCATCCCTCCCTGTTCGCGTGCTATCGCGGACGCACGCTTCGCCTCTCGCCCGGCCGAGCCGGGCTTCGGCGGCAACCCGAACGCCTCAGCAGACGCTCAAGGGGGTCACGGCTGACGTCGGGTTGTCCGGTTCGCCGCTGGGCAGGGCAGGATTGCGTCATGAACCCGCAGCGCCGCACGGCGCTCGTCTCCGTCGTTGCAGCCGCGACGCTGATCGTGCTCAAGCTCTCGGTCGGCCTCGCGACGCACAGCCTCGGCCTCGTGTCGGAGGCGATCCACTCCGGCACCGATCTCGTCGCGGCGCTGCTCACCTTCTTCGCGCTCGGTGTCGCCGGCCGGCCGGCCGACCGCTCCCACCAGTACGGCCACGGCAAGGCCGAGCACCTGACGGCGCTCGCCGAAGCCTCCCTGCTGACGCTCGTGGCGCTCCTGATCGCCGCGCGCGCATTGGAGCGGCTGATCGGCTCCGGCGGCGGCAAGGTCGACGCCACCTGGTACGCGCTCGCGGTGGTCGTCTGCGTGATCGCGATCGACCTCGGCCGGACCACCGTCTCCTGGCGGGCGTCGCGCCGATACGGCAGCGCGGCGCTGGCCGCGAACGCCCTGCACTTCGGGAGCGACCTGGCGGGCTCGTTCGCGGTGCTCGCCGGGCTCGTCGCGGCCCGTGCGGGGTACGCCGACGGCGATTCGATCGCGGCGCTGTTCGTCGGGCTGCTCGTGATCGCCGCCGCGGCGAGGCTGATGCGCGGCAACGTGGACGTGCTGATGGACCGTGCGCCCGCGGACGCCGAGCATGCGGCGCGCAACGCGATCCGCGCTCTGCATCCATCCGTCGAGCTGCGCCGGCTGCGGATGCGGCATGCTGCCGGGCGGCAGTTCGCGGACGTCGTGATCGGCGTGTCGCCGACCGCCGCCGTCGGCCAGGGACATGCCGCAGCCGACGCGGTGGAGGCGGCCGTCGCCCGGGCATTGCCGAACGCCGACGTCGTCGTGCACGTCGAGCCGATCGAGGACGTGAGCGTCCACGAGCGTGCACATGCCGCCGCTGTCGCCGTCCCGAACGTGCGCGAGGTCCACAACATCGCGCTCGTCGAGGTCGACGGCCGCACCGAGCTGTCGCTGCACGCCAAGCTGCCGGGCGAGCTGTCGCTGCACGAGGCGCACGCGATCGCCGAGCAGCTCGAGTCGTCCATCTGCGCCGCGGTGCCGGAGATCGCGGGTGTGCAGACGCACCTCGAGCCGCTGACGAAGAGCACCGCTGCGCACGAGGTGCAGGCCGGCGAAGAGGCTGTCGTCCGGCAGATCGTCAGGGATGCGACAGGCGCCGAACCGAGGGAGCTTCGCTTCCTCCGCACCGACGGCGGGCTCGTCGCCTTCCTCACGCTCGGCCTCGACGGAAGGAGCCGGCTGGACGAGGCGCACGCCCGGGCGAGCAGGATCGAGGAGCAGATCCGCCTCGCTCGGCCGGACATCGCCGACGTGATAGTTCATACCGAGCCGTGAAGCTCTGCATGTTCACGCCCAGGGAGCTCGCGCTCGAACGTGGGTGGCCGGGGCGCATCGACGGGGATCGGGTGATCCAGCTCGCGGCGCAGACCCTCCAGTCGTTCTTCACCGGCGGCGGCACGGCGCGCGAGCACGCAGAATACGCGCTTGCCGACGTCGACCTGCGCCCGCCGGTGCTCCGGCCGCCGAGCGTGCGCGACTTCATGGCGTTCGAAGCGCACGTCGCGAACGCGCGGCGTGCACGCGGCAAGGAAGTGCCGCCCGCGTGGTACGAGCTGCCCGTCTTCTACTTCTCCAACCCGAACGCGATCTACGGCCCGGGTGAGGACGTCCCGTATCCGGAAGGAACCGCCGAGCTCGACTACGAGCTCGAATGTGCCGCGATCATCGGGGCCGACGGCGCGATCGGCGGCTTCACGGTCCTCAACGACTGGTCGGCGCGCGACCTGCAGCGTCTCGAGATGCAGGTCGGTCTCGGGCCGGCGAAGGGCAAGGACTTCGCGACCTCGCTCGGCCCGGTCGTCGTGACCCCCGACGAGTTCGACGGCAGCTCCGGGGAGATGATCGCTCGCGTCAACGGCGAGGAGCGCTCCCGGGGCAACCTGAGCGATCTCCGCTACCCATGGGAGCGGCTGCTTGCACAGGCCGCCCGCAACACGAAGCTCGTCCCGGGCGACGTGATCGGGTCCGGCACGGTGGGCACCGGCTGCATCCTCGAGCACGGCGACGGGCGCTGGCTGCAACGCGGCGATCTGGTCGAGCTCGAGATCGAGGGGATCGGCGTGCTCGCGAACCGCGTCGCATGATCGGCCCCGACGACGTTCGGGCCGCGGCCCGCGTGCTCGACGGCGTGGCGCACCGCACGCCGCCCGTCACGTCGCGCACGCTCGGCGAGCACGTCGTCCTCAAGCCCGAATGCCTTCAACGCGCCGGGGCGTTCAAGTTCCGCGGCGCGTACACGAAGATCGCGTCGCTCGCACCGGGAACGCCGGTCGTGGCCTTCTCGTCGGGCAATCACGCGCAGGCCGTGGCGCTCGCCGCGCGTCTGCTCGGAACGCAGGCGACGATCCTGATGCCGACCGACGCGCCGGCCGCGAAGCTCGAGGCGACCCGCGGCTACGGGGCCGAGATCATCACCTACGACCGGTACGCAGACGACCGGGAGGCGCTCGGCGCGGCGCTTGCCGCCGAACGCGGGCTCGAGCTCGTCCGCCCCTACGACGATCCGCTCGTGATGGCCGGCCAGGGCACCGCCGCGCTCGAGCTGATCGAGGATGCGGGGCCGGTCGACACGCTGGTCGTCCCGCTCGGCGGCGGCGGGCTGCTGTCGGGCTGCGCGACGATCGGACGCGAGCTGGGCGTCCGCCGCATCGTCGGCGTCGAGCCGGAGGCGGGCGACGACTGGCGCCGCTCGCTCGCCGCGGGAAGACCCGTTCGGATCGACGTTCCGCGCACGATCGCCGACGGCCTCCAGACGAACGTGCCCGGCACGCTGACGTGGGAGGTCGTGTCGCGGCTCGTCGACGAGGTCGTGACCGTCACCGACGAGCAGATCGTCGAGGCGATGCGGTTTGCCTTCGAGCGGCTCAAGCTCGTGGTCGAGCCGAGCGGCGCCGTCGGGATCGCGGCGCTGCTCGGCGACGCGGTCGACCCGGTCGGCCGGGTCGGCGTGATCGTCTCCGGCGGCAACGTGGGCGCGGACCGCTTCGCCGAGCTGCTACAGCGCGCCTGAGAAGCTCTCGAGCGGGGCGCCGAGGTCGCCGGCCTCGCGCAGCAGGGCGTCGACGCCGGCCGATCTGCGGATCAGGTGCGCCTTGGCCCGCTCGCGGTCGGCGACCAAGAACAACCCGTCACCCGCGGGCCCGGCGCACCGCGCGGGCGACCTGGGCGCGCTCGTACGAGAGCCGGAAGAGCTCGATCACCTCGTCGACGTCCTCCTCCGTCGAGATCTGGCGGGACACCCAGCCCGTGTGGGGCAGGACGTGGTGAGGCCGGGCGCGCCCCGTCTCCACGAGCATGTCGCGGATCCGCCGCGGGAAGGGAAGGTCGGCCCAGCGCTCCCCGTGCAGGTGTCCGATCTCCCGGTTGCCGAGCCTGAACTCGATGCCGCCGAAGCGATGCGCGTGCACGGAGACGCCTTCCCACGCGCCGATCTCCGAGCGAATCCGGCCGACGATATCCTCCACGCATGCCGTTCTATCAGCGACTCGGCGACGTGCCCAAGAAGCGCCACGTCGTCTTTCGCGAGAACGGCACGCTCCTCACCGAAGAGGTGATGGGCTTCGAGGGGTTCTCCGGGCTCGAGTCGATCCTGTACCACCTCCATTCGCCGTGCCGCGTGGTCGAGCTCGGCGAGTTCGAGCCGATCGTGCGCGAGGAGTGGGTGCCCGACGCGCACGCGCACCGGCACTTCACGACCTGGGACGTGCCCGCGGGCGGCGATGCCGTCGGCGGGCGGCGCCTGCTGATGTGGAACGACGACGTCGAGATCTCGCTGTGCAGGCCGACCGAGCCGATGGACTACTTCTTCCGGAACGGCGAGGGCGACGAGGTGATCTTCGTCCACCGCGGCTCGGGCACGCTCGAGACGACCTTCGGCGACCTCCCCTACGCGCCGGGCGACTACGTCGTCGTCCCGCGCGGCACGACCTACCGGTTCGTGCCCGAAGACGAGCAGCGCTACCTCGTCTTCGAGACGCCCGGCCTGATCACGATCCCGAAGCGCTACCGCAACGAGCACGGGCAGCTGATGGAGCACGCGCCGTTCTACCACCGCGACCTGCACGCGCCGACCGAGCTGCGAACGCATCGGGACCGCGGCGAGCACGTCGTCAAGGTGCGCGTGCGCGGCGGCTACCAGACCTACGTGCTCGACTACCACCCGTTCGACGTGGTCGGGTGGGACGGCTACGTCTACCCGTGGACGTTCTCGATCCACGACTTCGAGCCGATCACCGGGCGCATCCACATGCCTCCGCCGAGCCACCAGACCTTCCAGGGCCCGAACTTCGTGATCTGCTCCTTCTGCCCGCGCAAGCTCGACTTCGACCCGGACGCGGTGCCGATCCCGTACCACCATTCGAATCTCCAGAGCGAGGAGATGATCTATTACGTCGACGGCAACTTCTCCTCGCGCAAGGGGATCGAGGTCGGCTCGATCACGCTGCACCCGTCGGGGCTGCCGCACGGCCCGCAGCCGGGGCTGGCGGAGAAGTCGCTCGGCATGACCGAGACGCACGAGCTCGCCGTGATGTGCGACACGTTCCACCCGCTCCGCCTGACCGCGCTCGCGGGCGACCTCGACGACGGCCGCTACGCCTACTCGTGGGCCGAGGATGCCGCGAGCGACGGCCGCACGCCGGACGACGATCCGGCCGGCGTCACCTCGCACTTCTAAGTTGCGCGTCGTCCTCGACTGGGACGGGACGTGCACCGTTCGCGACTCGCTCGTCGCGGCGGTCCACGCGCTCGGCGATCCCGGCGTCTACGACCGCGAGTTCTCGTCGTACGGCGATGCGCTCGCGGCCGAGGTCGGGACGATCCGCACCACCGCCGCGGAGGCGTCCGCCTGGGCCGTCGCGACCGTCGAGGTCCGGCCCGGCTTCCACGAGCTGGTCGCGGCGCACGCGGCGTTGATCGTCTCGAGCGGGCTGCCGCAGCTGATCCGGCCGGTGCTCGAGCGCGAGGGGGTCGACGTGGAGGTGCGTTCGAACGACGCGGTCGTGTCGCCGGACGGGTGGCGAGTCGTCTTCCGCGACGAGGGCCTGTGTCCCGTCTGCCACGACCGGTGCAAGCGTCGCTCGCTGCCTGCCGGCCGTCCGCTCGTCTACGTCGGCGACGGGATGTCCGACCAGTGCGCCTCGCTGGCGTGCGACCGCGTGTTCGCGCGGGACGGCCTCGCGCGCTACCTGGGGGAACAAGGCGTGGCGTACGAGCCGTTCGACGATCTGCACGATGTCGCTGCTGCGCTTTCCTGAGCCGTACGACTTCGGCCTCTCGACCGAGCGCTTCCGGCGCTTCGGCCTCGACCTGGCGAACCGCTGGCACGAGGACGTGCTCTACCGAGTCGTGGACGGGCGCGAGGTCCGCATCCGAGCCGCCGTGGGCGGAGTCGACGTCGAGCCGCTCGACGAGCGAACCAGACACGACGTGCTGACCCTGCTCGGCGGCCCGTTCGAGCTCGCCCCCTTCTACGCCTGGGCGGCAGGCGATGCGGTCCTCGGCCCGATCACCGTCAAGCTGGCCGGCCTGCGGCCGCCGCTCGCCCCGGACCCGTTCGAGGCGCTCGTCACCTCGATCACCGCCCAGCAGGTGTCGCTCTTCTCGGCGTTCGCGATCCGTACGCGCCTGATCGAGCGCTTCGGCGTGCGCGCCGATGTCGCGTACGCCTTCCCGACGCGGGAACGGCTCGCGGCAGCCGCCGAGGACGAGCTGCTCGCCGTCGGGTTCTCGCGGCGCAAGGCCGAGTACGTCGTCGGGCTCGCGCGCAGCGACCTCGACCTCGGCGAGCTCGGCGGGCTCGAGGACGACGAGGTGCGCGCTCGCATCGTCGCGCTCCGCGGGCTCGGGCCGTGGACGGCCGAGTGGTTCCTCGCCCGCCATCTCGGCCGGCCACGCGCGTGGCCCGCCGGCGATCTGGCGCTCCGCAAGGCTGTCGAGGTTCTCTACGGTGTCGGCGTGGAGGAGATGGGGCACCGGCTCGAGCCGTTCCAGAACCTGTCGGCGCACTATCTGCTCAGCGGAGCGCGCACGCCGTGAGCATCCGTCCCGCGACCGTCGACGACCAGCCGGTGCTGCGCGAGCTCTGGGGGGAGTTCGAGCGCGAGGTGCCGGAGCCGTCGGGTTTCGTCCCGGAGAGCTGGGAGGAGGAGTGGCGGGACACGCTCCGCCAGCTCGAGGCGGGCGGTGTGTTCCTCGCCGAGGACGGCGAGGGGCCGGTCGGCGTCGCGAAGATCGACACGCTGGACCACGGTGCGATGCACATTCACCTCGTGCACGTACGGCCGCGGGGTCGCCGCCGGGGTGTGGCGAAGGAGCTGCTCCGGGCCTGCGCCGACCACGCCCGCGCGTCCGGAGCCCAGACGATCTCGCTGCACGTTCTGCTCACGAACGAGCCGGCCTATGCGATCTGGCGGCGCCTCGGATTCACCGACGTCTCGAGGTTCATGGCCGTCTCGCTCGACGACCTCGACGCCAACCTGGGCGACCGCGACGCGGGCGAGCGCCGCGCGACCACGCACGTGCAGACCGACGACGAGGTCTCCGTGGAACGCGCGATCGCGCGCTTCATCCCGCGCCTCGAGAACCCGGACGTGCGAAGCACGGACAGCTGGATCCGGATCGCCGACCCCGTGTTCGACGACGATCGCGAAGCGCAGGGGCGGTTCGCGCACGAGCTCTCGGAGCGGCTCGGCGCCGTGACGGTCGCGCTCGCGTTGGAGGGCGAGGTCGTTCGCTTCCGTCTGTACGAGCGGGGGCGGATGGTCGACGAGTACCTGTCGGTCCCCAGCTACTACGGGCCGCTGCCGACCGGGGACGCGCTCGCGCTTACCGCGAACCCGACGCTCGTCTCGCGGCTCACCGGCGCCGACCGGGACGACGTTCGCCGGATCGCGCGTGTGGCGGAGACACCTGGCGAACTGCCGCCCGCGGCGCAGCTGTACGAGGAGATCGCCGGTCTGATGGGGCTCGAGCCGTGAAGCTCTTCGACGCGGCCCGCTGTCCCTACTGCGCGCGCGTCCGCATCGTGGTCGCCGAGAAGGGGATCGCGGTCGAGTCTGTCGAGGTCGACCTGTCGAACAGGCCCGCCTGGCTGATCGATCTGAACCCGCCGGCCGGCCGTGTGCCGGTGCTGGAGAACGGCTTCGTGCTGCCCGAGTCCGACGTGATCATGGCCGTACCTGGAAGAGCTTCATCCGTCACCGCCGCTGCTCGGCGACGATCTCGCCGGGCGCGCCGAGGCGCGGCTGCTCGTACACCGCTTCGACGACCTGCTCGGAGACGACTACTACGCGTTCCGCCGCGGCGACGACAACGACCTGCCCGGCAAGCTCGCCGCGCTGCCCGTCGGAGTCAGCCTGTACAGCGACATCGCGTTCGTGCCGTGGGTGATCCGCGCGCGCGACATGCTCGGAGTCGAGCTGCCGGACCGTCTGGCGCGCTGGCTCGACGAGCTCGCGGAGCGTCCGTCCGTCGCAGCCGAGATCGACGTCGTCCGCTCGTTGTGACCGACATCGCGATCGACGAGCTCGTTACGCGCCTCGGCGATGTCGCCGTCGTGGACGTCCGGACGAATCACGAATACGACGGGTCGCTCGGCAATGCGTGCGATCCGCGTCAGGGCCACATTCCGGGAGCGCGCAACCTCGACGTCCATCGGCTGACGACACTGCAACCGGAGGAGGTCGCGGTCGAGCTCGAGCTCGACCCGGGCGCGGAGGTCGTCGTCTACTGCCACTCCGGCACGCGCTCGTCGTTCGCAGCGAAGCTCCTGCGCTCGCTCGGCTACGACGCGCGAAACTACGTCGGCTCGTGGCACGAGTGGTCGCGGCGCGACGACCTGCCGATCGAGACCTAGAGCGACGCCAGCAGCTCGCGCGCCTCGGCGAGCTTCACGACGTCGTGCTTCTTCTCGTACTCGGCGACGGCGGCGAGTGCCTCGGCCTGCGCCTCGTCGCTGCGGCCCGCGCGGGCGAGCACGTACGCGAGGTCGAGGTGGTTGTCGCCCCGGATCCATGGGAAGTCGGTTGCGAGCGCGAACTCGAGGCCCTCGCGGGCGAGCCGCTCTGCTTCGGCGTGGTCGCCGCGCTTCGAGTCGATCCGCGCACGGAGTGCGCGGCTCAGCGCGAAGTTGATCACGTCCTCGTCGGCGCTGATCGCGTCGACCTCGTCGAGGAGCCGGAGTGCGTCGTTGGCGCGACCGTCGTCGTAGTAGAGGCGGGCAAGCTGGGCAAGCTGAGTGGAGAGGAAGGCTGGGAGGCCGAGCCGGCGGAACCCCTCGGTCGCAACTTCCTTCTCCCCGATTGCCTCGGCCAGACGCGAGCCTCGCTGCAGCGCTTGGACGCGCACGCTGGCGTTGAAGAGGATGCCCGACTCGTCGCCGAGCTCGCGGTATTCGTCGACGAGGCTGTCGTTGAGCCGCAGCGCCGTGTCCGCGTCTCCGTCGAGCAGTGCGATGCTGGCGCGGATCGCCACGGCGGCGCGGCGGGCCGACGGGATCGCGTCGCCACGGGCTTCGAGCTCGCCTGCGAGGCGCGCCATCTCCTCGGGTGATGCCGGCCCGTACCACGCGGCCCCGACCAGGAAGGCAAACACCCCGCGTTCGCGGCGGAGGTCGCCGAGCAGCCGCGCCCTGCGAGCCGCCTCTTCGAGCGCACGCAGCGATCCCTCGGCGCGGCTCCCGAGCCAGTTGACGATGTACCAGGTGAGCGCGGCCCAGTAGTGGGTCTCGTGATCGTCGTCGTCCAACTGCGGCTCGATCTCGGCGAGGATCGACAGGGCTTCCGCGGCTGCGGTGCGCGGAGCTCGCACGACTGCGAGCTGTGCGGCGATCAGCTGCGCGCGCAGGCGGATTCGGAGGTCGTCGCTTCGTCCGGCACACGCGATCGCGTCGTCGAACGCCTCGAAGTCGCTTCGCTCCGCGGCGAGCTCGGCGAGATCGAGCTGGACCCGGTCGTTCTCCCTCGTGCCGGCGTCCAGGAGGCCGGCTGCGCGCTCGAGCAGGCCGCGCGCCGCGCGAACGTCGTCACGCGTGTGCGCCTTCCGCCCTGCCTCGGCGAGGCGGACGCCCGCCCGCCTCGCCAGCTCGCCCCCCTCGAGCCCGAGCTCCGCGCGGTAGCGCGCCGCCTGCTCGAGGTGATGCCCGACGATCTCGTCGAGCTCGATCAGGCCGCCGCGCCGTTCGAGCCAGTCGGCGAAGCGCTCGTGGAGGTCGGCGCGCGTCGACTTCGGCAGCGCATCGTACGCGGCGTCCCTGATCAGCAGATGCCGGAACCGGTAGGCGTCGTCCCCCGCCAGCGTGGCGCGCTCGGGACGGATCAGCTCCTTGCGCACGAGGCCGACGAGGTTCTCCTCCACGTCGTTGCGCTCGGGTGCGAGCTCGCGTACGGCCCCGCTGTGGAACACCTCGCCCTCGACCGCGCCGCGCTCGATCACCGCGCGCTCGTCGTTGCCGAGCTGGTCGAGGCGGGCCTGCAGCAGCGCCTGGATCGAGGACGGCACGTCCACGCGTCCGCTCTCCCGCGCCAGCGCGACCATCTCCTCGACGAACAGCGGGTTGCCGCCTGAGGTCGTCAGGACGCGCTCGCGGGTCTCCGCCGTGAAGCCGTCGCCGAGCGCGTCGAGCAGCGTCTCGCACTCGGCGTTCGACAGCGGCTCGAGGAGCACGGTCGACGCGTTCAGCTTCCCACCGCCCCAGGCCGGGCGCACCTCGAGCAGCT
The DNA here is from genome assembly GCA_963840365.1 of uncultured Thermoleophilia bacterium. GTDB lineage: Bacteria > Actinomycetota > Thermoleophilia > Gaiellales > Gaiellaceae > PALSA-600. The sequence goes on along the minus strand of CAWIYQ010000008.1, from coordinate 14,901 downwards.
CCGGCCGCGCGAGACAGAGGAGCAGGATCGGTGCGCCCCGTGACAGGTCGGCCATGTGGTCGACGAGGTCGAGGAACGTCCCTTCGCCCCAGTGGATGTCGTCGAAGACGACGATCAGCGGGCGTTCGCGCGCGGCGTCCTCCAGCACGTGGCGGACGGTGCGCTGGAGCTCCCGAGGCGTCGCCGCGCCCGTGGCGATCGCGTCCACGGCGGCGTCCGCGGCGGGACCGAGCTGCTTCAGCACCCCGATCACCGGCCAGTAGGTGATTCCCTCGCCGTAGTCCAGGCACCGTCCACGGACGACGGCCGCATCCGCTCCGGCGAGGAACTCGGCGACGAGCCGCGACTTGCCGACGCCGGCCGCGCCGAGCAGCGTGAACAGGTGGCACGCCCGCTCTTCGACGGCACGGGAGAGCGCGTCGCGGAGCACGGCGAGCTCCCGGCCGCGCCCGATCAGCGGCCTGTCGAACCGCCGGGCGATCGCAGCGGCGCCTGGGTCGACCTCCACCAGGCGGAACGCGGCGACGGGATCGGGCTTTCCCTTCGCCACGATGTCGACCGGCTGGACGGTGACGGCGTCGCGGACCAGCCGCTGCGTCTCGGCTCCCACGATGACCTCTCCGGCCTCGGCGGCCTGCTCGAGCCGTGCCGCCACGTTGACCGCGTCGCCGGTGACGAGCGAGTCGCCGCTTCCGGCGACGACCTCGCCCGTGTTGACGCCGATGCGGGCGCGGAGGCCGAGCGCGGGTACAGCCGTCCGCATCTCCCAGGCCGCGCGAACCGCACGGAGTGCGTCGTCCTCGTGCGAGACCGGGACGCCGAACACCGCCATCACCGCGTCGCCGACGAACTTCTCGACGGTGCCGCCGTGGCGCTCGAGGATCGTGCGCATCTCGTCGTAGTAGCCGCGCATCGTCCTGCGCAGCGTCTCCGGGTCGGTCGAGTGGCCGAGCGCGGTCGACCCGGTCAGGTCGCAGAACACGACGGTGACGACCTTGCGCACCTCGGTATGGGCGCCCGCGGGTGCGAGCTCGTTCCCGCAGCGGCCGCAGAAGCGGAACCCATCCGGGTTCTCCTGGCCGCAGCTCGGGCAGGCGATCACGGGGTCGAATCTACGACAAGGCGGCCCGCAGGAACGCGCGTGCGAGCCGGCGGCCCAGCTCCTGCCAGGCCGGCAGCTTCTCGTCGAGCTCCGCCGCGAGCTCGTCGAGGGGCCGCGGCAGCGTCGGCTCGTCGCGGAACCAGTCGAGCACCTGGTCGCGCCGCACCTCCGGATGGAACTGCACCGCCCAGGCCCGTTCGCCGAGCCGGAACGCCTGCGGGACCGGGCCGTGCGCAAGCTCGACGGCGGAGGGCGGCCAAGCGAACGCATAGCCGTTCGCGTTCAGCGCCTCGAAGCGCCGCGGCAGCGCACCGAGCACCGGGTCGGCGACACCGGCCGCGGTCAGGGTCGTCTCGTAGAACCCGGCGAGCTGCTCGCCGAGCGGTGCGACCTCCGCGTCGAACGCGCGTGCGAGTGTCTGTGCGCCGAGACAGACGCCGAAGAGCGGCGTCTCCGCCTCGACGTACCGGCGGAGCGCCTCGTACTCCTCGTGCAGCCAGGGATGCTCGAGCTCCTCGCCGACGTTCTGGTCGCCGCCGAAGACCAGCACGGCGTCGACGTCCGGCGGCGGAGCGCCCTGCGTACGGATGTCCCACAGCAGCAGGTCGTGGCCTTCATCCGAGACGACCTCGCCGAACAGCTCCGGCTGGACCGCAGGCCCGTGCGTGACGGCGAGCACGCGCATCAGGCGGGAATGATGCCTTGGTCGGTCGGTCGGGGCGCGCGCCGGCGGACACGGGAGGGGCCGCCGAAGCCGCCCCTCCCGTGCGGTCGTCAGTCGATCGTGGCGACGACCATCCCTCCTCCGATCAGGTGGGCGGCGTACGCGTCGACATGCACGACGACCATGCGGCTCGCGGTCACCGTGATCGACGAGCCATCCTTCTCGATGCGGCTGGCGACGAGCACTGCCATCCACTCGGGCACGCTTGCAGGCGAGCGATCGAACCTGAGCCCGGGCGACGCGATCCAACCGCCGCCGGGTGCCGGAGTCGCGAACCCCTTGAAGCTCGCGGGAGCAGGCCCTCCGCTCAGCGTGTTGAGCAGCCACCACGCTGAGCTCCAGAACGTGACCGCTCCCGTTGCGGACAGGTCGCCGACGACGAACAGTCCGCCGGTGGGCATCCCGTAGACGACGACCTCGACCGCTGCAGTGCTGGTCGAGTAGAGCGTGTCACCGTCGAACCGGACGGTGACCGTCGACGGGCCGAGCGCGGCAGCGCGGCAGCCAGCAAAACGCCGGGCGCGCGGGGCGGCGTTCATCGACGCCGTGCGCGTGCGCGCCACCCGCCGCGAAGGTCACGTGATGGCCCTGGAGGCGGGCGGAGACCGCGTCGACGGCGTCGCCGAGTTGCGCGGACACCGTCGCCGACGAGACGTCGAGCGTCGGCTTCGTCTCCAGCGTGAGCGACGACGTCCGCGGGCCGACCGTGACGGTGACCGTGTCTTTCGCCACTCCCTGATCGGCGTCGGTGGCGGTGAGCTCGGCCGTGTACGTGCCCGGCTCCGCATAGGTGTGCGACGCCTGCGCCGTGTTTCCGGTCGAGCCGTCACCGAAAGCCCAGCTCGCGACGATGGCGTTCGAGTCGCCGTCGGGGTCGGTCGCGGTACCGGTCAGCGTCACCGGAACGCCCCACGGAGTACCGACGTCCGCTCCGGCGTCGACGACCGGCGGTGCATTGACCTTGACCGTGACCGTCGCAGCCTTCGAGTTCATCCAGCCGTCGAAGGCCCTGAACGTGAACGAGTCCGGCCCTGCGTAGCCGGGCTCGGGCGTGTACGTCGCCGAGGCGCTGCCGTCGGTCACGACGGTGCCGTGCGCCGGCTGCGTCACGATCGAGAATGTCAGCTGCTGGCCCGGGTCGGGGTCCGTCGCCGAGAGCGGAAGATGGAGAATAAGTGTATCAAATATCTCATGTATTTGGACGAATTGTATAGTTCCATTCTCCGTGGAACGAGTCGGGACGAATATTTATTTCTTCAATCTGTTTTTTTGATACCTTGGCTCCTGGCGGGTAGGAGTTGGTGTCGAGTTCGGCCCGCACCTTTAAACCAGTCTGAGTAGTTGTCGCTGAAATCAAATTCACAATCACCTCGTGGCTCACCAAGGGCTTGCCGCGCCAGTTCTGACTGATGAAGGAAAACAATCGGTGCTCGATCTTGTTCCACTTGCTGGTGCCCGGAGGTAAATGACACACCGAGATGTGCAAGGCGGTCTCATCGGCCAGCTTCTGCAACTCCAGCTTCCAGAGCCTGACCCGTGAGCCGTTGCTGCCGCCCGAGTCGGCGGTAATCAGCAAGCGCTGAGCTTGGCGGTAGACCGGTTTGCCCATCGAACGCCACCATCGTCGGATGCTCTCCACGGCGAAGGTGGCTGTGTCGTGGTCAATACCCACGCTCACCCAGCCTCGATTCTTGCCCACATCGTAGACCCCATAGGGAGTGACCCGTCCCAACTCGGGAATGACGAAGTCATGTACCCGCACCTGCTCCGGGTCCCCCTTGAGCCGTAGCTCTCGCCCTGCGTTTTTGAAGTCCCCCACCAATTCCTTCTTCTTGGTATCGACCGAGATGACCGGTTGACCCTGCCTCAGGAAGCGCCGGACCTTGCGGTGGATATGTTCAAACTGAGCATTGCGATCAGGATGCGAAGAGCCTTCCAGAGTCTTGGCGTTTGCCTGCAGGCTATAACCCAACTCGTGCAGCAACTCGGCCACCAAACGGTGGCTGACGCGGTGACCGCGACGGCCCAATTCCTGGGCCAGTTTGCGCACGCTCTTGCAAGTCCAGCGCAGCGGAGACTCCGGGTCACCACGGCTCAGCGGCTCGATCAACAGCTCCAAATCCCTCACCAGCGTCGCGTCCTGTTCCACTGTGCTCTTGCGTCCTCCGCCAGGTTTACGGATAGCTCCGCCGAAAGGCACTGGGGGATTGCCTAATTCGACGATGCCACGTGCAATCGCGCGCCTGGAGACTCCCGTGGCACGAGAAACAATGGAAATACCTCCGTAATCGATGGCGAGACTTTCCGCAGCGGCAATCAATCGGCGCATCCGCTCATCCACTGTAGGCAACAAACTCTCGAAACGACGCTTTATCGCGTCTCTATCAACCATTAGCTCCAGAGTATCTATTCTGAAGAAATATTGATACACTTATTTTGTGACAATCCCTTAGCAGATCGCGGATTTTGTTCCTATCTGGACATCGCCCAGCTGCTGGGCCGCGGCGTCGACTGCGTCATGCGGCTCCATCAGGGCCGTGGGAATCCGGACTTTCGCCGCGGTCGCAGGCTCGGTCAGAATGATCGGATAGTCGTCTGGCACAAACCACCCCAGCGTCTGCCTCACTGGAGCAAAGAAGACTATGACCAGCTGCCAAAAACTCTCACCCTGCGAATCTTACGATTTGAGATTACCGTTCCGGGTTTTCGCTCCAAAGAAGTCATTCTCGTCACCACGTTGCTCGATCCGAAGCTTTATCCGGCCCAGGAACTGGAAAAACTCTATTTCCGGCGCTGGAACGTCGAATTGCACTTCCGACAGATCAAAACCATGCTTGGCATGGATGTCTTGCGCTGCCTCACCCCCGAGATGGTTCTCAAAGAGCTGGCGATGCATCGGATCGCTTACAATCTCATTCGCGCCCTGATGCAGCGAGCCGCCTTGACCTACGATGTCGACTTGGAGCGAATTTCCTTCAAAGGCTCTCTGGACAGCCTCCATCATTACGCAGATGCCATCTATGCCACGCACCGCAAGCCTCGTAAACAGGCCCAGCTCTTCGATGCTCTGCTTCGCACGATCGCCTCCGATTTGGTCCCGCTGCGCCCCGAACGCAGCGAACCTCGCGCTCGAAAACGTCGCCCAAAAAACTATCAACTACTTACCAAACCTCGTAAAGAAATGTGCACCGCACCACACCGAAACCGGCCGAAGAATAAATCCTAAATGTGCCTTATCTTAGTGCCATTCCACCCAGGGCTGAATGGCGCTAAGTTAAGGCGGCTTTGTGATGACTGCGGTTTTGGGTAATGCGCATCGATTTTCGGGGTTTGGTCAACAAATGATAGTTTCTTGGTCGGCGTTTCTTAGCGCGAGGTTCAGAGCGATGAGGTCGAATCGGTAACTGATCTAGAGCGATGACTCGCAGCATTTCAGTATACAATTCCGCTTGGATTCGAGGCTTAGCATCAGCGGCGCGAATGGCGTCGGCAAAGTGATGGAGCGTATCAAGGGTGCCTTTGAAGCTAATCCTGCTAAGATCGACGTGATGACAGATGGCCGCTTGCTGCATAAGGCTTCGGATCAAGTTATAGGCGATGACATGGAGCAGCAGCTCTTTGTGCACCATCTGCGGTGTTAGGCAGCGCAGGACATCGAGTCGGAGTAGCGTCTTAATTTCGCGGAAATGTAACTCCACGCTCCAGCGTTGGAAGTAGAGTTCTCCAAGCGCCTCAGCCGGAAAGGCTATTGGGTCCAGTAAAGTCGTGACCAGAATGATCGTCTGCACTCGGAAGCCTTTGATATTAGGCGTCAATCTGATCTGGCGAACCGTTAGTGTGGCAGGCAGAGCGCTAAACTCCTCAGCGCTAAGAGTTTCCGGGCGTTGAGCCGGCTTTGTCCATTCGAGCAAGATATCATCTTTACCGAGCCGTTTGCCGCGTCGAAAATCGACCCGGCGCCGTTGATGCAAACGCATGACTGAATCGACGCCTCGCGCTTGGAGAGAGTGGATGGAAAAGAAGGAACAAAATCCCCGGTCAGCTAAGAGGATATCGCGTGGATTGAGGTGAGGCCAAAGTTGTCGGAAGAGCTGGCTTTCGTGCATCAGTAAAGTTCCGCGCACGACCTCCAAGAGTGCGCCGCTGGCCAGGCAAAAGAGCCCCACCAGCTTCATGACCGGAAAGCCACACCCTGGCTTTTGACTTCCTGGCTGTGGATAGATCTTCTGATTTCCTGCCGTATCGGGCATCGAGCAGCCGGTACCATCGACGATTTTTACTCTGCGTCCGAGCCATAAGCTATCGGTGGGCACATTGCATTCGAGTCGCTGCGCGGTCTGGCGATGAATAGTTTCCAGCGTCTTTTGACTTAGGCGGGTGCGCGCCTGACAATAGGCACTGGTGTTCGCAGAGATCGGCCGCCGGCGTCCCAACGACCACCAAGCCTGCGCTTTACGCACGGCGTCGCGACAGGCACTCTCTGGGCTGAGCACTTGAGAAAGAAACGCCCAGAAAGTGACCAGCGGAGTAAAAAGCCGTTGCCGAGCGCCCCGCTGGCGTTGGCCAAAGAGCGCATCGGGAACGAATTGGCCCAAGGCTTTGCGCAACTCCGAAATCGAATCAGTGCCCTGGGCCTGAGCCTGCAACTTTTTCAGCTCGCTGCACGGCGGCCGACCGAAAAGCAAGGGACCCAGAGCAGAGAAAAAAGGAGTGGAAGAGAAGCGCATACATATGCGTATATATACGTCCACACAAAGTCGAGTTTAATCCTATGATGGAACGAATTTTATCTCCCAAAGAGGTGCGCCAACTGCAAAAGCGCTATCAAGAGCTGCAATCCGAAATCGCCCAGTTAGGTTGGATTGCTCAAGGTAGCCTAATGCACAAAGCGCCGACCGCTTGGCGCCTCACTCGAAAAGTAAAGGCTAAGACTCTCACCACCGCCCTGTCACAAGCACAGGCTTCCCTCTTCGCACAAGCCATCGCCAATCACCGGCGGCTTGAAGAACTCCTCCATCAAATGCGTGAGATAAGCCAAATTGTTCTGCTCGGTTCGGTTCCCGGAGTTAAAAAACGTCCCCGTCAAAATCATCCCAAACCGCCCTTAACTTAGCGCCATTCCACCCAGGGCTTAAGAAGATACGCATCCTTCTGGCAGAGGATAACATCATCAATCAAAAAGTTGCTTTAGCCCAATTACACAAGCTCGGCTATAGGCCGCAAGCGGTGGCAAGTGGGCTGGAAGTGGTCAAAGCTCTGGAGCAGATTTCCTACGACATTATCCTGATGGATTGTCAGATGCCGGATCTGAACGGCTACGAAGCAACACGATCCGCAGTCGGGAACGGGCCTTGGACGGGTCTTGCCCTTGGGAAGTGCCGGTTCACATCATCGCGCTAACGGCTCACGCTATGCAAGGCGAACGCGAAAAATGCCTTGCGGCGGGAATGGACGACTACCTGACCAAGCCGATCCGCACAGCCGACCTTAAGACAGTGTTGGAAAGATCCAAACGAGGAGGATGACCTGATGGTTCGCCGGTTTGAGCCGATTGTTACCTTTAACTAAAATGGGCTCAGACCGACCTGGCCCATATTTCTCGAGAGCAGTGTGAGAACATCGCGTGTGGCCTTGGAGAGCAAAAAATAGCTTTTCTGAACACTCGTTGGCAAAAATTCCCCGAGACCTTGACGTGGCGTCCGCCGCTGCTGGACTGGACCTTTCACTCTTAACATTCTCATCAATGACGCCAAAATAAAAGAACTGAGGCCTTACATCATTACAGCAATAAAGGACGTTATGACAATCTCCGCCGGCCGATTGGTGCACAAAATTCGTCGGCACCAGTTTCGGACAAGTCTTCCGAAAAAAACAGCAGTCTCCAAAAGCACAGTAGAGAAAAATATGGAAGCACAGTCTAGCAACGAACAGATCGTGTTGACAATGCCACCCTTTTCTATCCCCCGTGACATTGCAGTAACCCTCGCCCGCTAAAGCATCACAAAAAGCTGCCCACTCGGGATGTGTTGGACCCATGATGTTCAGACGCCAATCCCCAACCCGTGCAGATCGCGGACTGTGTACCTCGACCCTCGCGTTCGTAAACTTTCGAAAAACAACTTAATTTACCGGCTTCCTTTGCCTCCTCCGCCGAAGCAGCCTTCGAAACCGCCAACCGCCGCAAGTTCACCTCTTGCTGCGTCAGTTTCACCGAAAGCTCGAAACTGAGATCCGTGAGTCGTCCATCCATGCCGTCCTTACCGTTAAAGGAGGGCTAGAACTCACACGGACAACTCGACTCTCTCGCTGTCTCTTCGCTTCTTCGCCCGACGGGCCTCCACCCTAAGGGAGCAAATGGCTCTGAGCACTGGACTCTTGGTCATGGTACCGGTGAATTCTAGCCATTATCAAAATAACCAACACTTCAACCCCCGCGCAAGCGAATTCCAAGCCTTCCGACTCGATTCTTTTGCTCCATCCCACGAACGGCGTCCTTGTCCTGCCGATATTCGGTGATCTTGGCTTCGACCTCTTCTTAGCTGCTTCGTAGTCTTCGGGTCAGGCGATTGCAAGCCTTGCATCGCAGGGTGGGTGCTGCCTGCCCCCACCCCTCCCCTCGTCTTCCCAACGATCATCAGTGAGGACGCTGGTATGCCGCTTAAGTAGGGACCGTGCGGTCACCTCCTTTTGCTTCAGGTTCCAGTTATCTCGAAGCGTGATGTCTCGCCGTCACCCTGATCTTTAGTTTTGTATTGGAGCAACACCGCAGTCTCCAGGATGCCATCCGGTCCCAAATCGATAGCTGACAGAAACAGAACTCAGCGATCTTGCGCTTTGGTTGTTAATTGTAGCGAACTGAAAACATAATTCAGCTCGAACCGACAACATCGCTCATTTTCAAATCAGATTAATTGAGAATAAGAGCCCTCTCAAAACCACATTAGATGAGAATGAAACCACATTATTTGAGAACAGACCGACAACATCCGGGCTGGACCACATTAATGAGAATGGCTAAAGCGGGATTCCCGCCGCCAGCAGTTCACTCTGCAACTCCTGGGTTCGGCCTGAGGCAAGTTGACCGCTCAGGAACGACTTGATCTCGCGCGGCTTTGCATTGAGAAGCTCTGCTAAGACCTTCGCGTTGTACCCTCCCGGGTCAGCCTTGGTTCCAGCCCATTAATATCCTTGGCGAGCACATTTTCGATCTGATCCGCGCCCACAGGTTTCTGGTCGACCTTGTAAGCTTCTTCGAGGCACGCCTCAGATAGTATTCGAACTGCAGCGGCGCCCGTGTTAGCGCAGTATTGAAACTCAAAGTCGACGATTCGCGCCAATGAGGTCACGACCCATCTGATCGACCATGGGCACAGACGCATCGGCGTACTCGTTGGACGAAGGACCTTGGATTCTATGACAGGACAAGTCGAAGGCTACTGAGGACGGGAAACGACCTGCGCGGAAGCCCGCACCCCGATTGCGGGTTCACTCCCGCAGATTGGGCCGGGTAATAGGAACTAACCTAAAAAATACAAGCACCCGCCGACTCACATCACCGGATGCTTGTGTTATCAAATAGGAGCTTAAATCAATCTACTATTTTTGGGTGTACAACTAATAGATGAAAAAAAGCGTTGAGTTTAGCGTCACCTAATATGACAAGTTCCGAACTATAAGACCGCATGGGCTCTTTGTCAAACTCCTGCATTTTCTACTCTTGCCCGATGATTGAGCCTCTCCGGCTATCAATACTTTAAATTCAATCTTAGAGATAGAGCCCCGAATAAACTATAGCTGTTGTAATAGTTGGAGTCTTATAAAACGCTAGGCCCTCGTCAGACGCCTCATTCTCGCCACAGTTCTTCGCAGCTAGTGCGGAAGTCTATAGCCTTTGTTAGCTAGCGATCCATTAACATTTTCGGCGCCCTGTCGGTGGTCAGTTAAGTTCGGGCTCCAGCGGTAAGACGTCCCGCGAAAAGATCGGGATGTTTATTCGTCGTAATGTTTCGATTGTTTTTGCCTTTGATGGTAATGTTGAAGTGCCGGTGTCGTATCAACTTTCAACCATGTCAGGCGGCGGGTTCCGGCATCGGAAGCGCAATGATGAATGAATTGACTCCGCGTGGCCAACAGGTCTTGGCGCTTGCGCGCAAGGAGGCCGAGCGGTTCAACCACAACTATGTGGGAACTGAACACCTGTTGCTCGGACTGATCAAACTGGGAGAGGGCGAAGCAGTCAATGTGCTGCAAAGGATGGGGCTCGATCTGGAGCGGGTCCGCATGGAGGTGGAGAGGCTTGTCGGTCCGCATGCTGAAACAAACATGATTGGAAGCATTCCGTACACACCCCGAGTCAAAAAGGTATTGGTATTAGCAGGCAAAGAGGCCAAAGCGTTAAATCATTATTACGTAGGTACCGAACACATTTTGCTGGGACTCTTGCGGGAAGGCGAGGGAATCGCCGCACGGATATTAAAGCGCATGTTCCCATAGTTTTGTATTCTAATAGCTCCCGTAAGTAGCTCATATTTAACGACTTGACCTGTTTTCTTGGAGCTTCCTCCTTGTGGCTACTTTTACACCTCGACTGCGGAAAACCGTTGGCAGCCTCACGCCGGCCAGTTCGATGAGTTTGGCGACATCGGCGGATGGTTCCGGAATCGTCAGACAGCTTGTTTGATCGGCAAGCTCCACTTCAACCACGCAAAGGGTGCTTAGTTTTTTAAGTCCTTCTTGAACCGTCAAGTCCAGTGTCTGCCAACGCCGCGCTAATTCGTGCACCAAGCGATAGGCTAACATGACGACCAATGCATGCCCACGAGTGCTATTTTCCAGTTGCACATAGATGGGGCGCATTTCCAGTTCCACCGTTTTAGAGGTACGAAAAGCCTGCTCTACTAAGGTCAGGTCTTTGTAGCGATCGTGCACCAGTTCTTTCCTGGCTTGTGCTGCGCTCAGATCAGTCTTGAGCACGTAACAGCCATCGAGCTTGGCTTGTTCATTTCGTGCGGACTCATCGATCTGTAATGCCACGCAACGAGCTTTGCCGCACTTGAGTTCAACCCAGCTCTGAAGCTTCAACTTTTGGACTTCCTTGCTCAGAGTCTTGATCACCGTTTGAGCTTTGGCTCGTGGGTGAGCGGTCAAATAGGCATTGCTTTCATTTACTTTGTGTTCAAGGCGGCCCAGTTTATTGGCGCGAGTGGCATCCATCTCAGCCGCCCGTTTAGGATTACGCCGCAAGATATAGCGGACCTGTTCTTCACGGACCTCGGCCAAAGGCTGATCGAACAACTCCATCTGCAACACTTTTGTATTGAGTAGTGACTCTATCTGCGGCTTGGTAATCGCCGTGATATAATGCATCCCATGCTCGCTCAAGTGCTCGATTTGAGGGATCTTAAGCATGCCTCGATCTCCGACAAAGGTCACCGCTCCGCCGCCAAAATGGCCGACTATTTTTTTTACTTGCGAAGCGACCGTCTTGGGATCGGAAGTATTGCCGGCAAATACTTCGATTGATAAGGGTATCCCTGCTTGGTCGCACAACAGGCCAATGACAATCTGCATCTTGCCAGACTTGGCATCACGGTTATAGCCAAAGGTTCCGAAGTGATTGTTGCTCCCCTCCAGATAGCTGCTTGTGACGTCGTAGAGAAAAAGCGCCGGTTTTTCGCCAGGGTGCAAGACCTCAAAAAGCCGTGTTTCAATTCGATGCTGATGTTCTGTGAGCCAGGCCAGATTAGAATAAAGGTCATCCTCATTGAAGGCATCCAACTTTAGCAAATCGCAGCAGGCATGGGTTTGAGCCAGGCGCACCGCACTGAGGCGCGAGCCCTGATCAATGACCCGGGCGATGACCTGCCAGAGAGCCAGCTTGCCTTCCCGGTCTGTTCCCAACGCCTTAACCAGGCCAAGTTCCCGGGCCAGGGCCTCCAGGACTGCGACCGCGCCGATGCTTAAGCCCTGTCGCAGAGTGAAATTGGGGTTGAGTTGAGCATTTTCCCGAAACGCGGCTAAGTCGTGTTTGTGCTGCAAGGCGAGTTTGATCGCCGCGATTTCCTGAAGTGAACACTTGGAGAGATTGGCAATGGTGCGGTGCTTAACCTTGCCATCCTCGCGATAGGATTCGCGCAGCAGAACACGTGTATAGACCTTATTGCCAGAGCGGACTTTACAGGTGTCGAGATACATTGTGTGCACCAATATAAACTATAAACTGTTTATAGTAAAGGATAAATATCAATTATTTTACTATAATTAGTGGCTACATTTTAAGCGCAAAAATCGCCTATCATATTTAAATTGAATGACTTACATCATTTTGCTAATGGAACATCCGTTGTGGGTGCCGTCGGCGGCGAATAAAGGTTCAAACCGCTGCTTGAGATGCCACTGTAAGTAGTAGGCCAGCGTGCAGAGCAGAGGAAGACGTGACTTCTGATTCGATTATCGGTCTTGGGGTAGACGGGCCGGACTTCGAGTTGCACGGTCTTGAGACTGCGGAACGCTTCCTCGACCAAGCCAAGCTTGCCGGGTCAACGGGACTTGAGAAAGTTTAAGATTCCTCCAAGATCGCCCGCACGACCTGAAGCAGAGTTTGCGCAGAGTAGGGCTTTGTTAGGAAATGTTTAGCCCCCGCCCCCCGCGCTTCAGCCACGGCGCTTTCAGCATCAAGACCGCTGGTGGCAATGACTTTGATCGCCGGATTGATTCGCATCAGCGCACGAATGGTGACCGGACCGGACATCACCGGCATCATCATATCGGTTAGAACGACGGCGATTTCGTTCTTGTGTTCAGTGTAAACGGCCATGGCCTCCGCTCCATCCGTGGCGGTCAAAACGCGGTAGCCAAACGCCTGCAACGTTTGGCTGATAATACTGCGAAAGGAGGCTTCGTCGTCGACAATCAAAACCATCTCGCCATTCCCTCGCGGCATGGTGACCGGTTCCGATTGTTGCTTCCGCCCCGCAGAAGAAATTTCCATTGCAGGCAGGTAGATTTTAAAAGTCGTACCTTTGCGGAGCTCGCTGTAGACGTTAAGTATCCCACCATGACCCTTCACGATGGCCGCCACGGTCGACAACCCCAGCCCGGTCCCTTTATTGAGTTCCTTGGTGGTGAAGAAGGGCTCGAAAATCTTTTTGCGGAGATCCGGCGGTATTCCCGCTCCCGAGTCCGTGACGCTTATCTTGACGTGCCGCCCCGGCTTTGCCTCGATATTCATGGCGGCATACTGTTCGTCAATTACGCAGTTCTCGACGCCGATCGTCAAAGTGCCCCCATTTGGCATTGCATCCCGGGCATTTACGCTAAGGTTCATGAGTATCTGACCCACTTGCGTCGGGTCGCCGAAAATCGTCCAGGTGTCGTTGGGAATGGAGAAACTCAATTGAATGTTTTTCGGAAAAGTATCCTTGATGATACATTTGAGGTCCCTCAACAAATGTTTGGGCTGGACTTCGATTCTGGTGCCTTCCAGTCCGCGTGCAAACGAGAGAACCTGTCGCACGACATCGGCGCCCCGTTTGGCACTCACTTCAATCATTTCCAGAATTTTCGCCGTCTTGGAATCGTCTGACGTGCCCTTGAGAATTTCGACACCCATCATGATAGGTGCCAGGATGTTGTTCAGGTCGTGCGCGACGCCTCCAGCCAATGTGCCAATGCTCTCCATGCGCTGTGCCCGCAAGAATTGGGCTTCTATCTTCTTCCTCTCCGTGACATCAGTATTGATCGCCAGCACCGATTTGGGATGCCCTTCATTGTCCCGAATGAGTGTCCAGCGTCCTTCGACGGTGATCTGATTCCGTTCCTTGGTCAGATGCTGAAGTTCGCCATGCCATTCGCCCCGACTGATCGTCAAGTCGTTGACTTCCTCAAACTTTTTTGGATCGGTGTAGAGGAATTCGCCGATGTTCCGGCCCACTACCTCCTGACGCGGCCAGCCGTACATGCGCTCGGCTCCCTTGTTCCAAAATAGAATATTTCCTGCGAGGTCACGAACAAGGATCGCGTCACGCGCCTTATCCAGGAACGCCGCTTGTTCCGCTATCTGCGCCTCTGCCAGCTTTCGGTCGGTCATGTCGCGAAAGGCCCAGATTCTTCCATAGTATTTCCCGTCTTTACCCCGGACGGGTGCCGAATATCGGTAGAAAAATCTCCCGTCGATCAGTTCAATCTCATCATGGCTAACTTCGTCTGGATGGGCATAAAGGTAGGCAACTTTCTCGGCAAACTGTCTCGGCATTTTGATCCGGTGGCAGATCCACTCAAATTGGCGTTGATCGCCAGAGTCATTGGCTATTTCCAAGGGAAGGGCCCATAAATCGACCATCCGTTGATTTTGAAGTATTTTATTCCCTTCTCCGTCCACGATCAGGATTCCATCGAGGGCTGAATGAACCTGGGCCTCGAAGAAGGCAGTTTTCCAAAGAAGCTGCTCCTCGTTTTTTTTTGCCTCACTGATGTCGCTTTCGATAGCGACGAAGTGGGTGCATTTACCAAGGACGTCAAAAATGGGAACGATGTCCATATCAAGCCAATACTCGTTTCCTTCCTTCCCGTAGTTGATGATTTGCCTCCGAATCGGTTGATGTTGCGCTAGCGCCAGGCGAATCTCCGTCAGGATGCGCCGGTCAGTCTTTGCGCCCTGAAGAAAACGCGGACTTGGCCCGATAGCCTCAGCCGACGTGTAGCCGGTAATCCGCTCGAACGCTTCATTGACGAAGACGATCCTCGGTCCGGGCTCGTTGATGGGGTTGGACTCCGTGATGAGGACAATGTCGTTAAGTTGGGAAACGCAGGCAGCGAGCAGGGTCAATCGTTGCTCCGATCTTTTCCGCTCCGTAATATCGTTAATGGTGAGAAATGCGGTCTGCTTTCCGCTAGCTTCTCGGACGATGGCGCCGCTGTGGCTAAAGATGCGTTGCCATTCAGAGCCGATCCGGCGCAACCGCACTTCGAGATTGCGGATGTCTTCGTTGCGCACGAACACCGAGAGCGGCCACTGCTCCAGGGGCAAAATCGCTCCGTCGATGGTGGATAGTTCGAAAATCTTAGTCAACTCGCT
>CAWIYQ010000007.1:0-69695 GCA_963840365.1 uncultured Thermoleophilia bacterium | reverse complement strand
TCACGTAGAAGCGCATCGCCGTCCATGATAGGGACGCGAGTTCCGGCCACTCGCCGGGCGGCCACGACGCACATCGCCATGCCGAGCAGGAGTGCCGCGAGGCCGATCGTGAGCCATGCGGCCGGGACGGTGCGCGACGCCGGAGGAACCGGGGCGGCTGGACGGTGCACGCTCGGGCGGGGCACGGTCGGCGCGACGATGCGAACCGGATCCGACACGACCGGGCGAGGCAAAGGCGATCGCCCAGTCGGCGCTCGGCGCGCAACGGGCCGGCGCGCCGGCCGGGAGGGGGCATGCCGCGGCGCCGCGGAGGCGGGGACGGCGACAGGGACCGTCGTCGGCCGATGCCGCGGCGTAGCGGCGACCACGGGCGACGAAACAGCCCGAGCGCGAACCGGGCGGGCAGGCGACGGCCGCACGTTGCCGCCCCGCGACGGCCGGGCGTGCGGGCGCGACCCGGCCCGGGTGCTTGTTGCCGCGCGAACGAGCGTCAACCCGCCCGCCGCGGCCGGGACGGCCGCCGGCGCCGCGGCGACGGCAGGCGCCACGGGCCGCGACGTCGCGGCCGCCGGCGAGGGTGCGGGCGCGGGCGGAGGCAATGCCCGCGCGGGAGCCGGAGCAGACGACGGTGCGGATGTCGCCGCCCCGGAGGCTGCGCCCGGGGCGGCGACGGCGGGTGCGGGCGAAGACGCAGGATCGGGGTCGGCCGGCGCCGTGGGCGCCGCGGCAGGCGGCGCCGCGGTCGCGCGGGCAGGCAGGAGCGAGAGCGGGTCGACGTACCCCTGCTCCTCGGCGGCCCGACGGATGCCGAGATGGACGTAGGGCGCCTGCACCTCGGGCGTGCCGCTCGGGCCGATCGCACCCACGACGGCGCCCTCGGCGACCGCATCGCCCTTGGCAACGCCGATCGAGCCGAGGTGCGTGAGGGTGACCGCGAAGCCGTCGGCGGTCGCGATCGTCAGGGACAGCCCCGAGTCGGGGACGGTGCCGGCAAACGTGACCTCGCCCGCGGCCGGCGCGAGCACGGGTGCGCCGGCGTCGGCGCCGACGTCGATGCCGCGGTGCTGTCCGGCGGCGTACGGGTGGCTCGGGTCGAACGAGAACGGCTGGAGGACGGGGCCGGACGCAGGCCACGTCCAGGCCTTGCAGGCAGGGGCGACGAGCAGCGCGGCAAGGGCCGCGACCAGGAGCAGGCGGCGCATGAGACCTCCGAGGCGGTCGGGTGCGAATGGCGCGCACGTCCCGACATCCGTGTCCCAGATCTGGTGGGAACGTCTGTTCGGGAAGCGACTGACTCCACGGTAGGAGCGGGCGCCGCTGTTGTCAAACGAGGTTACAAAGTTGTCACAGAGACGACCGGTAGAGGTCGTTTCGGGCGACGCCCGTGAGGCGTGCGACGACGTCGGCCGCGACGCGACGCGGCGTCCCGGCAGCGACCAGCTGGGCGACGGCGCCGCGCGCCGCGGGCGCATCAGGCTCGGCGTGCGCCGCGCCGACGACGAGGGTGATCTCGCCCTTCGGTGCCGTCTCGAAGCGGGCGGCGAGCTCCTCCGCGCTACCGCGGACGACCTCCTCGAACGCCTTCGTCAGCTCGCGACACACCGCCGCGGGGCGCTCGGGGGCGAACGCCGCGAGCGAGCGGAGCGTCGCCGGCAGGCGCGACGGCGCCTCGAACGCGACCAGCACCATCCCCCACGCGGACGACTCCCGCCACAGCGCGTCGAGCGCACGGCCGCCGCGCGGCAGGAACCCGACGAAGGCGTGGCGGTCGCCGGCGAGCCCGCTCGCGACGAGCGCCGCCTCGACCGCCGAGGCACCTGGGAGGACGGTCACCGGCACGCCGGCCTCGATCGCCGCCCGGACGAGCCGCGCGCCCGGGTCGGATATGAGCGGCATGCCGGCGTCGCTGACGAGCGCGATGCGCTCGCCGGCGAGCAGGCGCGGCAGGAGCTCGGCGACGCGGGCCGCCTCGTTGTGCTCGTGGTAGGAGAGAAGGCGAGCGGCGATGCCGTGCCGCTCGAGGAGGATCCGCGTCCGGCGCGTGTCCTCGGCGAGCACGACGTCCGCCTCGCGGAGCTCGGCCAGCACCCGCAGCGTCACGTCCTCGAGGTTGCCGATCGGCGTCGCGCACACCGCGAGCCCCATTTCGCCCCTACTCCTCCTGGAAGAGATCTTCGAAGGCAAGCAGCCCGGCGCCGATCAGGCCCGACTCGGCGCCGAGCTCGGCCGGCACCAGCTCGACGTCCTGGCCCGACGGGGCGAGCGCCTCGCGCAGCACCGCCAGTCGTGCGGCGGGGACCAGCTGGTCGAACGCCGCGACCCCGAAGCCGCCCCCGATCACCACGCGTGTCGCCCCGAAGATGTTCACGAGCGAGCCGATCGCGACGCCGAGGTGGTGGCCGATCTCGCCGAGCACCGGATGCCGCTCCAGCACCAGGTCATGGGCGGTCGCGTGCTCGCCGAGCAGCTTCTTCGCGAGCTTGTCGGCGGCGCGGCCCGAGCAGTAGCTCTCCACGTGCCCGCGGCCGGAGCAGGCGCCCTGACACGGCTCGCCGTCCTCCACGATCACCATGTGCCCGAGCTCGGTGTAGGCGCGGAAGAGCCTGCCACCGGCGACGACGCCGCCGCCGACGCCCGTGCCGAGCGTCAGCATGATCAGGTCGCGCACGCCGCGCCCGGCGCCGAGGCGCGACTCCGCGAGCGCCGCGCAGCTCGCGTCGTTCTCCACCGCCACCGGCAGCCCGAGCCGCTGCTCCATCTCCGCTGCGAAGCGGACGTCGCGGATCGGGATGTTCACCGCGCCGAGCGCGACCCCCCGCTCGTGGTCGATCCGGGAAGGGATGCCGAACCCCACCCCGTCGACGCCGTCGAGCGGCAGGGAGCGGACGACCTCGGCAAGCTCGTCGAGCAGAGCCGGCTGAGACGACGTGACGGTCGGGCGCTCGACGGTCTCCCCCACGTTGCCCTCGCGGTCGATCAGGCCGGCCAGCACCTTCGTGCCGCCGAGATCGACGCCGATGACGAGCCTTTCCTTCATGGACGGCCGCTAACCTACCCCGCCGGATGGCGCGGGACGAAAAGCCCTATCGCATCTACCGGGGCGGCCGCGTCAAGGGGAAGGTGCCGTCGGCCGGGCGCCGCACGTCGACCGCACGGGACCCGAGCGCCACCGGCACCCCCGCCGCGCCCCCTCCCTACCGCGGCCCGAACGCCGTGCCGGCCCGCGGCCGGCGGCGGCGGATCGCGCCGTGGATCGCGCTGGGCGTACTCGTCCTCCTCGCGCTCATCGTCGCATGGGGCGTGTTCGGCTACCTGTCGGTCTCGCACGGCGTCAGCGACGCGAACGGGCGGCTCGACCCCGACGCGAAGGCCGAGCTGACGAAGCAGAACGGCCTTCTCTTCTCGAACTCGACCACGATCCTGCTTCTCGGCACCGACAACGCCGACCTCGCAAGCCGCGCCGGCGACGACCACTCCGACTCGATCATGCTCGTCCGCACCGACCCGTCACACCACCGCCTCTACTACCTCTCGATCCCGCGCGACCTGCAGGTGCCGATTCCCGGCGGCGGCACCCAGAAGATCAACGCCGCCTACCAGCTCGGCGGCGCGGCGCTCGCGATCAAGACGATCCGGCAGTTCACGGGGCTCGAGATCAACCACGTGATGGTCGTCAACTTCGGCGCGTTCAAGGATCTGATCGACGCGATCGGCGGGATCACGGTGAACGTGCCGAAGCCGATCCGGTCGAACCGCTTCGACTGTCCGTTCAAGACGCAGGCGCAATGCGAGAAGTGGCCGGGCTGGCGGTTCGCGAAGGGCAGCCAGCACATGAACGGCGAGCGAGCGCTCGTCTACTCGCGGATCCGCGAGAACATGCTCGACCCGTCGGAGACCGACGTCACGCGCGGCGCGCGCCAGCAGGCCGTGATCGACGCCGTCACCGGCAAGCTGACCTCGATCGGCTCGCTCTTCCGGCTCCCGTTCAGCGGCTCGTCCTACGTGAAGCCGCTCACCACCGACCTGTCGGCCGCACAGCTCGTCCAGCTCGGCTGGGTGAAGTTCCGGGCCTCGAGCTCGTCGTCCGTGCACTGCAGGCTCGGCGGCGATCTCGGCGGCGGTGGCAACGGCAGCCCGAGCGAGGACGATCCGGCGACACTCGCGATGTTCCTCGGGAAGTCGGCCCCTCAGCCGCCGACCGATCCCTTCGGGCCCGGCTGCGTGGTCGGGCGCACGTTGCAGTAGCCGGCCGGGCGTATCTCAGGCCTCGGCGGCCTTCTTCTTCTCGCCCGAGCCGCCGTCGGACGACGACGAGGAGCCGCCCTCCGACCCTGACGAGCCGCTGTCGGACGACGACGAGCCCCCGCCGTCCTTCTCCTTCGCCGCCGCCTTCGACTTGCGCCCGTAGTCGGTGCTGTAGAACCCGGAGCCCTTGTAGTGCACGGCGACCGGATGCAGCACGCGCTGGAGGGGTGAGGCGCCGCACACCTCGCACGCCTCCGGCGACGGCTCGCTCATGCCGTGGATGACCTCGAACAGATGCCCGTTCGGGCACTTGTACTCGTAGAGCGGCATCGGAGCGGCAAGGCTACCAGCGGGTTTCTGGCGCCAACGCTAACGTCGGCGACCGTGAGAACGGCCCTCGCCGCCGCGGTCGCGCTCGCCGCCCTGGCGCTCCCGGGCGCGGCCTCGGCGCACGCCAGCCTCCGGGGAACCGTCCCGGCGAACGGCGCAGTGCTCGCGCACGCGCCCCGCTCCGTGCGGGTCGTCTTCGACGACATCGTGCGGGTCGGCTCCCGTAATGCGGCCGTCGCGAACGCGACGGGCGCGTCGGTGCTCGCCGGCGAGCCGACCGCCGACCTCGACGTGCTCACGATCCCCTTGCGGCCGGGACTGCCGCGGGGCGCCTACAGCGTGCGCTGGAGCATCGTCTCGAACGACGGGCACCTCGAGCGCGGTGTGCTGGCCTTCGCCGTCGGCGCGGGCGAGCCGCGACCGCACTCGATCCTCGGCGCGTCCGCCCCGCTCACGTGGACCGACCTCGTGCTGCGCTCGCTGTACTACACCGGCCTGCTCGCGGCGGGCGGAATCGTGCTGTTCGGGCTCGCCGTGCGCAGGCCGCTCGGCGACGCGCTCGCGCGCCCGCTCGCCCAGGTCGTCTTCTTCGGGCTGCTGGCGGTCTTCGTGGGCGGCAGCGGGATCGTCCACACCTCGGCCCCGGGCACGCGCTACGCACTCGTCGTGCGGGTCGCGCTCCTGACCGCACTCGCCGGCGGAGCCGCGGCGGCGCTCGCGCCCGCATGGCCGGCGCTGCTCGCGCCCGCCGCCCTCGCGGCGCTCGCGCTGCTCCTCGCTCCCACGCTCGCCGGCCACGCGCTCGACCCGTCGCAGCCGCGCCTGCTCTCCGTGCCCGCCGACGCGGTCCACGTCACCGCGGCGGCGACGTGGATCGGCGTGCTGGTCGGCCTCGCCGTCGTCGTCCCCCGGGCCGCGGTGCCGGCCGAGCGGCGACGCGAGGCGTGGCGGCGGGGGTCGGCGCTCGCACTCGGCGCCGTGGCGCTGCTCGCCGCGAGCGGCCTCACCCGCGCCGTGACCGAGCTGTCGGCGGTCTCGCAGGTCTGGTCGACGTCGTACGGGCGGGCGCTCTGCGTGAAGTCGGCGCTCTTCGTGGGGCTCCTCGCGGCCGGGTACATGAGCCGTCTCCGGCTCCGGGTCGTGCGGATCGAGCTCGTGCTGATCGTGGCCGTGCTGATCGCGGTCGCCGTGCTGACCGAGCTGCGTCCCGGCCGGGACCGGCCCTACTCGGTCTCGAGCGGAGGGAGGCCCTCGGCCTCGCGCAGCCTGCGTGCCTCCTCGCCGACCGCTTCGAGGAAGCAGGGCGCGTCCTCGAACGCCGCCAGCCCCCTCGGGCCGTCGTGCGCCCGCCTCGGCCGCGAGACCCGTTTCGCCGTCGCGATCGCGCCCGCGGCACCGATCACGCCGCCGAGGGCGAACGACCGCAACCTGTCACGGCGCCCGGTGCCGTCCATGCGACGATCGTACTCGTGCAGCTGACCGCGATCGGCGATCTGCTCCTCGACGTGGTCGTGCGGCTCGACGAGCCGCTCGCCCCGGGCGACGACCGCGCGGCCGTGACGCTCGCCTCGCCCGGCGGCCAGGCGGCGAACGTCGCAGCCTGGGCCGCCGAGCTCGGAGCCGACGCGCGCTTCGTCGGCCGCGTCGGCGACGACGCCGCCGGCGAGCTTGTCACCCGCGCGCTGCGCGCCCGCGGCGTCGAGGTCGTCGGCCCCGCAGCGGGCCGTACCGGGATCGTCGTCTCGATCGCCGCGGCGGGCGACCGCACGATGGCCTCCGACCGCGGCAGCGCCCCCGACCTCGCGCCGCGCGACCTCGACGAGGCATGGTTCGATTGCGACGTGCTCCACGTGTCCGGCTATGCGCTTCACCGCGAGCCGATCGCCCTGGCGGCGCTCGCCGCAGCCGGCTTCGCGCGCGCCCGAGGGGCGCGGATCTCGCTCGACGTGTCGTCGTCCTCGCTCCTCGACGACACCGTGCGCGGCCGTGCGCGCGAGCTGCGGCCGGACCTGACGTTCGCGACGGAGGCGGAGCGCGCAGCGCTCGGCACGCTCGACACCGACTGGGTGCTGAAGCGCGGCGCACGCGGCCTGACGGCCGCGGGACGTGACTACCCCGCGCTCCCGACCGACGCCGTCGACACGACCGGCGCCGGCGACGCGCTTGCCGCCGGCTACCTCGTCGGCGGGCCGGAGCTGGGCGTTCAGGCGGCAGCGCGCTGCTGCGCACGCGCGGGGGCGATGCCGTGATCCGGGTCGCCGACGAAGTGCGCGAGGCGCGGGCCGTGGTTGCCCTCGAGACGACGCTCGTCGCGCACGGGTTCCCGCCCGGCGAGGGGGTCGAGGTCGGCCTCGCCTCCGAGCAGGCGGTGCGCGACGCCGGCGCCGTGCCGGCGACAGTCGGGGTGCTGGACGGCGAGGTCGTCGTCGGCCTCGACGCCGACGAGCTCGCCCGCTTCGACGTGTCGGCGCGCAAGCTCGGCCCGCGCGACGTCGCGGCCGCCGTCGTCCAGGGCGCGGTCGGCGCGACGACGGTCGGCGGGACGCTCGCCGTGTGCGGCGCGGCCGGGATCCGCGTGCTGGCGACCGGGGGCCTCGGCGGGGTCCATCGCGGCTGGCCGAGCCCGCCCGACGTCTCCGCCGACCTGCAGGCCCTCGCCCGGACGACGGCGGTCGTCGTCTCGTCGGGCGTCAAGTCGCTCCTCGACGTGCCGGCGACGGCCGAGCTCCTGGAGACGAGCGGCGTCCCCGTGCTCGGCTTCCGCACCGACGAACTGCCCCTCTTCTACGCCGCGCGCGGCGGGCCGCCCGTCTCTGCGCGGGTCGAGTCGGCCGCGGAGGCGGCCCGCATCGCGGCGGCCCACTGGCGGCTCGGCGGCGGCGGCCTGCTCGTCGGGCGCCCGCCGGACGAGAGCCTCGACGACGTCGAGCCGCTGATCGAGCGCGCGCTCGCCGCAGCGCAGGCCGACGGCGTGCACGGCCAGGCGGTGACTCCGTACGTGCTCTCGTACCTCCACCGCGAGAGCGGCGGCAGGACGCTGCGTGCGAACCGCGATCTGGTCGTCGGCAACGCGGGGCTCGCCGGCGAGCTCGCAGTCGCGCTCGTGTAACGCAAGAACCGCCCGCGCCGTCAGGTCGTAGACTCGTCAGCAAACACCCGAGGGGGCGCGCATACATGGCAGCGACTGCAATCGTCGTCGAGAGACTCGAAGGCTTCCGGGCAGGCTTCTCGGGGCAGGTTCTGGCCCCGGCAGACGAGGGCTTCGAGCAGGCTCGGCGGGTCCACAACGGCCTGATCGACCGGCGGCCCGCGCTGATCGCCCGGTGCCACTCGACGGCCGACATCGCCGACGCCGTCCGGTTTGCACGCGCGGAAGGGCTCGAGATCTCCGTGCGCGGCGGCGGCCACAACGTCGCCGGTCGCGCGGTGATCGACGACGCGCTGATGATCGACCTCGCACCGATGAAGGGCATCTACGTCGACCCCGTGCGGCAGACGGTGCGCGCGCAGGGCGGCGTGCTCTGGCGGGAGCTGAACCGCGAGACGGCGCTGCACGGTCTCGCCGTCACGGGCGGCGCGATCTCGCACACGGGCATCGCCGGGCTGACGCTCGGCGGCGGCCTCGGCTGGCTGATGGCGAAGCACGGGCTCGCCGCAGACAACCTGATCTCGGTGGAGCTCGTCACCGCCGACGGCGATGTTCTCGAGGTGAACGAGAGCAGCGACTCCGACCTGCTCTGGGCACTCCGCGGCGGTGGCGGCAACTTCGGCATCGCGGCGTCGCTCGAGTACCGGCTGTTCCCGCTGACGATGGTCACCGGCGGCCTGATCGCCCATCCGCTCGAGCGCGCCGGCGAGGTCCTGCGCTTCTACCGCGATGCCGTCGCGAACGCCTCCGACGATCTGACCGTGTTCACGGCGCTCGTCCATCCGCCGGAGGCGCCGCCCGGGATGAAGGCCGCGGGGATGGTCGTGTTCCATACGGGCACCGAGGAGGAGGCGGAGCGGGAGCTCGCCCCGTTCAAGGAATGGGGGCCGCCGATCATGGTCGAGGTCGGACGCATGCCGTACCCGGTCATGAACACCCTGCTCGACGACGCGTATCCGACCGGCTCGCTCAACTACTGGCTCTCGAACTTCACGACCGGTCTCGACGACGGGCTGATCGACGCGATGGTCGAGGCCTACGAGTCGGTCCCGTCGCCCGCGACCGTGCTCCTGCTCGAGCACTTCCACGGCGCCGTGTGCCGGGTCGGCGAGACCGACACCGCGGTGCCGCACCGGCAGGAGGGCTGGAACCTCGTCATCCCCGGCACCTGGTTCGACCCGGCCGACACCGACGCGAACGTCGCCTGGGTGCGCGAGACGCACGCGGCGCTGAAGCCGCATCTCAGCGAGGCGAAGTGGCTCAACTACCTGGCCGACGACCAGGGAGACGACGCCGTCCGGGCCGCCTACGGCCCGAACTACGACCGGCTGCGCCAGGTCAAGCAGCGCGTCGACCCCGGCAACGTCTTCCGGCACAACCACAACATCCAGCCGTAAGAGCTCTTTTCGGCGGGCGTCCATCGTGCGATGATCGCGCGATGGACGCCTCCCGCCTGCAAGGAATCCGGCTCTTCTCGGGTCTTTCGAAGAAGGAGCTCGAGCAGCTCGCGCAGTGGACCGACGAGATCTCGATCCGCGAGGGTCAGGAGCTCGCGACCGAGGGCCGCTTCGCGCACGAGTTCTTCGTGATCGAGGACGGCTCGGCGGAGGTGCTCCAGGGCGACAGGCGGATCGCCGAGCTCGGGCCGGGCGACTTCTTCGGCGAGATCGCGCTGCTCGAGACCGAGCGTCGCACGGCGACGGTGCGCGCGACGACGCCGATGGAAGTAATCGTCATGTTCGCCCGTGAGTTCAAGCGGATGGAGCGCGAACTGCCGGCCGTCGCCGACCGGGTCCACTCCGCGATCCGCGCCCGTCTCGACTCGGACTGACCTCGGGCGGTCAGTCGAGGAGCCAGCGGCCTTGCTCTTGGACGAGCCGGCCGTCGGCGTAGATCGAGCCGTCGCCGCGGAGGTCCTTCACGATGTCCCAGTGGATGGCACTCTCGTTCAGCCCGCCCGTGAACGTGTACGAGCTGCCGACCGCGAGGTGCACCGTCCCGTCGATCTTCTCGTCGAAGCCGACGTTCTTCATGAATCGCTGGATGCCCGGGTTGCAGCCGATGCCGAACTCGCCCAGGCACCGCGCGCCCTCGTCGGTGTCGAGCGTCGAGACGAGGAACTCCTCGTTCACGCGCGCGGTCGCATCGACGATGCGGCCGCGTTCGAAACGGAGCCGCGCACCCTCCACCTCGGTGCCGTAGTAGACGGCGGGGAACTCGGAGAACTCGACGACGCCCTCCGTGGCGTCCTCGACCGGCGAATAGAAGACCTCGCCGCCCGGCATGTTCACGTGGCCGTCCTCGACGGAGCCGCTCCGCCCCGCGAGCGAGAGCGTGAGGTCGGTGCCGGCGCCGACGAGACGAACCTCCTCCGCCTCGTCGAACACATCGGCGATGCGGCGCATCCGCTCCGCCTCCGCGTCCCAGTCGAGCAGCACGGCGTCGTAGATGAACTGCTCGTACTCCGTGAGCGTCATGCCCGCCTCGACAGCCATCGCCGGCGTGGGGTGCTCGGCGATCACCCACGGCAGCGTCAGCGCCAACATCCGGTCGCGCATCGGCTGCACGGACTCCTGCAGCGCGGCGAGGCGCTCGGGCGAGAGATCGGATCCCTCACGCGGCGACTCGGGGCTCCAGATCGAGATGCCGGCGTCGCACTGCTCCCAGAGGAGTCGCTGGAGCGGCGGCGGGGTGCGCAGGATCTCGATCGGCGCCTCGCGCGCGAACGGGCCGCCGACCAGCTCGAAGGACAGCTGCAGGATCGCGTACGCGTCCTTGCGCGCGATGTGCTCGACCACCGCCTCGATCAGGGGACGGCCGAGATGGTTGCCGCGTACCAGCACCTGCCAGCCCGGCTGCACCGCAACCGAGCGCTCGACGAGCAGGCGTGCGTACTCGTCGATCCTAGAGTCGCGCCGCACCACCTTCACTTCTAGTCGGAGTTTGCCGCCCTCACAATCGACCCTTTGGGTTATTCGAGGGCGCGGAGAAAGTCCTCGACCTCGAGCGCCGGAAGCGTCTCGATCCGCGTCGAGCCGCGCGCTCCGAGCGCCACCGACACGCGCGCGACGGTCGCGATGTCGGGCGCCTCGACGACGTTCACGAAGTCGAACTCGCCCAGTGTCGCCCACTGGTGGAGCACGCGGCAGCCGAGCTCCTCGACGTCGTGGTTGACCTGCCGCAGCCGCTCAGGGTTCGACTTGAGGGTCTGAACGCCCTGCTGGCTCAGTGTCGACAGGAGGATGAAGATGGGCATCGCGACGGCTCCTTCGGTGTGGTCGGAGTGACCCTACCCTGGCGGCCTGATCGACATAGAGGAGAGCGCCGCCGAGGAAGAGGAGTGGCGAGAGCACGAGGTCGGAGAGAAAAAGCGCCACCCGCTGCCCGCTCGACCCCTGCGTGTGCAGGAGAGCGCTGAGCGTGAGGCCGCTGACGCTGACCACGATCACCAGAGTGGCGAGCGACCCGAGTGCATGCGGGTAGTCGGCGGTGCCGAGGCGGCGGCCGCGCTCGAGCGCGTCGCGGAAGCCGAGCCTCTCGATCGCGGCCGCCGGGACGGCGAGGCCGATGAAGGCGAACCAGGCGATCCCGGGCAGGATGTAGACCGCGCGCAGCGCCGGGAACGGCGCGTAGACGAGGAACGCGACAAGCACCGCCGTTCGTGTCGGCGCACGGTCGTGCACGAGCTTGATCGCCCAGAGGTACGAGGCGACGAAGAGCGGCGCGGCGAGCCAGAAGACGACCATCTGCACGTCGATCGTCGTACGGTGCAGGTTCACCTGGTCGACGAACGCAAGTGGCAGCCCTAGCGGAAGTGCCGCCCAGAAGTGCGACCCGTAGCCCCTGATCGACTCCGCGACGAGCTGCCCGACCGTGCGGTGCTCGGGCGGGAGCGGCGGCGGCAGCTCAGGCATCGTCGAGCTCATCGACGAGCCGGGCGACCGCGGGGCCGAGAACGTCGAGCGCCTCGGCGACGCGCCAGCGCGCGCGGTCGCGCTCGTCGACGGCATTCGAGATCGCGCGCAGCTCGAGCGCGGGCACGCCCGCGAGCGCCGCGGCGCGCAGCACGCCGAAGCCTTCCATCGCCTCGACCTCGCAGCCGGCGCCGCCCCCCACTCTGGCCGTCGTGCCGATCGGCAGCACGTGGGCCTCCGGCAGGACGCGCCGCGCCCGTTCGAGCAGGCGGCCGTCCGGCTCGAGCCGCTCGATGCGCGGGCTGCGCGCGGACGGGTCGACGGTGTCGCAGTAGACGGACTCGGAGCCGAGCGCGAGCGAGCCGGGGGCAAGCGTCTGCGCCCCGGCGATCCCGATCTGCAGCACCGCGTGCGGCCGGTGCGCGGCGATCGCCGATGCGGTCGCGAGCGCCGCCTCCACGGGGCCGATGCCGCAGACGGCGACCGTCGCCCGGCGGTCGTCGACCAGCTCTGCCTCGAACGCGGTGGCGGCGACGACGAGCAGCACGCGGGCACCGTACTAGTACGATCGCCGCGTGGCCTATCGCTGCGCAGCCGCCGGCGGGCTCGAGTACGAGGAGCGCCCGTTCAAGGAGGGTCAGGCTCCCCGCCGCGTCGCCGACCTGACGACGGCACTCGGGCTCCAGCAGTCACGCGCCCGGCTCTGGCGCTACCCGCCGCACGTCGTCGGGCGCCGCCACCGCGACCTCGGGCAGGAAGAGGTGTTCGTCGTCATCTCGGGCATGCTGACGATGCTGTTGGGAGACGAGCCCGAGCGGGTCGATCTCGGCCCGGGAGGGGTCGTGGCGGTCGAGCCGATGACGGCGCTGCAGATGCGGAACGAGACCGACCACGAGGTGGTCGTCTTCGTCTACGGAGCGCCGCCCGTCCAGGCAGGGTCGGACGTGCTCGACGACGTGCCGCTGCCATCTGCCTGAGCGCGGAGGTGGAGCCAGATACCGACGTGGGACGGCTGCATCGCACGGCGTACCGCGAGCATGAGCTCGTCACCGACCGTCTCGATGTCGACAGCGTCGCGGAGCCGTCCACTGAACTCGGCGAGGATGGCGTCGGCGTCGTAACGAGCGCGGTTGAACTGCCGGTCGACCGTGTGCTGCACACGACGGCGAAGTGGGTTGAAGAGCGCGACGGCGGCAAGAGTCGAGGCGGCGACACCGACGGGAGACGAGAACGGGAGCACGTCGGTTGCAAGCGCAACCGAGCCGACGAACACACCTGCCAGAAGCCCGGTGACGATCAGGTACGACAAGGTGCGGCTGATCAGCCTTTCGAGGTCGTAGAGCCGGTAGCGCAGGATCGCGACGCCGATGCCGGCCGGGAGCGCCGTGATCGCGGCCCAGCCGAGGTCGCTGACCGCACTCGTCCCGAACACGATCCCGAACGCGATCCCCGTGATGCAGACGGCGCCGCCCGCGATCAGCCACTTCAGCTGCTGCCGCCGCACGCCTACGGCGCGCCGGAACGAGACCACGTGCATCAGCACCCACGTGAGGGAGAAGGCGGCATAGAGCGGGAAGAGGACGTGCTCGTCCGTCCCCACCCACCCGGTCGGTGACTTCTGGCCGAATACGTCCGGCTCACCCGACGAGTCGACGTGCAGCGGGTGGCTGCCGATCACCGTCGCGTCTTGCCAGAGGAACGTGCCGACGAGGAGCGCCGCGAGCACGCCGTAGGCCGGAAGCGTCCACCGGAGCCGCCGCACGGCGACGCGACCGTCGGGGAAGAGCGCGATCGGAAGCGGGATCAGGACGACCATCCACACCCAGGTGACGGCCATGAACGCCGCTGCGCGCGGCAACGGCAGCGCGTGGTCGTGCAGCCTGAATGCGCGCACCGCATAGGTCCCGTCGTCCGCCGCGAACATCGCCGCGAGCGCGAGCATGAGCATGATCCAGCCGATCGGGTTCGCCGGGACCCGCCGGGCGAGGACGAAACCGACGATTGCGAACGGGACGACGATCACGAAGAACAGCAGCTGACCGAACGTCAGCTCGTGCGCCCATGCATCGAGGAGCGGCGCCGCGATCGTCAACAGCAGGGCGGCGCCCCCGAGGACCAGCGCGAGCACCGGCGGCGGATGCCGCCGTGAATCAGTGGAGGCGGGCGTGACGAGTTCCGGGCTCAATGCGCTCGGCTCATCGTGACCCGCTGGCGTCCCGGGAGCGTTACGAGGCTCGGTTCCAGTCGCCCTCGCCGTGCGCCCACGGCACGGCTCTGCTCCGTTCGAAGACGAGCGAGTTCTCCTCGTCGCCGGCCCAGACGCCGATCGTGTCCCCGTCCGGATAGACCGACACTGCGGGCACGCGGGCGCTCGAGAAGAGCAGCGTGCGCGCCGGGCGATCGCTGCGGTTCAGCACCTTGTGGGCGCCGTCCGAGCCGGGCGGGAAGCGCACGAGGTCGCCTCGCTCGAGCGTGTGCTCGCCGTCCGGCGTCCGCACGGCCACGGTGCCCTCGACGACGAGCAGCCACTCCTCGGCGTACTCGTAGTGGTACGGGGACGAGCTCGTGCCAGGGTCGAGGTCGTAGACGAACATCGCCGTCTCGCTCGAGCCGAGGGCTGCGGCCACGTCGATCCGGCCTTCGGTGTTCGGCGCGGTGGGAAGGTTGATCCTCTGCATCGGCCGATCGTACGGCCTCGATCGAGGTAGCCGGCCCGATTCCCGCACGACCTGTGGTCAGGTCGATCTCGACGTCCGCCGCGTGCACGCGGATGCCCGGTGTGGGTTAATCGAGGCATGAGGATGGTGGCTCTCGCCGCGCTGGCGGCGCTCGTGCTCGTGCCCGCGGTCGGCGCCGGCACCGCGCCCGCGACGCTGCGCGCCGACGTCGCCGAGTGGAGCATCGTCCCGGCGAGCGGCGTGGTGCCCGCCGGGCGCGTGCGACTCGTCGTGCGCAACATCGGCTATCAGCCGCACGAGCTGATCGTCGTGCGCACGAAGCAGTTCGCGCAGGCGCTCGAGCTGCGCGGCAACCGCGCGGTCGCGCGCGCCGTCGCACCCCGCGTCGTGGTCGCGCCGGGCACGACGCGGACGATCGTCCTGACGCTCGCCCGCGGCTCGTACCTGCTCGTGGACAACCTTCCCTGGCACTACTGGGAGGGAATGTCCGCCGCCTTCGCCGTACGCTGACCGGCCAGGATGAGGGCGGTCGAGCTCGTCTTCGCCGTCGGATGGGCGGCCTTCTGGCTGTACTGGCTCGCGGCGGCCTTTTCGACGAAGAGAGGCCGCGTCTCGTGGTCCCGCGAACTTCGCATCAGGGCGGTGATCGTCGTCGGCGTGATCCTCCTCGTTCGTCTGGGAGCCTTCCGAGGCCACGGCCTCGACACGGGTCCGTGGCGCGCCGGCGTCGGGCTCGTCCTCTTCGCCCTGGGGTTGGGGTTCGCGATCTCGGCCCGGATGCACATCGGGCGCAACTGGGGCGCGCCGATGACGCAGAAGGAAGAGCCGGAGCTCGTGACGAGCGGTCCCTACGGCCTCGTTCGACACCCGATCTACGCAGGCATCCTGCTGGCGGGTGCCGGCACCGCGGTGGCGCTGAGCTGGCTGTGGCTGACCGCCGTGGTCTTGGCCGGCGTCTACTTCGTCTACAGCGCGACCGTCGAGGAGCGCTTCATGACCCAGCAGTTCCCGGACGTCTACCCGGTGTACAAACGCTCGACGAAGATGCTCGTGCCGTTCATCTTTTGACGCGACGCTAGAGCGATGCGGGCGCGGCGGGCACCCGCCCCCAAGCTTGAGCCGATCCGTACGATCTTCGGCCATGACGACGCGTGCCGACGAGCGGAAGGTCGTGACCGTGCTGTTCGCGGACGTCACCGGGTCGACGCAGCTCGCGGACCGCCTCGATCCCGAGGAGCTCCGCGACGTGATGAGCGCGTGGTTCGCCACCGTCCGCGGGGAGATCGAGGCGCAAGGCGGCACGATCGAGAAGTACATCGGCGACGCAGTGATGGCGGTGTTCGGCGCCCCTGTCGCCCATGAGGACGATCCCGCACGCGCCCTCCGCGCAGCGCTCGGGATGCGCGCGCGCCTGGCCGAACTGAACGAGGAACTGCGCACGTCGCACGAGCTCGAGATGGAGATCCGCATCGGGGTCAACACCGGTGAGGCGATCGCCGCCCTCGATCCCCCGCCGGGCGAGGCGATCGTCACCGGACTCGCCGTGACGGCGGCGGCGCGGCTGGAGCAGCTTGCCGAGCCCGGGCAGACGGTTGTTGCGGAACGCACCGTCCGCGCCGCCCACGGCTTCCGCTTCGAGGAGCTCGGCGACCTCAGCCTGCGCGGAAGCGACGTGCCGGTCCGCGCCTTCCTGTTGCGCGAGGAGCTGCCGCGCACGGAGTCCCGCGGCTTGCCCGGCCTCCGCGCGCCGCTCGTCGGCCGGGAGCGCGAGCTCGACCTGCTCACCACGCTCTACGACCGCGTGGTCGCCGAGGCACGCCCACACCTCGTCACGATCTACGGCGACCCGGGCATCGGCAAGAGTCGGCTCGTCCGGGAACTGCTCGACCGCCTCGGGGACGTCGACCCACCGCCACGTGTCCTCGTCGGCCGCTGCCTTTCGTACGGCGACGGCATCGCCTACTGGCCGCTCGCCGAGATCCTCAAGCGGGTCGCAGACATCTCGGACGACACGCGCGCCGGCGAGGCGCTCGCGAGCCTCGACTCACTGGTCGACGACGTCGCCGGCGACGCCTCGCCGCTCGCCCGCGGCGCACTTGCGTTCACGCTCGGGCTCGACGACCCGGACGGCGAGTTCAGCCGGCTCCAGCCGTCGGCCGTGCGCGCCGAACTCCACCGCGTCTGGCGCACGCTCCTTTCGGCACTCGCCGAGCGCACGCCGCTCGTCGTGGTCGTCGACGACATCCACTGGGCCGACCCTGCGCTGCTCGACCTGCTCGAGGAAGTCGCCGAGCGTGCCCAGGGCCCTTTGCTCGTCGTCTGCCCGGCGAGGCCGTCACTCGCCGACGTGCGGCCGACCTGGGGCGGCGGCCGCCGCAGCTTCTCGTCGCTCGTCCTCTCGCCGCTCACCGCCGACGCGTCGCGGGAGCTGGTCGCACAGCTGCTCGAGGTCGACGGCCTGACCGACTCGGCCCGGAGCCGGATCCTCGAGCGCGCCGAGGGCAATCCGTTCTTCCTCGAGGAGATCCTGCGGCAGCTGATCGACCAACACTGGATCGTCGAGCAGGACGGCAGGTGGCGGACGAGCGACGACTTCGGCGAGCTCGAGCTGCCCGACACCGTGCAGGGCGTGCTCGCAGCACGCATCGATCTGCTCGAAGCGAACGACAAACGCACCTTGCAGCAGGCGTCCGTCGTCGGCCGCATCTTCTGGCGCGGCGCCGTGGCCGCGCTCGTCGGTGACGAGGCGATCGTCGACCCGGGGCTGCGCCGGCTCGAGTCGCGCGAGCTCGTCGCCACACGCCTGGGCTCGACGATGGCAGGAGAGGAAGAGCTCGCGTTCAGCCACATCCTCACCCGCGACGTCGCGTACGAGAGCCTGCCGCGCCGCGACCGACCTGCCGCACACGCACGCGTTGCCGCCTGGATCGAGACGACAACCGGCGATCGGCAGCGCGAGTTCGCCGGGCTGCTCGCACATCACTACCTGGAGGCGTATCGAGGCGCGCGACGTGACCGCGCCTATCCGACGGACGACCTGGAAGCACTCCGCCGCCGCGCCTTCGACCTCCTGCTCGACGCGACGCGAACTGCGCTCAAGGGCGCGGCCTACGCGGGCGCCCGTGCTCTCGCCGAAGCCGCAACGGAGGTGGCGGCCACGCCGCCGGAGCGCGCAGACGCGCTCGAGCTGCTCGCCCACGGCTTCAGGCACGCGGTGTTCGGCGACGACGCCTACCGAACGTTCCTCCAGGCCGCCGAAGAGCTCGCTGGTGCAGACGCTCCTGAACCACAGCGCGTCGCCAACCTCTACGCACAGGCGCTCGAGACGGTGGTGCGCTGGGCGGGAACGCTGACGACCGTTCCCGACGAGCCCGAGGCAGCTCGATCGCTCGCGACCGCGCTGGCCCTGATCGACGGCACGGACAGCGAGGCAAACGTGCGCCTGCTGACGGTCCGCTCCTTCTGGGGGCACGGCTATCCGAAGACGAGCGTCCCGGACGGCGAGCCCGCGACCGCGCTCGCGACCGGCGAGGAGGCGGTCGCGATGGCTCTTCGTCTCGGGCGTCCAGACCTGGCCGTCGTCGCGCTCGACGGTGTACAGCACAACCTGAACCGCCAGCTGCGTTACGCGGATGCCTACGCGTCGACGCGTCGACGGCTGGAGCTCGCCCAGACGGCAGGCGACCTGAACGAGCTGGGCGACAGCTATGCCGTGATGGCGTGGTCGGCCGTCTACCTCGGGTCCTTTCGCGAAGCCCGCGCGATCGGCCTCGAGGCGTTCGAGCTGTTGCGCTCGGATGCGCCGTCGTACGCGGGCCACGCAATGTCGTGGGCGGCCCTGGCGGCCTACTACCTCGGCGACTGGGATGAGGTGGTCGACGGCGTCGAGCTCGTGCGGGGCGCTCACGGCGAGCGCGGCGAATACCCGAAGCACGGCTTCGCCGGCCCGTGGCCCGCCGCGGCCCTCGTGCACGAGGTGCGCGGCGACCGGGCGGCGGCAGAGCGGCTGCTCGAGGAGGTCGATGCGATCGAACGGGATCGGACCGAGCTCTCCCCGCACCTGTCGCCTCCGCTCGTCGAGCTGCTGGTGCTCCGCGGGGAGCTGCAGGCGGCACGAGAGCGACTTGACGAGGTGCTCAGGCCGGAAGCTCGGCACGACAATCTGCCGCTGATCTGCCTCGCGGAAGCAGAGCTCGTGCTCGCCGAAGGCGACGGAACGCGAATGCCGGAGCTCTTGGCGGTCGTCCACGAGCTCGCGAGCTCGACGGGCGCCGCCTATCTGTATCCGCTCGAGGCTCGGCTCGAGGGCCGCGCCGACGAAGCCGCCGACGGCTACGACGCGCTCGGGATGGCCGTCTACGCGGCGGTCACCCGCCTCGACGCAGCCGAGGCTGCGCTCGAGGCGGGTCGTAGCGACGCGGCCCGCGGAGCTCTCGCACGCGCTCGACCCGTGCTCGAGCGCGTGGGCCACAAGCCGGCGCTCGCGCGGGCCGCAGCACTAGGCAAGCGCGTCGGCAGTTGAACCGGCGCGCTCGAACATGAGCGCGCCGTCGACCGCGTCGACGCGGATCGTGTCGCCCTCGGCAAAGTCGCCTTCGAGCAGGCGCACCGCGAGCGGATTCTCGAGCAGCCGCTGCACGGCCCGCTTCAGCGGCCGGGCACCGTACGCCGGGTCCCAGCCCGCCTCGGTCAGCACCTGCTTCGCCTCCTCGGTCAACTCGAGCCGCAGGCCACGATCGGCGAGGCGGCTGCGCAGGCGCGCAAGCTGGAACTCGACGATCTCGCCCAGCTGCTCGCGCGAGAGCGGGCTGAAGACGACGATCTCGTCGATCCGGTTCAGGAACTCCGGCCGGAAGTGGTCGCGCATCGCGTCGACGCTCCGAATGTTCGACGTCATGATCAGCACCGCGTTGCGGAAGTCGACCGTGCGGCCCTGACCGTCGGTCAGCCGGCCGTCGTCGAGCACCTGCAGCAGCACGTCGAACACCTCCGCGTGCGCCTTCTCGATCTCGTCGAGGAGGATGACGCAGTACGGGCGGCGGCGGACGGCCTCGGTCAGCTGGCCGCCCTCGTCGTAGCCGACGTAGCCGGGCGGCGCGCCGATCAGCCGGGCGACCGTGTGCCGCTCCTGGTACTCGCTCATGTCGAGGCGTACCATCGCGCGCTCGTCGTCGAACATGAACTCGGCGAGCGCACGGGCGAGCTCGGTCTTGCCGACCCCGGTCGGGCCGAGGAAGACGAACGAGCCGATCGGACGGTTCGGGTCCTGCAGGCCGGTGCGGGCGCGGCGCAGCGCGTTCGCGACCGCCGACACCGCCTCGTCCTGGCCGACCACCCGCTGGTGGAGGCGCTCCTCCATGTGGACGAGCTTCTCGGTCTCGCCCTCGAGCAGCCGGTCGACGGGGATGCCCGTCCAGCGGCCGACGACGGCGGCGATGTCGTCCTCGTCGACCTCCTCCTTCACCATCGAGTCGCGCGTCTCCGAGTCGCGCTCCGCGAGCTCCTTCTCGAGCGCGGGCAGCTCCCCGTAGCGGATCTCCGCGACGCGCTGCAGGTTGCCCTCGCGCTCCGCGCGCTCGGCCTCCATCCGCAGCTCGTCGATCCGCATCGTGATCTCGCCGATCCGGTCGAGGGCTTCCTTCTCCTTGGCCCAGCGGGCGGCGAGCACGTTGCGCTCTTCCTTCGCATCGGCCAGGGCGCGCTCGACCGGCTCGCGGACGTCGTCGGACTCGCCCGCCATCGCGGCGAGCTCGATCTCGAGCTGCGTGACGCGGCGGTTCGCCTCGTCGAGCTCGAGCGGCGAGCTCTCGATCTCCATCTTCAGGCGCGACGCGGCCTCGTCGACGAGGTCGATCGCCTTGTCGGGCAGCTGCCGGCCGGAGATGTAGCGATCCGAGAGCACCGCAGCCGCGACGAGCGCGGCGTCGCGGATCCGCACCTTGTGGTGCGCCTCGTAGCGCTCCTTCAGTCCGCGGAGGATCGCGATCGTGTCGGCGACGCTCGGCTCGCCGACGAACACCGGTGCGAACCGGCGCTCGAGCGCGGCGTCCTTCTCGATGTGCTTGCGGTACTCGTCGAGCGTCGTCGCGCCGACGCAGCGCAGCTCGCCGCGGGCGAGCATCGGCTTCAGGAGGTTCGCGGCGTCGACCGCACCCTCCGCGGCGCCCGCGCCGACGATCGTGTGCAGCTCGTCGATGAAGAGAATCAGCCGCCCTTCGGCGTTCCGGATCTCCTCGAGGACCGCCTTCAGGCGCTCCTCGAACTCGCCGCGGTATTTCGAGCCGGCGAGGAGCGCGCCGATGTCGAGGGCCCAGACGCGCTTGCCCTTCAGCGACTCCGGCACGTCGCCGGCGACGATCCGCTGGGCGAGCCCTTCGGCGATCGCGGTCTTCCCCACCCCGGGCTCGCCGATCAGCACCGGGTTGTTCTTCGTGCGGCGGCTGAGGATCTGGATCACGCGGCGAATCTCCTCGTCGCGCCCGATCACCGGGTCGAGCTTCCCCTGCTCGGCCGCCTCGGTCAGGTCGCGCCCGAACTTCTCGAGCGCCTTGTACGTCCCCTCCGGGTCCTGCGAGGTGACGTGGCGGCCGCCGCGTACCTGCTCGATCCACGCGAGGATCTCCTCGCGCGGCGCCGGCGCGAGCGCCAGGAAGAGATGCTCGGTCGAGACGTAGTCGTCCTCGAGCTTCCGGCGCTCCTCGTCGGCCGTGTCGAGCACGCGTGCGAACGCGGCGGACGCGTTCGGCTGCTGGCGGCCGCCCTGGACGGCAGGAAGCGCGTCGAGCTTGCGCTCCGCCTCGGGCCGCAGGCCCTGCCAGTCGGCGAAGAGCTCCTGGCCGAGCAGCGCGACGAGCAGGTGCTCGGGCGTCACCTCGGGGTTGCCGCGGCGGCGCGCCAGCTCCTGCGCCTCGGCGACCGCCTCCTGGCTCTTGATGGTCAGCTTGTTGAAATCCATGTCCCTCGCATCCGTTTCGATCAGTTCGTTTTCATGGGAGGCTGCGACGGCCGGTAGAGGACGAGGTCGCGCCGGTAGAAGCGGTGCACCTCGTCGAGGGCGCGCTGCATCTCTGCCTCCATCCGCTCGAGGCGACGCTGCATGCGGTGCAGCTCGTCCTCCATGTGCAGCACGCGCTCGACGCCGGCCAGGTTCAGCCCCAGCTCGGTCGTGAGCCGCTGGATCAGCTGCAGCCGCTCGACGTCGGCGTCCGAGTAGAGCCGCGTGTTGCCGGCGGTGCGCTGCGGGCGCACGAGCCCCTTCTGCTCGTAGATGCGCAGCGTCTGCGGGTGCATGCCGACGATCTCGGCCGCAACCGAGATCATGTAGCGCGGACGGTCGCGATCGGTCATCGCCGATCACAGGTGTCTGACACCGCAGGTGTCAGACACGTTGTCGAATTGATCACCATCATCAGCCGCCCGCCTTCTGCAGCTCTTCGAGCAGGTCGCGCTGCTTCTTCGACATCTTCTTCGGCACGTCGATCCGGACGCGCGCGAGCAGGTCGCCGCGCCCGCCGCCCTTCATGTGCGGCACGCCGCGGCCCTTGATCCGCAGCAGCTTGCCGTCCTCGGTCCCGGACGGCACCTTCAGCGACACGGGGCCGTCAGGAGTCGGGACCTCGACCGAGCCGCCGAGGGCCGCGACCGAGTAGGACACGTGCACCGTCACGATCAGGTCGTCGTCGCGGCGCTCGTACACCTTCGACGGCTCGACGCGGCTGACGACGTAGAGGTCGCCGGCGGGCGCGCCGCCGAAGCCGGCCTCGCCCTTTCCCTTCAGCCGGATGCGCGTGCCGTCCTTCGCGCCGGCCGGGATCTTCACCTTGTAGCGCTTCGTCCGCCGCTCGCGGCCCGCCCCGTGGCACGTCGGGCACGGCGTCTCGACGATCGAGCCCATGCCGTGGCAGCGCGGGCACGGCTGCTGCAGCGCGAAGAGGCCCTGCGACGTCGCGACGACGCCGCTGCCGTTGCACTGCGGGCACGTGACCGGCGCCGTCCCGGGCGCCGCGCCCGTGCCGTGGCAGGTGTGGCAGGCGAGCTCGAGCTGCACCGGCACCGTCACCTCGGCGCCGTGCAGCGCGTCCTCGAAGCCCAGACGAACCTCCACCTCGACGTCGTTGCCACGCCGGCCGCGCTGCGCCTGCTGCGTGCCGCCGCGGCCGCCGCGGTTGAAGAGCCCGCCGAAGATGTCGCCGAGGTCGAAGTCCTGGAAGTCGAACGTCGTCTCGCCCGGCGAGTAGCCGGTGCGGCCGTTCGCCGACCCGTACTGGTCGTACGCCTTCCGCTTCTCCGGGTCGGAAAGGACGTCGTAGGCGGACTGCACCTCCTTGAAGCGCTCCTCCTGCCCCGGATTCGCGTCGGGGTGCACCTCGCGGACGAGCTTGCGATACGCCTTCTTGATCTCGTCCTGCGACGCGTTCTTCGCCACGCCGAGCGTCTCGTAGAGCGACGAGCTCACTCAACCCCGCCCGCGGAGACGACGACGCGCGCCGGCCGCAGGACGCGGTCGCCGAGCGTGTAGCCCTTCTGCAGCACCTGGATCACGGTGCCTTCGTCCTCGCTCGAGGGCTGAGCGAGCAACGCCTCCTGAGTGTGCGGGTCGAACGGCCCGTCGGTCGCGATCTCGGTGAGGCCGTTGCGCGCGAGCAGGTCGGCGAGCGAGCGATGCACGAGCGCGACGCCCTCCTCGAGCTTCGCCTCCTCGTGCGCCGTGGCGGCCTCGAGCGCGCGCTCGAGGTCGTCGAGCACCGACAGGAGCTCGCCCACGAGCCGCTCGTTGGCGCGCGTCGTCAGCTCGAGCTGCTCCCGCGCGACCCGCTTGCGGTAGTTGTCGAACTCCGCCTTCAGCCGCTGCAGCGCGTCGAGGTACTCGTCGCGCTCCCTCGTCAGGTCCGCGACGGGATCGGAGGCGACGGCCTCCTCGGCCGCCGCCTCCGTCACCTCGACCTGCTCGTCGTCGGTCACTCGTCGACCACCTCGTACTCGGCGTCCTCGACGACCTCGTCGTCGCTCGCTGCCGAGCCCCCGTTGCCGGAGCCGGTGGTGCCCTGCGAGGCGGACGCCTGGGCGTAGAGCGACTGCGCCGCCTGCGTCCACGCCTCCTGCAGCGCGTCGGTCTTCGCCTTGATCTCGGCGACGTCGCCCGACTCGAGCACGCCGCGCAGCTCCATGATCCGGCCTTCCACCGTGCCCGCGAGGGTCGAGTCGAGCTTCTCGCGGTTCTCGGCCAGGGACTTCTCGATCTGGTAGGCGAGCGACTCGGCGTTGTTGCGCGTGTCTGCGAGCTCGCGCAGACGATGCGCCTCTCCGGCGTGCGTCTCCGCCTCGCGGACCATCCGGTCGATCTCCTCCTGCTTGAGGCCCGAGCCGCCCTCGATCCGGATCTGCTGCTCGTTGCCGGTGCCGAGGTCCTTCGCCGACACGTGGATGATCCCGTTCGCGTCGATGTCGAACGACACCTCGATCTGCGGTGTGCCGCGCTGCGCCGGCGGGATGCCGACCAGCTCGAACTTGCCGAGCGTCTTGTTGTAGGTCGCCATCTCCGACTCGCCCTGCAGCACGTGCACGAGCACCGACGGCTGGTTGTCCTCGGCGGTCGAGAAGACCTCCGATTTCCGCGTCGGGATCGTCGTGTTGCGCTCGATCAGGCGCGTCATCACGCCACCCTTGGTCTCGATACCGAGCGACAGGGGCGTGACGTCGAGCAGGAGCACGTCCTTGACCTCGCCCTTCAGCACACCGCCCTGGATGGCCGCGCCGACGGCGACGACCTCGTCGGGGTTGACGCCCTTGTGCGGGTCCTTGCCGATCAGCTCCTTGACCTTGGCCTGCACCGCCGGCATGCGGGTCATGCCGCCGACGAGGATCACATGGTCGATCGCCGACGCGTCGAGGCCTGCGTCCGTGAGCGCCTGCTTCGTCGGCGCAACGGTGCGCTCGAGCAGGTCGTGTGCGAGCTCCTCCAGCTTCGCCCGCGTCAGCTGCAGGTCGAGGTGCTTCGGCCCCTCCTGCGTCGCGGTGATGAACGGCAGGTTGATCTGCGTCGTCATCGTCGAGCTGAGCTCGATCTTCGCTTTCTCGGCCGACTCGTACAGCCGCTGCAACGCCATCGGGTCGACGCCCAGGTCGATCCCCTGGTCGCGCTTGAACTCGGCGATCATCCAGTCGACGACCGCCTTGTCGAAGTTGTCGCCGCCCAGGTGGTTGTCGCCGTTCGTGGACTTCACCTCGAAGACGCCGTCGCCGAGCTCGAGCACCGACACGTCGAACGTGCCGCCGCCGAGGTCGAAGACGAGGATCGTCTGGTCGGCGCCCTCCTTGTCGAGGCCGTAGGCGAGCGCCGCGGCCGTCGGCTCGTTGATGATGCGCACGACGTTCAGGCCGGCGATGCGGCCGGCGTCCTTCGTCGCCTCGCGCTGGGCGTTGTTGAAGTACGCGGGCACCGTGATCACCGCGTCGACGACGGACTCGCCCAGGAACGCCTCGGCGTCCGCCTTCAGCTTCTGCAAGATCATCGCGCTGATCTCCGGCGGTGCGTACTCCTTGCCGCCGGCGTCGATGCGCACGTCGTCGTTCGGGCCCTTCACGACCTTGTACGGGACGATGGTCATCTCCTCGGTGACCTCGTCGAACTTCCGGCCCATGAAGCGCTTGACCGAGAACACGGTGTTCTCGGGGTTCGTGACCTGCTGACGACGCGCGGGCGCGCCGACGAGCCGCTGGCCGTCCTTGGTGAAGCCGACCACCGACGGGGTCGTGCGACCGCCCTCCGCGTTCGGGATCACCGTGGGCTCGCCGCCCTCGAGCGTCGCCATCGCGGAGTTCGTCGTCCCCAGGTCGATGCCGATCGTCTTTGCCACTGTAACAGTCTCCTTTGCTGGATACTCAGAAAATCTGAGTGTGATCGTAGCAGATCACGGCTGGCCTCAGCGGTAGATGCCGATCAGCGCGCCGCCGAGGACGACGAGGGCCGCGCCGGCGGCGAGCCGCGGCCCCACCCGCTCCGTCCGGCGCAGGAGCAGGGCGGCGAAGAGGACGCCGAAAAGGGACTCGGTCGCAACCAGCGGCGAGACGACCGTGACGCGGGCGCGCCAGTAGGCCTCGAACAGGCAGACGTAGGAGAGCCCGAAGAGGAAGCCGGCCGGGGCGAACGCGGCCAGCTCGCGCCGCGAGGGGGCGCGGCGCGCCCAGAGCGCCGCCGCGGCCGCCCCGGCAAGCAGCGTGGCCGCGGCCGCGGTCTCGGGGTTGGCGTGGGCGTGCAGCGCCCTGATCAGGTTGTCGCGGGTCGCGAAGACGAGCGCCGCGGCCGCCGCGAACGCGAGGCCCCGCGCCCGGAGATGCTCCGGGCGGCTCCGCTCGAAGACCAGCAGGACACCGCCCCCGACGATCGCGAGCGCCCCGATCAGGAGCGGCGCCGAGGCCGGCTCGCCGAGGAAGACGATCGCGATCGCGACCGACGCGAGCGGCGCGCTTCCGACCGCCACCGAGGTGCGCGAGGCGCCGATCTCGCGAATCGCGAGCGTGAACAGGATCTGCGACAGCCCGGGCCCGAGGAGCCCGGCGAGCAGGAACGGCCAGGCGCCGTGCAGGTCGTGTGGCACCGCCGCCGCGACCAGCACGACAGCGAGCGCGGGGAGAATGGTCGCGAGCGAGGCGACAGCCGCATCCACTCCGCTCGCGAGCGCGACCCGGATGCGCACGGTCATCAGGCCGAAGAGCGCCGCCGAGCCCAGCGCCAGCAGCACCGGCGTCATCCGAATTCCGCCACGACGATGCCCGCCATGATCACCGCGCACCCCAGCCAGCCGGCCGCGCCGAGGCTGTCGCCGCGCAGGGTCACCCCGAAGAACGCCGCCCACACCGGCTCGAGCGCGAATGCGAGCGCGGTCCGGGTCGCGGTCGTTCGCCTCTGCGCCCACGTCTGTGCGAGATACGCAAAGGCAGTGGCGAAGAGGCCTGTGACGAGCAGCGCGGCCCACACGGTCGCGCCGCGAGGGACGTGCAGCTCACCTCGCGCGAGCGCCAGCACGGTGAAGGCCACGCATACGGCGACGAGCTCGACGAACGTGAATGCGAGCGCGTCGTAGCGCGGCGCGAAGCGGCCCATCACCACGATCTGGACGGCGAAGCCCGTGGCTCCCGCCAGGACGAGCAGGTCGCCGGCGGGCGAGCCGCGGTGCACGCCCGCGAGCAGCGCCAGCCCAGCCGTTGCGAGGCCGACGCCGACCCAGGCCGCGGCGGCGACCCGCGTCCGGAAGAGCAGGAGCCCGACGACCGGCGTGAGCACGGTCTGCATGCCGGTGACGAAGCCCGTCGCGGAGACGGTCGTCCGCTGCAGCCCCGCCGTCTGGAGCGCGTACGCCGAGCCGAGCAGCAGCCCGGCGAGGCAGGCTGCGGCGATGCCGTCGCGGCCGAGCGTGCCGATACGCGGCAACCCGAACGGGGCGAGCGCCGCGCTGCCGAGCGCAAACCGGACAGCGAAGAACGCAACGAGTGGGTAGATCGCG
This sequence comes from uncultured Thermoleophilia bacterium, assembly GCA_963840365.1. Classification (GTDB taxonomy): domain Bacteria; phylum Actinomycetota; class Thermoleophilia; order Gaiellales; family Gaiellaceae; genus PALSA-600. The sequence continues at coordinate 42,877 of CAWIYQ010000007.1, read as the reverse complement.
ACCGCATCCTTGACCTGGACGAACGTCACGCCCCAGACGGCGGTGACCAGCACGAGGACGGCGAGTGCGCGCATGGTCTGCGATTCAACAGGGTCGGGTACCGTTCGCTCGTGGGAATCGTCGACACGTTCGGCAGGCCGCTTCACGACCTCCGCATCTCGGTCACCGACCGCTGCAACTTCCGCTGCGTCTACTGCATGCCGAAAGAGGTCTACGGCCGCGATCACCGCTTCATGGACCGCAAGGAGCTCCTGAGCTTCGAGGAGATCGCGCGCGTCGCCTCGGTGTTCGTGCGCGCGGGGGTGCGGAAGATCCGGATCACGGGCGGCGAGCCGCTCGTCCGGCGCGACCTGGAGCGCCTCGTCGCCCAGCTCGCGCCGCTCGACTGCGACCTGACGCTGACCACGAACGGCTCGCTGTTGCCGCAGAAGGCGAAGCTGCTGGCCGAGGCCGGGCTGCGCAGGGTCACCGTCAGCCTCGACTCGCTCGACGACGAGAAGTTCCGGGCGATGAACGACGTCGACTTCCCGGTCGACCGCGTGCTCGACGGCATCGCCGCGGCGGCCGCAGCCGGGCTGCCCGTGAAGGTGAACGCCGTCGTGAAGCGCGGCGTCAACGAGGATCAGATCGTCCCGCTGGCCGCGCGCTTCCGTGAGCTCGGCCATACGCTCCGCTTCATCGAGTACATGGACGTCGGCCACACGAACGGCTGGCGCCTCGACGACGTCGTCCCCGCACGCGAGATCGTCGAGCAGCTCGACGAGGCGTTCGGTCTCGAGCCCGTCGACCCGGCCTATCGCGGCGAGGTCGCCCGGCGCTACCGCTATCGCGACGGGCTGGGCGAGGTGGGTGTGATCGCGTCCGTCACCCAGCCGTTCTGCGGCGACTGCACCCGGGCCCGCCTCTCCGCCGAGGGCCGGCTCTTCACCTGCCTCTTCGCCGTCCGGGGCCACGATCTGCGCGCCGTCCTGCGGTCCGGCGCGACCGACGAGGAGCTCGAGGAGCGGATCGCCGGGGTCTGGAGCGCCCGCTCCGACCGGTACTCCGAGCTTCGCGCCCGCTCGACACCCGACCTGCCGAAGGTCGAGATGAGCTACATCGGGGGCTAGAGAACCCTTCTGCGACCCTCCGCCGGAGGGTCTAGAATGGTCCCATGTCGACCGTGGTCGCCGTCGGGCGGCGCTACTTGCCGCGCGGCTGGTCAGATCTCGGGCTGCAGCTCGCGATCTGGTTTGGCTTCGCCGCGCTCTATCAGCTGGCGCGTGGATTCGCCGACCGCAACCCGGCGAAAGCGTTCCAGAACGGCTACCACGTCCTCGACTTCGAGACGAGGGTCGCCCACCGCGTCTACGAGCTGACGTTCCAGCACTTCGTCGACCAGCAGCACCTGCTGCAGACCGCCGTCTCTTGGACGTACTGGAACTCGGAGTTCACCGTCGTCGGGCTCGCCGTCCTCTTCGTCTACCTGTGGCGCCACGACTCCTTCGTCAACTTCCGGAACTCGGTGCTGCTCGCGAACGTGATCGGGCTCGTCGGCTACGTGCTCATGCCCACCGCGCCGCCGCGCCTGCTCGGGGTCGGCTTCGTCGACCAGCACCGCGACGGCTTCGTGAGCCTCGCTGCGAATCCGTACGCGGCCATGCCGAGCCTGCACGCGGCCGACGCGCTCATCGTCGGCGTCGTCCTCTTCTCCGTCTGCCGCTCGTGGTGGGCGAAGGCGTTCTGGGCGGTCTGGCCGGCGTGGGTGTGGTTCGCCGTGATGGCGACCGGCAACCACTTCTGGCTCGACTGCGCGGCGGGCGTGCTCGTGGCGATCATCTCGATGACGATCGTCTACCGCGGCCGGCTGACGAACCTGCTCACCGTTCGTCGGGCATAACCGACCGCCTGCCGACCGGCGAACGGGATCCGCCGGTATCCGGTGGTACGTTCACCCCGGTGAACACTGTTTCTCGGCCGACACGCAGGGCCGCGGCGCTCAAGCACGGCTACACGACAGGCGCCCGCGGGCTCGCTTCGCGCTCGGTCGTCGGCCTCACCCGAACCCGCATCACCCCGAACGTGCTGACCGCGAGCGGGGTGCTCCTGTGCGGCGTCGCGTCGCTCCTCGTGCTGCTCGAGGATCGCAACGAGATTCTCTGGTACTGGGTCGCCGCGGTCGTGTTCGTGCTCGGCTCCCTGCTCGACATCCTCGACGGAGCGCTCGCCCGTGCAGGCGGCAAGACGACGCCGTTCGGCGCGTTCCTCGACTCGACGACGGATCGTGTCAGCGAGGGGTTCATGCTCACCGCGATCGCGTACATCCTCGCCACCCATCACCACCCGGTGTTCGTGGCGGTGGCGATGGCGGCGATGGCCGGCTCCATCCTGGTTTCGTACACCCGCGCCAAGGCGGAGACGCTGGGGCTCCGCGGCGACGTCGGCATCGGCTCGCGGGCCGAGCGCGTCGTCGTGATCACCGCCGGGCTCGTGCTCGCGCCCTGGGGCGTCCTGCCCTGGGCGCTCGTGTTGCTCGCCTGCACGGCGTGGATCACCGTGGTGCAACGCGTACTGCACGTCCGCAAGCAACTTCTGACGGAGGCAAACGATGAGTGAATCGAACGGCAACGCAGGCGGACGGCAGCAGGAGAAGGTCCGCGTCGCGATCGTCGGCGTCGGCAACTGCGCGAACTCCTTCATGCAGGGGCTCACCTATTACAAGGACGCGAACCCGGACGGGTTCGTCCCCGGGCTGATGCACGTCGACCTCGGCGGCTACCACATCCACGACGTGGAGGTCGTGGCGGCCTTCGACGTGGTCAAGGGCAAGGTCGGCGCGGATCTCGCCGACGCCATGTGGGCGCATCCGAACGACACGATCAAGTTCGCGGACGTGGCGCCCACCGGCGTCAAGGTCTCCCGCGGCATGACGCTCGACGGGCTCGGCAAATACCTGTCGCAGATCGTCGAGAAGGCCGAGGGGCCGACCGACGATGTCGCCGGCATCCTGCGCGACCGCGAGGTCGACGTCGTCGTCAACTACCTCCCGGTCGGCTCGGAGGACGCGACCCGCTGGTACGCGGAGCACGTCATGGCGGCGGGCTGCGCGATGGTGAACTGCATGCCCGTCTTCATCGCGCGCGAGGACTACTGGAACAAGCGCTTCCAGGATGCCGGCGTGCCGATCATCGGCGACGACATCAAATCGCAGGTCGGGGCGACGATCACGCACCGCGTGCTGACCAGCCTCTTCCGCGAGCGCGGCGTCCATCTCGACAAGACGATGCAGCTGAACGTCGGCGGCAACTCCGACTTCCTGAACATGCTCGAGCGTGAGCGCCTCGAGTCGAAGAAGATCTCGAAGACGAACGCGGTCACGTCGATGCTCGACTATGACCTCGGCGCAAAGAACGTCCACGTCGGCCCGTCCGACTACGTGCCGTGGCTGACCGACCGGAAGTGGGCGTACATCCGGCTCGAGGGCTCGAGCTTCGGTGATGTGCCGCTGAACGTCGAGATGAAGCTCGAGGTGTGGGACTCGCCGAACTCGGCCGGCATCGTGATCGACGCGGTGCGGCTCGCGAAGCTCGCTCTCAACAACGGCATTGCCGGCTCGCTCGAAGGCCCGAGCTCGTACCTGATGAAGTCGCCGCCCCGCCAGATCCCGGACGACGACGCACACGAGCTGGTCGAGGAGTTCATCGAGCGGAATCGCCGCTCGGTGACGACCCCGGCGCCCGCAGAGGTCTAGCGCAACGAGGTGTCGGACACCGTCACGGTGTCCGACACCTGTTCGCCGCTTCGGGCATGCTTCGCCCGTGCGTATCTGCCTGGTGACACCGTTCGCATGGTCACAGCCGCACGACGTCAACGATCACGTCGACGGCGTCGCGCGCGAGCTGCGCGCGCGCGGCCACGCCGTCACGGTGGTCGCGCCGTCGACGCGCGGAGCCGATCTGCTCGCGGGGAGGCGCGCCCTCCTGCACGGCGAGACGACGGACATCCTCGCCGTCGGGCCGGCGATCCCCGTCTCGCGCCGCTCGCAGATGGGCGTGCCGGTCGGCGTGCAGGCGAACCTCCGGCAGGCGCTCGACCAGGGCGCCTTCGACGTCGTGCACGGCTTCGAGCCGGGTCTTCCATCGCTGTCCTATCTCGCCCTCCGCGACGCCGACGCGCTCGCCGTCGCGACGTTCGTCTCGCCGAACCGGCTCGGCTACCCGCCGGCCCGGTCGCAGCGCGAGAAGCTGCTGGGCCGCCTCGACGCGCTCGTCGCGCTGTCGGAAGAGGTTCGGGAGGCCGCAGAGCTGCGCTTCCCCGGCGACTACCGGGTCGTGTCGCCGGGCGTCGACACGACGCTCTTCGCCCCGGCGGTGAAGGAGCGCTCCATCGTCGTCGAGCTGCGGCCCAACGAGCGGATCGTCGCGCGCGGCGTCCTGCACGCGCTCGACGAGCTCCCGGGCTGGCAGGTGGTGCTGCTGCGCACCCGCCCGCTGATCGGCCGGCCGGCGATCCCGCGCCGCCACGCCGGCCGCGTCTCCGTGCGCACGGCGCGGGCCGCCGGCGCGCGCGCCGCGATCCTCAATACGGCAGCGGTGTTCGTGCCGGGCGTCGAAGGGCTGCGGCGCGTCACGCTCGAAGCCGCCGCGGCAGGCTGCGCGATCGCGCGGCCGAGAGGGATCGAGGGCCAGCCGGAGCTCGCGGCAGCGGCGGCGGCACGGTTGGCCGAGGACGACGAGCTGCGCGAGGCGGAAGGCCGTGCCGCACGCCTGCAGGCCGAGGGGCAGACGTTCGCTGCCGTCGCCGAGGAGCTCGAGCAGCTCTACGTCTCGCTCGGCGAGCGGCGGCGCTCGCGCAGGCCGGCCGCGCCGCTCGCCGACCGGCCGTGGATCGTCGCCGACCTGCACATGCACACGTCGTGGTCGCACGATTGCAGCATCGACCCCGCCGAGCTCATCGACCATGCCGCGGCGGAGGGGCTCGGCGCGATCGCCGTCACCGACCACAACGTGTTCGGCGGTGCGCTCGAGGCGGTCGACTATGCGGCGGGCCGCGATCTGATCGTCATCCCCGGCGAGGAGGTCAAGACCGACGAGCAGGGCGAGGTGATCGGGCTCTTCCTCGAGCGTGAGATCCCCCGCGGGCTCAGCTTCGAGGACACGATCGCCGCCATCCGGGAGCAGGGCGGGCTCGTCTACGTGCCGCACCCCTTCGATCGGCTCCATGCGATCCCCGATCCACGCACGCTGCACCGCCATCTCGCCGACATCGACGTGCTCGAGGTCTACAACGCGCGGCTCCTCTTCGAGGCCTACAACGACGAGGCGCTTCGGTTCGCGCGGAAGTACAACCTGACGATGGGCGCCGGCTCCGACGCCCACGTGCTGCAGGGAGTCGGCACCGGGGCCTTGCGGATGCGCGCCTTCCGCGACCCGGAGGAGTTCCTCATCTCGCTGCGAACGGCCGAGATCCTGCGCCGCCCCAAGTCGCTCGCCTACCTCCAGTCGCTCAAGTGGGTGGCGCAGGTGCGCGAGCGGGTCCGCTAGGAGACTCGGCGCCGGTCCCGAAAGGTCCCCTGCCGCGTGGCCGGAACCGTGACCCCAGACGACATCTACGAGCGCTACCTGCGGAAGGCGATCACCGAGATCAACCGGCTGTCGCACGAGATCGCGCAGGCAGCCGACGGCGCGCCGACCGCGCTGCCGACCGGCCATCCGCTCGCAAGCATCTTCCTGCTCAAGTACGGGCCGCAGGCCCAGGAGCTGCAGGAGGGCGTCGCGTTCCACGGGCGCGCGGGGAACGCGCTGATCAAGTCGCTGCAGCGCCTGCACGTCGACCCGATGGAGGTGTACGGGACGAACGCGGTCAAGTTCGCAGGCTGCGACCTGCCGCTCGCACGCGAGTGGCTGCGGCGCGAGCTGCGCATCGTCGAGCCGAAGCTCCTCGTCGCGATGGGCGAGGACGCGCTCGACTTCCTGAACGGGCTCGAGTTCCCACTCGCGCGGCCACTCGAGCCGACCCTCGGGGCGCTGCAGCGGTTCACGCCGACGATCGAGGCGCTGCCCGTGCCGGACATCGACTCGTCGCTCGACGAGGCGCCGGCGAAGACCGCGTTCTGGAACGCGTTCAAGGCGGTGGGGCCCTGGTGGGCCGAGCTCCCGCCCTACTAAGCCTCGGCCTCTTCGGGCTCCTCGTCGCGTACTACGAGACGTCGGAGCACTGGCCGAGGATCGGGGTGTGGTGGGACGTCGCCTGGATCACGCTCGTGCTCCTCCCGGCGGTCTTCGCGCTCGTGTTGCTCGCGCTGCCGCTGCGCACTCGCCCGTGGCTACCGATGGCAGGCGTGGCGTTCGCGGCGCTCGCCGTCGTCCTGACCGTCTTCAACGTCGATGTCTTCGCGAACTTCGCCCGGCTCGGCGCGACGACGTGCCTCGGCTGGTGGTTCCTCGAGTGGTTCGAGGAGATCTCGTGGGTCGTGCTGGTGGCGGTGATCATCCCGTGGATCGACGCGTACTCGGTCTGGCGCGGCCCGACGAAGCAGATCGTCACGCACCACGAGCAGGTGTTCACCTGGCTCTCGTTCGCCTTCCCGGTGTGGGGCGAGCATGCGGCGGCGAACCTCGGCGTGCCGGACATGCTCTTCTTCGCCCTCTTCCTCGGCGCGGCCGACCGGTTCGGCCTGCGCGTCCTTGCGACCTACGCCTGCCTCGTCGCGGCACTCGGCGGGACGATCGCGATCACCGTGTGGCTCGACCTCAGCGGCCTCCCCGCCCTTCCGGCCATCTCGCTCGGCTTCCTCGTCCCGAACGCCGACCTTCTCTGGCGGCAGCTTCGGACCCGTCCGGCGGCGCCGGGGCCGGCCGAGCCATGACCCGGGGACAGTCCCTGGACGGGTCCCGAACAGACGGGGCCTACGAGGGCAGGCCCGGTTCTGTGAGCGCCCGCACGTACCGCTCGACGGAGCGGCGCACGACCTCCGAGCCGTCGCGCTCGACCACCCTGCCCCACCAGGCGCCGTAGATCGTGTCGAACGCGAACGGCGCCAGCGCGGCCCCGATCGCCTCGACCCGCGCGGCGGGCAGCGGCACGAGGTTCGGGTACGACCACATGAACGAGACGTACCTCCGGTCGGGGATCACCTGGACGATGTCGCCGCTGAGGAGCGCAGCCCGCTCGGCCCAGTGCAGCACCTGGCCGCCCTCGAAGTGACCGCCACAGCGGACGAGGGTCAGGCCCGCACCGAGCTCGAGCCGCTCGCCCGACCAGAACCTGATCGCCGGGTCCGGGCGCAGCACCCACTTCCGCTCCGCCTCGTGGAGGTGGACCGGGCAGCCGAACGCGTGCGCCCACTCGACCATCGCCGAGTAATAGTGCGGATGGGAGATCGCGATCCCTGCCAGGCCGCCCTTCTCGGTGATCCGCTCGACGACCTCGTCGTCCAGGTACGGGATGCAGTCCCAGAGCACGTTGCCCGCCGCGGACTCGACGAGGAGCGCACGCTGGCCGATCGCGAACGACGGCTCGCAGCCGATCCCGAGGATGCCGTGGTCGTCTCGGATCTCGGCGCGGTGCCCGTCGAGGAACTCGTCCCACCGCACCCACACCTGGCCCGTGTCGTGCGGCACGAACTGGCGCGGGTCCTCGCAGATCGGGCAGGCGGCCGGCACTTCGCCCGGCGGGTATTGCGTCCCACACGTCGCGCAGAGGTATGTCATCGGGATATCAGTGGGATATCAGCGCTCGAGGAGGGCGACGCACTCGACGTGCGGCGTGTGCGGGAACATGTCGACGGGCCGGGCGCGGACGAGCCGGTAGCCGTAGTCCTCGGCAAGGCGCTTCACGTCCCCGGCGAGCGTCGTCGGGTTGCACGAGACGTAGACGACGCGCGGCGCGGCGAGCTCGCCGAGGCGCCGCAGCGCCTTGCCCGCGAGACCGGCGCGCGGCGGGTCGACGACGACCACGTCCGGGTCGCCGGCGCGGTCACGCAGCTCGCGCAGCACCTCCCCCACGTTGCCGGCGAAGAATGCGACGTTGCCGATCCCGTTCAGCTCCTGGTTCTCGATCGCGCAGGCGACCGACTCCTCGGAGATCTCGATCCCCCAGACGGTCATCGCCGTCGCGGCGAGCGACAGGCCGATCGTCCCGATCCCGCAGTAGAGGTCGTACACCGTCTCGCCGCCGCCGAGTGCCGCGAACTCGCGGGCGATCGCATAGAGCTCCGCCGCCATCTCGGTGTTCGTCTGCAGGAACGCGTTCGGCCGCACGCGGAAGCGAAGCCCGCCGATCTCCTCCTCGATCGCGTCCTCGCCCCAGAGGAGCTCGGTCGGCAGGTTGGTCACCTCGGCGACGCCCCGGTTCTCGGACCAGTGGATCGACCGGACCGCCGGGATCTCCGTCAGCACCTCGATCAGCCGCTCCCGGTCGAACCGCTCGGCGCGGGCCGTGACGAGCTGCACGAGCGCCTGACCGGTGTTCCGTCCCTCGCGCACGACCACATGCCGCAGGTATCCCTCCTGCGTCTCCTGGTCGTAGGCGACGAGCTTCTCCTCGCGTGCCCAGTCGGTGAGGCGGTTGCGGATCGCGTTTCCGGTGTCGGTCGTCAGCAGGCAGCGCTCGATCCCGAGCACCTCGTCCCAGCGCCCCGCGCGGTGCAGGCCGAGCGCCGGCCCGTCGTCCGTCTGCGTGAACGAGTACTCCATCTTGTTGCGGTACCCGAATTTGCTGATCGCGCCGACGATCGGCTCGAGCGGCGCGTCCGGGAGCCCGGCGAGCCGCTGGAACGAATCGGCGACCCACTGCGCCTTGGCGGCGAGTTGAACGTCGTACGCGAGGTCCTGGAAGCGGCAGCCGCCGCAGTCCGGGTAGTGCGCGCACGGCGCCTCGACCCGCGACTCGCCCGGGCGCAGCACCTCGACCGTCACGGCCTCGGCATGCCGCCGCTGCACCTTCGTCACGCGCGCGCGCACCGTGTCGCCCGGCAGGCCGCGGCGGACGAAGACGACGAAGCCGTCGAGCCGGGCGACGCCGTTCCCGCCGTAGGCGAGGGAGTCGATCGTCAGCTCGAGCTCTTGGTCCCGTTGGACGGGAGCGGCCATCGCGAGCCCTACTGCAGCACCGTTACGTAGACCGCGCGGGTGCGCGGCCCGTCGAGCTCGCAGAAGAAGATCCCCTGCCAGGTGCCGAGCGCAAGCTCGCCGTCGCGCAGGGGCACGAGAACCTGCGGCCCCATCAACGCGGCGCGGATGTGAGAGGGCGCGTTCTCCTCGCCCTCTTCGATGTGCTGCCAGTCCCAGCCCTCGGGAGCGATCCGCTCGAGCGCCATCTCGAAATCGCGGGCCACCATCGGGTCGGCGTGCTCGTTGATCGTGAGGCCCGCCGTCGTGTGCGGGACGTAGACGAGCACGGCCGCGCCGGCTTGCCCGGCGACGGCGTCGCGGACGAGGCCGGTGATGTCCAGCACCTGCGTGTGACGGTCGGTGGTGACGCTCAGCTCGCGCACGGGGCCGTATCCTAGAGGGCAGTGTCCGTCAGCCCGCCGACAACCACTCAGATCGATCACTTCCGCGATCGGGCCGACGAGTTCATCCGCGATCTCGACGAGGAGTTCTACTCCCATTACGCCGGGCTCAAGCCGACGCTCGACGTCGAAGCGGTGTACGAGGCCTACGACGACCTGACGAGCCTCGAGACGGCGCAGTCGATGCAAGGGGCTCCCACCGAGCTCTGGCGGTTCGCCTGCGAGGGCTATCTCGGGAACCTGACGCGCGAGCATCAGGCCCGGGCCGCGCGCGTCGAGGCCGAGCTCGAGACGACCGTCGACGGTCAGACGATCCCGTACCGGATGCTCCGTGTCGCAATGGCGAACGAGCCCGACCGCGCGAAGCGCGAGCAGATCGAGCGCGCTCGGGTGGCTCTGCTCGACGAGCGGCTGAACCCGATCTACCTCGAGGCGCACACGATCGACCGCGACGCCGTGCGTGCACTCGATGCCCCGAACTACTACGAGCTCTACCTTCGCTTCGGCTTCCGCCTCCCCGAGCTCGCCGACGAATGTCGCGTGCTCCTCGACGAGACGGAACGGCTGTGGGAGCGCGAGGGCGACCGCCTCTTCCGCAACCGGCTCGGGATCGGCCTGGACGAGGCCCGCCCCTGGGACGTGGCGCGTCTGTTCCGGGCGCCGGAGCTCGACGAGCTCTACCCGAGCGAGAAGATGCTGCCCGCGCTCGAGCACACGCTCTCCGATCTCGGCATCGACCTGCACGGGCAGGCAAATGTGCACCTCGACCTCGAGTCGCGGCCGTCGAAGTCGCCGCGCGCGTTCTGCGCGCCGATCGAGGTGCCGGACAAGGTGATGCTCGTGATCCAACCGGTCGGCGGCAAGGACGACTGGGAGGCGCTCTTCCACGAGGCCGGCCACACCGAGCACTACGCCAACACGTCGGCGGAGCTCTCCATGGAAGCCCGCCGGCTCGGCGACATGGCGGTCACCGAGGGTTGGGCGGCGCTCCTCGAGCGGCTCGTCACCGAGCCCGCCTGGCTGAACCGGCGGCTCGACGTCGGGCGCCCCGAGGCGCTCGCGCACGAGGGAGCTGCCACCGCGCTCTACTTCGCCCGCCGCTACTCGGCCAAGCTCCTGTACGAGATCGAGTTCTTCCAGACCGAGGACCCGAAGACGATGCGGCCGCGCTACTTCGAGCTGCTGAGCGATGCGCTGAAGATCCCTGTCAACGCCGAGAGCTACCTCGACGACATCGACGGGGGCTTCTACGTGATCGGGTACCTCCGCTCGTGGGCATTCGAGGCCCAGCTGAGGGAGTTCCTGCGCTCGGAGTTCGGCGACGCGTGGTTCGCGCGGCGGGAGGCGGGCAACCTCCTGCGCGAGCTGTGGTCGCTCGGCCAGGGGCCGACCGCCGACGCGCTGCTCGCCGACGTGAGCGGGGCAAAGCTCGAGATGGCCTCCGTCGCGGAGCGGATCCGCGAGGGCCTCGCAGCTACCTGACGACGACGGTCAGCGTGAGGTGGTTGTCCGGCCCGAGGGTCTGCATGCCCATCTGCTCGGAGGACTGGATGTTGACCGCCTGAAGCACGTACACCCCGCGCTTCGCGAAGACGATAGTGCGCTGCGTGCCGGTGTAGAACGTTGGGTCGCCGATCGGGAGCTTCGGGCCGTGCGTCTGCGTGACCGTGAAGTCCATGGGGCAGCTGATGCGGACAACGAGCTTCGTGCCTTTCGAGACCGTCAGCTTCGTCGCAGCGCCCAGCTGGTGCGCTGAGGCCCAGACGTGGCAGCCCTGAACCGTGTGCACGATCTCGAGCCGGACCGTCTTCGACGGCCCCGCGACCGCAAGAGAGGCGAGCGCGACGGCGAGCAGCTTCATGAGACAACCGTAGAAGCCCGATCCGGGCGGCCGGATCCGTAGAACCCCGACGATAGGCTGCGGCGGTGCCGGAGCGTTGGACCCGTCTCGTCCTCCGCTTCCGCGTCCTCGTACTGGCGGCGTGGGCGGCCGTCCTCGTCGCCGGCCTGGCCGCGTCCACGCACCTGACGCCTCTCCTCGCGAACTCGCTCGACGTCCCAGGGACCGACTCGCAGCGGGCGCGCGACCTCCTCGCCGCGAACTTCGGCGAACGGCCGGACGGGACGTTCACAGTCGTCTTCCGGGCCCGCAAGCCGGGCGAACGGGCGTTGCAGGCGCGCCTGCGTCGCCGCGTCGCCGAGGCGGCCCGCAGGATCCCGCATGCGGAGGTCGGGCCGCTCCACACCGGCGACGGCATCGTCTTCCTCGACGTCGCAACACCCGCTGACCTACAGCACGCGAAGGCCTACACGGGGCCCCTCCGGGCGGCCCTCGCCGGCTCGCCACACGCGTACGTCACCGGCGAGCCGGCGATCCAGCACGACCTCGACCCGATCTTCACGTCCGACCTGCGCCGCGGGCAGGCGATCGCGCTGCCGCTCACGCTCGCCATCCTGGCCGCGGTCCTTGGGCTCGGCGTCGCAGTGCTCGTCCCGTTCGTCTTCGCCGCGTGCACGATCGCAGGCTCGCTCGGCGTCGTGTACCTGCTCGCGCACGAGCTGTCGATGGTCGCTTACACGCGCAACATCGTCGAGCTCGTGGGACTCGGGCTGGCCGTCGACTACTCGCTGCTCGTCGTGCTGCGCTTCCGCGAGGAGCTGGCCGGCCGCGACGTCGACGACGCGCTCGCGGCGACGATGGCGACCGCCGGCCGGGCGGTGCTCTTCTCGGGTGGAGCGGTCGCCGTCGGCCTCGGCCTCCTCCTTCTCGTGCCGGTCCCCTTCGTGCGTTCGATCGGCGTCGGCGGCCTCGTCATCCCGCTGCTGTCGATGGCCGCCGCGGCGAGCCTGCAGCCCGCACTCCTCTCGCTTCTCGGGAGACGGCTGGCGCCGAGACGGCCCGCCGGAACACTGTGGGCACGCCTCGCCCGTGCGGTGCTGCGCCGACCGGTCGCGTGGCTCGCGGCGGGAACGGCCGTGCTGCTCGCGCTGTCGCTCCCGGCGATCGGGCTCGAGATCACGCCGGGCTCGCTCACCGGCGTCCCGTCCTCGACGGAGTCGGTGCGCGGCTACGACCTCCTTCGCAACGGACTGGGCGCCGGCATCGTGACCCCGACTCACGTCGTGATCGCTCCCGCTGCGCCGGCGGCGGCGAAACGGCTCGTCCGTGAGCTCGCCCACGACCCCGAGGTGCTGCTCGTGGCGAGCGGCCGACGGCCGCCGTACATCGGCGGGGGGGCGCAGCAGTTAGTCGTCGGCGGCCGCCACGACTGGGGCGCGACCGCGAGCCGACGCTTCGTGCAGCGCCTCCGCGACCGCCTCGTACCCGCTGCGCGCTTTCCCGCGGGCACGGAAGTGGTGGCCGGAGGCGCCCCGCCGCAGGGCGTCGACTTCGTCGACCGCCTCTACGGCGCCTTCCCCTGGGTCGTCGGGGCCGTGCTGGCGCTCACCTTCGTCGTGTTGCTGCAGGCGTTCCGCTCGGTACTCCTGCCGCTCAAGGCGGTGATGCTGAACCTGCTCTCGGTGGGCGCCAGCTACGGCGTTCTGACTCTCCTCTTCCGGCACCCGATCGAGGCGTGGATCCCCGTCTTCCTGTTCGCGGCCCTCTTCGGCCTCTCGATGGACTACGAGGTGTTCATGGTCTCACGCATCCGTGAGGCGCACGACGCGGGCGAGGATGACATCGACGCGATCGTCCACGGTCTCGAGCGGACGGGTGGCGTTGTCACCGCGGCCGCTGCCGTGATGGTCGTCGCCTTCTCCGGCTTCGCCGCCGGACGCATCGAGGGGCTGCGGCAGTTCGGCACCGGCCTAGCGATCGCGGTCGCACTCGACGCGACCGTCGTCCGCATCCTGCTCGTGCCGTCGCTGATGGCCGTCTTCGGCAAGTGGAACTGGTGGCTTCCACAACGGCCCTTGCGTCGATGACCCGTCCGGGAGCCGAAGGCGGTCAGCGGCGCGAGGAGGGCACGGGGGAGGCGCCAGGAAGGCCGCCTCCCCCGTGTGCCGGGACCACCTACTTGACGACCGTGATCGCCAAGCGCATCGCCGGCAACTGGTATCCGAGCGCGAGCCCGGGTAGGTCGGTCCTGTACGAGAGCAGCGGGATCATCCCGTAGGGCGTGTTCGCGTACGAAGGCTGCTGTGTGTAGAGCAGCGGATACATGTCGATCAGGTGCGTTCCCGGGGCACCCGTCGCGGTCAGGTTGACGACGGTGTCGCCCTGGCTGTTGAAGCCGCACGCGTAGCCGATGTAGGCGTTGTCGTAGTCGACCGCGATCGTGTTGTCGAGCTGCGTCCAGCCGAGGCCCTTCAGGTGGATCGTGAAGTGCTGGCCCGGCCGCAGCGTGAGGTCGGAGATGGGCTGCGCCGAGGCGAAGCTGCGCTTGACGAAGAACGGCAGCTGCGCCTTGACCTGGCCGTTCTGGATCAGCTGCACGGCGTGCCAGCCGCCGAGGCCGTCCGGGACGGTGACCTTCGCTTGCAGCGAGCCGTCGGCCGCCGCGGTCGCCTTCCCGAGCGGGATGTTCAGAGTCGCCCAGCAGGTGCCGGTGCAGTTGACGCGGTTGCCGACGACGGACGCCCATTGCAGGTCGACGGGCTGACTCGCCGTCAGGCCGGTGGCCTTCACCTCGACCTTGGTCAGGATCGGCCCGGTCGCGACGCTGAGCGCACCCTTCGCCGTCGAGCCCGCCTGCGTCGCGCCCGGGATCATCGTCGTGTACGACCACATGGTCGGCGCGACGCGCACGGGCCAGTCGATCTCGGGCTTCGGCCGTCCGGCGTCCTTCGTCACGGTGAAGGTCAGCTTCGAGGCGGTGGCCCATGGGTTCGGCGACTGCGGGATGTTCAGGTAGGGGTAGGTGACGGAGTCGGTCAGGACGATCACGTGCTTCCCGACGGGGCCGGAGGCGCGGATGTGCGCCACCGCGACGCCCCGACTCCAGTTCGCCGTCAGCTGGCCGGCGAACTTGTTGTCGTAGGTCATCGAGGCCGAGCCCTCGTAGAGCTTCGAGCCCAACCCGTAATACGTGATCGTGATCGGGGTGCCGATCGGGCCGCGCTTTGGCTCGATCGTCGCATGCCGGGCGACCAGGAATCCGCCCTTCGCGACCTGGACGCCGTCGACGACGGCGTAGATGTCGTGGAGGCCGCCCCAGTCCTGCGGGGCCTTCACGGTCAGGTTGAACGCGCCGGTCGCGTCGGTGTGTGCGACCGCGAGCTGGACGTTGTAGTTCGTGGCCGTGCGACCGAGATAGTCGACGCTGTCCGGCCGGGCGTCGAGCTGCCAGTTGACGTTCGCCGTGCTCCACGTGAGCAGCACGTCCTTGTTGGCCGGGAGGCCGGCGCCGCTCACGGCGAAGTCGGTGCCCGCGACGGCGACGTCGGGCTTCGTGGTCAGGAGCTTGATGCTCGCGGCCGGGACGCCGATGCCGACCGGCTTCCCGAGCGACGCCGGAGCGTTCGGGAAGACCGGCGCGGGAGCCGTGCCCGGCGCGGCCGGGGCGGCACCCGACCAGACGGTCAGTGCTGCGAGAGCGACGATCGTGCCGACGACGCGCCTCGCGATGGTAGTGGTGGTCATGTCGGTGGTCCCTTCGTGCGTGTTTTTCGTCGTCGCCCCTACGGGACGATCGTGATCGGGTAGTCGAACGTGCCTGACTTGCCTGCATCCGTCTTGAACGCGACGTGGATGGTCACGTCACCGAGCGGGAAGGCCGCCGGGACGATCCACGGGGTCGACCAGAAATAGACCGTGCCGTGCGCGCCGTAGCCGAGCGTCAGCGGTGCGGCGACGCCGGGGATCGCGGCCGTGGCCGTGTCGACGTTGTCGTTGCTCAGTGTGGCTCCGGACTTCAGATCGAAGCCCCAGATCCGGATGACGACCTGCTCGCCGCGCTTGAACACGTTCGTCTGGGAGCAGCCGACAGGACGCTTGGCGACGCCGACGGGCGACGTCCCGTTGACGGTGTCGACGTAGATGGCGAGATCGCTCACGGCCGGAGCAGCCGTCGCCGCCGAGGCCGCCGGCCCGGCGCCGAACTGTGCAGGGGCGGTCGACGAGATCGTCAGCACTGACGGGGCGACCGGAATCTGGACGAACGATCCGTGGCGCTTGAACGTCGACTTGGCGAGGATCTTGAACGCGACCCTTCCCGCCGAGTAGCCGGCCGGGACGGTCCATTGCCCCGTCCACGGCATGCGAGGCGTCGCACCCGGTGCCGTCGGGTCGTACTTCAACTTGACGTTCGGCTGGTTCGGGATCGTCGCGTAGAAGTAGGTGACGTCCTTCGCTGCAAGCGTCTTCATCGTCTTCGTGTCGAGGGCGAGAGCCCGGAAGACGACCGTCGAGCCTGGTGCAAACTGGCTGGACACCGCCGCGGACGTGTTGACTGTCTGCGCGGCAATGAAGAGCGGCCCGCTCGTGGCCGCAGGAAACGGGACGGGTGTCGCTGCGCTGCCTGCGAATGCCGACGCGGACAGCGTCGCGAACACCGCGACGCCCGCCGCGAGGGCGAGGATCCTGCTCATCGTTCCTCCTTGGCTGAGAGTCATCCCGGGCACCCGCTACTTCGTGAGGCTGCCGCGGAACTTGACGGTGAAGGCGCCACTCGTCTTGTCGTAGGTGCCGGTCATCCTGAGAAGGCCCTTGCGCTTCAAGAGCTTGCCGGTCGCCTTGAGAAGGGTCGCCTTCCCGGAGATGGTGAAGTTCTCGGCCGCCTGGTCACCGCAGCCCGAGGTGCCCGGGATGACCTTGAAGATGATCGTGCCGCCGGGGCCGGTCACCTTTCCGGTGCCGGTGAACGGCACACACGCCGGCTGCCCGGCGGTGTTGGCGACACCGGTGCCCGTGATCTTGCCGGCGCCGATCAGCGTGCCCGTACCGGTGCCGTTGGCCGTGAGCGCGACGGTCGTATCGTTCTGCTGATAGCTCGCGGTCCCCGCGTAGGCGCCGACGAAGGCGATCGGCTTCGGCTTCGGTGTCGCGCTCGTCGCGGCGAAAGCGCCGCCGCCGACGAGCAGCAGTACGAGCGCTGCGGCCGCCGTCGAGAGAGTGAGTTTCTTCACGATGCCCCCTTGGGTGGTGGTCTCGGGTATGCCGCGCATGCTCGTTTTCCGCAGCTCGAGGGGCATCCGGGGGGGCCGCGGCACGGTCTGCGGCAAAGTGCCGAGAACAGGGCAGGGTTCGTGCGCACGCGAAGGCGGGCGCCTTCCGGCGCCCGCCTGCCTGGTCCTTCCTGGTCTTTGCCGGGAGCGGCTAGCGCTTCATGCCCTCGATCGTCGGTTCGACGTCCTTCGGCGTCGTACCGTCGACGGAGATCGCGATGCGCTTCGGTTTCTGCTGGACGGGCTTCGGCACGACGACTTCGAGCACACCGTCCTTGTAGGAGGCCTTGATCTCCTCCTCGGTGACGCCTTGCGGCAGGCCGACGGCACGCGAGAAGGTGCCGTAGCGCCGCTCGAGGCGGTGGAAGCGCTCCGTGTCGATCTCCTCCGACTGCTCGCGCCTCGCCGACACCGTCAGCACCCCGTCCTCGACCTCGATCGAGATGTCCTCCTCGGCGATGCCCGGCAGGTCGAAGGCGTACGTGACGGAGTCGTCGCCCTCCCAGACGTCGAGCGTCGGCACCCAGGCCTGCACCTGCCGCCCGACGGGGGCTTCGAAGATGCCGTTCATGAGCCTGCCGAGCTCGGTGTGGAGCGACGCGACGTCGCGGAGCGGGTCCCAGCGAACGAGCGTGGTCATGATCCTGTCCTCCTTGCAGATGTACAGATTTTACTTGAGTCAACACCAGGATAAAACCTAAGTCTTTCACTGTCAATGCGTGGAAGAGCGTAGAATCCATGCCGGATGACGAGCTTCGAAGAGACCGTCCGCCAGGCGCTCGACGAGCTCCCACCCCACCTCGCAGGCTCGCTCGAGAACATCGCGGTCGTCGTGCGCGAGGCCGATCCGGACGAGCCCGACCTCTTCGGGCTCTACGAGGAGCACCCGTACCTGCCGGCGCAGGTGACGATCTTCCGGCGGCCGCTCATGGAGGCCTTTCCCGAGCCGGAGGAGCTCGCCCGGCAGATCCGGATCACCGTCCTGCACGAGCTCGGCCACCACTTCGGCCTGGACGAGGATCGCCTCGACGAGCTGGGGTATACGTAGGAATACCGCAGAACGGGTACGCGTTTTCACGGACATGCGAACGCTGACCGACATCAGAGCGGAGATCGACAGGCTGTCGGAACGCCGGCTGCAGGTGATGCGCGCGCTGGCTCAGGAGCACGACGCCGACCTGGCCGAAGAGCACAGGAAGCTCGAGGACAGGATCGCGTCGCTCTGGGACGAGCGGCGGAACGCGCGCGCGAACGTGCGGTTCGGCGACCGCGACACGATCATCCAGAAAGCACGCCAGGAAGAGCGGCTCTCCCGGGCCGCGTAGGCGGGAACTCGGCGAACGAGGTGTCTGACACTCCGGTGTCAGACACCGATCGCGCCGAGAGGCGGGCTAGACTGGAGCTCCCGGGGCGTTAGCTCAGCTGGGAGAGCGTCGGCTTTGCAAGCCGAAGGTCGCCGGTTCGATCCCGGCACGCTCCACTCCTGTCGTAGAGCCGATTTCAGGCGGAACGCCTGCTAATCGGCCATTTCTCCGAGTCGGCTGTGTTGCCCGTCCCCGGGCGGGTCGTTCGTTTCCGGTGTCAGTCCTGAGGGTTCGGGCCGACTGTCTTGCGCCGGCCGCGAATCGTCCAGCCAAGAAGGAATCCGGCGAGGATCTGAAGCGGCCTGACCGCGGGAGAAAACGGTGGCGGAAGCGGGGGCAGCAGCGGCGGCACGGTTTCTCCTCGGGTAGTCGTACCAGCCGAACAACCGTGGTCGTCCAGGTCCTCTCGTGCATCAGGGGAAACCCGGCCTCGGCCGGCGTTTGGTTTCGGTCAGTCGGGGTGGCAAAACTGAGTAGCTGCCTCGCGAGCACGACTATCGCGTTTGCAAGCCGAAGGTCAGCTGTTCGATCCCGGTACGCTCCATCTGTTCGTGAACCCCGCCGTCCCACGCCGGATGGGGGACTGTCCGATGACCACATGGACGTCCGACGAGCTCGACCGGATCGACAGGGCCGAAGAGCTCGATCTCGCCTCTGTCCGCGACGACGGGACCCTCCGAGCACCGGTGATCATGTGGGTCGTCCGCGAGGGCGATGACCTGTATGTCCGCTCGGTGAACGGCCGCGGGTCATCCTGGTTCCGTGGCGCTCAGAAGCGCCACGAGGCGCGAATCCGCGCCGGCGGCGTCGAGAAAGACGTGTCACTCGTCGAGACCGAGGCAGACGACGCCGTCGACGCCGCGTACCACGCCAAGTACGACGGCCGCTATCCGTCGATCGTGCCGAGGATCGTTGCGCCCGCCGCGCGCGCAGCGACGCTGAGGCTCGTCCCCCGGACGTGAGGAGCCCCCGATGAGCAGCAAGTCACCTTCTCAGCTGATCGACGAGAGGATCGAGGAGCTCGGCGACTGGCGGGGCGAGCTGCTCGCCCGGATACGTGAGCTCGTCAAGGAAGCGGTCCCCGGCGTCACCGAGGAGTGGAAGTGGCGCGGCGTGCCGACGTGGTACAGCGATGGAATCGTCTGTACAGGTGAGACGTACAAGAGCGTCGTGAAGATGACATTCGCAAGGGGCGCGGCCGTCCCCGACCCCGCACGCCTCTTCAACTCGAGCCTGGAGGGGAACACGCGGCGCGCGATCGACTTCCGCGAGGGTGAGCCGATCGACGAGGAGGCGCTGAAGGCGCTCCTGCGCGACGCCGCCGCGCTCAACAACTCGAAAGCCCGGCGCTGACGATCTAGACGCGCCGGCGCCGGCTACCGCTTGACGCGCAGGAGTGCGCTCGTGCCCCCGAGGAAGCCGGCACCGGCCTGGTTGACGCTCAGCGCGACGCGAAGCGTCGAGCTTCCCTTGGGGAGGCTCGGCTTGAACTCGACGCGTGAGCGCGCGCCCAGGCGATAGCGGCGAACCGTCTTCCAGTGGCTGCCGACCCGGCGCTGCAGCTGCACGAGCCGGTGCGCGAACGATCCGCCGCCGAGCACGCGCACGACGAAGTGGCCGTTGGGAAGCCGCGTCAGGGTGATCCGAGGATGGACACCGATCGTCACGGGAGTCGTGACGCCGCCTTTCCAGCTCGCCTCGTAGGCGGTCGAGATCTCGGGCCGCGCTGTGTACGACCAGACGCCTCCGACGCCGCTCAGCACCGTCGTGACGGAATGGAACGACCCACCGCCGTACGGCTGCGCGAAGATCACGACCTGCTCGCCGGCCTGGTGGGTCGGAACCACGCCGCTCAGCCTGATGCGGCCGCCGTAGGTCACCGCCCGCGACACCACGGTCATCGTGACGCCCGCTGTCGTAAAGGTCGCGTCGGCGCCGCGCGTCGTGCCCGCGTCGCTCTTGGTGACGAGCCGGTAGTGGTAGGTCGTCGACGGCGTCAGCCCCGTGAGCGTGGCGCTCACGGACTGCGCACCCGCCTTCGAGCCGGCGCTCTTCGACGCGGTCGAGTGGCCGTAGCCCGTGCCCGTCCCGTAGTCGAACCACCACGTCGTCGCCCGCCCATGCGTGTCGACCGTGCCGGTGATCACGGCGTAGTCGGGCCCGACGTTCGGAGCGGCCCCGGTCTGCGAGGCGGGCGCGCCGATCGTCGTGAACGTCCGATCGCCCCCGGCCGTCTTGCCGCTGGAGTTGCTCGCGACGAGCCGGTAGTGGTAGGTCGTCCCCGCCTTGAGGCTCTTGATCCCGACCGAGACGGACGTCGCCTTGGTACCCGAGCCGACGCTGTGCGAGGCGGTCTTCGTCCCGTAACCGGTCGTCGTCCCGTATTCGAACCACCAGGTCGTCGAGAGCCCGTTCGGCGTCACCGAGCCCTTGAGGGTCGCCGTCGTGGGCGTGATCGACGCCGTGTCGCCGGTCTCCACCGCCGGCGACGAGCTCGTGACGAACGTGGAGTCCTTACCCGTGCTGCTGCCGCCGTCGCTCGCGGCGACGACGCGGAAGTGGTAGGTCTGGCCCGGCTGCAGCCCGGTGATCGCCGCGGACTCGGACTGGCCGGTCGTCGCCGATCCGGCGCTCTTCGCGGAGGTCTTCGTGCCGTAGCTCGTCGTCGACCCGTACTCGAAGTAGTAGGTGGTGTCGCGGCCGTTCGGGTCGACGGTGCCGTTCAGCGTCGCGCTCGAGGTGCCGATCGACGACGCGGTGCCGGTGGTCACGTCGGGCGGCACGAGGGTCGTGAAGAGGGCGTCGGAGCCACGGTCCGTGCCGGCGCCGTTCGTGGCGACGACGCGGTAGTGGTAGGTCGTTCCGGCCTTCAGGCCGGAAAGCTCCGCGGACACGTCGATCGCGCTCGAGCCGGAGCCGGCGCTCGCCGACGCGGTCTTCGAGCCGTACGAGGCCGACGTGCCGAACTCGACGTACCAGGTCGTCGACTGGCCGCCGGGGTCGACCGTGCCGGTGACGGTCGCGCTCGCAGCGCCGACCGCCGTCGTCGGCCCGGTCGTGGCCGACGGCGCAGCGGCGAGGGCGCCGGCCGTGACGGCGAGCGCGAGGAGCAGCGCAAGCGCCACCCCGATCGAAAGTCTGCCTGCGAGTCCCTTCATGATCCCTCCCTTCCCGTGCAGAGCATCCTCCGCGGCCGTGGTGGATCTGCGGGCTCTGGGTAAGGCGCCGGTAAAGCAACACGAGAGCCGCAGCGCCCGGTCACCGTGTGCCTCGCACGACGATCTCGTCGTACAGGGGCTGGTACCCCAGCCGACGGTTGAGGGCGTGCATCCCTTCGAGCCGCACCTCGGTCGCCGTGCGGAGGGAGGCGATCCCGTGCTCCTTCGCGAAGCGGATCTGCGCCCGCTTGATCGCTCCCGCCAGGCCGCGTCCACGCTCCTCGCGGGCGACGGCGAGGAACCCGTGCCACCAGGCGCCGTCGCGGTCCTCGAGGTAGCCGTAGGCGAGCACCCGGTCGCCGTCGAGCGCGACGAAGTAGCTCTCCGGCGGGTGCGCGCGGAAGCCCCACTCGAGCCAGTCGCCACCGATGTCGGTGCCCGCGCGGCCGGGCTGGTCGGCGTGGGCGACCCGGGCGAGGTCGTTCAGCGCCGGGCCGAGGTCCGGGCGCTCGGCGACGGTGGCGAGCGGGCAGGCGGGCTCGCCCGGGTCGAGCGCCGTCTCCACGACCAGCTCGGAGATGACGTAGCGCCGGTGCGGCGAGAAGCCGCGGGCGAGCAGGAAGGGCTCGACGGCCGGCGTCTTCGTGGTCGTCCAGATCTCGAGCCCGGGCTTCCCGATCCGGGCCGCGGCGGCGAACGCCTCGTCGAGCACCGCGTCGTCGACGGTCTCCAGCCACACCTCGGCGTAGGGCTCGTGCTCGAGCCCGGGGACCGGCTTGACCTCCACAGCGGTCCTACGAGCTGGACGCCTGGACGGCGCGCAGACGCGCCGTGAGCTCCTCGAGCACCGCGACGGCGATCGCCGGCTCCGCGCGCAGGAGCTTCAGGAACGGCGTGCGCCCGATCGTCAGGCAGACGAGCGGCGTCTTCGCGACGACCGTGGCCGTGCGTGGCCCGCCGTCGATCAGGGCGAGCTCGCCGAAGAAACTGCCCATGCCGAGGGTGAGCGCCGGGAGGCCGGGTCGCCCGACCGAGACCTCGCCGTCGAGCACGACGTAGAGCGAGTCGCCGGGATCGCCGGTCCGGATCACCCGCGCCCCCTCGTGGATGCGCCGAATCCGCCCCAGCCCGGCAACCTTGCGCAGCTGGCGCGTGCTCAGCCCGGCGAAGAGCGGTACATCGGCGAGGACGTTCAACCAGTCGCGTGGGTCGTTCGCAGTCTCGGGCATGGCGCGCATCATCCCACGCCGCGGCGGCGGCCGGAAGACCGCGGGGTCAGACCCGGGTCAGACGCGCGTCTGAGCCAGCGTGAGGAGAAAGCGCACCGAAGTGCCACAGAACCGTCACGGACCGCCTCGGAACCGCGCCGCTGAGCCGGATCGCGAAGCCGTCCGGATGGGACATCGTCCTTTCCCGGACATCCGCGCTCGGGGGCCTCCGGGGTCAGACCCGGGTCAGACGCGGGTCTGACCCCGGAGGTGGCGATCGTTAGCTTGGTTAACGACTGGTAGCGTGACAAGGTGAGCAGGCGTTCTCTCTCCGTGGACCCGCCCGATCACGCCTTCTGGCCGACGGTCAAGGGGCTGGCGCGGCTCTGGGTCGAGCAGCGGCAGCTGGTCGGCTTCGGGCTCGTGTGCGCGTTCGTGTACTCCGGCCTCGCGATCGCGATCCCGATCGTGATCCGCCACGCGATCGACGACGCGATCACGCCGCAGAGCGGCCATCGCGCCGCGTTGTGGCCGTACCTCGCCGTCGTCGCGGGGCTGGCACTCCTCCGCTTCGGGATCAACTTCCTGCGGCGCTGGTCGACCGCGCGCACCGGCATCCGCGTCGAGGCCCGCATGCGCGAGCTCCTCTATCAGTCGTACCTGCGCTTTCCGCGGGCGTTCTACGACCGCCACGCCACCGGGCAGGTCGTCTCTCGAGCCACCAACGACCTCTATCCGATCCGCTACTTCATCGGCTGGGGCATGACGCAGGGGATCCAGTCCCTGATGATGATCGGCGGGATCGCGGTCGTCCTCTTCCTCGTGAACGTGAAGCTGGCCGCGATCGCCCTCGTCTCGATGCCGGCCGTGTTCGTGCTCGCGTTCACGTTCGCCCGCAAGGTGATGCCGATCTCGCGCTACGTGCAGCAGCTGAAGGCCGACGTCACCGAGGCCGCCGACGAGGCCGTCGTCGGAATCGAGATGGTGCAGGCGTTCGGCCGCGAGGACGACGTGCAGGCCCGCTTCGCAAGCAAGGCGGAGAAGGTCCGCGACGGCGTGCTCCGCCAGGCGCGCGTCGAGGCGGCGTTCCTGCCGGGCCTCCTCTTCCTGCCGACGCTCTCGATCGCCGCCGTCGTCTTCTTCGGCGGCCACGACGTGATCGGCGGCGCCCTGACCTACGGCGAGTTCTTCCTCTTCTACCAGCTGCTCCTGCAGATGGTCTGGCCTCTCGAGGCGCTCGGCTGGATTCTGTCGCTCGCCCAGCGGGCGACGGCGTCCGCGTCGCGCAGCTTCGCCTGGCTGGACGAGATCGAGACGATTCCCGAGCCGACATACCCGACGCAGCTACCGGAGGGCAAGCTCTCCGTCGCGTTCGACGACGTCCGGTTCGCGTACGGAACCGGCTCCGAGGTGCTCTCCGGCGTGCAGCTGCACGTGGCACCCGGCGAGGTGGTCGCGATCTGCGGCCCGACAGGCGCCGGCAAGACGTCGCTGCTCAACCTCCTTCCGCGCTTCTACGACCCCACCGACGGCCGTGTGCTGATCGGCGGCGTCGACGTGCGCGACATCACGCTCGAGGAGCTTCGCTCCGCCGTCGCGATCGTCACGCAGCGGCCGATCCTCTTCTCGATCCCGCTCCGCGACAACCTGCTCGCCGCCCGCCCGGACGCGCCGTGGGAGGAGGTCGTGGCGGCCTGCGAGGCCGCGGGCGTCGCCCATTTTGCCGCCGACCTGCCGGACGGCTACGACACGCTGATCGGAGAGCGCGGCGTCAACCTCTCCGGCGGGCAGCGCCAGCGCGTCGCGCTCGCGCGTGCGCTCGTCGCCGGCGCCCGCGTCGTCGTGCTCGACGACCCGATGTCGGCGGTCGACACGCAGACCGAGCGACACCTGGTCGAGAACCTGCGCCCCGCGCTCGCGGGCCGGACAGTCCTGATCGCCACGCAGCGGCTCTCGACCGTCGAGGTCGCAGATCGCGCGATCGTGATCGACAACGGCATCGTCGTCGAAGCAGGCTCGCCGTCCGAGCTGCTCGCACTCGGAAACGTCTTCTTCCGGCTCTTCGGCGAGGAGATCCGTGCCGCGGCGTAACCGCATCGGTCTCTCGCGGCTCACCCGCTACCTGCGCGGGCGTTGGGGCCGTGTCGCCCTGCTGTCTGTCATCGGCGTGCTGTCCGCAGCGGCGCCGGTGTCGGCTCTGATCGTCGTCCAGGACGCGATCGACCGCGGCATGCGTGACGGCGACCGGAGCAGGCTCGCCCGCGACGTCGGCGTCTACCTCGCGATCAACGCGCTCGCCTGGGTGCTGCAGACGACCCTCGTGCGCGGGCTTGCGCGCGTCGGCCAGGACATCGTCCTCGGCCTCCGTGAGGACCTGTTCGACCACCTGACCCAGCTCTCACTTCGCTATTTCTCGCAGCAGAAGGCGGGCTGGATCATCGCGCGACTCACCTCCGACGTCGACGCGCTCTCGGACGTCCTGTCGCAGGGCCTGACGACGCTCGTCGTCAACACCCTGACCCTCTGCGCAGCCATCGTCGGCCTGTTCGTGCTCGACTGGCGGCTCGGGCTCGTCGCGCTCGTCATCCTCCCGCCCACGCTCGTGCTGACCCGCTGGTTCCAGGTGCGCTCGCACGCCGCGTTCCTGCAGGTCCGCGAGACGATCTCCGCAATGACGGCGCAGATCGCCGAGTCGGTC
Source organism: uncultured Thermoleophilia bacterium (assembly GCA_963840365.1). GTDB lineage: Bacteria > Actinomycetota > Thermoleophilia > Gaiellales > Gaiellaceae > PALSA-600. The sequence continues at coordinate 17,849 of CAWIYQ010000007.1, read as the reverse complement.
GCCGGCATGGCGGTGATCCAGGCGTTCAACCGCGAGCGCGCGTTCCTCGCCGAATTCGAGGCGGCGAATGCGGCGAACCTGCGCACGAACACCTATGCGCAGACCCTGAACTCGGTCTTCTTCCCGGCGATCGAGTTCCTCGGCGCGATTGCGATGGTGTCGGTGCTGTGGGTCGGCGGCCGGATGGTCGCGCACGACACGCTGACGATCGGCACCGTCGTCTCGTCGGTCTTCATGCTCAACCTCGTCTTCCAGCCCCTCCAGGAGCTGTCCGACCTGTACGGCCAGGTGCAGTCGGCGGGCGCGGCGATGGAGAAGATCACGAGCGTCCTCGACACCAAGCCCGAGATCCGCGACGAGCCCGGCTCGGTGCCGGCGCCGCGGATCGACGGCGACCTGCACATCGATCGCGTCACCTTTGCGTACGGACGCGAGCCCGTGCTGCACGCGCTCGACATCCACGTCCCGTCGGGAGGGTGCCTGGCCCTCGTCGGCGAGTCGGGCGGCGGCAAGTCGACGACCGCCAAGCTCGTCGGGCGCTTCTACGACCCGGACGACGGCGAGGTGCGCGTCGACGGCCGCGACCTACGGACGTTGCAGCTCCGTTCGTACCGCCGGCAGCTCGGTGTCGTCCTCCAGGACCCGTTCCTGTTCGCGGGGACGATCGCCGACAACATCCGCTTCGCACAACCCGAGGCGACCGACGAGCAGGTCGAGGACGTCGCGCGCTCGGTCGGCGTCGACCGCATCGCGCGCCGCTTCGAGCGCGGGCTAGGCCACGAGGTACGCGAAGGCGGTGCCGGCCTGTCGGCGGGCGAGCGGCAGCTGATCTCGATCGCGCGCGCCCTGCTCGCCGACCCGAGGATCCTGATCCTCGACGAGGCGACCTCGAACATCGACCGGCCGACGGAGATCCTGATCGAGCAGGCGCTCGACCGGCTCCTGCACGGACGGACGTCGATCATCATCGCGCACCGCCTCGCGACCGTCCGCCGTGCCGACGAGGTGATCGTGATGGAGCACGGGCGCATTGCCCAGCGCGGCCGCTTCGACGATCTGCTCGCGATCGACGGGCCGTTCCGCGAGCTCGCGGCTCAGCTACAGGGGCCGGCTTCGCCGGACGGGCCACACGCGCCGGCTTCGCCGGACGAGGGCAGCCTGCCGAGCAGCTCGGCCAGCGTTGCGCGCTCCTCGTCCGAGTAACGCGCGTTGAACAGCTCGTCGATGCCGCGCAGGTGGGTCCTGCCCGCGTGCCGGAGCTTCTCGAGCCCGGTGTCGGTCAGCTTCGCGTACGACACGCGCGCGTCTCCGGGGCACGTCTCGCGGCAGACGAAGCCGCCGCGCTCGAGGCCGTCCAGGAGCCGCGTGATGCCGGATGCGGTCAGCAGCACCCGCTCGGCGAGGTCGACGCGTCGCAGCCGGCTCCCTTCCGCACGTGAGAGATGGAGCAGCACCTCGTAGTCGTTGATCGTGAGGCCGTGCTCGCGCTGGAGGTCGGCGGAGAGCTCGCGCGTGAGCGCCGCGTGGGCGCGCAGGAACGAGACCCAGGCCTCGAGGTTCTGTGCTGTCGAGAGCTCGCTCATAGTTGCGCTCTCAACTATAGCGGACATCCCACTGCATCCCAAGTTCTTATTTGACGCATGAGCTTTGTTTATGTAATTGTTCAGCATGCCAATGAACAAACTGAGATTTCTACTCGCAGCCGGTGGAGCGGCCGCGCTCGTCCTCGCGACCGCCGCGGCGGCGGGCACGAACCTGTCGATCGTCGCCTACTCGACGCCGAAGCCCGTGATGGCGAAGATCATTCAGGCCTACCAGGCCACCCCGCAGGGCTCGGGCGTGTCGTTCACGCAGAGCTACGGACCGTCGACGAACCAGGCGAAGGCGGTCGCCGCAGGTCAGCCCGCCGACCTCGTGTTCCTCTCGACCGGCGATGACGTGAACCTCCTCGTCGACGCGGGGCTCGTCGATCAGAACTGGAGCCATCAGAGCTACAACGGGATCGCCGCGAACACGGTCGTCGTCTTCGCCGTCCGCAACGGCAACCCGAAGCACATCAAGGGCTGGGCCGATCTCGTCAAGCCGGGCGTCCAGGTCGTGACGCCGAACCCGTTCAGCTCCGGCTCGGCGAAGTGGAACATCCTCGCCGCCTACGGCGCCGAGCGCCGCCTCGGAAAGACCGACAAGCAGGCAACCGCCTTCGTGCAGCAGCTCTTCCAGCACGTCGTCTCCCAGGACACCTCGGGCTCGAACGCCACGAACACGTTCCTCTCGGGCAAGGGCGACGTGTTGATCACCTACGAGAGCGAGGCGATCAACGCCCGTCTGCAGGGGAAGAACATCCGGTACGTCATCCCGCGCCAGACGATGCTGATCCAGCTCCCGACGGCCGTGCTGAAGGGCAGCGCGAACAAGGACGCCGCGAACTCGTTCATCCGTTTCATGAAGAGCGTCAAGGCCCAGGAGCTCTTCGCGCAGTACGGCTTCCGGCCCGTGAACCCGCAGGTCGCCAAGGAGCCGTCGGTCCTCAAGGAGTTCCCGGCACGCCCGGGCATCTTCAAGATCGACGACAAGTACATCGGCGGTTGGCGCCAGGCCGACAAGGTGTGGTTCGACCTGAAGAGCGGCCGCATGGTGCAGATCGAGCAGGCCGTCGGAGGACCGTCCTCTGGCTAGCGTCGCACTTCCACGCGGAAGGGCATTCCCGAGGGAGGGAGCCGCAACGGCTCTCTCCCTCGGCTTCGTCGTGACCTATCTCGGCGTGATCGTCGCGCTCCCGATCGCGGCGCTCGTCTGGTCGTCGCGGTCGGGCGGCGTCTCCGGGTCGTTCTGGGGCGCGATCACGAATCCCGAGGCGCTGGCTGCGCTGAAGCTGACGCTCGCCGTGGCCGCGCTCGCTGCGCTCACGAACGCCGTGCTCGGCACGGTCACCGCGTGGGTGCTCGTGCGCGACGAGTTTCGCGGCAAGGCGCTCGTCAACGCAGTGATCGACCTGCCGTTCGCGCTGCCGACGATCGTCGCGGGGCTCGTGGTGCTCGCGCTCTACGGCCCCTACTCCCCGATCAGCGTCCATCTCGCGTTCACGCGGGCTGCGATCTGGCTCGCGCTGCTCTTCGTGACGCTCCCCTTCGTCGTCCGGACCGTGCAGCCGGTCCTGCTCGAGCTCGACACGGAGATGGAGGAGGCGGCGCGGTCGCTCGGGGCAGGCGAACGGACGATCTTCTTCCGGATCGTCTTCCCGAGCATCCTCCCCGGGATCCTCTCCGGAGTGACGATGGCATTTGCGCGCGCGGTCGGCGAGATCGGCGCCGTGACGATCATCTCCGGCAACCAGCCGTACCGCACCGAGGTCGCCTCGGTGTTCATCCTCAACCGCAGCCAGGCCGGCGATCCCGCCGGCGCCGCCGCCGTCGCGGTGGTGCTGCTCGCGATCTCGTTCGTCGTACTGCTGGCGGTCGGCGCGCTTAGACACCGCGCGACGAGGTACGAGCGTGGCTAGGCGCTACGCACTGCGGGGAGTCGCGCTCGGTTACCTGCTGCTGGTGCTGCTCGGCCCGCTCTCGATGGTCTTCTGGCGCGTCTACGCCGAAGGCGTGGGCAAAGCCTGGACGGCGATCACCGACCCGGACACGATCCACGCGTTCCGGTTGACACTGCTCGTCACCGCGATCGCGGTGCCGCTGAACACGGTCTTCGGCATCGTCTGCGGCCTCGCGATCGTGCGTCGCCGGTTCCCGGGCAAGGGGCTTCTGAACGCGTTCGTCGACCTGCCGCTCGCCCTCTCCCCCGTCGTCGTCGGGCTGTCGCTCTTCCTGCTCTACGGTCGCACCGGCTGGTTCGGGCCGTGGCTCCAGCAGCACGGCATCCAGATCCTGTTCGCGACGCCCTCGATCGTGCTCGTGACGATGTTCGTCTCCTTGCCGTTCGTCGTGCGGGAGGTCGTGCCGACGTTGCGCGAGCTCGGCGACACCGAGGAGCAGGCGGCGCGCACGCTCGGCGCGACCGGGCTCCAGACGTTCTTCCGCATCACTCTGCCCGCGATCCGCTGGGCCGTGATCTACGGCGTCATCCTCACCACCGCCCGCTGCCTGGGCGAGTACGGCGCCGTCGCGGTCGTCTCGGGTTCGATCCAGGGCAAGACCGAGACCGCGACCCTCCGCGTACAGGAGGAGTACGAGAACCTGAACATGGCCGGCGCCTACGGCATCGCACTCGTCCTGGCCGCCATCGGCCTCGTCGTGCTGGCAATGATGCTCCGGTTCAGACCCAGGGAGGAGTCCCCATAGTGTCGATCGCCGTCGTCAACCTCACGAAGCGATTCGGGACGTTCGTCGCCCTCGACGACGTCTCGCTCGCGGTCGAGGAAGGCTCGCTCACCGCCCTGCTCGGCCCGAGCGGCAGCGGCAAGTCGACGCTGCTCCGCGTCATCTCCGGCCTCGAGCAGCCCGACCGCGGCGTCGTGCTGATCGACGGCGAGGACGTGACCGGCCGCCCGACGCAGGAGCGCGGGATCGGCTTCGTCTTCCAGCACTACGCCGCGTTCAGGCACATGACGGTGCGCGACAACGTCGCGTTCGGGCTGAAGATCCGCAAGCGGCCGAAGGACGAGATCCGCGCGCGGGTCGACGAGCTGCTCGAGCTGGTGCAGCTCCAGGGGCTCGCGGGCCGCTATCCGTCGCAGCTCTCGGGCGGTCAGCGCCAGCGCATGGGGCTCGCCCGCGCGCTCGCGGTCGATCCGAAGGTATTGCTGCTCGACGAGCCGTTCGGCGCGCTCGACGCCCGCGTGCGCGCAGAGCTGCGCCTGTGGCTGCGGCGCCTGCACGACGAGACGCACACGACCACGGTCATCGTCACCCACGACCAGGAGGAGGCGATGGAGGTCGCCGACGAGGTTGTCGTGATGAACCGCGGGCGGATCGAGCAGATCGCCGGACCCCGCTCGCTCTACGACCGGCCCGCGAACGAGTTCGTGATGTCGTTCGTCGGCAGTGCCCACCTCTTCGGCGAGGAGTGGGTGCGGCCGCACGACCTTGAGATCGTGCTCGAGCCCGAGGAGGGGACGCGCGAGGCTCAGATCGACCGCATCGTCCATCTCGGCTTCCGGGTTCGCTGCGAGCTCTCGGCCGACGACGGCACCTCGTTCACCGTCGAGCTGACGCGCGATCAGGAGGCTCAGCTCGAGCTCGACGAGGGCGCGATCGTTTGGGTGCGCCCGATGCGCGCGACGGCGTTCGCCTAGTGCGGCGACCAGGCGTCGGGGTCGTCCGCAAGCGCGCGGACGTCCGGCGGCAGGTTGCCGGCGGCGACGTCGGCGAGCGTCACGTGCTCGAGCACGTTGCGCAGGCTGGCGCGCACGGCCACCCAGACGTCGCGCAGGCTCGCCGCGCTCCCCTCGTACGACACCTGCTCCGAGCGTTGCCCGCGGACGGCGGCCAGCGGCCCGTCGACCGCGCGTATCACCTCCGCGAGGGAGATCTCGGCCGGCGGCCGCGCAAGCCAGTAGCCGCCGTCGGCGCCGCGCCGTGAGGCGACGAGCCCGTTGTTGCGCAGGTCGGCGAGGATGTTCTCGAGGAAGTTCGGCGGGATCTGCTGGGCTGCTGCGATCCGCTCGCCCTTGACGGGACCGCTCTCTCCCGCCGCGGCGAGCTCGACGGCGGCACGGATCGCGTAGTCGGCCTTGGCGCTGACCTTCATGCCGACGATTCTGACGCGCCGAAGTCATCGACGAGGATCCTGATCTCGCACAGCTCGCGGAAGCCGAGCTGGGCGAGGATCGGCCGCGACATCGGTCCTGCTTGCGTGACGAGGCACGGGGTCCCGCGGGCGACCGCATCCTCCCAGCGCGCGGCGACCAGCGCGCGGTAGGCGCCCCGGCCACGCGCTTCCGGCAAGGTCGAGCCGCCGAACAGCGTCACGCCGCGTTCGCCGAATGCCGCCGAGGCGCGGGCCGCAGGCACGCCGTCGACATAGGCGAGGTAGATCGTGTTCGTGGGGTCGGGGACATACCGCCGCCGCTTCGGCGGCGGCGAGCCGAAGGCGATCGCGGCGATCCGCTCCGACTCGTGGAGCTCGTCGTCGGTCTCGACACAACGCACCTCGACGCCCGGCGGAGCGGGCGGCGGTGGCTCCGTGAGCACCATCCCGATCGCGAGCGGCGTCGGCAGGTCGTCGACGAGACCAAGGGCGTGCAACCGCTCGACGAGGTCGCCCGGCGTCGCGTGCGTCCCCACCTCCCAGGTGCAGACGTTGCGTCCACGTTCGCGCAGGTGGCTGTGGATCTCTGCGCGCACATCGTCGAGCTCGTCGGGCCGCAGCCTGAACCGCTGCGCGACGCTCCAGCCCGGCGACTCGCCCGGGCCGAGCCAGAGCACGTAGCGGTCGGTGACGATGCGCTCGTCCCTCGGCCCGAGCGGCGTGTGGGTATTCGCATTCTCGGCCAGCTCGAGCCAGGGGTCGCCGCTCATCCCGACCAGGGTAGATGGGGAGTAGATTCGGCGGGTGCACTGCCCATCGTGCGGCCAGGAGAGCCCGGCCGGGTTCCGTTTCTGCGGCAGCTGCGGCGCGCCGTTGCCCGAGGCGGAGCCGGCGAGAGAGGTTCGCAAGGTGGTCACCGTCGTCTTCTGCGACCTGACCGGCTCGACCGCGCTCGGCGACGTCACCGACCCGGAGGCCCTGCGCGCGACGATGCGCGGCTACTACGAGGAGATGCGCACGATCCTCGAGCGCCACGGCGGCACGGTCGAGAAGTTCATCGGCGACGCGGTGATGGCGGTCTTCGGCGTGCCGGTGTCGCACGAGGACGACGCGCTGCGGGCGGTCCGCGCCGCATGGGAGATGCACGCCGCCGTCCCCGCGCTCGGCCTGCGGGCGCGCATCGGCGTCAACACCGGCGAAGTGGTGGCGGGCGAGGGCGACACGCTGGTCACCGGCGACGCGGTGAACGTCGCCGCGCGCCTCGAGCAGGCGGCAGATCCGGGCGATGTCCTGATCGGCGCCGATACGCGAGGCCTCGTGCGCGACGCGGTGCGCGTGGAGCCGGTCCAGGTCGCGGCGAAGGGCAAGCCGGACGCCGTCACCGCCTTCCGCCTCGTCGAGGTCGACCCGGAAGCCGAGGCAATCGCGCGCCGCCTCGACACGCCGCTCGTCGGCAGGCGGGCCGAGCTCGAGCAACTGCAGCAGGCCTTCGAGCGAGCCGAGCGGGAGCAGCGCTGCCACCTCTTCACGCTCCTCGGCTCGGCCGGCGTCGGCAAGTCGCGACTCGTCGCCGAGTTCCTCGACGGGCTCGACGCAACCGTGCTCAGCGGACGCTGCCTCGACTACGGCGAAGGGATCACGTTCTGGCCGGTGATCAGCATCCTCAAGCAGCTGGGCGCGCAGGCGGAGGCCACGCTCACCCGACTGGTGGAAGGCGCCTCGAGCGCCAACGAGCTCTTCTGGGCGGTCCGCTCGCTCCTCGAGGAGGTCGCCTCGGAGCGCCCGCTGGTCATCTGCTTCGACGACATCCAGTGGGGCGAGGAGACGTTTCTCGACCTGCTCGACCACGTCGCCGATCTCTCGCGCGGCGCACCCATCCTGCTGCTCTGCCTCGCAAGGCCCGAGCTGCTCGAGAAGCGGCCCGGCTGGGGCGGCGGCAAGCTGAACGCGACCACCATCCTGCTCCAGCCTCTCGGGCCCGACGAATGCGCCGAGCTGATCGACGCCCACGGCGGTCTCGACGGCGAGCTGCGCGAGCGCGTCCTCGCCGCCGCCGACGGTAACCCGCTCTACGTCGAGGAGATGGTCGCCCTCGTCCGTGAGGACGGCGACGTGCGCATCCCGTCGACCGTACAGGCGCTGCTCCAGGCGCGGCTCGACCAGCTCGGCACCGCGGAGCGCTCGGTGATGGAGCGCGGCGCAGTCGAGGGCGAGGTGTTCCACCGCGGCGCCGTCGTCGAGCTGACCCGCAGCGACGACGTGGAGCCGCAGCTCGTCGGGCTCGTCCGCAAGGAGCTGATCCACCCCACCCCGCCGACGCTCGCCGGCGACCGCGCGTTTCGCTTCCGCCATCTGCTGATCCGCGACGCTGCCTACGACGCGCTCCCGAAGGAGATGCGGGCGGAGCTGCACGAGCAGTTCGCGCGGTGGCTGACCGCGCACGGCGGAGAGCTGATCGAGCTCGACGAAGTGGTCGGCTACCACCTCGAGCAGGCGGCCGGGTACAAGCGCGAGCTCGGACGGCGCGACGATGCCGTTGCGACGCAAGCCGCCGAGCGCCTTCGCTCGGCCGGCCGCCATGCCGCTGCGCGGAGCGATATCCCGGCAGCGACCAATCTGCTCGGTCGCGCCGCCGCGCTCTTCCCCGAGGGAGACCGCCGGCGCGTCGAGGCGCTCCTCGACCGCCTGAAGCTGTTCATGCAGCTCGAGAACCCGGCGCTACGCAACGAACGCGTGCGTGCGATCGAGGCGCTCGAGCAGTCCGAGGACGAGCGGCTGCGACTCCACGCACGGATCGCACGTCTGCAGGCGGGCGTCTGGACCGACCCGAACCTGTCGCACAGCGCAGTCGAGCAGGAGGCGGACGCCGCGCTCGAGCGCTTCGTCGCCTGGGACGACGACCGCGGAAAGGCGGCTGTCTGGGAGCTCCGGGCGATGATCGCCTGGCACGCCAGCCACGCGGCGGACACGATCGCCGCTGCGGACAGAGCGGCGCTGCATGCTGCGCGCGCCGGCGTCGTCGAGCACAGGGCGACCAACATGCTCATCCGCTACGGGCCGCTCATGGGCGGGATGTTCTCGGTGGAGGAGATCGAGCAGCGGGCGGCAGCCCTCCCACCGGATGCCCATATGCGCTTCGCGTTGGAGGCGCACATCGCCGCCGCGGAGGGACGCTTCGACGACTCCCTCGCGTCGACCGACGAGTCCGTGGCGCGGCTCGAGGCGCTCGGGCTCCCGGTGAACTTCGCACCGCCGAGACACCACCGGGCGGAGGTGCTCCGCAGGCAGGGCCGTCTCGACGAGTCGCTCAGGTTGTTCCAGGAGGTAGCCGACTTCCATCGCGCGAACGGAGATCTCGGGTTCCTCTCGACGACGCTGATCGAGACGGCAAGCGTGCTGCTCGAACTGGGCGATCTCGACGGGGCCGAGCGGCGCGCCGGCGAGGGCGAGGAGCTCGGCGGCCCGGAGGATCTTGTCAACTTCGCGTACGGCCGGGCGGTCCGGGCGCTCGTCGCGAGCAGGCGCGGCGACCACGAGGAGGCGGAGCGGCTCGCCCGCAGCGCGCTCGAGTACGCGTACGAGATCGACTTCGCCCGGTATCGCGGCGATGCGCACGAAGCACTCGGGGCCGTGCTGCGCGCCGCGGGCCGCGGCGACGAGGCCCGCGACGAGTACGCGCGCGCGCTCGAGCTCTGGGACCGACTGGGTTGGCTCTACGACGCGGGACGCGTCCGCGCGCTACTGGAAGAGCTGTGAGTGCCAGGCCTTCGCGTAGATCCGCTTCAGCTTCTCGACGCGGTCGACATACGCAACCGTCTCCGGGAACTGGATCCCCACGCCCTCGGAGCGCCAGCGGTCGACGTTCCCCTGCCCGGCGTTGTAGGCGGCGAGCACCAGCCGCTCGGAGTGGTACTTCTGGAACAGGTTCGCCAGGTACCACGCGCCGTAGCGGATGTTGATCTCCGGGTCGTAGAGGTCGCTCGTCCTGAAGGCGTGGCCACCCGTGCGGATCGCGATCCCCTTCGCCGTCGTGGGCGTCAGCTGCATCAGGCCGATCGCACCGGACGGCGACTGCGCCGCCGGCTGGAACTTCGACTCCTGGTAGATCACGGCCGCAAGGAGCGCCGGGTCGAGATCGTGCTCACGGGCGTGGACGCGCACGTACTCCGAGTAGCGAAGCGGATAGCGGATCCGCTCGTACCACGGCGGGCTCGTGTGGAGGATGTAGCCGGCCGCACCGGCGAGCAGCTACGACGACGACCAGCAGCCAGCCGAGGCGCCTCACACCATCAAATCGTGCAGCACCGAGGAGACGAACTCGTCGAGCTCCTCGAGCGAGCCCGTGTTGACGTAGCTGTAGTCTGCGCGCCCGACCTTCTCGGCGTCGGGCAGGAGCCGCGCCTCACGGCTCTCCACGGCGACCGGCGAGCGGGCGCGCCGCAGCTTCGTCGGCGCGGTGATCACGACGACCTTGTCGAATCGCTCCTCCGCCCCACTTTCGTAGAGCAGCGGCACCTCGGTGACGCAGACACGGGGTGCGTGCTCGAGCCTGCCGAGCTGATCGCGCCACTCCAGGTACTCCGCCGCGACGAGCGGATGCAGCAGCTCCTCGAGCCAATCGAGCGCCTCGCGATCGTTGAAGACGACCGTGGCGAGCGCCCCGCGGTCGATCTCGCCGCCGTCGACGACCCCCTGCCCCATCCGGGCGACGATCGCGTCGCGAACCTCGGGCCGGCGGAGCAGGTGATGGACGATCTCGTCGCTCGAGACGGTCGCCGCACCGTGCCGTGCGAACGCCGCCAGCGCCTCGCTCTTCCCCGCACCGATGCCGCCGGTGATGGCGACACTGACGGGGCGGGTCACTCCTCGTCGGCGGGCTCGGCGGCCTGAGCGGCGGGCTCGGCGGCCTCGGCGACCGGCTCGGCAGCCGGCTCAGCGGGCTCGGCGGCCTCGTCGGCTTCGGCGGCGGGCTCGGGAGCCTCGTCCGCCTCCGGCGGCTCGGGCTCCGGCTCGTCGTCGACCACCGGAGCAGGAGCCTCCTCGGCGAAGACCTCTTCGGAGAGGTCGATCGCGGGGCGGGTGTGCACCGACTCGGCGCCGTCCGCGCGAGGCTGCACCGGGTCGGTGTCCTCGACGCGCTTGAGCGAGAGGGAGAGCCGGCGGCGCTCGCCGTCGACCTCGATGATCTTGACGTTCACCGGCTGCCCCTGCGAGACGACCTCGCGCGGGTTCTCGACGTGGTGCTGGGCGAGCTCGGAGATGTGGACGAGCCCCTCGACACCCGGGAGGATCTCGACGAAGGCACCGAACGTGACCACCTTCGTCACGCGGCCTTCGACGACGTCGCCCTCCTGGTAGTTCTCCATCACCTGCTGCCAGGGGTCGCTCTGCGTCTGCTTCAGGCCGAGCGAGATGCGCTGGCGCTCGCGGTCGATGTCGAGCACCTTCACCTCGACCGTCTGGCCGATCTCGAGCACCTCGGACGGGTGGTTGACGTGCGACCACGACAGCTCCGAGATGTGGATCAGGCCGTCCATCCCGTCGAGGTCGACGAACGCGCCGAAGTCGACGATGTTCGAGATCTGGCCTTCGACCACGTCGCCAGGCTGAAGCTTGTCGAGGATCTGCTGCCGCTGCTCCTTGCGCTCCTCCTCGAGCACGGCGCGGCGCGAGAGCACGACGTTGTTGCGCGAGCGGTTCAGCTCGATCACCTTCGCGCGCAACTCCTGGCCGAGGAACTCGTCCAGGTCCTGGACGCGGCGGATGTCGACGAGCGATGCGGGCAGGAAGCCGCGCACGCCGAGGTCGAGGATGAGGCCGCCCTTGACGACCTCGATCACGCGGCCGTTGACCGGCTCGCCCGACTCGGCTGCGCCCTCGATGTTCTTCCACGCGAGCTCGAAGCGGGCGCGCTTCTTGGAGAGAATCAGACGACCCTCCGCGTCCTCCTTCGTGAGCACGAGCGCGTCGATCTCGTCGCCGAGCGCCACCTCGTCGGCGGGGTTCACCGAGCGGCGGATCGAGAGCTCGGAAACCGGGATGACGCCCTCCGACTTGTATCCGATGTCGACGAGAACCTCGTCCTTGTCGACCCGCACGACCGTGCCGTGCACGACCTGCCCCTCGTTGATCTCGGGGAAGGTGGAGTCGTAGTCGGGGACGAGCTCGCCGTCGGGGCCTTCGACCCAGACGCCGGGCTCTTGCTGCATGAGGTCGTTGCTAGCCAAGCGGCCGGGAAGTATAGCCACGTTCGTCACGCACCCGGCTCAGCTCCTGGCGTGGGCCTACGACTTCGCGTCCGCCCAGTTGTCGCCGACGCCCACGTCGACGGCGAGCTGCGGGTCGAGGTCGTAGGCGCCGCACATCTCCTCGCGGACGAGCTCCCGCACCTTCGAGACCTCGGGCTCCGGCACCTCGAGCAGGAGCTCGTCGTGCACCTGGAGGACGAGGCGGGCGCCTCTCCCCTCCGCCTGCAGGCGCCGCGCGATCCGGATCATCGCCACCTTGATGATGTCGGCGTTCGAGCCCTGCATGACGAAGTTGACCGCGATGCGCTCGCCGAAGCCGCGCGTCTGCCGGTTCATGGCGCGAATCTCCGGTACCGGCCGCCGCCGCCCGAGCAGCGACGTGACGTACCCGTCGCGCTTCGCCTCCTCGATCGTGCGCCCGATGAAGTCCTGCACGTGCGGGAAGCGCGCCAGGTAAGCGTCGATGTAGCGCTGCGCCTCGTCGCGCGGGATCTCGAGGTTCTCGGAGAGACCGAACGCCGAGATCCCGTAGACGATCCCGAAGTTGATCATCTTGGCGATCGAGCGCTGCGCGGACGTGAGCCGTGCGGGATCGACGCCGAGCACCTCCGACGCGGTCGCGGTGTGGATGTCCTCGCCGCGCGCGAACGCCTCGCGGAGCTTGGGCTCGCCCGACACGTGCGCGAGGATGCGCAGCTCGATCTGGGAGTAGTCCGCCGACAGCAGCCTGTGTCCCTCCTCGGCGATGAACGCCGAGCGGATCTCGCGGCCGAGGTCGGTGCGAACGGGGATCGACTGCAGGTTCGGGTCGGAGGTCGAGAGCCGGCCCGTTGCGGCGACGGTCTGGTTGAACGTCGTGTGCAACCGGCCGTCGTCCTCGGCGATCAGCGACGGCAGAGGCACGAGGTACGTGTTCAGGAGCTTCGAGAGCTCGCGCCACTCCTCGATCACGGGGACGATCTCGTGGTCGTCGCGGATCGACCGCAGCACCTTCGCGTCGGTCGAGTAACCGGTCTTCCCCTTGCGCCCGGCGGTGAGGCCGAGCTTCTCGAACAGGATGCGCCCGAGTTGCTGCGGCGAGCCGAGCACGAACTCCTCGCCGGCGAGCTCGAGCGCGCGCGTCTCGAGCTCCTCGACCCGGTCGGCGAGCCGGGCGGTGATCTCGCCCATCCGGTAGGTGTCGATCTTGACGCCCGCCTGCTCCATCGCGGCGAGGACGGAGGTGAGCGGTAGCTCCACGTTCCGGTACAGGTCGGTGACGTCGCGCTCTGCCAGCTTGTCGAGCAACGGTGCGAAGAGGCGCCGCGGCGTCTCGGCGCGGCGGACGAGCGCCACGGTCTCCTCGTCGGCGGCCGGCGTGGGCAGCAGCTCGACGCCGTACTCGGCAGCGAGGTCGTCGAGCTCGTACGAGGCCCGGCCGGGGTCGATCAGGTACGCGGCGAGCAGCGTGTCGTCGCGGGCATCGACGCGCAGCGCCTTCGCGTCGTGGACAATGAGCTCGCCGTCGACATGGTCGGGCCGCGGCCCGATGGTCACAGTCTCGCCGTCGGCGACGGCGGCACGGTCGTCGAGAGCCGCATAGCCGACCACGCCCCGGAAGTCGAGCGCCCCCTCGCGCCACGGCACCTCGACGCCGGTCACCTTCAGCGGCGCCGACGGCACTGCGGCGTCGAGCTCGTCGACGCGGCCGAGCAGCGCGCGGAACTCGAAGCGTCGGAAGATCTCCTTCAGCTGCGCGCGATCCGGCGGCTCGAGGACGAGCTGCGCCGGGTCGCAGTCGATGTCGAGATCGCGGCGCATCGTCGCAAGCTCCTTGGACGCACGCGCGAGGTCGGCGTTCTCCGTGATGTTCCGCGAGCGGGCGGGGGACAGCTCCGACGCGTGCTCGATCACCGCCTCGAGCGACCCGTACTGCGCGATCAGCTGGCCCGCGGTCTTGTCGCCGATGCCGGGGACGCCGGGGATGTTGTCGGACGTGTCGCCCTTCAGCCCGATGAAGTCCGGCACCTGCTCCGGGGTGACGCCGTAGCGGGCGACGACGCGCTCGGGCGTGTAGACGTTGACGTCGGCGACACCGCGCGGCGTCATCATCAGGCACACGTTCTCGCTGCAGAGCTGGAAGGCGTCGCGGTCGGTGGAGACGACGCAGGTGCGGATCCCCTCCGCGTCGGCACGCGTCGAGAGCGTCGCGATCACGTCGTCCGCCTCCCAGCCCTCGAACTCGAGGTTGCGATAGCCGAATGCTTCGACGATCGGGCGCAGGTGCGGGAACTGCTCGCGGAGCAGGTCGGGCATCGGCCGCCGGCCTTCCTTGTAGACGACGTCGGCGGCCTCGGCGACCGCTGCGCGATGAACCGGTCTTGAATCCCACGCCACCGCCACGCCCTTCGGGCGGTAGTCGGCGAGCAGCTTGAAGAGCATGTTCGTGAAGCCGAGCAGGGCGTTCGTCGGCTGCCCGTCGGTCGTCGCGAGCTCTTCCGGCAGCGCGAAGAACGCCCGATAGGCGAGGTTGTTGCCGTCGACGATGAACAGGTCGCAGTCGCGCGCGGGGCCGTCGTCCAGCTCGAGCTCGGCTCCCGTCAGCGTCTTCGGCGACATAGAGCGAGGGTATCGTCCGGGCGCCATGCCGCCCCTCGAGATCCATGCACTTTCCGAGCTCCGGACCGAGGCGGCGGCGCTGCTCGCGGAGCGCTTCGCGCGGCAGCGCGACGCCGAGCCGCTGCTGCCCGAGGTCGACGACTTCGAGCCGCACCTCCCCGAGGACGGGCTCGTAGCGACGCGCGGCGGGAAGGCCGTCGCCTACCTCGCGGGAGCGGTCGAGGACGACACTGCCTGGGTGCGGTTCGCGGGCTGCGCCGCGACGGAGCCCGAGGCGATGCGTGACCTCTTTGCCGAGCTCGCTCAGCGCTGGGACGTGGCGCGCTACCAGGTGGCTGTCCCCGCCTCGGACGAGGCGCTCCGGGACGTCTTCTTCCGTCTCGCCTTCGGGTGCCAGGCGGTGTGGGCCGTGCGCGAGCCGGAAGCCGCCCCGCCCACCGACGACGGATGCACGATCCGCCCGGCAACGGCGGGCGACGTGGAGGCGGCGCTCGAGCTGATCGCCGTCCTCTACGAGCACCAGGCGAGGACGCCGAGCTTCTCCGGCCTGGCGATCCCGTCGGAAGAGGAGCGGGTGCAGGATGCGCTCGAGTGCATCGCCGACGAGCGCTGGGTGGAGCTCGTGGCGGAGCGCGACGGACGCGTGGTCGGCTGGCTCAGTCTCTACCACCGACCCGAGGGCGACCTGCGCGTCCCCGAGCGCAACATCGACCTCTCGTTCGCCGCGACGTCGGCGGACGTCCGCGGCAGCGGCGTCGGCCTGGCGCTCAACCGCTACGCACTCACCTGGGCAGCCGAGCACGGCTGCCGGTCGGTGACGGTCGACTGGCGGATGGTGAACCTGCTCTCGTCGCGCTTCTGGCCGCGCCGCGGCTTCCGGCCGCAGTACCTGCGCCTCTACCGGGCGGTGCCCTGATGCCGTCCGTCTCGGCTCTCGGGCTCTTCTGCCTCGCGTCGATCGCGCTCGCGGTCGTGCCGGGGCCGGCGGTCGCATACATCGTCACGCAGAGCGTCGACAAGGGCCGCCGGGCCGGTCTCGTCTCCGCGATGGGAGTGGCGAGCGGCGGTCTCGTGCACGTCGCCGCCGCCACCGTCGGGCTCTCGGCGCTGATCGCCTCCTCGGCGACCGCGTTCACGGTCGTGAAGCTCGTCGGCGCCGTGTATCTGATCGTGATCGGCATCCGCCGCGTGCTCGGCCGCGACGAGGGCGAGAGCGGCGAGGTTCAGCCGGTGCCGACGAGCCACCGCCGCATCTACGTCCAGGGGCTCGTCGTCAACGTGCTCAACCCGAAGACGGCGCTCTTCTTCCTCGCGTTCCTGCCCC
Organism: uncultured Thermoleophilia bacterium; assembly: GCA_963840365.1. Classification (GTDB taxonomy): domain Bacteria; phylum Actinomycetota; class Thermoleophilia; order Gaiellales; family Gaiellaceae; genus PALSA-600. Next base: position 1,985 of record CAWIYQ010000007.1, on the reverse strand, counting down.
AGTTCGTCGATCCGAAGAGCGGCTCGGTGACGCTCCAGGTATTCGTCCTCGGCGTGCTGTTCGCGGCGATCGCCTTCACGTCCGACTGCTGTTACGCGCTCGCAGCCGACCTGCTTGCCGGGCGGCTGCGGCAGACCGGGCGCGGCGCGCGCATTCGCCGCTACGCCTCCGGCGGCGTGTTCATCGCGCTCGGCGTGACCGCTGCCGCCGCCCGCCGCGCAACGTGAACCGCGCGCCCCTCCTCTACGACTCCCGCATGCTCGTGGCGGAGGCGACCCCGCCCGACGCGGTGCTGTGGCCGCCCGCCCAGCGGGAGGCGCTGGACGACGTCGGCCGCGCGACGCGCGACGCGCTCGCCTTCCCGCTGGCCGGCGAGCCGCTCGAGCGGCTCGTCACGAGGGGCGGGAGCGCGACGCTCGTGATCGAGCAGCCGGCGCTCCCGATCCCCAGCACCTCGACCGGACCGCGCCATGTCGCGATCGCCGCCGCGGCGGAGGAGCTCGAGCGGCTCGGCTTCGCCCAGGTGACGATCCTCGTCGCGGGCGGCCTCGCCCGGCGCGCGGCGCCGCGCGAGATCGGCCTGCTGGTGCCTCCCGGCTTTCGACGACGGTTCAGGGGCCGCGTGATCGTGCACGACGCGGAGGCCGACGACCTCGTCGAGCTGGGCGAGGACGGCGGCGTCCCGCTCCGCGCCCATCCGGCGCTCACCGAGACCGACCTCGTGGTGACGGTCACCGCGGCGGAGACCGTGCTCAGCGGCGGACCGGCCGCGCTGCTCGCGGCCGCCGGCTGGGAGGCGCTCGAGGCAGCCGAGTCGCCCTCGCTGCTCGAGACGTCGGGCTCGCGCGGCTGGCGACTCGCACTCGCCCTCGAGCAGCGACTCTCCACCCGCGTGCCGGTCACAGGCGTGTCGCTGCTCCTGAACGCACCACGCACCGGCGGCTTCCTCGCCGGCTACCCGCACGACCCGGAGGCGGTGGAGGAGCTCCTCTCCTCGTCCGCGCGACGCCTCTTCCAGATCGCGCCGGCCCGCGTGCGGCAGCGGCTCCTCGAGCGGATGCCTCGCGAGCTGACCGCGGCCGCGGCTTACGGCGGCACTCCCTCGGCCGCCCACATGGAGGCGCTCCTGCGCGGGATCGTCTTCAAGGGAATCGAGCTCGACAAGCCGCTCGACGCGATCGTCGTCGGCATCCCGCCGACCACACCGTGGCTGCCCCGCGAGCCGCCGAACCCGATCACGGCCGCCTACCTCGGTCTCGGTCTCGCACTCCGGCTCTGGCGCAACCGGCCCCCGATCGCCCCGGACGGCACCGCGATCCTCGTGCACCCGCTGCCGCGGCGCTTCCCCCGCCCCACCCAGGAGCCCTACCGCGGCCTCTTCTTCGACGACGAGGCGCTGCGCAGCGGCAGCTCGGAGAGCGCCCGCAGCCGCGACGCACTCGAGCACTACCGAGCCGGGCGCACCTGCCACCCGCTGCTCCCGTACGTCGAGTGGCGCGCCTGCGTCGCGGCCGCCGCGAACGTCGGAGTGGTGCTCGTGGCCGGGTGCCGCGACGCCCAGGCCGCGCGACGCCTCGGCTTCGTTCCCCAGCACAGCCTGGGCGCGGCGATCGAGGTCGCCCGCGGCCGGGGAGCGCAGCGGATCGGCTACCTCGTCTCGCCGCCGTTCCACCCGCTGCTCGTGGGAGAGGCCTAGGACTACGTCTCGCCGAGGTAGGTCTTTGCGGACCTGCTCGTTCGTCTTCAGCGCCTCGGCGCTGTCGGCCAGGACGATCCGGCCGGTCTCGAGCACGTAGCCGCGGACGCTTCAGGCGCGAGGCGAGTGCCGGGGCGGAAGCGTCGGAGCTCATACTGGTCGCGTCGGGCGAAGGAGGGGTCGCCGCACGGGCGGACCTTACGCCATTCTGCGGCAAACTCCTACGACGCGACGAGGCTACGATCCGTCCAGCCGAGCCGAAGTGGCGGAACTGGCAGACGCGCCGGAC
>CAWIYQ010000006.1:0-25576 GCA_963840365.1 uncultured Thermoleophilia bacterium | reverse complement strand
GGTCGAGCCGCTCGATCCCGCTCTCGACGTCCAGGCTGACGCGGCACTCCGGCGCTCACGGTGCAGGCGAGACGCATGTCGCCGCCGATCTGCGAGCGGCTCGGCTTCCAGCTGGTCGAGCGGGTGCGCGTCTTCGTCGGTCGTCTCGACCGCTAGCAACGTGCTAGCGTCTTGCCACCTTGGCGACGCTCCACGTTCGGAACGTTCCCGGCGACCTGTATGAGGAGCTGCGCGCGGCGGCGGAGGCCGACGGTCGTTCGATCGGCGCGGAGACGATCAGTCTGCTGCGCGGAGCGCTCACCGGGCGGGATGCCATGTTCGTGGGCGTGCGGCGGGCTGCGGCCGAGCGCCGTTCGCCGTTCCTGCAGCACTTCGCGAAGTCGGCGAGGGAGCTCGTTCTCCGGGCGCAGGGACTTGCGCGCGAGCTCGGGGCGCCGGAGGTGACGCCGGCGCACGTCCTGCTCGCGATGCTCGAGGACGACGTTCTCCGGCCGACGCTCGTTGGGCGCGGCATCACGGTCGAGTCGGTGCGGGCGGCGCTCGTCGTCGGGGAGCCGCGCGAGGGGCCGACGCCGGTCTCAGCGGATGCGCGGCGCATGCTCGAGCGGGCGCTGCTGGCGTCGCTCGAGGTGTAGATGGACCTGCTGCCGGGGCGGGTGGAGTTGCAGGGGCGCATCGTGCGCCTCGAGCCGATCGCGGAGCGCCATCGCGAGGGCCTGCGCGAGGCGGCCGAGCGCGATCCCGAGATTCACCGCTACACGAACATGTATTCGCTCGGTTTCGACCGGTGGTTCGACCTCGCCCTCGCGAACGAGCGGGAGGTGCCGTACGTCGTGCACGTCGACGACCGTCCCGTCGGCTCGTCCCGCTATCTGAATGTCGAGCCGGCTCACCGTCGGTTGGAGATCGGGTGGACCTGGCTCGAGCGGGCGCAGTGGGGGACGGGGGCGAACGTCGAGGCGAAGTACCTCCTCCTCCGGCACGCGTTCGAGGATTGGGACGCGATGCGGGTCGAGTTCAAGACCGATGCGCGCAACCTGCGGGTGCGGGGCGCGCTGCTAGGGGTGGGTGCTCGCTTCGAGGGAATCTTCCGCCGACACATGATCCTCCCGGACTCGATCCGGGACTCCGCGTGGTATGCGATCCTCGACGAGGACTGGCCGCGGGTCAGGCCGATGCTCGAGGAGAAGATCGCCCGGCATCTCGGATGAGGTGCCGGCCGGCGGTCGCCTCCGTTCGCGCCGGGCCGGACGACGCCGCCGAGCAGGTGACGCAGCTGCTGCCGGGCGAGCCGGTCGACGTCGAGACCGAGCTCGACGGCTGGGCGCGGGTGCGGACGCGGTACGCCTATCCGGGGTGGGTGAGGAGCGCGGCTCTCGAGCCCGGCGACGGTGCTCTTCGCCCCGATCATCCCGGCCCGCCGCTCGAGGTCGCGAGGAGCTACCTCGGGGCGCCGTATCTGTGGGGCGGGCTCACGGAGTCCGGGATCGACTGCTCGGGCCTCGTGCACATGGCGTACCGCCGCACCGGCCGCCTGGTTCCCCGGGATTCACACCAGCAGGACGCCGCTGCGGTCGAGGTCGCCGACCCCGTTCCGGGCGATCTCGTCACCTACGGCGATCCCGTCGACCATGTGGCGTTCTGGCTCGGCGACGGGCAGATCCTGCATGCAACGGGCCGGGCGGGCATGTCGGCGGTGGTTGCCGAGCCGGAGCCGGACGAGCTCCGAGCCCGGCGGCGTGGATTTCGCCGATTCTGAGCGGGCGCCGACTCACTCGTTCGGGTGGTGTGGGGGTAAAGCCTGGGCCATGGGCCGCCGATAGCCCGTCCGTGGACGCTGCGCAGCGCAATGAGATCCTGACCCGGTATCGCGAGCACACGGCTCGCTTCGAGTCGGTGGCTGCGCGCCGTGATGCGTCTGTGGCCGAGGTGATCCCGTTCCAGGCGCCCCAGCCGGGCACCGGCCAGGATCCCACGCCGCGCGAGATCGAAGTGCTCCAGCTGATCTCGGACGGGCTTGTAAACCGCGAGATCGGCGTTCGCCTCTTTCTCTCAGAGGAGACCGTCAAGAGCCATGTTCGCCACCTTCTCGCGAAGCTGCAGGCCCGCAGCCGTGCGCATGCTGTTGCGGTCGGCTTCCGTCGCGGCCTCATCGACTGACGCACCGCCCAGGACCACGGAGAAGCCGCCTTCCGGCGGCTTCTCAAGGTGCCAATACGGCTTCACTCCTTTGGTAATCCCCCTCAGAAGGGTGACGCCTAGGAGCGAAGAACCTATTTCACTACGTGAGCCTTACCAGGCAGACGAGCCGCCGGCGATGGTTCCCCATGCGGAGGACCCACCGGCGATCCGCTTCACGAACTTGAGCATTTTTCCCCCAACTAAGTAGTGGGACTGACGGACGCCGTGAACCCTATACCCCTTTTGGGGGATACGCAAGTAGTAGGAAGATTTCGGCAGGAGCTGTCGGAGCTGACTCCGCGCGTGGGCATTTACCTTGCCGTGGTCGTCTGCTCGGCGGTTGGTCTCGCCGCGGCTCTGATTGTGGGAGGGGCCCAGGTTGGGCCGCCTTTCGCAGTGGCGGCGCTCGCTGTCGTCGCCGCGTTCGCCGAGCGCGGGCGCATTGCTCTGCGGGGAGACGTCAACTTCAAGGTTTCGATCGCGATGTTCCCGTCGGTGTTCGCGGCCGTCCTGTTTGGGCCGCTCGCCGGGATGATCGTCTTCGCGGCGTCGGCGCTGGGACTCTCGATCCCAATCCTTGGTCGAGTGGCATTCGTCGCAAACCGCGCCCTGATCGGTGCGGCCGCTGGAGCGGCTGCGGCTGCAATTAGCAGTATCGCGCCTTCCGGCGCCGGGGAGATCGTCGCGGCTGCCACCGCCGCGGCCCTAACGGCCGAGGTGGTCGACGCGTGCTTCACGTGCCTGACGTTTGAGCTTCGTGAGCTGGGCAGTTGGCGGGAAGCAGCCAGGGAGCTGTTCCCAGTTGTTGTCGGGTCGATTCCGTTCTACGGGCCTGTTGTAGCCATCCTCGCGATTGCCTATCGCGATCTCTCGCCGTGGACGCTGCCCCTTTTCTTTGCTCCTGCGCTTGCGGCTCAACGGACATTCCTCATGTATCAGGAGCAGCGTCGCTTGGCGACAAGCCTCCAGGTCGTGAATGACCAGCTGACCGCTGCGAACCTGTCGTTCGCAAAGGGGTTGATCGCGACGCTCGACGCCAGAGACCGGTACACCGCTGGACATTCGGCCGCCGTCGCGATCTACGCCGCTGACATCTCAGAACGCATGGGGCTCGATCCCGCGCAGCGAGATCTTGCGTATCTATGCGGGCTTGTCCACGACATCGGGAAGATCGGTTTGCCGGCCGGTTTGCTCGAGAAACCGGGTGCGCTCACCCTGGAGGAGCGCCGCGAGATGCAAAGACATTCAGAAATCGGCGAGAAGATCCTGGCGAACGTCGATACCTACTCGGAGATTGCCGAGATCGTTCGGCACCATCACGAGCGGATCGACGGACAGGGATACCCGGACGGCCTCGCTGGCACCGACATCCCCTTGCTCTCGAGAATCATCGCTGTCGCGGACGCGTACAACGCAATGACCTCCGACCGGCCGTACCGCGACGCGATGCCGAGTCGTGTCGCGAGGCTGAGGATGGCGCAAGCTGTTGAGACGCAGTTCGATACGGCAGCGGTTGCCGCCTTCGAAGCCCTCCTCGCAAGCGCTGATGAGGACTACCGGACCGCCCGCGGGGAGCGCTTCCAGCCCGTCTATCAGGAGCCGCCGCGCGAGTCGGACGACGACGCGTCTGCGGTTCGCGCCGCCGTCGCGATCTAATCGCAGTCCGCGTTTCGACTGAGCATTTCGAGACGGGCGGCGGCCTCTGTGCGCGTCCGGACGCCTAGCTTTTCGAGCACGTGCCTCACGTGCACCTTCGTTGTCGAGTCGGCGATGAAGAGCGCCTTCGAGATCTCGCGATTCCTGAACCCGCGAGCGATGAGGCCGAGAACTTCCATTTCTCGTGGCGACAGAAGTTCATGAGGACTTCGAGCTGAGCGTGTCCTGAAGCCGGCTCGCCTCGCGAGAGTCTGGTCATCGATTTGCCAGTAGAGGCGTTGCAGAGTAGGCCTCGCCTCTGCGCTCTCACCGAGCGTGTCGGCCAAGACTCGGGATGACCGCAGCAAACATACGACTGGATCCCAGACCTGCGTCCGCTCAGCTGCGGCGAGGAGCGCGTGAGCCCGGCTGAGATCCGTGCCGATCACGGCGAGAGCGCCCTGAGCGAGGAGGCGGATCTCGGGTGCCGTCGATGCTTGTTCAGCAAGTGCCGCTGCTCGACGTGAGTCCGAGTTCTCTCCGGCGCACGCGAGCGCAAGCGCTCGTGTGGCGTAGTACTCCCCGCGCCATGAAGGAATCAGCCGATCCGGAGGCGAGGGGGTAACGCACGCGACAGCCTCGGGCGCATCGCCAGTCTGCAGCAACAACCGAGCCCTAAGGCTTCGTGCGTTCAGTTCGTGATGGCGATCGCCCGCGCGATAGGCGGCGTCCTCCACTGCCTGAAGCGCCCGTTCGGAGTCGGCGAACCGCCTAAGTCCAAGCGCAATCTGCGACGCAGTCCAATTGGCATACGGCAGGGCGAACTCCAGCCCGAACTTCTCGGCGTCCTCAAAGAACCAGGCGAGCCAACGCTTTGCGTCTCGGTAGTCGGCGCGCTGTGCCAGTGCGCCGGCAACCGCATAAGTCAGCGCTGTTCGGGCACGTGGGTCCTCGACCTGAGACAAGGCCAGCTGCGACGATTCAAGGCGGAGCTCTCCAGAGAGTGCACGCGAATGGGTGAATCGGCGCATGGCGATCCAGGCCGTCGTGTATCGCACGAGATCGGTCGGAGAACGCGTTCTTCGAGCTCCCAGGGCAGCGACGGCTCGCGCTGCTCCGGGGCGCTCTCCGAAGATCTTCGACACGGCAAGCCCGTGAAGCGCCTCAGCCTCATCGCGCTCGTCCTGGGCTGAGTCGCGCGCCTGCGCAAACGCCTTCTCTGCTCCAGAGAAGTCGGCGAGTAGGAAGCAGCTGTGGCCGAGGATCGACGCTGTTCGGGATCTGATCGGGTGCCCTTCCGTGAGATCCGGAAGGACTCGTCGGGCGAGTTCGCTCGCCAGTTCGAGTTGACCGTCTCGAAGTGCGATCTCCGCTTGTGCTGCCTCCACCACGGGTGGCGGGAACGTCGGGGCGGACGAAACCGCTGCTGAGAACTCCATCAGAGTGCCGAGGCGGCCTGCCCGCACGAGCGGCTTATAGGCGCGCGTCAACGTGGGCTCGACAAGGTCCAGAAGCTTGAATCGAAGGACGAGATCAAGCGCGTTATCCCAACTCCCGTCATCGAGGCAAGCGTCGATCGCCTCCCTAACGCGATCGTCGCTATCTCGCTGCGTCTGCAGCTTTTGCAACAGGAACTCGCGAATCAGCGGGTGCAATTCAAATCGGCCCTCATGCCCCGAGTCGAAGCCAATCGTCCGAGCTTCGTCGATCAACTCGTCCAGCGAGCCGTCGACGTGCTCCTCCAGGCATCGTGGCGGGAGGTCTCCGAGCAGCGCGAGCGTCAGAAGGGAGGTTTGTAGTCGGGCGCTCGCGGCTTGGTAGAGCTCTTCAGCCAGGTATCGGTAAAGGCCGGTCGGGAGCGGCCGGGACTCGTCCGGTGCAACTGGAATGCCGCTCGCCGCCGCCAGGGCGAGTGCAGCGGGCCATCCCTGGGCGCGCCGGGCGAGCGACCCCGATGCCGCCCGGCTCCCAAGGAGCTCGTCGGACTCATGTGGGTTCATGGCGAGCTGGTCGCGCCCGATCTCGGCGTTGTCGCCGTAAACGAGGGAGCGACCGTCGGCCCAAGCCGGACGGACACGAGATGTCACGAGAAGCCTGGACGCTGACCGCTCCCTAACCGCCAAAAGCAGCTCATTGCTAGCCGCCGATGCTGCGATGGAGTGGTAGTCATCGAGTACTAGCCACTGCACCCGCGTGTCGTTCAAGCGCTGAGCGATCGCGGCCCCGATCTCTCGGGCCGCTCTCTGAGGGTTCGATTGCCCGCGCAGGTACTCCGCGATGAACGCCTTCGCATCGCCGCCGAGGGCGTCGATTCCATCCGCAAGGTCCTCGGCCAGGGTGACGACGTCCCGGTGCGCGGGCGTGAGGGTGATCCAGATCGCGCGGTTCAGGGTCTTCGCCCACTGGCGGGCGAGCGTGGTCTTCCCGTAGCCCGCGGGGGCGAGCAGGAGGATCGTCCGCTGCTCCGCCTCATCGAGCAGCTTGATCAGGCGCGGCCGTTCGATGATGCGCCGCTCGCGCCGAACCAATCTCGGTTGTCCCGCAGTCGTACTCACTTCTGCCTGCCCTTTGACTCTGCTGGACGTCTTCGGAGCCCGTATCGCTCCGGTGACCCTACGCATCCCGAAGAGGAATGAAAAGGGGCTGAGGCGCCCGCGGCTGAGGGTGGGAAGCCGCGGACGCCCGCTTCGCCGTCAGCCCCCGTTGTCGGCTCGTGCCGACTCCAGCCTGCTCGCCAACGGGTCCTCGCCCGTCAGCAACCGGAACGCGACCGGGATCTGTCGCCGCCTGGGTACACCGAGCTTCTGCCGCAGTACGTCGCAGTGAGCCTTCGCGGTTCTCGGCGAGATGCCGAGCACCAGACCGACCTCGTCGTTCGACAGACCCTGGGCGATCAGCTCGACGATCTCACGCTGCCGGGCGGTGATGCCTGAGGAGTCTCGTAGTGCCTGCATGCGAACGAGGCTACGGCGCACCGCACGACGGATCCATCGATCGAAGGGTGTATCCCGTTTGGGCTACGCCGTCGCGTGCAACTGGCGGCCCACGAACGACGAATCGTGGCCCCGCTCGTTCGCGGCACGCAGCTCGCTCTCGTCGAGTGCGCCGATGCGCAGGAGCAGATCAAGCTCATCCAACAGGTGCGTCCGCATCATCTCCGGGCCATCGGTCGCGATCGTGAACGGGACGCCATGGTCGACGAACGTGCGGAACGTCGACCGGACGGCCTCCTCGTCGGCGAGCGCCTTCGTGAGCAGGTTCGACGTGGGGCAGATCTCGAGCGTGATGCCCGTCTCGCGAAGCGTCGCCATCAGCTCGGGGTCGCGCGCGGCGAGGATGCCGTGCCCGATCCGGTCGGGGCGAAGCGCCTCGACCACTTCGCGCGTCTCGTCCAGCCCGAGCTCGCCGCCCTCCTCGCCGACGTGGATCGTCACGCCGAGCCCGGCCTCCCGCGCGAGCTCGACGTGCTCGCGAATCTGCGTGTAGTCGTACCGTCCGCCGCCCGGCCGAGGGCCGGCGATGTCGACGCCGACGATCCCGCGCGGCGCGTACCGGATCGCCTTCTCGACCACGATCATGTTGACGTCGGCCGCGAAGGTGCGGTCCATCATCAGGATCAGGCCGGCGCGCACCTGCGGGTACTCGAGCGACGCCCGGTCGAGACCGCGGATCGCGGCGAGGATGATGTGATCCAGGTCGCGCTCGCCGCCGCGGTTTCGCTTCATCGGATTGAACCGAAGCTCGAGCGTGGTGATCCGTTGCGACCGATACGCGCCGCCGATCGCCGCGTGCACGCTTCGTTCCACGGCGATCGGCGAGCTCTGGATCAGCTCGGTGAGGTGGTAGATGCGGTCGAGCGCGTCGAGGTTCGGGACGCCCCGCGGATCCGAGACCGTCACGAGCCGGTCGAACTCCCAGAAATCGCGCGTCGGCAGGGCGATTCCCTGCTCGTGGGCGAGGCTCCAGAGGATGTCCGAGGCCACCGACCCGCCCAGGTGGGTGTGCAGCTCGGCGAGACCCTCCTCGAACATCGCCCGGAGTCTATTCGGAGCCTCATCCGAGGCTCACCTGCAGCCCTTAGAGTGGCCTGCTGTGCAGGCCAGACCACATCGCCTCGAGCGCCTGCCCGAGCAGTACTTCGTCACGCTCCTCGCCAAGGTGGCCGCTGCGGCGCGGGAAGGAGGCCCGCCGCTCCTCGATCTCGGCCGCGGCAACCCCGAGGTCGGCCCGCCGCCTCACGTCGCCGAAGCGCTCGCCGGCAGCGCCGCGCGCGCCGACGTGCACGGGTACTCGCCGATCCGCGGGCTCCTCGCGACGAAAGAGGCGATCGCCACGCGCTACCGCGACGTCTACGGCGTCGAGCTCGACCCCGAGCGCGAAGTCGCGCTCGTCCCCGGGACGAAGACGGGCATCTTCGAGCTCGCTCTCGCGCTCGCGGACGAAGGTGACACGATCCTGCTGCCCGACCCGTACTACCCCGACTACCCATCCGGCGTCGCGCTCGCCGACGCCCGGCTCGGCACCGTTCCGCTCGATTCCGACGCCGGCTTCGCACCCGACCTCGACGCCGCTCCAGCAGCGGCGGCGCTCTACCTCAACTATCCGTCGAACCCATGTGCGGTCTGCGCGCCGCCGGGAACGTTCGAGGCCGCCGTTGCGTGGGCGGCCCGCACAGGCGGCGCCGTCGTCCACGACGCCGCCTACGTCGACCTGGTCTTCGACGGCAGGACGCCTCAGAGCTTCCTCACGACAGGCGGAGCGAAGGACGTCGGCGTCGAGCTGTGGTCGATGTCGAAGACCTACGGGATGGCGGGATGGCGCATCGGGTTCGTCGTCGGCAACGCCGAGATCGTCGAGCGCGTCAACCTCCTCAACGACCACGCGCGCGTCGGCATCTTCGAGCCTCTGCAGCGCGCGGCGGTCGCCGCCCTCGAAGGCCCCCAGGACTCGGTCGAGGAGCGCGTCGCCGGCTACGAGCGACGGCGTGACGTGCTCGCGGCCGCGCTCCCCGGCCCGATCACCAGCGAGGGGACGTTCTTCGTCTGGGTGCGCCTCCCTGACGGGCTCACCGCGGAGACGCTGCTCGAGGAGCACAGGGTCGCCGTTGCTCCGGGCGCTGGGTTCGGCCCGAGCGGAGAAGGGTGGGCGCGACTGTCGCTCGCCGTCGACGACGCGACGATCGAGCTCGCCGCCGAGCGCCTCAACCACGCCTTCGCAGGCGCGCTCGTATGAAGATCGGGATCGTCGTGCCATTCTCGTGGTCGTACTGGGGCGGCGTCGTCGAGCATGCAGAGCACCAGGCCGAAGCGCTCCGCCAACGCGGTCACGAGGTGAAGATCCTGATGGGCAACGACCCGCCGGGCGCCTTCACGCGGTTCCTGCATCCGCGCAGCGGCCGGCACGGCCCGCTCCCACCCGGGATCATCCCGGTCGGCCGGTCGGTCGTCGTGCCCGCGAACGGCTCGCTCCCGAACATCATCCTGTCGCCGAGCTCGATCGGACGGATCCGCCGCATTCTCGCGGAAGAGCGGTTCGACGTCGTGCATCTGCACGAGCCGATGACCCCGGCCGTCTGCGTCGCCACGCTCGCGCTCGCCGAGTGCGCGACCGTGACGACACACCATGCTTCCGGCGAGCTCGGCTGGCTGCGCTACGCCATCCACTTCTGGGGCTTCCTCATGGACCGCGTCGACGTGCGCGTCGCCGTCTCCGCGACGGCCGCCCAGTCCGCGAACCGGTGGCTCCCCGCCGACTACCGCATCGTGCCGAACGGCGTGCTCCTCCCCGAGCACGCCGACCCGGAGAACCGTGACGACACCGTCGTCTTCGTAGGCCGCCACGATCCGCGCAAGGGACTGTCCGTGCTGCTTCGTGCCTGGCCACGCATCCACGCCGAGACCGGAGCGCGGTTGCGCCTGATCGGCACCGACCCGCTCCAGTACCGCCTCATCCACGCCCGCGTGCGCTTCGACGAGGCCGGGATCGACGTGCTCGGCATCGTCCCGAACGAAGTGCGGACCCGCGAGCTCGAGCGGGCGAAGGTCTTCGTCTCGCCGGCTCTCGGCGCGGAGAGCTTCGGGCTCGTCATCGCCGAGGCGTTCGCATGCGCCACTCCCGTCGTCGCCTCCGACATCCCCGGATACGCAGCGGTCGCGACGCCCGAGTCGGCGCGGCTCGTCCCGCCCGGCGACCCCGACGCGCTCGCCGAGGCGGTGATCGCGTTGATGGGCGACGAGGAGCGCCGCGTCGAGATGGGTCGGGCCGCCCGTGCGCACGCCGTCGCGAGCTTCTCGTGGGAGGACATCGCGCGCCGGCTCGAGGAGATCTACGTCGAGGTGACGGCGTGAGGACGAAGCTCGCACTCGTGGGGGTCGCCGCGCTGCTCGGCGTCGCCGTGGCGCTGATCGTGTGGCGCGGCCCCGACTGGCACGCCGTCCATGATGCGTTCACCGTCGTCACCTGGACCTGGGTGTTCGCCGCGATCGGGCTCAACCTGCTCTCCGTCGTCACACGGTCGCTCGCCTGGAACACCGCGATCGAGCAGTCCCTCGCGCCGCCGCGGCCGGCGTTCCCGCTCGTCTTCTCCGCGTTCTGCGTCGGGCTCTTCGCCAATGCCGTCCTTCCCGGCCGCGTCGGCGAGCTGGCGCGTGTCGCCGTCCTGCGCCGCCGGATGCCCGGCCGCACCGGCGCGACCGCGACAATCCTCGGCTCGGTCGTCGCGCATCGCATGTTCGATCTCTTCCCGGCCATCACCCTCGTCGTCTGGGTGCTCTTCACCGCCAAGATCCCGCGCTGGGCATACACCTCGCTGGCCGTCGTACTCGTGGTCGGCAGCCTGCTCTTCCTGGCTGCCGTGCTGCTCGCCCGTCGCCAGCATCGCGAGCTCGAGGGGCTCAGCCGCATGCGTCAGCTGCTCGTCCGGGCGCGCGAAGGGCTCGCCGTGATGCGCAAGCCGCTGCCGGCGTTCAAGGCAACCATGTTCCAGTACGCCGGCTGGGGTTGCCAGCTGTTCGCGGTCTGGGCGACGATGCGCGCGTTCGGCATCCACGAGCCGCTTCCCGCCGCCGGGCTTGTGCTCGTACTGATGAACGTCGCGACGATCTTCCCCATCTGGCCCGGCAACGTCGGGCTCGTGCAGATCGCCGTCGCAGCGCCGCTCGTCGGCTACGGCGTCCCGTACGCGCGGGGCATCGCGTTCGGGATCGGGCTGCAGGCGGTCGAGGCCTCGGTCGGGATCGGGGTCGGCCTCGTCTTCCTCGCGCGCGAGGGGCTGTCGTACGCGATGCTCAAGCAGTTCGAGGAGGACTCCGAGGAGACGCTCGAGTCCGGACGGGTGAACGTCCCCGAGCTCGAGCCCGAACGTGAACGCGCTCGCAGCGTCGGCTAGCCTCAAGGGCGTCCTCTCGCCGCTCGACGCCACCGCGGCGCTCGCCGGCGGGTTGCGCGCGGCCGGCGTGAACGCGGTCGAGCTGCCGATCGCCGACGGCGGCGAAGGCACGGCCGCCGTCCTGCACGCGGTGCTCGGCGGCTCGTGGCGCAGCAGAGTCGTCGCCGGGCCGCTCGGTCGTCCGGTCGAGGCGCGCTGGCTCGTGCTGCCCGATCGAACGGCGGTCGTCGAGTCCGCCGCCGCGCTCGGCCTGCCGCTCCTCGCCGCCGACGAGCTCGACCCGCTTGCGGCGACGAGCCGCGGGCTCGGCGAGCTCCTGCTCGCCGCCGCCGAGGGCGCGGCTTCGCTCCTCGTCGGTGTCGGCGGCACAGCGACGGTCGACGGCGGCGCCGGCCTCCAGGCCGTCGTCGGCGACCGGCTCGCGGGAATGCCGATCCGCGTCGCGTGCGACGTCCGGAATCCGCTCCTCGGCGAGCGCGGCGCCGCGCGCGCCTTCGGCCCTCAGAAGGGCGCCGACCCTGCGGCCGTCGAGGAGCTCGAGCGCCGGCTCGCATCGCTCGACGCGCTCGTGCCCTACCGTGACCTGCCCGGCGCCGGTGCCGGAGGCGGGCTCGGCGCCGCGCTCGCAGCGCTCGGCGGCGAGCTGCTCGAAGGAGCAGAGCTCGTGCTCGACACACTCGGGTTCGACGACCGCGCGCGGGGCACCCAGCTCGTGGTCACCGGGGAAGGCACCGTCGACCGGACGACACTCGAGGGGAAGGCTCCGGGCGCGGTCCTTCGCCGCTGCCGGCGGCTCGACCTGCGCTGCGAGCTCTTCGGCGGGCTGGTCCGGGACGAAGTCCCAGCGCGGGCGCTCTCCGGCGATCCTGCGCGCGCGGGCGACGACCTGCACGCGCTCGGCGAGCTCCTAGGGCGCCTGCTCCTCGGTCTGTTCTAGCTCCTCGATGCGTCCCTGCACTGCGTCGAGCTTCTGCGCGCAGAGCTTGTAGAGCTCCTCGCCGCGGGCCCACAGCTTCGTCAGCTCGTCGACGCCTGCGTCGCCCCGCTCGAGCCGCTCGACGATCGCCTCGAGCTCGCGCTGCGCCTCCTCGAAGGTCTGCTCACTCAACGGTGGCTCCGAACGACCCGGCTGCGACCTGCACGGAGAGGCGGTCCCCGTGCGCGACCTGCGCCGGCGAGCGCACGACGTCGTCGCCGTGATGGACGATCGCGTAGCCGCGTTCGAGCGTCGCATACGGGCTGAGCGTCGCGAGCCGCGCGTGCGCAGTGTCGAGGCGCGCCCGCCTCCGCTCCAGGGCGAGCAGGGGTGCCCGGCGGAGACGCTCGTGCGTCGCCTCGAGGCGGGCCGCCTGCAGCTCGGCGGCGCGGCGGGCGCCGCGGTGGAGGCCCTGCCGCGAACGCGCGAGGCCGCGCCGGAGCTCGTCCAGGTCGGGCACGACGAGCCGCGCCGCGTGCGTGGGCGTCGAGGCCCGGACGTCGGCGGCGAGATCGCACAGCGGCGTGTCCTGTTCGTGGCCGACCGCCGACACAACCGGCACCGGGCAGCCGGCGACCGCACGCACGACGCGCTCGTCCGAGAACGGCAACAGGTCCTCGAAGCTGCCGCCTCCGCGCGCGAGCACGATCACGTCGACGCCACGGCGGCACAGGTCGCCGATTGCGGTGACGATCGACGCCGGCGCCTTCGGGCCCTGGACGTACACCTGCGCGACGAGCACGTTCGCCGGCGGGAAGCGCTCGACGATGTGCGTCAACACGTCGCGCTTCGCGGCTGCGTCGTTCCCCGTGACGAGCCCGACGAGCCGCGGGAACGCGGGCAGCACCCGTTTCCGCTCGGCCGCGAACAAGCCTTCGCCGGCGAGCGCCCGCTTGAGCCGCTCGAGCGCCGCGAGATGCGCACCGAGCCCGAACCGCTCGACCGTGAGCGCCTTCAGCCGCAGCTCGCCTCGCTGCTCGTACAGCTCCGGCCGGCCGAAGACGTGCACACGCTCGCCTTCCGCGAGGCCCAGCTCCAACGCGTCGAACTGCCCGCGGGGCATCTGCACGGGCAGGCACGCGCCGTCCTCCGGGTCCTTGAGGGTGAAGAACACCGACGCCCAGCGCTGCTGGCGCCGCAGCTCGGTCACCTCGCCCTCGATCCAGAGCGTCGGGAGCCGCCCGAGCCAGCTCGCGACGCCGCGGTTGAATGCGCGGACCGAGTAGACCTTGCGCCCGTCGACCTCCGTCGCGTCGACCTTCACCATGCGATCGTATCGAGGCCCCCTCGCGGCCAGACCCGGCACGCGATACTGCCCGACGTGGCGGCGGAGGCGGAGCTCGAACGGATCGAGCACGGGATCGTCCCGGCGAACCCGGGCTGGTTCGTCCTGAACGCGCGCGATGCCCCGTGGCGCGAGCGCGACGGCCGCGGCTTCTTCTGCGAGTTCGAGTCGCTCGACGACCGCGCGAGCTTCCCGCAGCTCGGGATCAACATCCAGGTGCTGCGTCCCGGCGAGCCGATGACCGTCTACCACTGGGAGCGCGACCAGGAGGACTTCCTCGTCCTCGCCGGCGAGGCGCTTCTGCTCGTCGAGGACGAGGAGCGCACCCTCCGCGCGTGGGACTTCTTCCACTGTCCGCCCGGCACGAACCACGCGATCGTCGGCGCGGGCGACGGCCCGTGCGTGGTGATCGCGATCGGCGCCCGCCAGCACGGCACCGCCACGGACTGGGGTGCGTACACCGTCGCGGCGATGGCGCTTCGCCATGGTGCCGGAGTCGAGGTCGAGACCCGAGATCCCGACGAGGCGTACGCGCGCTTCGGGGCGTCGCGGCTCACCTCGTACCCGGACGGGCTGCTCCCGTGCTGACCGCCGAGGAGGTCGGCCGCATCGACGTCTTCTCGTCCCTGGCCGAGGAGGAGCGCGAGCACATCGCGCGCCAGGCCGCCGACATCTCCCTCGCCCCCGGCGAGTACGCGGCGCGCGACGGCGACGAGCGGGCGCTCTTCGCGCTGCTCGACGGACGGATCGAGGCCGTTCGCACAGCCGACGGCATCGAACGCGTGGTCGGCGAGCGGCTGCCCGGGGACGTGTTCGGCGAGGTGCCCATGATCTTCGGGACGCCGTTCCCGGTCGGCTTCCGCGCCGCCGAGCGCTCGCGCGTGCTCCGCCTCGAGCCGCAGGCGTTCCATGCAGTCGCCGCCGTCGCTCCCGACGTCGCCGCGCAGGTGGGGCGCCTCGCCTCGCACCGCCTCAGCGGGCCGCGCGGTCTCCAGGGCCTCGCCGCCGAACCGTCGCCGCCGCGCGCAATCGTCGTCGGCCCCCGCCTCGATGCCGCCTGCGCCGAGCTCCGCCGCTTCCTGCACCGCAATCAGGTGACGTTCGAGTGGCTGATCCCGGGCGAGCCCGAATCGGAGGAGCGCTGGGGCGGCCCGCTGCCCACGGCCGAGGACTACCCGGCGATCCGGATCGTCGACGGCAAGACCGTCGTGCGACCGCAGCTGCGCCGGGTCGCCGAGCTGCTCGACCTGGGCACGGAAGCCGAGCGTGCCGACTACGACGTGGTGATCGTCGGTGCCGGGCCGGCCGGTCTGGCGGCTGCGGTCTACGGTGCCTCGGAAGGGCTACGGACGATCGTCGTCGAGCGCGAGGCGCCGGGCGGCCAGGCCGGCACCTCGTCCCGCATCGAGAACTATCTCGGGTTCCCGTCCGGCGTCTCGGGCGACGAGCTCGCGAGCCGGGCCCTCCAGCAGGCGCGCCGGCTCGGAGCGGAGATCCTCGTCACGCGTGAGATCACGCGGGTCGACGCGTCGCGTCGTCAGGTGCACCTGGACGGCGGCGACGTGCTGCGCGGGCAGACGATCATCCTCTCGTGCGGCGTTTCGTGGCGGCAGCTCGACATCGAGGGGTTCGACCGGCTCGCCGGCAAGGGCGTGTTCTACGGCGCGTCCAGGAGTGACGCCGCGAGCACGCACGGGCTCGACGTGCACATCATCGGCGCCGGCAACTCTGCGGGACAGGCTGCGCTCTTCTTCGCGGCGCATGCACGCAGCGTGACGGTGATCTGCCGCGGCGACAGTCTCGAGAAGAGCATGTCGCGCTACCTGATCCAGCAGCTCTCGGAGCGCGCGACGATCGACGTGCGTTTCCGCAGCGAGGTCGTCGCGGCGCACGGTGAGACGGAGCTCGAGGCGATCGACGTCCGCAACAACGCAACGGGCACGACGGAGCGGCTGACGTCGGCGGGCCTCTTCATCTTCGTCGGAGCCGACGCCGAGACGGGCTGGCTGCCGGCGGAGATCGCCCTCGACCCGCGCGGCTATGTCCTCACCGGGCCCGATGCGCCGGCGGAGGGATGGGCGCTCGAACGCGACCCGTTCCTGCTCGAGACGAGCGTGCCCGGGATCTTCGCGTGCGGCGACGTGCGCTCCGGGCCGGTCAAGCGCGTCGCGGCCGCGGTCGGCGAGGGCAGCATGGCGATCGCCTTCGTCCACCAGTTCCTGCGCGCCGCCGCGGACGCCTAGTTCCTAGAGCAGGATCTGCGTTGCCGTCTCGAAGCTGCAGCCGGCGTGGACGAGCTCGACGGCTCGATGCAGGTCGGCTTCCGAGTGCGCCAGCTTCTCGGCGAGCGGCAGGGGGTAGCCCGCCTCGATCAGCACGTGCAGGCGCCAGGATTCGACCTTCTCGCGCTCCGTAAGAGTGGTTTCGATCGTCTGCGGCATGGTCTGCATGGTGTTGGTGGACGCCTCTTCGATCTGTCCTAGACGAACCCTCCCGTGGGAAGTTGGCCAGGTCAACGAAAACTCAACCTTGGTCCTGAAAAACCGCCCGAGAGTCCTAGGTCCGGGCCGACTCTAGGACCGAGCGGCCAGCTCGTCGATGCGCCGGGCGATCTCGTGCAGGCGGCTTTCGAGCATCGCGCGCTCCGACTCCGCCTCGGCGGCGATCTCCCGCAGCCGGTCACGCAGGCCTGCCTCGATCTGGTGGGCGCGGTCGCCGAGCGAGACCAGGGCCTCCTCGCGCTGCCGCTCGAGGCCGCTGCGCAGCCGCGCCAGGCGCTCCTCGACCCGCTGCGCCGAAGCGTCGGTCACCTGGTTCAGCCGCTCGGTGAGCACGCCCTCGGCTTCGCGCGCGAAGCGCTCGACGGCGAGGTCGAGCTCGCGCGAGAGCCGTCGCGCGGCCTCCTCGCGCGCTGACCGCACGGTCGTGTCGAACTGCTGTGACGCCGCCTCCGAGTAGCGTGTCGTCTCGCGGGTGACGATGCGCTGCAGCTGCTCGACCTGCCGGCGCTCGATGTCGCCGAGCGCAATCTGGATGCGCTGCGTCGCCTCCGTGGTGTCGCGTTCGATCAGCTCCTGCAGGTCGCGCTCTCGTGCACGCAGGCGCTCCGCCATCTCGTGCAGGGCGTGCCGCCGTTCGGCGCCGTGCTGCTCGAGCTCGGCGTTCGCCTGCGTGACGACACTCTGCGCCGCCGCCTGCAACTCGGTCCGCAGGCGCGAGATCACCTGACGCTGGTCATCGATCTGGCCGGCGAGCCCCTCCGCGTCCTGGCCGATCTTCGCCTCGACCTCCGTCATCAGCTGGCGCTGTTTCGCCTCCACCGCGTGGAGCTCGTCGTTCAGCCCCTCCTGCAGCTTCTCGAGATCCGCCGACCAGTCGCCGAGACGGCGCTCGACCGCCGCCTGGGCCTGCACGAGCTGCTCCGAGAGCCGCGCCGTCGCGTCGCGCTCCCGCTCGGCGACGTCGCGGCGACGCTCCTCCGCGATGCGGCGCTCCTCGTCGGCGAGCGACGAGAGCGCCTCGGCCCTCGCCCGTGCGAGTACCGCCTCGAGCTCCTCCGCCCGCTGTGCCGCCTCGCGCTCGACGACCTCGTCGAAGGAGGCCTTGCCCCGCTCCAGCTCCCGGTCGAGCAGGCGCTCCGCCGCGCGCACGCGCCAGAGCACGCGCACCGAGCCGGCGAGCGCGAGCAGCGCAAGTGCCGCTGCGGCGACTGCGACGATTGCGGCGATGGTCACCGGCTCATCGTAGGCGCGCCGCGACCAGGGCTGCGGCGACGGCGACCGCAGCCCACGTGAACGCCCGCAGGGCCGCCTCGAGCGCCTCAGTTCCCACGGTCGTTCCGGCCTCGCGCCGTGCGCGGCGCACCGGTGTCGAGAGCGCACGCTGCCCGAGGCTCGCCAGGAACGCGTACCCGGCGGCGAGGAACGCCGCGACGTGCAGCGTCTGCGCCTCGACGAAGTAACCGGTGAGCGCAGGGAACGCACCCCAGCAGAGCGCGAAGCCCCAGTCGTTGTGGAGCGCGAGCTCGAGGTCGTACGCCGGCACGAGCACCGCCCCGACCGCAACGAACGCAAGCAGGCCCCAGCCCCAGCTGGTCCGCGGAGACGACTCCGATCGCGACGGCGCCGGCGAGCGACACGGTGGCCAGCGCCACGAGCACGTCGACCGGGATCCGCGTCGCGAGCGGCCGGCCGTGCAGCTCGTCGAGCGCGTGGGCCGCGACACCCATCGCCAGGAAGAACGCCGCGAGTCCCGCGACGAGACGGTCGAGGTGGAAGTGCGGCGCAAGCGCGGCTCCGACCGCAACGTAGGAGAGATGCCACAGCGTGTACGGCGGGTGCAGCATCGTCACGTAGTCGCGCACGCCCCCCGGGCGGAGCGCGTACCACGCCGGCCTTACTTCTTCTTGTGTCCCCACGTCACGATCCCGCCGCCCAGGCTGAGCCGCCGCGCGCGCACATCGTCGACGCCGGCGTCGCGCCAGGCGGCGAGCAGGCGGTCGAGAGGCCACTGCTCGTAGTGGTTGCGGATCGACGGGCCGAGGAACGCCCCAACCTCGTGCCAGCCGTTGCCGATCAGCCGCCCCGCGCCCGGCAGCCCGACCCCGACCCACAGCTCCCAGAGCGGCCGCCAGATGCCGCGCGGCACGCCGAACTCGAGCCCGGCGACGGTGCCGCCCGGCTTCACCACGCGCACGAGCTCACGAAGCGTCGTCGCCGGGTCGTCCACGTAGCGGAGCAGGTACGTGAACGTGACCGCGTCGAACAGGCCGTCCTCGAACGGGAGCGCTCGCGCATCGCCCTGCTGCAGCCGCACCTTCTTCGTCGCTGCCGCCAGCACGACACGGCGCCTGCCTTCCTCGAGCATCTCGGGCGTGAGGTCGACGCCGACGACGTGGCAGTCCTTCTGACGGACGAGCTCGAGCGCCACGGCCGCCGTTCCCGTCGCGACGTCGAGCACCGTGTCGTATGGCCCCGCCTCGGCGACCGAGACGAGGAACCGGCGCCAGCGCGGGTCCTGCCCGAACGGAGAGGATCGATCCCCAGCGGTCGATTCGGGATGGCCGCCTATGTGCTGGTGGCGCTCAGCGGATGCGCGATCGGCTACCTGGCCAACAGCACCCCCTGGGTTCTGGGCAAGGCGCTTGCGATCTCCTCCCCGGCGCTGCTCGCCGCGGCGCTCGTCGGCGGCGCCCTGCTGCTCGGATGGCGCCGGCCGGCCGGCGTGCTCGTGCTGCTTGCGCTCGGCGGCGGTGTGTTGTGGTCGAACGCGCTCGCCTATCACGATGTGCTGCTTGCGCCCCGCTCGCGGCTGGCCGAGCTTCAGCACATCGGGGGCCTCGTCGCGGGCAAGGGCCCGACGCTGATCGACGACTACGAAGTCTATGCCGACCGCCACTTCCTCCGTTCCGGCGCACCGGTGGAGCCGGCGGAGTATCGCTCGGTGACGCTGCCGTTGCGCAATGGGGCGATCTTGACCAAGAGCGCCTGGGCCGATCTGGACTCGTTCGCGCCGGCGACGCTCGAACCGTATAGGTCGATCGTGCTCGCACGCTCCCCGGCGCAGAGTCGTCCGCCGTCGCTCTACGACCTCGTCTGGCGGGGGCGCTACTACGAACTGTGGCAGCGCCCCGCAAGGCCGACGTCTCGGTTGCTCAGCCATGTTCCCTACGGGGAATCGAACAAGCTGCCCTACTGCGGCGTCGCCCAGAACCGTCCGGGCGCCGAAGCGCCGCTGTGCTCCGCCAACCCCGCGGCGATCCCGTCGTGCACGCAGATCGAACGTCTCGGGTCCACTGCTGCCCGCGAACACGCCGACCTGGTGGCCTATCAACGCCCGCAGCCGGTCGTGGCCCGCGGCGATCAGACGCGCTGGCCCGCATCCTGGACTCACGATCCGGCCTCGCGCACGCTGTATCCGAACACGCCCGGCACGGCGCTCGCACAGATCAGGGTGTTCGGCGATCAGGACTACGAGGTGTGGTTTGGCGGCAGCTTCTCGCGCGGCTTCGAAGTGAGCGTCGACGGTCGCTTCCTGGGGCGCGTCAAGGACGAACTGCTCGACATCGGCGAGTACGCGCCCGTCGGCGAGGTGTACCTGACGCCGGGGGTGCACGTGTTCGCGCTGACTTATCCGCACGCCGACCTGACCCCGGGCAGCGGCGACAACCAGCAGACGAGCCTCTCGGCGATCTCGCTGCAGCCGCTGAGCCGGCCGCGCGCACAGCTGCTGAGGGTCGCGCCGGCCCAAGCGCGCAGCCTCTGCGGGCGCTCGCTCGACTGGGTCGAGATCGTCGCGCCCGCGGCCTGAGGACGAGAGCCCGGGCAGGGCTGTCAGTCGGGGGAGCTGCCGTTGCTGGCCGATCTTTGATCGGCGATCAGTGTCGCGTTGCCGGCGTCGGTCCAGATCGTCTGCTCGCGACCGGGACCGACACCCACGAGCGTGACCGGGGCGCCGACATGCTCGGCGACGAAGCGCAGGTAGTCGCGCGCGGCATCGGGCAGGTCCGAGAGCGTGCGGCACTCGCCGAGGTCCTCGCTCCACCCGGGCAGCTCGGTCAGCTCGGCGCTCGTGTGGTGCAGCACCGACTGGTGATAGGGGAAGTCGTCGAACTCTGCCCCCTCCGCGCCGCGGTAGCTGGTGCAGACCTGGATCCGGTCGAAGCCCGAGAGCACGTCGAGCTTGGTGATGGCCAGCGCGGTCATCGTGTTCAGCCGCGCCGCGTAGCGCAGGGCGACGAGGTCGAGCCAGCCGGTGCGCCGTGGGCGCCCGGTGGTGGTGCCGAACTCACCGCCACGCCGGCGGATCTGCTCGCCGGTCTCGTCGTGCAGCTCGCTCGGGAACGGTCCGGCGCCGACGCGCGTGGTGTAGGCCTTGGAGATCCCCCAGATCTCGTCGATGTTCTTCGGGCCCACGCCCGTGCCCACGCAGGCGGCGCCGGAGAGCGGGTTGGAGGAGGTGACGAACGGGTAGGTGCCGTGGTCGATGTCGAGCAGCGCGCCCTGGGCGCCCTCGAAGATGATCTTCTCGCCGGCGTCGAGCAGATCCCACATTAGTTTCGAGGTGTCGGCGATGTGCTGCTCCAGACGGTGCCCGTAGATCAGGTACTGCTCGGTCATCGCGTGCAGGTCGAGCGCGGGGTCCTTTTCGAAGGGGCGCAGCGACAGGCGCTTGGGCTCCATCGCGGCGACGATCTTCTTCTTGAGGATCTTCTCGTCGAGCAGGTCCTGCACGCGGATGCCCAGGCGCGCGGCCTTGTCGGCGTAGCACGGGCCGATGCCGCGGCGGGTGGTGCCGATCTGCAGGCTTGCCGAGCTTGGCCTCGCCGGCGGAGTCGAGCAGTAGGTGGTAGGGCATGATCAGGTGCGCGTTGGCGGAGATGCGCAGCCCGCTCACGTCCACGCGCCGCGCGCGCAGCGCGTCGAGCTCCTCGATCAGCACCTTCGGGTCGATCACGACGCCGTTGCCGATCACGCAGCGCTTGCCCGGGTACAGGATCCCCGACGGGATCAGATGCAGCTTCCACTCCACGCCCTCGCGGACGATCGTGTGCCCGGCGTTGTTGCCGCCCTGAAAGCGCACGACCGCGTCGGCCTGCTCGGCGAGCAGGTCGGTGATCTTTCCCTTTCCCTCGTCGCCCCACTGGGCGCCGACGATCACGATTCCGGGCATGGCCGTAGAAGTGTAGGGGGGTCTCCGCCCGCGCCCTCAGGCGGTTCGCGCGACGACCTCGAACTCGCGCTGTCGCTTGTCTCCGCCGAAGAACGGCAATGGTTCGCCGCAGATCTCCTCCAGGCGCGAGACCGTGCGCAGGCCGATCTGCTCGGATAGCTCCTTGGGTTCGAGGTTGGTCGTCGCGAGGATCGCCCGGCGTGCCTCGTAGCGGGCGTTGACGATCGAGTAGAGCTGCTCGAGCACCCAGTCGGTCTGATGCTCGGCGCCGAGGTCGTCGATGTGCAGCAGGTCGACCGCCGCCAGCCGGTCGAGCAGGTCGAGCTTGCCGTCGTCGGAGTCGATCGCTTCGCGGATCAGGTTCAGCAGGCGCGGCAGCGAGTAGATCGCCACCGATCTGCCGGCCTGCAGCGCGGCTCGCGAGACGAGCATCGCCAGCGTCGTCTTGCCGGTCCCCACGTCTCCCATCAGCCACAGACCTTTGCCCGCGTCGAGGTTCGCGTCCACCGTCTGGACGTAGCGGCGGATGACACGAATCTGCTCGGGCGCCGTGCGCGCGATGTCGCTGACCGGCGGCCGATCGAAGGAGACCTCCTGATATCGGCGTGGTATCCGGCCCGCCAAATTGCGGGTTCGCGCCATCGCGATCCGCCCCGCGCGGCAGCGGCAGTCGGTGGCGGTGTTTGTGGCCTCGTCGATCACGAACCCGCTGCCGTCGCAGGCCTCGAATGGGCAGCTCTCGAGGATGGTCACTGCGCGAACCGCTCTGCGCCGGCATAGCTCAGGAACTTGGGATACTCCTTCTGAAAGGTCAGCGTGACCTTGCCGACGGCTCCGTTGCGGTGCTTGGCGATGATCAGGTCGGCCTCGCCCGGGCGCTCGGAGTCCTCGTCGTAGTACTCGTCGCGGTAGATGAACATCACCAGATCGGAGTCCTGCTCGAGGTTCCCGGACTCGCGCAGATCGGAGAGCTGGGGGACCTTGGGCGTGCGCTGCTCGACCGCGCGCGAGAGCTGCGAGAGCGCGATCACCGGCACGCCGAGCTCGCGCGCGAGGATCTTCAACCCGCGGCTCAGCTCGCCCACTGCGGTCACGCGCGAGTCGTAGCGACTGTCGGTGCGCATCAGCTGCAGGTAGTCGATGATGATCAGGCCCAGCCCGTTCTCGCACTGACTGTGCAGCCGCCGCGCCTTCGCGCGGATCTCCAGCAGTCCCACGTCGCTCGAGTCGTCCACCCACAGCGGCGCCGCGGCCAGGCGCTGGGAGGCCTTGAGGATCTTCGGCCAGCGCTGCTCGGCCACGCGGCCCTTGCGCAGCTCCTCGCCCTTGATCCGCGCCTGCGAGGCCACGAACCGCTGCGCCAGCTCGGCCTCGGCCATCTCCAGGCTGAACAGCGCCACCGGCTTGCCGTGCTCGACGGCCGCGTTCTCGGCGATGTTGCAGACGAGCGCCGACTTGCCCATCGCCGGTCGCGCGGCGATGATGATCAGGTTGCCCGGCTGAAACCCGCCGGTGATCTCGTCGAGGTCCTTGAACCCCGAGGGCGTGCCCGTCAGCGAGGTCCCTTCGATCGACAGGCGGTGGAGCTTGTCGAGCTCCTCGTGCAGCACCTCCTCGATCGCGCGGAAGTCCTGCTGGCGGTCATCGCGCGCGACCTCTAGCATCGCCTTCTCGGCCTGCTCGACCAGCTCGCGCGGGGCGGCGGAGTGGCCGAGCACGTTCTCCTGGATCTCGAACGATGCGCTCAGCAGGCGTCGCAGCAGCGCGTTCTCGCGCACGATCTGCGCGTAGCGGCGGGCGTGGCCGGCAGCGGGCACCACGCCGGTAAGCTCGTCCACGGCCGCCGGCCCGCCGATCTCCTCGAGCTTGCCCACCTGGCGCAGGCGGTCGGTCACCGTCAGCACGTCCACGGGCTCGGATTCGTTGTACAGCGCGAGCATCGCCGCGTAGATCGCGCCGTGACGCTCGCGGTAGAAGTCCTCCGGGCGCAGCCCCTCTTCGATCACCAGCGCATACAGCGCGCGATCGGACAGCAGGATTGCGCCGAGCACCGACTGCTCGGCATCGAGGTTGTGCGGAGGGGCGATCGCGCCTGCGCCCGCCCCTTGGCGGTTAGACGCTGCCATCCCGTTCCCCGCACCGTTGTTTGTCGTGGCGACGGCGCTCATGATGTTGACTCGCGCGAGTCTAGATCGGCGCGCGCGCCTTCCCGGACGGCCACCCCGCTATGTCGGGTTATTTCGCTCCCCACGAACAGATGTTCGCAGGCGGAGCAGACGCGCCGGAGGACTACTTCTTCGCGACGACCATTACTCGACGGGGGGAGAGAAGGCCCTCCCTCCGACCCCCTCCCGACGTCATCACGCTCGTCGGAGAAAATCGCTCCCGGACTACTTCTTCGCGACGACCATCGTCTTGATCGTCGCCTGGACACCCTCGACGACGTCGACCACGACCATGTAGGTGCCGACGCTCTTGATCGGCTCGGGCAGGTACACGCCGCGTTTGTCGATTTTCAGCCCGCGCGCTTCGCGGATCGCCGTGGCGATGTCCTGCGCGGTCACCGATCCAAACAGGCGCCCGTCCGCGCCGGCCTGCTGGGGGATCGTGAGCACGGTGCGGTTCAGCAGGTTGACGTTCTCCTGGGCTTTCTCGATCGCATTGCGCTCGGCCCGCTCCGCGGCCTCCTGGCGCTGCTTGATCGCTTCGATCGCACCCCTGGTGGCCGGCTGAGCGAGCTTGCGCGGCACCAGGTAGTTGCGCAGGTAGCCCTTCGAGACGTCGATCACCTTGCCCTGCTCGCCGAGCTGCTCGACGTCCTGCAGAAGTATCGCTTCGGGCATCGTCTACCGAACCGTCGACGCGGCGCGGAGCTGCGTCCTCAGTCGCTCGCGTGCAGAGCACGCCACGCTCCCTGCGTCCTTGCTCCGCTTGGTCGACAGTCCGGTAGAGGCTTGGAGCACTGACATATCTCCTACCGGTCCCGGTCGCGGTCGCCCCGGTCGCGGCGAGGGCTGTCGTCGCGACCGCCCTCGTTCACGTACGGCAGCAGCGCCAGCTCGCGCGCGCGCTTGACGGCCGTGGCGATCTGGTTCTGATGACGCCGGCACGCGCCCGTGATCCTCCGCGAGCGGATCTTGCCCTTCTCGGAGACGAACTTGCGCAGCGTGCCGACATCCTTGTAGTCGACCTGCTCGATCTTGTCGCGGCAGTGCTGGCATGGCTTGCGCCGCCCGCTACCGGGACCGCCCTTCTTGTCTCGCCGGCGCACCGGCTTGCCGCGACCGCGCTTTGCCACTTGAACTCTGCCTCGCTATGTCTATGGGGAAATCAGAACGGGATGTCGTCGTCGCCGGCACCACCGGCTGCGACAGGTGCAGCGGGCTGGAAATCCCCTTCGTGCACGGGGATGTCGCTGCCCTGTGAGACCCCGTTGCCCGTCGCGCCTCCGCCGCTTCCGACATCCTCGCGCGAGCCCAGGAACTGCACCGAGTCGGCGATGATATCGATTGCCTGTCGTTTTGCCCCGTCCTGTGCCTCCCACTCGCGCCACTCCAGGCGTCCGTCGATCGCGACGGCCGTCCCTTGGAGAGGTAGCGGGCGACGTTCTCGCCCTGCGCGCCCCACACGGTGACGTTGAAGTAGTTGGGCTTGTCGACCCATTCGCCGGTGGCTCCGTCCTTGCGACGGGTGTTGCAGGCGATGCGCAGGCTGCACACGGACATGCCGCTCGGCAGCGAGCGCAGCTCGGGATCGGCGGTCAGGTTCCCGGTCATAACGACCCTGTTGATGTTGGTGGCGGCCACGGTTCTTTCCTTTCGCTCTATCTGTGTTCGTGTCTCTCTGGGCTCTGTGTTTGTGCCCCGAGGCCGCCCTCCGGCGAACAGACGTTCGCCAGTGGGCTATCGGCGAGTGTAGACGCGCGTGCGGCGGGTTTTCTGCGCCGAGGTCGCACGTTGGGGGTTTTGCGTCCCTTCACCGGCCTTTGGAGCTGGGCGCGAAGGCCGGGACCGCGACACGTACGCGCGTATCGCAGCAGGGCCGACGCCGGGCTCTACCGCTCGCGACGTACGCGCGAGGAGGTGCGGAAGATCGTGTCCCACTAGGGCGCGCTGACGCCGAAGCCCTTATTGTCGTCCTCGAAGTGGTGGCGCATGTGGCGCTCGCGCAGCCTCGGCCGAGACGGCCGCGGGGTCGCAGTGGTGGAGCGAGTAGTGGAGCATGTCGTAGAGCAGGTATCCGGCGAAGAACCCCGCTCCCAGCCGGGGCCCGTACGCGCCCAAGCGCGCGACAACAGCCCGAAACGCCAGTCGCGAGGGGGATCGTGACGATCGGCGGCATCACCAGCCGCAGCGGGTCGTTGGGGTGCTCGTGGTGGACGCCGTGGAAGATCCAGTGCAGTCGCGCCCCGAACCCGCCCTCGGGCTCCGACAAGTACCGC
>CAWIYQ010000005.1:0-527025 GCA_963840365.1 uncultured Thermoleophilia bacterium | reverse complement strand
CTTGGCCGTCCGAGCCGCACTCGAACGGATATTCGGTGCCGACGTTGGTGGGTGGCGTGAGCTGCTTCGATTCAAAGGGCAGCCTGGTGCGGGCAGGTCGTGCGCGGGTTCACCACGATGAACCACGGGAGGGCCGCGGCGGGCTGAGGCGATCGCGGCGGCAGCTCGACAAGGGCCTGCGCTCCTGGCGCCGGACTCGCAGGCAACGTGCTGTGGGTCGATCGGCGATGACGCAGCGACGATCTTCAGCTACTGGGCCGCTTCCGGCTTCATTATGATCGCCACGTACTGGCCGGACAGCCCGCAGCAGGGGGCCCTCGCCGGTGAGGTCTGCGGGCACCCGTCACGTCCTTCTGTTAGCCTCGCCCGCCTGCGATGAGCCTGGCCTCGGGGGCACATGCAACAGCCTTGTCATGGCCACGACGCCGAGCAGCGGCCCGGGGGCAAGGACAGTAAATGCCCAGGTCCATCCGACGGCCTGCTGCACGATGGGTATCAGCCAGATGGTCACTACGGTCAGTGTGAAGCCCGCCGCCAGCTGCAAGGTGACCGCGGTGCCCGCGTAGCGCGGCTCGCTCGTCTCGGTCACGATGCTGGAGAACTGAGCCGAGTCGGCGACCACCCAGAAACCCCAGAACACTGCCACAGCGATCATCGGTGCGACGCCGAGACGCGCGGCCGGGCCGATCAGCACGCAGCACGTGCCCGACAGCGCCATCGCCAGCCGGGTCAGCCGGGTACGGCCCCACCGGTCCCCGAGGATGCCGCCGGCCCAGCAGCCAGCCGCGCCGCTGCCGATGATGGCGAACGCAGCGAACGCGGCGTCCCGTGCGGGATTCGCCTCGCCATTAACGGTGAAGGCCGCGCGGCTGAAGGCAAAGATCCAGGCCCACATGGCATACAGCTCCCACTGGTGCCCGAAGTAGCCGAGGGCCGCGAGGCGGACGGCACGGTTACGCATCACGGAGGCTGCCTGCCGGGGATCAAAGATCGCCTTCGGGAACGGGAATGGCCCATCGGCCGCCAGGTACCGGGCTGTCAGCCCGCCCAGGACCGTCAGCACCGACGTCGCGACGATGACGGCACGCCAGTCCGCGCCTCCAATTCCGTTGAGGAACTGCGGTGCTGCCGAGCCCAGGGTCAGCGCCCCGACCATGATGCCCAGGGCGGTGCCGCGGCCGGCCCGGAACCATGCGGACATCGCCTTGAGCCCCGGCGGATACACGCCAGCCAGGAACGCCCCGGTGAGGAACCGCAAGCCGATGGCCGGGCCGGCCGAGTGCACCCCGGCCAGCAGCAGGTTGGCGGCTGCGGCGCCCAGCGCGCCGAGCAGCATGAGCGTGCGGGCTGGAATGATGTCGGCCAGATTGAAGAACGCGGACACCAGGGCGCCGACGACGAACCCCGCCTGCACGGCAATGGTGAGGAAGCTTGCCGCGACCGTCGTCAGCGTCCAGGCGGTGCGCAGCTGCGGCAGGACCGCGGTCGCGGAGAACCAGGTGGTCATCGCGAGCAGCATCGCCGAGGCGAGCAGGAGGAGCGCATGCCTGCTGCCCGGCACCGGCCCATCCGAAGCGGCGGGGGAGGCCGGTCGCGGCCCGGGACCGCCCGGCACCCTGACGGGATGTTCCTGGCCGGCGGACCTCACAGCACCACTGATTCCCCAATCAGATACAGCACCGGCCCGGCGTACGGGTGCCAGATCAAAACGCCAAGCACGCACCCCTGCGAAGACCCCTGTCCCCCCTTGCTAACAAAACCTTCGATGGCTGTCCAGGCGGGCTCCATCGCCTCGTGGCAGCTGTCCCCGGCCGGCATCATCGGACCGCCGGAGGCGGTTACGCGAGAGCCATCGATACAACACCCGCCCCCTGGAACTCCTGCCCTATCCGGAGGCTCTCGGACGAACCTTTTGAACGTGACCGCCTGCCCCACCCACCGATGCGCCCAGAACCGGACGGTCTGCGCCCGGCACCCTGCGCCACGACCCCTCACACGGGCCGAGCGGAATCGGCGTTTAGTGCGGCCCTCGATCGATGGCACGACCAGGCTGACGATCGCCGCACCGTTAGCGACATGCAGGTCAGCGGATAGGTATGCAGGCGCGCATCGTCCGCTTTTCGGCGAGCTGGATGTCCTCTGCGGCTGGGGGCCTCAACGGGATGCGCGTGCGGTCCGTGCCGGGGGGCTATGTAAGCGGCGAGATGTAGTTCGGGTGGCGGTCCTGGTTCTGGCTAGCCGGGCAGAGCACTGGGGAAGTCCATGCTCCGGGCCGGGCAGCCCGGCAATCAGAACGCAGGACACCGCCGGTGCTTCGCCGGCGAGGAATGCCGCCCGGGCGGGTCGCGTTGACGCGCTGGTGAAGAGGATTGGCTTCCTGTCGTTCGGGCACTGGTCGTCATCACCAGGTTCGCATACGCGGTCGGCGTCGGACGCGTTGCTGCAGTCGATCGACCTGGCGGTGGCGGCCGAAGAGCTGGGCGCGGACGGCGCGTACTTCCGGGTGCACCACTTCGCGAGGCAGCTGGGGTCTCCGTTCCCGCTGCTGGCGGCGGTTGGCGCGCGGACCAGCCGGATCGAGATCGGCACGGCAGTCATTGACATGCGCTATGAGAACCCGCTGTACATGGCAGAGGACGCCGGCGCGGCTGACCTCATCGCCGGCGGCCGCCTCCAGCTGGGGATCAGCCGCGGCTCACCGGAGCAGGTGATCGACGGCTGGCGATACTTCGGCTACCAGCCGCCCGAGGGTCAGACGGACGCAGACCTGGCCCGCGGGCACGCCCAGGAGCTGCTCGAGGTCCTGGGCGGCGAGGGCTTCGCGCAGCCCAATCCCAGCCCGATGTTTCCGAACCCGCCCGGCCTGCTGCGTCCCGAGCCGCACTCACCCGGGCTGCGGGAGCGCATCTGGTGGGGTGCCGCCTCCCAGCAGACCGCCGCGTGGGCAGCCGGGCTGGGCATGAATCTGCAGAGTTCGACGCTGATCACCAACGAGTCGGATAAGCCCTTTCACCGGCAGCAGGCGGAGCAGATCCAGGCCTTCCGCGACGCATGGCACAAGGCTGGCCACGAGCGGGAGCCGCGAGTATCGGTCAGCAGGAGCATCTTCGCCCTCGTCGATGACCGGGACCGGGCGTACTTTGGCCGCCGGAACCAGGACAGCGACCAGATCGGGTTCATCGACGCGAAGACCCAGGCGATCTTCGGCCGCACGTACGCTGCCGAGCCGGATGTGCTGATCCAGCAGCTCAAGGAGGACGAGGCGATCGCAGCCGCCGACACGCTGCTGCTCACCGTGCCCAATCAGCTCGGCGTCGACTACAACGCCCACGTCATCGACAGCATCCTCAGCCAGGTGGCACCTGCGCTCGGCTGGCGATAAGCCCGCTGGCGATCAGCCCGACCAGCCCCGGCCGCGGCAAGGAACCGCGCCGCACCCGTGGCCGGCCCTGCTCGCGGCACATGAGTGCGCCAGCCGAGCGCGTGCGCGTTGGACATCAAAGTCGTCGGCCGTGGATGCTGGTGTCGTGGACAGGAGCCTCAGCGGCGACGGTGTCCCCGCCGTTCCAGCTGTGTACCGCGGAACAGAGGGACGGGCCGGGCCGGTGTTGTTCACCCTCGACGTCGATGGCGAACGGTTCGCGATTCGCCGAGCTGGACACGGCGGCACCGCCTATGACTGGCTGAGCGGGCCCAACAAGGGCTACGGATTCGGGTCGAGCGGGACACCGAACCGGTCGATGGAGGAGCACCGGGAGAGCATCCGCGCCTTCCTCGCCATGATCGATCCCAACACAGGCTATATCGGGGACGACTGAGTGGAGCGTGTGATCCGCTTGAGCCTTTACCAGACACAGGCATCGGCATGAGCGCGTCGTTGAACTGGCATTACCGTTCGATCGTGGCCGGCGCCTAACGCCGCCCGGTCTGCGGCATTATGCGGGTGATCGTTGTCAAGCGGATCATGATGCTTGGTTGTCGTCGATCTGGTGGATGAGCCGGGCGAAGAGTTCCTGGCGTCCGGTCTGGCCGTGGTTGGCGGCGTGGTCGTGCTGGGCGGCGAGGGCTGGCCGGAACTCGATGCTGGTCTGGAAGTAGCTGCAGGTTTCGCAGATGGACTCGAAGGCGCAGTCGAGCTGGGGCGGGCGGGTGCAGTAGCCGTTGCCGAGGAGGCGGTGGTGCTCGCGGCGGAGCCGGTTCATGCGGGGTCCGGCGGCGTCGGCGGGGAGCTGGGCGGGCTGGCCGTAGAGGGCTTCGACTTTCTCGCTGACGGCGAAGTACTCATCAGCGACGGTGCGGCTGGCGATTTTCGCATACCGCAGGGTCATGTCCAGGCTGCGGTGGCCGAGCAGGGCGGCGATCGCTTCCAGGCTCATCCCGCGGTTGATGGCCTGGGTGGCCAGAGTGTGACGCAGCTGATGAGGGTGAATGTGGGGCAGGCCGGCGGCGGCGCCGGCCCGGTTGATCATCCGGGTGACGGTGTGCCGGTCGAGCGGGCGGCCGTTTTCGCGGGGCAGCAGCAGCGGATGATCCGCAGGGACGTGCCTGGCCCGGTAGTCATCGATGAGGGTGACGAGCTGGGGGTGCAGGGGCAGGTAGCGGTCCTCGTGGAGCTTGCCGACCGGGACGTGCAGCCAGGGCGCGGCGCCGATGAGCACGACGGCATCGGCGCGCAGGCCGGTGTATTCGCTGACCCGCAGCCCGGTGCGCAGCAGCATCTCCACGGTGACGCGGACCAGCATCCGGCGATCACCCTGGGCGGCGCGCAGCAGCCTGGCGGCCGCGGCGTCGTCGAGAGCCTTGGGCAGGGGATGGTCCTGGCGGGGCAGGTCGCCGGGGAACATCGGCACCCGCGGCGGCGCCTCGTCCCAGCCCCATTCGGTGATGCGGACGAAGAACATCCGCAGCGTGCCGAGGCGGTGCGCGATCGTGGCGGTGGTCAGCCGGGGCTTGTTCTGCCCAGGCCGGGCGGCCAGCCAGGGCTTGAACGCCTCGACATGACGCCGGGTGACCTGGGCCAGCGAGCTCACCGGTGACGGCGCCTCAGCGAGGAATGCGGCGAACGAGCGGAGCGCCAGGTCGGCGCCGCTGACGCTACCTGGCCGCAGCACGCAGGCGACCTGTTCCAGGTAACGGCGCATCGAGCCGGTGATCTGCGGGATCGCCTTCTCCAGCTGCTGCCAGTCCGGCAGCAGCGCCGGGCCGGTCACCGGGCGCTCGGCAGAGCAGGCACGGTGGCCAGGGCCTGGGCGTCGATGGCCTCGGCGGCCCGGCGGTACTGGGAGGCCAGCCAGTCATCGCCCAGGTGCAGGTAGATGCGGGTCGACTCGATCGAGGCGTGCCCGGCCTGGGCCTGCACGGCCTCCAGCGTCATCCCGGCTTTGCGCAGCTGGGTCAGGCAGGTATGCCGCAACTGGTGACAGGTGCCCCGGGCCAGGCCGGCCCGGCGGCGGGCGCCATCAAGGATCTCATCCAGCCCGTCAGCCGACAGCGGCATGCCGCGGCGCGGGCCCTTGAGCACCGTGAACACCCGGTCCGTGCCTGTCCCGGGCGGGCGCTCGGCATCGAGGTAGGCGCTGACCTCGGTGAAGAACCGCGGCGAGACCGGGATCAGCCGCTGGTGCCCGCCCTTGCCCTCGGCGATGAACACCCGCCGCTCCCCGAACCGCAGATCCCCCAGCCGCAGCCCGAGGACCTCGCAGCGGCGCAGGCCGCCCAGCACCATCGCCGCGACCATCGCCCGGTCCCGGTGCGTGCGCAACGCGGCGGTCAGCGCATCGACCTCGCCCGGCTCCAGGATCTGCGGCAGCGTCCGGGGCACCCGCACCAGCGGCACGCCCTGGCCTGGCCGCTGGCGTTCCCGCCTGGTCGGCAGGCCCCGCGGCACCGGGTTCACGCTCACGTCCCCGCGAGCGAGCAAGAACCCATACAGTCCCGACACGCTCGACAGCCGCCGTCGCAGCGTCCGCGCCGACACCCCCGCGGCGCCCGGCCCGGCGACCTGCAGACGGCCCTCACCGCCGGCGCGCTGAGCTGTCATGAACGCCAGCACATCGACCGGGCGGACCCGCCGCGGCGACTTCGAGACCGCGGCGAAGAAAACCTTCAAGTCATAGGCCACGGCCAGCACCGTGTTCGGCCGGCACCGGCCAGCCAGGAACTCCAGGTACTCATCCAGCAACCGGACGCCCAGCCGCACCTCGACGTCACCGGCCGCATTCCGCGATCGCGTCAGGCGGACAACAGACACTGGCATGCAGGACCCCCCATCTCCATAAGGACAGGCCTGTCAGCCTGCCAAGATCCTTATGAAGATCACCCGCATATCATGCATAGAGGATGTTGAATGTTGGATCCTCGTGCCGGTTGGGCTGGCTGTGTGGCAGCCAGAACCGGCCTGGGAACCAGGGCTGGACGAGGCTCGCGCTCACAAAGCGCTCAGCGCCGCTTTCCGGGCATCGCCGCTCACGCCGGTGACTAGCCGGATGTCCATCGAGCCGAGCATGCGCTCCATCCCCGGCCCCACGTGGTGGGCGGCGATCGCCTGGACCTGGTTGTCCCGCAGGAACCGTGCGATCCGGGCGTGATGCGCACCCTCGGTGCCCTGGTCATGGAGAATTCCCCAGGCAACGGCGAACTCCTGCCAGCTGCGGATCTGGCCGCCGGTCACATCGGCGATGGCTACGCGGTCGGCCCGGCCCCAGCGCGGGTCAACCTCACCATCGGCACTAACCGCCACGCACACCTTCATCTCACGAGACCTCCTCACGCCGGACGCGGCCGGCGCCCGACGGTTACGGCGTCACGCGGTACCGGCAGGGACCAGTCTCTACAGCATGCTCCGCAGATCATCGTGAGGCGCACGACCCGCGGCAGATCCGGATGTCAGTTTCCCGGCCTACTCCCAGCCGTGTTCGGCGTAGGTCTGCCTGGACCGTACCCAACTCTGGTCGGGCGTGTACGTGCCCCAGCCCATGTGGTCGTAGTAGCGCGTCATCGCTTCGAAGTGGCTGGCCGCGTCGACGGTCCAGGTCAGCCGAGCGTGTGGCCCCAGCATGGCCCGGGCATCGTTGCACATCGGGCCCGCCAGACAAAAGGTCTGCCCATTCTCGCCATCGTCCCAAAGTTCGTGCAGCACAATCGAACCGTAGCCCGAACCCTCACTGAGCGCGGCACGAGACAGGTGCCGGCGCGCTGAGCCGCCCTGCGCGCCCGGAGGCCTGGGCTCACGGCGCCAGGGACAGCGCCAGTTCGGCCGCGGCCAGTTCGTCACCAGCCAGGGCTTGTCCTGCGCTGTGGCGCACGTCGGCGCGGCGCAGGTGCTGCGCCAGGCGCGCCGATCGGTGCATGCAGGCGCGCTGACCCAGTCTGGCCAGGTGGCTGGATGCCGCGGCCGGCAGGGGCTGATGGCAGTGCTGGTTAAGGCGGGATCGGCCCACCGGAACGGCCCCAGGATATGGCTGGCTTGCTCGCGGATGGCCTTGCGCTCTGCCTGGCCTCAGGACCGGGCACGCAGCCTGCTGATTACATAAAGTAATCGCAATAGTTATGCGCCCAGTCCCCGGCTGCGGTTGGCGAATTGCCCGGCCAGCAGTTTCCGCATCGGCCAGCGGCTCATCCAGCACATCGATGCGTTCCGCAGGCCGATGGCTATGACGCTATCCGGTGCGTAGCCCTTGATTCCGCCCGGAGGCAACTGCTAGCCCCGGGTGACGTAGGGGCGCATGACCTGCTCGTAGCGGGCGATGGTGATCGCCTTCGGCTGCGGCGAGTTCGCCGGCCAGAACATAGGCGCCGACCAGGGGGAGGCTGTGCCCAGCCCGGTGAGTGGCGTCGGGCAGGCGTTGCGGGTGACCGCAGCTGGCCAGGCCAAGACGGCGTGGCGCTCTATCTCCTGCCCGTCGTCCGGCCGCACGCCGGCAACACGGTCGCGGATCTGCAGGGCAACGGACCTGGACGTCGCCCAGGCTAAGTGCCAGGCTCAGGTCCGGCGGCGAACGTCGCACTTACCGATCCGAGCCAGCCCCAGGCCGGGGTTTAGCCGCATGTGGACCAGTTGAGCGTCGCGGCGCCCGGGCAGACAAGCCATCAAAGGAGAGCATCATGAGCGTGTACAGGGTGACCGAGGTCATCGGGACAAGCGGCACTTCATGGGAAGACGCGGCAGCGGAGGCGATCAGGACTGCAGCCGGGACCATCCACGGTCTGCGAGTGGCTGAGGTCGTTCAGCAGGACATTCACCTGGACGAAGGCGGGGCGATCACCTACCGGACCAAGCTTCAGCTCTCGTTTAAGTACGAACGTGAGCACTGACGCCTGGTCTGCTCCCCGCTGACGGGGGTTCGGTGCGCCAGTTCTCAGGCCAACCCTGCCCTCCAATGCCTGGTACTACAGTCGCGGTTTTCCGGCGCGTGGCCACGCTACTGCTCGGCGTGATGCTTTGTGCGCCGGACGTTGTTACATTGCGTCACCGCCTTCTCGGCCGCCGGCTTGTTACCCGGTTCGGTTATGGCGAGGAGCCGGGCGCTGTAGTGGTGCCAGCGGGCGATGGCCTGGTGCCGCCGTTGCTGAAGGGACCAGTGCAGCGCGAAGGCGAGGCGGGCGCGGGAGATCAGCCCGGCGGCGTACTGCCTGGCGAGACCGGCGAGCCGGGCGGTCTCGGCGATCGACAGCCTGATGGGGGGATGCCGGGCGGGCAGGGCTGGCCGCCACGGGCCGGGACGGGCGCGTCACCGAGGGGAATCAGCAGGTCAGCGTCGCTGATATCGCTGTCGTCCACGGTGTCGCTGGTGTCGTGCCCGGTGCCGGGGAGCTGGATGTGGCCGGTGAGCGCATTGCGGATGGCGGCGGCCCGGAGCTGGGCGAGGGCGGCCAGGGCGGTGTGGCGCCAGATGCCGTTCCAGCTCCGGGCCTGGGTCTGGTCCCAGCCGAGCACGTCATGGTGGCAGGCCGGCCCGGCGGCGCCCAGCACAGGTAGAACGTCAGCTGATCCGGGCGAGATCAGCCGGCGGATCAGCAGGTACTGGCCCTTGATCCCGGTCGCGGTCATCGCCCAGTCGCTGTAGCGCGGGCCTTTGGACCCGTTCCCGCACGAGCGCCGCTCGAACACGGCGTCCGCCACGGTCTCATCAGCCCGGATCACCGCGCCGGACGGCAGGGGAACCTGGTAGTCACACGGGATGATCGCCACATAGGAAAGCCCGGCCTTCGCGGCCTTCTTGCGGAGCTCTTCGCTGCGGCCGTATACCTCGTCGAACGCCACCCACTTCACGGGCAGCCCGGCCGCTGTCAGCCGGCCCAGCTGCCTGATCGCGAGCTGCGGCTTGGTGGCAAAATCCAGGTCACCGGGGATCCCGGCGGCCCGCCGCCGCGGCATGTCCCGCGCCCAGCGGTCCGGCATGTACACATCGAAGTCCGCCCATGCCTGCCCGCGTGCGGTGACGTAGGCGGAGAACACGGTGGTCACGCAGTTCTCCACCTGCCCGGTGCACCCGGCGTGCTGCGGCGCCACGCACGCGGTGGCGTCTCCATTCCCGCCTGCGGTCAGGGTCGCGGCGCTCCGCCTCGTCAAAGGCCGCGGTGATGACGGCGGGGATGTCGCTGGTGACCGAGGCGGTCAGCCATTTCCCCCTGGCCTGCGGTTCCCGCCGTCCCTTCCCCTTGTCCGTGCCTGCCTGCTTCTTCTTCCCGGGCGGGGTGATGATGTCCTCCGGAGCGCGCGGCACCGGCGCCGCGTCATAGACGCAGGCCAGCTCGGCCATCCGCTTGCGGCCGTGCTTCTCGCCGGGCGACAGCCGGGTCGCCAGCTTCCCCTCCGCGGACGCGGCGGTCCTGGCGGTGGCCGGGCGCAACGCCTCCGGCCGCATCACGACGCCCTTCCCGTCGCAGGTGATCACCAGCGCATGATCATCCGGGGCCGGGTCCGGGCGGCGGCTGTCATAGAACCCGTCCACGTCGGCCGCGGCGCGCAGCGCCAGCTCCTCCACCTGCCGTTTCCCGATCTTCACCCCGGTGGCGCGGGTGACCGCCGCGGCAGCGTCCTGGTGCGAGCCGCGCACGGACTCGATCGCGGCGAGCTTCCGCAGCCCGTGGGAGTGCTTCTCCTCCGGCAGGTTCAGCGCCGCGTCCAGCGGGTGCACGTTCGCCGCGCCCGGCGCCCGGTACGCCATCCGGGACACCGTGACCTGCCCGAACTTCGTCGCCAGCGGCCGGCCGTGACCTTTCTCCGCCCGCGTGCGCGCGATCCCGTCCGCGCCCGTCACGTCCCCGCGGCGCACCTCCCGGGAAGCCTGCAGCTCCAGGTGGTCCTGGAAAAGCCGCCGGGTCAGCTCCCGGCCCCGCGCCTCCATCTGCTCTTCCAGCTCAGCATGCTGCAGCCCGGCGGCCTGCTCGCTGCCCAGCCACGACTCAACATCCCGGTAATACTCCCTGGACTGCGCGAACTCCCCGCCCCCGCCCGCAGGCGCATACCCTTGCATCGGGCTCCTTCTTTTCCGTTCTGGTCGTCAGACAACCAGGAACGTAACGAGAAGGAGCCCTTCAAGCACGCTCCGACACGGCCAAACCGGACGCCAGGCAACACGGCACCCTAAATCCCCTCACGCGCCGTCACTTCAGAAGAGCCGCACCCGTTGTCTGGCGCGGCGGCGCGCATGCCCTTGGGAGGTAATCGAAGAGTCGTTTCCACAAGCTCACGGGCCGGAAGAGCCGAGATCATCCCAACTCGGGGAACATCCCGGCCTGCTAATCGTGTCGCAGCACGTCCGCGCCGCACGTAGCAGCGGAGGCCGGCAGATGAACAGGGACCTTTGGCCCTTCCGTGAGCCTCGCTGCAGTGTTACGCAGGCGAAGACAAGGCTATGTCATGGCTTGGTCGGCAAGGGAAGATTGAACGCGCCTCCGGCCCGCCCAGGAGGTGATGCCAGGTGAACCGCTGGATAGTAGCCCCACCATATGAGTGGTCGGGCGCATGGGAAGGTCGGCTGCAGATCGTCCACGGTTATGACACGAAGACTGACGTCTGCGGGCACTTGCACGAATCATCAGCCAAGGCGAAGCGGTGTGCCCAGGAGCTGGCTGCATGCCTCAATTCCAGGCTGATACCTCCTCTTGATCTCCGTACTCCTGCACATATGCCACCTGATTACTATCTGGGCTGATCCCCTTCTTCGTGGTCCCATCCCGGGAAAAGAAAGCGTTTTCTTATCACGCCCATGGATTATGCCCCGCAGCGCTCCGCCGTGGTGCGCTGACAGCGGCATGAGCGAGCGTTCTCGGTACAGGCGTGGCCCGAATAGATATGCGGGCCACGCACGCCATCCTGCTGTGAGCGCCCACGACGGTAGGAATGACGACGTAATGAGCGCGCGAATACCCGCCGTTCGGTATTCCAGGAGCGTCAATCGTCTGGCTGATCGTCTCCATCCATATCGGGACGATCTGCGTGCCCCGCGAGGCCGACACGGCACCTGAACGCTCGGTCGTGCCTATGGGCGAGCGGATGCGAATGCGCGGTTCAGGTCAGGCGTTCAGGTGCTGGCTGGCGGCCTACACGGAAGTTGATCGCACTGGCCTTGGCAGGTGTAGACAGTCTCCACGAGCCACGTGAAGGGCACGCTCACGCTGGAAGGTCAGCCCGGTGCCTGGACTGAGTGACGCGTCAGCCGCATCCCGGCCTCGAACAGCAACGGCAGCACGGTCGCTTCGAGCTTGTCGAGCGCTGCGAGGGCGCGGAAGGTCTCGATCGTGCGCGGGCTGCCGGCGAGGTGGACGCCGCTCCTTGCTGGCTGCCCAGAGCTTGTCCAGCAGCAGGGCCGGATCGCTGTCCGTGACCACGTGGCCGGGTATGCCGGGCGGGCGTTGCGAGCAGAGCACCAAAACGTTCAGGTGCGGCCACGGCCAGCGGTCGCTGGTGAGTGCCGGCCCGAACGTTACCCGGCCCCATCAGCGCCGCCTCGCAGCCCTCGAGAAACCCCGGATGCCGTGGCTCTGGCCGGGGACGAACGCCGGATCGGCGACCAGCGCCGGCCACCCACCCGGCGTGGTCACGTAGCCGTCGGTACTCATGCTCATGCGGGCATGGATGTGCATCTGCTGGCTCCCTTCCGGGCCCCGTCGTCCTTGTCTTCGCGCCCGCATCCGTCGTGCGGGACATTGCGGCGGATTGGCCTGCGCGAGGCCACCGACTTGGATGGCGGGTTCCAGGCCTGGAAGGCGGCCGGCCTGCCAACGCGCCCGGCCCAGCCGCTGGGCTGATGCGGGCCGGAGGCTCAGAGCGAGACCGAGCCCGATGCGCTCAGCGATGACGGCTGCCAGGACGCGCCGGCCGCCATCACCGCGGCCGTGTTATCTGCCGTCGCCTCCCTTCATATCTGCCCCGGGACGGGTTCGTTCCACCGCAAGCACGGCAAGGCCTCGCAGTAGCCGACGGTTGCCGCCGACGGTCCCTCGGCTTGCCGGGCATCCCCGTGACCGGCAAGGACGTTACCGGAGCGCGAGCGGACGGGACCCGCATCGCGCGCCGCGGGCGCGGCTGTGCTTGAGGTCGGGTTCAGGTGCCCAGCAAGTCCCGGGCGGCGCGGACGAACAGCGCGACCTTGGCGCGCTGCGCCTCGGCAGTGATAGCGTTGCCAACCACCGAGGTGGCGAAGCCACACTGCGGGCTCAGCGCGAGCCGGTCAGCATCGACCACGAATCGTGCCGGGCCGAGCCGGGCCTTGATCTGGTCCAGCGACTCGAGCCGTGAGGTCTTCGTCGCATCCAGCTGAATATAGGTGCAGCCCAGCTGCGGGCCTTCCGTCCCCTGGTCAGCCAGCACGGCTGTGATTACCCACCCGCTCGATCCGCTGGCCAACCTCCGGCTGTCGATCGACGCTCAGCGCGTCGCGGGCGCTGCGATCCACCGGCTGGCCTATGAGGTGGTCGGCGACCGCAGGCTGCTGACGGGGGATTCAGCTCGTACGCCTTTGGCGGCAGACCCGAGCGCGGGCCGGTTATGACTGCCCGGATGGGATTACCGCGGCATGCAGCCGTGTCTTCCCGTCGCGCTTTCGCTGGCCGCCATCGTGTCCGCGGGCAGGCGCATTCGATGCGCAGGCCAGGGTCTGTCGCCGCGGGGCGCTGTGGTTTAGGTTCGGATCATGCCCACCGAACACGGACTGCGGGTCAGACGGCCGGGTAACACGCTGGCCGAGTTCGAGCACGACCTTGCCGACAACCTGTGTTACGAGCGGGGCACGACGGCCGAGTCGGCCAGCTTGCAGGATGCCTACTGGACGCTGGCCGTCACCATCCGCGACCGCCTAGCTCATCGCCGGGCCAGGACGGCCCGGGCAAACTATAGGGCCAACCCGAAGTTCGTCTACTACCTGTCGGCGGAGTACATGCTGGGCCGCCAGCTGCGCCAGAACGCGCTGTACACCGGCACCGCCGACCTCGCCCGCCAGGGCCTCGCCGCGGCCGGCTTCTCTGTGGAGGACCTGGAGGTCCTCGACGTGGAGCCCGGCCTGGGGAATGGGGGCCTGGGCCGGCTGGCTGCCTGCCTGCTCGACTCGCTGGCCACCCTCGACATGCCGGGAGTGGGTTATGGCATCCGGTATGAGTTCGGGATCTTCAAGCAGGCCTTCGAGGATGGCGATCAGGTCGAGTATCCCGATGACTGGACCTTCTACGGCAACCCGTGGGAGTTCCCCGCCCCCGACGACCGCCAGGTCGTCGGGTTCTACGGCCACACCGAGCCGGTGGACGACGATCAGGGAGGGCTGCGTGCCCGCTGGGTGCCGGGCGAGACGGTGCGCGGCGAGCCCAGCCACATGCTGGTCCCCGGGTACGGCACCGAGACGGTCAACATCATCCGGCTATGGCAGGCCCGGGCCGCCCGGGAGTCATTCGACCTGGCCCTGTTCAACGAAGGTCACTACGCCGAAGCCGTCGAGTCGCAGATGCGCTCGGAGCACCTGACCAAGGTGCTGTACCCCAGTGACAGCACCCCAGCTGGCCAGGAACTGCGGCTCAAGCAGCAGTACTTCCTGGTCTCCTGCTCGCTGCGGGACATCATCCGCCGGTTCCGGTTCCGCAACAGCGACTGGGAGACCTTCCCGGACAAGGTCGTCATCCAGCTCAACGACACCCATCCGGTGCTGGCCATCCCCGAGCTGATGCGCCTGCTCGTGGACGAGAACGGGGTGAGCTGGGAGCAGGCCTGGTCCATCACCCGCCGCAGCTTCGCCTACACCTGCCACACCCTGCTGCCCGAGGCCCTGGAGACGTGGCCCGTCACCATGTTCGAGCGGCTGCTGCCGCGCCACCTGGAGATCATCTACGCCATCAATCACTTCTTCCTCGACGATGTGCGCGCCCGCTATCAGGGCGAGGAGGAGCGCATCGCCCGGGTGTCGCTGGTCCAGGAGGTCCCCGAGCGCCGGGTGCGGATGGCCAACCTGGCTGCCGTGGGCAGCTTCGCGGTCAACGGGGTGGCTGAGCTGCAGTCGCGGCTGCTCACCCAGACCACGTTGCGCGACTTCGCGGACCTGTGGCCGGGGAAGTTCGTGAATGTGACGAACGGTGTCAGCCCGCGCCGGTTCCTGCTCCTGGCTAACCCGCGCCTGTCCGCCCTGATCACGGCCCGGCTGGGAGACCAGCGGTGGCTGACCGACCTGGACCGGCTGGCCGGGCTCGAGGCGTTCGCCGGCGACGAGGAGTTCCGGGCGCAGTGGCGCGAGGTG
The DNA here is from genome assembly GCA_963840365.1 of uncultured Thermoleophilia bacterium. Taxonomy (GTDB): domain Bacteria; phylum Actinomycetota; class Thermoleophilia; order Gaiellales; family Gaiellaceae; genus PALSA-600. The sequence continues at coordinate 512,302 of CAWIYQ010000005.1, read as the reverse complement.
AAACAGCTGAACAAGGCCGACCTGGCCGCCTACGCGCTCACCGCTACCGGCGTGGCCATCGACCCCGGCTCACTGTTCGACGTCATGGTCAAGCGGCTGCACGAGTACAAGCGCCAGATTCTCAAGCTGCTGCACGTCGTCACCGTGTACAGCCGGATCAAGGCGGACCCGTCCATCGCCGTGGCGCCCTGCACGGTCATCTTCGGCGCGAAAGCCGCGCCCGGCTACTACGAGGCCAAGCGCATCATCAAGCTGATCAACTCGGTCGCCGCCGTGGTCAACGCCGACCCCGACGTCGCTGGCCGGATCAAGATCGTGTTCCTGCCCGACTACAATGTCTCGGTCGCCGAGCTCGTGGTGGCCGCCGGCAATGTCTCCGAGCAGATCTCCCTCGCCGGCAAAGAAGCCTCCGGCACCGGCAACATGAAACTGGCCCTCAACGGAGCCGTCACCGTCGGCACGCTCGACGGCGCCAACATCGAGATCCGCGACCGGGTCGGACCCGGAAACTTCTTCCTGTTCGGGGTGACCGCCGACCAGGCCGCCGCCATCAGGAGCGGCGGTTACTTCCCCCGCGCCTATTACGACGGCGACGCTGAGCTCAAGGCCGCCATCGATGCCCTCGCCTCGGGTGCCTTCTCCGGCGGGGACCGCGACGCCTTCGAGCCGCTCATCTCATCCCTCCTCAACTGGGACGAGTACCTGGTCCTCGCCGACTACCGGTCCTACATCGACTGCCACGACAAGGCCGTCGGGCAGGCCTGGGCCGATGAAGACCGGTGGACCCAGATGTCCATCCTGAACACCGCGCGTTCGGGCTTCTTTTCCTCCGACCGGACGGTTCGCGACTACTGCCGCGACATCTGGCACGCCGAGCCCGTGCCCGTGCCCCCGCACCTCGCTGACGACCGCGACGTTCCCCTGCCAGGTTCCTGACTGGCGTTCGTGCCGGCGGCGCCAGGGACGCGGGGACCAGCCAATGTCAGGAGCCGAGCAGACCCCCGGTGACGACGCGGACCGCTCCAGCGCGCACTAGCGATCGGGAATGTGGCCCAGGATTGCATGCGCACGCCAGGTCCGACACGTCATCCCTTATGGCGCCGGTCAGTATGTTGTGCTTGCGGACGCGCGGCCAGCTCCTCCGGGCCGGTCAGGGCACGCGCCTCCCGCGGCTCCCGCACCACCGCCAGCGTCAGCCCAAGCCTCCCGCCTTCACCGGCGCGCCGGTGGCCGACCAGCACTTCTGAGTCACCCGTCCTGATACGGCCGTCCGGGGCCGCCCGGACGGCCGGACGGCCGCGGACAGCTCACCCGCCCAGGAACTGCATCTCCTCGCGCGCTCTTGGCCGACGTTCACCAGCGGCCATTGGCTATCCGGGATGGTCGCCTGGCACCGTGGGACCTGACGGAAACCGGCGGAAACCGCCTGGTCGGCTTCCGCGGCGGCGCCAGCGCCGTCACAATCGGCATTAGCGGTCGCAAGTGGGGGACCGGATGCAGGAACGGCCGAGGGCAGCACCGGCATTGGTCGGGCGGGACAGCGAGCTGGGGGAACTGCTCGCCGGGCTCGACGACGCAGCCTCCGGGAGCGGCCGGTTGTTCCTGCTCGCTGGAGACCCCGGGATTGGGAAGAGCCGTCTGGCGCATGAGGCGGCGGCGCGGGCCCGTGATCGTGGGATCAAGGTGGCGTGGGGGCGGTGCTGGGAGGCCGGCGGTGCGCCCGCATACTGGCCGTGGGTGCAGTCGCTGCGTGCCTGCGTCCGCGGCGCTGGCAGCGAGGAGCTGCGGTCGCAGCTGGGATCGGGCGCCCCCTTGGTCGCACAGATCGTCGCCGAGGTCGCCGAGGTTCTGCCCGATGTTCGCCCGCTCCCGCCGACGGGAGCGGAGGCCGACCGGTTCCGCCTGTTCGATGCGGTTGCCACGTTCTTGCGCAACGCGGGGGCGGTGCAGCCGCTGATGCTGGTTCTCGATGATTTGCATGCCGCTGATGCGCCATCGATCCTGTTGCTGCGGTTCGTTGCCCGGGAACTTGGGGACGCCCGCGTGCTGGTGCTGGGTGCCTACCGCGATGCTGAACTCGACCGCAACCACCCGCTGACCGTCGTGCTGGCGGAGCTTTCCCGCGAACCTGCGGCCAGGCACGTTCCGCTGGCTGGCCTCGCTGAGGCCGCCGTCGCCTGCCTCGTTCAGGAGATCACCGGAGTTATCCCACGGGAAAGCGTGGTGGCGGCCGTCCACCGCTGCACTGAGGGCAACCCGCTGTTTGTGGGGGAGGTGGTCCGGCTGCTGGCTGCCGAGGGCCGCCTGGAACGGGCCGGCGACCCGGCGGGGCTGCGGCTTGCCATCCCGGAAGGGATCCGCGAGGTCATCGGGCGGCGGCTGTCTCGCCTGCCGGAGCAATGTGGCAGGGTACTTGGCCTGGCGTCGGTGTTCGGCCGGGAATTCTCGCTACACGCCCTAGAACAGCTTTCGAAATTGTCTGCGGGCGAGTTGCTGGACATCCTGGACGAGAGCATTGCCACCGGCTTGGTGGCCGCGGTTCCCGGTGCGCCCGGCCGGCTCCGGTTTACCCACGGGCTGATCCGCGACACCCTGTATGAGAGCATCCCGGCCGGCCAGCGCGTTCGGCTGCACCAGCAAGCCGGTGAGGCTCTCGAGACACTGTATATGCAGGATCTGGGCCCTCACCTGGCCGAGCTGGCCCACCACTTCTTCGAGGCGGCGGCGGGCGGCGACGCCGGCAAGGCGGTCAGCTATACCGAGCGGGCCGGGCAGCGAGCGATGGCGCTGCTGGCCTACGAGGAGGCGGTCCGGCTGTTCCGGATGGCCCTCGCCGCGCTCAGCGTCGCCCGGCCGCCCGAGGAGGACCGGGCCCGGTGCCGGCTGCTGCTGGCACTGGGTGATGCGCTGACGAGGATGGGTGAGCGCCAGGCGGCGCGGGAAGAGCTTCGCCTCGCGGCCGGCCTCGCGCGGCAATACGGAATGGCCGAGGAGCTGGGCCAGGCGGCGCTCGCCTATGCGGGCCGGTTCACCTTCGAGCGCGGCGCCAGCGACCGGCACGTGATCCCTCTGCTGGAGGACGCGCGGGCTGTGCTCGCAGAGCAAGAAGACGCGGGCCCGGTCCGTGCGCGGGTCCTCGCCCATCTGGCAGTCGCGCTCCGCGACCAGCCCGACCGGAGGCCACGGGATGCGCTCAGCCGGGAGGCGGTCGCCCTGGCCCGGACGCTGGGTGATCCGTCGACGCTGGCTTACACGCTGTCCTGCCGGGTGAACGCGCTGATGGGGCCCGGCGACCCGCAGGAACAGCTGGCGATCGCCGAGGAACTGCGGGCGGTGGCCCGCGCTGCGCAGGACAAGGAGCTGGAACAGGCAGGCGAACACCACCGTGCCATGGTCTTCCTGTAAACCGGCCGGATCGGGGAGCACCGGGAGGCCCTCGATGCGGCGCAGCGCCTCGCCACCGAGATGCGCCAGCCGGCGTCCCGCTGGATCGCCACTGCGGTGAAGACGAGCCTGGCGCTGCTGGAGGGACGCTTCGCCGACGCCGCGGCACTCCTGGAATCCGGGCTTCGGTTCGGCGCCAGCTCCGTGCCGTGGGACGCCGTGGTCTTTTCCCGGGTGCAGCTGTTCGCCCTCCACAGCGAGGACGGGCGGCTGGCGGAGATGGAGCCAGCGATCCGCCGCTCGGTGGAGGAATTTCCCACCCGCCCGCTGTTCCGCTGCCTGCTCGCCAGGCTGTTCGCGGAGCTCGGGGACGAGGACGGCGCCCGGTCGGTGTTCGAGGAGCTGGCCGCAGACCGGTTCACTGTCATCCCGGTGAACAACGACCTGCTGCTCAGCCTCAGCCACCTGGCGGAGGTCGCCTGGTTCCTCCATGACGCCGACCGTGCGGCCGTACTGCACGGCCTGCTGCTCCCCTATCGCGGCCTGGTCGTGGACACCCTGGAATCGAGCACGGGCGCGGTCGACCGTTACCTCGGGCTCGCGGCGCTAACCGCCGGCGACCTTCAAGCAGCCGAACGTCACCTGCAAGATGCCCTCGACCTGAACGCCCGGATCGGCGCGCGGCCGTGGACGGCCCGGACCCAGGCCGATCTGGCCCGCCTGATGTCGGCCCGCGACCGGCCGGGTGACCGGGAACGGGCGGCCGGGCTGCTGGCGGCCGCGCTCGCCACAGCCAGACGGTTTGGGATGACGGCCTTCGCCGCGCGGGCCGGGGAGGACCTCGCCCGCGCCAGGGGGACAGCCGCACAGGACAGGCGCCGCTCCCAGTAGCCAAGGCCGCGGAAGGCACTGCTCCATGGTCGGTGTTCCGGCGTGAAGGCGAGTACTGGTCGATCGCCTTCGCCGGGGAGACGTTCCGCCTCAAAGACGTCAAAGGCCTGCACTACCTGGCGCAGCTGCTGCGCCATCCGGGCCGCGAATTTCACGTGCTGGATCTCGCGGCGGCCGGGCAGGCCGCCAGCGCCGGCGGTGCGCGGCCCAGCCCGGCGCGGGAAGACGGCCTGCATCAAGCCAGGCTCTCCGGCACCGGGCCAGTCCTGGACGAGCAGGCGAAGGCGGCCTACCGGGCGCGGCTGCGCCAGCTGGAGGAGGAACTGGCCGAGGCGACCTCGTGGGCGGACCCGGTCCGGGCCGCGAAAGCGCGCCAGGAGATGCAGTTCCTGGCCGACGAGCTGTCCGCGGCTGTGGGGCTGGGCGGCCGGGACCGGGCGGCCGGATCCCCGGCCGAGCGGGCCCGGGTGAGCATCACCAAAGCCATCAAGATCGCCCTGGCACGGATCCGGGCGCACAATCCTGCCCTCGCCGGCCACCTGGGCACCACCATCCACACCGGCACGTTCTGCTGCTACACGCCCGATCCACGAGCCCCGATCACCTGGCACACCTGATCGCCGGGACCAGCTTCCCGTCCCCCACAGGGGAACAACTGTTCCCCGCCCGGTTACGCCTCCCGGCTGAGCGAACCTGACACACGCACACACAGGGAGGCGACGATGAGAACGAGAGTCGCAAGTATCGCAGGGACAGTTCTGTTTCTTCTGCTCATGGCTACCGCCCTGCTGCTGATACGGCTTGTGGGCGGCGGCCTCTGAGGCACATCGACGGGTGGCGGGCGAGCTGCGGGCGGTTGCGGCGGCAGCCCGGCCGTGTCCGCGAATATCCCCTGCCCGCCAGTCCGGTCGGCTTCGTGAGATTACCCAAGCTAGCGGGTCACGCCCGGCACGGCCGCGCCGGTACCGGATCTCGCCGGGTGGCCACCGGAGGCAGGACTCGCCAGGCTGTCGGCCCGGCATCGGCGCAGGGGTTGGAGGCGATGTGATCGTGCTGGATGCCCGGGCCGGCGAGCTGGCCGGGATCGGTGAGCTGCGGGTCGCCGCATACCGGGCGGGCGGGCTGCTTTCGGCAAATCCCGGCTACGCGGAGGTGCTGCGCGGGCTTGGCGTATACGGCACCGGCGAGGTGCTGGTTGCGGAGGAGAACGGACGCATCGTCGGAACAGTAATGCTCGAGCCGTTCTACCGCTTCAGCGGGATCGCCCGCAGTCCCGGCGAAGCAGAAGTCCGGGCGCTGGCCGTGGCGCCGCATGAGCAACACCGCGGCGTCGGCCGGGCACTCGTCAGGGCAGTCATCGAGCGTGCCACGGTGAGGGGCGTCCACCGCCTGCTGTTGTCGACCCAGCCGGCAATGACCGCGGCGCAACACCTCTATCGCCTGGCCGGGTTCACCCGTCTGCCAGAGCTTGACTGGAGCCCTGCCCCCGGCCTGTCACTGCTCACATTCGGTCTCGTGCTTCCGCAAGGGGGTGCTTCGACCGATCGCCAACGCCCGGAGCGAAGGGACACCTCGTACACCCGCATGAGGTGAAGGTCTTCAGCCCCATCTGCACCGCCCGCGAGACGCCGCCATCGCCCGGGCTGCCCGAAGAGAAGCCCCGCATCAGCAGGTGCCTGGAGTCGTTGTGCATCTCCTCGAGCGCAGCAGCCCGGCTGCGGTGGCACCGTCGAGGATGCCGACGCCCAGCTGCGGGCAGCGCTGAAGCGGCGGCCAGACCCTGCGTCGCCTCATCGACGGGGCCAACCGCTGCAACCAGCACCCCCATCACCGCGTCGCTGCGGGCAGCTCAGAGATTCGGCCGCAAATACCCGCGTCAGACCCGCCAGGAATCAAACCAGCGTCGCGCAGCCCTCAGAAGTCAGCTAATAGCTAGGTGGCGCCTGCTCCTTATCCGCTTGATTCCCCGCATTCAAGCCGTCCGCCGTCGCTGCCCGCCCTGCCAACGGCCCGGATGAAGCGGCCGGATGGGGTCTGCCCTACCGTCTGGGTATGCCTGCCAGGAAGCGGCCCACGCTCCAGGACGCGGCCACCGCCCGCCGGGTCCTGCTCGACGGGATGGCGCGGGATACCCAGGTATTCGAGCTGGTGGGCGAGCTAGCGCCGCTGCATCCCCGCGACAACACCTTCCCCGGCGAGGTCTTCCTCCACGTCGCCGCCGACGCGCTGGACTGGTGCGGGGCCAGCCACGCCGACCGGCTGGTCTTGGAAGGGATGCCGGAGCGGTTCCTGCCGGAGTGCGCTTTCCGCGGCCGGCAAAATAGGAAGCTTCAGTTCGCTGTCCTGGCAGCGGCGGCGCTGCGCGGCGGGGCAGAGCCCGACGTGCTCGACGAGGTCGCCTGGTGGCAAACCGACGACTTCTGGCAGTACGCCCTGTACGCGGCGGTCGCCTATATTCGCGCCGCCGCCGACCGGGCCGGCGTGCCGGTGTGCCAGGTATGCCAGGAGCTGGCCCAGCGCGCCGACCCGCAGCCTGAATGAACCTCAGCTCAATGCACCTTGACGAGAGGACTCGCAAGCGCCTACCCGGCTGCCGGGCCAGGGAACAACCTGACCGCACTGGAGGTGGATCTTGGCACGGACCTGGTTGTCGATCCCGGTGGACCTAGTCGAGGGCCACGGTGAGCAGTACCGGCCGCGGACACAGCCCGGGCGGATCTTCGCGGCGGCGCGCAGCCACACCTTCAAACAACTCGCCGACGCCATTGACGACGCGTTCGCCCAGTGGGACCGATCCACCTGCGGGAGTGGGCTGGTCACGGAGCGTCGTGACCTGAGGGCTCCTGTCAATGGCCGCGGCCGGTGAGATAGGTGACCGTCCCGAGGCTGGCGGGCAGGACAGGCGGCGGCTTGGGGCCGATGCCGAAGTCGAGGCCCTGGAAGGTCCTGGCGTCTATGACCAGCGACAGGTACCGGCCGGTCGGCGCTTTCGCTCCCGGTGGCCCGGTGGCATCCCTGGCGATGAAGTGCCCGCGCATGGTGATCAGGAACACCTTGACGTGGGCGGAACCGGGAACGTAGTCGCCAGGCGTGGCCGAGGTGAGCGCCTTGGCGCGCGTGGTCAGCACCGCTGCTATCCATGCCGGGCTGGGGTCGCCGTTGATTGTCGCGGCGCGGTACGCAATCGCAGCCAGCCGCGGGATCGCCGAGGCCGGGACCGGCGCACCGGTTCCGGCCGCAGAGCGTCCGCAACCCGAGGCCGCCAGCACGGACGCCAGTGCTGCGGCACCTGCCAGCGCCGTGAGCATACCCGCCGCCGGGCGGGCGGTCCTTAGCGTGTGCATAGCGTCTCCAGTCCCGTTACCAGTTGGACGGTCACCACGCCCTGCTGGTTGCATGCCGCGCAGAATTGCCGGATCGGCGAGCGTTGTGAGCGGCACCGATACGCCCCGCCTCCCGCGCCGAACGGCGGATCCGGCGCAATGTGACCAGCTATCGGAGGTCACCGTCGGTGGCCGGTCGTTCTGCCTGTCCAGCCCGGCGGGCGTTCCGCCGCCGGGGTCTGGCTGGCCGGGCAGCCACCCGGGAATACCCACGGTCATTCTGGCGGGCGGCATATGGAAACCGGTATAAATCGGCTGGTGTGATTCCGGTTTCATCGTGAAATTGCGCCGGCTCCGGCCGTTTGGGAACTGCAATGGGTGCGGCACCTGGCTGGCGTTGGGGTGTGTGGTCCGGGCACGGGGCGCCGTTCGGCTGCGCGGACTTCGCTGTGTTCTTACCCATGCTCATTAGCAGTCTCTTGAATGTGCGGCTGGTCGCGCTTTGCGCTCAGTCCGGGGAAAGCCAGCAATGCCAGGATTCGACGGCCCGGAAGCCAAGACGCTCGTAGACCGGGTAGCCAGACGCGCTGGATTGCAGCCAGGACCACGCCGCCCCGGCGGCAAGGCCGTCGCTCGCCGCCCGCGCGGTCACGGCGGCACCATACCCGCGCCTCCGGTCGGCGGGCGGCGTCGCGACGTTAAAGATCCCCACGAAGGCACCCAGGGTGACGCCGATGCCGGTGGTGACGGGGTGGCCGCTCACCTCGCCCACGTAGCACCGCACCCCCGGCAGGCGGAGCACATCCGGGGTGACCAACTGCAGGAATAGCCCCTCCGGAGCCTCGAAACCGGCGGCGGCCACGCTGGCATGCAGCTGCGCCTCGTCTGGGTGCAGCTGCCGGACCTCAAGCCCGGCCACGTGCCGGGCCTGAGGCAGCCTTGCCGGGTCCTCCATCACCATCAGCGGGACGTCCTCCTGGTCCCGGTGCATCCCCCGGATCGCGGCGAGCTCGGCAATCGCTGTACCGGTACCGGGCCGCGCCTGCAGACAGTGGGGCAGCCCCGTTGCCGCGACCCGGTCAAGCAGAGCAGCAACGACACGCAACTCCGGATCGGCTCGCTCGGGCCATACGCCGTTGAGTGCTGCCAGCGGCACCCCGGTCACCATCGCGATCGCCCCGCCGTCGCGAACCCCCCAGCCCCCCGGGACGGCGGCCAGCAGATGCTGCCACGTCTCGGCCACGGCCAAGGCGACCGTATCGGCTTCAATGGCCACGTCGGGCACGCTACCGAGCCGACCCTGACCGATCAAGTCACCGCGTGCCAAGCGCCCCCGATCCACCTGCCTGATCGCCGGTCGATGCAGTCCTGGTGAAGGCTTCGAAGTCGAGCTCCCTGGCGTGGCCGAGCAGGCCAACGGTGCAACATAGTGACCCGATCTGCGTACCTCGGCCGATAAGCGCTCGGGAGTAGCTTGTCGCGCGCGATTGGGCGGATCCGGTAACGTCAAGCTTGCAATACCTGTAGCAGAACGTGATACCGCAGTGCTTGAATGCGAGACGTCGGCTTCCTGTGTTCCCGGGCTGAGACCGCACAGCAGCGCCTCCTGTTCCGCTCGGTTCACTCCTGGCGGCGGAATGGCGCCTTGTCGTCCTCGGCGGTCGGCTCGTCATCCTGGTCGTGAACGAGTGCTGAAGCCGCGGATCGGGCCGCTTCGCGGGACCGGGCGGCGGCGTCACCGTCGAGTCCGGTTCGCTCGATGCACCACTGCGCCCACTCCGGCAGCAGCCGCAGCGCAGGATTGGCATAGTCAGCAAAGTAGGACCCGCGGATCAGGTGTGCCGCCATCTCGACACGATGCGGCGAGCAAGCGTAGAACGAGCGCTCGTCCGGATACTCGTGCGGCCCCCACTCCTCATAGATGGTGGCCGCGGCCTGGGTCGCTGCCCTGGGGACGTGATCGTGCCGAGTGGCGTACCAGTTCAGGAACGCATCAGGCGCGTGGCCGGCATCGTACGGGGATGAGCCCGCTGCGGCGTCCGCTGATCCGGTGAGGTCGCGCGCACGGCGCCGGAGCCGGTAGTACTCGCGGATAAGACCGCGGGGCTCATTCCCCTGCAGCATGTCCGCCAGGGGGCCTGTCCTCAGGCATGGAGCCAGCAGCTGGGCGGTCATCCCCGCCGGGCAGGAGGACAGCGCCGCCCCGGAGGCCGCGGGGCCGACGGCATCGCGCCATTCACGCAGCGCGTCCTCGGCCGAGGCGAACACACCGGCGCCGACGACCACGGCGATCCAGCACAAGTCGATGTCCCAGGCATACCAGTGATCCGGCACGCCGCCGTCGTAGCTGAACGGGGCCATGACCAGGCGGCGGCTGCCGTACACGTCGCCGGCAACCAGGGGCTCACCGGCCGGCCGGCAGCCACCGGCCAGGTGGCCGGGGCCGGGCTCCACCCCGCGGTCCTCCGCCAGCTTGGCGACCCTCTCCGCCTCGGCCAGCGCGGTTTCGAGGGGATCCCTAATGCCGGGGAACTCAGGAAGCCGCTCGCGGACGGTCTCGCGCACCGCGTCGGCAGGCGTCCGGGGCGCCGTCAGGGCCAGCCCGCACAGCAGCGCCCAGAGCTTCTGCCAGTCATCACTGCCCTGGGCTGGCGTCGTGCGCAGCGCCGCCCCGGCCTCCTCCGCGAGGGCGCGCAACCACTGGGCTGGATGAAGGCCGGTTCCGGGCGAGCGCAGGCGATCGTAGAACTCGTCACCCACGATCTGGCAGGCTTGTGTCTCCATCTCGGCCAGGCGAGTCGGCCAGGTGAGGGCACGGGCCACGGCGAGAATGCGCTCATGGGATTCCCGCCACCACGATTCGGCCGGCGCGCCGCCAGCCAGGCGATAGGCCAGCTCCCGGAATGCCGCCCGATCCCGATCGGTCTGCGGGTGCCGGGACACTGACAGGTCCGGGCCTGCCCGCCGATCCTGCACCAGCTGCCGAGCGCGACGCTGCGGGTTGCCGCTGAGGCCCTGGCGGTGAGCCTGGCGCTTGCCGGAACTCCGCTTCTTGGAGGACACCTGCGTAGGGTAGCGATTCCACGGCTACTCCGGGCCCCCCGGCGCTTTCCCGCCACGGACGGGGATGAATGTGACAGCTGGCCAAATAGGAGGAATAACTGGCACTGGGGGGCGCGCAGATCATTCCGATCTGGGCACCAACCCCCAGGGCTCCGGCGTGTTCCGGACTTACCCTGGTTTCGTAGGGTCGATGGAGTGGACTCGCACGGTTTGTGGGCGCGGGCACGCCACGTGATCATGTAGGTCTCTGAGGTCTACGTGAACGAGGTGTGGCGTGCCCGCAGTGGCATTGTCGCGCGCGGGTGCGCGCGTGGTCGAGTCCGGTCCCGGACGGCGAGGATCTGGCCGCCGGTACGTGGCAGCGGCTGGAAGCGCTGCCGGACCCGCGCTCACCGCAAGGGCGGATCTACCCGCTGGCCTGCCTGATCGCGATCGCGGTCTGCGCGTTCACCGCCGCCGGGAACGACCGGCTCACCGCGGTCGGGCAGTGGACCAGGCGGGCCAGCCAGGCAGACCTGGCCCGGCTGCGCGCTCCGTGGGATCCGGTCGCCGGCCGGTACCGGGCACCGGATGAGAAGACGATCCGGGTGGTCCTGGACCGGCTTGACCCGCGGGCCCTGACCCGGGCCCTGCTCGGGCCGCGCCCGCGCCGCCGCGGCGCCCCGGCGGGCCGCCCCCGGCCAGCGTGCGCGACTACCGGGCCCGGCGCGCTGCCCGGCAGGCCAAAGCGCTGGCCCGCGGCCGGTTACGGGCCGTGGCCGTGGACGGCAAGACCTCCCGCGGAGCCCGCCGCGCCGACGGCACCCGGGTCCACCTGCTCGGCGTCGCCGGGCACGGCGGGCGCCTCCTGGACCACCTCGAGGTCGACGTCAAGCACAACGAGACCAGCCACTTCACCGAGCTCCTGGAACCCCTGGACCTGGCCGGCGCCGTGGTGACCTTCGATGCCCTCCATACCGTGCGGGCGAACCTGAACTGGCTGGCCAGGGACAAGAACGCGCCACTACATCGCCATCGTCGAGCATGCTTCACACTGCTCCTGTTGTCTGTCATGGCGTGTCAAACAGTCCAGCCTGGCCGCATTCGACCTGGATACGCAGGCCTTTGCGGCGTCCCCGGGTGAGGTAGATGGCGTTGAGCTCGCCGCGTTGGACCTTGTTCAACACGGTCTGGCGGGCGACGCCGAGGTGGGCGGCGGCCTGGCCGAGGGGCAGCCAGCCGTCGGGTGCCTGGGGCCGGACCATGTCGTGGAGCTGCTGGTCGACGCGGATCTGCCAGGGCGCTCCGGGGGTGAGCTGCTCGCCGGTGACGAAGCCGTCGCGCAGCCACCGGTAGATGGTGGCGCTGGAGACGCCGAGCTGGCGTGCGGCTTCCGCGATGCTGACCACGGCCGCATCCTGGCAGCCGGGTCTGACAGTTTCGGGAGGCGGCTGGTATCCGGGGATGCCGTGGTAGGCGCGTAGCTCCCTGACGTGGGCTTTCCTGAAGGGGAGCCCGGTGGCGGTGCGCCGGTTCTGCTGCCCGAGGATCTGGGCGATGGTGGTGTCGTCGTAGCGGGGTGCCAGGCGGCGGATCAGGTCGAGGGTGTCTTCGCTGGTGGTCCGGCCGTGCTTGCCGCTGGCGGGCATCGGCATCTGCACCTCGGTGCTGGCGCCGCCTTGCCAGATGATGCGGATCTGGCAGGTCCGGCCGCTGCCCTCGCCATCCGCGGTGTCCCCGGCGGTGGCGACGATCTCGGTGATGACCGCGCGGATGAGTTCCTTGCGCTGGGCGTGGGTGGTGGCCGGGGCGTTGAAGATGGCCCGCAGGTCGGCGCCGGCGGTGGTGATCCAGGCGGTTTCTTCCTCGGTGAGGGTGACGGGCTGGCGGGCGCGCTGGGCGGCGAGCTGGTTTTCCGCGGTGCGCACGGCCGCGAGCTTGTCTTCCAGGACGGCCTCGAGGGTCCGTGCCACCAGCCGGTTTTCCGGCTCGATGTTGTCGTACTGGCGCAGCGCCCGGCCGGCCTCGTAACGGGCGCGTTCGGCGGCGCGTTCGAACACGGCCAGGTTCTGGCGGTGCTGGGCCTGGGCGCCGGCCAGGGCCTGGACGGTCGCGGCCAGGGTGGCCGGGGCGAGCACGGCCAGCAGCTCCTCCAGTACCGTTTCGTGCAGCCGCCGTCCGCCGATCCACTGGCAGGACCTGGCACCATACATCTGGTGCGCCCGGCCGCACCGGTAGGCGGGGCTGCCGCTGGAGTGGTAGGCGACCTGCATCAGCCGTCCGCACCGGCCGCAGCGCAGCAGGCCCTGCAGCCAGGCCGCGCCTTCCCGCGCGGCCCCGCCGGCCTGCCCGGCCTGGGGTGGTGCGTTGGCGGCCAGCCGGGCGATGTTGGCGTCGTAGGTTTCCACGGAGATGTAGCCGGGATGATGGCCGGGGATCATCACGGCCCACTGGTCGCGGGGCAGCCGCCGCTGCCGGGTGATCACGGTGCCGCTGGCGTCCAGGTGCTTTTCGGTCTTGCTGCGCCCGTAGGCGAAGACCCCGGCATAGCCGGGATGGATCAAGATGTCGTGCACGGCCGGGTAGCCGGCCTGCGCCCAGGTGATCTTCCCGGTGCGGATGTCGCGCCGGGGCAGCCGCAGGCCGTCGGCGCGGAGGCTGACCACCACCTGCCGGGCCGAGCCGAGCTGGTCAAAGCGGCGGAACACGCACGTGACCGCTTCGCGGACCGCCTCATCCGGCGGTGATGATCACGTGGTCATCGTCGTCGTAGTCCAGCCCGGCGGGCAGCGTCAGCCGCAGCTCGCCGCGGGCGGCCTTGGCGCGCAGTCCCTCGGTCATCCGTGACCGCAGCAGGTGCAGTTCTGCCTCCGACAGGGTCCCCTTGAGGCCCAGCACGAGGCGGTCGTTATAGCCGGCGGGATGGTAGACGCCGTCGGCGTCGGCGATCAGCGTGTCGGTCAGCGCGCACAAATCCAGGAGCCGGTACCAGTCGGCGTTGTTGCGGGCCAGCCGTGAGCATTCCAGCGACAGCACGATCCCGGCCTTGCCCAGCCCGACATCGGCGACCAGGTCGGAAAAGCCTTTGCGGCCCCGGGCGGAGGCACCGGAACGGCCCAGGTCGTCATCCACGACTACGATCTGGTGATCCGCCCAGCCCAGCTGCCGGGCACGCCCGGCCAGGTCGTATTGCCGGAGCAGGCTCTCGGTGTTGCGGACCGTCTGGACCAGCGTCGACTGGCGGACATAGATATAGGCGTCGCGCTGCAGGTGGGTGGCGGCCGGCTCAGCCATCGCCCCGCACCGCCCCGCCGTCCTGGCATCCGCCGTCACCGGTCAGCACGCCGACGGCGATCATGGCTGCGAGCAGGCGCAGCACCCGGGTCCGGGCCGCATCGGGCATCTGGTTCCACACCCGCTCGCGGTCCTGGCCGCGTTCTGGCCAGGGGATATCCAGCGTCAGCTGGCGGGCAGGCGCTATTGTCATGGCGCGCACGTAGGTTCCCTCTTTCCGGATCATGAGCGTGACCTGGGACGAGGCGAACTTACGTGCGTGCCAGCCGCCGGGCCGGAGGTTTCCCCGTCCCGGTATCAAAGCACCGCGGCGGTGGCGGTGATGTGCCGCCGGCCGCACCAGACGGCACGGCGATGCCGCCTTCCCCGCGGCGGCCCGTGGCCACTCTTCCCGGTGCTCATGGCGTGTTCCCGGCCGTGCCGCGGGCACGGGGACGCCGGGCTGCCGGCACGGCGGCGGGGCCGCCCGCAGCGGGCCGGCCCTCCTCGCCGCCGGCTGCGGTGAGGAGGGCGAGCAGCCCGTCATGGCGCTCGCGCTCGGCGTCCAGGCGCTGCTCGGCACGCAGGGCGCGGTCACGCTCGGCTGCGGCGAGCTGCTCCGCCGCCTGCAGCCGGGCCTGGTACTGCCCGGCTAGCGCCTCCCGCTCCCGGGCCGCGTCCTCGCGGGCCTGCCGGGCCAGCTCCCCGGCGCCGGCTTCAGCCTGCCGGGCGCGGGCCAGCTCAGCCTCGGCAGCACGAACCGCCGCCGCAGCCTGCTCCCCAGCCTGATCGCGTTCCGTCCGTGCGGTCTCGGCGATCCCGGCGGCCTCGGCGGCCCGCCGGTCAGCGCGGGCCGCGGCGGCTTCCGCATCAGCGCGGGCACGGGCGGCTTCCTCAGCCAGCTCGCGGCGGGCCTGGGCGCTCTCCTCACGAGCGCGGCGGGCCTCGGCTTCGGCGGCTTCCCGGCCGCGATGAGCGGCCTCCGCGGCCTCCAGCGCCGCGAGCATCTCCTCCCCGGCCTCGGCGGCACGGGCCTCGGCGGTGACCGCCCGCGCCTCGGCGCGGCGCCGGGCCGCTTCGGCCTCCGCCAGCTGCGCGGCCACCACTTCAGCATCCAGCGCCGCGACCTGCCCGCGCGCCAGCGTGACCAGAGACCCTGCCTGCCTGATCAGCGCCTCCAGCGCGCCGAGCGGGTCAGCCGCCTGCGTGGATGACACCGCGCCGGCGTCGCCGCCCGCTGACCGCGCGGCGTTGTGGAAACGACGCGAGCACGCATCACCGCAGAACACGCGGGCCCGGCCACGCCCGGACACCGGAACCAGGTTCCCGCAGCCAGGCCGCTTGCAACGACGTGCGTCCATCACATCCGTCATGGAGGTCTTTCCTTTCCCATCAGCTCATTTCTTCTCCCGGAAAATGAGCGGGAAAGGGAGGACCGCGAGCACGGCGATCGTGACGCGGCAGGCCACGCGGGCATCTGTCATCCCGTGCCCCGGCAGGCCAGCAGATAGCCGCCCGCTGTGAAAGCCGGACAGCGGCCGCCACGCCGGGAAACGCCGCCGGCGGCCACTGCGCCAGATCCGCGGCACGCCGATCGCATCCAGCGCAGGTGACATGCCCGGGAACTGGCCGCAGCCGCCCAGGCAGTCCCCGGCACAGCAGGCAGTAAATCCCGCCCCGGCCCGTTACCGGCCAGGACCAGGCGCATCCCCGCCCTGCAGCCGCATCACCACCGCACGCAAACAGCGCAGGCCATCGCCATCCAGGACCAGGCCAGCGCCCGCACCACCCGGCTCCGCGCCGAGCGCATCGGTCGCCTCCGCGGCCACCAGGCCCGGCATCCCATCGGGCAGCTCCACCTTCAAATGCGGTACCCCGTCCACGTGCCGCACCGCATACGCCCGCAGCCTGCACCCATGCAGCGGATGCGTCACCGCCGTGACCACCACCTCGCACGGCAGCAGGGCACGGAAACGTCGTAGTCTGTCGCCCTCTTGGTGAAGAGCAACCAGCCGCTGCTGCATGCCCGGGTCAAGGCGCTGCCCTGGCGGCAGGTACCGGCCGGCAGCACTACCCGCGACACCGGGCACGGCCGCACCGAGACCCGCACCCTCAAGACCGCTCACGTCAGCGACCTGGACTTCCCCTGCGCCCGCCAGGCCATCAAGATCACCCGCTGGCGGCAGGACACTGCCACCGGGAAGACCTCCCGCGAGACCGTCTACGCCATCACCAGCCTGACCAGCGCACACGCCACCGCGCCGGACCTGGCCCGCCTGATCCGCGAGCACTGGACCATCGAGGCACACCACCACATCCGCGACGTGACCTTCCACGAGGACACCGCCACCAGCCGCACCGGCAGCGGGCCCGCCAACCTGGCCACCATCCGCGCCGCCTTCATCGCGGCCATCAAGAGATGCCGGCTACCTGCACGTTCCCGAAGGACGCCGCGACCACGCCACCCCCGCCGAGGCCCTCCACCTCCACGGCCTCGATTAGGACAGAAGCAGACATTCACGGAACACGCCGGAGCCCTGCACCAACCCCCGGCCCAGTGCGGAGCAGCCTCTGGTGCCCATTAAGGCGGCTACGCGTGCGTCAGGCGCTAGAGGTTTCGTGGCGTTGGGTCAGGTCATGCCGGGCTGCGGGCCAGGGTCCTTTCCTCCAGCGAATGCGCCAGAGCCTGGACGGCGCGTTCGAGGTCGGGCAGGTCCTCATCGACCGTGGCCTGCAAGATAGCGTGCGCGGTGTCGAAGTAGCGGTGGGCGAGGTGGTCGCGCATGCGGGCGATCTGCCGCCACGGGATCGACGGCTGCGTGGCCAGCAGGTCATCCGGCAATGCTTTAACAGCTTCGCCGATCTCCAGCAGGCGGATGCGGACGGCGTCGAAGATCAGCCCGTCGGTCAGGTCGCCGCGTTGCAGGTGGGAGCGGATCGCGTCGATCGCGGCCTGGATATCGGCTATCCGCTGGCGTTCCCGGTAACTCATAGCGCGATCAGGTCAGATTCGACTCGTTCACGGGCGCCTGGTTTGAGGTCGGCGGCGGGGATCAGGTTGACCCGGGTGCCGAGGATGGCTTCGAGGTCGGCTTCGAGGCGGCCGAGCCCGAGCAGGCTCAGCCCGGGCGGGATGTCGGCGAGCAGGTCCACGTCACTGTCGGGGCGGTCTTCGCCGCGGGCCACGCTGCCGAACACGCGCAGGTTGCTTACCCCATGCGCTGCTGCCGTGGCGACCAGGTCGTTCCGGTGGCGGCGCACCCGGCCCACCGGTCCCGACAGCCGGCGCAGGCGGCCCGGCTGCCGCCGCAGGCTCAGCGTCAGCTCGAAGCCGGCCGCATCGATGAGCCGCGTGAGCGCGGGGAGGGAGGGCTGGCGCTGCCCGGACTCATGCGCGCTGATAACGCTCTGCGTGACACCTGCCCGGCTGGCCAGGTCCACCTGGGACAGGCCGGCCCGGTTGCGCGCCTGGCGCAGCAAGGCCCCCGCCATGGCTGGTTCCGGATCCACGCTTCAAGTATAGCGGATCGTCGATAGTCTGCGGATCAGGCCCGCTCGGCGCTGCAAGATCGATCTGAGTGGCAGATTGAGTGGCAAAGGGCGCTCGCGAGGGCTGGTCCAGCGCTTGTGGGTGCCTGCCTGCGCTCGCGTATTGGCAGGTCAGCTGCTCTGCCTGCAGCTACGGAACCGCAGACCGATACATGGTAAGGAGAAGGTCTACGGTTCGATTCCGTAAGGGGGCTCCAGGTTGTGAACGTTTTTCGAATATGGAGCCGTGTACCTCCTCCGGGCGAGTGGCATTTGAGTGGCAAGCACTAAGTAAGAAAGGGTGCTTGTGACCAGGCGATTTGCTGCGGGGATAGGCCGCGCGGGTCGACTCCTACCTGGAGAACACGTCCTGGGTTAGCTCGGCACGCAGCGCACACAGGTAGAGCTACCACATGGCATGGGTCTACTAAGAGTGACGAACCGCAGTGGGCTCTAGGTCATCCGCGGCAGCAGATCGAATACGTGCGAGCGTCGGCCGACTGACGAGCAGCTGGACCGTGCCGATATGTGCACCTTCGTCGAGGCCTGGCGGGTGCGCTTTCGTGTGGCCGGTTCGGGAGGCTTGCCGGGCCAGCGGTCGTCGTGTAGGACGGGCTGCATGCGTGCGATCCGCGCTCGCCACGCCTACGACGGCGAATCATTTCTGAGCGCCGGTGCGACCGTCTTGGTTGAGGACGGCTTGATCATCGGTGTTGAGTCCTACGGGTTTGAAGTTCCCGGGGGCTGCCTGGTGACCGGCCATGAGGGGACGCTGCTGCCGGGCTTGATCGACGCGCACGCTCACCTGGTCGCCGACAGCGGCGACTCGGCCTTGGACCGGGTGGCAGGCTACTCGGCCGGGGAAATCGAGGAGGTCATCTCCCGGGCGTTGCGCGCTCAGCTCCTGGCGGGTGTGACGACCGTCCGCGACCTGGGGGACCGGCGGTTTTGCGTCCTTGACCGCCGGGACCGGCAGCGGTCCACCCCCGCGGTCGAGCCGGCGATCGTCGCCTCGGGGCCACCGGTGACAAGCAGGAGCGGCCACTGTCACTACATGGGCGGTGAGGTTTCGGGGGCCGGCGAGATCATCGCTGCTGTGGCGGAACGGGTGGAGCGGGGCGCGGACGTCATCAAGGTGATGGCCTCTGGCGGTGTCAACACTCCTGGCACCGATGTGCTGCGTACCCAGTTCACCACCGGTGAGCTTCAGCTAATCGTTGACCGGGCTCACGCAGCCGGTGTGCCGGTGACTGCGCATGCGCATGGAACACCTGCCGTAGAGCAGGCGGTCGCGGTCGGAGTCGATGGCATCGAGCATTGCTCCTGTGTGACCGACCGCGGATTCGGGCAGGTCAGTGAGGAGACGGTCGCGACCCTGGCGCGAAGCCGCATCGCGGTCTGTCCCACCATCGGCGTTGACGCGCAGCTGATGAAGGCCCCCCCGCCGGCGATAAAGGCGATGATGGCCCGGATGGGGGTGACGGCTGAACAAATGCTGCAGGCCCGGTGGGACTTCGTGGGCCGGCTGCACCGGGCTGGGGTGCGTCTGGTGTCGGGGGTTGACTCCGGCATCGGGCCAGCTAAGCGGCACGGCGTGCTCCCGCATGCCGTATGTGAGCTGGTAACCGCGGGACTAAGCGTCACCGAGGCCCTGGCCACGGCGACCTCAGGTGCGGCGCAGGCATGCGGGGTCAGCACACGCAAGGGCCGGCTCGCCTCTGGCTACGACGCCGATCTTCTCGTCGTGGATGGTGATCTTGAAATCGATGTGACCGCCTTGCACCGGCCCCGATCGGTGCTGCTACGCAGCCTGCCCGTGAGCGTCTGACCGAGGACAGCGTCTCAATCCCGGCGGTCCGCTCCGCCAAGGTCTCTCATCGCATATCCAGTAGGCCTTCTCTTCGCGCGAGATCAGCACTGATCGCTTCATCTGTGCAGTCGGCCGCCGGCTGCTGACGTTGGTCGAGCCGCGCACGTGCGCATGATCACAGGGGGTGAGTTCTATCTGCGTGAGCTCCCGCCGATGCGCGCGGTCCTGCACGGGCTGAGCGGTCTGGGCCTCCTGGTGATCGACGGTTACGCCGACCTTGGCCCCGCGGCCGGCCCGGCCTGGGTGCGCACGCGCGCGCTGGGTTCGGCATCCCGGTGATCGGCGTTGGCCAAGACCGCGTTCCGCACGGCTACGCATGCCGTGCCGGTGCTGCGCGGAACCTCGGCGCGCCCGTTGTTCGTCACCACGGCCGGGATGCCCCGCGACGCAGCAGCGGACCTAGTGCTTCACATGGCCGGACAACACCGGCTGCCCGACGCGATACGCCGCGCCGACACACTCGCACGCGCGTGCTTGCCCGCCGCCAGACTCGCTTACAGGCAGCACGGCTGACCAAGCGCGATTCGGGCGGCAAGAGCGGGCGTTGAGACGAACGCACGGCGAGGATGATCCTTATCCCGAAGCCGCTCGCTGACCTGGTCAGTTCGCCGCGTAGGCGGCCGGCCCCGCTGGGAGCGGTGCCGTTCTGGTCATCAATGTCCGGATTGCCGTCCGTCCTGCGGCGGTCCGAAGTAGCCTGGGTCGTCCTGTGCTTGCGTGTCCTGGGCGCGACTAAGCGGAATCACAGCACGATGGGGGGGTAGGCCATGGCCATCTTTAGACCTGGTCTGCGGCCAGTGCAGGAGCCTAAAGATAAGGGTCTCAAGACAGGCGCTCTCGGCCTGGTATCTAGCGTGGTCATGGGCGTGGCCTCGACCGCCCCGGCCTACAGCCTGGCCGCGACGCTGTTCTTTGTGGTGGCCGCCGTCGGGCTGAAGTCCCCGCTGGTCGCCGTGTTGGCGTTCGTGCCGATGCTGCTGTGCTCGATTGGCTTCAGCGAGCTGAACAAGGCCGATCCTGACTGCGGGACCACGTTCATCTGGGCGGCCCGGGCGATCGGGCCGAAAACCGGCTGGGCCGGCGGCTGGGGCGTCGTGGCGGCCGATGTCCTGGTCATGGCCAGCCTGGCCCAGGTGGCCGGGCAGTACCTGTTCTTCCTCTTCCAGGGACCGAACAGCGCGATCGGTGGCAACGCCTCCAGCGGCTGGGTTCTGCTGGTCGGCGGGTTGTGGATCGTCGCGATGACCTGCATCTGCTACCGCGGCATCGAGGTCTCGGCCAACTTCCAGAAGGCGCTGCTGTCCATCGAGATTATCTTGCTGCTGGTCATGTCGGTCACGGCGCTGGTCCGGGTACTGGGCAGTCACCCGCCGGCAGGGTCCCTGCACCCGAGCTTCAGCTGGCTGTCGCCGGCGCACCTGCCCGTCTCGGCCTTTGTGTCCGGGATCATCTTGATGCTGTTCATCTACTGGGGCTGGGACACCGCCTTGTCGGTCAATGAGGAGACCGTGAACAAGTCCCGGACGCCGGGCCGGGCGGCGATCATCTCGACGGTCCTGCTGCTCATCACGTACGTGATCGTGATCGTCTCTGTGCAGGCGTTCGCCGGCATCGGCGGCAAGGGCGTCGGGCTGACAAATCCCGCGCACCAATTCGACGTGCTCTCGGCAACCGGGGGCGCGATCTTCGGCAGCTCAGGACTCGGCACGGTCTTGTCCCGGCTCCTGATCCTCATGGTGCTCAGCTCGGCCGCCGCCTCGACCCAGACCACGATCTTGCCGACGGCACGCACGACGCTGTCGATGGCCGCCTACGGGGCGCTCCCCGAGTCCTTCGCCAAGATCCACCCCCGGTACCTGACCCCGACGGTGTCCACCCTCGTGATGGGCGCGATCTCGATCCTCCTGTATATCCCGCTGAACTACATCTCCGGCGGCAACCCGATCGCTGACGCGGTCACCGCGATTGGCCTGTACATCGCGTTCTACTACGGGCTAACTGCGTTCTCCTGTGTCTGGTACTACCGCGCCACGCTGACCAGCAGCGCCTGGAATCTGTGGATGCGCGGCATCCTGCCCGGGCTGGGCGGCCTGATCATGTACGCGGCTGGCTTCTACAGCCTGCAGAGCGACTGGGTCGCGTCCAACAGCTACACGACGTGGACGGTGCCGGTCCTGCACTGGCAGATCGGCGGTGTCTTCATCATCGCCGCGCTGGCCGCAGCGGCGGGAATGATCGGCTTTACCTTCATGCGTGTCACCGCCCCTTCCTTTTTCCGCAAGGAAACGCTCTCTGGGGCCACTCCCGTGCTCGCGCTTGACCCGGACTCTCTGTGAGCCAGGCCGCCGCTGGTTCAGCCGCCGCCGGACACCGGCCCACGGCCTGACGAGCCGGCCGTGACGCCGGGCACGATGCCCGCACTTTCGCGGATCGGGCCGGGTCTGTCCGGAGCGGGGCGGCATCTGGATGCCGTCGGCTCGGGAGACGGTCCTGGCACAGGGGATTGCCTATCCGCGCTGCTAATTGGCAGGCTAGGCAAGGATGGCCAGTCTGGCCGCCAGCTGGTTTCGCCCACGAAGGCGGACTCGGACGCAGGAAAGCGGGAAAGGATCATGCCTCTTCGGCTCGGCCAGCTGGTGCCAGTGCCGCCAGTGAGCCGGACCTGGCTTCGCGCCCCGGCCGGCCCGGGGTCCGCCACACCACTGGTACACGGGCGGTGCGCCTTAACATGACCTGCTCAGCCGGCGGGAAGAGCGACCCCACCCGCGCGGCCCGCACACGGCGAGCCGCGGGCAGCCCGTCATGAGCGGCGCGGCCCCCGGCCGGCCGTCCTGGCCCATCCGGTCCGGGACGGTGCCGGAGCTGGCCGACGGCTTCAGTGCCAGGCCGGAGACGTCCCCCGGCCTGGCGGCTGCGCTGCCGGCCGGGGCTTCGGTGGCGCTCGTCCCCGATCGGGCGGCGGCACCGGCTGCCCGCCCCGGCCCGCTGGCGGCTCCCGATGCGCCGGACTGGCTGAGGTCGTCGGGTAAGACCCATCTCGCCGTGGCCTTCGCTGAGTCGCTGTGGCAATCAGGCGCTGTAGATCTGCTGGTCTGGATCGAGGCCACGAGCCGGGCCTCGGTGCTGTCCGGCTACGCTGCGGCGACGGCCGCCGTGACCGGCCGGGACCAGGCGAGCAGCAGTGAGTCAATCGCCGCCCAGTTCCTAAGCTGGCTGGGCGAGACCAGCCGTTCCTGGCTGGTGGTACTCGACGACCTGTCCGACCCCGCGAACCTGGATGGCCTGTGGCCGGCCGGCCCGGCCGGCCGGGTGCTGGTGACCTCACCCGAGGCTGCGGCCATCCCCAGCGGCATGCGAATCGTGCCGCTCGGGGCGTTCAGCCTGCGTGAGGCCATCAGCTATCTGAGCGGACGCCTGGCGGCCGACCCGGACAAGCGGCAGGGTGTGATCGAACTGGCTGAGGACCTGGACTTGCAGGCGGTCGCGCTGGCCCAGGCCAGCGCGGTGATTGCCAACACCCCGCTGTCGTGCCGCGAGTACCGGACCCATTTCGTGCGCAGGAGGGAGCAGCTAGCGGAATCGTCCAGCGCACGGCCGTCAGCAGCCGAGGTGACATGGACGTTCTCGCTCGGACGGGCGAGCCAGCTGGCGCCGGGGCGGTCGGCCCAGTTGCTGCTGGCCCTGGCCGCCCTGCTGGACGGGCACGGTATTCCCGAAACCATCCTCATGGCTCCTGCGGCAGACGATTTCCTCACGGGCGGCGGTGACGTCCCGGACGGCAGCGAGACCGCCCGCGCGGCGCTGGCGGCACTGGAACAGACCGGTCTGCTGACCGTCGAACCGGTGACCGCACCGCCGGCAGTCCGGATCAGCCCAGTGCTGCAGGCGGCGCTGCGGGCCGCGATGTCGGAGGGCATGCCGGATCAGGCGGCGCGTCCGGTCGCGGACGCGCTGCTGCAGGCCTGGCCGGAACGGGAGCAGCCTGGCTGGCCTGCCTCCGGCCTGCGCTCGTGCGTAGCGACCCTCCGGCGTATCGCCGGAGACCGGCTGTGGCACGGCGGCTGCCATCCTGTGCTGGTACGGGCGGGAGACAGCCTGGACCGCGCCCGCCTGACCGGACCTGCGGTGAATCATTGGTCCGACCTGGCCACGACGAGCGGCCGCCTACTCGGGGCCGAGCACCCGGATACGATGCGGGCCGGCCGGCGGCTGGCCGACGCCTATCTTGCGGCCGGGCGCGCGGCCGATGCCATTCCGTGGTTCCAGTGGGTCCTCGACAGGCTGACCCACAAGCTCGGGCCGGATCACCGTGACGTGATCGAGGCGCGGCGCCGCCTGGGCCACGCCCTCGTGGCGGCACTGCAGGTCCCGGCGGCGATCACCGTCCTTGAACGCGCGGTGGCCCAATTCGAGCAAGTCTGCGCGCCCGGGCATGCCGACACGCTGGGCGCGCGAGACGAGCTCGCTGCCGCCTACCTGGCTGCAGGCCGGTACTCTGACGCCGTCACCCTCTACCGGCGCACACTGGCCGATCGGGAGCACGCCCAGGGAGCCCGGCACCCGCAGACGATGACCACACGTGACGGCCTGGCCGACGCTTACCTGGCCAGCGGCCGGGCAAAAGACGCAGTCGCGGCCTACAGGCGGGTGGTGGCCGACCGGGAACGCGTCCTTGGGCCCGATCACCTGGACACCCTTACGGCGCGGAACCACCTCGGCGCGGCCTACCAGAAGACGGGCAAGCCGGCGGCGGCGGAACTGGCCTGCGAACAGGCCTGGGCCGGGTTCGAGCGGGTGCTAGGCCCGCGGCACCCTGACACGCTGCGAAGCCGTGCGGGACTGGCCCAGGTGTACCGTCAGCTCGGGCGCTATGGCGACGCGCGTGCCCTGCTGCGCGACACGGCCGACCGCCTGCAGCGCATCTTGCCCGAGGGCGATCCGCTGATCACCGAACTGCGCCAGAGCCTGGCCGACATCGGCGAGGAGTAATTCCCATGCAGGAAGCGCGCCCCGGCGCCGGCGACGGTCCGCCCAAGTGAAGAATCTGTCAGTGACTTTCACTCCTCTGAGCATGGCGCGCAAGCATGACTATGCGCAGCCGTGCATCATCATGCCGCCTGAGCGCGCCCTGTCATCGGCAGATCCGGTGCCGCTGACGCTCCCGGTAACTCACAGCGGGATCAGGTCAGATTCGACTCGTTCACGGGCGCCTGGTTTGAGGTCGGCGGCGGGGATCAGGTCGACCCGGGTGCCGAGGATGGCTTCGAGGTCGGCTTCGAGGCGGCCGAGCCCGAGCAGGCTCAGCCCGG
Source organism: uncultured Thermoleophilia bacterium (assembly GCA_963840365.1). Taxonomy (GTDB): domain Bacteria; phylum Actinomycetota; class Thermoleophilia; order Gaiellales; family Gaiellaceae; genus PALSA-600. Next base: position 487,682 of record CAWIYQ010000005.1, on the reverse strand, counting down.
GCGGGATGTCGGCGAGCAGGTCCACGTCGCTGTCGGGGCGGTCTTCGCCGCGGGCCACGCTGCCGAATACGCGCAGGTTGCTGACCCCATGCGCCGCGGCGGCGGCGACCAGGTCCTTGCGGTGGCGGCGGACGCGGCGGCCCACGGGCCCTGACAGCCGGCGCAGGCGGCCCGGCTGCCGCCGCAGGCTCAGCGTCAGCTCGAAGCCGGCCGCATCGATGAGCCGCGTGAGCGCGGGGAGGGAGGGCTGGCGCTGCCCGGACTCATGCGCGCTGATAACGCTCTGCGTGACGCCTGCCCGGCTGGCCAGGTCCACCTGGGACAGGCCGGCCCGGTTGCGCGCCTGGCGCAGCAAGGCCCCCGCCATGGCTGGTTCCGGATCCACGCTTCAACTATAGCGGATCGTCGATAGTGCGCAGCTTAGGGCCGCTGTGCGCTGCAAGATCGATCTGAGTGGCAGATTGAGTGGCAAACCGCGCTTGTGAGGGCTCGCCTGGCGCTTGAGAGCGTCTGTCTGTGCTCGTGTTCCGGCAGGTCAGCTGCTCTACCTGGGGCTGCACATCTGCAGAGCGATGCATGGTAAGGAGAAGGTCTACGGTTCGATTCCGTAAGGGGGCTCCAGGTTGTGAGCGTGTTTCGAATATGGAACCGTGTACCTCCTTCGATTGAGTGGCATTTGAGTGGCAAATGCCGTGCAATGCAGGGGCTCGCGACCTGGGAGTTTGCTGCTCGGTACGCGCGGTACAGAGCTAAAGCTCGCAGTTCCTCGGCCTGTTAGCGCTCGCTGGACTCGCTCAGATCCGGGTGTTCTGCATGTCATCGGCGGCTTCGGCGCGCGGTCCTGCCACTGCACCGAGTCGGCGCTCGGGAGCGGTGGTTGACCAATGGACGCACATCCGTGACGGGCCGGGTGGTGGCCTGGTGTGATGGCTCGGGCCGTCTCGCCGTGGGGTTCTCGTCATTTGCTGGGGCCTCAGCTGGCCCAGCTTCGGGTCTCAGCCCGTACCCCGGAGGTGCCCGATGACCACCACGACCCCGTCCGCTGCTCTCGTCCCGGTCGCGCCCGAGTTCATGAACACGGGAACGGCTGGCATTAGCCGGGTTCCTCGCCGCGTATAGCGGGCTCACCAGCAGGCTTACGAGCTGGACTTGCGGCAGGTCGCGGCCTGGTGCCAGGAGCATCAGCTCCGCCTGTTCCAGGGCCACCGCGCGGACATCGAGTTCTTCGCCTGCGACCTGGAAGCCCGCGGCCGCGCCCGGGCCACCATTACCCGGCGGCTGTGCACCGTCGCCGGGTTCTACGGGTATGCCGTCGAGGAAGAACTCCTCGATCGTTCCCCGGCCGCGCACGTCCGTCGGCCGCGCGGTCTGGCCACCGACTGGGTGCACGCCGATCTGCGCGACTACCAGCCCGAGTGGCGTGACGCGTAGTCCAACCGCGTCCGGGGAACGGTGGTCACTGGCCACCCTGGGTGAACTTACGCAGCCCCGTCAGCAGGGCCGCCGCGGCCAGTTGGGCCCAGGACGCGTCTGGCCTGCTCACCGAGCAGTTCCATCTCGTAGGCCACCTGGCCGATATCGCAGTCAGCAGTGGCCAGGACGGTGAGAACCGTGTTGAGGTTGACCACCTTGACGATCAGGAGGCCGCGGTCCATGACCACGACGGTCTGGATGACCTGCCCTCCCTCGAAAATACGTGCCGCGCCGTGCACCAGGCTGCACAGGCCGGAAGTGATCGCGGCCAGATGGTCTGCGAGGTCCGGGGGAAAGCCGCGGGAGCACGCCAGCGGAAGACCGTCAGACGAGACGACGGCTGCGTGCGCCACGGCGGGGACCTGTTCGGTGAACGCCGTGATCATCAGCTGCAGGTCGGGCGCCTCACCCACAAGAACTCACCACCAACGGGATCAGCGTAGGTCATTCTCCCTTGAGCTGGCCGACTGCCAGATCACACCGAGAGTGCGCTCTGCCCAGTCATGCGGGTTCGACCGGGGTTGGTGGTAGCCCGCGTACAGCGACCCGATGAGCAGGCTGACTGCGGCCTCGAGGTCCAGGTCAGGCCGGAGCTGCCCGTCGCGCGCTCCCTGGGCAAGCACCTGCAGCAGTCGTTCTCGCGCAGGCTCGCCGATCCGCTGCCGGAAGCCTTCGAGGAGTTCGGGGTGACGGCGTTGCTCGGCCAGAAGAGCCCCCAGGATAGCCTTCCCGTTCTGCCTGGCCAGGTTGACCTGCAGATTCTCGAGGGAGGCCAGAGCGTCTGTGCGAGGATCACCCGCCGTGAGCGGAATCGGCTCGGTCCGCAGAGCGCTGACCCGGACAGGGCGAGGTCCAGCTTGCCGCGGAATCTGCGGCGCACGCTCGGTGGTGTGGTACCGGCCGCGGCACCCCTAACGACATGCCGCCGTAACCGCGCTCGGCCAGCTCGCGGGCCGCTGCGCGGAGGATGGCGGTATCGAGAGCCGCGTCGCGGGGCCGCCCCGCTGGCCGCCCCGTGCGATGGGCGGTCACGCGTCGGGTGCCGTTCCGGCCGGGGGGCCAGGTCCCGCCCCGTCACTGCCCGGACGCTGTCCCGGATCTGCGGCGCGGTTCCGTCCGGGCATCGTCGTCCACTGCGCGAGCTGCATATCACCATCATCGGTCGCCCCTACCTTTCGCAGTAAGCCCACCGGACGGGCCATGGTCGTTACGTTCTAGTGGGCCGGTTTGATTTCTCGGTCGCCACGTGACTCGTTTTGTGTCCCAGTCCCGTGCTCCGGGATATCGCCGGGCTCGGATACAGCCTGCGGAGGGGTGGGAGATAGCAGGCTGGAGCCGCTGGTGTTTTCGGAGGACGAGAGGCGCACGTTAGAGAACTGGGTCAAGCGCCGCAGCACCACCATTGCGGGGCTGCCGAAGGGCAGCCCCGCAATGGCCATCACGACCTGTCAGGGCGTTGGGTCGGAGACCGCGGCGCCGAAGATGTCGCTGTTGCCGAACGTGGCTGGGCAGTCGGCCTGCGGGGCGGGTTTGGGGACTGTGGTGCCCGTGCGAAGTGACATCCGCCACGCATCGATGGCCGGGCAGTCTGCTCCGTTGCGGACGTCGTTCCAGACCCCGACCGCGCCGGTGCGGGTGGCGGCCGTGTACACGTAGTCGCCGAGGAACTCCGCCGTAAGGTCGTTCTGGGAGGAGGCGCGCGGGTCACCGACGGCGCCCCGGGCCAGGGTGCCGAACGTGCCGGTCTTTCCGCTGGTCACGTCCGCGTGGAGGATCGCGCCGACCAGGCCCCGGGCCGACGTGGTGTTCGTGCGGTATGGAGTGGTGAACGCGTTGTAGGTGATGTACACGTCGGTGCCATTGGGCGAGATCGCGGGCGCGGTGTAGTAGGGCCGGTCCCCGCCCGGCAGCGGCACGGCAGCCGGCCCGGTGAAGGATGCTCCGCCGTTGGTGGAGGTCATCAGCAGCAGCTGCTCGTGATTGAGCCCTTGCGCGCCGTCTGCCCACGTCAGCACGATCTGGTTGGTCGCGTCGGTTCCGGTGGGCGCGCCGTTGGCGATGTCTGCGCTCGGCGCGTTGGCCAGGTCGTTACGAGCTCCCGCGACGCCATCCATAACGGGCCGCCCGAGGATCGGGTCCACGACACCGGGGTCGACGGTGGTTGCGAGGAGCGCCGGGCCGGTGAAGTGCGCGCCGCCGTCGGTGGACTTGTACATCATCTCGTACGACACCCCGCCGCGGTTGCCCACGCCGAACACGTACACGTTGCCGTGGCTGTCGGTGCGGACGGTGCACCCGTCTGGCTGGCTGTTGATGCCGTTGTCGGTCGCCGGGCCTACCTGCTTCTGGACCCAGGTACTGCCGCCATCGGTGGACCGCGCCACCACTAGCGGGGTAGGCAGCGCCTGACCCTGGCTGTTACTGCGGAAACTCGCCCAGCATACGTAGACGCTGCCGAAGAAGGGGCTGCTCTGCGCGTTGTCCGCCCAGATCTGCGACTTGTCGGAGAACGTGGTCGAATTCTGCTTGGAAATCAGCACCGGGTTCATCCAGGCCGACGCGTCGCCTGCGGCGGCGGCGGTCACGTTGTCGGTGCGGGAGACAGCGATTCCCTCGAAGCCCTTGAAGGCCTCGGTGCGCTTGGTGGTGCCGAAGTTAGACGTCAGGTTCGAGTAGTACAGCCGGGAGCCATTAGCCCACGAGAACGTGCCGTCCGCGCCCGGGCGCGGCCCGAATGCGACACCGGGGTCCCCGTCGGAGACCAGGCCGTTCTCGTAATAATGGGGCAGCGTGCCGATCGACCCCACGTGCGGGGCGCAGGCGGCGGGGCCAAGGCAGTCCCGCGCGCTCCACCCCCTGTACGTCGGCTGGGTCCACGAGTGGCCGCCGTTGACCGAGAAGTACACCCCGGAGACACCGACTCCAGGCGTGAACGGGCAGGTTGTTGGATCACCCGCGTTGCACGCCTCCATGTCGATGTTGTCATTCGAGCCGGCCACGACCACCGAGGGATTGTGCGCGTCGATCGCCACGGCCGGCTCGTTCTGCTTGTTCTGCGAGAACGGCGACGCCGGGCTGCCCACCGTAACCAGCGTGCCCGGGGCCGGGCTGGCCTGCGGCTGGGCCGCCGCGGCCACCGCGCCAACGGAGGCCCCCAACGCGAGGGCCACCGCGACCACAACCCGACGGAAACGTATCCACGACATGGCTACTCCCAGGCAAGCCGGACGACGGCGTACGGACGCGGGCAGATTACATCGGAATTACAAAGGTATGCCAGATATAAAAGGACCTTCTGGGTGCGGAAAGATACGATGTTTAGGCTGGGCGCCTGCCCAGTGGCGCTCAATGACCTCCGGCTCATGCTTCGGTCGAGAGGATCCTGCCACGGGGCGGCCGGCCGCGTCCCGCGGGCGGCCAGGGCCCGTTGTCCTGCTCAAACCATTCCGATATCGCACCAATCTTAGGTCACGGGAATTATATTCCATCATTGCTACGGAAAGAATTCTCAGCCCCCGAATTGGGCGCGAGTCTGGAGCGACGGATCGGGATCCTCTGGCGGCCACATGCTGCTCCCGTGATGGCCTCGGCAATCGTGGATCAGACTTCTCGTGCTGACACAGCCAGCAGCGAGCACCGGCCACCAGGCGCCACCGCCTTCCTGTTTCGGGGTTCCGGCCTCACGCTTGATGTTGGGCCGTTTGTCGGCCAAGGCGTTTCGGTGCCGAGACGCTGGATGCCGACTTGTCTTAGGTCGCTGATCAGGCGCGCTCGTGTCTCCGTCCGCCGCCGGGCAGACAGGCCAGGCTCAGGTAGCGGGAGCTTGGCTGCGCGCCTGCCGATAAAAGATCACTATGTGAGGCAGTGCGGCGCGCTTAAAGTCATGCAGACGTGCCTGGTACTCGTCCCGTAGTGCTCCCTCGACGCCCGGCGGCGCGCCGCATCACTGGTACCGCCGGGCCCAGACACGGAACTGCGCGAGGGCGGCCGGGTCGTCCTGGAGCCGGTAGTCACCGAGGCGGTCGCCGTAGTTGAACCACACGACGCCGATCACACTGGGCGTGCTCCTCGCTCCCTTGAACACGCTCCGCACCCATCCGCGCGCCTGCGGCACATTGGCAGCGCCAGTCTCGCCGATGAGTACCGGCTTGCGAGCCAGCCGCCGGGCGGCGCGGATGGTCGGCGCAAGTACTGAGGCGAAAGTGTCCCCCGGGCCGCGCCAGTAGCCGTCCACCCCGATCCAGTCCACATACCGGCTGCCCGGCCACCGGGCGGCCAGCGGGCAGGTCGCGTTGTAGATGCGGTTCATGTCCCACGTCCAGACGATGTTGCGGGCCCCGGCCTTCGACATCACGCCGTGGATGTGCCGCCACGCGGCGACGTAGGTCGCAGCCGGGGCGTGCCCGCATCCCCACGAGTAGAACGGCCCGTTCGCCTCTGGGCCGAACGACACCACCACCGGGTAGCGGTAGGCCCGGACGGCGGCAGCGAAGCTGCGGAGATAGGCGTCGGAGTGTCCCGCCGCGATCCCGCCCAGGGAGACGCCGCCTGGTTCCATCTGGATGAACGGCACCGCGCCGTGGACGTGTGCCTGGCTAGCGAACCGGGACTGGAACGGGTCACCCCACCCGCTGTAATAGGTCACCAGGCCGGGACGGATGCCCGTCAGCTTCGCAAAGGCAACAACAGGCCGGTAGGAAGCCGTGGCGCCGGCCACGAAAACACCCGGGCCCGGCCGCAGGGTCTCTGCGGCGGGCTGGACGCGGATCTGCAGCGTCCCGGTGGGCGCGGCGGCCTGGGGCACGGCAGCGCCGCTGTGGCCCCCGCGTGCATGCACGGCCACGGCGCAGCCGATCAGCGTGGCACCGGCCAGGGCGCCGCTGCCGTACCGGACTGCTGCGCGGATAGGACGTGCCCGGTAGCCGGCGACCTGACGGTTGGGGCCGGGCAACAGGCGGGTCACGGCGATCGTGCCGAACATCAGGGTGACCATCTTGACGAACACCCAGGCCGGGCCACCGGCGAACAGGATGGCGTTCACGCGGTCTCCCGCGTGATGTGACCCCAGGCGATCTCACGGCGTTGCAAGTCGGCCCTGAGAGCTGTAAAGAACATCCAGCCCTGCCACAGGGCGTAGTAAGACTCGGGGACGATCAGCGCGGCCACGAGCATCCCCCGCCAGCCGGCCCGCCGGACCGTCCACGTCCGCTCCACCCGCCTGCTTATGGCACTATCAGGAAGTCAGCTAGCGTGCACGCTCCGCCGGACGCATACCGCCTCCTGTCCAGGTCGCGCAGCCGCAGCGGTGTAAGCCAGTGGCAGGATGGTCGTCTGCCAGCGGCCGCACCGCCAGGAGACCAGCAGATAAGCCAGACGTCTACATACTCGTCACGGTGGATCGAGGCGTAGTGCCGCCGCCCGCCGGCGTAGGCAACCTGGTCGCTCCACATATCCGGGCGCATGAGGTGCTGTCGAGAGCAGGCCGGCCAACGGCACAGCGGCTCATGCATGAGCGCGTTCCCGGATCAGTCTTCGTGGCGAGGGACTGGTTCAGGGCTTGCACGGCGCGTTCGAGGCCCGGCAGGTCTTCCTCCACGGTGGCCTGCAAGATCGAGTGGACGGTGTCGAAGTACGTGGATAGCTTTCGCCAGCTGCCCGGCCTGCCAGGGGCAGCAGTGGAGTTTTCGCAGGATGCGCCAGGTCTTGAGTTGAGCGTTGGCGCGTTCGCCCGGGCTGCGTAGCTGGGCGTGCGCGCGGTTGGCGTCCTTGTGCGAGGCGGGCTTGCCCCGTCCCGGGTAGGGGATGCGGACGTGGTCACCGGCGCCGGCGTATCCCTTGTCCGCCAGCACGACCTGCCCGGAGGCCGCGAGTTCGCGCAGGAGCCCTGGATCCGGGCCGCGGTCAGGTCGTGCACGGCACCGGGCAGGGGCCCGGAGACCCACAGGATCTCGCCGTCGGGCGGAGATGACCTGGAGGTTCATGCCGTGCAGCGGTGCTTGCCGGAGTAGAACGGCCGGTCCGCGACGACCCGGTCGATGGCGATTAACGTGCCACCGGTCACCACGTAGGCGTGCCCGGCCCTTGTCGCCCGCGCCAGTGCGCGGCGCAGCCCCGGGGAACGGGCCGCCAGCAGGGCCACGGTCTCGCTCACGTAGCGCCAGGCCGTGGCGGTGCCGACGCCGAACCCGGCGGCCAGTTCGGCGAACGTCTCGCAGGTAGGCCAGGACCAGCAAGCCCTGCCGGCCAGGGCTGAGCTTGCGCCAGCATGACCCGATCTGCCTGCGGTGACGGCGGATGACCCCGGCGGTGCGGCTTCGCCGCGCCGGAAGCCGACACGTCACCCGTGATCAGGCCATATGCCGGGCCGCTCCAAGATCAGGATGGAAAAGGTTCAGTGCAGGATCACGACGTTGGAGAAGGAAGGCGAGGTTCCGTGGCTGACTGCCCAGGCGTTCCGGGCGGAGGTTGCGGCCGCTGAAGGGGTTCGGGCCGCCGGTCGGTCTCGGGCTGCGCACTCGTTTCCACGCTTTCCGTTCCTGTGCATGATCAGGGTCTGGCTGGAGGCGCTGGTGATGCTGTCCCGCCGACGGCCCAGGATGATGATGGCCACGGGAGCCCGGCGGTGAGGTCCGTGTGGCTGGAGCGGGTTCGCGGAACCTTGGTCCTTGGCTGCCCGGTCGTCGCGCCGCTAGGGTGGCCGGTGCGGGGTGACCCCGGTGCCCGCGGAAGGGCCGCAGGTGACAGTCATGCGCAACCGGTCGCGGTACCTCCTTCGTCCCAGGGCAATCATGGCCGCGGTCGCGGCAGCGGCGCTATGTCCGGCGCTGCTGGCTGGTGCCAGTGCGGCGGCGGCCCGCAGGCCGGCGGCTGCCGGTGGCCGCCTCAGCGCCTCGGGCGGCAGCTGGGGCCGCGCGGAGAAGGTCCCGGGCCTGGCGGCCCTTAACAAGGGGAACGCCGGGCTTGACTCGGTGTCGTGCGGTGCGGCGGGCAGCTGCAGCGCCGGCGGGTCTTACACCGACGGCTCCGGCCACTCTCAGCCGTTCGTGGTCAGCCAGCACAAGGGCAGGTGGGGCCGCGCGGAGAAGGTCCCGGGCCTGGCGGCCCTCCGCGCGGTCCGGGGTGCCAGCATCTACCTGGTGTCGTGCGGTGCGGCGGGCAGCTGCAGCGCCGCCGGGTCCTACACCGACGGCTCCGGCCACTTTCAGCCGTTCGTGGTCAGCCAGCACAAGGGCAGGTGGGGCCGCGCGGAGAAGGTCCCGGGCCTGGCGGCCCTCAGCGCGGGCCGGGATGCCGAGATCGACTCGGTGTCGTGCGCCTCGGCGGGCAGCTGCAGCGCCGGCGGGCTCTACGCCACCCGCAGCTCCGGCCGCACCATCACCAGCTATCAGGCGTTCGTCGTCAGCCAGCACAAGGGCAGCTGGGGCCGCGCGGAGAAGGTCCCCGGCCTGGCGGCCCTCAACACTGGCGGACGTGCCACGATCTACTCGGTGTCGTGCGCCTCGGCGGGCAGCTGCAGCGCCGGCGGGTTCTACGCCGGCGCCTCCGGCAGCACCCCGGCGTTCGTCGTCAGCCAGAAGAACGGCAGCTGGGGCAGGGCCAGGCAGGTCCCCGGCCTGGCGGCCCTCAACGCGGAGGGATTTGCCGAGATCGACTCGGTGTCGTGCGCCTCGGCGGGCAGCTGCAGCGCCGGCGGGTTCTACACCGACGACTCCGGCAGCTATCAGGTGTTCGTCGTCAGCCAGCACAACGGCAGCTGGGGCCGCGCGGAGAAGGTCCCCGGCGCCGTGGCGCTGAACACGGGCGGATCTGCCCTGATCAACTCGGTGTCGTGCGCCTCGGCGGGCAACTGCAGCGCCGGCGGGCTCTACACCGCCGGCTCGGCCCCAAGGGCAATACCCGTGCCCAGGCGTTCGTCGTCAGCCAGCACAACGGCAGCTGGGGCCGCGCCGGAGAAGGTCCCCGGCCTGGCGGCCCTCAACACGAGGGGAGATGCCGTCCTCTACGAGGTGTCGTGCGGCGCGGCGGGCAGCTGCAGCGCCGGCGGTTTCTACACCGACGGCTCCGGCCATGGCCAGGCGTTCGTCGTCAGCCAGCACAACGGCACCTGGGATCACGCGGAGGAGGTCCCCGGCACCGCGGCCCTCAACGCGGGCGGAGATGCCGTGACCAGCTCGGTGTCGTGCGCCTCGGCGGGCAGCTGCAGCGCCGTCGGGTCCTACAAAGACGGCTCCGGCCACCATCAGGCGTTCATCGCCATCCAGGCAAGATGACCTCGTCAACCCGCCGCGCCCCGGCGGACAACGACACGGATTCGCGTCCAAAGAACAACGGCAGCGTTACCCCGGCGCCAATCTCGCCATTGGCGGGGCACTCGCCGACATCCAAGGCTCCCGCCTGGAGCTTTGGTCGTCGGTTGAACGCGTCAAAGCGGTGGTGAAGTTGGAGCCACGGTCGCGGATCATGAACTTGACCCGGCCTGCTCGCCGATGTCCATGATCAGGTTGCGGGCCTGCTGGGTGGTCCATTCCCCGGTGGGTGCAAGGTGACCCCGAGGATGCGGATGCACCGGGTGGCGTGCCCGATGGCGGCCAGGACGTAGGCCCGGCTGCTGTCGCCGCAGTACAGCGAGCTGATGGCGCAGGATCAGTATTTCCGCTTCCTTCCACGCCTCCTCGCGCCGCGACAGCCGCAGCAACGCGGCGACCCGCGTGACCAGAAGGAACACGAACCGCAGGCACATGAGCGGTGATCATCACGGCTGACCGGCCAAGACCGCAACCCTCCTGGCCAGAGCCATGGACGGGATTCTCGGCACGCACAGGCGTGGACGCCTGATTGAGCGTCTGGTGTCGGCGAAGTAGCCTTCTGCCATGTCGGTGGCTGGGCGGGCTTCTTTGCCGGCGCTGGTGTGCGACCCTTTCGCCCAGTACAGAATCCGCGAGATCATGGCCGGCACTGGGTTTGAGCGCGGTCAGTGGTCAGCAAGGAGTAGCCGGTGTGTGGCATCGACGACCGTGCCGGGGTCACGCCGGGAAGCATTGCCAGCGAGCGTCGAGTGGAAGGGCGAGGTGCTCCCGCTGGAGCCGGTCGACGAGCTGTCAGTGCTGACGGTCTGCGACAACACGGCGGACATGCTGCTACCGGACCAAGGGCCGGCATTGCGGATGTCGCTGGCCCGGATGCGCCGGGAGTCCCCGGGCCTGGAGGCCCCGACGCTGGTAGAAGGCACGGTGCCGGACGTCCCGCTGGCCCAGCAGGGGTTCTCCGCGCTGGTCGAGGTCCGCAAGGGCAGCCGGGTGCGCCGGCTGCTGTTCGACACCGGCGTGACCCCGGACGGGTGCGCCAGCAATCTGCGCCGCCTGGGTAAGGATCCGGGCGACATCGAGGCGATCGTCTGCAGTCACGGTCACTTCGACCACACCACCGGGCTGTCCGGCCTCATCGGCACCGCTCGGCCGGGCGAACCTGCCGGTGCTGATCCACCCTGAGTTCTGGAACCGGCGCCGGCTGGCCATTCCCGGCGGCGAGCCGGTCGGGCTCCCCACCACCAGCCGTCGCGCCCTGGACGACGCCGGGTTCGACATCATCGAGCAGCGGCAGCCATCATTCCTGTACGACCGGTCAGTACTGATCACTGGGGAGGTGGACCGCATTACCAGCTTCGAGAAGGGATTCCCCACCCACCAGGCCTGGCGCGGCGGAAGCTGGGAACCCGACCCGCTGATCCTCGACGACCAGGCACTGATCGCCAACGTCGCGGGGCACGGGCTGGTCGTCCTCACCGGGTGCGGGCACGCCGGCGTGATCAACATCTGCCGCTACGCCCAGCGCCTCACCGGCGTAGCAAAGCTGCACGCGGTCATCGGCGGTTTCCACCTGACCGGGCCGCTGTTCGAGCCGGTCATCGACGAGACCGTCAGCGCGCTTGAGCAACTCGCCCCCGACGTGATCATCCCCGCCCACTGCACCGGCTGGAAAGCCACCCACGCGATCGCCCGCCACCTGCCGGGCGCATTCATCCAAAACAGCGTCGGCACCACCTTCCATCTCACCGCAGCGGCCGCAGCGTAAAGAGCGGCCGCGCCCAGATCGCCACTTGGAGGAGGCTGGTCTGCGCTCCACTGCGTAGCCACCGATCGGGACTGTAAGAACAAGTGCGACAGAGCCGTTAAGTTGACAGTCCCATGCCGACTGCCGGGCGTGCGCGGGCACGGCCTCGGCGGCCGTCGTGCGGAGTTGCGGGCGCCCCGGCGTGGCGGATGCGCTGGGGCCTGGTTGCGGCGCTGACACACGTAACCAGGCCGCCGGAAGCCGTTTGCCGGCACTATGGCAGGTGGGCGGGGATTGGCTGGATGGTGGGGCCGCGCCCGGCGGCCGCGACGGTGCGCTCATATGAGGCGCGCAGCGCGGCGGCGTCGGCGTGATCGGTGCGCCAGGCGGTGCCGGCGGGGAGCACCACGAAGCCGGGGTGGCGGACCCAGATCGGCACGTAGTGGATGAACGTGACCCGCGCTCCGCGGTTGTCCACGCGGATCGTGAGCAGGACGATCATCCCGTCCTGGGAGGCGGCGGGGCAGCAGGCGCTGGTCTGGTTGGAGATCAGGTTGCCTTCGCCGAAGACAACCAGCTTGCCGCCGATGATGCGGATGGGCTGGACGACGTGCACGTGCTGGCCGACGATCGCGGTGATGTCGGGTGAGCGGGTGAGCTTTTTGGCGAGTGCGAGCTGAAAGCTGCTGGGCTGGGTGACGTCCTCATCGCCCCAGTGCAGATTGACGATGACGGCCTGCGCGCCGTCGCGGCGGGCGCGGTGTGCGTCGGACAGGATCCGCGCGGCGCTGGCCCGGTTGACTGACCAGGGGTGGGGTGAGGGGATGCCGTTGGTCAGCTCGGTGTAGGCCAGGAAGGCGACGCGGACACCTTTGACCGTCATGATCAGCGGTGTTCTGCGCGCGGCCGCTGAGGAGAATGAGCCGGTGTGCGCCACCCCGGCCCGGTCCAGCGCGCGGATCGTGCCGTTGACTCCCCGCTGTCCCTGGTCGAGGGTGTGCGTCCCGGCCGTCGAGCACGCGCGCCACCCGGTCTGCCGGATGGCGGTGGCCAGCTCAGGGGGCGTGTTGAAGATCGGGTAGCCGGTGGGAGGAGCCGGCGTCATCGGCGTCTCGACATGACACAAAGCCAGGTCGGAGTCCCGGATGTAGGGCCTGATCTTGGCGAAGAAGGGAGCGAAGTTGTAGCGTCGGCCACCACCCAGCACCAGCGCCCGCTCAAAGACCGCGGAATGGATCAGCAGGTCCCCGCTCGCCTCGACCACCAGCGAAACGCCGCGGCTCACGCTACGACGGTGCAGCGGGGACGCCACCGCGCTGGCGTGAAGGCGGCGAACCGCGTGGCCGCCCGGGCGCCCGGAGGCGGTGCACGCGCTCCCCGTGATGGCCAGCGCGAGCACCCCGGCCACTATGACCGCGCGCCGCCACCGCCCTGCACGACGCGTCCCCGCGCTGTTAATCACCATCATGATCCTCCTGCTCGCTGATGCTCACCTGGGCGCAGCGTCATGGCGGCTCGCGGGTCAGCGCGCTGTTGGCGGAGCTGACCAGGTCAGCTGTCGGCGGTCCACGACCCGGGCACAGACCATTCGTTCTGTGCGGCACCGGCCCCTTGCGTTAGGGCGGGTACCCAACGCAGATGCTGTGCAAGCCAGCTAACCTCAGTGGGTGGCTTTCTGCGGCTTCCGCGCGATGCGGGTGGCCATCGCCGTCGTGAGCCCTGCGCGTGCCGTAGCCGCGCTGGCCGCAGCGGTCGCGGCCGGGCTCGCTGGCTGCACGTCACCCGCCCCGCAGGCTGGCCCTGCTGTGGGCGCCGCACGCACCTCTGTACCTCGGTCACCTTCACCCTCGGGCGCGCCGTCCCGGCTGTCAAACGCCTTTCGCCTGCTGCCTGCCCACGGCCGGGGGCATCTGGCAACCGGATCAGATCCGCGGGCACTGCCCGGCGACGTGCTGATCGCCGACGAGGACAACCGGCGCCTGCTGCTCGTTGACCCGCACGGGCGGATCCGCTGGCGGTTCCCCAGCCCCGACGCCCTCGGGCGTGACCAGGCATTCGGCCCGCCGGATGATGCGTTCGTCTCAGCAAACGGCCGATCGATCGCCGCCACGCAGGAGATGAACGACACGATCTCGGTGATCGACATCGCAACCGGCCGCATCACGCGCCGGTACGGCCATCCGGGGGTGGCGGGGCCCGGGCCTGGCTACCTCAGTCATCCTGACGATGCCATGCTGCTGCCTGGCGGCGAAGTCCTTGCGGCAGACATACAGAACTGCCGGATCCTGCTGCTGTCGCCCCGGCGCATCACCCGCCAGTTCGGCAACCCATTGGCGTGCGGCCATGAACCGCCGCGCCAGTTCGGCCAGCCCAACGGCGCTTTTCCGCTCAAGGACGGGCACTTCCTCATCACTGAGATCCTTGGTGACTGGGTCGACGAGATGAGCCTGCGCGGCCATGTGTACTGGTCCGCGCACCCGCCAGGCGTCAGCTACCCGTCCGATGCGAACGAGGTGAGCCCGGGCCGCTACATCGTCGCCGATTACTCCCATCCGGGCCAGATCGTCATCTTCACCCGCACCGGGCACGTGGTGTGGCGCTTCCGGCCCACCGGCGCCGCCGCGCTCAACCATCCGTCGCTCGCGCTGCCGCTTCCCAATGGCAACGTCCTCGTTAACGATGACTACAACGACCGCGTGATCGTGATCAGCAGGAAGACGAACCGGATCGTCTGGCAGTACGGTCACGACGGCGTCCCCGGCCGCGCCGCCGGCTACCTCAACAACCCCGATGGCGTCGACCTGGCTCCGCCGCAATCACTGCTGATGACACACGCCGCCACGATGGGCCGTCCCTGACCGCCCGGCCGCTGTGCGAAGCGCACTCGCCGACCTGCCAAACGGAACGCACCCGCGTGTTAGTTGGCGTTGGCCTTCCGGGCCGGAAGGGCACCGCCTTCACGCGCCTGGACGGCCGGTCGCTTCCGGCGCGAAGACGCATGGCGGCGGCGGCTCCACCACCGACGCGATGAGCAAGGTCGGGCCGTCTCTGCTGCGCGCTGCCCTGTTCCAGGCGCCGCGGGCCGCGTCGGTCGCATCGCTCTTGCCGGCCCGGCGTCTGCCTAGGTGGTGGCTGCCATTGCTCTCGGCGGCCCGCCACCCACAGCGGTTACCGTTTGTGCGCGCCTGGCCGGTGCCGCCCGGATCTGCCGGAACTGGGGTGACCCGCATGAGTACGTCCTGGCCGTGTGCCGTGGTGATGCGTAAGCGGTCCATCCTGCCCGTGCCGGAAACGTGGGTGGCCGGCGGCATGCGGGCCGGGGCGAGTTTGGGGTCGGCGGAGGTCTGTGAGCTGACGCTGTGGGCGCGGCCGGAGGTGATCCAGGCGGCCCCGGCCGTGACCGGGCGGCTCATGTCCAGAAGCAGGCGCGTGCCCATACGCAGGCTCTTGCAGCCGGCGTTGACTTGTGAGGCGGGGTGCGAGCGGGCCGCGCGCTGACCGCCGGTCACCAGGGCGGTGAGCTAGGTTGCCGGCACTGGACGCCGCGGCGTGGAACGGGGACGGTTTCTGCGCGGGCACGGCCGGTGCCGGGGAAGGCGCCCAGCTCCCGTGGCTGGTGTACGGCGCCTGGTCCGGCCGGGCGTGCCTGGCGGGATGGCCGGCTGCCGCCTGCCCGGTGGGCGGGATAACCGCGGCATGGGGCGGGACCGTCAGGACGCGGTACACCGCGAACCCCAGAGCGACGGCCACCGCCAGCCCCAGCACTCCGGCCCAGTTCCGGCGGCGCGAAGCAGATGCACGGGTAGCCACCGCTGACTCCTGCTCCGCAGGCAGGATCTGTTTCCGCCGCGCACGAGCGCAGAAAGCCGCTATCGCTGTCCACGCTGCCTGCAGGTTCAACCGGTGCCAGAAGGAGCGGGCAGATGCCGCCAGCCCCGCCGCGGGCCGGGACGGCTGGCGCCGATGGGGGGCCTGGGCCGAGGTGGCCAGCAGCTCATCCAGGCTCACTCTCGAGACCATGCCCGGCGCCCGGTGAACGCGGTCATACTCCCGGATGAGCGGCGCGGAATCTATGCGCACGACCTCGGCGATGGCGCGGATGTGCCCCCGTGCGTAGAAGTCACCCCCACAGGCGGTGTAATCGTCGTCCTCGATTCCCCGGACGACCGGTTCCCTGATGCGGGTGCGCTCGCTGACCTGGGCCACGCTCAGGCTGGCCCGGTGGCGCGCTTCCGCTAGGACTTCCCCGATAGCCACGGCATACCCCCTCTGCTCCGCCGCACCGCGCACCACCCCCGATAACGCAGCGCGGCGTCCTGACTCTCCATTGCCCGGTGCCCGCTGCGCAACCGTCATCCGCGCTGATGCTGCCGTACGGGCGATCGTGCCCGCAGACGACCAGCCTCGTGCCATCGTTGCGCGCACGCGTCAGCCAGCGCAGGCAGCACCAGGCGCTCGTTGCCGAAACCAGCGACCTCACCCACACAGTTCATCACCGCGATGCTCACGCTGACCACCTCCCCCCGGTACCCGGTCGTGGGGGCCTGGCCGGTCGTACCGTGCCGACTGGCACACGGCACGGGCCAACGCGGCTGCCCGGGTGTCCGATTCCGGGAGCGGAATGGGAGCCGAAGCCTGCCATCAGGCGCGTTCAGACGCGGCCTATAGACCAACCAAAGATCGCTGACCTGCGCAGACGCGCCCAAGCAGGGGGCGCATAGCCAGCCGCGCCCTGTCGGGACGAAGCACACCGGGCTTAAGGCGGAAGCTGAAGGGAGGCCCGGCCGGCGGCGCCCGGGCTCACGGCGTCGCTGAGCTGGCGGCCGCGACGTTGAGGTAGCCCGGCGGGTCGGCGAAGTCGCACAGCACCTCTTCGCCCAGTTCGGGTCGGTATGGCTGACTCCGCGCAGGTGCAGTATCTGTCGCCCGGAGACGGCTGGGATGCGAGTTCTTCGTGGCCTGACTCGCGCTGGCCGAAGTGCTGCGCAGCGCTGGCCTAGGAGCCGGCGATGCGCCGCGCTGCCCGCCGCAACTCGTTGCGACCAAGGTGAGCGACACCATCGAAGCGGCAATTGCGATGGCCGCCCGGATGCATCGCCCTAGGGCCGGGCGCCGCGATCGGGACCTCATGGCTTGACCATGCCTGCCCGAAGGCGCCAGGCGCGTGAGCCCTCCGGCCCGAAGACGGGGGTCCATGGTCTCGGGCTGCGCCGGCCACCGCGCGGCTGGGATGGGACGGCATTGCCGCATACGAGAAGCACGTCAAGCTGCACCAGCAACCACGACGGCGCCATCCCCGGGGACGATGACCAATCATGGCTGACCGGCGATGAACGCCGAATTCTCCGCGCTCGCGTTCGTCGCGGCCCTGACCCCCAAGCTGCCGGCTACCGATCTGCTGCTGATCGAGATCCGGCGGCCGCGGGGTGATGTTCCTATGGGTCCTGTTCGCCAGCCATGACAGCACGGCGATGAGGTTGTCGAACTCGGCCTCGAGCCGGTTAGCCACCCCAGCCACCCGTCGCCTCGCCACTCGGACTCGGCGGGCCTGGCCAGGGCCATGAAGTAGGCCGCATGCGGTCGTGTGCCGGGACTGTCACTCGGCCAGTTCATCCACCACGGCGTCGGTGACTCGGGAGATCAGGTCTGGGCAGACGTCCACGTCATATCTCGCGCAAGGGCGCACGGATGTCGCGGGTGGTTATCCCCTGCGCATACAGCGCGATGATGCGCAGGTTGGCTGGCGCAGGACAGGGGGATTGTCACCGGGCAAAGCACGAGGGCCGCGTCAGGCCGCGGCTACGCTACCGCCGCCTGCCGAGGCTGACCGGCCCGCCTCGGCTATGTGCGCAGGTGGCAAGCCGATGGCAGTCAAGCGAAGTCCGGCCCAGGGGCGTTCCGGGGCCGGGCTTGTGTGTGGCTTCCCTCCTGGTTACGGCTCTAGGCTTTCCGGAATGCTGTCACTGTGCCCGTATGGGCGCTGGGTGTGGCCGGACGGGTCATAGATCTTGACCCAGTGCACGCTCGGGAATTGCTTGAGCGTCGGGAAGATCTCGTTAGCAATGCTGAAGGTGGACCCGCCACTGCTGCATCCGCCGGTGAGCTGGACCCGTGCCACATGATCCACGATGGACAGGTTTGTGAAGCCCGTTGCCTTGGACGACTCGAACCCCAAGAACAGAGCCTTCTCGCGCTGAGTTGGGCCAGCGAATAGCCGCTGCAGCGCCCCGTAGGCGGTACGTGGCGGCAGCACTGGCCGGGTAACAGGCTGAGTATATGGCTCTTGCCCGATGCCGAACCGATGGCTGTTGAGGAAGTAATCACGGACGTTGACCCACCGGTAGGTCTTGAGGTCGATGACTACCCGGCTAGGGTTCCTCAGCGTGAACATGTGGAAGGGTGCCTGCCGGGAGACACCGACGCCGAAGCTCAGGACGGCTTCAAAGTCGCCTGCGTTCACCACCTGAATGATGCCAGGGAGAGCGTACGTGCGCCGCGCAGGCCCGTACGTAATGGTCCCCTGGTTGTTGTGCCCGTTGGCGGGATGGAACCGCACGAGCAGTTTGGCGTTGCCCACGATCCGCACCGGCAGGCCGGAACCGTCAGCGACTACGTGCTTAACGTAGGCAGCCTTGCGCTGCGCTGGCACTCCTCCCCGGAACTGGAATACCAGCCGGTCAAAACCGGGATGATGCGCGGCCCTGATTGCGGTGAGCACGGGGGCTGGCGTTGCTGCTGTTGCCGTCGCGGCCGTGGCTGTCCCGCCCATAGTGAGCACCAGACCGAGCGCGGCCACGATGCTAGGGATTAGACGTCTCATGCCACTAGCCTCCTTTCTCTTGCAAGGCTAGAGGCAACAAGCCCTAAACCTAGTGACAGAGGTCAGGCCGTTTTAGGACGTAGGTCCTGCGTGCTTCTTTGCCGGATTGTCGGGCACCACTTCCGGGCCACCAGCAGAAATAAAGTCCGAAGTGAGGAGAGGTATTTTCCCGGGAGCCTGCCTAAATGGATGACAGCCGGTCGGCTGCCGCTTTCCCAGCCTACGCCAATCTAGGAAAGCCAGCCCTGAACGAACGACGCTCAGCCTTGAGCCGCCGTCGCTGGAAAGGGCTGAAGAGTCAGCCGCGGTAGGCCACCGTGGCGTAATCACCTTCCGAGGTGGCGCCGAAGCTGGCCCCAGTCACGAACACTGTCCCCCCATTTGGGCTGACGGCCACGGACCGGGCTTCGTCGCCGTGGCTGCCGGGGCCGTTGTAGCGTGCCACCCACAGTCGCGTGCCGGTGGCGGCGTTGTAGGCGACCGTCGCGTAATCACCTGCCGAGGTGACCCCGGCGCTCACCCCGGTGACAAACACCTTCCTGCCGGTGGGGCTGATGGCTACGGAGTTGGCGACGTCGAAGCTGTTGGCCGGGCTGTTGTAGCGTGCCACCCACAGTCGCGTGCCGGTGGCGGCGTTATAGGCGACCGTGGCGTAATCACCTTCCTGGGTGGCCCCGGCGCTGTTCCCCGTTACGAACACACTGCCGCCGCCGGGCCCTACCGCCAGGGAGGCGGCGAAATCGCCGTTGTTGGCCGGGCCGTTGTAGCGTGCCACCCACAGTCGCGCGCCGGTGGCGGCGTTGTAGGCGATAGTGGCGTAGTCGAAACCTGAGCGGGCTCCCTGGCTGTACCCGGTCACGAACACCTTGCCCCCGCCGGGGCTCACCGCCAGCGAAACAGCTTGGTCTTCGCCGCGGGGACCGGGGCCGCTGAAGCGTCTGACCCACAGCTGCGCGCCAGTGGCGGCGCTGTAGGCGACGGTGGCGTAGTCGAAACCTGTGCGGGCGCCCGTGCTGGACCCGGTCACGTACACCGTCTTCCCGCCAGGGCCCGCCGCCACAGAGGCGGCGGAGTCGGTGCGGTTCGCCGGGCCGTTGTAGCGCTTGACCCATAGCTGCGCGCCGGTGGCGGCGTTGTAGGCGACGGTGGCGTAGTCCTCGCGGGAGGTTCCCCTGGCGATTGTCCCGGTCACGTATACCTTGCCCCCGTCAGGGCTCACCGCTACCGAGGCGGCGTCGTCGTAGCCGTTCGCCGGGCCGTTGTAGCGTGCCACCCACAGTCGCGCGCCGGTGGCGGCGTTGTAGGCGACCGTGGCGTAGTCGAAACCCGAGCGGCGCCCCTCGCTCAACCCGGTGACAAACACCTTGCCCCCGCCGGGGCCCACCGCCATGGCCCTGGCGATGTCCAAGCGGTTGCCAGGGCCGCTGTAACGGCTGGCCCACAGCCATGCGCCGCTGGCGGCGCCGTAAGCAACGGTGGCGTAGTCGTCGCCGGAGGTAGCCCCCCTGCTGTAGCCGGTCACGTACACCTTGCCCCCACCAGAACCCACCGCGACCGAGGCGGCGCCATCGTCGCCATTGCCGGGACCGTTGTAACGCTTGACCCATAGCTGAGTGCCGGGAATGGCCGCTGCCTGGGATGTCCCCCATGACAGCCCTCGCACTGCCTGCGGGACCTGGCTGGCCGCGCCGGACGCGCTGGCCCCGGTTACCCCCGGTGTGCCGAACGCGGCACCCGCTGCCACGGCAGCAAGCACACGAGTCATTCTCTTGTGCATCGGAAGCCTCCTTATCGATCACCCAGGGCCGAATACCGGCAGCGGCCGGGCCGCTGTCCCCGGTTCGTCAGTTTCCGGGTTGAGCCCGCCCTCCTGCGCCGCAGGGAACAGTCCGCCCAGGATGTCTCCCACCGTGCACGTTGCCGGCGACACGCGTCAGGGACGTTGGCCCGGCCAGAAAAGGCCGAACGTCACTGAACGCGGTGGCGTCGGAATCCGGTGTAAATGGCAGGCGTAGTTCCCGGATAGCGGGAGGTCGCGACGTTCTAGGATGTCGTTGCGTTCGGCAGTGCTGGGTTTGGCTGATACTGCTGGCCAGATTGGCCGCTGAGGTGTTGTGTCAGCTTGTTGTGCAGGCAGCAGCGGACGAAGTCCCGCACGATGGGGTTGGTTTCGTTGCCGGGCCGCCAGGCGACGCAGACCTGGCCGGGGCTGACGCCAGTGACGGGCCGGTAGGTGATGCCGGGGCGTGCGTGGTGGCGGGCGGATCCGGGAGCCAGGGCGATGCCGTAGCCGTTGACGATCGCGGTCAGCCAGGCATCGGGCTGGTCGGTGACGTATCCGGGCGGACCGGGTGGCCTTGGCGTGGCCGGTGGCGCGTCAGCACGAGCAGCAGTCGGGGCCAAGGATGGTGGTTCAGGCCGCGGAAAATGCTATGCGGCAGCTGGCCCGCTGGATGATCACCGACGCGGCATCACCGCGGTCGGCGATGCCCGCCGCGATGACATCGAAGACTACAAGGCATGGCTGGCCGTCCAGCCCCGCCTGGGGGCGGCACGATCACAGCTGAGACGCACCGGCAGCGGATGCGGACCGTGCGCCAGTTCTTCGAGTGGTACTGGCCCGATGCCCTGGCCCGCAACCCGGTCATCGCCGGGGACATCCCCAAGAAACCTGAGCCGCTGCCGAAGTTCCCCGACGACCGTGACGCCGCCCGAGTGATGGCCGCCGCCCGGGCCGCCGCCGATCCCCGCGACCGGCTGGTGGTCGAACTGCTGGCCCGCACCGGCATGCGGGCCGGCTGAGCTCGCAGGCCTGGAGCTGGCGCGGTCGTGCAGATCGGCGCTGGCCCGGCTGGAGAACCCAGAAGACGCCGCGTTCGCCCAGCCGATCGGCATCCGCGTCGGTGGTGGCGCCGTATAGCTGACATGGACGGAGCTCCAGCGCGCCACTGCTGGCGTGGCCCAGCTGCGCCCCGTTGAACCATGGCACTGGTCGCGATGAAGACCTCGTCGCCGACCGTGCAGCCCGTCAGGCCGGAGTGCGGGCCGACAGCACATGATCTCCGATCGTGAGCGGATGCCGGGGCGTCCCCGCAGCACAGCGTTCTCCATGATCACGCAGTTGGCGCCGATCTCCACGGGTCCGCCATCGGCGTTCAGCACCGCGCCGTGCAGCACACAACTGCCCGGCCCCACCCGGACCTGGCCGCTGAGCACCGCAGTCGGCGCTACGTAGGCTTCCGGATCGACCGACGGGCTGCTGTCACGGTGACGAATCCCCATCAGCCCACTGTGCACCCAACGCTGACGGCACAGCCAACCGCCGTCTCACCAGGTGGCCACCACCCAAGCTCACGGCGGCATGCGGGAGCCTCTGTCGGAAACATGTACAGGCGCTGCGCCTGGCTGCGCGAGCAGCTCCCGGGTGCCATGCCGTCGCGCAAGGTGACCATCGCCTCTACCGCGATTCCGCTGGCGGGCGCCCCATTGAACCGTAGGGACGGGCCTCCTTGCCGGGTGGCTCCCGGCTGGGGGTGGCCGTCGATGGGTGCCTGCACCAGACCGGGGGCTGAGATGAAGACGCTGCGGCGCATTCTGTTCGCGGTTGCCGGGTTCGTCGTCGAGTTCGGCGCCCTGGTGGCCCTGCTCGCGGACCCGCTGGGGGCGTGGAACGGCTTTCTCGTTGCGCTCGCAGCACAGGCGGTCGCCGCCGCTACCTACCTCGGTCTCGTCCGGCCCCGGCTGGCACGCTGGGGCGCCACCGACTACGAGGTCGGCCAGCCGATGCCGGGCGACGACATCGCCGGGCCCCACGCCCGCTGCACCACCCGCGCCGTCACCATCGGTGTGCCCGCCTGCCAGGTGTGGCCATGGCTAGCCCAGCTCAGCGATGGGCGAGCCGGCTGGGACAGCGAGCACTTGTTCGACACCAGCCAGCAGCGCAGGCCCGAACAGATCCAGCCCGAGCGGCAGCAACTCAGCCCCGGCGATCGCATCCTCACGATCCCAGGCCCCGGCCTTGAGGTCGTGGCCGTCGAAGACGGCCACCATGTCGTCGCGCGCACCCCCGACGCGACCATGTCATGGTGCCTGGACACAGAGCCGCTCGATCAGCACAGCTGCCGGCTGATCAGCCGATGGCGGGCCCAGTGGCTCGTCACCCCAGCTAATGCCCCTTGGATCGCGCTATCGGATCCCAGCTCCTTTGTCACCGAGCGGCGCATGCTGCTCGGCATCAAGGCGCGAGCCGAGCAGGCCACCCAGCCGGGACTCTTTCATC
Source organism: uncultured Thermoleophilia bacterium (assembly GCA_963840365.1). GTDB lineage: Bacteria > Actinomycetota > Thermoleophilia > Gaiellales > Gaiellaceae > PALSA-600. The sequence goes on along the minus strand of CAWIYQ010000005.1, from coordinate 465,060 downwards.
GCAGTTGAGCCTCACAGCGCCGCCCCCACCAAGCGCCAGGAAAGGTGGTAACAATCCGCCACGTAATCTTCGATGCAATCGTCCAACGGCGAATGAGCATGCTGGCCGAGCGGGCGATTCCACCGGGGTGGAGTCCGCGATCCAGACAGTGTCCAGCCAGAGTCACTGTCGGCGGCCAGGTCCCGGATCACCTGCTTGATCGTGGCCGCGCGGCACGCAGCCGGTTGTTGTAGCGGTCATCAGCGACCTCATAAAGCAGCGGCACCAGGTGCCCGCCGGCCTCGCCAGCGGCGACCGCATGAACGGTCATCCCGCGCACCGCGGCCAGCACCGCGTTAATCCGCCGCGCTCCCCGCGCCGGCGCGCTGCCCGGCCCCCGCAGCACCACACCGGCAGCACCGCCGGACGGTGCCGGGCCCGCGTGCGCCAGCCACGTCATGAACAACCCGATCTGCTCGACACCCGCCTGCCAGGTCCGGCCGGTCCGCACGCACCAGCGCAGGAACAACGCGATCGAGCACGCATAGCTCTTGGTCGTCGACTCCGCACCATCACGGCCGAACCGGACCTGCCGCAAGAAGCCGTCCGCGACTGGGACGACCCGCAGATCCGCATCCAGCACCGTCCAGTACCGCACCCCCGACGGCAACCTCACCAGGAACGCCCGCATCCCCTGCTCCCCCCATCATGCTCAGCTGGCTGACTACTACCAGCCACGAGCACCACACCCGGGGAGAGCCGTGGCAAAACCCCGTCACGTGTCCCGTCAAGACAACGTCATGCAACAGGCCGGCGACCCCCGGGGAAGCATCCGCTGCGCCAGGGAAACCGGGCTGCGTAACCTCCCGCTGCACGGCTTTGACAGAACCAGCTGTGGTGCGAGCTGGTGGCCATGGCCAGCGAGCTGACCGCCTGGATGCAGATGCTCGCCCTCGATGGCGCCGCCCGGGCCTGGGAACCCAAACGGCTGAGGCTGAGGCTGTTCTCCGCCGCCGGGAGGCTGGTGCACGGCGGCCGCCGCCTGCGGCTGCGCCTGGCCGCGACCTGGCCCTGGGCGCTCCAGCTCACCGTGGCGATCACCCGCCTGCAGACGTGCGCCCCCGGCTGACCAGCCGGAACCACCCCTATGACCAGAAAAGGAAACCAGCGGGCCCGCGGAACCCCGCCCACCCGGCGCGACAGCCGGGAAACCAGGCACGGCCGGACGTTGAAAATCAGCAACCAGCCTCGGTGGCGGCGATAGCCTCCAGGCCCGGTCACCAGGCGCATCGAAGTCTCCGTACGTGCTGCCTGATACGAGGCCGTGCCGACGGCTATCTCCGCTTCGGGAGGTACAGGTCGGTGATCGTGCCCTCGAACGCCTCCGCGGCCATTCCGATGGTCTCGGACAGCGTCGGGTGCGGGTGGATTGTCAAGCCGATGTCGGCCGCGTCGGCGCCCATCTCGATCGCCAGTGCCGCCTCGGCGATCAGGTCGCCGGCGGAAGGCCCGACGATGCCGCAGCCGATGACGGAGCCGGTCGTCTCATCGAATAGCAGCTTCGTCATGCCCTCGTCACGGCCGAGCGAGAGCGAGCGGCCGCTGGCCGCCCAGGGAAAGACGCCCTTGCCGTACGTGACGCCGGCGGCCTTCGCCTCGTTCTCGGTCATCCCGGCCCAGGCAACCTCGGGATCGGTGTAGGCGACGGAGGGGATCACTCGCGCGTCGAAGAAACTGTTCCGGCCGGCCGTTACCTCTGCGGCTACTTTCCCCTCGTGCATGGCCTTGTGCGCCAGCATCGGCTGACCTATGACGTCCCCGATGGCGAAGATATGCGCCACGTTAGTCCGCAGCTGCTTGTCGACCGGGATGAAGCCGCGGTCATCGACCGCGACGCCCGCGAGCTCGGCACCGATCAGCGTGCCATTGGGCCGACGGCCCACGGCGACGAGAATCCTGTCGAAAGTTTCGGCTGCCGGTGCCTTCGGGCCGTCGAAAGACACGGCGAGGCCCTCGGGCCGGGCCTGGACGTCCGTCACCTTCGTCTTTAGGTAAACGTTCTCGTACCGCCTGGTGACCCGCTTGGCGAGCGGGGTGACCAGGTCCTTGTCGGCGCCGGGAATGAGCTGGTCCATCAGCTCGACGATCGTGACCTTCGCGCCGAGCTCGTGGTAGACAGTCGCCATCTCCAGGCCGATGATGCCGCCGCCCAGCACCAGCAGCCGCTGCGGCACGCCATCGAGTTGCAGCGCACCAGTGGAGTCGAGCACCCGCGGGTCGCCGGGCGGGATAAACGGCAGCGTCAGCGGCTCGGAGCCCGCCGCGATGATCGCCTGCTCGAAGCCGACGGTCGTGGAGTCGCCGTCGGCGAGCTCGACCTGCAGCTGGTGTGGCGAGGTAAAGCGACCGTAGCCCCGAATCGTGGTGACCTTGCGCTGCTTGGCCAGCCCGGCAAGACCGCCGGTGAGCCGCCGGACCACGCTGTCCTTCCACGCCCGCAGCTTGTCGACGTCGATCCCAGGCGTGCTGAACACGACGCCGTGCTCGCTTATCTCCTTCGTCTCGGCGATGACTTTGGCGGCGTGCAGGAGGGCCTTGGACGGGATGCAGCCGACATTGAGGCAGACCCCGCCGAGTGTCGGCCAGCGGTTGACCATCACAACCTTTTTGCCGAGATCAGCAGCCCGGAATGCCGCCGAGTAGCCGCCCGGCCCGGCACCGAGGACGAGCACTTCCGCAGTGACCTCACCCTGTGCCCTTCCCGGCCCGCGAGCGGGCGCGGGCGCGCGTGCGGCACTCGCCGCCGGAGCGGCTGGCGCTGCCGACTCTGGCTCGAGCTTCTCGCCTGTCCGCAGGTCCACGATGATGTGACCGGCGGAGACGCGGTCACCCACAGCTATCCGGACGTCGGCGACGGTTCCGGCCACTGGTGCCGGGATATCCATCGTCGCCTTGTCGGACTCGAGCGTGACGAGCGGATCCTCGGCAGCCACCTCCTCTCCCGCGCCGACATGCACCTCGATGACCGGCACGTCGGCGAAATCGCCGATGTCGGGAACCGCGACCTCTATCACCTCGTACACGCCGCTCTGCGAGCCGTAAGCAGGCGGGTCAACCGGTACCGGGGCGCCGTCGCCGGTAATCCGCTCCCGCGCCGGGCTGGCCGGGCCGGCTGAGGCTGGCTCGTCCTCGAGCCGCATGATGAGATCACCCTCGCAGACACGGTCGCCGACGCGGACGATGACCTCACCGACAGTGCCGGCGGCCGGCGCGGGAATGTCCATCGTCGCTTTGTCGGACTCGAGCGTGATGACCGGGTCCTCGGGCGCCACGACGTCGCCGGGGGCCACGTGCACCTCGATGACGGGCACATCCCGGAAGTCGCCGATATCCGGGATTCGAATGTCCACGTCAGGCTCCAAGGATCGAAAGTGGCTGCTGAGACCGTCACCGGGTCGGGGAGGTTAGAGCACGAGCCGACGGATGTCTTCGAGCAGGTGGCATAGGCGCCGGGCGAAACGGGCTGCCAGCGCACCGTCGATGACCCGGTGATCGTAGGAAAGCGACAGCGGCAGCATCAGTCGCGGCACGAACCCTGTCCCGTCCCAGACAGGGACCATCTTGGAGCGCACCACGCCGAGGAGCGCCACCTCCGGAGCATTGATGATCGGCGTGAAGCCGGTGCCGCCGATGCCGCCGAGGCTGGAGATAGTGAAGCAGCCGCCCTGCAGGTCGGCCATGCCGAGCTTGCCGTCTCGGGCCTTCGCCGAGACCACCCCAAGCTCCTGGCTTATTTCCCGGATGCCCTTGCGGTCAACGTCGCGGATCACCGGGACTACCAGGCCGTCCGGAGTGTCCACCGCGACGCCGATGTGGTAGTAGTTCTTGTAGATCAGCGCGTCCTTCTCCGCCGTCAGGGAGCTATTGAACTTGGGGAACTCACGGAGCCCCGAGACTGATGCCTTCATCAGGAAGGCAAGCAACGTCACCCGGTAGCCCTCGGTTTTGGCAGGAGTGTCGAGTTCCCTGCGGTAGGCGTCGAGATCGGTGATGTCCGCCTCGTCGTTGTGGGTGACGTGCGGGATGTTGAGCCACGACCGGTGCAGCTGCGGGCCGGACAGCCGCTGAATGCGCGACAGCGGCCGGATCTCCACTGGGCCGAACTTCGAGAAGTCCTGCGCCGGGATCTCCGGGATGCCCGCACCTTGCGCGCCGGGCGTGGCACCTGTCGTCGTGGCAACTGGCCCGCGGACGCCTGCGAGCAGGTCTTCCTTGGTGATGCGGCCTTTCGGGCCGGTCCCGGACACCGCGGTGAGGTCGACGCCGAGCTCGCGGGCCAGCCGCCGCACGCCCGGACCGGCGTGCACGGCGTCGAAGTCGGCCGGCGGCCCGACCTCGACGGCGGTCACCGGCGCGCTGGTCTGTGTTGCTGGTGGCGGGACTGCCGCGGTGGATCGGCGGGCAGGTTCCTGCGCCGCGGCGACCGGGTCGCCGGCCTCCTGGTCCGGCGGCTCCTGCTGATCGGTCAGCGGTGGCGGCTGGGTGAGTGCGCCGCCGGTGTCCAGAAGGAGGATGAGCGAGCCCTTTTCGACCCGGTCGCCGACGCCGACCCGGAGCTCGCGGACGGTGCCGGCTGCGGGCGAGGGAATGTCCATGGTCGCCTTGTCCGACTCCAGCGTGATCAGCGGATCCTCCTCGCTGACGACATCGCCGGCCGCGACGTGGATCTCAATGACCGGCACGTCGGTGAAGTCACCGAGGTCGGGAACGCTGACTTCAGTTGTAGTGGGCACGGTTGCTCCCCGTTGGCGGCGATGCTCGTATCGTTTTCCTCTTGGTGCTGTGATGTCAGCTCATACCGTGGTCGGATCCGGCTTGTGGGTATCGATTGCGTATCGTGAGATCGCATCAGCGACCGTGGCTGTTGGGATTGTCCCGTCCTCAGCGAGCGAGGCCAGGGAGGCGAGGGCGACGTAGTGCCGGTTGACCTCGAAGAAGCGGCGCAGGTTCCGGCGGTAGTCCGACCGGCCGAAGCCATCGGTGCCCAGGACCCGGTAGCGCTGCCGGACGAACGGTCGGATCTGGTCGGCGAAGGACTTGAGGTAGTCGGTCGCGGCGACCACCGGGCCCGGCCGGTCAGTGAGGCAGGTCTCGACGTAGCTGCGCCGCTGCGGCTCCGTCGGGTGCAGCATGTTCCATCGCTCGGCCGCCAGACCATCGCGCCGCAGCTCGGTGAAGCTCGGCACGCTCCACACATCCGCGATGACGCCGTAATCGGCGGCCAGCAGGTTGGCGGCGGCGAGCACCTCCCGCAGGATGGTGCCGCTGCCCAGCAGCTGGACCCGCGGACCGCCTGTCGTGCTGCCGGCGGCCCTGCCTTTCCCGCCGGCCGCCCTGCCTTTACTGCCGGCCGCCCGACGTTGGCCGTCGGCTGCTGTGCCTTCCCGGAGCAGGTACATCCCCTTGAGGATCCCGGACTCGGCGCCCTCGGGCAGCGCCGGGTGCTCGTAGTTCTCGTTCATCAGGGTGATGTAGAAGTAGACGTCTTCCTGCTCGGTGAACATCCGCCGCAGGCCGTCCTGGATGATGACGGCGACCTCGTAGGAGTACGTGGGGTCGTAGGAGACGCAGTTGGGTATCACTGCGGAGAGGACGTGGCTGTGCCCGTCCTCATGCTGCAGCCCTTCGCCGTTGAGCGTGGTCCGGCCGGATGTCCCGCCGAGCAGGAAGCCGCGGGCCCGCGAGTCACCGGCCGCCCAGGCCAGGTCCATGACCCGCTGGAAGCCGAACATCGAGTAGAAGATGTAGAACGGGATCATCGGTACGTCGCTCGTGCTGTACGCCGTCGCTGCGGCGATCCAGGACGACATCGCGCCGGCCTCGTTGATGCCCTCCTGGAGCATCTGGCCATCCGGTGCCTCACGGTAGAACATGAGCTGGTTGGCGTCCTCGGGCTGGTACAGCTGCCCGGCCTGGCTGTAGATGCCGAACTGGCGGAACATGCCCTCCATCCCGAACGTCCGGGACTCGTCCGCGACGATCGGGACCACCCGCTTGCCGATCTTCTTATCGCGCAGCAGCGTGTTGAGGATTCGTACGAACGCCATGGTCGTGGAGATCTCGCGGCCCGGCGTGCCGGCGAGCTGGCCGCCGAAGGCGCTGAGCTCGGGTACCGCCAGCGACTCCGTCGACCGGCTCCGGCGGGCTGGCAGGGCGCCCCCGAGGGCGGCGCGCCGCTCCCGCAGGTATGCCATCTCCGGGCTGTCGTCGGGGAAACGCAGGAACGGCATCTCGGCCAGCTGCTCGTCGGTGAGGGGAAGATCGAATCGGTCACGGAACTGCGTCAGCGCAGCGTCGGCCATGTGCTTCTGCTGGTGGGTTATGTTCTGGCCCTCGCCAGACTCCCCCATGCCATAACCCTTGACGGTCTTGGCGAGGATGACAGTGGGCCGGCCGACAGTTCGCACGGCCGCCGAGTAGGCGGCGTAGATCTTGCTGGGGTCGTGACCGCCGCGGTTGAGTGCCCATACCTCGTCGTCGGTCATGCCGGCGACCATCTCGAGCAGCTCCGGGTACTTGCCGAAGAACTTCTCCCGGACGTACGCGCCGTCCTTGGACTTGAAGTCCTGGTACTCGCCGTCGACGCACTCCTCCATCCGCCGCAGGAGCAGACCGGTGGAGTCGCGGGCGATGAGCGGATCCCAGCCGCTGCCCCACACCGTCTTGATCACGTTCCAGCCCGCTCCCCGGAAGATGCCCTCCAGCTCCTGGATGATCTTGCCGTTGCCGCGGACCGGGCCGTCGAGGCGTTGCAGGTTGCAGTTGATCACGAAAATGAGGTTGTCCAGCTTCTCCCGGCTGGCCATCGAGATGGCGCCCAGCGACTCCGGCTCGTCGGTCTCGCCGTCGCCGACGAAGGCCCAGACCTTGCGCTTCGAGGTATCCGCCAGGCCGCGGCTTGCGAGGTACTTGAGGAAGCGGGCCTGATAGATCGCCATGATCGGGCCGAGGCCCATCGACACCGTCGGCATCTGCCAGTACTCCGGCATCAGCCACGGGTGCGGGTAGGACGCGAGCCCGCCGCCGTCCACCTCCATCCGGAACTTCTTCAGCTGATCCTCGGTGAGCCGCCCCTCCACGAACGAGCGGGCGTAGATGCCCGGCGAGGAATGGCCCTGGATGAACAGCAGGTCACCGCCCTGCTGGTCGTCCGGGGCGTGAAAAAAGTGCTGGAAGCCGACATCGTAGAGGGTCGCCGCGGACTGGAAGCTGGCGATATGGCCGCCCAGCTCGGAGGACTCCTTGTTTGCGCGCAGGACGATCGCCAGCGCGTTCCACCGGATCAGCGACCGGATGCGATGGTCGATGGCCAGCTCCCGCGGGTCCAGCCGGTCTTCCATATCGGGCGGGATGGTGTTCAGGTACGGCGTGGTGGCGCTGTAGGGGACCGGCGCGCCCTTCCGCCGGGCCTCCTCGATCACCTCGTCGAGCAGGAAGAACGCGCGGTCGGCGCCCTCGAACGCCATGACCGAATCAAGCGCATCCACCCACTCGCGGGTCTCGGCCGGGTCAAGGTCTTCCAGCATGTGGACCCCCATCGACAACGCCAACCCCGCGCCACGACAAAACTGCAGCACTCTCATCGTCCCACCAGCGGCAGCAATCGGGTATAGACGAGGCGTCGGTCAGACATAGGCCGCCGCGTGGAGATAGCAAGATGGTCCTACTCGCACACATCCCACACTGCACGCGTGCACCGGGAGGACCGGAGCCGAGGCAGGAGAACATAGGGAGCCTGCTGGATCAGGTCGCGTCCTGGCCGGTGAGGACGGCCCGCGGTGGCGGTCACGTCCGCCGCTGGCCTGGTGGCATCACACGGCCCGCTCGACCGGCCTTTGCGCGGGCATCAGTGACCAAGCCGACAAGATCTGCCTGCCGCCGCGGAGGACACCTGCCCGCCCTGCGGGGAATTAACCAGTAGCCGGGCGCCCACTCTTGGATGCCACGGTTGCCCACAACGTTTCAGGGTGAGGAGACGAGCACGGTGACTGACATCGCCAGGCGCAGCGCCGACCGTCTGCGTGTCATGAACGCGATTTTCGAAGCGGCCGAGGGGAGCCGGATGTCCCATGTCAGCGGCGGCTGGCTGCTGGCGAACCTCGGGCTGTCCGACGAGGAACTCGGCAGTATATGCAGGTATCTGGAGGGCGAGCACCTGATAACGGCCGGGCGGGAGGACTGGGACCACCACACCCCGTTCATGATTCTGCTGACCCACGCCGGTATCGAGGAGATGGAGCGATCCCGCCAGGCGCCTGATCAGGCAACCGAGCATTTTCCGCCGATCTCCGTGATCCACGTCGAGGGTGATGCCATCGGCTCCGCTATCCAGGTCGGGAGCCCTCGAGCCCACCAGGCTGTCTCTATCGGTGACCTCAACCTGGACACTGTTCGCGAGATCGTGGGCGAGTTTGAGGCACAGGCAGCCTCCCTGCATCTTCCTGACGACGGCGCCAGGCAGCTTCGCGCGGACATGGCGACGGTCAAGGTTCAGGTCGGCTTGCCCACGCCGGATCACTACACCATTCGCGAGCACCTTCAGTCGGCACGCGCGATCCTCGAACACGCCAGATGCGGAGCGGCGGCGGCCGGCCTCATCGATCTGCTTCGGAACCTGCACCTTTGAAGGGGCCAAACGTTTCACGACATGCGCGTGCATGACAGGTCAGGCCGGACGACGGTGCCGGTCATCGCACACGCGCCAATCGAACTTGCCGCCGGGCCTGTACCGCTTCAACCTCGTCGCATGGCGGCTGGCCGCGGTCTTCATGATCTCGGCTATGCGGCCTGGTGGTACTCGCTGAGAAACGGCATGCCTGCACCGGTGACTACGGCCGCTAGGCGGCGGCTTCCTCGGTCTTGGCTCACCGCATGCTCCTGCCGCCCCAGCTCCGCCAGGCGGCCGGACCCGGCGACATGGCCAGCCGGGGCAGGAACGCGCCGGGCCGGGCATTTGGCCAGGTGCCGGCCGTTTGCACCGAACGTATATTGACTTCGTGGAGCCATCCCGTCGCCTGTCGATCCCGGGATGCATCGGCTGCGGGGCGATGAGGCGTTTATGAGAGCTGTGAGGGGGCCTGTTCCGAGCGCAGGCTCGAGCTCGTTAAGGGCGGCGACTACGACGAGCTAACGGCGGCCGCGGCGGCTTGTCGTGTTCGCATCGAGGGGCTCTGGGCTGTCGTCGGGGAACTGGCGCGCACAGAGCCCAGCCCGGGCGAGTGGCGGGTCGCGTACGCGGCGCTTCAGCAGTCGGCGCGTTCGGTGCTGCGACGCTTCGGGCCCGCAGCCGGGGGCCGCGATGATGAGCTGCCTTCCCCTGCCAAGACCGTGATCGTCTGGCGTTGCCAGGACTGCGGGGGTATTGATGCCCCGCAGCCGTGCATCGATGTCTGCATCTGGGGTCCGGCCGACTGGGTGGATGCGATCTCGTATGAGTCGGAGCGGTCGCGGGCGGCCTTCGACCGCGAGGTGGAGCAGTCGCTGGCTGGGCTGCTCCGCAGGCTCGCGTTCGCCACGCCGCGTGACGGGCAATGGGAGCGAAGCTGGCGTGCCTTGCAATCGCAAGCGCGCCTCGCTTTCCAGCGAAGGGGATCACGCAGCGTTGCGAGCGACATGGCCATCCGGCAGGCTCAAGCCAACGGATAACGCTGCTTTGCTAGCGCCAGGCATCCGCTTACCGGCCCGTCGCCGGGCCAGTAGTCATGAAATGAGCAGCAACAGCGACGGGTCGTGGCCACGGAACATGCCTGAGGCCTTCCGCCGGCGGGGAAATGACGAGACATGGGTCCGGGCCTGCCGTTCGATCACGGCGACCATGCTCACCGAGATGTTCGATACGGTCTTGCCGCATCAGCGCGGCTCGTAAGCCTGAGCCTATGTGCACAAGTTCGCGATCGCGAGGATGGGGTCAGTAGTCCCGCCATCGACTGCGCCGACCGGCCCTCTGCGCGTCCGCGATGATCGGTCCGCTCTGGCCCAGGGAAGCCGCATCTCACGCTCGTCTCGGCGTGCGCGGACGTCAGGAGCGGTAACCCCATCGTGCCGGCGGCGGCCTTGCACCAGCGGCGCGGCTGGTCTGTCCTCCCCGTACGCCCCTGCCCGCGTCACATGTCCAGGCCGCCGTTGACCCCCCAGACCTGGCCGGTGATGTACCCGGCGGCGTCGGCGGCGAGGAAGTGGACAACGCGGGCAACCTCTTCCGGCTCCGCGACACGGCCCATCGGGATCTGGGACCTGATCTTGTCAAGAACTTTCTCTGGCACCCCCTCGAGCATCTCGGTGGCGACGTAGCCCGGGGTGACCGTGTTGACCGTGACGCTGATCCTGTTGCCGCTAAGCTTTCCCGAGCGGCCGAGCTGGAACATTGCCTCACGCGCAAACGCCTTTGTCAGGCCGAAGAGACCTGACTTCGACGCCGCGTAGTTGGCCTGGCCGATACTGCCCGTCTCCCCGATCACAGACGAGACGTTGATGATGCGGCCCGTGCCGCGCTCGAGCATGTGCGCCAGCGCGGCCTGGGAAAGGTAGAAGACGCCGGAGAGGTTGACGGACAGCACCTTGTTCCAGCTGTCGTCGGTCATCTTGGCGATCGTGCTGTCGCTCGTGACGCCCGCATTGTTGACAAGAATGTCGAGCCGCCCGTGCTGCTCGATGACCTCGCCGATCACGCGCCGGCAGTCGTCGCCAGAGGCGACGTTGCCCTGGTGCAGGGTCATCTTGACGCCGTCATCGACGTGCCTGGAGCGGAAATCTTCGGCGAAGGCCTCGGCCCTGGCCAGGTTGCCACCGTAGCCGGCGGCGATCGTCGCGCCCTGGCGCGCCAGGCTCTGGGAGATCGCGGCGCCGATGCCGCGCGTGCCCCCGCTGACGAAGGCCACCCGGCCGATGAGCTTGCCCTCGGGGGATAGCGCGGCGGTGATGGTGTCAGAGCTCGTCATCAGCGGGATCCTGTCCTGAATCGTGAGAAGAAAGGAAGGCCGGGAGGTGTTAGGAGCGCTGCCTTCTGGTCCCGGTGAGGCGGTGCCAGCCCAGAGCGCCCGGTCATGAAGGCCTTGATGCCAGGTCAGATCTGCGTGCGGCCTTCGACCCGGCCCTAACTTGCCGGCGGCCGTCCGGGCTCCGGCGAGCATCGGGACCCCCCAGGGCCGGAGTGAGTGCGGTGCCGGACGGGACTGCCATGGGGTGCCTCCTGAGTAAGTCTCCACTCTCCCAGCGGCCTGCATGCCTTCACAAGGACCAACAGCCCGGCAGGTTCGTCATCCCCGGCCCACCGCAGTCACGCCGGGAACGATCCTGGGCCGCCCGTCCATGCGGCTGACGCACAACCAGCCATGCCCACACGGGTTCGGTTAAGGTTCGACCGACCATGGCGACAGCTGGCCGAGCTCATGCCAGACCTGCGGGTCCACGAGCTGGCGTTCGCTGCCGGATACCTAACGCTGCGCCGCGCCCCGGGCCGCTCGGAGCCCTCGGTCGAGGGACGCAGCGGCCACCACCCGAAGCACCAGACCGCTGCTAGGCGCCTGCATCAGGCGCACTCAGTCAACCCGCCCCCCGGGGCGCGGGGCTACGCCGTCCGAGTGAACCGACTGCCCGAGACTGCCGCCGCGCTAGTGAGGCAACAGCACTGCTGAGGGCCCGCCTCCGAAAGGCACATGGTCACTCGGCAAATCACCCGGCGCATGCCTTTACCGTGCTGCGGGCGCACCCTTATCCCGGAGGCCAGCCCTGCGCGGAGCCAGCGATGGAACTCCGCTCTATGCATGGACAGCCCCGAAGACAGCAGCGCAAGCCCCGCACCGGCGAGCGTGAGGTTGCCGCGACCCCGTGACCGGCCGGCGGCCGGACTGCGCGAGCGCGAAGGCTCAGGACGCCTGGGCGTCGATCCAGGCGCTTGCGGTCCGGCTGGTCCGGTAGCACCGGTGGCGTGGAGAACTACCCGGCTGTGCGTCCGCGGCCGGGACCGCGGCTCCGGGGGTTGCCGCCGGACACGCCGCCGATTCATGCGGCTACGAACCGGTTCAAAGGACCAGGCCAGCGACCACGCGCATGTTCTGGTGGGGTGTGGGCCGGTTCCGGTCAGTGGTCCGGCGGGGTGGCGGGGTGCTCGTTGAAGAAGCGGATGAATTCGGCGCTGGCGTCCGGACCGTGGGGGTCGGTGTACGACCCGTGCGGGATGCCACCGGACCAGGCGTGTCCGCCCTGGTGGATGGTCCAGCGCTCGGCCAGGGTCGCGCCCGCGGGGTCCTGGTAGCAGGTGCGGGTGTAGGCATGGCCGCCGGGCACCTGCCCGCGGGTCACCGCAGTGGGCAGGGTGCCCGGGCGCTGGTCCGGGCTGGCCGCCGCCAGGACGTGGCCGATGAGGCCCGCGGCGTTGGCGGGGGCGACGGTCCTGTCCCGGTCACCGTGGAAGACGATCAGCGGCAGCGGACGCGCGGGCGGCCGGGCCGGGCCGGACGGGCCCTGCCTCATCGCCGCGAACGCGGAGGCCAGGTCGCCGGCGGCGGCGTAGGCCAGCCCGGAGTGCACGCCGACGGCGGCATATAGATCGGGGTAGACCGCGGCCATCACCGCGGCCATCGCACCGCCGGCGGAGAACCCGGCCACATACACCCGGGCGGCATCTGCCCCGTAGCGATCGATGATCTGGCCGGTGATCCCGGCGATCAGTGACGGCTCACCGGCGTCGCGGCGCTGATGACCGGGGGCGAACCAGTTCCAGTAGCGGCCCGGGTTCGCTGAGCGCGGCTGTTCAGGGTAGGCAACGAGGAATTTCTCACGCTCGGCGAGGTCGTTCATGGCGGTGGCGGCGGCGAAGGTCGCGGCGTCTTGAGTGCCGCCGTGCAGCATCACGATCAGGGGCAGGGCCCTGCCGGTGTCGCCGGTGGGGACATAGAGCCGGTAGGCGCGGGTGCCGGCCGCGTTGGTGCAGGAGAAGGCGTCAAACCGGCCCGCCGGTGGTTTCACGGCCGGGGACGCGGGCCGGTGCGGGCGGTGGAGACCCGATGGGCCTCGGCTGGGGAGAAGGCGGCGGCGGGGAAGCCAGCCAGAAGGGAGGTCCCTCAGTTGTGTCCCTTCTTGGGCGCGCAGCGCGGGCGGGGGATCGGGGTGGCGGCCGGGCGTGCTGCCGGTCTCCTCCTGGTCACATGGCGCATCCGGCGTCCAACTGGTCACCGCCGGGCTGGCCAGCGTTTGCTGGATCAGCGCGGTTGCCTCGAGGAGGCGGCCCTGGCGGGTCAGGCGGGTGGCCTCAGCCATCGCCGCCATCTGGCGTGCATTCATGGCGGTATCCCTTCTCGCGGTTGGCTTCGCTGGTCTCCGGGCAGGACGGGCTGCACGTTGCGGGACCGGCGGTTCGGTCAGCCGTTGGGATCGGCGGCGGCTTAGGCGGTGCGAGCCGCGAGGGCGGCCTTCACTGCTGTAGAGGCCCGGAAGGCGCCGAGCACCTCCACCGAGGCGATGGTGGCCAGGGCCAGTTGGGGGGAGACATCGGCGGCGATGCTCGCCAGCCCGAGCACCCGGATGTGGATCATCTGGCCGGCGTCGCGGATCTCCTCCAGGTCGCGGCGGGTGTAGTGGCAGCTGCCCAGAGTGAGAGTGCGCCGGGCCGCTGTCTGGTCGAGCGCCTCGCCCCGGGTGGCGAGCTGGCTGCGAATGGCCGTGCGGATGAAATCGGTGCGGTTGGTGTAGAAGCCTTCCTGGACCAGCAGATCGATCTGCCCGAGGTCCACCAGTCCCAGGTTAATAGTGATCTTTTCGGTCTTCTCGCTCTCACTCGAGGCCACCGCCCACCATCTTCCCACCATCTCCTCACCATCTGTATGGATGGTAGCTTCAGGGTGGCAGCGACGCAACGGGCCAGCAGCAGTTTCGTGAATCATGCGCATTGTTACGGGCAAGCCCCGCCGGGGAGAACCATGACCCAGAAGATCGGTCGGTGCTATCTCTGGACGCCAGACGTTCCATCTGGCCTATCCCGGGGCAGTCCTGACACAAGCCCGGGATTGTGCAGGCGGATCAGGGCGCATCCTGGCCACATCGGCTGCCGCCTTCGGCGGCCGTGAGGACGGCGAGGTCAGCGCGAGTGCCGCGTCGGCACACGCGACCAGGTCCTAGGCCTCGGTGGCGTCGGCAGGCGCCCTACCTGCGGTAACAGAACCTGCCGGAGATCCATGGTAAGGAAAAGGTCTACGGTTCGGGGGGGGGGGGGGCTCCCAGGTGATGAACGTTTTTCGAATATAGAACCGGGTACCTCTTCCTCAGTGAGTGGCACCTTGAGTGGCACTCGCGAAGATGCGGTGGCCGAAATGTTGCCAAGCTCTGCGTCTCCACCTGGCGGCCTGCCGATTTACCACGGTGCCTCGGTTTCGGGTGTTGGTGGGAGCACCCCCGCATCCGCGGCGAGCCCGGGAATCCCGGCCCGCCGCGCATTTGGAGCGGCGGCGTGTGGTGGTTGACTCCACGCTAGATGATCAATTCCAAGGTCAACTGTCGTAAGCCACGAGCGACCGGAGGACGGGCCGCCCGGTGATGTCGTTGTGCCAGATCGCGGTGGTCAGGGCGAGGATGCGCTGCAGGACGCGCACGATCACGCCGCCAGGTGTGTGGCCGCCGTGGCGTTCCAGGTCAAGCTGGCCTTTGAACGTGTCGTTGACGGACTCGATGATCTGGCGCAGCGGCTTGAACAGGTGCGAGCCGGCCCGGGCCGGCTCGCCTTTGCGGGCGGGCCGCAGCAGCCGGATCCCCGCTTCCGCCATCGCGGCTTCGAAGTCGCGGCCGTAGTAGTTCTTGTCCCCGATCAGGGTCTGGCCGGGCCGGGCGGCCAGCAGGTCCGGCCCGGCGGCCAGCATGCCGGCCAGCACGTCGCGCTCGTCGGCTTTCGCGCCAGCCAGGGCGAAGGCGACGGGCAGGCCCTGCAGCGTGCACACCAGATGCAGCCGCAGGCCCCAGAAGTACCGCGAATGGCTGGCGCAATACCCGTACTCGGCCCACCCGGCCAGGTCAGAACGTTTCGCGGTCTCACGGGACCGGCCGCACTCGACCGGGGTGGAATCGACAACCCACACGTCATCGGTCCATGCGGCAGTGCCGGCGGCCAGGGCCCGGATCGCGTGCCGGATCAGCGCCGCCGCGCCGCGCAGGCGCTTGTTGTACCCGGGCTGCTGCGGCAGGTACGGAAACAGATGCCGCAGGTGAGCACAGGCGTACCGAAGCCACCGGGCCTCGGAGGTGAACCCCAGCATGGCCTGCATGACCGCCAGGGTGACCAGCTCAGCGTCGCTCAGGCGCGGGGTAATGCCTACCGCAGGCCGCCACGGTGCGAGCTGCGGCGATTCCTTCAGCAGGTCATCGGTCTTCACGTACAGTGCGGTGGCGAGGGTGTCCAGGTTTGTTGTCACAAACTGATCTTGGACGCCCTCGCCTTCTCTCCGCAGCCACAGCCACCCCTTGGAATTGATCGTCTAGTGAAGTACGCCCGCTCACGTAATGCGGTGCGCCGCTCGGACCTGGCCGGCTGGCCGCATACGGGTGTTGCGCCAGCTACTCGCGCTACTTCTGGGCCTGCGCCTGCACCTGGTTGCGACCGTGCACGGGCTGCCCGTCGGCTTTCGCGCTCACCGGCGCGAAAGCCGGCGAGCGCCGCGTCCTGCTCGATCCGTTCCACAGCTGCCCGGTCCTCACTGTCCGACGGGCAGGGCTGACTCTCATCGCGGGCAAGAACTGCTTCCGCCGTGACTTCGAGACGGCCTGGCCGACGGTGGTATCCGGCAGCTCTCAGGGTCGGGTTTTGGCATGGCTTCACCTGTGACCAGAACTACGCGACTCACAGGCTCGCCCTCCAGAGGTAGGCCAAGGCGGCTCGCTCGGCTGACCAACCGGGGGCAAGGAGCTGGCGCCCGCACACTCTTCCTTGATACCTGCTGCCACCTGCGGTGAGCCGAGGTATCGACCAGGCGGCCGACGAGCGGGATGATGACGTGAGGAGATGAGTATGCGAGTACTGATGATCGCGCCCCCGGGTGCCGGCAAGGGAACTCAGGGCACGCTGATCGCCACGCATTTCGACATCCCCCACATCGCGACCGGTGAACTGCTGCGCGATCACGTCGCGCGGCGAACCGCTCTCGGCCTAGCCGTTCAGGAGTATCTCGACCGCGGCGAACTCGTGCCCGACCAGGTCGTCCTCGACATGGTGCGGGAGGAGCTGGTCGCCGCCAAGGCGGCAGGAGGGGGGTTTGTCCTAGACGGAATCCCGCGGAACATGCACCAAGCCCGCGCACTCTATCTGATCGGCCGCGAACTCGGGATGACCGCGGATGTGGCGCTGCACCTGCAGGCCGACGATGAGGAACTCATGCGCCGGCTGCTCGCGCGAGCTGCGCTCGAGCATCGCTCCGATGACACCGCAGACATCATTGGCCAGCGCCTCGCCCTCTACCATGAAGTGACATCCCCCATCGTCTCGTGGTACCGGGGCCGCGGAATCCTGGTTTCCGTCGATGCGATGCGTTCCGCGCATCAGGTCGGCCGCGAAATCCTCACCGCCCTCGAGGCGATGCGCCCGTTCCTGGACCAGGTGCCCGGGCAGGCACGGCTCCCCATTGACCTCACCAGCCTGGGGGACGCGTTCGGCGCCGCCGGCTCCACCGCCGGCACATCCGACTGAGCTGACGGGTTCACCGCTGGTCAAGAGCAGTCGTGGGACTGTGGATCTAACGGCATTTCCGGCCTCCCCCGAAGGAAGACCGGGACCCGCTCCGTTGCCAGCGGCACCCGGGACCGCAGCCGCGACGCCCGGCGGCGCGCTAGCGGGAGGGCGAACCAGAGACCGCCGAACAGGCAACTGCTGGGACTGAGCGCTATCTCAGGCCGGTTGGCAGCGTAGCTGGTCACCAGCAAGACGGCGAGCCCCCACGGTCCCGTCACGGCGCAGCAGTGCCACGAACGTTGACGCGCTCTACGCGGATGCGGGCCGGTGGCCCCTGCCCGTGGTGTTCCGGACGGCGCTGATGGCCCGTCTGGCTGCTACCGCATATAGCCGGTGCCTGCGGGACGGCTGAGCGGCGGTTGCATCCTCGTGGCGGCGAGTGTCACCAGTAAGGGGCTGGTCGAACTGGTTCAGCTCCCGCTCGGTGATCTCTTGGCCGCTCCGCCCAGCCTCGCACCGACTCCGCGAGCCGATGCAGTGCATCGCCGAGCTTGTTCGACGCGTATGAGACGGTGGGCCGGCGACCACGCGGGCGGCGTCAAGCATGGTCTACGGTTCGATTCCGTAAGGAGACTCCCAGCTCATAATGCCTTTTCGAACGTGTAACCGAGTACCCTCACCCTCCGAAAAGTGCCACTCGAGTGGCACTCACGATTCTGCGAGGCTGGCCCAGCAGCCGTTTCTCTGGAGGTGGAGCGCAGTAGAGCGTCTCCGGTGCCGGGAACAGGTCCAAGGTTGCTCTGGGACCGCCCTCTGACACGCCGGCCAGCCCACCGACCTTTCCCGAGTCGTCTACGGATACGGTCCGATGTGATAATTGCTGCATGCCCTCGACGGGCGCGCTGGACCGGTTCCCGAATAACCTGCCGCGCCAGCTGACCAGCTTCATCGGTCGGGAGCGGGAGCTGCAGGACCTGAAAGGACTGCTGGAACACAGCCGCCTACTCACCCTCACCGGCCCGGGTGGCAGCGGCAAGACCCGGCTTGGCCTTCAGTTCACTGCGGAGGTCGCGGGCGGCTTCCCGGACGGTGTGTACTTTGTGGCGCTGGCGCTGGCGCTGGCGCTGGCGCTGGCGCCGGGCAGCTTGCGGGCGATCGCGATGGTGGCGATCTTCTTCCCGCGCCGCCTGGAGATCGCAGCGTAGGTGGCAGAGAACCCGGGGGATCTCTTGGCGGTCTGCGCGGCCTGGCCGGTCCCCGCCGCTGCTGCGCGGAGCCTTGCCCGGGAATGTGCCCGTGCCGGACGGTGAGATCCGAGCCGCGGACCGTGGGGGTCAGCCCGGCCCAGCTGGCGGGCTTTCGGGCACTGGCGAACCGGGTGATGTCACCGGTCTCCGCGAGCATCACCAGCGCGGTGAAGTGCCCGGCACCCGGCAGCGTAGTCAGGACCCTGGCCCGCGGGCCGGCCTTGGCCCGTGCGCGCACCTCGCCGTCGAGACGGCTGATCTGGGGCTCCAGGGCGCCGGTGAACGCCAGGCAGCCGGTGATGATCTCCCGGGACACGGGGGGCAGGTCCAGCCCGGCGAGCCAGCCGCGGCCGGGCCCGGTCCAGTAGCTGGCCGTGCGGTCATACCCGTGATCGGCGGCCACCGCATGGATCCGGTTGCGCAGCTGGGTACCCAGCCGCACCAGGCTGGCCCGGTGCCGCAGCAGCGCCCGGAGCTGCCGCACCGGCTGCGGCGCGATCCAGGCCTCGGGCAGCAGGTCCGCGCGCAGCAGCTGCGCCAAGATCGCCGCGCCGGCCCTTGTCGTTCTCCAGCCGCGCCGAGGCGATCGCCTTGCACCGCAGCGGGTGCACCATGTGCGGCCCGAACCCGTAATCCTCCAGCAGCCCGGTCAGCCACCCCCACCCGCAGGCCGCTTCGAAAGCCACCGGCGTCCCGGCCGGCAGCCCCCCGATCAGCCGCAGCATCGGCCCGGAACCGTTCACCACGTTCCGGTTGAGCTGCACCTTCCCATCCCCGGCGACCACCGCCACCTGGGACCGCTTGCGGTGCACATCGATACCGACGTAGACAGACATTGCCGGGTCTCCTTTCCCCGAGCTCGTACCTTTCACCCGGAGCGTCCCGCTACCGGGCTGAGCAGGGAAGGGGACCCGGCCCTCATAGGGTCAAATGAGTGAGTTCGCTACGCGAACCGCACTGCATGCTCATGCAAGATCCTTGGACGCCATGCGATCTGCGCAAGTCGCTGACCGTGAGGCGCGCTCGCCGAGCCGCCTGATGGGCGGTTTATCGTTTGGCGGCTGGTTACCGCGCTGGTCGTCCAGATCCGTCGGATCTGGGCCCTCTCCAGTGAGGGGTCGGGGTGGTAGGGCGCGTCGGGGGCTCGTGCCGCGGCCGTGTTTGCGTCAGGCCCGGCGTCGTGCCTCCATCAGCCGCAGGATGAGCGGAGTGAAGATCAGCTGCATGGCCAGCTCCATCTTCCCGCCTGGGACGACGATGATGTTTGGCCGTGACATGAACGAGTCGTGCAGCATCGACAGCAGGTAGGGAAAGTCGATGCCCTTCGGGCTGGCGAACCGGATGACGACAAAGCTCTCGTCGGCGCTCGGGATGTGCCGGGCGATGAACGGATTCGACGTGTCCACCGTCGGGACGCGCTGGAAGTTCACGTGCGTCCGGGAGAACTGAGGGCAGATGTAATTCACATAGTCCGGCATGCGCCGCAGCACCGTTCCGACCACGTCCTCGCTGGTGTAGCCGCGGGTGCCCTTGTCGCGGTGAAGCTTCTGGATCCACTCGAGGTTGATGATCGGGACCACCCCGACCAGCAGGTCCGCGTGCTGGGCGACGTCCGCCTTTTCGGTGACCGCGGCACCGTGCAGCCCCTCGTAGTAGAGCAGCTCGCTGCCGGGGTCGACATCTGCCCACGGCGTGAAGGTCCCGGGCTGCTGGCCGAAGGGCTTGGCCTCCTGCGCATCGTGCAGGTACTTGCGGACCTTGCCGCGGCCGTCCTGGCCGTACTCGCGGAACAGGGTCTCAAGCTCTTCGAGCAGGTTCGCCTCGGGGGAGAAATGGCAGAAGTGGTGGTTGCCTTCCTTGTCTGCGTCCGCCGTGGCGGCCTTCATCTGCTCCCGGTCGTATCGGTGGAAGGAGTCGCCCTCGACGATCGTCGCGCTGATCTGCTCACGCAGGAAAATGTGCTGGAAGGTCCTGGTCACCGAGGTTGTGCCCGCGCCGGACGACCCGGTAATGACCACGATCGGATGCTTGGCTGACACCAGTCCTCCTGCGCTCAGGGGATCCGGAATAGGGAACGGCTGTTGAAGAGCGAGTCATCGAAGGCCGGTCCCTGTTCGCTGGCCTGGTCGCGGTGATAGCGCTCGATCCGCTCGACCTCGTTCCTTGATCCAAGTATCAGCGGCACGCGCTGGTGCAGGCTCGCGGGCTGGATTTCCATGACGCGCTCGCGTCCCGTGCTGGCACCACCGCCGGCCTGCTCGACGATGAAGGAGATCGGATTGCACTCATACAGCAGCCGCAGCCGCCCTGGCTGGGCTGGTTCCTTGCTGTCGACTGATTCGCTCGGCAGGAAATGCTGATTGATGGCCGCCGCGGCGAGATTCGACCAAAGCCCGGCGACGGGGACGCCCCGATAGAGGCAGGTCACGAGCCCGACGCCCGGCGCTGAGCAGCGCGGACACGATCACCTCGGAGATAGTCCGGCGCCGACCCGGATGTCGCTGTCCGACATCACGAGGACGTCGTAGCGGGCGTGCGGCCACATATTGATGAGATTGGATATTTTCGGATTGCTGCCGTGCTCGCTCGGATCGGCCACGAGCTCGATATCGTGATCCGGAAACCGCTCGCGCAGCCGGCCGACAACCGCGCCCGCGGGATCGTCCGGATCATGGACGCCGAAAATGAGCTGCACGCGGCCGCTATAGTCTTGCGTGCAAAACGACGCGAGGTTCGTCTCGAGCCCCGGTTCTCGCCCGTAAAGAGGCTTCAGAATCGTGAGATCCTGGGCCAAAGGCCCAGCGCTGGCCATTTTTTGGGCAAAGCGCCGCAGGAGTACCGCCGCAAAAAGGGCATAGATACAGCCTGAAATAGTGGTGACTACAAAAATTGGCCAGAGCCAAGCAGCCAATTTCGCTGTAAACTCATGCATGAGGGAACCCGTGGCTTCCGTACATCGGCAGACCGGACAACAAGACTGGAACCCTCGACGGGTTGGGGGCGATGCGCGTCAGGACACTAACCATTTTTGGCCGGGTGGCGACAATCGCCCTCGCGACCGCGCTGTCGGCTGCGGCGCGGGCAGCTTTTCCACGCCTACGCCCGACCGGCTTGCGTCTCACGATCCATCCCTCGAACCGAAAGATGCGCGCGCCGGGCTCGAGCCACCGACGGACGCGGCGGCGATTGCGGACGAGCCGCAAGAAGTGTCCGATCCGCTCGAGACGATGAACCGCAAGGTGTTCGAAGGTAACCAGCGCTTCAATCATGCGGTGATCTATCCCGTGGCGAAGGCCTACCACGATGTCGTGCCGGAGCCGGTTCGCAACTCGGTGGAGAACTTCGCCGGCAATCTCATCGAGCCGATGGTCTTCGCCAACGATGTGTTGCAGCTCCGCCTGGGGGCGGCAGCGACCACCGCCGGCCGCTTCGCCATTAACTCCACCGTCGGCGTCGGCGGCTTGTTCGACGTCGCGACGCACCAAAACCTGCCGCGGCAGACCGGCGATCTCGGACAGACGTTCTACGTCTGGGGCATGCACGACAGCCCCTATCTGGTGTTGCCTGTAATCGGGCCCACCAACGTCCGCGACATCGTCGGCGCGACCATCCAATTTGTTGCGACGATCCCCGCCGGAGCGGCTTTGGTTCCGACCCAATATGCCACCGCCGCCAACAACCTGACCGTCGCCGGCTCGGTGGCGAGCCCCGATCACCTCGTTGAGCAAGGCCGGCGATATGAAGGATCTCGAGGAGAGCTCGATCGACTTTTATTCCATGCTGCGCAGCGTGGCCAATCAGAAGCGCCAGGCGGAGCTGCAAGAGGCCGCTCGATACGAGCGGCTGGACCGCCGCCCGCCGCGCGGCCGGTTCGCCGGAGGCACCCAAGACTTCCGTCGCCTCGCTGTTGGCCGTGCCTGTTCCTGCGACGAAGGAGCAGGAGTTGGTCGCCAACACCTTCCAAGGCGGGCAATGACGGCTCCGCGAGCCGGTATCTGCCGGCGTGCCTCCCTTATCGTCCTCGGACTCGCGCTTCTCTCCTCGGCCCCATCGCCGGGCATGGCGAGAGCACGGATCCCGCTGCGACGCGCATCGGCAGCTTCTACGATGCGCTGCTCGGTACGATGAAGCAGGCGGACCAGCTCGGCCTCAAGGGGCGCTACGACAAGCTCGCCCCGGTTGTCGCCAAGACCTATGACCTTGCATCGATGTCGAAGATGGCCGTCGGGCAAAGCTGGAGCACGCTTCCGCCGCAGCAGCAAGCGAGCATCGTCAATGCCTTTACGCGCATGACGACGGCGACCTATGCGAGCCGCTTCGACGGTTTCTCCGGGGAGCAATTCGAGATTCTGCAGACCGCCGACCGGCCGAACGGCGACAAGCTCGTCAGCACCCAGATCACTCAGTCGAACGGCAAGACCGTTGCCCTCAACTATCTCATGCGCAAGGCAGGCGCCGATTGGAAAGTCGTCGACGTCTATCTCGACGGCACCATCAGCGAGCTTGCGAGCCGGCGGGCGGAATTCGGCGCGATCCTCAAGTCAAGTGGGCCCGATGCTCTGGTCGACTCGCTTGTCAAACGGGGCGACAAGCTCTTGTCGGGGAGCTGACGCTAGCCCGATGGTCATATGCCGCGGGTCTCTTTGCGAGTGAGGCTCGCGAAGTGGGGGGAGTTCATGGACGCAAAGGCGCCTCAAGCATCGACGACACCGCTGCTCGACAGGGTGCACACGCCCGAGGATTTGCGCAAACTCCCTGAGACCGACTTGCCGCAGCTTGCCGCCGAGCTCAGGCAGGAGACGATCGACGCGGTCTCGATAACCGGGGGTCATTTGGGCGCCGGCCTCGGCGTCATCGAGCTGACCGTGGCGCTTGCATTATTTGTTCGACACCCCGCGCGATCGGCTCATCTGGGACGTCAGCCACCAGGCCTATCCACACAAGATCTTGACGGGGCGGCGAGAGCAAATTCGCACGCTGCGTCAGCCCGGCGGCCTGTCGGGCTTCACGCGGCGCGTCGAGAGCGAATACGACCCATTCGGAGCGGCGCATTCCTCGACCTCGATCTCGGCCGGCCTCGGCATGGCCGTCGCGCGTGATCTCGGCGGCGCCGACAACCGAGTCATTTGCGTCATCGGTGACGGCGCCATGAGCGCCGGCATGGCCTATGAGGCAATGAACAATGCAGGCGCTCGCGACGCGCGGCTGATTGTCATTCTCAACGACAACGCGATGTCGATTGCCCCGCCGACGGGCGCCTTGTCGGCCTATCTCGCCCGCATCACGTCAAGCCGCTCCTACCTTTTCTGGCGCAAATGCGCGAAGCGCATCGCCAAGCGTCTGCCGAAGAATTGGGAACGCCGCTTGGCACGTTTGGAGGAGTACACCCGCCACCTCTGGCAGGGCGGCGCGTGGTTCGAGGAGCTGGGCTTCTACTATATCGGTCCGATCGATGGCCACGACCTGCATCAATTGTTGCCGGTGCTGAAAAATGTCCGCGACGCCACCGAAGGACCGATCCTGGTCCACGTCATCACCAAGAAGGGCAAAGGCTACGGTCCGGCCGAGGCCTCCGATGACAAGTATCATGGTGTCGCCAAGTTCAACGTGGTGACCGGCGCGCAGGTCAAGCCGCAAGCCAAGGCGCCAAGCTACACGCGGGTTTTCGCCGACAGCCTCATCGCCGAAGCGAAAAAGGACGAGAAGATCGTCGCCATCACCGCGGCCATGCCGGACGGCACGGGGCTCGATCGCTTCGCCAAGGAGTTTCCCGAACGGACCTTCGACGTCGGCATCGCCGAGCAACACGCCGTGACCTTCGCCGCTGGCCTGGCATGCGAGGGTTTCAAACCATTCGCTGCGATCTATTCCACTTTCCTCCAGCGCGCTTACGACCAAGTCGTGCACGACGTGGCGATACAGAAGCTTCCGGTGCGATTCGCCCTCGATCGCGCCGGGCTTGTCGGCGCCGATGGGCCAACCCATGCCGGCTCCTTCGATCTCGCTTACCTCGGCTGTTTGCCCCATTTCGTCATCATGGCCGCCGCCGACGAGGCCGAGCTCAGGCATATGGTGGCGACCCAGGTTGCCATCGACGACCGGCCATCGGCGTTGCGCTATCCGCGCGGCGAGGGCACCGGCGTCGAGCTGCCCGCCGAGGGTTCCCCGCTCGAGATCGGCAAGGGCCGCATCATTCGTGAAGGAAACACGGTTGCCATCCTGTCGCTCGGCACCCGGCTCGCGGAATGCCTGAAGGCAGCCGATCAGCTTGAGAGCTTTCGGGCTTTCGGCGAGCGTCGCCGATGCGCGCTTCATGAAGCCGCTCGATCACGACCTGATCCGCCGATTGGCCTCCAACCACGAGGTGCTGGTGACGGTGGAAGAAGGCTCGATCGGCGGCTTCGGCAGCCACGTTCTGCATTTCCTCGCCGAGGCGCGGCTGCTCGAACGGGGCCTGAAAGTCCGCTCCATGGTCCTGCCGGACGTGTTCATCGACCACGGGCATCCGGACCGGATGTACGAGCTCGCCGGGCTCAACGCGTCAAATATTGCCGAAGCGGCATTGGCGACCCTCGGGCCAGCCGGCCGGTCGCTCAATCGATATCCGCCACGGATCTCGGCGGCATCTTCGCGCCAATCGCGCCGCTAACTCTCGGCACGCGCACCGCCAGCTCATCTGATTT
The DNA here is from genome assembly GCA_963840365.1 of uncultured Thermoleophilia bacterium. Classification (GTDB taxonomy): domain Bacteria; phylum Actinomycetota; class Thermoleophilia; order Gaiellales; family Gaiellaceae; genus PALSA-600. The sequence goes on along the minus strand of CAWIYQ010000005.1, from coordinate 440,443 downwards.
GCGAAGGCTGCCGGCTCGACCAAAGCCGCCTTGCCTCAAGGCCTTGCCAGATGATGAGACACGGCACGCCCGTGACGAGCTCACGCGCGCGCTTCAACAGCGAAAGGCCGAGCGCCACCTCGGGCGAAAGGCCAAACAGGGCTCCAATCACGACATAGCCGCCTTCTTGGATGCCCAGTCGCGCAGGAACCACGAAGGAAGCTGTGCGCAACGCGAAGGCGAGGCTCTCCAAGATCAAGGCATCCGACCACGGCAGAGCATGGCCCATGAACCAGAGGCCAACCCAGGCCTCGCCGGCCCCGACGATCCAGCCGGCAAGATGCAAGCCCGCAGCGGTCGAGATGCGCTGATGATGACGGTAGAGCGCGCGGATGCCGGCCTGGACGCTCTCGCTCGCCGGCAGCGCCTTCCACGCCCATTTGAGATCGAGACGCTCAGGCAGCCTTTCCAATAGGTCGAATAGACCGTTCCGTTGCGCGAGGATAAAACCCGCGACGACCGCAGCGGAGATCGCGAGCCCAACGAGCAGCGAGGTGCCCAGACCCTTGCCCGGGTACACGATGAGGAAAAGCGCCAAGCCAAAGAGCGTGAAGACGATCTGGCTGACCAATTCCGTGGTCAGGTCGACGACGGTGCTCGCGCCTGCCATGCCCGGAGGGACGCCATGAAGGGTCAGCTCGCGCGCGCCGACGATCTCGCCCGCCGTCGGTAGCAACGCCAGCAGATTGCCGACGCTTTCGCGGAGCCAACGGCTCCACAGGCAAGCGAGGAAGATATTATGGGGCGCGTCGAGGATCACCGCCTGCCAAGCGAATGCGCTGATGATCAGACAGACAAAGTAGATGACCGTTATGGCGGCGAGGCCTTGCCAGCCCGCGGCGAGCGCCGCCTCGCCGATCTGGCGCCAGCCGAAATGCAGGATGAGGCCGGTGGCGAGCGCAAGTCCGATCAGCGCGCCGACGATCACGCCGAGCTTCACGCTTGCCTCCTCGACCGACCTGTTCGCGTCGCAGTCACCGCAGTCTCCATGGTGAGGCTGCCCATGGCAGCGGCATCGCGGCCCTGGTCTAACAGGGATTCTCCGAACGTGTCGCCACCTACCGGAATTTGAGCGACCCCGCCACAAGGGCTGGATAATATCGTGAAAGATTGGGGGCCCCGGAAATCTCGATGAAGGACGTCGATGTGAAGAAGCCGGCATCGGAGATGCCCCCGTCGAAGGCGCTGGCTCGCCCTCTCGCATCGCGGTTCTTTATGACGCCGCGCGATATCGGGCTCTTCTTGATGAGTGCCCGAACCGACGCGACAATTGCCCGGCTGCGCGCGACCGACGGCGCGCGTGCCGCGTTCGAGGCCGTCTATGCGCGCTGGAACGATCCTTGGGCGGCGGCCTCGCCACTTTATCGCTATCAGCGCCGGAAATATGAGCAGGTCGTGGGCATGCTCGCCGGCCGCCACTTTCGGCGAGCACTCGATCTCGGTTGCGGGCTCGGTCTGCTGGCGCAGCTCCTCGCCCCGCATGTCGACGAACTGCTCGGGCTCGATATCGCGGAAGCCGCCGTCGAGCGGGCACGGCAGCGAGCGGCGGCGTTCCCCAATCTCCGCTTCGAGCAGGCCGATATCCTCGATTTGCCGAGGACGCTCGATCATAGCTTCGACCTCGTGCTGCTCGCCGATACGCTCTACTACCTCTCGCCGCTCGACGATGCGACGTTGGAGCGGATGGCCCTGCGCGTCGCCGATCTCCTCGCGCCCGGCGGCCTGTGCGTGCTGGTGAACCATTATTTCTTTGCGGTCGATCCCAATTCGCGCGTCTCGCGACGCATCCATCGGGCCTTCGCGCAGTCTCCCCGCTTCCGCTTGGAAAGCGAGCGGCGGAAGCCGTTCTTCCTGGTGAGCATGTTGACCGAGCAGGCGTCAGCTCCGCTACTCGACGAGGCCGGCAACAGCCGCACGGTAGGACGAGGGCCGTAAGCCGCAGGCCTCGAGCTTCGATCTCACAGCCTGGCTGAGCAGCGCAGCCAATTCCTCCTCGGCGCGGTACCCAGGTGGAACCGTGTCCGGACCATCCCACCGCCGCGTCGCCGGATGACAATAGAGTTCGGATATACCGTCGGGCAGCTGATCGATGAGCTGAAGCATGCGGCTCTCAACCATCGCGCCGCTATCGTTCAGGCCGAACACCTGATCGTTCGAGCGCAGGCCTGCGGCGCGCAATCGCCGCCGCATGGGCCGCGTCTGCACAGAGTAGAAGAGCCAGCTCGCCAGGCGTCCAACGGCGCGATCGCGGTTTGCCCTAAAGGACGCAGCGAAGGGCTCAAGCGGAACCCGCACCGGCGGCGAGCCAAAGCGCGGAGCGATCCTGGTGATCGCCGCGAGCACGACTGGGTGCAGGTGGAAGTGCTTGTGTCCATTGATGTGATCCATCTCAAGCCCGGTCGCGCGGAAGCGATCGAACTGCGCAGCGATCTCGGCGTCGGCCTGACGGCGCAATTCCGGCGAGACATAAAGAGCGACGCCGAAGCGCAGCGGGTCGATCGAAAATCGGCCGTCGGGTCCGACCAGACCCGGCACCTCGTCGGGCGGCAAGACCGGGCGGCCATCGAGCAGCGTCACGTGCAAGCCAACGCCGAGGGTCTGCATGGTGCGGGCACGCTTTACCGCATCCTCCACGGCCGGCGCACCCACCATCAGGCTCGCCGCGGAGAGAATTCCTTCCCGGTGTGCGCTCTCGACCGCCTCGTTGACGGGCGGCGAAAGACCGAAATCGTCGGCTGTCACGATGAGCATCTTCACCCCGGTTCTCCTCTCGGACGGGATTTGTTCATCGGCCCAGGAAGAGCCCGGCACCAGTTCAGGGCCTTTCCTCAGAACCCGAAATCGCTGAGCCCCGGATGATCGTCGGGTCTCCGTCCCAATGGCCAGCGGAATTTGCGATCCTGCTCAGCGATGGGTTGCTCGTTGATGCTGGCGATGCGCCGGCGCATCAAGCCGTCCGCATCGAATTCCCAGTTCTCGTTACCGTAGGCGCGGAACCAGTTGCCGCTGTCGTCGTGATATTCATAGGCGAAGCGCACGGCGATCCGGTTGCCGGCGAACGTCCAGAGTTCCTTGATCAACCGATAATCGAGCTCGCGCGTCCACTTCCGCGTGAGGAACGCTTCTATGGCGGCGCGGCCGGTCAGAAATTCCGCACGGTTGCGCCATTGGCTGTCGGGCGTGTAGGCGAGCGCCACCTTGGCCGGATCGCGGCTGTTCCAGCCGTCTTCCGCCAAGCGGACTTTGTCGATCGCGGTCGCTTCGGTAAAGGGCGGCAAGGGTGGGCGCGACATGGCCGTTCTCCTGGTGGGTTCGCTAGCGAACAGAACAGGGAATTTGCTCTGAGCAACAGCCATCGATCCAGCGATATCCGCTACTGACCCACAGCGGACCTCAGGGAACCTAGAAAGCGTCACACAGGATACTCCTCAGCGACTGTGCTATTTTCCCCCCTCGTCATACCGGTACATGCCTTGCGGGTCGCTCCAGGCGACCGCAGCCCGTGGCGTCCCCGCACCTGGTTCGGCCCCAAGAGGGAAGCAATCATGACAATGGAATTCGACCGGCGTACGTCTGTTGCAGACCGGCGTTGTCGCCGGCGCCCTCGCGGCGAGCGCCACCTCGGTGATCGCGCAGCACCCGCCAGCGAAGCTCAGCACCCACGCGCTCGACACGTATCTCGGCAAGACAGGCCGCCGGCATCCGCATCGACTTCTCCCGCAAGGACGGCGACGCGTGGAAGCTGATCAAGACCGTGCGCGCGGACGAGAACGGCCGCGTCGGCGAGCAGCTTCATGAACGCCGACACCATGGCGGTCGGCCGCTACGAACTGCTGTTCTACGTCGAAGAGTACTACAAGAGGGCCGGCGTGAAGGCTCACCGATCCGGCCTATCTCGACACCGTGCCGGTGCGCATCGCGATCTTCGATGCCAAGCAGTCCTATCACGTGCCGCTCTACTTTTCGCCCGTGGAGCATCCTGAGCTATCGCGGTAGCTAAGTCTCAAACTCGAACGGAGCAGAACCATGACCAATCCGATGGATCGCCGTGACGTTCTGGGCGCGGCCGCGACTGGCGGCCGCGGCGGCCGTGCTCGGCAGCCGACGAAGCGGCAGCCCAACCGGCGGGCCGGAATCTGACCGTCCACGTCCTCGATCTCTACGGCGGCACGCCCGCGAACGGCGTGAAGGTCGATCTGTTCAGCAAGAAGGGCGAGCAGCATGACGGCGCGTGAAATCCGTGATGACCGGACGCGAGGGCCGCCCGAGGGCCGCTGCTTCAGGGCGAGCCGTTCGCCGCCGGCCGCTATGTGATCGCGTTCGACCTCTCGGACTATTTCAAGGCCGCCGACAAAACCCTGCCGGCGAAATTCTTCCGCAAGCTGTCGATGGAGTTCGAGGTCACCGACGCCGACCGATGCCGCACCACATTCCCGTTGCAATGCACGCCGTGGACGCAGGCATGCTCGGTGCTGCCGGGTTGATGGTACATTGTCTCAGGCGATGCTTATCCTGTAGCAGGGTGGAAAAATATGGCTAGGAGCTTCAAGGGCACTCGCTCGCGTTTCTCGCGGCGCGGTTTCATGCGGACGGGATTGGGCGTCGGGACGGCATTGTTGCTTCCCAATCTTCCTGGCTCCATTCCGGTGTCGGCGCGGCTCAGGCACACGATCACGAACCGGTCGACGACGATGAGGGGTCGAACACTTCGAGCCTGGGGCGCCCTTCGTCGAGCCGGAGGTCCGCCGTTCCGCGAATGGCGAGCTCAACACCACGCTGCGCATGCAATACGCCTATAAGAACATCGGCGGCTACTCGGCTCTATGTGCGGACTTACGAAGGCACCGTTCCAGGACCGACCCTGCGCCTGAAGCCGGGCGATGTGCTGCGCATCAAGCTCATCAATGACATGCCGCCCAACCGCGATCCCGTGCCGATCGACCATTCGCTGCCGCATCACTTCAACAACACCAACTTTCATTCGCACGGACTGCACGTCAGTCCGAGCGGCATCTCCGACAATGTCATGCGCATCGATGGAGCCGGGCAACAGCTACGACATCGAGATCGCCATTCCCTCCGACCATGTCCCCGGGACCAATTGGTATCACCCACACGCGCATGGATCGGCCGACGTGCAGCTCGCGAGCGGCGCGGTGGGCGCGCTGATCATCGAAGGCGATTTCGCTGATGTGCCCGAGATCGCTGCCGCAACGGAGCGCTTGCTGGTGCTGACCGAGGCGGTGTTCGACTCGTTTGGCATGGTCGAGAATTTCGGCACGCTTTTTCCGGAAACCGCCGCGCGCTTCCTCGCCGTGAATGGCGTGCGGGAACCGACCATCACCATGCGGCCTGGCGAGGTGCAGCGCTGGCGCGTCCTGCACGCGGGCTGGCAGGACGACATCTTCATGGAGCTGGAAGGGCACACGCTGCAATCCGATCGCCCGCGACGGCATCCCGCTGTCGCGGATGGGCCTGTCCGTTCCACGCAAGCCTGATCAGCCGACCGACCATCCGAATGCCATGCTGATCGCGCCCGGACAGCGGATCGACGTGTTGGTGCAGGCGGGCAAGCCCGGAACGCTACGTGCTGCGCGCCGTTCCATACGATCAGGGCTATGCCTCCCCGACCGGGCCAATCGCCCGCCTCGTGGTGGCAGGCGATCCGCTGCCGATGAACCTGCCCGCCAAACTCCCGGCTCCGCCGGAGAAGCTCATCGGCGATGAGGAGATCACCGGAACCCGTGTGCTCACATTCTCAGCGACGCGTCTCGACGGAGGCGACGGAGTTTGGCAGAAGTTCAGGTTCATGATCGACGGCAAGACGTTCGATCCCGACCGGGTCGATCAGCGCGTTCGCCTCGGCGCCGTGGAGGAATGGACGATCGTCAACGAGACCGACGGACGATCACGTCTTCCACATCCACATCAACGATATGTTGCTGACCAAGATCAATGGCGATCCGCTGGCTGAGCCTATCTGGTTGGACACCGCGATCGTCCCGCGCAACGGCAGCATCACCTTCCGCTCGCGCTTCCTCGATTTCACCGGCAAGTACATGCTCCACTGCCACATGATGAACCATGAGGAGCTCGGCATGATGCAGGTGGTCGAGGTCTATGCCGACAATTAGTAGTAAGCGGCATTGACTTCGCCGACCTCCGTTCGCTTGTGGCACTTAACAGACCAGGCCGCGGCCTCGGCTAAATGTCAGCAATTGACCCAAAGCGAGCCTCACCGAAACGGTATGGCGGCTTCGTTTGGCCGGCGAGGATCAGAAATAAATCAGCCCGCCGGCGCTGACATATTGGAAGTCGTCGAGGCCGCCGTTGAAGGGGCCGCCGGTGATCTCGCCGTCATGCTGGCGGTATTTGAGCCAGAGCGTCATGGCCGCCTTGTCGATCTCCTGGGCGACGCCCAATCCCCAACGCGTGAAATCGCTCGAGGTGACGCCGGCGTTCAGCGCCGCCGGCCCGATCTCGTCGACATACTCCATGGCCTCGCCGTAGAGGATGGTGGCGCCGAGGCCGGTCCATTTGTGGCGAATGCCCGCTTTCACGTACCATTGATGGCCGTTCGGCTCGGTGATGCCGCTGAAGATGGACGAGCCGTGGTTGTTCTCGCTGCCATAGTCGCCATTGAGGAACAGTCCTGTCGCGAGATGCTCGGCATAACCGCCCACTTGGAAGAACCCGGAATCTTTCCGGAGCGACACGCTCGGCAATTGCGTGTTCTCGTCGGTGTTGACGGAGTAGCCGAGCCCTAGCGCGAGCTTGAAACCGGCCGCCTCGCCGTTGTAGCGCCCGGCAATTTCCCAGTCGTCATCCTCGCCATAGCTCGCCGACCACGAGGCGCCGGCGAAAGTCGGGCTGTCGTAGCGAACGCCCTCCATGACGATGCCGTCGCAATCTCCGCCCCACGGCCTCGCCTGCGAATAGCAATAGGCGATATCGCCCCAGCGGAGCCGCAGCAGCTCCTTGTCCTGGCGCAGGAAGAACCCGGGGCCGTCGAACAGCACGTAATTGGCGATGAGCTGGGTGCCGGACAGGTCGGTGTACATGGCGACGCTTTTCGAGGCCATCGCCTGCTTGCCGATGGTGAGCTTGCCGTAGTCGGTGCTGGCCAGATACCAGTTGGACATCTGCACGTTGAGGCCCTGATTGTCGTTGTCGTTGAACTGATTGAGCCGGGTAGTGTTGTCCTCGAGATCCTGGAGGCGGATCATGTAGCCGGCCGTCCAGCCGGGCGCGATGGTCGCCTGGCCGTTGATCCTGAAATTGGTCGCCTGGGTCGGACCGATGTCGGTGACGTACATGTTCTGCTCGACGCCGTCGTCCCAGGCGAACACCTGCTTGGTGACGTAGCCCGAGATGGTGACCGAGACCTTGCCGGTCTTGCGCGCCGCCGTGCTCTCGAGCTCGGCAACGCGCTGCTCGAGATCCGCGCAGCAATCGCCGCCAAGATCGGCGGCCTTGGCCGGCAGACAAAGCAGCAAGCTTGCCGCGAGCACAGATGCCGCCAAGGCTGCGAAATGAGCCCGCGCGTCCATGATCGGCGACATCGTCCCGTTACGCATAGGTGGCTTCCTCGTTATTCGGCCGCCTGCAGGCGCCGTTCCCTTATGATCTTGCCGATCTCGCCGCGGCAGGAGCCGCAATTGGTGCCGGCCCTGAGCGCCTGGCCGATCGCGCCGACCGCTCAGGCAGCCCTGCCGCCATTGCGGTTGCGATCTCGTTGGCGCCGACGCCGAAGCAGGAGCAGACGATCGCGCCGCGATCGACAAGGCCGAGACCCGGCCTGCCGGCGATGACCGCCGATGCGGGCGCGTTGCCCCGCATGTTGCTTCGACGAGAAGCTCGCAAGCCCAGCTGCGCGGCACGGCGACAGGTTCCGAGGCGAGAACGAGCGCTCCGGCCAGGCGCTCGCCGTCGAAACAGGCGAAGCGATGCCGGCCGGTCGCCTCGTCGAGATAGGACGAGTGTCTCGGCGCGAGGCCCGGCGGCGAAGAGCGAAGCCGCGAACGCCGTCCAGTCGCGATCGTCCTCGGCGAAGGCAAGCTCGAGGCGCCAGCCGCTCTGCGCACTTGGCAAGCGCCCAATAGTCGGCCGTCGAGCGCGGATGGCCGGCTCGCGGAGAACGGCAAAGCCGTGTCTTGCCGCGGCGAAGCGCTCGACGCGACCGGCACGTGCTTCGATGCCGGCTGGCCGGAAAGCGGATCGGTCATGGCGGGTACGAGCCCTGTCGATCCGGGCGTTTCCGGCAAACTGGTCGGTCCAGTGCATCGGCACGAAAATGGTTCCGGGCGCTGGCGCGCCGATGAGCAGGGCGCGCACGAGCACCGAGCCTCGCGCGCTCGAAACGCGGACGATGTCGGCGTCGGCGATGCCGAAAGCGCCGCGCGTCCTCGGGATGGATCTCGGCGAAGGGCTCGGCGATATGCTGCGACAGGCGCGGCGCTTCTGCCGGTGCGGGTCATGGTGTGCCACTGGTCGCGGACGCGGCCGGTGTTGAGGACCAGCGGGATAGGCCGGCGTCGGTGCGCGACGGCCGGCGCGCGGGACGGCGTCGCGACGAAGCGCGCCTTGCGGTCGGCGTGATAGAAGCCGCCGTCGGCGAAGAAGCGCGTCTCGGCCGCGCGCCGGCGCGCCGCGGCCGCGGCCATTGGAAGGGCGCGAGCGCGTCGTAGTCCGCGTCCGTCGATGTCGGCGAGGCGCCGATGTCGAAGTCGCGCGTGCCGTCGTTCTCGAACGCCGGAGAGCGCGGCGTGCTCGCGGAAGATCTCGGCGGCGCCGCGATAGGCGAAGGCCTCGGCCAAACCCCATGCGCTGCGCGACCTCGCAGACGATCCACCAGTCCGGCCGCGCCTCGCCGGGCGCCGGCAGGAAACGCGCGCTGGCGCGAGATGCGGCGCTCGGAATTGGTGACCGTGCCGTCCTTCTCGCCCCAGGCCGGCGCCGGCAGCAGCACGTGCGGCGAGCGCGGTCGTGTCGGTCTGCGCGCAGCACGTCGGAGACGACGACGAACGGGCAGGCTGCGAGCGCCGCGCGCACGCGGTCGGCGTCCGGCATGCTGATCGGCCGGATTGGTGGCCATGATCCAGAGCGCCTTGATGCGGCCGTCGGCGACGGCGTCGAACAGGTCGACCGCCTTGAGGCCCGGCTTGTCGGCGATCGCCGGCGAGCCCCAGAAGCGCTGGACGATGCGCGCGATGCTCGGGATTCTCGAACTCCATATGGGCGGCGAGCATGTTGGCGAGGCCGCCGACCTCGCGCCCGCCCATGGCGTTCGGCTGGCCGGTGACCGAGAACGGCCCCATGCCGGGCCGGCCGATGCGGCCGGTCGCGAGATGGCAGTTGATGATCGCGTTGACCTTGTCGGTGCCGGCGGACGACTGGTTGACGCCCTGGCTGAATAGACGGTGACGACGCGCTCGGTGCCGGCGAACAGGTCGTAGAAGGCGCTCGAGCGCGCTCGCGGCGCGAGCCCGGTCGCTGCGGCGACTCGCGGCGACGATCGAGCGCCGCGCGCCGCGGCGAGCGCCGCGTCGAAGCCCGGTCGTATGCGCGGCGACGTAAGCGTCGGTCGATCGCGCCCGCGCTCGGCGAGATGCGCGAGCAGGCCGTTGAACAGCGCGACGTCGGTGCCCGGCGCGAGCGGCAGATGCAGATCGGCGATCTCGGCGGTCGCGGTGCGGCGCGGGTCGATCGACGACGATCTGCATGCCGGCGCGCTTCTCGCGCGCCGCCATCGAGGCGCTGGTACAGCACCGGATGGCACCAGGCGAGGTTGGAGCCGACCAGCACGACGAGATCGGCCTGCTTCGAGATCCTCGTAGCATGCCGGGCACGGTGTCCGCGCCGAAGGCGCGCTTGTGGCCGGCGACCGACGAGGCCATGCAGAGCCGCGAATTGGTGTCGATATTGGCGGAGCCGATGAAGCCCTTCATCAGCTTGTTGGCGACGTAATAGTCCTCGGTCAGGAGCTGGCCGGAGACATAGAAGGCGACCGCAGTCCGGCCCGTGCTCGGCGATGGTCTCGGCGAAACCGTCGCGGCGACGAGGTCGAGCGCCTCGTCCCAGCTCGTCGCGCCGCCGTCGACGATCGGGCGCAGCAGCCGGCCGTCGAGCCGACAGCGTCTCGCCGAGCGCCGAGCCCTTGGAGCAGAGCCGGCCGAAATTGGCCGGATGGTCGCGGATCGCCGCGCGATCGTCGACGCTGCCCGTCCGCGTCGCGCGTCGCGAGCACGCCGCAGCCGACGCCGCAATAGGGGCAGGTGGTGCGTCAGCCGCGCTCGTCGCGCTCACGCCGTCTCCAGCGCGGCGCGGCTGCCAGCGCGGCGAGCGCGATGAAGATGCGCCCGTCCTCGACCTTGACCGGGATGCGTGCGCGCGCAGCCCTCGTCGGCGCCCGCGCCTCGCCGCGTCTCGAGCTCGATGACCCAATTGTGCAGCGGACAGGTGACGCGCGTGCCGTGCACGATGCCCTGGCGACAGCGGCCCGCCCTTGTGCGGGCAGCGGTCGTCGAGCGCGAAGACCTCGATCGTCGGCGGTGCGGAACACCGCGATCGTCGCCGTCGCGGCGTGCGCACGCACGCGCGCGCCGCGGCGCGGGATGTCGTCGAGCGCGCCGATGTCGATCCAGTTCGTCATGCGGTCACTCCGCCGCTGCGCAGCCGAGCTCGGCCAGCGGCGCGAACTCGTGCGTCGACCTTGCCGCGCGGCGCGCTCCGCCCAGGGATCGACCTGGGCGAAGCTGCTGCGAGTAGACGAAGCGGTCGTAGCAGCGCCGTGCGCTTGTCGGCGTCGTCGACGACCTGGCGCCTTGATCTGCGTCGAGGCCGACGCGCTTCGCCCATTTGTACGATGCGCTCGAGATAGCGGCCCTGCTCGCGATAGAGCTGCGTCAGCGCGGCGATGACCTCGAGCACCTCGTCCTCGGTCGTCGACCTTGCCGAGGAACTCGGTGCCCTTGATGTCGAGGCCCGGCGGCGCCGGCGAAGTGGATCTCGTAGCCGGAGTCGACGCAGATCACGCCGACGTCCTTGAAGGTCGCCTCGGCGCAGTTGCGCGGACAGCCGGAGACCGCCAGCTTGACCTTGGGCGGCGTCCACGAGCCCCACATGAACTTCTCGAGCTTGATGCCGAGGCCGGTCGAATCCTGCGTGCCGAAGCGGCACCATTCCGAGCCGACGCAGGTCTTCACCGTGCGCAGCGCCTTGGCGTAGGCGTGGCCGGAGACCATGCCGGCATCGTTGAGGTCGGCCCAGACCGCGGGCAGGTCCTCCTTCTTGCACGCCGAGCAGGTCGATGCGCTGGCCGCCGGTCACCTTGACCGTCGGGATCTTGAACTTGTCGACCACGTCGGCGATGGCGCGCAGTTCGGCCGGCGTGGTGACGCCGCCCCACATGCGCGGCACCACCGAATAGGTGCCGTCCTTCTGGATGTTGGCGTGGACGCGCTCGTTGATGAAGCGCGACTGGCGAGTCGTCGCGCGTATTCGCCGGGCCAGGTCGCAGAGCAGGTAGTAGTTCAGCGCCGGCCGGCAGGTGGCGCAGCCGTCCGGCGTCTTCCAGTCCAGCGCCTGCATGACGGCGGGAATGGTCTTCAGCTCCTTGCGCGACGATCAGCGCGGCGCACGTCGTCGTGGCTGAGGTCGGTGCAGGCGCACATCGGCTTGCACCTGCGGCGCGGCCGATAGGCGCCGCCGAGCGTGAGCGCCAGCAGCTGCTCGACCAGGCCGGTGCAGGAGCCGCAGGAGGCCGAGGCCTTGGTGTGGGCGCGCACGTCGTCGAGCGTGAACAGGCCCTTGGCCGTGATCGCCTTGACGATCGTGCCCTTGCAGACGCCGTTGCAGCCGCAGATCTCCGCGTCGTCGCGGCATGGCTGCGACGGCCGCCGTCGGGTCCAGCGGTGGCCGCCGTCGCCGAGATTGGCCTGGCCGAACATCAGCGTGCTCGCGGATGTCGCGAGATGTCGGCGCCGTCGCGCAGCAGCTGGAAGTACCAGGCGCCGTCGACGGTGTCGCCGTACAGCACGGCGCCGATGATGCTTGTCGTCGCGCAGCACGAGCTTCTTGTAGACGCCGCGCGGCGGCGTCGCGCAGCACGATCTCCTCGCGTGTCCGTCGCCGCCGGCGAAGTCGCCGGCCGAGAACAGGTCGATGCCGGTGACCTTGAGCTTGGTCGAGCGTGTCGAGCCGTGCATGAAGGCGGCCGATGCCGTCGCCGGCGAGGTGGTCGGCGCACGACCTTGCGCCTGCTCGAACAGCGGCGCGACCAGACCGTAGGCATGGCCGCGATGCTCGACGCATTCGCCGACCGCGATAGATGTCGGGGTCGGAGGTCGCATGGTGTCGGTGACGACGATGCCGCGGTTGACAGTGGAGGCCGGCGTGCCTTGCGCGAGCGTCGACGTTCGGGCCGGATGCCGACCGCCATCACGACGAGATCGGCCGGCAGATCTCGTCGCCGTCCGCGAAGCTGCACGCCGCTCGACGCGGTCCGTCGCCGAGGATCGCCTCGGTGCTGGCCTCGGTGAAGACCTTGATGCCGCGCGCCTCGAGCGACCTGCTGCAGCAGGTCGCCGGCGGCCGGGTCGAGCTGGCGCTCCATCAGCGTCGGCATCAGATGCACGACGGTGACGTCCATGCCGCGCTGCATCGAGGCCGTTGGCCGCTTCGAGGCCGAGCAGGCCGCCGCCGATCACGACGGCGCTTGCCGCGCGACTGCGCGGCGAGCAGCATGGCGTTGACGTCGTCGATGTCGCGGTAGGTGATCACGCCCGGCAGGTCGTGGCCCGGGCACCGGCAGGATGAACGGGGTCGAGCCGGTGGCGAGGAGCAGCTGGTCGTAGGCGCTCGATCGACGCCGTCGTCGGAGGTGACCGTCTTGCGCCGCGCGGTCGATGCGCGACGACCTTGTCGCCCTTGTGGAGCGTGATGCCGTTGCTCGTCGTACCAGCCGTCGCCGTGGATGATGATCTCCTCGAAGGTCTTCTCGCCGGCCAGCACCGGCGACAGCAGGATGCGGTTGTAGTTGACGTGCGGCTCGGCGCTGAAGACGGTGATCTCGTAGAGGTCGGGCGCGCTCTCGAGCAGCTCCTCGAGCGTGCGGCCCGGCGCCATGCCGTTGCCGATGATGACGAGTTTCTCGGTCATGGAATTGCCTCGCTTGCTGCTTCACTGCGCCGCGTAGTCGATGGCTTCGACCGGCGTCGGCTGCAGCGGCGCGCGCTCCATGCTGCCGGATTGCGACATGCATCCAGGCCGAGCGAGGCGATCACGAGCAGGAAGAGCAGCATGAAGCAGCTCTGCCAGAGCCCGGTCATGTCCTTGAGGAAGCCGAAGGCGATCGGCAGGATGAAGCCGCCGAGACCGCCGATCATGCCGACCAGGCCGCCGACCGCGCCGACGTCGTTCGGGTAATAGGCTGGGGATGTGCTTGTAGACGGCGGCCTTGCCGAGGCTCATGAAGAAGCCGAGCACGAAGATGACGAGCGACAAAGACGATCGGCCCGATCTCGAAATGCACTGCGAACGGCCCCGACATGCCCTGCACTAGGACATTGGCGGGCGGAAGCGACAGGACGAGGTAGCGCTAGCGCCGAGACGCCGAGCGTCCAATACATCACCGTGCGCGCGCCGATCGCGGTCGGACAGGTATGCCGCCATAGGCGCGGAAGATGCTGCCGGGGATCGAGAAAAAGCGCCGCGAGCATGCCGGCGGTTTCGATGATCGAAGCCGTAGACGCCGATCAGATAGCGCGGCAGCCAAAGCGACAGCGCGACGAAGGCGCCGAAGGTGAAGAAGTAATAGAGCGAGAAGCGCCAGACCTGGAGGTTCTTGAGCGGCGCGAATTCGCCGAAAAAGCTCTTGGCGGCTTGCCGCTTGGCTGACGAGGCGCAAGCCCGGATCGTCGCGCGTCGATGAACCAGAACAGCGATCGCCATGACGCACGAGTGCAGCAGCCCAAATCTCTGCCACCGCCTGCCAGCCCCAGGCGATCAGCACGAAGGGCGCGAGAAACTTGGTGACCGCCGCGCCGACATTGCCGGCGCCGAAGATGCCGAGCGCGGTGCCCTGCTTCTCGGGCGGGAAGAAGCGCGAGACATAGGCTGACGCCGACGGCGAACGAGCCGCCGGCGAGGCCGACGCCGAGCGCCGGCGATCAGCATCTCGGGATAGGTCTTGGCGATAGGCGAGCAGGAAGGTCGCGAGCGCCGCCGCCAGCATGGTGGCGGTGTAGACGAGGCGGCCGCCGTAGCGGCTCGTCCACACGCCGAGCACAATGCGGACCAGCGATCCGGTCAGGATCGGCGTGCCGACGAGCAGGCCGAACTCGGTCTCGGTCAGGCCGAGCTCTTGTTTGATGCGGATGCCGATGATCGAGAAGATCGTCCAGACGGCGAAACAGAGGTGAAGGCGATCGTCGACATCCAAAGCGCCCGCGCCGGTGCGATCGTCGCGGCTTGGCTGTCGTCGTCTCGATGTCAGATCATGGTCTGCTCCAGGGCACGTCGCGATCGCGGCCAAAACAAAAAAGCTGCCGGTCAGGACCCGCCTCCGTACTCCGGAGGGACGCGATATCCTGATCGGCAGCTTTGCCTGTGGCGCCCGTCATTGGACGCCGTCGCGGACGAACGTTGCAGGAACCGTGCCGGCTTTATGCGATACGGGAACTATTCAAGCAAAGCAAGTGCTCTTGCACTGACTTGGCCTGACTTGGGCGAGCAAAAAGACTAATCCGTGTCGCAAATGCTCAGCGATCTGCATAGATTCGTGCTCGCTGCTTAGTGATCGAGCGATCACGCGTGACCGCCTCGCGATCTGAGCAGCGATATAAGCGTCGATATGGTCGGGATCGAACAGGCCGCCGTCGAAGAAACCGTCGGGGCCGAGCGTCAGGCTGGCGCCCGCCGAGCCGACCGGCGTTGCGCACCTTCAGCGCGCCTTCGACCTTGGCGTTGGCGCCGGGCAGCGCGACGCCGAGCGGCTCCAGCGCCGCGCGGTAGAGGTCCGGCCGATAGGTTTCGCGCGCGATCGCCTCGTTCGCCCTGGCGTGTCGGCACCTGACCCCAGCGCACCATCTGCGTGTAGAACCAGAGCGCGTGGCTCTTCCAGGGGAAGGTCGCCGCCTTGGCGAGGGGCACGAAGAAGTCCTCGACGGCGCACCGTCTCGCCGTCGCCGATGCGGATCTCGCCGGTGAGCGCAGGCATCATCCAGTCCGCCGGCCGGTCGATATAGGTCGGGCCGGCGAGCAGCGCGAGCGAGCTCCTCGCGGTTGGCGGGCTCCGCGCACCAAAGGGCCGCGCGATAGAGCGCGCGCAGCAGCGCGGCGAGCGCCTCCGGATTGTGCTCCGCCCAGTGCGCTTGCGCGCCGAGCACCTTCTCCGGGCTGCCTTTCCAGATCGCGGCCTTGACGGTGGCGATGTGCCCGAGCCCAGTGCAGACTGCCGCCGTGTTCCACGGCTCGCCGACGCAATAGCCGTCGATGCTTCCCGAGCGCCGAGCGCATCGGCCATCAGCGGCGGCGGCAGGATGACGATCTCGATGTCGCGGTCGGGATCGATGCCGCAAGCGGCGAGCCAGTAGCGCAGCTCGTAATTGTGCCCCGAATGGGGATGGACGACGGCGAAGCGGAGCGGCGCACGGCCTGCCAGCGCCCGCTCGGCGATGACGGCCTTCAGCGCGGCGCCGATCGGCGCCGGATCGAGATCGGCTCGCGCGCCATGCGCTTCCATCTCGGCCCAGAGCGCGTTCGAGACCGTCACCGCATTGCCGCCAAGTCCGAGCGCCATCGGCGCGATGGTGCGGGCGGCGAGCGGGGTCAGCCCAAGATTGCAGGCGATCGGCATCGGCGCCAGCATATGCGCCGACCTGGAAATGCCCGACGGCGAGCCGGTCGCGGATATTCGCCCACGACGTTTCGCGCACGAGCGTGAGGTCGACGCCCTCGTCCTCGGCGAAGCCCTTCTCCTTGGCGGCGACGAGCAGGGCGCTGTCGAGCAGCGGCATGAAGCCCGCTGTGATCTCGTGGCGCGCGCTCATGCGTCGTCTCCCGGTCCGAGCAGCCCCGCCGGCGTGACCAGGCTTTGGGCGATCTCGGCGATCTTGCGGTTCTGGTTCATCGCCGTCTTGCGCAGCAGGGCGTAAGCCGCCTCTTCCGACAGTCCGCGCGACGTCATCAGAATGCCCTTGGCGCGCTCGATCAGCTTGCGGCTTCTCAAGTTCGCTGCGCGCCTCTTCCAGCTCGCGCGTCAGTCGCGAGAAGGCATTGAAGCGGATGATCGCCATGTCGAGAATCGGCTTGACGCGCTCCTGCTTCAAGCCATCGACGACATAGGCCGAGACGCCGGCCTCGACCGCCGCCTCGATCGAGGCCCGGTCGGAGCGGTCGACGAACATGGCGATCGGCCGCTTAACCGCGCGCGAGAGCTGGAACATGTTCTCGAGCATGTCGCGATTGGGGTTTTCGAGATCGATGACGATCACGTCGGGATCGATCTCGGCGATCCGCCGCGCAATTCCGGTGATGTCGTGGATGACGGTAACCTTGTCATGGCCCGCCTCACGCAGGCCCGCCTCGATGATCGAGGCGCGGATGCGGTTCTCGTCGATGACGAGGATGGTGAGGGACCTCGAGGCCATGATGCTATGTCAGGTACACTAGACGGTGGCATTGCGCATCGGATTCGAACGCAGCATCCCACCATAATGGTAGCGCAAGCGCCCACGATCTGCGTGCGTCTGTAGACGCTCTTCGCGCAGGCGCATAGTCATTCGGCGGCGAAAACCTGGGCCACCACGACGGAGAGGAACCCTTCTCTCGTCAAAAGACCTCCCCGCCATTGCCGGCGGGAAGGTCCTCATGCACGTAAAAGACTCCAAATCATCCGTGGAAGGGCGGACGCTTCACGTGCTTATTGATCCAGTTGATGATGACGTCGGCGACCTGGAGGTTATTGTTGTCCAGCATCATCATGTGACTGTTACCGAAAATGTGCTCGTCGTTCGGCAGAGAGATGAAGGTCATATCGCCACCCGCCGCATTGATTTGGGCGATCTCCGCCGGACAAGGCGCCGCTGGCTGCGGGACCGAGGCGTGATCGCCATACACGATGAGGATCGGGATCTTCTTGAGAATGGCGACGTCAGCAGGGGTAAGACTTCCGAAGCAACCCGTCTCGATCTGGATGATGCCTCGAATGCCAGTCGAATTTGCACTGAGCGCGGCCATGGTCGGGTACGGGCTCGATTCGGAGTGACCCACCAAGATCGCACCGCCTAATTGGTTCGCGAGCTGCGCCATGGCGACAGGAGTATTAAATGGCGCGCTGGGGGTACTCGGAACGCAAGGCCCGTCTGTGCAATTGGGCGATGTGGCCAACGACAGAGTTGCATTCATGTCCGGTATTATTTGGTTGTAGAAGGTGAGGTTGGACCCCGGGCCCACCCCGACCGTCTTCATGGGGAACCGCTCATCCGGAAAAGGTGTGAGCGTGGAGAAAGTGCCCCATCGGAACGCCGCCCAGGCCAAAGCGTCGGTGGCGATCAGAATGTTTGGATTTGCGGTACTGGGCAAACTGCCCGTTCGCACTTTCATGTAAGTGGTGGCATCGAACCCCGAGCGGGCGCGACCAACCTGGTCCGCCACGTAAGTGTCAAACCCTCGGCGGGTGAAGTACTCGTCCCAACCCATCCGTCCATCGGGCGTGGTCTGCCATGACTTCGAGCTCAAGCAGCACCCGTGCACGAACACGATCGGCCATTGGTGGACGAGATCTATGGACGGCTTCATGTACTGAACGTACATCTGGTTGATCATCGACTGACCGGCGAAACCAGCGATCGGCGGAGCCACAGGGTGCGTGGTTCCGTCGATAAAGAAGCTGCCATAGGACTTGAGTAAGAGGGGCAGCTTTGGAGTTTGCAGGTCCTTAAGTTCTTGCGCCGACGCCAACGACGGCGTGAGTACAAGTCCAGCAAGAACTACGGCTGCCAAGAGCTTGTCTTTGTTCATATTAATGCCTTTCATGACGATTCCTCCCAATTTATTGAACAAGACATGCACCCTAGCATTCGATCCGTACCGACCCCCCCTGGCGTTTTTACGGGGGGTTATGGATTTCGCGCATGATGGAAATACGAACTCCCACGGTCGTCATTGGGGTGATAGCGCGTCGGACGAGGGTTGCCGCCTCGACGCAGCGCTCGCTTCGTCTTGACCACGCGCGCGGTTCAGACTGATTTTGCCAGCAATCGGATTGCTATAGAACAGGCTGGTTCAGATGGTGATGACATGACAATCGGCGAGACGATTGACGAGCTCGAATGCGAGGATTTTCCATGGCGTTGGAACGAGGGGACCACTCCGCACCCTCGCCAATGAGGGGCAATCGCGAGGAAGGCGTCGCACTGATAGCCGTGTTGTGGAGCCTTACGCTGCTTTCCATTATCGCAGCCACTCTCGCATTCGAAACTCGCTCCAACGTTCGCATTGCTCGCAACATGGCCGACAATGCCGCTACGCGCCAAGCCGCCGACGCAGGCATCCAACGTGCGATACTTGATTTGTTGAGTCCTCCGAGCTCTTCAGCGGACGCTGGAAAGTTTCGTACTGATGGAACAGCTTATTCCTGGCACTTCGCCGACAGCACGATTCAAATATCGATTTCGGGACGAACGCGGCAAAATCAACCTGAACGATGCGCCGGACACCCTCTTGGCCGCATTGTTTGTTTCGGCCGGCGTTGACCAAAGCAGAGCCCAATCCTTGGCCGACGCGGTAGCCGATTATCGGGATCCGGATAATTTGACCCGGCCTAGCGGTGCCGAAGAACCCCAGTATCGCGCTGCCGGTCTCGCTTGGGGTCCAAAGAACGCACCATTCCAATCGGTGGAGGAATTACAGCAGGTTTTCGGCATGACTCCAGGAATTTATGCGCGGGTGGCACCGGACCTAACGATCTATTCGATTGGAGCGATCAACCAAGCCGTCGCGAACGAGCGGATGGCCGCGATCCTCCGCCGCGCGGGCACTCAAATTACCGACTCGGGGGGCGGTCAAGAAATAGCGTATTCAATCCGTGCGGCTGCAAAAGGTCCTAGCGGAGCCTTGTTCGTACGCGAAGCGGTCGTCGAAGCGACCGGCAATCAATATAACCCGCTTCAGATTTTAGCTTGGCGGTAAGTGCCCGGGGCATCGGTCGATACACCTCGTTCCTCACGACGAAACTTTTTCGAGAATATCCGCGCGGTGCGGAAGGATGGCATCGGCATTGCTCTTAGAGATGCGAAACTCCCATCCCGCCGTTCGCGCGAGCAGCGCGTCGGCTTCCGCCTTCGCCTCGCCCTCGCCGGCTGCATCGACGGATAGCCACGCGACATCACCGTCCCGCTCAATGTGCAGTGTCACCGCAAGTCCATTTTTCAGCTCCCACGTGATGGAGCTCGTATTGTCGTCACCGGGCTTTCTCTGAGACTTGCGCACGTCGTCGAAATTGAGCGCCGTAGCAACGGCGATGATGTCATCGGGGACGTCAGCGTATTTCAACTTCATGCCGTCGGGGATGTTCGACAGCACGTGCCGCGAGCCATCTGCGGTCTGATCGATATTCAGCGCGTCCTCGTTTGGCAACTTGACTGTGAGATGTCTCACGTCCTCCAAGCGCACATCGAACAGTCGCGACTCGACCCAATTCTTGAGGCCGACGTCAGCGTCTATTTTCGTGCTAACGAGCCAAGTCTGGTCCTCCCCGGGTTTGCGAATGTAAGTTCCGCTCTTTCCGGTGCCAAACGCGTCGGATCGTTGGTTTCCGAGGATCAACTCCGCGACCACTCTCCCTTTGTCGTCTGTTAGCCGCATGAGCCGAGATTTTGCGCCCGCGCTCTTTGGATCCTCGAGTCCCAGCAGCGCGTAGCGGTCCTTTTGGCGTGTTTTCGCCTCCACAAGCTTGGCCTCGGCAAGGCTCCTCAGAAAAGCGCTCACTTTCGCCGCGCTCGCAGGGAACAGATTATGCTCCCTCACGACCCATCCCTGGCCTTGGCGATCCAGGGTGAGCTTGCTATCGCCCTGGTCCACCTCAATCTGGCCGATCGCGGGCGCCTCGCTGAGCGAACTGCCAAATGCAGAAGCGCCAACGGACATCGCATGCGACCACCTCAGCGATGACATGTAGGCGAAAATCGCCGCGGTGACGCAGATGGCAGTGACAGCCGCTAGCGCAACGAAGCGTCCTGGCGTCATTTGCGATTTCCTCTTACGCGTCCGCTCGGTTCTTGCCCATGCGCTTACGACCCGGGCGAAGGGCCCAACCAGTTCCGACGGCTGCTATGGCCAGTGGCACGAGGGCGATATCGAAAAACTTTACCCAGCCGTCGAGCCTGTCGATGTCGCGATGCAAGGCAAACTTCACATCACGTAGTTCGCGTCTTGTCTCCACCATCTGCGTACGGAAATTTTCGGCGGCGCGACGTTCTTCTTCCGACGGAATGGCACCACTCCCCGATGACTCCAGCTTTGCCAGCTCGCCCTGCAGCTCAGTCAGTCTTTTGCTCAGCGTTTGCTCCTTCTCCTGGAATTGGAGCTCCGCCTTTCGGCGCAGATTTTCCACGAGAGTGAATGGCCGGTTGGTGACGCCACGTGCCCGCAGCGCGATGAGTGCATCATTGCCGGAAAGATTCTCCAAGGCGCCTATGACGAAGGCCGCGTTCTGGGCATTGGGCATAACCACCTCCTGACCAAGGAGCTGGCTTCGGTCGACCCAGAATTGGTCGGCCATGAGATCGGTATCGGCGATGACGATCGCGTTGATCTTCCCCGACGAGAGGTGCGCGCCTTTAGGTTCATCCGGCTTCGCCTGTGGTGCTCGCTCAAGAGAACTGTCGTGCTCTCCGCTCGCCTTGACCTTCAATGGCGATTTCAGAAATGCCGACTTGGTCTCGCCAGAGAGACGAGCGGCCAAGATGAGCGCGTTGCCACCTGGCTTGTAGTCGCGGAGCAACGCGATCGGATCGGCGTTTGGGCCCACTTTGCTCGCGTCGACCTGCATGGCCTCGGGTCCGGTGTGCAAGATGGGTGTGAAGGTCGTCCCCGCGCCATCGATCTTCGTCAAGATTCCCGCCGTGGCGACATTCAGCGTATCGACGCCGGCAGCAAGTACGTCATTCTTCTCGATGTTGCTGCTGTCCAGTCCGAGCCACGCCACGTAGTCGACCACAGCCGCGGAGGGACCGAATCTAACCCGTCGAGCGCGAGCAAGATCGGTCGCAACCTCATTCTGATCGAAACCGACACCCCAAGCCTTTAGGACCTTTTGCAGTTCGTCGAGACCACCATGCGGCTGCCCCATCGTTGCATAGAGCGCGGCCTCCGGGACCGGATCGACCAACACCACGGCTTTGCCGCCACCCAGCACGTATTGGTCGATCGCATCAGCAGCTTTCGTGGTCAGGCCATAAGGCTCCGCGACGAGCAAGACATCGATGTCGGGGGTATCTTTTCGACGTTTACATCGAGGGTGCGCACGTCGAAAAACTCGCGGATCTCCCGCATGATTAGCCAAGGCGGTATCGGCTGATTGTCAGGCGTCGTTCCGCCGTCGAGTGGCAACGCCGTGATCACGCCAACCACACGCCTCTTGGGATTCGCCAGGGAGTAGATCAGCTTGGTGAGGTCGTATTCGAGAAACGCTTCTCGATCCGGATGGAAGAGATCGATCGTTTTTTGATTGTCGGTCGAATTGGTCGCGGTCAGCCCGAAATACCCTACCTCGCCTTCACCATTTAGGGCCACGCTATGCAATCCGGAAGCGACCGCTCGGTCTTCCTCATCCGAGAACGGCTCGGGATCGAGATAAGCGATCTGCAACTTGCCGCCGGACAAGGCTTTGTAGCGGTCGAGGAGGGCGCTCACCCGATCAAAATAGCGGGCGTAGTCTGGGGCCACCTCGCCGAGTCGCTTCGAGAAATACACTCTAACCGTTATCGGCTCGTCGATGCCGCGCAACACCTCGCGCGTTCCGCTCGAAATCATGAATAGACGGTCCTCGGTCAAATCGACCTGCGCGTTATTCAAGCCAATCGAAGCGATAAGGTTCACGGAGAGGAGGATGATGGCGGCGAGCACGACACTTCCCCAACCCAGCACACGCCGGCTGAGTAACGAGGAGCGGCTGGTCATCCAGTGCCACGCCTGTCTGATCGCCGATGCAACACGATCGAGAACCTTACGCATCGCCTGCGTTTCCCTCAGGCCGCTTTGGTCTGGCCAATCGCGATCACGTTGGCAAACAGCGCGAACACGATAATCGACAGGAAGAGGATGATTGTCGGTGCCGTGACCACCCCCTGGGTGATCTGCGCGAAATGCGACAGGAAGCTCATGGATGAGACCGCCGAAGCGAGGATACCCGGAGCCCAGGTGCCCAGCACGTCCTGCACGAGGCGGACGCCGCTCATGACGAAAAGGAAGCAGAGCGTGGCAGCGAGGATGAAGGCGATGACTTGGTTCTTGGTCAGCGCCGAGACGAAGGCCCCGAGCGCGAGAAAGGCGCCCGCCATGAGAAAGCTGCCAATGTAACCGGCGAAGATGACCCCGTTGTCCGGATGGCCGAGCACATTGACGGTGATCCACATCGGAAGCGTGAGGGTAAGCGCCAGCCCAATGAAGATCCATGCGGCGAGGAATTTGCCGACGACGGCCTCCCATGGTGAGACGGGCAGGGTCATCAAAAGTTCGATCGTTCCGGTTTTGCGTTCCTCGGCCCAGAGCCTCATGGCAACGGCCGGAACGAACAGGAGGTATAGCCAGGGGTGGTATGCGAAGAACGGGTAGAGATCCGCCTGGCCACGATCGAAGAAGTTACCAACGTAAAAGGCGAAAGCTCCGGTGAGCGCGACGAACACGATGAGAAAAACGCTGGCCAGCGGAGTTCGCGAAATAGGACGCAAATTCGCGTTTCGTCACGGCCATGATGCGGCGAAGGCTGTCAGTCATGCGTCGATCCTTGATCGAAAGTCGTGATCTGACGGAACACTTCATCGAGCCTGCCGCGCTCAACGAACAGTTCCGTCACCGGCAGCGATTTGTCGCGCAGCAGCGTGGCGAGTTCGGTTGCGATCGCCGCGCCGTTCCTCGGAATGACACGCAGCGTGACCTGACCATTCAATTTGTCGATGGTCTCAACACGCGAAACCGACGCATGACCCGACAGCGCGCTGATGGCGCTCTTTGCCCTCTTTTCGGCGATACGGATGGCGACAGCGCCGTGATTAGGCGCCCGAGCTATCAGTTCCTCCGCAGTTCCATCGGCAACGATACGACCCTTGTTGATGATGACGGCCCGCGTACAGACGGCCTCAACCTCTTCCAAGATATGCGTTGAAACGATGATCGCCGTCTTCACCGCCATCTCTCTAATGAGTTGACGAATATGATGTTTTTGATTGGGATCGAGGCCGTCCGTCGGCTCGTCCATGATGAGCACCGGTGGGTCGTGAAGGATAGCCTGGGCGAGACCTACCCGCCTCTTGTAGCCCTTGGATAACGTCTCGATGCGCTGATCGAGCACGGACTTAAGCCCAGTTCTTTCTACAGCGGCAGCGATCTTGGCCTTTCGCTCGTTGCGGTCGAGGCCACGAATATCGGCGATGAACGTGAGAAACGATCGCGGCGTCATTTCGGCATAGAGCGGAGCGCCCTCGGGCAAATAACCGAGCATGCTCTTAGCGGCCTGAGGGTGCTCCTGAACGTCGATGCCACAAATCTTCGCGGTGCCCTGATCGGGTTCCAGGAAGCCGGTGATCATCCTCATAGTCGTCGATTTGCCGGCGCCATTTGGTCCAAGAAAGCCCAAGACCTCGCCCGCGCTCACTGAAAGCGAAATGCCATCGACCGCCACAATGGGACCGAAGGCTTTGTGCAACCCATTCAACTCGATGAGTGCTGCCACAGAGTAACCCCTAGCGGACGGCGCGACAGCCAGCGGCACACGCCGATTGTTCTCAGCAATTTCATGCTGACTGACAGCGGCCGCATTCAAGACGAAGGCGAACGTGTTTGCAAGGTCGCGCGACGCGAGAGAGCCTCGATCCGGATGGTATGCGATCTCGAACCGCTCTTGAGCGTTTTCACGAGCTCGCATCCAATTCCGCTATTTGGAATGTGAGGAGGTTGACTTTTCAAGCCGCCGCCGAGATAGCGGTCCGATGAGCCGGGATCGCTTCCCGGCCGGCACTGCGCTATGAAGCCGCACTCTCACGGTGCGGCGCACAAAACCGCGGCGACACGTGATCGGCAACGATGCATCCGTGATCGCGGTTCGACATCATTGACAATCGATGTTCGATTTTGTCCAAATCGGCAATCGACGTTCGACTTTGTCCAATTAGAAAAAACTCGGGGAGGTGGGTCGATGAAAACGATCCTTGCGGTTCTTGTCGCCGCTCAAACGATGTATGTGGCCAAGGTTCCCAGCTTCGGTTGCACGTCGATCGAAGAGGTCTCGCAGTTGATGAGCATGCGTTCGGACCCCGACGCCTTTCAGAGGGCTATGGTCGAGAAGCAGCTCTACGGTCAATGCGTCGAGATTTTGCAGGGCACGTTGGTCGAAGGCACGATAGAGACCGATAACCGAATTCTGCGCGTCAACGCGCAAGTCGACCCCCCCGGGTACGAAGCCCCCGTGGATGATTTTGAACTCCAAGCCGAGTCAAAAATAACCCGCAGCTAGAGGCTACTTCGTAGGCGCGGCGACCAAGACGGACCCCGAAATGTCTCCGGCCCCGTCCTCCTGATCGACTTCTGTGATCGACGACCTCTTCGGTGAGAAGGCGATTCTCCGCGCGTGCCATAGCTTCGTTGCGCCGGCTGTTGCAGATCTCGGCTCGCGCCAATCAGTTGCGACATATCGTCAGAGAAGCCGTCCCGCACGGTTACTTCGGCAGTAATGAACACCGAAAATGCGAACCCCGCCGAGGCATCATGTGTCATGATTTTTGAAAAAACGGCACGATAATGACAGACTTTTCATCTGCCCCCTCCTAGCATCCTGCCCTATCTAAATCAGCGCTGACTAACCGGTCGGGATAGGACACCCCCCCGAACCGGCCGTTGGCTAATAAGACGCAAACAAGGGAGGAAACCATGATCAAGTTGAGTAAATGGACGATATCGGCCGGCGCGGGTCTTGCCGCCCTCGCGCTCGTACCTAGCGTGGCTGCCGCACAAGATCTTTCCGCGATCAAGCCTTCGCTGCCTCTGCTGCTCAAGGGAGAGGGCAGCTTCTTTATGCCCGGAACTACCCATTTGATCGATGCCGCGACGGCAAGGGGCGGGCCGGGCGGGCAGGCCGGGCTGGCGATGATCAATCAGATGTACGTGCAGTTCATGATGCCGTTGCTGAAGACCCAACCGCATTATCCGATCGCCATCGTGCACGGCTGCTGCTTGAGCACAAAGTCGTGGCAGACCACGCCCGATGGACGGATGGGCTGGGACGAATACTTCGTCCGTCAGGGCTTCGACACCTATATGATCGACCAGGTTGGCCGCGCCCGCTCGGGCTTTGATGCTACCGAATACAACGATGGTGCGGACTCGGCGTCTCTGACGCCCATTAGCGCACTCCCCGCCATCCTGATCGCCACCGATCAGTTCGCCTGGAATGTCTTCCGTTGGGGAACCACACTTGCACGGCTTCGCCATGCTCGACGACAACCACGCCTCATCCGGGTATTCGGTTCCCGATGAACACCGTCGGGGTGGGCGGGGGGTCGAACCTGCAATTCTACAACATGGTCGATCCCTGACATGAACGGGACTTTGAGTGGCAGGGCCGCCCCTTGCGCCGGCTGCGGCTTGCACTCCGGCCGCCCCCTCCGCCTTCTTTCAATACTCCCGCCCAAATGGCCGCGCTCGCGAAGAATTGGGCGGCGCTATCTTGATGGGTCACTCCCAATCGTGCGTCGTTCCCGACCAGGGCCGCGCTTCAGCCAGCTTCGGGCTGCTACCCCTGGACAACAGCGGTCGCTTGCAAAGTTAAGGGCATCATCCAGCTCGAGACCGGTTGCTTCGGGAATCTGACCCCGGCCGAGATCACCACCCTCTCGCATATCCCGATCCTCATCGAGTATGGCGATTTCTCCGCGGTCGCCGCAGCCGGCGGCGCCTTGCCCGACGGAGATTTCGCAGATCACTGCAGCGGGCGGCGACATCAAGTTCGCCTGGCTGCCAGCAGCTCACGCGAAATTCCCTTTATCCGGGTTCGCCCGGCCCCATTACCGGCAACGACCACATGGTGATGCTGGACAACAACAACCTCCAGATCGCCCAAATCCTTATCGATTGGGCCACCTCACGTCATCTGTAACCGGGTCGCTCGGCACGTGAAGAAAACTTAGAACGTGCCAAAGTGACGTGCATTGAAGCCTCCCCGCCAACTGTCGGGGAGGCTTCAAGTTCTGATTTATCCAGGAGGCGGAATCACCCTCCTGAAGGTTGCCTCTCGGTGTAATGTCGACGCGCTGAACAGCTGCACCGCTATCGAGGAACGGCACCTACTCTCTTCGGAAATTTGGCTATTTGCCCGAGGTCGTGCCGACGTCAGTGCGCCAGGCCCCGTTATCTCCGCCTCGCGCCGTCGCTCCCAATCACCCGCTCCACTCAGTTCGAAGGGTAATCAAACCAACTCCGTGCATTAATGAATAGTTCCCTATTCGGATGGGTCTTAAATTTGATCCTTGATGGCGTGATTTTGAAAGAATGGCATGATTGCGACAGACTTACTACGGGCCGCCACTTAAAATTACGGGCTCAAGATTACCCTTGAATACCAATCTATCACGTCGGCCGGCCACCCACACTCAGCCGACTTTGGTTAACCAAGGCGAACATATGGAGGAAACCATGATGAAATTGAGTAAATGCAGCGTCTTGGCAGGCGCATGTTTTATAGTGTTTGCGCTGATGTCGACGATCGCCGCGGCGCAGGACCTTTCCGCGGTCAAGAAGAATGGCCCGCTGCTTCTGGGAGAGTACGGCAACTTCTTTATCCCGGGAACCCTCGCCACTTGCCCCACCCCACCGCCACCAGCCACCAATAGCCAGTTGTGCTCGGGGACCGTTAATCCCGGGCTGCACATGATCAATCAGATGTACGTGCAGTTCATGAAGCCGCAGGCACAGACGGCAAAAAGCAAGTACCAATCGCCATCGTGCACGGCTGCTGCTTGAGCACAAAGTCGTGGCAAACCACGCCCGATGGACGGATGGGCTGGGACGAGTTCTTCGTCCGTCAGAGCTTCGACACCTACATGATCGACCAGGTTAGCCGCGCCCGCTCGGGCTTCGACGCAGGTGCATACAACTCGGTGAGGTACGGCCTTACCCCTTGCATTCCCAGCGGAAATGTTGCATGCCCGCAAAACCCAAGCATCCTGATCGCCAGCGACCAGTTCGCTTGGAACGTATTCCGTTGGGGAACCACTACTTGCACGACCTCGCCGTGCTCTACCACGACGACACCTCATCACGGGCATTCGGTTCCCGATGAACACTGTGGGAGTTGGTGCGGGATCGAACCTGCAATTCTTCAACATGGTGATCCCTGACTTGAATGCGACCCTGTCTGGGGCACCAAGCTCCGGCTGACCCTGCGGGCTTTTATAATACCCCCGCTCAAATGGCCGAGCTCGCGAAAGAATTGGGCGGTGCTGACCTTGATGGGTCACTCCGAATCGTCTCGTTCCCGACCAGAGCCGCGCTTCAACCAGCTTCGGGCTGCTACCCCTGGACGACGGCAGCAGCCTGTAAAGTTAAAGCCATCATCCAGCTCGAGACGGGTTGTTTCGGGAATCTGACACCGGCTGAAATCGACACCCTCAAGCATATCCCGATCCTCATCGAGGAAGGCGATTTCTACCCGACGCCGCGCCCAGTGGCGCCTTGCCCGCAGGAGATTGCGCAGATCACTGCCGCGGGTGGCGACATTAAATACGCCCACCTGCCGGACCTAACCCCCGATTCCCTTTATCCAGGTTCACCTGGCGCCATTACCGGTAACGAACACATGGTCATGCTGGATAACAACAACCTGCAAATCGCCCAAATCATCCCCGATTGGGTCCGTTCGCGTGGTCTTTAACGGGTCGATCACGAAACCTGACTAGGCGTATCTGAAGTTTGTCAGTCTCCCCGCCGGCGTGGCGGGGAGACTGACTTCGTTAAATAACTCCACACGACCAAGCCCCAACTTCCTCGCCTCACGCGAGACCTTCACCCGCGCTCGGATGCACGCGCTCCACCGGGGTCTAAGCTCTCTACGTGGTTAGACGGCACTGGCGCGGCGATTGTTCCAAAGCTCAACCCGACCGGCATTCCTGTCGATATCGGCCGGGCGACACGCCAGTTGCTTTCCGAAACACGTCGCTGAAATGACTTTGGCTGGAGAAGCCCAGCATGATCGCCACCTCGGCAAGGAATGGCCGTTCGAAAGCAATTCCTTCGCCCGTGTCACGCGTTCGTTCATAACGTATCGGTGAGGCGTGGTCCCAAAAGTGTTCGAAAATAACCGAAAGAACTGACGGGGGCTGAGTTGGACGAGCCGGCGAGTTCGAACAGAGTCAAATTACAATCGAGATTAGCCCGAATGTAGTCAAACAGGCGTCGAGCATGGGCTTTCGGTGAGTTGTCGAGAAGATTTCTTGCTCGGCGTCTTCACCGAGAAACGACCCGCAAGATAAGTCGCCAAGGTCAAAGACAACGATTGATCGTACAATGCCCGGCGGGGCACCCCTGAGCCACCTCCGACGCCATCGCTGCTGACCAAAGCTGCAATCTGCACGTCTTCCGCAACGATTTGCGGAACTAATCCGCCATCTTCACCAGGCCCTTTGTGTCCCAACAATCCCTCAACTCGAGTGGGATCGAGTTCAACGCAAATCAATTGGAAATCGGATCCAGCAACCGCGAAGCGTGTCTCGTCAAATCCACTTGGGATAACGAAGACGCTGCCAGCTCGCGCCTCGAAATCTTGGTCCCCCTTCGGGTCGCGCACCCGAAAGCTGAGCGGACCCTTTGTAAAGAGGCCGACGTGCGTCCGGTGCCATCCCCACCAGACGTCACGTCTGACGCCAGCGGTGGCGTGTGCTTCAACAAAAAGCCAGACCAAGCGGTGGACGCGCTCGACAGCGACGGCGCCTTGGTCATCACGGGCACGATCTGCCCATCAACGATACCTGTAATTTGCCCCCGGCCTCTCCTAAGGTCTCCACGGCGGCGAATTCCCCCTAAGACGCCAAACCCGCTGATTTGTCCCGCAGCGTGGTTCCAGTTCTTAACTAAGGTGGCAAATCGAAGTTCCAGCGCCGAAAAAGAAATAACGAGAACGCGAGTTGCTCCTTAGCCGCCAGACTTTTTCCTAGCTGGCTCTTATACTGGAAAGCGAGCACTAATGACCTGTCACATACGGGCACTAATGACCTGCGGCATACGGGGTGGCATACGGGGATTAATGACCTGTGACATATATGGCCTGCAAACGCCGTTCAGACGACGGGCCCACCGGCGACCCCCACTATGGTCGGGGAACACGACCGAAGGGCCGTTTCGAAACCCAAGAACCGCCGTTGCTTGACGGTATGAGAGCTGATGTTTGGGCTTTGACGCTAGGGTTGCGGCTTGTTTGGAGGGTTGGCGGAGTTCCACTGCTCCTCGCATGACTGCTTTGCCGCCTCGAGGTCGAGCCCGCGGTCATTTGCCACGGCAAAGAGCATTTGCGTTACTCGACTGCATTCAGGACCGACGAGAGAGGACCCCTTCAGCAAATCGGTGACGATTTGCATCGTCAGTTTGCAGGTCAAATCCAGCAGCGACTTGTCATCTAAGATTTTGCCCTCGCGCAATTCGGAATTCCTTCGAGGACAGCATCTTGCACACTGTCTCGGGGTCGTCCGCCGATTGGATTGCATGGCAGGGTGCTGCGAATAGGCTCAGCAAGGCGGCAGCAAAGATGCTTCTTCTCACTATGCTTCGTTCGGCATGCAGTCTTTCGACCGCGGTGTTGAACGAGGCATTTCGGAGTGATCCATCACGATCGCACTCGGGAGTTACTGGAGCCATGGACGACGGCCGCGCCATGCGAGAAGGGCAAATGACCGACGCCGATCTACTACGTGAACGACAAGCCGCACATCGGTCATGCGTACACGACGATCGCGGCGGACATCCTGGCGCGTCACCACCGCCAGCGTGGGGAGGAGACGTTCTTTCTCACTGGGGTCGACGAGCATGCGACGAAGGTCTGGCGCGTCGCGGAAGAGCAAGGGCTCGGCGCGCAGGAGTACGTCGACCGGATCGCGGAGGCCTGGCGCTCGCTGCCGCCGAAGCTGAACGCCGCCAACGACTTCTTCATCAGGACGAGCGATGAGGGACACAAGGCGTTCGTCCGCGACTTCCTGCAGCGCATCTACGACAACGGCGACGTCTACGAGGACGTCTACGCCGGCCTGTACTGCGTCGGCTGCGAGGCGTTCAAGACCGAGGACGAGCTCGTCGACGGCAGGTGCCCGATACACGGCACGGTGCCCGAGTGGATCGAGGAGAAGAACTACTTCTTCCGGCTCTCCGCCTACCAGGACCGGCTGCTCGAGCTGTACGACGCCCGTGACGACTTCATCCAGCCGGAGTTCCGGCGCAACGAGGTGCGGAGCTTCGTCGCGGGCGGCCTGCGCGACTTCTCGATCAGTCGTGCCGGCCAGCCGTGGGGGATCTCGCTTCCGTGGGACGAGAGCCAGGTCGCCTACGTCTGGGCCGACGCGCTCGTCAACTACCTGAGCGCGCTCACATACGCCCGGCCGGGCCAGGATCTTCGTGCAGAGCTCTGGCCCGAGGTGCGTCACCTGATGGCGCAGGACATCCTCCGCTTCCACTGCGTCTACTGGCCCGCGATGCTGCTCTCGGCCGGCTACGACGTGCCGAAGCAGATCTTCGTCCACGGCTACCTGCTGCTCGACGAGCTCAAGATCTCGAAGTCGCTCGGGAACGCGATCGACCCGCTCGAGCTGATCGACGTCTACGGGGCCGATGCGCTGCGCTTCTGGTGCGCACGCGCGGTCTCGTTCGGCCACGACGGCAGCGCATCGCTCGCAGGCATCGCCGAGCGCTACGAGCGCGAGCTCGGCAACGACCTCGGGAACCTGCTCTCGCGGACGACGGCGATGATCGAGCGCTATCGCGACGGCCGGCTGCCGGCCGGGCTCGAGACGTCACCCGCGATCGCGGCCGCGATCGCTGTCGTCCACGACGAGGTGCCGGGCGACCTCGACCGCTTCGACCTGACCGGCGCGATCGACCGGATCTGGGCGTTGGTGCGCGAGCTGAACCGCTACGTGACCGAACGGGCACCGTGGACGATCGCCAAGGATCCCGACCGCGCGGGCGAGCTCGATCAGGTGCTCTTCGACCTCGCGGACGGCCTGCGCGCGACGGCGATCGCCCTCTCCGCCTATCTGCCCGAGACGGCGCCGCAGATCCTCGACGCACTGGCCCAGGACGACGAGCTGGGCTGGGACCGCGTGGCTCCCGGGCTACTCGACACCTCGCGTCCGATCGCCGCCGCCGCGCCGCTCTTCCCGCGGATCGAGGCAGCCGCGGGCGCCGGCGCGGCGTGATCGACACCCACGCGCACCTCGGCGACGACGCCGACGAGGTGCTCGCGCGGGCGCGCGCGGCGGGGGTGACCCGCGTGATCGACGTGGCGACGACGGTCGCCGCAGGACGGGACGTGCTCGCCCGTGCCGAGCGCGAGGACGGCGTGTACGCGTGTCTCGGCGTGCACCCGCACGAGTCGGCCGGCGAGGGGCTCGACGGGCTGCGCGAGCTGCTCGCGCACCCCAAGGCGGTCGCGGTCGGTGAGACCGGCCTCGACTACTTCCGCGACTACGCACCCCACGACGCACAGCAGGGCGTGTTCGACGCGCAGCTCGCGCTCGCCCGCGAGCTCGGCAAGCCGGTCGTGATCCACACCCGCGCGGCCGACGACGACACCCGCGCGCGGCTGCTCGCGCACGAGGGGCAGGTCGTACTCCACTGCTTCTCGTCGCCGGACCTGCTCGACGCCGCCCTCGAGCGCGGGTGGTACGTCTCGTTCGCCGGCAACGTCACCTACAAGAACGCCTACGACCTCCGCGACGCAGCGCGCCGGGTGCCCGCCGACCGCCTGCTCGCCGAGACCGACAGCCCGTACCTCGCCCCGCAAGCGGTGCGCGGGCAGCGCAACGAGCCCGCGTACGTCGTGCACACCTATGCGTTCCTCTCCGAGTTGCGCGGCGAAGATGTTCGCGCCCAGATCGAGGCGAACGCCGACGCCGTGCTTCGCGTTGTGAGCGTCGCCCCGCGCAAGTCGCTCGGGCAGCACTTCCTCGTCGACGAGAACATCCTCGGCGTGATCGACCGGCTCGCCGAGCTCCGCCCCGACGATGTCGTGCTCGAGATCGGCCCCGGCCTGGGTGTGCTGACGCGGTTCCTCGCCGCGCGGGTCGCGCACGTGCACGCGGTCGAGCTCGACCGGCGGCTCGAAGAGCAGCTTGCAGGCATCGAGCGCACGACGGTGCACTGGGGCGACGCGCTGCGACTCGACCTCGCATCGTTCGCGCCGACGCCCGTCAAGCTCGTCGCGAACCTGCCGTACAACGTCGCGACGCCGATCGTCGCCGAGAGCCTCGACGACCTCGAGCTGCGGCGCTGGTGCGTGATGGTGCAGCGCGAGGTCGCCGATCGCTTCTTCGCCGAGCCGCGGACGAAGGCGTACGGCTCCGTGTCGGTGCTCGTCCAGCTCGCGGCCCGACGCACCGGCTTGCACCCGGTCTCGCGCGAGGTGTTCCGTCCGCGGCCGAACGTCGAGAGCGCGCTCGTCGCGTTCAGCCGTATCGCTCCGGGAGCCGGCGCCGACGTGAAGCGCGTCGTCGAGGCGGCGTTCTCGCACCGTCGCAAGACGCTCGCGAACGCACTGGCGCTCGCCGGCGTCGCGACGCGCGAACAGGCGGTCGAAGCGCTCGCGCAACTCGGTCGCGCGCCCGCGGCACGCGCCGAGGAGCTCGAGCCGGGCGAGTTCGTCGTGCTCACCGGGGCGCTCGCGTGATCGCACCCGCGCCCGCGAAGATCAACCTGGCGCTCGTCGTCGGCCCGCTCCGCCCCGACGGCAAGCACGAGCTCCTCACCGTCTACCAGCGCGTCGACGTCTGCGACCGCATCGCCGTCGAGCCTGCGCCGCAGACGACGGTCGAGGGGTTTGCCGGCGACACGATCGTGCGCGACGCGCTCACCGCGCTGGGCGGGCCGACCGGCTGGCGGGTGCGGATCGAGAAGCAGATCCCGGTCGCCGCCGGTCTCGCCGGCGGCAGCTCCGACGCCGCGACAGCGCTCCGGCTCGCGAACGAGCAGCTCCCCGAGCCGCTCCAGCCCGAGCGTCTGCACGAGCTCGCCGCCGGCCTGGGTGCGGACGTGCCGTTCTTTCTCGCCGACGGGCCGCAGCTCGGAGCCGGCGACGGCAGCGAGCTCGAGCCCCTCGACCTGCCGCAGTCGTTCGTGGTGCTGCTCCTCCTGCCGCGGGATGCGCGCAAGCCCTCGACCGCCGAGGTCTATGCGGCGTTCGACCGGCGGGGCGGGGAGGCCGGGTTCGAGGAGCGCGCCCGCGCACTTCGCGAGGCCCTGGCTGCGGTGCGTCGCCCGCGCGACCTCGCGCGCCTGCCGCCGAACGACCTCGCAAGCTCGCCGCACAGCGCCGCGTTGCTGGCCGAGGGCGCGTTTCGCGCGGACGTCAGCGGCGCCGGGCCGACGCTCTACGGCCTCTTCGAGAGCCGTGCCGACGCGACCCGCGCGGGCCGCCGTCTGGGGCGTCTCGGGCGCGTCTGGATCGCGTTTCCCGCGTGGTACGGTTGATTCGATGTACGGCACGCAGGCGATCGAGCATGGCTCCACGCGCTCGGGCCGCTGGCTCCGAGACCGTCGCCTCCGCATTGCGTTCGGGATCGCCGCGGTCGAGGGCCTGCTGTTCCTCGTCCATGCGCTGAGCTGGTGGGTCGTCGTCCTCTTCGCGGTGGTCTCGATCGTCCTCTGGTGGTACGCGGGGCGCACGAGCCGCTTCGACTGGGTTCGGAACGGGAGCTGGATCCTCGCCGTCTCGCAGATGGTCGTGCTGCTCGTGCCGCTCGCGTTCTGGGTGCTGAAGGCGATCGCGATCGGCGTCGTCGCCGTGCTCGCGGTCGCCGCGCTCGTCGTCCTGCTCCGGAAACGCCCGTAGACTTCAGCCCGCAGTGGGGCGTAGCCAAGTGGTAAGGCAGCGGGTTTTGGTCCCGCGATCCCAGGTTCGAATCCTGGCGCCCCAGCCATCTCCCCGATGACCGACACGCCGCTCGCAGCCGTCGTCATGGCAGGGGGCCTCGGCACCCGCATGCGCTCGGACGTCCCGAAGCACTTCCACGAGCTGCTCGGCCGCCGGATGGTCGACTGGGTGCTCGAGGCCGGCCGGGCGAGCGGCGCCGACCCGCTTGTCGTCGTCGCCTCACCGTCGGGTCGCGACGAGTTCGATGCCGCGGAGGTCACCGTCGCGGTGCAGGAGCAGCCGCTCGGTACGGGCGACGCGGTGCGCTCGGCGAAGGCGGCGCTCGCAGGCTTCGCGGGCGAGGTGCTCGTGCTCTCGGGCGACACGCCGCTCCTTACCGGCGAGCTGCTCGAGGAGCTCGTCGCCGCCCATCGGGGCGGGGGCGCGGACGCGACGATCCTGAGCACGGAGCCGCCCGACCCCCGTCTCTACGGGCGTATCGTCCGGGCCGCCGACGGGTCGGTGCTCCGCATCGCCGAGGGCACCGACGCCTCCGAGCAGGAGCTCGCGATTCGCGAGATCAACACCTCGATCTACGTGTTTCGCGCGTCCGCGCTCTGGCCGGCGCTCGATCGGCTCCAGCCGAAGAACGTGCAGGGTGAGCTGTACCTGACGGACGCGATCGAGATCCTCGTCGGCGACGGCGCGAAGGTGCTCGCCCATCTGGCCGCCGACTGGCGCCAGGGAGACGGCGTCAACACGCGAGCCGAGCTCGCCCAGGCGGGTGCCGTGCTGCGCGACCGCATCAACGAGCGCCACATGCTCGACGGGGTGACGATCGTCGACCCGCAGACGACGTGGATCGACCCGACCGTCGAGATCGAACCGGACGTGGTCGTGCACCCGTTCACGATCCTGCGCGGCGCGACCCGGATCGCGACCGGCGCCCAGATCGGCCCGAACACCGTCGCGATCGACACGCACGTCGGCAAAGAGGCGGTCGTCGGGCCGTTCTGTTACCTTCGCCCCGGTACGGTCCTCGGCGAGTCTTCCAAGGCGGGCACCTTCGTGGAGATCAAGAGCTCACGCATCGGCGACCGCACGAAAGTGCCGCACCTGTCGTACGTCGGCGACGCCGAGATCGGCTCCGACACGAATATCGGCGCCGGCGCGATCACGGCCAACTTCCCGCACGACCCCGGCGAGCCCAAGGGTCGCACGACGATCGGCAGCAACGTCAGGACCGGCGTCCACAATTCGTTCGTCGCGCCCCTGGAGGTGGGGGACGGAGCGTGGATCGCTGCCGGGTCGGTCATAACGCAGGACGTCCCCGCAGATGCGCTCGGGATCGCCCGGCCGCGCCAGGAGAACAAGGAGGGATATGCAGCCCGTCGGCGCGAGCGCTGAGCTTGCCCTTCCCGGCCTCGAGGCCGCCGAGCCCGTGACGCATTCGGGGCCCGGGCACTGGCTCGAGCGCGGCCCGCAGAAGCGGCTGATGGTCTTCTCCGGCCGCTCGCACCCGACGCTCGCCGGCCGGATCGCCGAGCAGCTCGGCGTCGAGCTCGGGACGATCCAGCTCGACACGTTCCCGAACGGCGAGACGTACTGCCGCTTCGACGAGTCGATCCGCGGCGCCGACCTCTTCCTCGTCCAGACGGGCTGCGATCCCGTCGACCGCAACCTGATGGAGCTGCTGCTGATGATCCAGGCGGCGAAGCTCGCCTCCGCGAAGCGGATCACCGCCGTCATCCCGACGTTCCCGTACGCGCGGCAGGACCGGAAGGCGAAGCCGCGCGAACCGATCTCGGCGCGGCTCGTCGCCGACATGCTCCAGCTCGCGGGCGCCGACCGCGTCCTCGCGATGGACCTCCATGCCGGCCAGAGCCAGGGGTTCTTCACGATCCCGGTCGATCACATGACCGCGCTGCCGCTCTTCGCGCGCCACTTCCGCGACCTCGGCCTCACGGGCGAAGGCGTCGTCTCGGTCGCGCCGGACGCCGGCCGAGCGAAGGTCGCGGTCCGCTTCGCGGAGATGATCGACGCCGACTTTGCGATCATGCACAAGACTCGGCCGTCGCGGGACACCGTCGCCGTCACCGATGTCACCGGTCGCGTCCGCGGCAAGGTCGCGATCATCGGCGACGACATCACCACCACGGGTGGCACGCTGATCGCCGGCGCGCAGGCGCTGCGCGAGCACGGCGCGACCGACATCTGGATCTTCGTCACGCACGCGCTCCTGAGTGCGGAGGGGCTGCGCCGCATCGACGAGGCCGGGTTCGCGGGCATCGTCGTCACCGACACCGTCCCGATCGACCCGATCGCGAAGCCCGACAACATGACGGTGCTCACGGTCGCTCCGCTCCTCGCGGAGACGATCATGAACGTCTTCGCCGACGACTCGGTCTCGGCGATCTTCGGCGGCGAGAACCAGCTCTTCTAGGTTCCCCGCGCAACCAATCGGTCTCGCGGCTGTTTTGCTAACCGATTGGACGTGATTGTCAGATACTGAGCACTGGCGCGTAGCGGTAACGCCTCCGCGTCCGTCGGCAGGCATCCGGAGTGGGGAAACGAGGGTCAGATGACTTCAGGGAGGCTTCTCGCAATCGTGATCGCGGCGGCTGCCGTAATCGCTGCGTGCACGCCTGCTGCGCAGGCACGCACGCACAGCGGTGCAACGATCTGGTACTGGACGCCGGCGCTCTGCAAGAGCAGCCTGCGCAAGGAGGGGATGGAAATCTCCGACGGCCGGACGTTCAACGTCGCCGACGCTTACTGCGTTGGCTGGGGTGGAACCACCTACTGCGAGTGGAGTTCCGGCTATCGCTACCGGCTGTACACGCGCTTCACGGCCTACGTGCGCTCCTACGACGGAACCGTTCGCACGTTCACCCTCAAGCCGACGAACGGGAAGGGCGGCTACTCGGCGACCGGGATTCGTGCTCTCGGGCATGAGCCCTCGAGCGCGAAATTCAATGCGTTCGTGCAGCCAATCGCGCACGCGCTTGCCGCCGCCGAACAGCAGAAGGGCTGCGCCCCCTACAGCCCGTGAGCTGTGCGGCGCCGTCGCGCGTCCAGACGAAATCAGGTGCGCCACCACCGGCTCCTCTAGCACCGGAGCCGGCGGGGTGTTCGCCCCGAACCGATCCGCGGGGCAGCGGAAAGCGCTGAGGCCTGGGGTTTTCCGCAGCGTGGTCCGCCGTACCTGCAACCATTGACGTGGTGGAGTTCGAACTCGGTCGGTCCGTCGAGGACGCCGTGCGCCGTCGCGCGCACCGGCTTCCGCTCGGGCCCGAGTCCGGCTCTCCTGTCGTGGACTCACTTCGTGCCGATCGGGAGCTGGCGGTCAGCGACGACTACGACACGGTCGACCGAGACCTCGAACGCATCGGCGTGACGTTGTCGCGCCTGCCGAGCGAGGCGGGCGCCGTCTGGCGGCTCGCGCTGCCGCGCGGGGAGCGCGTCGAGGCGTGGGAGCCGGGCAACGACGGGCTCGCCGTGCCGGGCGAGCTCACAGCCCTCGTGGGCGGTGTGCTCGACGGGAAACAGCTCGTCCCGTCGCCGCCGGTGAGCGACGATCCCGGCGCGGTGCGGTTGCGCGAGCTGCTCGCCGCACAGCGGCGCGCGCTGCTCGCGCACGAGCCGGGAACCCGGCTCGGCGACGACATCGAGAACCTGCACCAGCATCGCGTTGCTGCACGCCGTACACGTGCGTTCCTGCGCGCGGTGCGTCGCTACGTGGATGCCGACTGGAGAGGTGCGCTCGGCGGCGCGCTCTCCGAGCTCGGAGGTGCGACCGGACCCGTGCGCGACCTCGACGTGCTGCTCGAGCACGTGCGCGCCGAGGTGGCGGGTCTCGACCCGCGTGAGCGGGAGGCCGGCGACGCGCTCGTCCGTGAGCTCGAGCACCGACTGGCGCACGCGCGCGATGTCCTACTCGACGCGCTCGACGGCGACTCGTACCGGCTCGCGCTTGCCCGCCTGAACCTGCCGCCGCGCCTCGCCGGCGAAGCAGCGGCGATCCCGCTCACCCGGGTCGCACGCAACGAGTTCCGCCGGCTCGTCCGGGTCGTCGACCGGCTCGGGAAGCATCCCGACGAAGCGGCGATCCACGGCCTTCGCATCGCGCTCAAGCGCGCCCGCTACGCGGCCGAGCTCGCTGCGCCCGACGGCAAGCGCCGCCGCCGCTTCCTTGCCGAGGCGAAGGCTCTGCAGGATCTGCTCGGCGAGCACCAGGATGCAGTCGTCGCCGAGACGCGGCTGCGCGAGGTCGCGCTCGGGGGCGGCGACGCCGGCGCCGCCTTCGTCGCCGGGCGGCTCGCGGAGCGTCAGTCGCAGCGTCGCGCGCGCGTCAGGGAGTTCCTGCCGTCCGCCTGGAAGCGCCTGCGCTCGAGCGGCTCCGACCTACACTGACACCGTGCCGACGAACTTCGAGCGCGCCTTCGCCGAGCGCCCTGACGTCTACACGGCGTGGGTCGCCCTGAACACGTCGATCAAGGCGAACATGGACCTTCGCCGGTACGAGCTCGCGACGCTCACCGCCGCGCAGCGGCTCCGCTCGAGCTACTGCTGCCTCGCCCACGGCAAGGTGCTCGTCGAGCAGTTCGACGCCCCGGTCGCGGCCATCGTCGCCGACCGCGGCTCGGCGGGGCTCGACGACGTCGACCTCGCGGTGATGGAGCTCGCCGAGCGTGTCGTCGACGACGCGTCGTCGATCGGGGAGGACGACCTGCGCCCGCTGCGCGAGCTCGGGCTGTCGGACGCCGAGATCATGGACGTCGTGCTCGCGGCCGCCGCACGCTGCTTCTTCTCGAAGACGCTCGACGCCCTCGGTGTGCTGCCCGACGCCCACTTCGCCGAGCTGCCGCAGGAGCTGCTCGACGCGCTTGTCGTCGGCCGGCCGATCGCGGTGTAGCCGGCTACCCGACGGCGAACGTCTTGCTGACGAGCGTCGTCTGGCGTTGCGGCGCGAGCGCCGCATGCAGGACGACGACGTACGCGTAGCGGCCGGGCTGCAGCCGGCGCAGCGGGAACACGACACGCGGCGTCCAGCCGGCATGGGCCGTGCCCTTCGTGCGCAGGATCGAGCGCACGGCCAGCGCTGCCCGTGCGGTCAGCTGCCGGCGACCCTCGACGGCGACGACCGCCGCCGTCCACGTCGCATCCTCGGCCGCCCGGACCCGGAAGGCCCACGAGCGCTGCACACGCGAACGGGTCGTCGCGGGCCCGAAGAACGCCGTGGCGCCGATGACGCCGGTCCGGTGCCTCCAGTGGACGCGCGTGCGGTCGCAGATCGAACCGGCCGCGAGCGCATCGTGCACGACGTCGTACGACGGCCGCTTCGTGCCGTCGGCCCGCTCGAGACCGCTCTGGAACCCGGCGAGATTGGTCTCGTCGACGAACGGCATGAAGAGCACGTCCGAGATGCTCGGGTCGCACTCGGCACGGGCGATCAGGTCGCCGTACACATGCGCCTGCGCACGGTCGGACGTGACGGGCACCGTCTCGAAGCCGGTGTACGCCTCCTGCGACGCGGCCGGGATCGCCGTCTGCCAACCCACCTCGTCGAGCGAGATGCGCAGCCCCGTTTCGACCGTCGGCTGTCCCGTGCCGGCGAACGCGTCCCACAGCGCCTGCTTGACCCGGTCGAGGTTGGCGAAACCGGCGTCCGGCCATTCGAGCCCGCGCTCGAGCGGGTCGCGATTCGAGCGCGGATACGGGTGGAAGCCGAACACGTCCATGATCGGCTTCGTCCGGTGGCTCGCGCGGTAGGCGGCGCCGAGCCCGGCGATGAAACGCAGGGGAGAGGTCGAGCTGTTGCTCGGCGCGCCGGGTGCGTCGTTGCCCCGGCTCGAGACGACGCCGCCGACGACCGTGATCGTCGGATCGACCGCCTTCAGCGCGTCGTAGGAGTCGGCGAGCAGGCGCTCGTACCCGGCCGCGGCGACGGCGCGCCCCTTCCGGAACTGCGGCCGCCAGAAGCGCGGCTGGTTCGGCTCGTTCCCGATCACGAACGTGCGCACCTGTGGGTAGCGCTTCGCGAGCTCGGCGACGAACGCTGCGAACGCTGTGGCTCTGGTCGCCGAGGTCCCGACGGCGCCCGCTGCGGCGGGGCGGACGGAGAGGCGCACCGAGACGCCCGCGGTTGCCGCCGCCGGGATGGCGCGGTCGAGGAACGGCGCCTCCGCGATCGTCGTCGGGTCCGCCGCATTCCACGTCACCGTCATCCGGTCGACCCCGAGCCCGACGGCCGAGATGTCGGCGTAGAAGCCGGCCCCGCCGTCGTTCGCGTATTTGCCGGCGTCGTCGGCGACACCGAACTGGATCGTCGGTGCGGCGCCCGCGCCGGCGGACGACGCGTGCAGCAGACAGACGAGGAGTGCGAGGGCCGCAGCTCTCTTGCGCACCGCAGGGTTATACCGGACCGATCGGAACAGTCCAGTCACGGGTCGGCTACAATCGCCCGCCGTGGCGTCCGAGCGCGTGAAGCTCATGGTCCAGAACCGTGCCGTCCTCGGCTCCGCCGAGGCGCGCCGCCTGCGTCGGCAGGGGCTCGTCCCCGGCGTCCTCTACGGGCGGGAGCAGCCGGTCGCGATCACGATCGGCGAGCGTGACCTGCGCGCGGCGCTGACCGGCGAGTCGGGCGCGAACGCCGTGCTCGACGTCGTCGTCGAGGGTGGATCGGCCCACGCGTCGGTGCTCAAGGACTACCAGCGCGACCCGGTTCGCGGGTCGATCACGCATGTCGACCTGCAGGAGGTCCGTCTCGACCAGCCGATCCACGCCACCGTGCCCGTCCAGGTCACGGGCGAGCCGGCGGGCGCGAAGCTGGGCGGGGTGTTCACCCAGGCCGTGACGGAGATCAACGTCGAGGCGCTCCCGCTCGAGGTTCCCGCATCGGTCGAGTTCGACGTCTCCGAGCTCGGGCTCGGCGAATCGGTACAGCTCGGCCAGATCGAGCTCCCGGCCGGCGTGACGCTGCTCGACGACCCCGAGGCGACGCTGGCCTCGGTCGCCCACCAGACCCGCGCCGAGGAGGCCGTGCCCGAGGCGGCCGAGGGCGAAGAGCCCGCCGAGGGCGGCGAGGCGGCGCCGTCGGACGAGGCCGAGTCGGCCTCCGACGACGAGGCCAGCTCCGAGGAGTAGCCCGTGCGCCTGTGGCCGCGGCGCCACGGCACGTCGCTCGACCTGCTCGTCGTCGGCCTCGGGAACCCGGGCCGCGAGCACGCGGGCAACCGGCACAACGTCGGCTTCATGGTCGTCGACGAGCTTGCCCGTCGTCACGACGGCGCCTGGCGCGGCAAGTTCGACGGCCTCGTCGCCGAGGTGCGGATCGACGGGCACAAGGTGGCGCTTCTCAAGCCGCAGACCTTCATGAACGAGTCGGGGCGCTCCGTCGGCGCCGCGCTTCGCTTCTTC
Source organism: uncultured Thermoleophilia bacterium (assembly GCA_963840365.1). GTDB lineage: Bacteria > Actinomycetota > Thermoleophilia > Gaiellales > Gaiellaceae > PALSA-600. The sequence continues at coordinate 398,664 of CAWIYQ010000005.1, read as the reverse complement.
AAGCTCGAGCCGGACGCCGTGCTGGTCGTCCACGACGAGGGCGACCTCGAGCTCGGTCGGCTCCAGGCACGGCGGGGCGGCGGGCTCGCCGGGCACAACGGCCTGCGCTCGATCGCGAAGGCGATCGGCACCCCCGAGTTCCTGCGGCTGCGGGTCGGCGTCGGCCGTCCGGGGCGCGGCGACCGGCGCTCGCTCGCCGACTACGTGCTCGCCGACTTCGAGCCGCACGAGGACCGCGAGCGGCTCGTCGCCGGCGCGGTCGAGGCGGTCGAGGTTCTCGACGCCGAGGGGCTCGAGGCAGCGCAGCAGCGCATCAACGGCGCACGCGGCTCGGACCGCGCGCCTCGAACGAGCTAACCCCGCAGGGGGAGACAAGTAGCCCCGTCCGGGGCATGACGGTCGGGCGCTTCCCCGGGCATGCTCCGCGGGCCAACGACAGCGAGGCGCGTCACCTCCTTGCGCGCCGCCCCTGCCGAAGGGAGCCTCCTCATGCCCCGTCACCTGCGCCTGGTGCTCGCCTGCGCCATCGTTCTCGCCGCGTTCGCCGCTCGCGCCGGCAACGCGTTCGCCGCCCACCTACGGACGACCCACGCCACCGCCGTGCAGCGCGAGCGCACGCGGATCGTCCGGTTCGCCCGCAGCTTCCTCGGCGTGCGCTACACCTACGGCGGGACGTCGCCGCGGAGCGGGTTCGACTGCTCGGGCTTCACGCGGTTCGTCTACGCCCACTTCGGGATCACGCTGCCCCACTACTCGGTCGCGCAGTACGACCTCGGCAGGCGCGTGTCGCGCTCGCGGCTGCGCCCCGGCGACCTCGTCTTCTTCGATGGGCTCGGTCACGTCGGCCTCTACATCGGCGGCGGCCGCTTCATCCACGCACCGCACACCGGCACGCGCGTCTCGATCGGCTCGCTGGCCGGCTACGGCTACGACGGTGCAGTACGGATCGTGATGTAGGGCTTTCCCCGATTACGGCTGTGCTGCGCGGGTCGAGGCTGCGGGTGAAAGGAGGCGCTCGATGGCCGCTCTCTGGATCGCCGTGACGTTCGCCTACGTAGTCGCCGGGGCCGTGCTCGTGCTCGGCGCAGGCTGGCGGATGTTCCATCCGCACAACCACTAGCCAGGGAACTACCATGACGCCCCGGCCGAACGCCCGCGTTCGGCCCGTCGTCATGGACCGGCCCGTCCTGCACACCCTCGTCGAGCGCCTCCGCGCGGAGGAGCGCCTGCAGCAGCTCGCTGCGGCGCTGCCTGCGCGCGCCCGCGTCTCCGAGCCGATCCTGCCGCTCGTCGTGGCGGCGCTCCACGAGGAGCTCGGCCACGGTCTCGTGGTCCTCCTTGCCGAGGATGCCGACGCCCGCGACGTCGCCGAGGCAGCATCCTGGTTCCTCGGCGAGGACGGCGTGGCGCTCTTCCCGTCGCGCGGCGTCGGCTTCGGCTCCGGCCTCGAGCCGCCGCCGCACCTCGTCGGCGAGCGGGCGCGGGCGCTCGCCGTGCTCGAGCGCGGCGGTCTCGTCTGCGCCTCGGCCGTCGCGGTCACCGAGGGCCTGCCGCCGCTCTCGGCGCGCCCGGCGCCGCTCCGGGTCGCCCCCGGCGACGAGCCGGGCATCGACTCGCTCGCGGAGCATCTCGCCTCCGCGGGCTACGAGCGCGTCGAGCGGGTCGAGGAGCGTGGGCACTTCGCCGTTCGCGGCGGGCTCGTCGACGTCTTCCCGACCACCGGCCGCGAGCCGTTGCGCATCGAGCTCTTCGGCGACGAGATCGAGCAGATCCGCGCCTTCTCGCCGTTCACGCAGCGTGCGCTCCGCCAGGTCGAGAGCGCGACCGTCTACCCGGCGGCGGAACGGCGCCGCGAGCTCCTCGAGCCGACGCTCGACGACGAGGTGGAGACGGTCATGCCCGACGATCTCGTTCCGCCGCTGCCGCGGACGCCGGACGTCGTCTGGTCGCCGGACGAGGTGGAGGCGCGTGTGGGCAGAGGACGGCTTGCCGGGCGTCGACCTGTCGGGCGTCACCGTCTTCTCGCCGCTGCCGCAAGGGCAGCCGTACAGCTTCGACGCCCAGCGCCCGGCGCTCACCGCGCGCGGGCTCGCCGAAGCGGAGAACGAGCTCAACGGGCTGCTTCGGCAGGAGCTCGACGTCGTCGTCGCATTCCCGCACCGCGGCGAGGCGCTGCGCCAGCAACAGCTGCTGCGCCGCGCGAGCGCACGCATCCTCGAGCCGGGCGAGACGCCCGACGGGCTCTCGTTCGCGATCGCACCGGCACGCCGCGGGTTCGTCTGGCGCGAGCTCGGCGTCGCGCTGCTCCCCGACACACAGGTCTTCCGCAAGCGCCCGCCGCGCGCCGCCGCCGCGCCGGGCCGCGCGCTGCAGAGCTTCTCCGACCTGCGGACCGGCGACTACGTCGTCCACGAGGACCACGGCATCGCGAAGCTGCTCGGCTTCGAGACGCGCGAGGTGGCCGGCGTCACCCGCGACTACCTGCTCCTCGCCTACCGCGGCGACGACCGCGTCTACGTCCCGCACGAGCAGATCGGGAAGGTCGAGCAGGTACGTCGGCGCGGACGCGCGTGAGCCCACGCTCTCCAAGCTCGGCGGCAAGGCGTGGGACAACCTGAAGACGCGCGCGCGCGAGCACGTGCGCGAGCTCGCCGGCGACCTGCTGCAGCTGTACGCCCAGAGGCAGACGCAGCCCGGCGTCGCCTTCGACCTGGCCAACGAGTGGCTCGAGCAGCTCGAGAGCGAGTTCCCGTACCGCGAGACCGACGACCAGCGCACCGCGATCGAGGCGGTGAAGGAGGACCTCGAGGCGCCGCATCCGATGGACCGGCTCGTCTGCGGCGACGTCGGCTTCGGCAAGACGGAGGTGGCGTTGCGCGCGGCCTTCGCGGTCGCGGTGAACGGCAAGCAGGTGCTGATGCTCGTGCCGACGACGGTGCTCGCGCAGCAGCACTGGAACACGTTCCGCGACCGCTACCGCGACTTCCCCGTGCGCGTCGAGATGGTCTCGCGCTTCCGGAAGCCCGCCGACGTGAAGCAGGTGCTCGCCGACTTCGCCGCCGGGAAGGTCGAGGTGCTGATCGGGACGCACCGTGTGCTCTCGCGCGACGTCGTCCCGCAGGAGCTCGGCCTCGTGATCGTCGACGAGGAGCAGCGGTTCGGCGTCGCGCAGAAGGAGCTGCTGCGCCAGCTGCGCCTCGAGGTCGACGTGCTCGCGCTGAGCGCGACGCCGATCCCGCGCACGCTGCACATGTCGCTCGTCGGGTCTCCGCGACATCTCCGTGATCGAGACGCCGCCGGAGGGGCGGCGGCCGATCCGCACGTTCGTCGGCGAGCTCGACGACGAGCTCGTCAAGACGGCGCTCGAGCGGGAGGTCGCCCGCGACGGCCAGGCGTTCTACCTGCACAACCGCGTCGAGACGATCGACGAGGCGGCGGAGAAGCTCCGCCGGCTCTGTCCCGGAGCTGCGCTTCCTCGTCGCGCACGGCCAGATGCCGGAGCGCGAGCTCGAGGACCAGATGCTGCACTTCCTCGCCGGCGACGCGGACGTGCTCGTCTCGACGACGATCATCGAGTCCGGCCTCGACATCCCGCAGGCGAACACCCTGATCGTCGAGCGCGCCGACCAGCTCGGGCTCGCGCAGCTCTACCAGATCCGCGGGCGCGTCGGCCGCAGCGACGCGCTCGCGCATGCCTACCTCTTCTATCCCGACGCCCACGAGCTCTCCGCGGAGGCGCGTGCCCGGCTCGCGACGCTCGCCGACCACACCGAGCTCGGCGCCGGCTTCGCGATCGCGATGCGCGATCTCGAGATCCGCGGCGCCGGCGACCTGCTCGGCGCCGAGCAGTCGGGGCATGTCGCCGCGCTCGGCTTCGAGCTGTACGTCGAGATGCTCCACGAGGCGGTCGCCGAGCTGCAGGGCCGTCAACCGCTCGCAGGCACGACCGATCCGCGTCGACGCCCGGGTCGACGCGTACGTGCCTGCGTCATACATCGCCGCGGAGGCGCTCAAGATCGACCTGCACCGGCGTATCTCGCTCGCCGTCGACGAGGACGAGCTGCGCGAGCTCCAGCTCGCGACCGAGGATCGCTTCGGCCCGCTGCCGCCGCCGGTCGAGAACCTGTTCGCGATCCAGGCGGCGAAGCTCAAGCTCGCCGTGCTCGGCGCCGACTACCTCGTCTTCCGCGGTGGGCGCGCGTCCGTCAGGCCCGGTCGTTCTCGGCTCCGGCGAGCTGCGCGAGCTGCGGTCGCTCGTCGAGACCGCCGTCTACTCGACAGGAAACCGTGAAGTGACGTTAAGGGCCGATGAATTCAAGGATGCGCTCGATTTGGTCGATGCTATGCTGGCCGCCCGCCAGGCCTCCTAGCCGGCGGTTTTCTCTGATGCAGAAGCTCAGATACCTGATTCCGATCGTCCTGGTGGGCGCCCTCGCCGCGTGCGGCGGGAGGCGGCGGCAGCGACAAGCTGTCGTCGGGCGACATCGCCGTCGTCGGCCACACGCACGTCAACAAGGCCCAGTTCGACGCCCTGATGGAGCAGGCGAAGCAGAGCGTCAAGCAGCAGGGCCAGGCGTTCCCGAAGGAAGGCACGACGAAGTTCCAGACCCTCAAGAGCGAGGTCGTGGCGCTGCTCGTCCAGCAGGCCGAGCGCGAGGACAAGGCCAACTCGATGGGGATCAAGGTCACCACCGCCGACATCGACAAGCGGCTCGCCGCGATCAAGAAGAAGTACTTCAAGAGCAGCGAGAAGAACTACCAGGCGTACCTGAAGCAGAACAAGATGACCGACGCGGTCGCGCGTGAGGACGTCCGGGAGCAGCTCATCTCCCAGGACGTGTTCAACAAGCTGACGAAGAGCGTGAAGATCTCGAACAGCGACGTGTCGACCTACTACAAGCAGAACATCTCGCAGTACACGCAGCAGCCGACCCGCGCGGTTCGCTACATCCTCGTCAAGCAGAAGGCGACCGCCGAGCAGATCTACCAGCAGCTGAAGAACGGCACCGACGCCACCTGGTGCAAGCTCGCGAAGAAGTACGCGAAGGACTCGAGCGGCCAGCAGTGCGGCCTGGCGACGTTCTCGAAGGGGCAGACCGTGCCAGTCTTCGACAAGATCGCATTCGCGTCACCGGCGCACGTCGTCCACGTGCCCGTTCTACGACCCGACGTCGTACAAGTCGTGGTTCGTGATCGAGCCGCTCGGCGCCGTGCAGAAGGCGTCCGTGAAGCCCCAGTCGGCGGTGGCGAGCCAGATCCGGGAGACGCTGCTGCAGGCCAAGAAGAATCAGACGATGAGCGACTGGCTCGCAGGGCTGAAGAAGTCGTTCTGCTCCGGCTCCCAGATCAAGTACCAGGTCGGGTACGTCGCCAGCCCGGATCCGTGCGCGGCGACGACGACGGCCACGACGGGCTAGCCGCCGCGCTCGTCGAGCTGCAGGCGCTGACCGAGCGCCTGCGCCGCGAGTGCCCGTGGGATCGCGAGCAGACGGCCCGCACGATCGTCCCGCACACGGTCGAGGAGGCGTACGAGGTCGCCGACGCGGCGCTCGCCGGCGACGACGCGAAGCTGCTCGACGAGGTCGGCGACCTGCTCTTCCAGTCGTACTTCCTCGCCCTCCTGCTCGAGGAGCGCGATGCCGGGAGCCTCGAGCAGGCCGCGCGCGCCATCCAGGCGAAGCTCGTCGCGCGCCACCCGCACGTGTTCGGAGACGCCGAGGCGCGCACGGCCGCGCGCGTCCGCGAGCGGTGGGAGGAGCTGAAGCGCGAGCACGAGGGCCGCGAGGGCGTCTTCCACGACGTCCCGGAGGGCCTGCCGGCGCTGCTCTACGCCCGCAAGGTGCAGTCGCGGGCCGAAGGCGGTCGGGTTCGAGTATCCCGACCTCGCCGGGGCGCTCGCCGACTTCGACGACGAGCTCCGCGAGCTTCGCGCACGAGCTGCCGGCGGCCGACCCGGCGCCGGAGACGGAGCCCGACGCCCGCGTCGCGGCCGAGCTCGGCGACGTCCTCTTCGCGCGCGGTCAACGTCGCCCGCCGGCTCAACGTCGATCCGGAGCTCGAGCTTCGGGCTGCGGCGAAACGCTTTCGTGTCAGGGTGGAGACTGCGGAGTCGCTCGCGCGCGCTGACGGCAAGGATTGGACGACGCTCCCGCTCGACGAGCAGGACGCGTACTACGACCGGGCAAAGGAGAATCGTCATGAGCGAGATCGTCGAGGTCGCCGGCAGGCAGGTACTCGATTCGCGGGGCAATCCGACCGTCGAGGTCGAGGTCGGCGCTCGCGCTCCGGTGCGACCGGCCGCGCGATCGTCCCGTCGGGCGCATCGACCGGCGTGCACGAGGCCGTCGAGCTCCGCGACGGCGGCGCCGAGTGGGGCGGCAAGGGCGTGACGACGGCCGTTGCGAACGTGAACGGCGAGCTGGCCGAGCTCGCGCGCGGCCGGGACGCGTCCGACCAGGAGGGGCTCGACCGCGCGATGATCGACCTCGACGGCACCCCGAACAAGGGACGGCTCGGCGCGAACGCGATCCTCGGCGTCTCGCTCGCCGTCGCCAAGGCGGCCGCCGCGGAGGCAGGGCAGCCGCTCTGGCGCTACCTCGGCGGCGAGGCCGCCGTCACGCTGCCGGTGCCGATGATGAACGTGATCAACGGCGGCGTGCACGCCGCAGAACTCGATCGACCTGCAGGAGTTCATGGTCGTCCCGGTCGGCGCCGACACGTTCGCCGAGGGGCTCAGGATCGGCGCCGAGGTCTACCACGCCCTCAAGAAGGTGCTCTCCGATCGCGGGCTCTCGACCGGCGTCGGCGACGAGGGCGGCTTCGCGCCCGACCTGGAGTCGAGCGAGGCCGCGATCGAGGCGATCCTCGAGGCCGCCGAGCGAGCCGGCCACGGCGACCGCGTCGCGATTGCCCTCGACCCGGCGGCGAGCGAGGTGTTCTCCGACGGCGTCTACCGCTTCGAGGGACGCGAGAAGACGAGCGCCGAGATGCCCGCGCTTCTGCGAGCGAGCTCGTCGGCCGCTACCCGATCGTCTCGATCGAGGACGGCGCTGGCCGAGGACGACTGGGAGGCGTGGGCGGCACTGACCGCCGAGCTCGGCGACCGCCTGCAGCTCGTCGGCGACGACATCTTCGTCACGAACCCGGAGCGCCTCCAGCGCGGGATCGACGAGCACGTCGCGAACTCGATCCTCGTCAAGGTGAACCAGATCGGGACGCTGACCGAGACGATCGAGGCCATCCGGCTCGCGCAGTCGAACGGATACACGGCCGTGATGTCGCACCGCTCCGGCGAGACCGAGGACGCGACGATCGCCGACCTCGCCGTCGCGCTCGGCACCGGCCAGATCAAGACGGGCGCCCCGGCGCGCTCGGACCGCGTGGCGAAGTACAACCAGCTGCTGCGGATCGAAGAGGAGCTCGGCTCCCGGGCGGTCTACCCGGGCTGGCGCGCGTTCCCGCGGGCGCAGCTCTGAAACATCGCACGTGCGGTAGATCGCTAGATTGGCAGCAATGAGAGCTCAGCGCCGGCGCACGAAGATCGTCGCCACCATCGGGCCGGCCACGTCGACGCACGACGCGGTGCGCGAGCTCGTCGAGGCCGGCGTCGATGCGATCCGCCTGAACCTCTCGCACGGCACGCACGAAGACCACGGCGCCCGCGCCCGGATCGTGCGTGAGGTGCAGGACGAGCTCGGCAAGCCGCTCGCGCTGATCGCCGACCTGCAGGGGCCGAAGCTGCGCATCGGCGACCTCGAGGCGCCGCGCATGCTGCTGAAGGGCGAGGACGTGCAGGTCGTCGGCGAGCAGCATGCCGTCGACAGCGAGCTGCCGGTCGCCCCGGCCGTGATCGGCGAGGTGCTCCGGCCGGGACACGACATCCTGATCGACGACGGGCTCGTGCGGCTGACGGTGACCGAGGTCGACCAGGGCCGCGCCGTGTGCACGGTCGTCGTCGGCGGCGAGGTGAAGTCGCACAAGGGCGTCAACCTGCCGGGTGTCCCGATCCCGATCCCGTCCCTGACGAAGAAGGACCTCGACGACCTCGAGTTCGCGCTCGGGCTCGGCGTCGACTTCGTCGCGCTCTCGTTCGTGCGCGCCGCGGCCGACGTCCGCGACCTGCAGGCGATCATCCGCCAGCACGGCTCGCCGGCGCGCGTGATCGCGAAGATCGAGAAGGCCGAGGCGATCGAGGCGCTCGACGAGATCATCGTCGAGGCCGACGCGGTCATGGTCGCCCGCGGCGACCTCGGCGTCGAGATCGGCGCCGCGACGGTGCCGCTCCTGCAGAAGCGCATCATCCTCGAGTGCCTCGAGGCGGGGAAGCCGGTGATCACCGCGACCCAGATGCTCGAGTCGATGATCGAGCACGCCGAGCCGACGCGCGCCGAGGCGAGCGACGTCGCGAACGCCGTGCTCGACGGGACGTCGGCGATCATGCTCTCCGCCGAGACCGCGATCGGCGAACTACCCCGTCGAGGCGGTGCAGACGATGGATCGCATCGCGCGCGCGGTCGAGCCGTCGATGGACTACCGCCACGAGCTGCCGGGGCCGGCGGAGCAGCCGACCGTCGGCAGGGCGATGTCGAACGCCGCCTGCGACCTGGCGGAGACGCTCGGCGCGAGCGCGATCCTCGTCCCGACGTTCACCGGCCGGACCGCCTCGGCGGTCGCGCGACTGCGGCCGCGGCGGCCGATCGTCGGGCTCTCGCATCACCAGACCGCGTTGCAGCAGATGGCGCTCGAGTGGGGGATCATGCCGGTGCTGCTGCCGCAGACCGAGAACGTCGAGGACCTGTGGACGCGTTCACTCGAGTCGGCGTTGAAGGCAGGGGCCGTGGAAGCGGGCGACCGCGTCGTCACCACCGCGGGCACGGCCGTCAACCTGCCGGGCTCGACGAACGTGATCAAGGTCGACGTCGCCTGATCGATCGCACGTAGGACTGGCGCGCGGCCCGGCGAACGTGGGGAGCGTGCTCCGGCTCAGGCCGACCAGATTGCTCGCGTTCGGCGCCATCGTGCTTGCCTTCTTCCTGTACTGGCGGCCGCTGCACACGTACCTGCGGACGAAGCACGAGCTGCAGTCGACCGAGGGGCAGGTGGCCTCGCTGCGCGCGGAGCGGCAGGCCCTGGAGCGGAAGATCGCCCGCGCCGGCACGAGCCCCGAGCTGATCCGCCAGGCCCGCCGCCTCGGCCTCGTGAAGCCCGGCGAGCGCCTCTTCATCGTCCGCGGCATCGGCGCCTGGCGTACGCACAACCGCTGACCCGTCGCTAGGTTGGCCCGGATGGCGGCGGCCGAGACCGATACGGAGATCGTCGCGCGGCAGCTCGGGCGAAGGCCGCGCGCGTTTCGGCGCGTTGCCGTCCGCTGTCCGTTCGGACGGCCGGCGGTGACCGAGCAGGTGCCGTTCGACGAGGACGGCCGGCCGTTCCCGACCCAGTTCTACGTCACGTGCCCGCACCTCGTGGCCGCCATCTCGCGCCTCGAGGCCGCGGGGGGCGTCGAGCGCTGGACGCAGGCGGCCCGCGACGACGCCGAGCTCGCCCGCTCCCTCGCCGACGCGCAGGCGGCGCAGCGCGCGCTGCGCCCCGAGCTTCCCGCGGGGATCGGCGGCGCGACGCGCGGCGGGCAGCCTGAAGTGCCTGCACGCGCACGCTGCGTTCGCGCTCGCCCGGCCCGGCTACGAGCTCGGCGACCGGATCCTCGCCGAGGTGCCCGCTCTCTGGCCCGACACCTGCTGTAGTGATTAGCGGTATGGACGTCGAGCTCGCCCGCCATCACTGGGACGACGGCGACCGCCGTGTCCAGGCGACGCGTCACGACGGGCGGCGCTACGGGAAGCTGCTCGGCGACGTCGAGGTGGTCGTCGCCGACCTCCGCCGCCGCGTCGGCCAGACGTTCACGCTCGCCGAGCTCGCCGACGCGTACGACGGCGCCGACGACTGGGCGCGCGAGCTGCTCGACGAGCGCTTCCCCGACGCGGTGCCGCACGAGCCGGGGACGGTCACCGATGCGGCCTTCCATGTCTACGCCCGCGGCGCGTCCGACTACCGCCCGTGAATCGCCCTGTCGTACTGGTGGTCGTGCTCGTCGTGGTGTTCGCGGTCGGTGTCGCCGTCGGCGAGGCGCTGAACGACAATCCCGCCCCCGGCGGCTCGCAGACGATCATCCGCACGCTCAACCCCGTTCCGCTGGCGCCTGCCGCGAAGGCGACCGTCACGGTCACCACCTCCAGCCCCTAGTTGGTGATGCCAGCCGTTTAGGCAGCGACAGCTTTGGCTACTTTTGACTCATGGCTGGAACGGGGAGCCGGCGCGGATCCGGCGCCGAGCCGGATTGGTTGACGCTCGGCCAGGCCGCGAAATACCTCGGCGTGGCCCAGTCGACGATCCGGAAGTGGAGCGATCAGGGTCGCGTGCCGGCGTTCTATACGCCCGGCGGACATCGTCGCTACCGCCTCGCCGACCTCGAGCGCTTCCTCGACCGCTCCGGGCCGGGCACCCGCACCGGCGGCCCGATCGTGCTCGTCGTCGACGACGACGACGGGTTGCGTGAGTTCGTGCGCGTCCACCTCGAGCTCGACGGCTACGACGTGCGGGAGGCGGCGAGCGCCGAGCAGGCTCTCGCGGCCGTCGACGACCAGGCGCCCGACCTCGTGCTGCTCGACGTCGTCATGCCCGGCGTCGACGGCTGGCAGATGCTGCAGGAGATGCAGGAGCGCCACGGGTCGATCCCGGTGATCATGTTCAGCGGCAAGGTCGACGAGGCGAGCGCCAAAGAGGCGGAGGCGCGCGGCGCACGTGGATTCGTCGGCAAGCCGTTCGATCCTCAGGAGCTGATCGCGCGTGCGCGGCAGCTCGTGCCCGCGTAGGTCGACCGACTACAGCTCTTCGGTGGCTACAGCTCTTCAGTAGCTCTGAGCAGCCCGCCGGCGATCACGCCGAGGCTGGCGATCAGGCTGATCCAGATGCCGATGCCGCGCGAATCCGCGGGCAGGACGGAGTCGGGGATCGAGATCACACGGATCAGGACGAAGATCGCTGCAAGCACGCCGAGGGCCAGCAGCACGAGGCTCTCCGGCACCGAGGCGGGCAGGTCGAAGCCCAGTTCGCGCAGCGCGACGATCACGACGACGGCGAGGCCGATGAAGAAGACGAGCTTCCCGAGCACGCCCGTGTGCCAGCCGATCACGGCGAGCTTCACCCCGACCCCGGAACCGGCATACCACCCCATGAACGAGGAGAGGGCGAGCACGAGCCCCGAGATCCACGACACGCGGTCGCCGATGCTCCAGAGCCCGCCGACGTCGGGGCGCCCGTGAACCGGCTCGCGTCCCTGCGCCGGAGCGTCGATGTCGAAGAAGTCGGGGTTCTCCACGGCGGTAAGTATGGGGGCGAGCCCGGTCGGAGGCGAACGCTAGATGCCGAACAGCGTCTGCACCTCGTCCCACGCCGCGAGCATCAGGAACGCGGTGACGAAGGCGAGCACGAGGAGGACGACGTAGAAGCGCACGCCGGAGCGGCGGGCGGCGCTGTGCCGCTCGTGGCGGGCACGGCGGCGGGCGCGCTCGCGCCGGTAGTTCCGTTCGATGACGAGGGGATCGAGCGACGGCGGGTCGTCCGCCAACGGAGCCGCCTGCCGCAACGGTTCTGGCATGGCCCCAATTCTAGATGGTTGATCGGGAAATGCTGTCGTTCCCGATCGACCATCTAAGTGATACTTCTCCGTACGATGGCGGTGGACGTCGATCGGTCACCCGTCGAGATCCTGGCGGGCGCGGTCGTTCGGGCGTCGTCCGCGACCGATTTGAGGGTCGGCGCGGCCGAGCTGGCGCGGGCCGCCGCCGAGGCGACGAGGGCCGACGTGGCGGTGCTCCATCTCCGCGGCGAGGACGGCATGCTCGTTGCACGCGCGCTCGCTCCGGAAGGCGCCGGGCTCGCCGCCGAGCTCGCGGGCACGCGAATGCCTGCCGACGAGGTCGTGGCCGGGCGCCCATCGGCGGTCGTCGCGCGGGCCGCCGAGCGGGCAGGCGCCGGGCCCGGCGAGATCCTGACCGTCCCGGCGGAGGCGGGCGGGCGCGTGGTCGGGCTCGTCGAGCTCCTGCGTGCGGGTGACCCGTTCGGGGACGAAGAACGGGCGATCGCGGTGTTCGCTGCAGCCCAGCTCGCGCTGCTCCACCGCCTGCTGACGCCCGACCTGACGGAGGCGCCCGGGCAGCGGCGCGCGCGTGTGCTCGAGCTCGCCGGTGACGCACTCGCCGCCGCAGGCGACGTGCGCAGCGCCTCGATCCACGCGCTTCGCGCGGCCGTCGAGGCGAGCCGGGCGCGCGGCGGAGCGATCTGGAGGCTCCACGGCGGGCGGCCGGAGGCCGTCGCCGTCGAAGGAGACGTCGACACGACCTCCGAGGCTGCGGCGCTCGCGGTCGCGGCGGCCGCCGCAAGGGGGCCGGCGGTGGTCGAGCTGGGCGCAGACGGCCGCTGCGCGGCCACCCTGCCGCTCGGCGAGCCCGTGTTCGCCGTGCTGCACCTCGACTACGACGAGGGAGCCGCGCCCGACGAGGTCGAGCTGAACGCGCTTGCGAGGTTCGCGTCCCGCACCGCACACGCGCTCCGCTCCGGCGAGCATGCGGCCCAGCTCGAGCACGACCTGTCGCGGACGCGTGCACTGCTCGACGTCGTCGGCGAGGCGACGTCGCGGCTCTCGCTCGCGCACACGCTCGAGACGGGCGTCGAGCGCGTCTCGCAGCTGCTCGGGCTCGAGGAGGTCGGCGTCTACCTGATGGAGGACGGCGAGCTCCGGCCGGCCGCCGGCCGCGGGCTCCCGCCGGGGCACCAGCGCGTCGCGAGGGCCTTTCAGGAGACGATCGAGGGGCCGCTTCGCGCCCGAGCGGCCGTTCAGGCCTCGGAGCTCGGCACGGAGCGGACGCTCGCCGGGGTGCGTGCCGCGCTGGCGGCAGCCGGCCGGCCGCGGGCGGCCGCCGTGCCGCTGCGCGTGCGCGGCGAGTCGAGCGGGCTCCTCGTCGCCTACCCGAGCGAGCAGCCTCTCTCCGGCAACGACGTCGCGCTGCTCGCCGCGCTCTCGGCCCAGCTCGCCGTCGCCGCGCAGAATGCACGCCTGCACGAGCAGGCAACCGACCTCGGCGACGCGCTCGGTGCGGCGCTCCGGTCGGAACGGCAGGCGTCGCGCCAGGTGGCCGCTCTCTACGAGATCTCACGTTCGTTCACGCAGACGCTGTCGCTCGACGCGACGCTGCGAGCGGTGGCGGAGACCCTGGTGCGGGAGCTCGAGATCGACGCCGCGGTGATCCGCGTCCCGGACGAGCGCGGCGATGTCTTCGTGCCCCGGGGGGTACACGTGGCGGACGTGCGGCTCGCCGACGCGGTGCGGGCGATCCTCGACCACCCGCAGCGCCGCCCGCGGCGCAGCTCGGAGCCGCGGCTCCTTGCCGCCCGGTCGCTCGAGCGGCTCGGCGGCGCGCATGCGCTGCTGCGCCCGTTCCTCGAGAAGGGCTCGACGGCAGCCCTCGTGCCGATCGCGACCCCGACCGAGCTGCTCGCCGAGCTGACGATCGTCTCACTCGACCCCGCGGCGCCCATCGATGCCGACACGCTCGCCACTGCGGCGACGATTGCGGGCCAGGCGGCGCTCGCGATCGACAACGCGCGCCTCTACCACCAGCAGAAGGAGTTCGCAGAGGCGATGCAGCGTTCCCTGCTGCCCAGTGAGCAGCCGTCGCTGCCGGGGATCGAGATCGGCAAGGTCTACGAGTCGGCGGCGCAGGTCGACGTGGGCGGCGACGTCTACGACTTCCTCGAGCTCGCCGACGGCCGGCTCGCGGTCGTCCTCGGCGATGTGACCGGGCACGGCATCGCCGCGACGGCGGACATGGCGATGGCGAAGTTCGTGTTCCGCTCGCTCGCCCGCGAGCATCCGCAGCCCGGCGACTTCCTGGCCCATGCGAACGACGTCGTCGTCGACGAGATCGCGCTCGGCAAGTTCATCACGATGACCTACGTGACGGTCGACCTCGACGGCCGTCTCGTCGGCGCGAGCGCCGGCCATCCGCCGCCGCGCCTGCTGTTGCCCGACGGGCGCGTCGAGGTGCTCGAGTGCGGGGGGTTGGCGCTTGGCATCGACGCGCCGCAGCACTACGACGAGGTCATCGCGCAGCTGCCGCGCGGTGCCGCGGTCGTCCTCTATACCGACGGTGTCGTCGAATCGAGGATCGGCACCGAGCTGTTCGGCGTCGCACGGCTCGACGAGGCGCTTGCGTCGAGCGCCGGGCGGCCCGCCCAGGAGATCGCCGACGCCGTGCTCGCCGCGTCGCGCGCATTCGCCCGCGACGCCCTGCCCGACGACTGTGCCGTCGTCGTCATCCGACGCACCGCGTGACGCTCGAGCTGCGGCGCACGTCTGGACGTCCGCTCGTGATCGGCCACCGCGGAGCGGGTGCGGTTGCACCCGAGAACACGATCGAGTCGTTCGAGGCCGCGATCGCGGCCGGCGTCGATGTCGTCGAGTTCGACGTCTCGCCCGGCCTGCGCGTCGCGCACGACCCCGAGCGGGTAGGCCCCGACGCTCCGACGCTCGACGACGTCCTCGCGCTGCTCTCCTCCGCGGGGGTCGGCGCCCACGTCGACCTCAAGTCGCCCGGCTACGAGGCCGAGGCGGTCGAGGCGATCCGCCGACACGGGCTCGTCGAGCGCGCCCTCGTCTCGACGGCGTTCGCCGTCACGGCGCGGCGTGTCCGCGCTCTCGCGCCGGACCTGCCGGTCGCGATCGGCTACCCGCGGGACCGCCACGGCGTCTCCCGGCTCCCGTGGCCCTCCGTCCTGACGCGCGCGGGCGCCGCCGCCCTGCGCGCCGTGATGCCCTGGCGCGTGCCGCTCCTGCTGCGCAGCTCGCACGCGACCGTGCTCGCCTTGCACCACGCGCTCTGCTCCCCGGCTGCGATCGACGTCGCCCACCGCGCCGGGGCGCCCGTCCTCGCCTGGACGGCCAACGACCCGCCCACCGTACGCCGGCTCGTCGCGGCGGGCACCGACGCGATCGTCTCCGACGACCCGCGGGTCGTCCTGGAAGTGCTGGCTACACTTTCCGCGGCGTGAAGCGCCTGCTCCTTGTCGCTCTGTTCGCGTCGGGATTCGTGGCCGCGGGGGTCCTCTCCGGCACGGTGATCGCCGACATCACGACCTCGACCGCCTCGACGACGGTCGAGACGACGACGGCTGCCACGACGACGACGGCGACCACGACGACCACGACGACGACCATGACGCTGCCCGACGTGCTGCCGCGCGGCACACGCATCGCGGGCGTCCGCGTCGCCGGGCTGACGCCGATCGACGCCGTGACGACGGTGCGCGCCGCGTTCAAGCGCCCGATCCAGGTCGACATCGACCACGTGAACCTGCTGCTCGACCCGACGAAGGTCGCCTCGGCGTACGTCAGCACCGCGGTCGCCAAGGCGCGGGCCTCCGAGCGCGGTGCGAACGTGCAGCTGGTCGTCTCCGTGCGCGGGGCGGCAGTGCGCCAGTGGGTCGCGACGGCGGCGAAGCGCGTCGACCGGACGGCCGTCAACGCGACGCTCCAGGTCAAGAACGGCTCGCCGACGATCACCGCGCCGCACGTCGGCCGCCGGCTCGCGCAGGCGAAGCTTCGCGCGCGCCTGATCGCCACCCTGCAGCGCAACTCGAGGCTCCCGATCCGGGTGCACACCGCGGCCGTGCAGCCGACGACGCCGGTCGGCCTCGCGCAGGAGCCGACGATCGTCGTCAACCGCGAGCAGAACCGCCTCTATCTCTTCGACGGGACGAAGCTCTTCCGCACGTTCCCGGTCGCGACCGGCCAGGCCATCTACCCGACCCCGACGGGAACCTGGCACATCGTCGTCAAGTGGAAGAACCCCTGGTGGTACCCGCCGACACAGGACAGCTGGGCGCGCGGGCTGAAGCCCGTCCCGCCCGGCCCCGGCAATCCGCTCGGCACGCGCTGGATGGGCCTCGACGCGCCCGGCGTCGGCATCCACGGCACCGACGAGCCGACGTCGATCGGCTACAGCGCCTCCCACGGCTGCATCCGCATGCAGGTGCCCGACGCCGAGTGGCTCTTCGACCACGTCGACATCGGCACCACCGTCTACGTCGTGTGATGCGCGTCGTCCGTGCCGCTGCCGTCGTCGGCGTCTGCGCGCTGCTCGCGCTGCTCGTCTGGGACGTGTCGCACGGGTCGGGCGGTGGGATCGCGAAGAAGGTCGACCAGGGCCAGACGGTCGCGGCGCCCAACGTGCGGCTGCCGTTCTTCAAGGGCGGCACGTTCGACCTGGCGGCCTACCGCGGCAAGGTGGTCGTGCTCAACTTCTGGGCGTCCTGGTGCGTCGACTGCAAGCTCGAGGCGAAGGCGCTTCACGACGCCGCAGCCCGCTGGAAGGGCAAGGACGTGGTCGTCGTCGGTGTCGACACGAAGGACTTCCAGTTCGCCGCCTCCCGTTACATGAAGCACTACGCGGTGGATTACCCCGTGGTCCGCGACGTGAACGGCTCGGTCAACACCCGCTTCGGCGTCACCGGGTATCCGGAGACGTTCTTCGTCGATCGGCAGGGGAAGGTGATCCCGCCGCACGTGGTCGGCCCGATCACGCCGGACGCGCAATTCTCGACGAAGGATCTCGAACAGACGATCGCGAGGCTCGCATCCTGACGTTCGTGGTCCGCCTCGCGGCCGGTGTGGGCGTCGGCGTGCTCGCCGGTCTCCTCGTCTGGCATCTCACACACCAGCCGAAGTCGGTGGGGCCTGCGCTCGCGCGCGGGAAGGTCGTGCGCGCACCGGCGTTCGACCTGCCGCGCCTCGACGCCCCCGGCAAGCTCTCGCTCGTCTCGCTCCGCGGGAAGGTGGTCGTCCTCAACTTCTGGCAGTCGGCCTGCGGCCCGTGCAAGCAGGAGATGCCGCGGATCGAGGCGGCGTCGCAGCGCTGGGCCGACAAGGGCGTCGTGGTGGTCGGCGTCGACATGCTCGACACGCGCGGCGCCGGGACGGCCTTCCGCAAGCGCTACGGCGCGACGTACCCGATGGTCTTCGACCAGGTCGCCGACACCGCGGCGCCCTATGGCGTGTGGAACACGCCGGAGACGCTGTTCGTCGACCCGCGCGGCTTCATCGTCAAGCGGATCCTGGGCCCGGTCTCGTCGAGCGGCTTCGACGCAGCCGTCCGAACGGCGCTCGCCACATGAGGGCCACGGCCGCTCTCGTCGCGGCGCTCGCACTCGTGCTCGCGGCACCCGCCTTCGCGGACAACTCCCACCCGAGCGCCTCCGAGATCGAGACCGAGCTCGTCTGCCCGGTCTGCCACGAGACGCTCGACGAGTCGACGGCTCCGATCGCGCAGGAGATGAAGCAGGAGATCCGCCGCCGCATCGCGCAGGGGTGGACGAAGAAGCAGATCATCGACGAGATGGTCGCCAACTTCGGCCCGGGCGTCCTCTCGACGCCCGCGAAGCACGGCTTCGACCTGCTCGCCTGGGTGCTGCCGATCGGCGGCATCCTGCTCGGCGCTCTCGCGCTCGGGGCGGGCGCCTGGCACTGGTCGCGGCGCGGCGGAGGCGGTGACGAGCCTCCACAGGGCCCGGTGAGCACCCTCTCGGACGAGGACGAGCGTCTCGTCGACCTCGAGCTCGCTCGGTTCGAATGATCGAGAAGCTCCCGGTCGCGTTCCTCGCCGGCCTCGTCTCGGTGATCACGCCGTGCGTGCTGCCGCTCGTCCCCGGGTACCTCTCGGCCGTCTCGGACATCGAGGTCTCGCGTCTCGGCGAGGAGGGCGTTGCGCGGCGCATCGTCGCCGCGAGCACGCCGTTCATCCTCGGGTTCACGCTCGTCTTCGTCGTGCTCGGCGCCGGCGCGGCGGCCCTCGGCAGCATCGTCGATCCGCGCTTGCAGCTCGAGATCGCCGGCTTCGTGCTCGTCGTGCTCGGGCTGGCGTTCCTGAACGTGCTGCCGTGGCCCGAGCGCGCCGTCGCTCCCGGGCTGCTGCATCGGGCCCGCGGCACCGGCTCGCGCTTTCTGCTCGGTGGGGCGTTCGCCGTCTGCGCCGCCCCGTGCATCGGCACCGTGCTCGCCTCCATCCTCGTGCTCGCGTCGTCGACCGGGACGGTCGCGCGCGGCGTCGTCCTGCTCGTCGCATACTCGCTCGGGCTCGCCGCCGCGTTCGTCGCCGCCGGGATCGCATTCGGGCATGCGATGAAGGCGTTCCGCTTCGTGCGCGACCACTACGCAGTCGTGCGCACCCTCTCAGGCGTCACCCTCGTCACGCTCGGGCTGCTCCTCTTCTTCAACCGCGACTGGTGGCTGCGCGTCGGCCTCGACCAGGTGTTCACGCGGATCGGCCTCGGCTCGCTCTAGCGCCGCGAGCAGAAGGGCCACGTCGAGGCCGCGATGGGCCGGCGTGTACGGCGCCAGCCGTCGCAGCGCCTTCTCCCGCTGGCGCTCGGCGGCGACGGGCCGGCCGCGTCCCGCCTGGTAGCTGGAGACGACGACGTGGACGAGACCCTGGAAGAAGTCGCGCTCCGCGTCGGCACACGCCCGCCAGGCGTCCTCGAACGCCTCGTGCGCCTCGAAGTAGCGCCCCGCGCGCGCGAGCGCCAGCCCGATTTCGTAGCGCCCGGCGACGGTGCTAGGGTCGCGCTCAGGCATGGCGACGATCCTCCTCTGCGGGGTCGATTTGTTCATCCGGGGCAAACTGGAAGCGCTCCTTCCCGAGCATCGCTTCACGACGGTCGACGGGATCGACCCGCCGGACCTCGTGATCGCGGACATCGCGCGGGTCGACGCCGAGGACGTCGCCGACACCTATCCCGACGTGCCGATTCTCGGGTTCACAAACCACACCGACACCTCCGGATTGCGGCGCGCTCACGCTGCGGGATTCGATCAGGTGGTGGCAAAATCGGCGCTGTTCGAGCGCACGAGGGAACTGATCGACCCGCTGCTCTCGTCGGTAGAGTAGGCGCCCGTGACGTACATCATCGCCGAGCCCTGTATCGACATCAAAGACCGTTCCTGCGTGGACGTCTGCCCCGTGGACTGCATCCACGAAGCGGGACGCATCCTCGTCATCGACCCGGAGGAGTGCATCGATTGCGGCGCCTGCGAGCCGGAGTGCCCGGTCGAGGCGATCTTCCCCGAAGACGCACTGCCCGAGAAGTGGAACCCGTTCGTGCGCATCAACTATGCGTACAGCGAGGGCATGGCAACCGTCGACCAACTCGTCGATGCGTACGCCACCGAGCACAACGTTCAGAACCAGCCGATCGACTGATCTGCACGTCGCGCGCAGCGTCGTTTTCCTTTCCAGCAACGTGCGGGCAAGTCATGTCGTCCGCATTGCACGTTAGAAACCAACGTGGTAGGGAATCGTGCACGCGCAATCCGAGTCCAGGAGGTCTCAATGACCCAAGAGGATTTGAGCGGGACCGGCGAGGCGTCGGAGACGCCGGACGCCGGCTCGTGGAGTGAACCGATCGCGGATGCTGCAGACGAGATCTGGAGTGAGCCGGCCATCGGTGAGACGGAGGAGATCGAGAGCGCCGAGCCTGCGCGCGCGATCCCGGCCGCGGCGCGGTCGACGTCACGCTCCAGTTCCCGCTCGGGGTCGACCCGTTCCGCGTCCAGCAAGCGTTCGACTGCGAAGCGGTCGCCCGCGAAGAAGAAGACCGCGGCGAAGCGCGCTGCCCCCAAGAAGGCAGCGGCCAAGAAGGCAGGCGCCAAGAAGTCTGCCGCGAAGAGGAAGACCACGGCGAAGCGCTCGCCCGCCAAGAAGTCGACCGCGAAGCGGACGACGGCGAAGCGGACGACCGCCAAGCGCTCGACAGCCAAGCGGACGACTGCGAAGCGGGCACCCGCCAAGCGGACAGCCGCAAAGCGCTCGACCGCCAAGAAGTCGACCGCCAAGAAGTCGACCGCGAAGAAGAAGGCCACTGCGAGGCGCGCTGCCCCGAAGAAGGCAGCCGCCAAGCGCTCGACGGCCAAGCGGGCAACCGCGAAGCGGACGACGGCGAAGCGCTCGACCGCCAAGAAGACGACTGCAAGAAAGACGACTGCAAGGAAGACGACCGCAAGGAAGACGACCGCAAGGAAGACGACCGCTCGCAAGGCGGCATCGCGGTCTCGGACGGCGCGGCGCAAGAAGTAGCTGCACGAGCCCGCCGCCCGGGTTCCCACATGGGGCTCGGGCGGCGGGCGTGCGGAGTGCGTCGCGAGGCCGACCCGGCTCGCTAGGCTGGAGACCGGTGGAGCCGAAGACTCTCGACCACATCGCGTTCTGGGTGGCCGACCGCGAGCCCATCGTGCGCTATCTGGAGCGCCATCTGGGCATGCACGCGATCGCACAGGAGGCGAACTTCACCCTGATGGGCGCAGATGCCCGTCGCGGGAAGCTGACGCTGTTCGATGCGGAAGGCCCGCGCGAGCAGGGCGCGCTCGAGCATGTCGGGCTGCGGGTGAGCGATCTCGCCGCCGCCCGCGCCGAGCTCCCTGCCGGCACGCCGGAGGTGTTCGACGTGGGAGAGGGCATTTTCGTCACGCTCGTCGAGTCGCCCACCGACGTCGAGTACGACCTCGACCACGTCGCCCTTCGGTCGGCGTCGCCGCGTGCAACCGCAGAGGACTACGAGCGCTACGGCTTCTCGCCGGCCGGTGAGGCGCGGCTCGAGGTCGGGGGTGCATTCGTCGAGCTCCACGAGGGCGACCCGGGCCGGCCCGAGCGGCCGCTGCTCAACCATCTTGCGGTGCTCGTCGATTCGGCCGACGAGGTGATCGCCGCCGCCGGCGACCTCGGGATCGAAGTCGAGTCGGTCGTCGACGCCGCGAACACGTATGCGGCGTTCCTGTGGGGCCCGGAGCAGGTTCGCATCGAATACGTCGAGCACAAGCCGACGTTCAGCCTCGTGTGATCGTCGCCGGGGCCGGCATGGCCGGTCTGGTGGCGGCGGCGCGGCTCCGTGAGCTCGGCTGTGCGGTCGACGTGTACGAGAAGGGCGACCGCGTGCGGCGGCTCGATGCTGCTCTCGTCGTGCGTCGTGTGGCGTCACGCCGACTGGGACGACTTTCGCGCCGA
This sequence comes from uncultured Thermoleophilia bacterium, assembly GCA_963840365.1. Taxonomy (GTDB): domain Bacteria; phylum Actinomycetota; class Thermoleophilia; order Gaiellales; family Gaiellaceae; genus PALSA-600. The sequence goes on along the minus strand of CAWIYQ010000005.1, from coordinate 377,557 downwards.
GTGCCCGGGCGGCGACGAGCGTCTGCAGCGGCTCGTCTGGGAGCGGCTCGACGACGCGATCGAGTGGCTCGTAGCGCGCGGGGCGCCCGTCGTGTGGGAGGAGACCGGCAACCCGAGGACGCGCGGCAAGCGGTTCGACCCGCACGGGCTCGTGCGGGCGCTCGCCGGCGAGACGGCGGTGGTGAGCTCGACGCCGCCGGAGGCGGACGACGGGCCGCGGATCCTGTGCACCGGAGGCTTCGCCGCGTCCGGGGAGCTCGTCGCACGCTACGTGGCGCCGGCCGCGCCGCTCCGGCTCCGGGCGAGTCGCTGGTCGACCGGCGACGGCCTCGAGCACGCGGTCGCCAGGGGCGCCGCTCTGACGGGCGGGCTCGACGAGTTCTACGGCCGCAACATGCCGGACGCGGCGTGGGGGGAAGACGAGCTCGTCTCGGGCTCGCAGCTCTATGGGCGCTTCGCGCGGATCTTCGACCGCGACGGCGTCGAGTTCTTCAGCGCCGCTGACGTCTCGTGGTCGGAGACGAACGTCGTCCAGGCGACCGCGCGGCGTCCCGGGGCGATCGCCTACTACGTCCTCGACGAGAAGGCGATGCACGAGCGTGTGCGCGACCGCACGGTTGCCGCGATGGTCGACGCCGCTCCACCCGAGGCGCGCCTGCCGCTCGACGAGCTTCCGTTCGCGCCGCCCGCGGGCAGCGTCGCGGCGGTGCGGGTGGTCGCCTCGATCACGCACACGATCGGCGGGCTCGTCGTCGACGAGCATGCGCGCGTGCTCCGCGCGGACGGCACGCCGATCGACGGGCTGTGGGCGGCGGGAGTCGACGCCGGCGGCGTCGCGACGGGCGGCTACGCGAGCGGCCTCGCGCAGGCGCTCGTGCAGGGCCTCGCCGCCGCGGAGGACGCCGCGCGTGAAGGTGCGCCGTTACTTGCCGACCGAGTAGGCGCAGGTGCGGTCGTCGCCCGGCAGGGGAGAGGCGCCGATCTTGCTCACGACGAGCGTGTGCCCGTTGTCGTCGAGCTCGTCGCCGACGTGTGGCGGGTTGCCCTCCAGCTCGCGCAGCGTGTAGCCGGCCGGCGACCAGACGAAGAGGACGTACGACACGGCGGCAGCTTAGATCGTCAGCGCCGCGTTGCGTACGGCGGCAGCGTCACCGCGATGCGGGTGCCGCTCCCCTCGCCGCCGACCTCGATCGCGCCGTGCAGCTGCTTGACGCGCTCCTCGATCCCCTCGAGCGAGCGGCGACGGCGCTCGGGCTCGGCGTCGTCCCAGACGACCGTCTCGAGCCCGCCGTCGGCGAGCGCGTGCATGCTCACCTCGATCCGCGTCGGCGGCCCGCGGCGGATCGCCTGCTCGAGCAGCTCCCGGATCACCGTGTAGAGGGCCACCTGCGCGGTCTCGCCCGCGCGCTCCGCGTCGTCGATCGAGAGGTCGATGCGGATCGCGTTGGAGGTCCCGAACTGGTCGGCGAGCGCGTGCAGGGCCGGCCCGAACCCCTGGTCGCGCAGGACGACGGGCTCGAGCGCGAACGAGAGGTCGCGCAGCTCCCGGATCGTCGTGCGCTGGCGGGAGAGCGCGGTCTCGAGCACCTCCTGCGCGTCGTCGAGCTTGCCGGTCGTGATCGAGTGGATGGCGGCGTCGAGCATCAGCGCGATGCCCGACAGGTTCTGCACGGGCCCGTCGTGGAGGAACAGCGCGATCCGGCGGCGTTCGTCCTGCTCGGCCGCGATCAACCGGTCGAGCCCGTCACCCTCGCTCAATCGATGATCGCCTCGCGCAGCGCGATCGCGACTGCGTGCGTCCGGGTGTCGGCCTCGAGCTTGGTGAGGATGTGCCGGACGTGGCTCTTCACCGTCTCCTGCGAGATGAAGAGACGCTGGGCGACGTCGGCGTTCGACATGCCGTCCGCGAGGAGCTGGAGGATCTCCCGCTCGCGCCCCGTCAGCATGTCGGCCTGGTCCTTGCCGGCGAGGAACGCCGGCATCAGCGCCGGGTCGACGTAGCCTTCGCCGCTCGCGATCCGCTCGATCGCCCGCACGAGCGTCTGGTGCGGCGCCTCCTTGAGGATGTACCCCTTCGCGCCCGACTCGAGCCCGCGCGAGAGCAGCGAGCGCTCCGAGTAGGCGGTGAAGATCAGGACCTTGGCGTCCGGCACCCTCTCGGTGAGCAGCTTCGTCGCCTCGAGCCCGTCCATGCCGGGCATGCGGACGTCCATGATGATCACGTCGGGCTTGCGCCGCTCGGCGAGCTCGACCGCCGCAGCGCCGTCGGCGGCCTCGCCGACGACCCGGATGTGCGGCGCCCGCGAGAGCGAGAGGCGGAGCCCCTCGCGGACCACCTCGTGGTCGTCGACGATGAGCGTGGTGATCTCTTCAGGCATGAGAGCCGGATCTTAGAGCCTAGGTAGGAGGGACAGCTGCTCGTCGCTCGGCTGCGGGCGCAAAGGCTCGGGCCGCCGGTCGCGCACGCCGTGGCTCCGGGCCAGCTCGCGCACCCGCTCGCGGGTCGGCTGCGCCGCCGTCGCAGGCAGGTAGGCGCGGCCCGCGTAGAGCCGCTCGTACTCGGGCAGGAGCTCCGGCCAGTCGCGCGCGAGACACGCGAGGAAGTGCTCCCGCGTGCCGGGCCGCAGGTAGAGCAGATTCGCCCAGATGCCGCAGGCACCAGCCTCGCGGGCGGCGTGCACCACACGCTCGAGCTGCTCTGGTCGGTCGGAGAGGCCGGGCAGGAGCGGCGCCATGCCGACCGACGTCCGGACTCCGGCGGCGACGAGCGCCGAGAGCGCACGCAGTCGCTGGCGGGGCGGTGCCGTCCCGGGCTCGGTCGTCCGCCAGACGTCCTCGTCGAGCGTCGGCACCGAGAACGTCACCGACACCGAGGTTCGCTGCGACGCCTCGGCGAGCACGTCGGCGTCGCGCACGATCATCGGTCCGCGTGTGATCACGGAGAACGGCTGTCGGAAGTCTCGGAGCGCCTCCAGGCAGCCGCGGGTGAGGCGGTAGCGGCCCTCGGCCGGCTGGTACGGGTCGGTCGCGGCGCCGATCGCGATCGGCTCGCCGCGCCACGACGGCCGCGCGAGCTCGCGCCGGAGCACCTCGACGACGTTCACCTTGACGCGAATCGACGTGCCGTAGCGGTCGTCGGCGGGGCGGTCCGCCCGCCGCTCGAACGCCCGCACGTAACAGAAGGTGCAGCGGTGGACGCAACCCATGTACGGGTTGAGCGACCAGTCGAACGGCATGCCCTTGACGCGGTTGAGCGCCACCTTGCAGGGCTCCTCGCGATACTCGACGGCCACCGCGAGATGATAGAACATGTGTTCGTGTCGTCGGGGTGCCGGTTATACTGCGGCGACTGATTCGCGTGGACGACGATCTGCCGCCCAGTACGCGCGCGCCGGAGAGCGGCGCAGCGAGATGAGCTTCATTCTCGAGCTTCTGGCCCTGCTGGGACTGATCCTGTTGAACGCGTTCTTCGTCGGCGCGGAGTACGGGCTCGTCACCTCGCGGCGCACGCGCATCCTCGAGCTCGAGCGCGAGGGCAACCGACGTGCGCGGGCAGTGCGCCGGATCACGGCCGACCCGCCGCGTTTCATCGCGGCGATGCAGCTCGGCGTCACGATCTCGAGCCTCGCCATCGGTGCCCTCGGCGAGCAGGTGCTCGCCCGCCGCTTCGAGCCCGTGATGGCCTCGGCGCTCGCCGTGCTGCTCGCGCTCCTGATCGTCACCTACCTGCACGTCGTGATCGGCGAGCTCGTGCCGAAGGGCATCGCGCTCACCCATCCGGAGCGCACCGCGCTTGCCGTGTCGACGCCCGTCCGCTGGTTCTTCACCGTGTTCAAGCCGCTGATCTGGCTGCTCCAGCAGTCGACCACGGCGATCCTCCGTACCCTCGGCCTCGAGCCCCCGGGTGCCGAGCACGAGGCGCACTCCGAGGCCGAGCTGCGGATGCTGCTCTCCTCGTCGGCGGAACAGGGCGAGATCGAGCACGAGGAGCAGGAGATGCTCTACAAGGTCTTCGACTTCGCCGACAAGGAGGCCGCGGACGTGATGGTGCCGCGGCCCGAGGTGGTCGCGATCTCGATCGCCCTGCCGGCGGAGGAGGCGCTGAAGGCGGTGCTCGAGTCGCCGTTCACGCGCTACCCCGTGTATCGCGAGTCGCTCGACGACATCGTCGGCGTGCTGCACATCCGCGACCTGATCGAGGCGATGCACGATCGCGGGCTCGCCTCCGTCGACGTCGGCACGATCGTGCGGCCCGTCTACATGGTCCCGGAGACGAAGGACCTCGGTGCGCTCCTTGCCGAGTTCCGCCGCACGAACCAGCACCTCGCGATCGTGATCGACGAGTACGGGTCGATGGAGGGGATCGTCACGCTCGAGGACCTGCTCGAGGAGATCGTCGGCGAGATCGAGGACGAGTTCGACCTGCCCGACGAGACGGTCGAGCGGGTCGACGAGGACACGATCCGCATCGACGGCACGTTCACGATCGACGACTTCAACGAGCAGTTCCACTGCGACCTGCCCGACGAGGACTTCCACACCGTCGCCGGCTTCGTCTTCGGCATGCTCGGCCGCGGCGCCGCGCCCGGCGACGAGGTCAGCCACGACGGCCTGCGCTTCCACGTCGACTCGATCGAGGGGCAGCGCATCGACCGGCTGACGGTCACCTTCCAGCCGTCGCGCCGGGCGGAGCCCGCCCGCGACGCAGCCGACGACGATTAGATCGTTTAGCCGGCGAGGTTGCGCAGGCGGCCGATCGAGCGCTCGAGCCCATCTGCGTCGAAGACGTACGGGGTCGCGTTCGCGATGTCGTGCACGGGGCCGTTGAGCTGATCCGAGCCGCCGGCCGCGTTGACCGCGTAGCGCACGGGGATCTCGTGGCAGACGCAGAGGATCGTCTCCTCGGCGCGCGTGTGCAGGCGCTCGTAGGCGGCGGCGTAGCGTCGCGCGGCCTCGAGCAGGCTCTCGCCTCCGGGAAAGCGATCGGCAGGCGTATGCGCGTGCTTCCAGGCGCGATAGGCGTCGAGCGTGTCGCCCTCGAGCTCGCCGATCCGGATGTCGTCGAGGTCGGCGTCGACCACGTGTGGCACGGTCGCCGCGCGGTCCCCGAGCGCGAGCCGCGCCGTCTCCTGCGTGCGCGGGAAGCGCGAAGTGACGCAGAGGTCGATCGCGACTGCGGCGAGCTGCCGCCCGAGGGCCGCCGCCTCGTCCGCGCCGAGCGCCGAGAGGCCGGGGTCGAGCGCGGGATCGCCGTTGACGACGCCGCGGACGTTCAGCAGCGACTGCCCGTGGCGGGCGAGCAGCAGGAGCCGCAAGACTAGATGGCTGATGCCACGGTTGCGTGTGTCCGGCTACGCGGTCTGGGCGGGCTGGGCCGCTGCCTGCCGGTTGCGCCCGGCGGAGCCGGGCTCCACCGCCAGTCAGCTTCACGACGCCGGCCCGGCACCGATAGCGCCGCTATCGGCACCGTCCCGTCGCCGCGCCCCAGCGCGCCCAGCCCACGCCCCGGAACAGACGCCCCCGTGGCATCAGCCATCTCTACCCGGTGGCGCGCGTGAGCATCAGGCCGACGAGCGCATGCTCGGCGCGAGCGATGCCGGCGCGCTGGTCGTAGCTGCCGATCGTCGTGAGCGACAGCTCGCTGCGGCCGCGCGTGAAGACGATCAGGTCGACCAGGCCCTTCGTGGTCGACCCGTTCGACGTGACGTTCAGGACCGTCCGGAACTCCCTTGCGAGGATCCCGTGCCCCTGCGGGAAGGCGATGCGACCGATCGAGGCGATCTTCTGGCTCGGCGTCAGGCCGCCGGCGAGAGTCTCGCGGAGGCACGGCACGAGCTGCGGGTTGAGCACCGAGCGGTGCCAGTCGGTCGTGACCATGTCGGCCGTCCGGAACACCTGGGCGACGCTGTCGAGCTGCGAGCTGCCGACTGCGTACCTCGCCTCGGCGGCACCGGTGAGCACCAGGTCGGACTGCTTCGGGTGGTAGTTCGCGCAGACGAGCGTGTCGTTCAGGTCGAACTTGACCGCGCCGCCCGACCAGCCCGTGCCGAGGTCGGACGCCTTGATCACGATCTTCTTCGCCACCGCCTGGTCGGCGGCGGTCAGCTTCACCTGGTTGTGGTCGGCCGTGCCCGCGGCGGCGGCGCCGGCCAGCGCGAGCGCGGTCGCGACGACGAGGAGGAGCCTGCCCATCAACACAGTCTGACCGAGATTCAGCGCTTGTGACGCTGCCGCTCGCGAAGCGCCGCGAGCGACTCGAGCCGGGTCACCGTTTCTTGCCGGGGTTGAGCAGGTTCTTCGGGTCGAACGCCTGCTTCAGGCGCAGGTGCAGGTCGTAGCCGACCGGGCCGAGCTGGCGCTCGAGCTCGCCGCGCTTGAGCCAGCCGATCCCGTGCTCGCCGGTGACCGAGCCGCCGAGGCGGCGCGCGAGGTCGAACAGGTCGCGGCAGGCGGCGTCGGCACGCCGCTCCTCGTCCTCGTCGTCGGGAGAGAAGAGGAACGTCGAGTGGATGTTGCCGTCACCTGCATGCCCGAACGACAGCGCCGGAACGTCGTGCCGCTCGCCGATCGCGAGCGTTTCCTGGGCGACGTCGCGGAGCCGGTCGACGGGGACGGTGATGTCCTCGCTGAACGCCCCGCCCCGTTGCGCGAGGATCGCGAACCCGACGCCTGCGCGCCACCGCCAGAGCGCCGCCACCTCCTCGGGCTGCTCCGGCGCCTGCACGGCGAGCGCGTCTTCGGCGAGCGCCTCGCGCAGCTCCGCGGCGGCGCGCCGCGCCTCGCTCGCCGACCCGTCGGCCTCGGTAAGGATCATGAAGCCCGTCCCCGCCGGGAGGCCGAACGGATAGGCGTCGCCGCTGTAGCCGAGGAGCACCGCGTCGAGGTACTCGAGCGCCGCGGGGACGACGCCCGAGGCGAGCACACGCTCGAGCGCCGAGATGCCCGCCTCGGCGTCACGGTAGAGGCCGATCACCGGCAGCTCGAGCTCCGGCGCCGGCGTCAGCCGCAGCCACGCGGCCGTGATCAGGCCGAGCGTCCCCTCGGAGCCGACGAACAGGCTGCGCAGGTCGTACGACGCGACGTCCTTTCGCAGCGGGCCGCCGATCCGGACGAGCTCGCCCGGCGGCACGACGACCTCGAGCCCCGTCACCCAGTGGCCGGTGACGCCGTACTTGAACGCGTGCGGGCCGCCGGCATTGCAGGCGATGTTGCCGCCGATCTGGCTCAGTTCGGACGCCCCGGGGTCCGGCGGGAAGCGTAGGCCGCTCTCCCGCGCGAGCCGGTGCACGTCGGCGGTGGTCACGCCGGCCTCGACGTGCATGCGCCAGAGGAGCGGATCGAACTGCCGCACGCGGTTCAGGCGCTCGAAGCCGATCACGACGCCGCCCTCGACGGGGACCGCACCGCCGGCCAGGCCGGTGCCGCCGCCGCGGGCCGTCAGCGCGACGTCGTGCTCGTAGCACCACCGCATCACCGCCGCGACCTCCTCGACGGTCGACGGCAGCACGACCGCGTCGGCGGTGCCCTCGACGCCGCGGCCCATCAGGTCGGCCAGGAACCGTCCCTGCGGCTCGATCAGCGACTCCGGCGCGACGACGTCGGCGAGCTCAACCACTAGGCCGAGCCTACTGCAGCGGCAGCTCGTCGGCGCCGTCGCGCTCGACCCGCCACGCGCGCAGCTCGTCGCGGGCGAGCCCATAGATCAGGAACGCGCGACCGGCCCACAGCCCGGCCCGTTCCCGGTCCGTGCGCGACGGGATCGGCGCCGTCTCCGGGTGCGAATGGAAGACCGCCAGCTCGTAGCCCTCGTCCTCGAGGAACCAGATCGCAGGATCGATCTCGAGCTCGTAACGGTACGGTGAGGCGAGCTTGTTGCGTCCGCGCACGTAGCGCTCGGCGACGCCGTCGCGCAGCACGATCAGCCCGCAGCACTCGTTCGGCGCCTCCTCGGCCGCGTGCGCGCGCAGCTCCGCGCGGATCTCGGGCGAGATCACCACCAGAGCACCGCCTCGTCGATCTCCTCGCCCTCCCAGAACGGTGCGGAGAGGTACTTCCAGCCGCCGTCGGCGAGCACACAGACGACGACGGCCCCGTCGCCGAGCTCCTCGGCGATCCGTCGCGCAACGTGCACGACGGCGCCCGACGACACGCCGGCGAAGATCCCCTCGCGCTCGAGCAGGGCGCGCGCCGCGGCGGCCGCCTCGCCGTTCGAGACGAGCAGCTTGCGGTCGAGCTTCGAGACGTCGAGCACGGGCGGCACGTACCCGTCCTCGAGCGAGCGCAGCCCCATCACGGGGTCGCCGGGAAGCGGCTCCGCGGCGACGACCTGCACGTCAGGGAACGTCTCGCGCAGACGCGCGCCCGTGCCCATCAGGGTCCCGCCGGTGCCGAGCCCGGCGACGAGCGCGTCGACCCGGTCGAGGTCGCGGGCGATCTCGGCGCCCGTGCCCTCGTAGTGCGCGCGCGGGTTCGCCTCGTTCTCGTACTGGAACAGCATCGTGAAGCGCGGGTCGGCGGCGGCGATCTCCTGGGCCATGCGCACGGCGCCGTTCGAGCCGAGCTCGCCCGGTGACTCGACGATGTTCGCGCCGTACAGCGCGAGGAGCGCCTTGCGCTCGGGTGTCGCGTTCGACGGCAGCACGCACGTGAGCCGGAGGCCACGCAGCTTGGCGACGAGCGCCAGCGAGATGCCGGTGTTGCCGCTCGTCGGCTCGAGCAGCTCCGCGCCCGGTTCGAGGTGTGCCTCGTCGACCATCTTCAGGGCGACGCGGTCCTTGATCGAGCCGGTCGGGTTCTGGCCCTCGAGCTTGGCGTAGATCGTGCGCCCGCGCGGCGAGATGCGCTCGAGCGCGACGAGCGGCGTCTCGCCGATCAGGTCGAGCAGTGAACGGGCGACCGGGTGTCTGACACCGGAGGTGTCAGACACCTTGAAGGGGCTGCCGCCGGCCATTGCCGGCAGGAGGATCACCGTCGAGCTTGCTCCGACCGGCGTGTCGAGCCCGTTGCGGGTGCGGACGTCCTCGCCGTCGACGTAGACGTTGACGAACGACTGCAGCTCACCCTCGGCGTAGACCTTGCCGCCGAGCGCCGGCACACGCGCCGTCAGGTCCTCGAGCAGCTCGCGGACGGTGGAGCCGCTCGCCTCGAGCTCTCGCCGGCCGCCCGCCTCCGCGCGCAGCACCGGTGGGACGCGAACGACGCTCACCGGGCGCAGAACTCGACGTAGTCGATGTACTCGGTGATCGTCGGGTGCTCGCCGCAGACGGGGCAGTCCGCGCGGCGCTCGATGCGCACCTCGTTGAACTCGGTCGCGAGCGCGTCGAGCAGGAGCAGGCGGCCGACGAGCGGCTCGCCGATCCCGGCCGCGAGCTTGATCGCCTCATTCGTCTGGAGCGTGCCGACGATCCCCGGGAGCACGCCGAGAACGCCGCCCTCGGCGCACGAAGGCGCCAGCTCGGGCGGCGGCGGCTCCGGGAACAGGCAGCGGTAGCACGGCCCTTCGTGCGGCTTGAAGACCGTGACCTGGCCCTCGAAGCGGTAGATCGAGCCGTGCACGACCGGGATGCCGCGCCAGACGGACGCGTCGTTGACGAGGTAGCGGGTCGGGAAGTTGTCGGCGCCGTCGACGATGATGTCCCAGCCGTCGTCGAGGATCCGGTCGATGTTCTCGGAGGTGAGCCGCTCGCGGTAGCCGACCACCTCGACGTCGGGATTGAGGGCGTTGATCGCGCGCTTGGCGCTGTCGACCTTCGGCGTGCCGAGCGTGTCGAGCGAGTGGGCGATCTGGCGCTGCAGGTTCGTCTCGTCGACGATGTCGGCGTCGATGATCCCGAGCCTGCCGATGCCGGCGGCCGCGAGGTAGAGGGATGCGGGCGAGCCGAGCCCGCCGGCGCCGATCAGGAGGATGCGCGCGTCGAGCAGCTTCAACTGGCCCTCCTCGCCGATCTCGGGGATCAGCAGGTGGCGCGAATAGCGTGTGCGCTTCTCGGGGCTGAGCGTGCGCGGCAGGACGATCTCGAGGCCGTTGCGCTTCCAGTCGGTGAACCCGCCCGCGAGCGAGTACACCTCGCCGTAGCCGAGATCGTTCAGCGACTTGGCGCCGAACGCCGAGCGGTTGCCGGAGGCGCAGTAGAGGACGACAGGTGTCGTCTTGTCGGGCACGGCCGCCTCGATGCGCGACTCGAGGTTGCCGCGCGGCACGTGGATCGCGCCCGGCAGGTGGCCCTCCTGCCACTCGTCGATCTCGCGGATGTCGACCCACGCCGCGCCGTCGAGCGCCTGAGCGCCGCGGGCGTCGACCTCGTCGATCTCCGCCTTGGTCCTCGCCAAAAGCTCCCTGTACGTGGTCATGACTTCACAAACGGTAGCGACCCGCCGCGTATTTCCCAAATGGGTCTAGTCGATCCGCTTCCAGGTTGCGGAACGACCCGTACCCGCCTCGATCTTGCCGGCATCCCGTAGCTCGTTGAGCACAAGCCGGATCGTGGCACGGCTGACCCCTGGGAGCGCGCGATGAACGTCTGCGATCTGGAAGGCGGAGGGCGCGTGGTCGAGCACGTAGACCCGCACCCGTTCCTGTTTCGACAGGCCGACGGTTCCCTGCTCGGCCGCGACCCGCTGTTCGAATGCGTCGTAGGAATCGGCAAGAATCAAGGCGATGTACTCGACCCACGGCCAGATCGAGTGCGCCCCCTCATACCAGCGCTGCTGCGATGTGTTGACCGCCGAGTAGTAGGTGTTCTTCGACTCGAAGATGCGTTGCTCGACACTGATGTAGCGAGAGACGCCGTAGCCCTCGGCGAGCAACAGGTAGCTGGTCAGGATGCGGGCGACGCGCCCGTTGCCGTCGGCGAACGGATGGATGGCGAGGAAATCGAGGATGAATCCGCCCATCAGCACCACCGGGTGCGCGAGCCGGTCGGCAACTGCGTCGTTGTAGCGGTCGACCAACTCGGTCAAGAGGAATTCGGTCTCTTGCCAGGGTGGCGGGGTGAAGACGACGGTCCGCTTGCCGGTCTCGTAGCTGACGACCAGGTTGTCGTCGGACTTCAGGTACCCGCCGCGGCCGCCGACGTGCTGCAGCAGTTGCCGGTGGATGTGCAAGATGAACGGGACGGAGAGCGGCTCGAAGTCGGCGCGGCGCATGATCTCGTCGATCGCGTCCTTGTAGCCGGCGAACTCGCGCTCGTTGCGGTTGCGGAAGCGGGGCGGCTCAGCCGCTTTGACGATCCGCTCAGCGCGCTCGGGGTCGACAATGACGCCTTCGATCGCGTTCGAGGCGGTGACGGAAGCAACACGCGTCTGCTCGGCGAGGGCGCTTAGCAGCGCCGGAAGCTGGTCGCGGTACAGCGCCTCCTGACCACGCCCATAGTCGATCCGTGCGAGGACGGGGCCGAGCCGCGGCGGCTGAGCCGCGAAGGTGCGCTCGGGGTCGACGAAGCTCCTCATCGTGCTAATGGTACCAACAAATGTGCTAATTGAGGCATCTTTTAGCACGTTTACGGGTGGATTGGCACGTTTCGCGGGGTGTCGGCTCCGACTGCGCTTTCGGGTCCAGTCTCCCTGGAGCGACGGCATACCCCTCTTTCCCAAACCCCCGGGGTCAGACCCGGGTCAGACCGGGGTCAGACCCCGGGACATGACCCAAAGGGCTACCGTGGGGCGCCGGATGAGGGCGTCGACGCGCGTGAGGCTGATCGTGGCCCTTGCCGCCGTGGCGACGGCGGCGCTCGTCGCGGGCGTCGTCTACGCGACGGCGGAGCGGCCGAAGCAGGTGAAGGCGCAGTGCTCGTTCCGGCCGCAGGCCCTCGTCGTTCCCGGCGTCCGCTCGGCGCACGTCGCCGCCGTGCGCGCCGCCCTGACGAAGCCTGCCCAGGAGGCGGCACGCGAGCTCGAGCCGCTCGCGCGCACCGCTGCCGGCGATCCGGTGGTGCAGTTCAACTATGCGAGCGCGCTCTTCTGCGCCGGCTACGTCGACGAGGCGACGCAGGCCTACTTGGCGGCGAAGCAGGCCGGCCGCGACACCTACTACGAGATGAAGGCCGACATCATCCTGCACCCGCAGTACTTCAAGCCGACCGACGGCCTCTATCCGATCCCCGAGCTCGAGACCAAGGACCCGCTGCTCCTTCAGGGGCAGATCCTGCAGCGACAAGGGCACCAGCACTCCGCCGAGAAGCTCTACGCGAAGGCGGCGAAGCTCCATCCCGACGACGACCAGGCGCAGGTCGCCGCCGCCGTCGGCCGCTTCGACGAGTCGAACCTCGTGCCCGCCTTCTCGCACCTCGGTCCGCTCGTGAAGCGCTTCCCGAAGAGCCAGACGGTGCGCTTCCACCTCGGGCTGCTGCTCGCGTGGACGGGCCAGCGCCGCCTGGCCGTGAAGGAGTTCAGGCTCGCCCTGGCGCTCGGCCCGAAGACGACGCTCGGGAAGCAGGCGAAGGCGTTCCTCGCAACCGCCCGTTGATCCGTCCGCCCCGGGTGCGACAGTTGCGCATCCGCGAGCGAGGGGGGCAATTGGAACGGGAACGGATCGATGAGGCCGAGACGGCCGTGGCTCTGGAGGAGCTCGACGCCGACGCGATCGACGAGGGAGACGACGAGCTGCAACCGCTCGATGCCGAGCTCGATGCGGCGGTCGACTACGAGGCGGCGCGCGACGAGCCGGAGGAGCCGATCGACACCGAGTTCTCCGCCGACTCGCTCCAGCTCTTCCTGAAGGACATCGGCAAGGTCGAGCTGTTGACGGCCGCCCAGGAGGTCGAGCTCGCGAAGCGCATCGAGCGCGGCGACCACCAGGCGAAGCAGGACATGGTCGAGGCGAATCTGCGCCTCGTCGTCTCGATCGCGAAGCGCTACCGGAACCAGGGGCTGCCGTTCCTCGATCTGATCCAGGAGGGGACGATCGGGCTCGTGCGCGCGGCCGAGAAGTTCGACTGGCGCAAGGGCTACAAGTTCTCGACTTATGCGACGTGGTGGATCCGCCAGGCGGTCGCGCGCGCGCTCGCGGACAAGGCGCGCACGATCCGCATGCCGGTGCACGTGGTCGAGAAGCTGAACAAGATCGTGCGGGCCGAGCGCAAGCTGCGCGCGGAGCGCGGCCGTGAGCCGACGAACGAGGAGATCGCCGTCGACCTCGACATGACGGTCGAGGAGGTCGAGGCGATTCGCCGCACCTCGCAGGCACCGGTGTCGCTCGAGAAGCCCGTCGGCGACGAGGACGAGTCGGAGTTCGGCCAGTTCATCGAGGACGAGCACACGCCGCTCCCCGACGAGGCGGCCGACACGGCGTTCCGGGCCGAGGCGCTTGCGCGTTGCCTCGGCGCGCTCTCGAGCCGCGAGCGGCGGGTGATCGAGCTGCGCTACGGCCTGAACGGCGAGCAGCCGCGCACGCTCGACGAGGTCGGCCGCACGTTCCAGGTGACGCGCGAGCGGATCCGCCAGATCGAGAATCAGGGACTGAAGAAGCTCCGCGCGCTCGCGGAGAGCCAGAAGCTGCGCGACGTCGCCTAGGCGATGCGGCTTCGCCGGAGGAGCTATGCCGCGTACAGCATCGGGCTCGCGATCGCCTGGGCGATCGTCTTCGCGCTCGTGGCGGCGATCGACCCGCCGCACGACCTGCATACGGTCCTGCTGGTGTTCTGCGGCTTCGCGATCGCATGGGTGTCGGGCACGATCGCCCGCTACGTGTACCCGCCGCCCGGCCGCTGGCGCCGCGAGGGCCGTTAGTCTCCGCGGCATGGAGTGGTTCGACGAGCTCGCCGAGTTCCTGCGGATCCCGTCGATCTCCGCCGACCCTGCGCACCGGGCCGACGTCGAGCGGGCGGCCCAGTGGGTGTGCGACCACGTGCACGGCTCCGGTGGGACGTGCGAGCTCGTGCCGTGGGGTGAGCGACCGCTCGTGATCGGGGAGGTGCGCGCCTCGGCGGGAGCCGACGACGCGCCGACCGTCCTCTGCTACGGCCACTTCGACGTGCAGCCGCCCGACCCGCTCGAGCTGTGGGAGTCGCCGCCGTTCGAGCCCGAGGTGCGCGGCGAGTACCTGTACGGCCGCGGGACGGTCGACGACAAGGGGAACCTGTACCTGCTGCTCGCGGCCGCGCGGGAGCTCGCGCTCACCGGCGAGCTGCCCGTGAACGTGCGCTTCTGCTGCGACGGCGAGGAGGAGGTCGGCGGCCACTCGATCGTCGACTTCCTCGCCGACGACGAGCGAGGAGCCGATGCGGCGGTGATCTTCGACAGCGTCATGATCCGCCGTGGCCTGCCGGCGTTCGACGTCGCGATGCCGCGGGCTCGCCTACTTCCACGTCACCCTCCGCACCGGGGAGAGGGACCTGCACTCGGGTCTCTACGGCGGCGCGGCCCTGAACGCAGCGCACGCGTTGATGGAGACGCTGCAGGCGCTCGTGGCGCGCGACGGCACGCTGCGCGACGAGCTTCGCGCCGGTGTCGCCCAGCCGGCGGAGGACGAGCTTGCGGGCTGGCGCGAGCTGCCGCCGGGCGCCGACGAGCTCGCCGACCAGGGCGCGCGACCCAAGGACCCGCGTGCGGCCGAGGACTTCTACCTCCGGACGTTCGCCGAGCCGTCCGTCGACGTGAACGGCATCCACTCGGGCTCGCCGCAGCTGCAGAAGACGGTGCTGCCCGTCGAGGCGGTCGCGAACGTCTCGATCCGGCTCGCACCGGGCCAGGACGTGGACGAGATCGTGCCGGTCGTCGAGCGGCTGCTGCGCGAGGCGGCGCCCGCGAACGCCGACCTGGAGATCGAGCTGTGGTCGTCGGCCCAGCCGGGGCTCGTCCCGCCGGACGCGCACCGCGATCCAGCTCGGCCTCGACGCGTTCGAGCGCGCGCTCGGCACGCGGCCGGCGCTGATCCGCTCCGGCGGGTCGCTGCCGATCGTGCCCGCACTCGCCGGCGAAGGGGATCCCGACCGTGATCACCGGCTTCGGCCTGCCCGACTCGCAGATCCACTCGCCGAACGAGCGGATCCTCGTCGACTACGTGCCGCTCGGGATTCGCGCGGCGCGCGAGCTCTTCCTCGCGTTCGGCGAGCTGTGATCGATCTTCACAGTCACGTCCTCTTCGCCGTCGACGACGGGCCGGAGACGATCGAGGGATCGCTCGCGATCTGCCGCGCGGCGGCGGCGGACGGGATCACGGTCCTTGCCGCCACTCCTCACGTGCGCGACGACTATCCGACGACCCCGGAGCTGATGGAGGAGCGGCTCGCCGCGGTTCAGGCGGCCGCCGGCGACCTGATCCAGATCGTGCCCGGCGGCGAGCTCGACATCGCCGAGCTCGACCGGCCGGCCGACGAGCTGCGCCGGTTCGGCCTCGCCGGCAGCCCGCGCTACCTGCTCGTCGAGACGCCGTACCTGGGGTGGCCGCTCGACTTCGCCGAGCGCGTCTTCCGGCTCGCCTCCGCGGGGATCCGCGCCGTGATCGCCCATCCGGAGCGCAATCCCGACGTGCAGGAGCGGCCGGAGCTCGTCGAGCAGCTGGTCAACGGGGGCGCGCTCGTGCAGCTGACGGCGGCGTCGATCGACGGCCGGTTCGGTGCGCGTGCACGCAAGACGTCCGACCTGCTCATCGACCGGGGGCTTGCGCATCTCGTCGCAAGCGATGCGCACGAGGCCGAAGTGCGGGCGATCGGCCTGTCCGCCGCCTGCGCTGAGATCGGCGACGAGACGCTCGCCCGGTATCTCACCGTCGACGTGCCGGGGGCGATCGTCGCGAGCGCCGACCCGCCGCCGCGGCCGGAGGCGCGACGGTCGCGCGGGCTCTTTCGGAGGAGGAGTCGCAACGACCGGTGAGAACGTGCGGGTGTGGGGTCGTTCGCCCTTTCCCGGGAGCCTTGGCGTCCCCGTCCAGCGCTGAAGGCGATGTTCACGCCGAGCGACGGCCCCGACCACACGCCGGATGACGAGCTCCACGAGCTCGCCGATCAGGTCGGTCGGCTCGAGCGGAAGCTCGAAGCGGTGATGCACACCGCCTCGCTCGGCCCCGAAGCCGTGCGCGCGGCGATCTCGCACACGCGCCTGCTCTGCACGCCGAGCGGCTATCGCATCATCGAGCTCGACGACCCGCCGCCCGCCGTCGGCGACGTCGTCGAGCACGACGGCAGCACCTTCACCGTCTGGCGGGTCGGCCCGTCGTCGTTCCCGGACGACCCGCGCCGCTGCGCCGTCCTCATGCCTGCGTAGGCGTGGGCTCTGGTGCAGCGGCGGTGCCGGGCTCCCGTTCGAGGTCGCGCATGCCGGGCAGGAACAACGCGCCGGCGGTCGCGATCGAACCGACCAGCCCCGCGGCGATCAGGGTCGTCCGCGCGCCGAGCCCCGCCGCGACCGGGCCGGTGAGTGCATAGGAGACGGGCAGGAGGCTGATCGAGATCAGCCAGTCGAGACTCGACACGCGGCCGAGCAGATGTGATGGGACGTGCCGCTGCTTGATCGTCGCCCAGAGGATGGTGCCGGCGGCCTCGAGCGCGTTGAACACGAGGCAGGCAAGTGCGAGCTGCGGCATCGTCCGCCCAAGGCCGTAGCCGACGACGGCGAGAGTGGCGAGCGTCCAGCACGCGTACATGAGGGTCACGGGCCGGCGCGGGTCGCCGCGCTGCCCCATCGCCGCCGCGGCGCCGACGGCGCCGACGCCGCCCGCTGCGAGCACGATGCCGAGATCGCTCGCAGAGCCGTGCAGGCCGTTCTTGACGACGTACGGGACGAGGACCTCGGTGGGCCCGAGGAAGACGAGGTAGGCGATCGCCGCCGACGCGAGCGTGCCCCAGAGCCACACCCGGCCGCGGACGAAGCGCAGGCCGGTGCGGACGGCTCCCAGCGTCGACTCGGGGGCTGGAGTGGCGGTGGCGATCGGGCGGAGCGTCGCGACGGCGAGCGCGCACGCGCCGAAGGACGCGGCGTCGAGGGCGAAGGCGGTGCCTGTGCCGAGCACGCCGACGAGCACCCCGCCGAGAGCGGGCCCGACGAGTCGCACCGCGATGGGGCGGACGAACTGGTCGAGCGCGTTCGCCTGCGGCAGCTCCTCGGCCGGGACGAGCGAGGGCACGGAGGCCTCGAACGCCGGCGTGAAGAATCCGGCACCGAGCGCATACGCGGCGACCACCGCGACGAGCGCGGTGAAGCCGAGAACGTGCAGGAACGCGAGGCCCGCGAGGGCGCCGACGGCGAGCGCGCGCGCGACGTCGGCCCACAGCATCACGAGCCGGCGGTCGAAGCGGTCGCTGACCGCGCCGCCGAGCAGCAGGCACGCCATCGTCGGGACGGTCAGGGCGATCCCGACGATCGACAGGGCGGCCGGTGCATTCCAGAGGGCGTACGCCGTCCAGGCGATCGCGACGAGGAAGACCCCGTCGCCGATGAGCGAGATCGCCATCCCGGCCCAGAGCCGGCGGAAGTCGCGGCGCGCTAGCGGCCGGAGCAGCCCGACGCGACCGGCGCCGCCGGCGGGGTCGAGCCCCTCAAAGCTGTGCTGCATCGGTGTCGAGCTGCCGGTGCCCGTTCGGCTGCTCGAGATGCGCGTCGAGCTGCGCCGACGGCATCGGCCGGGCGAAGAGGAAGCCCTGGCCCAGCTCGAAGCCGAGGCTCTGCAAGGAGCTGATCTGGTCGCTCCGCTCGATGCCCTCGGCGACCACCTCGAGCCCGAGCCGGTCCCCGATCGCCATGATCGCGGCCGCGAGCCCACGGTCGTCGATGCCGCCGCCGAGGAACGACCGGTCCATCTTGAGGATGTCGACCGGCAGCCGGCTCAGGTAGCTGAGCGACGAGTAGCCGGTGCCGAAGTCGTCCATCGCGATCAGGACGCCGAGGTCCTTGAGCGCGTGCAGACGCTGCACGGCCATGTCGGCGTCCGCGAGCATCACGGTCTCGGTCACCTCGAGCACGAGCGACGACGGGTCGAGCTTCGTCGTCTCGAGTGCCTCGCGCACCTCGTCGATGATCGAGTCCGCCTGCAGCTGCTTGACCGAGAGGTTGACGCTGATCCGCAGCCGATCCTGTAGGTGCGCCTGGAGCTCCGCTCCCTTCGCGCACGCCTGTTGCAGCACCCAGCGCCCGATCGGGACGATCAGCCCGGTCTCCTCGGCCAGCGGGATGAAGTGAGCCGGCGCGATCAGGCCGCGAGTCGGATGATGCCAGCGCAGGAGCGCCTCGACGGCGTAGTTGGTGCCGGCGTTGAGGCGTACGACGGGCTGGTAGTAGACCTCGAGCTGACCTTCGTCGAGCGCCCGCTGCAGCTCGCTGCGGAGCTCGAGCCGCTCGACGACGCGCTCGTGCATCGTCGGCTCGAACATCCGGTAGCGGCCCTTCTCGTCTCGCTTCGCCATGTACATCGCCACGTCCGCGTTGCGGAGGAGCTCCTCGGCGTCCTGCGAGAGGAGATCCTCGTCGCTCATGCAGATGCCGATCGACGCACGCGGGTAGACCTCCTTGCCGTCGACGAGGCACGGAGCCTCGAGGTCGTAGAGGAGGCGGTCGGCGATCATCGCGGCCTCGTCCGAGCCCTCGACGCCGTCGAGCAGGACGGCGAACTCGTCGCCGCCGAACCGTGCGACCGTGTCGGTCGGGCGGATCGTGTTCGCCAGGCGGTGAGCGACTTCGACGAGCACGATGTCGCCTGCCTGGTGGCCGAGGCTGTCGTTGACGGTCTTGAAGTCGTCGAGGTCGATGAACATCACCCCGACGAGCGACCCTGTGCGGACGGTCGAGCGCAGGGCGTGGGCGACGCGGTTGGCGAAGAGCGCACGGTTCGCGAGACCCGTGACCGGGTCATGGAACGCCTGATGGGAGAGCTGGTCCTCGAAGGCCTTGCGCTCGCTGATGTCGCGGCTGTTGAGGACGATCCCGTGGACGTGCTCGTCCTCGAGCAGCTGCGTGTGCTGCACCTCGAACTGGAGATAGCGGCCGTCGGCGTGGCGCATTTCCCATTCGAAGGTGTGCGACTCGACGCCGCTGCCCGCCCCGCTGACGAGGCGCTCGAGGCGCGAACGGTCGGCGGGGGTGAGCAGCTCGCCGAAGCTCGTGCCCTCGATCTCGTCGGCCGGATGCCCGAGCACCTTCTCGACGGAGGGGCTCTGGTAGGTGACGATGCCGTGCTCGTCGAGCACCGTGATCAGGTCGCTCGAGTGCGCAACGAGCGAGCGGAAGCGAGCCTCGCTCCGTGCGCGGTGGGCAGTCTCGGCGGCCGTGGAAGCCTCGAGCGCGAGCGAGACCTGCGACCCGAGCGAGTCGAGGGACGCGATCGTGTCCGGCGGGACCTCGAGGAGGGTATGGATGACGAATGCGCCCTGATCGAGATTCGGGACGGACAGGCGGACGAGGAGCGTGGTGCCGTCGCTCCCGAGCCCGAGCGCTGCCGCAACCGGCTCCGGTGGCGAGACGATCGCGGCACCGGCGTGGATCGACTTGACCCAGTCGGCGATCTCCTCGCCCAGCGCCCAGAAGCCGGCGCCGTTCGAGGCGGCGACGCGCGGCTCGCTGTTGTCCCAGAGGACGAGCCGCACCTTCGCGTCCGGGCCGCAGACGCGAGCGGCGGCCTTCACGGCCTCGTCGGCGACGCCGTCGCGGCCGACCGCGCCCACGAGCGACTGCCCGGCCTCCCGCAGCGTCAGCTCGATCGCGGCGGCCCGCTCCGCCTGGCGCGCGAGCCCGGCGACACGAAGCACGACGAGCAGGAACAGGATCGCGGAGGAACCGATGATCACGAGGTGGTCGGTGTTGCCGCGCTCGTTCACGAACCGGATCGCAGGTGCGATCAGGCAGGCGAGCGCGAGCAGACCGAGCCGTCCTGTCGTGAGCCTGCTCCGCGACTCCACCGCCGGCTCCTCGAGCGCGCGCATCGACGGATGCAGCGCGGCGGCTCCCCAACAGATCAGGTAGGCCAGCCAGCCCGCGTCGAGGATCACCTGATGGTTGTAGGCGTTGTGGAGGAGCATGTAGTTGTAGACGCAGTCCGTGGCGAGGAGCGCCGTCGTGCTCGCGAGCAGGAAGTAGAAGGCCGGCGTCTTCGCGCCCGCCTGCACCGCGAAGCGGATGATCGCGGCGAGCAGCAGCACGTCTCCGATCGGGTACGCCGTCGAGACCGCCTTGGCGAGCCAGTCGAGCCCGGAAAGGTGCATGTTCGGGGCGATCAGGAAGACGAAGAAGAGCAGCGCGAAGCCGACGGTCAGCACGAGTGAGTCGAGCACCGCTGCGCGGTCGCGGCCGAACGGGTCGCGGCGCCGCACGAGCAGCATGAGCCCGGCGACGAGTGCCGGGTACACCGAGAGGTAGATCGCGTCGCCGAACGACGGGAAGCCGACCGTCCCGCCGAGCAGGTCGGGGTACGTGTAGGTGTAGAAGTCGCCGGCGACGTAGAGCAGCTGGCCGACGAGGATCAGGCCCCACGCGAAGCGTGCGCGCGAGCCGTGCAGGAAGACGCCGCCTGCGATCGCGACCAGCGAGCCGATCCCGACCACGTTGACGAGGACGGCGTAGCCCTTGAAAGGCGGTACGAACAGATACGCGCCGAGCAGGACGCTCTGCGCGACGAGATAGAGGATCCAGGCGCGCTCGCGCCCGGGCCGCAGGATGCTCATCGAGTTACGCCGCCTTTCGGTCCGCAGGCTGGAGGTCGAATCGGTTCGCGAGTGCTCCCAGCACGCCGATCAGCTGGTCGACCTCGCCTTCGGTGTTGGCGGCGGTGATCTGGATGCGGAACCCGACCTCGGCGCGCGGCACGAGCGGGTAGGCGGCGAGCGTGACGTAGATGCCGTGCTCGAAGAGGAACTCCCCGACGGCGCCGATCTGCTCCGCGTGGCCGATCGGGACCTCGATGATCGGGAAGCCGTCGTGGTTCGGGGTGTGGATGCTCAGCCGTTCGAGCGCGTCGAGCACACGCTTCGTCTTTGCGTGCAGCTCGGCGCGGAGCGCGTCGCCGCGCTGCTCGTTCACGTCGAGCCCCGCGAGCGTCGTCGCGAGCGACGCGACCGGCGACGGCCCCGAATAGAGGTAAGGGGGCGCCGCTGTCTTCAGCAGCCGCTTCATCTCGGTGGGGCACGAGATGAACGCCGCGAGCGACGAGTACGACTTCGAGAGCCCTGCGACGAGGACGATGTTCTCGTAGGTCTCGCCGGCGTAGCGCACGATGCTGTTCCCGCGCATGCCGTACGGGGAGGTCTCGTCGTCGCTCCGCTCGCCGATCACGCCGAAGCCGTGCGCGTCGTCGACGTAGAGGATCGCCTCATGCTCGCGTGCGAGCCGGGCGAACGCCTGCAGGTCGGGTGCGTTGCCGGTCATGCTGTTGACGCCGTCGATGCAGATGAGCCGGGCCGAGCTGCGGTCGGCGCGCAGCAATGCCTCCAGCTCGTCGAGGTCGTCGTGCGCGAAGCGCTGCAGGGTCGCCCCGCGCAGCGTCGAGAGCTCGGCACCTTCGTAGATCGTCTTGTGCGCCCGGCGGTCGACGAACACAGTGCCGCTCGCGGCCAGCAGCGGGATGACGGAAAGGTGAATCAGGGTGATCGTCGGCAGGACGAGCGTGTCGGGCGCCCCGAGGAGGTCGCTGAGGCGCTCCTCGATCTGCTCGTACAGGATCGGGCTGCCGAGGAGACGCGACCAGCTGGGATGCGTTCCCCAGGCCTCGAGCTGGGCCGGGACGGCGGCGATGATCTCGGGGTCGAGATCGAAACCGAGGTAGTTGCACGAGGCGAAGTCGGCGAGCCACTTGTCGCCGACGCGGATCATGCGGCCGTCGATCTCGTCGATGACCGCGTCGATCATCGGATTCGAGCGCTCGAGCTCGGCGAGGTCCGAGACCGTATCGAGCCAACGGCCCACCCAGTCGTCGGACGCCCGACGACGACTCGCACGAGATCCGACCGCAGCCACGAACCGAGATATCGGGCCTCGTAGAGCCCCTGCATATCACCTTGAAGGGGGGTAAGCCGCGGCGGCCCAGGGGCCGCCGCGGCCGTACAGGGGCGTGAAACGGGTTCCTACGAGGTCTTGGCGGTGGCCGCGACGCCGGGCTCGTGGTCGCCCACGTGCCGCGCCGCGGTCGCCTCGATCTGGCCGAGGCTGGCGTGGAACGGTGCGCGGATGCGAACCGTGATCCGGTCACCGGCCTTCAGCTGCGAGGGGTCGATCACCGTCGGCACCTTCCCCTGCCAGAGCAGGAAGATGGTCTCGTCGCCGTAGGTGAAGGTCTGGTCGGCCGACTGCCCGACGAGGGTGCGCAGCGCGCGGACGTTGCCGGCCGTCACGTGCAGGGCGATGTCGCCGCCCGACTGGGGCCCGGCGACTGTGCCGACGTAGAGGTAGAGCGGCTGCGTCGGCGGGTTCGGTTCGGTGACATGGTCGCCGACGATCCCGATCGCGTGCGACTCCACATCGGAGAGCGACGCGCCGGCCCTCGCGCGGACGGTCACCTGGATCCAGTCGCCCGGCTTCAGGTCTGCGGGAGTGACGACCTTCGGCACGCCCTTCGTCCAGAGCAGGAACTCGGTGCTGTAGCCGACCGTCAGGGTCTGGTCCTGCGACTGTCCGAGCAGCACGCGCAGAGCGGCGTGGTTGCCGCCTTCGACCTTCATCGAGAGCTGGGTGGAATTGACGCTCGAGAGCTCGCCGCGGAAGACGTACGGGCGTCCCTTCCCGGCCGCCGCGGTCGCGCTCGCCGCGACGCAGAGCGCCGCGATCCCGATCAATGTGAGCAGCTTGGTCATCTGATGTCTCCTCCTGGGTGCCTCTGGGTACGTGCTCACGATCTCTCCCCCGGCGCAGAGGAACGTTCCGCGCTCGTAAGACGCACGCAAAACCATCGGTGTCTGACACCTCTAGGTGTCAGACACCTGGCGCGAGGCACGGTGCGAGCAGCTCCCGCAGCGATGAGCCGGGGTGCGTGCTCCAGGGCCAGTCGGCCGGATCGGCCACGACTCCCGCCGTGACCGGGTTCCCCACGACGTAGCGCACGGCCTGCTCGAGATGACGCTCGTCGCGGATCTCGCGGTCGCGGTAGCGCGACTCGAACAGAGCTCCACGTCTGCCGTGCCGCTCGTTGTAGGCGCGAGAGTGTCCGCCGTTCAGCGCTTTCATGCCGTCGCTTACATCCCCGAGTCGCGGTTGCAGTACGAGGTGGTAGTGCGTGTCCATCAGGCAGGCGGCGTAGATGAGCCACCGCCACCGAAGAGCGACTCGTCGGAGCCGCAGGGCGAACGACTGGCGGTCGGTGTCGTCGCCGAAGATCGGCCGATCGTCGACACCGTGCGAGGTCAGGTGATAGATCCACTCGGGGTCGAAGGAGCGGGGCTCGCGCGGCACTCATCGATCGTGCCTGGAGCTTCGTGACGTCTCTGCAACGTGTCTGACACCTTTTGGTGTCAGACACCCGGTCCGCACGGTGTCTGACACCTTCAAGGTGTCAGACACCTCTTCGGAGCGCCCCCCGGGGTCCGCACGGTGTCTGACACCTTCAAGGTGTCAGACACCTCTTCGGAGCGCCCCCGGGGTGTGCACGGTGTCTGACACCTTCAAGGTGTCAGACACCTCTGCCGCTAGTCCCAGGGCGGCGGGTTGTGGACCCAGCGGCCGGCGACCATCGTCGCGACGACCTGCGCGTCGAGGTCGTCCCACGGGTCACGATCGAGGACGACGAGGTCGGCGTCGCAGCCGGGAACGAGCCTGCCTCGGTGCCGCTCGTCGCCCGACAGCCACGCCGGCGCCACGCACGTGGCGTGGAACGCCTGGTCGACCGTCACCGCCTGCTCGGGGCGCCACGCAGCCCGTTCGTCGATCGTCCGTCTCACCCCGGCGCGGATCCCCGCCAGCGGGTCGAGCTCCTCGATCGGCGCGTCCGAGCCGTTCGCGACCAGCGCGCCGGAGTCGACGAGCGACCGGAATGCGTACGCGCCGTCGAGCTTCCCAGCCCAGAAGCGCTCGGCGAGGTCGCGGTCGGACGTGGCGTGCGAGAACTGCACCGACGCGGCGACGCCGAGCTCGGCGAAGCGGCCGACGTCGGCGGGCGCGAGCAGCTGCGCGTGCTCGATGCGATGGCGGAGGCCGAGCGGCCCCCACACGGAGCGTGTCGCCGCGAACGCGTCGAGCGCCTCGCGGTTCGCGCGGTCGCCGATCGCATGCACGGCGACCGGGAAGCCCGCCTCGGCGCCACGCAGGACGATCTCCGCGAGCTCCTCGCCGCTCGTGATCTGCACGCCGCTGCCGTCGAGCAGCAGCGCAGTCTGAGATCCGAGCGTGCCGTCCATGAACACCTTGAGGTATCCCAGCCGCAGCAGCGTGCTGCCGAGGCCGGAGCGCGCCCCGATCGCGGCCGCCTGGTCGACGAGCTCGTGCGGGATCGACTGCCAGACGCGGAGCGTGAGCTGGCTGCGCTCCTCGAGCCGGCGCCAGAGCCTGAGCGCGCCGAGCCAGCCGTCCTTGTCGTGGACGGACGTCACTCCGCGTGCGTTCGCGAGCTTGATGCCGGCGCGCATCGCCTCGACGTACGCGTCGTCGGGCACCGTCATGTGCCGTGCCTTGAATTGCCACGCCGCCTCCTCGCGCAGCACGCCCGTCGGCTCGCCGGCGCCGTCGCGTTCGACGACGCCCCCGCCGACCTCGAGGTCGCCGCCCGCGAGCGCGAGCGCGGCGGAGTTGAGCCAGAGCGAGTGGTAGTCGCGCGCGATCAGGGCGATCGGCCCGTCGATCGCGAGCGAATCGAGGTCGCCGCGCGTCGGCTCGCGCCCGTCGCTCCAGTCGCCCGACCGCCAGCCGTAGCCGCGCAGCCAGCCCGTGGGCCCGACGGCGGCGCCGAGGACGCGCTCGAGCGTCTCGGCGAGCGACGCGCAGCCGTCGAGCTTCACCTCCGACTGGGCGAGCGCCCAGGTCGGGAAGTGGACGTGGGAGTCGGTGAGGCCGGGGACGACGACCCGTCCGCCGAGGTCGACGACCTCCGGCGAGGCGAGCGCCGTCTCGTGCACGCCGACGCCTCCAGCGACTCGCCCGCCGGCGATCGCGAGTGCGCGCTGCGTCGGCACGGACGGGTCGAGGGTGCGGACGAGGCCGTTCTCGAGGATCACAGCGGCAATCTATGTCCGTCCGCCACACTGCGGCGTGCATTTCGAGACGTACGGCCTCCTTGTCGGCCTCGCGCTCTTCTTCTTCGTCGCCGATGCCGCGGGCAGACGTCACCTCGGCAGCGACCGCGTGCTGGCGGCCTGCCTGCTCGCGATCTTCGCGGTCACCCTCGTTCCGGCGCACGGCTCGAGGCAGCTCCAGCTCCGGCCGGGCGAGGCGGCGCCGCTCGGCGACCTCGCGAACCTGATCCTGTTCGTGCCGCTCGGGGGCGTGCTGTTTCTTCGCCGTTGGCCGCTCCGGCGGGCGGTGCTCGCCGCGCTGCTTCTATCGGCGGGCATCGAGCTCACCCAGCGTGTGATCCCCGGTCGCACGACGTCACTCGACGACGTCGTCTTCAACACGCTCGGCGGGGTCGTGGGATGGCTGCTCGCGCGCGGTTTGTCGTCTAGATTCACGGGATGACGGCCTGCGCCAGTTGCGGGGCGGACAACACCGCCACGCGCAAGTTCTGCGGCGAGTGCGGAGCGTCGCTCGCGCGCGCCTGTCCTTCGTGCGGCACCCCGAACGAGCCCGGCGTCCGCTTCTGCGGCGAGTGCGGTGTCGCCCTCGACCCCGCCGGGCGCGCGGCGCCGGCGGCCGAGCGGAGGCTCGTCTCGGTGCTGTTCGCCGACCTGGTCGGCTTCACCACGCTCTCCGAAGGGCGCGACCCGGAAGAGGTGCGTGAGCTCCTCTCGCGCTACTTCGACGTCTCGCGTACGCTCGTGGCCCGCTACGGCGGCACGATCGAGAAGTTCATCGGCGACGCCGTGATGGCGGTGTGGGGGACGCCGGTGGCGCGCGAGGACGACGCCGAGCGATCGGTCCGCGCCGCTCTCGACCTGGTCGCGGCCGTGGCGGTGTTGGGCGAGGAGACGGGCGCGTCGATTCGGGCCCGCGCGGGTGTGGCGACCGGCGAGGCGGCGGTGACGCTCGGTGCGGAAGGACAGGGGATGGTCGCGGGCGACCTCGTCAACACGGCTGCGCGGGTGCAGTCGGTCGCCGAGCCCGGCAGCGTCTTCGTCAGCGAGGTGACGCGCCGCGCATCGAGCGCCGCGATCTCCTATGCCGACGCGGGGAGCCACGAGCTGAAGGGGAAGGCGGAGCCGTTGCAGCTCGCGCGGGCGCTGGAGGTGAGGGCCGCGCGCGGCGGGTCGCTCCGCTCGCAGCAGCTCGAGCCGCCGTTCGTCGGCCGCGACCGCGAGTTCAGGCTGGTCAAGGAGCTCTTCCACGGTGCCGCGGACGACGGCGCCTCGCGCCTGCTCACCGTCGTGGGGATCGCGGGCATCGGCAAATCACGCCTGTCGTGGGAGTTCGAGAAGTACGTCGACGGCCTCGCCGACGACGTGTGGTGGCACCGGGGCCGCTGCCTCGCCTACGGGGACGGTGTCTCGTACTGGGCGCTCGCCGAGATGGTGCGGATGCGCGCACGCATCGCCGAAGAGGAGCCGGCCGACGCGGCCCAGCAGAAGCTGCGCCAGGAGCTCGCCGAGGCGGTGCCCGACGAGACGGAACGGACGTGGGTCGAGCCTCGGCTCGCGCACCTGATCGGGCTCGGCGACGAGCGGTCGTTCGAGCGCCAGGACCTGTTCGCCGCGTGGCGCCTCTTCTTCGAGCGGCTCTCCGACCGCGGCCCGGTCGTGCTCGTCTTCGAGGACCTGCAGTGGGCCGACACAGCGCTGCTCGACTTCGTCGAGCATCTGCTCGACTGGTCGCGGAACCATCCGATCTTCGTGCTGGCGCTCACACGGCCCGAGCTCGCGGAGCGTCGTGCCGGGTGGGGGACGGCGGGACGGAGCTCGACGACACTGTCCCTCGACCCGCTCTCCGACGGGGCGATGCGGGAGCTGCTCGGGCGCTTCGTGCCCGGTCTCCCGGACGAGCTGGGGGCACGCATCCTGGAGCGCTCGCAGGGAGTCCCGCTCTACGCGGTCGAGACCGTGCGCATGCTGCTCGACCGAGGGCTGCTCGCGCCGGACGGCGAGCGGTTCGCGGTCGTCGGGGAGATCGCTGATCTCGAGGTGCCCGAGACGCTCCATGCCCTGGTCGCGGCCCGGATCGACGACCTGACGCCGGAGGAGCGGGCGGTCGTGCAGGACGGATCGGTGCTGGGCAAGACGTTCACGGTCGCCGGGCTGACGGCGCTCTCGGGGCGGCCGGCGGCCGAGCTCGAGCCGTTGCTCGTGTCGCTCGTCCGCAAGGAGGTGCTCTCGGTGGAGGCCGATCCGCGCTCGCCCGAGCGCGGCCAGTACGGCTTCCTGCAGGACCTGCTGCAGCGCGTCGCCTACGAGACCTTGTCGCGCGCCGACCGGCGCGCGCGTCACCTCGCCGCCGCGGCGCATCTCGAGCACGTCCTCGACGTCGAGGGGGCCGAGGTCGTCGCGGCGCACTACGTCGACGCCCACCGGGCCGACCCCAACGCCGCCGACGCGCCGGGGATCCGGGCGAAGGCGGCGGAGGCGCTCACGCGCGCCGGGCGCCGGGCCGCGTCACTCGGAGCGGGCGAGGAGGCCGAACGAGCACTCGTCGCCGCCGCCGAGCTGGTGGACGACTCGGCGAATCAAGCGGAGCTCTACGCGGAGGCCGGCGATGCCGCGTTCGGCGGTGGCCGCTGGGCGGACGCACGGGAGCGGTTGGAACACGCCGTCACCCTGTTCAACGAGGCGGGGCTGTCGCATCCGGCGGCGCGGGTCGCCGGGCAGCTCGGGTGGGCGATCTGGATGGGCGGCGACCTGGCCGCGGGGCTCGAGCGGATCGAGGCTGCGCTCCAGGTGCTCGCCGACGAGGAGCCGGATGAGGATCTCGCCGCGTTGATCGAGATCCATGCGCGGTTGCTCTTCTTCGTCGGCGACGTCGAGACAGCGGGACAGCGCGTCGAGCGTGCGCTGGAGATCGCCGAGGCACTCGTGCTGCCGGACGTGCTCGTCGATGCCCTCAACACGAAGCATCTCGTCGTCGGCGGGCGGCGGCGGAGCGAAGAGGCGATGGCGCTGATCGAGCGAGCGGTCGCGATCGGGCGGACGCGGGAGCCGACGCGTGCGTACATGCGGGCCCTCTACAACCTCGCCTATCAGCATGCGGCCCACGACCAGCAGCGACAGGCGATCGCGATCGACGAACAGGCGCTCGAGCTCGGCCGCCGTCGCGGCGACCGGTCCGAGGAGCAGATGTCGCTCGGCCATCTCGCGATCAGCAACACGGTGATCGGCCAGTTCGCCGAGGCCGAACGGCATCTGGCCGCCATGACCCAGGACGGTACGTCGCGCGACCTCGGGCCCGAGGTCTTCATCCCGGCGTTTCGCGGCGACGCCGTCGGGGCGCGTCGAGCCTACGAGGCGCATGCGAGGCGCCTCGACGAGTCGGAGCTGCAGATGCTCGCGGCGAAGCTCGACCTCGAGGCGGTGGTGCTGCTCGCCGAGGGACGCCCGGCGGAGGCGCTCGAGGTTGCCCGCCGCGGGTGGCTGATCTGTATCGACGACGCCAACGGCTTCTCGTGGGCGCATCCGCTGACGAAGTGGCTGCTCGACGCGCTCCTCGAGGCGGCGTTCGACGCCGGTGAGCGCGACGTGGTCGAGGAGACGCTGAGGACGGTCGACCTCGCACCCCCGGTCGACCATCTGCCGCTCACCGATGCGCTCGTGCTCGTCGCTCGGGGTCGCCTGCAGGGGCTCGACGGCGACGTCGAGGAGGCCGAGGCGCTCCTGCGCGAAGGGATCGCCCGGCTCGACGAGATCGAGATGCGGGTGCCGCAGGCGAGGACGCTCCTTCGACTGGGCGAGATCCTGGCCGCCGCCGACCGGCCGGGAGCCGCCGAGGCGCTCGCGGAGGCACGGGCGATGTTCGCCGAGCTCGGCGCGGACGCGTGGGTCGAGCGGGTCGACGCCGTTCGCGTGCCCGCCCGCGTTTGAGCCGGGGCTGCGCCGCGCCCGCGGGCGCGACGCAGCCCGTAAGAGCTCAGATCGCGACGATTCCCTCGGCGCCCGCGGCGCCGGGGACGGTCACGGAGCCGACCGCGGTCAGCGAGCCGTCGGCGCCGATCCGGAAGCCGTCGACGTTGCCCGGCCCGCCCGCCTGGACGTAGAGGAAGCGCCCGTCCGACGTGGCGGCGGCGTCGACTGCCCCGGCGTCCGTCGTGGTGTTGCCGAGCAGCGACAGCGTCCCGCCTGCCCCGGCGGCGATGCCGCTCACCGACGGGCTGCCCGCGTTCGAGGCATAGAGGAACGAGCCGACCGTCCTCACCCAGCACGTCGCCGCCTGACCGGTTGCGACGCGGTGAAGCAGCGTGAGGTTGCCGTCGCGGTCGAGCGCGAACGAGGCGACGCTGTTCGTGCCGGCCTCGGCGACGACGAGATCGCCCGAGGCGTCGAAGTCGACGGCGAACGGGACGGCGCCCGTGTCGACGTTGACGACCGGCGAGAACGAGATCAGGCCGAGCAGCCCGACGCGGTAGACGTCGATCGCGTTGCCCGTCGCCTTGGTGGTCACGATCAGCTTCGACCCGTCGGGCGAGAATGCCACCTGGCCGGGCGTCGCGGCGAACGGCGTCGACGAGGAGGTGCCGAGCCCGAGTGATCGGTGCGAGCCCGGCAGCGGGACGAGATGGTCGCCGAGCAGGATGATGAAGCCTTGCAGCGACCCGCCGTCGAGGGCGTTCAGCACGTAGACGACGCCGCCCCGGACGGCGATGCTGACGGGGAAGCTGCCGCCCGACGGGACGACCTGGCTCAGCTGGAGTTGGTCGCCGTTCACCCGGAAGACCGAGATGGTCGAGCTGCCCGGGTTCGACGCGTAGAGCAGTCGACGCGAGCTGTCGAAAGCGAGTGCTCCCTGCGACGCGGTGTGGTCGACGACGGAGCCCGCGAGGGCGCCGCCGGTGCCGCCGGTCGGGTAGACACCGGCCTGGTGGAGAGCGCCGTTCGAGTCGGCGTCGTAGGCGACGACCTGGTTCCCGGCGGTGTTGTCGTTCAGGACGAAGACCACGTGCCCCGGAGGTGATGCGGCGGCCGTGCCGGCGAGCGCGGCGACCGCCGCGAGCGCCGCGGCAATCGGGAGTGCAAGGCGAACGAGGGTGCGCATGCGTTCCTGCTCCTTTCGTGGGTATCGCGACTCAGAGCCGCGCCCCTGCGCAGGCGTTGCCGTTCGTCCCGCCGCTTTAAGGAACCCGTAAGGCTCGAGCTTCTAGGCCCAGCGGACGGCCGGCAGCTCGAGCCCGGCCGCAGCGGCGCCGGTGCTCGTCAGGTACCAGGCGTTCGGCCGGTTCCCGACCCCGAAGGCCTCCGACGGGCGCGGCTGCCCGTCCGCCCAGAAGACGATCAGCCCCTCGTCGCGCAGCTCGTCGAACTCGCGCGAGAGGAGATGGCGCGCGAACTCGTCGATCGTCGCTCCGCGCTCGCGGATCGTCATCAGGATCGCCTCGTGACGGCCATTCAGCTCGATGACTGACTGTAGACACGGGGATCCCTCCCCGCGCCACCCTCTTTCGGGTTGATCGGACCAGCCTCGCGTGGGGTGAACCCGGCTGCCCGGCCGTGGAGGTTGTGACCGAGGCATTTCTGCGACGGGGAGGGTCGACAGGTGCTCGAGACCGATGTGGCGACGAACGTTGCCGGGGAGCAGGTCGCTCCGCACGCCGAGCGGCGCGCCGCCGAGCGCCGGCCGAGGCGGAGCGGGGTGGTGAACGCGATTCTGGTCGTCGGGGTGCTCGCGGCCCTTGCCGTCCCGTCGTACTTGAGCCACGTGCAGCGGGCGGAGCTGCAGAAGGCGGAGGCAAACCTCACCCGCGCGTCCGCGGACGCCGAGTCGTACTACGCGAGTCACGGCACGTACGCCGGCCTGGGCGATCCCCGCACGGGCCTACGCCTGCTCGACCCGAGCCTCGGCGGCAGCGTGTCGGCGGTCGTCGTGACGAGCGAGCGCTTCTGCCTGAAGGGCGTCGAGGGTCACGCGACGGCGTGGCTCGAAGGCCCGGCGGGCACGCCGTCGGACACGAAGCCGTCCGACTGCTCGTAGCGTTTACAACCGGGGACAGTCCCCAGACGGGTCTGGATGGGACGTGTCCGGGGCCTGTCCCCGGTTTTCGGGCTCCGCAGGCCCTCTCC
Organism: uncultured Thermoleophilia bacterium; assembly: GCA_963840365.1. Classification (GTDB taxonomy): domain Bacteria; phylum Actinomycetota; class Thermoleophilia; order Gaiellales; family Gaiellaceae; genus PALSA-600. The sequence continues at coordinate 346,370 of CAWIYQ010000005.1, read as the reverse complement.
CTACGAGACGGTGAAGTGCTGGAACATGGTCGACTCGTGCGCCGAGCAGTACGCCTTGTACTTGCCGGCCGTGAGCTTCAGCGTGACCGTCTTCGTGCCCTTGAAGGGCACCGAGGTGAACGTCCACGACTTGCCGTGGGGCCCGTCGAGCTCGTAGTTGTGGAGGCTCGAGTCGTCGTGGATGACGAGCGTGTACGTGCCCGCCTTCAGGGTCTTGACGAGCTTCCCCTTGGAGGTGAGCGAGATCTTGTAGGCGTCGTTCTTGCCGACGACGCCGATCAACTGCGGGTGCGAAGCACCCGAGGCCAGGGCGCTGAACCCCAGTACAAGTGCGGCTCCGGCCACGACTCCGACCGTTAGCCCCGCTGCGCGTGCGCGCGTGAGCATGTGATCCCCCTTCGTTTGGTTCGTTTCGTTTGTCGTGTCTACGAGGCCCGGCGACCGGCGGTTTGCGTCGGCGCGGAGATGTGCTGAGGCACGTCGAACCCGGAGTACCCGTGCTGCATGAAATGGGCGGCGGCGATCATGCTCAGCCGGAGCGGCCGGTACGTGGCGCGGTCGACGACGAGCTGGAAGAACGCCGGGATCTGCGGCGCCGCGAACGACAGGCGCAGTGCAGGCCGGCCGGAGACGGTCGTGGTGCCGAGGAGGGTCGGGTCTTGCAGCGTCCCCCGCCAGAACGGGGTGATCGCCCGGAGCGCCGGCAGCTGCTGCGACGCCTCCCAGCCGGCGCCCGGGTGGCGGTCCCAGCGGCGCTCGCCGATCACGACCTCCCGGTTGCCGTTCGAGCTCGAGATGGTGAGGCTCGACGGCGCCGCGGCCCGGTAGACCGATGTGATCGCCTGCGTCGGGCTCGACGCGAGCCGCTCGTGGATGACGAGCGTGCGCAGATCGCGGTAGGCGCGGTCGACATGCGCCATCACGCCGCCGGCCGGCCGGGGCGGCCAGGCGTCAGGGAGCCGGAACGGGACGGTGTCCGTCCGACCGCCGGGGCGGGTCACGAGTACCCGCACGACCCGTGCCGGCCGCGCGACGGGCAGGAGCGCCGCATAGGTGCCTGCGGGGCCGGACGTCGCGCTCCGGCCCGAGATGCGCACCCCGAGGCCGGCCACGCCGTTCCCGTCCTGACCGAGCACGGTTGCGACCACCAGCGTCCGCCCGCCGCGCGGTGCGGCGGCGAGAGCGACCGCGAGGTCTCGGTCCTCCCGCGCGAGCACGACCGCGCCGGGCGGTTGCCCGCCGAGCACGGCGGGCGCGAAGAGCGGCTTCGCCGACGACGAGCCGCCTGCCGTCACCCGCCAGGCGACGACCCCGACGCCGACGACGGCCAGGAGCGCGAGCGCACGAACCATCTCGGAAGTGACGTTCTCGACTCGACCCGAGACGGTTTGCTTGCGCGATCATGTCGTCGTGTTCGATCACGTCGACATCGGCGTCTCCGACCTCGACGCGTCCCGGCGCTTCTACGAGCTCGCGCTCGGCGGGCCGCCGACCGGGGACGAGTGGCTGGAGTGGGGCGACTTCGGGATCACGCCTGCCGACGCCGAGCACCCGGTCACGTCGCCGTCTGCACGTCGGCTTCGGCGCCGAGGACCGGGACGCCGTCGACGCGTGGTGGCGACGGATGGTCGACGCCGACTACCGGAGCGACGGCGAGCCCGGCCCACGGCCCGAGTACAACGACACCTACTACGGCGCCTTCGTGCTCGACCCCGACGGCAACTCCGTCGAGGCCGTCCACCACTACCGGAGCCGCACCGGCGAGATCGACCACCTTTGGCTGCGCACGCGCGACGTCGCGGCGGTGCGCGCGTTCTACGTCACGGTCGCGGACGTGGTCGGGATCGAGCTCGTGCGCGACACACCCGAGCTCGTCCGCTTCAGCGACGGGGCGGGGTCGTTCACGTTCGTCCTCGGCGACGAGCCGACCGAGCCCCTCCATTGGGCCTTCGGCGTCGACGGCGTCGAGGCGGTGGCGGCGTTCCATGCCGTCGCGACCGCGGCGGGCTACCGCGACAACGGTGAGCCCGGCGAGCGGCCGCAGTACCACCCCGGCTACCACGGGTCGTTCGTGCTCGACCCGCTCGGGAACAACGTCGAGGCCGTCTTCCACGATCGCCGAACCTAGGTAGCACCAGCCGCTTCGCGGCTGTGGAAAACCCTGGCACGAGGGATAGGCACGCCACGAGGGCCGCGGCTACGTTGCGCGCAGATCGGGGCTTGTCACGGGCTCCGACCCAAGTCAGGGGGCTTCACCTTGCCGGTCGACCAACCGGCGCAGCGTCCGGCTGCGCTCCTCGAGTCCACGCTCCAGAGCCATCTCCGTGTGCTGCGCCGCCGCTGGTGGCTGCTCGCGCTCGCGGTCGTCGTCGTGCCGGCGGCCGCCGTCGCGGTTTCCCTCGGCCAGCAGCCGATGTACGCCGCGTCGGCGCAGGTCGCGCTCGCCCAGCAGGACCTCGCCAACGAGCTGAGCGGCACGACGGACACCTCCGTCTACACGCCGGCCGATCGCCGCGCCCAGACCCAGGCCGACCTCGCGCGCGAGCCGGGCGTCGCTCAGAAGGCGGTCGAGCTCGCCCACGCGCCGCTCACCGGGCAGGCGCTCCTCGACACCTCGTCGGTGTCGGCGGCGAGCAACGCCGACATCCTCACCTTCACCGTCTCCAGCCCGAACCCGGCGCGCGCCGAGGGGCTCGCGAGCGCGTATGCCACCGCGTACGTCCGCTACCGGCTCGCGAGCGATACGGCGCCCGTCGAGCATGCGCTCCAGGGCGTCCAGCAGGAGATAGCCGCCGCTCCCCTCGGGAGTGCGCTCCGGTCGACCCTTGTCGGGAAGGCGACGCAGCTGAAGACGATGGCGGCGCTCAAGACCGCGAACGCGAGCGTCGTCCGCACCGCGCAGACGGCCGCTCAGACCGCGCCGAAGACGCTCCGCAACGCCGTTCTCGGCCTGCTGCTCGGCCTGGTCCTCGGCGTCGCGCTGGCCTTCCTCTGGGAGACGCTCGACACGCGCGTTCGCAGCTCCGACGAGATCTCGGCGCGCCTCGGCCTTCCCCTTCTCGCCCAGCTGCCCGAGCCGCCGAAGCGGCTGCGCGACGCGAGCCGGCTCGCGATGCTCGTCGATCCGTCCGGCGTTCAGGCCGAGGCATTTCGGATGCTTCGCACCAACCTCCAGTTCGTGACGCTCTCGGGCGAGGCGCGCACGGTGATGATCACGAGTGCCGTCGCCGAAGAAGGGAAGTCGACGACGATCGCCAACCTCGCCGTCGCGCTTGCTCGCGCGGGGAAACGGGTCACGCTCGTGGAGCTCGACCTGCGACGGCCGCTCCTCGACCGCTTCTTCGACCTCGAGCCGGGGCGTCCCGGGATCACCCAGGTGGCGCTCGGCGACGCGACGCTCGAGGAGGCGATCGTCCCCGTGCCGGTGCGCGGCCCGAGCACCGGCGACGACCACCACCACTCGAACGGCAATGGGAACGGGAACGGTGGCGGCTACGCGGTGCTGCGCGTCCTGACCGCAGGCGCGATCCCGCCCGACCCCGGCGAGTTCATGTCGTCGCGCAAGCTGGGCGAGATCCTCGCCGAGCTGCGCTCGCAGTCGGACGTCGTCCTGATCGACGCGCCTCCGCTGCTGCAGGTCGGTGACGGGCTCGCGCTCAGCGCGCAGGTCGACGGCACGCTCGTCGTGACGCGCATCGACGTGCTGCGGCGCGGGATGCTCGGAGACCTGGGACGGCTGCTCGAGGCAATGCCCGCGCGGAAGCTCGGGATCGTCGTCACGGGCGTGCGGCACCGCGCTCTCGGCTACGGGTACGGCGGCTACTACCGGGAGGATTCGAGACGGTCGCCGCGCCCGGCGGCGCAGCGCGTGGCGGCGGGTGCGGAGTGAGCTCCGCCGCGCCCGCGCTCGAGGCCGTCGACGCACGGACCCGCGAGCTCGTCGAGCGGCGCCGCCGCGGCTCCGTGCGGCGGCGCGGGTTCGTCGTGCGCCGCGCGCTCGTCTCGGCCGACCTCGTGGGGCTCGTGAGCGCGTTCTTCGTCTCGAAGGCGCTCTTCGGCGACGGCGCCGGCGGCCGGCTCGGCATCTCCGCCGAGACGCTCCTCTTCGCTGCGACGCTTCCGGTCTGGGTGGCCGCCGCGCAGGCGTACGGGCTCTACGAGCGCGACGAGGAGCGCACCGATCACTCGACCGCCGAGGAGCTGGCCGGCGTCTTCCACCTGCTCACCGTCGGCAGCTGGCTGCTCTTCGTCTTCGTGACGGTGACACACGCCGCGCATCCGAGCGTGTCGCGGCAGGTCTCGTTCTGGGTGTTCGGCCTGCTCGGCGTCGCGGTCCTCCGCGTGGTCGCCCGCACGGCGGTGCGGCGCACGACCGACTACCTCCAGAACACGGTGATCGTCGGCGCCGGGAACGTCGGCCAGCTCGTCGCGCGCAAGGTGCTCGCCCACCACGAGTACGGCCTCAACCTCGTGGGCTTCGTCGATCACGAGCCGCGGGAGTGGCGACCCGGCCTCGAGGACGTCCCGGTGCTCGGCACCGTCGAGACGCTGCCGCGGATCGTCGAGGAGCTCGACGTCGACCGCGTGATCTTCACCTTCGCGAACACGCCGAGCCGCGAGCTCGTCACGCTCGTGCGCGACCTGCGCGACCGCGACGTGCAGATCGACGTCGTGCCGCGCATGTACGAGATCACCGGCCCGGCCGTCGAGGTGCACGACATCGAAGGGCTGCCGTTGCTGGCGCTGCGGCCGCCGCGCGCGCGCCGTCTCTCACGTGCGGTCAAGCGGGCCGCCGACGTCGTCGTGTCGTCGGCTCCTCCTCCTGGTGATCGCACCGCTCTTTGCCTGGATCGCGTGGTGCGTGCACCGCAGCTCGCCCGGGCCGGTGTTCTTCCGCCAGCAGCGGCTCGGCCAGGGGCGGCGCGTCTTCACGTGCCTGAAGTTCCGGACGATGCGGGCCGACACCGATCCGTCGGTGCACGAGGCCTATCTGCGGCGGGCGCTCGCCGGCAACGCGACGCCGGAGCAGGACGGTCTCTTCAAGCTCGACCAGGGCGACGCGGTGACGCCGTTCGGGCGCTTCCTGCGGCGCACGAGCCTCGACGAGCTGCCGCAGCTCCTGAACGTGCTGCGCGGCGACATGTCGCTCGTCGGGCCGCGGCCGTGCCTCGCGTACGAGGCCGAGCGGTTCGAGCCGCATCACCTCGAGCGCTTCGACGTGCCGGCCGGCATCACGGGGCTGTGGCAGGTGTCGGCGCGGGCGCGCTCGACCTTCCGCGAGGCGCTCGAGATGGACGTCACCTACGCGCGCAACTGGTCGCTGTGGCTCGACCTGCGGCTCCTGTTGCGCACGCCGCTGCAGCTCCTCCGGCCGAAGGCGACGAGCTGACGCGCATGGCGGAGCCCGGTTCGCGTCGCCGTCGTCGGGCTCGGCTACTGGGGCCCGAACCTCGTCCGCGTACTGCACGAGCTCCCCGACGCCGAGGTCGTCGCGGTCTGCGACCTCGACGAGGAGCGCCTCGACGCGGATCGGCCGCCGCTACCCGGCGCTGCGCCTGACGCGTAGCTTCGACGAGCTGCTCGACGACGCCCGGCGTCGACGCGGTCGCGATCGCGACGTCGGTGTCGACGCACTACGAGCTCGCGCTGCGCGGGCGCTCGAGGCCGGCAAGCACGTGTTCGTCGAGAAGCCGCTCGCCGCCTCGTCGCGCGAGGCCGAGCGACGCTGCTCGAGACGGCACCGAGCAGCGGGCTGCACGCTGATGCCCGGCCACACGTTCCTCTACAGCCCGCCGGTGAACCTCGTGAAGCGAGCTGATCGACGACGGCGAGCTCGGCGACATCTACTTCATCTCGACGAGCCGCGTGAACCTCGGCCTGCACCAGAGCGACGCGAGCGTCGTGTGGGATCTCGGCCCGCACGACTTCTCGATCCTCCGCTACTGGCTGGGTGAGAGCCCGGTCGAGGTCTCCGCGACTGCACGCGCGTGCATCGTCCCCGGGACGCCCGACGTGGCCTTCGTCAACCTCGACCTACCGGAGCGGGGCGGTCGCGCACGTCGAGCTCTCGTGGCTCGCGCCGAGCAAGCTGCGGCGGACGGCCGTCGTCGGCTCGCAGAAGATGGTCGTCTACGACGACACCGCGAGCGAGCCGGTGCGCATCTTCGACTCCGGCGTCGAGCTGCCCGACCCGGGCTCGTTCGGCGAATACGGGCTGACGTATCGGACGGGCGACATCGTCTCGCCGCGCGTCGACGTGCACGAGCCGCTCTCGCTCGAGCTTGCCGACCTGTGCCGGGCGATTCGCGAGGTCGACGAGCCGCGCTCGTCGGCCCAGGTCGGGCTCGACGTGGTGCGGACGATCGAGACGGTCGACCGGTCGCTGCAGCAGGGTGGACGTCCCGTGGCGCTCGATGCGGTGGAGGCTGCGAGCTGAGGCGGCTCGGTCTCGCGACGGTGGCGCTCGGCGCGAGCGGGGCGACGACGCTCGCGTTCAACCTCGTGCTGGCTCATGTCCTGTCGCGTCCCGACTACGGTAACGTCGCGCGTTCGCTGGGGCTCGCACTCGCGGTCGCCCAGCTGACGATGGCGGGGCTCGCGCCGGCGCTCGCGCGCGCGGTCGCGGGTGCGCCCGAGAACCACCGCTGGTCGCGGGCGGGCGGTGCGCTCGGCGTTGCGGCAGCGGCAAGCTCCGCCGCGGCGCTCCTCTACGTGCCGCTAGCCGCAGCCGGGCTAGCGCCCTGGCGCGCCGGTGGGCTCGTGACGGGTGTCGCGGTCGCCGCCGTCTACGCGACGTACTTCGCGCTCAAGTGCCAGCTGTTCGCGCTCGACGAGGTCGCGACGTACGCGCGCTGGGAACTGACCGCCGACGCGGTCTTCTTCGCGCTTCTGGCGGCGTTCGCGGTGCTGGCGCCGAAGGATGCGCTCGTCGTCTTCGCCGCCGCGTACGGCCTGTTCGTCCTCGCGGTCGCACGGCTCGTGCTGCGCCGGAGGCAGCGCCGGGCCGAGCGCGTCGAGCTCGACGGCGCGTTCAGGCGCTTCACGCTCCTCGCGACGGTAGCCACGTACGCGAGCGTCGCCCGGCTGCCGCTCGTGACGGCGCTCGTCGGCGCGGTCGCGGGCTCGCGCGACGCCGCCGGGATCGCCGGCATTTCGGCGCTCGTCATGCCGCTCTTCCTCGTCCCTCAGGCGGCCGGGATGCTCACGTTCGCCACGTTCGCGCGCGCGCCGGGCGGCGACCACGCACGCCACCTCTGGTGGACGATCCGCGCGGTCAGCCTCTGCTCAGCGGCCGTCGCCGTGCCGCTCGCGCTGCTCGCGCGGCCGCTCGTCACGGTGCTGCTCGGCGTCTCCTACCGGAGTGTCGCGCCGAGCCTCGCCGTCCTCGCGCTCGCGGCGCTGCCGCAGCTCGTCGCGACCCCGATCGGGAACGCGATCTCGGCGGAGGGCGCAGTGGGCATGAACGCTGCCATCGGCGGCGTCGCGCTTGCTACGGCGCTCGTCGGCGCCGCCGTGTTCTCGCCCCGTTACCACGTAATGGGCGCGGCGGCCGCACTGGGGGCGTCGATGGTCGTGCTCGGCCTCTCGACGCTCGCGGTCGGGTGGGCGCGGTACTTCGGGCGCTCCCGGCAGGCGGTGGGCGTGTGTTGAGTCAACACAAGGTGGTGCTCGCGCCCCTCGCGCTGGTCGCGATCTTTGCCGCCTCGGGTGCCGCGGTCGTGGCCGCGCCGCAGGCGGCGCTGCTCGGGCCGCTCGCGCTTCTGTGCCTCTACGGGCTCTCGCGGCCCGACGTTGCGCTCGTCGGCCTCCTGGCCGTGAAGCCGGTGCTCGACTACTTCGTGCGCCATCAGGCCGGAGGCATCTCGCTCGGCCAGGCGTGGGGCGGGGCGCTGCTCGTCACTGCGGCTGTGTTCGTGGCGAAGCAGACGACGTCGCCGCTCGCCTCCTACCGCGCGCCGATCCTGATGATCCTCGTGTTCCCGTTGCTTACCTTCACCCGCGCCCGTGTCGGGAACGCCCCGATCGACGAGCTTCGGCTCGTGTCGTGGCTTGCGGTCGTGTACGCCGTCGAGCAGCTCGCTGCCACTGCGGCGGGTCAGCGGCTCGTCGTACGGCTCGGTCTCACCATGTCGGTCCTGCTCTGCGGCGTGATCGCGCTCCTGTACGAGACGAACCAGTACGGGCGCGCCTACTACACGTCAACCTTGGCCTTCTCGCAACTCGACGTGATGCAACCCGCAGGCGTCTCGGCGTTTGCCGTCTACTGCGCCGCCCTGGCGCTGGTGCCGCTCGTCGCCGGACGTCGCGCGCTCGGCCCACTCGTGCTGTATGCGGCGCTCGGAGCAGGGACCGTGCTCTCGCTCGTGCGCACGTCGTTCTTCGCGTTCCTACTCGTCCTGGCCGGTGTCCTCGCACGCGGGCTCTACCTTCGGCGCGGGTCGATCGTCGCGGCCGGCTCGGCCGTCCTGGTCGCAGTGGTCGTCGCGCTCGTCGCCTACCAGCAGGTGATCGCCTCGAGGCTCGTGCATGCGTCGGGGCGCGTGTTGTTCTGGCGGCCCGTCGTGCGCGGTACGCTGGCGCATCCCCTGTCGATCCTCGTCGGCCACGGGCCGACGTTCAGTGCCACCGTCATCCAGCAGGCGCTGAACGAGGCCATCTGGTCGCACAACGACTTCGTCGAGATGTTCGGGACCGGCGGCGTCGTCCTGCTCGGCGCATACGTCGGTCTCGTCTTGTGGCTCTTCCGGTCCGCGCTCGAACTGTTCCGCGACCCGGCGCAGTCCGAGCGCGCGCGCGACGTCGGCTACCTCGCACTGCTCATGTGCGGCGCGTACGTGGTGATCGCGATGTTCAACACCGTGGCATTCGCGTCGTCGGCCGTCGCCCTCGGCGTGCTCTTCGGGCTCGTCAGGGGGATGGCGCGCACGCCCGGCGCGACCTGGGTCGACTGATGCGAGTGCTCTGCCTGACGAACATGTATCCCTCCCCGGCGGAGCCGGCGGCCGGCTCGTTCGTGCGCGACCAGGTCGACGACCTGCGCGACCTGGGTGTCGACGTGGAGGTGTTGGCGTTCGACGGCAGGGTCCGCAAGTCGAACTACGCCAGGGCGGCCGCGCAGTTGCGGGCGCGGCTCCGCCGGGGGTCATTCGACCTTGTGCACGCGCACTACGGCCTGACCGGTGCGGTCTCACTGACGCAGCGGCGCGTTCCCGTGGTCACCACGTTTCACGGCAGCGATGTCGGCTACATCCCGTGGCAGTCGAAGGTCTCGTGGCTGGTTGCGCGAGCGACTACGCCGATCTTTGTCGCGCGGACCCATGCCGAGCGAATCGGGATGGCGACCGCGCGGGTCATTCCGGCTGGCGTGAGCCTGCGTGAGTTCAACGTCGCGCCTCGCAGCGAGGCGCGCCGGCGCCTCGGCTGGCCGGAGGGCGGCCAGTACATCCTGCTCCCCGGCGCCCGTGCGAACGAGCGCAAGGGCGCACCACTCTTCGACGCCGTCGTCGAGTTGCTGCGCTCCGACATTCCCGTCTCGGCGGTCACGCTCGAAGGGTTCGAGCGGCAGCAGGTCTGCGACGTCCTTAACGCAGTCGACGTCGTGCTGATGACGTCGCTCTGGGAAGGCTCGCCGGTGACGGTGAAGGAGGCGCTCGCCTGTGGGACTCCGGTCGTGAGCGTCGAGGTCGGCGATGTGCCCCAGATGATCGACGGACTACCCGGCTGCTCGTGCCGCCCGCGCGACGTGCACAGTCTCGCGGGCGGAGTCAGCGCGGCGCTCCGCTCCACCGACCGCGAGGCCCTCCGCCGCCGGGCCTGGGCGTACGAGCGCATGACGCTCGCGGGCAGGGTGGCGGAGGTGTATCGGTCGGTGCTCTCGTGAAGCGTCTCTGCATGGTCGTGCATGGCCCGTACCCGCTCGCCGAGCCGAGGGTCGAACGCGAGGCGCGGGCGGCGGTGGACGCGGGGTGGGAAGTCGACGTGATCGCCGGCGCCACCACTGGTGCACCGCGTGACGAGGTCTGCGACGGAGTGCGGGTCCGACGACTGCCAGTCGAGCATGTTCGCGGCGGTGCGCTGCGCGCCATCGTCACGGAGTACACGCGGTTCACCGCTCTGTCGGCCGCGCAGCTCGCGCGGCGTACCCGTCGCTACGACGTCGTGCACGTCCACAATCCGCCGGATTTCCTGTTCGTGGCCGCGTTGCTCCCCAAGGTCGGAGGTGCGGCCACGATCCTCGACATCCACGACTTCAGCCCCGAGATGTTCTCGCTGCGCATGGGCGGACGCCGGATCGCCGGTCCGGCCGAACGCGTGCTGCGACTCGTCGAGCGCGGCGCGGCCGGCGTCGCCGACGCGGTCGTCACCGTGCATGAGCCGTACAGGCACGCGCTCGTCCAGCGTGGCGTGGCGCCGCACAAGCTCGTCACGGTGATGAACACGCTCGACGAGCGGTTCGCTCCTGTGGCGCCCGTGCGCCGCCGGTCGGGATTGATCGTCTCGCACGGCACGATCACCGAGCACTATGGCGTCGATCTCCTCATCGACGCTGTTGCCGAGTTGCGCCCGCGGCACCCTGGCCTGCGCCTCGAGCTATACGGCGACGGCGACGCTGTCCCGCAGCTGCGTGCGCGCGTCGCCGAGCACGGGCTCGAGGACGCCGTAATGATCGAGGGCCGGTACTTGCCGCTGCCCGAGGTGCTCGAGCACGTCGCGCGCGCCGCGGTCGGGGTCGTGTGCAACCGTCCGATCGAGCGCAACCTTCTGGCGGTGCCGACAAAGCTCTTCGAGTATGTCGCGCTGGGGGTGCCGGTCGTCGCGGCCGATCTGCCCGCGGTCGTCGAGCACTTCGCCGAATCCGAGATCACGTACTTCGAGGCGGGCAGCGTGCATTCGTTGAAGGCCGGCCTGGAGCTGGTACTGGCCGATCCCCGGGCTGCTCGGGCGCGCGCTCGTCGCGCACTTGCCCGCTACGAGGACTACCGGTGGTCGCGCAACGCGGAGCGGTACGTTGCGCTGCTCGAACGGCTGAGCACCACCAGAAAGTCGGCTGCGACAACGGCACCGGTGTCGCTGGGAAGCGCGATGCCGAGGACGGTGGGGGCGGAATGAGCTTCGCCGTTCACAACCTACAACGTCGGCTCCGGCCGATGCGTCACCGGGGCGTGGTCGAGTCGACCGCGGAGCGCACGGGCGCGCTTCGCCACCGGAACGACCTGCAGGGTCTTCGCGCTGTCGCCGTCCTGCTCGTGGCTCTGAGCCACGCGGGCGTCGGCTTCGTGGCCGGCGGCTTCGTCGGCGTCGACGTGTTCTTCGTGCTGTCGGGATTCCTGATCACGGGTCTCCTGCTCGCCGACGCCTCGAAGCACGGCTCCGTGTCCCTGGTCGACTTCTACAGCCGACGCGCGAAGCGGATCCTGCCCGCAGCGACGCTGACGCTGCTCGTCACCGACATTGCGGCGTTCAAGCTTCTGAATCCGATTCGTGCGAAGGAGGTCGTCTGGGACAGCGTCTCGGCGCTGTTCTTCGTCGCCAACATCCATTTCGCCCACCACGGAACGGACTACTTCGCGCGGTCGCAGCCGCCCTCGCCGGTGCAGCACTACTGGACGCTCGCCGTCGAGGAGCAGTTCTACGTCATCTGGCCCGCAGCCCTCGCCCTTGTGGTCTTCGGGCTCGGGTTGATCGTGTGGCGGCGCGGCCGCTCGAGCCACCGCGAGCAGTTCACCCCGTCGGCGCGCACGCGCCTACTCATCGTCGCGTCGGCCGCCTTCGCGTTGTCTCTTGGCTGGTCGGTCCACGAGACGCGACTCCAGCCTGCGTCGGCCTATTTCTCGACGCTGACGAGGGCCTGGGAGCTCGCGCTCGGAGCGATCCTCGCGATCGCGGCGCCGCATCTGAAGCGCATTCCGCGATGGCTTGGCACTCCGTTCGGCCTGCTCGGGCTGGCCGCGATCGGTACCGCTGCCGCTGCCTTCGGCCCAACGACGCCGTTCCCGAGCTTTCGCGCGCTGCTGCCGACGGTGGGGTCGGCGCTCGTAATCGTCGCAGGGCTGTCCGGGAATCCTGGGCGACTGGCCCCCGGGCGGGCGCTCGGGCTGCTGCCGCTTCGTTTCATCGGCGACCGTTCCTACGCCTATTACCTCTGGCACTGGCCAGTGCTCGTCCTTCCGGCCGAGTACGAGGGCCGATCGCTGTCGGTCGGGACGAATCTGGTTCTCCTCGTCGTTGCGTTCGCGCTCTCGTGCCTCACCTACGCGTTCTTCGAGAACCCCATCCGACGCGCGGACTGGTCGCCGCGCGCAGCGCTTGTGTTCGCCACGACCTCGATCGGGGTGGCGTTCATCGCCGCGGGTCTCATCGTCACGTCGCTCGACACGAGGATCACGGCTCAGTCCCTGGAGGCCGCGCCGCTGGTCTCGCAGCCGTATCCGATCCTGCCCGTAACGTCTGTGGTGCGTACCTCGCGCACGTCCCCGAGTGTCGATTCGGCGCTCTCGACAGTGGTCGCCTCGGTTCGACACGGTGGTGAGCGGCTCCCTGTCGCCGAGCTCCGGCCGTCGGTCGCGAGCCTGCTGTCGGACCACTACGACTTCCCCAAGGGCTGCTCCGCGCATGACGGCGAGAGCTCAAGCAATCTCTGCCGGCTCGGCGACCCGGCGAGCAAGCGCGTGCTCGCCGTCTTCGGCGACTCGCACGCCGAGATGTGGATGCCGGCCATCCTCGCTATGGCCCAGCGGGACGGCTGGGCGGTCGTCCCGATCGACAAGTCCGCGTGTACGCCGGCCGATTGGGCGACCGGAGCAGGGTCCAGCGACTGTGACCAGTGGTTCCCGTGGGCGATTCGCGAAGCCCGCCGTCTCCATCCCGACGTCTTCCTCGTCACTGGCGCCTATAGCGGCGGAGGAGATCTGGAGGTGCGGTCGGTCACGGGGATTCTCGACGCTGCCCGCGCGATGGGCCGGTCCGCCGGCAAGGTTGTAGTCGTGCGTGACGCGCCCGGCGAAGAGCAGCAGCCGCTCGACTGCGTGCTCCGGTCGCACGCCACCCGAAGCAGCTGTTCGCTCGAGTTCTCAGGCGACCGAGCAACGGCGGACCTGAACGCCAACGAGGCGATCTCTGCCGATACGCAGCTCCGGGTGATCGACACGATGCCCTGGTTCTGCGCCGACCAGATCTGCCCGACGGTGATCGGGAACACGATCGCGTATGTCGACACAGGTCACGTGTCCGCGACGTATGCGCTCGCGCTGGCCGGCCCGTTCCGGGCGGCGTTCCGGCAGGCGGTGGGTCCGGCCGGCTCCTAGGAGCGAACGAGCGCCCGCGCCGGCACGCCGGTCACCGTCGCGCCCGGCGCCACGTCGCGCGTGACGACCGCTCCGGCGCCCGACGAGCGCGCCTGCGCCGATGCGGACGCCGCCGAGCACGATCGCGCCCGAGCCGATCGAGCGCGCCGCGCTCGACGACGGTCGTCGAGCAGCTCCCAGTCGTCCGTCGCTCTGCAGCGCGCCGTCGTCGTTCGTCGCGCGCGGACGCTTGTCGTTGACGAACATCACGCCGTGGCCGACGAACACCTCGTCCTCGATCGTCACGCCGTCGCAGATGAACGTGTGGCTCTGGATCTTGCAGCGCGCGCCGATCACGGCGCCGCGCTGGATCTCGACGAACGTGCCGATGCGCGTGCTCGTCGCCGATCGCGCAGCCGTAGAGGTTCGTGAACGGCGTGCACGACGACGTCCTCGCCGAACGTCACGTCGTCGAGCAGCCGGTACGGCGCGTCGTTGGCGGGCGCGTCAGCCATCGAAGTACTCGGCGACGGCGTCGGCGACGCGCGTCGAGCTGCGCCTCGGTGATGCCGGGGAAGATCGGCAGCGAGAGGCACTCGCGCGACAGCTGCTCGGCGACCGGGAACGACCCCTCGCGCAGGCCGAGATACGCGTACGCCGGCGAGAGGTGGGGCGGCTCCGGGTAGTGGCGCCCCGTTCCGACTCCCGCGTTCGCGCAGGAACGTCGCGAGCGCAGTCGGGGTCGGCCGTCCGCACGACGTAGAGGTGCCAGACGGGCTCGGCTCCCGGCGACCGCGGGAGACGCAGGTCGCCGACGTCGGCCAGCAGCCTTCCGTAGATCGTCGCCGCGACCCGCCGCTCGGCGTTCCAGCGGTCGAGGAGCGGCAGCTTGTGCAGCAGTACGACCGCCTGGATCGTGTCGAGGCGCGCCGTCCAGCCTTCGCGCTCGTGGTGGTACTTCGCGGTCTGCCCGTGCTCGCGCAGTGCGCGGACGCGCGCGGCGAGCTCCGCGTCGTCGGTGACGACGGCGCCGGCGTCCCCGAACGCGCCGAGGTTCTTGCCGGGATAGAAGCTGAAGGCCGCCGCATCGCGCGCCGAGAACGGCGCCGCGCGGCGCCGTGGGCCTGGCAGGCGTCCGGCGATCACCGTGCGATCGCCGAAGCGCGCAGCGCGTCATGTCGGCACTGGCCGTAGAGGTGCACCGGCATGACGAAGCGCACGTCGTCGGGGACGGCGCCGGCGTCGATCGAGGCAGTCGTCGTCGCGAACGTCGACGGGCACCGGCACGCCGCCCGCCTGCGTCACCGCCTCGAACGTCGCGACGAACGTCGCGGCCGGTACCGCGACCTCGTCGCCGGGCTCGAGCCCAGCCGCCGCGAGGGCGAGGCGGAGCGCGTCGAGACCGCTCGAGACGCCGACGCACTCGTCAGCGCCGCAGTAGGCGGCGAACGCCTGCTCGAATGCCGCGACCTGCGGGCCGTTGACGAACGCGTTCGCGTCGATCACGTCGGCGAGCTCCGCGAGCACGGCATCCCTGACCGGCCCGTTCGAGCGGGTCAGATCGAGAAACGGGACCGTGCTTACGGTCGCCTGCTGCGGCGGCAGGGCGGCGGACATGCGGCCGACTCACCGTAGGCACGGACCGCGTCAACCGCAATCGAATTCCCTCGAATGGTGGCGGGTCGATGCGAGAAGACCGTGGTACGGTGCGGCGATGCGGGGGGAGCCGCTCGAGTACCCCGAACCGCTGATCCGTCGCGTGTACGCGTACGTCGCCTATCGGGTCGGCGATGGTCACGACGCCGAGGACATCACGTCGGATGTCTTCGAGCGCGCGCTGCGCCACCGCGACCAGTACGACCCGCGGCGCGGCGAGCCGGCCGCCTGGCTCGTGGGGATCGCGCGCCGCTGCATCAGCGACCACTTCGCCGACCGGACGCTTCCCGTCGAGTCGGTGCCGGAACAGCCCGCTCCTGGCGAGCTCGCGGCGGAGGCGGCGGACAGGATCGATCTCGCGCGCGTGCTCGAGACGCTCTCCGAACGCGACCGCGAGCTGATCGCGCTTCGCTACGGCGCTGACCTGACCGCGCGGCAGATCGGCGAGCTGCTCGACCTGCGCACGAACGCGGTCGAGGTCGCGCTCCATCGCGCGCTGCAGTCGGTGAGGCACGAGCTCGAAGGCGACGAAGCGCCCGCGAAGGGCGAGTTGCGGCTGGCCGAATGACGACTCAGGTTATGCCGATCGCTCCCGCGCGCCCGCAGCTGTCGGCCGGCCCGGTGTTGTCGCTCGTTCTGCCGCTCGCCGCGATCGTGCCAGTGGCCGCGGCGAGCGGCGGCTTTTTCCCGAGCGCGTTCGGCTGGACGGGTCTTGCCTTCTCATGGGTGCTCCTCGTCGCGGCTCTTCTCGTCGTGCCGCGGCTGCGTCCGCTCGACGTCGTCTGGGCGGTCGGGGCGCTCGCGCTCTGCGTCTACACGTTCCTGTCGGCGCTCTGGGCCGGCTCGGCGGGCGGTGCCGTCGACCAGGGATTGCGGATGCTCGTCTACGCGACCGGCGTGACGGCGGCGCTCCTCGTGCTGCGCCGGTCGGAGATCGAGCGCTGGCTCGCGGGCGCCGTGCTCGGCGCCGGGGCGATATGTGTGTATGCGCTCGGGACACGGCTCCTGCCCGACCACTTCGGCTCCTATGACCCGACGTCCGGCTACCGGCTCTACACGCCGATCGGCTACTGGAACGGCCTCGGCGTCTTCGCGGTGATCGCCGCACTCGCCGCGCTCGGGGTTGCGGTCTTCGGCCGAAGCACGATCCTGCGCGTCCTCGCCGGCGTGACGCTCGTCGTCCTGCTGCCGACGCTCTACTACACCTACAGCCGCGGCGCCTGGGCGGCGCTCTTCGCGGGCCTCGCGGTCATGGTCGCCTATTGCCCGGCCCGGCTCCGGCTCGTTGCGGGCACGCTCGTCGTCGGCGCGCTGCCGGCGCTGTCGGTGTGGCTCGCTTCCCGCCCTGAGGCGCTGACGAATCGGGCGACGCCGCTCGCGGCGGCTACGCATGCCGGCCACCGGCTCGCCCTCGAGCTCTCGGTGCTCGCGGCCGCGCAGGTGGTATTC
This sequence comes from uncultured Thermoleophilia bacterium, assembly GCA_963840365.1. GTDB lineage: Bacteria > Actinomycetota > Thermoleophilia > Gaiellales > Gaiellaceae > PALSA-600. The sequence continues at coordinate 329,982 of CAWIYQ010000005.1, read as the reverse complement.
ACGCTCGCCTGGGTGGTCGCCCTCAGCCGTGTCCCGGTACCTCGCAACGCCCGCCGCGGTGCGACCGTCGCGTTGCTCGCGGTCGCCGCAGCGGCGCTTGCGATTGTGTTCGCGCGCTTCGGGTCACCCGCCACGATTGCCCGCCACGGCTACGACTCGTTCACTGCGGCGCCGACGTCCGGCTCGACAAACCTCAACAGCCGGCTCTTCAGTCTCTCGAACAACGGCCGAACCGTGCTCTGGCGCGCCGCGTGGAACGAGTATCGGGCGCATCCGGTCGTCGGCGGCGGCGCCGGGAGCTTCCAGCGCACCTGGTACCAGCAGCGCACGTCCGCGTACACCGTCCAGGACGCGCACAACCTGTACGCGCAGACGCTCGGCGAGCTCGGGCTCGTCGGTGCCGTCCTGCTTGCCGTCTTCCTCGCGACGCCGCTCGTCGCCGCCTGGCGCGCCCGTCGTCATCCGCTTGCCGTCGGCGCGGTCGGCGCGTACGTCGCGTTCCTGCTGCATTCGATCGTCGACTGGGACTGGCAGCTGCCGGCGGTGACGCTGCTCGCGCTCTTCGCCGGTGCGGCGCTGGTCGTGGCCGCCCGCAGCGAGCGCGAGCCGGCCGCGCCCCCGTTCGTCGTCCCCCTCCGTGCTGCGCTCGCGGGACTGGCAGTCGCCGCCGCGGTCATCGCGTTCGTGGGCCTGCTCGGGAGCATTGCGCTCCAGAACGCTCAAAGCGCGCTGCTCGACCTGCGCGCGACCCGTGTTGCCTCCGAGGCCCGCACGGCGCACCGATGGGCGCCGTGGTCGGCAGAGGCCCTGCGCACGCTCGGCCAGGGCGAGCTGCTCGTCGGGAAGAAGCAGTCGGGTCTCGCCGACCTGCGCCACGCCGCGCGGATGGATCCGGGCGACTGGGAGACGTGGTTCGACATTGCCTCCGCGACAACGGGCGTCGAGCGGGCCGCGGCGGCTGCTCGTGCGCGCGCGCTCAACCCGCACGGGCCCGAGCTCGAGCTGCTCGAGCACGCGCCCTCGTAAGGTTTTCGCCCCCTCCGGCCGTAGTAGGGGAAACGCCCAGCAGGGGGGAACACCGGAATGAGCTTCTGGAAGAGATTCAGAGAGTCGGAGGTCGAGCGCGAGCTACGTGCCCGGCGTCCGAAGCCGCCGAACGAGCTCGTCGACCACATCTCGCGGCTGGTCGCCGCGTCGAAGCGGCCGAGCCGCGGCCGCGTGGCGCCGAAGATCGCGCTGATCGCCGCCGTCACGGCTGTGATGGCCGCCTCCCTCGGCGTCGCCGGGGCGCTCGGCCAGGCGGGCAGCTCGGTGCACTCGTTCAGCAACAACGTCGTCCACCTCGTCGTCACGAACCATCACGACGGCGGCAACGACCACGGCAAGCCGTCAGGCCCGCCCTCGGGCTCCGGCTCGGGCGGCCAAGGCAACGGCTCGCAGGGCGGCTCCACCGGCCAGGGTGGGAACGGCCAGGGCAACGGCTCGCAGGGCGGCTCCAACGGCAACGGCAACGGCGACGACAACTCGCAGGGCGATCCGCAGCACAGTCAGGGCGGAGACCCCGGCTGGGATTGGGGTCGCGATCCGTTCCGGCATCAGTACGGCGGCCGCTGGCCGATCTGCTGGCACGGCCACCGGATGAACGTCACGTTCTTCGAGTTCATCTGGTACGCGATCCACGGTGGCAGGCCCTGGTACACCTGCCGGCCGTAACCCGCTGAGCGGGACCAGCGCGGCGATCTAAGTGGGATTCGTGGTTCGGCCCGGCTAGCCCGGGCCGAACCACGACGGGGCCGGCAATGCCGGGCGCAAACGGTCTAGCCTCATCGCGTGGACGATGAACGCGACCGTCCGGACCCGGTGCTCTCGGAGTTGGCCGCCCACAACGCCCGCCGCCGCGCGGGCAGGAGCACGCGCCTCCGGACGGCGCTCGCTGCGGTCGTCGTCGCCCTGCTCGGGCTCGCCCTCGTAGCGGGCGTCGTTGCGCTGATGCGGAACGACGACGTCCAGGCGCCGCCGCCTCTCGTGACGGCCGCGCCGGTCGCGACGCTGACGGTGGCGGCACCCCGCGGCGACGCGAGCGTCCTGATCCGCCGCGACGGCCCTCAGGGGCGTGTGCTCTTCCACGGCACCGTGAAGGTCGGGCAGTCGATCACCGTGCGCGCACCGCTCTTCTGGGTTTCGCTCGACCCCGCCGAGCACGTCGACCTCTCCGTCGACGGGCGTCGCGTCTCGGCTGCGGGCTCGGGACGGGCGGAGCTCGTCGTCACCCACGACGGGATCGTCGGCTGATCGCGGGGCGAACAGGTGTCAGACACCCTCTGGAACGCGCGGGGCGAACTGGTGTCAGACACCGGGGGTGTCTGACACCCTCGGAACGCGAGGGGCGAATAGGTGTCAGACACCGAAAGGTGTCTGACACCTTCTGGAGCGCGCGGGGCGAACTGGTGTCAGACACCGGGGGTGTCTGACACCTTCCCTGGCGCGGCGGGTCCCAAAGGTGTCGGACACCTTTCGGTGTCCGACACCTCTTTTCTCGAAGGAGAACGAACCGCGTTTGCCGGGCGCGTGGCTACGCGGCTGCGACGTCGGCCTGGGGCGCCTCGTCTTCGGGCGCCGCCTCGACGTCGATCTCGACCTCGAGCGGCGGCGCCGGCACGCTCGCCGGCATCCGCTCGAGGACTTCCTGGACAAGCGAGTCGAGCCGCAGGCGCGCCTCTTCCAGAAACTCGTCGGTGTCCGTCCGGTAGTTCCGGAGGGCATGTGCGACCTCGTCGATCACCCGGTCGGCGCGAACGCGCGACTCGCGGACGATCTCGGTCGCCTCGTGGCGGGCCCGCTCGCGCAGCTCGTCGGCCTCGTACTCGAGGCGCTCCTTGCTCGCCGCCAGCTCGCGCCGCTCCTCGGCCAGGTCGCCCTCCGCCTTCGCGCGCAGCTCGTTCGCGACCATCTGGGCGGTGACGAGCGCATCGGCCACTGCCTGGGTGCGCTCCTTGTACTGCTCCAGGTCCTGACGCAGCGCCTCCACCTCACGGCGCAGCGCGTCGCGCTCCTTGACGAGCACCAGGCGGGCGTCGTCGAGCTTCGCGAGCAGCGCGTCGGTTGCCGCACGGTCGTAGCCGCGGAAGCCGGACGGAAGATCGGGCCGCAGGTCCGATGACTCCATGCCACAAGTCTCGTCACGGACGGCCGCCGAGACCATCCCTCGGGCGAGCGTTCTACTCGTGCCCGGAAACGGCGTGCGGCACGTACGGCTCCTCGAGCCGCGCGATCTCGTCGTCGCTCAGCGTGAGCGTCTCGGCGGCCAGCGCGTCCTCGAGCTGCTCGAGCTTCGTGGCGCCGACGATCGGCGCCGTCACGCCCGGCCTGTGGAGCAGCCAGGCGAGCGCCACCTGCGCAGCCGGGACGCCGCGCTTCGCGGCCACCTCGACTGCCCGGTCGACGACGGCGAAGTCGACCTCCGGCGTGTAGAGGCTGTCGCCGAACGCATCGGTCCGCGCGCGGTCGGTCAGCCGCTCGCCTTCGCGGGTGCGCGTGCCGGCCAGCAGGCCGCGCGCGAGCGGGCTCCACGGGATCACCCCGACTCCCTGGTCGATGCACTGCGGGATCATCTCCCGCTCCTCCTCGCGGTAGACGAGGTTGTAGTGGTTCTGCATCGACACGAACCTCGTCGGGGCGCACGCCTGCGCCTTCGCGAACTGCCACGCGAACATGCTGCTCGCGCCGATGTACCGCGCCTTGCCCGCCTTCACGACGTCGTGGAGCGCGTCCATCGTCTCCTCGATCGGGGTCGAGTAGTCCCAGCGGTGGATCTGGTACAGGTCGACGTAGTCGAGCCCGAGCCGCCCGAGCGACGCGTCGATCGACGCCAGCACGTGCTTGCGCGAGAGGCCGCGGCCGTTCTCGCCCGGCATCGTCCGGCCGTGCACCTTCGTCGCGACGACGTACTCCTCGCGCATCCCGAAGAGCCGCTTGAGAAGCCGGCCGGTGATCTCCTCGCTGTGGCCGCTGTTGTAGACGTCGGCCGTGTCGAAGAACGTGATCCCGCCCTCGACCGCGCGGCGCACGATCGGCTCGGCCGCCTCCTCGCCGAGCGCCCACTCGCGGCTCGCGTCCTCGCCGTAGCTCATCATCCCGAGGCACACGCGCGAGACGCGCAGCCCGGTTGCACCGAGGTTCACGTACTCCACGGAACAGAAGCTACCCGCCGCGATAGCGTTGCCGTGTGACAACTGCGCTCGAAGACGCCTCGGCGGCCGCCGAGGCTCTCGCCCAGGCGTTCGGTGACGCCGACCACGACGTCGCCCTCGTGCTCGGCTCCGGCTGGGGCGCGGCCGCCGAGCGCCTCGGGACGGTCTGCGGCGAGGTCGACGCGAGCACCCTGCCCGGCTTCGGCGCTCCCGGCGTCGTCGGTCACAGCGGCCGCATCCGGTCGGTCGAGGTGGGAGGGAGGCGCATCCTCTGCTTCCTCGGCCGCACGCACCTCTACGAGGGTCGAGGCGTGCGGGCGGTCGCGCACGGTGTTCGCGTCGCCGCCGCCGCCGGCTGCCGGGTCGTCGTCCTCACGAACGCCTGCGGCGGCGTCCGACCCGGGCTCGTCCCCGGCCAGCCCGTCCTGATCAGCGACCACCTCAACCTCACCTGGGCCTCGCCGCTCCTCGAGCCGCACTTCCTCGACCTGACCGACCTCTACTCGCCGCGGCTGCGCGCACTCGCCCGCGAGCTCGACCCGACGCTCGTCGAAGGCGTCTACGCGATGTTCCCCGGGCCGATGTTCGAGACGCCGGCCGAGGTGCGGATGGCCGGCATCCTCGGCGCCGACCTCGTCGGCATGTCGACCGCGCTCGAGGCGATCGCCGCCCGCGAGGCGGGCCTCGAGGTGCTCGGCATCTCGCTCGTCACCAACCTCGCCGCCGGGCTCGCCGGGGAGCCGCTCGACCACGAGGAGGTGCTCGCCACCGGCCGGGCAGCCGCCGAGCGGATGGGCGACCTCCTCGCTGCTCTCCTCGAGCGGGCCTAGACTGGGCTCCATGAGCGCCCTCGACCCGTTGAGCGGGGAGCAGCGCGAGATTCGCGAGCTGGTGCGGACGCTCGCGCGCGAGCGGATCGCCCCGCGGGCGGCGGAGATCGACAAGCGGGCGGAGTTCCCGTGGGACGTGGTCGAGCTCTTCCGCGAGAACGAGCTCTTCGGCGTGCTCTACGACGAGGCGTACGGCGGGATCGGCGCGTCGGCCCTGATGACGCTCGTCACGATCGAGGAGCTGTCGAAGGTGTGCGCGACGAGCGGGCTGATCGTCGCGGTGCAGGAGCTCGGCTCGCTCGGGATCAAGCTGGCGGGGACGGAGGAGCAGAAGCAGCGGTTCCTGCCCCGGCTCGCGAGCGGCGAGTGGCTCGCGGCCTACGCACTGACCGAGCCGGGATCGGGCTCGGACAGCGCTGCGATGCTCACGACCGCCAGACGCGACGGCGACGACTACGTGCTCGACGGCGGCAAGCGGTTCATCACCAACGCCGGCGTGGCGCACGTCTACGTCGTCTTTGCGAAGACCGACCCGAACGCGGGCCACGACGGGATCTCGGCGTTCGTCGTCGAGGCCGACCGGCCCGGGTTCTCGGTGGGGCGGATCGAGCCGAAGATGGGGATCAAGGGGTCGACGACCGGCGAGGTGTTCTTCGACTCCTGCCGGATCCCGGCGGCGAACCGGCTCGGCGAGGAGGGGGAGGGGTTCCGGCTCGCGATGCGGATCCTCGACCGCTCGCGCCCCGGGATCGGCGCGCAGGGGCTCGGCCTCGCCCAGGGGGCGACCGACTACGCGGTCGAGTACGCGCGCGCCCGCGAGACGATGGGCAAGCCGATCGCCCAGCACCAGCTGATCGCCGGCATGCTCGCCGACATGGAGACCCGCTGCGAGGCCGCGCGCGACCTGCTCTACAAGGTGGGGCGGATGATCGACGAGGGCGACACGGGGCCGGAGCTGACGAAGCTGTCGGCGATGGCCAAGCTCTTCTGCACCGACACCGCCATGGCCGTCACGACCGATGCGGTGCAGGTGCTCGGCGGCTACGGCTACGTCAGCGAGTACCCGGTCGAGCGGATGATGCGCGACGCCAAGATCACCCAGATCTACGAGGGCACGAACCAGATCCAGCGCCTCGTGATCGCCCGCGAGATGCTCCGGGAGCAGCGCACGCCCCTGTTGTCGGCGACGGCTGCGAGCTGACGATCAGGGGGCCACTAGTGTTCCCTCGAACGAGGGATGCCTGAGCTGGAGAATCACCCGGAAGAGCCGCTCGACGACGCCTTTCGCGAGCTGCTCGACCACAACGAGCGCGTCCGCGCCGAGCGCCGGCGCGCGCTTCGGCGAGGGCCGGGCAGGCTCGTCGTCCCCGCCGGAATCGTTCTGCTCGTCGCCGGCGCAGGTACCGCCGCGTGGGCGACGGGCGCGCTCGACGACCAGGTGTCGACCGCCGGCAACACAGGCGTCTACATCGACCGCACCCCGGCGGTCGGCCTCACGCAGACCCACCACACGACGACCGCGCGCACACGCACGACGGCTCCCGCCACGACGGCCGCCTCGACCACGACCGCCGAGACCGCGACGACGACCGCGAGCACGCCGGAGGAGACGACCACGGCCGCGCCGCAGTCGACGACGCTCGCCTCGGCGAACGCCGAGCCCGACGGGACCCACCTCGCGCTGACGATCCCCGACGAGGCGGCCGGGCCGACCTCGCTGACGATCCAGGCGACCCGTGGCGACTCGTGGGTCGAGGTTCGCCTCGGCTCCAGCACCGGCCGGCTGCTTCAGGTCGGGACGATGAACAAGGGCTCGTCGTCGACCGTCCAGGGCTCGCGCCTCTGGGTGCGGTTCGGCAACGTCGGCAACCTCGATCTGCTCGTCAACGGGAAGCCCGTGCACCCGAGCCACCTCGGCACGATCACCGTGATCGTGACGCCGAGCGGGCTGAAAGGCTGAGACTCACGAACCTGGTTCATCTTCGATGAACCAGGTTCGGAACTACTCGTCGGGCGTGCCGGCCGCCGGCTCGAGCCGCGACAGCAGGTCGCGCACGAGGCTGCCGAGGCGCTCCTTCGTGTCGTCGAGCAGGTGCTCGGCCTCGTGCTGCTGCTCGCGGATACCGCGCTGGACGTCGTCGATCAGGCGATCGGCACGCATGCGCGCGTCGCGCAGGAGCTCCGCTGCCTCCTCCTGCGCTTTCGCACGGATCTCGGCCGCCTCCTGGAGCGCGTCGCCCTTCGCCGTCGCCGCCTCGCGGCGATCGTTCGCGACCTCCTGCTCCGCCGCCGCCCGCACCTCGTTCGCGAGCGACTGGGCCGTGATCAGCGCATCGGCCACCGCCTGCTGGCGCTCGCGGTGCTGGGCGAGCTCGGTCTCGAGCGACGCGGCGCGCCGCTCGGCCTCCTCGGCTTTGCCCCGCATCGCGTCGCGCTCCGAGGTCAGCTTGTGGAAGCTCTCCTCGAGCCGCTGCAGGAAACCGTCGGTCTGGGCGCGGTCGTAGCCGCGGAACGAGGAGCCGAGCACCGGTGGGCGAGCGAACGGCTCCGACCGCTCGGTCGGCTTCGCCGCCTTCTCGACCACCTTCGCCTCCTTCGCCTCCGGCTCCGCCGCGGGCGTTTCCGCAGCAGGTGTCTCGGCATCCCCAGTTGCCATGGCTACAGTTTGCTCTGGACAGCCCGAAAGAGCAAGTCGAGCCGTAGACCTGCACGGCCGCGCATGACCGACTCCAGAGGAAGCGATCAGCCGGACGATCCGCTCGACGCGCTGCGCGCCCACAACGCGCGCGTCCGAGCCGGACGCAAACGAGCCGGCGGGCGGCGCCATGTCGTCCGGGCCGTCGCCTGGGTGGTACTGCTCGCGGCACTCGCCCTGATCGGCCTCGGCATCGCGCTGCGCGTCGGGCGCGTTCGACCACAGCGCGGCTTCGCCGCCCGTCACGTCGCGCTCGATCCCCGTTGCCACGACGCCGCTCACGACGGCGCCGCTGACCACGGCACCGGCCGCGCCGCCCACGACCACGATCGCGCCCACGACGACCACGACGACCACGCAGGCCGCCGTTCCGGTGACGTTCGTCGTGCGGGCAACGCGCGGCGACTCGTGGATGGAGGTCAGGGTCGGCACGAGCACCGGCCGTGTGCTCTACAGCGGCATCCTCCGGCAAGGGGCGTCCGACCGCGAGACGGGGCGTACGCTCTGGGTGCGCTTCGGCTCGCGTCGGCAACCTCGACCTGACCCTCAACGGAAAGCCCGTGCACACGACGAGCTCCGGCACCGTCGACGCGGTCGTCACGCCCGACGGGCTGCACGCTTCCTAAACTTCGCTTCCTGATCGATCCGGCCCGCAGCTTCGACCGCGCCGCCGAGGCCTACGAGGCCGCCCGCCCCTCGTACCCGGACGCGCTTCTCGACCATCTCCCGCTCGCTCCCGGGGCGACCGTGCTCGACGTCGGCGCCGGCACGGGGAAGCTCACGCGCGTGCTCGTGCGCCGGTACGCGCGCGTGCTCGCCGTCGAGCCGCTCGACGGCATGCGCGCGATCCTCGAGGCGGTCGTGCCCGAGGCCGAGAGCCTCCCCGGCTCGGCCGAGTCGATCCCGCTCCCCGACGCGTCGGTCGACGGCGCGTTCGCGGCGCAGGCCTTCCACTGGTTCGCAAACGACGACGCTGTCGCGGAGATCGCCCGCGTCGTTCGGCCCGGCGGCATCTTCGCCGACGTGTGGAACGAGACTCTCGATCCCTCGCCGCTCCCGGCCGCGTATCGCGAGCGTCTCGACGAGATCTTCGGCGCGGCTCCGCACACGGGAATGGGTCCCACCGAGCGCGCCGAGGTGGTGGCGCGCGGGCCGTTCGGCGAGGCGCACCAGGCGACTGTCGAGCACGAGCAGCGCCACGACCGCGCCGCCGTCCTCGGCTACATGTCCTCGGTGAGCGCCGTCGCACGCCTTCCCGCCGACGAGGGCGCTGCGCTCCTCGCCGGGCTCGGCGAGCTGCTCCCCGAGGGTGAGTACGTCTTCCGCATCAAGGCGAACGTGCGCTGGGCGGTGCGCACGTGAGCAGCGAACGGGTCGAGCTCAGCTCGGCCGACCGCGTCCTCTTCCCCGACGACGGGATCACGAAGGGCGACCTGTATGCGTACTACGACGCGGTCGCCGACACACTCGTGCCGCACCTGCGCGACCGGCCGTTCACGATGAAGCGCTGGCGCGAGGGGCTCGCCGGCGGGGCGTTCTTCCAGAAGCAGGCGCCGAAGGGCATCCCCGACTGGCTGCCGACGCGGCAGTTCCGAACCTGGCCGCGCGAGGGCGGCTCGCGGCTCGTCGACTTCCCGCTCGTCGACTCGCGCGACGCGCTCCTGTGGATGGTGCAGATGCACTGCATCGACATGAACGCGTGGTACTCGCGCGTCGACAAGCCCGAGCGCCCCGACTGGGTGCTCTTCGACCTCGACCCGCCCGACGAGGACGGGGCATTCGCCCTGTGCGTGCGGGTCGCGCACCTCGTCCGCGAGGCGCTCGAGGCGCTCGAGCTCGAGAGCTGGGTGAAGACGAGCGGTGCGGACGGCATCCACGTGCTCGTGCCGATCGCGCGGCGCTCCGGCTACGACGAGACGTACGAGTTCGCCGAGCTCCTCTCGCGCAAGCTCGAGGCCGAGCACCCCGGCGAGGTGACGACCGAGTGGCTGAAGCGCAAGCGGTCTGGCGTTCTCGTCGACCACCGCCAGAACGGGCACGGAAAGACGATCGCGTCCGTCTACTCGGTGCGGCCGAAGCCGGGCGCGCCGGTGTCGACGCCGCTTCACTGGGACGAGCTGACCGAGGACGTGCGGCCGACCGACTTCACGATGGCGGTCGCGCTCGAGCGCGTCGCGGCGCGCGGCGACCTGTTCGAGCCGGTCCTCCACGGCCGGCAGGCGCTCGGTCCGGCGCTGCGCGCGCTCGCCAAGTCCGCGACCTGATCCCCCCTTCAAGCGCGCGTTGTCGGCGTGTTAACGCCGATGCGACATCCCCCGAGCAGGGGGTTGACCGCCCGCGCAGGGCGCCGACGATCAGATCGCGGCTCAAGGAACACGTTCCGCGCACCGACAACAAGCGAGCGACCCCATCCCGACTGGCGCACCCGACACGTGAGCATCGATACCAAGCGGCCCTTCCGAGGCGGCATGCGCCGTCTCCTGCGCTCGTCCGCGTCCGAGCGCGGCTTCCTGCTGATCGAGACCGTGATCGCGATGGTGATCTTCGCGATCGTCTGCACCGCAATCGTCGACATGCTCGTCTCGAGCACGTCGATCACGACCTATGCGAAGCAGAAGACGCTCGCCGAGCAGGGCGTGAGCAACCAGATCGGGTTCATTCGCTCGCTCGACTACAACAGCCAGGTCGGAAACTGCACGCTGCAGAGTGACGGCACCTGCATCGCGCCACTGGGCAACCCGCCCGGCGCCGTGCCTTTCTCGAAGCCATTCACGGGCGTCAACGGCGAGACGCTCGGCGTCCCCGCGACGATGACGACCGACATCAACTGGGCGAGCGCGAACGTCCCGGGCTCAGCCGCCGACGGGCGCCGACGAGAAGCAGGTGATCGTCACGATCACCCGCAACAGCGACGGCAAGGTGCTCGCGACCGCGACGACCTACGTCGCGCCGAAGTACCAGGCCTCGCAGACGAGCGCCACGGTGCAGGCGACCGTCACCGACATCGGCAACAACAGCGATCCGAACGGGACGACGCTGGAAGGCGTACGCGTGACGTTGACGCCGCCGAGCGGCCTCAGCCCGCCCATTCCGCCCGGGCCGGAAAGCGACACCACCGACGACTCGGGCACCGTCATCTTCCCCGGGGTGACGCCCACGAGCGGCTCGCAGCTCTACAGCATCGGCATCGCCAGTGCCGACCTGCCGAGCCTCTACTACCAGGTGCCCGTTGCCGACTTCGACCTCTCACCGACCCAGGTGGTGAGCCCGCCGCTCTCGGTTCAGGTCTACCAGCCCGTCAAGCTGTACGTCGCGCTGCAACAGGGCGTCGCCTGTCCGCCCACGTGCAGCCCCTTCACCGGCGCGGCGACGATCGTGGTCACTGCCGGTTCCGGCGGCACCTCGTGGACCTTCACGCACACCTTCACTGCAGCGCGATTACCCGACCGGGTTCCCGATCACGACGCAGGGGCCGAGCAGCACGACGCCGCTCCTGCCGAACATCGACTACTCGATCGCCGTGACCGCAAACGGCTACAACGAGGCCGACGACGACAACATCGTCCCGGCCAACGGCGTGTACCCGGCGACGAATGCCCCGACCTCAACTACACGTTCAACGAGACGATGGTGAAGCTCGTTCCGCCGGGCGCCGAGATCGACGTGACGGTGCAGATGACCAAGAGCTTGTCGACGTGGAACTGCAAGAACGCCGTCGTCGTGATCACCGGTGGGCCGAACGGCTCGAGCTACACGAACTACACCACGACGACCAGCGCGACCGGGGCTGCTGCGGCCTTCCCGTTCTCGACCGACCCGAACATCGTCACCGACATCGCGCCGTACGACACAACGGGATACACGGTGAAAGCGACGACGGCATCCGGCTCGCCCGCCGGAAACAAGACCAACACCGTCACCCTCACGAACGTCGCGGCGCTGCCGACGAAGACCCCGCTCACGGTCAGCCTCGGAACGACGACGGCCACCTCATGCTGACGCGCGCGGCGCACGACGACCGTGGCTTCCTCCTCGTCGAGGCGATCGTCGCCATGGCGCTCCTCTCAATCGCGTTCGCGCTCTTCGCCGAGTTCGCGTCGATGATGACGAATCGCAACGCGACGCTCAGCCGGCAGGCCTATCTCTCGTCGCAGGCGCGGGCGGCGCTCGACACGTTCTCCGACGACATCGAGGGCGGAGTGTGCAACGGCACAGGGTCGTCGGGCACCCAGCCGATCACCAACGCGACCACGACGTCGATCACGTTCTACTCGGCCGACCGGCAGTCGCCCTACCACCTGCGCCAGATCACCTACACGCTCACGAACGGCGCCCTCTACAGGCAGCAGGCAGTGAGTACGAACACCTACGTGTCCGGCGTCACCTGGTCGATGGGCCCGACGAGCAAGGCGGCCCTCCTGGTCGACTCGGTCAAGAACACGACGCTCTTCCACTACTACTCGTCGGCCTACGATCCCCTCCACCCGACGGCCAATGACCTCGGTTCGCCGGGCACGACGACCGCCACGCTGCGGAAGATCCTCCGCGTCAGCGTCACGCTCACGACCACACCCACGGCCTCCCACGGCACCGGCTCGCTGACGACTCAGGGGCAGGCGACCGTCATGAGCTGGCTCACGGCCCCCACCGACACGAGCGGAGTCCCGATATGTCCTTCCTGAACCGCGTCCGCCAACTTCGGCCGGCCGACGAGCAGGGCCAGGCCCTCGTGCTCGTTGTCTTCCTGATCCTCATACTGGGGCTGCTCTCGCCGCTCATGCTCGACGCGATGTCGAACACGGCGGGGCAGGCGAACGACGCCGCCACCCAGGCGAAGGCGCACGCCGCCGCCGAGGCCGGCATCAACGACTACATCGCGAAGCTCCTGAACGACACGCAGTACTACTCCCAGTACGTCGCGCCGGGCGAGGCGACGCGCAAGGATACGGCAACGGGGACGACAGTCCCGACAACGCAGCCGCCGTATGCGCAGCGGTCGGACACGCCCTCGTCGTGGACCTACGGCACCAACTGGACGTACCCGAGTGGGAAGAACTCGTGGGTCGACCTCGGCAACGGCTACTCGTACGACCTCGAGATCACCGCGCCCCAGACCGGCTCGAACCTGACCAACTACGTCCTGATCACGGCGACCGGCAAGTCGAATGCGACGAACTCCTCGACCCAGGACCGTCAGGTGATCCAGGAGCTCGTGCGCCCCGCCTCCGTCGCCGACTTCCAGATGTTCTCGAAGGGCAGCGTCTGCTACGGCGACGGCGCATCGACGAACGGGAAGATCTACACGCAGGGCAACCTCTACTTCACCGGTAAGTACTACGCCGACATCAACGCCGAGGGAAGCATCTACCTCCCGCCGACCAGCGCGCACGGCGGCGATCCGTGCAGCACGAGCGGCGAGAGCAACACCGGCGCTCCGGCCGGTACGGCGAACCCGAAGAAGTACGACTCATCCAATATCCGGACCGCTCCCGAGCTCTCCACGAAGCCCGACTACTCGTCGTTCCAGGTCTCACTCGTGAACATCAAGCGCGCCGCCCAGAACGCGAAGGGTCTCTACCTCGCGAACACGAACGGCGGCTCGAACTACCCGGCATCCGCCTGGCAGGTCTGGTTCAACTCCGACGGGACGGTCAGTTACAAATCCTGTCGCAAGACGAGCAATCCCGTCCAGTCGACGCAGCCGACGTGCGACGGCACACCCACGAACCAGGGCGCCGTGGCCGGCGTCGACTGCTCGAAGACGGTCGCGCAGGGCGGCGGCGCCGGGACTGCGACGTGTGCCGGCACGAACACCGTCGCCGTGCCGACGAACGGCGCGATCTACTCCGACCAGACGGTGATCATCTACGGCGGCACGTCGAGCTGCCTCTCGGGCGGGGTCAGCGGCGGGCCGACCGGCTCGTACACCGCTCTCACGAACGCGAGCTGCCTCAAGGGGCGCGTCAGCATCGCCTCCGGCGCGGACATCGTGATTGCCGACGACGCCGGGCTACGTCAAGCCCGGCACCGACGTGCTCGGGCTTCTGGCCAACAACAACACGTACATCGCCGGCTGGCTGCCCGCCAACGCCAACCTCAACTACAGCGCCGCGAGCCTCTCCGAGAACGGCTCCTGGGGTGAGCCCTCGGGTGAACCGAACGGCGAGTACTCGAACATGTACCAGGAGGGCTCGATTGCCCAGCTGCAGATGGGGAACGGTATGGAGATGTTCGACAACCGCTACTACAACTACGACCCGAACCTGCTGTTCCTGCAGCCGCCGTGGTTCCCGACGCTGCCGAACCCGTACCAGGTGCTCGTCTACCGGAACCTGCCGAACGCGAGCTCCTGAGCTCGCTGCGGCCCCTGTGACTAGCCGGCCTTGAGCGCGCGCTTGTGCGCGCGCTTCGCGGCCTGGTAGGCCTCGAGATCCTCCGGCGAGTTGACCTTGCCGAGGCACGGGTGGTCCGGGACGAGCGTCTTCGCCGTCGTCACGCCGAGCTGCCCGCCGAGCACGGAGCCGATCGCGTACACCTTCATCGGGCCGAAGCCCGGCAGCGCGCCGAGCCGCTTGCGCAGGTCGTCTGCGTCCTTCGCCTCCGACCAGATCCGCGACGCATCGCCGCCGTAGTCCTCGGCCACGACCGCGGCGAGCTCCTGGACGCGCTTCGCCATCGAGCCCGGGAAGCGGTGGATCGCCGGTTTGGCCGCGAACGACTCCGCCAGGTCGCGCTTGGCGAGCTTGCGCGGATCGAGCGTCCCCTCGCGCTGCTTCAGCACGTACGGGCCGGCGAACGCCTTCTGCACCGGCACCTGCTGGTCGATCGCGAACCCCACGAGCAGCGCGAAGGGATCGCTCGCGAGCAGCTCGCAGGCCTTCGGGTCGTCGGTGAACCAGAGCGCCTTCGGCTTCGCCATGGCGTGATCCTACGGGAGCGTGGACGGGTGTCAGACACCCTCAAGGTGTCTGACACCTCTCAGGCTGCCGGCGGGTAGACGGCGTCCGGCTCCTGGGTGTGGCCCTCCGGCCAGTCGAAGATCTCCGTCAGCGCGCCGAGGTCGTCGTTCGTCGTCATGTAGGCGAAGCGCACGCCGTTGTAGACGCCGCCCTGCAGCATGTGCCGGCCGTTGGCCTCCATCGCGGCGAGCGTCTCGGCGTACGGGCGGCCGCCGACGGCGACGTGATGCAGGCCCTCGCCGTGCTCGCGCAGGAAGTCGGCGAAGATGCCGCGATCCTCGAGCGGCTGCACGAGCTCCCACTGCACGCTCCCGACCATCGTCACCGCGATCTTGAACCGGAACTCGGTCGGCTTCCCGCCCTGGCCGAGCATCTCGGTCATCGTGCCCGGGTTGAACTCGTAGATCTCCCACGGGCCGATGCCGTAGTCCTCGACATAGGTCCGTAACGACGCGTCCATGTCGCGGACGACGATCGAGATCTGCATGGTCTCGGTGAACACGGGCTCGCGCACTTCGCCTCCTTCACATCGCACGACGACGGTGTGATTCGATCACGTTCATGACGAGCATGCGCGCAGCCGTGACCCGCGGGCCCGGCTTGATGGAGGTGGCCGCCGTACCCGAGCCGGGTGCGCCGGGGCCGGGCGAGGTGCTCGTGCGGCCCGAGGCCGTCGGCCTCTGCGGCTCCGACTTCCACTACTTCCTCGGCGACATCGGCACGATCGACGATCCGTCGACGCTCTACCCGCGCATCCAGGGACACGAGGCTGCGGGAACGATCGCCGCCGTCGGCGACGGCTGCAGGCCCGAGCTCGTGGAGGGCGCCCGCGTCGCGCTGTGGCCGGTGCGCGGCTGCGGGAGCTGCTACCCGTGCAGCATCGGCAGGCCGAACGCGTGCGTGCGGCTCTCGCTGATCGGCGTGCACCAGGACGGCGCGCTGCAGGAGCTGCTGACCGTGCCCGCCGAGCAGGTGTTCCCCGTCGGCGACCTCGACGCGCAGCTCGCCGCCCTGATCGAGCCGGTCTCGATCGCAGTGCGTGCCGTCGTGCGCGGCCGCATCGCGAGCGGCGAGCGGGTGGTCGTGCTCGGCGGCGGCCCGATCGGGCAGGCGCTCGCACTCGCCGCGACCGACCGGGGAGCAGAGGTGCTGCTCGTCGACACCGTCGCGAGCCGGCTCGAGCACGGCGAGGCGCTCGGAGTCGACGTGCTGGAGCCGCCGGCCGGTGGGCGGCTCGGCGACGCCGTCGCCGAGTGGGCGGGAGGCGACGGGCCGGAGGCCGTGTTCGAGGCGACCGGCGTGCCCGAGCTCACCCAGACCTCCGTCGAGCTCGTCGCGCCCGCGGGCCGGGTCGTCGTCGTCAGCCTCTCGAACGATCCCGCACCGCTTCGCATCGGCGACCTGCCGTTGAAGGAGGTCGACCTGCTCGGCACGAGCTGCTGCCGGGCCGACGAGTTCGCCGCCGCCGTCGACCTCGTCTCGCGTCGTCGCGCCGTCGCTGCACGCCTCGTCACGCACGACTTCCCGCTCGACGAGGCGCCCCGGGCGATCGACTACGCCATGACCCACCGCGACGAGGTGATGAAGGCCGTCGTCACCGTCGCCGTCTGAAGGGAGCTGCATGTCAGGGAAGGTGCTCGTCAACCTCGCGACCGGCCTCGAGGACCCCGAGCGCGTCACGGTCGCGTTCCTCGTCGCCACGGCGGCGGTCGCCCGCGGCGACGAGGTCGTCGTCTGGGCGACCAAGGAGGCCGTGCGGCTCGGTCTGCCCGGTGAGGCGGCCGGGATCGCCTGCGAGGGCTGCCCGCCGCTCGAGCGGCTCTTCTCGCAGTTCGAGGAGGGCGGCGGCAAGCTCTGGCTCTGCCCGATCTGCGTCTCGGCGCGCGGCCTCGACGACGCGGAGAAGGTCGGGATCGTGACGATCGCGGGTGCGACGCCGACACTCGAATGGGCCGGCGGAGAGGCGACCGTCTTCAGCTACTGAGCGGACTGCTGTCCGAACATGTAGAACACGCGCGGTGGAGGCGAACGGCAGGCCCGGCTCCTACTCCCAGTCGCTGGAGCGTGGGCTGGCCGATCCTGTCGGCGTTCCGGTCGGGCCGGCCGCTCCTCGGCGTCAGCGATCTCGCACGTGACGTCGGGCTCTCGCGCTCGACCACGCACCGCTACATCGCGACGCTCGCCTCGCTCGGCTACCTGCAGCAGGACCCGCCGACCCGCAAGTACCGGCTCGGGCCGCGCGTCCTCGATCTCGGCTTCTCCGCCATCAACTCGATGGACCTGCGCGAGCTCGCCGTGCCGCACCTGCAGGCGCTCTCCGACGAGACCGGTCACACGGTCAACATGGCCGTCCTCGACGGGCCGGACATCCTCTACATCGAGCGCTGCCGCACCTCGCGGCAAGGGCAGCGAGACATCGACCTGAACCTCCACATCGGCTCGCGCCTGCCCGCGTACTGCACGTCGATGGGGAAGGTGCTGCTCGCGAACCTGCCGGCCGACGCACTCGGCGAGGTGCTCCGCCGGACCGAGTTCCACCGCCGCGGCCCGAACACCCTGACGGCGAAGTCGAAGCTCGTCGCCGAGCTCGAGCGCGTGCGCCGCGACGGGCTCGCAACGAACAACGAGGAGCTCGCCTACGGGCTGCGCTCGATCGCCGCTCCCGTCTTCTCGCAGAACGGCGAGGTCGCCGCCGCGATCAACCTCGCGGTGCACCGCTCGATGGTCTCGTTCGACGAGCTGCTCGCCCGGCTCGTCCCGCCGCTGCAGCGGACCGCCGCCGAGATCTCGGCGCGGATCGGCTACGCGCACGCGCGAGTGCGTGAGAACCCCAAAGGTGTCTGACACCTTTCAGGTGTCAGACACCTCGCGAGGCGGGGGGGGGTGGGGTCAGAAGGGGAACGGGTGGCCGGCGCCGCCCTGGACGGTGATCCAGCGCAGCTCGGTGAACTCGTCGACCACCGCCTGGCCGCCGAAGCGGCCGAAGCCGGAGTCTTTGACGCCGCCGAACGGCATCTGCGGCTCGTCGCCGACCGGCTGGTCGTTGACGTGGACGATCCCGGACTCGACCTGCTGCGCGAGCGCGAAGCCGCGGTCGGTGTCGGCGGTGAGGATGCCGGCCGAGAGCCCGTACGACGTCTCGTTGGCGCGCGCGACGCCGGCCTCGGCGGAGTCGACCACCTCGACGGCGACGACCGGGCCGAACGTCTCGAACTTCGCGAAGTCGGAGTCGGCGGGAACGTCGGTGATCACGGTCGCCTGGTAGCAGGGGCCGTCCGCCGCGCCGCCGGCGAGCACCTTCGCGCCCTTCGCGACGGCGTCGCTCACGCGGGCGGAGACCATCGAGAGCGCCCCCTCGTTGATCAGCGGGCCGATGATCGTGTCGCGCTCCTTCGGGTCGCCGGCCTTCAGCGTCTTCGCCTTCTCGGCGAGGCGCGAGGTGAACTCGTCGGCGATCCCGCGCTCGACGTAGATGCGCCGGGCGGACATGCAGATCTGCCCCTGGTGCAGGAACGCGCCGAACGTCGACGCGTTCACCGCGTAGTCGAGGTCGGCGTCGTCGAGGACGATCAGCGGGTTGTAGCCGCCGAGCTCGAGCACGACGCGCTTCAGCTGCCGTCCCGCAGCCTCGGCCAGCCGGCGTCCGGTCTCGGTCGAGCCGGTGAAGTTGATGCGGCGGACCGCCGGGTTCTCGACCAGCTCGTCGCCGATCGGCGCTGCGTCGCCGGGCGCGTGCGTGACGACGTTCAGCACGCCCGCGGGCAGGCCGGCTTCGGCGAAGACCTCGCCCCAGAGCAGGCCGCCGACGACCGGCGAGAGCTCCGACGGCTTGAGCACGACCGTGTTGCCGAGGGCGAGCGGCGCCGCGATCGAGCGCGCCGAGAGGATCAGCGCGGCGTTCCAGGGGGCGATCGCGCCGACGACGCCCACCGGCTTGCGAATCCCCATCGCGAGCGTCCCGGGATGGTCGGACGGGATGATCTGCCCGACCGGCGCATACGCGAGCGCCGCCGCCTGGCGCAGGAGGCCGGGTACGAACCCCATCTGGAACATCCCGAAGCCGAACGTCGCACCCGTCTCGCGCGCGAGCAGCGAGACGACCTCGTCGAGGCGGCTCTCGAGGATGTCGGCCGCCTTGAGGAAGATCCGCTGCCGCTCCGCCGGCACCGATCTGCGACCACGCCGGGAACGCCGCCGCTGCGGCCGCGACCGCGCGCTCGGCGTCGGCGCGCGTACCGGCCGGCACGAGGGCGACCGTCTCGCCGGTGAACGGGTCGCGATCCTCGAACGTCGCGTCCGCGGCTACCCACTCGCCGCCGATGAACTGCCGGTACTCCTTGACGTCGGTTGAGACGCTCGTCACGTCGTTCTCCTTTCGCGGAAGCTCCGCGCGGGTTATAACCGCCCGGTGAAGCTCATGTCGAATTGTCGGTCGCCCATCTCACATATTCGAACAGCTCGCCGGTGATCGACGTCGAGAACATCCAGGCGATCGACGTGCACGTGCACGCGGAGCTGCCGCGGGCGGGCGGCGACCCGATGCCGGCGGAGCTGCGCGAGGCGGCCGCGCGCTACTTCCGCTCGCCGTTCGAGGGCGACGCATTGCCGACCGTCGACGACGTCGCCCGCTACTACCGCGAGCGCAACATCGTCGCCGTCTGCTTCACCGTCGACTGGGAGCTGCGCAGCGGGCGCCCCCCGATCCCGAACGAGGAGATCGCCGCGGCCGCCCGCGAGTACCCGGACGTGCTGATCCCGTTCGCGAGCGTCGACCCGGCGCGTCCCGACGCCGTCGAGCGCGCCCGCCGGCTGATCGACGAGCACGGCGTGCGCGGGTTCAAGTTCCATCCGAACCTGCAGGCGTTCTTCCCGAACGACCGCGCCGCGTATCCGCTCTACGAAGTGATCGCCGAGGCAGGCCTGCCCGCGCTCTTCCACTCGGGGCACTCGGGGATCGGCACGGGCGTGCCGGGTGGGGGAGGCCTGCGGCTCAAATACTCGAACCCGCTCTGCCTCGACGACGTCGCCGCCGACCTGCCCGAGCTCCGGATCGTGCTCGCGCACCCGTCCTTCCCCTGGCAGGACGAGGCGATCTCGGTGTGCCTGCACAAGGAGAACGTCTTCATCGACCTCTCCGGCTGGTCGCCGAAGTACTTCCCGCCCCAGCTCGTCCAGTACGCGAACACGCAGCTGCGGCACAAGGTGCTCTTCGGGTCCGACTTCCCGCTGATCACGCCCGACCGCTGGCTCGCCGACTTCGCCGAGGCCCCGTTCAAGGAGGAGGTCAGGCCGCTCGTGCTCAAGGAGAACGCGGTGCGGCTGCTCGGTCTTGGATCCGGCTGATGTTCCGATAATTGGAACGCTGTTCTTGACAGCCGAACCGATTCTCGCCTAACGTCGCGCGCAGTGCCGATCGTCTCGCTCGCCGAAGCGATCTCCGACCTGGTGCACGACGGCGACGTCGTCGCCCTCGAGGGCTTCACCCACCTGATCCCGAACGCCGCCGGTCACGAGGTGATCCGGCAGGGCCGGCGCGACCTGACGCTCGTCCGGATGACGCCGGATGTGATCTACGACCAGCTGATCGGGATGGGCTGCGCCCGCAAGCTCGTCTTCTCGTGGGGCGGCAACCCGGGCGTCGGCTCGCTGCACCGGCTGCGCGACGCGGTCGAGCACGGCTGGCCGGTGCCGCTCGAGCTCGAGGAGCACTCGCACGCCGGCATGGCCGCCGCGTACGCCGCGGGCGCCGCGAGCCTGCCGTTCGGCGTTCTCAGGGGGTACTTCGGCACGGACCTGGTCGAGCACACGCGGGTCGCGCCGATCACGTGCCCGTTCACCGGCGAGGAGCTCGCCGCCGTTCCGGCGCACCGGCCGGACGTCGCGATCGTCCACGCGCAGCAGGCCGACCGCGACGGCAACGTGCAGCTCTGGGGCATCACCGGCGTGCAGAAGGAGGCGGTGCTCGCGTCCAAGCGCGCGCTCGTCACCGTGGAGGAGATCGTCGACGAGCTCGAGCTGCGGCCCGGCGGGGTCATCCTGCCCGCCTGGGTGATCGACCACGTCACGTGCGTCCCCGGCGGCGCCCGGCCGTCGTACGCGCACGGCTACTACGAGCGCGACAACGAGTTCTACGTCGCCTGGGACGAGATCAGCCGCGACCGCGACGTCTTCACCGAATGGATGCGCGTGCACGTGCTCGAGGAGGTCGTGCGGGCATGAGCTACAGCGCGGACGAGATGATGGCCGTGGCGGCCTCGCGGCGGCTGACGTCGAGCTCGGTGTGCTTCGTCGGCATCGGCCTGCCGAGCCTGGCGGCGAACCTCGCGCGCCGAACGCACGCCCCCGGTTGCGTGCTCGTGTACGAGAGCGGCACGATCGGGGCGAAGCCGACGAAGCTGCCGCTCTCGATCGGCGACGGCGAGCTCGCCGAGACGGCCGACGCTGTCGTCCCGGTGCCGGAGATGTTCGCCTACTGGCTGCAGAGCGGCCGCATCGGCGTCGGCTTTCTCGGCGCCGCGCAGATCGACCCGCACGGCAACCTCAACTCGACGGTGATCGGGCCGTACGCAACGCCGACCGTGCGCCTTCCCGGCGGGGGCGGCGCGCCCGAGATCGCGACGTCCGTCACGGATGTGTTCGTGATGCTGCGGCAGACGCCGCGCGCGTTCGTGCCGAAGCTCGATTTCAAGACGAGCCGCGGCGACCGCGTGCGCGTCGTCGTCACCAACCTCGGGATCCTCGAGCCGCGGGACGGCGAGCTGACCCTGACCTACGTCCACCCGGGCAACACGGTCGAGGACGTGAAGGCCGCGACCGGCTGGCCGCTCGCCGTCGCCGACGACGTGACGATCACGGAGCCGCCGACCGAGGCAGAGCTCGCCGCGCTCCGTTCGCTGGAGACGAGAGGAAGGGAATGAGCGAGGAGTCGCCGATCGTCCTCCCGGACGACCCGAGCTTCGGCCCGGAGGTGCAGATCGACTACCCGGGCTACCGCTCGACGCGCTGGCGCGCGCCGAAGCTGCCGCTGGTCACGCTGCCCGAGGAGTTCCACCAGGCCGACGGGCCGGTCTACGGCGAGGGGACGGTGGGCGAGCTCGACCACGACCTCACCCGGCAGCACACGGGCGAGCCGCTCGGCGAGCGGATCGTCGTCGGCGGCCGCGTGCTCGACGAGGACGGCCGCCCGATCCGCAATGCGCTCGTCGAGGTGTGGCAGGCGAACGCGTGCGGCCGCTACCACCACGTCGTCGACCAGCATCCGGCACCGCTCGACCCGAACTTCACCGGTGCCGGCCGCTGCCTGACCGACGACGACGGCTCCTACCGCTTCGTCACGATCAAGCCGGGCGCCTATCCGTGGGGCAACCACGAGAACGCGTGGCGGCCCGCGCACATCCACTTCTCGGTCTTCGGACGCGCCTTCACCGAGCGGCTCGTGACGCAGATGTATTTCCCCGGCGATCCGCTCTTCCCGTACGACCCGATCTTCAACTCGGTGCGCGACCCGGCCTCCCGCGCCCTGCTCGTCTCCGAGTTCGACCTTGCCTCGACGACCCCCGACTGGGCGCTCGCGTTTCGCTGGGACATCGTGCTCGGCCGCGGCCCGCGCGTGACGCCGACGGAGGACCACTGATGGCGCAACGCACGCCGTCGCAGACCGTCGGCCCGTACTTCGCGATCGGGCTCACGCGGCGCGTCGAGAACGAGCTCGTCGCACCCGGCGACCAGGAGGCGGTCCGTCTGCACGGCCGCCTCTTCGACGGCGTCGACGAGCCGATCCCGGACGGGTTGATCGAGGTGTGGGACCATGCCGGTCGTCGCTGGGGGCGGGTCGGCACGGACGGCGACGGGGGCTTCGCGTTCACGATCGCGAAGCCCCCGGCCGCCGGAAGCGAGGCGCCGCGGCTCGACGTCTACGTGTTCGCGCGCGGGCTCCTGCGCCACCAGCTCACGCGCATCTACTTCCCCGACGAGGTCGAGGTTAACGCCACCGACGCAGTTCTTTCGGCACTCTCCGCCGACCAGCGGGCGACGCTTGTCGCCGCGGCCGACGAGGGCGGCTTCCAGCACGACATCCACCTGCAGGGCGACCGGCAGACCGTGTTCTTCGAGCATTGAGCACTCCGATGACATCCCCCGAGTCATCCGCCGACGTGCCCGGCTTCGGCCGCACGGTCCGTGACGCGACGTTCGACCTCCTGCGCCGTCGCGGGCTCACCCGCATGTTCGCGAACCCGGGGTCGACCGAGATCCCGTTCCTCTCGGGGCTTCCCGACGACCTCGAGTTCGTGCTCGCGCTGCACGAAGGCTCGGTGATCGGCCTCGCCACCGGGTACGCGATCGGGCGTCGTCGAGCCGTCGCTCGCCCTGCTGCACACGACCGCCGGGCTCGGCAACGCGGTCGGTGCGATCGCCACCGCGCGCGTCAATCGTGCGCCGGTCGTGATCGTCGTCGGCCAGCAGGACCGCCGGCACCTCTCGTACGAGCCGTTCCTCTCCGGGCGGCTCGCCGGCCTCGCCGGCGAGTACCCCGTACGCGTCGAGCAGCCGGCGTCCGCGCAGGACGTCCCGGCGGCGCTCGAGCGCGCCACGCACGCCGCGGTGACCTCGCGCGGGCCGGCGCTCGTGATCGTGCCGATGGGCGACTGGGAGGAGCCGGCCGACGACACGCGCGAGCCCGCGGCCGCCACCGGTCGCGTCCTGCGCGCCCAGGGCGCGCACCCCGACTCGGTCGCCGCGCTCGCCGGCTTCCTCGACTCGGCGTCCGCGCCCGCGATCGTCGTCGGCGCCGGCGCCGACGACCCCGACACGTGGTCGGCGCTCGTGGCGCTCGCGGAGCGCCTCGCCGTCCCCGTCTACCAGGCGGCCTTCGAGGCGCGGGCCGGCTTCCCGCAGGATCACCCGCAGTTCGCCGGCTTCCTGCCGGCCGAGCGGGGCCGCCTGCGCGAGTGCCTCGCCGCGCACGACGCCGTGCTGCTCGTCGGCGGGCCCGGGTTCCGCGTCACGCTCTATACGCCCGGCCCGTTCGTCGAGCCGGGGACGCGTCTGGCGATCGTCACCGAGGACGCCGAGGAGGCCTACCGCAGCCCCGCCGAGCTCGCGATCCTCGCGCACCCCGCCGCGGTCTGCCGCGCCGCCGCCGACGTGCTGCCGCAGCGCGAGGGCGAGCTGCCCGAGCGGCCCGGGCGGAGCGCGCCGCCGCGCCGCGAGCGGCTGACGTCCTTCGACGTCCTGCACGGGCTGGCGGCCCGGCTGCCGCGGAACGCGGTCGTCCTCGAAGAGGCGCCGGTCGACCGCCCGCACATCAACGAGATCCTGCCCGCCCGGGAGCCGCTCGGCTACCTCAGCGCGGCGATGGGTGGGCTCGGCTTCGCGATCCCGGGCGCCACCGGCCTGCGGATGGCCCTGCCGAACCGGCCGATCGTCGCGGTCGTCGGCGACGGGTCGAGCATCTACGGCATCCAGGGCGTCTGGAGCGCGGCGCACTACCGCGTCGGCGCCGTCTTCGTCGTGCTCTCGAACGGCGGCTACGCGATCATGGACCGGCTCGCGGAGCAGCACGGCGAGTCGGGCCCGTGGCCGTCGTTCCGCGAGATCGACCTCTCGGCCGTCGCGCGCGGCTTCGGCTGCCCGGCGCGGCGGATCGAGACGCACGACGAGCTCGACGCGACGCTCGACGAGATCGTGCCGACCCTCGAGGAGCGCGACGAGCCGCTGCTTCTCGACGTGATCGTCGACCCGACGCCGGAGTTCACGGCGTGAGGAGCTTGCATCCGAACGGTACCTCGGCCATTGTGGCGGCGTGCAGGCCGCCGCCCTGCGCCGAGCACCGCTTCGGTTGCATGGCCGACCCCCCAGAGGTCCCCCAAACGGCAGCAGAAAGGACGGCTTGAATGACGGTTCGGAGATTGGTGCTGGTGATCGGGCTCGTGACCGCGTGCGTCGCGGTCGTAGCCTTCGCCGCGAGCGCCGCGACGTCGCACACGGGCGCCAAGTCCGCGGCGATGAAGGGCTGCGGGCTCGGGAACGGCAAGAAGGCAACGGGTGCCCCGATCAAGATCGACGGCCTCGACATGCTGATTCCGGGCGTCGACTTCACCACGATCGGCAAGGTCGCGAAGGCGTACTTCGACTGCGTCAACGACAACGGCGGCATCAACGGCCGCCCGGTGAAGTACACGCTCTACACCGAGGCGCTGAACCCGGCGCAGGAGGCGGCGCTCGCCCGCAAGATGGTCCAGGGCGACAAGGCCGTGGGCATCGTGGGCAACACGAGCTTCGCCGAGTGCGGCACGAACTGGAAGTACTACAAGAGCCACGGCTACGTCGTTCTCGGCGCAGGCGTGCAGGCGGAGTGCTACTCGACCCCGTCCTTCGCCGAGGTCAACTCGGGCCCGCGCTACTCGAACGTCGGTGCGGCGCAGGCGCTCATCGCCGCGGGTGCGAAGAAGCTCGCGATCGCCTCGCCGGACACGATCTCCGCGTATGCGGACGGCGGTCCTGGCACTGGTCGCGAAGTCGCACAACATCCCGGTGAAGATCTTCCCGACGCATCTGCCGGTCACCGACGCGACGTCGCAGCTCCTGCAGATGTACCAGTTCGCCGGTGACGGCGGCGGCATCCTGATCGACTTCACCCCGGACACCGCGCCGGCCTTCATGAAGGCCGCCGAGGCACAGGGAATCGTCGACAAGGTGCTGTGGGGCTCGTCGACCCCGATCGCGAACACGCTCATGGCGAGCCAGTTCTCGCCCGAGTTCGACGGTCATCTGTGGATCGACAACGAGTTCTCGAACGTCGACCCGAAGGTCGGTCCCGACTCGGCGCTGATGTTCGCGATCCTCAAGAAGTACGCCCCGAGCATCGCGCCGCAGGCGTTCGCCCAGATGGGCTTCCTCGACGGGAAGTTCGCCGACGAACGCGCTGCTCTCGCATCAAGGGCGCGATCACGAAGACGTCGTACAACATCGCGGTGAAGGGGCTGAAGAACCAGCACACCGACATGCTGTGCCAGCCCTTCTACGTCGGGAACATCCCGTACCACATCCCGAACAACGCGAACATCGTCGTCGACTACAAGAACAAGAACGTCGTCGTGCGCAACGGCTGCACGAAGTTCCAGGCAGTCGACCCGGCCATCACCCAGACGCGCGCCTGGGAGAAGCAGTACAACCTGAACACGAAGTAGCGATGGCGACGATCAGGGCGACCGGAGTCTTCGTATGAGCCACACGCTTGCGTTCAGCGTGCTCGGTGTGGACTGGCAGTTCCTCAAGGTCTACATCGTCATCGGCCTGGCGTTCGGCGGCGTCTATGCGCTGTCGGGCGTCGGCCTGGTCGTGCTCTACCGCGCGACCGGCGTGCTGAACCTCGCGTTCGGGGCCATCGGAGCCGCCGGCGCCCTGATCGCCTACTACATCGTCAACCACACAGGCTGGCCTCACTGGCTCGCCTACACGATCTGCGTGCTGTTCGGCGGGTTCTGCAACCTCGCCTACGGCATGATCTTCGGCCCCGCCTTCTCGCGGCGCGACGCGCTCGTGAAGATGATGGGGACGCTCGGGCTGGCTCTGATCCTGCTCGGGCTGATGTCCTGGCGTGCCCCGGCAGGAGGCGCGTTCGCGCGCTTCCTGCCGCTCGGCACGACGAATGTCCACTACGACATCTTCGGGACGACGGTCAGCCTCACGCAGATCATCTCGCTCGTCCTGGCGTTCGTCATCACCGCTGCCGTCAGCATCTTCCTGCGTGTGACGAAGCTCGGTACCGCGATGCGCGCGCTCGCGAACGACCGCGAGGCGAGCGCGATGCTGGGTGTCCCTGTGCGCTCGGTCGAGGCCGCGGCCTGGTTCGGGTCGGGGCTCGCCTGCGGCGCCGCAGGCTTGATCCTGCCCGACCTCCTCACCTCCCTCGACTATTCGGCGCTGACCTTCCTCGTCATCTCGTCGCTCGCGGCCGCGCTGATCGGACGGCTCCGCTCGCTGTGGGCGACGATGTTCGGCGGCATTGCCGTCGGGCTCGCCCAGTCGGTCATCACGCCGTACTCGAGCATCTCCGCGTACCGCTCGGCGGCGCCGTTCGTGCTCGCCATCGTGGCGCTGCTCTTCCTCTCGCGCCACCGCGTCGTCTCGATCTCGCGCGCCGCATGACGACTCTTCGCTCTCTCGCCGACCGCGGGACGACTGATCCGGGCGGGGATCGCACTCGCCCTGTTCCTCTTCGCGATCCTCGCGCTGCCGCATCTTGCGGGCGCCGACTGGATCACGACGTTCACGAGCGTTGCCATCTACTCGGTCGTCGCGCTCGGCTTCGGCATCCTCTACGGCCGCGTCGGGATGATCTCGCTCGGCCAGGTGGCATTGCTGACCATCGGCTGCTGGATCGGCACGCGGCTCGCCTACGCGAGCTCGATGCCGTTCCCGCTGCTTCTGCTCGTGACGGGCGCGATCACGTGTGTGATCGGCGTTCTCGTCGGTCTGCCGGCACTGCGCCTCTCCGGCCTCTACCTCGCCCTGATCACGCTGATGTTCGCCGGAGCGACGACGATCTTCCTGTCGGTGACCGACTTCCCGAACGGCGGCGGCGGCTTCACCGGCCGCTCGGCGACGGGTGCGCTAACGACTTCGACGCCGCCCGTCCGTCGCCCGTCGTGGGCAGTCGGCGACGTCGCGTTCTACCGCTACACGGCGATCGTTGCCGTCATCCTCTTCCTGCTCGCGTTGTGGCACGTCGCGTCGAAACCCGGCCGCGCATGGGCGTCGATCCGGGAGAGCGAGCCGGCCGCGCTCGCCACCGGGGTGAACATCACGCTCTACAAGCTGTGGGCGTTCGCGCTGGCGTCGTTCATCACCGGCGTCGCCGGCTGCCTGCTCGCCGCGCAGGTCGGCGTTCCGCGCGCGATCACCTTCCAGACGCAGGACTCGCTGACGCTCGCCGCGACGGCGCTGATCGGCGGCATCTTCTCGATGTGGGGGGCGATCGTCGCCGGCGTCTTCAACCAGCTGTTGCCGTTCCTCTTCCAGGCGCAGTGGGGCGTCAACACCAACTACCTGCTGATCATCTTCGGCGCCGGGCTGCTGCAGGTGCTGCTGACTGCCCCCGGCGGCCTGGCAGACCAGTTTCCGAAGGACATGGCGAACCTCGGCCGGCTGATCCTCCGCGGATTCCGCAAAGCCGCCGGCGGCGGAGCAAAGGAGCCGGCCGGATGATCGAGGTGAGCGGTCTCACCGTGAAGTTCGCCGGCGTGACGCCGATCGACGACATGAGCGTCACGTTCCCCGGCGGCACGTGCGGGCTGATCGGGCCGAACGGCGCGGGCAAGACGACGTTCTTCAACGTGCTCTCCGGGTTCGTCAAGCCGGCGTCGGGCTCGATCACGGCCTTCGGCGAGAACCTCCTCAGGATGGCCGACTACCGCCGGGCCCGTTGGGGGCTTCGCCGCACGTTCCAGACCGAGATGGCGATCGAGAAGCTCTCGATCTTCGACAACGTCGCGATGATCCACGAGCACTCGGGCGCGAAGCGCGCCTCGAGGAGCACCGACGTGCTGGGCGCGCTCGAGTTCGTGGGGCTCGACGTCTCGCCTCGCGCGAAAGTCGGAGGGCTCGGCGCCCGCGAGCGCCGGCTGGTGGAGGTGGCGCGTGCGGTCGTCGGCAAGCCGCGGGTGGTATTGCTCGACGAGCCGGCCGCCGGCCTGCCTGACGAGGAGACCGGTCATCTCTCCCAGGTGATCCAGAAGATCCCCGACCACATGGGCGCCCTCGTGATCCTCGTCGACCACGACATGAGTCTCGTCTCGGCCTGCTGCCAGACCACGGCCGTGATCGACTTCGGACGGCTCGTCGCATCCGGGCCGACGGCCGAGGTGCTCCGCGACGAGCACGTGATGCGTGCGTATCTCGGCACCGAGGACGTGGGAGACGGGGCGGAGGCCGTGCAGCTGTGAGCGAGAACGGCGCTTCCCTTCGGATCGAGGAGCTGCAGGTCGCGCGTGGCGGGCACGAGGTGCTGCACGGCGTCTCGCTCGAGATCGCGCCCGGAGCCGTGACGACGCTGCTCGGCCCGAACGGCGCCGGCAAGTCGACGCTCGTCCTCGCCGCGGCCGGCGTGTTGCGCGCGAGCGGGGGAGACGTCTCGGTCGGCGGGCAGAGCCTCGTCAAGCTGCGGCCCGAGCAGATCAGGAAGGCGGGCGTCGCGGTCGTCCCGGAGGGCCGCCGGCTGCTTCCGGAATTGACCGTCGAGGAGAACCTGCGCGTCGCCACGTACGCGCTCTCGCGCGAGGACGCGAAGCAGGGCCTCACCCGCGCGCTCGAGCTGTTCCCTCATCTGCAGACGCGGTGGGGCTCGACCGCACGCACGCTCTCCGGTGGCGAGCAGCAGATGGTCGTGCTCGCTCAGGCGCTCGTCTCGCGACCGAAGTTCATGCTCGTCGACGAGCTCTCGCTCGGGCTCGCACCCGTGGTCGTGAAGCGGCTGATCCCGGCGCTCGAGGCGGCCGCGGCGGACGGCGTCGGCGTGCTGCTGATCGAGCAGTTCGTGCACGTCGCGCTCGGCATCGCGGGCAGCGCGTACGTGATCGAGGGTGGCCGGATCGTCTACGACGGCACCGCCGCCGACCTGAAGGCCCACCCGGAGCGCCTCCAGTCGGCCTACCTGCTCCGCGACCAGCGCGCGATGGAGTCGCTCGATGGCGCTCACTGACGAGCAGCGCGCCGGGCTCGAGCGGCTCTGCGAGGCGTTCGTGCCCGGCTCGGCGCCCGTCGGCCCGGCCGTCTACGTCGAGGCGCTCCTCGACGGGATGCCGCCGGAGATGCGTGGCTTCGCGCTGGCCTCGATCGAGGAGCTCGACTCGGCCGACGATCTCGCGGCCTGCGCGGGCACGCCCGCCTTCGGGCTCGTCCGCGCGCTCGCGATCGAGGCGTACTACAGCGACTTCGTCGCGCCCGGTCGGGATGCCCCCGGCGCCTGGGCCGACATCGACTTCAACTCGCCGCTCGCGCGGCGGCTCGCCCGCGACTTCTCCTGGCTCGGGGTGGCATGACGGAGCGTCACGACGTCGTGGTCGTCGGCTCGGGAGCGGGCGGCGGCGTGATCGCCGGCGAGCTCGCCGAGCGCGGCCGCGACGTCGTCCTGCTCGAGACCGGCCCGCACTACACCGCCGCCGATTTCACCCGCTTCGAGGCGAAGGCGAACCACCAGCTCTTCTGGCCGATCCGTTTCTGCCACCGACCGGACGGCCCACCCGTGGTGTTCCTCGCCGGCCGCTGCGTTGGCGGCACGACGACGATCAACACGAAGGTCGCCCTGCGTGCCCACGAGCGCGATGTCGCGAAGTGGCACGAGGCGACCGGGCTCACGAACGAGCGCGGCGATCCGTTCTCCGTCAGCGACCTGGCGCCGTACTACGAGCGCGTCGAGGATCGCCTCGGCGTGCGCGAACGCAACGACTGGACCAGGAGCGTGCACACGGTGCAGCCCGGCTTCGAGGCGCTCGGCGCGGAGCTCGAGTCGGTGACGAGCTACACCGACGAGAACTGCATGCGCTGCGGCTCGTGCCTGCAGGGCTGCCCGACGAACGCCGGCAAGTCGACCCAGAACACCTACATCCACCACGCGTGGGCGCGCGGCCTGCTCGACCTGCGGGCGAATGCGAACGTCGAGCGCGTCCTCGTCGACGATGGCAAGGCGACGGGCGTCGAGTACACGGACGCCGCGGGCGAGCGGCATGTCGTCGAGGCCGGCGCGGTCGTTGTCGCTGCCGGCGCGCTGAACACGCCCCAGCTGCTGATGCGCTCGGGCCTCCGCAGCGCCGCGGTCGGACGGCACGTAGGCCTTCATCCGGTTCGGGTCGTGTGCGGCCTGTTCGACGAGCCGCAGGACGCCCATCTCGCCTATCCGATCACCGCCCACTGCATGAACCACCAGCACGACGAGGACGGAGGCTTCGTGATCGAGGCGTCGACGATCCAGGATCCGATCGGCTTCGCGACCGCGCTCGAAGACGAGAACGGCCCGATGTGGGGCGAGCCGCTCGTCGCGGCGGTCCGCAACTACCGGCGCTGGATCGGCCTGCTCGCGATGGTCAACGACGAGAACAACGCGACCGTCGAGGTCGACGACGGCGGCGAGCACTTCGCCGTCGAGTTCAACGAGCGGGAGCAGAAGCGCCTCGATGACTCGCTTGCGTTCAGTCGCGAGGTGCTGCTCGCGGCGGGCGCGAAGCAGGTGCTGTGGACCGGCATCGCCTCGACGCATGTCCAGGGCTCGTGCCGCATGGGCGACGACGCTTCACTGTCAGTCGTGGACAGGAATGCCGAGACGCACGAGGTCAAGCGTCTGTACGTGGGCGACGGCTCGCTCGTCCCGCGCACGATGTCGGTGAACCCCTCGCTGACGATCATGGCGCTCGCCACACGCCTCGCCGACCACCTGCACGAGACCGCATGAAGGCCGCGCTCCTCCACGACTACCACCAGCCGCTGGAGCTGATCGAGCGACCGGTGCCCGAGCCGGACGACACCCGGAGTGTCGTCGTTCGCGTCGGCGGCGCGGGCGTCTGCGCCACCGATCTGCACGCGATCGAGGGCCTGATGGGTGGCGCCGGCTTCGACGTCCCGCGCGTGCTCGGGCACGAGAACGCGGGCTGGGTGCACGAGATCGGCGACGGCGTGACGACCGTCGCGCCCGGCGACGCGGTGCTCGTCTACCCCGCCTGGAGCTGCGGCCTGTGCGTGCCCTGCCGTCGCGCGCTCGACATGCACTGCGAGCGTCACCAGTTCACCGGGCTGACGCGCGACGGCGGCTTCGCCGACTACGTGCTCGTCGACGAGCGCTCGCTGATCAAGCTGCCGGAGGGTGTCGAGCCGAGCGAGGTCGCGCCGCACGCCGACGCAGGCATCACCGCCTATCACGCCGTCAAGAGGCTCTTGCCGCGCCTCGACCCCGGCAGCACGACGGCGATCATCGGCGTCGGAGGCGTGGGTCACATCGCGCTCCAGATCGTGCGCGCGCTCGGCGGAGGCAGGATCGTCGCGATCGACACCGACGAGCGCCGGCGCGCGCTCGCCCGCGAGCTCGGCGCCGACGAGGTGCTCGGCGAGCAGGCGAACGTCGTCGATGCCGTCCGCGAGGCGACGAACGGGGCCGGCGCCGACGTCGTGATCGACTTCGTCGCGACCGACGCGACGCACGCCGCCGGGCTCGAGATGACGGCGCGGCGAGGGCTCTACTCGACCGTCGGCTATGGCGGGACGGTCAACGTCCCGTCGGTCGCGCTCGTCGTCGGCGAGACGCAGATCGCCGGCAACCTCGTCGGCAGCTGGATCGACCTGTGGGAGCTACTGCAGCTGCACGCACGCGGCGCCGTCACGCTGCGCACCGAGACGCACCGGCTCGACGAGGTGAACGACGTGCTCGACGGTCTCCGCGCCGGCGACATCACCGGCCGCGCCGTGCTCGTCCCGTGAGCGTCGTGCAAGGGGACGTCCTCTGGACGCCGACCGAGGAGCTGCGCCGCGACTCGGTGCTCGCCCACTACCTCGAGTTCCTCCGGGGCCGGGGACAGGCGTTCGACGACTACGAGTCGCTGCGCCTGTGGTCGATCTCCGACCTCGACGGCTTCTGGGCCTCGCTCTGGGACTTCTTCGAGATCCGCGCGAGCGTGCCGTACGAGCGCGTGCTCGGGCGCCGCGAGATGCCCGGCGCCGAATGGTTCCCCGGCGCGCGGCTCAACTTCGCCGAGCACATGCTGGGAGCCGACGGCGACGAAGGGGCGAGCGCGGTCGTCGCGCGCTCGCAGACACGCGGCCCGATCGAGCTCACCTTCGGCGAACTTCGCGAGCAGGTGGCCGCGTGCCGCGCCGGGCTCGAGCGTCTCGGTGTCGGCCCGGGCGACCGGGTCGTCGCGTACCTGCCGAACATCCCGGAGACGCTCGTCGCGTTCCTCGCGACCGCGAGCCTCGGCGCGATCTGGGCGACCTGCGCGCCCGAGTTCGGCGTGCGCAGCGTCGTCGACCGGCTCGGCCAGCTCGAGCCCGTCGTGCTGCTCGCGGTCACCGGCTACCGCTTCGGCGACAAGGAGGTCGACCGGCGCGAGCAGGTGGCCGAGGTGCGGGCACGCCTTCCGAGCCTGCGCGCGGTCGTCCACGTCCCGTACCGCGGCGGTCCCGACGACACGCTGCCGGATTCCCTCGGGTGGGACGAATTGCTCAGGGAGTCGGCGCCCCTTCGCTTCGAGCAGGTGCCGTTCGACCATCCGCTGTACGTGCTCTTCTCGTCGGGCACGACCGGTCTGCCGAAGGCGATCGTGCACGGGCACGGCGGCATCCTCATCGAGCACCACAAGAACCACGGGCTCTCGTGGGACATCCGTCCCGGAGACCGCCTGCAGTGGTTCTCGACGACCGCCTGGATGATGTGGAACGCGCTCGTCTCGACGCTGATCCGGCGCGCCTCGATCGTGATGATCGACGGCAACCCGACGTACCCCGACCTGGCGCTGCAATGGCAGATGGTGGAGGAGACCCGTCCGACGATGCTCGGGCTCGGGCCGGCGTTCATCCTCGCGTGCCGCAAGCAGGGCATGGAGCCGGGGCGGCAGTTCGACCTATCGTCGCTGCGGTCGCTCGCGACCGCCGGCTCGCCGCTGCCGGTCGAGGGATACGAGTGGCTCTACGAGCAGGTCGAGCCTTCTGTCCTTCTCAGCAACGGAAGCGGAGGCACCGACATCTGCACCGGCATCGTCCAGGGCTATCCGCTCGTGCCCGTGTACGCCGGCGAGCTCGCGACGCGCTGCCTCGGCGTCGACTCGGCCGCGTTCGACCCCGACGGCAACGAGGTCGTCGGCGAGCTCGGCGAGCTCGTGATCCGGCAGCCGATGCCGTCGATGGCGGTCGGCTTCTGGAACGACCCGGACGGCGAGCGCTACCGCGCCGCCTACTTCGACCACTATCCGGGCATCTGGCGTCACGGCGACTGGATCGTCTTCACCGAGCGCGGCAGCGCGACGATCACCGGCCGCTCGGACGCGACCCTGAACCGCGGCGGCGTCCGCCTCGGCACGGGCGAGTTCTACGACGTGCTCGAGGAGCTCGACGAGGTGCTCGACAGCCTTGTCGTCCACCTCGAGGCCGAGGACGAGCTCGTCCTGTTCGTGCAGCTTCGCGAGGGTGTCGAGCTCGACGACGAGCTGCGCGCGCGGATCCGCACAACGCTGCGCAGCTCGCTCTCGCCGCGGCACGCGCCCGACACGATCGTCGCGCTGCCCTCGATCCCGCGCACGATGACGGGCAAGAAGCTCGAGCTGCCGGTGAAGCGAATCCTGAGCGGCGTCGCCGCCAGCGAGGTCGTCAGCGCCGACGCGCTCGTCGACCCGGCGGCGATCGAGCCGGTCGTCGCGTTCGCCGACGAGCGCAGGACGGGTTGATGGGTATCGCCGCACTCGACCACGTGCTCGTCCTCACCGACGACCTCGAGCGATCGCGCGCGTTCTACTGCGACGCCCTCGGGCTCGAGCTCTGCGGGCGCCCGCCGCTGCCGTTCCCCGGCTACTGGCTCGGCGTCGACGGCCGCGTGTGCCTGCACCTCGCAGACCGGACGGCGTACGACGACGCGCTCGCGGCGCTCGGGCTCGACCGGCCCGAAGGGCCCGTCGACCATGTGTCGTTCCTCGGCGCCGGCCACGACGCGCTCGTGACGCGTCTTCGCGCGGCGGGCGTGGAGCCCGTCGGCAACGAGGTACCCGGTGCGTTTCGCCAGCTCTTCGTCACCGACCCGAACGGTGTACGGGTCGAGGTGAACGTGCCCCTTGACGGCGCGCCTGCCGAAGCGTGAAATCGCGCCAACTACGAGGGAAGGATGAGGCCATGCTCTTCCACGTCACCTGGGAGTTCATCGACACGAGCGAGGAGGGCCAACGCCGGTCGCTCGGGGTGTTCGCGCAATGGCAGCCGCCGGCCGGTGCGGAGTTCAAGGGCTTCTACGGCTTCGCCACCGGTGGCGGCGGAGTCGCGCTGATCGAGGCCGACAGCGCCGAGACGATCTCGCGCACCTGCTCCCCGTGGACGCCGTGGCTGCGGTTCACCTCGACGCCGATCGTC
Organism: uncultured Thermoleophilia bacterium; assembly: GCA_963840365.1. GTDB lineage: Bacteria > Actinomycetota > Thermoleophilia > Gaiellales > Gaiellaceae > PALSA-600. Next base: position 295,211 of record CAWIYQ010000005.1, on the reverse strand, counting down.
CCGATCGAGCAGTCGTCGCAGATCGCCGGGGAGGCGATGGCGTTCCGCGACTCGATCGTCTGACGCGACCCGACAAGAGGTCGTCGGTCAGGCGAGTGGCCTCTGGAGGGGGAAATGGCACGCCGCCTCATGCGCGGCGACATTGAACGGCCGCAGGACAGGCTCCTTCTCGGCGCAGATCGCCTCTGCCCGAGGGCACCGGGTTCGAAAGCGACAACCGGACGGCGGATTCGCGGCAGACGGCAGCTCACCACGCACCGAGACCTTCGAGTCGCGCCGTTTGCCCACGCGCTCCGTTGAAGGTACCGCTTCCAGGAGACCGACGGTGTACGGGTGGGCCGGACGCTCGTAAACCTCCTCGACAGGCCCGATCTCCACGAGCTTGCCCAGGTACATCACGCCGACGCGGTCGGCGAGGTATCGGACCGCGGGGAGGTCGTGGGAGATGATGATGTACGTCAGATCGTGCTCCTTCTGGAGCCGTCTCATCAGATTCAGCACCTGCGATTGGATCGAGACATCGAGGGCGGAGACCGGCTCGTCGGCGACGACCAACCGTGGCGAGACGGTGAGCGCGCGTGCGAGCGCGATGCGTTGACGCTGCCCACCGGAGAATTCGTGCGGGTAGAGCTCAGTCGCCAGCGGCGACAGGCCGATCTGATCGAGGAGCTCTCGAACGCGCCTGTTCTGCTCGCGCCGCGTGCCGATGTGCTGGGCGATGAGTGGCTCTCGCAGGATCGAGTTTACGCGCATGCGTGGGTCGAGTGAGGAATACGGGTCCTGGAAGACGAGCTGAAGGTCACGCCGGCGTCGGCGCAGAGCTGAGCCTCGAAGTTTTGCGAGATCCTCGCCGTCGAAGTGGATAGCCCCTGAGTCGGGTGTCTCCAACGCCACGATCAGCCGCGCGAGCGTGCTCTTCCCACAGCCCGACTCGCCGACCAAACCGAACGTCTCGCCACTTTCAACCTCCAAGGTGACGCCCGACACCGCCTTCACTGAGCCGACCTTTCGCTGGAGAAACCCCCTCGTGACCGCAAACTCCTTGTTGACGTCGACGAGTTTCAGAAGCGTCCGGGGCTTCACGTCGTCGGGCCGAAGCGTGTTGGTCGGGGTGATCGCGTCGGATTGCACCTCGGCTGCCCCCTTCGAGCCGGTGCTGCCGCGCACCGGGAAGAAGCACGCATACCGATGGGGTGCCTCACCGCGGAGTTCGGGGCTTTCGTCACGACACTGCTGTTGGGCATAGCGGCATCGATCCGCGAATCTGCACTCGTGAAAGTCCTGCGAGAGGCTCGGCGGTCGGCCGGGAATGCTGTACAGCGTGCGACCGCTCTCTTGGTGAAGCTCTGGAATCGACTCCAGGAGCGCCTGCGTGTATGGGTGCCGCATCGCGAGAAAGAGCTCACTCGTCGCACAGGCTTCGACGATCTGCCCTGCATACATCACGAGCACGCGGTCGGCCTGCTCTGCGATCACGCCCATGTCGTGCGTGATCAGGAGCACCCCCATGCCCAGCCGCTCCTTGAGGTCGGCGAGAAGGGTGAGGATCTGATCCTGCACGGTGACGTCGAGCGCGGTGGTCGGCTCATCCGCGATGAGCACTTTCGGCTCGCACGCCAGCGCAATCGCGATCACGATCCGCTGTCGGAGCCCTCCGGACAAGTGGTGCGGATAGGCCTTCAGTCGCTCGGACGGCTTCGGCACGCCCACGAGATCGAGCACCTCGACCGCTCGCGCCTCCGCGGCCTTCCTGGTCGCGTTCCGGTGGAGGCGTACGACTTCGGCGATCTGCTCGCCGACGGTCTTCGTCGGGTTCAGGGAGGTCATCGGGTCCTGGAAGATCATCCCGAGCTCGTTGCCACGAACCTTGCGCATCTCCTTGTCCGGCAGCCCGGTCAGATCGCGTCCCGCGAGCCGGATCGCCCCGCCGACAATCTGTCCGCCCGGCGGAAGAAGGCGCATGATCGATGTGGCGGTCATCGACTTGCCGCAGCCCGACTCCCCGACGAGGCCCACGGTCTCTCCGGGGGCGACCGCGAGCGAGACGCCGTCGACCGGTGTCACGATCGACCTGCGCATGCGGATCTGCGTGCGGAGGTCGTCGACCTCGAGCACGGCCTCCTGAGCAGACCCGCCCAAGACTTGTCCTTCCCGGATGTCACTTGTGGCCACGCGACGCCGTTCCCTTCCGCTGCTAGCGATCACGCAGCCGTGTCTCGGCGGCGTCTCGCAGGCCGTCGCCGACGAAGTTGACCGCGGTGACGGTCAGCACGATGCAGGCCCCGGCGGGAACGATCAGCCACCAGTAGCCGTCGTAGATGTATTCCAGACCCGTGGAGAGCATCCCGCCCCAGCTTGCAGCCGGCGGAGGGATCCCGAGACCTAGGAAATCGAGACTTGCGAGGAGGAGAATCGCGTCGGCCACCTGAAACGTCGTCGACACGACGATCACCCCGACGGCGTTCGGGAGTACGTGGCGCAGGATCGTGCGAAACTGCGACAGTCCCGCCACCTTGGCCGCGTCTACGTATTCGAGACGTCGGATCCGGAGTGCCTCGCCGCGTACCAACCTGGCGGTGCCGAACCAGGACAGCAGCCCGATCATCAGCGTCAGGCTGAGACGCGACGGCGTGACGATCGTTGCCACGACGATCACGACCAGGAGCCCTGGAATTGAGAGGAAGGCATCGACGATCCTCATGATCAGCCCGTCCACCACCCCGCCGAGGAATCCGGAAACGGCGCCGATGAGACTCCCGGCGAACCCCGCGAGAAATGCTGCTGACACGCAGACGATCAGCGTTGTCTGGCCGCCGGCCATCAGGCGGCCGAGAACGTCGAAGCCCGACTGATCTGTGCCGAGGACATGCCCCGATCCGGGAGGCCGGCTGACCTGGCTGAAGTCGATGTGTTTCTGGTCGGTGTGGTAGACGAGCGGCCCCAGGAAGCAGAATGCGACGATCGCACCGAAGGTCACGAGGCCCGTCAACGCGAGGCGGTTGTCGAGGAACGCGTCCCACATGCGAACCCGGTTCCGGGTCTCGAGGTGCTCTGCGGCGGACAGCTCGTCGCCAACCATCGAGGCGCCCATCCCGCCAACGGACGTCATCTCACCGCCCTCACGAACGGCCCCCCTCGCCTGTCACCCTTTGCTCCCCGCGTAGCGGATCCGCGGATCGAGAACGGCATACGCGATGTCTGCGCACAGCGATCCGAACACGGTGGCGACAGCGACCACGAGCACGACGCCCAGCTCCGTTGCGTAGTCACGAGCAACTGCTGCGTTCCAGAACAGGAGGCCCATGCCGGGATAGTTGAAGACGCTTTCGACGATGACCGCCCCCGCCATGATTACCGGGAGAAAGAGCCCAAGTTGCGTTGCGATCGGTCCCAGCGCGTTGCGTGCGACGTGGCGGAAGATCACTCCCGTCGAGCTCAGGCCCTTGGCATGGGCGAGCCGGACATAGTCTTGAACGAGATTCTCGGCTGTCGATGAGCGCATGTAGCGGCTGAAGACCGCCGTCGAGCCGATCCCGAGCGCCAACACGGGGAGCACGAGCCCGCTCGGGTGGGAGAGGATGCCGAGCGTCGACGTGCCCTGTGGCGCTTCTGCAGGCAAGACATGCCACTTCACTGCGAACAGCCAGATGCCGACGAACCCGACGAGGAAGATCGGCGCGGAATAGGCGGCAAGACTCACCACCGAGATGGCGTGATCGACGATTTGGTTGCGCTTGACCGCTTGCAGCATTCCCAGCGGCAGACCGATCAGGAGAGAGACCAGCAGCGACAACGTGGTCAGGATCAGCGTCTTGGGAAGGCGCTGAGCGATGAGCGTCGAAACGGCCTCATTCTGGTTGTACGACTGGCCGAGATCGCCGCGGAGCAGCCGGCCGATCCACGCTGCGTATTGGATCGGTAGCGGTCTGTCGAGATCATTCGCACGCTCGAACGCAGCGATCGCGGTTGGATTTGCCTTGGCCCCGAGGATCGCCCGTGCCGGTCCCCCCGGGAGCGAGTGGAGAAGGACGAACACGATGATGGTGACGAAGACGATCACCAGCACACCCTGTGCGGTCCGGCGCGCCAGATACCCCGTCACAACGGATTCCGATCAGCTCGAAGCAAGCACCCGAACGCGGTGGGCCGCCGCGCAGGCGGCGGCCCACCGCCCGACCTTACTTCGTGAAGTACCAATTCTCGGGTTCGTAGATCTCGATAGGACTCGGAGTAAAGCCCTTCAGTTTCGGATCGGTTGCGTAGAGGAGCCCGTCGGGAACGGGTGCCCAGAGAAGAGCGGCCGTCCTCGTCAGGTAGTTGTCCAACGTGTTCAGAGCAGCATTGCCGGGCTTGGTGTAGACCTGATCGAACAGCGACATGACGTAGGGGTCGGCGTAGTTCGAGACGTTGAAGATCGCATGCGTCCGAAAGACGACCCCGGTCTCGGGATAGAACGTGAACGTGTCCGTCTCCGGGGTACCGAGATACATCATCTGCCACTGACATGAGCTCTGCTTCGGGGTGCAGCCCGCGAAGTACTGCGCCATGTTCGACTCGGGAGTCTCGACCGGGGTGATCTTGATGCCCACTTGATCCGCAGCGGACTGGAGGCTCGTCATCTCGAGCTGCCACGCCGTACTCCCGGTCGCGTAGAGAAGCTTGATCTCCGGCATCTTCTCTCCCTGCGAGATCCCCTCTCCGCACTTCCCGGCTCCGGTGCCGGCGCGAACGCACGTTGCCGTTCCGTTCGTCGGGACATTCCACCCATTTTTCGCGAGGTACTTGCGTGCCGCACTGATGCTAAAGGCGTAGGGCTGACTCTGCTCATACGCCGTCTCGAATGGATTCGGCGGCTGCGGTGGGTTCGGCCCGAAGTCGACATGCCCGTAGCCTCGGAGCGCCGCCGCTATGTCGCCCTTCTGATCGATCAGCGACTGCATCGCTTGACGGAAGTACATCTGCCGCACGAGCGGTCCGAATGTCGGGTTGTTGTAATTCCAGAAGAGATCGTTGTAGGACCACGTCGCGATAGGACGTTCGAACGTATATCCAGGGACCGGATTGGTAGGTGGCAGAGCCGCTCCGGCAGGCTTCACCGGCGCGGACTGGAACGGCACGTATCCGATCGTCAGGGCGTGCGATTTCAGGAGGTTGTACTCGGCGGCGTCGGACGTGGCGACGTCGAGTACGAGCTGTGAGATCCGAGGCTTCGGCGCGCCCGAGTATCCCGTGTTCGGAACGAGTGTCGCGGACGTGCCTCCGGACGTGAACTTGCTGATCTTGAACGGCCCGTCGACGATCTGCCAGAGCGGATTCGTCGCATAGGTGCTCGTGTCCGCCGCCTGCTTGGCGAGATACTTGTAGACGAGCGGGCACTCCTTCGTCTGTACGGTGGCGGTCTCCGACTCGCATTTCGCCTTCGTGCCCTGCCCCTTCAGGTCCCAGGCAGTCGGAAGCGGTGAGATCATCGTGAGCTGGTTCTGCAAGAACCAGGTGGGGTTCACGCTCTTCTTGAGGTGAAGCGTGAAGCTGTCAGCGCTGTCGTTGTAGGTCACGGAGGCCAACGTGTCCGGGAATGCGCCCGGGAGGTACATCCAGAAGTTCGTGCGATCCGTCTGAAGCATCCCGAGGAAGAGCGCGACATTCTTCGGGGACAGTCGTTCGCCGTTCGAGAACTTCCAGTTTCGCTTGAGGGTGATGACGACGTCCTTGTCGTGATTCTTGAAGACAGGTGGGTTCGCCAGCGAGCGCTGGGCGTTCACCTTGTACGGGCTCCCGTCCCACCAGTACAGCGGGCGCCACATCAGGTCCTGGAATGGGGCCAAGTTCGCGCTGTTCACGTATTGCGAACTCATCACCGGGAAGATGTAGTTGATCGGGACGCCGGCCTGGAGCGCGATGGTCGCGGTTCCACCGGATGATGAAGTAGCGGCCGCTCCCGACCTCGCAACGGCACCACCCACTGCGACAACAGCGAGCGCTGCTACCAGCGCCGCACCAAGAACGATGAGGCGCGCCCGCCGCCTACCCGTGCGAGCTCTTTCAACCATGGGGCGTGTTACCTCCTTGTCGAAGGACCAGCGACGCCTGCCGGCTCGTAGCCCTCCGGATAGTTGATCTCACCCAACAGTGCGAGACGCGCTCCGCAGAGCGTATGGACGAGACCGTTGTCGTCCTTGCCGAACAGGACGCCGACGTTTCGCAAGGCGGTGAAGTCCATCAGGAGCACAGCACCCACCGCTTGCCACTCCTCGACCCAGGTCAACAGGAACAGTCCGTCATCGAGCTTCCAGGTCGTCGAGTGATCGCACTCGGAGCCGGAGTAGTCGAACTTCCCGAGTCCCTGCCAGGCGAAGCGCCGCGGATTCACATAGATGTGCTCGGCCGTGTGCCCGTCGGCGTATTCGGCATATGCCCTCTTACCCACCAGCTCGGCAGAGAGCTCGGGGAGCGCGGCCGAAGATCCGGTGACGATGCCGGCGTAGAGGTCCTGCTGGAGATCAGTCCGCTCGCTGCCTTCGACGAGATCGTTCCGAACGAGAACGGCACCGCCCGTCCCCAGGTTGAGCGCGATCGACGTGGCCGCTGTCCCACCGTCGTGGAGAACCTGCACGAAGTACACGGCATCACGGGATGCAACGGCGTCGTAAGAAACGTCGATGTGTTCCTCGTGGGACGAGTCGGTCTGGTTCCATGACCAACCGAGCGTCTCGGCTTTGAAGACGATGTCGAGTTGCGATCCGTCGTCCAGCGTGAGCGAGATCTCGCGGCCGGCGAGCTCTTTTGTCGACGGGATGCGGTAGTCGGCCCATGGCGTGCTCAGGTCGTACGGGGCTTCCGGACGGATTCCCCGCGTCTGCAGTCTTTCCACCGTGTTCCTCTCCTCGTTCGATTACCGACGATGGCCGTGGTCCAGAGATCCGTCCGCGCAGATCACCAGTGGGCCGGCTCGTAGCCCTTCGGGTATTCCGTCTCGCTGAGGAATCCGAGGCGCGCGCCGCACAGTTCGTGAACGATGCCCTCCTCGTCCACGCCGAACAGCGTCCCGGTATTGCGGAGCTCTTGATAGTCCATCAGAAGCAATGCCCCAACTGGCTGGAACTCCTCGACCCACGTCAGAACGTAGAGTCCGGACGGCCGCATCTTCCAGAGAGAAGCCACGTCGCACTCGGCGCCGGAGTCATACTTGTCATCGCCGAGCCCCTGCCAGGCGATACGCCGAGGGTTCATGTAGATGTGCTCGGCGATGATGTCCGGTGCGTACTCCGCGTACCAGCGTTTCCCGACGAGGTCGTCAGTGAGATATGGAAGCGGAGTCGAGTCATCGCTGCCAGCGATCCGGGCGGTGACGATCTCCTGTCGTAGCTCGAGCTGACGCCAATCGGCCTCGGTCAGACCGGGGATCGTGTTGCCGTCGATATCGACGATGACGTGGCGGGCAACGAGTGCGCACCCGCCGTCAAAGTCGATCACGAGCGTCACCGCGGTATTGGCGGTCTCGTCCACGTACTCGACGAAGAAGATCGAATCTCTAGCCTCGACGGCGTCGTACGGCGCCGAGCCGCGGCTCTTCGGCAGGACGCTCCCGGAGAGGTCCCAGGTCAGCATGTCCTGCTCGAAGGCATAGGTCAGGACCGTGTCGTCGCCGTGCTCGAGTCGTACCGTCTTGCCTGTAAGCAAGCCCGTTCCTGTTAGACGATTCGTCTTCCACGGGCGGCCGAGAGCATGAGGAGGCTCGCTTCGCAGGCGACGCGTTTCGAGAACGTGAAGCGTGCCCGTGTCTGTCGTGGCCAACGGACGGCTCCTTTCCGAGTCGAGACTTCGGTTGTTCCAGCCAGCTGCGCGTTTCGCGCGCGTTCACAGCACCGAGCGCGCAGTTCACAACATCTAGTCGACGATCGGATAACACTTCCGTGTCGACGATCACAGGTCGTGCTCCGACGCGTCCCCCTCGCGAGGTGGCGCGCACTCAAACGCAGTAATAGCGCCTGGTCGGGCCGGAGCGTTTGGCAATCCGTGCTCGATGCATTGTCCGTTCGCGCCGATCGTGAGAGCCCTCTCGGACATCGCTCGGGCTCAGCCCGTATTCCCGCTTGAACACACGCGAGAAGTGCGCCGCGTCGGAGAAGCCCCACCGCAGCGCAATGTCCAAGACGGAGTCGTCAGAAGAGTCGGTGAGATCATCGAACGCACGTCGGAGGCGCTCCCTCCGGATGGTTTGCGCAACCGACTCGTCGGTCTCCTCAAAGAGCGCATGCAGCGCGCGCACGGACATGGCGTTGGCCGCGGCGATCCGGGGCGGTGACAGACGCGGATCACTCAGGTTGTCGTGGATGTAGCGCCGGACGGACGCCCGAAGAGCCGTGCGGCGCGCCTCGCGGCTCGACGGCGCCGCCGGCCGCAGAGCCTCGGCAAGCAGGTCGTACACCGTTCTGACCGCGACTTTCGCCTCCAGGTCGCTCAGCGACGTCAGTTCGATCGCTAGAGCATTCAGGTAACGCACGAGCAGTCGTGCCGATCCCGTGTCGGAGCCGATGCGGATTGCGCCCGCATCGCCTAGTTGCGGGCACTCACTGAGGACGCGCTTGCGGGGTAGGAGAAGTGTGCGCTTGAAGAACGTCTCGAGCACCTCGACTTCCGCCGGCTTCGTGCCGTCCCAGAGAATGAGGTCGCCCGCCGACATCGTCAGCACATCTCCGCGACCGACACGTTCCACGCCTTGGCGGACCCACTGGAGCCCGACGAACTCGCCGCGAATGTCGTCTGGAAAGGTTCCACTCCCGTAGCCGGCAAACGGGGTGCAAACGCAATCCAGAAGCGCAAGCTCACCGAACGCGCACCGCGACACAGTGCCGTTGAAGAGCGGGGGCGTGTTGTTCGTTGCGCGGATCTCGAACGGAACGTGGGTCGCAGCCAGCACCGAGCCCCACGAGACGAGACGTTCGCTCGTCGTCATCCCGGCAACCTGCCAGCGCTCCACGGAGCTTTCTGGCTCGCGGCGGCCGTCCCGTTCTCCGTCGGTCGTCGAGCCACGGGCAGAAGGCCCGGCCGACGCGTTCGCAGGACTCGTCCTTACCTGTTGCAAGTGACAGACCCCACTTGATCCGTCGACACCGTCACCGAGCGAAAGACTGTAACAGGGTGTCGTCGCAGAGACCAGAGCCCGGCTTCCGTCGGAGGCTCGACTAGACTCGCGACGTGCGCGTCGGGGTCTTCAGGGGCGTTCGCAGCATCGAGCTCGAGGAGGCGCCGGAGCCCGATGTCGGCGAACGCGACGTAGTGCTCGACGTCAAGGCCTGCGGGATCTGTGGCTCGGACCTGCACGTGTATCTCGATGGCTCACTGGTCCAACCGGGCCAGGTGCTCGGGCACGAGTTCTCGGGTGAGGTCATCGCGACGGGAAGCGGGGTGGAAGGAATCGTCGTCGGGGCGCGTGTCACCGGAATACCGATTCAGCCTTGCGGCGAATGCCCGCGGTGTCGCGAAGGGCTCGGACATCTCTGCGAGCACATGCACGAGACGAGCATCGGTTTCGGCATTCCCGGCGCGTTCGCCGACCGCCTTCGAATCCCCAATGCGCGACTTGGAGTCAACCTCTTCGGCCTCCCGGAGCAGCTTTCGTGGGAGGACGGGGCATCGGTCGAGCCGCTTGCCGTCGCTGTTCACTGCGTCCGCCGCTCGGGTGCGACGGCAGGACAGGCGGCGTTTGTGTTTGGCCTCGGCACGATTGGGCTCCATGTCTCGCAGGTCCTTCGCGCGCGAGGTGTCGACCCTGTGCTCGGTCACGACCTCTCGGCGCTTCGCCGCGAGCGCGCTGCCGAGCTCGGCGTCCAGGTCGTTGACGCGAACGATGCTCGTGATGCTCTCGCCGGTCGCGAGCTCGACCTCGTGTTCGAGTGCGCGGGTGCGCCGCCACTGATCCAGCGCTCCATCGATCTTGTCCGGCCGCGAGGCACCGTGACGATCGTTGCCCTTTACGACGGGCAGGCCACGATCGATCCCATGGTTCTCCTCCACAAGGAGGCGACAGTCGTCGGCGGGGCGATGGTGACGCCCCAGGACTTCGAGGAGTCGCTCGAACTGCTCGGCACGGGACGGGTGACTGCTACCCGCCTCGTAACTCACCGGGCGCGCCTCGGGGAGCTCCCCGCTGCATTCGAGCTTCAGTGCGACAAGGACGCCACGATCAAGGTCATGGTGGCGCCGTAGTTGTCGTGTGAGAAGCCCGATCAGGGCGACCAAGCGCGGACGTGCGACGTGAGCCTCGCAAGGGATCGGCAGGCCGGGATCGGCGCACGCATTGCCAAGCAATTCGGCATCATCGGCATTGCCAATGCGGGCACGTAACGCCTAGCGTTCGCTCTGCTGCTCGACGTAGCGGGAGGGTTTATGGACCACGACATCATGGGGCTCTACTGGACGGTCTCCGGGCCGGTCGAGGTGCACACCGGACGCGAGTGGAGCCTCTTTGACCTGCGCGACCGCTGCGCGCACGCCGCGCGCGTCGGCTTCTCCGGGATCGGGATCTGGCACGCCGACCTCGAGCACATGCTCGAGAACGGCAAGACGCTGGCCGAGATGCGCTCGCTCTTCGACGAGTACGGGCTGCGCCACCTGGAGCTCGAGTTCATCGGCGACTGGTTCCTCGACCCGGGCGACGAGCGGCGCCAGGCATCCGACCGGACGCGCGAGCTTCTCTTCTCGGCGGCGGAGGTGCTGCCTGCGCACCACATCAAGGTCGGGAACCTCGCCGGCACGCCCTGCGAGCTGCCCCGGCTCGTCGAGGCCTACGGCGAGCTCTGCGCCGACGCGGCACAACGCATCGACGCGAAGATCCTCTACGAGTTCATGCCGTACGACGCCGTCGTCAACACCCTCGACCTGGCGCTCGAGGTGGTGGAGGGGGCGGCCGCGCCGAACGGCGGCCTCGCGATCGACACCTGGCACCTCGGGAAGCTCGACCTCGCACCCGACGACCTGCGCCGGATCCCGCCGCAGTACGTCTCGTGGGTCGAGCTCAGCGACGGCCCCTACGGGATCGCCGAGGAGTGGCTCGACGAGGTGATCAACCGGCGGAAGCTGCCGGGCGAGGGCGAGTTCCCGATCCGCGACTACGTCCGCGTGTGCCGCGAGCTCGGCTACGACGGGCCGTGGGGCGTCGAGGTGCTCTCCGAGGAGCTCCGGAACCTGCCGATCGACCAGATCTACGACCGCGCCTACGAGACGACGATGGCGCAACTCGAGGCTGTCCCTGAACCGGAAAGGACCGCGCATGGCTGAGCTCGACAACGAGCGGCTCGTCTGGATGTTCACGCAGATGCTCCGGATCCGCGAGTTCGAGGAGCGGGTGAAGCGGACGTTCGAGGACCACCCTGGCGTGATCCGCGGCCACACGCATCTCGCCGACGGCGCCGAGGCGTCGATCGTCGGTGCGCTCTCGACGCTCGGTCGCGACGACTACCTGCTCACGACGTATCGCTGTCACGGCTACCCGATCGTGCGCGGCACCGACCCGAAGGCGATGATGGCCGAGATCTACGGGCGCGCGACCGGCCTGTGCGGCGGCTACGGCGGCTCGATGCACCTCACCGACGCATCGGTCGGCTTCCTGGGCACCTCGGGCATCGTCGGCCAGGGCATCCCGCACGCGACGGGCGCGGCCTACGCTGCGCAGATCGAGGGCAAGGGACGTGTCGTGCTGTCGTTCTTCGGCGACGGCGCGTCGAAGCAGGGCGCCTTCCACGAGTCGCTCAACATCGCCTCGCTCTGGAAGCTGCCGATCGTCTTCGTGATGGAGAACAACAGCTACAACGTCGTCACGCGCGTCGAGCAGGAGGATGCGAACGCGGCCGCCGGCGAGCCCCTCGCGGTCAAGGCGCGTGCCTACAGCATGGACTCGACCACCGTCGACGGCGGCGACCCGATCGCCGTGCACGACGCGGTCGGAGCGGCGGTCGAGCGCGCACGCTCAGGTGGCGGCCCGACGCTCGTCGAATCGCTCGTCTACCGCCTCTCGGCGCACGGCAACATCATCGCCCCGCCCGGGATCCCGCTGCACTTCCCGGAGCACGAGGCCGTCACCGTGTTCGGGAACGCGGAGGAGTACGAGGCGGCGAAGCGCGGCGATCCGGTGCCGCGATTCCGCGCCCGCCTCGTCACCGACGGCGTGCTGACCGCCGAGCAGGCCGACGGCCTCGCCATGGAGGTGCACGAGGAGATGCAGGCCGCCGTCGACTTCGGGCTCGAGAGCCCGACGCCCGCAGCCGCCGCAGCCGTCGACCACGTCTACGCCTAGGAGGATCGAAGCGAATGGCACGCGAGCTTCCCTACATCGCCGCGATCGAGGAGGCGATCCGTGAGGAGATGGAGCGCGACTCCTCGGTCCTCTACTTCGGCCAGAACATCGCCACCACCGAGAACGACCCGTTCCTGCAGGCATTCGGCGCCGACCGCGTCCGGGTGACGCCGATCTCCGAGACCGCCGAGATCGGCATGGCGGTCGGTGCGGCGTTCGCCGGCTACCGGCCGGTCGTCGAGCTGTACATGGCGGAGTTCATGCTCGTCGCGATGGATCAGGTCGTGAACGAGGCGCCGCGCTTCCACTACATGACCGGCGGACAGGTGAAGGTGCCGATCGTCCTGAAGGCGGGTTACGGGTTCACCGCCGGCTGGGCCGGCCAGCACACCGGCTCGATCTACGGCATGTTCATGGGCGTGCCGGGGCTGAAGGTGGCGGTGCCGGCGACCGCCGCCGACGCCAAGGGCCTGATGACCGCGGCGATCCGCGACGACAACCCGGTCGTCTTCTTCCACCACTACCTGCTGACGCTCGAGCACGGCGAGGTGCCGGAGGGCGAGCACGTCGTGCCGCTCGGCCGGGCGAACGTCGTGCGCGAAGGCGGCGACGTGACGATCGTGGCGATCGGCTGGATGCTCGGCAAGGCGCTCGCCGCCGCCGACCGGCTGGCCGATGAGGGCATCTCTGCCGAGGTGATCGACCCGCGCACGCTGGCGCCGCTCGACACGGCGACGGTGATCAAATCGGTCGAGAAGACCGGCCGGCTCGTGATCGTCGACCAGTCGACACGCCATGGTTCCGCGGCATCGGTGATCGCCGCCGACGTCGCCTCGGACGGGTTCGCGGCGCTGCGTGCCCCGATCCGGCTCGTGTGCGCGCTCGACGCGACGATCCCGTACAGCGAGCCGATGGAGGCGTACCTGCTTCCCGACGAGGAGAAGATCGTCGCGGGCGTCCGCGAGGTCATGAGCTCGTCGGCGGTGACGGCATAGCGGACGAAAGGATCGACCTCCTCCGCAGCATGTGGCGGATCCGCGCCTTCGAGGAGCGGGTCGCCGAGCTGACGCGTGCCGATGAGGTGCACGGGCTGGTGCACCTCTCGATCGGGCAGGAAGCGGTCGCCGCAGGCGTGTGCGGCGCGCTCCGCGACGACGACGTCGTCTACTCGAACCATCGCGCGCACGGGCACGCGCTCGCGAAGGGCGCGCCGATGGCCGGCGTCATGGCCGAGCTGATGGGCCGTGACGGCGGCCTGTGCCGGGGCCTCGGCGGCTCGATGCATCTCGTCGACGTCGAGCACGGCTTCTTCGGGGCGACCGGTGTCGTCGGCGGAAACATCCCGCTCGCCCTCGGCAGCGCTCTCGCCGCGCGCCGCCGCGGCAGCGACGCCGTCGCCGTCGTCTTCTTCGGCGACGGCGCCGTGCAGGCGGGCATCTTCAACGAGTCGGTGAACCTCGCGGCGCTGTGGCGGCTGCCGCTGATCCTCGTCTGCGAGAACAACGGCTTCGCGGAGTTCACACCACGCTCCGCGCACACGCCCGTCGAGCGCGTCTCCGACGTTGTCGCGCCGTACCGCATCGAGCGCAGGACGGTCGACGGCAACGACGCGCTCGAGGTTCGGGCCGAGCTGGTCGCGTTCCGCGACGCGGCGCGCGCCGGGGGCGGCCCGTTCCTGCTCGAGTGCCTGACGCACCGTCTGCGCGGCCACTACGAGGGCGACCCGGCCCACTACCGCCAGGCGCTCGCCGCCGACGAGTGGCAGGCGCTCGACCCGATCCTCCGCCTGCAGCGGCTCCTCGACGACGCGGCGCCCGTGGCGGTGATCGAGGCCGAGGCGCGCGCCGAGGTCGCGCGCGCCGTCACGGGCGCGAGCGAGAGCCCGTACCCGCCGCCCGAGCTCCCGGGTGAGCTCGTCTACGCATGACGGAGATCACCTATCTCGGCGCGATCACACGCACGCTCGGCGGAGGCGATGCGCGACGACCCGGACGTGCTCGTCGTCGGCGAGGACGTCGCCGAGGGCGGCCCGTGGGGCGCGACGGCGGGGCTCGCCGAGGAGTTCGGCACCGACCGCGTGCTGAACACGCCGATCAGCGAGGCGGCGATCTGCGGCGTCGCGATCGGCGCCGCGCAATCGGGCCTGCGTCCGGTGGTCGAGATCATGTTCATCGACTTCGTCACGCTCGCGCTCGACCAGCTCGTCAACCAGGCGGCGAAGGCGCACTTCATGTCCGGCGGGCAGTTGACCGCGCCGCTCGTCCTGCGCACGCAGGGTGGGGCGGGGCAGCGCGGCGGCCGCCCAGCACTCGCAGAGCCTCGAGGCGTGGCTGACGCACGTCCCCGGCCTCAAGGTCGCGGCGCCCAGCAACGCAGCCGACGCGGCGGGGCTGCTGCGGACCGCGATCGAGGATCCGAATCCGGTGGTCGTCGTCGAGTCGAAGACGCTCTACTTCCGGCGCGAGGAGGTTCCCGACGGGCCGCTCCGCGTCCCGCTCGGCGAGGCGTCGGTCGTGCGGCCCGGGCGCGACGCGACCGTCGTCGCGCTCTCGACGCTCGTGCCCGAGGCGCTCGCAGCCGCCGAGCAGCTTGCGGCCGACGGGATCGAGGTCGAGGTGATCGACCCGCGCACGCTGGTGCCGCTCGACCTCGACACGATCGCCGCCTCGCTCGCGCGCACGCACCGGCTCGTCGTCGCGCACGAGGCGGTCCGGCAGGGCGGCTTCGGAGCCGAGATCGCCGCGCAGGTGCAGGAGGCGTGCTTCGACGAGCTCGACGCGCCGATCGCGCGCGTGGGCGCTCCGTTTACGCCGGTGCCGTTCAGCCCGCCGCTCGAGGACGCCTACCTGCCGGGCCGGGCCGAGGTCGCGGCCGCCGTGCGGGAGGTCTGCAGCAGGTGAGGGTCGCCGTGCTCGGCCTCGGCGAGGCCGGCGGCCGGCTCGCGGCCGATCTGAGCGCGGCAGGGGTCGAGGTGCAGGGGTACGACCCGGCGGTCACGCCGGAGGCCGAGCCGGGCGCGGCGGTGGAGGGATGCGAAGTGGTGCTCAGCGTCAACAGCGCGGCCGTCGCGCGCGCAGTCGCCGAGTCGGTACGCGACCGGCTTGCGCCCGACGCCGTCTACGCCGACCTGAACACCTCGGGGCCGGCGCTGAAGCGGGAGCTCGCGGGCCTGCTCGAGGGAACGGGCGCCCGCTTCGTCGACGTCGCGCTCCTGGGGCCGGTGCCGGCGCGGGGCCTGCGCACGCCGTCGCTTGCGTCGGGGCCGGGCGCAGCGGCGTTTGCCGCGCTGGTCGGTCCGCTCGGCATGCCGGTGGAGGTCGTCTCCGCAACTCCCGGTGACGCCGCCGAGCGCAAGCTGCTTCGGTCCGTGTTCATGAAGGGCCTTGCGGCCGCGGCGGTCGAAGGTCTCGAGGCGGCGGCGGCGGCCGGCGAGGCGGACTGGCTGTACGACGAGATCGCCGAGGTGATCGGCGCGCCGCTTCTCGATCGGCTACTCGACGGGAGCCGCGTGCACGCGGCGAGGCGCATCGAGGAGATGGACGCGGCGTGCGAGCTCTTGCGCGCGCTCGGCGTCGAGCCGCGTGTCGCCGCGGCGGCCGCCGGCGTGCTGCGACAGCTGGAGGCAGAGGAACGCGGGTCGTAGTTTCCCCGGTGTGAGCCTGCGGCGAAGGGCCGATTCCAGACCCCGCCGGCCTGCGCGACGATGCGATCGTCACGAACTCGCGAGGAGGCCCACGATGACCCTACGCCCGAAGAAGCCGACCGACCTGACGCTCGCGCCGGTCGCTGCCGAGATCGACCAGAACCTGCAGTCGCTCCGCGACCTGCCGCCGAAGGAGCTCGTCGCCGCGATCACGCTGTCCGTCAACGAGAACCCAGGTGAGACGCGCGACGAGCGCGCGAAGCAGGTCTCCGAGACGGCGCTGCGCGACGTCGACCTGCACGGCTGGACGGTGAAGATCAGCGACGACGCGACCCGCCTACAGCTGCGCGGCGGCTCGGTATCGCTCGACGTCGGTTTGAGCGCGAGCGTGCGCGACTACATCGAGGGCTGAGTGTCGTCGTCCTCGAGGAGCGGTGCCAGCACCCCGAGTTCCGGGTGCCGCGAGAGCGTGCGCACCGCTTCCCGGTAGAGAGGACGCTCGGCAGCGAGGCCGTCGAGGATCCGCCGCGCTTCGTCGAGGTCGCCTGCTCGGGCGGCATCGACGAGCGCGAGCCAGTCGACGTATTGCTCCGGCAGTCCGGCCGCGGCTCCCACCGGCGCACCGGGAGTCGCGCGGTTCGCCGCGCGGTAGCCCTCGGCGCGCGCGAGCAGCCGTCGCAGCTCGACGAGCGAGTCGTCATCCCTCCTCGACACGGAGGTCGACGACGCGCTCCCACGGCTCGCCGCTCGCCGGCACGACGATCACGGCGGCGCCGCCGCGCCCGCGCCAGTCACCTCCGGCAGCCTCCGCAGCATCGAGCGCTGCGAGCAGCCGTGTGCCCAGTGAGCCTGTCGTGTCGTCGAAGGCCGCTCCCATCGCCTGCCACGCGTCGGCGGCGAGCATGTTCCCCTGGGCCGCCCAGTGCTCGCCACGCGCGTGCCCCGCATGTGGGATGCAGTCTGCGCCCGTGTGCTGGGCCGTCCGACCCGATTGGTCGAGGATCGCGACCTGCCGGAACGAGGCGAGCTGATCGTCGGCGAGCAGCTCGGCGAGCGCGTCCTCGGGCGGCCGGCCTGTTGCGAGGAGCTCGAGCCCGCGGTGGCCGTAGCGGCGGTCGGTCTGCGACTGCGTCGCGACGACGCCGACACCCGGCCGTGCCCATGGGACTGCTGCGCCCGTGTTGAAGGCCTGTGACTGCACGGCGACACCGAGCTCGCCGCTCGCCGGGTCCCGGCCGAGAATCGAGTAGGTCAGTCGCTCGCCGACGTCCAGGACGGCGGCAGCGTCAGCGTGTCCTCGGCGGGCGTCGCCGCCGCGGGCGGCTCGGCCGGCTCGGGCGTGGCTGCTGCCGCGCTCTGACCGTCGATCACCGACTCGAGGATCCGCCGCAGCTGCTCGCGCAGGTCGCGCTCCATCTGCTGGAGCCGCTCGACCTCGCCACCGGCGTGCTTCACCGTGCGCCGGGCGTCGCTCTCGATCTCGAGTGCGCGGCGGCGGGCGGCGCGGAGGATGGAGTCGCACTCGGCCCGCGTCTCCTCGCGCAGCTGACGGGCGCTCCGCAGAGCGCTCTCGAGCAGCGTCTCGCTGAGCCGGGCGCGATGTGCCTGCTGGCCAAGGGCCGTCTGCAGGCGATCGACCTCGGCCTGGAGCGCCGCCGTCCGCTCGGCGACCTGCGTGCGCACCTGGAGCTGCTGGTCGGCCGGCTGCGCGTCGAGCAGGCTGCGCAGCGCCTGAAGCTCGGTCTCGAACTGGTCGTTCTGCGTGCGGAGGCGCTGCAGCTCCTCCTTGTCGACGGCATGCTCGCGGATCACGCGCCGGTAGTCCCAGGCGACGAGCTTGAGCAGGTTCTCCGTCGCCTCGCGCTGGTAGCCGCGAACGCCCTGCGGGAGGTTGTCGGCGTTGATGTCTTCAGGCTTGATCGGCATGTCGTCGTCTCACCCTTTCGGGGGGTTTTCCAACGGTAGCGGGGTCCCTGGGAGTGTCAAGGACCGTCCGCCCAGTTCGACAGGACCTTGGTCCTACCTGCAGGGTTGGCCTCGATCCGCGCGAATGCTCGGGCGATGGAGCCGCTCAGCCCGGAGCTCGTCCTCATCTGCCCCGAACTGCGCCCGCACGCGCCCTACGGCCCGTACGTGCCGAGGCGGCCCAAGCACGTCGAGCCGCTGGGAAGCGGGGTCTCGGCGCGCCGGGACGCCCGGCCGCAGCTTCGTCTGTCGGCGCTCCTCGTCGCGCTCGTCGCCCTGGCCGTCAAGGTGGCGCTCCAGGCGACGGTGGTCGTGCTCGGCGCGGCCGCCGTGGTGGCCGTGCTCTTCCTGCTCGCACGCTGGTAGCGGCAAGTACGCTCCCTGAGTGGGGGCGCTCGACTCGTTCTCGCCGGCGACCCGCGGCTGGTTCGAGCGCACGTTCGAGGCGCCGACGCCGCCGCAGGAGCTCGGCTGGCCTGCGATCGCCTCGGGTGCGCACGTCCTGATCCAGGCGCCGACGGGATCCGGCAAGACGCTGACCGCGTTCCTCTCGGCGATCGACCGGCTCAACGCGACGCCGGGGCAGGGCCTGCGCGTGCTCTACGTCTCGCCGCTCAAGGCCCTCAACTACGACATCGAGCGGAACCTGCGCGGCCCGCTCGCCGGGCTCGAGTCGAAGCTGCGCGTCGCCGTCCGCACGGGCGACACGCCGGCGAAGGAGCGGCGCGAGCTGCTCAAGGAGCCGCCCGACATCCTGATCACGACGCCGGAGTCGCTGTACCTGATGCTCACCTCGCAGGCGCGCGAGACGCTCACGCTCGGTCGAGACGCTGATCCTCGACGAGGTGCACGCCGTCGCCGGCACCAAGCGCGGCTCCCACCTCGCGATCTCCGTGGAGCGGCTCGAGGCGCTCTGCTCGGTCGCACCGCAGCGGATCGGGCTCTCGGCGACGCAGCGCCCGCTCGAGGAGATCGGCCGCTTCGTCGCCGGCGGGCGCGCGATCGAGCTCGTCGACGCGGGCACCCGGAAGGAGCTCGACCTCGAGGTGGTGATCCCCGTCGAGGACCTGCGCGAGCTCGGCTCGACGGCGTCGCTCTCCTACCCGGTGCCGGCCGACGGCCAGGAGATGGACGCCGGCACCGAGCTCGGCGCGCAGTCGATCTGGCCGTCGATCTACCCGGAGATCCTCGCGTCTCGTTCGCCAGCACCGCTCGACGATCGTCTTCGTCAACAACCGACGGCTCGCCGAGCGGCTCGCGCTGCGCCTGAACGAGCTCGCGCGCGAGGACTCGGACGGGCCGCCGGTCGAGATCGCCCGGGCGCACCACGGCTCGCTGGCGCGCGAGCAGCGCGTCCTCGTCGAGGAGGAGCTGAAGGCGGGCCGGATCCCGTGCCTCGTCGCGACGTCGTCGCTCGAGCTCGGGATCGACATGGGCGCCGTCGACCTCGTGATCCAGGTCGAGTCGCCGAAGTCGGTCGCCCGCGGCCTGCAGCGGATCGGCCGCGCCGGGCACGAGCTCGGCTCGATCTCGAAGGGGCGCATCTTCCCGAAGTTCCGCGCCGACCTGCTCGAGTCGGCCGTCGTCGCGCGCGCGATGCGGGAGGGCGAGATCGAAGAGACGCGGATCCCGCGCAACCCGCTCGACGTCCTCGCGCAGCAGGTGGTGGCGATCGCCTCGCAGGAGGAGATCCGCGTCGACGATCTGCACCGCCTCGTCACGCGCGCCCACCCGTTCCGCGACCTCTCGCGCACGCAGCTCGAGAACGTCCTCGACATGCTCGCCGGCCGCTACCCGTCGGACGAGTTCGCCGAGCTCCGCCCGCGGATCGTCTGGGACCGCACCGGCGGCACGATCCGCGCCCGCGAAGGCGCGCGGCGGCTCGCGGTCACGAATGCCGGGACGATTCCCGACCGCGGCCTCTTCGGCGTCTTTCTCGTCGACGGCGGGGGCCGGGTCGGCGAGCTGGACGAGGAGATGGTCTACGAGGCCCGCGCGGGGCAGACGTTCCTGCTCGGCGCCTCGACGTGGCGGATCGAGGAGATCACGCGCGACCGCGTACTCGTCTCGCCGGCGCCCGGGCTGCCCGGCGCCGTGCCGTTCTGGAAGGGCGAGGGGATCGGACGGCCGTACGAGCTCGGGCAGAAGATCGGCGCCGCCTCGCGCGAGCTCTCGGCGCTGTCCGAGGCGAAGGCGTCGAAGCGGCTGCGCGAGGAGTTCCACCTCGACGAGCGCGCCGCCCGCAACCTGCTGACGTTCCTTGGCGAGCAGGCCGATGCCACCGGCGCCGTGCCGTCGGATCGCACCGTCGTCGTCGAGCGGTTCCGCGACGAGATCGGCGACTGGCGCGTCTGCATCCTGACGCCGTTCGGGGGACGCGTCCATGCGCCGTGGGCGATGGCGATCGCCGCCCGTCTGCGCGAGGCGCACGGCATCGACGCGCAGTCGATCTGGTCGGACGACGGCATCGCGCTCCACTTCCCGGAGGCCGACGCACCGCCGCCCACGGAGGCGCTCATGATCGACCCCGGCGAGGTCGAGGACCTCGTCGTCGCCGAGCTGGGCGAGACCGCGCTCTTCGGCTCCCGCTTCCGCGAGAACGCCTCGCGCGCCCTGCTGATCCCGCGCCGACGGCCCGGGCAGCGAACGCCGCTCTGGCAGCAACGGCTGAAGGCGCAGTCGCTGCTGGGGGTCGCGCGCAAGTACGGCTCGTTCCCGATCATCCTCGAGACCTACCGCGAGTGCCTCCAGGACGTCTTCGACCTGCCGGGGCTCCGGTCGCTGCTGCAGGGGCTGCGCACCCGCGAGCTCGACCTGGTCGAGGTCGAGACGGCTTCGGCGTCGCCGTACTCGGCGTCGCTGCTCTTCGACTACATCGCGACCTACATGTACGAGGACGACACGCCGCCCGCGGAGCGCCGCGCGCAGGCGTTGTCGCTCGACCGCGACCTGCTGCGCGAGCTGCTCGGCCAGGAGGAGCTCCGGGATCTCCTCGACCGAGACGCGGTCGAGGAGGTCGAGAGGCGGCTCCGGGGCGAGCCGCGCTCACCCGACGAGCTCCACGACGTGCTTCGGCTGCGCGGCGATCTCCGGGCCGGCGAGTACGACGCGTCGCTCGCCGCGCCGCTCCTCGCCGAACGGCGCGCGCTGCTACTCCGGATCGCCGGCGAGGAGCGGCTGATCGCCGCGGAGGATGCGGGTCGCTACCGCGACGCACTCGGCGTGATGCCGCCCTCCGGCCTCCCGGATGCGTTCCTCGAGGGCGGCCCCGACTCGCTGCGGCAGCTGGTCCTCCGCTTCGCGAAAGGCCGCGGGCCGTTCACCTCCGACGAGGCGAACGAGCGGTTCGGGCGCGACGTCGTCGAGGTTCTCGCGGCACTCGAGGCGGCCGAGCTGCTCGTGCGCGGCGAGCTGCGGCCCGGCGGCAGCGAGCGCGAGTGGTGCGAGCCCGACGTCCTGCGCAGGCTGCGGCGCGCATCGCTGGCGGCGCTCCGCCGCGAGGTCGAGCCGGTCGAGCAGGATGGGCTCGCCCGCTTCCTGCCCACATGGCACGGCGTCGACCGGCGGTCGTCGCTGCGCGAGGCGCTCGTGCCCCTGCAGGCGCTGCCACTTCCCGTCGCGCTCTGGGAGTCGGACGTGCTGCCGCGCCGGGTCCCGGGTTACCGGCCCGAGCATCTCGACGCACTCTGCGCCTCCGGCGAGGTGGTGTGGATCGGGGCGGGTGCCGACCGCGCGGCGCTGTACTTCCGCGAGGACGCAGCCGCGCTCGGGCGCGTGCCGGCGGCACCTGCGCCCGAGGGGGCGGAGGCGGACGCCGTGCGCGCCGCGCTCGGATCGGCGCTCTTCTTCGACGAGCTCGCCTTCGAGACCGGCCTCGACGAGGCGGTGCTGCTGCCGGTGCTCTGGGAGCTCGTGTGGGCGGGCGAGGTGACGAACGACGCCTGGACGCCGCTCCGGGCCGCGCGCCGGTTCGGCACGCCGAAGGCCGAGCGTCGTCCGCGGCGTTTCTCGCGGCGCCGCGCGTCGGGGCCGCTTGCGACTGCGGGCCGGTGGACGCGTACCGAGCGGCTCTTCGCCGCGCCGCCCGAGCCGCGTGCCCTGGCGGAGCTCCTGCTCGAGCGGCAGGGGATCGTGACGCGCGACGGCGTCCGCGCCGAAGGGATCCCGGGCGGCTACGGGGCCGTCTACGCAGAGCTGCGCGCGCTCGAGACGCTCGGCCTCTGCCGGCGCGGCTACTTCGTCGAGGGGCTCGGCGGTGCGCAGTTCGCGCTCGGCGGGGCGGTGGAGCGCCTGCGGGAGCTGCGCGAGCGCGGTCGAGGAGCCGGAGGCGCTCGTGCTCGCTGCCGCGGATCCCGCACAGCCATACGGCGCGGCGCTGCCGTGGCCGAAGCGCGAGGGCACGCGCGCCGCGCGTGTCGCCGGTGCGCTCGTGGTGCTGCTCGGCGGCGAGCCCGTGCTCTACGTCGAGCGCGGCGGGCGCACGCTCGCGCCGCTCCGCGAGCCCGCCGACGACTGGCTGCGGCCGGCGCTCGTGGCACTCGTCGCGCACGTGCGCGGCGGCGGCGCGACACGTCGGCTCGGTGTCGAGCGGTTCGACGGCGAGCCGATCGCCGACAGCGGCGTCCTGCCGCTCCTCGTCGAGCTCGGCTTCCTCGCCGGGCCGCGGCGCGCCGTGCTTCGTGCTTAGCGGGTGACGGTGAGGTGCAGCTCGAGGCCGAGGTTGCCGCCGCCGCAGCGCGCGGTGATGGTGTAACTCCCGGGGGCGCGCGTCTTCGGGATCGTGACATGTGTCGAGAAACGACCCGCTGAGCCGACCTGCGCGTACACGGCCGGGACACCCGCGAAGGAGTGCGTCGCGGGGAACGCGTGCGAGAGGATGGTGACGTTGTCGCCGAGTGTGCAGCCGCCCGCGACGCCCTGGACGAGCACGGAGTGGCCGCGCTGCACCCTTGACGGCGAGACCGTCATCGCGACGGTGGGCGCATTCGACCGGCGGCTGACGTCGAGTGCGCTCGCGACGGCGGTGGCGTCGGAGGAGGAGAGGACGAGCTGTCGACCGATGCGGTCGGTGACGCACCGCCAGGCGACGCCGGAATCCGACCAGTACACCTTGTTGCCGCTCAGTTGCAGCGTCTTCGTCTTCGTCGCCCAGCTTGCACAATCGGTTCCGGCGGTCAGCCTCTGCGTGCGCCAGAGGATGGTCTGGTTCGTCCATTTGTAGACACCCTGGCGCACGCGCACGCGCTGAGTGAACGGGACCGTGAGCACCCCGTTCGCGACCTTCGCGCCGGCGCGGTAGCGGTAGCCGAGCTGCACGCGCGCGGGTAGGAAGAGGCTGCCGCCGGCCTGGACGGCGAGCTTCGCGCGCAGCGCCGGCGGGACGTATGACCAGGCGGGGATGAAGCCGGCGCCGGCCGTGCCGGCGGTGACGGCGAGAAGGGCGAGCGCAAGGGCGGTGAGCCTGGTGGTCATGGTGGTGTGAACGTACGCCTGGACTGTGGGCTGCCTGTGAACGAACCGTACGAAACTCGTCGCAGGTTGTCACTGACCCGCGTGCGTCACTCCGTCATTCGCGAGGCGACCGAGGACCGCGCCGAAGACGGCGTGCCGGAAGGTGGCCTGCGCGAAGCCGCGGCCCGTCGCGAGCTCGGCCACGCCCGGCTCGCCACGGGCGGGATGGAAGCGGTCGACGAGCGGCGCGAGCGGGAAGAGCACGAGGTGCTCGGCGAGCGCGAGCTGCACGCCGAGGCGGACCGGCCCGCGCCGTACACGCGCTCGGGCCTCGTGATAGGCGAGCCCGAAGGCGGCGCCGTTCGTCGCGTGGACGGCGAGGCCTGCGACCGGCCACAGCGGCCCGCGCGTCACCGCCTTGCCGAGCATCGCCACGTCGGAGTAGTCGCAGCGGAAGAGCCGGCGGTCGAGCGGCTCGACGACCGCCCACACGAGCGCAGCGGCAGCGCCTGCGATTGCCGAGCGGCGGCGGCTCACAGGAGGACGTTACCGTGCGACCCGTGCCGGAAGGTGACACGCTGCACCGCGCGGCGAACCGTCTCCAGGTGCTCGTCGGCTCGCGGATCGAGGCGAGCTCGCCGCATCCGCGGGCGCAGGCGGAGCGGGTCGCCGAGCAGGTCGACGGGCGCGTGCTCGAGTCGGTCGAGGCGGTGGGCAAGAACCTCGTGCTTCGCTTCTCGGGCGGAGTCGTCGTCCGTTCCCACCTGCGCATGTCCGGCCGCTGGACGGTGCGGCCGCGCGGCGAGCGCCGGGCGGGTCGCCCGTGGCTCGTCCTGTGCGGCGAGCGCGCCGAGGCGGTGCTCTGGAACGGCCCGGTCCTCGAGCTGCACGCGCGCGCCCTCGCCCGGCTCGGGCCGGACATCCTCGAGCGGCCGCCGCGCTTCGCGGCGATGCTCGCGCGCCTCGACCGCGCCGACCAGTCCCGCCGGCTCGGCGAGGCACTCGTCGACCAGTCGCTCGTCGCCGGGATTGGCAACATCTGGGTGTCCGAGGCGTTGTGGGCGTCGGAGCTGTCGCCCTGGAGCCGGCTCCGGGACGTCGGCCGCGACGAGCGGCTGCGCGCGCTCGAATCGGCGGCGACGCTGATGAGGGCTTCCGTCGACCGTGGTCGCGACGGGCCACGCAGCGTGTACGGGCTCGCGGGTCGTCCGTGCCCACGCTGCGGGACGGCGATCCGGTCGTGGGGGATCGGCGACGCGAACCGCACCGCGTACTGGTGCCCCGCCTGCCAGAGAGGAGAGGAGCCGCACGGGGCGTACTGAACGTCGTGCTGCGCGCGCCGCATCTCTACGAGTCCCTGCGCGCGTTCTGCCTGGCCGCGTTCGCCGCGGAGCGCGGAGCGCAGATCCCGTTCGCGTTCGAGGAGCACGTGATGCGCGACGGGCCGTCGCTGTACGAGTACCGGCCGCTCGTCCGCGGGTTCGTCGAGGAGCAGTCGCCGACCCTGCGGCGGCTGCCGGACGCACGCAACGCGATCGACGATCTCAAGCGCGAGCCGGCCGCTGCGATCTTCGCGCGCACGCACGCCGGTCTCTCGGACACCGACGCGGACGCGCTCTTCCGGTCGATTCTCGTCCCGATGCTGACCTGGACGGCCGAGCGATGCGGCGGCTTCGACTGGCACGACGAGGCGTTCGACGCCGCGTATCTCGATCTCGAGCACACGCTCTACGGCTCGGCGCGCACCTATGTCGCACTCGCCCCGGTCGTCGGCCTCTCGGCGGGCTCGACGGTCGACCTCGGCGGCGGGATCACGCTGCGGCCGTTCGCCGCCGGCGAGCTCTCGCAGCTCTGGCCGGAGTCGCAGGGGCTCCTGCCCGAGGAGTTCGGCCGCGACGTCGATCGACTGCTCGTGCTCGAGTGGAAGCGCGAGCTCGGGCCCGACGAGAGCGACGCGCCCGACGCGGCCGCCGAGCTTGCCGACGCCGTCACCGCCCTCCGCCTCGCCACCGCGGGGGCGATCGCCGCGGGTCCCGTCGTCTTCGAGCGGCTCGACTTCCGGCCGCTGCGCATCTCGCCGCTCCTGCCGATCGCAGCGTCGCAGCCGCACGGCGAGGCGACTCGGCTCGACCGCGCCCGGGGCGCGCTCGCAGCGGAGCTGCGCGGAAAGTTGCCGCTCGCCGACGAGGATCGCGGGCTCGGCGAGGCGCTCGACCGCTGGGAGCTTTCGCTCTTCTCCGACGAGCCGTTCCGCTCGGCGCAGGCGCGCGAGGCGCTCGCCTGCCTGCTCGGAGGCGACGGCGGCGCATGGGCCGCCTCGATGCGCGTGTCCGTCCTGCTGGCCGAGAAGACGGGGTCGCGCCGCGAGCTGGTCGATGCGCTCGCCGCCGAGCGGCTCGGGCGCGACGCGCGCGACGCCGTGCGGCAGGCGCTCGTCGAGGTGCTCTCGTTCGGCGACCGCGACGCGCTCGTGACGGCGCTCGACGACACGCTGCTCGGTCTGCGGCCGCGGCCGACGTCCGTGCTGCGCGTCGCGTAGCCGTCTTTTCACGAAGCCGGCACAGACACGTGACACCTGCCCGGCTACGGTCGAGGCATGGACGAATCGGGACGGATCCTCTCGCGGTTGCGGCGGATCGACGCGCTGAAGGCGGACGGCGCGCCGGGAGAGCTGCTGGCCGAGCTGCGGGCGCTCGTCCCCGAGGCAGAGGCCTGGGCGCGGGCAGAGGGGGACGCCCGGGCGCGCGCGGCGGTCGAGCGGCTTCGAGAGGAGGCGGAGGCGATGCGCTGAGAAGTCCCATCCGGCGGCCCGAATAGCGTGTACATCGATGAGGCGCGATCCGGCAGCCCCTTGCTCGGAAGGAAACACTCGCTCGGAAGGAAAGCCGTGAGCCAACCCGAACTGGCGGAGGACATGGGTCTCGCGCGCTTGCTTCCGCGTCCCAACGTTCGCCATGCGAACGCGTCCGGCCCTGCCGAGACACGCGTGTTCGCGCTCGCGAACCAGAAGGGCGGCGTCGCGAAGACGACGACCACGCTCAACCTCGGGGTCGCGTTCGCCGAGAAGGGCCACCGGGTGCTGCTGATCGACCTCGATCCGCAGGGGAACTTGACGATGTCGCAGGGGCTCAACCCGGACACGATCGAACAGTCGATGTTCGACGTGCTCGTGCACCGGCTCCCGATCGACGAGGTGATCCAGACGCGCGAGGTGGACATCGCGGTCTCGTCGATCGATCTCGCCGGAGCCGACATGGCGCTCGCGAGCCAGATCGGGCGCGAGCGCGCGCTCGAGAAGGCGATCGCACCGCTCAAGGGCCGCTACGACTACATCCTCATCGACACGCCGCCGTCGCTCGGGCTCCTGACGATCAACGCCTTCGTCGTCTCGGACGGCGTGATCGTGCCCGTGCAGACCGAGTACCTCTCGCTGCGCGGCCTCGTCCAGCTCGAGAACACGCTGACGATGGTGCGCGAGAACCTCAACCCGCGCGTCGAGATCGTGGGCATCGTTCCGACGATGTACGACAAGCGCCTCACGCACTCACGCGAAGCGGACGAGATCCTGCGCGAGAACTTCGGCGACCTCGTCTACAACACGCGCATTCGCAAGACCGTCCGCTTCGCCGAGGCGCCGGTGAAGGGGGCGTCGGTGCTCGCCTACGAGCCGGACGGCGAGGCGGCCCATATGTATCGCGATCTCGCACGGGAGGTGCTCGATGGCCAGAAATCGCGCCAGCATGCGTGAGGGCCCGCTCGCGGAGCTCTTCCGGGCGACCGAGGCAGCGCAGAAGAATCAGCCCGAGCCCGTCCAGCAGCAGCTCGACACCGACTCTCACGACGACCCGGCGCCGGTCGAGCCGGTTGCGGCCGAGCCGCCGGAGCCCGAGCTCCCGGAGCCGACACCGATCCGCAAGGGGGCAGCAGCGCCTGCACCGAAGGCTGCGCCGCCCGAGGACCGCAAGCACCTCGCCCGCTGGCTCGAGCCCTTGCCCGACCAGCCCGCGCGCCTCGAGCGAAGCTCGCGCGACAGCGCGTCGTACCTGGCCGTGATCCGCGTCGTCGGCGTCGGCGGTGCAGGGTTGAACGCCGTCGACCGGATGATCGACGCCGGCATCACGCAGGTCGACTTCATCGCGGTCAACACCGACATCCAGCAACTGCAGACGAGCGACGCCTCGACGAAGCTCCATATCGGCAGCGAGCTGACCGAAGGCCTCGGCTCCGGGTCCGACCCCGAGATCGGCCGTCGCGCGGCCGAGGAGGGCTACGACGCGCTGAAGCGGACACTGCGCGGCTCCGACATGGTGTTCGTCACCGCCGGCGAGGGCGGCGGCACCGGCTCCGGTGCGGCGCCGATCGTCGCGCGCGTCGCGCGCGAGGTC
Organism: uncultured Thermoleophilia bacterium; assembly: GCA_963840365.1. Taxonomy (GTDB): domain Bacteria; phylum Actinomycetota; class Thermoleophilia; order Gaiellales; family Gaiellaceae; genus PALSA-600. The sequence continues at coordinate 267,472 of CAWIYQ010000005.1, read as the reverse complement.
GGGGCGCTCACGGTCGGGATCGTGACGATGCCGTTCGGGTTCGAAGGCACGCGCCGGCGCAAGCAGGCCGAGGAAGGCCTGCAGGCGCTTCGCGAGGCGTGCGACACGCTGATCGTCGTGCCCAACGACCGGCTGCTCGAGGTGCTCGACAAAGGCACGTCGATGCTCGACGCGTTCCGGATCGCCGACGACGTGCTCCGGCACGGCGTCCAGGGCATCTGCGACCTGATCACGAACCCCGGTCTGATCAACCTCGACTTCGCCGATGTGCGGACGATCATGGCCGACTCCGGCTCCGCCCTGATGGGGATCGGCTACGCCACGGGCGACAGCCGCGCCAAGGACGCCGCCGAGCGCGCGCTCCGCAGCCCGCTGATCGAGACCGAGATCACCGGCGCCCGCGCCATCCTGCTCTCGATCGCGGGCGGCGATGATCTGACGCTGTTCGAGGTGAACGAGGCGGCCGAGGCCGTGCGCGAGGCTGCAACCGACGACACGAACATCATCTTCGGCGCCACGATCGACGACCGGCTGACCGGCCAGATGTGGGTGACCGTCATCGCGACCGGGATCGGCAAGCCGTCACGCCGCGGCTCGATCGTCACGGCCGGCGGCGGCGACGTGCTCGAGACGCCCTCGTTCCTGCGCCTCGACGAGCCGTAGCCCTACAGCGCGGCGGCGACGAGCAGACCGACCGTCGCGGCGAGAGCCGCCGACGCGGCCACGGTCGCGCCGCGCACGAGCCAGCGACGAGCGACCGTTCCCGGCTGCAGCAGGTACAGCGCCCCGAGCGAGCCGACGGCAACGCTGACGAGCGTCTGCATCCCCTGCATCGCGAAGCCCACGCCGAGCGCGTCGGTCATGCCGATCCCGCGGCTCGCGAGGGCGACGGCGACGGCGCCGCTGCCGATCCCGATCCCGCCGGGGGTGATCGGGAACGCCGAAGCGAGCTCGAGCGCCGGCAGGATGACGAGCGCGGCCGAGACGGGATGCGGGAGGTCGAGGGCCGCAGAGACCGCGACGGTGGCGCAGAGCTGTGCTCCGGCCATCGCGAACGTCCAGCCGCCGACGGCCGCCAGTTGCCTCGGCGACCGGCCGAGCGCTGCCAGGCCGCTGAGGAGGCGCGCGACTCGCCCGTGGGAGCGCACCCGGCGCGAGCTTGCGATCAGCACGGCGAGCGCGGCCACGAGCCCGAGCAGCCCGAACGCCGGCCAGACCGGCAGCGCGCGGGCGGCGGAGGCGGTGACGACGAGCGCCACCAGTGCGAGCGAGCGCGCCGCGGTGAGCGCGGCGTAGGCGCCGCCGATCGTCGACAGCTTCGAGTCGGACTCGACCTCGCGGGCGCAGAGGGCGAGCTTGACGGCCTCGCCGAGCTTCGCCGGCGCGAATGCGTTCACGAGCGAGCCGACGCCGATCCGTGCCCCCGCCTGGCGGGTGCCGATCCGCCCACCGGCAGCCGCGAGCGCCGCCCGCCACGCGGCGACCGTGCAGGCGAACGCGAGCGCGAAGCCCGTCGCAGCGGCGAGCAGCCACCAGCGCTCGGCGCCGGCGAGAGCTGTGAGCGCCGACGCGACCGGCCGGCCGAGCACGTGCGGGAAGACTGCGAGCGCAGCGACCGAGGAGGCCGCGAGCGCGAAGCCTGCATAAGTGAGGCGATGCGCGGTCATATCCGAGCGTTCACCGCATCAGTAGCCGGTCCTGGCCGCCGCTTTGTTGTCGAACGGTGAAGATTCGGGTCGTGACTGCATTACGTCTTCCATCGTCATCGGCACACCTGGGACCAACATGAGAGGTGCCGTGGCTGCGGGTCACCCGCTGACCGCCGCCGCCGGGGCGCGCATGCTCGCCGAAGGCGGGAACGCCGTCGATGCCTGCGTGGCCGCCGCGTTCGCCGCCTGGGTCGCCGAGAGCCCGCTCACGGGCCCCGGCGCGGGCGGCTTCGCGCTCGTGCTTCCGGCCGGCCGGCGGCCCGCCCGGCTCGCCGATTTCTTCGTCGCCACCCCCGGCCTCAGCGGGGCTGCCGATGAGCGGGTCGACATGCACGCGATCGACGTGGGCTTCGGTGACAGCGAGGCGACCCAGGTGTTCCGGATCGGCGAGCCCTCGTGCGCCGTGCCGGGCGCGCCGGCCGGTCTCGAGGCCGTGCACCGCGCCTACGGGCGGCTCCCCTGGGCCGAGCTGCTCGCGCCCGCGATCGAGCTCGCCCGCGGCGGCGTCGAGTTGACTCGCGAGCAGGCGCACCTGCACGCGATCCTCGACCTGATCCTGCGCCATCAGCCGGAAGGGAGGCGCCTGTACAGCGCGCCGGACGGCGCACGGCTGCAGCCCGGTGACACGCTGCGCCTGCCCGAGCTCGCCGACACGCTCGAGCGGATCGCCGGGGACGGGGCGGCTGCGTTCTACACCGGCGAGCTCGGTCATGAGATCGCCGCGCATGTGCAGGCGGGTGGCGGCTCGATCGGCGCAGACGACCTCGCGCGCTACCGCGTCGTCTGGCGGCGGCCCGTGCGCATGGTCTACCGGGGGTACGAGCTGATCTCGAACCCGCCCCCGTCGTCGGGAGGGATCCTGATCGCCTACGGGCTGTCGCTCCTCGAGCGGGTCGGTGAGGGCGCCGTCGGGAGTGCCGCGGCGATCGCGGCGCTCGCCGCCGTGATGCAGGAGCAGGCGCACGTCCGCGGCGAGGCGTTCGCCGCGGCGCTCCATCGCGGGGGCCTCGCCGGGCGGCTGCTCTCGGAGGCCGGGCTCCGGTCGGGCCTCGAGCGCCTCGGACGGACGGAGGCGCTCGAGCCGGCCCCGCCGGGCGGCACGACCCACGTCTCCGTCGTCGATGCGGCCGGGAACGCCGCCTCGCTGACGTCGTCGACCGGCTCGGGCTCCGGCGTGATCGTGCCCGGCACCGGCATCCAGCTCAACAACATGCTCGGCGAGTACGACCTTGCAGGCGGCCCGGCCATGCCGGGCCGGCGCCTGACGAGCATGATGGCGCCGACCGTCGTCGCCGACCCCGGCGGCGCCCCGCGCCTCGTCGTCGGCAGTGCCGGCTCGATCCGGCTGCGCGGGGCGATCATGCAGGTGATCGCGAACGTCGTCGCGCACGGCCTCGGCGTCGCCGAGGCGATCGACCGACCCCGCGTCCATGTCGAGGGGACGCACCTGCACTGCGAGGGCGGGTTCGCAGCCGATGCGCTCGACGAGCTCGACCGGCGTGGCTTCGAGGTCGTTCGCTGGCGGCGTCGCAACCTCTACTTCGGGGGCACGAACGCCGTCGAGGTGCTGGCCGACGGAGGGCTCGCCGCGGCGGGGGACGCCCGCCGGGGCGGCGCCGGCGTCGTCGTCGGCTAGAGCGAGCCGGGCGGCTCGACCTTTCCGTTGCCGGAGGCGCGCTCGCGGATCGCCGCGCTCGCGCGGACCGTCTCGAGCGCGATCCCGAGCAGCTCGGCGAGGCGGCGCATCCGCAGGCGCGGCGAGGTGAGGGTGAGCAGTTCCTGCTTCGGATCTGCGCCGAGATCGACGTGTGCGGCGAGCCGCCAGTCGAGATCGGGAGCCGACGCGGGCAGCTCGACGTCGGCGCCCGCCTCGTTGGCGAGCTCGCGGAAGAGTGCGAACGCGCGCGCGGCGTCCTTCGGGTCGGCCGGGTCGTCGTCGTCCTCGATCGGCTCGACCATCCCGGTCGTGAAGGCGCGGCCGCTCGTCAGCTCGAGCAGCCGAAAGCGCTCGCGTCCTTCGACGACGACGTTCATCCGGCCGTCGTCGAGAACCTCGAGCACCTCGGTGACCGCGGCGCGGGTGCCGATCTCGTGCACCGCCCCGTCGCCGGTCGCGAGCACGAGCCCGAACTCGCCGCCGCTCTCGACGCACTCGCCGATCAGCTCCCGGTAGCGAGGCTCGAAGATGTGGAGCGGCACCTGCTCGGTCGGCACGAGCGCGATCGGCAGTGGGAAAAGGCCGAGCTCGGGCACCCCCTGAGCGTAGCGAGCTACCAGGAAGGGGGATTGCGGGGCCGAAGCGGGCTCCTACGGTCAGGAGCATGGCCAGATTCGCGGGCATCCTCGCGGTCCTCGCTGCGGTCGTCGTCGTCGCGAGTGCAGCCGGGGCACCGGTTCAACCGTCTCTCGCGCCCATGCCGCTGCCGAAGACCGACCTCGGCCCGACTGCCGCGGCGCTGCCGCTCGACCCCTACTCGGGCGTCCAGACGAACGCCGCCGCTGCGGGCCATGCGACCGGCAACGTCACGGCCGCTCAGCTCGGGCGCCTCGGGCGTCTGACGGGCTATGCGCTCGACTACGACGATGCGGCCTGGCACGCACTCGATGCCGGGCATGGGCTGCTCGAGGTGCAGACCGAGGTCGACCGCTATCGGAGCGCTGCGGCTGCGCGCGCGGGTGTCGCCTTCTGGCGTCGCGATGAGGCGAACGTCGGTGCTCCGCGCTCGGCCGGGCTCGTCGTGAACGAGCGCTTCTTCGCCCCGGGTGGCATGGGCAAGTCGAGTTTCGGCATGGAGGGCTCCGTGACCGTTCCGGGGAAGCACCCCGTCTACGGAATCGACATCTATTTCTCGCGCGGATCGCTCGTCGGCGAGGTCAGCGTGACCGCGGCCGATCCGGCCAGCCGCCGGGCGTATGCCGAGGGGCTCGCCGCCAAGCTTGCGCGGCGGATCGACCGGGTGGTCGCCGGTCGGAGCGTCGGAGCTCCGGTCGCCCTGCCGCCGACAGTCAAGGCGGGGCCCCCGGCGAACGGCCCCGACCTCTCGAAGCTCGCGGTCACGGCATCCGATCTGGGGCCGGTGAGCATCGTCAAGAAGCAGGGTTACCGCGTCGATCTGGATGTGAAGCCGCTCTCGGAATACCAGCGGTTCTTCAGCCCCGCTGGTCTCTACGTGACCCTCCAGGAGCAGGTGGCGCTTTACCAGAGCGCAACCGAGGCGAGTTACACCTTCGCGAGTCTCACCGCCGGGATCGGGAGCAAGGTGGTGTTCGCCCAGAGCGGTATCAAGGTCTCGAACCTGCAGCAGGTCGAGGTGCATGCCGGTGACGAGGCGTCGGCGGTCGTCTTCGACTTCACGACCCACGGCGTCCCGATCCGCATGGCGATCGTTGCCGTCCGGATCGGCGCGACGGTGACGACGCTCTGGGCGGGCGACCGCGCCACGATGACGATCAGCGACGCCAACGTTCAGGCGCTTGCGAAGCTTGCCGCGAAGCGCGCGGCGTCCGGCCTCGACGCCTGAGCGTCCCGTCTCCGTCCCCACGGGTAGGGTGCAGCCGATGACCGGCGGCTTCTTCCGTCCCAGCGTCGAGGCGCTCCAGCCGTACCAGCCGGGGAAGCCCGTCGAGGACGTACAGCGTGAGCTTGGCCTCGACCGTGTCGTCAAGCTCGCGTCGAACGAGGGGCCGTTCGGCCCGTTCCCCGCGGCGCTCGAGGCGATGGAGCGCTCCGCCCGCGAGCTCAACCGCTACCCGGACGGCGGGTCCTACCGGCTCCACGAGGCGCTCGCGGCGGACCACGGCGTCGACTTCACCGAGGTGTGCGTCGGCGCAGGCGCCGACGGCTGCATCGACATGATCAGCCAGTCCGTGCTCGACCCCGGAGACGGCGTCGTCTGCGGGTGGCCGTCGTTCCCGAGCTACGTCATCTACGGGCGCAAGCAGGGCGCCGAAGTGAAGCTCGTCCCGCTCGCCGAGCTCCGCTACGACCTCGATGCGCTCCTCGACGCAATCGGGCCTGCGACGAAGCTCGTCTACGTCTGCCATCCGAACAACCCGACCGGCACGATGAACACGACCGACGAGCTCGATGCGTTCCTCGATCGCGTGCCCGAGCACGTCCTCACGGTGATCGACCAGGCCTACTTCGAGTACATCGACCGGCCCGACTACCCCGACGCGATCGAGCGCTACGTCCGTGCCGGCCGCCGCGTGGCCGTGCTGCGGACGTTCTCGAAGATCTACGGGCTCGCGGGCCTGCGGGTCGGGTACGCCGTCGGCCCGGCCGACGTCTGCGCCGCGATGGCGAAGGTGCGCCGGCCGTTCGACATCACGACCACCGCGCAGGTCGCCGCGGTTGCCTCGATCGGCGACGACGCAGAGCTCGCGCGCCGCCGCGACGTGAATCGCGCCGGGCTCGAGCGGCTCGAGGTCGTGCTTCGCGAGCACGGGATGGAGCCCGCGCCGTCGGTCGGCAACTTCGTCTACGTCGACACCGGAGCCGACGGCACCGTGCTCTTTGAGCAGCTTCTCCGCGAGGGCGTGATCGTCCGCCCGCTCGCCGGCTTCGGCTCGCCGACGGCGATCCGGGTGTCGGTCGGCACGCCCGAGGAGCTCGAGGTGCTGGCGGCCGCGCTCGCGCACGTGCTGCAGCGCGCCGCCTGAGCGTGGCGGCGCGGCGGGACTGGACGCGCGAGCGCCTCGTGCAAGCGCTGCGCGAGGGCGACCGGCGCGCGCTCGCGCGCGCGATCACTCTGGTCGAGAACCGCGATCCGCTCGCCTACGAGATCGTCGGCGACCTCTATCCGTCGACCGGACATGCCTACAGCGTCGGCCTCACCGGGCCGCCCGGCGTCGGCAAGTCGAGCCTCGTCGCGTCCCTCGTTCGCACGGTGCGCGCCGATGGACGCTCGGTCGGGGTCGTGTCGGTCGACCCGTCGAGCCCCTTCACGAAGGGCGCGCTGCTCGGCGACCGGATCCGGCTCGCGGACCACTTCCTCGACCCCGGCGTCTTCATTCGCTCGATGGGCACGCGTGGGCATCAGGGCGGTCTGGCCGAGGCGACGTTGCAAGCGGTGCTGGTGCTCGACGCCGCCGGCAAGGACGTGGTCTTCCTCGAGACGGTCGGCACGGGGCAGAGCGAGGTGGGGGTGATCACGATCGCCGACACGGTCGTCCTCGTGCTCCAGCCCGGTTCGGGCGACGCCGTCCAGGCGCTGAAGGCTGGGATCATGGAGATCCCCGACGTGATCGCGATCAACAAGCGGGACCACCCGCTGGCGCGGTCGGCGATGAACGAGGTCCGGCAGGTGCTCTCGCTCGGGCCGAAGGAGGGCTGGGTGCCGCCGATCGTCCTCACCGAGGCGACTCGCGACGAGGGGGCCGACGAGCTCTGGGCGGAGGTCGAGCGTCACCGCGCCTGGCTCGAGGCCGAGGGCGAGCTCGAGGCGCGGCGGCGGCGGAACCTCGCGGCCGAGGTGTTCGGGCTCGCCTCGACGCGTGCGAGGCGGGCGCTCGAGGAGGCGGTCCGCGACGATCCCGAGCTGACGCGCCTGCTGGCGGACGTCCAGGAGCGTCGCCTCGACCCGCTCACCGCCGTCCGTGAGATCCTGGAGAGGGTGTTCCATCTTGGCGACGACAGCAGTACCGACGCTCGCTGACATCGAGGCGGCGCGCTCCCGCATCGACGGGCGCGCGCGCGTCACGCCGGTCTACGGCTCGGACACGTTCTCCCGGCTGTGCGGCCGCCGGGTCTGGCTGAAGGCCGAGAACCTGCAGCGGACCGGGTCGTTCAAGGTGCGCGGCGCCGTCAACAAGCTGTCGCAGCTCGGCGAGGCCGAGCGGGCGGCGGGGGTGATCGCGGCCAGCGCCGGCAACCACGGCCAGGCGGTCGCCTGGGCGGCGCGCGAGCTCGGCATCCGGGCGACCGTGGTGATGCCGCAGGACGCGCCGATGGCGAAGGTGGAGGCGACCCGCAGCTACGGCGCGGAGACCGTGTTGACCGGCGCGATGTTCGACGACGCCCTCGCCGAGGCGCAGGCGCGCGCCGAGGCGACCGGCGCGACCTTCGTGCACGCGTTCGAGGATCCGGCCGTGATCGCCGGCCAGGGGACGATCGGCCTCGAGCTCGCCGACCAGGTGCCGGCGGCGAAGACGTTCGTGCTGCCGATCGGCGGCGGCGGGGTCGCCGCCGGGATCGCGATCGCGCTGCGGGCGCTTCGCCCGGGCGTGCGCCTCGTCGGTGTCCAGGCAGGCAAGACGGGCCAGGGCACGATCGCCGACGGGATCGCCGTGAAGCATCCCGGGACGCTGACGATGGCGATCCTCGACGAGCTGCTCGACGACGTCGTGCACGTGGAGGACGAGGAGATCGCGGAGGCGATCACGCTCGTGCTCGAGCGCTCGAAGCTCGTCGTCGAGGGCGCCGGCGCGGCGTCGGTGGCGGCACTCCTGGCCGGCAAGGCGACCGGCGACGACGCGTGTGCGCTCCTTTCGGGCGGGAACATCGACCCGACGCTGCTCGTCTCGGTCGTCCGGCACGGCCTGACGCGGGCGGGTCGGTACCTCGTGCTGCGGACACGCGTGCTCGACCGGCCCGGGGAGCTGCTGAAGCTGCTCGAGCTGGTGGCGGCGCAGCGCGGGAACATCCTCGAGATCCGCCATCGCCGCGAGGGAATCGGCATCGAGGTGGCCGAGACGGGCGTCGAGCTGACGGTGATCACCCGGGACGAGGCGCACTGCCTCCAGCTCGTGGAGGCGCTCGAGGCGAGCGGCTACCCGGTGGAGCGGCTCACGAGCCGCAACGCCGGAAGCTGACCGTTCCGTCCTCGATGTCGGCGATGCCGCCGGGCGAGACGGCGCGCACGTCGAAGCCGTCGCGCTGCAGAAGCGACGCGGCGATCGCCGCACGCGGGCCGCTCTCGCACACCGTGACGACAGGCTTCGAGCGCTCGAGCGCGTCTGAGCCGAGCTTGCGGAGCAGCCGGTACGGGATGTTGCGTGAACCAGGGAGGTAGCCCTCGTCGCGTTCGCTCGCCTCGCGCACGTCGACGATCTGCACCTCGTCGCCGTCGAGAAGCGCCCGGAGGTCGTCGGCGCTCAAGGTGGCGAGCGACTCGGGCAGCTCCGCGTGGAGGAGGTAGCCGTCGATCGCGTGGAGGCCGATCTTCCACAGGCCGTGCGCCGCCTCGAGTGCCTCCTCCGGGGAGCGGGCGAGGAGCACGACCCGCTCATCGGGCAGGAGCACGAACCCCGCCTTCGTCGCGAACGACGAGCCGGAGACCGGCACGCTGATCGACCCGGGGACGTGCCCGGAGGCGTAGTCGGCGAACGGCCGCACGTCGAGCACCGTCGCCGCGCCGGCTGCCGGTACCTCGGCCGGCTCGGCCGGCCGGGCGACCCACGGGCCGCGGTTGAGCGCGACCACGCGCTCGGTGGTCGGCGGCCGCGGGGTCGTGAGTGACGCCGACACCTGGACGAACTCCTGCACGTCCCCGAAGCGAAGCGAGGGGTTCGCCATTCGCTCCTGCCGGATCGTCGAGTAGCGCTCGCTCGACATGTTGCCGCCGCAGAGCGAGCCGGCCACGTGCCCGGGATAGACCCGGACGGCCTCGCCGAGCTCCGCGAGGCGCGTCAGCGAGTGGTAGAGCGCCTCGGCTCCCTCGCGCGCCTCGACGGCCAGGTCGGGGCGCGCCGCGTCGCCGACGAAGAGCGAGTCGCCGGTGAGGACGAGCTCGTCCTCGACGAGGAATGCGCAGTGCTCCGGCCGGTGCCCGGGCGTGTGCAGCACGGTGATCCGCACCGATCCGACGCGCAGCTCGTCGCCGTCGGTGAGCGGCTCGAACGGGTACTCCGGCTCGGCGATCGCGTGGATCGCGACCGGCAGGCCGTGCTCGAGCGCGAAGCGGCCGTGCCCCGACACATGGTCGGCATGGGTGTGCGTCTCGAGCACCCGTTCGATTTGCAGGCCGAGCTCGGAAGCCGCTTCGAGGTACTGCTCGATCGCGAAGGCCGGGTCGACGACGACCGCAGTCCCGGCGTCGGAGTCCCCGACGAGGTACGAGGCGCACCCGAGGTCGTCGTCCACGAACTGGCGGAAGACCAGCACGGTTCGCCAGCGTATCGCAGTGCCCCGCTAGAGCCCGAGGTGGCGCGCGATCACCATGCGCTGCACCTCGTTCGTGCCCTCGCCGATCTCGAGGATCTTCTGGTCGCGGTAGAGCCGCGAGATCGGGAACTCGTCCATGAACCCGTAGCCGCCGTGGATCTGCAGGGCCCAGTTGGCGGCGCGGTGCGAGAGCTCGCCGGAGTAGAGCTTGGCCATCGCCGCCGTCCGGGCGAAGTCACGCCCCTGGTCCTTCTCCCAGGCCGCCTTCCAGACGAGCTGGCGGGCGGCCTCGATCTCGGTCGCCATGTCGACGAGCTTCTCCTGGACGGCCTGGAACGACGAGATCGGCCTGCCGAACTGCCGGCGCTCGCGGGCATACGCGGAGGCGAGGTCGTAGCAGCCCTGGGCGAGACCGACTCCCATCGCCGCGACGGAGATGCGTCCGCCGTCGAGGATCTGCAGGAACTGGCGGAACCCTTCGCCGCGCGGCCCGAGCAGGTTGCCCTCCGGGACGCGCGCGCCTTGAAACGAGAGCTCGCGCGTGTCCGACGCACGCCAGCCGAGCTTCTGCATCGGCGGCGAGATCACGTAGTCGGGTGTGTCGTTCGGCACGATCAGATTCGAGACCTCGCCGTCGGCGGTGAGCGCCGTGATCGTCACGCACGCGGTGATGTCCGTGCCTGCGTTCGTGATGAAGATCTTCGTGCCGTCGACGACCCACTCGCCGTCCTCGAGTCGAGCGGTCGTGCGGGTGGCTCCGGCGTCGGAGCCCGCGCCGGGCTCCGTCAGCCCGAACGCCGCCAGCCGCCGCCCCGAAGCGAGCTCGGGCAGCCATTGCCGCTTCTGCTCCTCGCTGCCGAACAGGTAGATCGGCAGCGTCCCGAGCGAGTGGTGGGCGGCGACGGTGATCGCGACGGAGGAGTCGATGCGGGTCAGCTCCTCGACGGCGAGCGCGTAGGAGAGCGTGTCCGTGCCGCCGCCCCCATAGTCCTCCGGGATCGTCATGCCCATCAGGCCGAGCTCGGCGAGCTCGGCAACGAGCTCGTAGGGGAAGCGCTTCTCGCGGTCGAGCTCCTCGGCGACCGGCGCGACACGCTCGACCGCGAACTGGCGCACCGTGCCGCGGAGCAGCTCGTGCTCTGGGGACAGGTCGAAGTTCAGGGCGGCACTGTAGTACACGTGTCCGCAGGCCCGTGCGATAGGTTGGCTGTGCAGTCAACGTCAGATCGACAGGGGAGGCGCACACTGTGGCAGCCAAGGAGTTCTTCGACGGGCTCGCGTCGCGGGCCGATGCGTCGAAGCTCGCAGGTATGAACAACTCGTACCTGTTCGACATCGAAGGTGAGGGCCAGTGGCTCGTCACCGTCGCGGACGGCGGCATCGACGTCGCCGAGGGGGCCGGCGACGCTGACGCGACCATCTCGACGAGCGGCGAGACGTTCGAGAAGATCGTCGCCGGCGACCAGAACCCCACCACCGCGTACATGACCGGCAAGCTGAAGATCAAGGGCGACATGGGCGCGGCCATGAAGCTCCAGAAGCTCTTCTCGTAGAGCACCGGGGGCGCTATGCGCTCCCTATGCACGGCTCGCCGAAAGTGGATGAAGCCGCCCCGGGGGATGTCGGGGCGGCCTTCGCCCACCGGCCGGCACCGACAGCCTGTTGCTCGTCCTCAGCCGGCCACGGGGGGTGGCGCGTCGAGCTCGACGAGGAGGGTGCCGCCGGCGACCCGGCCGCCCTCCTCGACGAGCACCGCGCGCACGACACCGTCGTAGGGCGAGCGGAGCGGTGTCTCCATCTTCATCGCCTCGAGCACGAGGAGCGGATCGCCTGCCGCGACCGCATCGCCGGCCGCCACGTGCACCCGGATCACGGTGCCGGGCATCGGCGCGAGCACGTCGCTCGACTCCGAGGCGGAGACGTGCACATGTGCGGCCGCGTCGACGTCTGGTGCCGGGGCGGGGTGGGCCGGCGGCAGGTTGAGCCGGAAGCCCCCGTGCCACAGCGGATCGGCGGGCCGTGGGGGAGGCGCCGAGAGCGGGGGATGCTCGGCGAGGAACGCGGTCGTCGTCTCGCCGGCCCGCACGACGGGGTGCGCGACGAGCCAGCGCAGGAACGGCAGGTTGCTGGTCACGCCCCGCACCTCGGTCACGGCGAGCGCAGCTGCGAGCCGGTCGAACGCCTCGTCACGAGTGTCGCCTGCGGCGATCAGCTTGGCGATCAGCGGGTCGTAGCCGGTGCCGATCTCGTCGCCCTCCGCGACGCCGGTCTCGACGCGGATCGACTCCGGCAGCCGAAGCGTCTCGATGTGGCCCGCCTGCGGCAGGAAGCTGCGGGGGTCCTCGGCGTAGAGCCGCACCTCGACGGCGTGCCCTTGTAACAGTCTGTTACTTGCCAGGTCGAGCGGCTCGCCGCGCGCGATCCGCAGCTGCCATCCGACCAGATCCAGCCCCGTCACCTCCTCCGTCACGGGGTGCTCGACCTGGATGCGCGCGTTCAGCTCGAGGAAGAAGAACTCGGGGCCCTCGAGCACGAACTCGGCGGTGCCGGCGCCGACGTAGCCGATCGCGCGGGCGAACCGCACCGCCGCGTCGCCCAGCCGAGCGCGCAGGTCGGGGTCGAGGGCGGGGGAGGGCGACTCCTCGAGCACCTTCTGGTGGCGGCGCTGGATCGAGCAGTCGCGCTCGCCGAGCGAGACAACGGCGCCGTGCGCGTCGGCGAGGAGCTGGATCTCGACGTGTCGGGGCCGCTCGAGATACCGCTCCAGGTACACCCGGTCGTCCCCGAAGGCGGCCCGGGCCTCGCGGCGTGCGGCGTCGACCGCCTCCTCGAGCTCCGCCGGCGAGCGGACGACCCGCATGCCGCGACCGCCGCCGCCGGCAGCGGCCTTGACGAGAAGCGGCGGCTCGGTCGCCTCCGGGAGCGTCGGCACGCCGGCGGCGGCGGCAATCCGCTTCGCCTCGAGCTTGTCCCCGCCCGCCCGCAGAGCGGCGGGCGGCGGCCCGACCCAGGTCAGTCCTGCGGCCAGCACCGCCTCTGCGAAATCGGCGTTCTCGGCCAGGAAGCCGTACCCCGGGTGCACGGTGTCGGCGCCGGCCTCCCGCGCCGCCCGGACGTGCTCCGAGGGCTCGAGGTAGGAGGCGATCTCGACCGTCCGGTCGGCGGAGCGGGCATGCAGCGAGCCGCGGTCGTCGGGAGCGACCACGGCGACCGCTCCCAGTCCGAGCTCCCGCGCCGCACGGAAGATGCGCAGCGCGATCTCACCGCGGTTCGCGACGAGCACCGTCTCCACCCTCTGAGGCTAGCCTCAGAGGGTGGAGATCGGGGTCCTGGGCCCGTTCGAGGTGCTTGACGGCGATCGCCGGATCGAGCTGAACGCGCGCAAGCCGCGGGCGCTGCTCGCGGCGCTCGCCCTGCGCCACGGCGCCGTCGCCTCGTCCGAGTCGCTGATCGACGCGCTCTGGGGCGAGAGCGCGCCCGACTCGGCAGCCAGCCTGCTCCGCGTGTACGTGGCGCAGCTTCGCCGGGTCCTGCCCGAAGGCCGGCTCGTCACGCGCGCGCCCGGCTACCTCCTCCGGATCGAGCCCGGGGAGCTCGACGCGTTGCGGTTCGAGGAGCTCCACGCCGATGCCCGGCGCGCGAGCGCCGAAGGGGACGTGCGGCTCGCGCGGGCGCTCTACGGCAGAGCGCTCGCGCTATGGCGGGGCGACGCGCTCGCTGATCTCGTCACGGAGCCGTTCGCCCACCTCGAGGCCGCAAGGCTCGACGATCTCCGGCTCGCGTGCCTCGAGGAGCGGCTCGACGCCGATCTCGCGCTCGGACGGCATGCGGAGGTACTGCCGGAGCTCGAGCGCCTGGCGGCCGAGCATCGGCTGCGCGAGCGCCTGCAGGCACTGCAGATGCTCGCCCTCTACCGCGCAGGCAGGCAGGCCGAGGCGCTGGAGCGCTTCCAGGCGGCCCGGTCGGCGCTCGTCGAGGAGCTCGGGCTCGAGCCCGGGGAGGAGCTGCGAGAGCTGGAGCGCCGCATCCTCCGGCATGACCCGTCGCTTGCGTCGACCGCGGAAGCGCACTCCTCGCTGCGCGATCTGCCGCTGCCGCGCACGGCGACGGTCGGGCGCAGGGACGAGGTCGACGAGCTCGGCCGGCTCGTCCTCGACCCCGAGTGCCGCCTCGCCACGGTCACGGGGCCCGGCGGGATCGGCAAGACGCGCGTCGCGCTCGAGGTCGCGCACGCCGCGCGCGGGCAGCTCGCCCACGGCGCGGCGTTCGTCGATCTTGCGCCGGTGGGCGACCCGGCGCAGCTCCTGTCGGCGATCGGCCGCGCCCTCGGCCTCCGTGAGACCGGAAGCGTCGGCTGGCGAGATCTCGTCGAGGAGCACCTGCGGCCGCGTGAGCTCCTGCTCGTGCTCGACAATATGGAGCACCTGACGGGAGGTGGAAGTGTCGTCTCCGAGCTGCTCGACACGGCGCCGCATGTGACCGTGCTCGCCACGAGCCGCCGCGTCCTGCGGCTTGCCGCCGAGCACGTTCGCGAGCTCCGCCCGCTCGACCGCCAGGCGGCGCGCGAGCTTCTCGTGTCGCGGGCGAGAGCCGCGGGCGTGGACGTCGACGCGAGCGATGCCGACCTCGAGGAGATCGGGGCGCGCCTCGAGGGGGTGCCGCTGGCGATCGAGCTGGCTGCGCCGCGTCTTCGCGCGGTCGCGCCGGCCGAGCTCGCGCGCTCGCTCGACTCACGCCTCGGTGTGCTCGGCGGCGGCTCCCGCGACGCTCCCTTGCGTCACCGGACGATGCGGGCGGCGATCGATTGGAGCTTCGAGCTGCTCGCGCCCGGCGAGCAGGAGCTCGTCGCCCGGCTGGCCGTGTTCCGGGGTGGCTTCACCCGCGAGGCGGTCGCGGCGGTCGCGGGCGACGAGACGGCGGACGGCGCGTTGTCGGCGCTCGTCGACGCGAGCATCGTCATCCACGACGACGGGCGCTACCGGCTGCTCGACGTCGTGCGCGAGTACGCCGCCGAGCTCCCGAACGACGGCGAGTCGGCGCGCCGGGCGCACGCCGCCTGGGTCGACTCCCTGGTCGCGCGCGCCGAGCCCGAGCTGACGGGCGCCGAGCAGGCGAGCTGGCTCGACCGGCTGGAGATCGAGCACGACAACGTTCGCGCGGCGCTCGACTGGGCCGAGGTGGCGGAGCCCGAGCTCGCGCTGCGGGTCGCGGCGGGGCTCGGCCGGTTCTGGTACGTGCGGGGCTACCTGAGCGAGGGGCTCGACCGGATCCAGCGCGTTGTCGCCGCCGCGGACGGCGACCGGGCGGTCGTCGCGAACGCGGTGCGGACGGGCTCTGCGCTCGCTCTGCTGCGAGGCGAGTATCCGCTCGCTCGCTCGCTGGCCGGGCGGGCGCTCGAGCTCTACCGCGCCGTCGGTGACGAGGCGGGGGCGGTGCGGGCGCTCAACAACCTGGGCGCGATCCTCCAGGCGGAGGGAGACCTCGACGGAGCCGCGGCGACGCTCCAAGAGTGCATCGAGGCGAGCCGCGTGATCGGCGACGACCGGCTGACGGCGCTCGCGCTCAACAACCGCGGCGACGTGGCGCTCTCGCAGGGTGACCTCGTCACGGCGGCTGCGCGCTTCGAGGAGAGCCTCGCGCTGCTCCGAGCCGAGGGCGACGTTGCGAACGTCGCCCGCGCGCTCTACAACCTCGGCGCCGTGGAGGTCGGTCAGGGTCGGATCGACGAGGCGGAGGCACTGCTCCGCGAGAGCCGCGAGCTCGCGACGCGCGTCGACGACCGCGAGGACGTGGCCTGGTGCCTGATCGCGCTCGCCGCGGTCGCCGCCGAGCGCGGGCAGGACGAGGTGGCGGGCGACCTGCTCGCGCAGGCGGAGGCCCTGCTGGAGCGCATCGGCGCCACGATGAAGCCGAACGAGCAGCGCCTGTACGACCGCACGCGCGAGCGGCTCGGTGTAGGTCCGGCGGCGGGACGGTGAGCGTCGCGTCACGGGCGCCACGATGGACACCGCGCGCATAGCCTCCGTATAGCGGCCCGTCAGGCGGTGCCGGCGCTCGGCGCCGCGACGATCGACGATCGCCTCCGCCAGAGCGCGGCGAGCGTCAGGGCGCACGTCGCGGCGAGAAGCAGGTACGGCAGCGTGTCGTTCGTCGCTCCCGCGAGCGCGCCGGCGCCGGCGGCGCCGGCCGCCTCCCCTGGCGCCCAGGCAAGGGTGACGAGCGTGAACGCGTAGGCCAGGCTGAGGCCGCGCTGCTCGGTGACCTGTGTCAGGAGGGTCATTCCCGGCGTGAAGAACGCCGCGAACGATGGCCCGGCCGCGACGACGAGCACGGCCAGAAGCACGCGCCCCTCGGGCCACGGCAGGAGCGCCGAGACGCCGATCGACGCGACGAGGCCCCAGAGAAGCGGCACGACGGGGCCCCGCCGGTCGGCGACCCGTCCGAGCAGCGTGTTGCTGAACGTCTCGACGGCCGCTGCGACGAGGAAGACGCCGCTGATCGCGACGGCTCCCATGCCGAGATCCGACAGCCGGAGCGGCGCGAGCACGCTGAGCGAGCCGAAGAGGAGGCCCGGCAGGAGCGTGAACCACGCGGCGAGCACGACGTCGCCGTGGCGCAGCACCCGCAGGAGGTGCGAAAGCGGCTGCAGGTCGCCCGGCCGCTGCGACGGAGTCATCGCCGCCCAGGCCGCGACGCCGAGTGAGAGGACGGCAATCGTCACGAACGTCGCGGCGATCCCGGCGACCGAGGCGATCCCGCCGACCAGCGGGCCGACGAGAGCGCCCCCCGCGGCAGCCCCGAACGCCGCCCCGATCACCGAGCCGCGTCGTTCGGGCGGCGCCTCCGAGACCAGCCACACGAGGGCACCCGTCCACGAGAACGCGCTT
The DNA here is from genome assembly GCA_963840365.1 of uncultured Thermoleophilia bacterium. Taxonomy (GTDB): domain Bacteria; phylum Actinomycetota; class Thermoleophilia; order Gaiellales; family Gaiellaceae; genus PALSA-600. The sequence goes on along the minus strand of CAWIYQ010000005.1, from coordinate 250,772 downwards.
GCGATGCCCTGCACGAAGCGGGCGGCGTCGAGTTGCCAGGCGGCGCCGGCGAGTCCGAACACGAAGATGCAGCCGGCGACGGCGAGCACCCCCAGCAGCACCGTCGCTTTCGCGCCGAACCGGCCCGCGGCGAGCCCGCTCGGGATCGCGCCCACGAAGCAGCCGGCCGGATACGCGGCGAAGAGCACGCCGGCGCCCGTCTTCCCGAGCCCGAGGCTGCGGGCGTAGTGCGGCAGCAGCGGGGTGAGCGCGGTGAAGAAGATCGTGTCCACGAGGACGACGGCGCAGGTGAGCGCGACCAGGCGACGCATCAGCCCCGACGCTACCGTTTGCCCACCAAATGAGGCTTTGGCTGGCAGCGGGGCTTGTCGCGCTCTCATTGCCCGCAGGCGCGTCGGCCGGGACGGTGTTCCTGCTCGACGGCCGCGGGTGGGGTCACGGCGTCGGCATGAGCCAGTGGGGCGCCGAAGGCTACGCGCGGCACGGCTACGCGTATCAGCGGATCCTCGCGCACTACTACCCCGACACGCACATCGGCATCGCCGCGCCCCGAGAGGTGCGGGTGCTGCTCGCCCAGGGGCAGACGCGCGTCCGCATCGGCTCGGCGTCGCCGTTCCTCGTCGTCGACGCCCGTGGGCGCAAGCTGCACCTGCCGGCCCGTGCGGTGGTCGTCGACCGGCGCTTCCTGCTGCGCAAGCTGAAGCTCACCCCGCCGCTCCGCTTCGAGCCGGGCGCGCAGCCCCTCCAGCTCTCGTTCGCCGGCTACCGCGGCGACCTGGTCGTCAAGGCGAAGCCCGACGGGCTGATGGTCGTCAACCAGCTGCCGCTCGATCGCTACCTGCGCGGCGTCGTGCCATGGGAAGTGCCGATCGGGTGGCACGACGCGACCTACAAGGCGCAGGCGGTCGCCGCGCGGTCGTACACCCTCGCCACGCTCCATCCGCACGAGGACTTCGACCTCTACTCGGACGCCCGCTCGCAGGAGTACGGCGGCATCAAGGCCGAGCGCCCCGAGACGAACCTCGCCATCGGCGCGACCGCCGGCCAGGTGCTTTTCTGGGGCCAGACGATCATCGAGGCGATGTACTTCTCGAGCTCGGGCGGCCGGACCTCGTCGATCCACGACGCCTTCCCGACCGCGCGGCAGGTGCCGTACCTGCGCTCGGTCTCGGATCCCTTCGACTACATCTCACCCCGGCACGTCTGGCCGACGCAGGTGCTGACGCCGGAGCAGGTCGGAGCGACGCTCGGCCTGACCGGCGTTCGCGACGTGCAGGTCGTGCACAACTCGTCGGGTCGCGCCGCCGCCGTGCGCGTCCTCGCCGCTCACGGCTGGAAGCGGTTTGGCGGCCGCGCGTTCGAGTCGCGCTTCAAGCTCGTGTCGACCGACTTCGACATCCACGCGATGACGCTCGACGCGCCGCCGTCGCGGGTGGTCTTCGGCACGCACATGCGCGTCACCGGCTTCGTGCGAGGCCTCGGTCGCGCGCGGTTGCAGGAGCTGACCGACCGCGGTTGGGTGACGCTGCGGGCGCTCCGTGTGCGGCCCGACGGCACGTTCTCGGTCTCGCTCGCGGCCCGCCGTTCGACGGAGCTCCGGCTCGCGTACAACAGCGTTCCCGGCGACACGGTCTCCGTCGACGTCGTGCCGCGTGTCTCGCTGCGCCTCGGCGACGACGGGCGACTGCGAGCGCTCGTCTCGCCGGCGCTCCCGCTGCGGATCGAGCGTCTCACGCATGCGCAGTGGCTCCCGGTCGGGCGGTCGACGGGGTTCTTCGAGGGTCGCGTGGCACCCGGGAGCTATCGCGTCGCCGTCCCGGGCGCAGACGGCTACGCCGAGGCGATGTCGCGGCCGATCACCGTGCACGCCTCGTAGACGCGTCCGGCGTCAGCCACACCGACGCGTGCATCGGTTCGAACGAGCGGTGAACCGCGCCGAGAAGCTCGGTCCGGATCGTGTCGAGGTCGACGGCGTCGCGCAGCCGGACGCCGAACGCGGCGGCCGTCGCCTCGGCGTCGTAGCGTGCGCGGTTGAAGCGACGGTCGACGATTCTCTGCACCCGGACGCGCAGCGGATTGAAGAGCGCCGCGGCCGCGAGCGTCGACGCGGCGACTGCAACGGGCGACGAGAACGGCAGCACATCGGTCGCGAGCACGACGATGCCGACGAAGAGCGCGACGAGCAACCCGGTCACGATCGCGTAAGACAGGGTGCGGCTGATCAAGCGGTCGATGTCGTACAGCCGGTACTTGAGGATCCCGACCCCGATCGCGAGTGGGATCGCGGTCAGCCCTAGCCCGACGATGTCGTTGAGGATTCGCCAGTGGCTGTCCACGTTCGTGTTGACGACGACGAGGATCGCGACGATCGACAACGCGCCGCCGCTCATCAGCCAGGTCAGCTGCTGTCGCCGCTCGCCGACCGCGTGACGCCACGCCCCCCATTGGCGGACGACAAAGGCGGCGAAGAGCACGACGATCAGCGGCGTCGCGGCCCAGCCGATCCCGGCGGTCGCGCCCGCAAATCCGTGCTGGGTGCCGACGTAGTTGCCGACCCCGTCGACGTCGAAGTCGGCCCCGATGTGCAGCGTCGCCTGTGAGAGCGACCAGAGCCCCGTGAACCACATCCCGGCGGCGAGATACACGATCGCGACGACCCGCCAGCGCCTCGATCCGATCGTCCCATTCGGGAAGAGGGCGACCGCGAGCCCGAGCAGGACGACGCCGAGCGCCCAGCTCGGCTCGACCGCCAGCGCGACCCGGCCGAGCGGCAGGCTGCCTCGCCGCCGGTGGAAGTCGAGGACGGTGTAGAGGACGCCCACGGCATAGAGGGCGAAGAGGGAGGAGGCGGTGAGGAGGAGCCACCCGATCGGGTTCATTGGTTGCTGCCTCGCGACGACGTAGCCGACGCCTCCGAGCACCACGATCACGAAGAGCAGGACGCCGTCGAAGGAGGCCCGCAGGTCGTGCGCAAGGACCGTCAGTGCGAGTCCGGCCACGACGGCGAGCAGCGTGAAACCACCGAAGGCGCGCGCGGTCGCCGGCGCTGAGAGGCGCGAGCCAGTGATCACGCCGCCGAGTCTAGGGCGGCAGGCGTCCCGGGACCGTTACGGAGCGCCGTGCTGGTCGTGGGTGAACCGTGCCGGGCGCTTCTCGAGGAATGCGCGCAGGCCTTCCTGCCCCTCAGCGCCTGCGCGGTGGGCGGCAATCAGCTCCGCCGTCTCGAGCGCGGTGTGCGGCATGCGCGCGAGCTCCTTCGCGGCGCGTGCGGCCGCGGGGCCGGCCGTCGACAACTCGCCGAGCACGCGGTCGAGTGCGGGGGCGAGATCGTCGACCACCTCGTGCACGAGGCCGATGCGCAGCGCGGTCTCGGCGCTGAAGAGCTCGCCAGTGACGAAGTAGCGTCGTGCAGCCGAGCTGCCGATCTTCCCCAGCGCGAACGGTGAGATCACGGCCGGGACGATCCCGAGCTTCACCTCGCTGAACGCGAACTGCGCGTCGGTGTGCGCAAGGACGATGTCGCAGCAGGCGACAAGACCGGCGCCGCCGCCGAGTGCGTGTCCCTGGACGGCGGCGACGACCGGTGTCGGGCAGCCGTCGATCGCATCGAGCATCGCGCGCAGCCGCAGCGCGTCGGCGACGTTCTCGTCGCGGGAGAGCTCGACCGACGCGCGCATCCAGTCGACGTCCGCGCCGGCGGAGAACGACGGTCCCTCGCCGGTGAGCACGACCGCGCGGGCATCGCCGACGTCCGCGAAGGCTGCCGTCAGCTCGGCGATGAGGGCGGCGTCGAAGGCGTTGCGGCGTTCGGGCCGCGCGAGCTTGACGCGCAACAGCGGGCCGTCGCGCTCGACCCTCAGTGCGCTCATCCGAACGCGAGGCCCAGCTGAGCGAGTTGCGGAGCCGCCGACGCGGTGGCCTCGAGGTCGAATCGCTCCGCGATCACCGGGTCGGCACCGATCAGCTCGCGCACACGCGCAGGCAGAGGCTCGTCGGCCGCGTCGCCGCTCGTCCACAGCTGGAAGACGCCGAAGCGCTCCGTCGTCTCGTCGGAGACCCACGCGCCGAACAGCAGCCCCGGCGGCGCGGGCTCCTCGTCACGCAGGGCGTCGCGGAGCTCGTCGACCGTTGCCGCCGACTCGGCGAGGCTCCAGAGGGCGAGCCGGGCGACCACTTCGAGGCTAGAAGGGCCCGTGCGGCTCGTAGCTGCCGCGGGGCGCGCCGATCCCGACCATCGTCATGCCCTCGGGGCCCGCCACGGGCTGCCTCGTCGTCTCCGGGTCGAACCGGAGAAAGGTCCCGACGTGCACGGGGATCTCCTCGCCGTCGACGCGGTAGACGCCGCTGCCCGCGACGATCACGTTGACCTCCTCCTGGCCGGTCGACGTCTCGTCGTGCTCCAAGCCGGCCGCGTTCGGCGGCAGCTCGAACCAGTTGACGCCGAACGCCTCACAGCCGAGCTCCCTGCGCACGAAACGCACGGCGCTGGTCGGGCCGGCTGCTTCGATCTCGTCCACGTGCACGACCGTGTAGCCCACGTGCGGGAGCCTACATCCGGAAAACGCCGAAGGTCGTCGCGGCGATTGGCGCGTTGAGCGCCGCCGCGATCCCGAGCGCGAGCACGCGACGAGTGTCGAGCGGGTCGATGATCCCGTCGTCCCACAGCCGAGCGGTGGAGTGGTACGGGCTGCCCTCCCGCTCGTATGTCTCGCGGATATCAGCTGGATCCGCGTCGCCGACCAGCGAGAGGACGGTTGCCGCCTGCTCGCCGCCCATCACCGAGATGCGCGCGTTCGGCCACATCCAGAGCTGGCGCGGGCCGTAGGCACGGCCGCACATCGCGTAATTCCCGGCGCCGAACGAGCCGCCCATTACGACCGTGAACTTCGGCACGTCGGCACAGGCGACGGCCGTGACGAGCTTCGCGCCGTCGCGGGCGATCCCACCGGCCTCGTACTCCTTCCCGACCATGAAGCCGGTGATGTTCTGGAGAAATATCAGTGGGATACGACGGGTACACGCGAGCTCGATGAAGTGCGCACCCTTCCGGGCGCTCTCGCCGAAGAGCACGCCGTTCGAGGCGAGGATCCCGACCGGGAAGCCCTCGAGCCGGGCAAAGCCGCAGACGAGCGTCTCGCCGTACAGCTCCTTGAACTCGTCGAACCGCGAGCCGTCGACGAGGCGGGCGATCACCTCGCGGGCCTCGAGCGGCGTGCGGTGGTCGTCGGGTACGAGCGCATAGAGGTCGGCCGGGTCGACGACCGGCGGCTCGGGCGTCGCGCGCTCCCACGGCGGCTCCGGGCGGCGGCCGTAGGTCGAGGCGACGATGCGGCGGGCGATCGCCAACGCGTGCTCGTCCGAGGTTGCGAAGTGGTCGGCGACCCCCGACCGGCGGGTGTGGACGTCGGCGCCGCCGAGCTCCTCGGCCGTCACCTCCTGGCCGGTCGCCGCCTGCACGAGCGGCGGCCCGCCGATGAAGATCGTCCCGGTGCCCTGCACGATCACGGTCTCGTCGCTCATCGCGGGCACATAGGCGCCGCCGGCGGTGCACGAGCCCATCACGACCGCGATCTGCGGAATGCCCTTCGCCGACATGCGCGCCTGGTTGAAGAAGATGCGGCCGAAGTGGTCGCGGTCGGGGAACACCTCGGACTGCAGCGGCAGGAACGCTCCGCCCGAGTCGACGAGGTAGATGCACGGCAGCCGGTTCTGCTCCGCCACCTCCTGGGCGCGCAGGTGCTTCTTCACCGTGAGCGGGAAGTACGACCCGCCCTTCACGGTCGCGTCGTTCGCGACGACGACGCATTCGCGCCCTTCGACCACCCCGATCCCGGTCACGATCCCGGCGCCCGGGGCCTGCCCCTCGTACAGCTCCCACGCCGCGAGCGCGTTCAGCTCCAGGAACGCCGACCCCGGATCGAGGAGCCGGTCGACCCGTTCCCGCGCAAGCAGCTTGCCGCGCGAGCGATGCCGCTCGACCGCCCGCTCGCCGCCGCCGGCGGCGACCGTGGCGGTGCGGATGCGGAGCTCCTCGACGAGCGACTCCATTCGCGCGCGGCGCCGCTTCGCATCCTCCGTCGGCTCGAGCCTGCTCTGCAGGAGCGCCATCGTCTGGAGCCTAATCACTCGTCCGGAAGGGATTTCCGCCTGCGGGATTCCACTGAGCGGTCTCTTAGGGGGTTCGGGCATGCTTCGAGCCGTGGGTCGGCTCTCGAGACAACGCCTGATCATGCTGCTGGCCGCGGTTGGCGTCGCGGTCGTGGCGGTCGTGGTGGTGGTTGCGTTGGCCGGGAACGGCGGCGGCTCGTCGTCGGCCGACACGACGACGGTGAGCACCACCGGCAACACGAACGCCTTCAAGGGCGTCCCGCAGAACGGCCTCACGCTCGGGAAGGCGTCGGCGTCGAGCACCCTCTACGTCTTCGAGGACCCCCAGTGCCCGTACTGCAGGCAATGGAGCATCGACAGCGTCGCGCCCGCGGTGAACGAGTTCGTGAAGACCGGGCAGGTCAAGTTCGTGCTCAATCCGATCGAGATCATCGGGGCCGACTCCGAGCCGGGCATCCGGGCGGTCTATGCCGCGTCGCAGCAGAACAAGGCGTGGAACATGCTGGAGGCGCTGTACCGGCGCCAGGGCGAGGAGCAGTCCGGCTGGATCACGAACAGCGTGATCGCCGACGCCGCGGCCTCCGCCGGCGCCTCGCCGACCGAGGTCAAGAAGGCGATGCCGACTGCCGCGGTGACCGCCCTCTGGCGCGCCTCCGAGCAGAGGGCGCAGCAGTGGGGGGTCGGGGGCACACCCACGTTCGTGCTCGTCCGGCAGCTCGGGACGCCCCAGCAGGTGACGCCGTCCTCGCTCGAGCCGAGCGACTTCTCTGCCGCGCTTCGCTCCGCCCTGCAGTGAGGCTGCGGGTCGCGATCGCCGTCGCGGCGACGATCGGCGCGGGCATCGCCGCCTACCTGACGTACGTGCACTACGCGCACATCTCGCCGATCTGCACGACCGGCGGCTGTGAGAAGGTGCAGCGCTCGAAGTACGCGCTGCTCGGGGGCGTTCCGGTTGCGACGCTCGGCCTCGTCGCCTACCTGGCGATCATCGCGACGACACTTCGGCGCGGCGTCATCTTCGCCTTTGCGGGAGCAGTGATCGCCCTCGTCGGGGTCGCGTTCAGCGGTTACCTGCTCTGGGCTCAGCTCGGGCCGATCGGTGCGATCTGCCAGTGGTGCGTCGGGAACGATCTCACGATTGCGGTCGTTGCAGCGTTGACGATTGCGAGGATGTTGATCGAGACCGACGAGCCCACCACCGGATGACGCGCAGAGGGGCGCTGCTCTTCGCAGCGATGTGCTTGATCTGGGGCGTTCCGTACCTGATGATCCGCGTCGCGGTCAGGGAGCTCGCGCCCGTGACGCTCGTCTTCCTGCGGACCGCGATCGGCGCGCTCGTTCTGTTCCCGTTTGCCGCCGTTCGCGGCGAGCTGCAGCCGCTCGTCGCACGTTGGCGGCCGCTTCTCGCTTACAGCGTGATCGAGGTCGCGATTCCCTGGGTGCTGCTGGCGCGGGCGGAGACTCGGCTCTCGAGCTCGCTCACCGGGCTGCTGATCGCTGCCGTGCCGCTCGTCGGTGCGATCGTGGTCGCGGTCACCGGCGACCGGGAGCGCCAGGGGCGGCGGCGGTGGTTCGGGCTCCTCGTGGGCCTCGCCGGCGTGACGGCGCTGCTCGGACTCGACGTCGGCCAGGTCAGCGCTGTGCCGGTGCTGGAGGTCTTCGCGGTCGCCGTTTGCTACGCGATCGGCCCGATCATCCTCACGCGGGCGCTCTCGGAGGTGCCCGCGCTCGGTGTGGTGGCCGCCTCGCTTGTCATCTCGGCCCTGATCTACGCACCGTTTGCGGCGCTCCGCTGGCCGTCGTCCATGCCGACGTCGCACGTCGTCGAGTCGGTGCTCGGCCTCGCGCTCGTGTGCACCGCCCTCGCGTTCCTCGTCTTCTTCGCCCTGATCCGCGAGGTCGGTCCGGTGCGGGCGACGGTGATCACGTACGTCAACCCGGCGGTCGCCGCCGTCCTCGGCGTTGCGATCCTCAGCGAGAAGGTGACCGGAGGGATGCTCGTCGGCTTCGCGCTGATCCTGGCCGGCAGCATCCTCGCTACGGGGCGCGGCCCCGAGCCGGTCGCCGAAGCTTAGAACTCGAATCGGAACGAAGTCTGTGCCGCCTGGCCGCGCTGGGCACGCACGCTGCCGCGTCCTCGGTCGCGCCCATATGCCTGCATATGGGCGCTCCCTGCGTCCTTGCATCGCACGCACCCATCGCGTCCATGCGACGAGCGTCATTCCGATTCGAGTTCTTAGCCCACTACACTGGCGGCGTGAGCCGCACCGCCCAGGTCGAGAGCCTCATGGAGCGGTTCCCGCGGGTGCCGCGGGAGGCCGTCCTGAAGGAGGACCTGCTCCGGACGGGGATCGCGTTCGACGACGCTGCGCTCACCGACAACCTGGACGGCGAGGTGAAGCCGAAGTCGTACTTCATCTTCTCGTTCGACCAGAAGCCGCTGAAGGAGCTCGGCGAGGCCGCGACGAGGCGCCCGCCCGAGGAGGTCGCGCTGACGGGCGGGCCGTACGAGCTGCGACGCACGATCGTCTCCGTGCGCGTCAACCCGGATTCGCCGTACCGCGCGACGCGTGGCGACGACGGAGGGCTCGTCCTCGAGCTGGACGGACGCCGGATCGCCGACGTCGCGCTGCCGCCGATGCCCGAGTACTACCGCCACGCGCTCGCGAACGGCAAGTCGGTGATGGAGACCGCGCCGACGATCCAGTGGGGCTACCTGATCTATCTCACCGTGCTGCGGCTCTGCCAGTACTTCGGCGCGAAGGAGGAGTGCCGCTTCTGCGACATCAACCACAACTGGCGCCAGCACAAGGCGGCCGGCCGCCCGTACACCGGCGTGAAGCCGGTCGAGGACGTGCTGGAGGCGCTCGCGCTGATCGACCGGTACGACGCCGACCGGGTGAGCCAGGCCTACACGCTCACCGGCGGCTCGGTGACGTCGAAGGTCGACGGGCTCGCCGAGGCCGACTTCTACGGCCGCTACGCCCAGGCGATCGAGGAGCGCTTCCCCGGCCGCTGGCTCGGCAAGGTCGTTGCGCAGGCGCTTCCGCGCGAGGACGTCCAGCGCTACCACGACTACGGCATCCGCATCTACCACCCGAACTACGAGGTCTGGGACGAGCGGCTCTTCTCGATCATCTGCCCGGGCAAGGAGCGCTACGTCGGCCGGGCCGAATGGCACCGGCGGATCCTCGACGCGGCCGAGGTGTTCGGGCCGAGCCACGTCATCCCCAATTTCGTCGCGGGCGTCGAGATGGCGAGGCCGTTCGGCTTCGAGGACGTCGACGAGGCGATCGCCTCGACGACCGAAGGGCTCGACTTCTTCATGAGCCGCGGGATCACGCCGCGCTTCACCACCTGGTGCCCGGAGCCGGCGACGCCGCTCGGCCGCGACAACCCCGAGGGCGCGCCGCTCGAGTACCACATTCGCCTCCTCGGCGCCTACCGCGAGGCACTCGAGCGCCACGGCCTCAAGCCGCCTCCCGGCTACGGCCCGCCCGGGCCGGGGAACGCCGTGTTCTCGGTCAGCTCGTTCATGGACACGCTCGCGCCGGAGGCGGTCGCGGCATGAATCGCATCGACGTCGACGAGGCGCGGCGGCTCTGGCTCGAGGCGTCCGATGACGAGCTGAAGGCGCTCGCGCAGGAGGTTCGCGCCCGCTACCACGAGCCCGACCGCGCCACCTACATGGTGATGCGGATCATCAACTACACGAACGTGTGCGTTGCCCAGTGCGACTACTGCGCGTTCTACGTGCTGCCGAACCAGGAGGGCGGCTACGTCCTCTCGCGCGACGAGGTGTTCGCGAAGATCGACGGGCTCCTCGAGGCGGGCGGCGACCTCGTCGGGTTCAACGGCGGCTTCAACCCGCGGCTGCCGCTCGACTACTACTGCGACCTGTTCGCCGCCGTGCGCGAGCGGTACGGCGACCGCGTCGAGTTCTACGCGCTCACGATCGCCGAGTTCCTGTACCTCGCCGACCGCGCCGGGCTCTCGCACGCGGATGCGGCGGCTCGCCTCCGCGACGCCGGCGTCCACTGGGTGACCGGCGGCGGCAGCGAGATCCTCACCGAGGACTTTCGCAAGCGGCACGCGAAGTTCAAGTACCTGGTCAGCGACTACTTCGAGGCGCAGCGCGCGATCGTGGAGAGCGGCATGCGCACGACGGCCACGATGGTGATCGGCTTCGACGAGACGCTCGACGAGCGCCTCGAGCACTTGCAACGGACCCGCGACTTCCAGGATGCGTGCCTGGCCGAGGGCTACGACGGGCTCTTCTCGTTCCTCTGCTGGACCTACAAGCCGTACGGGACCGCGTTCGGCGGCACCGAGATCCCGCCGCGCGAATACTGGCGTCACATCGCGCTGTCGCGGATCTTCCTCGACAACGTCCGCCATGTGCGGACGTCGGTGCTGACGCTCAACGAGGATGCCTTCCGCGCGCTCGAGTACGGCGCCGACGACTTCGACCTGCCGATCGAGGACGAGGTGACGGAGAAGGCAGGGGCGCGCATCGACCTCGACCTCGAGCGGCTGCTCGAGGTGCCGCGCGGGCTCGGCTACCGGGTCGACTACCGCCGGGCCGAGCGCCCGGCCACGCTCACCGCGTAGACCGCGCCGCCGCGACGGCGGCCTGGCCGTAGGCGATGCCGCCGTCGTTCGGGGGGACGCGCCGGTGCGAGAGCACGCGGAGCCCCGCCGCCTCGAGGCGCGCCGTGGTCGAGCCGAGCAGGCGCAGGTTCTGGAACGTGCCGCCCGTGAGCACGACCGTGGCACCGCCCGCCTCCGCGCACGCGGCCGCCGCGCCGACCGCCACGGTCTCGTGAAAGATCGCCGCGAGGTCGGCCGGCGGCCGGCCCGCCTCGAGCTCGTCGTGGACGCGGGCGACGAGCCCCGCCGCGTCGCCGAAGCGCCAGTCCCACGGATCCGCGGCGACGTCGCCGGCAAGCTGCTCGAGCTCGATCGCCGCCTGTCCCTCATAGGTGACCTCGTCGCGCACGCCGAGCAGCGCTGCGACCGCGTCGAAGAGCCGGCCCATCCCGGAGGAGAGCGGGGCGTTCGCGGCGAGGCTCGCGCGCACGACCGGCCAGCGCTCCCACCGCACCGGGCGCCCGGCGAGCTCGAGGTACGACGCCGCGACGCGCCACGGCTGCCGGACGGCGGCCTCGCCGCCGGGGAGCGGCACGGGATCGAGATGCGCGACGCGCTCGAACGAGCCGAGGTCGCAGCGGAGGAGCTCGCCGCCCCAGAGCGTCCCGTCGGTGCCGTACCCGGTGCCGTCGAACACGAGTGCGAGCGCGGGCTCGAGCTCGCCGTGCTCGGCGAGGCATGCGGCGGCATGCGCGTGATGGTGCTGCACGCCGACGAGCTCGGCGTCCTGCTCGAGCGCCCATTTGGTCGAGAGGTACTCCGGGTGGAGGTCGTACGCGACGATCTCCGGACGCACGCCGAGCATCTCGAGGTAGAGGGCGAGATCGGTGCGATACGCCCGGTAGGCCTCCTCCGTGTCCAGATCCCCGAGGTGCGGCGAGAGGAACGCCTCGCTGCCCCGGGCGACGCAGAACGTGCACTTGAGCTCCGGCCCGGCGGCGACGATCGGGCGCGCGGCGCGCACCGGCAGCGGCAGCGCGCCCGGCGCGTACCCGCGCGAGCGGCGCACGGGGAACTGGCGCCGCACGACCGAGTCCTCACAGCGCCGGTGGATCGGCCGGTCGTGCGCGAGGAAGAGGTCGGCGATCGGATCCAGGCGCTCGCGCGCCTCGTCGTCGTCGAACGCGATCGGCTCGTCGGAGCGGTTCCCGCTCGTCAGCACGATCGCCCGACCCAGGTCGTGGAGCAGGAGATGGTGAAGCGGCGTGTAGGGCAGCAGCACGCCGAGCCACTCGGTCCCGGGCGCCACCGAGGGCGCGACCGGCGCGTCGGGCAGGCGCCGGGCGAGGACGATCGGTCGCTCGCGCGAGCGAAGCAGCTGCTCCTCCTCGGGGTCGACGGCGACCAGCGCCGCCGGGTCGGCGGCCATGACGGCGAACGGCTTGTCCTCGCGCAGCTTGCGCGAGCGCAGGCGGGCGACCGCGTCCTCGTCCCCGGCGAGGCAGGCAAGGTGGTAGCCGCCGAGCCCCTTGACCGCGACGATCGCGCCCCCTGCGAGCGCCGCGACAGCTTCCTCGAGCGGGACGGAGAGCTGCGGGCCGCACACGGGGCAGCAGACCGGCTCGGCGTGGAAGCGGCGGTCGAGCGGATCCTCGTACTCGCGCCGGCAGTCGGCGCAGAGCGCGAAGCCCGCCATCGTCGTCAGCGCCCGGTCGTACGGCACGCCGCGGACGATCGTGAAGCGCGGGCCGCACTGGGTGCAGTTCGTGAACGGGTAGCGGTGGCGGCGGTCGCCGGGATCGAAGAGCTCGCGCAGGCAGTCGTCGCACGTTGCGACGTCGGCCGGGATGAGCGCGGTGGCGCCGGTCGGCACGCTCGCCCGGATCGTGAAGCCGGCCTCGCCGGTCAGGACGATCGAGGTCGCCGCGACGGAGTCGACGTGGGCGAGCGGGGGAGCCTCCTCGCGGAGCGCACGCACGAGGTCGTCGAGCGCGGCGGGCGGACCCTCCGCCTCGACGAGCACTCCCTCGCCGTCGTTGAGCACGAAGCCGTGCAGCCCGTGGTGGAGGGCGACGCCGTAGACGAACGGCCGAAAGCCGACACCCTGGACGATCCCGGTGACGCGGATGCGGCGGCGCTCGAGATGTGCCATCGGAGGCATCTTCGCGGCTTTCCGTGGCACCCATAACTCCGGGCGTCGGATCGGCGTTGTCCCGGAAGGGCCAGATGGAGGAGACGACGCAACAGGAGGGCACGAGCCGGGGGCGGCGCGCGGGAGACGCGTTCGTCGTCACGCTCGTCGCCGCGTGCGTCGTCGTCGGCCTGGTCGCCCTGTGGAAGGTGCGCGTCGTCCTGGCGCTCATCCTGCTCGGCTTCACGATCGCCGCGGCGATGCGGCCCGGCATCGACCGGCTCGCGCGCCACGGCGTCCCGCGCGGTGTCGGCGTGCTCCTGCACTACCTGGCGTTCGTCCTGGTGCTCGCCGCCTTTCTCTCGTACGTCGTCCCGACGGCGACGACCGAGGTGCAACACGCGCTCACGACGGCACAGACGGCCCATGTCGGCAAGGGGTCGAGCGGCCTGAAGGAGCGCGCACTCGCCGACCTCTCGCGCCGCCTCCATCACCTTCCCTCGTCGGGCAGCCTCGTCCGCCGATCCGTGTCGGTGGGAGAGGCGGCGATGAAGGCGCTCGTCGGGATCTTCTTCACCTTCGCGGTCGCGGCGTACTGGGTGTTCGAGCGGGACCGGGCGGTCGATCTCGTGACCGGCCTGCTGCCGCGCCCGAAGCGTAAGCGCGTGCGGGACACCTGGACGCTGATCGACCAGAAGCTCGGCGCCTTCGTCCGCGGGGAGCTCATCCTGATCGCCTTCGTCAGCGCGCTCGCCTCGATCACCTTCGTCCTGGCCGGCGAGCCGTACTGGCTCCTGCTGGGGATCGCCGTCGGGATCCTCGAGATCGTCCCGGTCGTCGGCCCGCTCGTCGCCCTCGGCGTGACCGTGGCCGCGGGCCTGACCGTCTCGTGGCACGTCGCGGCGCTCGCCGGCGGTGGGCTGCTCGCGATCCGGCTCGTCGAGGATTACGCGGTGACGCCCCGAGTCCTCGGCGGCTCGGTCGGCCTGCCGCCGCTGCTCACGCTCGTCTCGGTCTCCGTGATCGGCATCCTGATCGGCGGCTTCTACGTCCTGCTCTCGATCCCGCTCGCGTCGATCGTCGCGACGGTCGTCGACGTGGCGGTTCGCGATGTCGACCCGGCGGAAGTGGAGACGCCGACCGTGCTCTTCCCCGCGCAGGACAGCGGCTGAGCGGCTCGCGGTCTGCTCGAATAGTCGCGTGACGAGAGTCGTCTTCGAGACTCACGCGACGAGCGAGGACAACGAGCGGGGGATCGCGACCGGGTGGCTCGGCGGCAGGCTGTCGACCGAGGGCCGGCGCCAGGCGGCCGAGCTGGGCGCGCGGAGGCGCGACGACGGCCTCGCCGCCGTCTACTGCTCCGACCTCGAGCGCGCGGTCGAAACGGCGTCGATCGCGTTCGCCGGCTCGCCGATCCCGGTGCTCGCCGACCGGCGTCTGCGCGAGTGCGACTACGGCGACTGGAACGGGATGCCGCGGGCGAGGCTCGAGGCGGAGCGGCTGCGCCGGCTCGAGGAGCCGTGGCCGGGCGGCGAGAGCTGGCGGAGCGCGATCGAGCGCGTCGACGGCTTCCTCGTGGAGCTGTCCGCAAGGCAGGCGCCGTCCGAGCGCGTGCTGCTGATCGGCCACATCGCGACCCGGCTCGCGCTCGAGGCGCGGACGACGGGCACGTCGCTTCGCGGGCTGATCGAGGCGCCGTTTCGGTGGCGCCCGGGGTGGGAGTACGACCTCGGACCTGCCCACGGCGACAACACGAGGTGAGCGCCCGACGACGAGCCTGGCAGGTGGCGCACAATGGAGGGCGAAAAGTGGGGAGGTCCCAACCCATGGGTCGCGGTCGCCCGGGTCTTTTCCCTCCCCCCGCCTGGGCGGTCGCGGCCCGCCTACGCCTGCTCAGCCGCTGACGAGCTCGCCCAGGAGGAAGTTGCTTTTTTGCAGGCGTTTATGAGAAGGTCGGGTGCGAGAACCTACTGTCGAGCCCGACGCCCGCGCCTGGGCTACGCGAACAGACGAAGGAGTGCATAGCCGAGCGTCGTCAGCCACGCCAGCTGCACGACGACGATCACGAGCAGGAGTGTTGCCCCGTGAATGCGACTCGCCAACGTCCGACCCCGAAGCTCGACCTGCCCCTCATTGCCTGCGTGGCCTGGTACCTCTTCGTCTGGGCCACGGTCGCGCACGCGCTCGTTGCGCTGATCGGCCGGTAGCCGGCTCGCCGGCAGCGGCCGGCCCTGTGCCACAGTCCAGTCCACGATCTCCCTCGGTGTTCGTCCGTCAGTGCACTTGCCGCAGTGGGGATAGCGTGCGTCTGCGGCGGCCGTTCCGCAACCGCCCGTACGGGTGGGATTTGCTCGACGTCCACCCAGCGCGGGTCGTTGTCACTAGGCCCCGAGGCGGGGCACCGGCGCCGGAGGCTCCGGGACGCCGAGCATGGGCCGCAGCACGAGCCGAAGCTCGTCGATCCGCGCGTGGAGCGCACGCCGCTCCGCCGACACGACTCGCTCGCGTCTGGCCGTCAGCTCGTTCGGGAACGTGTCGAGCCGGGCATGCAGCCGCCGGCGCTCGGCGGAGATCTCGCGCTCGCGGCTCTCGAGCTCGACCAGCTCGGCCAGGAGTGCGTCGAAGTCGGGAAGCTCGTCGAAGGCCATTCTCGAATGGTCCATCGACAGAGGCGCCGCCTTTCTTGAGGGGCTGATCGCTTCCCGCGCCTCCCTCGACCGAGGCAAGACGGGAGGCGCGGTCGATCAGGCCTCACGACCGATGCGGCAGGCGGCCCCGTCGACCACGATCAAGTGCATGGGGAAGGCCGGGAGCCCGGAGACGGCGGTCGTCGTGCGCGTCGCATGCGCGAACTGTGGATGCGAGTCCGACGAGAACTGGACCGGCTTCCGCGCCTGGCGCATCGACGAGCCCGGCACCGACGAAGGGCCGGCCGTCGCGTTCTTCTGCCTCGCCTGCTCGCTCTACGAGTTCGGCCGCTAGCCGACCTCTCACATCGCGAGGTTCGTCGGCACGCCGCGGCTGGGCGTCGGGCACGTATCGTCCGCCCGTGGGGATTGGGGCTTCTTGAGCACCGAGGCATGGGCACGCCGGCTCGCCTGGCAGCGGAAGCATCCGTGGCCGGGTTCGATCGTCTCGGGTCTCCTGATCGGCGCGATCGTCGGAGTCACGAGGAGCTGGCTGCAGGGCCTGCTGATCGGGCTCGTGGTCAGCGTCTGGTTCAGGCTGGTCGTCGCCCGCCGGGCCACTCGCGCCCCGGTCCGCACTGACCGGATCGCCGACGAGTAGTCGGGCGCGCGCACCCTCAACGCCGAAACCCCCGGTTTGCGCGGGCGTCGGCGTGCTTCGTCGAAACAGGGGCGACAGGACTCGAACCTGCAACCCCCGGTTTTGGAGACCGGTGCGCTACCAATTGCGCCACGCCCCTGGGTTGCCTCGGCAGTGTAGTCGCAGGATGCCCGCGGTCCACTTGTGCGGACCGGCGCAAGCCGGTACACTTCGCCCCTGCGGTCGAGGGGAGGGACGCTTGACCGCTGTGGCATTCGGGCCGTCTCGTGTCTGCAACCGACACGGGGCGGCCCGTTTCTCGTCCCCGTCCTCGTAGCATGGGGTCGTGGCGCTCGCCGTGCTGTTCGCCGTGTTGACGGCCGCATTCGGGGCGGTTGCGGTGTGGACGGCGGCCGCCGGGGAGTGGCCGATCGGCGTCGCAGCGGCCGCGCTGGCGGTCTGGATGGGCACACTCGCGGCCGGCGCACTGAGGAGAACACGCTCCTAGGTCGTATTCTCCATTCGTGGCAGGGGACGACATGAGGGGCCTCTGGCTCGAGTACCGCCGGACCCAGGACAAAGCGCTGCGCGAGCGGCTGATCCTGACCTACGCGCCGCTCGTCAAATACGTGGCGGGGCGGATCGGGTCGGGCCTGCCGGCGCACGTCGACGAGGGCGACCTCGTCTCGTACGGGTTGCTCGGCCTGATCGGGGCGATCGAGCGGTACGACCCCGACCGCGACATCAAGTTCGAGACATACGCGATCGCCCGGATCAAGGGCGCGATCATCGACGAGTTGCGCGCGCTCGACTGGGTGCCGCGCTCTGTGCGCTCGCGCGCCCGCGAGATCGAGCGCGCGATCACCGAGCTCGAGGCCAAGCTCGGCACGGCGCCGGACGACGAGCAGATCGCCGCCAAGATCGGGATCAGCGTCAGCGAGCTCGAGGAGTCGCTGAGCGACATCGCCCGCTCGTCGATCGCCGCACTCGACGAGCTCTGGTCGGTCTCCGGCGAGGGCGACCAGATCTCGCTGCTCGACACGATCGAGGACACCTCCGGCCCCAGGCCCGCCGACGCGCTCGACGAGACGGAGCTCCGGGAGACGCTCGCCGACGCGATCGCGCGGCTGCCCGAGCGCGAGAAGCTCGTCGTCACGCTCTACTACTACGAGGAGCTGCCGCTCCGCGAGATCGGCGAGGTGCTCGGCGTCACCGAGTCGCGCGTCTCCCAGCTCCATACGAAGGCGATCCTCCGCCTCAAGGCCCGCCTCTCGGGCGCCGCGGCCCGAACCTAGCCCGGACCCTCAGGGGACTCCCAGGCTCGTCTTAGCGTCCACTTAGGGCCCGGCGGGAAGCTGGAGCCATGGACGACGGATCCCGCATCACGGAAGCCCGGCGGCGCCTCCGATCGACGCGCTATGTGGTCGGTGTCGCCGCCGGGATCACCTTCGCGGGCCTCGCCCTCGTCGCCCGTGTCGCGCACCCCGGCGCGAGCGCGCATGCCTCGACCGGCGGGCAGACGTCCGCCCCGGCGAGCGCGACCGACTCGGACGACGGCTCCTTCTTCGACGACGGCGGTGGCTCGTTCGGGTCCTCGCAGTCGTCGACCCCTCAGATCCGGAGCGGCGGATCGTGAACGAGTTTCGTTCGATGGGCTGCGAGATCGCCTGCTCGAGCGGGCTGCCGCTCGAGGCGGTGCAGGCGCTCTTCGACGAGCGCGACCACCGTTTCAGCCGTTTCAAGGAATCCTCCGAGCTCTCCAGCGTCAATGCTCGCCCTCTCGGCGTGGCGCTGGTCTCGGAGGAGTTCGCGTCGATGCTCGCCCTCTCCATCGACGCGGCGAACGCCACCGGCGGACTGGTCTCCCCCGCCGTCGGAGGCGCCGTGCTCGCTGCCGGCTACGACCGCGACTTCGCCACCCTCCCACCCGACGGCGACGCGGTCGAGCCGGCGCGAGTCCCAACGCTCGAATCGATCGTGCTGCGCGGCTCGGTCATCCTGCGCACCGAGCCCGTGCTGCTCGATCTGAACGGCGTCGTCAAGGGAAAGACAGTGGACGATGCACTCACCCTGGGGGGTGACGGCTGGGTGTCGGCCGGCGGCGACCTTGCGACCAATGTCCCGGTCGTCGTCGGCCTCCCCGGCGAAGAGGTGGTCACCGTCGTTCGCGGCGGGCTCGCGACGAGCAGCGTCTCGCGCCGTGCCTGGCTGCGCGGCGGTGACCCCCAACACCACCTGATCGACCCGCGCACCGGCTCGCCCGCACGCACGCCCTGGAGCGACGTCACCGTCGCAGCAGGCAGCTGCCTGCGTGCCGACGTCGCCGCCAAGGCCGCCTTCATCCTCGGTGTCGCGGGCCCCGCATGGCTCGACGCGCGCGGCCTGCCGGGCCGCTTCCGCGACCGCGACGGCAGCGTGCGTCTCAACGCGGCCTGGCGCCGCGGGCTCGCCGAAGCCGCCCTGGCAGCATGAGCGTAGGCTCGACGGAGCTCATCAGGGAGCGGAGGCGCCGGCTTGGCCGGCGCTGGAGCGGGATCTGAGCCCATTCGTTTGGTACGTCGCGCGGTCGGCGGGGATCGTCGCGTACCTGCTGCTCTCCTCGTCGGTCGTGCTCGGCGTGCTGATGTCCGCACGCCTCCCGCTCACGTGGCCGCGGTTCGCCGTCGAGGAGCTGCACCGCTTCCTTGCCGTCCTCACCGCCTGCTTCCTGGCGCTCCACGGTCTCTCGCTCCTCGCCGACCGGGTGGTGCCGCTCGCTCTCTGGCAGGCCGTCGTGCCGTTCACCTCGCACTACCGGCCGCTCGCCGTCGGCCTCGGCGTCGTCGCGGCGGAGCTGATGGCCGCGGTCGGCGTCTCGAACGCGCTGCGCAAGCGCCTTCCGTACCGCCGCTGGCGGGCGGTGCACTACCTGACGATCGGGGTGTGGGGGCTTGCCACGCTGCACGCCGTCCTCGCAGGCACCGACCGGTCCGACCCGTGGTTCGCGGCGATCGTCGCCGGCGCCGTGTCGGCCGTGCTCTTTGCCTTCGCCGTGCGTTTCCGCGGCGCGGCGGCGGCCTGGCTGCGAACGGCGCAGCCGCGGGCATAGGATCTGCACCGGACCCTACGCCAGGAGGACTCGATGCCCATCGAAGCCGGAAAGATCCGCAACGTCGCCGTCGTCGGCCACCGCGGGACGGGCAAGACCTCGCTCGTCGAGGCGATGCTCTTTCAGGCGGGAAAAACGAACCGGCTGGGCACGGTCGAGGCGGGGACGACGGTCTCCGACTGGGAGGAGGACGAGCAGCGCCGCCAGATGTCGCTCTCGGCGACGATCGCGTCGTGCGAGTGGCAGGGCCGCAAGATCAACCTCGTCGACACGCCGGGCGACTCCGGCTTCCAGGCCGACACCGTCGCGTCGCTGCGGGTCGTCGAGGGCGCGCTGGTCGTGCTCTCCGGCGTGATGGGCGTCGAGGTGAACACCGCGCGCGTGTGGAACCGCGCCGAGGAGCTCGAGCTCTCCCGGGTCGTGTTCGTCAACATGCTCGACCGCGAGCGCGCCGACTTCTACCGTGTCCTCACTGCCGCGCAGGAGCAGCTCTCCGACCGCTGCGTCGCCATCCAGCTCCCGATCGGGTCCGAGCACGAGCTGACGGGCGTCGTCGACCTCCTCCACAACTGCGCGTACATGGATCCGTCGGGCGGCCGCGAGGGCGACCCGGTCGCGATCCCCGACGAGCTCGCAGCGACCGTGGAGGAGTACCGCACGAAGCTGCTCGACGCCGTCGTCGAGACCGACGAGACGCTGATGGAGCGCTACCTCGGCGGCGAGGAGATTCCGCCGGAGGACATCGCGGCCGCCCTCAAGAACGCCGTCACAAGGGACGAGATCTACCCGGTCGCCTGCGGTGTCGCGACGAAGATCCTGGGCACGCACGCTCTGCTCGACCTGATCGTCGAGGGCGTCCCGAGCCCGGCCAAGAAGGGCTCGCCGATCGTCACCGACGCGTCGGTCGCCGCCTTCGTCTTCAAGACGGTCGCCGACCCGTTTGCGGGCCGCATCTCGATCTTCCGCGTCTACGCGGGCGAGGTGAAGCCGGACACGACCCTCGTCAACCACCGCGACCACTCGAAGGAGCGCCTCGGCTCGCTCATGACCCTGCAGGGCAAGGAGCACGAGAAGGCCGACGGCTTCGGCCCGGGAGACCTCGGTGCGGTCGCGAAGCTCAAGGACGTGCAGACGGGCGACGTGCTCGTCGACGCCGAGCACGACCTCGAGCCGCCGGCGCTCGGCTTCCCGGAGCCGGTGATGAGCTTCGCGGTGACCGCGAAGACGAAGGGCGACGAGGACAAGATCGCGCAGGCGCTGCGGAGGCTCGCCGAGGAGGATCCGACGCTTCGGCTCTCCCGCGACCCGCAGACCGGGGAGGAGCTGCTCGCCGGCATGAGCCAGGTGCACGTCGAGGTTGCGGTCGACCGCGCCAAGCGGCGGTTCGGCGTCGAGATGGAGCTGCACCAGCCGCGGGTCCCCTACGTGGAGACGATCAAGGGCAAGGCGCGGGCGCAGGGCAGGTACAAGAAGCAGACCGGCGGGCGCGGCCAGTTCGGCGACTGCCACATCGAGCTTGAGCCGATCGAGGGCAGCGTCGGCTACGAGTTCGTCGACAAGATCGTCGGCGGCGTGATCCCGCAGGGCTTCCGGCCCGCGGTCGACAAGGGCGTCCAGGAGGCGATGCAGCACGGCGAGCTCGCCGGAGCGCCGGTGCAGGGCGTGCGCGTGACCCTCGTCGACGGCAGCTACCACAACGTCGACTCGTCGGAGATGGCGTTCAAGATCGCCGGTTCGCTGGCGTTCCGGTCCGCCTACGAGAAGGCGCAGCCGACGCTGCTCGAGCCGGTGATGGAGCTCGAGGTGACCGTGCCCGACGAGTCGGTCGGCGCGATCAACGGCGACCTCAACTCGCGCCGAGGACGACTGCTCGGGATGGAGCCGAAGGGCGGCGCGACGACGATCCGGGCGGAGGTGCCGATGGCCGAGGTGCTCACCTACAACCAGGCGCTCACCTCGCTCACGGGCGGCCGCGGCGACTACCACATGCAGTTTCTCCGCTACGAGGAGGTGCCTGCCCACATCGCCCAGAAGCTCGTCGAGGCGGCGAAGAAGGAGCACGAGGCGGTCCCTGCGTAACCCTACGGCTACGCTTTCGGCATGAGCAGGGTCACGAAGGTGGCCACCGAGCGGCCGTGCGCGATCTGCGAGCGGACGCTTCTGATGGGCGAGCGTGCGATCCGGTTCTCGCCGAACGGCGGTGCCGACTACGTCGACGTCTGCCCGCTGTGCGCGGACACGGCGGTCGAGTCGGGCTGGATCCGCGAGGGCGCCCCGACGACACCGACCATGCCGCCCGACCGGCGGCGGCGCGGCGCGGGCGGGCTGCTCGCCGCGATCCTCGGTACGCGGAAGGGCGCGGCGGAGCCGACGATCGCGTCCGAGCCGATCCTGCGCCGGCTGTCCGACCAGGAGTTCGCGGTCGTCGAGGCGGCCGATCTCTTCAACGCGTCGACCCACAGGCGCACCGTCGGCGGGATCGTCAAGTCACTCGGCGTGCCGCGCGCTTCGATCGTGCGGCTCTCGGGCGTCAACGCCGAGGTGGTCGTGACGGTCGCCTGGGAGATCACCTGGTACCAGTTCCGGGTCTCGCCCGACTCCGACAACCCCGTGCGGCTCGAGGAGCGCGGCCACGACCCCGGTGAGCTGGAGGGGGCGTTCACCGAGTGGAACGCGCAGGTCGAAGAGGACGGCAGGGTCGTTCCCGACATCGCCCGCCTGTAGAACTGGAAGGGTGATGGCGTCGGCCGCGGCTCGCCGTACACTGGATGAGCCGTGATCTACTGCGTGATCCCACGCGAGCTCGAGGCCGAGCTCTACGCGAAAATGGTCGACTACTACCGGGACAATCCGAACGTCACGGTGATCGTCGACCGTCGCGACGGTCCGGACAGGCGCCATGGCGTCGAGGACGGGTCGTACCGCGAGAAGCGCGAGGTACGCGACCGGCGACGCAGGCGCGTCACGGGGACGTTCCTCGACACCGATCCGCCCGAGTAGAGCGGCGCGTTACCATCGGTCGCCATGGCGGCCGCAACCTTCGAATCGCTGAACCCCTCGACCGGCGAGGTGATCGACACCTTCCCGCGCTCGGGTGTGGAGGAGGTGGAGCGCGCGGTCGCGACGGCGCGCGCGGCGTGGGAGGAGTGGCGGCTCGTTCCGGCGCCCGAGCGCGGCAACATCCTCTTCCGCTTCGCGCAGCTGCTCGAGTCGGCGAAGCCGGAGCTGTCCGACCTGATGACCCGCGAGATGGGGAAGGTGAAGGCGGAGGCCGGCGGGGACGTCCAGGAAGCGATCGACATGAGCTACTACATGGGCGGCGAGGGGCGCCGGCTCTTCGGCCAGACGACGCCGTCCGAGCTGCGCAACAAGTTCATGATGAGCGTGCGCATGCCCGTGGGCGTGGTCGGCGCGATCACGCCGTGGAACTTCCCGATCGCGATCCCGGCCTGGAAGCTCTGCCCGGCGCTCGTCTGCGGCAACACGGTCGTCCTGAAGCCGGCCGAGGACACGCCGAAGCTTGCGCAACGGTTCGTCGACGTTCTGCACGAGGCGGGCGTCCCCGAGGGAGTCGTGCAGATCGTGCACGGCTACGGCGAAGAGGCGGGCGACGCCCTCGTCCGCCATCCGGACGTCCCGATCATCACCTTCACCGGCTCCCGCGAGACGGGCGTCGAGGTGACGAAGGCAGCCGCCGACCAGCTGAAGCACGTGCATCTCGAGCTCGGCGGAAAGAACGCGATCATCGTCATGGACGACGCCGACGTCGACCTGGCAGTCGACGGGATCGTCTGGTCGGCGTTCGGCACGGCCGGCCAGCGCTGCACCGCCGCCTCGCGCGTGATCGTGCAGCGCGGCGTGTACGACGTGCTGCAGCGCAAGCTCGTCGAGCGGGCCGAGCGGATGCGCATCGGGGCGCCGTGGGAGGACGACACCGACATCGGCCCGGTGATCAACGAGACCGCGGTCGAGAAGATCCACTCGTACACGGAGATCGGCCGCGACGAGGGCGCGAAGCTCTTGACCGGCGGCGAGCGGGTCTCGGGCCACGGCTTCTACTACCGGCCGACGGTGTTCGCCGACGTCGATGCCGGCATGCGGATCGCCCAGGAGGAGATCTTCGGCCCGACGACCGCGCTGATCCCGGTCGACTCGTTCGAGGAGGCGGTGCGTGCCGCGAACAGCGTGCGCTACGGGCTCTCGTCGGCGATCTTCACGCGCGACGTCAACAAGGCGTTCGCCGCGATGCGCGACCTGCAGACCGGCATCACGTACATCAACGCGGGCACCACCGGCGCCGAGGTCCACCTGCCGTTCGGCGGCATGAAGCAGACCGGCAACGGCCACCGCGAGGCCGGGCAGGCGGCACTCGACGTCTTCACCGAGTGGAAGTCGGTCTACGTCGACTACAGCGGCCGGCTGCAGCGCGCCCAAATAGACAATATGCCGCTCGACAACCAGTAGTGCGATGCAAGCTGGTCGTGTTCGTGCCGCCCGATGCGCTGGACGCCGTGCGCGACGCGCTCTTCGCCGCCGGCGCCGGGCGGATCGGCGCCTACGAGCGGTGCTCCTGGTACACGGAGGGGACGGGGACGTTCCTCGGCGGCGAAGACACGGCGCCGGCGATCGGTGAGCGCGGGGTGGAGGAGCGGGTCCCGGAGCTGCGGCTCGAGACGGTGTTCCCGGCCGAGGCCCTCGACGCGGTCCTCGAGGCGCTGCGCGCTGCGCATCCGTACGAGGAACCGGCGTTCGACGTCTACGAGCTCGTCTCGTGACGGCGCGGCTCTTCACCGACGGCGGCGCACGCGGCAACCCGGGGCCGGCGGCGTACGGGTACGTGCTCGAAGCCGTCGACGGCACGGTGCTCGCGGCTGAGGGAGTCGCGATCGGCGTCGCCACGAACAACGTCGCCGAGTACAGCGGGCTCGTCGCCGGCCTCCGGAAGGCGCTCGAGCTCGGCATCGAGGAGCTCGAGGTCGTCTCCGACTCGGAGTTGATGGTGAAACAGATGCGGGGCGAGTACCGCGTCAAGAACGAGGCGCTGCGCGATCTCTTCAGTGAGGCGAGCGCGCTTGCACGACGGCTCGCCGGCGTCGAGTATCGGCACGTGAAGCGTGCGCACAACGAGCTCGCGGACAGGCTCGTGAACGAGGCGCTGGACGCCGAATGACCCTCGTCACGCACCCGTTCGGGCTCGCGGTCGAGGCGGACGACGTCGACGCCGCGCTCGCGACGATCGCCGAGAGCGTCGTCTTTCGCAGCCCGGCCGTCCACAAGCCGTACGAGGGCAAGCAGGCCGTGGGGCAGGTGCTGCGCCTGGTCGCGACGGTGTTCGAGAACTTCCGCTACACGAACGAGTGGCGCGACGGCCGCACGACGATCCTCTTCTTCGAGGCGAACGTCGGCGACCGCGACCTGCAGGGGATCGACATCCTCGAGGAGGGCGACGACGGCCTGATCGAGCGGTTCACGGTCATGGTGCGCCCGCTCTCGGGCCTGCAGGCGCTCGCGCGCGCGATGGCGGAGCGGCTCGGCCTCAGCTGACCGCGGCTATACTTGCCACCCTCGCGGATGTAGCTCAGTTGGCTAGAGCGTCTGCTTGCCATGCAGAAGGTCGTGGGTTCGAGTCCCATCATCCGCTCTCTCGTCGCCTCCACGTTCAGTTCCGGGAATGTGGACCGCCACCCCGGGTTGCCGCGATCGGCTCGTCGATGTCCACGCGATCGCTGCCCTTCCGTGAGTCGCCAGCTTCGGTCCGAGCGCGCAACCCGCGCCGGGGCGGTCAGTCGATCGTGCGCAGGAACGCCTCCACCGTCTCCAGGAACCGCTCGGGCTCCTCGACGTGCGGCATGTGGCTCGACTCCTCGAAGATCGTCCATTCCGAGCCGGGGATGCGCTCGTGGATCTCCCCGACGATCCGGGGAGTCGCCTCGTCGAAGCGGCCCGAGACGAGCAGGGTCGGCGTCGTGATCTCGCCGAGCCGGTCGGTGATGTCCCAGCCGGTCAGCGTTCCGATCACGTGGAACTCGCTCGGTCCGTTCATGGTGCGGTAGACGGTGGGGTTGGCCGCGATCTGCGCGAAGCTTCGCTGAACGCAGTCGGGCATCGGAACCACCCGGCAGAGGTGGCGCTCGTAGAACACGCCGACGGCCGCCTCGTACTCGGGGTCGTCCGTCGTGCCGGCCTCCTCGTGCCGCGTCAGCGTCTTCTGCACCTCGGGCGGCAGATCCGCCCGCAGGCGGTTTGCCTCCGAGACCCAGAGCGTCATGCTCGCCGGAGAGTCCGCCACGACGATCCCTTTCAGTCCCGGCGGATGGTCGAGCGCGTGCTCCATCGCGAGCATGCCGCCCCACGACTGCCCGACGACCGCATACCGGTCGGCGATCCCGAGGTGCCGCGTGAGCTGGACAAGCTCGTCCTTGAAGAGTTGAGGCGTCCAGAAAGAGGCAGGCGCCTCGGGCAACAGCTCGCTTCGGCCACAGCCGAGCTGGTCGTAGAGGACGCAGGCGCGGCCGGACCGGCTCAGGTCGGCGATGGGCTCGCAGTAGTCGTGCGCGGCGCCGGGACCGCCGTGGCAGATCACGACCGGTGTGAGCGCTTCCGGATCGAGCTCGCCGACGAGGCGGAACCAGGTCTCGTGGCCGCCCCAGTCCATCGTCCCTTCGCCATCGGTCATCTCAGCCTCCGGGTGGTCGGCAGGCTCGCGACTATAGCGACCGCGGTGACACGGTAGAACATCCCAGGTTTGCCGCTCCCGCGAGGCTCCCTTACCCCGATTAGGGGAGGGCGGTACCCCGATTAGGGGAGGGCGCGCCGCCGCCGGCCGCCGATTCTGCCCCGTATGTTTGCTCGCGCGGCAACTGCGGGTGGACTCCGGCTGCCGACGACCCGGCGGTCGCCTGGCCGCGCGTGGCTGTTCTTCTTGCTGGCCGCGTGCGCGCTCGGAGGCCTGGCCCTCTCCGGGTACCGGACGCCGGTCGACGCGGGCGTTCTCTTCGACGCCGTCGGCCTCTCGAGCGCCGTCGCGATCGGATGCGCGCTCGTGCGGAGCCGGGAGGCCAGGTCTGCCTGGTTCTCGATCGCCGTCGGGCTTGCGGCGTTCGTCGCCGGGCGCTTCCTGGCGCACGACTACCGGCGGCTCTTCGGTGTCCCGTTCACGCACCCGTGGCTCGCGAACGGCTCGCATCTGGCCGCGTACCCGCTGCTCGCCGTTGGGCTCACGCTCCTCATGCGGGCGAGGACGCCGGGCCGCGACCGGACGGCCCTGCTCGATGCGCTGATCGTCGCAACCTCGGTCGGCGCCATCTCCTGGACGCTCCTGATGTCGCCGTATTCGAACGACGGGGCACTTGCCTGGTCGACGAAGCTGACCGCACTCGCCTATCCGGCGCTCGACCTCGTGGTGGGAGCGTCCCTTCTGCGCCTCGTCTTTGCCCCCGGTCGTCGTCTGCCCGCGTCGTTCTTGCTCCTCACGACGGGCGTGCTCTCGTTGATCGTCACCGATTCCCTCAGCCGGTGGGGCCGGCTGCACGGCGGCTTCAGGAGCGGCGGGTGGGTCGGCTCCGGCTGGATCCTCTTCTTCGCACTCGTCGCTGCGGCCGCCCTCCATCCGTCGGCGTCGGAGCTCGTCACGAGGGCACCGGAGAAGCCGTTCCACCTGACCCCGGAGCGCCTGGCGATCCTCGCCTCGTCCGCCTGCGTGGTCCCGGCCTTCCTCGCGGCAGGCGGAGCCACGACCTCGGAGATCCCGCTGCTCGCGGCCTTCGCCGGTGTCGTCTTCCTGCTCGTCTGCCTGCGGCTCCTCGACCTCGGCGGGCGGCACGGGTCGGCACTCGAGCGCGCGACCGTGCTGGCCAGGGCGGGGGTGGGCCTCGTCGAGGCGCGGGTCCCCGCCGACGTCGGTGCGGTCGCAAGCGAAGCCGGACGGCAGCTGCTCGGCGAGTCGACGACCGTGACGATCAGGAGCCCGGAGGAGGCGCCGGAAGGCGCTGTCGCGCTGCCGCTCCAGGGGCGCGGCGAGAGCCACGGCGTGCTCGTCTTCGAGACGCCTCAGCGGGTGGACGCAGATCGACTCGAGGCCCTCCGGACGCTCTCCAACTCGGTCGCGCTCGCCCTGGACGGTGTCAGGGTGTCGGAACAGCTTCTTCGCAAGCGCACCGAGGCGCGGTTCCAGGCGCTCGTGCAGCACTCCTCCGACGCGATCCTCGTGCTGGACTCCGCCGGCTCGATCGACTACGCGAGCCCGTCCACCGTTCGTGTTCTCGGGACGACCCCCGAGGACCTGCAGGGCCGTTCGTTCGTGGAGCTCGTCGTCGACCACGACCGGCCACGCATCGCCCAAGCGCTCGAAGCCGGGCACGCCGACGGCCCGATGCAGTCGTTCGAGCTCGAGCTGGTGACCAGCCGCGGCACGCTCGAGGTGGAAGCGACCTGCACGAACCTGCTGGACACGGACGAGATCCGCGGCATCGTCCTCAACCTCCGCGACGTGAGCGAGCGCAAGGATTTCGAGCGCCAGCTGGCGCACACGGCCTTTCACGACGAGCTGACCGGGCTCGCGAACCGCGTCCTCTTTCGCGACCGCGTGGAGCACGCCCTCGCCAGGGTGAGCCGCGGAGCGTCGATCGCCGTGCTCTTCCTCGACCTCGACGATTTCAAGACGGTGAACGACACGCTCGGCCACCAGGCGGGCGACGAGCTGATCCGGATCGTCGCGGGGCGGCTCGCCGCCAGCGCGCGAACCACCGACACCGCGTCCCGGCTCGGCGGTGACGAGTTCGCGGTGCTGATCGAGGACGACGACCATGACAACGCCGACCTGATCGCCCAGCGCCTGCTCGAAGGCATCGCCGCGCCGATCCAGATCGATGGGCGTGAGCTCGCCATGACGGCCAGCATCGGCATCGCCCGCGTCGAGGCGGGCGACCCGATCCACGTCGACAACCTGATGCGCAACGCAGACGTCGCGATGTACGCCGCCAAGTCGAGCGGCAAGGGGACCTGTCGGCGGTTCGCTTCCGAGATGCACACGGCGCTGCTCGATCGCCTCGAGTTGAAGCGGGAGTTGCAGACGGCGATCGAGCGCGGCGAGTTCGAGCTTCGCTACCAGCCCGTCGTCGACCTCGAGACCGGAGAGTTCGTCTCGCTCGAGGCGCTGATCCGCTGGAACCATCCGACCCGCGGCTTCGTCGCTCCGGACGCGTTCATCCCGATCGCCGAGGAGACCGGCGCAATCGTGTCGATCGGACGCTGGGCCTTGCGAACCGCGTGCAGAAAAGCGGCGCGGATCCAGCAGCTCGTGGGTGCCGCGGCGCCGACGATCGCGGTCAACATCTCGGGCCGCCAGCTCCAGGACGCATCACTCGTCGACGACACGATCAGGATCCTCATGGAGACCGCACTCGCGCCCGAGAAGCTCGTGCTCGAGATCACCGAGACGGTCATGATCTCGGACTTCGAGCTCGCACTTCACCGACTCGGGGAGCTGCGCCGCCACAAGATCCGGGTGGCGGTCGACGACTTCGGCTCCGGCTACTCCTCGCTGAACTACATCCGGCGGCTGCCGATCGATCTCCTGAAGATCGACCGCGAGTTCATCGCGGACATCAACGAGTCAGCGGAGGTCGCGGCGCTCGCGGAGACGATTCTCGGCCTTGCGCGGATTCTGCGTGTGACTCCCGTCGCCGAGGGGATCGAGAACGCCGAGCAGCTTGCGACGCTCAAGGGTCTCGGCTGCACGCTCGGTCAGGGCTACCTGTTCATGCGGCCCGTCGATGGGGATCAGATCGAGCGCGAGGTGGTTCAGCGGGCGATGGCCCATCGCGCGGCCATGATCGCGTAAGGGCGCTTTCGTGGATTCAAAGTGACCAGGGCGGGGATATGTGGCAAATCCCAGCCCGTGACGACCCCGATCGACGCTACGGTTAGCTCATGAGCTCGCCGATCCTGAGCGCACCGCCCGACACCGAGCAGCTGATCCTCCTCCCGGTCGACCAGCTGACAGCTCGCTGGCGAGAGAGGACGCTCGCGCGCGCAGGCTACGACGATGCGCAGGTGAAGGTGCTCGCGCCTCGGGGCGAAATCGATCTGCACGCGGCGGTCGACCTGGTCGAGGGCGGCTGCTCGCACGCGCTCGCGGTCGAGATCCTCCGCTAGGCGCCAACACACCGGTTTTCGCCGTGGGCGAACGCTGTCAGCTCGACGACTCGCTCTACCGGCTCGAGTTCCCCTACGGCTACGCCCGGCTCGGCAAGCGCGCGGTCGCTAGGGCGAGGGACCGGCTCAGAAGGCGGGCCGGTCTCGGGGCGATCTCGCGCTTCCGCGAAGGCGACTGGGTCCGCGTCAAGAGCGCCGAGGAGATCCGCGCGACGCTGGATGCCGGCGACAAGCTGCGAGGCCTTCTGTTCATGGAGGCGCAGTGGGGGTATTGCGGCAGGACCTACAGGGTGGATCGGGTGTTGCGGCGGCTGCTCGACCGTGGACGGCACTTCAGGACGATTGCGCGCACCGTCGCCCTCGACGGGGTCACGTGCGAGGGGCTGGACGGCACCTCGGGGTGCGGGCGCGCCTGTTCGCTCTATTTCCGCGACGAGTGGCTCGAGCCGTCGAGCGAGGACCAGCACGTCCTGTCGGCGCCGACCCGGTTCGCCCGCGTTCGGCCGTGGGCCGAGATCGTCGCGACGCTCGATCGTCACGGGCGCCGCGACGGCGTCTCCGTCATGGCGGAGATGGAGCGCTTTGCAGGGCAGCGGTTCCCGGTGCTGCGGCGCGTCGAGGACGTCGACTTCGAGCCGCCGGCCTACATGTCGCCTGCCGCCGAGCTCTATACGCTCAGCGGTGTGCGCTGCAGCGGTGCGGCGTTCGTGCGCCGGGGACCGTGCCACCGCAACTGCGGGATCATGTGGCACCGCGACTGGCTCGAGCTCGAGGAGAGCGGAGTCAGCTGTGATGCGACGTCAGGGCCCGTGCGTGCCGGTAGGCACCACGCAGCGACTGACGCCGCTTGAGCCGCCGGCGCAGCCGCGTCGCCGGTGGCGCAACGCTCGCCGCGAACGAGCCGCGTAGGGTCGTGGCCAGCCCGAAGCCGTCGTCCAACGGGCGGATCTCGTCGGCGAACGGCTCCTTGAACTGCTCGTCGCCGCCGCCGAACTCGAAGCGCTTGAGCCCTGTCGCCGACATGTCGGCGAAGCCGTCGAAGAAGACGAGCGCGCCCGGCGAGTACCGTGCGTAAGCAGGGTCGAAGGCTGTCCGATGGCCGACGGCCACGTTTCCGATCACGAAGAAGGAGAGAAACGCGATCGGCCTCGCGCCCAGCTCGAGCGTGACGATGCGGTATTGCCCGCGAGCACCCAGCCGAGCGACGACCTCGTGCATGAGGCGTCGTGACGCAGGCTCGGCGTACCCGTAAGTGTCGTAGCGGCCCCTCCAGCGCAGCTCGTGCAGGCGGAAGGTGTCGTCGAGCACCGCTTCGAGCTCGTCCGGCGCCCGGGCAACCCTGGTCCCGAGTGGGCCGAGCTCGGCCAACGCCCGTCGCTTGTGTCGATGACCCTGCCGGTGTCGCTTGGACACCTTGCGCCGGTACACGTCGTCCCAGCCGGGCACGAGGTCGAAGCCGGCCGCATGGATCCGCTCGACGAGCGTCAGTTCCGCAAGTGCGCCGAGGCGGCTGTCGGGCGCGAGGCCGTGGAAGCGGCAGTGGTCCTGATCCGAGTGGGCGGCGAGCGACACGAGCTCGCGAGCGGTCGACTCCGGCTCGCCCGGAGCGAGGAGCACGTCGCCCCAGACGGTGTGCGGCCCGCCGGCGAAGCCGGCCACGCGCAGCCCGTGCGTCCGTGAGATCGCGAGCGGAAGGGCGCCGACGAGGCTGCCGCTCCGGCGGGCGATGTGGATCCGGGGCTCGCAGGTCTCGAGTGAGTGACGGAGCTCCGCGACGACCCAGCCCTTGAGGAGGTATGGGCTCGGATGCGGAAGCGCCTCGACGAGCGCATCCCATTCCTCGACCGGCAACTGATCGACCGCATCGGGCTCGGTCAAGGTCACGAGTCGCGAGCCCGGGTAATCGCGGATCGCCTGGCTGCCCATCACCCCGAAAATCACGCTAATCCCGCCCTCCGGGAGGGCGTCCGGGGAAACGCGGATCTCGCCGCTGATCGTGGCGTTGCTCGACATGACCCTGAAGCCGGGGATTCTGAGTCAGCGCGACCCGAACTCGCGCGCCGCGCAGTCAGGGCAGTAGAAGCCGAGCTCCGGGCGCGAGTCGGTCTCCGGGTCGTCGACGCGGTAGCCGCGCCACCCCGTCCAGAGCACGTCGCTGCGGCGCCCGCACTCGACGCAGATCGCATGGTTCCCGACCGCTGCATCCGACGTCCGGTGCTCTCCCCCCGCCACACACCGATCATGCATGCGGCCCCGGAAGGCGCCCACCGCCCAAGGGACGGGTCGAGCCAATCCCCGGGCGTGGCTCGGTCGAGGGATATCGTTCCCCGATGATCTCGAGGACGAGCCCGTGGACCGTCACCGAGACGGTGGCACGCTTCGAACGTGTGCTTGCCGAGCGAGGCGTGAAGCTGTTCGCGATCTTCGACCATGACGCCGAGGCCGCCGCCGTCGGGCTCGAGTTGCGCGAGACGAAAGTGCTCGTCTTCGGTAACCCGGCGGCCGGCACACCCGTGATGGACGCCGTCCCGCAGGCCGCGCTCGATCTGCCGCTGAAGGTGCTCGTGTGGGCGGACGGGCACGAGACCCGGGTCGACTACCTCGCTCCGGCCGAGCTCGCGGCACGACACGGGATCCCCGAGGAGCTCGCCGCCCGGCTCGCCGCGATCGAGGCGATCGCCGACGCGGCGCTAACCATCTAGGCCTCCTGCTGCTGGACGCCGCGGCGCAGGCCGACGAAGGCGATCAAGGCAGCGACGGCCATGATCCCCGCCATCGCGTAGAAGACCGCGCGGGTCGCGTACGCGAAGTCGAGCTGCACGAAGCGGGGGATCGGGCCGGTCGCGGAGCGCGCCTGCGCGATGCGTGTCGCCTCGACCCCCGCCTGCGCCTTGCCGAGCCCCTGTCCGATCAACGACGTGGTCAGGTGCGAGTGCATCGTCGAGACGCTCAGGCTGCCGAGCACGGCGAGCCCGAGGCTGGCCGCGTAGTTCCGCACGGTCTGCGTGATGCCCGTCGCCTCCCCGTAGGAGAGCCGTGACGCACGGTTGACGGCGTCGGTGCTCGCCGGGCCGAGCATCATCCCCATGCCCGCACCGGCGAGGAACACGTAGACGATCTGCGAGCCGAAGTGAAGGCCTGTCAGCTTCCCCGCCCACAGCCAGAACCCGACCGCGGCCAGTACGCAGCCGGCGACGACCGGGCGCTTTGCACCGACGCGGTCGAGCAGCCGGCCGCCGATTTGCGCCGCCGCGACGAACCCGAGGAAGAAGTAGAGCAGCACGAGACTCGCCGACGACGCCGACTTGCCGAGCGAGAGCTGCGCATACTCGCTCGCGAAGAAGAAGACGGGAATGAACGCCAGGTTCGACGCGAAGAGCACCAGGTTCTCGACCAGGAACGGCCGGATCCGGAAGATGCTCACCTCGATCAGCGGCGACTCCGTGCGACGCTCCACCACCCAGAAGACCACGAGGAGTGCGGCTCCGACGAGCACGCACGTGACGGTCTTCGGGTCGCTCCAGCCCCAGCGCCCGGACTGCTGGAAGCCGAAGATGCTGAGCGCGACACCCGCTGCGATCAGCACGGCTCCCCGGTAGTCGATCCGTCCGGGGCGACGGTCGGTCACGGGGTGCGAAGCCCAGATCAGCGCCAGCGCGATCAGCGCCACGGGGATGTTCACCCAGAAGATCGCCCGCCACGTCCACTGCGTCAGGAAGCCGCCGAGGGCCGGGCCGACGGCGGTCAGGCCGCCGGCGATCCCGAAGAAGAGAGCCAGCGCCCGGCCGCGTTCGTGCAGCGAGAACGTCTGCACGACGATCGCGAGTGCTGCCGGGAACATGATCGCCCCGCCCGCCCCCTGGACGGCACGGAACGTGACCAGCCAGGCCTCGGCGCCGCCCCCGGACGGCGTCAGCCCGCAGAGCGCCGAGGCAGCCGCAAAGACGACGACGCCGATCGTCACCATCCGCCGGTGCCCGAGAGTGTCCGCGAGCCGGCCGCCGAGGGCGAAGAGCGCGGCGAGCGCGAGCAGGTACGAGTTCACCGCCCACTGCACGCCCGTCGTCGTCAGGTGGAGCTCGCGTTGGATGTTCGGCGCCGCGATCGAGACGATCGTCTGGTCGATGAACGTCATCGAGACGGCGAAGATCATCGCCGCGAGCACGAGATTCCTCGCCCGCGACCCCGTCGTCTCCGTGGTGCTCATCGGCGGCACGATCATAGTTCGGGGAACTACGAAGCAGGGTGCGGAGGGCGCAGCGCGAACTTGGAGCGGCGTCACGAAGGACGGCGCCTGTCGTAGTCCACGCAGGCGCCGGGTCAGGGGGACGGGTCGCGGCCGGACGTACTCATTGACGGACCGGACGGCCGCGACCCATTCACCCGCTCCTGCCCGGATAGGCTCAGAGCCGAATGGCGGTGTCTGCGGGAGTTGCCGGGCAGCCGCGAGGCCCCTGGGCGTCCGTCTGGCTTCGTGTGCGGCGTGATCGCGTCACGATGGTCGCGATCGCCGTGCTGGCGCTCGTCCTCGCTGTGTCGCTGTTCGGGGGCGCCGTCGCGACGCGGGGGCTCGGGCACGACGGTAGTGCGCTCTTCCCGTATGCCGTCGACGGGAACACGCTGAGGCCCGACGGCCCCTGGTCGCACGTGGCGGCGACCGACCACGCGGTCGTCGACGACTACGGCGACGTCGAGCCGCCGCCCAAGGGCACGAAGACGACGCTGTTCCCGCTCGGCGCCGACGGGCCGCTCGGCCGCGACGAGCTGATCAGGCTTTTCGACGGCGGCCGTACGTCGCTCGAGGTCGGGCTCGGCGGGATGCTCGTTGCGCTGCTGATCGCAACCCCGATCGGCGGCGTCGCCGGGTATTTCGGCGGTGCGACCGACTGGGTCGTGTCCCGCCTCACCGAGACGCTGATGGCGTTCCCGCTGCTGCTCTTCCTCGTCTTCGCCTCGACGAGGCTCGAGTCGACGCTGGGCTCCGTCGGCTACGGCTGGGTCGTGCCTCCCGGCGTGCTCTCCGATGCGCTGCTGATCGGCGTCTTCACGTCCTTCTATCCGATCCGCCTGATCCGGGCCCAGCTCCTGACGCTGCGCAACGCGGAGTTCGTCGAGGCCGAGCACATGATCGGGGCATCCGACGCACGCATCCTGCGGAGCCACCTCTTGCCGCACGTCATGCCGACGCTCCTCGTCTGGAGCGGCATCGCCGTCGCGACGAACATCCTGCTCGAGGTGAGCCTCAGCTTCATCGGCGTCGGCGTCGGGGCCTCGACGCCGACGTGGGGCTCGATGCTCTCGACCGCCTGGGGGACGATCTACTCCTCGCGCGCCTTCGAGCCGACCGTCTGGCAGACGCTCTTCCCGACGATCGCCATCCTCGTCACGGTCGTCGCCCTCAACCAGGCCTCCGAAGGGCTGCGCCGCGCGCTCGAGCCGAGGTCCTCGCGATGACGGCCCTCCTTCTCTTCCTTGTCCGGCGGATCGGCTCGGGGCTCTTGACGCTGCTCGGGCTGATCGCGGTCACCTACGTCGTCTACTGGGCGCTGCCGTCGTCCCCCGCGCGTTTCGTGTACCCCCAGGCGCAGACGTTGAGCTCGTACCAGGTCGCGCATGCGGACCACCTGCTCGGCGTCGACCGGCCGAAGGTCGTGCAGTACGTCGACTACCTGTGGCAGCTCGCACGAGGCGACATCGGCCACGACTGGAGCGGCGCCCGGCTCGTCGAGAACGAGCGGCTGGCGCAGGTGCCGATCGGTCCCCAACTCTTCCCGGCGGTGCGCGCGACGCTCTCGATCATCCTCGGCGGCGCCGTGCTCGTGCTCCTGCTTGCGCTGCCGCTCGGCGCGCTGGCCGGCACGCGCGTCGGCTCGAACGCCGACCGCGCCATCTCGTCGGTCTCGCTGGTCGGCATCTGCACGCACCCGATGGTGCTCGGCCTGGTGCTCGCGACCACCTTCGGCTCCGCGCACCTGGGATGGCTGCCGGGGAACGGCTACTGCCCGCTCGTCCGGGGGCCGACCGCCGCCTGCGGCGGCGTCGCCGACTGGGCCAACCATCTCGTCCTGCCGTGGGTCACGTTCGCACTTCTCTTCGTCGCGCTCTACACGCGCATGGTCCGCGTGAGCGTCGCCGAGACGCTGCCGGAGGACTTCGTGCGCACGGCGCGCGCAAAGGGCGCCGGGGAGGCGCACGTGGTCGGGCGCCATGTCCTACCGAGCGCGAGCCTGCGCGTGCTGACGATGGTCGGGATGGAGATCGGGACGGCGATCGGGATCTGCATCTACATCGAGGCGGCCTTCGGCATCCAGGGGCTCGGGACGCTCGCGGTGCGCGCGATGGGGGGCGCCCAGAGCCAGATCGACCTGCCGTTCACGCTCGCGATCGTGACGGTGATCACCACGATTGTCGTCGTCGGCAACCTGCTCGTCGACTTCCTCTACGCCGTGCTCGATCCGCGCGTCTCCGCCGGCGGCGCCCGCCGGGCGAACAAGAGCACGCTCGGCGGGGTGCTCTAGAGGCCGCGATGCTGATCGACGGGCACAACGACCTTGCTCTGACGATCTGGGAGGGGCACGAGCCGCGCCACCTCCGGCTCGAGGACGCCGCGGCCGCGGGCTTCGCCGGCGGGTTCTTCGCGCTGAACGTCCCGTCGGACGTCCCGCTGGCGCCCGCGGGCGTCCCGTACGACCTGCCGCTGCCGCCGCCGATCCCGTTCGAGGAGGCGGACCGGATCTCGCTCGAGCTGTACGACGTGCTGCGCGCGCTCCCGGTCGTGCTCGCGACGAGCGCCGACGACTTCCATGAGGGATCGATCGCGGCGATCGTGCACCTCGAGGGCGCCGAGGGCATTGCGCCCGACCTGTCGAACCTCGGTGAGTGGCACGACCGCGGCCTGCGCTCGCTCGGCCCGGTCTGGTCGCGGGCGAACGCGTTCGCGGAAGGAGTGCCGTTCCGGTTCCCGTCGTCGCCCGACACGGGGCCGGGCCTGACGTCCGCCGGGACCGAGCTGATTCGCGCCTGCAACCGGCTGGGCGTGCTCGTCGACCTGTCGCACCTCAACGAGGCCGGCTTCTGGGATGTCGCGCGCGTCTCCGAGGCTCCGCTCGTCGCCACGCACTCGAATGCGCACGCGCTCTGCCCCTCGACGCGGAACCTCACCGACGAGCAGCTGCGCGCGATCCGCGACTCGGGCGGTGTCGTCGGCGTCAACTTCGGAGTCACCTTCCTGCGCGAGGACGGCAGGCACCTGCCCGACGAGACGCCGATCGACGAGATCCTCCGCCACGTCGACTACCTCGCCGAGATGATGGGGATCGACCACGTCGCCTTCGGCTCCGACTTCGACGGCACCTCGATCCCGACGGCGCTCGGCGGTGTCGCGGGGCTGCCGAAGCTGGTCGACGGCCTGCGCGGGCGCGGCTACGACGAGGACGCCGTCGCGAAGGTCACGCACGGCAACTGGCTGCGCGTACTCCGGGCGACCTGGCGTTAGGAGGAGGGCCGGCGGCCGACGAAGCTGCGGGCGGTCAGCGTCATGACCGTCGTGCCGTGCTGATTGAGGACTTCGCACGCAGTGAAGATCGTGCCGCGGTCGGGGCGCGTCTCCGACGGCCGTACCTCGGTGATCGTCACCCGGCCGGTGAGCGTGTCGCCCGGGCGGACCGGGGCGGTCCAGCGGATCGCCTCGACCCCGGGCGACCCCATCGAGGCCGAGTCGAGCAGGATCGAGCGCACGAACGCACCCATGAAGAGCGCCGTCGTGTGCCAGCCGCTCGCGACGAGCCCGCCGAAGGCGCTCTCCTTCGCCGCCTCGGGGTCGACGTGGAACGGCTGCGGGTCGAAACGCTGCGCGAACGCGATGATCTCGGCCTCGCTGACCGTGACAGGCTCGAGCTCGATCGTCTCGCCGGCTTGGAAGTCCTCGAAGTAGCGCACGAGGGAAGAAGCTACCGGTACGTTCAGGCCATGCGCTCGCGGAGGCTCGGACCGCTCGAGGTAACCGTCGTCGGGCTCGGCTGCAACCAGTTCGGCGGCCGGCTCGACGCGGCGGCGACGCGCGCCGTCGTGGACGCCGCCCTCGACTCCGGCGTGACGTTCTTCGACACCGCCGACATCTACGGCAGCGGCGGCGCGAGCGAGGAGGTGGTCGGCGCGCGCCCTCGAGGGGCGCCGCGACCGGGTCGTGCTCGCGACGAAATTCGGGAAGCCGATGGGCGACGGCGCCGAGCGGCGCGGCTCGGCCGCGTACATTCGCTCGGCGCTCGAGGCGTCGCTGCGGCGGCTGCGCACCGACGTCGTCGACCTCTACCAGCACCACGAGGAAGACGAGACCACGCCGCTCGAGGAGACGATCGGCACGCTCGACGAGCTGGTCGAGGAAGGGAAGATCCGCGCCTACGGAACGTCGAACTACCGGCCCGAGACGCTCGCGCAAGCGCGGTCGCTCGGCTCGGTCGCGTTCGTCTCGGAGCAGTCGCAGTACTCGTGGCTCGAGCGTGGGGCGGAGGAGGAGCTGCTGCCGGTGTGCGAGCGGCTCGGGCTCGGCTTCATCCCGTACTTCCCGCTCGCACGTGGGCTCCTGAGCGGCACCGTCTCGCGCGAGCACCCGCCCGCGGAAGGGACGAGGCTCCACGGCTCCGCAATTGCCGAGGCCGACCTCGACAAGGTCGAGCGCCTCGCCGCGTGGGCCGACGCGCAGGGTGTGTCGCTGCTCGAGGTGGCGATCGGCGGGCTGGCCGCCGTGCCGCCGGTCGCGTCGGTCATCGTCGGGGCGTCGCGGCCCGAGCAGGTGCGAGCGAACGCCGCCGCCGGCAGCTGGGAGCCGACTCCTGAGCAGCTGACCGAGCTCCGACAGGTGTCAGACACCTTGAAAGGTGTCTGACACCTTTTCGAAGCGCAGCGCTCAGTCGATCTTCACGACGACGTGCTTGATCTGGGTGTACTCCTCCATGGAGTAGATCGACATGTCCTTGCCGTAGCCGGACTGCTTGTAGCCGCCGTGCGGCATCTCGGACGCGATCGGCACCAGGTGGTCGTTCACCCAGACGGCGCCGAACTTGCAGCTTCCGCGCCGCATTCATCGCGCGGCCGACGTCGCGCGTCCACACCGAGGCGGCGAGGCCGTAGCGCACGTCGTTCGCCCAGGCGATCGCCTGGGCGTCGTCGGCGAACCGCTGCACCGTCACGACCGGGCCGAACACCTCGTTCTGCACGATCTCGTCCGTCTGCGCGACGTCGGTGACGATCGTCGGCTTGACGAAGAAGCCGCGGTCGCCGATCGTCTCGCCGCCGGTCAGGACGGTCGCGCCCTTGGCGCGCTCGAGGAAGCCGAGCACGCGGTCCTGCTGCTCCTTCGTGATCACCGGGCCCATCTCGATGTCCTCGCTGTCGGCCGGGTCGCCGACGACGATCGACTCGACCGCGGGCACGAGCTTCTCGAGCAGCGCGTCGTAGATCTTCGGCCCGGCGATCACGCGTGAGCCGGCGGTGCAGTCCTGGCCCGAGTTCGCGTAGCCGGCGATCTTGATCCCCTCGGCGACGGCGTCGACGTCGGCGTCGTCGAAGACGACCATCGGCGCCTTGCCGCCGAGCTCCAGATGCACGCGCTTGAGCGTGTCCGAGGCGTTGCGCGCGATCAGCTTCCCGGTCTTGACGTCGCCGGTCAGCGAGACGAGCCCGATGTCCGGGTGCTCGACGAGGCGCTGCCCGGTCGGCACGCCGTCACCGGTGACGACCTGCAGGACGCTCTCGGGGATGACGTCGGCGGCGAGCTCCGCGAAGCGGAGCAGCGACAGCGGTGTCTGCTCCGACGGCTTCAGGATCTGGACGTTGCCGGCGGCGAGCGCCGGCCCCATCTTCCAGACCGCCATCATCAGCGGGTAGTTCCACGGGCAGATGCCGGCGACGACGCCGATCGGCTCGCGCCGCACGAGCGACGTGTAGCCGGTGATGTACTCGCCCGCCGACTTGCCCTCGAGGTTGCGCGCCGCGCCGGCGAAGAAGCGCAGGTTGTCGACGGCAGAACGGCATCTCCTCGCGCGCGAGACCGATCGGCTTGCCGACGTTGCGCGACTCGATCTGCGCGAGCTCCTCGGCGTTGTCCTCGATCACGTCGGCGAGCTTGTGCAGCAGCTCGCTGCGCTCCTTCGGCGTGGCGTCGTGCCAGCCGGCGAACGCCTCCTTCGCGCGCTCGACCACCTCGTCGACCTCGTCGGCCGACATGCTCGGCACCGAGGCGATCACCTCGCCGGTGGCGGGGTTGAGCGCGTCCAATGTCAGTTCGGTCGTTGCCATGGTTCCTCCTATTCGGTGCGAAGGATCCCGCTCTCGCGCGTGAGCCGCTGGGCGAGCGCGACGGGGATGATCGGTAACGGCGAGGACCAGGAAGACGACGACGTTCACCTGCGGGCAGCTGCTGGCCGAGGCGGATCTGGCCGAAGATCCAGATCGGCAGCGTGTTCTGGGCGCCGGCGGTGAACGTCGTCACGATCACCTCGTCGAACGACAGCGCGAACGCGAGCAGCGCGCCCGAGATGAGCGCGGTCGAGATCGTCGGGAACGTGACGTAGCGGAACGTCTGCAGGCCGTCCGCGCCGAGGTCCATCGACGCCTCGGTCAGCGAGCCCGGCACGCGCCGGAGCCGGGCGATCACGTTGTTGTAGACGACGACGACGCAGAACGTCGCGTGGCCGATCACGATCGTCCAGAGCCCGAAGTTGAGCTTCCAGAACGTGAAGTACGAGTTGAGCGCCATGCCGGTGATGATCCCGGGCAGCGCGATCGGGAGCACGAGCAGGAACGAGATCGCCTCGCGCCCGAAGAAGCGGAAGCGGTGCACGCCGAACGACGGCCATCGACCCGAGCACGAGCGCGATCGAGCGTCGCGAGCGCGGCCGCCTTCAGCGACAGCCAGAGCGCGCTCTGCATGTCGGGGTTGTGGATCGCCGGCGAGAACCACTTCGTCGTCAGGCCGGGGATCGGCCAGCTCTGCACGTTCGACGTGTTGAACGCGTAGAGGCAGATGATCACGATCGGCACGTAGAGGAACGCGAGCACGAGCGCGACCCAGACGCCGAGCGCGATGCGGGTGCCGCGTCTCTCCATCAGAGCGCCTCGAACGCGCCGAGGCGGCGCGCGATCACGAGGTAGACGCCCATCACGACGAGCGGGCACGACGGCGAACGCCGCGGCGAACGGCAGGTTGCCGGCGCCGTTGACCGAGTCGTAGACGACGTTGCCGATGAACTGCGACGACGTCGCCGCCGACGAGCATCGGGGTGATGTAGTCGCCGAGCGTCAGCGAGAACGTGAAGATCGAGCCGGCGACGATGCCGGGCAGCGCGAGCGGCAGGATCACCGAGCGGAGCGTGCGGCCGCCGCCGGCGCCGAGGTCGCGCGACGCCTCGATGTAGGAGTGGGGGATCCGCTCGAGCGCCGCGTAGACGGGCAGGATCATGAACGGCAGCCAGATGTACGAGAAGACGATCCACATCGCCGTGTTCGTGTAGGCGATGTTCGCGGCGGGCAGGCCGAGCTTCTGCAGCGTCCAGTTGAGCAGCCCGTCGTTGTTCAGGATCAGCCGCCACGCGTAGACGCGGGCGAGGTACGACGCCCAGAGCGGCAGCAGGACGAGCACGAACAGCGCCGCGCGCAGCCGCGGGCGCCGCGAGCCGGGCCATGAAGTACGCGAACGGGAATGCGATGATCGCGTCGGTGACCGTGACGGCGGCGGCGATCAGGATCGTCCGCAGCGCGACGTCGCGGTAGGCCGACCCGTGCCAGAGCTGGCGGAAGTTGTCGAGCGTCCAGTTGTGGACCAGCTCGCGACGTGAACGGGTCGACCGTCCAGAACGACGAGACGAACAGCGCGACGAGCGCCGCGATGTAGATGAGCAGGAACGCCAGGACCGGCGGCGAGAGGAGTCGAGCAGCCCGCGCAGCCAGGGCCGGCGCCAGAGGGCGCCGCCGAAGCGGCGGCGCGCTCCAGGCG
Organism: uncultured Thermoleophilia bacterium; assembly: GCA_963840365.1. Taxonomy (GTDB): domain Bacteria; phylum Actinomycetota; class Thermoleophilia; order Gaiellales; family Gaiellaceae; genus PALSA-600. The sequence goes on along the minus strand of CAWIYQ010000005.1, from coordinate 209,441 downwards.
TACGACCGTGTACTCAGCCCTTGAGCTGCGTCCAGGCCTGCTGCCACTTCGTGTAGTCCATGCAGTTCTTCTGGCCGTTGCCGCAGTCGGCGATCGGCGTCTTCCAGAAGTAGATCTGCTTGAAGTACTTGAGCGGCGCGTTCGCGTGGTACTGCGCGCACGAGCCCTTGGACAGCTTGTCCATGATCGCGCAGGCCTTCGAGTTGACGGGCGTCTCACCGAAGTAGATCGCCTGCTCGGCCTGCACCTTCGGCGTCGAGATCCAGGCGAGCCACTTGTAGGCGCAGTCGAGGTTCTTCGTGTGCGACGAGACCATCCACGTGTCGAGCCAGCCGGTCGCGCCCTCCTTCGGGCACGAGGTCCTTCACCGGCGCCTTGGCGGCGATCAGCGTGTTCGTCTGGTACGGCCACGACGCGCCGATCACGGCGTCGCCGTTCTTGAACAGGTCGATCTCGTCCGAGCGCGAGCGCCCAGTACTTCTTGATCAGCGGCTTCTGCTGCTTCAGCAGGTTGATCGTCGCGTTGAACTGCGATCGAGTTCAGCTCGTACGGATCCTTGATCCCGAGCGACGGCTTCGTCTTCATCAGGTACAGCGCCGCGTCGGCGATCTGGATCGGGTTGTCCGGGACGGTGACCTTGCCCTTGTACTTCGGGCTGTAGATCGCACGCCCACGACGTCGGCGCCGGCTTCACCTTCTGCGTGTTGTAGAGCAGCGTGTTCGGGCCCCACTGCAGCGAGATGCCGTAGTGCTTGCCGTCGACCGTGTTGTTCGGCGGCGACTGGAACGCCTTGTTGAAGTTCTTGAAGTCCGGGATCTTCGACGGGTCGACCGTCTGCACGTCCTTGCCGTAGATCAGGCGGAGGCGAGGCGTCGCCGGAGGCCGAGACCATGTCGTACTGGCTCGCCGCCGCCGGAGCGCATCAGCGTCACCATCTCGTCGGACGAGCCGGCGTACTTCGCGTTGACCTTGCAGCCGGTCTGCTTCTCGAACGGCTTCACCCACTGCGGCTGGAGGTAGCCCTCCCACGCGATCATGTTCAGCGTGCCGCCCGTCGACCGTGGTCACGCCGGCCGCGGGGAACGCGAGCGCGACGACCGCGATCGCGCAGCAGCGCCCACATGCGCTTCGTCATCTGACCTCCTGCTCGATGTTGGGGGTGGGGGGTTGTCGATCTCGTATGCGTCCTCGGCTCGCCAGGCGACGTGGACGCGCGTGCCGGGCTCGATCGTCGAGCCGTCGTTCTGCCGGACGACCGTCAGCCGCTCGCCGGCATCGGTGTCGACGAGGATCGCGTGAACGCGCCGACGAAGACGACGTCGGCGACCGTCGCCGGCTCGCCGGATCCGTTCAGACGCGATCCGCTCGGGGCGGACGAGAGCCGCCGGCCGCCGCGCTCGACGATGTTCGAGGTGCCGACGAAGCCGGCGACGAACTCGGTCGCGCGGCCGCTCGTAGACCTCGTCGGGCGTCCCGACCTGCTCGATCTCGCCGTCGTTGAACACGGCGACGTGGTCGCTCATCGTCAGCGCCTCCTCCTGGTCGTGCGTGACGTAGACGAACGTCATCCCGAGCTCGCGCTGCAGCGACTTGAGGAAGACCTGCATCTCCTGGCGGAGCTTCAGGTCGAGCGCGCCGAGCGGCTCGTCGAGCAGCAGCACCTTCGGCCGGTTGACGATCGCGCGCGCGAGCGCGACGCGCTGGCGCTGGCCGCCGGAGAGCTGCACCGGCTTGCGGTCGCCGTAGCCCGTCGAGGCGCACCATCTCGAGCACCTCGTCGACCTGGCGGCGGCGCTCCGCCGCGCGCCACGCCCTTCACCTTCAGCCCGTAGCCGACGTTCTCGGCGACCGTCATGTGCGGGAAGAGCGCGTAGTCCTGGAAGACGGTGTTGACGTCGCGGGCGTAGGGCGGCTGCCGGGTGATGTCCTCGCCGCCGAGCGAGCACGCGGCCCGCGTCGGGCTGCTCGAAGCCGGCGATCACCCGCAGCGTCGTCGTCTTGCCGGAGCCCGACGGGCCGAGCAGCGTGAAGAACTCGCCCTCGCCGACGTGCAGGTCGACGTTGCGCACGGCGACGCACGTCGCCGTAGGTCTTGCGGATGCCTTCGACCCCGACGCTTGCCGCCATCAGCCGGCGACGGCGGCCTCGAGGATGTCGAGGCCGCGCTCGAGCTCCTCGTCGCCGATCGTCGAACGGGACGAGGATCCGGATCACGTTTCCGTAGATGCCGCACGAGAGCAGCATCAGGCCGTGCTCGCGCGCGGCGGCGACGATGCGCGAGGCCTCGTCGGGCGTCTGCTCGGGCAGCTCGATCGCGAGCATCGGCCCGAGCCCGCGCACGTCCGAGCCCGCCGGCGCGATCCGCTCGAGCCGCTCCCGCAGCCGGACGCCGAGCTTCTCGGCCTGCGGGCGCTGCGCTTCGAGCGCGTCGAGGATCGGCGAGCGCGGCCGCGCAGGAGACCGGATTGCCGCCGAACGTGCCGCCGAGCCCGCCGGGCGGGACCGCGTCGATCACCTCGGCGCGCCCGGTGACGGCGGCGAGCGGAAGGCCGCCGCCGAGCGTCTTGCCCGAGACGAGCAGGTCGGGCTCGCGTCGTAGTGCTCGATCGCCCAGACCGGGCCGGTGCGCCCGCAGCCGCTCTGCACCTCGTCGTTCACCTAGAGGATCCCGTAGGAGTCGAGCAGCTCCTGGAGCCGCTTCGGGAAGTCGGGCGGCATCGGGATGAAGCCGCCCTCGCCCTGCACCGGCTCGAGCACGGCGCACGCGACCGAATTCGGGTCGACGTCGCCCTTGAAGAGATGCTTCAGCGCCGCGATCGCGTCGTCGGAGCTGATTCCGCGGTACGGGTACGGCGCGGGGGTGCGGTACACCTCGGGCGCGAACGGGCCGAAGCCCGCCTTGTACGGCACGACCTTCGAGGTCATCGTCATCGCGAGGAGCGTGCGGCCGTGGAAGGCGTTGTCGAAGACGATCACGGCCGGACGGCCGGTGGCGACGCGCGCGATCTTGACGGCGTTCTCGACCGCCTCGGCACCGCGAGTTCAGCAGCAGCGACTTCTGGTCGGCGCCTCGGCAGGGTGAGAGCTCGGCGAGCCGCCGGCAGACCTCCACGTACGGCTCGTAGGTGCCGACCATGAAGCACTGGTGCAGGTAGCGGTCGACCTGCGCATGGACGGCCTCGACGACGGCGGGCGGGTTGTGGCCGAGGTTCTGGCAGCCGATGCCGCCCGCGAAGTCGATGTACTCGCGGCCGTCGACGTCCCAGATGCGCGCCCCCTCGGCGCGGTCGACGACGACCGCCGGGGTCGAGACGCCACGGGCGACGTACCGGCCGCGGGCCTCCTGGATGCGCTCGGTCGCGCTGCGCTCCTGCACCGACACGCGACGACTGTATACGCGGGATCCGTGGAGTGGAAGTGCGAACTGCGCAATGCGCAGGCCCGAATTCCGCGCATTGCGCAGCGCCGCGCGTCGAGCCGGGTCGGCGTTCCGCCGCCGATACGATGCCCCGGCGCGGCGCCTTGGCCGAGTGGTTAGGCAGCGGCCTGCAAAGCCGTTTACAGCAGTTCGAATCTGCTAGGCGCCTCTCGCCAGAGAGGTGTCTGACACCCTGGAGGTGTCAGACACCCGGTACGGCGCGTACTAGTCCGAACGGATCAGGTCTCCGGCTCTGACGGGTGCGCCCTTCGGCTCGTCCGGGCGCCACCAAGGTCTGGGGCGGGTTGCCCGCCGCGGCGACAGGATGCGTTTGCGCGTTCAGGGGCGCGCAGGGTGAGGTCAGGGCGTGTACGCCGCAACGTGCGTCCTCGGGCCAAGCGGCTCGCCCGCGCGCCCCTCGCGCGAAACAAGCCTTAGGATCGAGCCGTGAGCTTCTCCGGGTCGCTGATCCAGAACGCGATCTACATCGCGCAGGAGCCGCCCGAGTGGCCGATCACCGCCGACGACTGGGAGCGCGCCGCCGAGGCGAAGCTCGATCCGGGCGCCTTCGGCTACATCGCCGGCGGTGCGGGCGCCGAGTCGACGATGGCCGCCAACACCGCGGCGTTCGCAAAGCATCGGCTGCGCCCGCGCATGCTCGCGGGGAACGCCGTCCGCGACATCTCCGTGGAGGTGCTTGGGCTGCGCTCGCCTGCGCCGTTCCTGCTCGCGCCGATCGGCGTGCTCTCGATCGCCCACCCGGACGCGGAGCTCGCGGTCGCGCGCGCAGCCGCGTCGTCGGGCGTGCCGATGGTGCTCTCGAGCGCGTCGACGGGCTCGCTGGAGGAGATCGCGGCGACCGACGCACCGCGCTGGTTCCAGCTCTACTGGGTCTCGGATCGCGAGATCTGCGCGAGCTTCGTCCGGCGAGCCGAGGCGGCCGGGTACGGCGCGATCGTCGTCACCCTCGACACGCTCACGCTGGCCTGGCGCCCGCGCGACCTGCGGCAGGCCTACTTGCCCTTCATCAAGGGCGAGGGTTGCGGCCAGTTCTTCAGCGACCCGGTCTTCCTCTCACGTCTTGCCAAGCCGCCCGAGGAGGACCTGCTCACAGCCGCCGCGACGATGCTCGCAACCTTCCCGAACATCGGCCTCACGTGGGACGACCTCGACTGGCTGCGCGAGCTGACGACGCTTCCGATCCTCGTCAAAGGCGTGCTCACCGCCGCCGACGCGAAGGAGGCGCTCGCGCACGGAGTCGACGGCATCGTCGTCTCGAACCACGGCGGGCGACAGGTCGACGGCGCGGTGGCCGCGCTCGACGCGCTCGTCGAGGTGCGGGACGCGCTGCCCGACGCGGTCGTGCTGATGGACAGCGGCATCCGCTGCGCGGCCGACGTGCTGAAGGCCGTCGCTCTCGGCGCCGACGCCGTGCTGCTCGGGCGCCCCTATGCATATGCCCTGGCGGTCGGCGGCCAGCGCGGCGTGGAGGAGCTGATCCAGAACCTGATGGCCGAGATCGACCTGACGCTCGCGCTGACGGGCGGACACGCCGTGCGCGACCTCGACCGCTCGTGGCTGACCTCGGCGTCGTCCTGAGCGCCCCCGGCGCGGTCGCGCTGGAGGAGATCGTCGTCGACCCGCCCGGGCCGGGCGAGGTGCTCGTTCGCATCGAGGCGACCGGCGTCTGCCACAGCGACCTGCACGTCATCCAGGAGGACGGCTGGGGCCACAGGTTGCCCGTCCTGCTCGGGCACGAGGCCGCCGGCACGGTCGAGGCGGTCGGCGAGGGCGTCGCGTCCGTCGCGCCGGGAGATCGGGTCGTGCTCGGCTGGAAGACCGCCTGCGGGCGCTGCGGCGCGTGCCGGAGCGGCAAGCCGCGCCGCTGCAGCCGGCCTCCGGCGGCAACCGGTCGGCTCCACCGCGCCGACGGCACCGTCCTGACGCCCGTCCTGCGTACCGGGACGTTCGCGACGCGCACCGTCGTGCCCGAGGCAGGGGTCGTGACCGTCCCGCCCGAGCTCCCGGTCGAGCAGGCATGCCTGATCGGCTGTGCGGTCGCGACCGGCGTCATGTCCGTTCTCGAGACCGCCCGCGTGCCGGCCGGCGCGCGCGTCGCGGTGATCGGGTGCGGCGCCGTCGGGCTCTCGGTCGTGCAGGGCGCCCGGCTCGCCGGGGCGTCCGAGATCCGCGCGCTCGACGTGGAGCCGGCGCGCGCGGAGCTGGCGCTCGGCTTCGGCGCGACGCACACCGAGCCCGGGCCGGTCGACTTCGCGTTCGATGTCGTCGGGCGCGGGTCCACGTTCGAGCAGGCGCTCGGGCTGCTCGCGAACGGCGGCACCGCGGTGCTGATCGGGTTGTCGCCCGCCGGCGAGACGGCCGCTGTCGATCTGCCGCGGCTCTTCGGCAAGCGGGCGACCGTCCTCGTCTCGCACGGCGGCGACCACCTGCCCGACGACTTCCCGCAGCTCGCCCGCTGGGCGCTCGACGGCGAGCTCGATCTCGCGGGCATGGTGACGCGCACGGCGGCGCTCGACGGCTGGGACGACGCGTTCGCCGCCATGCGCGATGCCTCGGCGATCCGGACGGTGCTCCGGCCGTGAGAGCGACACCAACCCTCGACCTCAGGATGAACTTCATCGGGCGCCCGGTCGCCGAAGGGCGTTAGGATCGTCTGCGGTGGATCTGCGCGACACACCGGAGGAGGCGGCGTTCCGCGCTGAGGTGCGCGCGTTCATCGAGCAGAACCTCCCGGACGGCTCACGCAGCCGCGGCGCTCGGCGGTTCGAGGACGAGGACCGCGACTGGAGCCGCAAGCTCGGCGAGGCCGGCTACGCGGGGCTGACGTGGCCGGAGGAGTACGGGGGCGCCGGCGCCCCGTACAGCCATCATGCGATCTTCCTCGAGGAGCTCGCCCGCGCCGAAGCGCCGTCGCACCTCGGTGTGATCGGCCTCGGCATGGCCGGCCCGACGATCATCGCGTGGGGCACGCCGGAGCAGAAGGCGCGCTACCTCGCGAAGATCCTCAGCGCCGACGAGATCTGGTGCCAGGGCTTCTCCGAGCCCGACGCGGGCAGCGATCTCGCCGGCGTCCGCACGCGCATCGAAGACAAGGGGGATCACTTCCTCGTCAACGGTCAGAAGGTGTGGTCGTCCTTCGCGCACATCGCCGACTTCTGCATCCTCGTCGGGGTCGGGCTGCCCGACGAGCCCCGGTACCGGAATCTCACCTACGTGATCGTCGACATGCACGCGCCGGGTGTGGAAGTGCGACCGCTCGTCCAGATCACCGGCCACCCGGAGTTCAACGAGATCTTCTTCACCGATGTGCGAGTGCCGAAGGAGAACCTTCTCGGCGAGATCGGCGGCGGCTGGCAGGTCGCGATGACGACGCTGCTCCACGAGCGCGGCACGCTCGGCTTCGCGCTCTCCGCGACGCTCGACGTCGCGGTGCGCAAGCTGATCGCGCTCGCGAAGGAGCGCGAAGTCGACGATCCGGTCATCCGCGACCGGATCGCGCGCGAGTGGGTCGAGCTGCAGGCGCTCAAGTACACGAACTACCGCGCGCTGACGACGCTCACGAAGACCGGCATCCCGGGCCCGGAGGGCTCCGCCTCGAAGCTCGTCTGGTCGGAGGCGAACCAGCGGCTGACGAAGCTTGCGCTCGAGATCCTCGGCGAGCGGACAGAGGATCCCGACGCCGACACCGCCGACGGCTATTGGCAATACCAGCAGCTGCGCTCACGCGGCAACACGATCGAAGCAGGCACGAGCGAGATCCTCCGCAACATCGTCGCCGAGCGTGTCCTCGGACTGCCGAGGAGTCGGTGATGGATTTCTCTTTCAGCGAAGAGCAGGACGACCTCCGCCGCGAGGCCCGCGCGTTCCTCGAGGCGAACCCTTCGCCGACGACGGCCCAGCTCGACGAGGTCGGGTGGGTCGGGATCCTCGGCAGCGACGAGTTCGGGTTCCTGGACGCGGCCGTGCTCTTCGAGGAGCTCGGGCGAGTGAACTACACGGGCTCGTTCATCCGCGACGAGGTCGGAGACGATCGCAATCGGCTGCTCGCGGCGGTCGCTCTCGAGGCTGTGGGGATCGGCTCGAAGGCGACGGAGCTCGCGATTGCGTACGTCTCGGACCGCGAGCAGTTCGGCAAGAAGATCGGGACGTACCAGGCCGTCTCCCACGCGATCGTCGACGCCTACGTGGCCGTCGAGCTCGCGCGGTCGCTCGCCTACTGGGCGGCGTGGGCGGTGGCGGAGGACGACGAGCAGGCCGACCTCGCCTGCGCCGCCGCGAAGTCGCAGGCCGCCGAAGCGGCGGTCCGCGCCTGCGAGACGTCGATCCAGGTGCACGGCGGCATCGGCTTCACCTGGGAGCACGTTCTGCATCGGTACTACAAGCGCGCGCTCTACCTCGAGGGCGCGCTCGGCTACGGCCGCGTGCACCGCGCGGAGATCGCCGCATACCTGCTGCGCTCGTAACCGGGACGTCCACCGGCATCGGCGAGGCGACCGCGCGCCGTCTCGTCGCGAAGGGGTGGACGGTGCACGCGTCGGTGCGTGAGCTCGGGCAGGCGCCGCACGGGACGATCGAGCATGTCTTCGACGTCACGGACGCGGCCGCGGTCGCCGCCGCCTGCGCTGGAATCGAGCCGCTCGACGCGCTCGTCGCCAATGCCGGGATCGGGATCGCCGCGCCGCTCGAGCTGCTGCCGGTGGGTGAGCTGACGCGACAGCTCGACGTCAACGTCGTCGGTCAGGTGCGTGTGCTTCAGGCGGTGCTGCCGGCGCTCCGGCGCTCGCGCGGCCGCGTCGTCCTGATGGGCTCGATCGGCGGGCGTTCGGCGCTGCCGTTCCTGGCCGCGTACGCGATGTCGAAGTTCGCGCTCGAGGGGATGGCAGACGCGCTCCGCATCGAGCTGGCACCGTTCGGGATCGACGTTGTGTTGATCGAGCCGGGCTCGATCGCGACGCCGATCTGGACGAAGCCCCAGCAGGCGCTCGACGATGTCCCGGCCGATGCGGTCGCGCTGTACGGGGCGCGGATCGGGAAGTTCAGGGCGCTCGCGGCGGCTCGCTCGGCGAACGGCGTGCCGGCCGACGACGTCGCGCGGGTGGTGGAGCGCGCCCTGACGGCCGGTCGGTCGCGCACCCGCTACGTCGTCGGCCCCGACGCACGGCGGCGGGCACGGGTGCAGCTGCTTCCGGACAGGCTTCGGGACCGTGTGCTGACCCGCTTTCTCTTCGGGAAATGACGACCCCCAAGTGGGTGGTTTTCTGAGCGCCCGCGAGGGGGTCTGCTAGCTTCAGGCCCATCAGGAGGGGGAGAAGCTCGGGGGCGCGGACGTTCGTCCCGGCGATCGCGGGTGCGCTTGCGCTGCTCGCAATCGGCGTGGCGGGCTCGTCCGCCGCCGGACCCGGCAAGGGCTCGGACAACGGCCACCACGCCGTCGCTGTCTGCCCTTCGCCGAGGACGGCGGCCGCGGCCTGCCAGTCCGAGGTGATCGCGGACGCGGCCGGTGTCCCGCTCGCCGGCGGCTCGCCGCCCGCCGGTGCGTTCGGCCCGAGTGACCTGAGCGCCGCGTACGACCTGCCCGGCTCGGCGCCGGCGGGCATGACGCTCGGGATCGTCGATGCCTATGACGATCCGGCGATCGAGTCCGACCTCGCGGTCTACGACACCCAGTACGGGCTTCCGGCCTGCACGACCGCCAACGGCTGCCTGCGCAAGGTCGACGAGCACGGCGGCACGTCCTACCCGGGGTCGAACGCCGGCTGGGCGCTCGAGACCTCGCTCGACGTCGAGGTTGCGCACGGCCTCTGCCCGACCTGCAGGATCCTGCTCGTCGAGGCCACGTCGCCCAGCCTGACCGACCTCGGGACCTCGGAGAACACCGCCGCGAGCCTGGGCGCCGATGCCATCTCGAACTCGTGGGCGGCCGGCGAGTACCGGAGCGAGACGTCCGACGAGACCGCCTACTTCAACCATCCGGGCGTCCCGACGACCGTGGCCACGGCCGACAACGGCTACGGCGTCACGTTCCCCGCCGCATCGCACTACGTGACGGCCGTCGGCGGCACGACACTCACACTCGGCGCGGGCGGCGGCTACGGCAGCGAGACGGTGTGGAACGGCACCGGCTCAGGGTGCTCGCACTACGTCGCGAAGCCCACCTGGCAGCACGACACCGGGTGCACACGCCGGACGGTCGGCGACGTCGCGGCCGACGCGAATCCGAACACCGGCGTCGGGGTGTACGACTCGATCCCCACCGGCGGCGCCTCCGGCTGGTTCCAGGTCGGCGGTACGAGCCTCGCCACGCCGATCATCGCGGTGGCGTACCTGCTCGCCGGGACCCCGGGGCAGATCAGCAACGCGTCGGTCCTCTACGGCCACACCGCAGCGCTGCACGACATCACGTCGGGCAGCAACGGCTCCTGCGGTTCCTATCTCTGTCAGGGACACGCGGGCTATGACGGCCCGACCGGCGTCGGCACGCCGAACGGCGTCTCGGCATTCGCAGTGGGCGGCGCGCAGCCGCCGCCCTCGCCCGACTTCGGCCTCGCAGCGACACCGGCGAGTGGGACAGTGACGCAGGGCGGTAGCACGACCTACACCGTCTCGGTGTCCGGCAGCGGCGGCTTCGCGGGCACGGTCGCGCTCTCCGCGTCCGGGCTCCCGGCCGGCGCGACCGCCGGGTTCTCGCCCGCATCGACCGGCAGCGGCGGGAGCTCGACGCTGACGATCTCGACGACCGGGGCCGTGGCCACGGGCAGCTACACCGTCACCGTCAAAGGAACGAGCGGCGCCCTGTCGCACACGACCTCGGTGACGCTCGTCGTGCAGTCGGCAGCCGTGCCCGGCTTCGGGCTCTCGGCCGTCCCCACGACGCGCACGGTGACCGCCGGCACGGGCGCCGCCTACACGATCTCGACCTCCGGCAGCGGGGGCTTCACCGGGAGCGTCTCGCTCTCCGCATCCGGGCTCCCCACCGGGGCGAGCGCGAGCTTCAGCCCGACGTCGGTGGCGGCGGGCTCGAGCTCGACCTTGACCGTCGCCACGTCGACCGCCGTTGCTGCGGGCAGCTACACGTTGACGGTGACGGGCAGCGGCAGCCCCGGTTCGCATTCGCTCACGGTCGTCCTCGTCGTCGCCTCGAGCGGCGGGGGTGGCGGTGGTGGCGGTGGCACGGCGGACTTCGCAATCAGCGTCAACCCGGCAACCGCCACGGTGCCGAGCACTGGGACCTCGACGTTCACCGTCTCGATCCAGCCCACGGGCGGCTTCGCCGGGGCCGTGTCGCTCTCGGTCGGCTCGCTTCCCCGCAACATGAGCGTGTCGTTCTCGCCGAACCCCACCACGTCGACCTCGACGCTGACGCTCACCACGACGAGCGTGAGCAGCCACGGGGCGATCTCGATCACGATCACCGGCACGAGCGGCAGCCTCTCCCACTCGACAGTCCTGAAGGTCACTTCGTCCTGAGACACGACACCAACGGACGCCGCCGTTCGGCGGCGGCGCTGACGCGGCGCGGCCTGCCGCTCGTCCTGCTGCTCGCCGCGGGCGTCGCTGCGGCGCTCGTGGCGACGACTCCTCGTGCGGGAGTCGCCGCGGAGCAGACCGGCGACTGCACACCGGGGTCATCGTGGCCCGCCGCCAACGGGAGCCTTGCCTCGCAGGTGATGAGCCTCATCAACCAGCATCGCGCCGGCCTTGGCGAAGGTCAGCTCGCGACCTCGGCCACACTCACCGCCTCCGCGGTCTGGAAGGCGAGGAACATGGCCGCGTTCAACTACTTCTCGCACGACGATGCCGGCCCGCCGACGACGACGACTCCGGCGCGCTCGGTCGCCGACCGCGTGGCGACGTGCGGCTACGGCTACGGCTTCGGCGAGAACATCGCCTACGGCTACCCAGACGCCGCGTCGGTCGTGAACGCCTGGCTCAACTCGGCGGGGCACAAGGCGAACATCGAGAACGCCTCGTACGTCGTCACCGGCATCGGCGTCGCCACCTCGGCGAGCGGCGCCACGTACTGGGTGCAGGACTTCGGCCTCGTTGCCGACAGCGGCTCGTCGCCACCGCCGCCTCCGCCGCCGACGACCACCAGCGGCACAACGACCACCACCGCCCCGCCGCCGACCACGACGTCGTCGACGCCGCCTCCCTCGGCCACCGGCTCGACGACGACGAACAGCGGCGGGCCGCTGCCGGCTCCGGTCGGCCAGAAGTCGCAGTCGGTGCACACGTGGACGATCGCTCCGGTGCAGCTCCGCGTCGCGACCCGCAGCCTCGGGGTCACGACCGCGATCTCGGCCTCAGGCGGGACGACGCCGACCGCCGCCTCGGTGAAATGTGCGGCCCACATCGGCGCGGTCCGGCTGAGGGTGATCGCAAATGTCTATCGCGGCGGCGTTGCCCGCTGCGCCTGGCGCCTGCCTGTCCTCCACCGGAAGCATCCGGTCGGGCGCGGCTGGGTCAGCGTCCGCGCGGGCGGGCTGCGCGTCCGCCGGTCGTTCGCCGTCCGCCTGCGCTGAAAGAGGGAGGCGGGCCGACGGGGAATGCCCGCCGGCCCGCGGCACTCACTTCTTGGGTGTCTTCTTCTTGGGCTTCGCGGCGACCTTCGGCTTCGCCGGCGTCTTCGGCGCCTGGAACGTCACGAGCCAGGCGGTCACGCCCTTCGCACCGGAGGCATCCTTCGACGTCAACGTCGCTTTGACCTGGATCTGCTTGTACAGCGCCAGCAGCTTCGCGCCCGTCGTCGTCAGCTTCGCCGTGAACTTCGACGTCTTGCCGCTCACGAGCGCGAACGAGCCGTTCGCGACGCGCACCGTCTTCAGCACCGTCGCCTTCTTCTTGCCCTTCACGACCGTCTGCTTGACGCGCACGTCGAAGGCCGCCGTGCCGGTGCACGTCTTGGCGGCGACCGACGGGCACGAGACCATGATCTGCGCGTGACCCTTCGCGTCGAACTGCGCCGTGCCGGTGCGGACCTGCACGAGCACGTAGTGCGTCTGGTTCGACGAGGCCGGCGGTTGGGTTGCCGGCTGCTGGGTCGGGTGCACCAGCGGTTTCTTCGGGATCGTGATGACGGGCGGGCTCACGGTCGCGCCGAAGTCATTGACGATCGTCACGTCTGCCGAGGCGTTGCCGAGCACCGCGCCGCCGGTCGCGTTCGAGAGCATCACGGTGAAGTCGCGATCCGGCGAGGACTGCGTGTTCGCGGTGATCGGGACGGAGATCGTCTGGCTCTTCTGACCCGCCGCGAACGTCAACGTGCCGCTCGTCGCCGTGTAGTTGGCTCCGGCCTGTGCGGTGCCGTCCGACGTCGCGTAGCCGACCGTCACGACGCCGCTCGCGGCAGGGTTGAGCGTGACGGGGACGTTGACGGATCCCGACTTGCTCGGCGCCGAGGCATTCGCGATCGAGAGGAGCGGGACGGTCGAGCCCTGCGGGACGATCGTCACCGTCGCCGTGCCATCGCCGCTCAGCGTCGCGTCATCCGTCGTGAAGACGACGGTGAACGAGACCGGGCCGGTCAGCGCCGGGTCGCTCTTGACGTTGATCGTGATCGGGGTCGGGTTCGGGCCCGTTCCCCCTGCCGGCCAGGTGACCGATCCCGACGCCGCGGTGTAGTCGATGCCGGCCTTCGCGGTCCCGTCCTGCGTCGTCCACTGAACGGTGACCGGTGCCGGGCTCGTCGGGAGCGGCGTCGGCTGCTGCAGAGTGAGCGCGACGCTCACCGGCGTCGACCCGCTCGCCGGCGAGGTGACCGCCTGCGGATCGGTGATCAGCACCGACGGCAACCCGGTGGCTCCGCCCTTCTTCGTCTCTTGGATGGTGCAGGACGCGGATGCCGCCGTGTTGTCGAGCCGTGCGTCCTGCGGGTTCGAGAGGGCGACGTGGAACGTTCGATTGCCGGCCGGCGAGTTCACCAGCGTCTGCACGTTGAGGTCGAACTCTCGCTGGCCGGCAGGGATCGTGATCGTGCCCGACGCCGACGTGAAGTCGCCCGAGTTCGCCGTGTCGGCGACGGTCGTGTAGTCGATGCTCGCCGGAAGCTTCGTCGCCGGAGAGGCGGCGAGAGTGACGGGGAAGGTGGCGACGCCGCCGCCCGTGACCGTCCCGCCCGAGCAGGCCGCGATGCCCACGAACGGTGCCGACTCGGCGTTGGTGATCGTTCCCATCGCCTGCTCGCTGCCGCCCGAGAACGTCGCGCCCTGCGGGTTGCTGAAGGTGACCGAGAGCTGAAGGGGGCCGTTGTAGACGGCGTCGTCGATCGACGTGACCTGGACGTCGGCGGTGCTCTGCCCGGGAGCGAAGGTGATCGTGCCGGTCGCGTGGCCGGACGCCGGCTGGGTGATGCTGAAGTTCTTGCCGAGTTGCGCGGAGCCGTTCGCGACCGCGTAGTCGACCGTCACCGCGTGTCCGGCGACCGCCGCCGCGTTCAGGGAGACGGTGAAGTCGATCGTGTTGCTGCCGCTCTCCGACACCGTCGCGTTGCCAGGCGCCGTCTGGATCGCACCGATCGTCCAGTCGTGGTCGACAACCGTCACCTGCGCCTGGCCCTGCGCCACGGTCGGCGCCGGATCGGAGTCGCCCGTGTCGACCCAGGCGGGGGTGCCGAGCGTGACGGTGAGCGTCGTGTCGCCGTTCGGCTGGCCGTCGTCGGGGATCGGGACGGAGATCGATGAGGACGTGTCGCCTCCGCCGATCGTCAGCGTGCCACCGGGCAACGCGTTGCCGTTGTCGTCGACCGTGTAGTCGACGGTGAAGTCGTTGCCGGCGGCAGCCGAGACCGTCACCGGGAACACCGCCATGCCGCCTTCGGCAACCGCCGACGCGGGCGCTGCGATCGAGACCGTCGGGGCGTCCGCCGTCCGGGCGGCGCCGCGGCCGACGACGCCGAGCAGAAGCGCCACGCCGAGCGCGACCCCGAGCGCGACGCGAGCACCGAGTCGCAACCTCAAGTCCATGTCCTCATCTCCCCCCAAGCCTCGCTCCCCTTGCCTGCGCCGGCTCTCGACGAACCTGCGCCGACCCCCAAATCGTGCCCCAAGATCGACTCGACGAGAGGCCAGGCTTGGCAGGCGACTCGTCTTGTCTTCGGGCGGACTGTAGCCTCGTTTGGCAGCCATGTCGACAGAGGGCTTGTCCTCGGCCGCCGCTAGTGGTAAGACTCGTGGCGCTTCAACGGGGAATCGAGGAGGGAGCTGCTTGAAAGCAAGGCTCGGGGGGAGCCGGGTGACGGGAGCACGCGCCGCGAGAGTCGCGACGTTCGCTGCTGCGCTCCTGGCCTGTGTGGTGCTCGCTCCGGCTGCGCTCGCCGACGGCAATGACGCGGGCGCCGCGACGGCGACCACGTCATCGTCCGACACGTCCGGGGCGACGACGACCGACCCGACCTCGACGACCACTGCCGATCCGACGACGGGCTCGAGCTCCGACCCGACGGCGACCGACCCGACGGGCACGTCCACCGACACGGGCGACACGACGTCGAACGACCCCTCCTCGGCGACCGGCGACCCGTCGTCCTCGCCGTCGGACCCCTCGGGCGATCCGTCGACGACGGGTGACGGGACGACGACAGCAGCCGGTGATCCGACGTCGCCGACGACGGGCGACTGCACGACGAGCACGGCGGACACGGCGACCGCCGGCGTGGGAACGACCGACGGGTGCGCGACGTCCCCGCCGACGTCGACAACCACCGACGATCCGACGGGCACCGGGACGGCCGGCCAGACGCAGACGACGCCGGTCGTCGTCGTCGCCTCGAGCCCGACCCCCGCGACGAATTCATCGCCGCCGGCTGCATCCTCGCCCACGGCCTCGAGCACAGGCCAGTCGATCACCCTTCAGGTCGGCGCGATCGCGCGCGGGACACCCGACGCCTCGAGCGGCGCTGCGGCGCCGGCGACGTCGACGCCGGCCCCGGTCGTCCCGACGCACCGCTCGGCACGCACGACGGCCGCGACACTCGCGCCGGCCGTCTCGTCGCGCACCCGGCACCTCGCTGCGCGGGTGCGCAGGTCGGAGCACGGCGCCTCCGGCCGGCCGACGGCCCTCATGAACCACAAACCTGTGGCTGTCGTGATGCCGGTGATCGAGAGCGTGTCGATGGCACCCCCGACCGTCAACGACTACGTGATGCTCACCGCACCCTCCGGCAAGCCTGCCGGCGACGCTGACTCGGCAGCCGGGGCGAAGGGGTTGAGCGTTCCTCACCGGCCGCCGGCGACGCCGCCGTCGGGACCCGACACGCCCGGGTCGATGTTCGGTGGGCCAGCCGGCGCCGGGCCTGGTGGCGCGGTGCTCGTCGTTTCGGCTCTCGTCGCCCTGCTCTCGCTGTTCTTCGTGCAGTTCGCTGCGTACGTCTCGGTGCGGATCGACGTCCCGCGCGCACAGCGCCGGACGCTCTCGCTCGAGCGCCCTGGATAGCCCTCCCTGCGGTGCCAAGGGCTGGCGTGCGGTCCCGTGCCGCCGCCGGCGGTGTCATCGTCAAATTGGACCCTGGGGAGGGAACGATGGGAGGAGAAACGAACACGCATCACACGACCGCCGTCGTGACCGACGTGAATCCGTTGCGCCAAGAGCGGACGCGGCTGGTGTTGCGCCGCGTCGGCATCGAGGTGGTCGCGGGCTCGCCGTCGGTCGAGCGGTCGGCAGAGCTGGCCGAGATCTACGGGTGCGACCTGCTCGTCGTCGGCGCCGCCGACGAGGTCGAGCCGTCTTCGGTCTACCGGGTGCTGCGCAAGGCGCACAAGCTCCGGCCCGAGCTCGTCTCGGTGACAGTCGTCGAGGATGCGTCGACGACGATGGTCGAGGCCGCGCTCGCCGCGGGCTCGTTCGCCGTCATCACACAGCCGACGAGCGCCGAGGAGCTCTCATCGGTGATCAGGACCGCGATCGCCGACAAGCGGAGCGAGTCCTCGTCGGGCAGGCCGCGGTGCCGGTTGACGCGCCGTGAGATCGGGATCCTGCGCCTCGTGGCGGAGGGCCGGTCGAACCGGGAAGTCGCCAAGCTCCTCTGGGTGAGCGACCAGACGGTGAAGTTCCATCTGGCGAACATCTACAAGAAGCTCGGCGTCCGGAACCGGGTGGAGGCGAGTGCGTGGGCGGTGAGCCGCGGGCTCGTCCGGATCGAACGCCTGGCCGTGCTGGCGGATCCGATCGCCGGCCGGTCGGCGTTGCGTGTGTCGGAGGGCGCCGTCGCGGTTTCCCCGTGACGGCGCCCTCGGCGCCAAACTCAGTCCTCGAACATCCCGGTCGCGGTGAAGTTGTAGCTCTTGCGGTTCGGCGTCTCGCAGCGCATGACGACGGTGTAGCCGCCGCGCTTCTTGACGGTCGTGGCCAGCGTGCGCACGGTCGCCTCGCCGGGGAGATCGACGTACACCTGGCCGTTCATCCGCATCGTCAGCGAGCAGTTCCGGGCGGCCTGTCCAGTGAGCTGGAGCTCGAGGCGCCCGGGGTCGAGGTCGAGGCGGAAGCTCGTCCCGCTTCGGACGGTGCCGGTCGTGACGCTGACCTCGGGCGACGTGCCGCCCTGCGACCCGCCGCCCGCCGTGGTTGTGGTCGTGGTGGTGGTAGTGGTAGTCGTCGTCGTTTCCGACGGTGGGCTCGCCGGAGCGAGGCCGAGGTAGTGCGCGGCCGCCCAGGCGTCGACGAGGCCGCCGCCGATCCCGTCCACGGGTTGCGCGGTCGCTCGAAGAGCGTCCGTCACCTGGTTGACGGTGAGGCCGGGATCGAGCGACAGGAGCAGGCCGGCGATGCCGGAGACCGCCGGTGGCCCGAACGACGAGCCGCATCCGTACGCCGGGCCGACCCAGGGGTCGAGCAGCTCGGCGCAGCCGGGGGCGCTCAGCTCGACCCACGGGCCTCGCGTCGACCAGCTGTAGAGCTGGTCGTTCTCGTCGGTGCCGGCGACGGAGAGGACATTGCTCCAGGAGCTGCCGAACGCGGCCGGATAGAGCGGGGCGGTGTTGCCGCCGTTCCCGGCCGAGGCGACGACCAGCACTCCTTTCTCCTGCGCGTACTCGATTGCGCCGAGCTCGCCCTCGTCGGGCTGGTTGCTGACGAGGCTCACGTTCACGATCCGCGCGCCGTGGTCGACCGCCCAGCGGATCCCGGCCGCGATGTTGCCCGCGATCGCCCCGTCGTGGCCGGCGGCGACGCGAACGGGCATGAGCGAGCAGTGCCAGCAGTAGCCGGCGATCCCGGCCTTGTTGTTCCCGAGCGCGCCGATGATGCTCGACACCCACGTCCCGTGACCGAATGTGTCGGCCGTGTTCGAGTCGTTCCCGACGATGTCCCACCCGGGGACGACCTGGGTCATGTCGGGCTCCGGGACCGGCGAGAGCCCCGTGTCGACGACCGCGATGACGATGTTCGGGCTGCCCGTCGTCAGCTGCCACAAATCCGAGGCGTGCGTGAGGCGTGGGCCCCATTCGGTGGGCCAGAAGGGGTCGTTCGGATCCGCCCCGGCGGCTGTGGTAGCGACGAGCCCGAGAGCCGTCACGACGAGGCCGAGAAGCACCGCGAGCCGCCAACGTCTCATCTCGGCGAACTGTAGTGGCATCGGCCGGAGGCATCGACCCTGCCCGAAAGCCTGCCCGCTTGCCGAAGAGCCCTGCTCTTGGCAAGAAACACCCTGCTGAGGGCGGTATTTCCGCAGAAAAGACTACCCGTCGCACCCTTGATTTAAGCCTACGCCCGGATCTAGAACTCCTATGAGCCCGTAGCGCCGGTAGACCCGGCGACGCGGGGTGTTTGGGAAGGGGAGAAGGGGGTGCGCACGATCAGCTGCTTTTGTGGCTCTGCCACAGCATCTGTGTGTTGCTCATGCATTCGTTCATTGGGAGAACAGAAGGGGGAGAGTTGATGCGATTCCGCATCTTGACGACCCTTGCAGCGTTTGCCGCGGTGATCGGCATTCTTGCCGTCGGCGCAGGTACTGCTGCTTCGGGTACGTACGAGGAGAATTACAACCCGCTTGCCGACCCGGCGACCACGAACGTTCCGTGGCTCGCGTGGGCCGGCGAGACGGTGAAGGTGTCCCGCTGCTTCGGCCTCGGCGACAGCCAGGTCGGTCAGGACAACGTCTCGGCGACGGCCAGCGAAATGGGTATCCACTTCGATCCCAGCACGCTGCTCGTCGGCACGTTCTCGAAGGGCGACTGGAGCGGTGCGACCGACCAGCCGCCGTTCTTCTCGCCGACCTCGGGCGATGAGACGTCGAACACGGTCAGTGCCACCTGGGACATCAACGGTGGCCTCTGCTTCTCGACCGACGTCACGTCCCTCAAGGCGGGGCTCGAGGACATCCACTTCGGGATCTCGACCGATCTCGGTCGCATCCTGAACAAGATCCTCGGTAAGGACATCATCTACGAGCAGGACCTGCTCGTGATCTGGATGTGGGACTCCGACCCGGTGCTCGCTGAGGCACCGACCACCGGCGCCTATCAGGTCGGCGACACGATCGATGCCAGCGGTAACGGCACGTACGTGCCCATCGCGGACTCGAGCGGTCACTACTCGTTCGAGCCCGGCCTGATCGACATCCACGTGAAAGGCACGTTCCCGCTCGGCAACGACTACTCCGGCATCAAGGCTGGAGACGTCGTGACGCTGCCGGACGATTGGGCGTGGCTTGCGCAGCACTTCGCCGTGGACTACTCGCACACGCTGACGACCGAAACGTTCCTCGGCTCGGCGCCCCAGCGGTGGGACATCCACGACGACGACACGGCGGCTGAGGGTCATTCGGCCGACAGCGGCTGCGCTGGCGGCTCGGGCAGCGTCGATTCAGTCGACAACTGCATCGGCTCCGGCCCGGTTGGAGACACCGGCCCGTTCTCGTCGATCTTCGGGCTCGTCGGCACGTACAACGACGCCATCGGTCCGTTCGATCCGATTCGCCCGTTCGAGACACTGCTCTCGGACGGCAACCCCGTGAATGCGGACGACGCTCCGATGCCGGCGCTGCGCGTCGACGTCAGCCTGACGAACGCGAACGCCGATCACGCGGTGGGCTACCTGTCGAAGGCCGACAAGAGCCTGATCTACAACCGCAACCCTGCCGCCTACGGCGGTAACGGTGCCAACCTGGACGACTCGACTAAGAACCAGCACCTGCTGTATGCGCCGTTCTACAAGGCGCTCATCCCGGCGGTCACGCCGCTGTTCGACCTCAACACCACCTCTGGTGTCGAGGGGTCGCTCGGCGAGCCTGACTGGCTGACCTGGACGTCGTCCGAGAACTCGTCGATGGACAACAGCGACGGGATCTACGACTACTGGGATACGTTCACCCAGGACTACACCGGCGGTTACAACGACTGCCGCGACGTCACAGGCAGCTGGATCTCGAAGCCTGACAACGTCGAGACTCCGGGTAGCGGTACCGATGTGTCGGTCTACACCGACGAGCACGGCGAGGCGATGGTGCAGTTCAACCCGGCCAACCCGGACGGCGAGGGCATCAACCTCACGCCTGACGGCAACGGGCGCTGCGACGTCTACACCGGTTCGCTCGTTGGTACGGCGACCATCCAGGCCGAGTCCATGTACCCGGCGAAGCAGCCGTCTGACCCGTCGAACATCGGCCAGGCCAAGCTGTCCAACGTCCTCACGAAGACGGTGAAGTTCACGCCCAGCAAGGTCCTTACGTGCATCCCGAAGGGGAAGAACGAGGCCTACTGCGTCGAGACCGTCACCGACTTCGAGGGCAACCCGGTTGCAGCAGACGTGGAGTTCACGGCTTCTGGCTCGTCCAGCGGCCCCGTGAAGATCCAGCCTGACTCGAACCCGTTCGGCGGCTTCGACCCGTCGGGTCAGACCGTCAACGACTACGACGCACTGTTCGTCGATCTGACGACCAGCCCCGATACCGGCCAGGCCGGGATCGCGGTTCACGACTCGATCAACGAGTGCGTTGATGTCTCGGTGGAGAACCTCGATACGTCGAACCCGCCGGGTTCGTTCAACCCGGGGATCTACCGTGACTTCGACTTCAACCCGGCCACCGGCGCTGCCTGTGGCACGAACACCGGCACCGGGCCGACCGGCGACCAGGGCTCGGGCGGCAGCACTCCGCCGGCCGCCTCGGGCGGCGGCACCACCGTGGTGCAGCAGTCCACCGCTGCTCCGGTGGCAGTGACCGCTCCGGCGCCGACGGCCGTTCCGACGGTCAAGGCTCCGGGCAAGGTCACGAAGTCGGCCAAGATGACGCTCGTCTCGGCGCGTGTCATCTCCGCCAGCAACGGCCGCTTCCTGAACGTCCGCGTGAACAGCGTCGCCAAGATCGCCCGGCTCCGCATCACGCTGGTGAACAAGAACGGCAGCCACGCTGTTGTCTTCCGGTACGTGCACACGAACAAGATGGTCCGTGTCGCGAACCTGAAGCTCGGCGGTTCGGTGAAGACGGTGCGGGTGGCTGTCGCCTAACGGCGCCACTCGAACCTGATCGGCACGACGCGAGGGGCCCGCTTCGGCGGGCCCCTCGTCGTTTCACGTCAACCCGTCAGGTGCTTGAGCGTCTGCAGCGCGTCGACCCGACCGTCGGCGACGCCGCCGGGCAGCGGGCTCGCGGTGCGCTCGAGCGCGCCGGCGACGTCGGCCGTCGAGACGGCGCCCGTGCTGAGCGCGAGCGCGGCAATGCCGGCGACGAGCGGCGAGGCCGCTGAAGTGCCGCAGAAAGTGTCATAGTTGCCGCCGAGCGCAGTCGTCACGTCGCAGCCGGGAGCGGCGAGCGTCACCCAGGGGCCGCGGGTCGACCAGCCGTAGAGCTGGCCGTTCTGGTCCGTGGCGGCGACGGAGATCACGCCCGGGTACGACGCCGGATACGTGGCGTCGGCGCCGCCGGAGTTGCCGGCCGCCGCGACCACGAGGACGCCGCGGCTCTCCGCGTACGCAATCGCCGACTCGACGTCGGCGTCCGCCTCGTTGAGGATGACGCTGAGATTGATCACCTGCGCGCCGTTGTCGGCTGCGTAGCGGATCCCGGCGGCGATGCTGCTGCCGGTGCCCGTGCCGTCGGCGCCGAGCACCTTGATCGGCATGATCAAACAGGTCCAGCAGGCGCCTGCGACGCCTTGCCCGTTGTTCCCGCGGGCGGCGATCACGCCGGCGACCATCGTCCCATGGCCGTACTGGTCGTCGGTGCTCCCGCTGCCGTCGGCGAAGTCGGCGCCGGGGACGAGCGCGCCCTGCAGGTCGGCCTGTGTCGGATCGACGCCGCTGTCGACGACGGCGACGACGACCTGCCGGCGGGCGGACGCGAGCGCCCAGGCTGCCGGAGCATCGACCTGTGGGAGGCCCCACTGCTGGGGCCATTGCGGGTCGTTGGGGGTGATCGACGTCGGAGCGGCGGGCTGGGGCGCCAGCGCCGCGGGATCGGCGTTCTTCCGCGCGAACCGCACGAGCCACTGTGAGCGGATCGCCGACCGGCGCGGCCACGAGTAGGCGACGGCCCTCGCGGTCGAGCCGTGCCCGGCGACCGTTGAGGTGCTGCCCACCTGCGCCGCCAGGATGCAGCAGAAGGAGAGCAAGCCGACCTTCGCGAGCCTCATGCTCGGATCTATCGGCACGACCGGCGGCGCCCTTGAGCGCTGGCCGGCCCGCCGGCAGAGACGGCTCAGCGCCGGTGGTTCGGGAGCTCAGACCGATTCGGTCGAGACGAGCTTGCCACTCGCGTTGTAGCCGAGCACCGTCGTCACCCACTTCGCGCAGTTCGTGGGTGCCGGGCAGCCGTAGATGAAGCCGTTGTCGGTCGTCAGCGGGATCGTCTTCCGCTTCGAGCGGCCGACGAGAACGAGCTTCTTGACGTCGTTCTGCGCCACGCCGCCGATCAGTCCGCTCGCCACCGACACGGTCTCCCGGCCCGTTTCGAAGAGCGACGACTCCGGCTTGCAGTGCGGCGAGTAACCCTGGCCCTGGATCAGGACCACGCACGCCGTCTTGTTCTTCATCTGCGTCACGTAGACGTAGTACTGGCGCTTGTTGGCGTCCACCGCCGTCGCGACCCGTCGCGACACGACGATGGTCCGATTCAACGACTTGGCCGCCGCCGGCAAGTTGTCGTACGAGTGCTTCGCGCGCTTGAAGACCTTCAACGAGGCGGCCAGATTCGGCAGGGTCGGCGGTCCGGCAGCCCACGTCGCCGCAGGGACGACCAGAGCCACGATGGCCAGACTGACCCCGAGACGCCTCGACACGCCGCGATGATAGCCGTCCTTCGTGGAACCGCAACCGGGTTCCCCCGCGTGCTGCGAACGGCTGCGGACGGCTTTAGAGTCCGCCCATGGGTTACACGATTGCCACACTCGATGACCTCGGCGAGAGCTACGGCTTCCGCAAGGTCCGCAAGGCACTGAACGTGACCGCGTTCGGGGTCAACGCTCTCGTCTTCCCGCCGCACTACGAAGGGCCGAACCACTTTCACGACGTTCAGGACGAGCTGTACTTCGTCCACCGCGGGACGGCGACGTTCGTCTTCGACGGCGACGCGCACGAGGTTCCCGAAGGCGGGCTCGTGCACG
This sequence comes from uncultured Thermoleophilia bacterium, assembly GCA_963840365.1. GTDB lineage: Bacteria > Actinomycetota > Thermoleophilia > Gaiellales > Gaiellaceae > PALSA-600. Next base: position 186,471 of record CAWIYQ010000005.1, on the reverse strand, counting down.
TGGAGTCGACGACACATCGCGCCGTGGAGAACCGGACCGACGACGACCTCGTGCTGCTCGTCGTCGGCGGGAGCGGCGGGTACGTCGAGCGGGACGGGCAGGTGGTCAGCCCGGAGGATCTCGAGAAGAGGCAGGCGATGGGAAGGTGGCAGCAGTGAACGGGTTGATGATGGACACGCAGTTGACGCTGCCGATGCTGCTGCGCCGGGTCGAGCGCTACTTCGGCGGCAGGGAGATCGTGACGAGGCTGCCCGACCGGAGCTTCCACCACTCGACGCACGGCGAGGCCGCGCGCCGCGCCCGCGCGCTCGCGGTCGCGCTGCAGGGGCTCGGCCTCGAGCGCGGCGACCGGGTCGCCACCCTCTGCTGGAACCATCAGGTGCACCACGAGGCGTACCTGGGGATCCCGTGCGGCGGCTTCGTGCTGCACACGCTCAACCTGCGCCTGCACCCGCACGACCTCGCCTACATCGCGACGCACGCCGGCGATCGGGCGGTGATCGTCGACCGCAGCCTCGAGCCGCTCCTCGACCAGTTCGTCGGCGAGACGAAGATCGAGCACGTGATCTTCGTCGAGGACGACTATGAGAGCCTGATCGGCGGCGTCGACCCGGACAGCTGGCGCGACCCGGAGCTGAACGAGAACGAGGCCGCGGCGATGTGCTACACGAGCGGCACGACCGGACGTCCGAAGGGCGTCCTCTACTCGCATCGCTCGACGATGCTGCACACGCTGGGCGTCGCGGCCGGAAACCCCCTCGGCATCGGCATCTCGGAGCGCGACGCCATTCTGCCGGTCGTCCCGATGTTCCACGCGAATGCCTGGGGCTATCCGTACCTCGCGGCGGCGCTCGGCTCCAAGCTCGTCTATCCCGGGCCGTTCCTCGACCCGGAGAGCCTGCTCGACGACATCGACACGCAGGGCGTGACCTGGGCGGCCGGCGTGCCGACCATCTGGCTCGGGATCCTGGCGCTCCTCGATGCGAACCCCGACCGCTGGGACATCTCGAAGGTCAAGGGCATGCTCGTCGGCGGCTCGGCCGCTCCGCGGGCCATGATCGCCGGCTTCAAGCTGCGCCACGGGATCGACGTGATCCACGGCTGGGGGATGACCGAGACCTCGCCGGTCGCGTCGACCGCGCAGCTCCCCGGAGAGCTCGCCGAAGCCGACCTCGAGACGCAGTTCGACTTCATCGCCATGCAGGGGCTGCCGCTGCCGCTCGTCGAGTTGCGCAACCGCGATGCCGACGGCAACGAGCTCCCCTGGGACGGCGAGTCGGTCGGAGAGCTCGAGGTGCGCGGCCCGTGGGTCGCGGCCGGGTACTACGAGACGCCCGACTCGGCCGACCGCTGGACCGAGGACGGATGGTTCAAGACGGGCGACGTCGTCGCGATCCATCCGCTCGGGTTCATCCAGATCAAGGATCGCTCGAAGGACGTGATCAAGTCGGGCGGCGAGTGGATCTCCTCGGTGGAGCTCGAGAACGCCTTGATGGGGCACCCCGCCGTCGCCGAGGCCGCCGTGATCGCGGTCCCCGACGCGAAGTGGGACGAACGCCCGCTCGCCGCAGTCGTGCTGCGCGAGGGGGAGTCGGCGACCCCGGAGGAGCTGAAGGAGTTCCTGGCGCCCCAGTTCGCGAAGTGGTGGCTTCCTGACCGCTTCGAGTTCGTGGCCGCGATCCCGAAGACGAGCGTCGGCAAGTTCCGCAAGACGGAGCTGCGCGAGATGTTCGCGGACGTCCCGGCGAGCGCCCCATGATCCACACCGTCTGGCTCGACAACCCACCGGTGAACGCAGTCGACCCGGGGATCATCGGCGCGATCTGGGATGCGCTCGAAGCGCTCGACGACGACGTGCGCGTCGTCGTGCTTCGCGGCCGCGGCGAGCGCGCGTTCTCGGCCGGGGCGGACATCGCGGGGTTCGTCGGCGGATCTGCAGCCGGCGAGCGGCCGGCGGGCATCCAGCCGGTCGCCGACCTGATCGAGGCGGCGCCGGTCCCGGTCGTCGCAGCGATTCACGGCTACTGCCTCGGCGGCGGGCTCGAGATCGCCCTCGCGTGCGACTTCCGGATCGCGACGCGCGATGCGCAGCTCGGGTTCCCCGAGGTCAACCTGGGCCTGCTCCCGGGCGGCGGCGGCACACAGCGGGCGCCGCGCCTGGTCGCCCCCGGCCGGGCACGCTGGCTGATCATGTCGGGCGAGCGCATCCCGGCCGAGACGGCTGCGGAGTGGGGGCTCGTCGAGTTCGTCGTCGACGACCTCGAAGCGGGCATCGAGCGCTATGTCGAGCCGCTCGACCGGCAGAGCCCGCACGCGCTTGCGCAGATCAAGGAGCTCCTGCAGGCGACGCGCGACAAGCGCTCGGACGGGCGGGAGGTCGAGGCGTTCGCCGCGTGCCTCAACTCGGAGGACGGCCAGGAGGGAGTCGCCGCCTTCCTCGAGAAGCGCCAGGCTCGCTGGGCAGGCCGGTGAGGGCCGTCGTCCTGCACGAGGTCGGCGGCGACCTCGCGGTCGAGGAGGTGCCGGAGCCCGCGGGCGACCACGTGCTCGAGGTGCAGGCCGTCGGCGTCAACTTCGCCGACGCGCTGATCCGGCGCGGCTTCTACCCGCAGATGCCCGAGCTGCCGCACGTGCTCGGCAACGAGGTGTCGGGCGACCTCGACGGCCGACGGGTGATCGCGTTCCCGCGCGCCGCGGGCGGCTACGCGGAGCGGGTGGCGATCGACCCGGAGTGGGTGTTCCCGCTGCCGGAGCACGCGTCGTACGCCGGAGGAGCCGCATTCCTCACGACCTACCTCACGGCTCATATACCGCTGACATATCAGTTGCATGTCACGAGTACGTCAGTCGTTCTCGTGCACGCAGGCGCCGGCGGCGTGGGCACGGCAGCGATCCAGCTGGCGAAGGACCTCGGCGCGCACGTGATCGCCACGGCGAGCACCGAGGAGAAGCGTGCGTTCGCGCGCTCGGTCGGGGCGGACGAGGCAGTCGGCTACGACGAGCTCGAGGGCCTGCAGGTCGACGCGGTGATCGACCCGGTCGGCGGCGACGTCTTCACGCGCTCACTGGCGGTGCTCAACCCGCTCGGCACGATCGTCGCAATCGGATTCATCGACGGGCCCTGGCAGGACCCGAGCGTGCAGTGGCTCGTCGGTCGGAACGCCACCGTCGCCGGCTTCTATCTCGGCCGCCTGATCCGGCTGCGGCCGGACGTCGTCCGATCGGCGGCCCGCAACCTGCTCGAGCTGTGGGCCGACGGGCGGATCGACCCGGTTGTCGGCCATCGCTTCCCGCTCGAGGATGCCGCCGAGGCTCATGCCCTGATCGAGTCGAGGCGTCACATGGGCAAGGTCGTCCTCGAGCCGTGAAGGCGCTCGTCACCGGCGGCGAGGGGGGCATCGGCCGTGCGCTTCGTGACCGGCTCGAGCAGGAAGGGTGCGAGGTCGAGTCGCTCGACCTGCGCTCGGGGTTCGACGTCACCGACCCACAGGCGTGGGAGGAGGTCGGCGCGGTCGAGCTCGCGTTCCTGAACGCCGGCGTCCTCACGGGCGAGGCGGACCCACGGCGGCTCTCGGTCGAGGCCTATCGGCGGGCGGTCGCCGTGAACGTCGACGGCGTCGTGCTCGGCGTCCGCCGGCTTGCGCGGGTGATGGAGGCCGGCGCGATCGTCGTGACCGCGTCCCTCGCGGGGCTGACCGGGATGCCGAGCGACCCGGTCTACTCACTGACGAAGCACGCGCTCGTCGGCTTCGTTCGGAGCGCTGCGCCTCATCTCGAGCCCGTCCGGCTGAACGCCGTGTGCCCCGGGATCGCCGACACGCCGATGATCGACGCGCAGCGCGCGACCTTCGCGGAGACGGGGTTCCCGCTGCTCGCGCCTGCCGACGTGGCCGAGGCTGCGTGGCTCGCCGCGACGAGCGGCGGCACGGGCGAATGCTGGTTCGTCCAGCCCGGCCGCGAGCCTGCGCCGTTCCGCTTCCCGAGCCTCCCCGGGCCCCGGAGCGGCGCGGAGCGCGTCGGCGCTCCGCCGCTGTGATCCTCAGTTGAGGTCCGGGTCGAACGGCATCGTCGCCATCAGCGCGGCGAACGGGCCGCCCTTGCGCCGGAGGACCGATCGCCACAGCTCGTCGGGGTCGGGCGCGAAGGCGTCGTCGGGCCGGGCGTCGACGACGATCCACGAGTCCTCCTCGAGCTCTGCCTCGAGCTGGCCGGCGCCCCAGCCGGAGTAGCCGGCGAAGAGTCGCAGCCGCCGGATCGAGAGCTCTTCGGGCTCCGAGTCGGCGGGCATGAAGCCGAGGCCCGCCATGATCGGCGCCGCCGCCTCGCCGACGTCGTCGAACTCGGCGAGCACCATGAACGCCTCGGGCTGCACGGGGCCGCCGACGAAGACGGGGTCGTCTGCACCGGGAAGCCCCTCGAGCGTCGGCACCGCCTGCGTCGCCGGCAGGTCCGACGGTCGGCTCAGCACGAGCCCCATCGCGCCCTCGTCGTCGTGGTGGGCGATCAGCACGACCGTCCGGCGGAAGTTGGGGTCGACGAGCGCCGGCGAGGAGACGAGCAGCTTGCCCTGAAGCGAGTCCACGGGGCTAACCGAATTCCCAGGGCTTGCCGTCGGCGAAACCCTTCAGGATGCGCCGGGCGACCACCTGCCGGTGGACCTCGTCCGGGCCGTCGTAGATCCGGCCGCCCCGGGCCATCATCGCCATGTGTGCGAGCGGTGTCTCGTCGGTCAGGCCCCGGGCGCCGTGCACCTGGATCGCGCGATCGATCACCTCCTGCAGGACGCGCGCGGCGAAGAACTTGATGGCCGAGATCTCGACGCGGGCCTCGTCGCCCTGGTCGATCTTGTGCGCGGCGTCGAGCGTCATCAGTCGGCAGGCCTGAATCTCGGCGTAGCTGTCGGCGATCCAGTTCTGCACCGTCTGCTTGCGGGCGAGCGGCTCGCCGAAGCTCTCGCGCTGCAGCGAGTAGTCGCACATGAGCTCGAACGCGCGCTGCATCTGGCCGAGCCAGCGCATCACGTGGTGGATGCGCCCCGGCCCGAGCCGTTTCTGCGCGATCAGGAAGCCCGCCCCGATCTCGCCCAGGGTGCTCGCGACCGGCACGCGGACGTTCGTGTACCGGACCTCGCAGTGCGTCGACCAGTTGCGGCCGCGGTGGCCCATCGTCGGGATCGCCCTGACGACCTCGACGCCCGGCGTGTCGGCCGGGACGACGATCTGCGTCGCGCGCCTGTGCGGATCGGCGTCGGGGTCTGTGACGGCCATGACGATCCCGAACGCCGCGCCCTCCGCTCCCGAGCTGAACCACTTGTGGCCGTCGATCACCCAGTCGTCGCCGTCCCGGACGGCGCGCGTCCGCAAGGTCGTCGGGTCGGAGCCCGGCACTTCGGGCTCGGTCATCGAGAAGAACGAACGGATTCGGCCCGCGACGAGCGGCAGAAGCCAGCGCTCCTTCTGCTCGGGTGTCCCGAAGAGGTGCAGGATCTCCGCGTTGCCTGCGTCCGGCGCCTGGCAGCCGAAGACGAGCTGTCCCCAGACGGTCCGGCCGATCTGCTCGTTGAGGTAGGCGTAGTCGAGGAAGCCCGTCCCGGTGCCGCCGACCTCCGGCGGCACGTGCGGCGCCCAGAGGCCGAGCTCGCGTACCTCGTCCCGCAGGCGCGCGACGAGCTCGTCGGCGTCGTCGTCCTCACGATCCAGGGTCTGCTCGTTCGGGAGCACACGCTCGTGCATGAACGAGCGCACCTGCTCCAGCTTCTCGGTTGGGGGAGCCCAGGCGGTCGCAGTCATTCCCGTAGCATCGCACGATGCGGCTCGGCTTCTACATGGGCTACGCGCAGCCGGGTACGAGCCCGCTCGAGCTCGTGGAGCTGGCGCGCGAAGCCGAGCGGGTCGGCTACGCATCAGCGTGGGCGGCCGAGGCGTGGGGAGTCGACGCGATCACGCCGCTCGCCTGGCTCGGAGCGCTCACGCAGACGATCGGGCTCGGCACGGCGATCATGCAGCTGCCCGGGCGCTCACCCGCCAATGCCGCGATGACCGCGGCCACGCTTGACCTGCTCTCCGGGGGCCGGTTCACGATGGGGCTCGGGACGTCCGGGCCGCAGGTGGTCGAGGGCTGGCATGGGCAGGAGTGGGGGAAGCCGCTCGGCAAGACGCGCGAATACGTCGAGATCGTGCGCGCCGTGCTGCGCCGTGAGCGGCTCGAGCACCATGGCGAGCACTACGACATCCCGATACGAGGCGGCACCGGCCTCGGCAAGCCCTTGAAGCTGATGGCCCGCCCGGTGCGCCCCGACCTCCCGATCTACCTGGCGGCGATCGGCCCGAGAGCGGTCGAGCAGGCGTTCGAGATCGCCGACGGCTGGCTGCCGATCTTCTGGTCGCCCGAGCAGGCGCGCTCCGTGTTCCCGCTCGACCGCGCGCGGCCGGGGTTCGACATCGCACCCTCGGCGCCGGCGATCGTCACCGACGACGTCGAGGCCGGCCGCGCGATGCTCAAGGAGTACTACTCGTTCTACATCGGCGGCATGGGGGCGAAGTCGAAGAACTTCTACAACGACCTCTTCGCCCGCTACGGGTACGAGGCGGAGGCAGCGGAGATCCAGGAGCTGTTCCTCGGCGGGCACCAGCGCGAGGCCGCAGCGAAGGTGCCCGACTCCTTCGTCGACGAGGTGGCGCTCGTCGGTTCGATCGAGCGCATCCGGGACCGCCTCGCCGCGTGGCGCGAGTCGGGCGCGACCTCGCTCCTGGTCTCGACGCGCGACGTCGCGACCATGCGCGGCGTCGCCGAGGCAGCCTCCTAGACGAGCTCGAGCGCCGTTTCCGCGAGCAGCGGCACCGCGTGCTCGAAGACGGCGGCGCGGGTGTCCTCGGCGCCCAGCTCGCCGCGAACGAAGCGGCCGTAGATCGCCTCGCAGAAGACCGACGCCTTCCAGAGCGCGAGCGCCTCGAACCACCCCAGCCGGTCGAGGTCGCGGCCGCTGGCGGTTGCGTAGCGGTCGGCGAGCTCGGCGCGTGACGGGAAGCCCGGCAGGGCCGTCACCGGCGACGAGCCGATCGCGCTCTGGCGTCCACCCGGCTCGGAGTACATCGCGAGCAGATAGCCGACGTCGGCGCGCGGATCGCCGATGGCGCCCATCTCCCAGTCGAGGACGGCGTCGATCCGGGTCGGCGCGACGCGGGAGACCATCATGTTCCCCAGCCGGTAGTCGCCGTGGACGACCGTGTCCGGCAGCGATGTCGGCAGCCCGGCGGCGAGCCGGTGGGCGACCTCGTCGACGGCGGGCAGCTCACGAGTCTTGTTGATCTGCCAGAGCTGCGTGAAGCGCCGCACCTGGCGCTCCGGGTAACTGCCGGGCCGGGCGAAGGCGGCGAGCGCGGGGCGGTGGACGTCCGCGGCATGGATCTCGACGAGCGTGTCGACGAGGTCGAGGCCGAGGGCGCGCCGTGCGTCGGGGGTCTCGAGGCCGGGCGGCAGCTCGTCCGTGAGCACGTGGCCGTCGAGGAAGCGCATCACGTAGAACGGGACGCCGAGAACGGTCTCGTCCTCGCACACCGCGACGATCTCCGCCAGGCGGGTGAACCCGGCGTCCCGGATCGCGGTCTGCAGGCGTGCTTCGCGAACCATGTCGTGCGCCGACGGCGGCAGCGGCGGTCGCGGCGGCCGGCGCAGCACGAAGCGGTCGACGCCGCGCTCGACGAGGAACGTGAAGTTGGATCCGCCGCCGTCGCCGATGCGACGAGCCGTGACCGGTCCGCTGCCGAGCCCGTGGGCGTCGAGCAGGGCCTCGACCTTCTCCTCGACGATCAGCGGTGTGGTCACGCTGCGATGCTATGCACGATGAGGAGGCGCCTCTACCTGCTGCGGCATGCCGAGGTCTCGTACGTGGGAGCGGGCGATCCGGCGTCCGTGCCGCTCACGACGCGGGGGCGGGAGCAGGCCGGGATGGCACGGCAGGCGCTCGCGGGGGTCGAGGTCGATCTGCTCGTCACGAGCTCTCTGCCGCGCACCGTCGAGACGGCTTCCGTGATCGCGCCGGGCCTGGACCCGGAGCAGTGGGCGGAGCTCGACGAGTGGCGCGGCGGCCGGCTCGACGGGCTCGCGCTCGACGAGCTCGAGCGCACGTTCGTCGGCTCGCTGCACCTGCGGGACGAGTCGGAGCGCTTTCTCGGCGGGGAGTCGCTCGGCGAGGCGCTCGACCGGGTGCTGCCGGCGTTCGAACGGCTCGTGGCCCGTGAGTGGGAGACGGCGCTGGTCGTTCTGCACGGCGGTGTCAACCGGATCCTGCTCTCGCATGCGCTCGCGGGCGGCCGCGCCTACTTCAGCGGCTTCGAGCAGGCACCCGCGTGTATCAACGTCCTCGATCTCGGCGACGACGGCGCCTGGGTCGTGCGGATCGTGAACTACGTGCCGTACGACCCGCTTCACCCCGCGCGTACGACGACGATGGAGCACCTCTGGGACGAGCTGAAGCCGTGGCTCGCCGACCGATTGCCCTGAGGCCCGTCACGCGGCCGCGACCAGGGCGACCCCGCAGAGGGCGACGGCGACCCCGGCGCGCTGCGGGCGGCTGAGGCGCTCGTGGAGGACACGGTGCGCGAGCAACACCGTCGTCACCGGGTAGAGCGAGCCGAGCACGGAGACGAGGGCCAGGAGGCCGTGCCCGCTCGCGACGGCGAAGAGCGCGTTCGCCGACACGTCGGCAAGGCCCACAGCGGCGACGGGCGCGAGCGAGCCCCGCGGGAGCCGGAGCGGCGCACGCACCGCCGCCGCTCCCACGGCCAGCAGCGAGAGCGACCCGACTCGCGCGCCGAGCAGGGTCGAGAGCGCGTCGCCCTCGCGGCTCCCGAGCCCGAGGAAGTACACGAAGAGGCCGAGGGCGATCGCCGCTCCGACGGCGAGCAGCACCGCGCGCGCCCGGTCGGCCGACTCCGAGCGGTGCTCGTCGATCGAGGCGAGCACCGCCCCGGCGATCGCCGCCGCCGCGCCCCCCAGCGCGAGCGGCGCGGGGCGCTCCCCGGAGGCGATCGAGATCCCGAACGGGACGACGGCGCCGCAGGCGACGACCGGCGAGACGACGCTCATCGTCCCGAGCGCGAGCGCCCGGTAGAAGAGCGCCAGGCCGGCGCCGCCGCCGGCGCCCGCGGCGAGGCCGAGCAGGAACGAGCGCGCCGAGACGTCGCCGCGCACGAGCACGACTGCTCCGAGCGCCACGAAGCCCGCCGCCTGCGACCAGATCGTCACCGCGAACGCCGGCAGGCGGCGGCTGAGCAGCCCGCCGCCGAAGTCTGCTCCGCCCCAGACGACCGAGGACGCGAACGCGAGCAGGACGCCGACGAGGGCCAGATCTAGCGGAGCCGCTCGACGAGCATCGCCATGCCCTGCCCGCCGCCGACGCACATCGTCTCGAGGCCGATCGTGCGATCGAGCGTCTCGAGGTCGTTCAGGAGCGTGCACATGATGCGGGCGCCGGTCATCCCGTAGGGGTGCCCGAGCGCGATCGCCCCGCCGTGCGGGTTGAGCTTGTCGGAGAACGGGTCGACGCCGACCTCGCGGCAGACCGGCAGCACCTGGGCGGCGAAGGCCTCGTTCAGCTCCATCACGTCGACGTCGTCGATCGTCATCCCGGCGTAGCCGAGCACGCGGCGCACCGCCTCGATCGGCCCGACGCCCATGATCTCGGGATCGATCCCGGAGACCGACGACGCGATGATCCGCGCGCGGGGGGCGATGCCGAGCTCGCGTGCGCGGTCGGCCGACATGACGACGACCGCCGCCGCGCCGTCGTTCAGCGGGCACGAGTTCCCGGCCGTCACCTTGCCGCCCGGCTTGAACACGGGCTCGAGCTCGGTGAGCTTCTCGAGGGTCGACGACCGCCGCGGCCCGTCGTCCGCCTGGACGCCCTCGTACACCGAAAGCTCGCGCGCGAAGAAGCCGCTGTCCTGCGCTGCAACGGCACGCTCCTGCGACTGCTGCGCGAAGCGGTCCATGTCCTCGCGCGAGACGTCCCACTGCTGGGCGACGTTCTCGGCCGTCAGCCCCATCGGAATGTAGACGTTCGCGATCGGGGCGTTGTCGCCGAAGAGCGCGGGGTGGAGCTCGTCCTCCGATTTCGGGTAGCCGTCCACCTGCGAGGTCGACTCGACGCCTGCCGCGACGAAGGCCTCGCCCTCGCCGGCGCGAATCGCGTGGTATGCCATGCGGATCGACTGCAGCGAGGAGGCGCAGAAGCGGTTGACCGTCGTCCCCGGCACCGTGTGCGGGAGCCCCGCGAGCAGCGCGGCGCGCCGGCCCAGGTTCATGCCCTGCTTCTGCTGCGGGAAGCCGCAGCCGACGATCACGTCGACGATCTCCTCGCCGGGCAGGGCCGGCACCCCGGCGAGAGCCTCCCGGATCGCAAATGCGACGAGGTCGTCGGGGCGGGCATCGACGAGCGATCCCTTTCCGGCGCGCCCGATCGGCGTCCGCGCTGTCGACACGATCACCGCGTCAGGCACGACTCCATATTGACTCATCGGTCAAATGAAGGTTAAGTGACCGGCCGATGGCGCTCCTCGCCCTCCGTGACGTCGACGCGCGCTACGGCCAAGTGCAGGCGCTCCGCGGTGTCACGCTGACGGTCGACGAGGGCGAGATCGTGGCGATCCTGGGCGCGAACGGCGCCGGCAAGACGACCACCCTGCGCGCGATCTCGGGCACCGTCCGCCGGACCGGGACGATCGAGCTCGACGGGCGCTCGCTCACCCGGAGCGGCCCCGAGCGGGCCGCGCGGCTCGGCGTCGCCCACGTGCCGGAGGGCCGGGGCACCTTCGTCGAGCTGACTGTCTGGGAGAACCTGCGCCTCGGCGCGCACACCCGCAGCGGCTCGCTGAAGGCCGACTTCGCACGCGTGCTCGACTACTTCCCCTGGCTCGAGGGCCGCCGCTCGCAGCAGGCGGGGACGCTCTCGGGCGGCGAGCAGCAGATGCTCGCGCTCGCGCGGGCCGTCATGCAGCGGCCGCGCCTCCTCCTGCTCGACGAGCCGTCGCTCGGGCTTGCGCCGCTCGTCGTCGCCGAGATCTTCCGGATCGTGCGCGAGCTCAACGAGCGGGAAGGCGCCGCCGTGCTGCTCGTCGAGCAGAACGCGCGGACCTCGCTCGCGACGGCGGCGCGGGCCTACGTGCTCGAAGTCGGGAGCGTGGCGTACGAGGGGACGAGCGAGGACCTGCGCGAGCGCGACGCGATCCGGCGAAGCTACCTCGGCTACTGATGACCGGCCGCTTCAACACGTCGTGGATCGTCCCGTCTCTGTTGCTCGCCGGCTGCGCGGCGCTCGTCTTCGGGTCGCTCAGGAGCTCGCTCTTCGCGCAGCAGACGATCTCGGGGCTCGCGAACGGCGGCATCTACGCCAGCCTCGCGGTCGCGCTCGTCCTGATCTATCGCGCGACCGAGGTGATCAACTTCGCACAGGGCGCGATCGCGACGTTCACGACGTACATCGCGTGGCAGCTGATCGACTGGGGGCTCGGCTACTGGCCGGCGTTCGTGTGCACGCTTGCGATCGCGTTCGTCGGCGGTGTGGCCCTCCAGTTGATCGCGATCCGGCCGGTCGAGCGGCGGGGCAATCAGCTCACCGTGGTGATCGCGTCGATCGGCCTGCTGATCCTCGTCGAGGGAGCGACGGGCTACATCTGGGGCAACGACATCCGCTTCATGCCGGCGCCGTTCCCGGCGCACGTCTACCGCGTCGGCGGCGTGGCGTTCTCGCGCCAGGACCTGGCGACGATCGCGATCTCGATCGCCTCGGTCGGGGTGCTGTGGCTGCTCTTTCAGTTCACGAAGCTGGGGCTCGCGATGCGCGCCGCCGCCGTCCGGCCCGACGCGGCGCGCCTCGTCGGCATCCGGGTCAGCTGGATGCTGTCGCTCGGTTGGGGCCTCGCGGCCGTGCTCGGCGCCGTCGCCGGCATGATGGCGGCGGCGAGCCCGTCCGTCCTGCTGCAGCCGTCGATGATGGACGGGATCCTCATCTATGCGTTCGCCGCCGCCGTCCTCGGCGGCCTCGAGAGCGCAGCCGGCGCCGTGATCGGCGCGCTCGCGATCGGCGTCATGCTCAACCTGCTCGGGAGCTATGTCAGCTGGGTGACGCCGCAGTTGCTCCTGCCGGCCGCGTTCGTGTTGATGCTCGTCGTCCTGCTCGTGAAGCCGTCGGGTCTCTTCGGGCGCACGAGGGTGCGCAAGGTATGAGGTTCTCGCGGCGCAACCTGATAGGGCCCCTGGTCGCTGTCGTGTCGGCGGTCGTGATCGCGCTCCTGCCGCTGACGCTCTCGAACTACAACCGGTCGACCGGGGCGACGGTCGGCGTCTTCTTCGTCGCGATCCTCGCGCTGAACATCGTCACCGGGTACACGGGGCAGATCTCGATCGGCCACGGCGCCTTCATGGCGGTCGGTGGGTACACGACCGCGATCCTCACCCACGACCACGGCTGGAACGACATCGCGACGATCCCGATCGCGCTGCTCGTAGGGTTCGCGGCGGGCGTGATCGTCGGCCTGCCGGCGCTGCGCTTCCACGGCGTGTACCTGGCGCTGACGACGTTCGCGGTCGCGCTCGCCGTGCCGCAGATCGCGAAGAACTACCCGAACTTCACGGGTGGCACGGAGGGCCTCGCGCTGCCGACCCACAGCGGCATGTGGCTTTACCGGACGGCGTGGATCGTCGCGGGGCTTGCCTTCGTATTCGCCTGGCTGCTTCTGCGGGGCCGCACCGGCCGCGCCTTTCGGGCCGTCCGTGACAGCGAGATCGCCGCTGCCTCGTCGGGCGTCTCCCTCCCCGTCTACAAGACGGTTGCCTTCGGCATCTCCGCGGCGATGGCGGCGGCGGCCGGATCCGTGTACGTGCTCGTCAACAACTTCGTCAACCCCGACGTCTTCGGCCTGCAACTCTCGCTCTACATCCTGATCGGGGCGGTGGTGGGAGGCCTGGGGTCGCTCTGGGGCGTGATCGTCGGAGCCGCATTCGTCGAGTTGCTGCCGATCGGCCTAACCTCGGGCGGCTTCGCATCGTCGCAGTTGGTACCGGTGATCTTCGGGGCGGTCGTCATCGCCGTGATGGCGCTTCTGCCGCTCGGCGCGGCGAGCCTGCTCCAGAGGCTCTTGCATTTCGGATCCCATACGAGTCAAAGTTCGGACGTTCCCCTAGGCACGGAGGGCAGATGACCAGAAGGATGAAAGGAGCGCTTGCGCTTGCGGTGCTCGTGGTGGGCGCGGCCGTCGCATCGGCGGCGTTCGCCTCGAGCTCGGCGACGCCCGGCGTCACGAAGAAGACGATCACGATCGGCGGGACGTTCCCGCTGACGGGCCCGGCCGCGCTGTACGGCGCGATCCCCAAGGCCGAGTTCGCCTACTTCTCGTACATGAACGCGCACGGCGGCGTGAACGGACGGCAGATCGTCTTCAAGTACTACGACGACGGCTACAACCCGGCGATGACGGTGCCGCTGACGAAGAAGCTCGTGGAGCAGGACCACGTCTTCGCCGTCTACGGCAGCCTCGGCACGGCGCCGACGCTCTCGACGCGCGACTACCTGAACAAGGCCGGCGTGCCGCAGGTGCTCGTCGCCACGGGTGACTCCTACTGGGGAGCTCAGTACAAGCAGTACCCGTGGACGATCGGCTTCCAGCCGGACTACCCGGGCGAGTCCCGCGTCTACGGGCAGTTCATCGCGAGCAAGGTGCCGCAGGCCAAGATCGGCGTCCTCATGCAGGACGACTCGTACGGCCAGAACTACTACAACGGGCTGCTCCAGGGGCTCGGCGACTCGAAGTCGAAGATCGTCGACGTCGAGAAGTACGACGCGACCTCGACCGACGTCAGCCAGCAGATCGTGAAGCTGAAGGCGTCGGGTGCGAACGTGCTCGTGCTGTTCTCGCTGCCGACGCAGACGATCGGCGCGCTCGTCGTGACGACGAAGATCGGCTGGAAGCCGACGACGTTCGTGAACAACGTCTCGGCCTCACCGCTCTTCATGTACCTCGCCACACAGAGCGGTGCGAACGTCGACGGCGACATCACCGCCACGTACCTGTTCGACTACACGAACAACCCGAACGCGCCGTCGGCGAAGCTCTACAAGTCGATCGTCGCGAAGTACGACCCGGGCGCGAACCCGCTCGACAGTGACATCGAGTACGGCTTTGCGAACGCCTGGACGATGGTGCAGGCGCTGAAGCAGGCCGGCGCGAACCCGACGCGGTCGGGCCTCATGACCGCGCTGACGCACATGAACGGCTGGAAGAATCCCTTCCTCTTCCCGGGGGTCACGATGACCACGACCCCGACGGAGCGGTTCCCGATCGACCAGCAGAGCCTCGAGCAGTACAAGAGCGGGGCCTGGCATCCCTTCGGGCACGTGTTCTCGAAGGCGCGCTGACCCTCGGTCACGGCGGCGGCGGCGGCGGCGCGGTCACGCGCCGCCGCCGCTAGCGTCCGTCCTCCCATGGTCGAGGAGCTCGAGCCCGGGATCCACCGCGTCACGTTCCGCCTCCCGTTCGGGATCGACCACGTGCACTGCTATCTGCTGCGCTCGTCGTCGGGCGGCTTCATCCTGGTCGACACGGGCCTGGGGTCACGCGACCCGGAGGCACGGTGGCGGCCGGTGCTCGACGAGCTGGACGCGCCGGTGGAGGCGATCGTGGTCACGCACATGCATCCCGACCACGTGGGTGGGGCGAAGGACATCGCCGGGCTCGCCGGCGCGCCCGTGCTGCAGGGGCGGGAGGACTTCGAACAGTGCGTGCGCGCGTGGGGGCGGCGCGACCCGGTGCGGTTCGCCGCCTACTGGCTCTCGCTCGGGCTGCCCGCCGACCAGGCCGCAGGCATCGTTGCCGAGTCGAACGCGATGGTCGCCGCCGTCCATTGGCACCCTGAGCCGCACCCGCTCGACCCGGGCGACGAGGTCGACGGCTGGCGGGTCGAGCTCCTGCGGGGCCATGCGGACGGCCACATCGTGCTGCTGCGCGACGACGTCCTGATCGCCGGCGACACGCTCCTGCAAGGGATCACGCCGGCGATCGGCCTCTACCCGGACTCACGGCCCGACCCGCTCGGCGACTACTTCGAGACGCTCGGCCGGATCGAGGCGTTGGCGCCGCGCGTCGCCTATGCGGGGCACAAGGAGCCGATCCTGGATCCGGCGGGCCGCGCCCGCGAGATCCGCGCCCACCATGTCGACCGGCTGGAGCGGACCCGGGCTGCTCTCGACGGGCCGCCCTTGACGCCCTACGAGGTGTCGCTGCGCCTGTTCGAGGGCGAGCTGTCGTGGACGCTGCGGCGGTTTGCGACCGCTGAGGCGCTCGCCCATCTCGTGCGGCTCGAGGCGGACGGGAGGGCGGAGCGGACGGAGGACGGTCGATACCATTGATGCATGGAGCCGCTTCGGATCGGCGTCCTCGCCGTGCAGGGGAACTTTCGCGAGCACGTCCAGATGCTGCGCCGGCTCGGCGCGGAGGCGGTCGAGGTGCGCAAGGCGGCCCAGCTCGACGGGCTCGACGGCCTGATCATCCCCGGCGGCGAGTCGACGACGTTCACACGCCTGATGGCGAGCTCGGGCCTCGACGAGGCCCTCCGCCGCTTCGACCGGCCCGTTTTCGGGACGTGCGCCGGGATGATCGTCCTCGACCGCAACCATCTCGGGCTGGTCGACCTGGCCGTCCGCCGGAACGCATTCGGCCGCCAGGTGGCGTCGTTCGAGACCGATCTCGCGGTCGCAGGCGAGGAGACGCCGATCCGGGCGGTCTTCATCCGTGCGCCGTGGGTCGAGGAGGTCGGCCCCGGTGTCGAGGTGCTCGCGGAGGTTGACGGCCGGCCGGTGCTCGTACGCGACGGGCGGTTCCTCCTCGCCGCGTTCCACCCCGAGCTCACGGACGACACGCGGCTCCATCAACGGTTCTTGAATCTCGTCGAGGAGGAGACGTCGGTTGTCCGGGCATAGCAAGTGGTCGTCGATCAAGCACAAGAAGGGAGCAGCCGACGCGAAGCGCGGCCAGCTCTTCTCGAAGCTCACCCGCGCGATCATCGTCGCGGCGAAGGAGGGGGGAGGCGACCCGGCCAACAACCTGTCGCTCCAGAACGCGATCGAGAAGGCGAAGTCCTACTCGATGCCCAAGGACAACATCGACCGCGCGATCGCGAAGGGCTCGGGCGCCGATGCCGATGCCGACGCGTTCGAGTCGATCGTCTACGAGGGCTACGGCCCCGAGGGCGTCGCGGTGATCGTCGAGGCGCTCACCGACAACCGCAACCGGACGGCCGCCGACGTGCGCCACATGTTCGCGAAGCACGGCGGCAACCTCGGCACGACGGGCGCGGTCGCCTGGCAGTTCGACCGTCGGGGCGTCGTCGTCGTCGCCGGCCGACGGTGTCGACGAGGAGGAGCTCTTCCTCGCGGCGGCCGACGGCGGCGCCGACGACATCGAGGCCGATGGCGACGTCTTCCAGGTCACCTCGGCTCCCGAGAGCCTGGCCGCCGTTCGCGAGGCGATCGAGGGAGCAGGGTTCGCGATCGAATCCGCCGAGCTTCGGCTCGTCCCGAAGACCACGGTGGCCGTCGAGGACGAGGCGAAGGCTCGGCAGGTGATGCGGCTGATCGAGGCGCTCGAGGAGAACGACGACGTGCAGGACGTCTACGCGAACTTCGACATCCCGGAGCAGGTGCTCGAGGCTGTCCTGACCTAGGCCTGCTCGATCCGGAGGCGGTTCCCTGCGGGATCGCGCACCGCGCCGTCGCGGACGCCCCACGGCTGGTCGGCGGGCTCCTGGATCACCTCGGCTCCGGGCGCGGCGGCCGCCCTTGCGAACGTCGCGTCGAGGTCGTCCGTGCGGAAGTGGGCGGGATAGATCTCGCCCTTGGCGAGCAGGGCGGCGAGGGCGTCGCCGTCCTCTTTCGAGCGGCCGGCGTGCGGCTGCGAGAGGACGATCGCGAGTCCGGGCTGGCTCTCGTTGACGAGCGTGATCCAGCTGAACTCGCCGTTTTGGACTTCGTTGGCGACCGTCCAGCCCAGTGCGTCGCGATAGAAGCCGAGAGCGGCCTCGGGATCGTCGACCAGGATGTGAACCGTGCTGAGTGAGATGGGCATGTCGGCGATGCTAGGCCGGGGTGGCCGTCGGCGCTTCTTCGAAACTGCTCTCTTCGGTCCGCTCCTTGCGCGGCCGCGTCAGGACCATCACCTGGCACGGCGCGACGACCCGCAACTCGTCGTGGTTGCGAGCACGGTAGACGGACGGCGTCTCGCCGACGAGCTGGGTGAACCGGGCCGAGAACGAGCCGAGGCTCGTGCAGCCGACCGCGAAGCAGGCGTCGGTCACGGTCACGTCGCCCCGGCGGAGCAGCGCCTTGGCCCGCTCGATGCGCCGCGTCATCAGGTACGAGTGCGGCGTCTCCGAGTAGGCCTCGCGAAAGCGCCGGCTGAAGTGCGCCGGCGACATCAGGGCCGTGCGGGCGAGCGCCGGCACGTCGAGGGGCTGCGCGTACTCGCGGTCCATCCGGTCGCGGGCGCGGCGTAGGCGGCGCAGCTCGTCGAGATCGACGCCCATCTCTCGCATTTTGCCCAGGAACGTCCGGGGTGACGCCTAACGTAACGTCGTGAAGGTACTGGGCATCGATCCGGGGACGGCTGCTTGCGGGTACGGGATCGTCCACGAAAGAGACGGGCGCCTCAGGGCCATCTGCCACGGATGGTGGCAAAGCTCGGCGCGGGAGCGGCCGGAGGCGCGGCTGCTCAAGATCTTCGAGGGCGTCCAGGAGCTGATCGCGGAGCACGCGCCGGATGCCGTCGTCCTGGAGGAGTCGTACGTCGGCGCAGACGCCCGCATCGCGCTCTCCGTCGGGCAGGCGCGCGGAGCCGTGCTCGTCGCCGCGTCGTCCGCCGGCGTCGCGTGCGCCGAATACGCACCGGCCCGCGTCAAGCAGGCGGTCTGCGGCTACGGGCGCGCCGACAAGGACCAGGTGGGGCGGATGGTTCGGGCGATCCTCGGGCTCGCCGAGGTCCCGAAGCCGCACCACGCGGCCGACGCGCTCGCCGTCGCGATCTGCCACGCGCTCGCCCCACCGCTCCTGCGCATCGCCGGCTGAGCCGCGTCGAGGGTCACGACAATGATCCACGCGCGCCGGCGGCGGACTGACGTCTGAACCTGGTTCGACAAGCGAACCAGGTTCGGGGGTTTTGGTGCTCGTGCGGGTGATCGATCCGGGTTGGGCGTAACCGCTTGGTAGAGCGGCTGAAACGGTGCTGTTACGAGTAGAGCTTTACGCCCTCGGCGTCGTATGCTCGTCATCCCAACTCAGGAGGTCAGCTCATGGCTGTCGCGTTCATCCAGGAGTTCGCCATCGTTGACGGCGATACCAGCACCACCAACTACGACAAGGTCAACGAGCAGATCGGAAGCGGCCACGTCGACGGGCTCATCTCACACAGCGCCGGCTTTGACCACGACGCGGGTGTCTTCCGCATCTACGACGTCTGGGAGAACGGGGAAGCCGCAAAGGGCTTCTACGAGAATCGGCTCGGGCCCATGCTCGAGGAGATGATGGCCAACGATCCGAGCGCGACTCCGCCCCAGCGCGAAGCAACCTACGAGCTCCACAACCAGAGGAACTAGCAAGCAGGCGGAGCACCAAATCGAAGCCGAGAGACGTTGAGCGCCCGTAAGGGCGCTCCGTCGCTAGCCGGTCGAGCCTTCGGATGAGAGTGGCTCAAGACCGAATCGGCAGGTCCGTCCGGCCGATGCGGCAGCGTACGGGCGGTTCGTGTGCCGCGGGCCCCGGCAGCGCGCGAGCGCGACCCGCACGCCTGGGCGGCGGCGTTTCTGACGTCCGGGCGCGGGCGTACCGTTTCTCGCATGACGCGGCGCGGGAAGGCGAGATGATCGCACGGCTTCGCGGCACCGTCGACGGGCGCGTCGGGCAGGCGATCGTCGTCGAGGTCGCCGGGGTCGGCTACCTCGTGCACGCGACGCCGTCGGTGCATCGACTGGGCGATGGCGAGGTGACGGTGCACGTCCACACGGTCGTGCGGGAGGACGCATTTCAGCTCTTCGGCTTTGCGACCGTGGAGGAGCGTGAGCTGTTCGAGCTGCTGCTCGGAGTGAACGGGGTCGGGCCCAAGGTCGCGCTCGCGATCGTCTCCGGATCGACCCCGGCCGAGCTGCGGCGGGCGATCGCCCGCGACGACGTGAAGCGCTTCCAGGCAATCCCGGGCGTCGGTCTGAAGACGGCGCAACGGGTCGTGCTCGAGCTGAAGGAGAAGCTGACGCTCGTGGACGCCGTCGGCGAGCACGAGGGCGGCGGCCTGACCGCGCGCGACGCGCTCGTCGAGCTCGGCTGGACGCTGATCGACGCCGAGCGGGCGCTTGCCGAGGTCGACCCCGAGCTCGCGATCGAGGAGCAGGTGCGCGAGGCGCTCAGGCAGGCGGCATGAGCGTAGGCTCGACGGAGCTCATCAGAGAGCGGAGGTGCCGGCTTTGCCGGCGCCGGGAGCGGGTATGACCTCGCAGTTCCTGGCGCCCGTGCTGACCGACAGCGAGGAGGAGGTCGAGCGGTCGCTGCGGCCGCGCACGCTCGGCGACTTCGTCGGCCAGGAGCGCGTCAAGGAACAGCTCCAGATCGCCCTCGAGGCGGCGAAGGGCCGCGGCGAGGCGCTCGACCATGTCCTGCTGGCGGGCCCGCCCGGGCTCGGGAAGACCTCGCTCGCACAGATCGTGCGCACGGAGCTCGGCGTCGGGCTGCGCCAGGTCGCCGGCCCCGGCCTCGAGCGCAAGGACATCGCCGCGATCCTCACCTCGCTCGAGCCGCGGGACGTGCTCTTCGTCGACGAGATCCACCGCTTGAGCCGCGCCGCCGAAGAGATCCTCTACCCGGCGCTCGAGGACTTCCGGCTCGACATCGTCGTCGGGCAGGGCCCGGCCGCCCGCACGCTCACGCTCGACCTGCCGCCGTTCACGCTCGTGGGCGCGACGACGCGGACCGGCCTGCTGACGACGCCGCTTCGTGACCGGTTCGGGCTCACGTTCCGGCTCGATCTCTATTCGGCGGAGGAGCTCGGAGCGATCGTCCGGCGCTCGGCGCGCATCCTCGGTGTCGTGGTCGACACCGAAGCCGCCGAGCTCGTCGCCTCGCGCTCGCGCGGGACGCCGCGCATCGCGAACCGCATCCTGCGTCGCGTCCGCGATGTCGCGGAGGTGCGGCACGCAGGCGAGGTGACGACCGCCGTGGCCGAAGAAGCGCTCATCCTGCTCGAGGTCGATGTCGCCGGGCTCGAGCGGTTCGACCGCGAGCTGCTGCGGTGCGTCGTCGAGCGCTTCGGCGGCGGGCCGGTCGGCCTCTCGACGCTGGCCGTCGCGCTCGGTGAGGAGCCCGAGACGATCGAGGACGTCTACGAGCCGTTCCTGCTCCAGCTCGGCTTTCTCCAGCGCACGCCCCGCGGCCGCGTCGTCACCGACCTCGGCCGTGCGCACCTGGGCGCTCTCTCCGACCCGGAGCGGCTCTTCTAGGGCGGTGGCGGACGAGCCGGCTGCACGCGTCGATGCCGCGGCCGATTCGGTCGCGGCGCGCGACCTGTTCGTCCTGAGGCGCGTCGCGACCTCGCGGTTCGTGCACCTCGGCGGCAGCGGGCGCGGGGCGGGATGGGCCGGGCTCGTCGAGGTCTCAGCCGACGAGGAGGCGAGCCTGCGTGAGACTTTGCGGACGCGCACGCCGGTGCGGGTCGCCGATCCCGCCCGGACGCTCGTCTTCGGGCCCTACTACGCACGGGCGGCGGTGTTCGTCCCGCTCTCGAACGACGTCGTCGTCGTCTTCGGCGCCGACGACGAGCGTCTGAACGACGCGACGGACGACCGTCTCCACGCCGCCGCCACGATGGCGGCAGAGGCGGTCGACACGGTCTCGCCGGCGAAGCGGCTCGCGGACGAGCTCGAGGAGCTCGAGGCGGTGCGCGCCGCGGCGACCGCCGACGTCGAGGAGGTGGCGCACGCGATGCGGGAGCTGGCGCGAATCTCGGCCGAGTCGCTCTCCTGCGAGGTGGGCGCGATCTACCTCGCCGACGACGGCCGGCTCGAGCTCCACGAGCAGGGCTGGTCGCTCTCCTGCACCCGCGAGCAGCTCGGCGAGGCGCTCCAGAGCGTGCTCGACCACCAGGGACGGTTCCCGTACTGCGTCCAGGACGCGGCAGTCGTGCCGCTCCCGGGCACTCTCGCCGAGGAGCCCGGCGTCCGCTCGTACTACCTGCTCGAGCTGGTCGGCCTCGCGCGCGGCGTGCTCTTCCTCGTCCACACCGACGCGGCGCCCCGCGGGTTCACGATCCTCTGCCGTCGTCTCGGCGTCCGGCTCGCCGAGGTCGTGGCCGCCCAGCTCGGCGTCGCCCTCACGCGCGAGTGGTGCTGGCGAGAGGCCGGTCGCCTGCACGCCGAGCTCGGGCACCTCGACGCATCCGCATGAGCAGGTCGACGACCGGCGGCGCGACGAGCAGCGCCATCACGTCGAACCACACGTAGCCGGAGGCGACACCGGATGGCGGGTTGCCGTCGGGGATCCCCAGACCGGGCAGGTACCGCTCCCAGCGCCACGTGCCGAGCGCGGTCCCGTACAGCTCCAGCGAGGCGACGACGAGGAAGACCGCGGCGTAGACGGCGCGGTTCCGTCCGCGCCAGAGGAAGAGCAGGAGGAGCGGCACGCCGATCGCCCCGGCGACATCGCGATGCGGCAGCACCGTCAGCCCGAGCAGGCCCCACGTCGCGGCGATGGCGGCGGCCGTCGTGACGAGCGCCCGGGCGTGCCCCCGCAGCGCGCCGGCGAGCGCCACGCCCGTCAGGTAGACGAGGCCGTGAGCCGGGGGCACGAACAACGGCAGGTTGTGGAGCCGGTAGTGGTAGACGCCCCAGACGAGCGAGCCGGTCACCTCGCCCAGCGTCGCGAAGACGACGACGCCGAGGGTCTGCACCCGCCGCTCGAAGGGCACGCGCGTCAGCGCTGCCACGAGCACGAGCCACGTGAGCACGCCGAGCGCCAGCTGCTCCGGATAGGTGGCGAAATGATCGAGTGCGAGCAGCGCCGCCAGGTAGGCGGCGCCGGCCGCGGCGCCTCAGGGCTTGAACTGGAGCTCGTGCCAAGACGGCACCGGAGCCAGCTCGAGCAGCGGCCGGCCGCCGCCCGGGTGCTGGTAGGCGAACTCGGCGTCGCGATCGTCCCAGACCACCTCGAGCGCGCCGCGCTTCACCTGATGGTCGAGCCACGCGCCGCGGAAGATCAGCTTGCGCAGCCAGTAGACGAGCGACTCGCCCTCGACGAGCGACACGCGCTCCCAGTTGCGGACGAGGTAGCGGCCGAGGCGGGAGGTCGGCTCCTCGATCATGGCCTGGGCGGCGAGCGCGACGAGGTCTGCGATCTCCTCGTCGTCGAGCTCCGCGCTCTCGACGACGCCGAGCTTCACCGCCGCGGCCACGACCCGCCCCTCGAAGTCGGGGGCTCCGAAGGCGAAGCGGTAGCCCAGGAACTCGACGATGTAGTCGTCGCCCGAGCTGTAGTTGGCGTCGGCGGTCGCGTGCGAGTCAGGCACGATGCTCATGGTAGTGGACCTGCTCGCGACCTCCAGAGTCGAACGTCTCGTCGTGCTCCTGCCTGCGCTCGTCGTCGGGACGGGTCTCGTCGCGGGCGTGTTCATCCTGCTCGGTCGCGCATTCGTCGCGACCGTCCGGGAGTCGACGCATCCCCGCTGGGTTCTCGGCGGCCTGGCGGCACTCGCGGGCGTGATCGCGCTGCTCACCTGGCTCGGCGTCAACCTGCCCCGCGAATAGCGCCTGTCCCCGGACCCCGGGGGTTTGCAGGGGTTCTGTCCGACGCCCTCCGTACCGTGACCACCCCATGGCTGCGGACTGGCAACTCGACCCGTGCGACCGCGCCGCGGTCGGGGCGCTGGCGCTCGGCCTCGGCGTGGACGAGGTGACGGCCTCGGTGCTCGTCCGGCGCGGGCTCGGCGACGTCGCCGCTGCCCGAAGCTTCCTCGAGGGGGCTTTGCCGGGTCATGACCCGTTCGCTCTCGGCGACATGCGCGCGGCGGTCGAGACGATCGTCGCCGCGGTCGAAGCCGACGCGCGCATCTGCGTCCACGGCGACTACGACGCCGACGGGATCTGCGCGACGGCGCTCGCCGTGCTCCTGCTTCGGGAGTTGGGCGCGCGCGTCGAGTGGCATCTGCCTTCTCGCTTCGAGGAGGGCTACGGCCTCAACGCGGGCACGCTCACCCGGCTCGCCGAGGAGGGCATCGATCTGGTCCTGACCGTCGACTGCGGAATCACCGCCGTCGCGGAGGTCGAGCACGCCCGCGAGCTCGGACTCGAGGTCGTCGTCACCGATCACCACCGCCCCGCAGAGGGGTTCCCCGCCTGCCCCGTCGTGGCACCGCTCAAGGGCGAGTACCCCTTCGCGGGCCTGTGCGGCACGGGAGTCGTCTGGAAGCTCGCGCAGGCGCTGCTCGGCCCCGAGCATCCGTTCTGCGAACGGCACCTCGACGTGGTCGCGCTCGCGACCGTCGCCGACGTGGTGGCGCTCGTCGACGAGAACCGGGGGCTCGCGCTCCTTGGCCTCCGCCGCCTCGCGCAGACACAGAAGCCCGGCCTGCGCGCGCTCATGCGCGTCGCCGGCGTCGACCCGGCGATCGTCGACGAGACGGCGATCGGGTTCCGGCTCGCGCCGCGCATCAACGCCTCGGGCCGACTCTGCCGCCCCGAGGCTGCGCTGGCGCTCCTCCTCACCGACGACGACCGCGAGGCGACGCTGCTCGCCGAAGAGCTCGAGGGCCTGAACCGCGAGCGCCAGGGGATCGAGGAGCGGATTCTTCGCGAGGCGATCGACGAGGTCGAGTCCTGGTCGTCCGAGCGGCGGGCCCATCGCGCCTACGTCGTCGCGGGCGAGGCGTGGCACGAGGGCGTGATCGGGATCGTCGCCTCACGGCTCGTCGAGCGCTACAACCGCCCGGTCGTCCTGATCACGGGCACCGAGGGCGCCTGGAAGGGCTCGGGGCGGTCGGTCGCAGCGTTCGACCTGCACGCCGGGCTGGCCGCGTGCGCGGACGAGCTCGAGCGCTTCGGCGGCCACCGTGCCGCCGCCGGGCTCACGATCGAGCGCGAGCGGGTCGAGACGTTCGCGCAGGCGTTCGCCGCGTATGCCGACTCACAGCTCGAAGACGAGGACCTGAGGCCCGTGACGCGGATCGACGCGATCGTGCCGGGGCCGAAGCTCGGGCTGCCGCTGTGTGCCGAGCTGGCGCGGCTCGCACCGTTCGGGCTCGGCAACCCCGGAGTCACGTTGCTCCTCGACGGCTGCGAGATCGCCGACCCGTCGCAGGTCGGCGACGGCAAGCACCTTCGCTTCCGGGTCAGGCAGCGCGGCCGCGACGCAGGTCAGGCGATCGCATTCGGCCTCGGCGGACAGCTCGACCGGTTCCGGCGCGACCAGCGGTACGACGTCGCGTTCCGGCTCCAGGAGAATCGCTGGAACGGCGTCGTCTCGCCGCAGCTCGTCGTCCGCCGCGTGTTCGACGCCGCCGCCGGCGTCGAGGACCTGCGCGAGTGGCTCGCCGGTCAGTGGCGGGCGGGCGAGGCGGTGTGGACGCCCGAGGCGCGGGCGATCTTCGCCGAGCTCGAGCTCGGCGAGGGTGACCGCCGCAGCGTGCTCGAGTCCGCGACGTTCAGGGAGTTGCTCGCAGCGAGATCTGCGATGCCCGAGCTGGCGCGGGCGGCGTAGGCCGCCGCGCCGCGTCCTCGAGCTCGCGAAGCACGCGGGCAACCTGATTCAGCTTTCTGATCTGTCGGCGTCGGCGCCACATGGACTTGCTCTGTTCATCGTCGGGCGGGTTTTTCCTGTCATCCCCCCGAGGCGTGATTCCCAAAAATGCGGGGGTACACTGGGTCAGTGGCGGTACTCGAGCGACATCAGGAGCTGATCGACGAGCTGCTGGCCGCGGTCGAGGGTTACAAGCCCGATGTCGACCGCGATCTGCTCGCGCGCGCCTTCGAGACCGCCGCCCGCGCCCACGCCGGCCAGACCCGCCAGTCGGGCCAGGAGTTCATCTACCACCCATGGGGCGTCGCGAAGATCCTCGCCGGGCTCCAGCTCGACGAGGCGACGCTCGCGGCTGCCCTCCTGCACGACGTGGTCGAGGACACCGAGACGGGGATCGACGAGATCCGCGCCGAGTTCGGCGACGAGATCGCGCACCTCGTCGAGGGCGTCACGAAGCTGACCCGCGTCCAGTTCCAGAGCCGCGAGCACGCCGAGGCCGAGAACTACCGGAAGCTGATCGTGGCGATGGCCGAGGACCTACGGGTCATCCTGATCAAGCTCGCCGACCGACTGCACAACCTCCGGACGATCGAGTACCTGGGGAAGCAGAAGCAGCTGCAGAAGGCGCGCGAGACCCTCGAGGTGTACGCGCCGATCGCCCACCGGCTCGGTATCCACGCTCTCAAGTGGGAGTTGGAGGACCTCGCGTTCCAGACGCTTCATCCCCGTAAGTACGAGGAGATCAAGCAGATGGTCGCCGAGCGTCGTGCCGACCGCGAGGAGCACGTCCGCGAGGCGGCGCTCGTGCTGCAGAAGGAGCTCGACAAGGTCGACATCCCGGCCGAGATCTCCGGGCGCGCGAAGCACTTCTTCTCGATCTACGACAAGATGGCGAAGAAGGGCCGCGAGTTCAACGAGATCTACGACCTCACGGCGATGCGCGTGATCGCCGAGCGCGGCGGCGACGAGGGGACGCGCGACTGCTACGGCGCGCTCGGCCTCATCCACTCGCTCTGGAAGCCGATGCCCGGCCGGTTCAAGGACTACATCGCGATGCCGAAGTTCAACGGCTACCGCGCGCTGCACACGACGGTGATCGGCCCGCAGGGCCGCCCGCTCGAGATCCAGGTGCGGACGCGCGAGATGCACGAGACGGCCGAGTTCGGCGTCGCCGCGCACTGGCTGTACAAGCGCGGGAAGAGCTCCCGCGACGCCGAGTGGTTGGCCTGGGTGAAGCAGCTGATGGACGAGGGGACGGCCGACGAGGCCGATCCGCGCGAGTTCATGAAGACGTTCCGCACCGATCTCTTCGACGAGGAGGTGCACGTCTTCACGCCGAAGGGCCAGGTGAAGACGCTGCCGGCCGGCGCGACCCCGATCGACTTCGCCTACGCCGTCCATACCGATGTCGGCCACCGCACTGTCGGCGCCAAGGTCAACGGGCGGATCGTGCCGCTGCACTACACGCTGAAGAACGGCGACTTCGTCGAGATCCTGACCTCGAAGCAGGGCCGCGGCCCGTCGCGCGACTGGCTGGCGCTGGCCCAGAGCTCGCGCGCACGCAACAAGATCCGCCAGTGGTTCTCGCGCGAGACGCGCGAGGACGCCGAGGCGAAGGGCCGCGAGGCGCTCGAGCATGCCCTCAAGGGCCAGAACCTGCCTTACGCGAAGCTCAGAGGCTCGGCGACGCTCGCACAGGTGATCCGTGAGACGGGCTTCAAGAAGGCCGACGACTTCTACCTCGCACTCGGCTCCGGGAAGCTGCAGCCGAGCACGATCGTCAACAAGGTCGTCCAGCGGCTGAAGACCGACCAGGTGGCGGAGGAGGCGCCCGTCGTCACCAAGGCGCCGAAGGCGCAGACGGTCTCGGGCTCCGAGCTGGGCGTGGTGGTGCCGGGCGTCAGCGACGTGCTCGTGCGCCTCGCCAAATGCTGCACGCCCGTTCCGGGCGATCCGATCGTCGGCTACATCTCGCTCGGCCGCGGCATCACGATCCATCGCGACGACTGCCCGAACGTCAAGGCGCTCCGGCGCAGCCCGGAGCGGTTCACGTCGGTCGCGTGGGACGGCGCGACGGCCGCAAAGGGCTTCCGCGTC
Source organism: uncultured Thermoleophilia bacterium (assembly GCA_963840365.1). Taxonomy (GTDB): domain Bacteria; phylum Actinomycetota; class Thermoleophilia; order Gaiellales; family Gaiellaceae; genus PALSA-600. Next base: position 159,560 of record CAWIYQ010000005.1, on the reverse strand, counting down.
CAGATCGCGGTCTCCTCGTGGGATCGGCCCCGCCTCCTCGAGGACGTTGCTCGCACCTTTGCGGAGCACGGCGCAAATATCGTCAGCTACGGCGGCGTCGTCGAGGACCAGCTCGCGAAGAACTGGTACACCGCCGAGGTCGGCGACGTGAAGGGCCTGCGCACGCTGCTGACGGCCCTCCGGAACATCGACTCGGTGTTCGACGCGTACCGCGTCACGCCGACATGACGCAGATCCATCCGGCTGCCGCCGCGGGTTTCTCGCGGGCGGCGGAGCTGTACGAACGGGCGCGGCCGTCGTACCCGGCGGAGGCGGTCGTATGGCTCGCGGAGCGGCTCCGGCTCGGGCCGGGGACGACGGTCGTCGACGTCGGTGCGGGCACGGGCAAGCTCACACGGCTCCTGCCCGCGACGGGCGCCCGCGTCATCGCCGTCGAGCCGGTCGCGGAAATGCGTGCGCTCATCACCGAGGTGGAGACGCTGGACGGCACGGCCGAGGCGCTGCCGCTGCCCGACGGCTCCGCGGATGCGATCGTGGCGGCGCAGGCGTTCCACTGGTTCGACCACGCACGGGCGCTGCCTGAGCTGCACCGAGTGCTCGCGCCGGAGGGTGCGCTCGGGTTGATCTGGAACAGTCGCGACCTCTCCGACCCACTCCAGGCGGAGCTCGAAGGGCTGCTCGCTCCGCGGCGGGGACGCGTGATCGACCAGGAGTCGGGCGCCTGGCGGGCGCCGCTGGCGGCGAGCCGCCTCTTCGGGGTCGCGGAGGAGCAGAGCTTCCCATTCGAGCAGTCGTTCACGGCGGACGACCTGTGCGACCGGGTCGCGTCGACGTCGTTCGTCGCGGCGATGTCCGCCGACGAGCGGTACGAGCTGCTGGCAAGGGTGCGGAGCCTCGCGGTCGGTCTTCCGGAGCCGTTCGCGTTCCGCTATCGCACCGATGTGTTCATTGTCCCTCGTTCGAGGGATCAAGGCCGCGACGCGCGGGGTACCTCGATCAAGGGATAGCGCCACGGGCGCGTTCGGACAACAGTGCGCGCGGGGAGGGGCCGTGGGCTGCGCCGCCCGCCCGCACGACGGGAGACGTCCGCGGCGGGCGGCGCGCTCACCGGTTCGCCGGAGGATCGGCGAACGGGAGCAAGGCGCTGCCCTGGGCGACCGGCTCGACCAGGTAGACGTTGCCGGAGCGCATCGGGAACGGCGTCCCGATGTACGCGTCCGAGATCCGGTCGATCACGGCCAGCGCCTCGTCGCCCTCGAGCACGCGGGTGACGCGTCCGCGCAGCCAGGCGCTGCGGTAGGAGTTCGAGCGATCGGCGACGGAGAGCGCGACGCGCGGGTCGCGGGCGACGTCACGCGCCTTCGGGCTGCCCGGCTGGGTGAAGAAGACGACGTGGCTCTCGTGGACGATCGTCCAGACGGGCCGCGACTGGGGCGCGCCGTCGGCGCGGACTGTCGTCAGGTGGACGACGTGCCCGCCGCCGAAGAGCTCGGCGACGATCGGCTCGAGCGTCATCGCTCGAACCCCGCGACGAGGTCGCGAAACGCGTCGGGTACCGGGGATGCCCGGCGCTCGTCGAGGGAGATGCAGACGGTCGTCGCCTGGGCGGTAGCCATCAGGGTGTCGGCGCCGTCGCCGTCGATCCGATAGGCGGCGTGGTCGTAGGTGATGCTCGTCGTCCCGATGCGGCTGACGCGGACGAACACCTCGAGCAGGTCGTCGAACCGGGCCGGGGCGACGTACTCGACCGAGAGCGCGCGCATCGCGAAGTCGACGTCGCCGAGCGCGACCCGGCCGAGGTGGCGATGGTACTCGGTGCGTGCGAGGTCGAAGTACGGCATGTAGCGCCCGTAGTAGACGACCCCCTGGGCGTCGGTCTCGGAGAAGCCGACCCGAAGGTAGGCGGCATAGCGAAAGGGCGGCTTCCGGTCGGTTTCGTGCCCGAGCTCGAACATCCCCGGATCCTAGAGCGAGCCCCCGACGCCCCTCAGTCGCGGATGACGGCAAGGACCTCGTCGCGCTTCGCATCCATCAGCTCCTGGGAGCGCGCTTCGAGGTTCAGGCGCAGGAGCGGCTCGGTGTTCGAGGGGCGGACGTTGAAGTGCCAGTCCGGCGCCTCGACGGACAGGCCGTCGAGATGCGAGACGCTCCCCTCGCGGCCGAAGCGCTCCTCCAGCTCTGCGAGCTTCGCCGCCACGTCGGCCACCGGCGTGTTCAGCTCGCCGGTGATGAAGTACCGCGCGCGTAGCGGCGCGAGCGTCGCGCTCAGCGAGCCGTGCAGCGAGACGAGCTCGCACATCAGCAGGAACGGCACCGTCCCGGAATCGGCCTGCGAGAAGTCCCGGAAGTAGTAGTGCGCCGACACCTCGCCGCCGAAGACGGCGCCCTCCTCGCGCATCCGCTGCTTGATGAACGCGTGACCGACGCGGTTCACGAGCGGGATGCCGCCGGCCGCCTCGATCGCCTCCGGGACCGCCCACGACGCGCGCACGTCGTAGATCACCTTGCCGCCGGGCTCGCGTCCCAGGATCGACTGGGCGAAGAGCGCGGTCGTGAAGTCGCCGGGAACGAACTCGCCGCTGTCGTCGACGAAGAAACAGCGGTCGGCGTCGCCGTCGTACGCCACCCCGAAGTCGGCGCCCTCGGCGCGCGTGCGCTCGACGATGAAGCGGCGGTTCTCCGGCAGCAGCGGGTTCGGCTCGTGGTTCGGGAACGAGCCGTCCGGCTCGAAGTAGCAGCGAACGACGTCGAGCATCGGCAGGCGCTCGAGCACCGGCGGCAGCATCGTCCCGGCCATCCCGTTCGCCGCGTCCACGACGATCCGCAGCGGGCGGAACGACGCCACGTCGACGAGCGAGAGCACCCGGTCGACGAACGGCGACCAGATGTCCTCGGAGCGCACCTGCCCGCGCGGCCGCTCCTCCCATTGGGCTGAGACCGCCCGGTCGCGCACGTCGAGCAGCCCCGACTCGCCGCCGACGGGCAGCGCTCCAGCGCGCACGATCTTCATGCCGGTGTACTCCTTCGGGTTGTGCGAGGCGGTGACCATGATCCCGCCGTCCAGCTTCAGATCGCCGACCGCGAAATAGAGCATCTCCGTGCCGACAAGGCCCAGGTCGAGCACGTCGGCGCCGGCATCGGCTGCGCCGGTGCGCGCCGCCTCCGCCATCGACGGCGACGAGAGGCGCATGTCGCGGCCGACGGCGATCCGTGCTGCCCCGAACTGCTCCACGTAGGCGCGTCCGATCGCATACGCGCCCGCCTCGTCGAGCTGGCCGGGGTAGAGCCCGCGGACGTCGTACGCCTTGAAGACCGTCGGGTCGAGCATCGCGCCGAGCCTACCTATGCATCCAGGATGGCCTTGATCTCGTCCGTCGAGGCCTCGGTTGGCGACTCCGAGATCACCGTCGCCGGGCGGTCGAAGCGGGCGAGCGCCTCGCGCAGCGGTTCGGCGCGCAGCGTCCCCTCGCCGTAGGGCAGGTGCTTCGTCTCGTTGCGGTTCGCGAACTGGATGTCCGAGAAATGGATGTGGAACGGCGCGCCCTCCTCGATCACGGCGTCGGCCTGGTCGAGCGCCGCCGCGAACGGCTCGACGGACGTGAACCCGCCGTCCGAGGTGGCGTGCATGTGCGCAAAGTCGATCACCGGCCGCACCCAGTCGAGGCGGGAGGCGATCTCGCACACGTCGTCCAGCGATCCGAGCTCACGCACCCGTCCCATCACCTCGATTCCGAAGGGCACCGCGCGGTCCTTCCCCTCGAGCCGCTCGCGCAGCTCCCCGAGTTGCTCGACGACGGAGTCGATCGCGTCCTCCCGTGTGCGGCCGAGCAGGAAGCCGGGGTGGAAGACGACGAGCTCGGCGCCCGCCGTCCGGGCGATGCCGGCCGAGTGGTCGAGCATCCCGACCGCCATGTTGAGCTTCTTCCCGCGCTCGGCATGCCCCATGAACCCGGCGATCGGCGCGTGCACCGAGAGGGCGATGTCGCTCGCCCGGCAGAGCGAGCCGAGCTCGGCCGCGAAGTCGTAGTCCATCCAGAATCGGCCCTCGAAGTCGATCTCGCACGCCGAGAGGCCGCGGGCGAGGAGCGCCTCGACCGCGGCTGCGGGGGAGTCCCGGGAGGGGACGCGGGCAGGGCCGTAGTGGAGGCGGCGCTCGGAGATGGCCGTCCGAGCCTAACCCGCGGCTACTCCGAGGAGTCCGTCCGACCGCCTACCTACGCTTTTTCCCATGCCGAATCGCCCTTCTCGCATCGATCTTCTCGAGCTGGACATCGACCTGCGTCTCGCCGATCTCTGGCGCGAGGCCGCCGGGATCACCGACTGGTCGCTGGACGTGGTTGCCGCCTTCATGCGGGCGGCTTACGGCAAGGGCTACTGCGACGCGCTCACGGAGGACTCGCCCGGCTCGCTCTGCGCCGACCACGGGTACCGCGTGCCGGGGCGCAGGCAGCCGGCTCCCGCCGACGCCTGAGGGGGCGCCCAGCTAACCTTCCGGCGTGTCCACGCGCAGCCCTGCGCGTCTCGTCGTCGCACTGGCCGTAGCGGGTGTGCTGGCCGTGTTCCTCGTGTACACGGCGCTCGCCGGGCAGTCGACGCCGACGCTGACGCCGAGCCAGGTCAAGCCGAGCACGACGTCCGGCCGCCTGTCGGTCGTCGGAGTCGTGGTCGCCCCGCTGCGCGGCGACTCGCACACGGCGAACGGGCTGCACTTCCAGTTGAAGGACCCGACCGGGACGAAGCCACAGCTCGTCGATGTCGTGTACCACGGCACGAAGCCGCCGCCGCTCTTCCGCGTCGGGCGCAGTGTCGTGGTCACGGGCACGTACGGCGCCGGGCGCCTTCAGGGCACGAACATCCTCACCAAGTGCCCATCGAAGTACACGACCGCGCCGACAAAGGCCTGAGAGGCTGATGGCTGAGCTCGGCCGTGCGGCGCTCGTGGTCAGCCTCGGGCTGTCCGTCTACGCCCTCGTCGCCGGCGCGATCGGCGCGCGCCAGAACCGCCGCCGCCTCGCCGACTCCGCCCGGAACGCCCTCTTCTGCAGCTTCGGCTCGACGCTCGTCGCGTCGGCGGTGCTTGCGACGGCGCTCGTGCGCCACGACTTCTCCTTCGCCTACGTCGCCCAACACACCGACCGCAGCCTCTCGACCGCCTATGCCCTGAGCGCGTTTTGGGGCGGCCAGGAGGGCTCGCTCCTGCTCTGGCTGCTCGTCCTGACCGGCTACGGGACGCTGGCGGTCTTCGTCAATCGACGGCTCCTGCGCGACCTGACCGCCTGGGTGGTGCCGGTGCTCGGCGGCATCGGCACGTTCTTCGCGTTCATGCTCGTCGCCGTCTCGAGCCCGTTCAACACGCAGACGGCGCCGCTCGACGGCGCCGGGCTCGTCGCGAGCCTGCAGAACCCGTACATGGTGGCGCACCCGCCGATGCTGTATCTCGGCTACGTCGGGCTCTCGATCCCGTTCGCGTTCGCTGCGGGGGCGCTGCTCTCCGGGAAGACGGACGAGCGCTGGATCGTGGCGACGCGGCGCTGGACGCTCGTCGCCTGGACGTTCCTGGGCTTCGGCCAGCTGCTCGGCGCGCACTGGGCGTACGTGGAAGTGGGGTGGGGCGGCTACTACGCGTGGGACCCGGTGGAGAACGCCGCGCTGATGCCGTGGCTCGCCGCGACGGCCTTCCTGCATTCGGTGATGATCCAGGAGCGCAAGGGGATGCTGAAGGTCTGGAACATGGTCCTCGTCGCGCTCGCGTTCGAGCTGTCGGTGCTCGGGACGTTCCTGACCCGCTCCGGCGTCGTCAACTCGATCCACTCGTTCGCGAAGAGCTCGATCGGCGGCTGGTTCCTCGCATTCGTCGTCCTGTCGACGCTCTTCTCGGTGGGGCTCATCCTGTGGCGGCTCCCGCTGCTCAAGGCTCGCACGAAGCTCGAGTCGGCGCTGTCGCGCGAGGCGACCTTCCTCTACAACAACCTGCTGCTCGTGGCGCTCTGCCTGACGATCCTCTGGGGGGTGCTCTTCCCGATCGTGACGCAGCTCGTGAAAGGGGAGTCGCGCACGATCGGCCGCCCCTACTACGACTTCTTCCTGCGTGCGTTCGGGCTGCCGCTGCTTCTCCTGATGGGGATCGGGCCGCTGATCGCCTGGCGGAAGTCGAGCGTCCGCGCACTCGTCCGCACGCTCGCCTGGCCGATCGGGGTGACGGTGGTGTGCGGGATCGGGCTCGCGTTCGCGGGCGCAGGCTCGTCGAAGCCGGGGATCATCGCCTACTCGTTCTCGGCGTTCGTGCTCGCGACGATCGTGCTCGAGCTCGTCCGCGGCACGCGTGCGACCGGCTCGCTGTTTCAACTGGTCGCCCGCAACCGGCGGCGCTACGGCGGCTACGTCGTGCACGCGGCGATCGTGCTGCTCGCGATCGGCGTCGCCGGTTCGAGCGCCTACGGCGCGAACGTCGAGCGCCGGCTCGCGCTCGGGCAGAGCGCGACCGTCGACGGCTACACACTCACGAACCGGGGGGTGGTGCGACGCACGACGACGCGCGCGACGGAAACGCGGGCCCTGCTCGATGTGCGCGGCGACTGGAAAGGGCGGATCGAGACCGGCTCCAACCAGTTCTTCAACCCGCCCGAGCCGGCGCAGGAGGTCGCGATCAAGACGAACTGGTGGCGCGCGGAGGACCTCTACGTGATCGCCGACGAGCTCCACCCGAAGACGAACGTCGTCTACGTCCAGGTGCTCGTGAAGCCGCTCGTGAACCTGATCTGGGTCGCCGGGATCGTGTTCCTGATCGGCTCGGGGATCGCCCTGTGGCCCGACGCCCGTGAGCAGCGGCGGCTCGTCACGCGGCTCGCACCCGCCCGCGCATGACCGCAATCGCGCTGATCGTCGGGGCGGCGCTCGCCGTGGGCGCAGTCGTGCTCGTCGCACTGCCGTTCCTGCGCGACCCCGATCCTGTCGACGACCGGCTCGACGCGCCCGGCGCCGCCGAGGAGCGGCGGCTGATGCTCGTCGAGGAGCGGGACCGGGCGCTCGCGGCGCTGAAGGAGCTCGAGTTCGACCATCGCACGGGCAAGATCGCCGACGACGACTACGGCGAGCTCGTCGGGCCGCTGCGTCAGGAGGCGGCGAGGACGCTGCGTGCGCTCGACGAGGAGCGGCGCGCAGCGGAGCCGGCCGAGGTGCGCGACCCCGTGCCGCTCCACACCGGCGCGCAGGAGTAGTTCGGCTCTCTCTAGACCACGCCGGCGGTCTGCAGCAGGAGGTAGATGTTCAGGCTGATGATCAGCGTCGCGACGAGGCTCGCGGCGACGGTCGTCAGCCGACGGTTGACGAGGACGCCCATCACGTTGCGCCGGCTCGTGAAGATCACGAGCGGGACGAGCGCGAAGGGGATGCCGAACGAGAGGACGACCTGGGAGATCACGAGCGTGCGCGACGGATTGACGCCGATCGCGATCACGACGAACGCGGGCACCATCGTCACGAGCCGGCGGATTGCGACGGGGATCTGGCGCTGGATGAACCCCTGCATCACGACCTGCCCCGACAGCGTCCCCACGGCGGAGCTCGACAGGCCGGAGGCGATCAGCGCGAGTGCGAACAGGACGCCCGAGGCGCTGCCGAGGATCGGCTCGAGGGTCTTGTGCGCGCGCTCGAGCGAGTCGACGTGGACGAGCCCGGTACGGAAGAACGTCGAGGCCGCCATCACGAGCATCGCCACGTTGATCAGCCCGGCGATCGACATCGCGATCAGCACGTCGACGCGGGTGTAGCGCAGGAGCGTGCGTGCGTCGCCGTCGGTCTCGGGGACGAGCCGGTCCTGGGTCAGCGCCGAGTGGAGATAGATGACGTGCGGCATGACGGTGGCGCCGAGGATGCCGACCGAGAGCAGCACCGCCTCGCGGCCCCCGAACTCCGGCACGACCGCGTGGTGCGCGACAGCGCTGAAGTTCGGATGCGAGAAGAGGAGCTCCGCGAGGTAGCAGATGCCGATCACGCCGACGAACGACGCGATCACGGCCTCGAGCAGCCGGGCGCCGAAGCGCTGCAGCTCGAGGATCGCGAACGCCGCTACGCCCGCGACGACCGCCGAGGGGAAGAGGCCCCAGCCGAGCAGGAGATGGAAGCCGATCGCCGCGCCGAGGAACTCGGCCAGGTCGGTCGCCATCGCGATCGCCTCCGCCTGAAGCCAGAGCAGGACCGACGTGCGGCGCGAGAAGCGCTCGCGGCAGACTTCCGCGAGGTTGCGCCCCGTCGCGATCCCGAGCTTCGCCGAGAGCGTCTGGATCAGCATCGCGAGCAGGTTCGCGGCGACGATCACCCACACGAGCCGGTAGCCGAAGCGCGAGCCGGCGGCGATGTTCGTCGCGAAATTGCCCGGGTCGATGTACGCGATGCAGGCGATGAACGCCGGCCCGAGAAACGGTAGGAGCCGGAACCGCGACCGATGAAGTGCCTCGTCGACGGTCTGCAGGCCGGCGGGCAGCTCGGTGCGCGTGCCGATCACGACTTGAGTTTAGCCGGACCTAAAATTCCGGGGCCTCAGCGCACGAGGCGGAGGTCCGGCAGGTTGCGGTGCCGGCCCTCGAGGGCGAAGCCGTAGCCGACGAAGAACTCGTCGGGAATCGTGAAACCGACGTAGCGCACGGGCAGGTCGTCGACGAGCCGCCGGTAGGGCCGCTCGAAGAGCGTCGCGACGTGCAGGGACGCGGGGTCGCGGAGGCGCATCGACCGCACGAGGTGGTTCATGGTGAGACCCGTATCGATCACCGAGTCGACGAGTACGACGTCGCGGCCGGCGATCTCGGCGTCGAGATCCTTGAGGAACCGGATGCCGTCGCGATCGTCCCCGTAGCCGGACAGCTCGACGAAGTCGATCCCGTGCACCATCGGCATGGCCCGCGAGAGGTCGCACAGGAAGGGGACGCAGCCGCGGAGCGCGCCGACGAGGAGCGGCTCGCGGCCCTCGTAGTCGCGGGCGAGCTCGGCGCCGAGCTCGCCGACCCGGGCCAGGAGCTCCGGAGAGCCAAGGAACACGTCGCCGATGCGATCATCGGTCCGGTGCCACCCGGTCTCGGCCAGTGCGCTCAGGATGCCTTCGCCAGCCCGAAGCGGACAGCGAGCCGGTCGAAGTCGCGCTCGTAGAACAACTTGACCCGGACCTCGGGATAGAGCTGCCGTAGCTTGCGCAGTTTGCGGTTCTTCCGGGTGACGAGCGACTGCTTCATCACCGTCACCTCGAGATAGAGGTCCTGCTCCGGGAGGTAGAAGTCGGGCGTGAAGGCCTCGGTCACGCGACCCTGCGCATCGCGCTCGAGCACGAACGTCGTCGGCTCGTACTGCCACGGGATCCCGTACCAATCGAGGATCTTGGCGTACTCGAGCTCTGCGGGGTTGGCGAACCGCGGCGGCTCCGCACCGCAATATGCCTGGAAAACAGGCGTTTCCGGCAGCACGACGACCAGGGTAGCAGTGGCCCCGGATGGCCTATGCTCCTCCAAATGGGTCTAACGGTCGCGCATTTCTCGGACGTCCACTGCGGCGATCCGCACTTCGTCGCCGACCTGATGGAGCGCGCGATCGCGGAGATCAACGACCTCGAGCCGGACATCGTGGTCTGCTCGGGCGACCTGACGACCTTCGGCTTCAAGGAGGAGTACCTCGCCGCCCGCCGCTACCTCGACCGGATCACGTGCGACAACCTGGTCGTCGTCCCGGGGAACCACGACTCGCGGAACGTCGGCTACGTGCACTTCGAGGAGCTGATCGGCGAGCGGAGCTCGGTCGTGCGCAAGGCCGGCACCACTGTCGTGGCGGTCGACTCGACCGAGCCCGACCTCGACCACGGGCAGATCGGGCGCGGCCGCTACGGCTGGATCGAGGAGCAGTTCGCGGCCGAGCCCTCTGACGTGCGGATCTTCGTCCTCCATCACCATCTGCTGCCGATCCCCGGCACCGGCCGTGAGCGGAACGTCGTCTACGACGCCGGCGACGCGATCGAGTGCCTGCAGCGAGCCGGGGTGCACCTCGTGCTCTCCGGCCACAAGCACGTTCCGTACGCCTGGAAGCTCGAGAGCCTGTTCGTCGTCAACACCGGGACCGTCTCCACGCTGCGGCTTCGCGGCAACACGCGACCCTGCTACAACGTCGTGCAGGTGGAGGGGACGCACGCGTCCGTCTGGCGGCGCTATCCGTTCCACGGCCAGGAGCTGATCATCCAGTTCGACCTCTCGACCGGCGAGTACGAGAAGTACACCGGACGCATCGAACGTGAGGTGACCGCGCGCCGATGACCCGGCCGAAGGCGGTGGCGCTCGTGGACGGAGAGCACTACCCGCCGGTCGTGCGCGAGGCGCTCGCAGAGCTGCCCTACGAGTTCGTGGGTGCGGTGCTCGTCGGCGGCACGGAGAAGCTGCGCGACGGGACGCCCGATTTCGGCGTCCCGCTCGTCGACGGCTTCGACGGGGCGGAAGTGGTCGTCGACCTCTCCGACGAGCCCGTGCTCGACCCGCCGGCGCGGTTCGCCTGGATCTCGCGCGCCCTTGCGGCCGGCCTGCCGTACGTGGGCGCCGACTTTCGTTTCGAGCCGCCGGTCTTCGCGCCGTTCGCGCTGCCCTCGGTCGCGGTCTTCGGCACCGGCAAGCGTGTGGGGAAGACCGCCGTCACGGGGCAGCTGGCGCGCCTGCTCGCCCGCGACCGGCAGGTGGTCGTCGTCGCGATGGGCCGTGGCGGGCCCCCCGAGCCCGAGCTGGTCGCCGAGCCGCCGACCCTCGACGAGCTGCTCGCACGCTCGCGCGCCGGCCGCCATGCCGCGTCCGACCACCTGGAGACGGCGGCCCTGTGCGGTGTCCCGACGGTCGGCTGCCGGCGGGCGGGCGGAGGCCTGGCGGGCGCCGTCTTCACTTCGAACGTGCTCGCCGGCGCGGAGCTCGCGGCCGCGCTCGAGCCGGACGTCGTCGTCTTCGACGGCAGCGGCGCGTCGATCCCGCCGATCGCCGTTGAGCGACGGGTGCTCGTCGTCGGTCGAGACGACCGCGAGGATGCCTACCTGAACCCGTACCGCGTCGCGCTCGCCGACGTCGTCGTGCGTATCGGCGTCGACGCCGAGCTGGAGCTGCAGTCGACGGAGCCGCTCGCCGGACGCGTCGCCGTGTTCACGGCGGGCGCGACCGACATGGCGCATCTCGACGCCGACGTGGTGCACGTCTCGGCGTCCCTCGCCGACCGGCGCATCCTGGCGCGCGAGCTCGAGACCGTCGACGCCGACACCTATCTCGTCGAGCTCGAAGGGGCTGCAATCGACGTCGTCGCCGAGCACGCCCACGCGAACGGACGCCGACTCGTGCTCGGCCGCAACGAGCTCGTGGGCGACGGGGTGGAAGAGCTGCTGCTCGGAGCCGCGCCGGTGGCGGCATGAGCCCGCAGCCGAGAAGGGGCGAGCCACTTCCGCTCGGGGGAGGCGAGTTCCCGTACTCGAAGGGGATGATGGCGCGGGCGCTGATCGCCGCGGGCGCGCCCGCCGAGGGCGCGTACCAGCTCGCCCGTCGAATCGAGCTCGACCTCGCCGAGCGGGGGGAGCCGTCGCTGGAGGTCGAGCGGCTCGAGCCGCTCGCCCGCGAGATCCTCGGGGACGAGGCGGGCGAGCGGGCCGTTCGCCGCCTGCGACGGCTCGCCAACCTGCAGTCGCTCGACGTGCCGATCGTCGTGCTCGTCGGCGGCACGACCGGCACCGGCAAGTCGACGGTCGCCGCCGAGGTGGCGCATCGTCTCGGCATCACGCGCGTCGCCTCGACCGACTTCATCCGGCAGACGATGCGCGCGTTCTTCTCGCCCGAGTTCATGCCGACGATCCACCATTCCAGCTTCGAGGCGGGGGCGGCGGTCGATCCCGACATCTCCGGCGACCCGACGATCGTGGGCTTCGTCGATCAGTGCCGTCACGTGTGCGTCGGCGTCGACGCTGCGCTGCGCCGATCGATGACCGAAGGCTGGTCGATGGTGCTCGAGGGCGTGCATCTCGTCCCCGGGCTCGTGCCGAGCTCGCTCGACGGGGCGGTGCTCGTCCACGTCGTCCTCGAGATCAGCGACGAGGAGGTGCACCAGGTGCACTTCAACGTGCGCGACGCGACCACCGGCGGCATCCGTCCGATGGAGAAGTACCTCGACCGGCTCGAAGACATCCGTCGCGTGCAGGCGTACATCGTCGAGCGTGCGCGCCGCGAGGGGGTGGACGTGGTCGAGAACGCAAACGTCGAGCGGACGATCGACGCCGTGATCGAGCTCGTGATGCAGGCGGCGGAGCGGACGTGAGCACGACTGCCGGCAACGGAAGAGCCATGTGCGGCTGCGAGCACTTCGCGCGGGTGACCGAGGGCGCGGCGCTCGCCGGCGCGCGCTGGCTGGGCCGAGCCGACGAGGCGGCGGCGGAGGAGGCGGCCTTCGCCGGCGCACGCACCGCGCTGGAGCGCCTGCCGATCTCGGGCCGCATCGTGATCGGAGGCCCGGAGGACGGCGAGCAGCTCGCCGCCGGGACTACGGTCGGCGCCGGCGGCGAGGAGCACGATCTTGCGATCGACCCGCTCGAGGGGCGAGCGGTCGTGGCGCGGGGCGGCACGAACGCGATCTCGATGGTCGTCGCCGCCCCGCGCGGGGCGATTCCGTCGCTGCCCGACATGTACATGCGCAAGATGGCGGTCGGGCCGCGGGCGCGGGGGTGCATCGACCTTCATCGTCCCGTCGCCGAGAACATCCGCTCGATCGCCGATGCGTTCGGGCGGATGGTGAACGACATCACCGCGATCGTGCTCGACCGCCCCCGGCACCACGACCTGGTGGAGGAGATCCGCGAGGCCGGCGCCCGCATCAAGCTGATCCAGGACGGCGACGTGATGGCGTCGATCAGCGCCGCGGTGCGCGGGACGAACGACCATCTCTCGATCGGGATCGGCGGCACGCGCCAGGCGGTGCTTGCCGCCGCGGCGCTCCGCTGCCTGGGTGGCGAGCTGCAGGCGCAGCTCTGGCCGACGCGGCGAGCCGAGATCGAGGAGGCGCACGCGCACGGCATCGAGGATGTCGACCGCGTCTTCACGATCGACGACCTCGCGCCGCAGCAGGTCATCGTCGCCGCGACGGGCGTCTCGAACGGCGACCTCCTGCGCGGGGTGCGGTTCCTGACCGACTCGGCCCGCACCCACTCGCTCGTGATGTGCACCCGGTGCAACTGGGTGCGGTTCGTCGACGGGATCCACTTCTTCGCGCGCGATCGGCGCGAAGAGGTTCGCCTCGTCTAACCTGACCGCATGCCAAGTCGTGAAGAGGTCGTCGAGGCGCTCCGCGGGGTCGAGGACCCGGAGCTCGGAATGGACATCGTCGAGCTCGGGCTGTTCTACGACGCGCAGCTCGACGGCGCCAACGTGAAGGTGACCTACACGCTCACCTCGATGGGCTGCCCCGCAGGGGCGATGATCGAGGAGGACATCGAGCGCGTCCTGCACGAGATCCCGGGCGTGGGCGAGGTCGAGAGCGAGCTCACCTTCGATCCGCCGTGGACGCCCGACCGAATGTCCGACGACGCGAAGTTCATCCTCGGCTTCGGCTAGAGACCGCTCCTCCTACCGTTCTCATACCGGCTCCGCTCTGTTCTCCGACGGGAGCCTCACACGATCGGTGTGTCGTCCCTTTCCCGACCCCCCCGATCCAGAGGAGCTCCATCGTGAAGAGCAAGCTTCGGTTCTCGCTCGTGCTGGCAGTCGCCGTCGCGGCGCTCGCGACGGCCGCTGTCGCCACGGCGGCGAACATTACGGCGACCGCGACCCTCACGGGCACCGCCGGCCTGTCGCTGAACCTGCCGACGAACCCGTCCATGAGCGCCACGCTTCTGGGCGACGACCAGACCGTCAACTATTCGCCCGTGCTCGGCGTGGTCGATGCCCGCGGCACGGGCGGCGGCTGGAACCTGACGGTCGCGGCGACGACCTTCAGCGACGGCTCCGGCCACACGCTCGCCGCCGGCTCCCTGACGGGCGCCACCGAGGCCTGTCACAGCGGCTCGACGTGCACGCTCGCGACGAATGCGATCACGTACCCGCTGACGCTCTCCACGACCGCGGCGAAGTTCTTCAATTCCGCCGCGAACACGGGTCTCGGGAAGGTCGACGTGACCCCGACGGTCGCGGTGTCGGTGCCGGGCAACGCGTTCTCCGGCGTCTACACCTCGACGGTCACCCTCGCGACGGCGGTCGGCCCGTAGACCGGGCTGCCCTTCGGGTCGGGAACGACGGACTCCGAGCGCCCCGCCTCCGCGGGGCGCTCGTTCGTTTCAGCCCGGAATCGTGAGGACGACCTTGCCGAGCTGCTCGCCCGCCTCGAGGCGCTCGTGCGCGGCGCGCACCTCGGCGAGGGGGTAGACGCGGTCGACCACGGGGCGCGCCTTGCCGGCGGCGATCAGGTCGTATGCGCCCTTGAAGTCCTCGGGCAGCCCCATCGTCGAGCCCAGGATCGAGAGCTGCTTCCACCAGATCCGGTGCAGCGCCGCGGGCGGGTTCGGCCCGGACGTCGCGCCGCACACGACGACCCGGCCCTCGGGGCGCGCCGCGTCGAGCGTGCGCTTCCAGGTCGCCTCACCGACGTCGTCGACGACGACATGCGCGCCGCCTGCCGTCGCTTCCTTGACGGCGGCGACGACGTCCTCGGTCGCGTGGTTCACGGTGGCGTCGGCGCCGAGCTCGCGTGCGCGGGCGAGCTTCTCGTCGCTGGACGACGTGACGATCACCTGCGCGCCGATCGCCTTGGCGATCGCGAGCGACGCCGTCGCGACACCGCCGCCGATCCCCCAGACGAGCACCCACTCGCCGGGCTGGACGTGCGCGCGGGTGACGAGCATCCGGTAGGCCGTCTCGAAGACGAGTGGGAACGCGGCCGCCTCCTCGAACGAGAGGCCGTCGGGGATGGGGTGGACGTAGTCGGCGGGGACGGCGATCAGCTCGGCGTGCGTGCCGTCCATGGTCTCGCCGACGATCGACATCCGGCCGTTGCGGAGGATGCCGGGGTTGATGACGACGCGCTCGTCGGTGCCCGCGATCACGCCCGCGCCGTCGGCTCCGAGGATGCGCGGCTTCGGGACGGAGGGCAGGCCCTTGCGGATCCAGACGTCGAGGTGGTTGAGCGAGGCAGCTCTGAGCTCGACGAGCACCTCGCCGTCGGCAGGGACGGGATCCGGGACGTCCTCGTAGCGGAGCACCTCCGGCCCGCCGTCCTGGTGGATGCGAACAGCCTTCACGGGGCACAATCCTTGCATGCGACGGGGGGCTTCGACCGTGCGTCTGCCGGAGGCGCGATTCGACGCGATCGGCGTCGCGCGCGCCGAGGCGTACGAGTCGACGGAGCGGCACATCCGCGAGCGCCGGGACCGCGGCCTGTTCGGCGAGATGCGGTTCACGATGGCGATCCCCGAGGTGTCGTGCCACCCGGAGGCACTCCTGCCCGGTGCGCGGAGCGTGGTCTCGGTCGCGCACTGCTACTGGGAGCCCGAGGCGCCGCTCGGTCAGGGCGAGGGGCGGCTCGCCCGCTACACGTGGGACGACGCCTACACCGACCTGCGGGAGCGCCTCGACGAGCTCGGCCGCAAGCTGGGTGGCGCCTACCGGGTGCTCGTGGATGCGAACCAGCACGTCGACCGCGAGGCAGCGGCCCGGAGCGGCGTCGGCTTCTACGGCAAGAACACGATGGTGATCACGCGGCAGCACGGCTCGTTCGTCGTGCTCGGCACGCTCGTCACCGACGTCGAGCTCGAGCCGACGCCGCCTCTCGATGCCGACTGCGGCGAGTGCCGGCTGTGCATCGACGCCTGCCCGACCCATGCGCTCGACGAGCCGGGCACTCTCGATGCGACTCGCTGCCTCTCCTACTCGACCCAGGCTCCCGGCTTGATCCCGGAGGACCATCGCGCGGCGCTCGGGGCCCAGGTCTACGGGTGCGACATCTGCCAGGACGTCTGCCCGTGGAACCGCGGGACGGCGAAGCGGCGTGCGACGCTCCCCGAGGGGGCCGGCGGACACGTCGACCTGCTCCGCTGGCTCGCGGCCGACGACGACCTCGTGACGGAGCTCGAGCGCCTGTACGTGCCTCGCAGGGACCCAGGGCTCCTGCGTCGGAACGCGCTCGTCGCGCTCGGGAACGTCGGCGGGGCGGAGCACCTCGCGCCGGTCGAGGAGCTCGCCGCGGGCGACGACGAGCTGCTCGCGGAGCATGCGGCGTGGGCGGCCGCGCGCATCCGGGAGCGGGGGGCGGCGTGACCCGCGGTCGCTCGCTCGAGTGGTGGATCGCGGTCGTCCGTCTGATCGCCGTGCCGCTCGCCGTGCTGCAAGTGGCGCTCACCTCGAACTACCCGTCCGGGTACGAGACCGCGGCATGGGTGCTGACCGCCTGCTTCGTCGTCGGCGCAACGGTGCTCTACGCCGTCGTGCGCCGCACGGCGGGGCTCACCGTGCAGGTTGCCGCGCTCTGCTTCGACTTCGCCGTCATCTCGGCCTACACGCTGCTCTATGCGTTCGAGACGAGCCCGTCGACGCGCCAGCTCCTCTACCTGGCCATCGTGACGGGCGCGGCGCGGTTCGGCCTGACCGGCGGCCTCCTGACCGCGGCGGCCGCAGCTCCGATCTCGATCTGGTACGCACACCGCCGCACGGACTTCACCGGGCTCGCGGTGACGCCCGGGAACGTCGCCGTGCAGATCGCCGAGGGCTTCCTGATCGCGCTCCTCGTCGGCTGGCTCTACGCGCGCCTCGACGAGCAGCGGCAGACGGCCGAGCAGCGCGCTCGCGAGGCCGAGGAGTTGCGCGACCAGCTCGGACGGCGCGCCGACCTGCTCGACGCCGCGAACCGGTGTGCGCGTGCGCTCGGGTCGTCGCTCGACCTGAACGAGTCGTTCGGTGCGTTCATCCGGGAGCTCCGCGGGGTCGTGCCGTTCGAGCGCATGGCGATCGTCCTCGTCGACGATGCGGGTGCGCAGGTGAT
The DNA here is from genome assembly GCA_963840365.1 of uncultured Thermoleophilia bacterium. Lineage (GTDB taxonomy): Bacteria > Actinomycetota > Thermoleophilia > Gaiellales > Gaiellaceae > PALSA-600. The sequence continues at coordinate 142,550 of CAWIYQ010000005.1, read as the reverse complement.
CGCCGCGGCCGGGCCGAACGAGCTCCTTCGGCCGGACATGGAGATGAGCCTCGAGAACGGCATCTTCTCCGAGGTCGTGGGCGGCGTCCGGACGGTCTACCGCCGTGATCTCGCGGAGCCCGCGTATGCAGAGGAGCCGTGGCTGCTCGGGCTCGGCGTCCGCTGCCGCGTCGCCGCGCCGCTCGTCGCCGGAGCGAAGGCGGTCGGGATGATCTCGCTCGGGCGCGCCGAGCCGAACGGGTTCGCCGACCACGAGGTGGAGCTCGTGTCCTTGCTCGGCCGCGTCGTCGCGACGGCCGTCCAGAACATCCGCTCCTACGACGCGGAGCGGCGAACGGTCGACGAGCTGCGCCGGCTCTCGGCGCTGCGCGCCGACTTCATCTCCGTCGTCAGCCACGAGCTGCGCAGCCCGATGGCGGCGGTGATCGGGGCCGCCCGGACGTTGCAGTCGCGGTGGCGGGAGATGGCCCCGGAGCAGCGCGACTCGTTCCTGGCGTTGATCGGCGACGAGATGTCGCGGCTCGCCGCCCTCGTCGCGGACGTGCTCGACACGTCGCGGATCGATGCGGGGACGTTCAGCTACCGCTTCGGTGAGGTCGATCTCGGGGTGCTGGTCGAGGAGGCGGTGGCCTCGGCGGCGGCGGGGCAGGACGAGGTGACGGTCGTCGCGGCGGTGACGCCGGGCCTGCGAAGCGCGCGCGGCGACGGGGAGCGGCTCCGTCAAGTGCTCGGCAACCTGATCGAGAACGCGGTCAAGTACTCGCCTGCGGGCGACGTCGTGGAGGTGAGGGTCCGGCAGACGAACGGCGATCACGTCGTGGCGGTCTCCGACCACGGCCCCGGCATTGCCGAGTCGGAACATGAGCGTATCTTCGAGAAGTTCGGCCGGGTCGCGGGCGAGGACGCGAAGCCTGGCACCGGGCTCGGCCTCTACATCGCGCGGTCGATCGCGGAGGCGCACGGCGGCACACTCGACGTGATGTCCAGTGTCGGCCGTGGGTCGACGTTCACGCTCAGGCTGCCGACGGACGGCGGCGTGCGCTGATCAGTCGGCGCCGAGCAGCTCGCGGGCGGCGGCGAGATCGCCCGGCTCCACAAGGATCTCGCGCGGCCCGGCGGAGGTGAACTCCTCGAGCGCCGAGTCGATCGCCTCCGTCTCCCGATAGGCGCACTTGATGCCCGCCGAGCGGAGCAGTCCACAGGCCATCTCCGCCTCCGGCTCGTTGTCGACCACCCTAACCACGACCGGCTCTGGTGCATCCATCGCAGGCAGCGTACTCGACGCGACCCGTCTACTACATCCTTTCATTCGGCGGAGATAGTCTGCGAGCATGATCCGCAGGATCGGCACGGTCGGGATCTGCGCGGGGGTACTGGCTCTCGGCACCGTGCTCGTCTTCCAGGCGTTCGACCGCCACTCGCACTCGGCGAGCGACACGCTCCGGCCGTTCCTGATCACGATGGCGCCTGTGTGGTTCGTCAGCATCGCTGCAGCCCGCGTGCTACTGCGTCGTCGCTAGACGGGCGTCTGGAGGACGGGCATGACCGACTCGTGGAAGAGCCGGATCTGATCGTCGAGGGTCGGCAGGCCGTCGATCGTCAGACCGGCCCAGCTCTCGACGAGGAACGGGTCGGCAAACGTGACGAGAAGGTGGTCGAAGCCCGCGGGGAGAACGTCGCGTTCGATCTTGTCGATCCAGTCTTGCGGCGTGCCTGCGACGCTCAGAGCGTCACCCACCGCCGGCGGTGTCAGCGCGAGCGCGCGCTGCACGTCTCCCGCGTTGAAGGCCGCGATCGCGGGCGCGACCTCCTCCGGGTCGACACCGTTCCGCAGCAGCAGCTCGGGCGGCATCGACGAGAGGTAGAACGCGGCGACGACGCGCGCCGCCTCGCGCGCCGCATCGGCGTCTTCAGCAATCGCGCCGAGCATGTTGTCGGCGAGATCGAGCGCCGCCCAGTCGCGACCGGCCCGTTCCGCGCCGCGGCGGAAGGCTTCGGCGGTGAAGTCGAGCGCTTCGCGGGAGTACGCCAGCGCGGTGTGAAGACCGTCCGCGATCTCGCCCGCGAGCTCGAAGGAGCGCGGCCCGCGCATGCCGCCGAGCTTGACCGGAAGCGGCGACTGCACGGGGCGAGCAGCCGTGAACAGGCCGGAGTACGAGTAGAAGTCGCCGTCGAAGTCGATTCGTCCTTCGGCGAGGAAGCGAGTGAGCACCTCGTGTGCCTCCCGCAGGCGCTGGATCGGGCGCGCCGTCTGCTCGAGCGGCACCCGGTACTGCTGGAGAAGCGCGAAGTTGCCGGTGCTGATGACGAGCTCGGCCCGCCCGCCCGTCAGCTCGTCGAGGGTCGCCGCCTGCTGCGCGAGGAGCGTCGGGTCCTTGAGGATGATCCCCGAGACCTCCGGGCCCAGCCGCACTCGCGACGTGCGCGCCGCGCCGGCTGCGAAGAGCGACCACATGTCCTTGTGGTAGGTCTCGTCGGCGCTGTAACAGGCCCAGAAGCCCAGCCGGTCGAGGAGCTCGAGCGTATCGAGGAGGTCGGCGAGCGGTTGCTCCGGCAGAAGCTGGTAGCTGAACCGCATGTGACGATCATCTCATCGCGTCGGTGTCGCCAGGGTCACGCCCGAGGCCTGACCCACACCGAGGCTTGGCTGGGGCCCTCGCTGAAGCCGACGACGATCTCTTCGGCGTCGTAGCGGCGCCCGGTTGAACCGGTGATCGACGCCGTGCTGGACCCGGCGGTGGAGAGCTTCATCACCCTGCCCGGCTGATGGCTCCGTGCAACGATTCGGCCGTGGCGGCAGCTGCACGGGTTGAGGTGCGTCCTGCCTCTGAGGAGGATCGGGTGCCGATAGCGGTCATGTTCGCTGCGGTCGCGGAGGAGCGCGACGGGATCGCAACCGAGCCGCCTGTCGACATCGACGCGCGCGCTGCAAGCTGGACCCTCGAAGGAACGTTGGTGGCCGTGGGGGACGGGGAAGTCGTGGGCTCGGTGCACGTCGACGTGAGCCGGTTCGGGTTCGGCGAGCTCGGCATGGCGGTTCTACGCGAGTGGCGCGGGCGTGGCGTCGGGAGTGCGTTGCTTGCGGCGGCGATCGAGTGGTCGCGCGGGCAGGGCCTGCACAAGCTGATGCTGGGCGTCTTTCCGCACAACGCCGCCGGGATCGCGCTCTACCGCAAGTTCGGTTTCGTCGAGGAGGGCCGTCGCGTCAAACAGATCCGTCGCCAGAGCGGCGAGCTATGGGACGTGGTGGAGATGGGGCTGCTGCTCTGACGAGGAGAGCGATCGCCGGCGATCCGAACTCGGCCGCCGCAACAGCTTGAGCCGAGCTGCCTCGCAGTTGGCGGCGAGCGCCTCGGCCAGGAAGACTAGTGCGCGGATCGCGATGCGAGACGATCTTCCGAGCGGCACCGTCACCTTCCTCTTCACCGACATCGAGGGCTCCACCGGGCTCCTGCGCGAGCTCGGGCCGGAGCGATATGCAGATGCGCTCGCGGAGCATCGCCGAGTCCTCCGTCAAGCCTTCGCCGCTTTCGCAGGTGTCGAGATCGACACGCAAGGGGATGCGTTCTTCGTCGCCTTCCCGACGGCCGACGAAGCGGCGGGCGCGGCCCTGAGGGCAACCGAGGCGCTCGCGGAAGGCCCCGTTCGCGTGCGCATGGGACTGCACACGGGCGCTCCGACGCTCACCGGGGAGGGCTACGTCGGCCTGGACGTGCATCGTGCGGCGCGGATCGCGGCGCTCGCGCACGGTGAGCAGATCGTGGTGTCGTCCACGACAGCGCCGTTGCTCGACTCGTTGGCGACGCCGCTCCGCGACCTCGGCCCGCACCGTCTGAAGGACTTCGACGGGCCGGCCCGCCTCTTCCAGCTCGGCAACCGCGAGTTTCCTCCGCTTCGCACCGCCGGAAGCGTCGATCTCCCAACCCCGGCGACGCGGTTCGTCGGGCGCGAGCAAGAGCTGTTCGACGCCGTCTCGCTCGTCTACGAGCGCGATCCCCGGCTGCTCACGATCCTCGGCCCCGGGGGAACGGGCAAGACCCGCTTCGCGATCGAGCTGGCACGCCTCTTGGCGGAGGAGGCGGAAGGCGGGACTGTCTTCGTGCCCCTCTCACCGCTCCGGGACGTCGACCTCGTCACAGCGGCGATCGCAGACAGACTGGGAGCGACCTCGCCCGACCCTGCCGCGATCGCCGCGCGCGTCGCAGAACGACGGACACACGTCGTCTGCGACAACCTCGAGCATCTCTTGCCGGCCGCGGCCCGATCACTCGGTGAGCTCACCGCAGCGGTTCCTGCGTTGCGACTGATCGTCACGAGCCGCGAGGCGCTTCGCGTGCAGGGCGAGCTAGAGCTCGACCTGCCGCCGCTCGCCTCCGGCGAGGCAGTCGAGCTCTTCTGCGAGCGCGCGCGGGCGGTGCGTTCGGACGTTGGCCCGAGCGAGGCAGTGACGGCGCTCTGCGAGCGACTCGACCGGCTTCCGCTCGCACTCGAGCTCGCCGCCGCCCGCACGAAGCTGCTCGCACCGGAGCTCCTGCTCAGACGAATCGGCGAGCGACTCGATCTGCTCAAGGGCACTCGCGATGTCGATGAACGGCACGCCACGCTCAGAGCGACGATCGCGTGGTCCTACGATCTGCTCGACGACGAGGAGCGCCGCCTGTTCGCCCGGCTCGCCGTCTTCCGTGGCGGCTGCACGCTCGAGTCGGCCGAGAGGGTGTGCGACGCGGAGGTCGACACGCTCGCGTCGCTCCTCGACAAGAGCCTGGTCCGCCGCCGCACAGGAATCTCCGGCGACGAGCGCTTCTGGATGCTGGAGACGATCCGCGAGTTCGCGTTGGAGCGCTTCGACGAAGCAGACGACACGAGCGAGGTTCGCAGGCGACATGCCGATCTGATGCTCGACATCGCGCGGTCGGCGGGGCCGAGCGAGGGCGACATTGCAGCCGACATACGCCCGGCGTTGGCGGAGCGGGACGACCTGCGCGCGGCACTCGATTGGGCGGAGGCCAACGACCCGGTATTCGGTCTCGAGCTGGCGGTCGCGCTTCAGGCCCTGTGGAACGCGGCCGGGCCCGAGGAGGGGATGCGCCGTCTCGGCGGCCTGCTCGATCGGGTGGGCCCGATCCCACTCGAGTTACGGGCGAACGCTCTCCGTGTGTACAGCGGCACCGTCGACCTGACGGGTCACGACGAGCTCGCCGAGCAGCTGTCCGGAGAGAGCCTTCGGCTCTTCCAGGAGCTAGGCGACGACCGCGGTGTGGCCATCGTCGAGCACATGCTCGCCGTGTCCGCGTGGCGACGGGAGGACTGGCCTCGAGTGCGGGAACTGACCGAGCACTCGCTTGCCGTATCCGGCGGCAGGTTCGCATTCGTGGAGACGGCGGGATTCTGGCTGCTGGGCCAGCTTGCACTTGCCGACGGCGATCTCGATCGCGCGACGGAGCTGACGAGACGCAGCGCGGAGCGGGCACGTGAAGAGGGCTGGTCGTGGTGGGAATCCGGCCAGCTCCACGAGCTGCTGATGCTCGCCCTGCGGCGTGACGACCTCGAGGAAGCGGAGGCAGAGGGGCAGGCCGCGCTCCGCCTCGAGATCGAGCAGGAGAACCGGCTCTGGGCGCTCTACACGATCGCCGGACTGGCACAGGTCGCATTGGCCCGGGGCGATCTTGAACGCGCAGGCGTTCTCTGGGGTGCCGCCGAGGCCGAAGGCAGACGACTCCCGAGATGGCTCCACGAGCGCAGCAGACGGGGCGGTGCCCTCGTCGAGCAGGAAGAAGGCACGTTCGCCGCCGCGCGCGAGAACGGCCGCCGGCTCGACATCTGGGACGCCGCAGCGGTCGCCCTCGGCGACGACGTGTAGGGCGGGCACGCCCTCCTGTCCGTTACGTGCCGGCCGGAGCCGATGAGTTTTCGGTGGCCTGGCAGTCCCCACCGCGTACGGATCCGCAAAGCTCCTAGAACGCTCTGGCCTGCAGTACTGACTCGGGGAGGCAGGATGAGGCTTCTTCTCACTTCCAGTGGCATCAGCAACACGACCATCCACGACGCGTTGGTCGACCTACTGGGCAAACCGATTGCCGAATCCGACGCCCTCTGCATTCCCACTGCGGCGTACGGCACGGGCAGCGGGGGAGCTGCAATGGCCTACCAGTTCATCAGCGGATCCGCCTTCAGCCCGATGTGCGGCCTGGGTTGGAAGTCGTTGGGAGTGCTCGAGCTCACCGCCCTCCCCAGCATCAATGAGGCAGATTGGGTCCCCGTGGTGGAGGAGGCCGACGCACTACTGGTCTGGGGCGGCGACGTCCTGTATCTGTGCCACTGGATGCGGCAATCCGGACTGGCGGACCTCTTGCCGTCGTTGCGGCGCGAGATGGTCTACGTGGGGGTGAGCTCGGGGAGCATGGTGGTGACCCCGAACTTCGGAGAGGCCTACGACGACTGGTTCTGTCGCGAGCCGCCCGCACGTGAACTGCCCGCCGCCGACGACAGAGCGCTCGGACTGGTTGATTTCTCGGTGTTTCCGCACCTGGATCACGAGCGATCCCCGCAGAATTCCCTGGCCAACGCGGAAACGTGGGCCGCCGGGATACCAGTGCCGACGTACGCGATCGACGATGAGAGCGCCGTCAAAGTGACCGACGGTGCAGTCGAAGTGGTCTCCGAGGGGCACTGGAAACTCTTCACCCCCTAGGACCGACGGCCCGCCCGAATGTGACGCGAGGCTTAGGGAAGACTCCAGAACTGTCCGACGAGTTCGAGCCGGTCGAGGATGGCTTGGTTCTCGTCGCGGCTGCGAGGGCGCCAGTCGGGATCGAGTCGCGTGTCCCACCATGCATGCGCGAGGTCGCAGAGCTTTTGGGCCGGGATCGTTTCGCCGGGCTGTCTCACGCCGAGCCAGCGTGCGATGTGCTCTTCCGACCGGAAGAGGTTCATCGCACTTCAGGTGAAGACGATGTCGTCCCACCAGTGCGCCGCCGGGACGAGGCAATGGAACAGTAGATCGGGCCGATCCACGACTCGCTCGACAACGTCGACCGCATACGGCTCGCCGCAATCGGGGCACGACGATTCAATTCGACCGTCGACCTCGAGCGCGGCAAGAACGCCGAATGCGTCCCACGCGCAGTTCGCATACCACCAGCGTTGGTCGGCATGAACGCGGTAGGCGGTCGGTACCGCCGAGAATGGGTTTGCCATTCGTATCTCCGCGGTCGCCGGGTTCAGGACGAGCGCATGTGCCTCGTGGAGCTGACGCCAGGCTGCCCGCACCTCGCCCTCATCACCAAGCTCCGCTGCAGCAGGCGCGCGACCGAGTTCCACGAAGGCCGCATAGGTGCGGTTGCGAAGGCTCAGGAGCAGAGCGTCGATTCGGCGACGCTACCACGCCAAACGTGCTCCCCTGAAAGCACCCCGATCACGTGCACTCCAGGCTTCTTCCCGAGTCTCCGCCGCCGGCGCCGACGCTGCTGCCGCAAGCGATACTCCGGGGATGGAGTGGCCCGCACCCCTGACAGTGCGTGAGGTTGCGGCCGGGCTCGGCTGCTCCGAGGACGACGTTCGCGCGCTGATCCGTGAGGGCGAGCTGCAGACGGTCGCATGCGGGATCCGACCCGGACTCATTCCGCGTCACGTCCTCGACGCGTATCTTCGTCGGCACCGACTCGGATCCTCAACGACGCCGTAACCCCGATGATTTCTGCGCACCGGGGCAGTCGAAGCAGCATGAGCGAAACCACTTGTCATATGTCCATTTCGCTCGACGGCTTTGTCGCAGGACAGGATCAGAGCCTCGAGCACCCTCTCGGCCGTCGCGGTATCGAGCTGCATCACTGGCATCTCGACGAGCCGCTGCACGACGCCGACGCCCGCGCACGCGACCTGCTGCTGCGCCCACGCGGCGCGTACGTGATGGGACGCAACATGTTCGGGCCGATTCGCGGTCCGTGGCAGGGCGACTGGCGCGGCTGGTGGGGGGACGAGCCGCCGTACCACGCTCCGGTCTTCGTCCTCACGCACTACGAGCACGAGCCGATCGAGCTCGCGGGCGGGACGACGTTCTATTTCGTCGGCGACGGCTTCGACGCCGCGTTCGCGCGCGCCTCGGAGGCTGCAGGTGATCTCGGAGTCGACATCGCCGGCGGCGCGTCGACCGTGCGCCAGGCCCTCGCGGCCGGCGCGATCGACGAGCTCGTCCTCGACGTCGTCCCGGTCCTGCTCGGCTCCGGTGAGCGGCTCTTCGACGGCGTCGCCGATCCCGGCCTGGAGCCGGTCGAGGTCATCCACTCGCCGCTCGCGACACACGTGCGCTACCGCGTCGGCCGGTGAGCGACCCGGAGATCGCTCCGTTCACCCGAAGCGTCTTCACCCTCCACTGGATGGAGAAGCCGCTCGCATGAACAGGTCGAGGCCCTCGAGAGGTGCCAGGTGCATGAAATACACGGTTGCCGGGTAGAGGGCGGCCGTGTTGACGAGGATCTTCAGACGGGTGCGCGGCAAGCTGGCCGGCGAGCCGGAAGACGTGCACGAGACGGTGGGCGATGAGAAGGCGGGGGCAAGCGCCGTGGAACATCTCGGCGGCTTCGATCCGAACCACCTGATCGACGATCCAGGCGATCCGCGCTGATCTGCTGACCGCTCCTCACCCGCAAACGAGCTGAAACCGCACGCGATCGAGCCCTCGGAGCGGTGTCAGACGCCGCCGGTTCGCTTGTCGAACCAGGTTCGCGAGTTTCTCGCCTTGGTCGCGGATCCGAGACGACGCGTATACGGTCCCGGCTCCGTATCCGCGAAAGAGAGGATGATCGATGGCTGTCCTGATTCGACACCGCGCCGCAATGAGCCCAGCGCAGTACGACGAGAGCGCGCCGCCCCTCGTCGAGCAGATCAAGAAGCAGCCAGGCTTCGTGTTCCATGTCTCCTACGAAGACGCCGGCGGCCTCGTCGTGGCCGAGGTGTGGGAGACGCAGGAGCAGCACGACACCTGGTTCGACGCGAACGTGAAGCCGAACGTCCCATTCGAGATCACGCAGGAAGTCATCAACCTGCACAGCGTCCACCAGCCGTAGTCCGTGCACGGTCGGAGTTGGGCGCGTTGCCCAGCGGCCAACTCCGACCGACGCCCGACGCTATCGTCGTGGCGAGGTGGAGCGCTTCAGCGGCGGGCCACGAAGACGTACTCGCGGCTGTCGTCGTCGAGCGGCTCGCCCGCGAATCCGCCATGAAGAGCTTCGAGCCGCAGGCCCGCGACGTCGAGGAGCCCGAGCCATTCGTTCTTGATTGCCCACCAGAGCGAACCCGTTCCGCCATCGTCCAAGGTCATGTCGACCCCGGTTGTCGCGCGCAAACGAGCCGGCGTTCGGCTGCGCCGGTGATGCGGAAATGTCCTTGCGGTGCCGAACCGACGCTTAGCTGACGTCGCGGCGGGCGGTGAGCGCGACACCCGCGAGGGCGAGTAGTACGACCCACGCGACGAGCACGGCGCCGCCGCCTGCGGGGGAGAGCAGGTGATTGGTCGTCAACCCGGCGAGCGCGTTCTCGGCCTCGCCAGGCGTCAGGCGCCCGACCGAGGGGACGAACGCGAAGAGCAGGTTCTCGACGATGAACCCCCAGGCGAGCAGGCCGACGATCGTGCCGATCTGGTTGCGAACGATTGCCGCGACACCGACGCCGATCGCGCCCCAGAGAGCAACACCCGCGACAGTCCCGAGCAGCACGAGGGTGATGGCACCGCCGTGGAGCGCCAACGGGATTCCACGCGCTTCGAGACACACATAGCCGATCGCAAACCCGAGGCCCTCGCCGACGACTCCGAACGCGATCCCTGCGAGCACGCTCGCCACCAGCTTTGCGCCAATCACTAGTGACCGTCGTGGTGTGAACAGGAACGTCGGCCGGATCGTCCCGAAGCGGTACTCGCCGGTGACGAGGAGCACGCCTGCGAGGGCTGAGAAGACGCCGGCAAGGCTTCCGACGCCGAGCAAGCCGCGCTGATCCTCTGGCGTGGTGAGGTTGTCGGCGTGTGTCAACAGCCCGGCCAGAAGCCCGAAGAGAACGATCAGCGCCAGCATCGCGAGCACGAGACCAACCGTGGTCCGGGTGGAGCGGAGCTTCAGGAGCTCGGCCTTGGTCTGGGCGATCACGGCGGCGTCTCCGAGGTCAGCTCGAGGAAGACTTCTTCGAGCGACGAGCCTTCAGCGACGAGCTCGTAAACTGGGACGCCGGCGGCGAAGGCGACGGCGCCGACCCGGTCGCTCGTTGTGCCATGCGCGAGCAGTGCGTGGTCGTTGCCGGCCGTCGTCTCGATCTCTTCGCGCCGTAGCGCCTCGGCGAGCTGCGCCAACTGCGGGCTGCGGACGCGAACCGAGCCGCCGACGCGGGCGGTCAAGCGCTCGAGCGAGGTCTCGACCACCAGCCGCCCGCGGCTGATGATCAGCACCTGATCGACCGTCTGGGCAACCTCTGCCAGCACATGGCTCGAGATCAGCACAGTCCGCCCCTCCGACGCGAAGGTGCGGAGGAAGTCGCGGAGCCAGCGCACACCCTCCGGGTCGAGCCCGTTCGCCGGCTCGTCGAGCACGAGCAGCTCCGGATCTCCGAGGAGCGCGGACGCGAGGCCGAGCCGTTGGCGCATCCCGAGCGAATACCCCTTGACACGGCGCCTCGCGGCATCAGTGAGCTCGACCAGGCCGAGCACCTCGTCGACACGTGAGTCAGGCAGCTCGACGGCACGGCTGAGCGTGCGCAGATGGTCGCGGCCCGAGCGGCCGGGATGGAAATCCGTCGCCTCCAGCACAGCGCCGACGCGGCGCGCCGCGTTCGCGAGCTGTGCGTAGGGCCGATCGAAGATCAGCGCCCGCCCGCCCGTCGGCGCCGCCAGCCCGAGCAGCATCCGCAGCGTCGTCGTCTTCCCGGCGCCGTTTGGGCCGAGGAAGCCCGTGATCGTCCCTGCCTCGAGCGCGAACGACAGATCATCGACAGCCGTCAGCCCACCAAATCGCTTCGTCAAACCCTCGCTCAGAACGACCGGCACGACTACATCCTCACCCAGCCGTCAACCGGCGGCGCGCTGGCACGAGGGGTGCCGCTGACGGGCGTCGGTTTCTCGCCTGCGCCGGTCCGCGTATGTCTCCAAACGACTGTCTTCTGCTGCGTGTGCGCAGGTGTCACGGTCTCGGTCCGTGTCGCGCCGAGTCTTTCCGCGACGCGCTGAGAACGGACGTTGTTGGGCGAGATCAGAGAGACCAGCAGGTCGATGGATCGAGACTCGTATGCCCAGTCACGAATGGCTGAGGCTGCTTCGGTCGCATATCCGAAGCCCCAGTGCGCCCGTATCAGGGCCCAGCCGAGTTCAGGCTGGGCATGGCTTCCCGCGCTCGTGCAGGTCGAGGGGACCCAGCCGCGCGTGTCGAAGATCATCAGGCCCGCCCAACCGAGAACAGGCCCATCGGCCGCCGCGGTCTCGAGAATGAACGGCCCGAGTCCCTCGGTTCTCCAACCGCCGATCCCTCCTTCGATCATTGCTTGGGTCTCGGAGAGCTCAGAGACAGGTTCTTTGTTCAAGCCGTGCATGACCACCGAATCCACGAACAGCTCGTGCATAGCCTCCGCATCTTGCGGAGTTGGCGTGCGGAGGCAGAGCCTCTCCGTATAGAGGCAGACTTGCTCGCACGGCGGGGTGTCGTGAGCCACGCTCAGACCGTAGCTGGAGCCTGAGTCGGCAGACCGCGTGTTCGCAACGCTTAGCTGCGCGCGTGTTCGTAAATGGCGTGCACAGCGGCGTAGTTGAGTTTCTGACGTCGGCCGTCCTTCGCCCTTCAGCTCGAGGAGGCAGGGTGATGGCTGAGGCAGAAGTCAGAACGTGGATTTCCTGACGAGGTGCGCGAGTTCCCACATGGACGAATGGACGTTGTTCAGATCGGAGGCGGCGAGGTCGGCCGAATCCACATCGAGGCTGGCTGGACGTGGACGGAGCACGTCAAGCCTTTTGGCGGGTACAGACCTCTGTGAGGCGCCTCATTTCCAGTATGTGATCTCGGGACGCGTTGGGATCCGGATGGCCGACGGAACTGAGTTCGAGCTTGGCCCCGGCGATGTCAACGTTCTCCCACCTGGGCACGACGCCTGGGTGATAGGAGACGAACCTGTCGAGGCCATCGACTGGGGCGGTGCGCACGTCTGGGCGAAACCAGCCGGCTGAGAGCCGAGGGACCCGAGACTCGGCCGCACCAACGGCGTTCTTGGGTGCGATCTGGTCTGCGCTCGGGGCCGACTCACGCGGACGGCTGTCCGCCCACTCCCCAATTCTTCGGCGAGACGCCTTCGACCAACACCCAAATGTGCTCGCGCGCGGCGCCGCTGGACTCGGCGAGCGCGTCGGTGAGCTTCTCGATGATTCTCGGCACCGTCTCCTCGGTGACACGGGAGTCGTAGAGCTTGACCTCGATCAACGGCATAGCTGTGATCCTTTCTTGGAAGGTTGGAGCCGTCATTCTCCCCAATTGGCGGCCGGCCCGGTTGGTCGGCTGCGCGAGCGTTCACCAGTACACCCTGAGCGCACCGAAGAGGTGTCTGACACCTTCAAGGTGTCAGACACCAGTTGGCTCGCCTGCGCGAGCGTTCAGCAGTGCACCCTGAGGCGCTCCGAAGAAGGTGTCTGACACCTTCAAGGTGTCAGACACCAGTTGGCTCGCCTGCGCCAGTATTCAGGAATGACGCCGGAGCGCTAAGTTCAAGGAATGACCGCCGACGACGCTCTAATCGAAGCCTTCGGTTTGGGCATGGACAAGGACGGTTGGACAGACGCCGTGATGGAGCGGGCCGAGCAGCTATTGCCAGTGCTGCTCGAAGCTGGCTATGCCTCCCGCGACGAGGTCGCTTCAACTTGGTGGTTCACCGACGCAGGAGTCGCTCGGTTCGAGGAGCTTGAACGCGACGGCGCTAAGTAGTCCGCTGGCGGGTGTTCAGGAATGCACTCCGAGCGCTGCAAGAGCGCGTGTTTGGGTCTCGGCGGTACACCAGAAGATCGCAGGTGGCTTGTCGGCCGTTCGTAGCGAGACGCCTCGCGTAAAGAACCAAGATCCAAACGGCTCGACTTCAAGGGCGTCGAGTGGCGCTTCCCAAGTCTGGATCAGGGGCCGTATCCAGCGTGCTCGCATACGCAGCGTTACAAGCCCGTGCGTATCGTCGACGACCAACTCGGCGAGTGGCCACGTCGCGTTGGCCCGGGCGATAGGAGGATCGGCTTCGTCATGCGGCTATAGAACGTCCGCATGCCTCCGATGAATCTCTCCGGCACACCCGAAGTATCGGCAACGACCGACGAGTTCTGGAGTGCGCCAGCGTCATGACGCCTGAGGTGGTTCAGGCCTTGGCGCGTGACGGGCGGAGCTCGTTGGCGAGCTCGCGGGCGCGGGCGGCGACCTGGGCGCGTAGGTGCTGCGGCTCGAGCACGATCGCCTCGCCACGATAGGAGACGACCTCGCCGACCAGCCAGTCGGCGCTGCCGACGGACTTGTCGGCGACCGCGGCGCCGTCGACGAGCGGAAGAGCTCCCTTCTCGATCTCCCACCGCGCGACCGCCGGCGAGTACCAGATGCGCGCCACAGTCGCGCCGTGCAGCTCGGACGGATCGAAACCTTCACGCGGACGGAACGACTTGCGCAGCAGCTTCGCCCGGCGCATTCGGTCGAGGCGGTACGAGCGCGGCTGGTCGCGGTCGCGGTCCCACGTATGGACGTACCAGTGGGGGAGCCGCCGCTCGATCGAGTACGGCTCCACGACGCGGGTGGCGACCTCCTGCTCCTCGGGCTTCAGGTACTCGATCTCGACGAGCCGGTGCTCGTCGATCGCCTGCGTGAGCGACTCGACGAGACCCTCCTCGGCGCCGGTTTGCGGAGTGGGGGTCTGGGTCAATTCGAACGCCCCGAACGTCTCCTCGAGCTTCGCCCGCACACGGTCGAGCGGCGAATGGGCGCCGGCGGCGATCATGGGCCCGACGAACTCGAGCGCGAGGCGGATCGCACGCGCCTCGAGCGGCGTCAGCCGCGGGGGCCGACGGAAGGTGTCGCCGAAGAGCTCCTTGTCGACATGCACTTCATCGCCCGAAAGCTCCGCATACACGGCGTAGCACCCACCGCCGAAGTTGACGAGGTTGAGCAGCGACAGATGCTCCTCGAGCTCCGTCTCCGGGATCGAGAAACGCTCCGAGAGGTCGCGCGCCGGGATCCGCGCTTCGCGCTCCTCGCCGCATGCGGTGAGCAGGTAGGCGAGCAGCGACTGGAGGACGCCGAAGCGCTCGGGCGCGACCGGGCCCGCCGGGCGATCGGCTGCCGGGTCGGCGGCGGCGGCCGGCTCGACGGCGGCCGGCGTGGGTGGAGCTCCCTCGTGCGCAGCGCGTGCGGCGCGCGCACCCTCGACCACAAGCCGGCGCAGCTCCGACGGCTGTAGCGGGACGGCGCGGCCGTCCTGGCGCAGGATCCATCGCGCGAGCAGGGCCGTGGATGCGTACTCCGTCGTGAAGACGTCGCCCTCGACGCGGTTGCGCTCACCGGCGAACGCGCGCTCGACCCACCAGGCGGTGTCGGGAGCGACCTCGACCTGCGCCTCGCCGAGGATCTCGCCGAATTGCCAATCCGTCCTGCCGCGGTACAGCTCGACGTCGAAGTCGGCGGGCAGCCGGAAGTCACGCTCACGGCGCGTCGCGAAGCGGATGTCGGAGCGGATGCGCGAGACGCGGAACGTGCGGATCTCGTCGCGGTCGAGATCGTGACCGATCACGTACCAGGAGCCGTTCTCCGGCAGCAGCGCGTACGGGTTGAGCGTGCGCTCCTCCTCCTCGTCGCGGTAGATCGACCAGTAGCGGAAGCGCACGGTGCGCTGCTTCGAGATCGCCCCTTCGAGCTTCCCGAGCCGCCCCTGCAGCTCCGGCGAGTAGTCGGGGTCGCGCACCTCGACGCGCACGGCCGTGCCCGTCGGCGCAGCGGCGAGCGCACCGGCCGAGCGGCCGAGCGCCAGGTTCTGGAGCGCGAGCCGCAGCGGCTCTGCGTAGGCGAACCGCCCCTCGAGAAGGAAGAAGCACGTCTGAAGCGCCGCGAGCTCTTCGTCGTCCAGCTCGAGCTCCGGCAGGAAGTAGCGCTCCGAGCGCAGCGTGTAGAGCTCCTCGCCTGTGAACTCGTCGCGCTGCGAGTCGAGCGGCACACCGAGAGCGACGAGCTCGGCGCGGTCCGAATAGAAGCGACGCGCGAACGCCTCGTCGCTCATCTCCTGATAGCCCTCGACGTTCGACTTGATGTCGCGCGCAGTGAGCGGTCGCCGTTCGGCCATCAGAAAGGCAACCAGCGAGAGCTGGCGGATCAGCTTGTCGGTGTCGTGACTCACGGGAGAGGAATCGAGCTTATCCCACAACGCTCACGAGCCTGGTTCGGCGCGCGAACCAGGCTCGGATCAGTTGCGAGTCCTTACGCTGCGGCTTTCGCCCGTTCGAGATGCTGATGCGACGGGCAGTAGTCGCGGTCCGGCAGCGGCGTGCGCTGGCACGCCTTGCCCTTCCGCGTCGTCGCCCGGCAGCGCGCGATCCCGCCGTCGAACGCACCCGCTTCGATCTGCTCCTCGACGAACCCGACCGCCGCGTCGACGCCCTGCGACACCGCCCAGGCCACCTGCGCCTGCACCGTGATCGGGAAAAACCGGCGGATGTCCTGGAAGAGCGCCTTGTCCGGCTTCGCGAAGTAGTGCGGATCCTGGGCGAGCCGCTCCATCGTGCCTTCGCAGGCGGCGAGCACCTCTCTCCGGTACTCGAGTCGGGTACCGCCGTCGACGTAGGGGTCGATCAGGTCACGGATCGAGCGATAGATCGCTCGAGAGTACTGATACATACAGTGCTGGATCTGGAGGATTCGTTCGTCCATTCGCTCCGTTTTCGTTCCCCTCGAATCTCCGTTCTGCCCTTTGAGAACCAGAAAACCGGTCTCTCAGGCCTGGCTCCGGGGAGGACTCTAACACCCTTCCCGCCCCTGTTACAAATGTTTTCTCTTTCGGCAACGCAGCCGATGGCTGCCGATAGGGGTCTACCCGGTCTCGCCGCTCCTACACGTGCCCTTTCAGCGGGCGATCTGGCGGGTGTAGGCGCCCCGGAACCCCGCCTGCCGGGCGGTAGGAACTGCGGCATCCGCGTCGGTCTGGCTCGCGTAGACCCCGGTGAAGACCACCAGGTAGCCCGGCTGGAGGCTCGAGAAGCCGCTCGAGTCGAGAATGCCGACCCCTGTGAGGCCCTTCGCCGCGGTCGCGGCGGTGGAGAGGGCGGCGGCGCGGCCGCTCGCCTTCGGATACGACGTGAGCACGACCGTCCAGCCGTTCTTGTTCGCCGGCCAGGTGAGGTGGCCGTTCCGACCCGGCTCGGGGGGTGTCGGAAGCTGCGAGGTCTTCGTGGCGCTGGTGGTGGCGGGTGCGGTGACCGGCGTGGGCGAGGCGACCGGGACGGTCGCCGGCGCCCGGAAGACCGCCTCGGTCACCGGCGGCGCTCGGCGTTCCGAGACGACGACCGCAGCCGCGGCGCCCGCGCCCGCGACGACCAGGGCGAGCAGCGCCGCCCAGGCCCAGTCACCCGGATACCAGCCGAGACGACGGATCCAGCCGCGTCGGAGTGCGGCGAGGCGGCCCGTGACAACCGGTAGGGCGAAGCCGCAATCGAGGCAGAAGCGATCGTCCGGCTCGCGAGCCGACCCGCAGCGCGGGCAGCTCATGTCGGTCGCGGCCACTGCCTTCGTCCGCTCGCTCTGGTGCAGCTCGGCCACGCCTCGCTCCTGCTCAGGCCTGCGGGCCGGGCTCGACGACGGTCGCCTCGCCCGGCGTCACGGTCGTCCGGTCGGAGGCGAACTCGCGCCCGCAACTCGGGCAGAAGCGCGAGCCGCGCAGCACCGGCGCACCGCACTCGCACAGCGGCACGCGGCGGCGGACATGCAGGAGGTCGTCGATCTCGGCGAGCCGGGCGTCGATGCCGACGACGACCGCCGCGCGCTCGGAGAGGAGGTCGTCGCGGAAGCTGCCGCGCCGGTACATCTCGACGAGCAGGCCGCCCAGGTCGCGGAGCGCCTCCTCACGCGCCTTCAGAAGCATGCGCCGCTCGCGCCGAAGCGCCCCCGCGTGGGGCCGGCGCGGCGTCACACCCTCGGCCATGCGGCGAGTCTAGCGAGCGGTCAGTACGGCACCCGGCGCGGCTACAGCTGCAGCACGACGAGGCGCTCCTCGGTCATCTCGCGCACCGACCACGCAGGCCCTTCCTTCGTGTTCCCCGAGGCCTTGACGCCGCCGTACGGCATCTGGTCGGCGCGGAACGTCGGTGCCTCGTTGACGGTCACGCCGCCGAACTCGAGCCGCTGCGCCGCGTCGAGGCAGGTGCGCACGTCGCTCGAGAAGATCGCCGCCTGCAGCCCGTAGCGGGTGGCGTTCGCGCCGTCGATCGCCTCGTCGACGCTCGTGACCCGCGTCAGCGTGACGACGGGGCCGAACACCTCCTCGCACTGCACCTTGTCGGTCGGGGCAGCGCCTGCGATCACCGTCGGCCGCACGAGCCCGTCGTCCGTCGTCGTCCCGCCCGCGAGCACCTCGCCGGACGACTCGCCGATCCACTCGAGCACGCGGTCGCGGTCGCCGCCGCTGATCAGCGGCCCGACGTCGGTCGCCTCGTCGGCCGGGTTCCCGACGACGAGCCCCTCGACGGCGGCCACGAACTCAGGCACGAACTCGTCCCAGGCATCCGCCAGCACGTAGACGCGCTGCACCGAGATGCAGCTCTGCCCGGCGAACGAGAAGCCGTTCGCGGCGAGCTTCGCGGCGGCGCCGGCGGGAGCATCGGCGCAGACGATCGCCGGCGTCGCGTTGCCGAGCTCGAGCTTGACGCGCTTGCGCGCCGCGCGCTCGGCGAGCCCCCAGCCGACGTCGCCCGAGCCGGTGAACGTGATCAGCCGCACGCGCTCGTCGTCGACGAGCTCGTCGCCGATCGCCGACGCGGAGCCGGCGACGACGTTGAGCCAGCCCGGGGGCAGCCCAGCCTCCTCCTCGAGACCCGCGAGGAAGAGCGCCGAGAGCGGCGTCGACGAGGCCGGCTTCAGCACGACGGGGCAGCCTGCAGCGAGCGCGGGGGCGACCTTGTGCGCCACCAGGTTGAGCGGGAAGTTGAACGGAGAGATCGCGCCGACGAGCCCGATCGGCAGGCGGAGCGTGAGGCCGAGCTTGCCGGCGCCGGCGGGCGACGCATCCATCGGCACGACCTCGCCGGCGAGCTTGCGCGCCTCGACCGCGGCGAACGTGAACGTCGAGACGGCCCGCTCGGCCTCGACGCGTGCCGTCTTGATCGGCTTGCCGGCCTCCGCGCAGATGATCTGCGCGGCCTCCTCGCGGCGCTCCGCGAGCAGGCGCGCGACGGTGTCGAGAATCCGTGCGCGCTCGTGCGCAGGAAGCGGCTCGGCGAAGGCGGTAGCTGCCGCGTCCAGGGCGCGTCGCGCCTCGGCGGCGCCCCCCTTGGCGACGCGGGCGACGACGTCGCCGGAGTACGGCGAGCACACCTCGAGCCACTCTCCGGTCTCGACGAGCTCATCGCCGACGCGGAGAAGATGGTCACCGGCCGTGGCGGTCATGTCGTGACTCTACTGAGTACATTGGTGTCGATGACCGCGTACATCGTCGATGCGGTGCGGTCGCCGATCGGCCGGCGGAACGGCACGCTCGCGGCGGTTCGCGGCGACGACCTCGTTGCCCAGGTGCTGAACGGGCTCGTCGCGCGCCACGCCGTCGACCCGGCGGAGATCGAGGACGTCCAGATGGGCTGCGTCACGCAGATCGGCGAGCAGGGCTGGAACGTGGGGCGGATGGCGGTGCTCGCCGCGGGCTGGCCGGTGACGGTGCCAGCGACGACCGTCGACCGCCAGTGCGGCTCCTCGATGCAGACGAACTTCAACGCCGCCGCGGCCGTCCTCGCCGGCCAGCTCGACCTCGTCGTCTCGGCCGGCGTCGAGAACATGTCGCGCGTCCCGATGGGCTCGAACGGGGGCTCGCTCTCCGACCAGGTCACCTCTCGGCACGAGATCGTCATGCAGGGGACGTCGGCGGAGCTGCTGGCCGCGGAGTGGAACCTCTCCCGCGAGGCGCTCGACGCCTACTCGCTCGAGTCGCACCGGCGCGCGGCAGCCGCGACCGACGAGGGGCGGTTCGTTCGCGAGCTGGTGCCGATCGAGCTGCCGGACGGGACGTTCTTCCGCGTCGACGAGGCGGTTCGCCGCGAGACGTCGCTCGAGGCGCTCGCCGCCCTCAAGCCGGCATTCCGCGACGACGGCGTCGTCACGGCGGGGAACTCGTCGCAGATCGTCGACGGCGCCGCGGCCGTGCTGATCGCGAGCGAGCGCGCGGTCGACCGTCTGGGTCTCGAGCCGCGTGGCCGCTTCGTTTCGTTCGGGCTCGCAGGCGTCGACCCGACCCGGATGCTCCACGGGAACCCCGAGGCGATGGAGCGCGCCCTGCACCGCGCGGGGCTGGCACTCGACGACATGGCGGTGCTCGAGGTGAACGAGGCGTTCGCGTCCGTCGTCCTGCAGACGATCGCCGACCTCCGGCTCGAGGACCGGCTCGACGACCTGAACCCGAACGGCGGCGGGATCTCGCTCGGGCATCCGCTCGGCGCAACCGGCGCCCGCATGACCGCGACGCTCCTCTCGGAGCTCGAGCGGCGCGGCGCGCGCTACGGCATCGCGTCGATGTGCGTCGGCTTCGGGATGGCGATCGCCGGTGTCGTCGAGCGCCTTTAGGGGATCGCCTCGCCGATCTCGACGCCGAAGCGGCGCGCGGCGCGTGCGATCGTCCCCCCCTGGACGACCACCGAGATCAGGACGACGACGAAGACGAGCTCGTACAGGCGCACGGCGTGGTCGACGTGGTGGGCGACGGCGAACGCGGCGAGCAGGATCGGCACCGCGCCCTTGAGACCGCCCCACATGACGAAGAGCCGCTCGCCGCGCCTGAGAGAGGTGGGGACGAGAAGCGTGCCGACGACGAGCGGGCGCGCGAGGAGAGCGAGGAACGCCGCCGCCGCCGCACCCTCGAGCCACCGCGAGCCGTCGATGTGCGACAGCCCCACCGTCAGTCCGAGCGCGACGAAGACGACGATCTCGGCGAGCGTCGACAGGCCCTCCATGAACGCCTCGGTCTCGTCGCGGTACCGCCCGTGGACGTCGCCGACGAGGAGCCCCGCGATGAACACGGCCAGGAAGCCTGAGCCGTGGGCGACCGCGGCCACCCCGTAGACGACGCCGCTCAGCGCGAGCGTGCGCACGGTGTGCAGGCCGGCGGAGGGGAGATCGACACGCGCGGCCAGGATCCGTCCGAGCAGCCCGCCCGCGACGCCGATCGCGAGCCCGATCGACATCTGCTCGGCGAAGACGCGGACGACGACCCAGAACGAGCCGTGCGAGGTCGCAAGCTCGATCAAGCCGATCATCAGCGCGATTCCCACCGGGTCGTTCGCGCCCGACTCGCCCTCGAGGATCGTGCCGGTGCGACCGCCGATCTCGTGCTCGCCGAGCACCGAGAACATCACGGCGGGGTCGGTCGGGGCGATCGCCGCGCCGAGCAGCCCCGCCTCGGTCCAGCCGAGGTCGAGCGCCGCATGGGCGAACCAGGCGACGAGGGCGGCGGTTACGAAGGTGCCGAGGACGCCGAGGGTCGCGATCGGCCCGACCGCTGCGCGGAAGCGCCGCCAGCCGATCGAGGCGCCGCCGTCGAAGAGGATGACGATCAGCGCGACCGTGCCGAGCTTCTCGACCGTTCCGATCGAGAGCGCCAGGCCAGGCCAGAGATCCGAGGCGATCGCGGCGGCAGCGAGGAAGATCGCCGCGGGCGGGATCGAGGTGCGCGCGATGGCCTTCGACGCGAGGAGCGCGGCGGAAAGCCCCCCGGCGACCACAAGGACGCGAAGCCCGAAGCTGGTGAGATCGCTCACCCCACGAACCTACCCGCGAAAACTCCTAACGTTTCGATCACCGGCGGCATAATTGGAGCAGGAAGGATTCCTCTGCGATGCGTCGGCCTCTGCTTGCCCTGCTCTGCGGTCTGATCGTCGTCCCTGCGGCGGTCGCGGCTCCGCGTGCCACGGGTGACGGGGTTCTCGAGCTGCAGGGTGTGAACGGCACCGTGTCGATCGGCACGCCCGCCAAGCCGGCGAAGGGGGCGCTCTGGGGCCAGATGGACGACGGCACCCTCAAGGTGCTCGACCCCGACGGCAGCGACAAGAACATCTTTGTCAGCGGCCAGGACAAGAAGCCGGTGGTCACCGACACCGACTACGGGAAGCTGACCACCTACGTCGGCCATGAGCTGCACTTCCGCGTCACGGGCGGCCTCTACAAGTTGTCGCTCAAGGGCGACGGCATCGACCTGACGGCCGTCGGCGTCGGCGTCGCGCGGCTCGCCGGCGATCCCGCTGCACTCACGACCGGCACCTACGCCGTCGACGACGGGAAGTGGCAGATCGTTCCGTTCTTCCCGCTGCCGACGCAGTCCTTGGCGGTCACCTTCGGCGACCAGTCGACGTCCACGACGTCGCAGCCGTGAGCACCGCGACCCCGACCATTCTCGTGGTCGAGGACGAGAGCTCCATCGCCTCGTTCGTCTCGCTCTACCTGAAGAACGCCGGCTACGGCGTGCGCACGGCGGCGAGCGGGGGGGAGGCGCTGAACCAGGTCGCGCGTGAGATGCCGGGCCTGATCGTGCTCGACCTGATGCTGCCCGACATCGACGGCATCGAGGTCTGCAAGCGCATTCGACAGACGAGCGACGTGCCGATCCTGATGCTGACCGCGCGCGACGAGGACGTCGACAAGATCATCGGGCTCGAGGTCGGTGCCGACGACTACCTGACGAAGCCTTTCAACCCGCGTGAGCTCGTCGCGCGCGTCAAGTCGATCCTGCGGCGCTCGGCGCCCGAACGGCGCGAGCTCGTGAGCGAGACGATCGACCACGGCGACCTGCACATCGACGCCGGGCGTCGCGAGGTGCGCGTCGGTGAGGAGGAGATTCAGCTCGCGCCGAAGGAGTTCGATCTGCTCTGGGAGCTCCTCGATCATCGCGGCCTCGTGCTCACGCGCGACCAGCTCCTCGAGCGCGTCTGGGGCTACACCTTCGCCGGCGACACGCGGACGGTCGACGTCCACGTGCGCCAGCTGCGGCGCAAGCTCGAAGACGCCTCGCCGATCGTCACCGTGTGGGGCGTCGGCTACAAGGTGTCGCCGGCGAAGGACGCCAAGAAGGACACGGCGAAAACCTAAGCGACAATGTTGGCGCTCCGGTCGCTCCGGGTTCGGCTGCCGCTCGTGTTCCTGGCGGGGATCCTGCTCGCAGGGACGATCACGGCACTGATCGCGATCCACCTCTTCCAGGACTTCGCGCGCAACCAGGCGTACAAGAAGCTGACCCGCGAGGCACACGGCATCGCCCAGCTGTATGCCGCCTCGATCAACAACGGCTACGGGAACCAGACCGACCGACGTGCGCCGACGCAGTACGCCCGCTCGGCGCTCCAGCTCGCCACCGGCGACCGGATCTTCTACGTCGGGCCGAAGCTGCTCTTCCCGGGCCAGAAGGCTGCGATCACGGGACTGACGCGGCTGCCGTCGGTGCCGATCGACTGGCATTCGGGCAAGTCGCTCTCGTTCGAGCTGACGCTGCCCGGCCAGACGCGCCGCTACTACGCAGTGATCAACCCGATCGTGACCGGCAAGGCCACGATCGCCGGCATCGTCGTCGCGACGCCGAAGACCGACGTCAGCTCGAGCGTCAACGACCTGCTCGCACGCCTGGCAGTGGCGGGCCTCCTCGGCCTGCTCGGCGCCGCCGCCCTCTCCTGGTACCTCTCACGGCGGATCGTGCGCCCGGTCCTGCAGCTCTCGGACGCCGCCGATGCGGTCGCGGTCGGCAACTACAACGTCTCTGTGCCGCGACGCGCGCCGGGCGAGCTCGGCCACCTGAGCGAGCGGTTCGGCGAGATGGCGGCGCGGCTCGCCGAAGTCGAGGAGCTCGAGCGCAACTTCCTGATGTCCGTCTCGCACGAGCTGCGCACGCCCTTGACCGCGATCCGCGGCCACGTCTCCGCGCTCCTCGAGGGCGTCGTCACCGACCCGGAGCTCGCTGCCCAGTCGCTCGAGACCGTCGAGGCGGAGACGCAGCGCCTCGAGCGGCTCGTCGGCGACATTCTCGACCTCGCCAAGCTCGACGCGCACCGCTTCACCGTCACGGCCGAGGAGGTCGACATGGCGAGCCTGCTCGATCAGGCCTACGAGCGCTACCGCGACGAGGCGCAGCGCCGCGCGATCGAGTACCGGCAGGACGTCAGCGCCGAGCCGGTGATCGTCTCGGACGGCGACCGCGTCCTCCAGATCGTCGGCAACCTGCTCTCGAACGCGTTCCAGGCGACGCCCGACGGTGGCCGCATCTCGCTCGGGCTCGCCCAGCAGAACGGCTCGGTGCGCGTGACCGTGGAGGACAACGGGCCGGGCATCCCGCGCGAGTCGCGCGAGCGGCTCTTCCGGCCGTTCGAGTCGGGCCGGGGGAACGGCGGCACGGGCCTCGGCCTCGCGATCGCCCGTGAGCTGTCGACCGCGCTCGGCGGCCGGCTCGAGCTCGAGACGGAAGTGGGGAAGGGGGCCCGCTTCTCGCTGGTGCTGCCGGCGTAGCGGCCGGCGGCGGCAACCCGGGCGTCCGATCGATCGTGGGAGGGTGCTAGTACGGCCCGCGTTCGGCCTGCCTGCCCTGTAGGCGCACGCCCGGGCGGTCCGTATCGTCGACTGCGAACTGCATCGACAAAGGAGTTGCGATGAGCCCGATCGGTGGTGCGGTGCGACGGCGTGTGTCCTTGCTGCTTGTCGGCGCTTCGTTGCTCGCCGGTGCGGTCACGCTGACCACAGGCTCGGCCGCGGGTCGGGCGGCGACGTCGGGGCGCGTGGGGACGATCGCGTTCATCCGGATGGCAAACGCCCGGGTCTTCGGAGGACGGCTGTTCGGGATCCGGCCCGACGGGAGCGGGCTGCGAGCGCTGACACCGCCCGGGACGCGGGTCGTCGCGTATGCGTGGTCGCCGGGCGGCGGCTCGATCGCCTACATCGACGAACGGCTTTCGCTCTGGCTGGTGCACCGGGATGGGACGGGGCGCAGGCTGCTCGTTCCGACCTCGCGGTTGAGCAGCATCGGCCTGAGCTGGTCTCCGGACGGAAAGGAGCTCGCCATCGCCTCCGCGGGTGCCGGTGTGAACCCGCAAAGAGCGCCCTGCGAGTCGCATCTCTATGTTGTCCCGGTCGACGGCGGACAACCGGTGTCGCTCCACAGGGAAGCCGGATGCGACGTCGCCTGGTCGCCTCGCGGCGACCAGATCGCCTACGGCCGTGGGAGTGCGATCTTCGTGATGCGGGCCGACGGAACCGGCAGTCGCCAGGTGGCGAAAGGGGGCGGGCCTCGGTGGTCGGCGGACGGCATGCAGCTTGCCTTCGGCACCGTGATCCGCGGGGGACCGTACCGCACTCTCGCCCGTCGGTACTCGGCCTTCGGCGTCGTCGACGCCGACGGGAACGGTTTCCACCTCGTCACGACCCACGCCTACACCGAGTACGCCGTCGCTTGGTCGCCGAGCGGGCGACGCATCCTCTACGGCCGCGCCGACGACAAAGGCATCTACGTCATCGACGCCGACTCGCACGACAACCACCGCATCACCCGCGACTCGCCCCCCGAGGCAGGCTGGGGCGCGCTCGCCTGGTCGCCGAGCGGCGGCTCGATCGTCTACACGACCGGCGCGGCCGACAACACCGATCTCTACGTGATCGGCGCCGACGGCCGCGACAAGGTCCGGCTCACCGCCACTCCGGACGTCGACATCGACCCGTCCTGGTCCGCCGAGTCGTAGGACGCGCCCAGCCGGGGCCGGCGTTTGCTCCTGTGCCGCGGCGGGCCTCGGGACTGTCCGACTACGTGGTCGCGGCGAGGGCCGCGAGGCGGGTGAGACAGAACGCACCCTCGCCGGGCGCGCGCACGGCCGGCAGCGGATCGTCTTCCTCGTACTCGAGATCGGGCCGGAAGCGCTCGCGGCGGTGGACGGCGCCGTCCTTGAGGGCAAGCCATGTGCCCTCGCGGACCTCGCGCTTGCGGAGCCGCACGCCGGCGTACCGCTCGACGATCTCGAGCGCGCTCCTCGTCGAGGCGAAGAAGACGCAGTCGCGTCCCTCGCCGAGCCAGAGCGGGCGGCCGCTGCCGCGGGCGACGTAGACGACCTCCGGCTCACGCTCGTCGACCCACGCCGTCGCCATCGCCCCGCGCAGGTGCTCGAGGGCGCGCGCGTCGTTTCGCGAGTGCGCGGCGAGGGCGAAGATCGCCTCCGAGTCGACGGTCATCCGCGGCTCGGAGCGGGAGCAGGAGTGGGGGGCAAGCAACTCGTCGTCGTTCGTGATGATCCCGTTGTGGATGCCGATCACCGGCCCGTGCCGCACGGGGTGGTTGTTGGCGGCGATCGACGGGTGGCCCTTGGTGTAGTCGCGGACGTGCACGAGAAGCTGCGTGGCGGAGTCGGGCACCGACACTCGATCGAGGAGTTCTGAGGCGGGCGTCCGCTGCTTCACGACGGTCGCGTAGGTCTCGCCGGGGCTGCGGTACGCATAGCCGACGGCGTCGGCGCCGCGCTCGGCGATCGCGGCGAGCAGCGCCTGCGCGGCCAGCGTGCGTCCGACGCCGGAGCGCGAGCGAAGACTGTATCCCGCGATGCCACACATCTCAGACAGAAGTCCTTGCAGACACAGACTGGTCGACCACCCTATTTGTCGGCAGTTCTTGCGAACTTTTTACATCTCAAGGCGGCTGCTCCTCCTGCCGATACGGGGAGAGTGGAAGAGCCCATCCTGGACCCGCTCGAGGTCGAGCCGGAGCCGCCGCTCGGCCTGCTGGGGGCGGCCGAGGAGGAGGAGCCCGAGAACGCGGTCCTGTCCGACGACGAGCGGCTCCAGTCGGCCGATCCGCTCAAGCTGTACGTCCGCCAGATCGGTGACGGACGCCTGCTCACCGCCGCGGAGGAGCGAGAGCTCGCGCGCCGCAAGGACCTGGGCGACGAGGCGGCGAAGCGGCGGCTGATCGAGTGCAACCTGCGGCTCGTGATGTCGATCACGCGCCGCTACACGAAGGCCGGCGTGCCGCTCCTCGACCTGATCCAGGAGGGCAACCTGGGGCTGATCCGGGCAGTCGAGAAGTTCGACTACCGGATGGGGTACAAGCTTTCGACCTACGCCACGTGGTGGATCCGCCAGTCGGTGAGCCGCGCGCTCGCCGACCAGGGCCGGACGATCCGCCTGCCGGTCCACGTCGCCGAGCAGGTGCGCCGCGTGCAGCGGTCGCGCCGCCAGCTCGCCCAGAAGCTGAACCGCGACCCGTCGACCGCCGAGATCGCCCACGACTCGGGGTTCACCGAGGAGCGCGTCCAGGAGCTCTTCGAGCTGATCGAGGACCCCGTGTCGCTCGAGACCCCGGTCGGCGACGGCGAGAGCATGGTCGGCGACCTGATCGAGGACGAGAAGTCGGAGTCGCCCGACAACGCCACCGCCGCCCATGCGCGGACGGTCGAGCTCGCCGAGGCGATCGACCGGCTCAATCCCCGCATGAAGCACGTCGTCCTCCGCCGCTTCGGGCTCGACGGCCGCCCGCCGCAGACGCTCGAGGAGGTCGGCCAGGAGATGGGCATCACCCGCGAGCGGGTGCGGCAGCTGGAGACGCGGGCGCTGAAGGAGCTGCGCAACGTCGCGCCCGGCCTGCAGCTCTACCTGCGGTCGTAGCGAGCAGCGCTACGAGTACGCGACGGCTGCCATCTCGTGCAGCCCGGCGAGGCGCTTGAGCGCCTCGACCTCGATCTGGCGGACGCGCTCGCGCGTCAGCCCGAGCCGCCGCCCGATCTCCTCGAGCGTCTTCGGCTCCGCGTCGACCAGCCCGTAGCGGAGGACGACCACCATGCGGTCGCGCTCCGGGAGGGACGCGAGCGACTCGGAGAGCGCCCGGGCGCGCAGCGAGACCTCGACGAGCTCGTCGGGCAGCGGGTCGTCGCCGGCGACGAAGTCGCCGATCACGGCGTCCTCGCCGTCGCCGATCGGGGCATCGAGCGAGCTCGAGGCCCTTGCGGCGGCACGCACCTCATGCGCCTGGGTCAGAGGCAGGTTTGCCTCGGCCGCGATCTCCTCGAGTGTCGGCTCGCGGCCGAGCTGCGTCCAGAGGTAGCGCTCGGCGCGTCCCATCTTCTGCAGCCGCTCGACGATGTGCACGGGCATCCGGATCGTCCGCGACTTGTCGGCGAGCGCCCGGGCGACCGCCTGCCGGATCCACCAGGTCGCGTACGTCGAGAACTTGTAGCCGCGCCGCCAGTCGAACTTCTCGACCGCGCGAATCAGGCCGAGCGTGCCCTCCTGGATCAGGTCGAGGAACGGCAGGCCCTGGTTGCGGTAGTTCTTCGCGATCGAGACGACGAGGCGGAGATTCGCCTCGATCATGCGCGCCTTCGCCTCCCGGTCGCCGCGCTCGATCCGCTTCGCGAGCTCAACCTCCTGGGCGGCGGTCAGGAGCGGATGCCGGCCGGCCTCGCGCAGGAAGAGCTGCAGGGAGTCCGTCGTCGTCTCGGGCCCGGGTGGCGGCTCCCGCCGCGCGCGCGTGCCGTCCTCGGCGTCGTCGACGAGCTCGATCCCGCGTGTCTCGAGCTCGCGGCGCACGGCGTCGAGCTCGAGCTCGTCGAGGCCGAGCGGCTCGAGTAGCTCGTTCAGCTCGGACTGCAGCACGTGCCCGCGCTCCTCGCACGCCTCGAGCAGGCGACGCAGCTCCTCGCCGCCGAGCAGGAGGATGTCCGCCTCGGGCGTCAACGATGCTCCATGTAGCCGAATCGGCCTCTTTCCAAACGTTCTTCGCCCGTGCACGAGAACGGGCGTTATGTCGAGTTGGAACAGATCGATCGGGTACCCACGCCGGGGACGTCCCTCCCCTGGCGCTCCGCGGGTTGTCCACAGTTGCCGAAGGCGGTCGTGGAAATGTGGACGGCACCGAGCGCGCAAATTGCGCCGAAATTGCGCCGGGCCGGCCTTGAACCGGCTCCGAACGCCGAGTAGCTTCCCTCCTGCACCGAGCACGGAGCGCCAGTAGGTCGAAGCCGCTCCCGGGGACCGGTAGGTCGCAAGGCCGATGGTTTGCGGGGACGGTGGACGAAAGCGCCACCGGCTCGGTGAATTTCTGGTCCGACCCCCTTTCGAGCATGCGGCAGAGACGGCAATCGAATGCCGTGCTTGGAGAAGTCGTCGCAAATTGCGGCAAACGCCTCGGCGATGCCCTTGCGCCGGTCTTGCGGGGGCTCTAGGTTCTCTCTTGCACCGAGCACGGAGCGCGAGTAGGTCGAAGCCGCTCCCGGGGACCGGTAGGTCGCAAGGCCGATGGTTTGCGGGGACGGTGGACAAAAGCGCCACCGGCTCGGTGAATTTTCTTTGGACCGGGGTCTCGGCCCCTGGAACCTCCCCCGCCCCGGCGGTGTAATGCCACGGTGGAGGGCCGGCCACCCGGCGAGCGCGAGCTCGCGCTGCGGGCGCAGCGCGGCGACGTGCACGCCTTCGCGTCGCTCGTCGACGACCACCGGGAGGTCGCTTTCAGGCTCGCAGTCGTGATCACGGGCAGTGCTGCGGAGGCAGAGGACGCGGCGCAGGAGGCGCTCGTGAAGGCGTGGCGCGCCCTCCCCCGCTTCCGCGTCGATGAGCCCTTTCGGCCCTGGCTTCTTCAGATCGTCGCGAACGAGGCGCGGAACCGGCGACGGAGCCTCGGCCGGCGGGCGCGACTGCTCGAACGCGCGACGGCGAGCTCCTCGGGCGACGCGGCCCCGTCTCCCGAGGAGCTGACCGTCGCCGCCGACGACCGGGGGCGTCTCCTCCGCGAGCTCTGGGCGCTGCCGGAGGACGCGCGGCTCGTCCTCGCCTGCCGCTACCTGCTGGAGCTCTCGGAGGCCGAGACCGCGGCCGCGCTCGGCGTGCGCCCGGGAACCGTCAAGTCGCGCACCGCGCGTGCGCTCGAGCGCCTGAGGACGATCCATGAGTGAGCTCGAGCGCGAGCTCCGGTCGCTCGCCGAGTACGTACGGTGGCCCGAGACGCCGGCGCTCGAGCCGCGGCTCGAGCCGCGGCCCCGACGGTCGCGGCGGGTTCTCCTCGCGGTCGCCGTCGCCGTGATCGTGGCCGTCGCCGTCGCGCTGGCGGTGCCGGCCGCGCGCAGCGCCCTCCTGCGAGTGCTTCACCTGGGCGGCGTCTCGGTCGAGCAGGCCGACACCCTGCCGCGGCTGCCGCCTCGGCCGCTCGACTCTGCACTCGGGCCGCGGGTCACGCGCGGGCGCGCTGCAGCGGTGCTCGGCCGCCCGGTCGCCCTCCCGCCGGGGACCCGCGGCGCCGTGTTCCATCTCCGTGCGGGCGTCGTCTCGATCGTCATCGGCCGGAGGCCGCTTCTTCTCTCCGAGCTCCGCACCGGCCCGGAGCCGGTGATCGCCAAGACGCTCGCCGGCAGCGCGACGCACGTCTCGTGGTTCACGCTGAACGACCAGCCGGCCCTCTGGATCACCGGCGCGCGCCACATGGTCAGGTTCCCGGCTGCGCCCGCACGGCTCGCGGGGAACGTGCTCGTCTGGCAGTCCGGCCCGATCACGTTCAGGCTCGAGGGCCCGAGGCTCGGGCGCGCGACGGCGCTTGCGCTCGCGCGGAGGCTCGGAGGAACCTGACCGCGGCGTCCGGTGTAGGACCGGTGCCAGCCGTGAAGGGAGTCCACATGTCGCGTTCTGCCGTCCTTGTCGCCGTCATCGGCGCAGCCCTCGTGCTCGCAGGTACCGCCTGGTCGGTGGGGCCCGACCTCCCCGCCCTCCAGCATGCGACTCTCGGCTCCGGCGCGGCGCGGTACGTCGTGCGGACGTCCGCGAGCGGCACGACCGTCCGGAAGCTCGTGCGGGGGCGTGTGGCTGCGAGCGCGACGCTGACCGGCGGCTGGGGTGTGCAACTCGCCACCTATCGGGGCGACCTCGCGGGCCTGAGCGGGAACGGGCGGACGCTCGTGCTGAGCGACAACGTGAACCCCGACGGGCGTCTGCGGCCGACCTCGCGCTTCGCGGTGCTCGACACCCGGTCGCTGGCGCTGACCCGGCAGATCGAGCTGCGCGGCGACTACGGCGTCGATGCACTCTCGCCGGGAGGCGACGTGCTGTATCTCATCCACCACGTCTCGGGCTCCGACGTCACGCGGTACCAGGTGCAGGCGTACGACCTCGCTGCAGGCCGCCTCCTCCCCGGCGTGATCGCGGACAAGCGGCAGGCTGGCTGGGTGATGGCGGGGTCGCCCGTGGCTCGCATCACCTCGGCCGACGGCCGCTGGGTCTACACGCTCTACCAGCAGCAGGACAACTACCCGTTCGTGCATGCGCTCGACACGGCGAGCCGCACGGCGATCTGTGTCGGGCTTCCCGTGGACTGGACGAAGCCGTGGATCTCGACCGCTCACCTCGCGCTTGCGGGCGGGAAGCTGCGGATCGAGGACGGCGCGACGACGCGGGCGCTGGTCGACACGCGCACGTTCGCGGTCTCCACCCGCTGACGTCCACGACCGTTAGGATCCGGCCCGATGCATTTCCGCCTCCCGTCGGTCGACCACGGCGTCATCGCGTTCCTCTGGGCGCTCTTCTTCGCAGTGTTCATCTGGATCGGCGGGCGCGCCGTCGGCTACCCGAGCGGGACGATGTTCATCATCGGCGCCGTCGCCGGCTTCGTGATCTTCCTCTACGTACGGATCTACGGCGAAGACGAGCCGCGCCGGCCCTGACGGCCGACGAGCGCGTACACGAGCAGCCGCGCCAGCTCCTTGCCGATCGCCGCCTCGAGCCGGGAGAGCGCGCTCGGCCGCTTGACGTCGAGGGCGGCGCAGTGCACGAGCAGGAGGCGATGGCCCCGCTCACCGTCGGAAGGAAGCACACTCATCACGCCTAGTTGATCGGCGTGGCAACACGTCCGGGTGATCCCTGGCGGGGGTGAACGCGCTACTCAAGTGCGAGGCGTCGCGCGTCGAAAGACTCCGACCGCAGCTCTGCGCAGAACACCTCGACCGTCGCCGCCGCGTCGTCGGCGAACAGATGACCCACCACCCCGATCTCGCGGTCGTTCACGAACGGCACGTCGACGTGCGCGTGTGAGACGAGATTGACGGAGACGCGGCCGCACGCGGGGCAGCGGACGGCGACACCCACCCGATCGCCGTCGAGCGACGGGGCGAGGAGCCGGAACGCAGACGGGTACACCGGCCGCGGCCGCTCCTCGGGCCAGCAGAAGAAGCTCCACGGCCACGTCCCTGCCTTGATGCGGGTCGCCGCCAGCTCGCCGAGCTCCGAGCCGATCGCCTCGACGTGCGATGTCATCAGGTTCACGAACGACGTCGTGTCGGCGAGGCCGAGCGGCGCCCAGTCGAGATCGTCGTGCGTGACAAGCCCCGGGTGCACGCCGCCGCAGCCGCATTCGAACTCGATGCGGTAGACCGACGGGCTCGAGGCCCCCGGAAGCTGCTCGAGCGACCGGAAGCGCGACAGCCGCACGCGGGTCTCGCCGTGCACCGGGCACGACAGGGTGTACGAGGTGGTCAGCGCGTCGTACATGGGGATTCTCTACCCCATGTATCGGACGTTCGCTAGTACGAAATGAGGGCGAAGAGGTCGGTGCCCTGGAGGCGCTCGCGGCCGCCGAGGAAGGTCAGCTCGATGATGAAGCAGGCGCCGACCACGACACCGCCCAGCTTCTCGACCAGCCCGCAAATCGCCTCGACGGTGCCGCCGGTCGCGAGGACGTCGTCGTGGATGACGACCCGCGACCCCTCCGGGATCAGCTCCGGATGCAGCTCGAGCGAGTTCTCGCCGTACTCGAGCACGTACCGCGCGCTGACCGTCTCGGGCGGCAGCTTGCCGGGACGCCGGGCGGGCACGAAGCCGACGCCCGCCGCGGCCGCGATCGCTGCGCCGACCCAGAAGCCGCGCGCCTCCGCGCCGAGCACGAGGTCGGCGTTGCGGCTCTGCACCCAGTCGGCCAGCTCGCCGACCGTCTGGCGGAGCGCAGTCGCGTTTGCGAGCAGCGGCGTCACGTCCTTGAACTCGACGCCGGGCGTCGGGAAGTCCTGGACCTCGCGGACGAGCGAGCGCAGGTCGACGGCCGTCACTCCGCAGGGTCTTTCATTGGGCCAAGTCTCTCAGGTCGCGCCAGAAGAGGAGCGACGACAGCTCGCCGGCGAGCGCCGCGAGCTGCTGCAGGTCGGCCAGGCCTTGTGCACGCCGCTCGGCGTTGCGCGAGCGGAGCGCCGGCGCGACGAGCTGCTCGAGCAGCGAGGCCTGCCGCCCGGTCGCCGTGCGCACGGTCCGCAGGTGCCTCGGTGCGACGCCGTAGCGCGTCAACTGGGCACATGCCGCCGCCACGTCGATGTCCGACTCGCCGTAGCGCTTGTCGGCCCCCGAGCCGTGCGGTGCCAGCAAGCCGTATTCCTCGAGCTCCTTCGCGAGGTCGGCGGTGATGCCGGCCCGCTCCACGAGCTCGTCGAGGTCGACCGTCTCCTCCTCCGCGCCGAGCGCGGTCGGCCGGCGCCGCTGGCGCTCCCGTGCGGCCGGTGCGTCGAGCTCCTCCTTGATCACCCGCAGCGGCAGGAACTCGTCGCGCTGGAGGCGCAGGATCGTCTGCAGGCGCTCGAGGTCATGCTCGCTGAAGAGCCGGTACCCGCCCTGCGTCCGGCGCGGCGTCAGGAGCCCCTCGTCCTCCAGATAGCGGATCTTCGAGATCGAGATGTCGGGGAACTCGTCGCGCAACCGGCGCACGACCTCGCCGATCCGAAGCAGGCGGCCGCTCTCGATGGGCAGCGCGCTCGTCATGCGATAAAGGTCATCCGGTACTTGCCGACCTGCAGCTCGTCGCCCTCCTCGAGCGGCGCCCGGTCGATGCGGTGACGGTTGACGAACGTGCCGTTGAGCGAGCTCTGGTCCTCGACGTAGAACTTGCCGTTCTCCTCGACGAGCACCGCGTGCTCGCGCGAGACCGTAACGTCGTCGAGGAAGATGTCGCAGTCGGGGCTGCGCCCGATGCGCGTGCGCGGCCCGGCCGGCCGGAAGCTCTCCCCCGCCCTGCCGCCTCCGGCCCGCACGACGAGCGCCGGGCCTTCGAGACCCAGCTCCTCGACGCCCCCGAGCTCGCCGACCTCCTCGGGGGTCAGCGCCTGGGTCGTCTCGGCCGCCGGCTCACCGATCTGCAGCAGCGCTCCGCACCGCGCGCAGTAGTTCGCGCTCTCCGGGTTCTGGAAGCCGCACTCCGCGCAATAGACGACGTGACTCACGCGCGTCTCGCGCCCATCAGGAGGGCGGCGTCGCCTTCCCCATCAGGATCGCCGTCAACCGGTCGACGTCGACCTGCTCGAGGACGCTGCGGCCTTCCGACGACTGCAGGCGCACGACGAGCTCGGCGCGCAGGATGTCGATCTTCCCGTGCAGCAGGCGCCGCCGGTAGCTGACCTCGCGCTCCTCGCGCTCGAGGTCGTCGATCAGAGCTTTCAGTTCCTCGTCCGAGAGCGAGCCGAGCTCGGGGAGCGGTTCCACACGTGCCGCCTTTCCGTTGGGGCCGTCGAGATGATTCCAGCAGAGCAGGCCGGAACCGTCAACCTGAGGTTAAGGGTTCAGTTCACGCTTGGGTGCCGATCTCCTCCCGCTCGATCAGGTCGCTGACGAGCAGGCGGAGCTCCGACTCGAGATCGCGCGAGGCCTCGGGCGACTCGCCCTCGGCGTACAGATGGACGAGCGGCTCGTCCGCGTCGGGCAGCACCTGCACCCACCCGCGCTCGTCGAAGATCTTGATCCCGTCGCGCAGATCGACGTTGGCGTCCGCGAAGCGCTCGTTCAGCACGCGCATGACGCTGCCCTTGAGCGCCCACGGGCACTGCAGCTGCCGGTGGATCAGCGTCGGCCGCGGCAGCTCCGCGACGAGCTCCGAGAGCGGGCGGCCGACCGGCGCCAGCAGCTCGAGCAG
This sequence comes from uncultured Thermoleophilia bacterium, assembly GCA_963840365.1. Lineage (GTDB taxonomy): Bacteria > Actinomycetota > Thermoleophilia > Gaiellales > Gaiellaceae > PALSA-600. Next base: position 108,446 of record CAWIYQ010000005.1, on the reverse strand, counting down.
CTTGCACAGCGAGGCGATCGCGTCGTAGGCGGGCAGGAAACGCGGGAAGACAAAGCCACCGCCCGGCGCGCCGGCGAAGACGACGCCGTCGTGGGCCGCCGCCTCGGTGAGGGCGGCGAGCGTCGCGGGCGTGCGCACCACGTCGAAGCGGTCGCCGACGACCTCCTCGATCTGGCTCGTCGCCGTGATCGGGACGACGACCCTGGCCCCTGGGGTCGTGGGCAGCAGGCTGAGGTAGAGCAGCAGGGCCTGATCCGGGCGCACCTCTCGGCCCTGCTCGTCGATCAGAAAGAGACGCTCGGCAGAGCGGTCGAAGACCGCGCCGAAGTCGGCGCCCACGGCCTCCACGAGGCGTTGCGCCTGGTCGACGGTCTGCGAGAGCCTCGCCGGTGCCGCCCCGGCGTCGGACTCGAACGCGTGGGCGCTCACCGCCTCGACCCCGAGCGGCCCGAGCACGAGCGGCAGTACGAAGCTGCCCGCGGAGTAGCCGAAGTCGACGACGATGCGGAAGCCGCGGCGGCGAATCGCCGCGCCGTTGAGATCTGCGAGCAGGTCGTTCGCGTAGCTCTCCCGCGCGCGGGCCGGGTAGGCGATCGAGCCGACGTCGCCGAATGGCACACGCCGCAGCTCCTGCCGCGTGAAGTGCTTCTCGACCTCCTTCTGCATGCCGCTCGAGAGTGTGATCCCGGGCCGCTCGAAGAGCCGGATCTGCACCGCTTCCGGGTCGGTGGTCGAGGCGCCCACGTGGAACGCCGCGTCGTATCCCTGCGTCTTCAGCAGGTGCTTGCCCACCGGTGCCGGGAGGGTGCGCAGGTCGGCCACCCCCACTCCGGTCGAGTTGAGGCCCGAGATGAGCGCGCGCTTGATCATCCGGTAGGCGGCCGCGCTCTCGCGGCTGGCGACGACCCGGGCGCCACGCGGCAGTGCCGTGCCGAGGGCGGCGCCGAAGCGCAGCGCCGTCTCGGGCGTCAGGTCGACGTTGACGAGCCCGGCGACGCCGTCCTGCTGGAAGACGCGCGTCACGCCGCGCGACTCCCAGATCAGGCTCTCGTGCACCTGCGCGCCGTACTCGACCTCCTTGTACGGATAGATGCGAACGCCGGGGTAGATCACCGCCTGGTCGCCGATCGTCACCTGGTCGCCGATCGCGACGCCCTCGTGGATCCGCGCGTGCGGCCTGATGTCGCAGTTGCGGCCGAGAACGGCGCCCTCGATGACGGCGCTGCGGCCGATGTAGCAGGACGAGTCGACCACGGTGTGCGAGAGGCGCGCGCGCTCCCGCAGCGTCGTCACAGGTCCGAGCACCGTGTACGGGCCGACCGACGACTCCGGCGAGATCGCGGTGTAGTTGCCGATGAACGCCGGGCCTTCGACGCCTTCGAGATCGTCGATCTCGACGCCCTCGCCCACCCAGATGTCGCCCCGGATCCGCATCCCCGAGATCGCGAGGTCGACCTTGCCGTCGAGTGCGTCGAAGTTCGCCTTGCGGTACTGGTCGAGGTTGCCGATGTCCTGCCAGTAGCCCTCGCACACGCAGCCGTAGATCGGTCGGCCCATCTCGAGCAGCAGCGGGAAGAGCTCCGACGAGAAGTCGAACGGTCGGTCGGTCGGGACGTGGCGGAGCACCTCCGGCTCGAGGACGTAGATCCCGGTGTTGATCGTGTCGGAGAAGACCTGCCCCCACGACGGCTTCTCGAGGAACCGCTCGACGCGGCCCTCGTCGTCCGTGACGACGATCCCGAACTCGAGCGGGTTGTCGACCGACTTGAGGCCGATCGTCACTGCCGCACCCTTCTCGCGGTGGAAGGAGACGATCTCGTTCAGGTCGATGTCGCAGAGCGCGTCGCCCGAGATCACGAGCACCGTGTCGTCGAGCCGCTCCGAGGCATGCCGCACCGAGCCCGCCGTGCCGAGCGGGCTCTCCTCCACCGAGTACTGGATGTCGATGCCGAGGTTCTCGCCGTCGCCGAAGTACGACCGGATCGCCTGCGGCAGGAAGGCGACCGTCACCACCACCTCGCGGAACCCGTGCGATCGCAGGAGGTCAAGGATGTGCTCGAGGCAGGGCTTGCCGACGATCGGCACCATCGGCTTCGGCTGGTTCGACGTCAGCGGGCGCAGCCGCGTGCCCTCCCCGCCTGCCATCACGACCGCCTTCATGCCGCGAACACCTCACGTCGCGCCTTGAGCGCGTACTCGAGCAGGGAGACGACGGCGAGCGCGAGCCCCGCCCAGAAGATCCAGAGCGGCCAGTCTGTCCCCTTGGACGTGACCATCACGAAGCCGAGCGACGCATACAGCAACCAGGTTGCAGTCTTGCCCAGCATGTTGACCTGAAACTCGTATCCCCGTCCGATCAGAAGCGGGGTGCCGACGAGCGCGACCAGATCGCGGGCGGGGATGACGAGCGCGAGCCACGGCAGCCGGCCCTCGACCAGCAGCAGGACCACTGCCGTGTCGATCATCAGCCGGTCGGCGAGCGGGTCGGCGATCTTCCCGAAAGCCGACTCGACGTGCCAGCGGCGTGCGAGGAAGCCGTCGATCTGGTCGGTGATCCCGGCGATGCCGAACACGATCGCGGCGGGCCACGAGCGGCCGCCGTCCGACGTCAGGATCAACGCCGCGTACACGGGGATCAGCGCAAGTCGGCCGATCGTGAGTGCGTTGGGAATCTGACTCCGGCCGATCATTGACCGACAGGATACGGGCGTGGCAGCGCCCTCCCCTCGCGGCGCGCCGTCCTAGGGGTGCCTGGTCTTCAGCTGCGTGGGCGACGCGCTCCGGAACATGCCTGCCCAGTAGCTCGTGCGCGCCAGGTAGGCGGTCTCGGCGGTCGTGCCGTACAGGCCCCAGGCGCCGTTGTACGTCCCGTACCGGTAGGCGCCATGGCGCGGACGTGGGTCCGCGGGCTCGATCTGCGTGCCCTCGTGCCACTCGTTGAACGAGGTGATCGTGATGCCGTCCGGGTCTGCGCCGATCGCCGCGCGCCACATGGCGTCGTACGTGGAGCCGTCGCGGCGCGGCTTCACGCGCGGATCGCCGGTTGCGCGGCGTGCGTCATAGCCCGGCCCGACCGACGGTGCGCAGAGCAGGTGCAGGTGGTGGGCCTCCGTACAGAAGCGCCCGAACATGCGGCCGCCGAACGTGATGATGTCGTAGGTGTAGACGCCGTTGAAGCCCGCAGCGGCTGCGGCGCCGACAAGCGGCGTCTCGGCGTAGAGCACCGCCCCACCCGCGTGCAGCTGCGCGCGAGCGGCCGCCCAGTCCGTGACCGGGAGGTCGAACGGCCGGTAGACGTAGAACGTGCCGATGCCCAGGTGCTCGAGGTACGCGATGTCGGCGACCACGCCGGCGACCGTCCGGCCCGTGTACGGCTCGATGTGCACGGCGACGGCGAGCCCGTCGTGTCGCGCCGCGGCTGCGACCCCGGCCAGCCGCGCATCCTCCGGCGATCCCCTCCCCCACCACGAGACGACGACCTGGTCGACGCCGGCGCTGCGGATCTCGTCCATCTGCATCGCGACGACGCGCGCGTCGGCCGACGAGTAGACGCCCTCGGCCGGATAGTAGGCGGCCGCGATGTCGTCCGGTGGGACGTGCCCGTGCTGCGACCAGTGGAGGTAGCTGCCGTCGGTCGCCGCCGTCCCGTACCACGGGTAGTAGAAGATCGAGACGGCCGGGGACGTGCCTGCACCGCCGCTCGCGGGCAGCGCCGGCAGCACGAGCAAGATCAGGCCGAGGAGGAGTCGCCGCATGCGGGGGGTCGCCTCGATCATCGCTCAGGGCGGATCCGGCGACAAGAGGGGTTTTCGCACTGCGGCCTTCTCCCGATGACGCCTCTCCACGGGTGGGCGACCATGGCCGTGATGAACTCGGACCTCGTTGGCGTGGAGGAGGAAGTAGAGGTTGGCTCGTGGGCGGAGCTTCTCGATCTCGACACCGGTGTCGAGAGCGCGTTCACCGTCGTCCCCCCCTCCGAGTCGAACCTGGCGCTCGGCCGCCTTTCGGCCGACTCTCCGGTCGGCCGCGCCCTGCTCGGCCACCACCTCGGCGAGACGATCGACGTCATGACGCCGCGCGGCGGCCACCGCCACCTGCGCGTCGTCCGGGTCGTCCGAAGCATCTAGCCCAAGCGCGCTTCCCTCAGTCGACGCGCCCGGAAAGGGCGAACGCGCTCAGCACGCCGGCGCCGAGCATGAGCGCCGCGGAGACGAGCAACGCCGTCTCGAGGCCGGAGTGGAAGGCGCCGTAGGCGGCGTTGATCACCTTCTCCACGATCGCGCCGTAGCCGGTCGCCGAGGTCGGCGCCTTCCCGCCGCTCGGGATCGTCCCCGTCTCGACCGCCGTGATCACGATCGACTGGAAGGTCGGCGGGATGCCGAGCGACCGCAGGCGGTCGCCGAGGTCGGAGGTGAGGTGCGCGTTCACGACGGCGCCGAGGACGGCGACACCGAAGACGGCGCCGAGCTGTCGTGCGGTGTTCGTCGCGGAGGCCGCCATGCCGGAGCGCTCCGCGGGGACGATCGTGAGCACGGACGACGTGACGGGGACGACCGCGATGCCGAACCCGAAGCCTGCGAGCGTGAGGCTCACGGAGAGGCTCGTGAACGACGGGTGCGCCGGCAGGAAATGCTTGGTCAGCAGAATCCCTCCGCCGGCGATGAGACAGCCCGCCGTCATCGGCCAGCGCGCGCCGTTTCGTGCCACCCAGCGGCCTGCGACGAGGGACCCGCCGATCAAAGCGGCGGCCATCGGTGCGAACGTCGCGGCGATCCGGTAGCCGGAGTATCCGACCACTTCGGCCAGGTAGAGCGCGGTGAAGAAGAAGATCGAGAAGATCCCGAAGTACGACGCGAACGAGACCACCAGCGAGCCGCTGAATGCGCGCAAGCGGAAGAAGCGGAGGTCGAGCATCGGCGCCGGCGAGCGCAGCTCGACGACCACGAAGACGGCGGTGGCGGCCGTCGCGACTGCGAACAGCGCCAGCACCCACGACGTCGTGAAGCCGGACGTCTCGCCCTCGATGATCGCGAACGTCACCGCGCCGAGCGCGACCGCTCCGAGCACGAGGCCGGGCAGATCGAGCCTGGCCTGCTGCGGGTCGGCGCTCTCGGGGACGAAGACGAGGCAGAGCGGCACGAGACAGCCGGCGGCGAAGGCGTTGAACCAGAAGACCCCCTGCCAACCGGCTGCGCCGACGAGTGCGCCGCCGATCACCGGGCCGGAGGCGAGCGCGACGCCGCTCACGGCCGCCCAGACGCCGAGTGCGCGGGCTCGCGCTCGGCGTTCCGGGTACAGGTGCCGCAGCACCGAGAGCGTCCCGGGCTCGGACGCGGCGGCGCCGATCCCCATCAGGCCGCGGGCGGCGATCAGGGTGCTCGTGTCGGCGGCGAAGGCGCCCAGCAGCGAGGCGCCGCCGAAGAGCACGACCCCGCCGATCATGAGCCGCTTGCGCCCGAAACGGTCGCCCAGCGTGCCCGCCGTGAGCATCAGGCTCGCGAACATGAGCGCATAGGCGTTGACCACCCACTGCAGGTCGGTCACCCCGGCGTGCAGGCTCGTCTGGACGTCGCCGAGGGCCACGGACACGACCGTCGTGTCGAGGAACGTCAGGAAGAGCACGCCGCAGAGGACGGCCAGGGCACGCCCTTCCGGCGAAGGGGACCGCACCTCCCTACCCTACGGCCTTCCTCGGTCGGTGCGTGTCCGGCCGCGTGCGTCGGGCGGGGTTCCACGGATGCCGCTCGCGCAGGCCCGCGGGACCATGGCTTCGTCACAAGGAGGAGCGGCAGTGCGGGTCGGCGTGATCGGCTCCAGCGCAAACGAAGGCACCGTCAGCCTGGTCCAGCGTTGGCGGGCGCTCGGCATCGACGCCCGGCTCGTCACCGGCACCGAGGCCCTCGCGATGCTGCGCCCCTCGGACGTCGCCGTCGCACGCCTCGACATCCGGCCCTCGCTCGACGGCATCGAGGACGGGCTTCTCGCCGTGTTGCGGCTCGAGCGGCGCGGCGTCGAGGTGGTGAATCCGGCGGCCGCCCTGCTCGCCGCGCACGACAAGCTCCGCACTGCACGGCGGCTCGCCGCCGCCCACCTGCCCCATCCGGCGACGGCGCACGCCCGATCTGCTGCCGAGCTCGCCGGCCCGTATCCATTCGTGCTCAAGCCCAGGTTCGGCAGCTGGGGCGCCGACGTAGCTCTCTGCCGCGACGACGCGGACGTCACGCGGTATCTGGCGGCTGCGTCGGATACGCCGTGGTTCCTGCGGCACGGAGTGCTCCGCCAGGAGCTCGTGCCCAACAGCGGCCGCGACCTGCGCGTGCTGGTCGCCGGCGGACGCGTCGCCGGCGCGATCATGCGGACAGCCGCGCCCGGGGAGTGGCGGACCAACATCTCGCTCGGCGGCACGAGCGCGAGCGTCGCGCTTCCGGAGGGCGCGGGTGAGCTCGCCGTGACGGCGGCGATCGTCGCCGGGGCCGACCTCGTCGGCGTCGACCTCATGCCGAGGCCTGACGGCTCGCTCGTCGTCATCGAGGTGAACGCGGCCGTCGACTTCGACGACCAATACTCGTTCGCCGGCGAGGACGTCTATGCGACTACGGGCGCGGCGCTCGGACTCGTCCGCCCCCAGCGCCGACGGGACCGCGCCGTCTCGCCGAATCACTTCAAGCCGACGCGGTGGCGGGCGGGCATCCTGGCCGGAGCGGCGGCCGCGGATCGGGAGTAGGCGACGAATCTTCGCGGTCCGGCGGGGCCGTCTCGAGCCCCGTCTGTGGATCCACCGATGACGCCGCGCACCGCGGGGCGCAGCATGGCGGCGAAGGAACCCCTGCGAAAGGAGGGTGAGATGACCATCGTCAAGTGGGCGCCGTTCGCGGAGCTCGACTCGGTCGAGCGCCGCATGCGCCGCATGGCCGCCGAGTTCGGGTTCGCTCCGGGACTGCTCCCGGCCGCCGACGTCTACGCAACCGACGAGGAGTTCGTCGTCGAGCTCGAGGTGCCCGGGTTCGACGAGCAGGAACTGACGATCGAGGTCACGGATCACACGCTCGCGATCAAGGGCGAGCGGGAGAAGACGGAGGAGACAAAGACGAAGGAGTTCGCGCTCCACGAGCGCCTCGAGCGGAAGTTCGAGCGGCGGTTCGTTCTGCCTCCGGATGCCGTGACCGACGAGATCCATGCGACCTTCGACCACGGCGTCCTCGAGGTGCACACGCCTCGTGTCGTGATGACGAAGCCGAAGGCAATCGAGATCACGAAGACCTGATCCCCGGGACAGCGAGGAGGTCGAAGATGAAGAGCGAGCTCGACCAGATCCGGGAGGGCGACATCGTCACCGTCTCCCCCGCCGGTGTCACCAAGCCGGGCCGCAGCGGCGTGGTCGAGGAGATTCTCGGGGCACGCGGGCACGAGCACTTCCGCGTGCGCTGGGAGGACGGACAGGAGACGATCCTGTACCCGAGCGCCGGCGTCACCATCCGGCACGCGCCCGCGAAGCGGCGCGCCCGGCCGGCGACCCGCAGCTGAGCCGACGCTCCCGCGTTTACGCGGTGTTCGCCAGGTGGACGAGTGCCTCCCAGCGCTCGTCCACGTGGCGCTGGATCGAGGCCGTCTGGTCGGGCGTGAGGTAGGCGAAGCGGCCCTGGGTGGAGAGAAACGCCTCGACCGGGAGCGCTCGCCGCGGCGTGAACGTGATCGCCCAGGTGCCGTGGTCGCAGGAGACGAGCGGGAAATAGCGCGTCTCGACCGCGAGGCGCTCGATCTCGGTCGTCTCGGCGGTCGGATGCCGCCAGCCGGGCGGGCACGCGCCGAGGACGTGGAGGAACCGGAAGCCCTCGACCTCCGCGGCCCGCGTCACCTTGGCGCGGAAGTCGCGCAGCATCGGCGCCGAGCCCGCGGCGAGCGTGGCGACGTACGGGACGCCGTGCGCCGCCATGATGCGGAGCAGGTCCTTCTTCGAGCCGGCCCGCAGCGCGCCGACCGGCGTCGTGGTCGTCCAGGCGCCTTCCGGCGTTGCGCCGGACTTCTGGACGCCTGTGTTCATGTACGCCTCGTTGTCGTTCAGGACGTAGATGACGTCGTCGTTGCGGTCGGCGGCCGCCGACACGCCCGAGAAGCCGATGTCGGCGGTCGAGCCGTCGCCGCCCCACACGACGACGAGCGTCCGACCGGCGCCGCGGAGGCGGAGCGCCGAGCGGATCCCTGCGGCCTCGGCCGCAGCGGAGGCGAACGGCGTCAGGTGGACGGCGGTGTCGAACGCGTTCGTCGGGTACGTGCCGGCGATGATCGTCCAGCACGACGCCGGCACGACGAGCACGATCTGCGCGTCCGGGGCGGCGGCGGTGAGCGCGCCGAGCAGGTGCCGCACGTTGATCGCGGGCCCGCAGCCGGCGCACGCGGCGTGACCCGGCAGGAGGAGCGACTCCTCGGCGACGACCTCGTCGAGCCACGCGGGCACGGTCACACCCCCACCGGGACGTAGAGCGGGGCGTCGGCGGCGGATGTCGTGCGCGCGTTCTCGATCACGAAGCGCAGCGTCGACGGCGTGACGTCCACGCCGCCGAGGCCGCCGACGGCTGCCACAGGCGGCGCGGCGTTCGGCAGACGGAGCGAGCGCACGTCGCTCGCGAGGGGGCCGAAGGAGCCGAACGCAGCGGCACGGTCGAAGACCGCGACCTTGTGGACACCCGCCAGCGCGGTCGCGAGCTCGACTGCGGGGAACGGCCTGTACATGTGGATGCGAACGATCAGGAGATCGTCGTCCTCCTCCAGCAGCTCGCGCGCGGTCTCGGCCACGGTGCCGATCGTCACGAGGGCGGTCGTCGCCGACCGGTTGCCGCTCAGCTCGACGGCCGCGATCTTCTCGCGACCGAACGTTCGGCCGAACTCGCCCGCGACGTCGGCGACGAGGTTGCGGGCGTCGTCGAGGGCCGTCGCCACGCCGCGCTGGAACGCGTAGTACTCGGCGGGCGCGGGCAGCGCCGAGAAGAGCCGCGGACGGCGTGGATCGAGCACCCAGTCGTCGGGGGGAGCGAGCCGGCCGACGAACCCGGCCGCCGTCTCCTCGTCGGGCACGTCGACCAGCTCGGCGGTGTGCGAGAGCAGGAATCCCTCGGCGCAGACGAGCACGGGCAGGAGCACCGACTCCGCGATGCGGTACGCACAGAGGATGCTGTCGAGGACCTCCTGCGCAGAGGAGCAGTAGAGCTGGATCCAGCCCGTGTCGCGCTGGCTCATGCTGTCCGTCAGGTCGGGCTCGATGCTCCACGGTGCGAACACGGCGCGGTTGACGTTCACGGCGACGAGCGGGACGCGCTCGCGGGAGGCGCGCTGCAGCTGCTCGTGCGCGTACAGGAGCCCCTGAGACGAGGTGGCGGTGAACGTCCTCACTCCCGCCCGCGCAGCGCCGATCACGTAGCCGAACATCGAATGCTCGCTCTCGAGGCTCGTGAACTCGACGTCGCTGCGCCCGGCCACGAGCTCGGCCAGCCGCTCGACGATCAGCGTCTGCGGCGTGATCGGATAGCACCCGATCGCCTGCGCGCCCGCCAGCACGACGGCGAGCGCGGCAGCCTCGTTGGCCGTGATGACGGTGCGGCCGACCGGGAGCGGCGCGGTCATGCTGCCACCTCCGCGAGCCGCACGGCGTTCCGGACCGGGCACACCGTCTGGCAGATGCCGCAGCCCTTGCAATAGCGATAGTCGACGACCATCGTCTCGTCCTGCCGGGTGATCGCCGCCTCGGGGCAGAAGAGCGCGCAGAGCGCGCAGGCGGTGCACGCGTCCTCGAACACGGGCTGCTCGAGCGCCCAGAGCCCCGTGTTCCGGCCGCGGGAGTCGGTGGTGCTGACGGGGAACCGCGGCGTCGGGAGCGGCGGGGCGCTCGACTCGGGAAGGGGCTCGACGAGCGTGTCGGCGACTCCCGTGTGTTGCTTCGTGCAGCGCGCGTAGCCGTCGCGAGCCGCCGCGACGTTCGCCTCCGGGCGCGCCATGCGCGCGGCGATCGCCTCTTCGAGCCGGGGAAGGCCGTCCGGTAGCAGAAGCCGGACGCACGCGCCGAGCACGGCCGCGTTCCCCAGCGGGCGTCCCTCGGCCGAGAGGATCCCGTGCTCGCGGGCGATGCCCGATGCCGGCACGCGCGCAACCGAAAACGGACCGGCGACGGGCAGCCGGGCAGCGCGGTTGACGACGACGAGGCCGCCGCTTCTGACCCGTCGGAGCACGCTCGCGTCCGGCGGCGCAGGCGAGAGAACGGCGAGGACGTCGCACGCTCCGATCTTGTAGCGGCGCCGGATCGGCCCCGACTCGTCCCAGCGCACGAACGCGGAGATGGGCGCGCCGCGCCGCTCCGCCGTGAACTCGGGAAAGGCCTGGACGAAGGCACCCGCGCGCGCGAACGTGTCTGCGAGAACCTGCGAGGCGAGCACCACTCCTTCTCCCCCGCGTCCGACGATCACCAGCTCGTTCACGCGACGGTCCTTTCGCGACGTGTGCGCGAATCGTCCACCGGGTGAACTGCTGTTGCATCCGGGAAAGGTACGAGGGGGCCGGTCGATTCGCGGACTACGAGGCGCGGCGAGAGCTCGACGCGGAGGGCCTCCGTCGGCTGGCCGACCAGGAGCCGGCCGAGCAGGCTGACCGCGGTCCGCCCGATCTCCTCGAGGGGCTGGCGGACGGTGGTGAGAGACGGGAGAACGCTCCGCGCGAGCGCAGTGTCGTCGAACCCGACGATCGAGACGTCGTCTGGGATCCGCAGACCGTGCTCGAACACGGCTCTCATCGCGCCGACGGCCAGTTCGTCGTTCGACGCCAGGATCGCCGTCGGCGGGCGGTCGGAGTCGAACCAGGTCGCCGCGACCTCGTACCCGCATTCGAGCGAGTAGTCGCCGCCGGCGATGATCGCTGCATCGGGCTCGAGGCCTGCGGCGGCGAGCGTCGCGCGGTACCCGAGCAGACGCTCCTCCGTCGCCATCCAGCCGGGTATCCCGGTGAGAAGCGCTATGCGCCGATGGCCGAGGCCGAGCAGGTGCTCGACGGCGGCGCGGGCTCCTTCCGCATGCGCGGTCGAGACGGTCGGGATCCCGTCCTCGAGGGTCGTTCGCGGGTCGGCGACGACGATCGGGTAGCCCTGCTCGCGCAGGCGCTCGAGCTCCGCGCTCGGCCCCTCCGGGAGCACCAGGATCGCCCCGTCCGTCGTTCCGTCCATCAAGTGCCGGAGCAGAGAGGCCTCGCGGTCGTGTGGGTGATTCGTCGGGCAGATGACCACGCGCTGGTCCTGCACGGCCAGTGCATCGGCGATGCCGGTCAGAATGGCTGTGATGTAGCTCTCGCCCAGGGCCGGCACCGTGACGGCGATCAGGCCGGTCCTCCCCGCGGCGAGGCCGCGTGCGCTGCGGTTCGCGGTGAACCCGTACCGGCGCATCACTTGCAGGACCTCGCTCCGTGTGGCATCGGCGACGTCGGGGCGCTCGTTCACGACGCGCGAGACCGTGGCGACCGAGACGCCGGCGAGCTCGGCGACGTCGCGCATCGTCATTCGCGACCCGTGCTGTACGTGGCCGCCCGTCGCCGTGCCTCCTCTTGAGCCCGCCGGTACAGATCAAGCCCGGTCGCGCCTGGTAGCGCTTCCGGGAATTCCCGGGGCATGCGACGTAGCTTCCCTCAGAGCGGCAGCACGAATGCACGATGACCGCGAAGCCCACAGTCGGCACGCTCCAGAGGCGGGGTCGATCGAGATCCCGCAGTGCGTTGACCTGAGGAGGGTTAAAGAAATGGTCGGACGCAAGGGTCGGTGGGCTCTCGCCTGGGCTCTCGCCGCAGTCCTCGCCGGATCGCTTGTTGTGGTCTTCGGCTCGGGCGGCGCAGGTGCCTCGTATCGGGCGAAGTCGTATCCCCGTTCGGAAACGCTCGTCACGAGCGGAACGCAGTGGGGAAACATCGCCGGGATGAACCCGTTCATCCACAACAACGCGGCGGGAATGATCGGGCTCGTCAACGAGACGCTGCTCAGATATGACCCGCTCGCCGGCAAATACATCAACTGGCTTGCAGAGTCCGCGAAGTGGACGGGGGCGAAGCAGTACACCGTCGTCGTCCGCTCCAAGGTGAGGTGGTCGGACGGAAAGCTGTTTACCGGCTCCGACGTCGCCTTCAACGTGAAGCTGCAGCGGTTCAACACAGGCCAGTGGAACAACCTCTGGCTCAACTTGAAGCAGATCTCCGTCAAGGGGAACACGGTCGTCTTCGACTTCAAGGGAACGCCGAACTACGTGCAGTGGCAGAACATGATGTGGAACATGCCGATGATCAGCCCTGTCCAGGGCAAGACGATCAAGTCGGCTCAGGAACTCACCACGTACAACCCGCATTACCCGGTCGGGACGGGTCCGTACAAGCTCGACACGTCCGGCTTCGACGTCACCACACGCGTCGTGTGGGTGAAGCGGGCGCACTGGTGGGCCTCTGACCTCGGCGTGGCCCCGTCGCCTGCTCCGAAGTACATCGTCGACCTCGTCAACACCAGCAACACGAACAGCCTCTCGGCTGTGCTGGCGGGTGTCGAGGACCTGAACAACAACTACCTGCCGGGCGTCCAGAAGCTCGTTCAGTCCGGCAAGGTGCACACGTACTTCGCAGGTGCGCCGTACATGCTGTCGGCGAACACTGCGTGGCTGGAGCCGAACACGACAGTCGCGCCGCTGAACGATCCGGTGTTCCGGCGTGCGCTTGCGATGTCGATCGACATCTCGAAGATCGTCCGTGACGACTACGGGAACCTCGTCCTGCCTGCGAGCCCGACCGGGCTCCTGCCGACGTGGAAGTCGACGATCAATGCAGGTCTCGTCAAGACACTCGGCTTCTCCTACAACTCGGCAGCTGCGAAGACCATGCTGCTGAAGGCCGGCTACAAGCTGGACAGCTCGGGCATGTTCGAGAACAAGGACGGGTCGAAGATCGATCTCGACCTGTCGGTGCCTCAGGGCTGGTCGGACTGGGAAGCGGCGCGGGACATGATCATCTCGTCCGCCAAGGTCGCCGGGATCCGCATTCACGCGCAGGTGAAGGACTACAACACCTGGCAGTCGGATCGGAACACCGGCAAGTTCGATCTCGTGATCGACAACGCCTACCAGTTGGCCGACAACCCCTGGACGTTCTGGAACGGCATCTTCCACATGCCGGTGATCGCTACCGGCACCGGTCAGACGTTCGCGAACTACGAGCGCTATTCGAACGCGAACGCGTGGAAGCTGACGCAACAGCTCGACCAGACACCGCTCAGTGACACGAAGACGATCGCCTCGCTGAACAACCAGCTGCAGACGATCGAGATGAAGGATCTGCCCATGATCCCGCTTTGGTACAACGGCGTCTGGGCGCAGATGACCACGAAGTACTGGACGAGTTGGCCGTCGTCTTCGACGAGTCGCCAGTACATCCCGTGCATGTGGGGCGGTTATCTCCAGATGACGGGGATCGACGCGATCACCCATCTGAAGAGCACCGTGGGGCTCACCACAAAGAAGTGACCCGAGTGCTCGAGCCTCTGTCGAGGCGTCCCTCCCCGCCACCGGCGGGGAGGGACGCCCTCCCCGACGAGCCAAGTGAGCTGTGATGGGCCGCTACCTGCTTCGGAAACTCTTCATCTACATCCTGACCTTCATCGCCGCGGTGACGATCGACTGGTCGATCCCGCACCTGATGCCGGGCAACCCCGTGCTGACGCTGATGGGACGGATCCAGATCCGAGACCCGCAGGTCGCACAGCACGTCTACGCCAGCTACATGCGCTCGTTCAACCTCGACCTGCCGCTCTGGAAGCAGTACGGGTACTTCTGGATCTCGCTCTTCCACGGCGATCTCGGCACGAGCATCATGCAGTTCCCGACGCCGGTGTCGTCGATCATCTTCCACGCGATGCCGTACACGCTCGGCCTGCTCCTCCCCGCGATCCTTCTCTCGTGGTACGTCGGCAACAAGATCGGCGCGATGGCCGCCCGCCGGCACGTCCTCGACAACACCGCGCTGCCACTCGGCTATGTGCTCACCGCCACGCCGTACATGTGGCTCGCGATCGTGCTCGTCTGGGTGTTCGCGGTCACCCTCGGGCTCTTCCCGGTGGGGCTTGCGTACAGCCCGACGGCGGGTCGCGGCTGGTCGTTCGCCTTCCTGTTCGACCTGCTGCACCACTGGGCGCTGCCGTTCCTCTCGCTTTTCCTCGTCGGCTGCGGCGGCTGGGCGATCGGCATGCGCAACCTGATCATCTTCGAGCTCGAGTCCGACTACGCGCACTACCTCGAGTCACTGGGCGCTCCGCGCCGGCTCGTGCGCAAGTACGCCTTCCGTAACGCGCTGCTGCCGCAGATCACAGGCCTCGCGCTGTCGCTCGGGGCCGTGATCGCCGGCGCGCTCGTCACCGAGATCGTGTTCTCGTATCCAGGCCTCGGCTATCAGATCTACCGCGCGATCACGAACGAGGACTACTTCGTGATCCAGGGCGTCTTCCTGTTCATCATCGTCGGCGTTCTCGTCGCGAACTTCATCGTCGACATCGTCTACGTCATCGTCGATCCGCGCACGCGGCTCGGCATGGAGGGCGGTGGGCAGGCATGACGTCGCTACGCGAATCGCTCTACTTCGCAGTGAGGAACAGGAAGCTCGTGATCGGCTTGAGCATCACGTCGTTCATGCTCCTGTTCGCGATCGTCGGTCCGTTCTTCGCCCAGCATCCGCCGCTCGAGTACGGCGGCAGCCTCTCGCTCGCTCCGACCACGAAAGACGGCTACTGGTTCGGCACGACCTTGCTCGGGCAGGACGTCTACTCGCAGTTCGTGAACGGGCTGCGGCTCGCGTTCATCGTCGGCGCGCTCGGGGGCGGCATCGCCGCCTTCATCGGCATGGTCGTCGGGTTCACCGCCGGCTACCGGGGCGGGATCATCGACGAGATCCTCAACATGCTCACGAACGTCGTGCTGGTGATCCCGACGTTCGCCCTGCTCCTCGTGATCGCCGCGTATCTTCAGGTACGCGGCATCGCGACCGAGGCGATCTTCATCGGCATCACCTCATGGCCCTGGGCGGCGCGTGCTCTGCGAGCTCAGACGTTCTCGCTGACCTCGCGCGAATTCGTCTCGCTGGCGAGGCTCAGCGGCTCGAGCAGCTGGAAGATCATCACGCGCGAGATCGCGCCGAACATGAGCTCGTACATCTTCATGATGTTCATCCTGCTGTTCGGCGGTGCGATCCTCATCGCCGCGACGCTCGACTTCATCGGCCTCGGGCCCTCGAACACGATCTCGCTCGGGATGATGATGCAGCTGTCGGTCCAGAACGCCGCGCTGCAGCTGCATCTCTGGTGGTGGTTCGTGCCGCCCGGGCTCGCGATCATGGCGATCGTCGGCTCGCTCTACGTCATGAACGTCGGGCTCGACGAGGTCTTCAACCCGAAGCTCCGGAGCATGTAGCGATGAGCCTTGCCGTCGACGATCTCCGCGTCTACTACCGCACGTTGCACGGAGACGTTCGGGCGGTCGACGGCGTGAGCTTCGCGATCGCCGACGGCGAGATCATGGGCCTCGCGGGCGAGTCGGGTTGCGGCAAGTCGAGCCTCGGCTCGAGCCTCGTCTACCTGACCGGGCGGATGAAGTACGTCGGTGGAAGCGTGGCCCTCGACGGTACGTCGCTGCCGATCTGGGACTTCGAGGGAATGAACGAGCACCGTTTCCGCGACGTCTCGGTCATCCCGCAGTATGCGATGAGCGCGCTCAACCCGACGCGGAAGATCGGCAGGATGATCGCGGAGCTGCTGCGCTCGCGCGGGGTGCACTATCGCGACGTGGCGGTCGAGCTCGACCGCCGGCTCGATCTCGTCGGTCTCGACCAGGACGTGCTCGGCATGTACCCGATGGAGCTCTCGGGCGGGATGAAGCAGCGGACGGTGATGGTGCTTTCGACGCTGCTCGACCCGTCGCTCCTGATCGCCGACGAGATCACCTCGGCCCTCGACGTCTCGACTCAGAAGGCGGTCGCCCGGATGCTCGTCGAGATTCGCGACCGGCAGTTCGTGAAGAGCATGATCGTGATCACCCACGACATCTCGATCCTGTACCAGGTCGCGGACTCGATTCTCGTCATGTACGCCGGACGGCTCGCCGAGAAAGCGCCGGCGGACACCATCATCGAGGCGCCGCTCCATCCCTACACGAGGCTCCTGATCTCGTCGCTCCCCGAGGTCGGCATCCGCTACGAGGAGCAGAAGCTGACCGGGATCCCGGGGATGCCCCCCACGCTGCTCGAGCCGCCCACGGGCTGCCGCTTCCGCGACCGCTGCCCGCTCGCCTCGGCGAAGTGCGCCGAGCAGCCTCCGTTCAGGCAGGTGCGCCCAGGGCACGAGGTCGCCTGCTGGGAGGCAGCGTGACACTCGTCCGCCTCGACCACTGCACCAAGACCTACCGGGTCGGCTCGTTCGGCTCCGGGAGGCTCACGGCCGTGCACGACGTGAGCTTCGACGTCGCGGCAGGCGAAGTCGTGTCGCTGATCGGCGAGAGCGGGAGCGGCAAGTCGACGATCGGGCGGATGATCCTGCGCCTGTCGCCGGTCACGTCCGGGGCGATCACGTTCGACGGCACCGACATCGCGACGCTGAAGGGACGATCCCTCATCGAGTACCACCGCCGGGCACAGGGCGTGTTCCAAGATCCATTCAGCTCCTACAACCCGATCTACCGGGCCGATCGCGTCTTCAAGCTCCTCCGCGACGCGTACTTCCCGCATGTCGCCGGCGCGGACTGGAACGCCAAGATCGAGAACGCGCTCGAGGAGGTGTCGCTCGATCCGAAGCAGGTGCTGCACAAGTTCCCGCATCAGCTCAGCGGCGGCCAGCTGCAGCGCCTTCTCGTCGCCCGGGCCCTCCTCCTCGACATCGAGTTCCTCGTCGCCGACGAGATCATCAGCATGCTCGACGCCTCCACCCGGATCGACGTCCTCAACCTGCTCGGCGAGCTCAAGGGCCGCGGGCTGGGGATCCTCTTCGTCACGCACGACCTCTCGCTCGGCAACTACATCAGCGACCGCACGGTGATCCTCCGGCAGGGGGCGATCGTCGAGATGGGAGCGACGACGAAGGTCTTCGGCGATCCCCGCCATCCGTATACGCAGATGCTCCTCGACGCGGTGCCCCAGCTGCACCGCAAGTGGGAAGACGTCGACGCCGCATACGAACGGGCCAGCGAGGCCGTCGCGATCGACTCGCTGCAGTCGGCTCTCGTCGAGCTCGAGCCGAACCACCTCGTGCGCCGCGAAGCGGCATGACCGCCGCGCCGATCCCCTGGGAGGATCCACCCGCGGAGCGCACATCGCCGCTGTGGCGGTACTCCCACAACCCCGTGCTCTCCAACGACGTGCTGCCGGCGGCGAACAGCATCTTCAACAGCGCGGTCGTCCCGTTCGGTGACGGCTTCGCCGGTGTCTTCCGCTGCGACGACCGAACGCGGCGGATGGTCCTCCACGTCGGTACGAGCGCGGACGGGATCCACTGGCGGCTGGAGCCAGAGCCGATCCGGTTCCTGTCCGACGACGAGGAGATCGGCGTCTTCACCTACGGCTACGACCCGCGCGTCGTCGCGCTCGACGACCGGTTCTACGTCACGTGGTGCAACGGCTACCACGGGCCGACGATCGGAGTCGCCTGGACGACCGACTTCGAGACGTTCCACCAGCTCGAGAACGCCTTCCTGCCCTTCAATCGCAACGGCGTCCTCTTCCCCCGCCGGATCGGCGGCCGGTACGCGATGCTCTCGCGCCCCTCGGACGACGGGCACACGCCGTTCGGCGACGTCTTCTACAGCGAGAGCCCTGATCTCGTGCACTGGGGCCGCCACCGCCACGTCTTCGGCACGGTGCCGAACTCGTGGCAGTCGACCAAGGTCGGCGGCGGCTGCGCTCCCATCGAGACCGACGACGGCTGGCTCCTCCTCTACCACGGGGTGCTCACGTCGTGCAACGGCTTCGTCTACAGCGCCGGCGTTGCCCTGCTCGACCTGGACGAGCCGTGGCTCGTCATCGCCCGCGCCGCGCCGTACGTGCTCGCTCCCGAAGCACCGTACGAGCGCGTCGGCGACGTCCCGAACGTCGTCTTCCCCTGCTCGGCGCTCCACGACCGGTCGTCGGGCCGTCTCGCCGTCTACTACGGCGCCGCCGACACGGTCACGGCGCTCGCCTTCGGGTACGTCGACGAGCTCGTCGACTTCGCGACCGCGCGGAGTCTCGCCGCCTGACGGTGACCTGAGCCTCGGGCCTGCGTCTGGATGAGTAGTTCCACGGTTCCGCGTGTCCGGTTGCGCGGTCTCGGCGGGCTCAGCCCACGCCCCGCAACAGACGCCCCCGTGGATCTACTCATCTAGGGTCTTTCTACGAGGAGACGAGGGATCTCCCAGGAGCTCGAAGGGGGAATGCGTGGGAGTCGAAGCACCCGCACTCGAGGGTGACCGCCTCCGGCAGTCGGGGCTGACCGAGGCGGATGCTGCGCGCCGCGGCGGGCCGGCCGTGGTCGACGACCGCTTCGTCCCCGGCCGCGGGGCGGAGAGCGCCCAGGAGGCGGCATGAGCGGGGATGTCTTCCACCGGGTGCTCGTCGTCGTCGACGGCACCGAGAGCGGGCTCGAGGCGTGTCGCCAGGTCGGCCTGCTCGCGCCCGCGGACGCGCCGGTCGATGCGGTGGGCGTCGTCCACTTCGCCTCACCCGCGGACGACGGCGACGCCGACGAGGCACTCGATGAGGCGATGGCCCTGCTCGACGACCGCGCCGTGCGACGCTACGTCGACGGCTTCGTCGCCGCCGCCCTGCTCGCCGAGCTGCGGGCGTTCGGCGCCACGCTCGTTGCGTTCGGGAGTCACGAGCACCGGCGGGCGGGCGACATCCTGCTCGGCGGATCGGCAGGCGAGCTGCTCCACAAGGCGCCCTGCTCGGTGCTTGTCGCGCGCCCGTGCAACCCGGACGGGTTCCCGCAGACGATCGTGGTCGGCCACGACGGCTCGGACGACGCCGACCGGGCGCTTGCCGCCGCCCGCGAGCTGGCGCAGCGCTTCGACAGCGCGGTCCAGGTCGTCACGTCGCTCGCAGGCAAGCTCGCCGACCATGCCCGGCTCGGCGAGGTTGGCGTGACCACGGTCGCCGAGCCTCCCGTCATCGCCCTCGTCGACGCGTCGCAGGACGCCGACCTGATCGTCGTGGGGAGCCGCGGGCTGCGCGGGGTCGAGGCGCTCGGGAGCGTGTCGGAGCGCGTCGCCTACGACGCCGCGTGCTCGGTGCTCGTCGTCCGCGGCTGATGCTCCTTCGCCGTCCCAGCCGGAGAGCCTGGGCCGGAGTGTCCCTGCTCGCGCTCGCCGCGCTCGCGGCGGCGCTCGTGCCGGCCGAACCTCTCGGGATCGATCGCAGCTGGTCCGAGGCGATGCAGGACATCCGGACGCGACCCCTCACCGACATCGCCCTCGTGCTCGATTGGCTCGGCCGCTTCCCGGGCAGCCTGGTCGCGATCGGCGTGGTCGGTGCGGTCCTGCTGGTCGCGCGTCGTCGGTTCGCGCTCTTTGCCTTCGTCGTCGCCGAGTGCCTCGCCCCGCTCGTCATCGCGATCCTCAAGTCGCTCGCCGGTCGACCACGCCCGCCCGGCGGGCTCGTCCACGCCGGTGGCCTCTCCTTCCCGTCCGGCCATGCCGCCTATGCCGGCGTGACGTGCACTGCGGCCGTTCTTCTCCTAGCCGCTGCGGACGTTCGACGTGGTCGGTGGTGGGCGGTCGCCGCGGTGGGCATCGCCGGCATGGCGTGGAGCCGCACCTATCTGCAGGTGCACTGGCTGAGCGACGTGCTCGGGGGAGCAGCCGTGGGCGTCGGTGTTGCGCTTCTCGTCGTCGCCCGTGCGCAGTAACGCCCCGCAGACCCCAGTCGCATCAAGCTTCTAGGCGACGGCGTGGAGCGATCGCGGCGTGTCGAGCCAGGTCGTGAGCGGCGTGAGACCGGCGAGCTGGTCGGGGTCGAGTTGCTCGAAGGCGGCAATCACGGCAGGGTCGAACTGGCTGCCGGTGAGTCGCCGCATCTCATCGACGGCCTCCGCGACCGTCCAGGCGCGTTTGTATGGGCGCTCATGAGTCAGCGCGTCGAAGACGTCGGCGACGGCGACGATCCGTCCGCTGAGCGGGATCTGGTCGCCTGCCAGTCCGGCCGGATAACCGCTGCCGTCCCACCATTCGTGATGGCCGGCGGCGATCTCCTGCGCCAGCTGCAGGAGGTCGGAGCTGCTGCCGGAGAGGATGCGGGCTCCGGCCGCTGCGTGCCCGCGGACGATCTCCAGCTCTGCGGGGCTGAGCTTTGCCGGCTTGAGCAGGATCGAGTCCGGAATCCCGACCTTGCCGACGTCGTGCAGCGGCGCGGCGTGCCGGATCAGAAGACACCAGGTCGCGTCGAGTCCGAGCCGCTCGGCGAGGAGGCCCGCGGTGCGGCCGACTCTCTGGGTGTGCTCGTAGGTCTGGTCGTCGCGATACTCGGCGGCGAGCGCCAGGCAGCGCAGCGTCTCCCACCGCGCGTCGGCGAGCTCGGCCGTCCGCTCGGCCACTCGCTCCTCGAGCATGACGTGGTGACGGGCGATCAGCTCCTCCGCCTGCTTTCGCTCCGTCACGTCGCGCGCGACGGCGAACATCAGGCCCGCGTCGTAGTCCGGTCGCGACGTCCACTCCAGCCAGCGGTAGGACCCGTCGGAGCACAGGTAGCGGTTCTGGAAGTTGAAGACCGACTGGCCGCTCCGAGCTTGCTTGTCGACCTCTGCCAGAGTGGCCTCGAGGTCGTCGGGATGAACGAAGTCGACGAACGGGCGCCGCGTCAGCTCCTCGAGGTCGAAGCCGAGCACATTCGTCCACGCCGGGTTGAGCTGCACGAAGTGGCCCTCGAACGAGGATGTGCAGATCAGGTCGAGGGACATTTCCAGATGGCGCTCGAGCATCCCCTCCGACCGTCGCCGCGCGAGCCGCGCGGCGAGGTACGCCGCCCAACCCGCGATAGCTGCCGCGCCCGCGAGGCCGGCGACGACCGGGAACACCCAGGACTGCATGCGTAACCATCGGCACAAGCCGCCGGTCGCTTGATACCCCGCGGCGATGCGCGGGAACGGACGACCGCTCAGGCGGCCCCAGCCGCCGGACGCTTCGGCCGCCGCCGTCGCAGCTCCTCCGGCGGGTCGATCGCGAGCTTCGGCAGGCGGCGGTCGAGCGTCGTCGGGAACCACCACGTGGCGCGCCCGAGGATCTCGAGCAGGGCCGGCAGGAACAGGCAGCGGATCACGACCGCGTCGAGCAGCACGGCGCTCGCGAGACCGAGGCCGAACGGCCTGATCGTCCGGTCGCCCGCCAGCATGAAGCTCGCGAAGACCGCCACCATCACTGCGGCCGCGGCGGTGACGACGCGGGCGCTGCGCGTGAGCCCGAGGCGCACGGCTTCGCTGCTCGAGGCGCCGTGCACCCAGGCCTCGTGGATTCGCGAGACCAGGAAGATCTCGTAGTCCATCGAGAGGCCGAACACGATTGCGAAGACCATCACCGGCAGGAAGGGCTGGATCGGCCCGCCGGAGGTGCCGAACACGCCGCCGAGCCAGCCCCACTGGAAGACGGCGACCACGACGCCGAGAGAGGCGCCGATCGAGAGCAGGTTCATCAGCGCGGCCTGTAGCGGGATGAGCAGCGAGCGGAAGACGACGAGCAGGAAGATGGCCGACACGAGCGTCACCGCCAGGACGAACAGCCAGAGCTTCGAGGCGATGACGTGCGCGAAGTCGATCTGAACGGCCGTGAAGCCGCCCACGTAGACGGCCGCGCCCGCCGTGCGCGCGAGCGGCGGGATGACCGTGCGGCGCAGTCTCGAGATGAGCGCCGAGGTGCGGGCGCTCTGCGGCGACGAGACTGGGGTCACCGTGAGGACGCCGACCGTCCCGTCAGGGCTCACTCGAGGCGCACTCACTGCCGCCACGTCGGGGGTCGACTGTAACGCTGCGGCCAACTGCTCGAGCACGGTGTCGTCCCCGCGCCGTGGGAGCTGAGCTGCAACGAGGAGCGGCCCGTTGAAGCCCGGGCCGAAGCCCTCGGCGAGCAGGTCGTACGCGCGCCGCGTCGTCGACGACTGTGGATCGTTGCCCGCGTCGGTATTGCCGAGCCGCAGGTCGAGCACGGGCGATGCAAGCACGAGCATGATCGCTGCGGCGCTCGCAGCCGCCCACCACGGATGCCGCTGGATCGCACGGATCCAGCGTTCCCAGGCACCGGTCCGATCCGGCCGCGCGAGTCGGCGGACGAGCGGCCCGACGCGGCCGATCCGATGGCCCGCAGAGCCGATCAGCGCGGGCAAGAGCGTTACCGAGGCGACGAGTACGAGAAGCACCGCAAGCGAGGAGGTGAGCGCGAGTCCGTACAGGAAGCCGATCCGCAGGGCGCACATCCCGAGCAACGAGACGACCACGGTCAGGCCCGCGAAGATCACCGCCCGTCCCGAGGTGTCGAGCGACACGGCAACCGCATCTCGGACGTCGTGCCCGTTCGCCCGATACGCCTCCCGGTAGCGGGTGACGACGAAGAGCGCGTAGTCGACCCCGACCCCGAGCCCGATCATCAGCGCGAGCTCCTCCGAGAACGTCGGCGTGGCGACGGCCCGGCTCACGAGCGCGACGAGCCCGATCCCGGCGCCGAGCCCGGCGAGCGCGGTCACGAGTGGCAGCCCCATCGCGAGCAGCGAGCCGAAGCTGAGCAGGAGCACGACGACTGCCGCGCAGAGCCCGACGACCATGCTCGAGCCGATCGCCGTCTGCTGAGCCTGCTCGATCGACGGTCCGCCGAGCTCCACTTCCAGGCTCGAAGTCCGGGCCGCCCTCGCGGTCGCCTCGACGCGGTGGAGCGTCCGCGCTTCGACCCGCGAGCCTGCGCGGGCCAGGATGAGCGTCCCATAGCCGATCGTCCGGTCGCGTGACAACGCAGCCGAACGCGCTGCGAACGGGCTCGTCAGCAGCGATACGCCCGGCAGCTCTCTCAAGCGAAGGACGAGCGCGTCCACCTGCCGGCGTGCGGCCGGGTCGAGCAGCGTTCCCCGCCGCACGCGGAAGACGACCTGGTTCTGGTCGCCCGACTGCGCCGGGAACCCGGTGCGCAGCAGGTCGCGGGCGCTCTGCGAGTCGCTGCGCGGCAGGTGGAAGTCGTTCGCATAGCGGCTCCCCACTCCCAGCCACACGCCGAGCGACGCGGCGAGCACGGCCGCCCAGATCGCGATCATCAGCGCGCGATGCCCCGTCGACCAGGAAGCCAGTCTCCTCACGAGTGCAGGGTACGCCGGGGAGCGACGGCACTTGTCCGCACCTCGAGCGTGCGTAATTCGAGGCAGGGCATCGGCACGATCGCCCGATGTGTCGCGGCGTGCGGCTGGGGCACAGTCGGGCCGTCATGGTCGCGTTCGACGGCTTCTTCACGAGCCACCAGAAGCGCCGCGTCGCACTACTTCGAGGATCCTCAGGTCGTGCGCGACTTCCTCGGCCCGTTCGACGGAGAGCGTCACGCCGCTCGATCCCGCGTCACCCGGTGACCGATCGGGCCGTACATGAACGACCCCGACCTGATCAACAACAAGTTCCAGCTCTCCTCGCGATGGACGCCGCCGCTCGACGCGATCCCGCAGACGTCTTCGCGGAGCTACGAGCTGCTCAGCGGCCGCCGCTACGACAATGCTCGACTGTTACCGCATGGACGACGCCGAGATCGTCGCTCCTCGCTGCTCAACTCCGCGGCGGAGACGGCCAAGGACGTCGCCGACCTGCTGCGCGGCCGAAGGCGTGCGCGCGGGCGTGCTCGAGCCCGAACGTCATCCGCCCGTTCCCGGCCGCCGAGCTGCGCGAAGCGCTTCGCGGCGTGCGCGCGCGTCGTCATCGGCGACCGCGCCGACTCGTACGGCTCGCACGGCGGCAACCTCGCGCACGAGGTGCAAGTCCGCGCTGAAGCGACGATCCCGGCCAGCCGCACGCGTGTGCGTGATCGCGCATCTACGGCCTCGGCGGCACGCGACTTCTACGCCGAGGACGCGAACGCGCTCTTCCGGCTCGCGCTCGACGCCGCCGAGCAGCGGTCGCGACGCCAGAGCCGCTTCGACTACTACGGCGTCGTCCCGAGCGATCCGACGACCCGGCCCACGGCGGCGGCCTGCCGCCGCTCGCGCCGCGAGGAGACGACGAGCGGCCTTCGATCCACGTCGACGCAGACAGCCGCGACCGGCCGGCTCCACGTCGACGCGCCGCCCGCCGTGGCAGCTCGCCGCACGAGCCGAAGCGCGTCGCGCCCGGCCACGGCGCCTGCCCCGGCTGCGGAGTCTTCCCCGCGCTCGACCAGTTCCTGAAGGGCTCGAGGGCGACATCGTCGTCCTCTACCAGACCGGCTGCGCGATGGTCGTCAGCACCGGCTACCCGTACACGTCGCACCGCGTCACGTACGTGCACAACCTGTTCCAGAACGGCGCCGCCACCCTGCGCGGCCTCGTCGAGATGTTCCACGAGCGGCATGCGCCGCGGCGAGCTGCCGGCCGGCGAGGACATCACCTTCGTGATGGTCACCGGCGACGGCGGCATGGACATCGGCACCGGCGCCGCGATCGGCGCCGCGATCCGCAACCACCGGCCTGATCATCGTCGAGTACGACAACCAGGGCTACATGAACACCGGCGCGCAGCTCAGCTACTCGACGCCGCTCGGACACCGGACGTCGACGAGCAACGTCGGCCCGCGGCGCAGCACGGCAAGTCGTTCCACCACAAGGACATGCCGCAGATCATGGCGGCGACGAACATCCCGTACGTCTTCACCGGCGTCGAGGGCTTCCCGGACGACCTCGCTCGCGCAAGGGCGCGAAGGCGCAGTGGTACGCGCGGCACGAGGGCATGGCGTACGGCAAGCTCCTCATCTCCTGCCCGCTCAACTGGCTCACCGCCGACGACGCGGGCGTCGACATCGTGCGCGGCGGCGGTCGACTCGCTGCTTCTTCCCGCTGTACGAGATCGAGCCGGCACACACCACGATCACCTACGACCCGGACGCCGCTCGGCCGCCGCATCTCGATCGTCGGACTGGCTCGCGCTCGATGGGCAAGACGAAGCACCTCTGCCGGCCGGAGTTCGACGACGAGCTCGTCGCACGATCGAAGGCGAGATCGAGCGCCGCTGGCAGCGGCTCAAGGCGATGCACGAGCACCCCCTGCTCTAGGAGACTCGATGCCGATCGTCCTCGAGAAACGCGAGCTCACCCCGGTCACGAAGCTCTTCGTCATCGACGCGCCGCTCGTCGCGCGCGCACGCGCAGCCGGGACAGTTCGTCATCCTCCGCGTCGACCCGCACGGCGAGCGCGTGCCGATCAGCCTCACGGACTTCGACGCGGACAACGGCACGGTGACGCTCGTCGTCCAGGAGGTCGGCAAGACGAGCAGGATGATCTGCGCGCTCGAGAAGGGCGACGAGGTGCTCGACCTCGCCGGCCCGCTCGGCCGGCCCGCGACCGCTCCCGGAGAGCGGCCACGCCGTGCTCGTCGGAGGCGGCTTCGGCGCCGGCGCGATCTATCCGCTCGCGCGCGCGCTGCGGGCCCGCGGCGGCGCGTCGTCACCTCGATCGTCGGCGCGCGCACCGCCGAGCTCGTCATCCTCGCGCGACCTGCTCGAGCCCGTGAGCGACGCAGTACCTACGTCTGCACCGACGACGGCTCGCTCGGCTACCACGGGCTCTCACGGCGCGCTGCTCGGCGAGCAGCTCGCCGCCAGGGCGCGGCGTACACCGATCTGCTACGCGGTCGGCCCGATGGCGATGATGCGCGCGGTCGCCGAGGTGACGCGGCCGCACGGCTGCTCACGTTCGTCTCGCTCGACCCGATCATGCTCGACGGCACCGGCATGTGCGGCGCCGTGCCGGATCACCGTCGGCGGCGAGACGAAGTTCGCGTGCGTCGACGGCCCGTTCTTCGACGCGCACGAGGTCGACTTCGACGAGGCCGTCGTGCGCTCGAAGATGTACGTCGACGAGGAGCGGGTCGCGCTGCGAGATCGTCGGGAGGAGGCGGCGTGGCTGATGCCGATCGTCTACCCGACCAAGACCGACGATGCCGCAGCTCGACCCGGTCGAGCGCGCGCTCGACGCTGGGACGAGGTCGCCGTCGGCTACACGGTCGCAGCGCGCGCTCGCCGAGGCGCAGCCGCTGCGTCCAGTGCCAGGACCCGCTCTGCGAGCAGGGCTGCCCCGTCGGCGTGCCGATCCGCGACTTCATCCGCCGCGTCGCGGTCGGAGGACTTCGCCGGCGCCTCCGCCTCATCCGCACGCGCAACGTCGCTCCCCGCGATCTGCGGCCGCGTCTGCCCGGTCGAGCACCAGTGCGAGCGCGACTGCGCGATCGCTCGAGCGCGGTTCGAGCCGGTCGGCGATCGGCCGGCTCGAGCGCTTCGTCGCCGACTGGGAGCGCAAGCACGCCGCGCGACGGCGCCCCAGCGACGGCTGCGCGGCGCGCCGAGAGCGATCGCGATCGTCGGCTCAGGCCCTGCCGGCCTCACCGCCGCGAGCGACCTCGCGCAGCTCGGCTACGCGCGTGACCGTCTTCGAGGCGCTGCACGCGATCGGCGGCGTCCTGCGCTACGGCATCCCCGAGTTCCGCCTGCCGAAGGCGATCGTCGACGAGGACGTCGAGCGGCTGCGCGGGCTCGGCGTCGAGTTCGAGACGAACGTCGTCGTCGGCAAGACCGTGACGATCGACGAGCTGACTCGGAGCTCGGCTTCTCGCCGTCTTCGTCGGCACCGGCGCCGGGCTCGCCGAAGTTCATGGGCATCCCCGGCGAGAACCTCAAGGGCGTCTACTCGGCGAACGAGTACCTGACGCGCGTGCAACCTCATGCGCGCATACGCGTTCCCGGACTACGACACGCCGGTGAAGCGGCCGACCCGCGCGGCGGTCATCGGCGCGGCGACACGGCGATGGACGCGGCGCGCTGTCGATCCGCTCGGCGCCGAGGAGAGTGCCACGATCCACGTCGACCTGGCGAGCCCGTGCGTGGGCGAGGAGCTCGCGGAGTACCTCTGCACGTACGGCCTGGCGGCGACCGTGCTCGCGACCGACGACCATTGCGAGCTGGAAATCTCCGATGCCGTCGATCCGGACGTACGGCTCCACCAGACCTTCGAAGACGCGCTTCGCGGCTGGCTCGCCGACCGCAACCTGCCGCTCGTCCCGATCGAGAGCCTCCACGACTGCTACGTCCTGCGGCCTCCCTGCGACTAGTAGACGGCGCCGATGAGCGCGCTCACTGCCGGCCGCGGCGGTGGCGCGACATGTGCATCGGGGCTGCGGGCGGCCTCCAGGCCGCGCGCTCGCGCTCGAACCGCTCCCGCCGGCGGAGCAGCGCGAGCCGGAGGCGCGCACTTGCGGCCTGCTCCTGCTGCGCTTGCTCGGACATCCCCTCACCTCCTGGTGTCCGCTGTAGCTCGGCTCCGGAGCGGGCGCATCCGGGTGAACGCGGACACAGGGTTCGCACAATGTCGCGGAGCGTTACCTCTGGCTGATCTCGAGTCGGTGATGGCGCTCGATCGCGAACTGGCGCCGCCGGCGGCGACGGCTCTCACGCTGATGGTGAAGCTTCGTCTCGCGAACCGCTTCGAGCAACGTCTGTACCAGCTTCGAGGGATCCTTGGTCGTCACGAGACTCCTCCTCGTGGCTTGCGCTTGTCCAAAGTGCGACCCTAGCGGTTGGTACGGGGCCGGCGCACCCCCTCAGTCACGATCGGTCGGCGTCGCGAAGCTGACGAGCACCTGCTTCCAGCGTGGATTCGAGCGCAGCCGTCGACGTTGCCGCTCTGCGAGCAGACGCTCAAACCGGTCGTTCCGGCTCGAGGTCAGAGCAGCGATCGTGAGCTCGCGCTGAAGCTCTCGATCCGAGAGGGCCTCGACTGCCTCGGCGTCCCCGTGAAGAGGCCGCCCCGTGCGGGGGTCGAGCCGGCGATCCTCTCCGGCCGTCACCGGGACCACCTCGTGTCGCAGTTCCTCGACGTGGTGTGGTGAATCGAGGCGCGGTAGCCCTCGTCGCCGCCGCGAGCTGAACCTTTCCCTCCGTGCCCGCCGCGAGAGCGGGCCGAGATCAATGTGCCGGTGTGTCATGCGTCACGCTCCCCAGAAGAGTTGTCACTGACACGACTACCAGGCCGCATGTCCCCACGAATACGAGTCAACTACGGATCGCAGGCGACTCGGCGGCTCACTCGCTTCGAGTCGGCGCGCCCGGCGCTCCGTGGTATGCGGGAGACTCCGGTATCGACCGCGCGACATCAACCGAACCCGAAGAGCAGCCCGTGGGAAGCCTGGTGTCCGTCAACGTCGGCAGGCCGAAGGAGGTGCCCTGGCAGGGGAAGACGGTCTTCACCGGCGTCTTCAAGGATCCTGTCACCGGCCCTCGCCGGGTGCGGAAGCTCAATGTCGACGGCGACGGCCAGGGCGATCTGGCCGGTCACGGCGGTGAGCAGCGCGCCGTCTTCGTCTACCAGCTCGACTCGTACCGCTACTGGGAGCGCGAGCTCGAACGGGACGATTTCGTCTACGGACAGTTCGGTGAGAACTTCACGATCGACGGGCTGAGCGACGACGAGGTTTGCGTCGGCGACCGCTACCGCATCGGCAGCGCGCTCTTCGAGGTCACGCAGCCGCGCGTCACCTGCTACCGCGTCGGGATTCGCATGAACGACCCACGCATCCCCGCCCTGCTCGTCTCACACCACCGCCCCGGCTTCTATTTCCGCGTCCTCGAAGAAGGCGAGGTCGAGGCAGGAGACCAGATCGTCAAGGTCGCCGCCGGCCCCGAGCGGATGACGGTCGCCGAGCTCGACGCGCTCCTCTACCTCCCCGGTCACCCGCGCCAGCAACTGCTCCGCGCGCTGCGCATTCCCGCCCTCAGCCCCGGCTGGCAAGCCTCGTTCCGCGCTCTCCTCGACGGTGAGCCGGGGGGCGGCAACGCGGGTCTCGCCAATCCCAGTCCCCCACCCGCGTGGCCCGGCTTCCGCCGGCTGAAGGTGACCGCAATCGAGCGCGAGAGCGACTCGGTGATCTCGATCGACCTCGACGATCCCGAAGGTGCGGCGCTGCCGGCGGCGCGCCCCGGCCAGTTCCTCACCCTTCGCATCGAGCCCGGCGACGGAGAGCGTTCCATGCTCCGTAGCTACTCGCTCTCCGGGCCGCCCGACACCGGCCACTACCGTGTCAGTGTCAAGCGCGAGCAAGCAGGCGCCGCCAGCGGGTACCTGCACGGTCGGCTTGGCGTCGGCGATCAGCTCGAGGTCGCCGCACCGCGCGGCACCTTCATCCTCGACCGGACACGGGCGCCTGTTGCTCTGATCGGCGCGGGTATCGGCGCAACGCCTCTCCTGGCCATGCTCCACGCGCTGGCCGACGAGCACTCCGACAGAGCCATCTGGTGGCTCTACAGCGCCCGCAACGGCCATGAGCACCCCTTCGCCGCCGAAGCCCGCGCGCTCCTCGCCTCACTCCCGAACGGTCACGTTCACATCTGCTACAGCCGTCCCGATCCGGACGACCTCCAGGGCCGCGACTTCACCGATGCGGGCCACTTGACTCCGGCACTCCTCGCCGAGCTCGAGCTCCCCCTCGATGCCGAGGCGTACCTGTGCGGACCGGCACCGTTCATGGCAGGGATCAGCGCCGGCCTGGCGGCGCTCGGCCTCGACGCTGCTCACATTCACACCGAGCCGTTCGGCCCGGCGCCGGGTCTCACGCCGGGCATCGCAGCCGCGCCGGCACGACCGCCGCACGCCCCGCCCGGCGAAGCCGGGAGCGGCCCGACGATCGAGTTCGCCCGCAGCAACCTCGCCGTCCCCTGGAGCAGCGACTACGCGAGCCTCCTCGAGCTCGCCGAAGCCTGCGACGTTCCCGTCCGCTGGTCCTGTCGTACCGGCGTCTGCCACAACTGCGAGACCGCCGTCATCGCCGGCACGGTCGACTACGACCCCGACCCGGTCGAGCCCCCGGCCGACGGCAGTGCTCTCATCTGCTGCTCACGGCCACACGGAAACGTCGTCCTCGATCTCTGAGAGGAGTGGAGTCGACGGCGTGCCCAGCCGGGCACACACCGTTGCTAGCCCCAGACTTCGTCGGCGACCTCGACCACAAGGCGCAGCTTGGCCGCTTGCTGTTCGAACGAGAGGTCGTTGCCCTCCGAGGTGGAGGAGAAGCCGCACTGTGGTGAGAGGCAGAGCTGGTCGAGATCGGCAAAGCGCGCGGCCTCCTCGATTCTCCGCTTCAGCTCGTCGCGTTGCTCGAGCTCACCGTGCTTGGTGGTGATGAGCCCGAGCACGACCTGCTTTCCCTTGGGCAGGAAGCGAAGCGGCTCGAAGCCGCCGGATCGCTCGTCATCCCACTCCAGGAAGAAGCCGTCGACGTCGAGCTCGTTGAAGAGCGCCTCCGCGACGAAGTCGTAGCCGCCTGAGGCTGCCCACGAGGAGCGGAAGTTGCCGCGACAGGTGTGCGTGGTGACCGTCATCCCGGCCGGCCGGTCGGCGATCGCCTCGTTGAAATGACGGATGTACTCGAGATGCTGGTGCTCCGGGTCACCGCCGATCGACCCGATGTATTCGCGTTGGTGTGGATCGTTGAGGTACGCGAGGCTCGTGTCGTCGAGCTGGAGATAGGTGCAGCCCAGGTCTGCGAGACGCCCGATCTCCTCGCGGTAGGCGGCGGCGAGGTCACTCCAGAAAGCGTCCAGGTCGGGGTAGACGTCAGGGTCGATCGCCGCCTTGCCGCCGCGATAGTGGATCATGCTGGGCGACGGGATAGTCAGCTTCGGCACCGCAGTCGTGACCTGCCCCTGCAGGAAGGTGAAGTCGTCGCCGAAGATCGTGTGCGAGACGCCGAGCTTGCCGATGTGGATCGCCGCAGGCGTGAACTCGATCCCGCCCTCGTCGTTGAAGAACTTGACGGTGATGTGGCCGGCTTCCTTGCTGATCCCGTCGAGCTGGTAGATGAAGTCCATGTGCCAGGAGGCGCGGCGGAGCTCGCCGTCGGTCGCGACGGGAAGCCCGACCTCTTCCTGCATGTGGACGGCGTCCTGGATCGCGGAGTCCTCGAGCGCGCGCAGCGCCTCGTCGTCGAGGCCTCCCGCAGCGTGCTCCTCGCGCGCCTTCAGCAGCGCCGGCGGGCGCAGCAGGCTGCCGACGTGGTCGGCGCGAAACGGCGGCTTGTCCCGAAGTGCCACGTTCCCGAGTCTGGCAGAAGACACGAAGGGAGCGTCGGATGCGGCTGTTGGAGTTGATGGCTCACGAGGCTCTCTTACCCCGTTCGGAGCGAATGGGACCTTTCCGGTAACACAGGTGCCTGGAGCGACACAAGCCGGGTGAGATGGAGCGGTTCGAGGAGATCTACGAAGCGCACCGTGCGCACGTGCAGGCGTATGTGCGACGGCGGGCCCCGGCCGATCTGGTCGAGGACGTGGTGGCAGATGTGTTCGTCGTCTGTCTGCGCCGGATCGACGACGTGCCTGCAGCGGCGCTTCCCTGGCTGTATGCGGTTGCCCGGAAGACGCTCGCGAACGAACGGCGGCGACGGGCGCGGATCGCGCCGGCCGAGACCTCGGTCGCGCGCGATCCAGAGCCGCTCGGCGACTCGACCCTCGCGGCCGCGTTCGCCGAGCTCAGCGAGAACGACCGCGAGATCCTGCGGCTGATCGCCTGGGAAGGCCTCTCCCCGGCCGAGGCTGCAGCCGTCCTCGACTGCTCTCGCGTCGCCGCCAGGGTGCGCTACCACCGCGCGAAGACACGGCTCGCCGCCCGCCTCCAAGACAGCAGGTCTGTCCGACCTATCCAGCAAGGAGCCATGAGATGAGACACGACGTGATCACCCGCCTCGCCGCTGCCAATCCGGTCCCGGTCCAGACCCCAAAACACGTGCCGTCGCGGCGGAGGTCTATGCGCCGGAGCGCGATCGCAGTCGCGCTCAGCGTCGCGGTCGCCGTCCCTGCGGTCGCGTTCGCCGGCCGACTGGGCAGCCTGCTCGGCATCACCAACGAAGGAACCTCCATACCGACAGGCTCCGTCCTCCCCGGCGAGTCACGGCTCGACGAGGCACTGCAGAGCATGAACGTCGGCCCGACAATGCAGTCGCTCGGCACCGTCAACGGCGTGGCCTTCTACGCGACTCGCAACGCTACGGGCGACTTCTGCCTTGCCGTCGACCACGCCACCACGGCGATCGGAAAGGGCGTTCTCTGCGACTACAACGACGACAACTTCCCGTCAGCTGACGTGAAGGCGATCAGCTTCCCGCAGACGCTGCTCGGCGTCGCGGCAGACGGCGTCGCGACCGTCGCGCTTCTCGACCCCAACGGCAACGTCATCGACTCAACCCCGGTCATCGACAACCTCTTCGCCTCGCACGAGCAACTGGGACAGCAGCCTCCCGACGCTTCTTACCTCGAGACCCTCGACAACAACGGCAACGTCCTCAGCAAGCAGAAGCTGCCCGGCTAGCAGCGGGACTCCTCGATTCCGCCCCGAGTGGTGAGCGTCTGCCGGTCCAACGCCTACCGGAGCCCGGGGCTCATGAGCCGCGGCTGGGCCCTCGGTCTCGAGATTGCCGAGAAGAGGACTCGAGGCCGTCGCGTCAGAAGAGATGCGGGCCCAGCCCGCCGATCAGGTAGCCGATCCCTGCGGACAGGCCGCCGACGACGACGACCTGCAGCCCACTACGAAGGAGTGACTGCCGGGCGACGCGACCCTTGACGACGCCGAGCGCGAACAGCGCACACCCGGTCGACAACAGGGAGAGCACCATCGCCGCCTGCATCCCGAAGAAGAAGTACGGCCAGAGCGGAACGACGGCAGCGATCCCGTAAGAGGCGCCGACCACCAGGGCGTCCCCTCGTGCCGTCTCCGTGTCGTAGAACGGAAGGCCGAGCTCCTTCTCGACCTTGGTCTTCACGAGCGTCTTGATCGAGTGGCCGATCGCCTCGCTCGCGGTACGTGCGTCGGCTTCGGACAGCCCCTCCTCCTGGAGCAGGACCTGCAGCTCCAGCTGTTCGAGCTCGGGATGATCGACGACCTCGGCTTCCTGGTCGGCGATCTCGCTCGCGATCAGCTGATTCTCGGCTTGGCTGGAGAGGTATGCGCCCGTTCCCATCGCGAGTGATCCGGCGGCTGCCTCGGCGACGCCCCCGACGATGACTGCGGTTGTCCCGACTGCCGCGCCGGCCAGCCCGGTCACGACTCCGAGCGGCACGAGCAGTCCATCCTGGAAGCCAAGCACGAGCTCCCGGATTCGCATCAACTTCGAGAGGCGCCGGCGCTCCGCGGCGGTGTGGCTGCGCAGGGCCACCTGATCCCGCGGATGGTCAACCGCAGCGCGCCCGCGCGGAAGCCCCGATGCCGTCCGTCCGCTCACGACCGAAGCTTCCGCCACCGGAAGCGTCATTCCATCGGAGCACGACCCGACACCTGCTCGGCAGAAAGCCGCACGCGACATTGCCCGGGTGCCGGACCGTCGACGGCCGAACTTCTTAGCTACGTCTTGGGAAGGTCCCAGCAAGTTCTCATCCGGCCGCGGCAGAGTGGTGATGTCAGCGCGCCCTTCCCTATGTCGTTGACAGCTGGGGGTGAGCGGCCGGTCTCGAGCCTTCGACCCGGGTTCGACCGGCCGCTCGCAATTCTGGTGGTTCTTCGGGCTGGATCTCGGCGTCAAGCCGGCAGGCTCAACTCTGAGCGCCGCTCAAGCGGCGTGTCTGACCCGATCGTGTTTCTCAAAGCTGTGTCGGAGTGGAGGCGTGGGCGCTCGATGGTCGACCTCGTCGAACAGGCCAAGTCTGGCGAGAATCCGCAGGGGTCGGGGAATCGGGTTCTCCTGTTGCCGCAGCACATGGTTATTACGTCTCATCGTCGTCTCCCGTCGGTGTTGGCTCTCCCGCTAAGGAAAGCCGACGCAGATTGGAGCGGCATGAGATCGCCCTCTGAGTTTCCTTAGGCCCGCGAACATCGGCGTACCGGAGCCTCGGAGTCGAAGCACTGCATCCGCAAGCGGTGGCATCTCTTCGAGAATGAGGAGGAGTGCGAAGGCGACTGAACCCGGACGGGAATGAGCGCCTGACTGCCGCGGTCGGGGTGCTTCTGCTGGTTCCGATTCTTGTCGAGTTGGCGACGATCGTCTTCGGTGTCCACGCATTCATGTCGCTCCACGTCTTCGTGGGTCTTGCGTTGATCCCGCTCGTGCTGTTGAAGTTGGCGAGCACGGGCTGGCGCTTTGCTCGCTACTACACGCGCAGCCGTGCCTACGTGGCGCACGGCCCACCACAACTGGGGATGAGGCTGCTCGCTCCGCTACTCGTCGCGGCCACGGTCGTTCTCTTCAGCAGCGGCGTCGCAATGGGCGTTGTCCACGGGCACGCGCTGCAGATCGCTCGCCGCCTTCACGGGCCTGCTTCCGTCATCTGGCTCGTGCTCGTCGGCATCCACGTGCTCGTCTATCTCAAGCGCGCCCTGACCAGCAGCCGCGAAGAGCTCCAATTCACCACGCGTCGAGAAGTACAAGGAGCGTCGTGGCGCGGCTACACGCTCGCAGCAGCGTTGATCGTCGGACTCGTCGCAGGCGTCGCGACTGTTCCCGCCCAACATCACTGGGTTGACCTACGCCACCACCACGACCGCCGCGACAACAAAGCGCTGAAGACCGAGGGCATGCGATCTCCGTCATGACGAGGCCTCACCGGCAGGAGTCTCCAGCTGCCGCGGTCGAGACCGTGCCTGCCCCGTCGGACGCGTGCATGAGAGCGCGATCCCAGCCCGTCCTGACCTGCGGCTCTCGCGGGCACCCGATCTACGAGCTTCGAGCTTCGCGTTGACAATCCGGATCGACGCGGATGCCGGGACGGCTGAACAGCGGCGAAAGTCTGCGCGACAACACCCGAAGGGGCTGCTGGATGACTGCTGTTTCTCGAAGACGGCGTGCGGGCAAGCGGTGGCGAGGGCCTCGTCGAGGGAGCCCGCACTCGAGCGGTGTGAGGAGCGCGCGGATGCGTCGGCGGAACGGACAACACGGGTGGCGCTTCAGGGTGGAGCAGCACCAGCTCGGCCCGCGGGTCTATTTCCTCGGTCTTCGCTGGCACGACTGGCATCTGGGATTGATCGTGCTCGGGGCTCTTGCGGTTGGCGTGCTTTCCGGGTTCGTGCATATGGGGTTCACCGCGGTATTCGCGGCGCTCGCCGGCCTGTGGCTGATCGCCAAGGATTGGCGCGACCTCACCTCGCGCCGCCGAGACACCGCCGCTTGGCGCCTTGGCCTTCATCGCCACCCGGTCCCGCTCCGAGCCTTCCGTCGCGCCGATCCCCTCCCGGCGATCGCAGCGCTTGGCTGCGCCGCGATCGCTTTGGCCGAGCTGAACGTGGCCCTGTCGCCGGATGTTCACTGGCGAGGCCACCTGGTCGCGAACGCAAAGGTGATCCAGCAGCTGCGCGTCTTCCACGAGCTCGCGATACCCGTAGCCGCCGTGCTCCTCATCTGCGCCTACTACCTCGTACGCCGGCGGCGGCGGGCGCTCCACCTTGCTGTCGCGCTCCTCCTTGCGCTGAGCATCTTCGACCTTCTGCGAGGTCTGGCCGTCGAGGAGGCGATCGGCTACTTCGTCGTCGCCGGTGTGCTGTGGTGGGGCCGAAGCTCGTTCTATGTGGAGCACGAGCCGATCGGACGCCGGGCAGCACTTCTCCGGACTCCGCTCCTGGTTCTGGCGGCGTTGCTCTTGTCGTTCGTGGTGGTGGCGGCTGCCGCGCCAGATGCCTCCGTACCGACGCTTGTCCGGGAGACTGGAGATCTTCTTCTGTGGCAGAGAGGGCCGCTGTCGTTCCACGATGAGTTCGGCCGTCTCGACCTGGCGGTCGGGCTTCTCGGAGTCGCGGCGCTGTCTGCAGCCGCCTACCTGGTCTTTCGGCCGCTGACCGCGCCTCGCGATCTTCCAGACCCACGAGCACGCCTCTTGGCGCGCGAGCTCGTGCGTGAGCACGGGAGTGACACTCTCGCCTACTTCAAGCTGCGCGCCGACAAGCACTATCTCTTTTCCGACGACCGTCGTGCCTTTGTCGGCTATCGGGTGGAAGGCGGTGTGCTCGTCATCTCGGGTGATCCGGTGGGCCCGGAGGATGCCTTGCCGAAGTTGCTGTCAAAGCTGGCGGCATTCGCTGAGCAGCGCGGCCTTCGGATCGCCGCGGTAGGGGTCAGCGCGAATGCGCGGCCGCTGTTCAAGCAGCTGGGCCTGCACAGCCTCTACCTGGGCGACGAAGCGATCGTCGAAACGCCGTCGTTCTCCCTCGACGGCCGCGCCATCCGGAAAGTCCGCCAATCGGTTAGTCGCCTCGAGAAGGCCGGCTACAGCTGTCTCGCCTCACCGGTTGGCAACCTGCCGGCGGCGGAGGTCGCCGTTGCGATGACGGCGGCGACGCGTTGGCTCGGAGAAGCGCAAGAACGCGGCTTTTCGATGGCGCTTGATGCGGGACTGGCCGAACATGAAGACACGTTCCTCGTTCTTGCCCACGACGCGAACGGGGCCTTGCGGGGCTTGCTGCACCTCGTCCCCACCGCCAAACGTCGTGGCTTGTCGCTCTCGATGATGCGGCGAGATCCAGAAGCGCCGAACGGGTTGACCGAGTTCATGATCGTCAAGACGATCGAGACCTTCGGTAAGCAGGGGATCGACGAGATCTCGCTGAACTTCGCCGCCTTCGCCCGCCTGCTCCATAGTCCGGACGGGGTAGCAGAGCGGCTTCTCAGACGAGGCCTCCAGCTCGCCGATTCGTTCTTCCAGATCGAACGGCTCTACCGCTTCAACGAGAAGTTCAACCCGCGATGGGAAGCGCGGTATCTCATGCACGAAGGGGCGCTCAATCTCCCACGTGCGGCGCTCGCAACGCTATGGCTGGAAGGTCACCTCCCTCGCCCACACCTTCCCTGGCGGGGCAGACCGAGCCGAACCTGAGTCGTCCGGGGCACGCCGGTCGAAGCCGCTTACGGACAGCGACCCGCGCGCAAGGCGGTGAGGTCGCTCGGGGACAGCACCCACCGCCAATCGCCGTCGACGCGCACGGCGTGCAGCGTCGCCGTCGTGACGCCGTCGTCCGAGGTCACCTGAACCGAGACGGCGGTCGCAGGTAGTTCGTGGCTGAGGACCGAGACCGGTTCGTCGTACTGGTCGAGCACCTTGAAGCTCCGCATCCGGAATCCGTTCCCGGCGCAACTCACGTACAGCCCGCGCGATACGACCGTCTGCTCCGTCGGCGTGAGCTGACCCCAGAGCCGCCCCGCCTGGCCGCGCGAGAACTCGACGGTCACGCGCTTGATGAAGGCCGGTGCCGACTCGGCGCGACTCGACGTGCCGCCGCAGCCGACGAGCACACCCGCGATCAGCACTCCTACGGCAAGCCGAAGCCGCTGCTTCATGCCGCCACCTCCTTCTTCGGCGGGACGGCGACGTCCAGGTCCCCGTACACGACCGCCGTCCCGTCGGCCAGCACGAGCAGTGCTGCGAGCTCCGGCCGGGCCGCGACGTACGCCCCTGCCTTCTCGACGGGGGTGATTGCGAGCGCCGTCGCGTGCGCGTCGGCTGCGGCCGGATCGGCAGCGGCGACCGTGACGGCAAGGGGGCCGTGCAGCGCGGGCTCGCACGTCGCGGGGTCGAGCAGGTGATGCAGCGAGCCGCCCGGCCCGAACCGGCGACGCGCCGGGCCGGAGGTTGCGACGCCGCCCTCGGCGAGCCGGATCGTGCCGATCGACTCGGCCGGCGAGTTTGGGTCTTCCACCTCGATGAGCCAGTGGGTTGCATCAGGGGGTGCACCGACGATCGCGATGTCGCCGCCGAGGTCGACCAACGCGCCGGGAAGGGCCGGCCACGCCCGCCGCGCAGCCGCGAGTGCACTTCCGGCGATCCAACCCTTCGCCGTCGCGCCCAGGTCGATCGCCGTGCCGGCCGCGAGACGGATCCGACATCTCGTGCGGTCGATCTCGACGTCGCCGCGAAGGCGATCCGTCGTCGGTCGAGGAGGTCGGGTCTCGAGGAGCTCGAACGAGCGGTCGTAGCCGGCGGCGATCAGTTCCGGCAGGAGCGTCGGGTCGCAAAGCCCGCCGGTCGCGTCGCGAAGCTCGAGCGCGATCGTGAGTGCATCGACAAGCCGTTCGTCGACCGAGATCCACGTGCCGGCAGCCGTGTTCGCGCGGCTGAGATCGCTGCCGTCGTCGAACCGCGAAAGAGCGCGCTCACACGCCTCGACCTCGGCCTCTGCGGCCGCTGCGGCGCGACGACCGAGCGGCAGCTCGAGCGCGGCGACCGAGACCGAGAACGTGCAGCTCGTGCCGAGAGCGGCGAACGTCGTGATGTCAAGGATGCGGTTCATGCGGCGTCGACCGGGCGTCGAGGGGCCGACGGGAGTCGCGGCACGAGGATTCGAACCCAGACGAGCCACAGCGCGGGAGCGATCAGCCCACCGACGACGAGCAGCCCAGTCATCCCGCGGAGGTCCGTCCCGGCCGTCAGGCCGTGACCGACGGCGCCGGCGAACGCAGCGAAGGCGAGGTAGTGCAAGAGCCGCCAGCGACGTTGGGTCAGCCGTCGACGGACGTGGAACGAGCCGGCGAGTGCGAGCATCAACCAGGCTGCGACGATCCCGGCCGCCACCGCGAGCGGCCGCCACGGCGCGAGCCCGGGCACGAGCACGACCGGCAGCGTGAAATGCATCACGGGGTCGAGCAGGAGCGCAACGCCGTGCAAGGCGACTGCCGCGAGACCGCACCACATCAGGCTCTGGTGCCAGCCGAGGACTGCCTTCTGGCGCTGAGGCGGAAAGAGGCGGACGCTCATCGCGAGCCCGAGCCAGATCGAGCAGCTGAGGAGCGCCAGCGCGGTGAGACCTGCCGCCCTGGCGACGAGCCACGCGACCGGCACCGAGGTGGAGGCGGCCGTGATCATCCGGCCGGGACCGGCGACGTCCGGGTCGTCGCATGACTCGTTGCCGTGGTCGCGGGCACGATCAGCTGCGCTCCGTTCTTGCCCTTGACGACGACCACTGGAGACTGCGTCGGCGCCGGCTGCTGTCGTGTCCAGGCGAGGACCGCCAGCACCGCAAAGAGCAGCCAGACCGACGCGAGAGAGGCCCAGATGTTGCGCATCAGCCCCCCAGATCGGGCGGCTCGACGGGTGCGCGAGGGGACGGCTGCTGCTGCTGGACCGTCGGCACGGTCTGGACGGGTGCCACCGGATGACGTGTCAGACCCGCCACGGCAGCGGCCGCCGTCAGAGTCGTGCCGGCCAGCGCCGCCGCGAGGGCGAGCAGCTCGCGTCGGCTTGGAGTTGGACGAGTCGCCATAGCGGTCCCTCCCGCCGATTTCTACGGGTGGCCGGGCCTGGCGGCATCGGTGCGTTTACCGACTCCGGGCGCGGGTCTTGCCCACGCTCACCGGCTGGCCGGCCGGGACTGTGGCGGCGAGCTCGCGCCGCAGGGTCGGCAAGGCATTCGGCCGGTTGACCGCCAGCCCGGCGAGCACCCCGCCGTTGGCGTCCAGGTAGCGGGCGGTGAACGACCGCTCGTCGCCGTCCACGAGTACCGACTGCCACGCCTCTGCGTGGCCCACGTGCTGGAGACGCAGACCGAACTGATCCGACCAGAAGTACGGTGCGTCGTCGTAGGCGACGGGTGCTCCCGTGATCGTCGCTGCCACGGCTCTCGCCTGGCCGGCAGCCGCCGTCCAGTGCTCGACCCGCAGCCTCCGGCCGAGGGAAGGCCGCCACCACGCGGCGACGTCGCCGCAGGCGTAGACCGACTCGAACTCGCTGCGGCCGTGCTCGTCCACATCGATCGCCCGGCCGAAGGGCGAAGTCGGAATCGCGCCGATCCCGACGACGACGACATCGGCGGGCACGAGCGTTCCATCGTCGAGCTCGACCGCCCGCACTCGGTCGTCGCCGTGGAAGCGGGCGACGCCCGCGCCGAGGTGGAGAACGGCGCCGCACGCGCGGTAGGTCCGGGCAAGGAGCGTTCCGACCTCGGCTCCGAGCACACGCACGAGCGGTGCCGGGAGTGGCTCGACGATCGTCACTGAGGCGACCTTCGGGAGAAGCGTGGACGCGACCTCCGCGCCGATGAAGCCCGCACCGACGACGACCACCCTGGTCGTCTCGTCGACGGCCGACGCCAATTGGCGCGCATCGTCGAGTGAACGGAGCGTGTGCACCCCGGGCGGGCCCGGCAGAGCCCGGGCCTGAGCTCCTGTCGCCAGGACGAGTGCGTCCCAGGCGACCTCCTCGTCCCCGACGCGCGCCAGGCGACGTGCCGGGTCGACGTCGCCGACTCTTCGACCGGTGTGAAGCTCGATGCCCCGGTCGGCCCAGAAGGCGTCGGGGCGGAGCGCCACGTCGTCACGCGCACCCGCGAGGAACTCCTTCGAGAGCGCGGGCCGCTCGTAGGGTGCGTGCGGCTCCTCACCGGCGAGGACGATGCGCCCTTCGAAGCCGAAGGCGCGAAGCGACTCTGCGACGCGGGAGCCGGCAAGCCCGGCTCCCGCGATCAGGACGAGAGGAGTCATGCGATCGCCAGCTCTTCGACGAGGATCGCGCCCATCGGGCACGCCTCGGCGGCGGCCAGCACGGCCGGGTCATCGGTCTCGGCGACCATCGTTGTCGCGAGACCGGAGTCGTCGAGCCGGAAGATCGCCGGAGATGTGTCGACGCAGGAGCCGAAGCCGCTGCAGACCGAACGATCGAGGGTGATGCGGTAACGAGCCATCGTGGTGCTCCTTTCTCGGGTTGATCAAGCTGACTGCTGCCAGGCTAGGAGGGCCGCACCCAAGGCCGGGACAGGCATAGGCAAGCGTTTCGGAAGGAATCGGCAGGCGTTTCCTTGGGCGCCGTCCCGCCCGGCCTGTCAGGCGGGCGAGACGGCGCGCTTTGCCCGCGGGGAGAGCAGGCGCAGGAAGACGAACCAGAGGACCGGTCCGAGGGAGAAGGCAAGAAGCAGCTGCCCGCCGAGGCCGTGGAGATCCGTGCCGGCGACGAGGGAGTGGCCGAGAGCAAGGACGAACGCCGCGAAGCTCGCGTAGTGGAGCCTGCGCCAGCCCCGCTGTCCGATCCACCGCCGGAGACGGAAGGAGACCGCGAGCATCAGCATCAGCCAGCCCGTGACCACGCCCGCGGCGACCGCGCCGGGGTGCCAGGGCGCGGCGAACGGCACGAGCACCGAGGCGAGCCCGAAGTGGATGGTCGGATCGGCGAGCAGGGCGAGGACGTGCAGCCCGACCATCGACAGCGCCGTCCAGACAAGCGTCCGATGCCACCCGAGGAGGGCCTTTTGCCTTCGCGTCCCGAGAATGCGCGTGCTCATTGCGAGACCGAGCCACATCGAGAGCGTGAGGAGCCCGAACGCGACGAGACCGGCAGACCGTGCGACGAACCAGGCGACCGGAACGGCGGTCACGACGTCCTCGTGCTGACGACAGGCTGCACCGACGAGGCCGGCAGGACGACACCCGCGGCGGAAGTCGTCGCGGGCGCGGCGCCTGTCGTCGTGGACGAGTGAGTGGCCACGACCGCGGCTGTGCCCGACGGCAGAACGAGGACGCGCGCCAGTCGGCGCGACCCGTTCTTGCCCTGCACGACGACGGTCATCGGCACGCCTCGAGCTGAACTGGCGCTCGACGTCGATGTGGGCTGCGACCAGGCGAGGACGGCAACGAGCGCAAGCGTCGACCAGACGGCCAGGATCGCGGCGAACGCGCGCCTCATGACGTCTCGGCCTCGGTCGTGGGAACGGCGGTCACGCTCGGTTGGACGAATGTGACCTGGCGCACGTGAGGCGTGGCCGCCGGGTGCGCCAGGTGCTGCAGGCCGCCGACGGCGGCGACTGCGGTCACGGCCGTGACGGCGAGGGCCGCGGCGAGTGCCACGGCGCCGCGGCGAGAGATCTGGGTGTCGGTTGTCGTTGTCATGGGGGAAGTGGTACTGCGTGGTCGGCAAAGAACGGGACAAGAGATCGCCCGGACTCCGCACCGGCCACGTTCAGACTCGGGCGCCCGCCGAGCGGACGCCGGTCGCCGTGAGGACGCGCCACGACGCGGCGAACGTGACGAGGACCGGGAGGCCGAGATAGAGGGCCTGGCTCCAGGGCTGCGACGAGTCGGTGCCGGCCGCGAGACCGTGGACCGCGGCGAGGATGAAGAGGACGTAGGTCGCCTTGTGCAGGCGCCTCCACAGGCGCACCCCGAGCCACGCGCGCAGCCAGAACGACGCGGTGATCACTGCCAGGAGCCAGGCCGCGAGCACTCCCGCGGCGACCGCGGCGGGGCGATAGGCGACGAGACCCGGCACGACGAGCGCAGCCGGAGTCACGTGCACGGTGCCGTCGAGCACGAGCGCGGCTCCGTGCAGCGCGACCGCGGCGAGGCTCGCGAGGGCGAGGGTCTTGTGCAGCTCGGCGACGAGCGGTGCCTTCAGTCGGCGGCTCGGGCGCGTCCTGAGGGTCAGCCCGGCCAGGACGGACGCCGCGAGCAGGACGTAGGCCGTCAACCCGGCCGACCGTGCGAGCAGCCAGAACGTCGGGTCGTGGTGGGTCATGCGATCCCGCCCGTGAGAACCGTCTGGCCACGGTCAGTGACGAGCACTGCCGGGATGCCGGCTGCCTCGGCCTGCGCGCGTCCGCCGAGGAAGAGGACCTTCGCGAGGATCTCGGCGTCGACGGCATCGGAGCCGACGACGGTGACGCGCAGGAGGTCGGTCACGGCCGGCTCTCCCGTCGCAGGGTCGATCAGGTGGTGCCGCTCGGCTCCACCCCACCGCCAGCGGCGCCGGTCGCTGCCCGACGTCGCCAGCCCTCCCTCGGTCAGTCCGAGCGTCGGGCCGTCCTCGACGGCGATCGCCCAGAACCCGGCCTCAGGGATGCCGCGCACGGCGATGTCCCCGCCGGCGCTGACGAGCGACGGCCCGACGAGCGCAAGGCGCTCCGCCCCACGCTCGGCGGCGAAGCCCTTGCCGATGCCGCCGAGGTCGAGGCGGA
The DNA here is from genome assembly GCA_963840365.1 of uncultured Thermoleophilia bacterium. Lineage (GTDB taxonomy): Bacteria > Actinomycetota > Thermoleophilia > Gaiellales > Gaiellaceae > PALSA-600. The sequence goes on along the minus strand of CAWIYQ010000005.1, from coordinate 65,345 downwards.
AGCCCGGCTCGAGGCTGATCACCCGGCCTTCCACGCCGACCTTCCCGCCGCAGCGGATCGATGACTCGCCTCCGCCGTCATGGTCGGGTCGCAGCTCTGCGAAGGTGCGGTCGTAGCCGGCCCGGACGAGCGCGTCGTGGACCGTCGGGTCGAATCGCCCATGCGTCCTCGCACGGGCCTCGAGGGCGAGCGTCACGACCTCCGCCAGGTCGCCCGAGACCTCGAGCCGGCCGGCTTCGTTGAGGCGCGAGAGCTCGGAGTCGGCGCGGAAGCGCGACATGATCTGCTCGAGCCGCTCGAAGTCGGCCTCCACTGCAGCGAAGGCGCTCTCGGCCGCCCCCGGCCCGTCGACGTCGACGACCAGCTCCACGGTCGTGCCCATGGCGGTGAACTCGTGCCGGTCGATCACGACGTATGGGTGGTCGAGACGGCGGGCGCGGAAACGACGACAGGCGGCGCGACGGGCGGAGCAGCACCGGAGGGCGGCGAGACGGACGGAGCAGCACCGGAGGGCGGCGAGACGGTCGGTGCCGCCCGGCGCGCGTTCAGTGCGCGCAGCAGCGCAATCGTGCGCTCCCGTTCGGGGAGCGCGCCGGCGTAGGCGGCGAACCGGCGGTCGACGATTCTCTGGACCTGGAGCGATTCGAGTCGAACGCGGCTCCTCAGCTCTGCGAGCGCGGTCACCTGCCGGTCGGCTGCGGTGACCCGAGGCGGCTGCCAGGGGTGAGCCGCCACGACAGCCCACGCGACGAAGAACACGAGCACCGCGGCGACGAGGGCGTAGAGCCTGACGAGCGTGCTAGTCATCGTAGGATCCGCCGTCTCCCCCGGCGTCCCTCTCGGAACGTCCGGCGGCCGGCGAGCTCGACGTGTGGACGACCGGGGCAGCGACCACCCTCGTCACGACCGGGGCGACCGTCGTGGTGGGCGCGGGCGCGGCTGCAGGCGGTCGCGGGCTCGGGGTGACGCGTGGGAGTGGCGGCAGCGTCGGCGGCCGCCGCCGCAGTGCCCGCTCGAGCGCCGCCTGGGAACGTCGCAGCTGCGCCGTCTGGCGCGCGATCAAGGTCGGACTGATCGCAGGGGCCGACGACGCGCCGAGCTGCGTCGTGCGCAGTGCGGCGAAGGTGCCCGCGGCGACCGAGAATGCCACCGCACAGGAGATGAGGAGTGCATGGATGCGTCTCATGTCACCGAGGCTACGAGCACGACGGCGAGGCCCGGGCGGGCGCAGTCGTAAGCCTCGGCAAAGAATCGGTAAATCCGCTGAGGCAGCGGTTTCCCCCTGCGGCGACCGTTCCGGCATGAACGTCCTGTTGGTCGAGGACGACGATTCGATCGCCGAGCCGCTCGCGGAGGGCCTCCGCCGGGAGGGCTTCTCGGTGGAGCGGGCCGCGACCGGCGCCGAGGCACTCGCGGCCGAGACGCCCGAGTTCGTGCTGCTCGACCTGAGGCTGCCGGACGTTGACGGGCTCACTGTCTGCCGCGAGCTGCGAGCCCGTTCGACCGTCCCGATCATCGTCGTCTCCGCACGCGGAGAGGAGGTCGACCGAGTTGTCGGTCTCGAGCTTGGCGCCGACGACTATCTGGTCAAGCCCTTCGGCCTCCGTGAGCTGATCGCCCGGATGCGAGCGGTCACGAGGCGCGCCGATGGGCACAGCGACAGCGTCGAGGGCGAAGAAGTCGTCGCCGGCGCGATCAAGATCGACCTGCGGGCGCACCGCGCGCTCGTCGACGGTGAGGAGATCTCCCTCACCGCGAAGGAGTTCGAGCTCCTGACGCTCCTCGCGCGAAACGCCGGTGCGGTGGTCTCACGTGAACAGATCCTGCGTGAGATCTGGCACACGACCTGGTACGGGTCGTCGAAGACGATCGATGTCCACGTCGCCGCACTTCGCCGCAAGCTGAGACGCCCCGAGATGATCGAGACCGTCCGAGGCATCGGCCTGCGCTTGCAGCCGACGTGACGCGTCGCCTGCTCGCGAGCTACCTCGCCCTCACGGCGGTCATCCTGATCACGCTCGAACTGCCGCTTGCCTTCGTCGACGCGCGAACGCAGCGGCAGGATCTCGAGGCGAGAGTGCAGCGCGATGCGTACGTCATCGCGTCGCTGGCCGAGGATCAACTTCAGCTCGGCAGACGGAGCCCCGGTCTGACGCCAGCCGTCAAGCACTACGCCGCCACGACCCACGGTCGTGTCGTCGTCGTCGATCGACGCGGCCTGAGCATCGCCGACTCCGCCCCACTCTTCAGCGGCGAGCGCAACTTCCGCTCGCGACCGGAGATCGCCACGGCGCTCACGGGCCGAAACGCAACCGGCATCCGCTACTCGAAGACGCTGCGCAAGCGGCTTCTCTACGTCGCCGTGCCGGTGGCGTCCGGAGGCGCAATCTTCGGCGCGGTCCGCGTCACGTACCCGATGTCGACCGTCGACGCGCGCATCCGGCGCGACCGCGTGACGCTGCTTGTGGTCGCCCTCGCGATCCTGGCGGGCGCGGCTGCGATCGGGGTCGTCCTGGCCCGCTCGTTCGGCGGCCCACTGCGACGCGTCGAGGAGACCGCTGTCCTCGTCGGATCGGGCGCTCTCGACGCACGAGCGCCGGAGAACGCCGGGCCGCCCGAGGTGCGGCGGCTCGCGAGTGAGCTCAACCGGACGACGGCGAAGCTCGGGGCCCTCCTCTCTTCGCAGGCGGCGTTCGTGGCGGATGCGTCGCACGAGCTGAGGACACCCCTGACGGCATTGAAGCTGCGGCTCGAGAACGGCGACGCGGAGGCCGGTCTGCTGGAGGTCGATCGGCTTTCCCGGCTCGTGGACGACCTGCTCGCGCTCGCGCGGGCGGACACGGCCCCCGAGCCGGCCGAGGACATCTCCCTGCCGGACCTCGTTGCGCGCCGCGCCGAGCTTTGGCGACCGCTCGCCGAGGAGCACGGGCTCTCGCTCGTCGCACCTGCCGACGGCGGTGTCGTCCGGGCCGGGCGCGCACGGGTGGAGGAGGTTCTCGACAACCTGCTCGCGAACGCGATCGACGCGGCGCCGCGGTCCTCGACCGTGACCGTCGCCGCAGCCGGGTCTGAGCTGCACGTTCTCGACGAGGGACCGGGGCTGGCGCCGGAGGAGCGTCGTCGAGCATTCGACCGCTTCTGGACCTCGGGCAAGAGTCACGGTTCGGGCCTCGGCCTCGCGATCGCGAAGCGGCTCGTCGAGCTCGACGGCGGGACGATCGAGTTGCGCGAGGCGCCCGGCGGCGGCGTCGATGCCACCGTGCGTTACCCCTCCGAGCGCTGATTCGACCCTGGGACGACCCAGGGTCTCTCCTGGCCGAACCTTGGCGGTCGCTTCGCCCGCGCTTGGCGGGAGCGGGCGTAGAACTGCTCGTGGCAGTCGAGAAATCACACGAAGGAGGACCACGATGACAGCCACCTGGCACGGCACCGGCTCCGATCGCTCTGGACGTCGGCTCTCGATTGACGAGGTCGAGCGAGCTCCTCCGACCCCGACTCGACGCCGGCGCACCGCCCCAAACACGGACGCCAGAAGGGAGAATCCAGTTCGTGGCGTCCACTCTGGGTGAGCTCGCAGCAGCGCTTGTGGCGATCGACTCCGTCAATCCGGCGCTCGTGCCGGGTGGCGCCGGCGAAGGCGCGATCGCGTCCTTCGCGGCCGACTGGTGCACGGCGCGAGGGTTCGAGGTCGAGGTGCTCGGCGGCGCGCGCCCGAGCGTTGTGGCCACGAAGCGCGGCTCCGGCGGTGGTCGCTCACTGCTCCTGAACGGCCACCTCGACACTGTCGGCGTGGGAGGAATGGAGGCGCCGTTCGAGGCACGGCTCGAGAACGACCGACTCTACGGGCGCGGGGCGTATGACATGAAGGGCGCGCTCGCGGCGATCATGCTCGCCGCGAGCGACGTCGCGGGGCTGCGCGGGGACGTGATCGTGACTCTGGTCGCCGACGAGGAGCTCGCATCGATGGGCACCGAGGCGGTCGTCGAGCGCGTGCGCGCCGACGCCGCGATCGTCGTCGAGCCAACCGACCTTCGCGTGGCGATCGCCCATCGAGGCTTCGTCGGCTTCGAGCTCGAGACCGAGGGCGTCGCCGCGCACGGCTCGCGTCCCGACCTCGGGGTTGATGCGATCGCAAAGATGGGCCGGATCCTCGTCGCGCTTTCAGACTTGGACGGGCGACTCCAAGCAGGACGTGCTCACCCGCTCGTCGGGCCCGCGTCGCTACACGCGTCGCTGATCGAAGGAGGCCAGGAGCTCTCGACCTTCCCCGCACGCTGTGTGCTCACGGGAGAACGCCGTACGATCCCCGGCGAGACCGTCGAGCAGGTCGAGACAGAGCTGCGCGAAATCGCCGGGGACGCCGCGTTGCGGATCATCGAGAGCAGGAACCCGCTCACCGCACAGCCCGACCACCCATTTGCCGAGCTCGTTCGCAGCGTCGCCGACACAGGCGACTACGCGGGCGCGCTGTTCTGGACGGACGCCGCGCTGCTTGCCGAGGCCGGCATTCCGACCGTCGTGTTCGGGCCTGCCGGCGAAGGAGCCCACGCCACCGTCGAGTGGGTCAGCCTCGCATCGCTCGAACGCGTCCGCGAGGTCGTGCGCCGCGTCGCCGACGAATGGTGCGCTTAGGCGGCGACGCGCGCACGCGCTTCAGCCCACGAGTCGCGCCGGCTATCACGCCGACGGCTGCGATGGCGCGTGCTACAGGGCCTGGTCGTTCCTGCTCTCCCTCAACCGACTCCACGGCCATACCCCGTCGATCTCGACGTCGAGCGAGAAGCTGAGCAGGATCCGGATCAGGACGATGATTCCCAACACGGTCACGCTCTCGAACGTCTGATCTACGACGACGGTGCGGATGATGTCCGCAACGATGAGCACTCGAGCCCGAGCAAGATGCATCGGCCGAGGTTGCGACGGAGTCGTTCGTACGATGAGGCTCTTCTCGCGTCAGTGGTTGCGTCGCGCAGAAACGCTAGGAACGCGCCCAGGCCGCCGATGACCATGATGCCGGCGCCGACCGTCTCGACCACCTCGACAACGTGCGTGATCCACTGCGCGTAGTTCACGGGGAAGAGGCTACTCCCATATCCCGCCCGGACGGGTCTCATCAGTACCCCCAGCCGGTTGATACTGAAGGCCCGTAGGAACTGCGGATAACTCCCGTGCCTGTGCCTGCGATTCTTCTTACCGTTTGACAATGCACGCGTGGCCCCAGACGGGCCGACCTGAGCGAAAGGACTTGTTGTGATCAACGGAGCGAACACCGCGTTCATGCTTCTCGCGGCGAGTCTTGTGATGCTGATGACGCCGGGGCTCGCGTTCTTCTACGGAGGCCTGGTCGGCCGGTCGAACACGCTTACGATCATGATCCAGAGCTTCGCGTCGATGGGGATCACGACGGTGCTCTGGTGGCTCGTCGGCTACTCGTTGTGTTTCAGCGGTGGCACCGACGGCATCTACGGCAATTTCCATCTGGCGTTTCTCAGGCACGTGACGCCGTTCACGATGTACAAGCCGTCGGGAATCCCGCTGGTCGTGTTGATCGCCTACCAGATGATGTTCGCGATCATCACGCCGGCTCTGATCACCGGCGCGTTCACGAACCGCGTCACGTTCAAGGCGTTTCTGATCTTTCTGGTCGTCTGGCAGCTCTTTGTCTACTACCCGTTCGTGCACATGATCTGGGGTGGCGGAATGCTCGCCCACTGGGGCGTCCGTGACTTCGCCGGTGGGATCGTCGTGCACGCCTCGGCGGGCTTCGCGGCGCTCGCCTCGGTGCTCTACGTCGGCCGACGCAAGTTCTTCGATACGCCCCACAACATCCCGTTCATCGCGCTCGGCACCGGACTGCTCTGGTTCGGCTGGTACGGGTTCAACGCCGGGAGTGAGCTGAAGGTCGACCACATCACCGCGCTCGCCTTCCTGAACACCGACCTCGCGGCTTCCTTCGCGGCGACGACGTGGCTGTTCGTGGAATGGCGGAACGCCAGAAAGCCGCACTTCGTGGGGCTGCTCACGGGTGCCGTTGCCGGGCTGGCAACGATCACACCGGCTGCCGGCTTCGTGCCGATCTACGCCTCGGTCGTGATCGGGATCGTCGCCGGGCTGGTCTGCTACTACGCCATTCAGCTCAAGAACCGGCTGCGGTGGGATGACGCGCTCGACGTTTGGGGCGTGCACGGCGTCGGCGGCCTGCTCGGGATCGTCCTGCTCGGCGTCTTCGGAAGCCTGGCGATCAACCCCGCCGGCGGCAGCGGCCTGATCCACGGCTCCGCCACGTTCTTCATCAAACAGGTCACGGCCGGGGTCGGCTGCTCGCTCTACGCCTTCGCGTTCACCTACGCAATGCTGAAAGTCATCGACCTCGTCACACCGGTGCGTGTCGGTGAAGAAGCCGAACGTGGCCTCGACGCCGCAATGCACGGCGAGAGCGCCTACCAACTCGGCCAAGAGCTTCCCTCTCCCGACAGCGCAGCACCGGTCCTGTAAACACAGCCTCGCCAAGATGTCGACGGTGAAGTCCGTTCTCGTCGCGGCCGAGAAGACGCTCAAGCAGATCCAAACCGGCTAGCTTCCCACCCGATCCGTCGGTCGAGGGGCGTCCGCAGGGCGTCCCTCGACGTCAACTCGGGAACCGCCGCGTGGAAGTACACTCGGTCGCTGGTGAAGGTCGTCGTCACGAATCTCAAGGGTGGTGTCGGCAAGACGACCACCGCCGTGTATCTCGCCGCGGTAGCGGTGGACCGTGGGCACACGCCCGTCGTGGTCGTCGATGCCGACCGGCAAGCGTCGGCGGCGGAGTGGCTCGAGGAGCGCCCGATCGCAGGCGTCGAGGTCGTCGAGGCGCCGTCCGAACGAACGCTGGCGCGCGCGATGAGTACGAAGGACGGGACCGTTGTCGTCGACCTACCGCCGGGCGACGAGCGCCTGGTGCAGTCGGCGATCACTGCGGCCGATGCGGTCGTCATCCCGACGCGCGCGGGCGGCGTCGAGTTCGCCCGCGTCGCCTACACGCTCGAGATGATCCCTCGGAAGACGTCTCGCGGGATCGTTGTCACTGCCGCGCGGCTGGGGACGAATGACCTTCAGGAGACGATCGACTGGTGGAAAGGGCAGAACGTCCCGATTTGGGGTGTCGTGCCGGAGCGTGTCGGCATCGCTGCGGGGCCCGAAGCGCGGCTCTATCGCGACGGCCTTGACGAGTACGGCAAGGTGTTGCGCCGCGTTCTGCGCTCGAGCTGAACCCGGGGCGGCAGACGTCACGAAGCCGGCTCTCCAGGCTGCCACCCGGATCACACACGCCGGAGGCGCCGGCGCATGCCGCGGCACTCCGGACGCAACGATCTCGTCGACGCCTAGTGACACGACGGGAACAGGTCCTAGCGGCGCGAGGAGTTCGCACGTAGCTTCGTGACCGGGCTGGGCGCGCTCCCGTCTTTCCGGCGGAGACCAAATCGCTGCCCGGCCCACCCGACACGGGGCACGTGCGAGGGGGAAGGGGCCTTGGGGGCTTCGCCCCTCGCTGACGCCTTATACCCGGTTGATCTCTACTCGATGGTGCCGCTCGATCGCGAACCGGCGCTTGCGACGCAGGTGCCGCTCACGCGCCATCCTCGCGGTCGGCTCCCGGACCGGCGTCGAGTGTTCGCTCCGCTTGCCGTGGTCGTCCGTCGTCACGCCGAACCTCCCATTAGCCCCGCCCGACCCCGAAGAGTAGCGGGCTGCGGCGCTGCCCGTCCCGTAGCCACACCCCCACGAGATCTTCGGCGACCCACCAAGAAAAAGGCCGCAAGCGCGGCCCTTTCGCATCGGGGCGCCGAGATTCGAACTCGGGACCTCTAGTCCCCCAGACTAGCGCGCTAACCAGGCTGCGCCACGCCCCGTGACACGGCGAACCGTAGCAGCGGAGCGGTCTCGCGCTCATCACGACAAAGAGCCTTGCAACCTCGAGGCCTCAGTCACCGGACGGACCTCAAGGCTTACTCTTCGCCCGCGGCGGGAACGCCCTCCGGGCAACCGATAAACGTCCTCCACCGCGACGCGACGTAAACGAGGGCGCGGTCGCTTCCGGCACGTGAAGAAGCTGATCACCATCCGCGTTGTGCTCGACGACGGGCGAGAGGTCGACATCGCCCACCACGTCGATGCGGGCGACAGCCCTTCGCCGGGAGACGTGCTTCGATCAGCGGCTTCGGACGGAGAGATCGCGATCAGCGACAGCGAGCGCGTGCCGATGGATCGAGTCTCGACAGTCGCTTTCGTGGACGAGCCTGCCCCGACGGGGCCCGGGTGGGGCCCGGGCCTGCAAGACGAGGACGCCGCCTCTGCTGCCAGTGGAGGCTACGAGGAGCCCTGAGCACGACGATGGCCCGGTTGACGACCGTCCGCCTGTAAGCTCGCACCCAAGCCGTCCGGCCGGCCCCGCGGGAGGACGCGAAGATCACCGCGCAGGGCCATCCGAGAGCAGTCTTTCAGCGGGCAGTCGAGCGCGGCAATCTGATGGTTGCCGAGATGACGCTGCGGACGGAGATCCCGCGGCCGACGCTTGTCGACCTTCTCGAGCTCACGGCCTTGATCGCTCAGAAGGACTCGCGCCGGCACAGTCGCGCCGCGGCTCGGTGGCTGCAGCGCTGGCTCGATGCCGTTCCCGACGCGACGCTGGACGACATCGACCTCGCCGCGTCGGGCCTACGTGCGTTGGGCGGTCGTCATCATGAAACGGCGATCGCGGCTCTTCGGGACATGGCCGAACGAGCCACGCACAGCCCGACGCGGCGGCCCGTCGCATCCTGACGGGACGCGCAACGACGATCAGGGCGCGACCCGCAGAGCCGCCGAGGCAAACGGGGGCTCGTACGTACGTGGCGCCAGCTCCCATGTGAGGCTGTTTTCCCCGGCCCGCGCCCTTGCCGGAACGTCGACCCGCATCCCGAACACCACCGTCGCGTGTGAGGCGATCGTGTCGACCGGGCGGCAGTTCAGGACGTAGGCCTGCGCCGGAGCATCCGAGACCTGCTCGATGTATGTCGGACAGCTCGTCGACGCGAACCGGAACGGCCTCGCGCCGGTGTTCGTGACGGCGACGTCGTAGCGGAGCCGTTGGCCGCGTCGAGCACGAAACGCGCGTAGGCCGGGCTTGACCCGCACGGGGCGCCGGCCGACGACGACCGCCCTCAGCGGCAGACGTGAGCTCGCCGGCAGGAACCGTGGCGCCGGCGTGAAGGGCCCGACCGACACGGTCGACGGATCGTCCGGCTGGTCGCATCTCGGGGCGTGCGCAAGCGGGATCCCAATCGTCGCGCCGCCCGGGAGCCCGAGGATCAGCTTCGTGGGGAACGCGCCCGGCGATCCAGCCGGCGTCGATCCCGGCCCGCACCAGTTCGACCAGAAGATCGCCGTCGCGGCCGTCTTTCCCGGCAGAAGCGCCCGGAGCGAGCCGGGGGGATCCGAGATCGCCTCCGGCGGCGACGGTGATGCCGCGAGCCTCTTCACTCGCCACTTCTCGCCGGATGCCGCGGGCCCGGCAAAGGTCACCGTGGGCCAGCCCACGAGCGAGCACGGCCGCACACCCGCGTTCACGAGGCTGACGCCTCCGACGAGCGAGCCGGTCGCGCCCTGCAGGAAGAGGTGGGCGCGAATGTCGCGCGCCTGGCACCGTGCGGCGAGCGGCACGTGCGCCGGGGCCTTCACGGGTCGCTTGTCGATCCAGGGGACGACCCGCGGAGGCGCTGCCTTCGGAACGGCGCCGACAAGCAGGACCGAGACCGCGATCACGCCGATCGATCTCAATGGGAGACCCGGCATGCCCAGGCGCCGAAGGCGCGGAACGTCGCATGCCGGTAGCCGACGATCGTGGCGTGGAAGCGCCCCCGGATCGAAGAGCGCGTTACCCGCCGGACCGTGACGACGGCACTGCGCGACCTGAACGTCTGCCAGCCGTGGATCCCGATCCCGACGATCGCCGCTACGTCGGCGCTGCCGCGGGACGCGGCCGGACGGCCGACCGTCCGGTAGAGGCCGGCACCGGTGTATCGGGGAAGGCGGATCACGATCCTCACCGCCGGCCCCTTCGGTGCCTCGTACAGCCGGCTCGAGAACGTGAGCCCGCCGGTCGGCGCGATCGTGCAGTTGTCGCCGCTGCTCGTGGGGATCGTCCAGTCCGATCCGGTTGCGTAGGGCCCCTCGACGGCGATCGTGCTCTTCGGCCGCGGGGCGCAGTCGCGCGCCGACGGCATCCGCAGCCGTAGCCGCGAGCTGCCGAGCGACAGCACCTGCGACCTCGGTCGGCCCGTGCCAGTCGTGTAGGAGATGTCGATCTGCTGGGCAGCCCCCGGCGTGGCTCCCGGGACACGTTCGCAGCCGGCGACCGCAAAGTTCAGCTGCACCCCCACCTGTCTGCCCGGTGCGACGGCCAGAGGCTTTGCGTGCGCGCTGCCGTACGGCGGGCGCAGGAACCCGAGCGCGGGACACGAGTGGCTCCCGGTGCACGGAGGCGGGTTCCAGGCGACGAGCCGCGTTCCCTGCTGCTGCACAAGTCCACCCGGCGGGTCGATCGCCCGTACGGCGATGACCGTGACGCGTTCCTTCGAGCGGTTCCGGAGCGTGAGCCCGATCCCGAAGGACGTGTGCGGAACGAACCGCAGTACGGTTCCGGGCGGCCCGAGCTCGAGCACGGCCCAGCCCCCTGCTTCCGCAAGGTCGCCTTTGCGGAACGGAGCGGCGAGTCTCTTGTCATGACCGGCACCACAGCCGGCGACCGCCACGAGGACGGCCGCGGCGAGTGCGAGGCAGGCGCGTCGCGAGCGCACGAGGCCGATCATCGACCTCATTCGTAATGGCCGTGTGGCCGCGTGTTCAGGAAACCGCGGAACCGGCCGTCGAGCCTACGGGCAGCACCACGGCGATCCGCTGCTCGTGCGCGTCGAAATGACGCACGGCGCTGAGCGGCACGATCACCACCCCGTCAGGTGTCGTCACGTGCAGCTCGAGCTCTCCCGGCCGCGGCTCGCGGACGTGCAGCACCGATCCCAGATGGCCGGCATCGGTGTCGACCGTGAATCCGTGGCAGCGTCGGAGGTCGTCGAGCATCGTCATCGCCGTCATCGTCCCCCTGCTTCGGGGATCCGGCATCCGTAGTTTTGGGACGGCCATCTAGTGGTCGAGCGCGTTTCGCCATTCGCTCTTCGCGAGCACGGCGTAGGCCTCGCCGGCGCCCGGCTCGCGGCCGAGCACGTCGCGAACCGCCTGCGCCCGCGAGCGGCGCGCGGGCAGGCCCGGACGGCGCTTGACCTCGCCGACCACGCGCCAGTCGTCGCCCTTCATGCGGCTGAAGACGACGTACGTCACCGCTCGCTCGGCGGGACGTCGCGGAGGCTCGCCGAGAACTTCTCGAGCTCCTCGCTGGTGTACTTCGTGAAGCGGCGGTTCGTGCCGGCCGGGTCGTTGACGAGCCCGGTCGTCGGGCGCCAGGCGCGGACCGGTCGCACCGGCCTCCGCTCGAACCCTCCGCCGCAGTTCGGGCACACGTTGTGGAGCACGTTCTCGACGCACTCCGCGCAGAACGTGCACTCGTACGTGCAGATGCGCGCGCTCGGCGCGTCGGGCGGAAGATCGACGTCGCACAGCTCGCAGTTCGGGCGCAGCTCGAGCATCAGATGGGCACGTCCGCGAATCGGCGGCGCTCGCGAAGCGTCACCCGTACAGCGTTGAGCGCGGCGAGGGCGAGGATGATGGAGCAAGCAGCCCACGTCCACCGCGGCCCGTAGCGATCTGTGAACGGCCCGGACACGACCATCCCGACAAGGAGCGAGATCTGCACGAGCGTGCCGAGGAACGCGAAGATGCGTCCCCGCATCCTGTCCTCGACTGCCTCCTGGATGAGCGTGACGTTGCACACGAGCCCGACGCCGTTGCCGATCCCGTAGATGACCGCGCCGACGGATCCGATCTCGACCCCGGGGCTGACCGCGCAGGCGGCGATACCTACAGAGAGCACAGCGAACGCCAGGACGTACCCCCAGTAGGCCCCGAACCGACGAACGACCACAGGAGCGATCAGGTTGCCGGCCACGATGCCCACTCCGCTCGCCGCGACGAAGACGGCAAAGCCGATCGTGCCGCTGCCGTAGCCGTTGGCGTTCTTCGCCAGCAGCACCTCCGAGACGTTCTGGGCGCCGAACGCGAACGTACCGACGGCCCAGACGCTGAAGATCACCCGAAGCACCCGGTCGGCGCGTATGCGGTTGAGCCCCTCCGAGACCTCGAGCCAGTGGCTCTTTGCCGGCACCGTGTCCGGCGGGCTTTCCAGCTTGCCCGAGCCGAGTCGCACGAGCAGGTACGCCGAGAACGCGAAGCTCGCCGCGTTCAGCGCGTAGACGGTCGTCGCGTTGCTGAACGAGAGAATCGCACCGCCGACGAATGGCGCCAGGACGCGCGTGAGGTTCTCGGCACCCTGGAGCAGCGAGTTCGCATCCGCGAGGTGGTCGATGCGGACCAGGTTGGGTACCCCGGAGTACGCGCCCGGCCGGAACAGGGCCGCGGCGCAGCCGGCGAATCCGGCCAGGATGCAGATCTGCAGTGCAGACTCGGCGAACGGCATGATGCAGAAGACGAGCACCCCGCCGATGTCGGAGAGGATCATCAGCTTCTGCCGCGGGCTGCGGTCGACGATCGGCCCGATCGTGAGGCTCAGAACCGCACTCGGCAGGAATTCTGAAATCAGGAGCGCACTGACCCAGACCGCAGAGTGTGTGCGGTTGTACACCGCCACGTTGAGCGCGAAGAACGCCGCCCACGTGCCGAGCGTCGACCCGAGCCGCGCCCAGAGGAGCCGCCGAAAGTCGACGTAGCGCGTATCGATGAGGAACGACCAGCGGCTCGTGATCGGCGGCCTGGGCACGCTGCAATCATTCCCGATAGGGCGGCGGGTTTCGACCCTCGTCGCCGGGAACGTTGCTCCCACTACCTCGCGGATTCTTCACGTGCCCTTCGTTTCCCGACATACCGTCTCGTTCATGGGTAGGCGCCTCCTTGCGATGGTGACGGCGATCGTCACGGCCGCGGCGCTCGCAGGGACCGCCGCCGCCACCACGACGGACGCCCCTCCGCTCGTCAGCTCGAACTGGGCCGGGTATGCGGCGATCGCCGCCGACGGCACAGCGCTCTCCTTTGCGAACGCCACGGGCACGTGGGTCGTACCCCGCGTCAAGTGCACCTCCTCACGGTCCGATGCGGTCGCCTTCTGGGTCGGCCTCGGCGGCTACAGCGGAGACTCGGCCGCGCTCGAGCAGCTCGGTACGGCCGCCGAGTGCAGCGGCCTCGGCACGACGCCGAGCTACTACGCCTGGTGGGAGATCGTCCCGTCCTCGTCGGTGCGCATCGGGATGAAGGTGCAGCCCGGCGACCGGATCACCGCCGCCGTCGCGGTCGAGGGGCAGAAGGTCGTCCTCAGCCTCCACAACCTGACGCACGGGACGCGCTTCTCGCGTGTGCAGGTGCTGAGCCAGCAGCTCGACGTGTCGTCGGCGGAGTGGATCGCCGAGGCGCCCGCCAGCTGCGCGAGCGCCTCGAGCTGCACGGCGATCCCGCTCACGAACTTCCGGGGTGTCACGTTCACAGACATCGCCGCGACGGGGAACGAGCATCCCGGGACGCTCACCGACTCGACCTGGGTGGCAACGCCGATCGAGCTGATCACCGGCAGCGACCAGGGGCGCCTGTTCGGCGCCGGCGACCCGCTCGGGCCGGGCGTCGGCGCAGTGCCGGGCGCCGTCTCCACCGACGGCCGGTCGTTCGCCGTCACGTGGCAGAGCGGTCTGCAGCCGGGCTGATCTCCAGCACCGCGGCCCCGCGCACCTCGCCCGCGCGAAGGCGCGCGAGCACCTGCTCCGCCTGCTCGAGCGGATAGGTCTCGACCTCGGTGTGCACCGGATGCTCGCGGAGGGCCGCGAAGAGCCCGTCGCCGTCGGCGCGCGTCAGGTTCGCCACCGACCGGAGCCGCCGCTCGCCCCAGAGGAGCTCGTACGGGAACGACGGGATGTCGCTCATGTGGATTCCGGCGCAGACGACGACCCCGCCCGGCCCGCACCGCGGCGAGCGCCTGCGGGACGAGCTCACCGGCCGGGGCGAAGATGATCGCCGCGTCGAGCTCCTCCGGCCGCTCGCCCGTAGCCCCCGCCCACTCCGCGCCGAGCTCGAGCGCGAGCGACTGAGCCTCCACGTCGCCGGCGCGGGTGAAGGCGAACACCCGGCGGCCCTCCGCGCGCGCGAGCTGGGCGACGATGTGCGCCGAGGCGCCGAACCCGTACAGGCCGAGCCGCTCCGCATCCTCGGTGAACCGAAGCGCCCGGAAGCCGATCAGGCCTGCACAGAGAAGCGGCGCGAGTGCCGTGTCGGACGGGCCGGCGGGGAGCGCGAAGCAGTAGCGGGCGTCCGCGACGGCGAGCTCGGCGTAGCCGCCGTCGAGCGTGTAGCCCGTGAAGAGCGCTCGCTCGCACAGGTTCTCGCGTCCGCTCCGGCAGAAGCGGCACTCGCCGCACGTCCAGCCGAGCCATGGCACGCCGACCCGCGCGCCTTCGTCGAACACGCCCCCGCCTTCGACGACCGTCCCCACGATCTGGTGGCCGAGCACGAGCGGCAGCTTCGGCTCGGGCAGCTCGCCGTCGCGCACGTGCAGGTCGGTGCGGCAGACCCCGCAGGCGTGCACCTGCAGCAGCACCTGCCCGGGACCCGGCTCCGGCTCGGCGAGCTCGACCTGCTCGAGCGGCCGGCCGGGCGCCGTCAGCAGGGCGGCGCGCATCAGCCGAGCGCCGCCCGCACGCGCGGCGCCACGTCGGTGCCGAGCAGCTCGATCGAGCGCAGCACCTTGTCGTGCGGCAGCGAGCCGACGCTCGTCTGGGCGAGGAACCGCGTGTGGCCGAACTGCTCGTGCTGGTACAGGATCTTCTCGACCACCTCGTCGACGCTCCCGACGACGAGCGCACCGCGGAGCGTGCGCAGCGCGTCGAAGCTCGGCCGCTGCATCGGCGGCCAGCCGCGTTCGCGCCCGATGCGGGTCATCATCGCCGCGTAGCCGGGGAAGAAGTCGTCGGGGTCGCCGACATAGGTGTGCGAGTTGATGCTCAGGCCGAGCGGCCCGTGCCCGGCGGCCGCCGCGGCGCGGCGATGGATCTCCGCGAACGGGACGAACCGCTCCGTCTCGCCGCCGATGATCCCGAGCGCCATCGGCAGCCCCAGCATCCCGGCGCGCGCAGCCGACTCAGGCGTGCCGCCGACCGCCACCCACAGCGGCAGCGGCTGCTGGACGGGCCGCGGGTAGACACCGAGGCCGTCGATCGGAGCCCGGTACTCGCCCGTCCAGGTGATCACCTCGGACTCGCGCAGCTCGAGCAGGAGCTCGAGCTTCTCGGCGAAGAGCGCGTCGTAGTCGCGGAGGTCGTAGCCGAAGAGCGGGAACGACTCGATGAACGATCCGCGCCCGGCCATGATCTCCGCGCGGCCGTCGGAGATCAGGTCGACGGTCGCGAACTCCTGGAAGACCCGTACCGGGTCGTCGGAGCTGAGCACGCTGACGGTGCTCGTGAGCCGGATCCGCTCCGTGCGCGCGGCGGCGGCAGCGAGCGCAACGGCCGGGGTCGAGACGAGGAAGTCCGCCCGATGGTGCTCGCCCAGGCCGAACACGTCGAGCCCCACCTGTTCGGCGAGCTCCACCTCCTCGAGGAGCTGCCGCATCCGAGTCGCGCCGGGTCGGCCGTCGAGCTCGGCGAACGTGTAGACGCCGATCTCCACGCGTCCTACGGTACGCGAAGCGAGCCGGCGGAAAGGGTGCTCGGTGGGGCCCCTAACCCCCCAGTGGTCGCTTGCCGGGACCCCACCGTGCTACTAGGTCAGACGGGGCGAACGTCTCCCGGTTGGTTAAGGGCCTGTTCAGACCGCCAAGCGACGGTAAAGCCGGTCGACGAGGTCGGGCAGCTCTTCGAGGCGCTCCGTGATCACGCGGAGGCGATACTCGCGGAAATGCTCGGGCTCGACGTCCAGCGCCCCGGCCAGCGTCTCGATCACGTCGTTCGAGGGAACGGGCCGGTTCCCGTGCACGAGGTGGTTCAGGTAACCCGCGGAAAGGCTCGTCTTCGCCGCGAGCGCGCGGTAGGTAAGCCCCGTCTCGTCCATCAGGTGCTCGATTGCGGCGCCGAACGGCTCTGCTGCATATCTGCGTCTTCTCGCCATGTCAGGTGTTCTTGCCCAGATCGGCAACGTTCACACGTCGCTCCTCGCCGGTGGCTCGGTCGCGGACGTCGACCGCCCCGTCCTCGAGGCTCTTCTTGCCCGCCGTCACCCGCACCGGGATGCCGATCAGGTCGGCGTCGGCGAACTTCTCGCCGGGCCGCAGGTCGCGGTCGTCGAGGAGGACGTCGAGCCCCGCCGCGCTGAATGCCTCGGCGGCCTGCTCCGCGATCTCCTCGGCGCCGGTCAACGCGACCACATGTATATCGTACGGCGATACGGAGGCGGGCCAGCAGATCCCGTTCTCGTCGTGCCGCTGCTCGACGATCGCGGCCAGCACGCGTCCGGGGCCGATGCCGTAGCTGCCGCCGAGAAGTGGCTTCTCCTTGCCGTCCTCGTCCAGGAACGTCGCGCCCAGCGGCTCGGAGTAGAAGCTGCCGAAGTTGAAGATGTGCCCCACCTCGACAGCGGTCTGGAAGCGCAGCGCGCCGCCGCAGTTCGGGCATCGGTCGCCCTCGCGCGGCTCGCGCAGGTCGGCGAAGCGCGGGGCGTAGTCGCGCCCCGCCTCGACCCCGCGCAGATGCCGGCCGTCGCGGTTCGCGCCGGCGACGAACTGCCCGGCCCGGAGCGTCTCGTCGGCCACCACCTCGCCGGTGAACCCAATCGGCCCGAGCGACCCGCCGGAGGCGCCGAACGCCGCCCGGATCTCCTCGTCGGTCGCCGGCCGTGAGGCGCCCGGAAGCGCGTCGAACAGCTTCGTCTCGCTCAGCCGGTCGTCGCCGCGTACGAGCGCGAGCACGAGCGTGCCGTCCTCCTTGACGACGGGCATCGCCTTCGACGTCGCGGCGGCGTCGATGCCGAGGAACGACGCGAGCGCCTCGATCGTCGTCACGCCCGGCGTCTCGATCTCCTCGGGCGCGGCGAGCGGCTCCGGCAGCTGCGGCTCGGGCGGCAGCGCCTGGGCGACCTCGATGTCGGCGGCGTAGTCGCCGTTCTCACAGGTGACGAGCGTGTTCTCGCCGGACCCGGACGGCGCGAGGAAGTCGACGCTGTACTTGCCGCCCATGATCCCCGACTCGGCCTGCACGTCGAACGCCTCGAGCTGGAAGCGCTCGAAGATCCTGTGGTAGGCCTCGCGGTTGCGCTCGAAGCTCGCCTTTACGCCCTCCTCGTCGCGGTCGAACGAGTAGGCGTCCTTCATGATGAACTCGCGCACGCGCAGGAGCCCGCCGCGCGGCCGTGGCTCGTCGCGGTCCTTGGTCTGGAAGTGGTACCAGAGCTGCGGCAGCTCCTTGTACGACCGGATCTCACGGGCATGGAGGGTCGCCGTCTCCTCGTGGGTGACCGGGAGGATGAACTTTCGGCCCGTGCGGTCCTCGAGGCGGAAGATCTCGGGGATCCCGATCCGCCCGGTCTGTTCCCAGAGCTCGGCGGGCGTGAGCACCGGCATCAGCATCTCCTGGCCACCGATCGCGTCCATCTCTTCGCGGATCACCTGCACCACCCTCTGGTGCACCCGCCAGCCGAGCGGCATGAACGTCCACACGCCGGCGCTCACCTGCCGGATGAAGCCGCCGCGCACGAGCAGCTTGTGGCTGACCGCCTCGGCGTCGGCCGGCGCGTCGCGCAGCGTGGGTAGGAAGAGCTCTGAAGCCCGGGCGATCATCGTCGAGCCCTGAACCTACTCCAGCGGGATCGCCGAGGCTTCGGCCATCGCCAGCGCCGCCGGCTTCGCCATCTTGAGCCGCTTCGGCCGGAACATGCCGTCGGCGATCCACCGGTCGATCTCGTGGAAGAGCTCGTCGACGAGGATGTCGGACGACACCTTCTTGAGCACGCGCCCGTGCGCGTAGATGAAGCCGACGTCGCGCCCGCCGGCGATGCCGAAGTCGGCGTCACCGCTCTCCCCCGGCCCGTTGACGGCGCAGCCGAGCACGGCGACCTCGAAGGCCTCGTCGTAGGTCGCGAGGCGCGACTCGACCTCCTCGGCGAGCGTGTGGACGCCGACGTTGTCGCGTCCGCAGGACGGGCAGGCGATCATCACGGGGCCGCGCTCGCGCAGGCCGAGCGCCTTCAGGATCTCGTAGGCGGTCTTCGGCTCCTCGACCGGGTCGGCGGAGAGCGAGACGCGGATCGTGTCGCCGATGCCCTCGGCGAGCAGGCGTGCCGATGCCGACGGCGCTCTTGATCGAGCCGCCGAAGACCGTGCCCGCCTCGGTGACGCCGAGGTGCAGCGGGTAGGGCACCTTCGACGAGAGCAGGCGATACGCGCGGATCATCGTCGGCACGTGGCTCGACTTGACCGAGATCTTGAAGTCGTAGTAGTCGAGCGACTCGAGCAGGCGCACCTCCTCGAGCGCCGCCTCGACGAGCGCCTCGGCCTGGTCGCGGTGCGCAACGTCCTCGAGATGCTTCGGCAACGAGCCCGAGTTGGCGCCGATCCGCATCGGGATGCCCTTCGCCTTCGCCGCCCGGACGACCTCGGCGACCTTGTCGGCGCCGCCGATGTTGCCCGGGTTGATCCGCACGGCGGCGACGCCCTGGTCGATCGCCTTCAGCGCCAGGCTGGCGTTGAAGTGGATGTCGGCGATGATCGGGACCGGCGAGAAGCGGACGATCTTCGAGAGCGCCTCGGCGTCCTCGGTCTTCGGCACGGCCACGCGCACGATCTCGCAGCCCGCGCTCGCGAGCGCTGCGATCTGCGCGGTCGTCGCCGGCACGTCGTGGGTCTTCGTCGTCGTCATCGACTGCACGACGATGGGTGCGCCGCCGCCGATGCGGACGCCGCCGACGGTTACCGAGCGCTCGCTGGCCACGTCAGGAGCTTAGCCACCGCCGCCAAAGAGGTCGTTGCGGAGGCCGAAGTACATCAGCACTGCGAAGAGCGACAGCCCGACGACGCTGTAACGGATGTAGACCGCCTGCGTGAAGGTGCGCCCCCGCAGCTTCTCGACCAGCGCCATCACGATGTGCCCGCCGTCGAGCGGGAGCACCGGCAGCAGGTTGAGCAGGCCGAGCGCCAGGCTGATCAGCCCGAGGACGAACAGGAAGTCGCGCAGGCCGGCCCGCCAGGCCTGGGCCGACACGCGCACGATCCCCACGGAGCTCGAGACCTGGTTCGTATCGCGGCCGGACGCCAGGTGCGCGAGCCCGGTGACCGTGTCCGAGGTCACCTGCCAGGTGAGGCTGAGCGAGTCGCGGACGGCGGCGGGCAGCGACTCGCCGGCGCCGGTTCGCTGCTCGATCGCGATCCCGATCCGGTAGCGGCCGTCGACCGGGCGGGCGCTGAGCGGGCCGAGCACGACCCGCTTCCCGTCACGCTCGACCGTGATCCGGAACGGCCGGCCGGCGGTCGCCTGGATAGCGTCCGGGATCTTCTTCGGCTCGACGTGCCGGCCGGCCACTGCGATCACGCGGTCGCCTGCGCGGATGCCGGCGGCCACGGCCGGCTCGCCCTTGAGCGTCTCCCCGACGACGTTCGTGTCGCGGATCGTCGCGACGAGGAAGAGCGCCGTGAAGAGCACGAGCGCGAAGACGAGGTTCACCGCCGGCCCGGCGCCGATCGCGACCAGGCGCCGCCACGTCGCCTGGCGCCAGTACGCGTCGGGCTCGAGCGACCAGGCGAGCTCGCGGGCGGTGCGCGACTCGCGCACGATCTCCGGCAGGGCGGCCAGCGCCTCCTTCGCCGCTGCCTCGTCGTCGGCGGCGAGCGCGTCGTCGAACCGCTTCAGCTCCTCGTGGTGGCGGAGCCTGACGTCGGCGACGAGCCCGGCCGCGAGATCGCCGGGCGACGGCCGGTTCATCCCCGGGATCTTCACGTAGCCGCCGAGCGGCAGAGAGCCGATGCCGTACTCGACGAGGCCGCGCGTCTTCTTGACGATCGGCGGCCCGAAGCCGAGGTAGAACTTCCGCGGCGTCATCCCGACCGCGCGCGCGGCGAAGAAGTGCCCCGCCTCGTGGATCAGGACGAGCACCGTCAGCCCGACGATCGCCGCGGCTAGGCCCATGCAGCTCCCACGAGCTCGCGGGCCTGCCGGTCCGCCTCGCGCAGCTCGTCGAGGTCGCGCGCGGGCGCACCGTCGACCCGGCCGAGGACGTCGCCGACGAGCGCGTCGACGTCGAGGAACCCGATCCGCCCCTCGAGGAACGCCGCCACCGCCACCTCGTTCGCGGCGTTGAACGCGCACGGGTACGTCCCGCCGCGCTCGCCCGCGTCGCGCGCCAGCGCGAGCATGCGGAACGTCTCCGTGTCCGGCTCGAAGAACTCGAGCGGGCCGGCGGTCAGGTCGAGCGGCGGGATCGGCGTCGCCGCGCGCTCGGGATGCGTGAGCGCGTAGGAGATCGGCACGCGCATGTCGGGGTAGCCGAGGTGCGCAAGCGCAGCGCCGTCCCGGAAGCGGACGACGCCGTGGACGATCGACGTCGGATGCACGACGACCTCGATGCGGTCGTACGGCAGCCCGAAGAGGAAGTGCGCCTCGATCACCTCGAGGCCCTTGTTGGCGAGCGTCGCCGAGTCGATCGTGATCTTCGCGCCCATGTTCCAGGTCGGGTGCGCGAGGGCGTCGGCCGGAGTGACGTCTGCGAGCTCGGCCCGGCTGCGGCCGCGGAACGGGCCGCCGCTCGCCGTCACGACGAGCGCCTCGGGCTCGCCGGCGAGCGCGCACTGGTAGAGCGCGGAATGCTCGCTGTCGACCGGGATCAGTGCGCCCCCGCCCCGGCCGCGGGCCGCGAGCGCCAGCTCGCCGGCGGCGACGAGGCTCTCCTTGTTCGCGAGCGCGAGCGTCACTCCGCGCTCGAGCGCCCACATGGTGGCCGTGAGCCCGGCAAAGCCGAGCGTGGCGTTCAGGACGACGTCGGGCTCTGCCTGCTCGAGGAGCGCGGTCGGGTCGCCTCCCACCTGGGTCAGCGGGGCCAGGCCGTCGATCGGCGTCGACCCGGACGTGGCAGCGACGAGCTCGAGCTGCGGGTTGGCGGCGACCACCTCGAGGGCCTGGCGGCCGATCGAGCCGGTGGCTCCGAGGAGGGCGACGCGGGTCACGGGAACAGTGTGCCGGGCGGGCAGAGGTGGCGGAGAAAGGGACGGCCGCCCTTGCGGCGAAACCGGGATTCATGAGCTCGACCGCCCGGATCACCCTGGCAGCTCTGGCTGCGGGAGCTGCTGCTGCTGTCGGCATCACGGCCTCGGCGGCGACCGCCCGTCCGAGCTGTACTCCCGGCGTGCGGACCGTCGGTGGAGCGACGGTGCGAACGTTCTGCGGGCCGGCGACGGCGACGGCCAGGGTCGGCAGCAAGACGTTCCGCTTCTCGGGCGGCCAGTGCACCGTCTCGCAGGGGTATTTCACGGTGAACATCGGAGCGATCACGCTGGGCTCCGAAAAGCCGAAGTACGCGTATCTGGGCATCGACGTGAAGCCGCCGAAGGCCGGCACGCACGCGAGTCAGATCGTCTCCTGGCAGGCGCCCGGCAAGCGCTACAGCCTCCTGCCGGCAAAGGTCACCGTGGCGTCCGGGCTGCGCAGCGGCACGTTCTCGGGCCCCGTCCTCGGCGGCTCCGGCTCGGCTACCGGCTCCTTCCACTGTTCGTAGTCACGGCGCTACCGCCCGACGAGCGCCTCGGGCTCTACGCCCCGGTTGACGGGTCGGCGTCTCCGCCATAGCGTCGCCTCTCGTGGCGACGGACGTGATCTGCATCTCGCGCGAGCTCGGATCCGGCGGCGACCTGGTCGGCCGGCTCGTCGCAGATGAGCTCGGCTTCGACTACGTCGACGAGGACATCATCATGCAGGCGGCGGCCGAGGCCGGACTCGACCCGGCCGCGGTTGCCGTCGAGGAGGAACGGCGCTCACTTGCCCGCCGGGCGCTCGACGCGCTCGCTGCGAGCGGCCCCGAGCTCCCGGGAGGCGGAGTGGTGATGCCGACGCGCGATCAGAGCGCCGAGATCCGGGACTTCATCGGCCGGGCCGTCGTCGATCGGGCGGCTCGTGGCCGGGCCGTGATCGTCGCCCATGCCGCGTCGTTCGCCATCGAGCCGTCCGCGGTGATCCTCCGGGTGCTCGTCGTGGGGACACCTGCCACCCGCGCGCGGCGGCTGACGAGTGAGGCGCGGACCGAGGCCGAGGCGGCGCGTGCGATCGAGAGCGGTGACGCCGCTCGGCGCGACTACCTCAAGCGGTTCTACGGCATCGAGCGCGAGCTGCCCACCCACTACGACCTCGTGCTCAACACCGACGAGCTCGAGCTCGCCCGCGCCGCCCGGATCCTTGTCCAGGCAGCGAGGAGCAGCGCGGCCTGAGCTCCTTCAGGTGATCAGTCGACCGGCCAGTGCACGCCGTGGGGCACCATCGCCGCCCAGCTCTGCACCTTCCCCATCAGCTCCGGCATCGAGGTCGGGATCTCCGACAACGCCACCGTCCGCTCGATCACCGCGAGCAGTAGTCTCGGAGTGACCCCCGAACCTGGTTCGCTTGTCGAACCAGGTTCGCGAGTTTCTCGGGAGGTCGCCGGCGGTTCGAGACTCATGAACGACGATCGCGACGACGGCGGCGGGCACAAGGGCCCGCCGCACGCCGCCGCGACCGATCACTTGCTGCAGGTCGACGGCTGTGCCTTGTCGATCCGCAAGCTGGTGGTCGGCGTTCCGCCGGGGACGATGAACGTGACGATGTCGCTCGCAGGCGCACTCGTCTCGTTCTTGACGATGAACGTGTTCGCGCCCGTCTCCGTCCAGGACTGCCCTGGGTTGTAGGACTGCGATGAGCAGTCGGTGGCGTACTTGGTGAGCGTTCCCGTCAGCTCCGTCGAGACGAGGAACCCGGGATGGGTGTGCCAGCCGGACGCCGCGCCCGCCGGGAAGTTCACTGTCTGGGTGACGATCTCGGGCGAATGGAGCACACCGATCGGCACGAGGCCGAAAGCCGCCGAAACCGCCGGATGCAGGTTGAGCCAATCGCCGAGGCTCGTGACACCTTCCGCGCGGCGCGCCGACAGGAACTCCGGCAGTTGGTCGACGTCGTAGTGCTTCGTGCCCCAGGTCAGGCCGTTCGCCGTCACCGGCAGCCCGGTGTTGAAGGCGACGTCGCCGTTCAACGCCCCGATCGACATGACGCTCGACTTCGTCCCATTCGCCGGCGTTGCGAGCGCGACAGACGCCCAGATGACCGCACCGGCCAGAGGAACGAGAATGAGAAGCCGTTTCACGCTTGCCTCCGATCTCCGTCGAGGGATCGACCCGCGCGATCCCGCTGACGCCGAAGCTAGAAGGCACCTGCCCAGGTTCCTACGGTGCCACCAGGCAAAAGCGCGGGAGGCTACCCCGCCATCCGTCGCGGGCCTAACCTCCTGCCGTCAGGTCGCCTCGTAGCCTCCGGCTACTTCCCGAACCTGGTTCGCTTGGCGAACCAGGTTCGCGAGTTTCTCGGGAGGTGGCGGCGGTACGCGTTAGTTCGATCGCCCGCGCGAGCGTTCAGCGATACACCCTGAACGTGCGGCAGTCCCTGTTCGGGGTGTCCGCTGGATCACGGTTCCCTCAGAAGCGTGACCTGAGCCTCGTTCACGCACTTGTTGAGTCCCTCTCGCCTGCGCCAGTTCGGGAATCTCACATGCCGTCGTCAGCTCGAAGCGCGTATGTTCGCAGGGTGCCGCCGAACTTTCGTCGCTTTCTGCCGCTGATGCTGATCGCGTTCGCCTTGATCTTCGTCCTGCCGACCCTGCTGAGGAAGAAGACGACTTCAACTTCGTGCCACCCAGGGGCATCTGCCAAGTGCGTTGGCGCCCACCTTGCGAACATCGACTTGTCGAACGCAACTCTGACAAGCGCAGACTTCGCGCACGCCGACCTTGCCGGCGCCGACCTTCACTCAGCGAACCTTGCCGGTGCGAATCTGGCCGGTGCCGACATCAGCGGTGCCGATTTGGCTGGCGCAACACTCACGCATGCTCGCTTTCGAGGAGCGAACCTGACAGGGGCTGACCTCGCCGGTGCGGTCAACGCGGACCTGCACGCAGCGATCGTGTGTCACACGCTTCTGCCTTCCGGACACTTCCCCGCTCACGACTGCTAACCAAGAGTCGGACTCCGGGTGCGACGGAAGTCCCCTGCCCCAGGCTCCGGAATGAATCTCCTATGACTGTCAAGTCATCGCTGGCGGCAACGACCGCGAGCGTGTGCTGATCGCGATGCGTATCGACACCGATCACGTAGTCCAGCTCGTCTGCAAGCATCCGACCGATCCTCCGACTCGATTGGCAGGGTCAAGTGACGCCGGTCTGATGCAGGGAAACCGCGCGGCAGGTCTGTGATGAGTCACGCCCCGAGGGCGGACAAGCTCCTGATCAAGCCAACAGCGGGTGCCAGACCGGCGTCGCCGTGCACACTCGGACGATTTATTCCCAAGACACGCAAACGCGGCCTGACGCCTGACGAGTCACAAGCAGCACGGACGACACCAACCCTGGCAACGGCCCCTGACGGACCGACCCCAACGACTCTCACAGACCCCTGAAGCGCCGCGAGCCTAGACGACGTCTTCGCGTGAGACGGCGTCGCTTCGCTTGAAGTAGAACTCCGTGTCGTCGTCAGGCCAGAGGCCGATCGTGTCGGTGTCGGGATAAACCCCGATGCTCGGGAGCGCGGCCTTCGAGAAGGCCAGCACCCGTGCTACGGACGTCCCGCGGTTGATGATCTGGTGCGCGCCACTCGGGCCGGGCGCGAAACGCATCAGAGCACCGCGGTCGAGCTCGACCTCGCGGTCCGGGACGCGGACGACGACGGCGCCTTCGACCACCACGAGCCACTCTTCGACGTACTCGTAGTGGTAAGGCAACGACTCATCCGGGCCTAGGTCGTACAAGAACATCGCTGTCTCCTCGGAGCTCAGGTCAAGGCGGCCGGTGAACTCGTCTTCGAAGAGGTTCGGCATGATGCCTCCTTAATCTCGATGGGATAACTCTTGCGCTTCTGGTGTGTAGCCGAAGGCCGAAGACGCTCTCCGTTGCATGCGCCAGTGTTGCGTAATCACGCCTGAGCGCTAGCCGTGGGAGTTCAAGCGCTTAGCGTGTTCGCCGGGCAATCGTCTCAGCGAGATGCAGCGCGCGAAACCCTTTCGAATGATCGGCCTTCGGGAGCTGCCGGATCACCGACTCGGGCAACCGCTCGATAGTGAAAGCCGCGATGTCTTGCGCCGCGACTCGCTTGGGCCAGGCCTTGTCCGGAGCGAGCCACCCGAGCAAGTCGAGGAGTTCGTCACGCATCGACGCGACAGACATCTGGCGGGGTGACTCTGATTGCTTCACAGGCGGATCGTAAGCCGTGGCTCGGCACGCCGCGCCACGCCAGCGCGGCGTGCTATCGCGTGCGCGAGTGTCCCGGAATGACCCTGAGCGCTAGCTGAGCGGGTAGCGGATGAGCCAAGTGGCGAGGATCGCGCCGACGAGCTGTAGAACGAGCGTCGCGTCGTTCACCCGTGCGCGTCGCATCAGCTTCCGTGTTCGGTCATCGACCACTCGATTGGCCGCCTCGTAACGGCGGGTGGCTATCTCAGCGAGCTTTGCCCTCCAGACCGTGTCGAGCGCGCCGATGAGACAGAACGCCATGGTGAACACGATTGCTTTCCGTGAAAAGTGGTAGGCGGCGAAGCTGTTCACCTTGTCGATGACGTAGCCAATGAGACTCACCGTTATCCCGCAGATGATCGCGGCCTTGACCCAGGTGAGTCCGAGGTAGCCGAGATAGATCACCCGCTGTTCTGGGTTCTCGTCGGATGTCTGCGTCTCTCGCAGTCGGGCGAACGTGTCCGGATCACGCGGGCCGTACCCGAACCGGCTCCTTCCCGAGAGTGCCTTGATAAGCCACAGGTTGAACCTGCCCGTCTGATCGCCCAGCACAGACCAAGATCATGAAGACAGTGGTGGCCGTGTGGCGGTCGGCGTCCAGTCGGCTGCGCGAGCGTCCTCACGCTCGAGCCCGACCTAGGTCAGGAACGCGAGGATCGTGAAGTACGCGGCCGGCGCCGCGAAGAGGAATGCGTCGAGACGGTCGAGGACGCCGCCGTGGCCGCCCAGGATCGAGCCGCTGTCCTTCACACCCGCGTCGCGCTTCAGCATCGACTCGAACAGGTCTCCGAGCGGCGCCGCGACGGCGAGCACCACGCCCAGCACGATCGACTGCGGGATCGTCAGGAAGTCGTGGCGGTCCTGGTAGAGGGCCGCGAAGGTGACGAACACCGTGGCGGCGGTCCCGAAGACGAATCCCTCCCACGTCTTGCCGGGTGACGTGCGCGGCGCCATCTTGTGGCGCCCGAGCAGGCGGCCGCCCGCGTAGGCAAACGTGTCACCCGCCCACACCGCGAGCAGCACGGTGTACGTCGCGAGCTCGGCGTGCGCAGGGAGGGCGCGGATCAGGATCAGGAACCCGAGCCCGCAGCCGATCCAGATACTGCCCAGCAGCGTGCTGCTCACCGCCGCCGTGGCCGCCGTGCGCACGTCGGAGATCGCCTTGAGCAGGAACGCCAGCACGAGCGTCACGAGCGCGCCGCCGAACATCCAGTCGACCCCGGAGCGCTCCGCACCGAACAGGGCCAGCCCGCTACCGATGTAGCTCGCGAGCGCCAGCGGCCCCAGGCCGCGCACCATCACCGTGTACTCGTGGATCGAGATCACCGCCGCCAGCGCGGCGAGCGCGAACAGCCACCAGCCGCCGAGGTGCACCGCCCCGAGGACGATCGGGATCAGGACGAGCGCGAAGACGATGCGCGAGACGGCGTTGCTCATCTGCCGCCGAATCGCCGGCGGCGCGAGGCGTAGTCGGCGAGCGCGCTACGCAGATCGCGCTCGTCGAAGTCGGGCCAGAGCTTGTCGATGAAGACCAGCTCCGTGTAGGCGAGCTGCCAGAGCAGGAAGTTCGAGATCCGCAACTCGCCGCTCGTGCGGATCAGGAGATCGGGGTCGGGCAGCTCCGGCGCGTACAGGTTCGCCTGGAAGACGTTCTCGTCGATCTCGGCTGGGTCGACGCCGCTCTCGACGATCCGCCGCGTCGCCTCGACGAGCTCAGCGCGCCCGCCGTAGTCGAAGGCCACCCACAGGTTGAGCCGCGTGTTCAGCGCCGTCCGGTCCTCCATCGCGTCCATGCGGCGGCGAACCTCGTCGGGCGCCCGGTCGCGGCGCCCGATGAACTGCACCCGCACGCCCTGCTCGACGAGGTCGGGCAGCTCGCGCTCGATCGTCTCCGCGAAGATCACCATCAGCGCATCGACCTCGTCCTGGGAGCGCGACCAGTTCTCGGTCGAGAACGAGAAGATCGCCAGGTCGTGGATGCCGAGGTCGATCGAGGCCTCGACGATCCTGCGCACGAGCTTCGCCCCCGCACGATGGCCCGCGGCCGCCGGCAGGCCGCGGCGCTTCGCCCAGCGGCGGTTGCCGTCCATGATGATCGCGACCGACTGGGCGACCTCCGGGAGCTCAGGCTCGCGAGCGGGCCGAGCCCGGGTGAGCGTGCGGATACGGGAGAGGAGATTCATGGAGGTCCCTCAGACCTCCATGATCTCGGCTTCTTTGCGCTTCAGCAGGTCGTCGATCTTCGTCGTGTGCTCGTCGGTCAGCTTCTGCACGCGGCCCTCCGCTGCCCGCTCCTCGTCGTCGCCGACCTCACCCTTCCGCACGAGCTCCTCGAGATGCTTGATCGCGTCGCGGCGGACGTTCCGCACGGCGACGCGTCCCTCCTCGGCCATGTGCCGGACGACCTTGACGAGCTCCTTGCGCCGCTCCTCGGTCAGCTGCGGGATCGGCAGCCGGATCAGCTTCCCGTCGTTCGACGGCTGCAGCCCAAGGTCGGACTCCTGGATCGTCTTCTCGATCTGCTTGATCGAGGTTGGGTCGAACGGTTGGATCGTCAGCATGCGCGGCTCCGGGGCGTTGATCGTCGCGAGGTTCTTCAGCGGAGTGGGCGTCCCGTAGTAGTCGATCGTGATGCGGTCGAGGAGCGCGGGCGTCGCGCGTCCGGTGCGGACCGAGTTGAAGTGGTCGTGCGTCGCGTCGACCGACTTGGCCATCCGCTCGCTGGCATCGCCGATGAAGTCTTCGATCACCGTGTCTCTCCTTCGGGGCTCGAGATGACCGTGCCGACCCGCTCGCCTGCGGCTACGCGTGCGACGTTACCGGGTACGAGCTCGAAAACGTGAATCGGCAGCTTGTTGTCCATGCAGAGCGACAGGGCCGTCGTGTCCATCACCTTCAGGCCTCGCTCGATCGCCTGCAGATGGGTCAGCTCCGGGATGAGCTTCGCGTCCGGGTCGGTGCGGGGGTCGCCGTCGAGCACGCCCTCCACCCCGTTCTTCGCCATCAGGATCGCCTCGGCCCCGATCTCGAGCGCCCGCAGGGCGGCGGCCGTGTCGGTCGTGAAGTACGGATTGCCGGTGCCGGCGGCGAAGATCACGACGCGCCCCTTCTCGAGATGGCGCACCGCCCGCCGCCGGATGTACGGCTCGGCGACCTCCTGGACGGCGATCGCCGACTGCACCCGCGTGTCGGCACCGTTCCGCTCGAGGGCCTCCTGCACGGCGAGCGCGTTCAGCACGGTCGCGAGCATCCCCATGTAGTCGCCGGTGGCCCGGTCGATCCCGTGCTCGGCCGCCGCCATGCCGCGGTAGATGTTGCCGCCGCCGATCACGAGCGCGATCTCGAGCCCGTTCGCGCGCACGTCGACGAGCTCGTGCGCAAGCGCGTCGATCGTGGCGGGATCGAGGCCGAACTCGCGCGAGCCCATGAGGGCCTCGCCCGAGAGCTTGAGCAGGACGCGACTGAAGCCCACGGTGCCGCTCAGGACACCGAGAACCAGGCCCAGTCGAGCAGCTCGACACCCTGCTCGGCGAGGTACTTGGCGACCGTGGCGGTCGACTCGTCCGCGCGATACCAGGTCTGCTCGGTGAGCACCGACTCGCCGTAGAAGCGCTTCTGGAGCTGGCCCTCGACGATCTTCTCCCGTACGTTCTCGGGCTTCGAGAGCACTTCCTCCGAGTGCGAAAGGATCTCGCGCTCGGCGTCGACCAGCTCCTGCGGAACCTCTTCGCGCGCGCCGTAGGTCGGCCGGGCGAACGTCAGGTGCAGCGCCAGGCTGCGCGCCGCAGTCGACGAGCCGCCCTTCGTGCGCACCAGCGCCCCGACCTTGTTCGCGGGCGCGTGGACGTAGTACGAGAGCTCTTCGCCGTCTGCCGACTGCATGCGCTTCGCGCCGACGACCTGGATGTTCTCGCCGAGACGAGCCGCCAGCTCGACGCGCTCGTCCTCGTGGTCCGAGGCATCGCCGCCGGCGAGCACGGTACGCAGCACCTTCTCGGCGTAGGCGAGGAAGTCGTCGTTGTTGGAGACGGGCTCGGTCTCGCAGCCGACGGCGGCGATCGCACCGACGCCGTCCTCGACGATCACCCCCACCTTGCCCTCGCTCGTCGCGCGGTCGGCGCGCTTCGCCGCCGACGCCATGCCCTTCTCGCGCAGCAGCTTGACCGCCTCGTCGAAGTCGCCGTCGGTCTCCTGGAGCGCGCGCTTGCACTCCATCATCCCGGCGCTCGTCGCGTCGCGGAGCTCCTTGACCATTGCCGCCGTGATGTCGGTCATTCCGCGGCCTCCTCGGGAGCCGCCGGGGCCTCTGGCGCGGACTCGGGAACCTGGTCCGTCTCCGACGAACCAGGTTCCGGCGTTTCGGCGGCCGTCGTCGCTTCCGGCTCAGGCTCGGGAGCAAGCTCGGCCGGCGTCACCTTCTGCCTGCCCGCCTCGATGCCGTCGGCGATCGCCTTGACGACGAGGTTGCAGGAGCGGATCGCGTCGTCGTTGCCGGGGATCACGTAGTCGGCCTCGTCGGGATCGCAATTCGTGTCGACGAGCGCGATCACCGGCAGGCCGAGCCGCCGGGCCTCGCGCACGGCGAGCTGCTCCTTGCGGAGGTCGACGATGAAGACGGCGTCGGGCTGGCGGCGCATGTCGGCGACACCGCCGAGGTTCGCCTCCAGCTTCTCGAGCTCGGCCTCCATCGAGATCCGCTCCTTGGCGGGGAGCAGGTCGAGCTGCGACTCGGTCTTCAGCGCGCGCAGCTCGTGCAGGCGCTGGATCCGGTCGGAGATGGTGCGCCAGTTCGTGAGCAGCCCGCCGAGCCAGCGGTGGTTGACGTACGGCATGCCGACGCGCGAGGCCTGGTCGCGCACCGCGTCCTGCGCCTGCTTCTTCGTGCCGACGAACAGGACCGAGCCGCCCCGCTCCGAGACCGCGCGCGCGAAGTTGTACGCGTCGTCGAGCAGCTGCTGGGTCTGCTGGAGGTCGATCAGGTAGATGCCGCCGCGCTCGGAGAAGATGAACCGCTTCATCTTCGGGTTCCAGCGGCGCGTCTGGTGGCCGAAATGGACGCCGGCCTCCAGGAGGTCTTTCATGGTGACGACGGGCATGGCGTGCCCCTTTCTTCGGGTTCGAGTTGCTAGAGCACCGGTGGGCCGTGGCGGAAGCCGGAGCAATCTCCGGCCACCCTCCGCCGTGGGCGTCCCCACCGGGTCGGGGACGAGATCGCGTCAATGGTAGCGATCAGGCGATGCCGTCGAGGTACGCGCGCAGGTCCGGCGGGAGCTCCGAGGAGAGCCGCAGCTCCTCGCCCGTGAACGGGTGCGGGAAAGCGAGCTCGGAGGCGTGCAGGAACTGGCGGCCGAGCGCCGGGTCGGGGATCCCGTAGACCGGGTCGCCGACGACCGGCAGGTCGATCGCCGCGAGATGCACGCGGATCTGGTGCATCCGCCCCGTTTCGAGCCGCACCGCGAGGAGCGCATTGCCGCCGTGGAGCTCGGCCACCTCGAACAGCGTCACCGCCTCGCGCGGGGAGTCGGTGTCGAGCGAGACCCGCGTCGGGTCGTTGCGGTCGCGCCCGATCGGGGCCTCGATCCGGCCGGTCCGCGACCGCGGCCGCCCATGCACGAGCGCCAGGTAGCGGCGCTCGAGCGCCCGCTCCCGGACAAGGTGCGTCAGGCGCTCGTACGCCTCGTCGCTGCGTGCGACGACGAGGAGCCCGGACGTGTCGCGGTCGAGCCGGTGCACGATCCCGGGCCGCTCGGGGTCGCCGCCCGCGATCCGTCCGCGCAGGGCATCGACGAGCGTGTCGCCCGCGTGACCCGCGCCGGCGTGGACGACGAGGCCGGCGGGCTTGTCGACGACGAGCAGGTGCTCGTCCTCGTAGACGACCGGCGGAGCGGCGGGCGGAGGCGGAAGCGTCGCGGCGGGCAGGTCGGGCACCGAGACGTCCTCGCCGCCCGCGAGCCGGTGGCTCTTCGGGCGCGCGACCCCGTCGACGAGCGCGCCGCTCTCGATCGCGCGCTCGGCCGCGGCCCGTGAGCCGAGCCGGCCGGCGAGGAAGCGGTCGAGGCGCTCGCCGGCGGCCTCCGGCGGGACGATCACCGCGCGGCGACGTCGAGCGTCCGCCGGCGTGGCCGCGGTGGGCGGTCGGCGACGAAGAGCGCGACCAGCAGGATCACGACGCCGATGACGATGAAGCTGTCGGCGAGGTTGAAGATCCGGAGGCCCCACCAGTGGATGTCGATGAAGTCCGTGACGTGGCCGAAGCGCACGCGGTCGAACAGGTTCGACAGGCTGCCGCCGATCAACAGCCCGAACGCCGCCGGCAGCACGGGGTGACGGGAGCCGGAGCGCGCGAAGAAGACGAGCATCCACACGACCGCCCCGGCCGTGACGAGCGTGACGACGGCCGTCGCGCTCGAGAAGAAGCCGAACGCGATCCCCGAGTTCTGAACGCGATGCAGCGACAGCGGACCGATCACGTGCTCGGACTCGTCGACGGCGAGCGTAGACCGGACGATGTGCTTCGTCACCTGGTCGGCGAGGATCGCAGCGGACGCGATCGCGAGCAGCCCCACCCATTGCGAGAGGCCCGCGGCGAGTGAGCGCTCGGCAACCGACACGGGCGTCAGCCCGTCGGTCGTCGATCCGACCCGGACGTCCGGCGCCGGCTCGGTCACTGCCGCCGCTGGTCGTCGATGCAGAGGCGCGCCCATGGAAGCGCCTCGAGCCGTGCAGCGCCGATCGGCTTGCCGCACACCTCGCACGTGCCGTAGGTCCCGTTCTCCATCCGCGCGAGGGCGGCATCGATCTCGACGATCGACGCCTGAACGCCGTCCTCGAGGCCCTCATCGAGCTCGCGGTCGTACATGGCCGACGCGAGGTCGCCGAGGTGATTGTCGCTCGACCCGTCGGCGAGCTCGCCGAGCTCGTCCTCCATCGTGCCGGAGCTCTCGTGGTCGAGGAGCTCCGCGGCGCCGGCGAGACGCGCGCGTTCCTCTTCGAGCCTCGAGCGAAACGAGGCTGTGTCGATGTTGGTCATCTGTTGTCCTTTCCCGTCCCGCTCGCCAGCGCGAGGCGCCGTTCGATCTCGTCGGTCTCGATCCCGGTCAGGGCGACCGTCTTGTCGCGGGAGGTGTGCCCGGAGACGATCTCGACGTCGCGCTCGGAGATGCCGAGCACATCTGCGAGCAGGCGGACGACCGCAGCATTCGCCTTCCCGTCCTCGGGCGCGGCGGCGACGCGCAGCTTCCAGGCCGGCCCATGCCGACCGACGATCGCGGTGCGCGACGCTCCGGGTGACACGCGCAGCCTGAGGCGGGAGGTCACAACCCCAGCTTAGATCGTCCTACCCCCAGCTGAAGCCGCGACTCTCTTCCGGCGCCGCAGCTTCGTCGGCCTCGCGCTGCAACTCGGCCTGCAACTCGGCCATGTCGAACTCGCGGGTGTCCTCGTGGCGTGGCCAATGCGTCGAGTCCCCGCTCGAGCCCAGCACCTGCGACTCCTCGACGATCCCCAGTGCGGCCCGCAGGAGCGTCTCGACGCGCCGCGACTCGGAGAAGAGCCGGTCGCGTTCGGCGAGTGCGGCGCGCATGATCGACCGCCCTTCCTGGTGGGCCTCGGCGATGATCACCTCAGCCTGGCGCTTCGCCGACTCGACCGCTTCCGCGGCGGCCTTCTCGGCCGCGACGAGGGTGGTCGCGAGCAGCGTCTCCCGCTGCTTCACCTCCTCGAGGCTCGACGAGACGTCCTCGAGCTTGTCGGAGAGCTCCCCGCGCTCGGCCCACACCTCCTCGTAGCTCGCGGCGGCGTCGGTGATCAGCTCGTCGACGTCCGCGCGCCGGTAGCCGAAGAGCGCTCTTCCGAGCTTCACATGTCTCAGTTCGACCGGTGAATACCGCATCTCCCCTCCTCCTTGCTCAATGGAACTGATCGAGCACGCGGATCACGATTTGCTCGAGCACGATCAGCCCGAGCACGGCGATCATCGGCGTGAAGTCGAGCGGCCCCGCCTGGAGGGGCAGGAGCCGCCGCCACAGGCGCAGATACGGCTCGCACAGGTCGCGCAGGAAGCTCTCGACCGGCCGCAGCGAGTACGGCAGCCGGACGAGCGACGCGATGATGTACGCGAAGATCGCGAGGATGTAGACGCCGACGAAGACGTTGATGAACAACTCGACTTGCGTCAGGGCGTCGAGCACCATGGCGCACCCTTCGTGGGGATCGGCTGTTTTCCTACGTGTCTACGCGGCGGCGACCGACTCGAACGCCCTCCGCTCCTCGGCGGTGAGCGGCCGCGAGCGCCCGGTCTCCTGGTCGCGGGCGACGAGCACCGCGCGCCCCTCGGCGGCGAGCTCGCCGTCCCGGGTCAGCACGCTCTCGTGCGTGCGCACGCTCGAGGTGCCGATCCGCTCCAGCTCGCACGTGGCAACGACCACGTCGTCCGCAAGCGTGAGCTCGCGCCGGTAGTCGATCTCGACCCGGGCGACGACGTAGTTCCACACCAGTACGGGATCGCCGAGGCTGCTGCCGAGCCACTCGTCGCGCGCCTCCTCCAGGTAGGTGAGGAAGACGATGTGGTTGACGTGCCCGTAGGCGTCGAGGTCGCGCCAGCGGATCTCGATCTGCTTCTCGTGGAGCATCACCATCTAACCTCCGCCGCGCTCGCGGGCCTCGGCCGTCTGCGCGAGTAGGCCGTAGGCGAGCCGCTCGAGCAGGATGCCCGCCTCCCGCGAGGCGTCGGGCACCGCGTCGATCGCCTGCTTGGCGACCGAGACGGCGAGCCGCGGCTGCGCGGCGAGCGCCTGCGCCAGCTCGAGCGCCCGGTCGAGCGCGGCGCCCGCTGCGACCACCTCGGTGACGAGGCCCAGCTCGAGCGCGCGGCGCGCATCGACGCGGCCGCCGAGCAGGATCAGCTCCTTCGCGCGGGCCGGCCCGAGCAGGCGAGTCGCCCTGACGGTGCCGCCCGAGCTCGGCAGGATCCCGATCCCGACCTCCGGGAAGCCGAGCACCGCGGTCTCGTCGGCGACGCGGAAGTCGGTCGCAAGGGCAAGCTCCAGGCCGCCGCCGAGGCAGTAGCCGTGGATCGCCGCGAGCGTCGGCTGCTCGAGCGCAGCAATGCGCTCGTAGACGCCCCCACTCTCGCGGTAGTAGCGGGCAATCGCGTCCGGGTCGCGGTCGGCGAGCTCGTTCACGTCGGCCCCGGCCGAGAACGCACGGCCGCTGCCCGTGAAGACGACGGCGGCGCTGCCGGCAACATCGGATCCGTCGAGCGCCTCGCCGAGCGCACGCTCGAGGGCGCTCGAAAGGGCATTCAGCTTCTCCGGCCGCTGGAACCGAAGCACGCACACGTCGCCGTGGCGCTCGACCTCGAGCAGGCTCACCGAAGCAGGCCCTTGAGCTCGCCCGCGGCGGCGAGCACCCTGCGCCCCACCTGCGGCAGGCGCTCGGGCGGGAGCCGCTGCGCGAGGCCCCAGACGCTGATCACCGCGACGGGGCGGCCCTGCTCCGAGAGCACGGGCGCCGAGGCTCCGAAGAGCGACTCCTCGAGCTCGTCGACGCAGACGGCGAAGCCGTTCCGACGCACCTCGTCGAGCTCGGCCAACAGCTTCTGGCGGTCGGTGATCGTCTTGTTCGTGTACCGCTCGAGCTCCGCCGGAAGGGCGGCGAGCCGCTCGTCCGGGCTCAGATAGGCCAGGTAGGCCTTGCCGGTCGAGGTCGCGTGCAGCGGCACGGGCCGTCCGTACCAGTTCGGCGCCATGATCTGCGGCGGGTCGACCTGGTCCACGTAGACGAGGCTGAAGCGCTTGGCGACGGCGAGGCTTGTCGTCTCGCGCGTCTCGTCGGCGAGCCGCTCGAGGACCGGGCGGGCACGGCGCACGAGCGGGTCGACCTCGGCACCGGCGGCGATGCGCAGGAACGCGTAGCCGAGGCTGTAGCGCTGGCTGACGGGGTCGCGCTCGATCAGGCCGTGCGCGTCGAGGGTGGCGAGGAGCCGCCAGGCGGTCGAGCGGTTCAGTCCGCAGGTCTCCGCGAGCTCGACGACCGTCGGCGGGCGCCGCGCGTCAGCGATCGCCTTCAGGAGCGCGGCGGCCCGGTCGACCGACTGGATCGTCTTCGAGCGGGCCGATGACCGGCCGCTCTCGGCCTGCGCCGGCTGCAGCATCCGAGTCATGTTTGCACAGTGTGAACGGGCGCCTCGGCGAGCGCCACCACCTCGCGGCGGAACGGCACCGCGTCGCCGGGCGGGTCGCCGTCGAGCTCCTCGGCGAACCGGCGGCCGTCCCAGACCGCGGAGGCGATCGTCCCGGGGGCGAGGGCGTCGCCGATCGCCTGCACGGACACGAGCCCCGCACTGCCCCACTCGGCACGCCGCGCCTCGAGCTCGACGGCGAGCGCGTCGAGCGGCAGCCGCGCGGTCACGAGCACGAGCCCGTCGCAGGGCAGCTCGCGCTCCCGCTCGGTGTAGATGCAGGCAAGCCGGGCCGCACCGTTCCCCGCGGAGAGCAGGGCCTGGCCGGTCTCGAGCACGACGCCGCGCTCGAGCAGGCGCCTGTGGATGCGCGCGTGCTCCATCGTGTTCACGGTCCACTCGGAGACGAGCGCCGCCGGAGTGACGAGCGTGACGTGAAAGCCCTCGAGCGCGAGCAGCTCTGCGAGCGCGCCGCCGAGGTAGTAGTGGTCGTCGTCGAACAGCACGACCCGCTCGCCGCCCGGCCGGGTACCGGCAAAGAGGTCGTCCGGCGTCAGCGTCTCGACGCCGGCGAGGTCGAGCGGCCGGCCGTGCCGGCGCCCGACGCCGTCGCGCCGCCAGCGCGACCCGGTCGAGACCGCGACGTGCTCGAAGCCGTAGCCGAGGAGCTCGTCCGCGGTGACCGTGCTCTCGAGCGCCTGTTCCACGGTCGGCAGGCGCTCGAGCTGCGAGCGCCGGTAGTCGACGACGCGGATCCACGCCGCGTGCCCGGGCAGGCGCGCCTCGTGCCGCACGCGGCCGCCGAGCTCGCGCGAGCGCCTCGGCGAGCACCACGTCGTAGCCGCGGCGGCCGAGCATCATCGCCGCCTCGAGTCCCGCAGGGCCCGCCCCGACGACGAGCACCTTCGCCTCGGAGCCCCGGCCACGGATGCGCTCGGGATGCCATCCGCGGCGCCACTCCTCGCCCATCGACGGGTTCTGGGTGCAGCGGATCGGGGTCGACGTCCAGTCGCCGGTGACGCAGACGTTGCAGCCGATGCACTCGCGGATCTCCTCGAGCCGGCCCTCCTCGATCTTCACCGGCAGGAACGGGTCGGCGATCGAAGGCCGCGCGGCCCCGATCAGGTCGAGCACGCCGTTCCCGACGAGCCTGACCATCGTGTCGGGCGAGGTGAGCCAGCCGACGCCTACGACGGGCTTCGAGGTGAGCTGCTTGAGGCCGCGGAAGTGCTCCTCGGTCCAGGCCTCGTGCCCGAACCGCGAGGTGACCGAGTCGTCCTCCCAGAAGCCGACCATGAAGTCCCAGACGTCCGGGAGCTCGCCGAGCAGGCCGAGCAGCTCCTCGGTCTCGCCCTTGCGGATGCCGGCCTCGCCCTGCAGCTCGTCGACGACGAGGCGGCAGGCGACCGCCGCGCGCCCCTCGCACTCCTCACGCGTCTCCTCGAGCACCTCGCGGAGGAGGCGAGCGCGGTTCTCGAGCGAGCCGCCGTACTCGTCGGTGCGGTCGTTCCAGCGCGGCGAGAGGAAGTGCTGCAGCGTCGTCAGGCCGTGGGCGGCATAGACGTAGACGACGTCGTAGCCCGCCTGGAGCGAACGGCGCACCGCCTGCCGGTGGCGGCGGCGCAGGTCGCGGATGTCGTCGCTGCTCATCCGCCGCGCCTGGATCGGCTCGTACACCGTCAACGGCAGATGTGACGGCCCCGCCGGCGGGATGCGCGAATAGAGGTTGCCGAGGCTCATGCCGCTGTGCACGAGCTCGATGCCCGCGAGCGAGCCGTGCGCGTGCACCTCCGCGACGAGCCGCTCGTGGGCGGGAATGTCGACGTCGTCCCACAGGCGGCCCTCGACGAAGCCGCCGACGTCGGAGGTCGGGTGGATCTCGACCTCCTCCGTGCACACGACCGCCCAGCCGCCCTCCGCCTTGACGCCGCGCATCACCGCGTGCGCGGTCGGGTCGCGGTGCCCCATGCCGTTGCAGTGCGGCACCTGGAAGAAGCGGTTCCGCGCCGTCACCGGGCCGAGCTCGACCGGCTCGAAGAGGACGTCGTAGCGAGCATCGCGCATGTCGCTCACGCGAACAGGCTGCGCGCAATCAGCAGGCGCATGATGTCGCTCGTCCCGTCCCAGATCTCGTCGAGCTTTGCGTCACGGAACCACTTCTGGGCGAGCGAGTCGCGGATGTACCCGGCGCCGCCGAGCGTCTGGACGGCTGCCCACGTGGCGGCGCCCGAGGCCTCCGAGGCGGCGAGCTTCGCCATCGCGGCCTCCGTCGAGAACGGGTGGCCCGCGTCGGCGAGGTCGGCGGCGTGCAGCGTCATCAGGCGCGCCTGGTCGAGCTTCAGCTTGGCGTCGGCGAGGCGGAACGAGACGGCCTGGAAGCGGTGGATCGGCTGCCCGAACGCCTCACGCTCCTTCGCATACTCGACGGCGAGCTCGAGCGCCGCGCGGCCGAGCCCGAGCGTGCTGGCGGCGAGCTGCACCCGGGCGACGTCGAACACGTGCATCAGGCCGCTGAAGCCGTCGCCTTCGGCGCCCAGGCGGCGCTCCTCACGCACGAAGCACTCCTCGAACCGCACCTCGCTGGCCGGGAAGCAGCGGCTGCCCATCTTGTGCAGGCGCGGCCCGCGCACGAATCCCGGGTCGTCGCGCTCGACGATGAACGCCGTGATCCCGCGCGAGCGGCTGCCGGGCTCGACGGTGGCGAAGACGACGCAGACGTCGGCGATGTGACCGTTGCCGATGAACGTCTTGTGGCCGTCGATCACGTAGCCGCCGTCGACCCGTCGCGCGTGGGTCTCGATCGCGGCCGAGTCGGAGCCGTGCGCGGGCTCGGTGATCGCGACCGAGCAGGCCGGCGGATCGTCGGAGGAGAGCTGCGGCAGGTAGCGCTCCTTCTGCTCCTCAGAGCCGAGCGCGAGCACCGGCCCGGCGAAGAAGCCGCCCTGGCCGATCACCCAGGCGATCGGCGAGTCGCCCCACGAGAGCTCCTCGATCACCGCGCAGCGCTCGCGCAGGCCCTCGATGCCCCCGCCGCCGTAGGCGGTCGGGAGGTCGTAGCAGGTCAGCCCGAGGCGGGCCGCGGCCCGGAGCTCGTCGAGCGGGTACTCCTCGCTCTCGTCGTAGGCGAGGGCGACCGGGCGCAGAACGTCGCGGGCGAACTCGTGGGCCGTCTCGGCCAGCGGCGTCGCATAGTGCGAACCTTCTGCGAGCATGGCGCACTCTAGACCGGGGCCGGGCGACCGGTCAACGTCGCCCGCCGGGCGCTTGACGGGGACGCGGCACCGCTCGTACTGTTGCGTCCTTCGCGCCATGTGCACGCCTCGTTCGCATCCCGCACCCGCATGAACTGGGAGGTTTTCGTCACGTGCGCGGTCACGGGCGCCGGCGACACGGCCGGCCGGAGTGACCTCGTCCCGGTGAGCGCCCGACGAGATCGCCGACTCGGCGCTCGACGCAGCCCGGGCGGGCGCGGCGGTCGTGCACATCCACGTCCGGGACCCCGAGTCGGGCAGGGGCGCCCGCAAGCCCGCCCTTTACCGCGCCGTCGTCGAGCGGATCCGCGCCGCGGACGTCGACGTCGTCGTCAACCTGACGGCCGGCATGGGCGGCGACCTGGTGCTCGGCGGCGAGGACGCCCCGCTGCCGCCGAACGCGGATGGCACCGACATGGCGGGCGCCGCCGAGCGGCTCGCCCACATCGAGGAGCTACGGCCGGAGATCTGCACGCTCGACTGCGGCACGATGAACTTCGCGGCCGGCGGCGACTACGTGATGGTCAACACGCCGTCGATGCTGCGCGCCATGGCTGCCCGGATTCGCGAGCTCGGCGTTCGCCCCGAGCTCGAGGTGTTCGACACGGGCCACCTCGTCCAGGTGCACGAGCTGATCGCGGACGGCCTGATCGAGCCACCGCCGCTGATCCAGCTCTGCACGGGCATCCCCTACGGCGCCCCCGACGACCCGGGGACGCTCCTCGCCATGGTCAACCGGCTGCCGTCCGGCGCGGTCTTCTCGACCTTCTCGATCGGCCGCATGCAACTGCCGTTCGTCGCCCTTGCCCCGCTTGTCGGCGGCAACGTCCGCGTCGGGCTCGAGGACAACCTGTACCTCTCCCGCGGCCACCTGGCGACGAACGCTGAGCTCGTGGAGCGCGCCGTGGCGATCCTCGAAGGGATGAACGTGCGCGTGCTCGGCGCCGGCGAGGTGCGCGAGCGGCTCGCGCTTCGCCGCTGATGGGCGACCGGCCGTCGTCCGTCGGGCTGCTCGGCGGCGGCGTGATCGGCGCAGGCTGGGCAGCGCGCTTCGCGTTGAACGGCGTCGACGTGCGCGTCTACGACCCGGCGCCGAACGCGGCGGCCGGTCTCACCGCCGTGCTTGCGAATGCGCGCCGCGCCTACGAGCGCCTGACTCTTGCCCCGCTGCCGGCAGAAGGCGCGGTCGAGCTCGTCGGGTCGATCGAGGAGGCGGTGGACGGCGTGGGGCTCGTGCAGGAGTCGGCGCCGGAGCGCCTCGATCTGAAGCAGGAGCTGCTCGCCGCGGCCGACCGGGCGATGCCGGCCGAGGCGCTCCTCTGCTCGTCCACGTCGGGCCTTCGTCCGAGCGACCTGCAGCGCGGGCTCGAACGGCCGGAGCGGCTCGTCGTCGGCCACCCGTTCAACCCGGTGTACCTGCTGCCGCTCGTCGAGCTCTGCGCGGGCGGGCTGACGTCGCCGGAGACGGTCGAGCGGGCGGCGGCGGCGTATCGCTCCGTCGGCATGCGGCCGCTTGTCGTGCGTACGGAGATCGACGGCTTCCTCGCCGACCGGCTGCTCGAGGCGCTCTGGCGCGAGGCGCTGTGGCTCGTCGCCGACGACGTCGCGACCGTCGAGGAGATCGACGATGCGATCCGCTTCGGCGCCGGCCTCCGCTGGGCCGTCATGGGCACGTTCCTCACGTACCGCATCGCAGGCGGCGAGGCGGGCATGCGGCACTTCATGGCCCAGTTCGGGCCGGCGCTCGCCTGGCCCTGGAGCAAGCTGACCGACGTGCCCGAGCTGACCGACGAGCTCGTCGACCGTATCGCCGAGCAGTCGGACGAGCAGGCCCGCGGCCGGTCGGTCCGCGAGCTCGAGCGGCTCCGCGACGACGCGCTCGTCGGCATCCTTCAGGCCCTTCGCTCGCAGGGCGAGGGTGCCGGAGCCGAGCTCGCAGCCTGGGAGCGCACGCTCCTCGGCGGCGCTCCCGTCGACGACGAGGGGCTGCTGCCCGTCCACCGGGCCCGCGTGCCCGCCGACTGGGTCGACTACAACGGCCACGTCCACGAGAGTCGCTATCTCCAGCTCTTCGCCGACGCGACCGACGGCCTGCTCGGCCGGCTCGGGCTCGACGCCGCGCATCTGGAGGCGGGCGGCAGCTACTTCACGGTCGAGACGCACCTCTCCCACCTCCGCCAGCTCGAGGCGGGTGACCGCGTGCACGTGACGACGCAGGTGCTCGCTGCCGACGAGAAGCGCCTCCACGTCTTCCACACGCTCTACCGCGACGACGAGGCGGACGCGCTCGCCACCGCCGAGCAGATGCTCCTCCACGTCGACACCCGAGCCGGCCGGGCGGCGCCCGTGCACGGCCCGGTGCTCCAGGCCGCGGTGCGGCTGCGCGACGCTCATGCGGCCCTCCCCCGCCCTGAGCGCGCCGGCCGCGCCGTCGGAAACCGATGACCAGGGACTTGCGCCCGCTGTTCGAGCCGCGCTCGGTGGCGATCGTCGGCGTCTCCGCCGACCCCGACAAGTGGGGTCACTGGTTCGCGCGCGACGCCGCGCGCGGCGTGCACCGGCGCACCGTGCTGCTCGTCGGCCGGAGCGGCGGCGAGCTCTTCGGGCTGCCCGTTCACCGGTCGCTCGCCGAGCTTCCCGAAGCGCCGGAGCTCGTCGTGCTCAGCGTGCCCGCGCACGGGCTCGAGGAGGCGGTGGACGAGTCGCTTGCAGCCGGCGCGAAGGCGCTCGTCGCGATCGCGGCGGGCTTCGGCGAGCTCGGCCCCGAGGGCGCCGCGCGCGAACGGGCGATCGTCGAGCGGGTGCGCGCGGCGGGAGCGGTGATGGTCGGGCCGAACTGCCTCGGCATCTACGACGCCGCCGCCGAGCTGCAGCTCGCGTGGAACGACCTTCCGGGCGGGCCGATCGGCTTCGTCTCGCAGAGCGGCAACATCGCGCTCGAGATCGGGTTGCTGCTCACCGATGTCGGTCTCGGCTATTCGCGCCTCGTCTCCGTCGGGAACCAGGCCGACCTCGGCATCACCGAGCTCGTGGCAGCGCTCGGCGAGCACGAGGGGACGCGCGCGATCGGGATCTACTGCGAGGACTTCCGCGACGGCCGCGCCTTCGCCGAGGCGGCGCGCGCAACGGGGAAGCCGGTCGTGCTGCTCACCGTCGGCAGGACCGCCGGCGCGGTCCGTGCGGCACGGTCGCACACCGGGTCGTTGACGAGCGACCTCGACGTCGTCGACGCCGCGTGCCGGGCCGCCGGCGTGCACCGCGTCGAGACCCCACACGAGCTTGTCGTGACGCTGCGCGCCCTGCTCGCGCGCCACCGCCCTCGCGGGCGCCGGGTCGGCATCGTCGGCGACGGCGGCGGTTACGGCGCGGTCGCCTGCGACCTGCTCGGCGACGCCGGCTTTGAGCTGCCGGTGCTGAGCGAGGCGACCCAGGTCGAGCTGCGGGCGGTTCTGCCGCACACCGCGGCGACCGCGAATCCCGTCGACCTCGCAGGGGCCGGCGAGCGGGACCAGC
The DNA here is from genome assembly GCA_963840365.1 of uncultured Thermoleophilia bacterium. Lineage (GTDB taxonomy): Bacteria > Actinomycetota > Thermoleophilia > Gaiellales > Gaiellaceae > PALSA-600. The sequence goes on along the minus strand of CAWIYQ010000005.1, from coordinate 22,841 downwards.
TCAGCTTCGCCCGTACGGCCCGCATCCTGCTCGAGGCCGACGAGCTCGACGCCGTCTTCTTTACGTCGTACTTCGGCGGCTACAGCTCGCTCTCCGGCGAGCTCCGCGCACGCGAGCTCGCCGCGGCCGACGGGATCGCGGCCGCGATCGCCGACACCGGCACGCCGCTCGTTGCGCACACGATGCACTGGGACTCCCCGCCCGCCCGCGCGCTCCTCGCCGAGGACGTGCCGGTGTACCGCCTCGTCGAGTCGGCCGTCGCCGCGCTCGTCGCGCTGCTCCGCGACGACCCTGCGCCCGGGCCGCTGCCCGAGCTGCCTCCCGCCGCCGCGCCGGTGGGCGCAACGAACTACACCGCAGCCCGCGACGCACTGGCCGCCGCGGGCGTCCCCTTCGGGCGGGCGGTCACCGTGCACGACCACGAGAGCGCGCTCGCCGCCGCCCGTGAGGTCGGCTACCCCGTCGTGCTGAAGGCGCTCGGCGCGCTGCACAAGTCCGACGCCGGCGGCGTCGTGCTCGGCCTCGAGGACGAGGTGGCCCTGGGCGCGGCCTTCGAGCGGCTCGACGCAGCCGCGTATTCGGTCGAGGCGGCCGAGGACACCGCAGCCGGCCTCGAGCTGCTCGTCGGCGCCCGCTGGGACGCACGCTTCGGCCCCGTGGTCGTCGTCGGCGCGGGCGGCGTGCACGCGGAGCTCCTCCGTGACACGGCCGTTGCGCTAGCGCCGATCGACCAGGCGGGCGCGGACCTCCTGCTGCGCTCGCTCCGCTGTGCGCCGCTCCTCGAAGGGGCGCGCGGCGCACCGCCGCTCGACGTTCGGGCGGCGGCGGCCGCAGTCGCCGCATTGTCGCGCTTCGCCGCCGCGCACCCCGAGCTCGCCGAGCTCGAGGTCAATCCGCTGCTCGTGCGGCGGGACGGCGCGGTCGGGCTCGACGCACGCTTCGTCAGTGCGCCTTCGTCTTGATCACCTTTCCGGACGTCGAGAGCACATACCAGAGCCCGCCGTTCGCGTCGAGTGCCTGCCCGGTCGCCTGACCGGGCTTCGTGTCGGCGACATACGAGTAGAGCGGCCACTTGTTGTACGTGGCGACCCGGCCGCCCGCGGGGTTCGGGTCGCTCCCGAGGAGCTTCGCCTGCACGCCGTTCGTGCCGACGATCTTCTGGCCCTTCCCGACCTTCACCGGCGGCCAGGCGACGGCGCAGTCCTTGACGCAGGTGACGCGCTTCTGCTTGTCGGGGACGAACATGTAGAGCGTCCGCCCCTTGGCGTCCACCAGCACCGTCCCGAGACCCGACACCTTCTTCGCGGAGATCGTCACGCTCTTCGACGCGGACGCGTGACCGACAGCCGCGACGGCAAGCGCCGCGACCAAGACGAGCAAGATGATTCTTCTCACGGGCATACCCCCTGCCTGCCCTGGAGTTGTGTTCAGCGTAACCCCGTCAGCTTGCCAGGACTCGGAGGGCGTCGGCAGGCAGATGCGCCTGCACGGCCGTTCCCTGCGCGAGCTCTCGCAGCGTGCCGTCGTTGACGACGAGCGCGTGCACGACATCGCCGGTGGCGAGCCGGATCACGAGCTGCTCGGACGAGCCGAGGTAGACGACGCGCTCGATCATCCCCGGCACGCGGTTCTCGCCCGGCGCCTCGTATGGCTCGACGCGGATGCGCTCGGGCCGGATCACCACCCGACGCTCGCCGCGCGCCGCGACCTCGCCCCGGTGGGCGCGCAGCGTGAACTCGCCGAGGCGCACGTTGCACGCGTCGTCCCCGGCACCTTCGACCGTCACCGTCATCAGGTTCGACACGCCCAGGAAGTCCGCCACGAACTCCGTATGCGGCTCCTCGTACATCTCCGCCGGGGTCGCGATCTGCTCGACGTGGCCGTTCGACATGACGGCGATGCGGTCGGACATCGTCAGCGCCTCTTCCTGGTCGTGCGTGACGTAGACGAACGTGATCCCGAACTGCTCCTGGATCGACTTCAGCTCGATCTGGAGCGCCTTGCGCAGCTTCGCGTCGAGGGCGCCGAGCGGCTCATCGAGCAGCAGGACCGACGGGCTGAGTACCAGCGCCCGTGCGAGTGCGACGCGCTGCTGCTGGCCGCCCGAGAGCTGCGCCGGCCGGCGGTGGCCGAGGCCGCCAAGCCGTACCGCCTCGAGAATCGCGTCGACCCGCTTGTGGGTCTCCTCGCGCTTGACGCGATGGCGGCGCAAGCCGAAGGCGACGTTGTCGAAGACGTCGAGATGCGGAAAGAGCGCGTAGCTCTGGAAGACGGTGTTCACCTTGCGGCGGTGCGGCGGTGTCGCCGCCATGTCGACGCCGTCGAGCAGGATCCGGCCGGAGTCGGGCCGCTCGAAGCCGGCGATCAGCCGCAGCGTCGTCGTCTTGCCGCAACCGGAAGGGCCGAGGAGCGAGAAGAACTCGCCCGCCTCGATCTCCAGGTCGATGCCGTCGACGGCGGCGACGTCGGTGAAGCTCTTCCGCAGCTCCTGCAGCTGAATGTGGCCGTCGGTCGCTGTCATACGTCGAGCGCTGCGATCTCGCGCAGCCCGGTTCCCGTCTCGCCGCCCTGGGCGGCGTTGATCCGGCGGTAGACGAGCCCGGCGAACGTCACGGCAAGCAGCGTCGCCAGCACGAGCACCGTCGCGACGGCGTTCAGCGCCGGCGTCGTCGTCCCGCGCACGCCGGAGTAGATCTTGATCGGGACCGTCTGGGTCGAGGAGTTCGACGACAGGTAGTCGGTGACGACGAAGTCGTCGATCGAGAGCGCGAACACGACCATCAGGGACGCGAAGATCGCAGGCGCGAGCAGCGGCAGCAACACCAGGCGGAGCGCACCGACCGCGGACGCGCCGAGGTCGCGGGCCGCCTCCTCGTACTCCGGGCCGATCGAGAGCAGCCGGCTGCGCACGACGAGCACCACGTACGAGATCGAGAACGTCACCTGGCCGAGCACCTGCGCCGTCGTGCCGAGCGGGATCTTGTACAGCGTCACGAAGACAAGGAGCAGCGACACCGCCATCACGATCTCGGGTGTGACGAGCGGGAACAGCATCAGGAAGTTGACCGGGCGCGCGCCGAATCCCTGCCAGCGCGTGAGGCCGATCGCGAGGCCGACGCCGAGCGGCACCGCGATCAGCATGTCGAGGCCGGCGAGCTTGAGGCTCTGCTCGAGCGCCCCGCGCAGCGCGGGATCGTGCAGCACCGACTGGTTCGGGTCGCCCCAGTACCAGCGGAACGAGAAGCCCTGCCAGACGCTGCGTGAGCGGCCGTCGTTGAACGAGAAAAGGATCGCGATCCCGACCGGCACGATCGACCACACCATGTACGCCCAGGTGATGACGCCGAGGAAGCGCGGCTGCCCCCACGGGTTCGCCCACCAGTCGCGAATTCTTCTCATGCCGTCGCCTCGGTCCGCGACGCGCGCACGGTCACCCAGAGGTAGTACGACATGAGGATCGCGAGCACGGCCGAGAGCACGATCACGAGCGACGCGCCGACCGTCCGCTGCGGTCCGCCCTGGAAGAAGAGGTTGATCTCGTTGCCGATCATGGTCGTGCGCGGCGACCCCGAGATGACGTCGTTCGTGTAGTAGTCGCCGAACATCGGCAGTGCGATCAGCACGCTCGCCGCCATGATCCCGTGCTTCGAGAGCGGCAACGTGACGTGCAGGAACGTCGAGAACGGGCTCGCGCCGAGGTCACGGCCCGCCTCGAGCACGTGGGTCTCGATCCGGTCGAGCGTCGCGTAGAGCGGCAGGATCAGGTACGGGACGTAGCCGTACATCAGCGCGAGGATCACCGACGACGCCTGCCCGTCGAGCCAGCCGTAGGGCTGCGAGAGGATCCCGAGGTCGATGAGCACGCGGTTGACGAGACCGTCCGGGAGCAGCAGCCCCACCCACGCGAGCATTCGCATCAGGTAGCTGACCCAGAACGGCACGATCAGCAGCACGAGCAGCAACGTCTTCGTGCGGCGGGCATGGCGTGAGAGGTAGTAGGCGACCGGATAGCCGATCGCGAGGCAGCCGGCGAGCGACAGGCCGACGTAGACGAACGTCCGCACGAAAACGATCCAGAACGGCTGGCCTGGCCGAAGCTGGCGCAGCACGTCGCGCATCGTGTCGAACTGCCAGTGCAGCGGGTTCCACACGGGCACCGGGTTGTTGAAGATCGGGTCGGTCGTCCCGAACGCCACCGCGAGCACGGCGTAGGTCGGGACGAGGAAGAGCAGGACGAGCCAGATCGCGCCCGGGAACGCGAAGCTGGGCCAGAAGAGTCGCCGCATCCTTTCGGTCGGCTACCCGGCCTTGAAGCTCGACCAGGCGTTCTGCCACACCGCCTGGCCCTGCGCGGTCAGCGGCAGCAGGCTGACGCCGCTGTCGAAGTCGGCCTGGCCGACCACCGTCGAGCCGAGGTTCTTCGGGATGTAGCCCTGCGCGATCACCTTGGCGGGGTTGATCGCAGTCAGCGGCGGCATGTAGCCGAGCCACGAGAAGTTCTGCGATCCCATGTTTGTTGTCGAGCAGGTAGTCGAGGAAGTGATGTGCGAGCACCGGGTTCTTGGCGCCGCGCAGGATCGTGATCATGTCGCTGCCGATGACGGCGCCCGCGTTCGGCCGCCAGTAGTCGACAACGCTCACGGGCACGCCCTTCGGCATGTAGTTGATCGCGCCTGCCATGTCGCCCGACCAGGCCTGGCCGAGCCACACCTCCCCGGTGGGGACGTCGGTGTACTCGGTGACGTTCGTCTTCACGTTGACGAGCGAGGTCAGCTTCTTGAGGTCGGCTGCGGCCGCGTTCACGAGTTTCGGGTCCTCCGTGTTGACGTCCCCGATGCCGCGGTGGAGGAGTGCCATCGCGAGCGCCTCGCGCTGGTCGTCGAGGATCGCCACCTTGCCCGAGTAGCGCTTCGCCTGCCAGAACGCGTTGTAGCCCGTGGGCGGCGGCTTCACCTTGTCCTTGCGGTAGGCGATGCCCGTCGTGTAGACGGTATACGGCACCGAGTAGCGCGAGTGCACGTCGTAGAACGGGCTCTGCAGCGACGGCCACACGTTCTTCAGGTTCGACAGGTAGGAGTGGTTGAGCGGCTGGATCAGCTTCCCCGCGACGGAGCGTGAGAGGTAGTCGACGGTCGCGAACCACACGTCGAAGCTCGCCTGCCCCGACGTGAGCTTTGCGAGCGCCTCCTCCTCGTTCTCGAAGGTCGTGATCTTGACCTTCACGCCGGTGTCCTTCTCGAAGCTCTTGCGGACAGCCGGGTTGATGTAGTCCGACCACGTGAAGATGTTCAGCGGCCCCTTCTCCGGGCTCTTGCCGCTCGAGATCGGCTCGTTGTCCGAGTAGATCGGGAGGGTGACCGGGAACTTGCGGCGCGCGAGCGGGATCCCGCCCGGGCCGATCGGGGCGCCGGCGGGAGCGCCGAATGCCTCCGCGGTCGCGCAGGAGGGCGTCGGCGCCCGAGAGCGCCGCGATCGAGCCTGCCGAGGAAAAGAGGAAATGTCGTCTGGTCGACCTGCGCTCGCGCGGGTGCACGCTCGGAGCCTCCTTCGTCGGATCGCACAATGCAAACCGACGTAGCACGATGTGTCAAGCGCTTTTGTATGCTTTGACGCGAATGGGTCACGTGCGCACGACACTTCCCGGCCGCGACTACCACGCGCAGGACGTGTTCGAGCGCGAGCGCGAACGCATCTTCTTCCGTGAGTGGTTCTACGTGGGCCGCGCCGACGACGCGCCCGAGCCGGGCGATTTCGTCTCGGTCGACGTCGCCGGCGAGAGCCTCCTTGTCGTGCGCGGCAAGGACGGCGAGCTGCGCGCCTTCTACAACGTCTGCCGCCATCGTGGCTCACGCCTCTGCGACCCCGAGTCGCGGGGTCATGCGAAGAGCGCGATCAAGTGCCCGTATCACGCCTGGAGCTACTCCTATGACGGCAAGCTGATCGGCACCCCGCTCGTCGGCAAGGACGAGCTCGACCGCTCGCAGCTCGGCCTCTGGCAGGCGCACCTCGACGTCTGGCAGGGCTACGTCTTCGTCAACCTCGCCGACGAGCCACAGCTCACCCTGCGCGAGTCGCTCGACGCTCAGACCGACAAGCCGCTCCAGTACGAGCGCTGGCGGATGGACGAGCTACGGACGGCGCGGCAGACGGTGAGCGAGGTGGCCGCGAACTGGAAGATCCTGATCGAGAACTACAACGAGTGCCTCCATTGCCCGACGGTGCATCCCGAGCTCGTCGCCGTCGCACCCACCTTCGGCAAGGGACTCGTGACCGAGGACTGGCGGGAACCGGGCGACTGGGGCGTATCGATCGTCGGCGGCGGCGCCGGCTACACGCTGGACGGCACGACCACGATCCCGGTCATGCCGGGCCTCGACGAGCACACCGCGAGCTCGATGTACGGCGCGAGCCTCTTCCCGAACATGTTCATCGACCTCACCGGCACCGTCGTCGTCGCGACGCGCATGCACCCGCGCGACGCGCAGCACACGACCGTCGTCACCGACTACCTCTTCCGGCCCGAGGTGATCGACGACCCCGGCTTCGACCCGAGCGAGACCGTCGACTTCTCGGAGCTGATCGCACGCCAGGACTACGAGGTCTGCGAGCGCGTGCAGCAGGGAGTGCGGTCGCGCGCGTTCACCAACGGCGTGTACGCGGAGAAGGACAAGCTCCCCTACAAGTTCAACCGCACGTACCTTGCCGCGCGCGAGCGCGAGTAAGACCTGCGTCGTCATCGGCGCGGGGTTCGCCGGGCTCGCGGCGGCCGAGGCGCTCGCGGCGGACGGCGTCGAGGTGACGGTGCTGGAGGCGCTCGACCATGTCGGCGGGCGCGTCCGGTCGCACACGTTCGACGACGGCTCGGTGGTCGAGCTCGGCGCCGAGTTCGTCCTGCCGGGCTACGAGGCGCTGACGGCCGCCGTCCGGCGGCTCGGGCTCGAGCTGTACGAGAAGGGGACGCTGTACGGCGAGCGCGACCCGGTCGGGGGCGTCGCGACCACGGTCGGCCAGGTGCGCGAAGCTGCCGCGTCGCTCTTCGAGGCTAGTAACAGTCTGTTACAAGCCGGGTCATCAGCCTTCGGCGGCTCGATCTCGGACGCGCTGCTGCGGCTCGTTCCCGCGCCGGGGCCTCGTGAGGCGATCGAGTCGCGGGTCGCCGTCTCGACGGCGTACGAGCCCGACGACCAGCCCGCCGCGGTGCTCGCCGACGGCGCGGCGGGGTTCGGCCCGTTCGTGAGCCACGGCGTCGCCGGCGGCAACGACCTGATCGCGCGCACCCTCGCCCGCTCGCTCGGCGAGCGCGTACGGCTGCGCGAGCCTGTCCACCGCGTGTCGTGGGACGAGAGCAGCGTGCGGATCGGCGAGCTCTCGGCCGGTGCCTGCGTCGTCGCGGTGCCCGCGACGAGCGCCCTCGAGATCGCGTTCGACCCGCCGCTGCCGGACTGGAAGCGCGATGCTCTCGCGGCCGTTCGCTACGGGCACGCGGCGAAGCTCTTCCTGCCCCTCGCGGCCGAAGCGCCACCGAGCCAGACGCTGGCGGTGCCGGAGCGCTTCTGGACCTGGACGCAGCGGGCTCCCGGCGGCGCGGCGCTGCCCGTCGCCTCCTCGTTCGCCGGCACCGCCGCGGCGCTCGAGCGGCTGCGGGTGGCCGAGGGGCCGGCCGTCTGGGCGGACGCCGTGCGCCGCCTCCGGCCCGATCTCGCGTATGCCGACGCCGAGCCGCTCCTTGCGACCTGGCCCGACGGCGCCTACTCAGCGCGGACGCTCTCGTCACCGGTCGACGACGACGCGCTCGCGCGCCCCGTCGGCCCACTCGCGTTCGCCGGCGAGCACACCGCCGGCGAGTGGTACGCGCTGATGGAAGGTGCGCTCCGCAGCGGCAGGCGGGCAGCGGAGGACGTGCTGCGCGCGGTGAAGGTGTCAGACACCTAAGGGTGTCTGACACCACATTCAGGCCTGGTTGAAGAAGCCGCCGCGCTCGAGGATCTGGGCGCGCTGCTCGGCGCTCACCTCGACGTTGCGCGGGGTGAGCAGAAAGACCTTGTCGGCGACGCGCTGCATGCCGCCGTTCAGGGCGTAGGTGAGCCCGCTCGTGAAGTCGATCAGGCGCTTGGAGAGCTCGCTGTCCGCGCCCTGAAGGTTGAGGATCACCGGGATCCCCTGCTTGAACTTGTCGGCGATCTGCTGCGCGTCGTTGAAGCTCCGCGGCAGCACGAGGTGCACACGCACGTTCGACGGGTTCGGCACGGCCTCGATCTGCGGGCGCATCTCACGGACGCGTGAGCTGCGGGTCGTCGGCTGCACGTCGGCCTCCGACTCGGTCCAGTCGTCGTAGTGCCCCCGGCTCCGCCGCGGCGTCAGCCGGCGCACGTTCGGCCGCTCGCGATAGGTCTGCTCGAGGCTCTCCTCGGCGGCGAGGCCGTCCTCGTCGTCCCAGTCGTCGTCCTCCTCGGCAATGCCGAAGTAGACGAGCGTGCGACTCCACAGATCACCCATTCCCATGGGCCAATGCTAACCCCGAAACAGGATCGAACCGACGCGAACGTACGTCGCGCCCTCCTGCGCCGCTACGGCGTAGTCCTGCGTCGTGCCCATCGAGAGCTCGGCCAGCCCGTGCTCGGCCGCCAGCTCGCGGAGGCGGCGGAACCACGGCCGCGACTCCTCGGGGGTCTCCGCGGCCGGCGGCATCGTCGCCAGGCCCACCACGTCGTAGCCGAGGAACGACGCGATCTCGTCGGGGGCGACACCGGCCTTCGAGCCCTCGCCGGCGAGATTCACCTGCACGAGCGCCGGGATCTCGAGCCTGCGCGCGGCCGAGTCGGAGTCGAGCGAATGCACCAGCTCGCAGATACGGTTCACGACCTTGACCTTGTTCGACTGCAGCTGGCCGATGAAGTGCCAGCGGAACGCGTCGCCGTAGACGGCGTGCTTGGCCTCGAGGTCCTGGGCGCGGTTCTCGCCCACGACCTCCACCCCCGCCTCCACGAGCGCCGCCATCTCGGCGAGCGGCACGTACTTCGTCGCGGCGACCACGGTCACCCTCGAGCCGACCTCGGCCTGAATCGCGTCGAGCCGCGCACGGATCTCAGGCGGCGACGGCACCGATCACTCCCTGGAGGCCGCGCTCGCGGCCGCTGCGGCGGTGCGAGAAGAAGAGCTCGGGATGGCAGCAGGTGCACAGGTCGACCCGCTCCACCTCGACCACGCCTGCACCACGCAGCGCGCGCTCGGCTGCCTCCCACAGGTTCAGGTGCCGGTCGACGGTCAGGTCGTCGTCGAAGAGGCCGGAGACCTCGGCGCCGACCTCATAGCAGCACGGGCCGATCGCCGGCCCGACGACGGCGACGACCTCGCCGCCGCCAAGTGCGGCCACACCCGCCTCGACGACGCCCTCCGAGAGGCCGCGCCAGCCGGCGTGCACGACGGCGAGGGCCCGCCCGCCCGACCTGCGGGCGAGTGCGATCGGCAGGCAGTCGGCGGAGAGCGCGAGCATCGGCAGCCCCGGCTGGTCGCTCCAGAGGCCGTCGCCCGGCTCGCCGCGGTCGCCCGGATGCGCCCGGTGGACCGCGGGCGAGTGCACCTGGCGGTTGAGCGCGAGCGCGGTCGCGTCGAGATCGAGCTGCTCGCAGGCGAGGCGCCGGTTCTCCTCGACGAGCTCCGGGTCGTCGCCCGTTCCCGCACCGAGGTTGAGCGACGCGTAGATGCCGCTGCTCACGCCGCCGATCCGCGACGTGAACGCGACCACGTACCCCGGCTCCTGCCAGTGGATCACCCGAGAGCCGCCTTCGCCCGCTCGAGCAGGGCCTGGCGGGTGTTGAGCGCTGGCTCGGCGAGCACCTCCTCGAGCAGTGCCCGCAGCTCGCCGCCGATCGCCGGCCCCGGCTGGTAGCCGATGCGGATCAGGTCGTTGCCGTCGATCGCAAGGTCGGAGATCTGGTGCGGGAAGCGCCGCTGCTCGAGCACGAGCTTGCGGAACTGCGCGAGCCGCTTCAGCTCGTCCTCGAGCGGCGCGCCTCCCTTCCCGAGCAGGTCGGCGTGCTTGTGGTCGAGCAGGTCGAACAGCAGCTCGTCGCCGTAGCGGGCGAGCAGACGCCGGGCCCGGACCGGGCCGCCTCGGCCCGGATCGATCATGTGCCCGCGCACGATGCGCGTCACGCGCGTCCGCAGCGCCGTCGGATAGCGCAGGCGCGAGAGCGCATCGGACGCGAGCCGCGCGCTCACCTGCTCGTGGCTCGATGCGGAGCGGCCCGGCTTCGCGTAGTAGTGCAGCCGGCCGTCGGTCCCGCGCCAGGCGACGCTCGGCTTGCCGAGGTCGTGGAACAGCGCTGCGAGCCGGATCCGCAGCGGCAGGCCGAGGTTCGCCGCCGCCTGGACGACCTCGAACGTGTGCTCGTCGACGGTGAGCGCGTGATGGCGGCTCTCCTGGGCAAACCCGATCGCCGGCCCGAACTCCGGCAGCATCTGCACCAGCACGCCCGTGTCACGCGCGAGCCGGAGCGCCTTCGCCGGGTGCGCACCCTCGAGCAGCTTCGAGAGCTCGCCGCGCCCGTCGGCCGCAAGGCCGCCGCCGATCCGCTCGCCCGAGACGTGGACGACGGCGGGCGCGTCGCGCCGCATCTGCTTCAGCGTGGCGGCGTCGGGATCGAGGTCGAACTGCGAGACGAAGCGCAGCCCACGCACGAGCCGCAGTGGGTCCTCGGCGAAGCTCCGGGGAGAGACGGCCCGGAGGACGCGCTGCTCGAGGTCGGCGCGGCCGCCGAGCGGGTCGACGAGCCGGCCGTCCGACAGGCGTCGGGCCATGGCGTTGATCGTGAAGTCGCGGCGCCTCAGGTCGTCCTCCACGGACGCGGACGGGTCGACGACGATGTCGAAGTCGTGGCGGCCGGGGCCGGTCGAGACCTCGCGCCGCGGCGGCGCAAGCTCGATCCCGGCCGGCGCACGTCGCCGCACGGCCCGGTCCCGCGGGAAGAAGCGCACGCCGACCGCCCGCCCGGCGACGACGAGCTCCTCGGTGCGGCCGTGTGCGGCGAGCTTCGCCCGCAGCCCGTCGATGTCGACGCCCGGGACGAGGAAGTCGGTGTCCTTCGCCGTGCGGCCGAGCAGCGCGTCCCGCACCGCCCCGCCCACCGCGTAGGCGTCGAGGCCGAGCGAGCGGATGTAGCTCTCGACCTGGTCAGGCGAGGGCGATCGCCTCGATCTCGACGAGGGCCCCCGAGGGCAGCTTGGCGACCTCGACGGTGGAGCGCGCGGGCGGCGTGCTCCCGATCCGGGCGGCGTACACCTCGTTCATCCCGGGGAAGTCCGACAGGTCCTGCAGGAAGACCGTCGTCTTGACGATCCGGTCGAGCGAGCTGCCCGCCTCCTCGAGGATCGCCTGGAGGTTCGCGAGCACCTGCTCGGTCTGCGGCCCGATGCCCTCGATCCCGATCTCCTTGTCGCCCGGGTGCAGGGCGAGCTGCCCGGAGACGAACACGAAGCCGTTCGCCTTGATTGCCTGCGAGTACGGAGCGCCCTGGAACGGCGCTGGGGCGGCCTCGGTGCGAACGGCCTCTTTGCTCACGGTGCCTCCTCGGGCTCACTGGGGACGGGTCGCAGCGCCTGGCCGAGCGAGGCGCCGACTGCCTTGAAGATCGCGGTGAGAACGTGCTGCGGATCGGTGCCCTCCACGAGGCGCACGTGCAGGTTGAGCTGCGCTGCGAGCGCGAGCTCCTCGAGGAAGCGCACTGCGACGTCCGTGGAGACGCCTCCGACCCGCTCGTCGGAGAAGTCGACGTTCGTCACGAGCCGGCCCTCGTCGACGCGCTCGAGCGCGACGAGCGCGAGCGCCTCGTCGGCGGGCAGCATGGCCCAGCCGGCTCCGGCGACGTGGTCGTCGAGGCGTGCGCCGACGGCGCGCCCGAACGCGCGCCCGGCGGCGGTGACAGCTTCGTCGGCACTTCCCGGCGCGACTTCGAGCGAGACGCGAAAGCGCCCGGTGGCCGCGAGCTCGGCGACGAGGTGGTCGAGGACGGGTAGCCCGGTCTCGACCGCCGCCGCGCCTTCGGCGGCCGGCGCGATGCGGGCCTCGCTGCGAGTCTCGCTCATCGTTCAACCTCCGGTTGTCCGATGTCTCCCGCTCCGGCACCGGCAAAGCCGGTACCTCCGCTCCTGATGAGCTCCGTCGAGCCTACGCTCATGAAGGTGAGGGTAACGGGTCGTCAGGCAGAGCCGACTTCGACGCGCCGGATCTGCGCGCCGAGCTCGCGCAAACGCTCGTCGATGCGCTCGTAACCCTTGTCGATCTGGTAGGCATCACCGATCGTCGAGGTGCCTTCGGCGCAGAGCGCCGCGATCACCATCGCCATGCCGGCGCGGATGTCAGGGCTCGACATGCGCTGGCCGTAGAGCCGAACCGGCCCGTTGACGATCACCCTGTGCGGGTCGCAGAGGATGATCCGCGCGCCCATCGAGACGAGCTTGTCGGTGAAGAACAGCCGGTTCTCGAACATCTTCTCGAAGACGAGGATCGTTCCCTGCGCCTGCGTCGCGACCGCGATCGCGATCGACGTGAGATCCGCCGGGAACGCCGGCCACGGCCCGTCCTCGATCTTCGGGATCGCGCCGCCGAGGTCGTCGCGGACGGCGAGCTGCTGGCCCGGCGGCACGCGCACGGCGTCTCCGCCCAGCTCGAACTCCACGCCGAGCCGCTCGAACGCGGGCACGATCGGCCACAGATCGTCCTCGACGATCCCGTCGATCGTCAGGTCGCCGCCGGTGACCGCGGCCATGCCGATGAAGCTGCCGACCTCGATGTGGTCCGGCCCGATGGCGTGCATGCCTCCCGTCAGCTCCTCGACACCGGTGATCTGGAGGACGTTCGAGCCGATCCCCTCGATCTCGGCGCCGAGCGAGACGAGGAAGCGGCAGAGATCCTGGACGTGCGGTTCGCACGCCGCGTTGGAGATGGTCGTCGGGCCCGGGGCGAGCGTCGCCGCCATGACCGCGTTCTCGGTGCCCATCACCGACGCCTCGTCGAGGTGGACGTGCGCGCCCTGCAAGGAGCCGGCGAGCTCGTAGCGCTCGCCGAGCTCGAACGATGCGCCCAGCTCGGCGAAGGCGTGGATGTGCGGGTCGAGGCGCCGGCGGCCGATCACGTCGCCACCGGGCGGCGGTACGCTCGCGCGTCCGAGCCGCGACAGGAGCGGCCCGGCAACCAGGAACGACGCGCGGATGCGGCTCGCAAGCCGCTGGTCGACCTCGTGATGGATCTCGGCGGCATGGACGCGGACCGCGTTCGGGCCCGTCCACTCGGCCTCGGCCCCGAGATGCGCCAGGAGCTCCAGCATCGTCTGGACGTCGCGGATTCGCGGCACGTTCTCGAGCAGCACCGGCTCCTCCGTCAGGAGGCACGCGGCCAGGATCGGCAGCGCGCCGTTCTTGTTGCCCGAGGCGCGCACACGCCCGTTCAGCGGGTGCCCGCCCTCGATCACGAACGCTTGGGCCAGCGGTCTCGCAAGAGTCGAGGACACGGCGACACTAGGATAGTCGGCCGTGGAACCGACACGCGCAGCCGCCTGGGAGACGCTGACCCAGTACACGAAGAGCGAGGCGCTCCTGCGCCACGCGCTCGCCGTCGAAGCATCGACGGCTTCCTACGCCAGGCGGTTCGGCGAGGACGAGGAGCTCTGGCGGGTGGCCGCGCTCCTGCACGACTTCGACTACGAGATGCACCCCACGCTCGACAAGCATCCTCAGGACGGCGCGCCGATCCTGCGCGAGGCGGGCTATCCGGAGGTGGTGATCGACGCGGTCCTCTCTCACGCCAACCATCTAGGCCTCGAGCGGGACACGCTGCTCAAGCGCACGCTCTTCGCCTGTGACGAGCTCTCCGGGTTCGTGCACGCGTGCGGGCTCGTCCGCCCGACCGGGCTCGCCGGGCTGGAGCCGAAGTCGGTGCGCAAGAAACTGAAGCAGCCGTCGTTCGCCGCCGGAGTCTCCCGTGACGACGTGTACGCGGGGGCCGAGCTGCTCGAGATCGAGCTCGACGAGCACATCGCGAACGTCGTCGCGGCGCTGCAGCCGATCTCCGCCGAGCTCGGCTTGCCCGGCTAGCGGCGCGGCACGTAGCGGAGCTGCACGAGCCCGCTGGCGTGCGGGGTCGCCGAGAGCAGCGTCAGCGGGTCGATCAGGATGGCTTTCGTCTCCCGAATGAACGCCCAGTAGCCGTCCGGAGTCCTTGTCGGCGATTGCTCGGCGTCGACCGCCATCTCTGCGCGAAAGGTGTCGGACACCTTGAAGGTGTCCGACACCTGTTCGGAGTGCGCCGCGATTCGCTACTGCACGTCGATCTCGGCAAGCGCCTCGATGAGGCGGCCGAGGTCGCTCTCGTCGTTCCACCAGCCGACCGACGCGCGCAAAAGGCCCGTTCCGGGCAGCTCGCGGACTATGACACCGCGCTCGTAGAGGGAAGCGACCGCGGCCGTGGTGTCTCCGGGCTGCCGCCAGGAGACGAGCGTCGCCTGCCCGGCCGGGGTGACGACGTCGTGGCCGTGCTCGAGCAGAAGCCCGCGGCAGAGTCCGGCGAGCTCTGCCGCGCGCCCGTACCGCCCGGCCGGAAGATCGGTGAGCGCCGCCTCGAAGCCGGCGAGCGTGCTCGCCGCCCCGAAGCTCGGGTCGAAGCGGCGGGCACCGTCCTTCGGCACCCAGGTTCCCGCTGCCACGTCGTAGCTCTCGGCACCGGGATAGCCCGCGAGCCTGGGCGCGACCGCCGCGACCTCGGTGACGACGAGCGCACCGCTGAGCTCGGGGCCGCAGAGCCACTTCTGGCCGCTGACGGTGTAGAAGTCGGCGCCGGCGACGTCGACCGGGATCGCGCCCACCGACTGGGCGCCGTCGACGAGCACGGGCACGCCGGTCGACTCGCGCAGCTCGCGCCACGGGAACACGGTGCCGTCGAGCCACGAGACGGCCGAGAGGGCGATCAGCCGGGTGCGCGGCGTGACCCGGCTGCGGAGCACGTCCAACAGGTCCTCGGGCGGGACGCCGCGGACGGGCGCGATCGCGAGCGACGCGCCGGATGCGGCCAGCGGACCGGCCAGGCCGAAGTGCTCCGAGTCGGTGGTCACGACCTCGTCGCCCGGGCCGAGCCCCAGCCCGAGCACGACGACATGCACTCCCTGGGTCGTCGACTCGGTGAGCGCGACGTCGTCGACGTCGGCGTGCACCTCCGCGGCGATGAGCGCCCTGATTCGCTCGCGGCGCTCGAGCATCGCGTCGAAGTACGCGCGGCCGGTGCGCCCGTGCGCCAGCTCCCACTCCCGCAGCCCGGCGATCGCGGCGAGCGTCGAGCGCGCGAGCGGCCCGTTGGTGCCGGCGTTCAGGTACGCGTGCTGCTCGAAGACGGGGAAGCGCGCGCGTTCGTCCGCCCAGCTCATGGGAGCTCGACCTCCACGGGCGCATGATCCGACAGGAGCGCCCCGTCGAGCCGCCGCCACTCGTCGGGCAGCACGCGGAGCGGCGAGCAGCTCGCGCCGTGCACGAGCACGTGGTCGATCCCCGGCCCCGCGGGCGAGAAGCCCCACGTGGCGGAGCAGAGCTCGCGCAGCGCCGCGGAGTCGCGGAGCGTGAGGTTGAAGTCGCCCGCGAGCACGACGACGTCTTCGGGCGCAGCGGTCGAGCGTGCGAACCAGGCGGCCCGCAGGAGCTCCGCCTCGGCGAGCCGGCCGTCGGCGGCGTAGCTCGTGCAGTGGGCGTTCGCGACGAGCAGGGTTCGGCCGTGTGGCGTACGCAGGCGCGCCGTGTGGACGACCCGCCGCTCGTGCGCCCACGCCAGGCGCGGCAGCGGGCCGAGGCCGAGCCGGAGCGCGTTCGCGTCGCGGAAGCGGCGCGGGTTGAGGACGAGATCGTCGGCCGAGAGCAGCTCGTGCCGGGGGTCGAGCAGGATGGCGTTTCCCTGCCCGGCGAAGGCCGAGCGCAGGACGCCGTTGTTGATGCTCGTCAGCAGCCGCCCGGCCTCGCGCGGGATCGGAAGCGGGCCGATCGAGGGCCGCGCGGCGAGCCGCGCGCACGTGAAGCGGTCGAGGGCCCAGGCCGGCACCTCCTGCGCGCAGAGGACGTCGGCGCCCTCACCGCCGCGCGCGAGCATCTCGTCGAGGTGCGCCGTCGGGCCCGGCGGGACGGTGTTGCCGTGGAAGAGGTTCCAGCTTCTGATCAGCACCCGGCTCTACGCTACTTCCGTGCGCGTCCTGCTTGCCGATCCGCCTGCGTTCACGCCGTGGTACGACCACGAGCTGGCCGCAGCGCTCGCCCGCGAGGGCATCGAGGTTGAGCTGGCGACGTCGCGCTTCCGCTTCGGCGACGTACCGGCGCCGGACGGCTACCGGCGGCACGAGCGCTACTACCCCGCCTCCTCCCGGCTCTTCCAGCGCAGCCGCGCCCGGCTGCCGCTGAAGGCGGTCGAGCACGTCGGGGTGATGGGCTCGCTCGCGCTTGCCCGGCCCGACGTGCTGCACCTGCAATGGCTCGCGTTGCCGCAGGCCGACGTAAGGCTCCGCTTCCGCGTCCCGAGCGTGTTCACGGCGCACGACCTGCTGCCGCGCCGCACCGCCTCGCGCCGCGATCTCTGGGAGCGGCTGCTGCGGAAGTTCGACCGGGTCGTCGTGCACAGCTCGCGCGGCCGGGCGGCGCTCGCGGAGCTCGGAATCGACGCCCGCGTCATTCCCCACCCCGTCTACCCGAGCACAGCGGTGCGCGCCGATGACGGCGCCACCCTGCTCGCACTCGGCGTGATCCGCCCGTACAAGGGCCTGCCGGATGCGATCGAGACGACACGCCGCCTGCCCGACGCGCGCCTGCTCGTCGCCGGCGACCCCGCGATGCCGCTCGACGGCCTGCGCGCGGCGGAGCGGACGGAGTGGCGACTCGGGTACCTCTCCCATGCCGAGATCGACCGCGCGCTTTCCGAGACGACGGTCGCTCTCTTCCCCTACCGCGCCGAGCTCGACCAGTCGGGGGCGCTCCTGCAGGCGCTCGGCGCCGGCGTGCCCGCCGTCGTCTACGACGTCGCCGGGCTCGGCGAGACGGTCCGGGCCTTCGGCGCAGGCAGGGTCGTGCCGGAAGGAGACGTCGACGCGCTCACCGCCGCGGCCGGTGAGCTGCTCGGCGATCCGGACGCACTCGCAGCGGCTCGCGCCGGCGCTGAGCGGGCGCGGCGCGAGCTGACGTGGGAGGCATCGGCGCGGGCACACCTCGAGCTGTACCGGGAGCTCCTCTGATCTTCCGCCGAGACCCGTTCGCGCCGATCGTCGACGCGCAGCTCGAGCTCTTCGCGCGCGAGCACCGCGACGTGATCGACGAGGTGCACATGCGCCTCGCGGCCTACAATCGCGCCGAGCGCTCCGACGCCGAAGAGCTTTACGGCGACTACGTCGATTCAGTCGAGACGGGGACGGAGATACTGGCGGACATGCGCGACAACTACGCGGCGACGCTCGACGATCCCGACGCGTACCTTCGTGCGTTCCAGCGCGGCGTCGAGAAGCGGCTGCAGCCCTTCGCGCTCGAGCTCGAGAACCGCTGATGGCCGAGCGCATCGAGGACTACGCGCTCCTGGGTGATCTGCAGACGGCCGCGCTCGTCGGACGGTCGGGGTCGATCGACTGGCTGCCGTTCCCACGGTTCGATTCCAGCTCGTGCTTCGGCGCCCTGCTCGGCGGCCGGGAGCACGGCCGCTGGCTGCTCGCGCCGGCCGCAGGCGGGCCTGCCGCCACACGCCGCTACCGCGAGGACACGCTCGTGCTCGAGTCGGAATGGCAGGCGCCGGAGGGTCGCGTGCGCGTGATCGACTTCATGCCGCCGCGCGAGACGAAGCCCGACATCGTGCGCATCGTCGAGGGGCTCGAGGGACGCGTGCCGATGCGGACGGAGCTCGTGATTCGCTTCGACTACGGCCTGGTCGTGCCGTGGGTGATGCGGCTCGACTCGCGCTCGCTCGTCGCGATCGGCGGTCCCGACGGCCTCCTGCTCCGTACGCCGATCCTGCTCGAGCCGGAAGGGATGACGCACACTGCCGAGTTCGTCGTCAGCGCGGGCGACCGCGTTCCGTTCGTCCTGACGTGGTTCCCGTCGCACGAGGCCCGACCCGCCGCCGTCGATCCCGAGCAGGCACTCGTCGACACGGAGACGTTCTGGCGCTCGTGGATGGGAGACTGCTCGTACGAGGGTGACCACGGCGAGCCGGTTCGCACGTCTCTCCTCGTCCTCAAGGCGCTCACCTATCAGCCGACCGGCGGCATCATCGCGGCACCGACGACGTCGTTGCCCGAGCGCATCGGCGGAGAGCGCAACTGGGACTACCGCTACTGCTGGCTGCGCGACGCGACGTTCACGCTGTACGCCCTGATGAACGCCGGCTTCCTCGCCGAGGCACGCGCGTGGCGCGACTGGCTGCTGCGCTCGGTCGCGGGCGATCCGGAGCGCGTCCAGATCCTCTACGGCGTCGGCGGCCAGCGGCGGATCGCCGAGAGCGAGCTTCCGTGGCTGCCCGGCTACGCCGGCTCGGCACCCGTGCGGATCGGGAACGCCGCGCACGAGCAGTTTCAGCTCGACGTGTACGGCGAGGTGATGGACGTGCTGCACCAGGCGCGTGTCCACGGCCTCGATCCCGACGACCACGCCTGGTCGCTGCAGTGCAACCTGGTCGAGTTCCTCGAAGGCGCCTGGGACCGGCCCGACGAGGGGATCTGGGAGGTGCGCGGCCCGCGGCGCCACTTCACGCACTCGAAGGTGCTCGCGTGGGTCGCCTTCGACCGGGCGGTGCAGACAGTGGAGTCGGTGGGGCTCTCGGGCCCGGTCGAACGGTGGAAGCGCCTGCGCGCCGACGTGCACGAGGAGGTGTGCCGGGAGGGCTTCCACACCGGGCTGAACTCGTTCACCCAGTCCTACGGCTCCGACGAGCTCGACGCGGCGGCGCTCCTGATCCCGCTCGTCGGCTTCCTGCCTGCCGACGACCCGCGCGTGGTCGGCACGATCGACGCGATCCAGAAGCACTTGACGCGCGACGGCTTCGTCGAGCGCTACCGGACGCAGGAGCGCAACCAGGTCGACGGCCTGAGCGGCGGCGAGGGTGTCTTCCTGCCGTGCTCGTTCTGGCTCGTCGATGCGCTGCAGCTCGCGGGGCGGCGGGCCGAGGCGGAGTCGCTGTTCGAGCGGCTGCTCTCGCTCCGCAACGACCTCGGCCTCCTCTCGGAGGAGTACGACCCGGACGAGAAGCGCCTGCTCGGCAACTTCCCGCAGGCGTTCACGCACGTCGGCCTCGTCAACTCCGCATACAACCTCTCGCACCACACGGGCCCGATGGATCAGCGCACCGGCGCCGACGTCGCACCCTGACCTGACCGGGGCTACCGGTGCCCGAAGTGGTGGGCGCGGGGCAGCGAGCTCGTCACTTCGGCCTCGTTCGCGGCGCGGCGGGCGAGCGGGCCGAGCGAAGCGACGCTCGAGACGAGCAGGTTGACGTTGCGCCCGACGCGCTCGAGGCGGCCGCGGGCCAACAAGAGCGGTTCTCCCCGCACCACTGCTCTGTGAGTCTCATAGACCTGCGGCGGGATGATCAGGTTCGCCTGGCCGTGCTCGTCCTCGAGCAGCATGAAGACGATCCCGTTTGCGGTCGACGGGCGCTGCCTCGCCACCGCCATGCCCGCGACCTCGATCTGCGAGCCGTGCGGCAGCTCCCCCAGTTCCGCGCTCGTCGCGACGCCTGCCGGAAGGTGCGGGCGCAGGAGCTCGAGCGGATGGATGCCGACCGAGATCGAGGTGTGCCGGTAGTCGGCGAGCATCCGCTCCCAGGCGGTCTGGGACGGCAGCTCGGGGATCTCGGCGGTCGGCTCGAGCGGCAGCGCGAGCTGGCGGCTGCCGCCCGCTGCCGCCTCGCCGCGGACGGTGACGCCGAGCCGCCAGAGGAGCTGCCGCCGCTGCCCCCATTCGTCGCAGGCGCCGGCGGCGACGAGCGCCTCGAGCGCATCGCGCTTCACCGGCGCCCGCCGTGCGAGGTCGCCGACGTCACCGTACGGCTGCCCGGCGGCGATCGTCGTCGCCTCCTCCTCTCCGACGGAGTTGACGTAGCCGATCCCGATCCGCACCGCTGCCTCGTCCTCGATCGTGCACTTCGGCTCGGAGCGGTTGACGTGCGGCGGGCGAACCTCCACCCCGCGCCGCTGGGCGTCCCGCACGAGCGACGAGGGCGGGTAGAAGCCCATCGGCTGCGCGTTCAGGAGCGCGCAGAGGAACTCCGACGGGTAGACGCGGCGAAGCCACGCCGACTGGTAGGCGAGCAGCGCGAAGGCGGCGGCATGCGACTTCGGGAAGCCGAAGCCCGCAAAGCCGACGAGCTTGTCGTAGATCGCCTGGGCGGTCGGCTCGTCGATCCCGTTGCCGAGGCAGCCCTCGACGAACCGCGGGCGGAAGCTCTCGATCGCCTCCTCGCTGCGCTTTCTGCTCATCGCGCGCCGCAGCCCTTCCGCCTCGCCGATCGAGAAGCCCGCGGCAGCCATCGCGACGTCGAGCACCTGGTCCTGGAAGACGACGACCCCGAGCGTGTCGCGGAGCGGCTCGCGCAGCGACTCATGCTCGACCGGAGGCTCGAACGACGGGTCGACGCGCTTCGCCTGCCGGTGCTTCACGTACGGATGGACGGCCTTCCCCTGGATCGGACCCGGCCGCACGAGCGCGACCTGCACGGTGAGGTCGTCCAGGTTCTCGGGGCGCGTCTGCAGGAGGCTCTGCATCTGGGCGCGGCTTTCGATCTGGAACACGCCGACCGTGTCCGCCCGTTGGATCTCCTCGTAGACGGCCGGGTCGTCGAGCGGGATCCGCGACAGGTCGATCACCTCGCCGCGGTGACGGGCGACCCGGTCGACGACGTCCTCGACCGCCGAGAGCATCCCGAGCCCGAGCAGGTCGATCTTCAGGAACCCGGCGTCGCCGCAGCTGTCCTTGTCCCATTGGCAGATCTGACGGCCGGCCATCGCGGCCGGCTGCACGGGGACGAGCTCGACGAGCGGCCGCGTCGAGATCACCATCCCGCCCGGGTGCTGGCTGAGGTGGCGCGGCAGGCCGGCGATCTCGCGGGTCAGCTCCCGAAATGCCGCCCAGCGCGGCCCGGTGTGTGTGCCGGGCACCCCGTCGAGCTCGTCGCCGACGCGAGTCGCGTCCCAGCCGTCGGTGACGCGCGTGAGCCGCTCGAGCTCGGCTGCGGGCAGTCCGAGCGCCTTGCCGACGTCGCGGATCGCACCCCGGCTGCGATAGGTGGCGAAGCTCGCGACGAGGGCAGCGTGCTCGCGGCCGTAGCGCTCGGTGACGCGCACGATCAGCAGCTCGCGAATATCCCGGGGAAAGTCGAGGTCGATGTCGGGGACGGCGACCATCTCGTCGTTGATGAAGCGGCCGAGCGACAGCCCGGCCTCGACCGGGTCGACGTGCGAGAGCCCGGTCAGGTAGCAGACGATCGAGCCGACGCTCGAGCCGCGCCCCCGGCCGGGCGGCAGCGCATGTCTCGGGCTGCCGGGGCCGCGCGCCTCGAACGCGCACTCTCGGGCGAGCTCGAGCACCTCCCAGTGGAGCAGGAAGAAGCCCGACAGCCCGAGCCGGGCAATCAGTGCGAGCTCGTCGTCGAGCCGCTCGCGAGCACGCCCCTTGTGGCCGTTCGCGTTGGCGTAGCGCTCTGCAAAGGCACGGAGGCAGATCTCGCGTAGCTGCACGTCGGCGGGGTCGACGCCGTCGGAGAAGTCGGGGTAGCGGTAGCCGAGCTCCTGCGTCAGGTCGAACGTGCAGCGCTCGGCGACCTCGCGTGTGCGGGCGACTGCGTCGGCCGGGAGCCGCTCGGCCGCCTCGGGCGGACTGAGCAGCACCGATTCGTGGTTGCCACGCCGCTCGCGCTCGCAGCCGTCGAGCGTCGTTCGGTTGCGGATTGCGACGAGCACGTCCTGCAGCCGAGCGCGGCGGGGGTGGTGGACGTGCACGTCGCCGGTGGCGACGGTGGAGACACCGAGCGTCTCCGCCAGGCCGGTGAGGGCGGCGTTGCGGCGGGCATCGCCGCGCTCGTACGGCCGCTGCAGCTCGACGTAGAACGCGCCCAGGAATGTGCGCGCAAGCCGCTCCGCCGCCTTCGGGTCGAGCGTTGCGAGCCCGTGGCGGGCGCAGCCGGAGAGGCAAACGAGCCCGGCGGCGTGCCGCTCGAGCGTCTCGATCGTCGTCGCCGCCGGCAGCAGCTCACGCTCGCGGCCGGGCACGCGGGTGCCCGCGTGCGCGTCGGTGAGGATCCGGCAGAGGTTCGCGTAGCCGGTTCGGTCCTCGCAGAGAAGCGTGATGTGAGCGCCACTCGTGAGGGTCACCTCGGCGCCCGTGATCGGGCGCACACCGAGATGCTTGGCGGCGTGTGCGAACTCGAGCGAGCCGCTGACGCCGTCGTGGTCGGTGAGCGCGAGTGCGTCGTAGCCGAGCTCGGCGGCGCGCGCGGCGAGCTCCTCAGGAAGTGAGGCGCCGTCGAGGAACGAGTACGCCGAGTGCGCATGCAGCTCGACGTAGCTCATAGGATCACCGCGTGGCCGGGAGCGTCGAGCGCTACGAGGAGATCTGCGACGACCTCGCTGCCCGTCACCCCGGGATCGAGCGGGCCAAGATGATGGGCATGCCGACGGTGAAGCGCGACGGCAAGCTGGTGGCCGGCTACGTGGCGGCCGAAGAGGCAATGGTCTTCAAGCTCGACGACCCCACGGCGCTCGCAGCCACATTGGAGCTTGCGGGCGCTCATCTCTTCGACCCATCCGGCAAGGGCCGGCCGTTCAAGCAGTGGGTGGTCGTGCCGC
>CAWIYQ010000004.1:0-236821 GCA_963840365.1 uncultured Thermoleophilia bacterium | reverse complement strand
GAGGGGGTCGACGGTTCGAGTCCGTCAGAGGGCTTGCAGAATCCCCGCTCACCGGGATTTTCCGTTTAGGACGACTTGCTCTTCGTCGCACGTGCGGTGGGTATGGAGCCGTTTATGGAGCTTTCGCGTCAGAAACACGGCGCTGCGCTGCGTGCGCCGGATCACGAAACGCCCGCCGGCGCTATCGGCCGGGCTGCTCGAGCTGGCGAAGGTTCTCGAGTGTCTCGCGCACATAGCGGCGGAAGATGGGCTTGCCGATGAGCCGAAAGAGCGTTCCGAATACACGCCCGCGCGTGCTCGGCGTGAACTCGCGTACCCAAATCATCTCCACTCGGCTACCGGCGTCTATGGGCGTCGCCCGCAGTTCCCAGCTGCTGCCCGGCGCGGCGTAAACGTTGGAGCTGGTGACCGTCGCGATGACCGAGCCGGGTTGCGACCAGTCGTAGCGGCAGCGTTCCCAGTTGATCCCGATTCCGGCCGGCGTGCCTTCGGTGACGTCGGCGCAATCGTCACCAACCTCGTGGACGTCGAAGTGGTCGAGTCTGACTGCCGGAAAGATCTCGGCACGGCGGGGGGAGAAGTCGTGGCCGGCCGCGAGCACGTGCTCGGCCGGCAGCGGACTGTCGGTGACGATCCGGATCTCGGTCATGTCGAGCTGTGTCGCTCGAGGAAGTCGACCATCGCCGCGACGCCGGCGTCGGTGATCACATGGCCGGTGTTCGACACGATCGCCAGTTCCCCGTCCCCTAGCGCCCGGTAGGCGGTTGCTGCTTCCTCGACGGAGCAGAACTCGTCGCGGTCGCCGCAGAGAATCAAGGTCGGCGCATCGATTCGCGCCAGGTCGTCGAAGGCGTATCCAGGCCAGCGAGTCGTGCGGTCGAAGGCCAGCTCGACGTAGGTGCGCCAGTAGCCGGCGCCGCGCGCCTCGTCCTGGTCTTGCTTCATCAGCTCGAACATGCCGCGCATCCGTTCCGATTGCGAGAAGAACCGCTCGACCGCATCAGGGTCGGTCTGGTCGGCGTCGGCGCTTCCGCCGAACAATTGCCGCATGATCTGGTAGCTCTTCGCCTGCGGGTTGAAGAAGTCGTGGCCGGCGTGGTTGACGAGCGCCGCGACCGACTTGGGCTTGCGGATCGCGAGGATCGTCGCCGTGATCGCGCCTTCGCTGAAGCCGGCGACGAGCGGCCGCTCGAGGCCGAGCGCGTCGATCAACGCGGCGACGTCGTCGGCGAGAAGCGCGAACGAGATCGCCCCGTCGCCGGTGTGCGCGGTGCGTGCGCAGCCGCGCGTGTCAGGGGCGATCACGCGGAACCGGCTCGCAAGTGTCTCGATGTGGGACGCGTATGAGACCGGGACGCCGGCCCAGCGCAGGCTGCTCGAGACGAGCCCGCCGTGCAGGAGCAGCAGCGGCCGGCCAGCTCCCTGCTCGAGGTAGTGAATGTCGATCCCGTTTGCACGGGTCACATGCCCGTGCTCAACCGTGGTTTCCATGGGCCGAGCGTAGGAGCAGAGCTCGCTCGGGTCGATCCGGCATTCGCCGGATCTTTCTCCTACGGGTAGGCGTCGGCCAGCAGGCCGTGCTTGACCGCGAACACGCTTGCCTGCGCCCGGTTCGAGACGCCGGTCTTCGCGTAGATGTTCTCGACGTGGCTGCCCGCAGTCTTGGCCGAGATGACCAGCTGCTGCGCGATCTCCTTGTTCGAGAGGCCGCGCGCGAGCAACCGAAGTACCTCGACCTCGCGGGCGGTGAGACGCATCGGCCCCTCACGCCGGCGCGGCACGCGGTGCCCGGCGGCACGCAGTACCGCGCTCGCGGCGTCGCCGTCGAGGCGACCCTCGCCCACCTCGGCGCGAACGATGTCCGCCGCCTCCTCCCGGCTCCGGGCCGGCCGATGCGGCCGCGGCTCCGTCAGCGCTTGGTAGACGTCGGCCGCCGCGAGCAGTCGCGCGGCGGGTGTGATCATCCCGCCCGACAGCCCGCGCGGATAGCCGGACCCGTCCAGCCGCTCGTGATGCTGGACGGCGATCGCGCCAATCGGCGCCAGCGCAGCAGAGAACGAAAGCATCCGCTCGCTCAGGTAGGGATGCAAGCGGACACGCTCGACCTCGGACGGGCTGAGGGATCCCGGCTTATCCCAGATCGCGTTCGAAACACCCAGCCGCCCGAGATCGTGAACATACGAGGCCCTTCGCAGGAGCGCCGCCTCCTGCGCCGAGAGGCCGACCTCATCGATCACGGCGTCGCACAGCGCGGCGACGCCTGCCGCGTGCCCCATCGTCCACGGCGACTTCAGCTCGGCGAACTCACCGACCGCGGCCAGCGCCTCATCGACCTCTTCCCCGCTCAGCTCCCGGGCCAGTGAGGGCTCTGCGTCGATCACGGCCGCCCAACTCGTTGCCGAGTCCAGCTCCTCGAACAGCTCCGGCGCTCGCTCACAGAAGAGTTCGGCAAGCGCCGGGTCAAACTGCGTGCCGCTGCGCTCACGCGCCACACCGAGGGCCGCCTCCAGACCGCGAGTGCGCTGGAATACCTCGACAACGTCGGCGAGATTCATCAGCCGCGATGAAAGCGCGATCTCCTCGCCCTTCATCTTGAACGCGCCCGTCCCATCCCAGCGCTCGTAGCTCTGCCGCAAGCTCTGCCTAACTTCGTCGCTCAACCGAAGTCGGGCAGCGAGCTCATCCGTCGCCAGGTAGTGGTTCTCGGCCAGGCTCTCGATGGCACGCCGTCCCTCGCCGAGGAATGCGACTCCGACCCGTGCGCGCTCGACCAACGGCCGCCCCGGCCCGCCGATGTTCTTCAACATGAACGCAGCCGCTTGCGTCGACCGGCCGAAGTCATAGCCATAGTGCGCGTCCCGCTTCAGCGACAGGTCGTCGCCGAACCACTTCGCCTGCTCATACGCATCCGTATGACAGCCAACCCACGCGAGCAGGCCCGAGTAGTACAGCGTCCCGCGTTCGCCATCGTCGAACTCGAGCTGGTCCGCAAGACGCAGAGCCAAAAGACACGCGCGGATCATGTGCTCCATCGGCTGCCCCAACCCGAGATCCGTCCCCAGCGACAGCAACGCGACCACCTCCGCGAGACGAACCTTCGGGAGCCCGGTTGCTGCCACCACGACGCGAGTCTACGAACCAGACGCGGTCGCCAACACCCTTCTCTGCAGCTACAGATCAGCGCTACACGCACGTCCACTCGTCACGACCAGCCATCGCCTCGGCTGACGATGACCCCCTCTCAAATCACAGAGGTGGTTGTGGCTCGCCCATGAGGAGTTCAGGCGAAGGGGATGGAGCATTAATGGAGCAGAGCGGACGCAAGACGGTTCGAGTCCGTCAGAGGGCTTTTCATAGTTCCTGCTGCTCAGTGTTTTCGTTGCCGGCTGGGGCGACGAGGACGAGCTTCGGCGTCCACCGAGCGTCCACGCGCCGGTGATTCGTCTTCCGACGAGGCCTCCAATCCCTGTTGCTGAGCGCGGCTGTGCGGCTTCCGGTCGACGTCCACGCAGCGTCCACCGCCCGCTCGAGGGCGAGCGCATCCATGAGTGCGACAGCGTGTTCGCGGTTATCGCGGGCGAGGTGGCCGTAGTGGCGGTCGATCATCGCGATGCTCGAACCGATGAAGCGTGAGACCGCGAACACCGGCACGTCGGCGCGCAGCGCGAACGTCGCGTAGGTATGGCGCAGATCGTAGAGACCGCGGACCGGCTCGATCCCGGCGGGCATACGCGGCAGCTTGTCGAAGCGCTCGGCGCGCGTCCATGACGCCAGAGGTAATCGACACCATGCGCGTTCGCTGCGAACCTCGCCGGCGTCACCTACCGAAGGAGAGACTGATGGCCGACACGAACGAAATCGTCGAGCAGTACATCGCCAGCTGGAACGAGCGCGATCCCGACGCCCGCCTGGCTCTCGTTACGGCAACCTTCACCGATGACGCCGACTACATCGATCCCCTGATGAGCGGGCGTGGCATCGACGGCATCGACGCGATGATCGCGGCGGCGCAGGAGCAATTCCCCGGGCATGAGTTCGCACTCACGGACGACCCGGACGCGCACAACGATCGAGTCCGCTTCAGCTGGCTGCTTGCGCCCGCCGGCGAGCCGGCGATCGTCGGCGGCACCGACTTCGCGCGCCTTGCAGCCGACGGCCGCATCCAGTCGGTTACTGGCTTCGTCGACGCGGTCGCGTGAGACCCCGCCGCGCGTCCCTCGCAATCGTCGCTGCCGGAGCGGTCCTGGCTCCGGCGGTCGGGCTCGGCGGCTCACGCGCCGTTGCTCCGTGCCGGTCGGCGGGGCTGCGCCTCGTCGCGAGTCATTACGGCGAGGCGGGCGGTCAGTTCGGACAGACGTTCACGTTCACGAACGTCAGCCGCCGCGCGTGCACCCTGGCAGGCTGGCCGAGCGTGAAGTCGAGCGCCCGGACGATCCGCGTCGTACAGGGCATTCCTGGCGCGCAGCCGTATCGGACGGTGATCCTCCGTCCGCGGAGCGGCACGGCATCGTTCGCGCTCTTCGGCGCCGACTACGACGCGGTCGCAAACCGCGCCTGCCCGAGTACGACGGCGCTCTCAGTCACGCCGCTGCGAGCATCCCCGATGCGCGTAGTCGTGCGCATCCCGGATTGCGGGCGCTTCTACGTCGCACCGATCATCGCCGGTAGCGTCGACCGCGACGCGTGGTCCGTGGTTTGGCGTCAATGATCGAGGCTCTCGACGCGCTGTTTGATCGCGACGTTCGCGAGCTCGAACGCGGCCTGCGTGTCGCGGAGCGCGCCCCGCATGAACGGGACCAAGATGCCTGAGAAGTATTCGAACTGCCGCAGTCGCGACCGCGCGGCATCGAGACCACCGTCGCGACCGTTGCCCGCAGCAATCTCACCCTAGGCCTTTGTAGCAACCGCGTCCCGGGCCCGGGCTCGGCTCAGCCCGTCGCGCGACGAACGAAGAAGCTGGTCGATGAGGAACCGGGTGCGAGCGTGACGCACCGAGCGAAAGCTCTCGCAAGGGGAACTCGCCGCCGCTGTCGACGTCTCGTTGGTGCGAGGCGACGCCGTTAGTCGATTGGCTCGCCGCAGTCCTTGACCGGGACGCCTCCCGTCGCGCGCAGGGGGAGTGACACGGCGACGGGAGGCTGGAAGTAGCGGCCGGGCGTGACTCCGGTGTGGGCGCGGAAGGCGGCGACGTAGGCGCTCGTCGTGCGGTACCCGACGAGTTTCGCGACGGCGCTCACCGGCATCTGCGCGGCGAGGTGTGGCAGCGAGGCTTGCAGGCGAATGAGCGTGCGCCAGCGCCCGAAGGAGAGGCCGGTGTCGCCGAGGAAGGCGCGTGCGAGCGTGCGGCTGCTCGCCCCGACGGCATGACCCCACTCCTGCAGCGTCCGCGGGTCGGATGGGTCGGCGAGAAGTGCGTCGGCGACGTCCAGGGCGCGCGGGTCCGAGGGCGGCCGGACGTCGATCGTCGCGATCCGGAGCGGCAGGAGCAGGTCGAAGAGCACCGCCTCGGCACGTGAGCGTTCGTCCGCTCCGAGCCCGCGGTCGTCGAGGTGGTGGATGAGTTCGCCCAGGAGCGGGCTGACGGCGACCGGTGTCGGCGCCGCCCACTCGATCGGACAGCGGCGGGGCTCGAGGTACACAGAACGGAGGACGGCGGCGCCGGCTGCCCGCGTCTCGTGCACCGTGCCGGCGGGGATCCAGAGTGCCCGCGACGGCGGCAGGACGTAGCTGTCGCCGCCCTCGGTGAGCACGACGAGCACTCCCTCGGGTGACCACGCGAGCTGGTGCTCGGCGTGTGCGTGCCATTCGAAGCGTGTCCCGACCGGCATCGGGAAGGTACCGACGATCGCCGCCGGAGCAGGTTGTCCGTTTGTCGACACAACTTGGCAGCGTACTCGCTTTCGGAAACGCGCGAGCCCGGTTAGCGTCGGCCTCGATGAACGAGAACCACGCCCTCTGCAGCACACCGGAATGGGCCGAGTTCATGGAGTCGGAGGTGCTCGAGCCCGTGACGGCCGGTCTCGATCTCGGGGACGAGATGCTCGAGCTCGGCCCCGGGCCAGGTGCCGCCACCCGCTGGCTTCGCCACCGCGTGCAGCGGCTCGTCGCGCTCGAGCTCGACCCCGACGCGGCCGAGCGCCTGGCCGACGAGCTCGCCGGCACCAACGTGACGATCGAGGTCGGCGACTCCACGAGTGCGCCTTTTCCCGAGGCGTCGTTCGACTCGGTCGGCTGCTTCACGATGCTCCACCACCTGCCGACGCAGCAGGAGCAGTTCCGGACGCTGTGCGAGGCGTTCCGCGTGTTGCGACCCGGCGGTGTGCTCGTCGGGGCCGACAGTCTCGCGAGCCAGGGGCTGCACGAGTTCCACGAGGGCGACACCTACAACCCGATCGACCCCGCACGCCTGCTCGTCTTCCTTCAGGCGGCCGGCTTCGGCCACGTCATGGTCTCGGCCGCCGATGGGCTTCTCTTCACCGCTCGGAAACTGTCCGAGGAAAGGAGTTGCGAATGAGCGCGATGGCGCTGCCGTACCAGGAGCCGCTCGTGCCGCGCGAGCCGGGCGAGCGCCAGATCCCCGAGCCTCCTCGCCGGGGTGAGCCGGGTGGCCCACCGTGCGGAATCTGCACCGGAGAGAGCACCGCGCCCGTCTGGTCGGACGACAACTGGACGCTGCACCCTCCGTTTCAGGGCAGCCTGCCCGGCACGGTCTGGCTCGCAAGCCGCGCCCACGTCGACTCCTTCTCCGACCTTCCTGACGAGCTCCAGGTCGACTTCGGGCGGATCGCGGCGCGGGTCGAGCGCGCGGTCCTCTCGCTCGGCGAGATCGCACGCGTCCATCTCTACCGCTGGGGCGACGGAGGCGCGCACTTCCACGTCTGGTTCGTGCCCCGACCGCTCGGCATGGTCGAGGCGTCTGGGATGGCCCTCCCGGTCTGGGAGGACGTCCTGCCCAACGTGCCCGAGGAGGAGCTCCGCGCCGCGGCGGAACGCGTGGCGCAGCAGATGTGAGCGAGGCGGTGAGCGGCGTTGCCGCAACCCGCACGACAACCAGTTCGGGCTCCGACAAAGCGACCAAACCGCTGAGACTGGATCCGGAGCTCAGTGCGTCCCATTCGGGTACCGACGCCTGGCGGATGGCTGCTCGGCACCCAACCGCCTGAGGTCACGCGCATCCCACGTGGTGCCTCGGTCTGCGGCAAACGCGTTTGGCTTTGATATGCGGCTATTCGCAGCGGTGACCCGTGGCGGTGAGGCGTGATCGACCGGCGTCTGCTCGCACTTGCGCTGAGCACGTCGCCTATGCCGCTCTGGCGCCGACGCTCGTCGCGATCACGCGCCGCTGGCCGCCGCTTACGCGGCATCGGGGGCGGCTTCGAGCGGTGCACCGACGAGCTCGGCCTCGGCGACGGCCACCTCGCTCGCGAGCTCGACGTGCCGCGCGCGAACGCGTCCGAGGGCGAGCGCGGCTGTTGCGGAGATGAGGCCGGTGACGAGCATCATCGTCCAGGCATGGTGGAAGGTCGCGAGGGTGGCTTCCCGGGCCGACCCGATGATCGCGATCAGGGCGGCGATGCCCACGACGGCGCCGATCTGCCGGCAGGTTGCGGAAAAGGCGCTTCCGGTCGCGTAGCGCTGTCGGGGGAGTTCCGCGACCGCAGCGCTCCCGTAGGCGCTGAACGTCAACCCGACGCCCGCACCCGTCATGAGCATGCCGGGCAGGAAGTCGCTTGCCCAGTTCGGAGAGCTCCCCGGCACGAGCAGGAAGAAGAGAGCGCCGGCGGCGAAGAAGAGGCCGCCGGGGAAGGCCACAACTCGTTGGCCGAAGCGGTCGGAGAGGCGTCCGCTGATCGGAGCCGTGACGGCGGCGGTCAGCGGCCCGGGCGTCAGCGCGAAGCCGGCGCGGAGGACCGAGTAGTGCCAGACGCCGGTCAGGAAGAGGACGTTGCAGAGCAGCAGGGCGTAGAAGCCGACCGAGAAGACCGAAGCACCGACGCTCGCGACGCTGAAGCTGCGGACCGCGAAGAGCGCGGGCTCGAAGATCGGGCGCGGGTGACGGAGCGAGCGAACGACCGTCGCGGCGAGCAGCACGGCCGCGGCGGCGAACGCGCCGGTCACACGTCCCGAGCTCCACCCCCAGCTCGTCCCCTGGACAAGCCCGAGCGCCAGCGCGCCGATGCCCGCGGCAACCATGACCGTGCCGACGAGGTCGGGGAGCTGCGCGTGCTCGTCTCGCGACTCGCGCAGGAGTCGCCGGCCGATGAGCAGGGCCGGCACTCCGATGAAGAGGTTGACGAAGAAGACCCAGCGCCAGCCCTGCCAGTCGACGAGCAGCCCGCCGAGGCTCGGGCCGGTCGCGGCCGCAACCGCGGCGGTTGCACTCCAGAGGGCGGTCGCGGTCGCACGGCGCTCGAGCGGGAACTCGGGCAACACGAGGCTGAGCGACGTCGGGATGAGCGCCGCACCTCCGATCGCCTGCAGCGCGCGGGCGGCGATCAGGACGTTCGCGTTCCACGCGAGGCCACAGAGGACCGAGGCAGCGAGAAACACGACTCCGCCGGCGAGGAACAAGCGGCGCCGGCCGACGCGGTCTGCGAGCCGCCCCGCCGGGATGAGCGCCGCAGCGAAGACGACGTTGTACGCGTTGAGCACCCAGGAGAGATGCGCGAGCGACACACCGGCGAACGACGAGCGCATGCTCGGAAACGCGATGTTGACGATCGTGACGTCGAGGAAGCTCATGAACGCCGCGGCCGACGTGACGAGCAGGACCCGCCAGCGACGCTCCATCAGAGATCTCCCTTCACTTGCATGACGCAACCGATGCTACACGAACTGACTTGCGTGACGCAAGCGAAAGGCGCTACCCTGAGGTCATGCTCCGCCGCGACTACCAGGGTCAGAACTGCTCGATCGCACGCACCCTCGAGCTCGTCGGCGATCGCTGGACGCTGCTGATCGTCCGCGACGTCTTCCTCGGCCGCCGCCGCTTCGACGAGCTGACCGAGAGCCTCGGCGTGGCGACCAACGTCCTCACCGACCGGCTCAACCGGCTCGTCGACGACGGCATCCTCGCCCGCGAGCCGCAGCCTGAGCGGCCCGATCGCCACGAGTACCGGCTGACCGACAAGGGCCGCGAGCTGAACGTCGTCCTCCTCGCTCTCATGCAATGGGGCGACCGCCACCTCAGCCCGAAACCACCCCGGATCGCCCGCCGCCGCGACGACCACTCCCCCGTCACCGTCGCCATCGTCGGCCGCAACGGCAGCCGTGTCAGCCCACGCGACGTCGAGGTCGTCCCCGGACCCGGCCTGCGAGCGACGTGATGCACCCGGTGCCGTCGAGCGCATCGTCACATCGAGGGACTCCCGGACGCAACGGAAAGCACCGCAAAGGGTGATGCCAGACGGCTCGCGGAAGCCGATGAGACGAAGATGGACGACAACGTGCGCCCTCTCCGGCGGGTCGTCGACGAGCTGCTCGACGACCGCTACCTGCTCGACACGTTGATGGAGCACATCCCCGACCAGATCTACTTCAAGGACGCGAAGAGCAGGTTCGTGCGCATCAGCCGTGCCTTGGCGACGCGCCTGGGACTCGATGACCCTGCAGACGCGGTCGGCAAGTCCGACTTCGACTTCTTCGCCGCCGAACACGCACAGAAGGCGTTCGCCGACGAGCAGCTGCTACTCGAGACGGGCGAGCCGCTGATCGCCATCGAGGAGCACGAGACGTGGCAGGACGGGCGCGAAGCGTGGGTCTCGACGACGAAGGTGCCCCTGCGCGACCGCAGCGGCAGCGTCGTCGGCCTCTTCGGGATCTCACGGGACGTCACGGGCAAGAAGCTCGACGAGCTGCAACTCGCCGAGCAGGCCGAGCAGCTCGCGGAACAGGCGCAATCGCTGGCGGACCTGGCCCTGCTCGACGAGCTGACCGGCCTCAAGAACCGCCGCGGCCTACAGGCCTTCGGCGAGCAGGCGTTGTACGAGGCGCGCCGAGCCGGTGCGCCGGTCGCGCTCCTTTTCATCGACATCGACGGCCTGAAGCAGATCAACGACACCTTCGGCCACGCCGCCGGCGACGATGCGTTGCGCGCCATGGCCGATGTGATCCGATCATCGACCCGCGAGAGCGACGTCACAGCCCGGATCGGCGGCGACGAGTTCTGCGTACTCCTACTCGACAAGGCCGACGAGGCCGTGGGACGCGTGCGGGAGCGAATCGTTGCGGGCGCCGAAGCCACAAACGCGGGTCATTCGCTCCCATTCCACCTCTCGGCGACCATCGGGGCGGCTGAGGTCGACGCCAGGATGCCGGGCACACTCGCCGACCTGCTTCGTCGCGCAGACGACCTCATGTACGTGGACAAGCTGCGAAGGCGGCAGACACGCCGCCGCCACGTGGGCTAGCTGCCCCGCTCCTTCTCGGCCACTTCCGCGGCCTCTGCATGGATCGGTCCGTCCCCAGGTTGCGTAGTTTTCCCCCGGACCGCTTCGCGACAGAGCCGATGTCGCCCGCTCCGGCGTGCGCGATCCTGTGCGTGTGACCAAGGTCCTGGTGGCCTACGCCAGCAAGAACGGCTCGACCGCGGAGATCGCAGAGGCGATCGCGGAGACGCTGCGGCAGTCCGGTCCGAGCGTCGACTGCGCCGAAGCCGGGGAGATCACGAGCCTCGAGTCCTACGACGCGGTCGTGCTCGGCAGCGCCGTCTACATCAGGCGCTGGCGCGGAGAGGCCAAGCGCTTCCTCCGCACGCACGCAAAGCAGCTTGCGCAGCGACCGTTCTGGGTCTTCAGCTCCGGCCCGGTCGGCGAACCGAAAGGCGACCCCAACCCCGCCTGGCTCGAGCCGCCAAGGACGATCGAGCGAGTCGAGCAGCTCGGGGCTCGCGAACACGTCGTCTTCGGCGGCCGCATGCCGACCAGCCCGCGCAGCCCCACGGGACGCGCGATGGTCATGAACTGCCCACCCGAATACCGCGACCGCCGCGACTGGCACGAGATCAACGCCTGGGCCGCCGGGATCGCAGCGGAGCTGGCATCGACGACCCCACCAGGGTGGTGAAGACCTACCGGCTGAGCCGTGGAACGCGGTTGATCAACTCGCTCTTCCGAACGCTGACCCGGCTCGGGTTGGGAGCATCGTATCGGCACATACTCGCGGTGCCCGGGCGCAAGACCGGGCGACTCTACTCGACCCCGGTCGACATCATCGAGCTCGATGACCAGCGGTGGCTGGTCGCAGGCTACGGGCCCACCAACTGGGTCAGAAACGTCCGCGCCGCGGGCGAGGTGACGCTCAGTCGCGGCCGACGATCCGAACGCTTGCGCGTCGAAGAAGCCGACCGTCCGGCCGCCGTCCCGGTGCTTCGTACGTACATGCGTGAGATCCGGGTCACCCGTCCCTACTTCGACGCCTCCCCGGACTCAGCCGACGAGGACATCGCGGCAGAGCTCCCCAGACACCCGGTCTTCCGTCTCCTCCCCGAGGTCAACGCAGGTCGACAGACAGACGCGGCCAGTTAGCCGAGAAGGAACGTCTCGAGTCCGTGGGCGAGCGCGACGGCGGTTCGCTGCCGAAACGCAGGGTTCTCGAGCAGGGCGGCGTCGGCGGCGTTGTGCATGTTGCCGGCTTCGAGAAAGACCTTTGGCACGGTGGAGAGGTTGAGGCCGCCGAGGTCGCGACGGACGTCGAGTCCATCGTGACCGACATACGTTGCGGGCGACATTCCTGTTCCGGCTGCGTAGGCGTTCCGGACGTCGACCGCGAGGCGCTTTGAAGCGGTGGCGATCCGTCGGGTGATGCCCGTGTTGGGTGGGTAGATCACCTCGAAGCCGCGCCCGCCTTGCGGGCCGCCGTCTGCGTGGATCGAGATGGCGGCTTCGGCGTGTGCTCGGTTGCCGATCTCGGCCCGCTGGTTGATGCAGGGCCCCCAGGGCGTGTGCGCGGTCCGGGTGAGCACGACCGTGGCACCGGCCGCCTTGAGGGCCCGGGCAAGCCGGGTCGCGACGTCGAAGTTGAAGGCTGCTTCGGTGTAGCCGTCTGCACTCTCGGTGCCGGTCGTATCGCACGCCTTGAGAAACCCGCCGGCGGGTACGGGCTTGTCGATCTCGTCGACGTGCTTCCAGTTGTTCGGATTGTGGCCGGGGTCGATAGCGACGACCTTCCCGGCCAGCGGCAGTCGTGTGGCGCGCGCGTTCAGCGAAGACGGCGGCGGCAGTGCGATGCCGGCCAGAGCAACGAGAAAGATCACGACCGCGCCTGCGGCTGGAGCCCGACGTCCCATACGCCTCCTTTCCACGCGGCCCGCGGCGAGGCCGGCGAGCACAGGCGGTGTGGCGGCGATCGTCGGCGTCACGAAGAAGAGGAGATCCCACAGACCTGCGCCCACCGCCGTGGCAAGACACGCTGCGACGCGTCGCCGAACGATGAGTCCGAGCAGCGCGGGCGCGGCGAGGTCGAGCCAGCCCAGTTGCATCGACCCGAACTGGGCCTGCTGCAGGGACGGCAGCGGATGACCGAACAGTGACAGTGGAGTCGCGGACTGAAGGGCGATCGTGGCAGGCCCGACCTGACGATCACCCCATACGAGCAGACAGTCGAGCACGACGAGCAGAACGAGACCGACCGCCGTCCACCTCGGCGGGGCAAGCCCGGCGACGACCCCGGTCACGGCAAGGCACGCGCCTGCAATCAGCGCGACTCCTGCTGCGTCGCCAAGAAGCGAACCGGGCCACATCCACGCGATGCCGTACAGCGGCGGAACAACAAGAAGCGGCAGCCACGCCCGTCGCCAGCGCCGCGCCACTCCGGCCAGCGCTGCAAGCACCGGTGTTGCGATCGCCGCGAGGTCGGTGAGCAGGACGGCGCCATGCGACGTGCGAGCAACAGCGACACCAATCACGAGCGCCATTCCCGGCAACGCAAGACCGACGAGCAGGGAGCTGCCACGCCGGCGCGGTCGTCCCGGCACGATGACCAAAGCAGACTGCACGCCGATCAAGAAGACGTCCGACGCTACGTGCGACACAGAGCGGGTGTATCAGCCGATGCTCAACGCTGAATGAAAGCGTCTCATTTGATCGTGACTTTCGCGCACGTGATTGGGCTGCGGTTGCCGGCGGCATCGGTTGCGCGAACGCAGACCGCTGCAACACTGTGTGCGAGCGTGAGCGGAGCGCGCCAAACGACGCGATACGACGCGGTCTGACTCACGGTACGGGAAGGGATGTCGAACTGTGCGATGACGCGATGGGCGTTCTCAACCTGCAAATGGACGCTCGCGCGGCCGCTGTCGTCCCACGCCTCGTAGCGTAAGGCGACTCTCCGCCCGGCGATCACTGTCGCGGGCGACACGAACACCTGCGGAGCGACCGAGTCACGGTAGTGCAGCAGTCCCGCATGCTCCAGCGCCGGGAGCGCGCGTGCCGCTGAGAGGGTGAGACCATCTGGCCCGCCGCGATCAAGCGGCGCCTGTGCGAGGACGGTGTTCGCCGCCGGGACGGGTTTGCCGCCGACGGCGAACCCGAAACCTGACGGCATCACGATCAGGAGGGGCCCCTTGTACACGAACTGGAGCTCCAGAGCGAGGAATCTGGCGTAGTCCGCGGGGTGCCCGAACAGACTCGAGACCGAGCCCAGATCGGACGGCGTCGCGATCACCGCGACCTTCACGCGGTCCCCGTTCGTGTGCACGAGCTGGACGGCATCGGCGAGTGTCTGGGTCGCTCCCGCCGACGGTGGCGGGTAGGGCGTGAAGGTGTCCTGCGAGACGAGAACGTCGCTCGCCGGGTCTCCATCGGCAGACGCGCCGCCGACCAGGCTGAGCGCAAAGAGCAGCGCCATCGACACGACAAGAGCTCGCATGCCCTGATTCTCCATGACGAGCTGACCTGCCTTACGGTAATAAGGTGCAGAATGTCGGTTGTGCGTCGTTGGCTGACGTGGTTGCTGGCGTTGCCGCTGATCGTGGTCGGCTCGCAGGTGGCGCATGCACTGGCCTATTGGTGGGCCTATCCGGTCGCGGACATCCGGCTGGCGGTGTTGGAGCGGTCGGGGCATGGCTATCTGTCGTATGCGCCGGTGGCGCTTGCGTTCTTGGCCGGGTTGGAGTTGTTGGCGCTCGCGGTCACGGTGGTCGAGGCGACTCGCGGGCGGAAGCGTCGGACGCTTCCTGCGTGGATGTTTCTCTGGCTGCCTGCCGTTGCGTTCGTGTTGCAGGAATACCTCGAGCGGCTCTTTACGACAGGGTCGGTTCCGTGGTGGGTGGTCGAGAGCCCGACGTTCTGGCGTGGGCTTGTCTTGCAGGTGCCGTTGGGGGTTGCGGCCTATGCGATTGCCCGGTTCCTCGGTCGCGTCGCAGAGGCAGCCGCATGTGTGATCGCTCGACGAGCAACCCGTCGCTCCGGCCGCGTTGTTGGTGCGCTCGGGTGTGTTTGGCGGGCGATGGTTGTGTTGGCGCGCCCGGCGCCGCTTGCGGGCGGGTCGGCCGGTCGGGCGCCTCCCCTTCTATTGCGTTGACGAGTCTGCTCTAGAGAGCGGCGTTTTGTGGCGCTGATGTGGCGTCGAGTGTTCAACGCGTAGAGGAGAACAATCTGATGAGTACTTCGACTTCCCGGGCGGGCGGCGTTGGGCGCATGCCGCTTGTTTCGGGCAGGACCCGCATGGTTGCCATCGTGTCGGCGGTAAGTGTCGTCGCCCTGGTATTTGCGTCGGCCGCGTTCGGGCACGCGCGGGTCAGTCCGCCGGTCTCGCTTTCCAAGCAGTTGCAGCTGTACAGCTTGGCCGTTCCGACGGAGAAGGAGAATCTGACGACGACCCGGATCGTCTTGACGGTCCCGAAAGGGTTCGGGATCGACTCGTTCGTTCCGGCTCCCGGTTGGAAGCAGCAGTTGCAGCAGACCGGGTCGGGGGAGGACGCGGTGATTCAGAAGGTGACGTGGACGGGTGGCAGCACCCCGACCGGCCAGGACTCGCTCTTCCAGTTCCTCGCCCAGCCGGCATCGAGCGGGACGTACACCTTCCAGGTCGAGCAGACCTACTCGGACGGGTCGATCGTCGACTGGTCCGGCCCGGAGTCGTCGGATGCTCCGGCACCGACGATCGAGGCCAAGAGCTCGCTCGGCGGCGGGAGCACGCCGACGTTGACGATCGTCGCGATCGTGCTCGCAGCGGTCGCGTTGCTGATCGCGATCGGCGCGCTCGTGACAGGCGGTGGGAAGAGGCAGCTCGCGTGAGCCGGTGGGGGCGGGCCGCCTCAGTCTTCGCGATCCTCGTTGTCTCGCTGGTGGTCCCAGCAGCGGCATCGGCGCACGCCTATCTGACGAAGACGGTGCCGTCGGCGAGTGGGATCCTGAGCGGCCCGCCCCCGAACGTCCAACTCACCTACGACGAGGCTGTCGAGCCACGCTTCGCGATCATCTCGGTCACCGACGCGGCCGGCCACCAGGAGACGACAGCCTCACCGAGTCGCGATCCCGCGAACCCGGACACACTCGTCGTCCCACTCAAGCCCCACCTCGCGGAAGGTTGGTACCTGGTCTATTGGCGCGCGATCTCGGTCGACGGGCATCCGGTACAGGGCGCGTTCACCTTTGCGGTCGGCCCGAACGAGGGGCCCGCACCGCAGTTCGTCATCCCGAAGATCTCTGCGACTGCGACTACACCTCGGCTGCTGATCGCCCGCTGGCTGATGTTCTTGACCGTGATGATCTCGATCGGCCTGTTCGCCCTTCGGATCGCGATCGCACGGCCACTCGCACGCCGAGTCGAGGGGTCGAGTCTGCGCGCCGTCTCGATCGGCTTCGTCGCTGTGTCGCTGCTTGGGTTGATCGCGATCCCCGTCTACCTCGACTTCGCGACAGCGATCGACTCTCTGCGGTCGGTGTTCGCCGTTGGGGCGCTCGTACCGCTGTTTCGGGTAACGGCATTCGGGCGCGGCTACGTCGATCTCGAGATCTGCTTCGCCCTCTTCTCTCTCGCTGCCTGGATCGCGATCTGGCTCGACCGCCCGCGCGACAGCCAACGCACGTTGGCGGCGCTCGGCGCGCTCATCGGCGCGTTCGTTGCCGCCGCAGCCGTGCTCGTCATACCCGGCGCGGCCGGTCACGCAGGCCAAACGGCCCCTCGCGGCCTTGCGCTGCTGCTCGACTGGCTGCACCTCGTCTCCGGCTCGGTCTGGATCGGCGGCCTGGTCGGGCTGCTCATCCTCTGGTGGAGCCTCGGCTCAGACAGACGCACCGCCGGGCTCGCGGTCTGCGTTCCTCGCTTCTCGAACGTCGCCTTCGTCTCGGTGATCGTCCTGCTTGGCTCCGGGATCGTCGCGACCATCCTGCACATGCCGATCCTCGCCGCCCTCTGGCAGACCGGCTACGGACAGGCGATCCTCGTCAAATCCGGCTTACTCGCCGCTGCGATGCTGCTCGGTGCCGTCAACCTCCTCCGCACCAAGCCGCGCGTCGTCGTCGCCGCCACGACCCAAGCCGAGCTCGGCGTTCCTTCAGCTCGCCTCCTGCGCCGCACGGTCAGCGTCGAGGCGATCCTCGTTACCACCGCGATTCTCGCCGCTGCGGTTCT
The DNA here is from genome assembly GCA_963840365.1 of uncultured Thermoleophilia bacterium. GTDB lineage: Bacteria > Actinomycetota > Thermoleophilia > Gaiellales > Gaiellaceae > PALSA-600. The sequence goes on along the minus strand of CAWIYQ010000004.1, from coordinate 220,246 downwards.
CTCGAGCCTCGCTCCACCCGCGAGCGCGTTGAGCCTGGAAGGCTCGGCGCTCGCGCACGTCGGGCCCGGCCGCGTCACAGCCACCGTGAAGAAAAACGGCTACACCCTGCAAGTCCTCGTCACACCCAACAAGGCCGTCACCACCAACTCATTCGCCCTCAAGCTCACGAAGAACGGCAAACCGGTCCGCGGCGCCGAGGTCACGATCGGCTTCGCGATGCTCGACATGCAGATGCAAAACCAGGAATACCGGCTCACCGAAACACAACCCGGCATCTACACCCACCCAGCCCCCGCCCTCGTCATGGTCGGACGCTGGGGCCTCTCCTACAACATCACCCCCAAGACAGGCCAACCATTCACCGCCTTCATCGTCGACCACGCGACCGGATGACAGAACCCCGATCGACAACCGCCGCCACCCGGATCAAGATCCTTGCCGCTGCGCTTGCCCTCACCGCGGGCGCCGTCGCCGCGATCATCGCAATCACCCTCCTCCACTCAGTCCTGAAGTGACGGTCGCGCGTCTCAGACGTACGTTCGTGGTCCGGAAAGTAAGAGTGAGTCTTAATATCTGGTAGAGTCGCCGGGTCTTGCTCTCGCGTCTGCGTAGAAGGAGTGGAGTGGCGTCTCTCTCGGTTTGCCGTCGCGCCCTGTTGCTGGCGGCAGTACTGGCGCTCGTTGGCGCGTCCGTTGCCTCGGCGGCGGGCTCGCATCGCGCGGCGCCGGCGTTCCAGGTTGTCGCGACGGAGAACTTCTGGGGCAGCATCGCCCAGCAGCTCGCGGGCTCGAAGGTGGCGGTGACGAGCATCATCGTGAACCCGGACACCGACCCGCACGACTATCAGCCGACCGCGAGCGACGCGCGCACGATGGCGGGCGCCAAGCTCGCGATCGTGAACGGGATCGGCTACGACACGTGGGCTTCGAAGCTGCTCGCCGCGAACCCGGTCTCGGGGCGGACAGAGCTCGAAGTCGGGAGCCTGCTCGGGCTGAAGGAAGGCGACAACCCGCACCAGTGGTACAACCCCGTCTCGGTCCGGAAGGTGATCAACGCGATCACGGCCGCCTACATCAAGATCGACCCGGCCGACAAGGGGTACTTCACCGCGCAGAAGACGCACTTCGAGACGGTGTCGCTCAAGACCTACAACCAGCTGCGGACGCAGATCCGCAAGCGCTTCGCCGGCGTCCCGGTCGGCTACAGCGAGAGCATCTTCCAGCCGCTCGGCGCGAACCTGCACCTGAAGCTGCTGACGCCGTACAGCTTCGCGAAGGCGGTCGCCGAGGGGACGGAGATCAGCGCCAAGGACAGGCAGATGGTCGACAACCAGGCGAAACATCGCCTGATCAAGGTGTGGGTCTACAACAGCCAGAACGCGACCCCCGACATCGCTCGGATCAACGCGATCTGCAAGCAGCAGCACATCCCGATCGCGACCGTCACCGAGACGCTCTCCCCGGCAACGCTGAACTTCGAGCAATGGCAGGTTGCACAGCTGCGCGGTCTGATCAGGGCGCTGCACCAGGCGACCGGCCGCTAGTTCGGTGATGCTTGCCGAGGTGCAACCTCGCGACGCCGCCCGGCCCGACCCTGCCGCCGTGGCGGCCGCCGAGCTAGGCGCTGCCGCGGTGAGGCTCGGCGGGCAAACGATCTGGAGCGAGGCGACCCTCCGGATCGACCCGGGCGAGTTCGTCGCCGTGCTCGGCCCCAACGGCTCCGGCAAGTCGACACTCCTACGCGTCCTCTTGGGCGAGCAGCCCCTGAGCGCGGGGACCGTCTCCGTGCTCGGCACGACGCCGCGGACGGCCAAGGGGGAGATCGGGTATCTGCCGCAACGCCACGCCTTCGACGAGTCGACGCGGATCCGAGGCGTCGATCTCGTCCGGCTCGGGCTGGACGGAGCCCGCTGGGGGCTGCCGCTGCCCGGCCGGAAGGTCGAGCGGCGTCGCGTCGAGGAGGCGATCGCGCTCGTCGGCGCCGCCGGCTATGCGCGGCGGGCGATCGGCGACTGCTCGGGCGGCGAGCAGCAACGACTGTTGATCGCCGCGGCGCTGGTGTCGCAGCCGCGGATGCTGTTCCTCGACGAGCCGCTCGACAGCCTCGACCTGCCGAACCAGACGGCCGTCGCCGCGCTGCTGAACCGGATCTGCCGCGCCGAGGGAGTGACCGTCCTGCTCGTCGCCCACGACGTCAACCCGCTGCTTGCGCACGTCGACCGGGTCGTCTACGTCGCCGCGGGCCGGATCCTCTCCGGGCCGCCAGAGCAGGTGATCACGAGCAAGACGCTGAGCGAGCTGTACGGGTCGCCGGTCGAGGTGCTGCGCACCTCGGACGGACGCCTCGTCGTCGTCGGCCAGCCGGAGGCGCCCCATCATCACTCAGACCGGCACGAGCACCCATGAATCCGCACCTGTCCGTCAATCCGCTGACGGACTACCACCAGCTCGTCGTCTACCCGTTCATGGTCAACGCGCTCGAGGCGGGCACGATCGTCGCGGTGATGGCGTCCGTCGTCGGCTGGTTCATGGTGCTGCGGCGGGAGACGTTCGCCGGTCACACGTTGTCGGTGATGTCGTTCCCCGGCGCAAGCGCCGCCGCACTCGCGGGCGTGTCGCTCTCGCTCGGCTACTTCTCCTTCTGCGTCGCCGCTGCGCTTGCGATCGCCGCCGGCTCACGGACGGCGGGACGCCGTAACCTCGCGCAGGAGTCGGCGGTGACGGGAACCGTGCAGGCGGCGGCGCTCGCGCTCGGCTTCCTCTTCCTCAGCCTCTACGGCGGCATCCTCGAGAACCTCGAGGCACTCCTGTTCGGATCGTTCCTCGGCATCACCACCGGCCAGGTGCACACGCTCGCGGCCGTGGCATTCGCCGTGCTGCTCTTCTTCCTCGTTGCCGGCCGGCCGCTGCTCTACAGCTCGATCGACGAGCTCGCCGCCGACGCGCGCGGCGTCCCGGTCCGCCTGATCCAGGTCGCGTTCCTGGTCGTACTCGGTCTGGCCGTCGCCGCGACGGCGCAGATCACGGGTGTGCTGCTCGTCTTCGCGCTGCTCGTCGCACCCGCGGCCGCCGCGCAGCAACTCACGGCCCGCATCCCGCTCAGCCTCGCCCTGACCGTGCTGTTCGCACTGGCGATCATCTGGGTTGGGCTGACCCTCGCCTACTTCGGCAACTACTCGGTCGGCTTCTACGTCTCAACGATCGCGTTCGTCCTCTACCTCGTCTGCCGCGGCGGCCGCGCAGCCGCCCAGCGGCTGAACGAGCGTGCGCCACGCACGACAGCGGCGAGCGCGGCGGCGTAGACCGGCTGTGTTTGCGCACGAGTTCATCCGCAACGCCCTGCTGGCAGGCACGCCGATCGCGCTCGCCTGCGGGGCAGTCGGCTACTTCGTCGTGCTCCGCGCCCAGGTGTTCGCCGGCGATGCCCTCAGCCATGTCGCCTTCACCGGCGCCTTGGCAGCGGCCGCCGCCGGCATCGACCTACGCATCGGCCTCTTCGCGGCGACGGTCCTGGTCGCAGCCCTCCTGGCAGCAATGGGCCGACGCGCTGCCGCCGACGACGTGATGATCGGCATCGTCTTCGTCTGGGTGCTCGGCCTGGGCGTCTTCTTCCTCGATCTCTTCAACCGCGGCGTCAACGGCGGCAACGGCACAGTCGCCTCGCGCACTCTCTTCGGCTCGATCTTTGCGCTCACCACCGACCAGGCGCGACTCGCCGCGCTGATCGGTCTCTTCGTCCTTCTGGCGATGTTCGCGATCGCCCGACCGCTCCTGTTCGCGACCATCGACCCGCAGGTCGCCGCAGCCCGCGGCGTGCCCGTCGGGCTGGTCGGCGCCGCCCTCCTCATCCTGCTCGGCATCGACGCCGCCGAAGCCACCCAGGCCGTCGGCGCCCTCCTCCTCCTCGGACTGATCGCCGCCCCGGCCGGCGCCGCCATCAAGCTCACCGCCCAGCCCTATCTCGCGCTCGCCCTCTCCTGCCTGTTCGCGCTCGCCTCGGTCTGGGTCGGCATCACCGCCGCCTACCTGATCGCATCGCTGCCGCCGAGCACCGCGATCCTCGGAGTCGCCTCCGTGATCTACCTCGCCGCATTCGTGCTCTCGTACGCAGGACGCAGCCGCGGCGCAACACGAGCGACTCCGCCTGAGCCCGCAGAGGCTTGCGCCGGCTAGCGACAGTCGCCGCAGGCGCCGTGCAGCACGACGTCGTGAAGTGAGACGTCGTAGCCGGAGTGCTGCTCGACGCGTCCGAGCGCGCGCTCCAGCCCCCCATCCTCGAACGCCTCGACCTTGCCGCAGCTGTCGCAGACGAGGTGATGATGGTGATGGCCACCCGGCTGAATCGGCTCGTAGCGGCAGATGCCCGAGCCGAGCTCGATCTTCTGCACGTAGCCCTCGCTGACGAGGACGTCGAGGACCCGATACACGGACGCGATCCCGACCTTGCGCTCGGCTGCCCGCAACCGGTCGAGGATCTCCTGAGCGGTCAAGCAGCAGTCCTGCTCGCCGAGCGCCTCGACGATCGCGCGGCGCGCACCGCCCTGCCGCAACCCCTTCGCGAGCAGCCCGTTCAAGGTCGACTCGGCCCAGTCCTGCTCGATCGTCTTCACTGCCATCGTCAATAATGGTAGCGGCTCTCATTGCTGCGTAAGGCGCGTGGTGAGATCCGTTCCTATGACCTTCGCCCTCGAGAACCGCGAAAGCCAGCCCGCTCACGAACGGCCCGAGCTGCTGTAGGGCAGACCCGCCGGTATCAGCCTGGTGCAGATCTCCGCCGCGCTCTTGAACCGGGGAGAGTCCTGATTGATGCTCGACGGGACATCCGCCCGGACGGTGTTGTTCTGGAACGTCGGGTCGGGGAAGTCGGGATAGCCGTGCGAGCGCATGCAGGCCGCGGCCTTGAGGTAGTCGGTCCGATCGGCGGCAGTGATGGTCGGCCCTTGCGGCGGGCCGCTCGGAAGCAGGTGCTTGCAGGGACCATCCTCGACCGCCCGCACCTGAGAGACGCTGTACCCGGTTTGCCGCAGCTTCGACTTGTCGAACACGCCGCCGCTCGTGGGGTCGGGCCAGTTCGGCAACCCGTGGGAGCGCAGGCAGCGGGCGAAGGCGAGCGCTGCGCTCTGCGTTCCTCCGCCGGCAGTCGTGGAGGAGGTGGCGCCCGCCGCCCCCGAAGAGCCTCCGCCGCCACAGCCGGCCGCGAGCACCGCGAACGCTGCGACGGCGCTGAACGAGGCGAGGACGAGTGGACGGCGGCGGCGCATGATGTGGAGTTCCTTTCAGCCGAGGTCAGACGGTGCGGAGCGCTTCGGTCGGCGACATGCGAGCGGCTCGGACGGCGGGGAGAAGCCCGGCGAGGGCTCCGATGACGATGGCGGCGCCGAGACCACCGGCCCACGCGGCGGTCGGGATGGCGATCTGCCAGTTCTTGGTGGCGGCGTAGACGGCGGTCGAGACGACGCCGGCACAGACGCCGACGGCGCCGCCGATGAGGGCGAGCAGGATCGCCTCGGCGAGGAACTGGGCACGGATCTGTGCCTTGGTGGCGCCGAGCGCGCGGCGCAGCCCGATCTCGGAGCGCCGCTCGAGGACGCCGATCAACATGATGTTCGCGACTCCGACGGCACCGACGAGGAGCGAGACGGCGCCGAGGCCGAGGAAGAGGCTGTTGAGGGCGCCCTGTGCTTCGGCACGGGCCGTGAGCGCGGCGGAGGGCTGGCTGACGTCGACCTCGTTCGGCGCCTCGGGGTTGGCGGTTGCGCCGAGCACCGACTGGACGGCGGCGGTCTGGCTGGTGACGCTGCGGACGTAAATCTCGGTCGGGTGGCCGTCGAAGTCGAGGTAGCGTTCGGCGGCCGGGAACCCGACGAGCACGCTCGAGTCGATCTCCGGAGCGAGTGCGGCCGAGTCGAGGATGCCGGCGAGGTAGAACCACATGCTGCCGAGCCAGATCCGCTCGCCCGGGTAGAGACGGTCGATCCCGAGCCGCTGCGCCGCGGCGGCTCCGAGAACCGCGACCGGTTCGCGTGCGGTGGCCGCGTTCAGATAGCTGCCGGCGGCGATGGTGGCGCCGACGGTCTCGGGCAGGCCGAGGCTGGCCGCCTGCACCGAGAGGGCGTTGGTGTTGACCGAGGGGATGAGCGGGCTGCGGTAGACGTTGGCGCTCGTCGAGCCCGTGTACTGGACCTGCTGGACGGGGCCGATGCGGGCGATCATCCCCGGGGCGGCGAGCGGCAGCTCGGCCGTCTGGCCGAAGAAGGTCTGCCCGTTGGTGACGGTGAGCAGGTTGGTGCCGAGCTTGTCGATCTCGGCGAGCAGGCCCGCCTGGCTCGAGGACGAGAGGCCGAGCACGGCGACGATCGCGGCGACGCCGATCGCGATCCCGAGCGCCGAGAGCGCCGCCCGGACACGGCGGGTGCGGAGCCCGACACTGGCGACGCGGGCGAGATCGGAGAGCCGAAGCCGCGGAGGCTCGGGCGCGCTCGGAGTGCCCGGCGGGGTTTCCCGGCGCGACGTCACGAGCGGTTGACGAGCGCGAACGCGGCCCGACTCGGGCCGGCGCGCACCGCGACGGCGTAGCCGCCGGCGGTGCGATTGGCGACGAAGGACGGCGCGATCGCAATCCCCCTGGCGTTCGTGCGGACGCGAACCGTACGCGTCGAGTGCGCGCCGCCGTGCGTTCGGATCGTGAAGTGGCCGCCGGGGCCGCGGGCGGGGGCGGTGAACCGGACGAGCGTGCCGGAGACGGGGTTGCCGTCCTTGTCGGTGACGGTGACGGCGAGTCGGATCGGAAGCGACGAGCCGACGGCGGTGGAAGTGCCGTCGGCGGCGCCGGTGGCGATCGTGTCGGGTTGGCCCGCCCGATTGCGGAGCGTGTAACCGGCCGGTTTGCCGCCGGCGAGAGTCGCGGTCGCTCGGAAGCTGCCCGCGATGCTGTTCGCGGTCAGGGCCGGCGCGGTGGCGATGCCGGCGCTGTTCGTCGTCGCAGTCGCCTGGCTCGTTCCGTCGGGGAAGGCGGCGCTGGCGTTGTTGCTCGCCTTGCCGATCGTGAAGGTGACGGTGACGCCGCCGAGCGGCTTGCCGTCGGCGCCGCGGACGCGCACGTTCAGCGTGCGGGAGTAGCGGTGCCCGACCGTCGCGCTGCGCGAGGGGTCACCGGCGACGAGTCTGGCGGCCAGGTTGTGGAGCGTGTACGTGATGGGCGCGGCCGAGCCCATGACGGTGGCGGTTGCCGTGACGTCGCCGGGTGTGGCGTTCGCGAGGATCGGCGGCGTCGTTGCCTCGCCGTTCGCGTCGGTGAGCACCGTCGCCTCACCGGCGCCGCCGAGGAAGCTCGCTCCGGCGGCGGCCCCGCCGGCTCCGCCGCCGTTCGCCGCGGCAGCGCCGAGCGTGAAGGTGACGCCGGCACCCTCGATCGGCTGACCGTCCGCATCGAGCAGCCGCGCGGTCAGCGGCCTGGGGTACCGGCTGTCGATCGTCGCGCTCTGCGCGATCGAGCCGACCGCGCTCAGCGTGTCGGCCGCGGCATGGTTGTCGAGGCTGTAGGTCGCGACGGCCGTGACGCCGTCGGTGGAGGCGACCGCAGCGAAGCGGCCGGGACTGCCGTTCGCCTGGAGCGGCGGGGACGTGGCGAGCCCGTTCGAGTCGGTGGTCGCCGTCGCCGGCCCGCCGCCGAGGAAGCCGGCCGCGGCGCCGGTCGGCCCGGCCACGATCGAGAAGCTCACGATCGCGCCCTGTACCGGGTTGCCGGCCGAGTCGACGACCCGCGCCTGCAACGGTTGTGCGTACCGGGCGTTCACCGCGGCCGCCTGTGGAGTGCCGCCGGTGGCCGCGATCGAGGCGGCGAGGCCGCCGGCGGTGTTGGACAGGGAGAGCGCGACGGTGCCGAGATCGGAGTGGGCGTCGACCGTATAGGTGCCGGCGGTGAAGTTCGCCGTGAAGGTGGGTGCGGTCGCGACGCCCTGCCCGTTCGTGCCGACGACGGCCTCGCGAGAGCCGCTGCCGGCGAAGATGCCGCTCGCACCGCTGCCGGGCGCATCGAAGCTCACGTCGTAGCCGGCCAGATTGCCCGTGAGCGGGCAGCCGTTCGTGTTTGCGAGCTGGACCTGCAGGCTCTCCGCGAACTGCCTGCCGAGCTGGGCCTGCTGGCCGCTCCCGCCCGCGAGCACGAGCTCGTCGGGCGGGTTCGACGTCGGACAGGCACTGCCGGCCGCGCCGGCGCCGGCGCCCGAGGCGGCAAGCGCAACCGCCACCGCCAGCCCGATGAGCACGAGTGCGCGTTTCATGCTGCCCCCTCCGGTCGACGGTCGGAGACGATGCGCCCGTCCAGGAGCGAGATCTGACGCGGGAAGTGGGCCGCGATCTCGTGCTCGTGGGTGATGACGACGATCGTCGCCCCTTCCGCGTTGAGCTCGTCGATCAGGGCCATGATCGCCTGGCCGGTCGCGCTGTCGAGGTTGCCGGTCGGCTCGTCGGCGAGCACGATCGCGGGCCGCCCGACCAGTGCGCGTGCGATCGCGACGCGCTGCCGCTCACCGCCCGAGAGCTGCGTCGGGCGCGCGGCGCAGCCGCTCGCCCAGCCCGACCCTGGTCAACGCCTCGGCGGCTCGCTCCCGCCGCTCCTGCACGACGACACCGGCATAGAGGAGCCCGTCGGCGACGTTCTCGAGCAGTGTCGAGTGCTCGGAGAGGAAGAACTGCTGGAACACGAACCCGATCCGGGTCGCGCGCACCGCCGCGAGCTCCCGATCCGACAGGTGCTCGACGTCGAGCCCGGTGACCGAGATACGGCCCGAGCCCGGCCGCTCCAGCGTGCCCATCACGTGCAGCAGCGTCGACTTGCCTGACCCGGACGGCCCGACGATCGCCACGAGCTCCCCCGCGGCGATCCGGAAGCTGACGCCCTGCAGCGCGGGCACGGGCGGGTCCGAGCCGTAGCTCTTGGTCACCGCGTCGAGCTCGAGCACGCTGCTCATCACGACGCCGGCACCACCACGCGCAGGCCTGCCTGCAGACCCGAGCCGCTCACCTGCACGAGCCCGTCCGCATCGTCGAAGAGGCCGAGGGTGACCGCCGCCAGATGGTGCGCGCCGCCCGTGCCTGCGACCTCGACCGCGTAGCCGCCACCGGCCAGCGCGAGCAGCGCGTTCACCGGCACCACCAGCACGTTGCTGACACTGCCGGTGGTGATCGAGACGCTGACGGGGGCCTGGTCGAGGCTGCCCGCCGCCTCCTCGTGCAGAAGCCGCACGTCGACCTCGATCGTCGGCGTGCTCGAGCCGCCGTTCCCCTGGTCGCTCGACGGGGTGGTCGCGACCTTGCCGACCTGCGAGACGATCCCCGGGGTGGTCGAGTTGTCGGGCAGGGTCACGACCACCCTGTCGCCGACCTTGATCTGCGACTGCTGGGCCGCATCGAGCTCGATCGCGACCTGGTGACGCGTGGAGGTGAGCACGAGAACCGGTCCCGCCTGCACCGCCTGCCCGAGCGTCGGCGTCACGCTCGTCACGCGCACCGGCCCGGGAGCGAACGCGATCGACCCCAACGGCAGAGCCCCGGTGGGCGCCAGACCGCGCGCCGCCTGCAACGCCGCCACCGCCTGCCCGGTCGCCGCCGTGAAGCTCGCGCCCGCGAGGCCGTGCCCGTAGCCGAGCGCGTCCAGGTTCCGGTTCAGCTGCGCCACGTCGCGGCCCGGTGCCATCCCCTGCCGGAAGGCCCGCCAGGCGGCCCCCGACCCGTACAGGAGGAGCGTCGGCCGGCCGTCGATCCCGTAGAGCGGCTGCCCGCGCCGGATGACCGCGCCCGCCTCGGGAAGCATCGTGAAGGCGGCGCCTGCGTCGTATGGGACCGCCGAGGCCTGCGACGCCGCCAGGTCCTGCTCGGCGCCGGTCAGGCCCGTCTGCGCCGAGGCCGCCTGGCTCTGATCGCCCGTCACCTTCTGCCCGGCGGTCGAGAGGGCCGTCTGGTCGGCCGCGACGGCCTGGGCGGCGGAAGCACACGGCGATGCGGAGCCACCGCCGTTGCCGGAGCCGCCGTTGCCGCTGCCGGCGGCGCCGCTCTGGGCCGCGTTTGCACCGGCGCAGTCGCTCTGCTCCTTGAGGCGATCGGCCGTCAGCTGCGCCTGCGCCTGCGCAGCGATCTGCGCATCGGCCGTCAGCGTCGCCTGTGCACTCGCCAGCATCTGCCGTGCAGTCGTCAGCGCCTGCTCGGCCTGGCGGATGACCGACGGCGCGGTCCCCGCAGGCACGCTCACCGTCGAGGACTCTGCGTAGCCGAGCGTGCCGTCCACCTGCGTCTGCGACGTCAGGCTCCGCCGCGTCACGGTCTGCAGCGACGTCCCCGTCCCGTTGTCGGTGGGCCCGTTCGCGGCAGGCGAGCTCCCCGCAAACGGATCCGTGACTGCGACCGCCAAGCCTCCGGCAAGCAACAGCACCGCAACCGCGACCAGCAGCCGGCGCCCCGGCCGCGGCAAACGCCCGCGTGGGCGCGGCGTCGGCCTCACCGACTCAGCCGCCACCGGCCCGAACCTTGGCGCCCTTGAGGGGCAGGTCGCCCTGGCAGGCCTGCTGGGCGGCCTGGAACTGCGGGTTGTCCGGATTGAGGTCGCTGCCCTGTCCGGCGTGGAGTCGGATGCCGCCGTTGGAGGGATCGGGGAAGTCCTTGATCCCGTGGGCGCGCATGCACTTCGAGAAGGCGAGCATCTGCTGCTGCTGCTTTGCCAGCTGCTGCGGGGTCGGCTGGCCGCCGTTCGGCAAGAGCTTCTGGCAGACGCTCCGCGCCGACTGGAAGGTCGGCGAGCTCGGGTCGATCCCCATGCCCGAGCCGAACTGGATCACGCCCTGGCTGTTCGGGTCGGGGAAGTTCTGCACCCCGTGCTTGCGCATGCAGGACGAGAACTTCGCCCCAAGCGTCGCGTTGCCCGTGTTCATCGCGATCTGGAAATGGGGGCTCGAGCCGCCGGAGGGGCCGCCCAACGCCTTCCCCGTCTGCCCGGAGTTGCTCTGCGTCGTCGTCGTGGCCGTGGTCGTGGACGACGCGATACTCGCAACGCCGGGGGAGCCTCCCCCGCCGCCGCAGCCGGCCGCGAGCAACGCGAAGAGGAGACCCGTGAGGGTGAGCGTGAGGACGATCGATCGGCGGCAGCGCATCATGTTCTGCTCCTTCGCGAGCACCGGGGCAACTGCCGAATAGGGATAGCGCGAGCCCGGTTACAGCGGGGGCACAGGAGCTGTTACCGGCGTGTAACCCACGTTGCGGCATCCTTGACCCGCACGACCAGAGGAGTGCACCGGGATGCGCGTGCTCATCGTCGAGGACCACAAGGAGCTCGCCGCCACGATCGCGGTCGGGCTCCGCCGTGAGGGCATGGCCGTCGACATCGTCTTCGACGGCGAGGACGCCCTGCAGCACGCCGCCGGGGACAGCTACGACGTGATCCTGCTCGACCGCGACCTGCCGAAGATCCACGGCGACGACGTCTGCCGCGCGCTCGTGGCGCGCGGCTCGCGCTCGCGCGTGCTGATGCTCACCGCCGCCGACACGATCGAAGACCGCGTCGACGGCCTCGGGCTCGGCGCCGACGACTATCTGCCAAAGCCCTTCGCCTTCGCCGAGCTCGTCGCCCGTGTCCGCGCCCTCGCGCGCCGAACCGAGACGTCGCATTCGCCGCTCCTCACCCGCGGCGACCTCCGCCTCGACACGGTGCAACGAGTCGCGAGCCGTGGCGGCCGCCGGCTGTCGCTCAGCCCGAAGGAGCTGGCCGTGCTCGAGCTGCTGCTCGTCGCCGGCGGCGCCCCCGTCTCGAGCCGTCAGCTCGTCGCCCGGGGCTGGGACGAGTACGTCGATCCCGACGGCAGCGTCGTCAAGGTCACGATCAGCCGGCTGCGGCGCAAGCTCGGCGACCCGCCCCTGATCGAGACCGTCCCCCACACCGGCTACCGGATCGCTCGTTGAGCGGGCTCTCAACCCGTCTCACCGCCCGCTGGCTGCGCGACCGGCTGCCCGCCCGCACGATCCGGCTGCGGCTCACGCTCGTCTACGGCGGCCTCTTCCTCTGCTCCGGCGCCACGCTGCTCGCCTTCACCTACGTCCTCGTCCGCCACCAGTACACCGGCAGCTTCTTCATCAGCTCCGGCCGCCAGGGGGTCTTCGCCGTCCAGAGAGCCGGAGGAGGCGTCGTGCAGGTGGTGCGAAAGGGCTCCGCTGTGCCGGTCGGCCCGAACACCTTGGTGACCGACTCGAAGCTCGCGCTCGCCGCGGCGAACGGGCAGTCGGACGCAGCCCAAAACCAGCTGCTCGTCGATTCGGCGATCGCGCTCGGGATCATGGCCGTGCTCTCGATCTGGCTCGGGTGGGTGATCGCCGGCCGAGCTCTGCGCCCGCTGCGCACGATCACGAACGCGGCGCGCGAGATCTCGGCGAGCAACCTTCACCGGCGGCTCGCCCTCCAAGGCCCCGACGACGAGCTCAAGCAGCTGGGCACCACCTTCGACGGTCTCCTGGCCCGTCTCGAGGCGTCGTTCGACGCGCAGCGGCAGTTCGTCGCCAACGCCTCCCACGAGCTGCGCACCCCGCTCACGCTCGAGCGCACCCTGCTCGAGCTCGCCCTCAGCGACCCCGACCCGAGCATCGAGGCCTACCGGCACACCTGCGAGCAGCTCCTTGCCGTCGGCGAACAGCAGGAGCAGCTGATCGAGGCTCTGCTCACTCTCTCCCGCAGCCAGCGCGGCCTCGGAAGCCGTCAACCCGTCGACCTCGCCGCGATCGCGGGAGCCGCCGCGGCGGCGGCGGACCACGACGGGCTCGCCTTCGAGACCAGCTTCGAGCCCGCCGAGACGACCGGCGACCCGCGCCTCGTCGAACGGCTCGTCGCCAACCTCGTCTCGAACGCGATCCGCCACAACGCCGCCGGCGGCCATGCCGAGCTCACGACCGAGAGCCGCGGCGGCCGAGCCGTCCTCACCGTGGCGAACAGCGGCCCCGTCATCCCGCCCGCCGAGCTCGAACGGATCTTCCAGCCGTTCCAGCGACTCGACGGCGCCCGCACCGCCGGCGGCAACGGCCTCGGTCTCGGTCTCTCGATCGTCAAGGCGGTCGCGGACGCCCACGATGCGACCATCACCACCCGCCCTCGACCCGAAGGCGGCCTCCAAATCGAAGTCGACTTCCCGGCGGCCGCTCCGGGCGGCGGCGGGTGAGTCGGCCGCGACCCTCATCCGCCGTTTGTCCTCGCGTAGGCGTTGTAGGCGGAATTCGAGGGCATGTAGGGGGGCCGGTAGCGCCCGCAGGCGCTGTTCGCGGCCTCGAACGTCGGCGAGCCCTGATCGATGCCGACGGTGGCGGGGTCGGGGATGCGGCCGTCGCTGCCGGGATCGGGGAAGCCCGGGACGCCGTGGGCACGCACGCAGCGGGAGAACGCGAGCCCCTTCGCCTTCACCCGCTGCACCTGGGCCTGGTCGGGCGGCCGGCCGCCATTCGGGAGTAGGTGGTTGCAGGCTCTCTCGGCCGCCTGGAAGCGCGAGCTGCTGACCCCGAGCTGCTCCAGGCTCTCCTTGACGAGCCCGCTGCCGGTTGGATCGGGGTAGCTCGGCACGCCGCTCGAGCGCATGCAGCGGGCGAAGGACACCGCTCCGTTGCTCTGGCTCGCGGTCGAGCCAAGCCTCGCCGCGCCACCGCTCTGCGAGCCGCCGCAGGCCGCCAGCAGGGCGAGCCAGGCCGTGGCGGCGACGACGGTCGCGCCTCGCGCCGCAACGCTCATGGAGCCAGGTCTGCCTTGCAGGCCTGATAGGCGGCCTGGAACTGAGGGCTGTCGATGTCGACGTCCGTCCCCGGCCCGATGTCGAGATGTCCGCGACTGTCGGGGTCGGGCATGTTCGAGACCCCGTGGGCGCGTATGCAGCGGGCGTACTTCAACATCGCGCTCTTGTACTGCTGCACCTGGGCGGGGCTCGGCCGGCCGCCGTTCGGGACCAGGTGAATACAGGCGCGCTGGGCCGCAGTGAGCACGGAGCTGCTGACTCCGAGCTGCTGCGGCGTCTCCTTCGGGAGCAGACCATTGCTTCCGGGGTCTGGATAGGCCGGCACCCCGTGGGAGCGCATGCAGCCGGAGAAGGCGATCGCTCCGCTCCCCTGCGCCGACGCCGCCGAGGTGGTGCTCCGCGTCGTGGTCGAGCCGAGCCGAGCGACGCTACTCGCCGGCGAGCCGCCGCACGCCGATGCCAGAACGGCCAGCGTGCCCGCGACGGCGAGCGCTACCGCCCGGCTCATGGCAGGCCGAGAGCCTTCTGCTCTTGGTGCTCGCAACTCGTCTCCACCGTCTGGAACTGCGGCGACTGCGTATCGATCCCGGGAGGGATCCTCTGGCCCGAGCCGGTCGGGTCGGGGAAGGTGGGATATCCGTGCTTCCGCAGGCACTGGGCGACCTTCAGGGCGAACGCGAACTTCTGCCGCCGCTGCTGCGGCGTCCCGGTGCCGCCGTTTCTCAGCAGGTGCTTGCAGGCGTCGCTCGCAGCCGCCGAGGTTTGCTTCGAGACACCGGCGTCGAACGATGGGAAGTTCCCCTGTGCGTCGGGGTCGGGGAAGTTCGGCACGCCGTGCGAGCGCATGCAGCTCGAGAACGACAGCGCCGCAGCCTGGCCGGACTGGGCGGTGGTCGTGGTCGTCGCAGGGGTCGATCCCGTGCCGAGGGCCGCCACGCCGGGGCTCGACGAGCCACCGCATGCGCTCAGGAGCAGGGACAGGCCGGCGAGTGCGGAAGCGGTGGGAAGCGCACGCGTAGTCACGCTCTCGATGGTCGCTCAGCGCGATGACAGCCCGAAGAGCCGGGGATGAAAGCTCGATGAAACCGACTCCGCGCCGCGCTCAGCGGGCGCGCTTTGGGCGACACTGAGCTGCGTGACCGGCACCGAGGGCGCGGGCGCGTCGATCCTGGTCGTCGAGGACGACGAGCAGATCGCCGAGCTGATGCGGGACTTCCTGGAGGCGGAGGGCTTCCGGGTACGGCATGCCGGAAGCGGGCGGGAGACACGCGAGCAGCTCGAGCAGGGCCGCCCCGACCTGGTGCTGCTGGATGTGATGCTGCCCGACGAGTCGGGCTTCGAGATCTGCCGCCGCCTGCGTCGCGACTCGAACGTCCCGGTGCTGTTCCTGAGCGCCCGCGACAGCGACGCCGACAAGATCCGCGGGCTCGGTCTCGGCGGCGACGACTACATCGTCAAGTCGGCCACGCCCGCAGAGGTGGTCGCCCGCGTCAAGGCGGTCCTGCGGCGCGTCTCTCCCGCAGGCGGGTGGCAAAGGCTTCGCATCGGCGGGCTCGAGGTCGACCTGGCCGCGCACGAGGTCAGCTGCGAGGGACGGCAGGTCGAGCTCACGGCACGCGAGTTCGAGTTGCTGCGCGTCCTCGTCGAGCATCCGCGGCAGGTGTTCAGCCGCGACCAGCTGTTCGAGCTGGTCTGGGGCTCGTTCGGCGACCGGAGCGCGGTCGCGGTCTACATCGGCCGTCTGCGCCACAAGATCGAGCCCGACCCGGCCAAACCGCGGTACATCGTCACCGTCTGGGGAGCCGGCTACCGCCTCGACCCGGGCAGCAGATGAGACGACCGCCGATCCGCATCCGGACCTTCCTCGTCGCCACCGTGCTCCTCCTGCTCCTCCTGCCGACGCTGACCGGCGCCGCAGCCTGGGTGATCGAGCGCGATCACCAGCAGGCAGACATCCAGCGGCGGCTGAGCAACGCGGTTGCCTACCTCAGCTCCCATCGCACCGGGTTACAAGGGCCGGCGGGCCGGCGCACGTTCACGCGCCTGCTCGGCCGGCTCGATCTGCTCGCCCAGATCGTCGTCACCTCGAACGACCCGCCGGGGAAGAGCCAGCTCTACCTCAGCGCGACCCTCGTCCAGGATCCGGCCCTGCTGAAGCAAGAGGCTCGCCGGCAGGAGCGTCAGGCCGGCACGCCGACCGCGAACGTCCCGGCCGGCACGAGCACGAACTGGATCCCCGAGCGCCGGCTGGTCGCTCTCGGGACGCGAAAGTCGCCGACCACTCTGGTCGCCGACCTCTACCACCGGCCCGCCTCCCGGGCCACGCGGGCGTTCGTCGCGCTCCTCAGTGGAGTCCTCGTCCTCCTGGCCGGGCTCGCGGTCGCGGTGTGGCTCGCCGGTCGCTGGATGGCCGCTCCACTCGCAAGGCTCAGCGGCGAGGTCGACAAGGTCGCCGGCGGCGATCTGACGATCACGGTTCCCCGCAGCCGCATCGACGAGATCGCGAACATCGCGCAGGCGGTCGAGGGCATGACCGACGCCCTCGGCGAGAGCGCCCAACGACGGGCCGATGCAGACGAGGCGAGGCGGTTCCTCGTCACGAGCGTCGCCCACGATCTGCGCACACCGCTGTTCGCGCTCCGCGGGCACCTGCAGGCGATCGCCTCCCGGCTCGGCGACCCGGCCGTCCACCTCGAGCGGGCCGAAGCGAGAGCAGATGCGCTCGAGCGGCTGATCGGCAACCTCTTCGCCTACACCCGTGACGACTACGCCCAACCGGCGCCCCAGCTCGAAGCCGTCCCGGTCGCCGACCTGCTCCAGGAGGTCACGGCCGGCCTCGAGCACACGGCGCGTCTCCGACAAAACACGTTCGAACTGGACGGCGACCGGGCACTCGCGGTCACCGTCGATCGCGACCGCTTCAAACGTGCTCTCACGAACATCCTCGACAACGCGATCCGCTACAGCCCCGCCGGCGCCCCGGTCCACCTCGGCTGGGCCGCCGCGGACGAGTCGTCCGTCCAGATCACGGTCGAGGACCAGGGGCCCGGGATCGACCACGACCTTCTCCCCCACGTCTTCGAGCCCGGCATCCGCGGAGCCCCGGCAGCCGGCAGCCCCGACGACGGGGCCGGGCTCGGCCTCACGATCGCGAAACGCCTCCTCGAGCACCAGCACGCCACCCTCACCGCCCACAACGGAACGGCGAGAGGTGCTGAGATCTGCCTCACGCTGCGGCGCGCGCCCTCCGCCTAGCCCTGAGCGCCAGCGTCACGGCGCTCACCGTGCCTCCGCGCGCTTGCTCCAGCCGTGGAAGGGCGAGAGGTCGCCGGCGTCCCACGCCTCGCGGAGGCCGGGCGTGCTGAGGTCCCAGTCGGGACGGATCTTGCGCGTCACCTCGCGCAGGTCGCGGCGCAGATCCTCGACCGAGGGGCGGCCCCAGAACCAGTAGCCGTTGTAGACGCTGTAGACGACGAGGCCGGGCTCGAGCACGAGCGTGTACGGGATCATCGGATCGTTGTCCGGGTCGGTGTACTCCTGGATGTCGAGGTCCTTCTGCACCGTGCGCTCGGGGTCGGAGAGGAACGGCCACTGGGCGCCGACCGAGTTGCGGAACTCCTGGCTCGTGTGCCGGTCGTCCGTCGAGATCGTCGCGATGCGCGTGTACGCAACGTTGATCTGCGAGTAGAACGCGGCAAGCTGCAGATGCTGCTGGTGCTCCTTGGGGCAGTAGTGACCCCGCGCGAGCGTGAGGATCAGCGGGTCGTCGCCCTGGATCTCGCTCAGCCGCCACACCTTGCCTGTGTGGTCGGGCAGCTCGTAGTCCGGGAACGTGCCGCCGGGCGCGATGTCAGGACGCATGGTCGAGCTCCTTCGCCCGCATCGCCGCGTGGAGTGCGTGAAGCGCGTTCACGTAGATCTCCGAGAACGTGGGGAACGGCTGGATCGTGTCGCGGAGCACGTCGAGCGGCACCTGCGCGCGGATCGCGAGCGTTGCCTGCTGAAGCCACTCCCCCGCTTCGGGCCCCAGCGCATAGGCGCCGGTGAGCCGCGTTCCGTCGCTCAGCAGGGTCAGGAAGCCGACGCTGTCGGCGTACGCGCGTGTGTACGTCTCGGTCTTCGCGATCTCCCGCAACGGAGCGGTCCCGCTGAACGGCGCCTCACTCGCGCCCACGGATGCCGCCGCCGGATCGGTGTAGACGACGCGTGGGACGGCGTCGTAGCTCGCCTCGCGACGCTCACCGAGGATGTTCGCGGCGACAACGTCGCCCTGGTACTTGCCGACGTGCGTCAGCTGCCAGATCCCGGTGATGTCGCCGACGGCCCACAGGCGCTCGCCGGCCTGAAGCTGGGCGTCGACCGGGACGCCGTGCGCATCGGGCGTGATGCCGACTGTCTCGAGGCCCAGGCCTTCGACGCGCGGGCGGCGACCCGTCGCGACCAGCAGCTGGTCGCCTCGCAGCTCGTCGCCGCCGTCGAGCACGAGCACGTACTCGTCGCCGTCGCGGCGTGCCGCGGTCGCCGTCGCGTTCACGTGGATCTCGACTCCGTCGCGGTACAGCACCTCGCCCAGGGCATCGCCCAGCGGCGCCGCCTCGCGTGGCAGTACGTGCCGGCCGCCCTCGACGATCGCGACCTCGCCGCCGAAGCGTCGGACGGCCTGCGCCAGCTCGACCCCGACCGGCCCGCCCCCGAGCACGAGCAGCCTCCGCGGGACCTCCTTCATGCCAGTCGCCTCGCGGTTCGTCCAGACGCCGTCGAGCTCACGCAGCCCCGGCACGGGGGGCACGAACGGATCGGCGCCGTTCGCGAGGACGACGTGCTCGGCCGTGTAGCGGCGGCCGTCGACCTCGACGGCGCCGGTCCCGGCGAGCGTGCCGCGCCCGCGGATCAGGTCGATCCCCTGCTCGGTGAGCCAGCGCTCCTGCCCGACGTCGGAGTAGTTCGAGACCATGAAGTCGCGCCAGGCGAGCGCGGCCTCGACATCGACCGTCGCCGGGGCGGCGGCGTCGTTCGCCGCGTGCGCCGCCTCGCCGGGGCGCAGGAGCGTCTTCGACGGGATGCAGGCCCAGTACGAGCACTCGCCGCCGACGAGCTCGCGCTCGACGAGCGCGACGCGAAGGCCGCCCTCGGCGAGCGCGCCGGCGCAGTGCTCACCGGGCGAGCCACCGCCGATCACGATCACGTCGTAGTCGCTCATTCCGGGAGCTCCGTCCCGGCCTGCTCCGCCGCGATGTAGGCCGCGTACCAGTCCGGCCAGTTCTCGTCGTACTCGCCGCCGTGGCGCTTCTCGTGCTCACCGTGGGCGGCGGCCGCGCGACGAAGCGCCTGAGCCAGGTCGTTCGTCGAACCGAACGACGTGACCGCGGGATCGACCCGGCCGGGGAGCCGCGTCGTGACCTCCTGGAGGAGCCAGCGGTTGCCGTCGGGATCGAGGAACGTCGCGAACGATCCATACGTGCCGTGCTCCGGCGCCGGGCCCGCGGCCCGGCCGCTCGCTCCAGGCTCGAACCTCGCGCCTTTTCCCTCCTCGTGGAAGACCTCCCCGACCTCGACACCGCGGTCGAGGAGCTCGTTTCGCGCAGCCTCGATGTCGGACACGATCAGGTACAGGCCCTCGGCCGACCCTGGTGAGGCCGACGTCGTCTTCGTGCCGAACTGGATCGAGCAACCGGAGCCCGGCGGGGTGAGCTGGACGATCCGAAAGCCGTTGTCGAAGGCGGCATCGGCGTCGAGCCGCCAACCGACGCTGCCGTAGAACTCCTTCGCGCGGTCGACGTCCGAGACCGGGATCACGACGACCTCGAGCTTCAGGTCGACCGTTCCGGCGGCGGGACCTTCAGCCGCGATCTGACTGTCAATCTGGGCGCTGCTCATCTCGACCTCCCCGGATGCGGGTTTTCTACTGGAGCGATCGTCGCACACACCAGGCCGGCAAGAACGGCAGCCCAGAGCCGCCGATCCCCCGGGAACGGGACGCCGTAGGAACGTCGGTATTTTCGCCACGCGGCGCTCAGGGAGTCCGACGATGCCGCCTGCGGCGCGACACGGGATGGTGGCAGGACGTAGGCGTGTTTCTCTCGATGGAGGCGCCATGGCAGCTGCCGCGGGCTCGAGAAGGAGAGTGTCTTCAGCCGACCGCGGCGCGGATTCCCCGACGTGAAACGTCGGAGGAGGGAGTTGGCAACATGAAGAGATACAAGGGCATCCTCGCCGCATCCTTGCTGATCATCGGCTTGGTCTCGCTGGCGCTTGCCGGCGGCGGTTGGGGACGCGGATCGGCTTCCACCGCGCCGTTGAAGGTGGCCTGGATCTACGTCGGGCCTCACAACGACGGTGGCTGGTCCCAGGCACACGACCAGGGTCGGCTGTACGTCCAGAAGATGCTGGGCGGCAAGGTGCAGACGACCTACAAGGAGAACATCGCCGTCGGCTCGCAGTTCAACCAGACGGTCGCCGGCCTGTCGGCGCAGGGCTACAAGCTGATCTTCGCGACGTCGTACGGCTACGTCACGCCGGCGATCGCGGCGAAGTACCCGAACATCCTGTTCGAGCAGGCAACGGGAACGCTCGTGGCCAAGAACGTTGCCGAGTACTTCGGCCGGGCCGAAGACACGGTCTTCCTCTCGGGCATGGCGGCAGGCGCCGCCACCAAGACCGGCAAGATCGGCTACGTCGTCGCGTATCCGATCCCCGAGGTGATCCGGCACGCGAACGCGTTCGCGCTCGGTGCGCAGTACACGCACCCGGGAGCGACCGTGAGTCTCGTCTGGACGCACTCGTGGTTCAACCCGGCGGCCGAGAAGAAGGCCGCCCAGAGCCTGGTGGCGTCCGGTTGTGACGTCATCGGCCAGAACGTCGACTCCCCGGCGGCCGGGCAGTACGCCGAGACGGCAAAGGTCCCGTGGGTCGGCTACGACTCGAACGCGCAGAAGTTCGCGCCCAAGTCCTGGCTGACCGCGGCGGTCTACAACTGGGGCCCCTACTACCTGAAGCGGGTCCAGGCCGCGATGAACGGCACCTGGAAAGGGGCCTTCTACTACGGGACGATCAACGACGGCTTCACCAAGCTCGCGCCGTTCGGGCCGAGCGTCACGGCGAAGACGAAGCTCGCGATCGCCGCGATGAACACGAAGCTCAAGAAGGGGACGTTCTACGAGTTCACCGGCCCGCTCTACGACCAGGCTGGGAAGCTGCGCGTCCCGAACGACGTACGCATGCAGGTCCTGACGGGCGGCACGAACAGCCTGTACGGGATGAACTGGCTCGTGAAGGGCGTCATCGGAAGCGCCAAGGGCTAACCGCCGCTGTGAGGGGGGCGCCGTCGGCGCCCCCCTCACCGGCCACCAGCCGGCCGCCGCCTCCGTCGCGCCATGCGAGACCACGTGCGTATCAGCATCGAGCGGCGGCTCCGCAAGTCGCGCGGGCTTCTGGTGGCAGTGCCGATCGGCTCGGTCGTCTTCGCCTTCCTCGTCGTCGCGCTCGTGCTGCTCGCGACCGGGCACGATCCGCTGACGACTTACAAGCAGCTGTTCGACGCCGCGTTCGTCCAGAAGGGGGCACTCGATCAGACGCTGATCGCCGCCACGCCACTCGCGTTCACGGGCCTCGCGGCAGCGGCGGCTTTCCGGATGAAGCTCTACAACATCGGCGCCGAGGGCCAGATGTACGTGGGGGCGATCACGGCGGCCGCGGCGGGGCTCTACTTCGGGCGGTCGGGCGATCCGTCCGCGTTCGTGATCGCCGCGATGGTCGTCGCCGGCTGCGCGGGAGGGCTCGGCTGGGCGCTCATCCCCGGGATCCTGCGCGCCTTCTTCAAGACGAGCGAGATCCTCACCTCGCTGCTCCTCAACTACGTCGCGGGGTACCTCCTCACGTATCTGATCTTCGAGAGCCAGTCGTACTGGCGGCAGACGACGGGCTTCAACGCGACCGTGTTCCCGACCGGGAAGCCGTTGCCGTCCTCGGCGGTCTGGCCGGGCTGGATGATCCACCTCCAGGGCGGCATCGTGATCCCGCTGGGAGCGGGCTTCGCGGTCCTCACCGCGGTGATCGTGTGGCTCCTCTATTCGCGGACGCGGTTCGGCGTCGAGGCGCAGGTGCTCGGGGACTCCGAGCGGGCGGCCCGGTACGCCGGCGTCCGCGTGCGCCGGAAGATCGTCGCGGTCATGGCGCTCTCGGGGGCGATCGCCGGCCTCGGCGGA
This sequence comes from uncultured Thermoleophilia bacterium, assembly GCA_963840365.1. GTDB lineage: Bacteria > Actinomycetota > Thermoleophilia > Gaiellales > Gaiellaceae > PALSA-600. The sequence goes on along the minus strand of CAWIYQ010000004.1, from coordinate 198,288 downwards.
GCAAGCCAGGTCGGTGATTTCAGTCACGCACTCGACGGTGACCCGAACGGCCTCCAGAAGCAGGGCTTCGGCTACACCGGCATCGTGGTGGCCGCACTCGGCCGCTACAACCCGTTCGCCGTCGTCCTGATCGCGTTCCTGATCGGCGGTCTCGAGAACGCCGGCAACACGCTGCAGGGGCCGACGTTCCCGGCGGGCCTCGTCGGAGTGATCCAGGGGATCATCCTCTTCTGCGCCCTCGGCGGCGAGTTGCTGACCCGCTATCGCGTGCACGTCGTCCGGACGCACAAGCCCGCGACGACCCCTGCGAGACCGGAGCCGGCGAGATGAACAACTCGCTCCTCGTCGTCTTGATCGCCTCGGGCATCGCGTACGGCACACCGCTGCTCTTCGCCTCGCTCGGCGAGCTGCTCGCCGAGCGGTCGGGCGTGCTCAACCTCGGGGTCGAGGGGATGATGCTCGTCGGCGCCGTGATGGGGTTCTGGACCGTGCAGCGCGTCCACGCCGGCTCACCCCTCTCCCTCGCCGTCGCGATCCTGATCGCGGCGCTCGCGGGCACGGTGATGGCCGCGATCTTCGCGTTCCTCGTGATCACGCTGCGCGCCAGCCAGATCGTCTCGGGTCTCGCTCTGACCATCTTCGCCGGCGCTGCGGGGCTGTCGTCGTACCTCGGCAACGACCTCAACGTCGCCGACCAGCCTGCGCGTCACAGCTTCCAGCCGCTGCTGCCCGCAACCCTGCAGAAGCTCCCGGTCGTAGGGCCGATCGTGTTCGGGCAGAACATCCTCGTCTATCTCTCCTGGGGCTGCGTCGTCGCCGTCGCGCTCTATCTCTCGCGCACGCGGCCGGGCCTGAACCTTCGTGCCGTGGGCGAGTCCCCGGCCGCGGCCGACACGATGGGCATCAACGTCACCGCCTACCGCTACGCGCACACGCTCGTGGGTGGAATGTTTGCCGGGATCGCAGGCGCCACGATCACGCTTGCGATCACGCCTCAGTGGGTGGACGGGATCACGGGCGGGGCCGGCTGGATCGCGATCGCGCTCGTGATCTTCGCCTTCTGGCGCCCCGAGCTCTGCCTCGTCGGCGCGTACCTCTTCGGCGCGATGCAGGCGCTGGCACCCGAGCTGCAGGCCCGGAACATCCAGCTCGGCCCGACCGTCCTCTGGACGAACGCTCTCCCGTACGTGATGACGATCGTCGTCCTGGTGTTCGTCTCCTCGGGCACGGCGCGTCGGCGGCTCGGCGCTCCCGCCGCGCTCGGCACTCCGTACATCCGCGAGGAGCACTAGCGTGGCGACCCCGACTCCGGCCGTGTCGATGCGCGGCATCACCAAGCGCTTCCCGGGCGTCGTCGCCAACGACGGCGTCGACTTCGAGGCCGCGGCGGGCGAGGTCCACGCGCTGCTCGGCGAGAACGGTGCCGGCAAGACGACGCTGTCGCTCATCCTGACCGGTCTCTACCGCCCCGACGAGGGCGAGATCCGGCTCTTCGGCGAGCCCGTCGCGTTCACATCGCCGCGAGATGCGCTCGATGCGGGAGTGAGCATGGTGCACCAGCACTTCCGGCTCGTCAACCGGTTCACGGTCGCCGAGAACCTGATCCTCGGCGACCGGCGCGGCGCCGGCAGCCACTTCCAGATCGACCCGCGCGCGGTCGAAGGGCAGGTGCGCGAGCTCGGCGAGCGCTACCAGCTCGCGGTCGACCCGCGCGCGCATGTCTGGCAGCTCTCGGTGGGAGAGCAGCAGCGGGTTGCGATCCTGAACGCGCTCTACCAGAACGCACGCGTGCTCCTCCTCGACGAGCCGACGGCCGTCCTCACCCCCGACGAAGCGGACCGGCTGTTCGTCACCCTGCGCCAGATGGCGGACGAGGGCCGAACGGTCGTCTTCATCTCCCACAAGCTGCACGAGGTCAAGGCGGTCTCCGATCGCGTGACCGTGCTGCGCGCCGGGCGCACGATCGCGAGCGCCACGACTGCTGAGACAACGACGCAGTCGCTCGCCGCGCTGATGATCGGCCACCAGCTCGAGGCGGTCACGAGAGAGCCGCACGTGATCGCCGACCCGACGCCGGTCCTCACGATCGAAGGGCTCTCGGCCGACAACGATCGCGGCCTCGAGGCGCTGCAGGACGTCTCGCTCTCGATCAGCCCGGGCGAGATCGTCGCGGTCGCGGGCGTGGCCGGGAACGGCCAGCGCGAGCTGGCGGAGGTGATCACCGGGCTGCGCCCTCCGAGGCACGGGTCCATCTCGGTCGACGGCAAGCCGCTCGGGAACGGCGACCCGCGCGACGCCGTCGACGCCGGCGTCCGGTACATCCCGGAGGACCGGCTCGGTACCGGCCTCTCTCCCGGGTTGTCGGTCTCGATCAACCTCGCCCTGCGAGGGTTCCAGCGCTACTGCCTCGGGCCGTTCCTGAGCCTGCGCCGGATGCGCCTCGGCGCCGAGCAGGCGATCCGCCGTTTCGACATCAAGGCGGCCGATCCGGAGATCGAGGTGGAGACCCTGTCCGGCGGGAACCTGCAGAAGGTCGTGATCGCACGCGAGTTCTCGGAGGAGCTGAAGGTACTCGTCGCCGCGTCGCCGACACGCGGGCTCGATGTCTCGGCGGTCGAGTCGGTCCACGGCCAGCTGCTGGCCGCCGCGGAGAGCGGCGCCGCCGTGCTGCTGATCAGCGAGGACCTCGACGAGATCCTCGCGCTCGCCGACCGCGTCGTCGTGATGTACGAGGGGCGGCTCTCCGCCGTCGAGCACCGGGACGACATCGCGGAGATCGGCCTGCGCATGGCGGGAGTGTCGCCGGCGGCTGCCGGCGACACCACCTAGGCGTTACGCCACGATCGTCGTGCCGGTCTCGCCGGCGAGCGCCCGCTCGACGTTCTCCGGGTCGGTGATCACCGCGCGCAGCCCGCCCTGCTCGAGGAACGCGACGACGGCCTCGATCTTCGGGGCCATGCTCCCGGCGGCGAAATGGCACCCCTCCGCGAGCCGTTCTTTCGCCTCGGCGAGCGTCATCCGGTCGATCCACTGCTGCTGCGGCGTGCCGAAGTCGAGTGCGACCTTCTCGATCGCGGTCGTGATCACAAGGAGCTCGGCGCCGATCTCGGTCGCGAGCAGCGAGCTCGCGTGATCCTTGTCGATCACGGCCGCGACACCCACGAGGTTGCCGTCCTCGCCCGCGACGACGGGAATGCCGCCGCCGCCGACGGTGACGACGACGAATCCCCGGTCGACGAGTGCACGAACAGCCTCGACCTCGACGATCCGTCGCGGCACGGGTGAGGCGACGACACGTCGCCAGCCACGCCCCGCGTCCTCGACGACGCTCCAGCCGTCCTCGTCCCGGCGACGCATCGCCGTCGGCTCGTCCATGAACGAGCCGATCGGCTTCGTCGGATGCCTGAACGCCGGGTCGTCGACCCCCACCTCGCACTGCGTGACCACGGCGACGGCGTGGCGGTCCATCCCGAGACGTTGGAAGTCGTTCTCGAGATTCTGCGCCAGCGCGTAGCCGATCGCGCCCTGGCTGTCCGCGCCACACACGTCGAGTGGGACCTCGTGCAGCTCGTGCGCGGCGAGCTCCGACCGGCGGAGGATGAACCCCACCTGCGGGCCGTTGCCGTGACCGATCGCGACGTCCCAGCCGTCACGGATCATCGAGGCGATGTGCCAGCACGTCTCGCCCGCGGCGATGTACTGGTCGCGAACCGTCTGATGCTGCTTGTCCTTGATCAGCGAGTTGCCGCCGATCGCCACGACCGCTCGTCTCGCCATCACGCACCCCGATATCCGCCCATGGTGAGTGCCATGAGCGCCTTGCCGGTGTGCATCCTGTTCTCCGCCTCGTCCCACACGACCGAGTGCGGGCCGTCCATCACGGCATCGGTCACCTCGCGGCCGCGGTCGGCCGGGAGACAGTGCAGGTAGAGCGCGTCCGGCGCCGCGAGCGCCATCTTCTTCTCGTCGCAGATCCACTCGGCGTAGGCACCGGACTCGGCGAGCGCCTTCGAGCCTTCCGCGAAGGCGTCCAGGCGGCCCCACGACTTCGGGTACACGACGTCGGCGCCGGCGAACGCCTCCTCCATCGAATCGGCGAAGGTGATCGTGGCTCCCGCCTCGGCGGCGGCCTCCTGCGCGCGCTCCATGACCTCGGGCATCAGGTCGAAGCCGGGCGGATGCGCCAGGACGACGTTGATCCCGAAGCGCGGGAACAGCGTCGCCACGCCCTGGGGCACCGAGAGCGGTCGCGCATACGACGGGGCGTACGCCCAGGTCATCGCAACGGTGAGACCGCGGAGATTCTCGCCGCGATGCTCGCGAAGGGTCATGAGGTCGGCGATCGTCTGCGTCGGGTGATCGACGTCGCACTGGAGGTTGATCAGCGGGATCTCGGCCCACTTCGCGATCTCGCGCATCCACAGGTTGCCCTCGTAGGGCGCGAGGTCGTGGCGGATGGCGATGCCCTCGCCGAAACGCGACAGGGTCAGGGCCGTGTCCTTCGGGCTCTCCCCGTGGGAGACCTGGGTCTTGTCCGAGTCGAGGAAGATCGCATGCCCACCGAGCTGCGTCATGCCCGTCTCGAAGGCGTTGCGGGTCCGGGTGGACTTGTCCAGGAAGAGCATGTACAGCGTCTTGTCGGTCAGCAGACGGTGCGGCTCGCCGCGCCGCCGTGCCTCCTTCAGCTCCGCGGCGACGGCGAGCACCTCCTCGAGCTCCGCCACCGACCAGTCGATCGTCTCGATGTAATCGCGGCCGGCCAACGTGGCCCGGTCGACTGCGACTGTCGTGCTCATGACTCCCTCGCTTTCATCAGCTTTTGTTGACCGAGGCCGAGGCCCAGGTACTCGGGGATCGGGCGCTGGCCCGGGACGTCGGGGACGGGTGCAGGTGGATGCGGCGGCCGTTCCGCGCCGATCCCGGCCAGGTCGTCGGGACGAACGGGCACCCGCCAGATCGCCCGGCCCGTGGCGGCGCGCAGCGCCGACACCACGGCCGGGGTGACGGCGATCGTCGCGAGCTCGCCGATTCCCTTGACGCCGTACGGCGCGTCGGGCTCGGGCACCTCGACGAACCGCGTCACGATCGGCGGGACGTCGAGGATCGTCGGGACGTGGTAGTCGGTGAACGAGGCGTTCCCGATCACGCCGTGCTCGAGCCGAAGCTCTTCGGTGAGCGCGAGCCCGAGGCCCATCGCCGCTCCGCCCTCCACTTGCCCCTCCGCCCCACGCGGGTTGATGACGCGACCGGCATCCTGCGCCGCCGCGAGCTGCACGACGCGCACCAGGCCGAGCTCGTCGTCGACCTCGACCACGGCGCGGACGGCCGCGAACGAGAAGGCGACGTGAGGGCTGCCCTGACCCTCGGCGTCGAGCCCGGTCGTCGGGCGGTGGTGATAGGTGAACGTGCGGGTCACCGGCTCGGCCGCGTCGTGCCCGTCGAGCGCGCCTCGGATCGCGCGACAGGCCCCGAGCACGGCACCTCCGGTCATCGTCGTCTGCCTCGACGCCGACGTGGACCCGGCCGACCCGAACGCGGTCGACGCGGGCTCGAACAGCACCTCCTCGACGCCGAGCTCCGTGCGCACGATCTGCGCGAGGACCGTCCACAGCCCCTGGCCGTAGTCGACGGCAGCCGTGCGGACGACCGCGACGGGCCCGTCCGCTCCGGGCCGGAGCGTCACGGTGGCCTCCGCCGCGTCGTCGAAGCCCTCGCTGTAGGCGATGTTCTTGAACCCGACGGCGAAGCCGATTCCGCGGCGCAGCGATTCGCCTCGGCTGACGTTCCCGGCGCCGCCCGGATAGGCGATCGGGTTGCGCCCGGCCGCGGGCTCCTCGGCCGGCAGGGGGATCGCGAGGCAGGCGTCGATCACCTCGTGCACCGGCGCGCTCCCCTCCAGCACCTGCCCGGTCGGCAGCACGGAGCCGTGCCGCAGGGCGTTCCGGCGCCGAAGCTCGACGGGATCGATGCCGAGCTTCTCCGCGAGCAGGTCGATCGCCGACTCGTAGGCGAAGCAGACTTGGGGCGCGCCGAAGCCGCGCATGGCGCCGCAGGGCGGGTTGTTCGTGTAGACGACCGTCGCCTCGATGCGGACGTTCGGCACCTCGTACGGGCCGACCGCGAACGTGGCAGCGTTGCCCAGGACGGGTGGCGAGGACGACGCGTAGGCGCCGCCGTCCAGCAGAAGGCGAACGTCGGCCGCGACGAGACGGCCGTCGCGGGAAGCACCGAAGCGGATCCACGTGCGGGACGGGTGACGGTGGACGTGCCCGTGGAACGACTCGCCGCGTCCGTACGCGATCTTCACCGGGCGCCCCGTTCGCTGCGCGAGCAGGCACGCGTGGATCTGCATGTGGATGTCTTCACGCGATCCGAAGGCGCCGCCGACGCCGGCGAGCGTCACTCTCAGCTCCGACTCGGGAAGGCCGAGGCACGGCGCGATCTGCTGACGGTCGACGTGCAGCCACTGCGTCGCCGCATAGAGGTCGATGCTGCCGTCGGCGGCCGGGACGGCGAGACCGCCTTCCGGCCCGAGCGCGGCCTGATCCTGCATCCCCGTCTCGTAGAGGCCGTCGACCCAGACGTCGGCGTCGGCCGCATCGACGTCGCCGCGTGCGATGTGCACGTGCCGAAGGACGTTGCCGAACTCGTGCACGAGCGGCGCCGAGGAGTCGAGCGCCTGCTCCATGTCGGTCACCGCCGAAAGCTCCTCGTACTCGACGACGACGGCCTCGGCGGCGCGGCGCGCCTGCTCCGGCGTCTCCGCCGCGACGATCGCGACCGGCTCACCGGCGTAGCGCACGATGTCGGCGGCGAGCACGGGCTGGTCCGCGAACTCGAGCCCGAACGTCGTCGCCCCGGGTAGATCCGCCGCGGTCAGCACGCAGGCGACACCGTCACTCGCGGCCGCGGCCGTGACGTCGATGCGCCGGATGCGCGCCGACGCGAAGGGACTGCGAACGGTGGCGCCGGCGAGCATGCCGTCGGCGCACAGATCCGTTGCGTACGCGTACTCGCCGGTGACCTTCGGAACGCCCTCGACGCGCTGGACGCTCTGCCCGACACCGCCCTCGGTCGTCGCGATTGCACTCATGGCGCCATCGCCTCGGCGAGGTGGACCGCCTCGACGATCTTCTCGTAGCCGGTGCAGCGGCAGAGATTCCCGGCGAGCGCCTCGCGGATGTCCTCGTCGCTGGGGTGCGGCTCGCGTTCGAGAAGATCGACGGCCGCGACGACGAAGCCCGGAGTGCAGAAGCCGCACTGCACCGCGCCGGCGGCGAGGAGCGCTCGCTGGACCGGATGAAGGCTGTCATCGGCAGCGATGCCCTCGACCGTCCGCACGCTGCAGCCGTCGAGCTGCGCCGCCGGCACGAGACAGGCGCACACGAGCTCGCCGTCGAGCCAGACCGAGCACGAGCCGCACTCGCCTTCCTCACAGGCGTTCTTCGAGCCGTGGAGGTTGAGCTCCTCGCGGAGCAGCGTCAGGAGGCTCGTCTCGGGTGCCGCGTGCAACTCGTGCTCGCTCCCGTTCACGCGCAGCCGAATCAGCACCGGCCTGCCCTCCAGTCGTCGTACGTCCACGCGAGCGTGCGCCGGGCTAGCACCTCGATCGCCCTGCGCCTGTAGCGAGCCGTGCCGCGCAGATCGTCGATCGGCTGTGCGGCACTCGCGGCAAGGAGGCCGAACTCGCTCAGCGTCTCCTCGGGCAGCGGTCGCTCCGAGTCGGCCCAGGGGACCGCCTCAGCCGCGTACGCCTCGGCGGCCGTCGCCCGTACCACGGTCGGCGCCACCGACCCGAGCGCGAGGTGCACCGTGCGATTCGCGACGTCGAGCTGAAGCGCGACGGAGGCAATCGCGATCACCATCGCATTGCGCGTCCCCACCTTTGCGAACGACCCGGGGCCGTCCGCAGCAGCCCACTCGACACCCACGATCAGCTCGTCGGGCCGGAGTGCGGTGCGCTTCGGGCCGACGAGGTACTCGTCCCAGTGGAGGCGCCGCTCGCCCTGCTCGCTCGCGAGCAGGATGTCCGCGTCGTACGCCGCCAGCACGGCAAGGCCGTCGCCGGCCGGCGAGGCGGTGCCGACGTTGCCGCCGAGCGTCGCCCGCCGGCGAATCTGAGGCGAGCCGACGGCGCGGGCGGCTTCGACGAGGGGTCGAAAGCCGGTCAGCTCCCCCGCGATCCGGGCGAACGTGACGCCGGCGCCGACGAACACGTGCCCGTCGTCGCGGTGCCACTCCTGCAGCTCCCGGACGTGCGACAGGTCGAGGAGCGCCGAGGGGCGGAGCGCACCCGAGTTGATCGCCACCATCACGTCGGTCCCGCCCGCCACCGCAAGCGCGTTCGGTGCCGACCGCTTCTGTGCGACGGCCTCTTCGAGGGTCTTCGGGAGAAGCGCGGCCGTCACACCGCCACCGTCGCGAACGTGTCGATCATCGCCGCCACGTCGTCGCCGAGGGGATAGAGGATCGGGCAGGTGCACCCGGCATCGACGTACTCCTGCACCTTCGCCCGGCATTCGTCGGGCGTGCCGGAGGCCGTGATCAGCTGGACGACCGCGTCGGGCACGAGGCCCATCGCGCGCTCGATCTGATCCGGCGTCGCGGGCCAGGTCAGGACGGCGCCGATCTCCGCGAGCAGGGATTCGTCGACCCCGCTCGCCTTCATGATGTGCGGCTGCTGGCCGAGGTACTGCGCGACGAGCTCACGGGCCCGGTCGAGCGCGAGCGAGCGGTCGTCGTCGAGCGAGCAGACCACGAGCTGCGGCCGGTCGACCTCGTCGAGCGTGCGACCGGCGCGGGCCGCACCGATCTCCAGGTGCTCCATCGCCTCGCGGTTGTACGCCGGCCCGACGAGATAGTTGAGGAGGACGCCGTCGCCGATCTCGCCGGCGAGCTCCATCATCTTCATCGCCGTCGCGCCGATGTAGATGGGCACGTTCTTCGGCGAGCGGTCGCCGTGAACGATGTCGATCTCGACGTCGTCGAGGTCGACGAACTCGCCGTGGTAGGTGACGCGCTCCATGGCGAGCAGGCGGCGCGTCGCCTCGACGGTCTCGCGCATGCACTGCAGCGTCCTTCGCCGATGGATCCCGACCTTCGCCGCGAGCGGGTCCCACCAGGCGCCGAGCCCGAGCTTCACACGGCCGGGCGCGAGGTCGTCGAGCGTCGAGAACGTCGCTGCGAGGAGGCCGACGTTGCGCGTCCAGGTGTTGACGACGCCGCTGCCGATCCCGATCCGGTCGGTCACGGCTGCGTAGGCTGCGAGCGGCACGGTCGCCTCGCGCACGAGCCGGCTTTCGGCCTGCCAGACCGCCTCGAACCCCGCGTGCTCGGCGAGCTGCGCGTAGTGCATGCCTTCGCGAATCGGATGCTTGTCCTGGAGATAGAGGGCTATGCGGTCCATGCGGGTTCTCCCTTTGGCGTGAATGGATGCGGCCCGATCGAGTCGAGGCGGAGCCACAGCCGGCGCGCCTCCTCGGAGGCCGAGGCCGAGAGCTCGTCCTGGTCGACGAGCACGAGCCGCCGGTCCCGAACGACCCACTCACCCTCGACCATCACGTCGCGGACATGCCTGGACGAGAGGCCGAAGATCCAGTGGCCCGGGAAGCTCGCGGCGTCGAGCGGTGCGGGTGGCGGGTAGTCGAGGAGGAGCAGGTCGGCGGGGGCGCCGATCTCGAGCGTGCCGAGCAGCGGCTCGCCGAAGAGGCGCGCAGCGACCCGGGCGGACTCGGCGAGCCGGGCGAGCGGCCACTCCGGCCCGGCGCCGAGGTCGTCCTCACGCAGGCGGAAGTACGCCGTGCGGGACTCCTCGAACATGTCGGAGCCGATCCCGTCGGTGCCGAGCGCGACGTGCGCGCCGAGCTCCATGACGGCGGCGCGCCCGACGGAGTTGTTCATGTTCGAGCGAGCGTTGTGCGCGACGGATGCGCCGGCAGCGGCCACGAGCTCGAGCTCCTTCTGGTCGAGATGCACCCCGTGCGCGAGCAGGGTGCGGTCGTCGAGCGCGTGCATGCGCTCGAGTCGCTCGACGGCTCGCAGGCCGCCGCGCGCAAGCGCGTCGGTCTCGTCCGCACCGTCCTCGGCGACGTGGACGTGGATACCGACCCCGAAGTCGGCTGCGGCGGTCGCGCAGGCGGCAAGTGTCTCGTCGGAGAGCGTGAAGGAGGCATGGGCGCCGACCAGCGCGCGCAGAAGCTGCGGCTGCTCGCGCCGGACGCGCTCGGCGAACCGGCGGTTCTCGGCGACCCCGGCCGCGGCCGTGGGCAGCCCGTCGCGGTCGCTCGTCTCGTAGCAGAGGACCGAGCGCGCGCCGAGCGAGCCCAGCGCCTCCGCGATCACGTCGAGGGAGCCGTCGACCGCATTCGGCGAAGCGTGGTGGTCGACGAGCGTCGTCGTGCCGGAGAGCAGCGCCTCCATGCCGCCGACGAGCGCCGAGGCACGGATCGAATCGAGGTCGAGCGCGCGGTCGAGCCGCCACCAGACGCGCTGCAGGATCTCGACGAAGCTCGTGGGGGGCTCGAGCCGGTAGGGCATGCCGCGTGCGAGCGCCGAATAGAGATGCGTGTGCGCACAGGTGAGGCCGGGGACGACGAGACGACCGTCCGTGTCGAGCCGCCGGCCGCTCCCGGGACGGGCGATGCGGCCCGCGTCCACCCAAAGGTCGCCGTCGGCGACGCGAACCGGATCGAACGACGTCACGATCATGCGTGCGCCTTCACGAGATGCGGCACCGCGGCACGTGCGGCCGGCGAGTCGCTCATCGGCAAGCGCGTGCGGCGGATCCCGTCGTAGCTCTCGAGCGCGGCTGCGACGGCGGCGGCAGTCGGCACGAGCGCGGCCTCGCCGATCCCCTTCGCGCCGTACGGCCCCTCGGGCTGCGGCTCCTCGACGAGGATGCACTCGACGGGCGGCATCCCGGTCGGCGGGATGATGTGCAGCGACTTGAGGGTCTCGGTCCGCGGCACGCCTCCCTCGATCACGAACTCCTCCGAGAGCGCCTGCCCGAGCCCCATGTGGACGGCGCCTTCGATCTGGCCCTCGATCAGCGTCGGGTTGATCGCGCGACCGACGTCGTGCGCCGCGATCACCTTCTCCAGCCGGCCCTCGTCGTCGAGGATCACGACCTGTGTCCCCCATGCATAGGCGAAGTGGGTGACCGGCTCGTCGGCGTCGTTCGCCGTCGTCCAGTCGATCTTCACCTCGCCGACGAACTCCTCTCCGGCGAGCGCTTCGAGCGGGCGCCGCTCGAGCGCGTCCTTCAGCTTCGCCGCGGCCGCGATGACCGCGTTGCCGCCGAGGACGGTCGAGCGCGACGCCGTCGTCTGGCCGGTGTCGAGCTCGCGCTCCGTGTCGACGAGCACCCGGATCCGGTCGGGCGGCAGGCCGAGCCCCTCGACAGGCGATCTGCCGCAGGATGGTGTGGACGCCCTGTCCCATCTCGGTCCACGAGTGGTAGAGCGACACCGTCGCGTCGGCCTCGACGCGCAGGATCACGCGGCCGTACTCGACCACGCCGTTCCCGATGCCCGTGTTCTTGACCGCGCAGGCGATGCCCGCGTAGCGCGCGCCGCGATAGGCATCGCGCACCGCGAGCAGCGTCTTCTTCAACCCGACTCCGGGCCCGAGCTTCTGGCCGGTCCCGAACCGGTCGCCGGTGTCGAGCGCGTTGCGCCAGCGCATCTCCCAGCCGTCGATCCCCACCTCGTGGGCGAGCAGGTCGAGCACGCCTTCGACGGCGAAGTTCGACTGGTTGACGCCGAAGCCGCGCATCGCGCCGCACGGCGGGTTGTTCGTGTAGACCGCCTTCGCCTCGACGTCCACGTTCGGCACCCGGTACGCGCCGCAGGCATGGCCGGCCGCACGCTCGAGCACCTTCGCGCCGACGCTCGCGTACGCACCGCTGTCTCCGACGATGCGTGCTCTCAGCGCCGTCAGACGGCCCTGCTCGTCGCAGCCGACGGTGTAGTCGAGCCACATCGCGTGGCGCTTCGCGTGGAAGCGCAGGCTCTCGGCCCGCGCCAGAGTCAGCCGGACCGGTCGGCCGGTGCGCAGCGCGAGGAGCGCCGCGTGCGCCTGCACGTTGAGGTCCTCCTTCGCGCCGAAGGCGCCGCCGGCCGAGACCTGCGTCACGCGCACGCGCCCCTCGGGCAGGCCGAGGAAGCCCGCGATCTGACGCCGGTCCTCCCAGACGCCCTGCCCCTGCGAGAAGACGTGCAGCGCCCCATCCGGCTCCGGCACCGCAAGCGCAGCCTCCGGCTCGAGGAACGCATGCTCGATGAACTGCGTCTGGAACTCGCGCCGGACGACGTGGTCGGACGCCGCCAGTGCCGAGTCGACGTCACCGCGGTGCACGACCGACGTCGACAGCACGGTGGCGCGCTCGTCGAACGGGCTCGTGACCGGCTCGAGCGGCTCGTACTCGACCTCGATGAGCCCGGCCGCGACGCGCGCCGCGTGCCGCGTCTCCGCCGCGACCGCCGCGAGGACGTCACCGACATAGGCGACCTCCTCGCCCACGGCCACGAACTGGCGCCAGTCCTTCGTCAGCGAGCCCTGCGCCCGCTCGCCCGGCACGTCGGCGGCCGTGACCACGGAGACGACACCGGGATGCGCGAGCGCCCGCGAGGTGTCGATCCGCACCACGCGGGCGCGCGGATGGGCGGAGAAGCACAGCGCGCCGTGGAGCAGGCCGTCCGCTTCGAGGTCGGCGACGTACGCCTTGTCGCCGAGAGCGAGCCCGGCACCGTCGTAGCGGGCGCTCCGCGCCCCGACGCGCCCGCTCGTCTCCGGAGCGGGCGGCGGCACGCCGCGCCTCGCCGCCGCGACGAGCTGGACGGCGTCGAGGACCTTGACGTAGCCGGTGCAGCGGCAGAGGTTCCCGAGCAGCGCGTGTGCGACCTCGTCCCGCGTCGGCTCGGGATGGCGGGAGAGAAACGCCTCTCCCTTCATCACGATGCCCGGCGAGCAGAAGCCGCACTGCGATGCCCCGGCCGCGACGAAGCAGTCAGCCCAGAGCTGCCGCGTCTCCGGCGTCAGGCCCTCCTGCGTGACGACCGCCTTGCCCTCGACACGAGACGCGCGCTGAGCGCAGGAGACGGCGGCGCGCCCGTCGACCATGACGGTGCACGCCCCGCACGAGCCCTCGGGCGCACAGCCGTCCTTGACGGAGTGGATGCCGAGCCGCTCGCGCAGGACCTCGAGCAGGCTCTCGTCCTCCCGCGGCTCGGCGGAGACTTCGACGCCGTTGAGCGTGAAGCGCATCGTTACTCGGCCGCTCCCAGGACGAGCGCGAGCAGGGCCATGCGCAGCACGACGCCGTTGAAGGCCTCTTGCCAGTAGCGGGCGTGGCGTGTCTCGTCCACGTCCGAAGGCAGCTCGTCCATCCGCGGCAGGCTGTGCAGGATGATCGAGCTCGTCTTCGCCTTCTGGGCCAGCAGCTCACGCGTCACCTGATACGTCCGTGGAGTCGTCGCCACCGCAGTGTCGGCGCGCTCGACGCGAGAGCGCTCGTAGTCGGCCTGGACGACCGGCTCCATGTAGATGACGTCGCAGTCGGAGATGACCTCCTCGGTCGAACCGGCTTCCTCGTACCTGACGTTGCGGCTGTCGAGCTCGAGCTTGAAGTCCGGCCGGAGCGATAGCTCGGGCGGTCCGACGACGTAGGCCTTGGCATCGAACTGCGAGAGCGCGTAGAGGATCGAGTGCATCGTCCGCATGCGCATGTCGCCGACGAGCAGATAGGTCAGCCCGTCGAGGGTCCCGAGCTCCTTCTTGATCGTGTAGAGATCGGTGAGGACCTGGGTCGGGTGCTCGCCCCAGCCGTCTCCGCAGTTGATCACGGGCACCGTGGCCCAGTGCGCGGCCTCTGCAGGGGCGCCCTGCTCGAAGTGGCGCATCGCGATGACGTCGCCGTAGAACTCGAGCATGTGCACGGTGTCCTTCATCGACTCCTGGTAGAAGTCGCCGGCCCGTGTGTTCTTGACGTCGGCGAAGCCGAGCACGTGACCGCCGAGGCGGTGCATGGCGGCTTCGGTCGACATTCGCGTGCGTGTCGACGGCTGGTAGAACGCCGTCAGCAGCGTCTTGTGCTGCAGCAGGTCGGTGTTGCGACGCGCGCGCGCGATCGGCGCGAGCTCGTCACAGACTTCGAAGACGCGCTCGAAGTCAGACCGTTCGAATTCCTTGAGCGACAGGATGTCGCGCCCGAGGAAACTCCGCATCTCTTGCTCCCTTCTTGTTGGAGGTTGATCGATCAATCCCGGTGAAGAGCACCCCGACGCGTTCGCCGTCCGCGACGCGTCCCGACTCGCACAGCGCGATCAACCCGGCAAGCCCGGCTGAGCCCGTCGGATCGACCGCGACACCGGTCGTGACGCGCGCGACCTCGTTCGCGTCGGCGAGCAGCTCCTCGGCGACGACGACGGGCTCGCCGCCTGTCGCGAGCATCCCTTCGACCACCGCGAGCCAGTCGTAGGTCTCGTCATCGAGGATGCCGTGGGCAATGCTCGCCGGCGTCGTCTCCCACGGCCACATGAACTCGCGGCGGTGGTGCGCGGCGTACGAGACGCCGGCGGGATAGCCGCGCGCGGCGACGCCGTCGTAGGCACGGCGAAGCGGCCAGGCGCTCTCGGTCTGGACGGTGTCGACGCGAGGAGTGCGCCGAACGGCCCGCAGCGCCTGCGCTTCTCCCAGGCCCTCGACGCATGCACTCGCAAGCGCACCGCCTCCGACCTGGACGACCAGGCGGTCGAGCTCGACCTGCGAGGAGGCGATCTCCCACGCGAGCGTCTCGCCTCCTTCGACGGCAAGCCCGTTCAGATTGCCCTGACAGGTGAAGGCGAGGGCACCGCCCGAGATTGCTTGCAGCAGCGCGGTGACAGTCGGGTCGCCGGGCTCGCCTTCGCGGCGGGGGCACGTGACCACCTGCGCGCCGAGCTCCTCGAGCCGGCCTTCGACCGCCGGGTCGGCGTCGACCGGCACGAACACGCGGAGGCGCCGGTCGTCCGCGGCGGCGACCACCGCTGCGGCGAGCGCGGCATTGCCGCAGCTCGCGATCGCGAGCTCGCGGGCGCGCCCGTCGGGTGCGAGACCCGTTCGCTCGGCGACGTTCAGCCAGACGAGCACGCCGAAGAGATGCCGCGCCTTGTGGGACCCCGAGACGTTTCCGGTCTCGTCCTTGATCCAGACACCGCCGGCCGCCGAGAAGCCGAGCCGGTCGCTCAGCTCGTCGCAGCGTGCGAACGGAGTGACGCGGAACCCGTGCCCGTCGACTGCCTCGACGCGATCGTCGAGATCGGCGACGAGGTGCACGAACTGCTCGTCGGTGAGGCCTCGCGCCCTGCCGACGTGGTAGGCATGCAGGAGGCTTCTGTAGGTCAGAAACGGGCTCGCGTCTCCTGCGGCAGCCGGGAACACGAGTCGCGCAAAGTCGAGTTGACGGCGGAGGACGTGGTCGACGTCGTCCCCGTCCCAGGCATTGCGGCAGCGGAACGGATACGGGTCGGCCGGGTCGGCCTCGAGGCCGCAACCTGCGCACACGAGCCGGCTGGCGGGAGTCATCAGAGGCGCTCCAGCACGCCCGTGCGCGCGTTGAAGTCGTCGATCGCCGCGTCCCAGGCCGCAGACCGGCTGCGCACCTCGTCCCAGAACTGCCGGCGCCGGCGAGCTTCGAACTCTTCGAGCGAGACGCCCTGCTGCTCGACCCAGGTGTAGTAGCCGAGGTTGAAGATCCGCTCCCGCTCCTCGTGCCCGAGCTCACGCAGGTGATCGGTCGTCACACCGAGCAGGTGCTCGCCGAACACCTCGGCGGCGCCCACCTCGTCGAACCCGTCCGGGAAGTAGCGCGCCAGCGCGAGGTCGCGCTCGCTGTCGTACATCGCCGCTCCGTCGGTGGCGACGGTGACGACGACGTCCTCAGGCCCGAAGCCGTAGAACTTCGCCGTCTTGATCGCGCCGAGGATGTTGCAGATGCTCGACAGGCCGAGCGACGGGAGCTGCTCGAGCACCGCCGCGGGCACGCCGCGCCGATTCGCGAGATGGTCGCGACCCGTCTCGGTCCCGAAGAGGACGCCCAGGCGGTCGGTTGCGCGGTCGGAGACGGCCAGCGCGACGTCGGTGTTCAGCACGTTGTGGATCAGCGGGATGTGCTTGTCGCCGATCCCCTGGATGTTGTGCTCGCCGAAGCCGTTCGCCAGCATCGTCGGGCACTCGAGCGCTTCGGCCGCGACGATCAGCGTGCCGAGCTGCTCCTTGAGGTAGTCGCCAGCGGCGATCGTGCCGGCCGAGCCGGTGGCCGAGACGAACGCGCTCAGCCGCAGCGACGGGTCGGTGGCGGCCAGCGACTCGTACACGCGCGCGAGCGCGCGGCCGGTCGCCAGGTAGTGGACGAGGTAGTTCCCGAACTCGGCGAACTGGTTGAAGATGACGTTGCGCGGGTCGAGCGCCAGCTCGTGACAGCGGTCGTAGATCTCCTTGACGTTGCTCTCGGTCCCCGGCGTCTTGACGACGTCGTCCCCGTCGACCACCCACTGCTCGAGCCAGGCGAAGCGCTCTCTGCTCATCCCTTCCGGCAGGACGGCGACGCCGCGGCACCCCATCAGCCGGGAGATCGCGACCCCACCGCGGCAGTAGTTCCCTGTCGACGGCCAGACGGCGCGGTCGCGGGTCGGATCGAACTCGCCGCTCACGACGCGGGGAGCGAGGCAACCGTAGGCCGCCAGCACCTTGTGGGCCGCGATCAGCGGGAACCGGTCGCCGAGCGCGACGACGATCGGCGCTTCGACCCCGGTCAGCTCCTTCGGAAGCACGACATGCTGCGGAACAGCGGAGAGGCCACGGCGCGTCGCGTCGTTGAACCAGTGGACACGGAACAGGTTGAGCGGGCTCGCCTCGTCCGGGCCGACGCCCGCCAGGAGGTCGTGCACGCGGCGAGGAACCAGCGTGGGATCGGCGAGCTCGGCGAACCGCGGCAGAGCGATGCCGGCGGTGCGGAAGCGGTCGACCGCTCGCTCGAGGACGTCCTCCGATTCGGTCTCCCTCGCCTGTGTCGCAACGTCGCTCAGCACGGCCGTCTCCCTTGTGTCGATCGATTCAGCCCAACACGGGGCACACGTCGATGATCCGCGTCCCCGCGCGGCCGGGCATCGGACAAAACCCGTAGAAGGCCGGCCGGACCCACACCCGTGCCGCCTGCCCCGCGGCGGCTCGTAGTTCACCGAACCACGTCGGCGCTCATCCCCGATGGTCACCGAGCCCGGGCACCGCACCATGAGGCCCATGGCGACGGTGACGCACTATGCGCGTCCAGGCTCGATCGCCGAGGCGCTGAGGCTGCTCGAGCGCCCGGCCGCCGTCGTGCTCGCGGGCGGCACGCGTCTCAACCCGGCGCATCCGGAGGAGCCGGTGGAGGTCGTCGATCTCCAGGCGCTCGGCCTCGATCGAATCGAGCGCGTCGCCCCGGCTGCGCTCCGGATCGGCGCCATGGTGACCCTGCAGCAGCTGGCGGAGGCACCGGCGGCACCGCCCGTCGTCCGGGAGGCCGCGCGCCGCGAGCTGCCGAGCACGCTCAGGGCTCAGGCGACGGTCGGGGGCGCAGTCGCGTCGGCCGACGCGGAGAGCGAGCTGCTCGCGACGCTGCTCGTCCATCGAGCCGTGCTGCAGCTCGCCGGGCCGGCACAGAAGACGGAGACGGTCACCCTCGAGGACCTCTTGGCCGCGCTCTCGCGGCTGCGCGGCCGGATCATCACCTCGATCACAATCGCCACCGACGGCAGTAGCGCCGTTGCCCGCACCGGCCGCACACGTGCCGACCGTCCGATCGTGGCCGTCGCCGCCCGCGTCGTGCCCGGCGCGGAGCCGCTGCTCGCCGCGAGCGGTGTCGCACCCACTCCGATCCTCCTCGAGCCGGGCGCGGAGCTTTTGCCTCCGGCGGACTTTCGCGGGTCGGCGGACTACCGGCGCGCGCTGGCCGAGATCCTCTGCCGTCGTGCGCTCGCCGGTGCGAGATGAACGTCTCGCTGATCCTCAACGGTGCTCCGCGCACGGTCGAGTGCACTCCCGGCGAGACGCTCCTCTCGGTCCTGCGCCGTGAAGGCTGCTTCAGCGCCCGCTTCGGCTCCGAGACCGGAGAGACGGGCGCCGCCGCGGTCCTGATCGACGGCAACCTGGTCTCGGCGGAGGTCGTGCTCGCCGCCCAGGCGGACGGTCACGGGGTGACAACCGTCGAGTCGCTCGACACGGGCGCCGAGCTGCACCCGATTCAAACGGCGTTCGTCGAGGCGGGCGCGTTGCAGTCCGGCTATTCGGCCGGCGCGATGATCCTCGCCGCCAAGGCCCTGCTCGATCGCGACCCGGACCCGTCCGAGGCCGAGATCCGAGATGCGCTCTCGGGCATCCTCGATCGCGAGAGCGGCTACGCAAAGGTCGTGGCCGCCGTGCGGCGCGCGGCGGCGAGGCTGCGTGGAGACGAGCCGCCGCCGTGCGAGCCGCTGCTCGTGCCGCGCTTGACCGCGAGCGTCCGCGAACGGGGCGTGGTGCCAAGGCCGCCGGCCGCCGTTCCGCTCCTCGTCCCCTCTGCCGAGGCGGTCCCGAGGGCCGTGGTCGGCAAGCCGGAGCGCAAGGTCGATGCGACGCGGCTCGTCAGGGGAAAGCCGGTGTTCGCCGACGACGTCGAGCTCCGCGGGCTGCTGCACGCGAAGGTGCTGCGCAGCCCCCACGCCCACGCACGCATCATCGCCATCGACGACCACGAAGGCGCGCGCGTTGCCCGGAGTCCGGGCGGTCCTCCACTTCGGGAACACCCCGCGGGTGAAGTACGCGTCAGGCGGGCAGACCTGGCCGAACCCGTATCCGTGGGACCAGGTGAGCTTCGACGACCAGGTCCGCCACGTCGGCGATCGAGTCGCGGCCGTCGCCGCCGACACCGTCGAGCTGGCCGAGCGAGCCTGCCGGCTCATCGACGTCACCTACGACGTGCTCCCGGCCGTGCTCGACGAGAACGACGCGGGTGCCGAAGGAGCGCCGCTCGTCCACGACGAGAGCGACAGCATCGGCATCCCGGATGCGGGCCGAAACCTCGCCGCGCACATCGAAGGCGCGACCGTGACAGACATCGACGCCGCGCTGGCGCGTGCGCCGCATGTGTTCGAGCAGTGCTACCGCGTGCACCAGGTGCAGGCCTGCCCGATCGAGCCGCACGTCACGATCGGCTGGCTGGACGAGGACGACCGGCTCGTGCTCCGATCGTCCACACAGGTGCCGTTCCACGTGCGCCGCATGCTGGCGCCGCTGCTCGGTCTCCCCGTGAAGCAAATCCGGGTGATCAAGCCGCGGATCGGCGGTGGGTTCGGGGCCAAGCAGGAGATGCTGATCGAAGACATCGTCGGCCACCTCGTGCTCGCCACGCGGCGGCCGGTCCGGCTCGAGCTGACCCGCGAGGAGGAGCTGATCGCCTCGCGGACCCGGCACGCGCAGACGCTCACGTTCCGGACCGGCGTCGACGCGGACGGACGGCTGCTCGCACAGGATCTGCGCGTCGTCGCCAATACCGGGGCCTACGGCGCGCACGGCTTCACCGTCCAGTCGGTCACCGGCCTCCGCGGCCTCTCCGCTTACAACTGCCCCGCCAAGCGCTACACCTGCGACGTCCACTACACGAACCGTCCGGTCGCGGGCGCCTTCCGCGGCTACGGCGCCCCGCAGGCGCATTTCGCCCTCGAGTGCCACATGGAGGACATCGCGCGCGCGCTCGACCTCGACCCGATCGAGTTCCGGCGCGCGAACTGGGTCGGGCTCGGCGATCCGCTCGACATCGCCCTACGACTCGGCGAGCGCGGCGCCGCGGACGAGATCGCCCCTGAGGACATGCCGCGGATCGCGAGCTGCGGGACCGAGGAGTGCGTCGCCCAGGCCCTGCAGGCGATCGGCTGGGAGCGTCGCGACGATCCAGAGTGGAGGTGCCCGCCCGAGCGCCCGAGCATCCGGCGGGGGATCGGCTTCGCCTTCTGCATGCACGGCACGGGCATCCCGCTCGTGGACATGGGCTCGGCGTCGATCAAGATGAACGACGACGGCTCCTTCAACCTTCTCGTCGGCGCCACGGATCTCGGCACCGGCGCCGACACGGTGCTGGCGCAGATCGCCGCCGAGGTGCTCGGCGTGGAGACCGGCGACATCCTCGTCTACTCCTCCGACACCGATCTGACGCCGTTCGACACGGGCGCGTACGCGTCGAGCACGACGTACATCTCCGGCACCGCCGTCAAGAAGGCGGCGGAGGCGGCGCGGAGGCGAATCGTCGCCCGGGCAGCCAGGCTGCTCGACGCCGACCCGTCCGTCGTGACGCTTCGCGACCGGCGTGCCTGGTCGGCCGGAGGCGAGTCGATCACGCTGGAGGACGTCGCGCTGAACTCCCTCCACACCGAGGACCAGGAGCAGATCATCGGCACGGCCTCTCACTTCTCGGCCGACTCGCCCTCTCCGTTCGCAGCGCAGCTGGCGGCGGTCGAGGTGGACGTCGAGACCGGCGAGATCGCCGTCGAGCGGCTCGTGATGGCCGTCGACTGCGGCGTCGCGATCAACCCGATGACCGCCAGCGGCCAGGTCGAGGGCGGCATGATCCAGGCGCTCGGCTATGCCCTGACGGAGGAGATCGCGCTCGACGAGGACGGGCGTCCTCTCAACGCGAGGATCGGCCCGTACTGGATCTTCCGCGCCGACGACGTGCCTCCGATGGACGTCATCCTGGTCGAGACGGTCGAGCCGACCGGGCCGTTCGGCGCCAAGGCGGTCGGCGAGATCCCGATCGACGGCGTCGCCCCGGCCGTCCGCAACGCAGTCCTCGACGCGACGGGCGTCGCGATCGATTCGCTCCCGCTCACCCCGGAAAGGGTCTGGCGGGCACTGCATGCCGCCCTGGTCGTCTCGTGACCGACCCGGCCGACTCCCGGTCGCTGCTGCAAGAGATCGTCACCGCGGTCGACTCCGGCGATCCCGTCGTCCTCGCGACGGTCGTCGAGACGGCGCACGCGACCCCGACGCACGGGGGCGCGAAGATGCTGGTCTACGCCGACGGCCGAAGCTCCGGGACGGTCGGCGGCGGCGCGGTCGAGGCCGCCGTCACCGCCGATGCGCTCGAGGCGATCGAGGACGAACGAGGACGGCTGACCCACTACGACCTCGCCGAGCTCGGCATGTGCCCCGGTGAGCTGACCGTCTACCTGGAGCCGCACCTGCCGCCGCCCACCGTGCTCGTCCTCGGCTGCGGTCACATCGGCCGTGCCGTCGTCGAGCTCGCTCACTGGCTCGGCTTTCGGGTCGTCGCCCTCGACGACCGTCAGGAGCTCGTGACGAGGAAGCTGCTTCCCGATGCCGACGAGCTCCTCGCCGGCCCGTTCGCCGAGACGCTCCGGCGCATCCGGGTCACCGAGCGGACGCACGTCGTCGTGACGACCCGGAATACGGACATCGACCTCGAGCTCCTGCCGCTGCTGCTCGCGACGCCGGCCGGGTCGATCGGCGTCCTCGGCAGCCGGCGCCGGTGGGAGCGGACGAGGACAGCGCTGCTCGCCGGGACGGTGACGACCGAGCAGCTCGAGCGCGTGAAGAGCCCGATCGGGCTCGACCTCGGCGCCCGCACCCCGCGCGAGATCGCGCTCTCGATCCTCGCCGAGCTCCTCACGCTCCGCCCGCGAACGTGAGCGGCCGGTTCGACGACCTGCTCGTCGTCGTTCGCGGCGGCGGCGACCTCGCGACGGGCGCCGCCTGGCGCCTCAAGCGGGCCGGGATCCCCCTGATCGTTTGCGAGCTCGCTCGTCCGCTCACGGTCCGCCGAACGGTCGCCTTCTCCACGGCCGTCCTCGACGGCTCGGTCGAGGTCGAAGGCCTCCGCGCCGTCCTGACGAGCCTCGGCGATGCCGAGGCGGTCGCGCACACCGACGAGGTGCCGGTCGTCGTCTCGCCCGAGCTGCCGAGTGTCGCGGCCGACGTCGTCGTGGACGCGCGCATGGCCAAGCGACCGCTCGACACCACCATCGACGATGCACCCGTCGTCGTCGCGCTCGGCCCCGGCTTCGTCGCCGGGGTGCACTGCCACGCCGTCGTCGAGACGATGCGCGGGCCCCGGCTGGGCCGCGTCATCTGGAGCGGCGGCGCGCAGCCCAACACGGGCCGGCCGGGCGACGTCGCGGGCCACGGCTCGGAGCGCGTCCTGCGCGCGCCCGCGGCCGGGCCGGTCTCGTGGCGGGTGCGAATCGGCGAGCAGGTCGAGGCAGGGCTCGTCCTCGGCAGCGTTCGGGCGGCCGCGATCCACGCGCCGTTTCCCGGCGTCGTCCGCGGGCTGATCGCCGACGGGACGATCGTGAGCCGCGGGCTCAAGATCGGGGACGTCGACCCGCGCGCCGAGGCCTCCTGGAACGAGCTCTCCGACAAGGCGCTCTCGGTCGGCGGCGGCGTGGTCGAGGCCGTCCTGACCTCGCTCGCGATCGCGCTCGGCGGCCCTGAGCTGTGTGAGATCGTGACGCCGGGATGAAGGATCCGGGCCCGCGATGAACCCGAGCTTCACGATCGCGCGGATTGCCGGCATCCGGATCGGCGTCAACTGGAGCTGGCTGATCGTCTTTGCGCTGATCGTCTGGACGCTCGAGAGCACGGTCTTCCCGGAGTCGAACCCCGGTCTTGGGACGACGACCTACGTCGCAATGGCGGTGGCCGCGGCGATCCTGTTCTTCTCTTCGCTGCTGCTGCACGAGCTCGGCCACGCGCTGCAGGCGAGGCGTGAAGGGCTCGAGATAGAAGGCATCACACTCTGGCTCTTCGGCGGGATCGCCCGCTTCAAGGGGATGTTCCCGTCGGCGGGGGCGGAGCTGCGGATCGCGGTCGCAGGGCCGCTCGTCTCGCTGCTGCTCGGCGGGCTGTTCGTCGGCATCGCAGTCATCGGCGGGGTTGGCAGCGCCGTCGACGGGGTCGCGGCATGGCTGGGATACATCAACCTGTTTCTGCTCGCCTTCAACATGTTGCCGGCGCTGCCGCTCGACGGCGGTCGCGTCTTTCGCTCGCTGCTCTGGCTGCGCACCGGCAACTTCACCCGGGCGACGCGGATCGCAGCCGATGTCGGGCGGGGCTTCGGCTACCTCCTGATCGGGCTCGGGATCGTGCTGTTCATCGTGCAGGGCGCCTGGAGCGGCGCCTGGCTCGCGTTCGTCGGCTGGTTCCTGCTCAACGCGGCGGCCGCAGAAGGCCGGTACGGGCTCCTGCGAGACGCGTTCGGCGACCTCCGCGTCCGCGACCTGATGATCCGCGAGCCGCAGTCGGTCGCCGCCGACTGGTCGCTTGCGGACTTCATGGACGGCGTCGCGCACCTCCATCACTTCACCGTCTATCCCGTCGTCGACGATAGCCGCGTCGTCGGGCTGCTTTCCTTCGCCGCCGTCGCCCGCGTCCCGCGAGCCAAATGGGAGACCACCCGCGTGGCCGACTGCATGCTTCCGATCGACGAAGCAACGACCGTCCGCGACGACGAGCCGCTCCTCGACGCAGTCGGCGACATCCAGCAAGGACAGCTCGACAGGGCTCTCGTTCTCGCCGGCGATCAGGTTGTCGGGCTGCTCTCGCTGACCGACGTCGGCAGACTCATCGCACAGCACCGGCGATGAGCCCATCGTCTGCCGCCGCAAAGCTGCGTGTCGGGGTGCTCGCGCCGATCGCGTGGCGGGTGCCGCCGCGTCACTACGGGCCGTGGGAGCAGTTCGCCTCGCTCCTGACCGAGGGTCTCGTCGACCGTGGCGTCGACGTGACGCTGTTCGCAACGGCGGACTCGATCACACGAGCGCGTCTTGTCGGTACGGCGCCAACCGGCTACGCGGAGGACCCGGCCCTGGACGCGAAGGTCTGGGAGGCATTGCACATCGCGGCTGCGTTCGAGCGGGCCGACGAGTTCGACGTGATCCACAACGGCTTCGACTTCCTGCCGCTCAGCTACAGCCGGCTGGTCGACACGCCGGTCGTGACGACGATCCACGGCTTCTCGTCGGAACGGATCGTGCCTGTCTTCGAGCGGTACAACGACGTGGGCCACTACGTCGCGATCAGCGACGCCGACCGGCACGAGCGACTCCGCTACGCGGCCACGATCCATCACGGGATCGACATGCGCGCGTTCGAGCTCGGCGCAGGCGAAGGGGGCTACCTGCTGTTCTTCGGGAGGATTCATCCCGACAAGGGAACCGCGGAGGCGATCGACGTCGCCGAACGCGCCGGCCTCCCGCTGATCGTCGCCGGGATCGTTCAGGACCAGGAGTACTTCGACCAGCTCGTCGCGCCACGGGTGGACGGTGAGCGCGTCCGCTACATCGGCTCCGTCGGCCCCGATCTCCGCGGCGAGCTGCTCGGCGGAGCGCTCGCACTGCTCCACCTCGTCGACTTCGACGAGCCGTTCGGCTTCAGCGTCGTCGAGGCGATGGCGTGCGGGACACCGGTGATCGCCTCCCGCCGGGGCTCGATGCCGGAGCTCGTCCGCGAGGGCGAGAGCGGCTTCCTGGTCTCCTCGACCGAGGACGCGGTCTCGGCGGTCCAGGCATCCCGCGCGCTCGACAGGGCCGCAGTGCGGGCGTCGGTCTACCGGCGCTTCGACGTGGGCCGGATGGTCGACGACTATCTGCGTCTGTACGAGGCGATTCTCGAACGGGCTCGCCGGTGAGCAGCTCAGCTTGATCGGAGATTCGGCCCTGCCGTGCTACCGTGCCTCCGTGGTCGCCATTCGGCGGCCGGAGATCCAGCTTCTCGTTCCTCCTGTCTGCAGGCGATTCGAGTCTCTCGTATCTCGAATCCAGCAGGACAAGGAAGGAACCATCACATGACTACGTCATTCACCGCGCTCGGTGTGAGCACGGCTGTGGTCGAGGCGCTCACGCGGCTCGGCATCCAGTCGCCGTTCGCCATTCAGGCGCTCGTCTTGCCCGACGCCCTCGCAGGCATCGACGTCCTCGCGGCGTCGCCCACGGGCTCGGGCAAGACACTCGCATTCGGCATCCCGATGATCGAGCGCACGGCAGGCGGCAACGGCCGCCCCGGCGCGCTCGTGCTCGTCCCGACGCGCGAGCTCGCCTCGCAGATCGTCGACGAGCTGCAGCCCGCTTGCAAAGGCACGCAACCTCCGGATCGCAGCCGTCTACGGCGGCACGTCGGTCAGCGGCCAGACGAAGCGGGCGCAGGGCGCCCAGGTGCTCGTCGCCACGCCCGGCCGCCTGCACGACCTGCTCGAGCGGAGGCTCATCTCGCTCCGTTCGGTGCGCGTGCTCGTGCTCGACGAAGCCGATCGCATGCTCGACATGGGCTTCCGCCCGCAGGTCGACCGCATCGTCGCGGAGCTGCCGCAGAATCGGCAGACCATGCTCTTCTCGGCCACGCTCGACGGACCGGTCGCCGACCTCGCGCGCTCGTACACGGTCAACGCCTCGCGGTTCACGACCGGCGCCCAGGTCGAGACTGCGCCGGGCGACATCGGGCACGAGTTCGTCGCCGTGACGGCCGACGACAAGCTCGACCGGCTCGCCGAGCAGCTCCGGCGCGAGCGCGGGCTCGCGCTCGTCTTCGTCCGCACCAAGCACGGCGCCGACAAGCTCGCCCGCAAGCTCGTGCGCACGCACGACCTGCGCGCCGCGGTGCTGCACGGGAACATGTCGCAGAACGCCCGCGAGCGCTCGCTCTCGCACTTCGGGTCGGGCCGCGTCTCCACGTTGATCGCCACCGACGTCGCCGCACGCGGGCTCGATGTCGACGACATCACGCACGTCATCAACTTCGATCCGCCGCGCACCGCCGACGACTACGTCCATCGGATCGGCAGAACGGGCCGCGCCGGCCGCAGCGGCACCGGGGTGACGCTCGTGCTTCCCGAGCAGCGTCTCGACGTGAGCAAGCTCGCGAGCACGCTCGGGCATACGCAGGCCTTCGAGGCGTCCGGCATCCAGGTGCCGCGCGCACCAGCGAGGCCGTCCAGGCGCCGCAGGCGGTAACGATGCTCGCTCGTCGGAACGAGCTTCGGAACGTCGCCATCATCGCCCACGTCGATCACGGCAAGACGACGCTCGTCGACGCGATGCTCTGGCAGTCGGGCTCGTTCCGGGAGAACCAGGACGTCGCGGAGCGCGTGCTGGACTCGATGGACCTCGAGCGCGAGAAGGGGATCACGATCCTCGCCAAGAACACCGCGGTCTCCCTCGGCGAGACGAAGATCAACATCGTCGACACACCCGGCCACGCCGACTTCGGAGGCGAGGTCGAGCGCGCGCTGACCATGGTCGACGGCGTGCTTCTCCTGGTCGATGCCTCGGAGGGGCCGCTGCCGCAGACGAGATTCGTCCTGCGCAAGGCCCTCGAGCGGAAGCTGCCCGTCGTCCTCGTGATCAACAAGGTCGACCGCAGCGACGCGCGGCCCGCCGAAGTCGTGAACGAGGTGTACGAGCTCTTCCTCGACCTCGACGCGGACAGCTCGCAGATCGAGTTCCCGATCGTGTACGCGAACGCGCGCGCGGGCCGCGCGGGGCTCACTCCCGACGAGCTCGCGCCCGACCTCGGGCCGCTGTTCGCGACGCTGCTTGCCGAGATCCCGGCGCCGAGCTACGACCCGGAGCATCCCCTGCAGGCACTCGTCACCAACCTCGATGCGAGTCCCTATGTCGGCCGGCTCGCCTTGCTGCGGATCCACCATGGGACGTTGCGGAAGGGCGCGACGATCGCGTGGTGCCGTGCCGACGGCACGATCGAGCGCGCGCGTGTGATCGAGCTCTACGTGACCGAGGCGCTCGACCGCGTCCCCGCCGAGGCGGCCGGTCCGGGCGAGATCGTCGCGCTCGCAGGCCTGCCGGAGGTGACGATCGGCGAGACGATCGCGGATCCCGACGACCCGCGCCCGCTGCCGGTGACCACCGTCGACGAGCCGAGCCTGTCGGTGACGATCGGCATCAACACAAGCCCGCTCGCCGGCACGGAAGGGACGCGACTGACGGCGAGCCAGGTCAAGGAGCGCCTCGAGGCGGAGCTCGTCGGCAACGTCTCGCTGCGCGTCCTTCCGACCGTGCGCCCCGATGCGTGGGAGGTTCAGGGCCGCGGCGAGCTGCAGCTGGCGATCCTCGTCGAGCTGATGCGTCGCGAAGGCTTCGAGCTGACGGCCGGCAAGCCGGACGTGCTGACGAAGGAGATCGACGGGAAGCGCTTCGAGCCGGTGGAGCGCGTCGCGATCGACATTCCGGAGGAGTTCGTCGGCGTCGTGACCCAGCTGCTCGCGCTCCGCAAGGGCCGGCTGCAGCAGATGGTCAACCACGGCACCGGCTGGGCGCGCATGGAGTACCTCGTCCCGGCCCGCGGGCTGATCGGCTTTCGCACGGAGTTCCTCACCGAGTCGCGCGGGACCGGTGTGCTGCACCATGTCTTCGAAGCGTGGGAGCCGTGGCACGGGGAGCTGCGCACGCGGCCGACCGGCAGCCTCGTCGCGGACCGGCGCGGGCGCGCGACTTCGTACGCGATCCTCAACCTTCAGGAGCGCGGGTCGCTGTTCATCTCGCCCGGCGACGACCTGTACGAGGGGATGATCGTCGGCGAGAACGCGCGCGACAACGACCTCGACGTGAACGCGTCGAAGCCGAAGAAACTGACGAACGTCCGCGCCGCGTCCGCCGAGGAGCTCGTTCGCCTGATTCCCCCGCGGCCGCTTTCGCTCGAACAGGCCCTCGAGTTCATCCGCGATGACGAGGCGGTCGAAGTCACACCGCGCTCGATTCGCCTCAGGAAGATCGAGCTGTCTGCCTCGAAGAGGCAGACGATCGCGTCGCGCGCCAAGCGCGAGCGTCAGGCCTAGAGACGCTAGAGCTCACGTCACCAGCGGACGGGTTCGGCGGCCAGCGAGGCCACCTCACCGTGCTGGTCGACCGAGACCACCAGTCGCTCCTCCGCACGCCCCTGCGCGAACCACCGCAGCAGGAAATACAGCCGGTGCCGGCGGACGATCACCGCCTGAATCCCACTCCGGGTCTCGACACGAAACCCCTGCGCGGCGCGGCGCGCGAGGTACGCGTCGAGCGCCGCCGAGCGCGCGTCTGCTGCCTTAGCTTGCGTCATCGCTCGAGCGCTCTTCCGAGCTCGCCGCCGGCGAGAACGCTGATCGCGCAGTGCCCGACATGCAGGACGAGCTGGCTGTTGCTCCGCCAGAAGCCGCTCTTGAACTCGTCCGGCCTGATCACGAAGCCGTTCTCGCGCGAGCCGACGTGAAAGAAGAGTGTCTCGACCGTCGAGCCGTCGGCGCGCAGAAGAACCTCCTGCAGGCGCTCATCGAGCTCGCCGCGATCGAGTCGGCCCGAGAGGACCCCGGAGATGAACGGCAGGCCGTCCGCGCCGGAGAACAGAACGAGAACGCGACGGCCGATCAAGCTCAGCAACGCCTCCAGCGCCTGCTCGTAGTCGAGCTCGACGGCGCCGTCGAGGTCGCTGCGCTCGAACCGCGTCAACCGGCGTCTTCCGCCGCGTCTGCTTCCGTGTCTGCGTCTGCGGGGACGATCGACGGATCATCCGGCTCGCCGCGGCGCGCGGCCCGTGCATCCTTCTTCGCCTGCTTCAGCTCGCGCTTCTCGCGGAGGGCCTGCTCGCGCGCACGCTTGAGGACGGACTGTGGGCTGCGCCTGCCCATTAGTGACGCCCCCGCATCCTCGCCCGATTCGCCGCAAAGAGCGGCAGAACCGAGACGTTCACCGCGCGTGCCTCCCCAGCCTCGTCGGTCGTGCGCTCGAAGCTCACGCGCATACCCCTGCAGCGATCGGCCGGGGGCTCGCCCGAGGTGAATCCATCCTCATCGACACGCAGGCGCTCCTCTTCGTCCGTCCGGATGAAGCCGTGGCGCTTCGCCGGGTTGAACCAAAGCATCGTTCCTTCCACGGCCGCTCCTTTCAGGCGGCGCAGCCGCGGGCAAGCGCCCGCGGCTCACGCACGCGACTAGACGGCGACGACGCTCTTCGCCTCGGGGCCTTTCGCCCCTTCGACCGCGTCGAACTGCACCTGTGCGCCCTCGGCGAGCGACTTGAAGCCTTCTCCGAGGATCGACGAGTGGTGGACGAACACATCCTTGCCACCGTCAGCCGGGGTAATGAACCCATACCCCTTCGCGTCGTTGAACCACTTGACGGTTCCGGTTGCCATAAAAACACCTCCTCCACCACGAAAGAACGGGCAGGGGAAGCGCACACCGCGCAACCAGTACTCGCTCAGCTATCGCCCCTCACGGTAGCACGGGAGCTGCGTGGAGTCGGTCCGTCAGTCGCGAGCGAGCTGCTCGTCGATCCAGGCGGAGGCGGTGCTCGTGTCCTCTCCGCGTGACAGTGCGATCTCGACGGCAAGAAGATCCTTGGCGCGTCGCACGAGATCGCGTTCGCTTGGTGAAAGCGACGCTCGTTGCGTCCCCTCGCTGACGACCTCGGCGAGACCGACCGCAGTGCCCAGCTTGGAGCGCGCGACGCGTTGGCGCTTGAGCCAGGGATCGTCGTCGAGCGCCGTGTCGGAGCGCAAGACGACACCCAGGTGGACGATCTCATCTGCGTCGGCGATCGGCCGCAAGAGCTCCTCCGCGCGCGCCAGCGGAAGCTCGACCGAAAGCCCGTGCGCGAGCGCGAGCACGATCACCACTTGCTGCTCGCCTTGAACGTCTCGGACCTCGCGGGCGGTGATCGGTCCGGCGCCGTGCGCGCCGTAGACCACCACGTCGCCGATCGCCAGTTCCATACCTCCACACCGTAGTGGACGTACGTCCGCCACGGTGGAGGCGTATCGTCTCGCCTGGAAGTCCCGGGCCGTCCTGGCTACCCGAAGGGAACTCGCATGCCGCTAGTCCATGAATGCGCCCACGAAGGCTGCGATGTGCTGACCATGAGCGTCTATTGCCTCGAGCACGAGCGCGCCGCAGATCGATTCGTCGATGCCGCGCTCCTCGACGCTGTCTCCTTGGCTGCTGACAACGCGCGCGAGTCCGACGAGCCGTAGGCCGCGCTCCTCCCGAAGCTCAGCGCACCTTCGCGAACCGGTGCACGGCCCCGAGCAGCTCTTCCGCCTTGGCCTGGGCCTCTGCCGCGTCGCCGGAGGCGAGCGCGTCGGCGACGCAATGCTTGACGTGCTCGTCGAGGATCACGAACGCGAGGCTCTCGAGGGCGGTCGAGACGGCGCCGATCTGGGTGAGGACGTCGATGCAGTAGCGGTCGTCGGCGACCATGCGTTCGATGCCGCGCACCTGGCCTTCGATCCGGTGCAGGCGCTTGATCAGCACATCCTTCTGCTCGTGGTAGCCGTGGTGGACGTGCTCACCGGCAGTGGTGGTCATGCGACTCCTTCCCGTGTGCTGCGGAACCGTCGGAGCCGCAGGCTGTTCGTGACGA
Organism: uncultured Thermoleophilia bacterium; assembly: GCA_963840365.1. GTDB lineage: Bacteria > Actinomycetota > Thermoleophilia > Gaiellales > Gaiellaceae > PALSA-600. The sequence continues at coordinate 167,878 of CAWIYQ010000004.1, read as the reverse complement.
CGAAGATGCTGGAGGCGGCCATCGCCGCGGCGGCGATCATCGGGCTCAGCAGGCCGGAGGCCGCGAGCGGGATTGCGGCAACGTTGTAGGCGAACGCCCAGAACAGGTTGCCCTTGATCGTGGCGAGCGTGCGCCGGGCGAGCCGGATCGCATCCGACGCGGCGCGCAGGTCGCCCGAGACGAGCGTCAGATCGGAGGCTTCGATGGCGACGTCGGTGCCGGTGCCGATCGCGAGCCCGAGGTCCGCCTGCGCGAGGGCGGGCGCGTCGTTCACGCCGTCGCCGACCATCGCCACGGTCGCACCCTCCTCCTGCAAGCGTGCGACCTCCTCGGCCTTCCCGGCGGGCATGACCTCCGCGAGCACCCGCTCGATCCCGACCTCGTCGGCGATCGCGCGCGCGGCGCGCTCGTTGTCGCCGGTGAGCAGCACCGGCTCGAGCCCGAGCGCCTTCAGCTCGCGAACCGCTTCCTGCGACGACGGCTTCAGCGTGTCCGCGAGCGCGAGCAGGCCATGCAGCTGCCCGTCCCAGGCGGCGGCGACGATCGTCTGCCCCTCCGCTTCCGCCTTCTCCTGCCAGACCTGCGCGGCGGCCGGGAGCGCGACTCCCCAATCGGCGAGGAACGACGGCCTGCCGACCAGCACCGCGCGACCGTCGACCAGCGCCTCGACACCGAGGCCCGCGTGGTTGCGGAACGCCTCGACCGGCCAGAGCGCCGCCGGCGCTGCGGCGGCGATCGCCTGCGCAAGCGGATGCTCGGACGCGGACTCGGCGGAGCCGGCGAGTCGCAGCAGCTCCTCTCGGCTTGTATCGAGCGGCAGCGCGTCGACGAGCCGCATCCGGCCCTCGGTGAGCGTGCCGGTCTTGTCGAGCACGATCGTCTCGATCCGCTGCGTCCGCTCGAGCACCTCGGGCCCCTTGATCACGATCCCGAGCTGCGCTCCACGGCCGGTGCCCACCATCAACGCCGTCGGCGTCGCCAGCCCCATCGCGCACGGGCAGGCGATGATCAGCACCGAGACGGCGGCCGTGAACGCCGTCGCCGCGCTCGCGCCGGCGAACAGCCAGCCGGCGAGCGTCACGAGCGAGATCGCGAGCACGATCGGGACGAAGATCGCGGAGACACGGTCGGCGAGCCGCTGCACCGATGCCTTCCCTGCCTGTGCCTGCTCGACGAGACGTGCGATCTGGGCGAGCGCGGTGTCGGCGCCCACCTTGCTCGCACGAACGACGAGTCGGCCGGAGGCGTTGATCGTCGCACCGGCGAGCTCGCTGCCGGGGCCGACCTCGACCGGGACCGGCTCCCCGGTGAGCATCGACTGGTCGACGGCCGAGTTGCCCTCGACCACGACGCCGTCGGTGGCGATCCTCTCCCCTGGCCGAACGACGAATAGATCTCCCACTCCCAGCTGCTCAACCGGCACGAGCACCTCCGCACCGTCACGGAGCACGCGCGCCTCCTTTGCGCCGAGCTCGAGCAACGCGCGGACCGCCGCGCCCGAGCGTCGCTTCGCGCGGTGCTCGAAGAACCGGCCGAGCAGGATCAACGCGGTGATCACGGCAGCCGCCTCGAAGTACGTGTCCGTGTGGATGCCGGCGAGCAGGACGACCGTCGACCACGTCCAGGCGGCGAGCGTGCCGAGCGAGACGAGCGTGTCCATCGTCGCCGCGCCGTGGCGTGCGTTCACCAGTGCCGCGCGATGGAACTGCGCGCCGCTCCAGAAGACGACCGGCGTCGCAAGCACGAGCGAGAGCCACTCCCAGCCTGCGAACTGCAACGGCGCCACCATCGCCATCAGCACGAGCGGCACCGACAGCACGAGCGCGACAGCCAGCGTCGTCGGCGCCGCGTCGTGCACGTGCGCGTGCTCGTGGGCGTCCTTCGGCTGCGCGTGGTAGCCGATCTTCTCGACCGCCTCCAAAAGCAACGCCGGCTCGACCTGCGCCGGGTCGTAGCTGACCGCGGCGGTCTCGGTGGCGAAGTTGACGGTTGCCTCGACCCCGTCCAGGTTGTTCAAGGTGCGCTCGACCCGCGCCGCGCAGGAGGCGCACGTCATGCCTTCGAGCGCGAGCGTCGTCTGCTCGCGCTCCGGCGCGCGGGGTGCGGCAGTCGAGGTGACTGTCCGGCTCATGGCGTCATTCACCAATACCCCGTTAGGGTATATCGGCAGGGAAGGCCGCGCCTGCGTACTAGACCGAAGCACGCTCCCGGCTCTCCCCGAGGACAGTCCGGCCCTGCCGGCGTACGCTCGAGGCGACCCACCTGGAGGCGAGACGTGCGTGAACGGCCGTATCTGGCGTTCTTCATTGCGCCGGCGCTCGCCTATCTGGCGGTGCTGCTCCTCGTCGCCGTCTTCGTCGTGGAGCCGACGACGCTCGGCTGGGTCGGCTTCGGCGTCGCTGCGACGATCGGGCTCCTCGTCGCCGCGGGCGCATCGGTTCTCCTGCCACGCTCGCGAACGAACGCCGACCGGGCCCACCCCCACCCGGACGGGCTCTTCCGGCTCCTCGTCGTGGCCGACACGCGGTGCGAGATCGCGCAGCTCTGCCGGGCCGTGCGGAACTCGACGGCCGGTCGGGCCGCAGACGTGCTCGTCCTCGCGCCGGTCATCACCTCGCCGTTGCACTTCCTGACGGATTCCGAGGATCGTGAGCGCGAAGAAGCCTGCGCGCGGCTGGCCGAGATCGTGCAGGAGCTGACACGCCTCGGCGTGGCGGCGCGGGGACGCCTCGGAGACGACGATCCGCTGCCGGCGATCGGCGATGCTCTCGTCGAGTTTCCCGCCCGCGAGATCCTGCTCGTCATGCCCGAAGACAGACGGCGAAGCTGGCTCGAGCACGACCTCGAGCGGAGAGCGCGGGACGCCTACGGCGTCCATGTCTCCGAGCTGACGGTGGGCGTCGCGCCCTCGGCGATGAGGGTCGTCTTCTAGCGGCCGATCGCCTCCGCGATCAGGCGAGGGTGCCCGCGGCCGGCGACGGCACGCGGCGCCAGCGGCGTTCGCAGACGACCGACGCCCAGATCGACGCCTCGAAGAGGACGAGCAGCGGGATCGTCTCGATGATCGTCGTCACAGGGTCGACACCCGGAAGGGCGACGCCGATGCAGGCGACGATGAAATAGCCGCGCCGCCGGTTCCTCCGGAGCTTCGCCGAGCTGAGCGCACCGACGCGGACGAGCCCGAGCACCGCGATCGGAAGCTCGAAGACGGCGCCGCACGCCGCGAGTACGAGCACGGCGAACGAGATGTACGCGCCCGCGCGGATCTGGACGTCGTACACCGAGTTGTCATAGCCGGTGAGGAAGCGGAGCGCCGCTGGCAGCGCGACCCGGTCGCCGAAGACGACGCCGACGAGCAGCAGCGCGGCCGCGGCGGCCGCGAGCGGAACGATCGCACGTCGAGTGTGTGAGTCGAGTGCCGGCGCGACGAAGGCCCACAGCTGCCAGAGCACGACCGGCGATGCGATCGCGAAGCCGGCCGCGATACTGAGCGTGACCGAGGTCGTGAACGGCTCCGTGACGGTGAGCGTCACCAGCTGACGGTGACCGGGTGGGAGCGCGGCGACGAGAAGCCGCAGGATCCGGTGGTGGACGAGATACGCGGCGATCGTCCCCACGAGGATCGCTCCGCCCGCGACGAAGAGTCGCGAGCGGAGCTCCTCGAGGTGCTCGACGGTCGACGCTTCCTGTTCGAACCCGAGCCGGCGAGGGAGGCGCACTCTCCCTAGTCCTCCTCGGACCGAGCCGTCACCGACGCGGCGTGATCGCCGGTGACCGAGCTCTTGAACTCACGCAGGCCGTTGCCGAGCCCGCGGCCCATCTCCGGCAGCCGCTTCGGGCCGAAGACGAGGAGCGCGACAAGGCCGAGCAGGAGCAGCTCTGGAACGCCGATGAAACCGGGCATCGTCGGCTCAGCCCGCGAACGAGTGGAAGGCGCCGAGCGGGTTCGGGAGCACCGGCGTGAACGGATGGAAGGCGTAGACCTTCGTCGTGTCGAAGCCCGCCTTCGCCGCAGCCGTCTTGTCCGCGAACGGCGTCAACGCCGCGACCGCCTGGTCGATGCTCGTCCACTTGAGCGTGCGCTCGTAGCCGTTGTTGTTCGGCGGGTCGACGCTCTCGGCCTTGCCGAGGACACCGGTGATCGCCTCGATCGGGCCGCCGTCCTTCTTCGAGACGCTCGGGCCGAGCACGCGTGCGAGCGTGCGGTGGTCGCTCTCGATGCCCATGATGCGGGCCGCGGTGACGCGCAGATCCGCGGTGCTGAAGTTGCGCACACCGACGAGGTACGCGGCGATGAACGCGTCCTCGAGTGTGACGAGCGTGTTCAGCGTCGTCTTCGCGTCGGTGAACATGCCCTTCGGGTAGTAGAACGCCGTGAACGGCGAGGGCTTCTTCGTCGCGCCCTTCTCCAGGAGGTAGTGCGACATCTCCTCCTGCCGGGCCGACTTCAGGTAGCCCTGGTCGTCGCTCTCGAGGTTCTTGAAGAACGGAGCCTTGTCGATGATGTTCGAGTACGTCGTCACCGCGAGCGCCTCGGCGATCTCGGCGGCGGAGAGGATCGCGACGTCCCCTGCGGTCAATGCGGCGGTCGTGCCACGCAGGGCGGCAAGCGCACTGCCCGGCAACGCCGTCGCGAGCGCGAGGCCGGCCCCGGCGGCGACGCCCTTCTTCAGGAACGCGGCCCTGCTCGCCCCGGATGCGGTCTGCACCAACTCTTCGATCGAGTCCACGTGAGTCGTACCTCCCTCGGCGTCCACGTGAACGCGGACCCCGGGTCGCTGAAAAACTGTCAGCCCGCATTCGCCGGGAGGAGACGATCGGTTCGACGCGCTCGCGCGCCGTGCGAACCTGACTCGTCGGGCGCCCCGCGTGGGGCGCCCGACGATCATTTGCTCAGGGCAGGAAGTACATCGGGTTCGGGAGCTTGTAGGTCTGATCCGCGAACCCGCCGTTCAGGTCGCTGTACTGGTCGCCGAAGTTCGCGACGATGTCGTAACCGAGCGACTCGATGTGCTGCCGGGTGAGCGACTTGTACTGCGTCGTCGTGCAGCTGGGAGCGCAGCTCGAGAGCCACGGCTTCGTCTGGTCCTTCAGGTAGAGGTGGTCGGCGGCCGGCTTCGCGTAGCCGTCCTTCGCGAGGTTGTCGGCCGTCGCCGCACGCTGCGACTCGGGCCGCCCGGTGAGGAAGAACACCGCGTAGCCGTGCTGGGCCGCATCGGCCGCAAGGGCCGGCATGCCCGGGACGGCCGGGAAGACCTCCGCGTTCACGAAGGTCGCGTTCGTCGTCGGGTTGTAGACGAAGCCCGAGTAGATCTCGTAGCTGTAGGTGTTCAGCGTCGTGTCGTCGACGTCGAAAACGACCGCCTCGCGGCCGTTGTTGCCTCTGAAAGCGTGGAAATCGAGGTACTTCGTCGCGACGCCTTCGATCTGCGACATCTCCCCCACGTACGCGCCGGTCGGCGAGTACGTGTGGAGCATCGTCGTGCCGGCGACCGGGTCGGGCGTCGAGGTGACCGTGTCACCGTAGTAGCCCTTGATCGCCGTCTTCACCTGGTCGATGTTCTGAATCTGATCCGCGCTCGTCGGGCTGGCGGGCGGCGGCGGCACGGCATCGCTCGACGCGACCGCGCCGGCGACCGTGAGCACGAGTACGGCTGCGAGCACCGCCAGAGCAAGGACGGATGCGCGCGCCAGACGGCTCCGACGCAACCCCTTCGTTGAGCTCATCACGATCTCGAACCCCCTCCCTGTCGATGACAAACCCCGGAAACCGTGACATACGACCCACCGGGTCACAAGCGGAGAACCACTCAGCCCGAGACGCCTGCGGACACCCCGACCCGCAGCTCGGCGCCGCTCACGGCTCAGGTATCCCGAGCTCGGCTTGCAGCGCCGCGCCCGCGGCCAGGAGATCCCACTCGGCGCCGGGGCGACCGATCAGCGACACGCCAACGGGCAGTCCGGTTCGGCTGCCGACACCGGACGGGAGCGCGACCACCGGGAAGCCGGTCCAGTCCCAGTTGTAGGTGAGCGAGATCTCGTCGAAGTCGGTGAACGCCTCGTCGTAGCCCGGACCGCGGAGCCGGGCGACCTTCGGCACCGTCGGCTCGAGGATCGCGTCGATCGAGTGCTCGGCGAACCAGTCGAGCCAGCAGTAAGTCGCCTCCTGACGGCGACCCTGCGCCGCGGCGTACTGCTCGGCGCTCAATGCGCAGCGCTCTCCGTGCTCGAGGAAGCCGCGGATCGAGGGCCGGTACAGCTCGCGGCGATCGTCGAAGCGGCGGTGGTAGACGAGCATCTCCGAGCACATCACGTCGACGAACAGCGGGCCCGGCTCGGCCGCGGGCGCGTCCCCGGCCTCGACGATCGCGGCTCCGAGCGCGCCGATCGCGGCCTCGAGCCCGTCGGCAACGTCGGCGTCGAGCTCGCCGAGGCGCGGCGACAGGGCGATGCGCCGGAGCGGCCGGCGCGACTCCGGAGCGGTGACGCCGGCCATCGCGGCGAGCAGCGGCTCGCAGTCGGCAACCGAGCGCGCCATCGGGCCGGCGTGGTCGAACGTCGTCCCGAGCGGCACGACCCCGCGGAGCGAGACGGCGCCACGCGTCGGCTTCACGGTCGAGGTGCCGCACATCGCCGAGGGGATGCGGAGCGACCCGGCCGTGTCGGAGCCGGTCGCGGCGGGCACGGTGCGCGAGGCGAGCGCGGCCGCGGAGCCTCCGCTCGAGCCGCCCGGCGAGCGGTCGAGCGCCCACGGGTTCCCGACCTGGTCGGTCGTCCCGCCCGCGGCGAACTCGTGCGTGTGCACATGACCGAGCAGCACCATCCCCTCCGCCGCGAGCGCGGCCCAGACGTCGCAGTCCCGCGTCGGGACCTCGTCCAGCACACGGCTCGAAGCGGTCAGCGGCTTGCCGGCCACCCCGTACAGGTCCTTGAGCGCGATCGGGATCCCACACAGAGCCGGCGCGCCGCCGCGGGCGAGGCGGTCGTCGGCCCGCGCCGCCGCCGCCAGCGCGTCCTCCTCGTACACCCGCACCCACGCGTTGATCGACGCAGAGTCGCCGTCGAATGAGTGCACGCCGTCGCGGTCGCGGATCCGGGCGAGGCACGCTTCGACGAGCTCGCGCGAGGACAGCGAGCGACCCGCGAGAGCAGCGGAGGCCTCCATCACGCCGAGATCCGCCGGGTTGCTCACGCGCCGATCCTCTCAATTAGGGTGCTGGGGCCGCATGCCGATCCACGTCAAGGTCGACACCTTCACCCGCGCGGCCCCTGGGCGTTCCTGGAGATCGAGCTCGCCTGAGGCTCGTCGAGGTTTCGGAGTCTCGCCGACGGGAACCACTCGATCGTGCTCTGCGGCACGCGGTCATTCTCGAGGCGCCTGCTCGTCGTTGCGGTTGGGATGCTGGCGGTCGCGGGCGTGCCGTCGGTGGCCCGGGCTGGAGCACTCGACGGCTTGACGCAACAGGTGACGTCAGTGGTCACTACGACCGCGGCGCCGGCCGTTGACGCAACGCCCAAGCCGTCCCAGACGCCGGCCGTGACGAACGCGACGACGGCCGTGACGAGTGCCACGACCGCAGTCTCCAGCGCCGTGCAGACCGCGTCGACCACAGCGGCGCCGGTCACCTCCGCCGTCGCGCCGGCCACGACCGCTGCCGCGACGGTCGTCGACTCGGTGGCTCCGGTCGCGGCGACAGTTGCGCCCGTCGTCACGTCGGTCGCGGGCGCCGCAGCACCCGTCGCGGATGCGGTGACACCCGTCGTGAGCACGGTGACTGCGGCGGCCGCACCGGTTGTCCCGGCTGTCGGATCCGTGCCCCCGCCTGCCGGGGCGCAGCAATCGCCGACGAGCACCGTGACGCGGCGCGACCCTGACAGTGCGACGCCTGCGGCTCCTGCGCCGTCGCAGGCGGCGCCCGCCTCGGCCGGCACGACCTCGACGCCGACCGCGGCCTCCGAGAGCTTCCCCTCCGCCCCGACCGACACCTCCCGGCCCGCCGCCGTGCACCCCTCGTCGGCCACCGTGCCGACGCGCGTGCGCGTGACCGAACGGCACGCCGTGGCGACGCGGTCGGCCACGAAGCGGTCTCGCCCGGGCCGCGTGGCTTTCTCGCCCGTTCTCGCGAGTCGCCTGCCGGTCGTCCCGACCGTTGCCCCACTCCCGCGTCCGAGCGAGAGCGCCTCCGCGGCTGCAGCCGCGCGCCCCGCCTCGCATGTGCCCCCCGCACCCCGGGCGCCCCAGGCGCCGGCGAACGGATTGACGTCCGCGGGTGGCAGCTCGGCCGCCGGTTTCGCTGCGGCCGTGCTCGCAGCAGTGCTTTCACTCTTCTACCTGGCGCACCCGAGGACGAGCCGTCGCTTGCGGCTCGCGATCGACCTGCTCGTGGTGTCGCCCTCGGTAGCTCCGCTCGAGCACCCCGGCTAAGCGGCCGCCGGTCGTTCCGTTCCGGCCGACGCCTCGTGGCGCGGCCGGTGGTGCTCAAGCGAACAGAAAGGACTGTGATGAAGCGCTACTTGCTCGTAGCGGCAAGCACGTGCGCACTCGTGCTCGCGCTCGCCGCGGGGCCGGCGTTCGCCGGCTCGCCGAACCCACCCGGGGCGCCGCTCCCGGGGGGCGGCAGCCAGAACACCGCCCTGCTCACGAACGACCCGGTGCTCTCCGGGAACAGCGTGGCGGGGATCAACACCGGCGACCAGACGTCGTCGGCGAGCCCGACTGCAACCCAGACGAACGGGTCGTCCGCGACGGACGCGGCGCCCGCGTTGGGCAAGCCCGGCGGCGATGACCAGTCGCAGGGTGGGGATCAGAACGTCGCGATCCTCGACAACGACCCGGTCGCCTCCGGGAACAGCGTCGCCGTCATCAACACCGGGAGCCAGAGCTCCTCGGCCGACCCGACGCTGACCCAGACGAACGGCGGCTCCGGCGGGTCGCAGGACGGGCTCGACAAGCCCAACGGCGGACCGGACGGCTGCTCGTGCGGTGGTGACGACAGGGCGAAGGAGGGCGACCGCAACGTCGCGATCCTCGACAACGACCCGGTCGCCTCCGGGAACAGCGTCGCCGTCGTCAACGGCGGGGGTGGCTGCGGCTGCCAGGGTGGGAGCACGGATGACGGGCAGACCTCATCCGCCGACCCGACGCTGACCCAGACGAACGGCGACGACGGCGGTTCGTCGAAGGGTGACCGGAACGTCGCGATCCTCGACAACGACCCCGTCGCCTCCGGGAACAGCGTCGCCGTCATCAACACCGGGAGCCAGAGCTCCTCGGCCGACCCGACGCTGACCCAGACGAACGGCGGCGGGACGCCGGTGGAGTACGGCAGGCCGAAGGGCTACGACACGTCGAAGCCCGACGACAAGTCGAACCGCGGCGATCGGAACGTCGCGATCCTCGACAACGACCCCGTCGCCTCCGGGAACAGCGTCGCCGTCATCAACACCGGGAGCCAGAGCTCCTCGGCCGACCCGACGCTGACCCAGACGAACGGCAAGGACGACCGGAGCAAGCCGGACGGGGACGGGCAGAAGGGCTGGCAGAAGCCGAAGACCGAGACGAAGCCGTGCCCCAAGCCCGAGCCCAAGCCGTGCCCCAAGCCCGAGCCCAAGCCGTGCCCCAAGCCCGAGCCGAAGCCGTGCCCCAAGCCCGAGCCGAAGCCGTGCCCCAAGCCCGAGCCGAAGCCGTGCCCCGAGCCCGAGCCGAAGCCGTGCCCGGAGCCGTGCAAGCCGAAGCCCTGCCCGCCCACCCCGTGTGACGGGCAGTCGGGCAGCGGCCCGATCGGTGTCGTGACGGATCCTCTGGAGCGTCTGCTCTAGGACTGGAGCCTCTGCTCTAGGAACCGCGAGGGCCCGGTGCCGGCGAAGGTCGACGCCGGCACCGGGCCGCTCGACGCTCAGGCAACAGTGGAGGTGAAGAGGGGCGTGGTCGTCGGCTGCGGCGAGCCGCCCGCCGGCTCGAGCGTCACGCCGACGCGGTCGCCGCTCGAGACGGGCTCCCGCAGGTGCACCGTCGTCGTCGTGCCGCCACCGGCAAAGAGACCGGCCGGCTTCGCCGACGTGCCCCGCATGACCCAGAGCTCGTAGGTCCGCCCGGCCGGCGCGGCGGCGAGCCCGGAGACGACGAGCGCCGCCTCGCCGCGACGGCCGACGACGACCGTCCCTTGCGCGCCCGTCAGCGGCAGCGCCTGCAGCTGCCCGGGCGACGACAGCTCGGAGTGAAGATGCGCGGCCCAGATGCCGAGACCGATCGCCGCGCACGCGGCCACCGCGGCGGCGGCCAGCGCGGCCGTCGCCCAGCGCGGGCGGAGCGGCACGACCTGGCTCTGCTCGGCCCGCACCGCGGCCGTGATGCGCCCACGGAGCTCTGGCGGCGGCGCGACCGGCGGGACGGCATAGGCGAGCTCCGCCGCCGTCTCCGAGAACGCCGCGACCGCCTCCCGGCAGCGAGGACAGGAGGCGAGATGACGCTCGAAGGCGCGCTCGTCCTCGGGGTCGAGCGCGTCGAGCGCGTATGGGGCTGCGAGGTCGTGGATCAGCTCGTCTTCCATGCTTCCTCCTTCGCAGCCTGCTCGATCAGCTCGCCGAGGCTGCGCAGCCCGGCGAACATCTGACTCTTGATCGTCCCGAGCGGCCGGCCGAGGCGGCCGGCGAGCTCGGACTGCGTGAAGCCACCGTAGTACGCGAGCTCCAGCACCTCGCGCTGCTGGTCGGGCAGCCTCGCCAACCCGGCCTGGACGCGCTCACGCTCGAGCCGCAGCCAGACCTCCTCCAGGGCAGAGGCCTGTGGAGCCTCCGCACCACCCTCGGGCAGCGTGTCCGCCCGGCGGCGCTGCTCGCGGCGCACGAGATCGACCGCCCGCCGGTGCACCAGGGTCATGATCCAGGCGGCCGCCTTCGCACGCTCCGGCATGAACCGCCCTGCGCCGCGCCAGATCGCGAGGAACGCCTCCTGGACGACGTCCTCGGCGAGCGCCTGGTCGCGGACCACCCTGCGGGCGAGCGCGAACGCCGGGCCGCTGTAGCGGTCGTACAGCTCCGCGAGTGCCGGCTCCTCACCGCGCGCGACGAGCGCCACGACGGCTTCGTCGGAGAGATGCGCGAGATCCCGCGGCACGACGAGATCCTGCCCCATGACGCAACCTATTCGCACGGGAGCGCAATCCGGTTCGACGCAAGACGAGGAGCCTCTAAGCTCGCGTGCGATGGGGCGCGTCGAGGGGAAGATCGTCGTCGACGGCGGCCAGATCGGGCACGGCGGGGCAAAGGCGTTCTCGGACGCCGTTCGGGCCGGCTGAAAGGACTGATGGAGCAAGGTCACAGGACGTGAGGCGCAGTTCGACGTCGTCAGGCCCGACCGATCGCGCGGTCGGGCTCGTCATGCTGAGTACCGGCGCCGAGATGCGGACGACGGGCCGTCGCGGCTCGGCGAGCGTGGTGTGCGTGAACGGCGGCCAGGCCGGACGCGCGCCCGGGACCTGGAGCGCGTCGCTCGAGTGGCTCGTGCGCGCAGTCGCCCCGCTCTGCCCCGCGGTCTCGTTCTCCGAGGTGCGCTACCGCGTCAAGTCGTGGCGGGCGCTCGACCTCTGCGAAGAGGACACGCGGGCCGCCATCGACGAGACGGGCGCGGAGCGCACGCTCCTCGTCGGCTACTCGATGGGCGGAGCAGTCGCCGTGCGCAGCGCCGACGCGGGGGGCGTCGAGGGCATACTCGGCCTCGCCCCCTGGCTCCCCGACCAGCTCGAGCTCGACGTTCTCCGTGGCAAGCGCCTCGACGTCCTGCACGGCTCGCTCGACCGCCCGCTGCCCGGCATCCCCGGCGTCAGCCCGTCGAGCTCGCGCCGCGGCTTCGAGCGCGCCCGCCGGATCGGCGCCCACGGGAGCTACCGGTTGATCCCGGGTGCGCTACACGGGATCGCGCTGCGCGCACGCACCGGGCTTGTCCCGCTGCCGCGTGCGCACTCGTGGGCCGCGCTCGTGGCAGCGACGATCGGCGAATGGGTCGCAACATGACGGTCGCCGTCGGCACCGTCGTCGGAAGCGCCGTCGCCGGCCGCCGACCGACGCCATGGGTGCTAGTATCGGTAGCACCATGGTGACGGTATCGATCGACCGTTCGGACTCGGCGCTCCTGCACGATCAGGTCGCCGGCGAGATCCGGCGGGCGATCGCCGACGGGGAGGCGAAACCCGGCGAGAGCCTCCCCGCCGCCCGCGACCTGGCTGCGGTCCTGGGCGTCAACACGAACACCGTCCTGCGCGCGCTGCGATTGCTCCGCGACGAGGGCCTGCTCGAGTTCCAGCGCGGCCGCCGGATCACCGTCGCCGGCGGCGCCGAGTCCCGCAGCGCGGTGCTCGCGAAGGCGCAGGAGCTGCTTGGCGTCGCCCGGCGCGAGGGCTACCGGCGCGACGAGCTCGTGAAGCTGATCGAGAGCCTGCCCTGATGCTGCTCCACGACTCCGAGACGGTCGAGCAGCTCGAGCCGGAGGCGCTGATCGAAGAGGCGCGTGCCCGCGGTCGCCGCCGGCGCAGGTTCACCGCGGCGGTCGTCGCGCTCGCCGCCGCCGGCGTCGCCCTCGCCTTCGGTGTCGCGCGCCACGGCCCAGCGCCGGCGCACGCCGTCGCGCAGTCGCTGCCCCACGGCGTGTTCGCGAACGCGACGGCGTTTGCCGGGCACGGCCGGCTCGCATTCGTCTCGCGCGGGCGCCTCTTCGTCCTCGACGGGGCGAGCGGCCGCGTGACCGCCCTCACCCGCACAGGGCAGCGGGCAAGCGATCCGCAGTTCTCGCCGAACGGCGCCTGGCTCATTTACACGGTTGGCGCGCGGGTCGGGCTCGCGCGCGCCGACGGCCGTTCGGCCCGGATCGCCGGTGCCGGCGAGGCGCGCTTCTTGCCGGACGGCAGGCTGCTGCTCGGCGACGGCGTCTACCGCGTCGGCGCAAGCCGGCTCACCCGCGTCGCCGCCGCACCGAAGGGCAGCGTCGCCTGGTCGGCCGATGGGAGCCGCTTCGCGTTCCTCTCGCGCAGCATCGTCCGCGGCCGCAGCGGCGCCTTCCACGGCGTCGAGCTGCTGCAGGTCGCGGGCTCGCTCACCGGCACGCGCACGACGTGGCTCTCTCATCCGATCTCGTTCACGCGCAGTACGGGCTTCGCCGGCTACGCGATCAACGGCTTCGTCGTGCTCCCGCATCGGCAGGGGCTTTTGTACTGGGTCGACCCGCTGCAGTCGGCCTCGCTCGCCGCCGACGGCCAGAGCGTCTACGAGCTCCGCGCGCCGGGGGCGCGGCCGGTGAAGCTCGGCGTCACCGTCGGCGAGACGATCTCGATCGGCCCCGCGGGGCGGCTCGCGCTCGGCGCCGGCGGGAACCGCTACGCCTGGATGACGAAGACCGTCGAGACCTGCAGCACCGCGAGCGCACGCTGCGCGCCGCTGCGGGCCGGCGGCAAGCTGACGCTCGACCCCGCGTGGTCGTCCGATGGGGCGCTCGCGTTCGTCGAAGCAGCCGCCGAGCCAACCGCCGGCACGTTCGACCAGCAGGCGATCGCCCGCTGGTATGCAACCCGCAACCTTTGGCTCCTGCGCCCGCGGACGCGCACGCCGACGAGGATCGCCGGGACGCAGGGCGCGGCGACACCGACCTGGTCGACCGACGGTAGGAGCCTCCTCTACGTGTCGGGCGACGCACTCTGGCTGATTCCGCGGCTCGGGGCACGGCCCGAGCGGATCGCCGCCCCGCTCTTCCCGCAGCGCTCGTGGCCGTCCGACTACGGGCGGATCGACTGGGCCGACCAGTTCGCCTGGTCTCAGTGAAACCCGATCATCGTGCCAAGGTAGTAGGCGAGGCAACTAGCCGAGCAGCTGCCGGTGGAGCTCCTGCGTCGCCCGGCTCGGCGCGACGCCGAGGTCCCGGCCGAGGCGCAAGCGGAGATCGTCGTACACGCGCAGTCCCTCGGCCGGGTTGCCCTCCTGTGCGAGCGCCTGCATCAGCAGCCGGTAGCCGGTCTCGCGATACGGCTCGAGCCGGATCAGCCGCCGCGCGGCGCGGACGGCGGCGGGCAGCTCGGTCCCGCCGATGCCGAGGCCGGCACGGGCGTACGCCTCGAGCGCGCGCAGGTGGAGACCTGTGAGCCACTGTCGCACCTCGTCGATCCACGGCACGTCCTCGCCGGGCAAGAACGGGCGGGCGGCCACGAACATCGCCACCTGCGACGGCCCCCAGGCGCGACGGAAGTCGTCCTGGGCGAGGGCCGACTCGGCACGATGAACCGCGTCGGCGGCCGCCTCGACGTCGATCCGCGCGTCAGGCGGGAGGTCGAGCCTCAGCCCGTCCAGCGGGACGACCCGCCGCAGCTTCGAGAGGAGCGGTGCCAGGCCGCCGTCCTCGCCGCCCGGCCAGAGCGCGTCCGCGAGCTCGTCGCGGGTCAGGCTGCGGTTCCGGTTGACGGCGAGAAACGCGAAGAGAAGCCGACCCTGCCGGCCCGGAAGGCGGCCTTCGACCCGCTCACCGTCGAGCTCGAGCACGAGCCTGCCGCAGAGCTGCACTTTCGCGGCTGCCAATCCGGCGCCAACATAACGCCAACTGGCGACTCGTAGAAAGGAGGTGACATGGCCAAGCAAATCACCTGCGAGTGTGGTTTCATCGCGCGCGCCGAGTCCGACGACGACGTGATCGTGGAGATCCGCGATCACATGAGCACCGATCACCCGGAGCTCCTGGACACGGTCTCGCGCGACGACCTGCTCGGCTGGATCGAGGAGGTATGAGATGACGACCACGGCGTTCAACCCGGTGGGCTACAAGGAGACGACCAGGCAGCAGTGGCAGGAGGCGGCGGCGGCCTGGGACCGCTGGGGGCCGACGCTCGAGCAGTGGCTCGGCGAGGCGACCGAGCTGATGCTCGACCTGGCCCACATCGACGCCGGCTCGCGCGTGCTCGACGTCGCGGCGGGCGCCGGCGGCCAGACGCTCGCAGCCGCCCGCCGCGTCGGCCCAGAGGGCGCCGTGCTCGCGACGGACATCTCCGAGAACATCCTGCGCTTCGCCGAGCAGCGGGCGCGCGAGGCGGGCCTTGCCAACGTCGCGATCCGCGTGGTGGACGGGGAAGAGCTGGAGGTCGAGCCCGGCTCCTTCGACGCCGCGATCTCGCGGGTCGGCTTCATCTACTTCCCCGACCAGCAGGCGGCGTTCGCCGGCATGCGCCGCGCACTCAGGCCCGGAGGCCGCATCGCGGGCATCGTCTACTCGACGGCAGACGCGAACGCGTTCTTCTCGATCCCGGTCTCGATCATCCGGCGCCGCGCCGGGCTGCCCGCACCGGCGCCGGGACAGCCGGGCCCGTTCAGCCTCGGCGCCCCCGGCGTGCTCGAGGACGCCTACCGCACGGCCGGGTTGACGGAGATCGAGGTGCGCCGTGTCAGCGCCCCGCTCCGCATGACCTCGGCGGCTGAGTGCGTCCGGTTCGAGCGCGAGTCGTTCGGCGCCCTCCATCAGATGCTCGCCGGCCTCACCGACGAGGAGCGAGAGGACGCCTGGGACGAGATCGAGCGGGAGCTCGCGCGCTTCGAGACGGCCCGCGGCTTCGAGGCACCCTGCGAGCTGATCGTCGCCGCGGCGACGGCAGGCTGACCACGCGGTCAGCCGGCTTCGCCCGCCGGCACGACGAGCACCGGGCAGGGGGCGTGGTGCACGACCCTCTGGCTGACGGAGCCGAGGAGGAAGCTCTTGAAGCCGCCGAGCCCCCGCGTGCCGACGACGATCAGCGTCGCGTTCTCCGCCTGGCCGAGCAGCACCGTCGCAGCGTCGCCCTCCTCGACGATCACCTCGCACTGCACGCCCGGGGCTTTCTCGGCAGCAGTCTTGGCGGCCTCCTCGGCCACCGCGCGGGCGCGGTCGCGGAAGCTGTCGAAGACCTCGGTGTCGACCGGCGCGAAGCCGCCGCCGTACACGGTCGACGGCACCTCCCACGCGGCGACGACGCGCAGGGGCTCGCTCCGGAGGCGCGCCTCGGCGGCCGCTACCTCGAGCGCACCCTCGGCATTTTCGGACCCGTCGACTCCCACGACGATCATCTGGAACCTCCTCGTCTCATGTGGTCTGCTCCTGGTCGGCGATGAGTCGCGCGGCGACGGCCGGCGGCAGGTCGCCCGCCTCGTGCGCGGCGAACGCATCGGCGGGTCGCCGCTGCGGGATCGCGATCCCGACCACCGCACCGAGCGCCAGCGCAGCGGCGCAGGCGCCGAACGCGGCCGTGAAGCCATGCGCGGACGCGTAACCGTCCGCCCCGACGGTCGAGGCGAGGATCGACGCGGTCGCCGAGCCGCCGAACGCCCCACCCACCGTCCGCGTGACCGTGTTCATGCCGGTCGCGATCCCGGTCTCCCCCGGGCCGACGTTCTCGATGATCAGGTTCACCATCGCCGCGAACGCGAGGCCGATGCCGGCGCCGAGCAGCGTCGTCGCGACGTAGACCTCCCAGCGCGAGCCGCGCGCGAACGCGAGCATCGCGTACGCCACCGTGGTCACGACCGCACCGGCGAGCAGCGGCGGCTTCGAGCCGAACCGCCGCTCCAGGCGACCGGTCTGGGCACCGAAGACGAGCATCGCGATCGTCGACGGGAGGAGGAACAGACCGGCGCCGGTGACGGAGGCGCCGAAGCCGTAGCCTGACCGGCCGGGCGTCTCGACGTACTCGGGCACGAGGATGAACGACGAGTACATCCCGAACCCGAGCAGGAACGCCACTGCGTTCGTCGTCCACACGCCGCGGATCCGCATCATCCGCATGTCGACGAGCGGCTCGTCCGACCGGGCCTCGCTCCACACCCAGGCGACGAGGAGGCCGACACCGACCGCAAGCAACCCGAGCGTCCTCACCGAGAGCCAGTGCCACACGGTGCTCTCGCTCACGGCAACGAGCACGCAGCCGAGCCCGAGCGACATCAGCGCGGCGCCGGGCCAGTTCACACGCCCTGGAACCCGAACCGGCGACTCGGGGACGAACAGGTAGACCGCGATCGTCGCCGGCACGAGCACGATCAGCGGTAGCCAGAACAGATAGTGGAACGACAGGTGATCGACGATCGGCCCGGCGAGCACGACGCCGGCTCCGCCCCCCACGCCGATCAGTGCCGACATGAGGCCAACTGCGCCCGCAACCCGCTCGCGGGGGAATTCGTCCCGGATGATCCCGAAGGCGAGCGGGAAGATCCCGCCCGCGGCGCCCTGGGCGACGCGCCCGATCAGCATCACGGTCAGCGAGGTCGCCACCGCCGAGATCGCCGTCCCCACACAGAAGATGACGAGGACGATCACGAGCAGCCGCTCCTTGCCATGCATGTCGCCGAGCCGCCCGATCAGCGGCGTCGCGATCGACGCGCTCAGGAGATACGCCGTCAGCACCCAGCTGACGGAGTTCACCGAGGTGTGCAGCGCGTGCTGGATGTCGGGGAGCGCGGGCGCGACGAGCGACTGAACGAGCGCGTAGGCGACCCCGGCGACCGCCAGGAGCGTGAACGTCACCTGGAAGTGGGGACGACGGCCCGCCGTCACGTCGCTCGCGGCAGCCCCATGCGGTCAGGCTACCGGCGGAGCGCTGTACTCCTCCTCGGTCACCTGATCGAGCCAGTTGGCGGGATGCCCCTCCTCGTCGACCTCGACGATCGCGACGTGCGCCATGAAGCGGTCGGGAGCCGCGCCGTGCCAGTGCTCCTCGCCGGGCTCGAAGAAGACGCGGTCGCCCGCGCGGATCGCCTCGAGGGGGCCGCCGCGGCGCTGGCAGCGGCCGACGCCTTCGAGCACGAAGATCGTCTGTCCGTTCGGGTGCGTGTGCCAGGCCGTCCTGGCGCCGGGCGTGAAGTGCACCCAGCTCGCGCTGACGTGCGATGAGCCTTCGGGCGCGGCGACGGCGTCGATGAAGACGGAGCCGGTGAACCAGTCGCTAGGCCCCGCCACGGTGGCGGAGCCGCTCCTCGTGATCTGCATGCGCAGCCTCCTCGTCGGGTGTCCCGATCCAGCTCGCGAGCAGGCCGAGTGCCTGCTCCGAGCGCGAGCCGAGCCCGGGAACGCGGCGCGGCGCGTGGCCGAACGTCGGCAGGCCGGGCTGGTCCGGGGTGATCCTCGATCGCCTCGAGGTCAGGAACTCACGGATCTCGCTGCGGGCGTCGATTCGACGAGCCTAACCCGGCCCACCTCGCGGTGAGAGGCCCTGTCGGTACCCGGATCGACCGGGCCGGGCACCGCCGGGTCGTCCGTGCTTCACTCGGACGCGACACGACGGAGGAGACATGATGAAGAAGCGCATGCTGGGAACGCTGGAGGTGTCGGCGCTCGGGCTGGGCTGTATGGGGATGAGCCAGAGCTACCTGCCGATCCCTGACGAGGGCGAGATGATCGCGCTCGCCCGCGCCGCCTTCGACCGCGGCGTCACGTTCTTCGACACGGCGCAGATCTACGGGCCGCTCACGAACGAGCGCCTCGTCGGCAAGGCGCTTGCACCCGTCCGCGACCAGGTTGTGATCGCGACGAAGTTCGGCTTCGCCTTCGACGGCGACCGGGCGATCGGCGGCGTGGACAGCGCGCCGGCGAGCATCCGCCGCGCGGTCGAGGGCTCGCTCGAGCGCCTCGGGATCGAGACGATCGATCTGCTCTACCAGCATCGCGTCGACCCGAACGTGCCGATCGAGGACGTCGCCGGGACGGTGAAGGAGCTGATCGGCGAGGGCAAGGTCCGGCACTTCGGGCTCTCCGAGGCGGGCGTCCAGACGATCCGCCGCGCGCATGCCGTGCAGCCGGTGACCGCACTCCAGAGCGAGTACTCGCTGTGGTGGCGCGAGCCGGAGGACGCGATCCTGCCGACGCTCGAGGAGCTCGGCATCGGCTTCGTGCCGTTCAGCCCGCTCGGCAAGGGGTTCCTCACCGGCGCGATCGACGAGAAGACGACGTTCGAGGACGGCGATTTCCGCGCCAGCGTCCCGAGGTTCGACGCCGACGCGCGCAAGGCGAACCGGGGGATCGTCGACCTGGTCGCAGGCATCGCGGAGCGCGAAGGAGCGACGCGGGCGCAGGTGGCGCTCGCGTGGGTGCTCGCACAGAGGCCGTGGGCCGTCCCGATCCCGGGCACGACGAAGCTCCACCGGCTCGAGGAGAACATCGGCGCGGCCGAGCTGCAGCTCTCGCCCGACGACCTCCGCGAGCTCGACGAGGGCTCGTCGGCGATCGCCTTCGAGGGAGCCCGTTATTCGGAGGCGAACCAGCGGTTCATCGATCGCTAGCCGGGCGTCCCGGCCGACCTACTTGGTCTAGCGATAGGGTGCGAGCGAAAACGACCCCCAATTCAAGTACGGAGAAAGGCAGGCAGGGACCCCATGCTGCTCGCAACAGGCTTCCTCACATTTCTCTGGACGCTGATCGTCATCTTCTTCATGGTCGTGTACTTCATGATGCTGTTCACGGTCATCGTCGACGTCTTCCGTCGGCAAGACGCGTCGGGCGGCAAGAAGGCGCTCTGGTTGATCTTCCTGCTCGTGTTCCCGGTGGTCGCGCTCATCGCGTACCTGATCACGAACGGCGACAACATCTCCCATCGCCAGGTGGAGAGCGCGGAGCGGGCGCAGAGCGACTTCGACTCGTACGTCCGCACCGTCGCCGGCGGCTCCGCCGACGAGATCGCAAAGGCCAAGGAGCTGCTCGACAGTGGTGCGATCACGCAGGCCGAGTTCGACCAGCTCAAGGCCAAGGCGCTCGCGTAGGCGACTGACCGGCGATCGCCGGAACCCTCGAGCGCACGATCTTGCAGATCGAACTGCTGCGCGCCCAGCTCGACCGGGCTCGCGGCGGCGTGCCGGTGAGCTATCCGCCGACGGCCACAAAGTGAGGGCATGAGCGAGCTGCGCCCGACGACTCGTCCGGCCGGCCCGGTACTGCCGCCGTGGCTGCCCGGGCCGGGCTACCGCATCTTCTCCTCGCCGTCGGGCGCAGCGCGTTTCAGGCGTGCGACGGACGTGCTGGTGCTGCTGCCGTCGCTTGTCGGGCTCATCGTGCTCGTGCTCGCCTACCCGCCGGGCCGGTTCGAGCGGGCGCTCGCCTCGCTCCTCGCCAGCGTCCCATCGTGGATCTCGCCGGTCGCCAACCTCCTCTACGACGTGCTGGGTGCGGCCGCGGTCGTAGGAGTCCTGGCGGCGCTCGCGGCGCGACGGGGCGTCGTCGTCGGCCAGGCGGCGGCGTCGCTCGTGCTCGCGGTGCTCGTCGCGCTCGGCGCCGCCCGACTGGCACTCGGCAGCTGGCCCGACGTCGGGAAGGCGCTCACCCCCGGGCCGGGCGCACCCGACTTCCCCGGCGTCCGACTCGCCGCCGCCGCGACGGTGCTGCTCGCGATCAGCCCCCATCTCGTCCAGCCGCTGCAGCGCGCCGGCCGCTGGCTGCTCACGCTCGGGCTGATCGGCGCGCTCGTCGCCGACGGCGTCTCGCCGGGCGGCAACCTGGCCGGGATCCTGATCGCCGTCATCGCCTCGGCCGGTACCCGCCTCGCCTTCGGGACGTCCGCGGGCCGGCCGACCGTCGACGACGTGACCGCGTCGCTCGCGCAGCTCCGCGTCACTCCCTCCCGACTCCAGATCGACGCTCGCGAGCTCGCCGGGATCGTCGTCTTCACCGGCGCCGACGAGCAAGGTCGCGAGCTCGTCGTGCGGGTGCACGGACGGGACGCCTACGACAACCAGCTGCTGGAGAAGCTGTGGCGCACGCTCTGGTACCAGGACGGCGGCCCGCGGCTCCGGCTGACGCGCGGCCAAGCGGTCGAGCACGAGGCGTTCGTGACGCTGCTCGCCCGGGCGAACGGGGTGGCAACGCAGGAGGTGGTGCGGGCGGCCACGACGACGCGCGGCGACGCCGTGATCGTGCTGCGGGGCAGCGCCCGACCCCTGGGGGCGATCGCGCCCGCCGATGTCGACGCCGACCTCGCGCGACGCTGCTGGCGGGCGCTCGGGCTCCTCCATGCCGCCAACATCGCGCACCGCCACCTCGACGCCTCGACCGTCGTGCTCGTCGGGAGCGAGGTCGGCTTCGTCGAGCTCGGCTGGTCGACGGCGGCGCCGCGCCCGGACCAGCTGATGACCGATCGCGCGCAGCTGCTCGTCACGACGGCAACGCTGTTCGGCACCACCGTCGCGCTCGCGACGGCCCTCGAGCAGCTCGGCCGCGACGACCTCGCCGCGCTGCTCCCCTACCTGCAGACCGCCGCGCTCGAGGAAGATCTCCGCCGGGAGACGAAGGCCGCCGGCATCGACCTCGACATGTTGCGGAAGGAGGCAGCCGCGCTCGTCGGCGAGGACGAGCCGGGGCTCATCCGCCTGCGGCGCGTCACGTGGCGGTCGCTGATCCAGGCAGGCCTCCTGATCCTGGCGGCGTTCGCGGTGCTCTCGTTCGGCACCGGCATCGACTACGAGGCGTTCTTCCACGGGCTCTCCGACGCCACATGGGGCTGGATCGCGGTCGGGGCGGTCGTCGCCCAGACGCCGCGCTTCACCCAGGCTGTCGCGACGCTCGGCTCGGTGGCCGCGAACCTTCGCTTCGGCCCCGTCTACGCGATGCAGCTCGCGACCGGCTACATGAACCTCGCGCTGCCGTCGATGGCCGGGCGGCTTGCGATCAACATCCGCTTCTTCCAGCGGCAGGGCATCGCCGCCGCCGCCGCGATCACCTCGGGTGCGATCGACTCGTTCGCCTCCACCGTCGTGCAGGCAGTGCTCCTGACCCTGCTCCTGATCTTCAGCGAGTCGACGCTCGACCTCCACCTCGAGACGCCCTCGGGCCGCGTGCTCGTCCTGATCGCCGTGGTCGGGGCGCTGATCGTGCTCGCGATCGCGGCCGCAGTGCTCGTGCCGCGCATCCGGAACGCCATTCTCGGCCGCGTGCGTGCGTGGTGGCCGGAGGTACGCGCCGCACTTGCCGCGCTTGCGCTCGTCGAACAAGCTCGTGCTCCTCCTGGTCGGGACGCTCGCGACCGAAGTGCTGTTCGCGGTCACGCTCGGCCTCTTTGCGCTCGGTCTCGGGACACGCATCGGCCTGACCGATCTCCTCGTCATCAACCTCAGCATCTCGCTCTTCTCGTCGCTGATCCCGGTCCCGGGCGGGATCGGCGTCACCGAGCTCGGCCTCACGGTGGGCCTCTCGACCGCCGGCATGTCCGAGGAGGCGGCGCTCGCGACGGCGCTTCTCTACCGGATCGCAGTCTTCTACGTGCCGCCGATCTGGGGCTTCCTGGCGCTACGGTGGCTCCAGCGCAACCAGTACCTGTGACGCGAGCTCCCGGCCAGCCGTACGTCTCGACGGGCGCACTGCCGCCCGAGGAGCGCGTGCGGGCGCTCGTCACGGAGGCGCACGACCGCTACCGCGGGAACACGCGAGGCGAGACCTCACAGGTGTACCCGGCGCTCGCGCGCGTGCCGCCGGATCTCTTCGGCCTCTGCGTCGCGGGCACAGACGGCTCGCTCCACAGCGCCGGCGACGCGAAGGTCGAGTTCACGATCATGAGCGTCGCGAAGCCGTTCGTCTTCGCGCTCGTCTGCGCTGTCCTCGGACCGGCGGAGCTGCGGCGGCGCGTCGGCGTCAACGCCACCGGGCTGCCGTTCAACTCGCTCGCCGCCGTCGAGCGAAGCCTCGACGGGCGGACGAACCCGATGGTCAATCCGGGCGCGATCGCGACGACGAGCCTCGTGCCCGGCGCGAGCCTCGACGAGAAGTGGGAGTTCGTCCGGGACGGGCTGTCGCTCTTCGCGGGCCGCGACTTGTCGCTCGACGACGAGGTCTTCGAGTCGGCGACGGCGACAAACCACCGCAATCGCGCGATCGCCCGGTTGCTCGAGGCCGTCGGCGGCTTGAACTCCGACCCGGAGGAGACCGTCGAGCTCTACACGCGGCTCTGCTCGCTGAGCGTCACCGCGACCGACCTCGCCCTGATGGCCGCCTCGCTGGCCGACGGCGGCGTCAACCCGGTCAGCCGGGAGCGCGTCGTCGACCAGGCGAGCTGCCGCCACACCCTCGCCGTGATGGCGAGCGCCGGGCTCTACGAGACGTCGGGCGACTGGCTCTACGAGGTCGGCCTGCCCGGCAAGAGCGGCATCGGCGGCGGCATCGTCACCGTCTCGCCGGGCAAGGGCGGGCTCGGGACCTTCGCGCCTCTCCTCGACAGAGCAGGAAACAGCGTCAAGGGTCGCCTCGCGGCGACGTTCCTCGCGCGGCGGCTGGGGCTCGACCTCTTTGCCTCCGAGCCGCATGCGTCGGCGTCGCCGACACGGTAGGTTCCCGCCAATAGACCCGCAGACGAGGCGGCGGCGGCCGTTGCCTCCGACGAGCCGCGGAGACTCCGCGGAAAGGAGCAGGCAGCGTGCCCGGGCCTTCGGCCGACACAATCAGCTCGTTGATGCCGGAGCTGCGGGCCGACCTGGCGCAGCTCGTGGCGATCCCCTCCATCTCCGCCCCGAAGTACCCGGAGGAGACGCACGCCGCGCTGGCCGAAGCCTACGACGAGGTCGCGCGGCTCTTTGTCGGCGCCGGCGTCACGATCCTCGATCCGCTCGTGCTGCCCGACACGGCGCCGGTGCTGATCGGCGAGATCCCTGCTCCCCCCGGCGCGCCGACCGTCCTCCTCTACAGCCACTACGACGTCGTGCCGATCGGCGACGAGTCGAAGTGGGAGTCGCCGCCTTTCGAGGCGACCGAGCGAGACGGCGCGATCTACGGGCGCGGCACCGCGGACACGAAGTCGAACATCCTGATGCACGTCGGGGCGCTGCGCGCGTGGGGCGGCCGGCCGCCCGTGGGCATCAAGGTCGTGATCGAGGGCATGGAGGAGGTGGGCAGCGACTTCAGCGTCTACCCGCCGATGGAGCCGGACCTGTTCGCCGCCGATGCGATGGTGATCGGCGACATGGGCAGCTTTCGCCCCGGCGTGCCGACTCTGACCGTGGCGCTGCGGGGCATGGCGATGATCACGGTCGAGGCGCGAACGCTCGTCGGCCCGAAGCACAGCGGCCAGTTCGGCGGCGCCGCCCCGGACGCGCTGCTCGCCCTGCTACACGCGATCGCGGCGCTGCACGACGAGCACGGCGACGTCGCGATCCCGGGGCTGAAGCGCGAGCCGTGGACCGGAGCGTCGTACACCGACGAGGAGTTCCGGGAGCTCGCCGAGATCGAGCCGGGCCTGCCGTTCATGGGCACGGGCGGCCTCGGCGAGCGGCTGTGGACCGGCCCGGCGCTGACGGTCACCGGCATGGACGTGCTTCCCGTCGATCGCGCCGTCAACGCGGTCGTGCCGCACGCACGCGCGAAGCTCAGCCTGCGGGTGCACCCCGAGCAGGACCCGGTCGAGGCGCAGGCGCTCCTCGTCGACCGCATCAAGGAGCTCCGCCCGTTCGGCGTCTCGCTCACCGTCCACGCGAACGAGACCGGCCAGGGCTTCGCGGCACCGACCTCGGGGCCGGCCTACGACGCTGCCGGCACGGCGCTCGCGAGCGCGTGGGGCGCCGAGACCGTGAACTTCGCGTCGGGCGGCTCGATCCCGCTCGTCAGCGCGCTCAAGCAGGCCGTTCCCGGCGCCGAGATGCTGCTGCTCGGGACGACGGACGGGTTCGCCAACATCCATGCGCCGAACGAGCGCGTCCTCGTGGACGAGTTCGAGAAGGCGACGAACGCAGTGGCGCAGTTCCTCGGGCTCTACGCCGACGCGAAGGAGGCCTCGTGACCACACCCGCCGCCCCGCACGCGGACGCCTCCGGCCATACGTTCCTCGAGCGCATGCTCGACGGGATCGAGCGTCTCGGCAACAAGATGCCCGACCCGGCGATCCTCTTCCTGATCCTCTGCGGCGCCGTGATCGTCATCTCGCAGGTGCTGTTCTGGTTCAACCTCCAGGCGACCTACGAGCTCGTGAAGCCGCCGCCGATCCCGACGGAGGAGACGTACTTCGGCGGGTCGACCGAGCCGACCGACGTCGGCCCGACCGAGCCGGCCGCGAAGGGCGAGTACCACGTCGTCACCGAGACGGCGAAGGTGAAGGGCCTGCTCCAGGGCTCGGGTGTCCGCTTCCTGTTCACCTCGTTCGTGTCGAACTTCCGCAACTTCGCGGCGGTCGCGATCATCCTGGTGGTGATGATCGGCGTCGGGCTGGCCGAATCGGTCGGGCTGATAGCCGCCCTGATACGCAAGCTCGTCGGCGTCTCCTCGCGCGGGACGCTGACCTTCATCATCGTGCTGCTCGGCATCCTCTCGAGCGTCGCCTCCGACGCCGGCTACCTGGTGCTGATCCCGCTGGGCGGGGCGGCGTTCAAGAGCGTCGGCCGAAATCCGCTGGCCGGCATAGCAGCAGCCTTCGCGGGCGTCGCCGCCGGCTTCGGCATCAACTTCCTGATCACGCCGCTCGACGGCATCCTGACCGAGATCACAAACGACGCCGCCGGCAGCGGGACCCACCACATCGACCTGGCGGCGAACCTGTACTTCGGCATCGGCTCGACGGTCTTCGTCGCCTTCGTGCTCACGTTCGTCACCGCGTGGCTCGTCGAGGGCCGGCTCGGCGAGTGGAACCCGGCCGAGGCCGGCGAGGGCATCCAGACCGCCGACGACGCGCCCGAGGTCTCGCCCGAGGACGAGTCGCGCGGACTGCGCTACGCGCTGTGGGCGACGGCCGCGGTGATCGCCGCGATCGTGCTGCTGACCGTCATCCCGGGCGCACCGCTCCGCAACCCGGACACCGGCGCGATCATCGGCAACTCACCGTTCATGGACAGCCTGATCGTGCTGATCATGCTCATCTTCTTCGCCGCCGGGCTCGCCTTCGGGCGCGGCGCGAAGACGATCGGCGGCAGCGACGACGTGATCAAGATCATCGTCAAGTCGTGGTCGGGCCTGGCGGGGCTGCTCTTCCTCTTCCTGCTGATCGCCCAGTTCATCGCCTACTTCAACTACAGCAACATCGCCGAGGTGCTGGCGGTGAAGCTCGGCGACGTGCTCGAGCGGATCAACGTCGGCGACGTCTGGCTGCTGATCGGGGTGATCATCATCACCGCGATCGTCAACCTGATCATCCCGCAGGCGATCGCCAAGTGGGCGCTGCTGGCGCCGATCTTCATCCCACTCTTCGCGCGCCTCGGCGTCGCTCCGCAGACGGTGCTCGCGGCGTACCGGGTCGGCGACTCGCCGTCGAACGTGATCACGCCGCTGATGGCGTACTTCCCGCTCATCGTCATCTTTGCGCAGCGCTACAAGAAGAACACCGGGATCGGGACGGTCGTGTCGCTGATGCTCCCCTACGTCGTCGTCCTCTCCGTCGCGTGGACGCTGTTCTTCGTCGCCTGGTACCTGCTCGGCATCCCGCTCGGCCCTGGATCACCCGTCCACCTGTGAGTAAGCAGGCCGGCCCGGCCGGCCACCCGAGATGAGCCATACGACGATCACGTTCCTCGTGCTGGCGGTGGTCGTCGTCGTGTTCGTCCTCGACCGCTTCCCGGTCGCCGTGGTGGCGGTCGCCACGTCCCTCGCCCTCTGGGCGACGGGCGTCCTCGGGCTGCACACCGCGCTTGCCGGGTTCGGCGACCCGGCGGTGCTGTTCATCGCCTCGCTCTTCGTCGTCAGCGAGAGCCTCGACGCGACGGGCGTCACCGCCTGGGCAGGCCAGCTGCTGATCGCAAACGTCGGCGAGAGCCGGACCAGGCTCGTCGTCTCGATGATGCTGCTCGTCGCCGGCCTCACCGCGCTGATCAGCGTCAACGGCGCGGTCGCCGCGCTCCTGCCGGTGATGGTCGTGACGGCGGTTCGCCTGCGCCGCCCCGCGTCGCAGCTGCTGCTGCCGCTCGCCTTCGGCGCCCACGCCGGGTCGCTGCTCGCGTTGACGGGCTCGCCCGTCAACGTCGTCGCGTCCGAGTACGCGCACGACCACGGCGCAGGCAGCTTCGGCTACTTCTCGTTCGCGCTCGTCGGCCTGCCGCTCGTCGTCGGGTCGGTCGCCGTCGTCGTGCTCTTCGGCGAGAAGCTCCTCCCCCATCGCAGCGCCAAGGCGATCTCGAAGGACTTCTCCGACCACGCCCGCGTCCTCGTCGAGGACTACGGCCTCGAAGATAGCGCCGAGCTGCTGACCCGCCACTCCGGCGTGGCCGAGGTCGTGATCCCGCCCCGCTCGGCGCTCGTCGGCGACATCGCGTTCCCCGGGATGGTGACCGAGAGCGGCGACCTCGTCGTCCGGGCGGTCCAGCGGAGGGGCGAGCGGCTCTCGGGCGAGACGGTGCTCGCCGTCGGCGACACGTTGCTCCTCGAGGGCACCTGGGGCGCGCTCGAGCAGCACCTCGAAGATCCGGGCGTGCTCGTCGTCGACGAGCCGCTGCTCGTGCGCCGGCAGGCGGTGCCGCTCGGCCCGGGCGCGAAGCGGACGCTCGCGATCGTCGCCGTGATGGTCGTGCTCCTGGCGACGAACGCCGTGCCGCCCGCGGTGGCGGGCCTTCTCGCCGCGGGCGCTCTCGTCGTCGGCGGCGTCCTCTCGATCGAGGGCGCCTACCGGGGCATCTCGTGGACGACCGTCATCCTCGTCGGCGGCATGCTCCCACTCGCGACCGCGATGACCGAGACCGGCGCGGCGTCGAAGCTCGCGGACGGGCTCGTCCGGATCGTCGGCGACGCCGGGCCTCACGTCCTGCTGCTCGGGCTGTTCGTGCTCACCGCGGTGCTCGGTCAGCTGATCAGCAACATGGCGACGGCGCTGATCATCTTCCCCGTCGCGCTCTCCGCAGCGCACGACCTGTCGATCTCGCCGCGGCCCGCGCTCATGTGCGTCACCGTGGCCGCCGCGGCGGCACTGCTGACACCGGTCGCGACGCCCGCAAACCTGATGGTGATGGAGCCGGGCGACTATCGCTTCGGCGACTACTGGAAGCTCGGCCTTCCCCTGCTCGTCCTCTACGGGCTCGCGAGCATCCTGCTCGTTCCCGTGATCTGGTCGTTCTAGAAGCCGAGCTCGATCTCGGCCGGGAGCGTCCGCACATCGCGCTCGCCGGCGAGCTCGTGCCGCGCCCGCGCGTCGAAGTACGCGTACGCGGTCGTGAGCGCGAGGAACGGCATCGTCACCGAGTAGATGATCCCCGCGACGACATTGACGAGCCAGAACGGCGCGCTCGTGCCGACGATCAGCAGGACGCCGACGAGCGGGCCGGCGACGAGCACCAGCGCGCCGCCGAGCACGATCAGGAACGAGACCTTGAGCCACCGTTTCCGCACGAGGCGGGCGGAGCGGTGGAGCGCGCCGAGCGCCGACACGTTCTCGAGCTCGATCACCGGCGCGACGAGCGCCCAGCGCCCCGCGAGCCAGAGCGCGATCGGGATGCCGTAGGCCGAGCCGGCGAGGAGCGAGACGACGAGGGTCGCGACGAGCAGCGCGCCGAAGAGCCGCGCGAGGCGGCCGGCCGCGAGCCGGTACGCGCGAAGCGGGCTGACCGAGCGGCCTGCGTCGATCTCGACGAGCGCGTGCGCGGTCACCGCCTGCACGACCCCGAGGCCGAGCAGGGTCAGCGCCGTGCCGATCCCGAGGATGAGGAACGCGACGAAGCCGCTGCCCTGTCCCGTCGTCTCCACGCCGAGGAAGCCGGTCCCGTGCAGCACGAGCGCCTGCAGCAGCGAGATGACGAGCGAGACAGGGATCAGCGCGAGGCCGATCGGGACGAAGAGGCCGACGTGCCCCACGTACATCCGGGCGGACGCCGACAGGATCTGGCCGGTCGCGCGCCGTCTCGCGACCCGGAGCGGCGCGGCGGGACGCCACGTCGCCCGCGCGATCGCGACGAGCACGATCAACGCAAGCAGCCCGAGGACGGCCCCGAACGCGAGCGGGCGGTGGACGAACTTCACGAGCGCTGCTGAGCCACGGCCGATCCCACTGCAGAAGAAGCTCGTCGCGCCCGGGCCGAACACGGTCGCGGTCGGGACGACGTAGCTGCGTGCGCGCCAGGTCTGCGACCAGCGGATCGGCTCCGTCCACTGCTTCTTCAGGTTCGGCCCGGTCGGCCCGTTGAAGAAGGCCGGCTGCAGCTCGCCCCAACGGCCCTGGAATGCGACCCACGGGTCGGCCTCCTTCGCCGCCGCGGCGCCGCTCGGGATCGTGTGCACGACCGGCAGCACGTCGTAGGTGGGGCCGCGCGTGTCGTCGCAGCCGACGCCGGCCGACGCCGAGGCACCCAGGTAGAGCGCCTCGCCGTAGAAGTTGGCGTGCGAGCCGGCCGCCGGCCGCACCACCGGATGGGTGCCGTCGACGAGCTCGAGCTTGTCGCTCCCCCACTCCGCGCGCTCGGCCCCCTCGTGCTGGCTGTAGCCGACGGCGACCGGCTTGGTTGTCAGTGCCTGTGCCGCATCCGATGCGTCGAAGTCGAGCTGGATCATCTCCCAGTCGCCCTCGTGCAGGTTGTTCCAGTCGTTGAAGACGTAGAAGAACCAGTACTGGAGCGCGAGCTTGCCGGGATACCCGGGATCGGTGGCGACGTGGGCGTAGACCGTCGGCTCGTGGCCCGGCGTCAGCCGCCGCTGCCAGTGCAGGAAGCCGCACCCCGGCGCGAGGGCGTTCCCCGGGAAGTCGAGGTGGTACTCGTAGAGGCCCTTCGACAGATCCTTCGCCGTCGGCCCGATCCCCACCAGGTCGTTCCCCCAGGGGCCGCGCAGCGCGACGGTCGGCTCACCGAAGAGCAGGTTGACGTCGATCGGGACGTACGGCTCGCCCGCGCCGCAGTCGCCCCGGTAGGCGACGAGCCGGACGACGGGCGCGTAGCGCGCCGCGAGCGCCTGCTCGTCGGCGGTCGCGGCCGACGCGCGCGGGACGAGGACCAGTGCCTGGAGGGCGACGAGCAGCGGGAGCGCCGCGCAGACAAAGAGCCGGGGGAAGGGACGCGCGCGGATCGCGCCAATCTACCGCCGCCCGCAGATACCGGCCCCGATTGCATGCAAGCGCCGGAGCCGGATATCGTCTCCGGATGCCGCGCGGGGACAGCGCCCAGACCGTGAAGGCGACGCTCGGCCTCCGGCAGCTCCTCTTCGACGGCGAGATCCGGCCGGGCGAGCGCCTGGTCGAGCTCGCGCTCGTCGAGCGGATCGGCGTCTCGCGCACCCCGCTCCGGCTCGCGCTGACGACGCTCGAGCACGAAGGGCTCGTCCAGTCGCTGCCCGGCGGCGGCTTCACGGTCCGGGAGTTCACACTCGGCGAGATCGACGACGCGATCGAGCTGCGCGGCGTCCTCGAGGGAACGGCGGCGCGTTTCGCGGCCGAGCGGCTCGAGTCGGTCGACGAGCTGGCCGAGCTGCGCGAGACGGCGGCGCTGCTCGACGAGGTCGTCGCCGATCCATCCCCGGAGGCGATGGTCTCCTACGTCGAGCTGAACGAGCTCTTCCACGCGCAGCTCGTCGCACTCGCGAAGAGCGAGCTCGTCACGCGGGCGATCGGCCGTGCGCAGGCGGTCCCCTTCGCCGCGCCCGGGGCGCTCGTGGCGTCGCTCGCCGACCATCCCGAGTGGCAGGCGAGCCTCGTCGTCGCCCAGCACCAGCACCGCACCCTGCTCGAGGCGATCGCCCGGCGCCAGGGCGCGCGCGCCGACCAGATCGCACGGGAGCACGCGCGCCTCTCGCGCCGCAACCTCGACCTCGTGCTCGAGCGGCGCGACATCCTCGACGGCCTGCCGGGCGCGCCGCTCCTCAACGTCGACAGCTGACCGCGCGCGCCACGGTGGTGCCGTGACGCGCGCGGTGAGGGATCAGCCGCCGCGCGAAGTGCGCCAGCCGCTCGCGTACTCGAGCCGCGCGACCTTCGCGTAGGGGACCGGGCTGACGACCGCCCGGACGTCCTTCTGCCGGTGAGGCTGGACCGCGGTCTTCCTGGTGCCGCCGTCCGGCTCGCCCCAGACGACCCGCAGCTCGGTGCCGAGCTCGATCTCCGGGTCGACCGTCGCGAGCGAGAGGCAGTGCTTCTCGTTCGCGCTGTACCCCGTGAACAGCGACAGCCCGACGACGTTCCCGTCGGCGTCGATCACGGAGTCGAAGTTCGACGACCCGTAGTTCGCGTTCGGGACGTCGAAGAACTGGTAGCCCTCGCCCTCCGGCGAGAAGAGCGACGATGCGAACACCTCGGTCATGTCGTCGTTCGACCACTCGAGCGTCACCTTCTTGCGCTGCGCCTCCGGGTCGACCTGCTCGAGGGCGCTTCGGCCGATGAAGTCGTGATCGAACTTCACCATGTGGCCGTAGCCGAGCTCGTACGGGTTGAGGTAGTAGTCCTCGATGTCGTCCGAGACGAAGCTGCCGGCCAGCGCGTTGACGGCCTCGTAGCTCGCCGCCGGGAGCCACTCGCGATACGCCCGCAGCTCCTCGCCCGAGTAGATCGCGGGCAGCGGCGACGGGATCCAGCCCGACTCGAGCGTGTTCGAGGAATACGCCCGCGAGCCGACCGCCTCGATGCCGAGGTCCTTGCCCGCCTCGAGAATCGTCTCGCGCATCAGGTCGTAGTCCTCGAACGGCCCCCAGAGCTCGAGGCCGGGCGCACCCGCCATGCCGTGGCGAAGCGTCCGCACCTGCTTGCCCGCGATGTTCATGAAGCCCATCCGGAAGAACTTCACGTCCTCGATCGGGCCGCCGTTGACCTTCTCGAGCACCTGCCAGGCGTTCGGCCCCTGTACCTGGAACCGCCAGAGCTTGCGGGTCACCTGCTTGCCCATCGGCCGCATCGGCGAGCGGTCGTCGAGCTCGACCTCGACGTCGTAGCCGCCGGTGTCGGCGTGGAAGCGCAGCCAGTTCGACGCCGGCGCGCGCCCGACGAACGTGAACGACTCCTCCTCGTCGCGGAAGAGGATGCCGTCGCCGATCACGAAGCCCGCGTGCGTCGTCGGCACGTACTGCTTCGCCATCCCGACCGGGAACGTCGCGGTGCTGTTGATCGCGGTTGCGGTGATCAGCTCGATCGCCCCGGGGCCGCGCAGCATGAGATTGACCATATGGTGCGACTGGTCGTAGAGAACGACCGTCTCGCGCCACGCGCGCTGCTCGCGCCGCCAGTTCGTGAACTCGGCGGCGACGACCGGGTAGACGTACGCCCCGATCTGCGAGTTGCGCAGCAGCTCGACCGGGTCGTTCGCGTCGAGGATCTGCTGGAGGTTCGTCGGTGTCATGGGGCTCCTCCCAGGGAGTGGGCTCTAGATGGTCGGCTTGTCTTCCGGCGGAGGCGTCGCGTACGTGAACCAGCTCTCGGGCATCGCCGTCCGCCACGCCTGGCCGCGTTTCCGCTCCTCGAGCGTCCACGTGACGGGCGGCCAGTCGGGCGACAGGATCAGCCGGCCGTCGCTGATCACCTCGATGCGGTTGCCACCCGGCTCGAAGACGTAGAGGAAGAAGGTCTGCTGCACCGCATGCTTCGCCGGCCCGGCCTCGATCCGGACGTCCTCGTCGAGGAAGACGTCGGCGGCGCGGAGGACGTACTCGCGGGCGTCGACGGCGAAGGCGACATGGTGCAGGCGGCCGGCGAGCCCGTCCGGATCGTTCCGGCCGTAGGCGAGATCGTAGGACTTCGGCGTCACGTGGAGCCAGGAGCCGAGCTGGCGGCCCTCGTCGTCGATCACCTGCTCGCTGACCCGGAAGCCGAGCTGGTCGACCATGTACGCGCTGTTCTCGGCGATGTCGCGGCACCACACGTTGACGTGGTCGAGCCGCCGGACGGCAGCTCCCCGCGTGGTCATCTTCTGCGGCTGGTTCTTGAGCGTCGGCACGAGATCGCCCGCCGGCTCGTAGTAGGCGCTCTCGTAGTAGATCGCCATCAGATGCCCGTCCGGGTCGGTGAAGCGGTACGTCCGGCCGTGGCCGGCCGTGCCGTCGACCCAACCGAGCCCGCGGCCCGACGCCTCGACCGCGGCCACCCGTCGCTCGAGCGCCGCGTCGCTCGTCGTGCGCCAGGAGATGGTGCCGACGCCCGAGTCCGCCGCGGCCGTCAGCTGCAGCGAGGCCCGCTCGTAGTCGCCCCACGCGCGGAGGTACGTCGAATCGCCTTCGCGCTCGACCTCGTCCATGCCGAGCACGTCGACGAAGAAGCGCAGCGACGATTCGAAGTCGGGTGTGAGGAGCTCGACCCGGCCGAGGTGCGCGACGTCGTAGACCGGCTCGTCGCGCGTCATCCGCGGGCGGCCCGCTCCTCGTACCAGGCGTGCGTCCCGGTGAGATCGTTGAAGGTGAAGAGGTGGAAGCCCGCGATCCCGTAGCCGGGATCGCCGACCTTCGGCTGGAGCTGGTCGAAGAAGCGATTCGCCGAGTTGGCCGGGCTGCGGAAGAGCTGCGTGATGCCGTGCTGCTTGCGCAGGAAGCGGAGCGACGGGCCGACGCCGATGCGGGTCGCGATCTCGAGCAGGCGCGTGCGCTCGATCGGGCCGACGGCCCCGAGGTGGACGGGGAGCTTGATCCCTCGGCCGCGCACGCCGTCGAGCCAGGCGAGCAGCGCCTTCGTGTCGAAGCAGAGCTGGGTGACGAGATAGTCGGCGACCTTCGCCTTCTGCTCGAGCGCCGCCTCGAGCACGTCCGGTGCGATCAGCGGGTGCCCCTCCGGGTAGGAGCCGATGCCGATCGTCCGCGGCCGGCGCGGGTGGGCGACGAGGACGTCGAGCAGCTCGCCCGCCGACGTGAACGGCCCGAGCGGGTCGGGGGCATCGCCGCCGATCACGAACAGGTCGTCGATCCCGACGGCGGCCGCGCGCTCGAGCACTTCGGTGAGGTGCTCCTCGCTGCGCACCATCCGCGCAGCGACGTGGAGCGTGACGGTGTGCCCGGCCCCGCGCGAGCGCTCGGCGACCTCGACGGAGCGGTCGATGCCGTGCTTCGGCGACGTCGTCACGGTGAGGTGCACCGGGATGCCGAGCTGCAGCGCCTGCTCGGGCCCCTTGCCGAAGGGCAGGATCTCGTACCGCGGCCCTGAGGGTGCCTCCACCTCCGCCCCCGAGTCGGGTTGGTCGCGCAGGCCGGTCGCCATCGCGGAGGATCATTGCACACAATCCGCGGCCCGGCGCAACCCTTTCAGCGCAGGAGCAGGGGCGGCCGGCGCCTTTTGCACACAACGCCGAACGGCCCGCGATATGGTCAACGATCGTCGCGTCGACGGAAGGAGCCGCGGTGCCCGAGGACACACCCCAGCCCGTCTCCGAGCGGGCGCGCGCCCTGCTGCAGGGCGCCTTCGACACACACGTCCACATCTCGCCCGACGTCGTGCCGCGGAAGATCGACGACCTGACGCTCGCGGAGCGCTTTGCGGACTGCGGGATGGCCGGGTTCCTGCTCAAGTCGCACTACACCTCGACCGCCGAGCGCGCGTCGGTCGTGAGCGCCGCCGCGCCGGAGGGCGTGCGCGTCCTCGGCGCGATCGCGCTCAACCGGGCCGTCGGCGGGATGAACCCCGTCGCGGTCGAGATCGCCGCCCGCGAGGGCGCGCGGACGGTCTGGCTCCCGACGGTCGACTCCGTGAACGAGAGCGGCGAGGAGACGCAGTTCCCGCCCGGGGCCAAGGTTCCCGTGTGGATGGAGCTGCAGCGCGAGCTGCGCGCGGCGGGCATCGCGATCGAGCCGGTGCCGGTCGTCGACGGCGACGGCGCCGCGCTGCCGGAGACGCGCGCGGTGCTGCGGACGATCGCGCGGCACGGACTGCTGCTCGCGACCGGGCACCTCGCGCGCGACGAGATCTTCACGGTCGTCGACGCGGCGCTCGAGGAAGGCGTGCGCGACATCGTGATCACGCATCCCGACTTCCCGTCGCAGAGCCTGTCGTTCGACGATCAGCGCGCCCTGGCCGAGCGGGGCGCGCTGCTCGAACGGTGCTTCACCACCGCGCACACGGGCAAGACGAGCTGGGAGCACATCTTCGACGCGATCCGTGCGACCGGGGCCGAGCACTCGGTGCTCTCGACGGATCTTGGCCAGACCGCGAACCCGCCGGTCGAGGACGGCCTCGGCCTGATGGTCGACCGGCTGCTCGCCGCGGGCTTCGACGAGGAGGAGGTACACGTGATGGCGGTACGGAACACCCGGCGCGTGGCGGGAGTCGAGACATGAGCGTAGGCTTGTCGGAGCTCACCAGGAGCGGAGGTACCGGCTTCGCCGGTGCCGGAGCCCGAACCATTGGGCAACCGAAGGTTGTCCAATGAGCAGGCGGCTGCTCGTGATCGGCGCGCACTCGGCCGACTTCGTGTGGCGCGCCGGCGGCGCGGTCGCCGTCACGACCGCTGCAGGCGGTGTCGCACGCGTGATCGCGCTCTCGTACGGCGAGCGCGGCGAGTCGGGCGAGCTCTGGAAGGAGCCCGGGCAGACCGTCGAGCGCGTCAAGGAGATCCGCCACGGCGAAGCCGACCGCGCGGCGGAGGTGCTCGGAGCCGAGTTCCGCTGCCTCGACCTCGGCGACTACCCGCTCGAGATCGACGCCGCAGCGCTGCAGCGGATCGCGGACGAGATCCGCGAGTTCGGGCCGGACGTGCTCGTCACGCACACGACCGTCGACCCGTTCAACCCGGATCACGGGATCGCCGGCGCCGCCGTCGACCGCGCCCGGTCGCTCGCGGCCGGCGCAGGCGTGCCGAGCGCCTTCGCGACCGTCACGCCGCCCGAGCTCTTCCTGTTCGAGCCGCACCAGCCCGAGCTCTGCGGGTTCGTCCCCACGACGTTCGTCGACATCACCTCCGTGCACGAGCGGAAGCTCGCGGCGATGGCCGAGATGAAGGCCCAGGCGTACCTGCAGACCTACTACGCCGAGCGGGCCGCGCATCGCGGCAACCACGCGCGGCGCGCGTCGGGCCGGAACGAGGTCCGCTATGCCGAGGCGTTCCAGCGGATGATCCCGCAGGTGGTCGGGGAGCTGTGAGCGTCTGGGAGGAGCTCGCCGCTCTCGGCTCGGCGACGGTCTACGAGGCGGCCGGACGTCAGGGGCTCGTCGACGCGTCGTTCGTCCAGGTCGTGCCGGGCTCACGGGTCGCCGGCCCCGCGCGCACGGTGCGCTGCGGCCAGGACGACAACCTGATGGTGCACGCCGTGATGGCGTCGATCGAGCCGGGCGACGTCGTCGTCCTGACGATGCCCGAGCCGCGCGCGGTCGCGCTCGTCGGCGAGCTGCTCGCAACGCAGGCGATCGGACGCGGAGCGGCGGCGCTGCTCGTCGA
The DNA here is from genome assembly GCA_963840365.1 of uncultured Thermoleophilia bacterium. Lineage (GTDB taxonomy): Bacteria > Actinomycetota > Thermoleophilia > Gaiellales > Gaiellaceae > PALSA-600. The sequence continues at coordinate 131,689 of CAWIYQ010000004.1, read as the reverse complement.
CGCGTCCGTGCGCGACGTGGAGGAGCTGCGTGAGCTGGGTCTCCCGATCTGGGCGCGCTGGGTGCGCATCCGCGGCGCGACGAAGACGCTGACCGGGTCGATCGACGAGCCGGTCGAGGTCGGGTCGTGCAGGATCGAGCCGGGCGACGCCGTCGTGCTCGACGCCGACGGCGCGGCCGTCGTGCCGCGCGCGCGAATCGACGAGGTGCTCGAGGCGTCGCGCGCGCGGGCGGAGAAGGAACGCGTCAAGCGCGCGAAGCTCGAGGATGGTGCCCTCTCGTACGACCTCGACGGGCTGCGTGCGCTCGTCGAAGGCCCCTAGCCGAGCGCGGCGAGCCGCTCGAGGCTCGGCGCAGGCCAGAGCGCCTTCAGGTCGTAGAACGCCTCGAACGCCGGCACCCCCTCCGGCAACGCCACCCAGGGCAGCTTCGACCGGGTGTAGATGTGGACGTCGGGCTCGATCGCGGACGGATCGTCGAGGGTGCCTCCACGGACGAACCAGATGCCTGGGTGGCTGTAGGTGCTGAAGACCGCCACCTCGCAGCGCGGGCAGCGATGGATCGTCTGCGCGGGGCCCTCGTCGCGCGGGGCGTCGACCGCCTTCGGGATCTCTGCGAGCAGCTCGACCCGGTCGGACTCGATCAGCAGGTTGATCACGAACGCGCCTCCGGTCTGACACTGGCAGTTCAAGCAGTGGCAGCAGTGGACGATCAGCGGCTCGGAGGCGAGCCGGTAACGCACCGCGCCGCAGGCGCAGCCACCGGTCAGGCCGGCCTCCCGGCGCGCACGAGCAGGTCGAGGGCGATCCGCTCGCCGTCGTCGGTCTCGACCGGCCGCTCGACGATCGACGTACGCTCGACGACGAGGCCCGTCCCGTCGAGATCGGCGACGACGTCGCCGGGCGAGTAGAGGACGGCAGCGTCCTTCGGCCCGCCGTAACCGTCGTGCAGGTTGCTGCTGTCGTGGGCGACGACGAGCAGCGTGCCGCCCGGCGCGACCGCCTCGCCCGCGGTGCGCAGCACTCGCCGCCGCTGCGCAGCCGGCACCTGCAGATAGAAGGCGAGCACGAGGTCGAAGCGACGCGCCGGCCGGTAGTCGAGCAGGTCGGCCTCCACCCACTCGGCCTCGACGCGGCGGTGTGCCGCGAGCTCACGTGCCTTGGCGAGCGCCGCCCCGGCAAAGTCGACGCCTGTCACCATGAAGCCGCGCTCGGCGAGCCAGACGGCGTTGCGCCCCTCGCCGCAGGCGAGGTCCAGCGCAGTCCCCGGCTCGAGCCCATCCGCTTCGGCGACGAGGAAGCGATTCGCCTGCGCCGTCCACAGCAGCTCGCTGCCCGCGTAGCGCCGGTTCCACTCGTCGCGCCAGGACGTGGACGACATGACTACTCGACCGTAGCCCGGACGAGCACGGCGCCGTGCAGGTCGCCGAGGTCGATCGTGCCGGAGCTCGACGCCGTGACGGCAGTCGAGCCGACGAGGACCCGCCCGAGGTGCTCACCGGCGGGCAGGCGCAGCCGCAGCCGCGCATGCGCGTCGGCGGGCAGCACGAGCTTCCCTTCGATCGTCGAGCCGTGCCGGTCGAGCATGTAGCTGACCCGGCCGAAGCTCGTCGGCGCGTCGCGCACGTCGATCTCCTGGCCGTCGGCGAGCCAGGCGCGGGGCGTGGCGAACGCCAGGTCGAGCCCGGCCGGAGCTCCGAGCGGCCCGCGCCGCTCGTGGACGAGCAGCTCGCGCAGCGTCTCGAGGTACGAGGCGTTCGCGCCGGAGTTCGGCGGCATGAACATCGACCGGTCGTAGGCGCCGTCGACGGGCAGCACCGACACGGCTTCGCCGGAGACGTAGGTGCCCGCGGTCATGCCGACGGCCAGCATCCCGTACAGGCTGAGGTCGAGCTGGTCGGGCTGGTCGTTGTCGGCGAGGAAGCGCGACGTGCTGAGCCCGTAGACCTGCGCCAGGCCGGCCCCCGGTGCGTCGCCGTAGACGGTGCGTGCGTATGTGCGCGGCACGCCGAGGAGCCGTGACCCGTGCGCGAGGAGATAGCGGATGACTCCGCGGGCGGCGCTCGAGTGAGCCGGGAACCACCCGGAGGCGAATGCGTACGGCATCACGAGGTTCCAGTACGAGCCGTCCTTGGTCGCGGTAATGCGGCCGAACGGACGCTGCCGCGTCGAGAGCTGATCGGGCACGAACAGCGAGCCGTCGCGCAGCCGCTTCGACGCACGCGCGACGGCGGGGCGCAGGGCCTTGTCGATGCTCACCGCGAGCGCGCCCGCGCGGCCCGCTTCGACCGGATAGCCGTTCGACTTCCAGACGCGGCCGATCGCGAGCAGCCCCTCGATCGCCTCGATCTGCCCGGGAACGCTGTCGACGTCGTGGTTCTCGAGATCCGTCGAGAGCGGCTCCGGCATCAGGCGCCCCTTCGCCGGCCCGCTGTGCAGCTGGCGCGAGGCGATGCGCGCGACGAGGCGCTCGAGCTCGGGCGTCTCGGCGTGCAGGAACGTGCGATCCCTGGTCAGACGGTAGTAGGTGGCGGCGGTCGTGAGGATGTGGGCGGCGCGGAACGCCGTGAACCGCCACGGGCGCAGCTGCATCCGCCGGAGCGACAGCTGCAGGATCGACTTCGCGACCGAGCCGTAGCCGTACTCGGCGGCGACCTCGGCGGCATCGAGCGACTCGGCGTACGAGAGCTCCTCATAGGGGTTGCCGATGCTGTAGCGCCAGCCGTAGGCGATCAGCTGCGTGAGGATGCCGAGCTGCGCATCCTGCACCTGCTGCTCGGGGACCGAGAACGTCGCGCCCGAGGCGAGCTTCGTCTCCCAGAACCTCACGACCGTCGCTCGGGCTGCTGCGTAGGCGTCGGCGGTCGCGTGCAGGTACGTGGCGTCGGACGGTGCGTTCAGCCATTCGGCGTAGATCGTCTGGCGCTCGCCGGCCGGGACGGTGTAGCGGGCGACGCCGTCGACGAACGCCGCGCCGTCGCTCACGATCAGCCGCGCCTGCCCTCCGAGCGCGAGGCGATCGGGCGCGGAGTGCGCGAGGCGGCGCCACGGCACGAGCCGGATGGTGGCGTCCTTCGTCGACCGCCGGGCGTCGACGACGAGCTTCACGAAGCTGATCACCGACCGGGCGCCGTAGGCCCCGTACGCCCTCCCGACGAACGACTCCTGCACGTACCGGACACCGGCCGCGTCGACGTACGCAGTCTGGAGGATCGGCAGGTAGCCCTGCGCGAGCCGCGCCGGGCGCAGCCGCGACGTGCAGGACCCGTAGCGCTCGCTCCCCGAGCCGACGTACACCGAGAGCGACGGGCCGCCCACGCGGCGTGTGACGATCTCGCTCCCGTCCGCCACATGGAGCGCGAAGACCGTCGAGCCGTTCGACGTGAACGGGAACGAGAGCGGCACGTAGTAGGAGCCGCTCGTCGTCAGCGGCCGGCCCTGCCACTGCATTCCGTGCGTCAGCGGCGTGAGGTAGCGGCGCGCTGCGGCATACGACGGCCCGCCGCTCGCGCGCAGCAGCTTGCCGCCCCACAGGTCACGGCCGGAGTCGACCGCCTGCTCCACCGACGACGTGTAGGCGGGGGTGGCCTCGCGCGGGGCGCACGCACCCGTCGCCGCCGGGCTCGCGCGACGCGCCGTGAGCCCGAGAACGGCGATCGCCGCAACGACCACGACGGTCAGTCCAACCCCCCGCATCGGTCGCGCAGTATCACTGCTCAGGCGCCCGCACCGCCAGTCAGCCCCACTGGAGCGCGGGCAACTGCACCCGGCGCGCGCACGAGACGTCGAGGCCGTCGAGCGAGCCCCGGGCGACGAACCGGTCGACGATCGTCGGCACACAACCCTCGCCGAGGACGCCGTGCGCTGCCCCCGGCACGACGACAAGGCGCCCCTCGGGGAAGGCGCGCCGCCAGCCGCGCAGGTTCGCCGGCGGATCGAGCGGGTCGGCCGACCCGGCAAGGAGCAGCACCGGCACGTCGGTCGGGACGACCGCGCCGCTCCCGGCCGGGACGCGCCCGCGCGGCACGACGCGGCAGGCCTGCTCGAAGAGCTGCGCTCTCGCGATCGCCGAGGTCGCGAGGTAGCTGCCACGCGCCGCCGCCGCGGTCGCCGCCGGGCGGGACGCCGCCCACGGCTCCGAGCAGAGGACGACCCAGACCATCGCCAGCCGGGCACGCGCGTCCAGGTCGGCCCCGAGGCCGCCCGAGTACGCCCGGCCGAGCGGGGCGTAGTCGCCGTGGGCGGCAGCGTTGAGGACGTATGGGATCGTCGCGGCGCCCGCACTCGTCTCCGACAGGTTCGCGATCGTCGAGGCGACGTCGTCGGCGTTGAGCACGAGGGTGCCCGTCTCGATCGTCACCCGCCGGGGCTTGCGCGTGAGCAGCCTGGCCAGCTCGTGTCGAGGCGACGGGACGGCGCGGCGGCAGGCCGGGAGCGCGGCGCAGCGGGCGAGCACCGCGTCGAGCGCGCGCTCGGCATTCCGCGCCTCCATTTCATAGACGTGGACATTTGGAAGCGAGGCGCCGTCGAGCACGGCCGTGCGGATCGCATCCGGGTGACGCCGCAGCATCTCCTGGGCGAGCGTCGCGCCGTACGAGGCGCCGACGAGGTCAATCCGTCCGTAGCCGAGCGCACGCCGCACGGCGTCGAGGTCGTCGGCGGCAACGGCCGTCGTCGAGAGCTCCGGCCTGCCGCCGAGATGGGCGAAGCAGCGGCGCAGGTAGGCGGTGACGGCGGACGCATCCGTCGCACGGATGCGGTCGTTCGGGCAGGCGAGCGCCGCCGAGCCGCCCGTGCCTCGCTGGTCGACGAAGACGAGGTCACGGCGACGCTCGACCTCCGCCAGGATGCTGCTCACCTCCGGCGCCTCTCGGGTCGCGGCGCCCCCCGGCCCGCCCTCGAGGAAGAACAATGCGCCGGCGGCGGGTCGCGTCGTCGCCCGGAGGACTGCGACCCGCAGCATGATCTGCGCCCCATGCGGGTCGTCCGGGTCCTCGGGGACCGCGACGCGTGCGCACCAGGCGCCCAGGCCGTCGGCGAGACGGCAGCGGGCGAAGGCCGGCGCACCGCTCGGCGGCCGCCACGGGTGCGGCCGAACTGCGAGCCAGACCGCGACGGCGACAAGGACGGCGGCCGGCAGCAGGAGCCACCGGAGGAGAAGCCGGCGCCGGTGGCGGTGTGCCCCCCACTCGCGGTCGGCCGGTGTGATTGGCGTCGAGCCCATCGTTCGCTCGGTTAGTGTCGCTCAGCAGTGGTTCACACGATGTCCCTGGCCGCCGACGAGGAGGTGCCCGGGCGCCCGTTCACCCGGCTCGAGCGCACCCTCGCCGACCTCGAGACCCTCGAGCGCATGCGGGCGGCGGTCCGTCGCCGGTTGCGCGCTGGGCGGGACGCCGGGACGTGGCAGGCGAGCGGAGACCGACACTGGCTCGTCGCATCCAACCCGAGCCTCCTGCTCGAGGACAAGCCGGTCGCCGCGGTGGGCTTTTTCGGTCAGGCACGTGGCGATGTCGACCATCAGCCGATCGTCCGGCTGGAGCACGAGCTGCTCGGACGCGCGTCGTCGTTCCCGGCGCTCGTCTCCTACCACAACGTCCGCTTCGCGAGCGGCCAGTGGGGGAACCTCGTGACGTTCCTCGACGAGCGGGGCGTAGGCGAGGTCCGCGGCGACCAGACCCACCTCGAGGCGGTCGCACACACGGCGGTGCACTACCACTCGGTGCGGCTCCACCGGCTGCGCCTCGCCGACGGCCCGAGCGGAACCTCTCGGCCGGAGCTCGTCGAGACCCTGCTGCTCGACTTCGACTGCTCGCCGCCCTGGCGCGGCCTGCGGCCCGCGCCCGGCGTGGCCGACGCCGTCTAAGCTCGGCGCATGATCAGGGTGTGCGTCGCAGGGAGCACGGGCTGGACGGGCAGCGCGATCGCCGTGGCGGTCGAGGCGGCCGACGACCTCGAGCTCGTCGCCGGCGTGTCGCGCTCGAGCGGCTACCCGACCGTTGCGGCGGCACTCGCTGCGACGCCTACCGACGTCGTCGTCGATTTCACGCACGCGGCGATCGTGAAGGCGAACGTGCTCGCGGCACTCGATCGCGGCGTCGGCGTCGTCGTCGGCTCGAGCGGCCTCACGGCCGAGGACTACGACGAGATCGCTGCCTGCGCCGAGTCGCAAGGCGTCGGCGTGATCGCGGCCGGGAACTTCTCGCTCACCGCGGCGCTCCTGCTCCGCTTCGCGGGCGAGGCGGCGGGCCGGTTCGGCTCGTGGGAGGTGATCGACTACGCGAGCGCGACGAAACAGGATGCGCCGAGCGGCACGGCGCACGAGCTCGCCGAGCGGCTCGAGGGTCTCGGGCGACGGCCGTCCGTCCCGGTGCCGCTCGACGAGGTCCTCGGCCGACCGGAGGCGCGCGGCGCCACCGTCGCCGGCACCCAGGTGCACTCGCTGCGGCTCCCGAGCTTCACCGTGTCGACCGAGATCGTCTTTGCCGCCGCGGGAGAGCGCCTGTCGCTGCGGCACGACGCGGGCGAGAGCGCCGCGCCGTACGTCGCCGGCACGCTGCTCGCGGTCCGCGCCGTGCCCGAGGTGGTCGGGCTCGTCCGGGGGCTCGACCAGCTCCTCTGATGCGTCTCCTGGCGGGCCTCACGACGTTCGCCGTCGCCGCGCTCGGGTTCCATTCGACGGTGCGCCCACTCTCGGCCGCGCAGCAGCAGGCGGTCGTCGGCGCCCACGAGTGGCACGCGGGCTGCCCCGTCTCGCTCTCCGACCTGCGCGTGCTCACCGTCACCTACCACGGCTTCGACAGCCGCACGCACACGGGCCAGCTGGTCGTGAACCGCGCTGCGGTGACGCCGCTGCGGGCCGCCTTCGGGCGACTCTATGAGCTCAACTTCCCGATTCGCCACATGTCGTTCACCGACACCTACGGCCCGGCGAAGGGACAGCCCGCGGACGGCGACGTGACGGCGTCGTTCGAGTGCAGGCAGGCCTCCGCGTCGCCGTGCAACGGGCTCGCGAACAAGGGCACCGGCAGCTGGTCGGAGCACGCCTACGGCGAGGCGATCGATCTGAACCCGGTCGAGAACCCGTACGTCGGCTGCGGGATGACGCGCGACAAGACGGCGCTCTCCTATCTCGACCGCACCCGGTTGCGCCGCGGCATGGTGACGCCGGCCGTCGTCGCCGCGTTCCGCACCGCAGGCTGGGGCTGGGGCGGCTCCTGGACCGGCTCGACGAAGGACTACATGCACTTCTCGGCGACGGGGCACTGACGATCGACGACCGGCTGGAGCTGCTCGACTGGAAGCGGCGCATCTTCGCCCTCTATGCGGAGGTGCGCGCCGCGGGCGACCCCGTCGTCGCCTGGCGGCGGTGGCGCGACGTGCGGGCCGAGCTCTACGCGGCGCATCCGCAGTCGCCGAAGGTCGGCGCCTCGCCGCGCTACTTCGACTACGACCCGACGCTCCGCACGTTCGGCGAGGTCGTCGCGTGCGAGCCCGAGCGGCTGCAGATCCCGGGCAGCGCCGGCAGCGAGATCGCGTTCACGCGCTTCGCCCGGGCGCGGTTCGACCTCCTCGGCGAGAGCCGCGGGCTCGATCTGTACTGGCTCGATGCGTACGGCGGCGGCATCTTCCTGCCGTTCGGCGACCCGACGAACGGGGAGGAGACCTACGGCGCCGGCCGCTATCTGCTGGACACCGTGAAGGGCGCCGACCTCGGCGGGGACGGCGGCCTCCTGCTCGATTTCAACTTCGCGTTCAACCCGTCGTGCGCGTATGCCGACCACTGGCCCTGCCCGCTCGCGCCGGCCGCCAACAGGCTGCCGGTGCGCATCGCCGGCGGCGAGCTCACACCTCTCTAGAGGATCTTCGAGAGGAACTGCTTCGTGCGCTCGTGCTCGGGCGCCTCGAAGAAGTGCTCGGGGGTGCCCTCCTCGATGATCACGCCGCCGTCCATCATCACGACGCGGTCGGCGGCGATCTTGGCGAAGCCCATCTCGTGCGTGACGACGATCATCGTCATGCCGACGTGGGCGAGCTCTTCCATCACCGACAGCACCTCGCCCGTCACCTCCGGGTCGAGCGCGCTCGTCGGCTCGTCGAAGAGGATCAGCGCGGGATTCATCGCGAGCGCGCGGGCGATCGCGACGCGCTGCTGTTGCCCGCCCGAGAGCTTGCCCGGATAGACGTCGCACTTGTCCTCGAGCCCCACCCGCCGGAGCAGGTTGAGCGCGGTCGCCCGCGCCTCCTTCTCCGGGACGCCGAGCACGTGCACCGGCGCCTCGATCACGTTCTCGAGCGCGGTCTTGTGCGGAAACAGGTTGAAGCGCTGGAACACCATCCCTATCTGCGTCCGCTGACGCGCGATGCTCTTCTCGGTGTCCTCGCGCAGCTTGCCGTTCGCCTCCCGGTAGCCGATCAGCTTCCCGTTCACGGCGATCCGCCCGCCGTCGATCTTCTCCAGGTGGTTGATGCAGCGGATGAATGTGGTCTTCCCCGAGCCGGAGGCGCCAATGATGCAGACGGTCTCGCCCTTCTCGACCGAGAGCGAGATGCCCTTCAGCACCTCGAGCCGGCCGAAGCGCTTGTGGACCTCGACCGCCTCCATGACGACATCGGTCATCGGCGGATCAGCCCTGCGGCGGGCGAGCTCCAGACGGCCTCGACCCGCTCCCGGAAGGTGAGGCGTGTCGCCACGCTCGCTCGCCGCGAGCCTCCGCTCGATCGCGGCCTGGATCACCGTCCAGATGCTCGTCAGGACGAGATACCAAAACGCGACCGCGATGAAGTACTCGGGCAGGAACGTGTTCGAGTAGTGGATCTCGGCGTCCGAGAACATCTCGTAGACGCCGATCGTGAACACGAGCGACGTCGTCTTGAGCATGTTGTTGAACTCGTTGCCGAGCGGCGGGACAATCACCCGCGCCGCCTGGGGCAGGATGATGCGCCGCATCGCCAGGCCGTAGCGCATGCCCAGCGACTTCGCAGCCTCCATCTGCCCAGGGTCGATCGAGTCGATGCCGGCGCGGATGATCTCCCGCATGTACGCGCCCTCGTTGATCCCGAGGGCGAGGATGCCCGCGACGATGGCGCCGTCGAGGCTGAACAGCCCGAGGTTCAGGGTGTTCGGGACGAGCGTGAACCCGAGCATCAGGTTCGCGCCGTAGTAGATGAGGAAGATCTGGACAAGGAGCGGTGTGCCGCGGAAGACGAGCACGTAGAAACCGGACAGCCACCGGAGCGGCGGGAGCTTCGACGAGCGCATCAGCGCCGCGAAGAGACCGAGGACCACGCCGAGCACCTGCGAGATGACCGCGATGTAGACGGTCGTGTACATCGCCCGGAAGAAGATGTGGTCCGGATGGATAATCCGGTCCCAGATGACGTGCCAATCGAGCGCGGCGAGCATCACGTCGCTACTTGAGCAGGCTTACCGCGTTGGTCATCCCCCACTTCGCCACGATCTTCTTCATCTGGCCGCTGGCATAGAGGGCGTTGATCGCCTTCTGAGTCGCAGCGCCGAGCGGGTCGCCCTTGCGTGTCGCGATTCCGATCGCGATCGGGCTGATCGGGGCGCCGCCGATCGCGAACGACTTGTCGCGGTCCACGTAGTAGACCGCCACCGGCGAATCGCCGAAGTACGCGTCGACGCGCCCTGCCTTCAAGGCCGCCGCGGCGTCGGTGTCCTTCGGGAACGTCTTGATGTCGATCGCCTTCTTGCCGGCCTTGACGAGCTTTGCCGACTCGGCGGCGAGGAAGTCGCGGTCCGTGGTGCCGGACTCGACCGAGACGGTCTTGCCGGCCAGGTCGGCGAGCTTCGCGATGTGCAACGGGTTGCCCTTCTTGACCATGATCGACTGCCCGACCTTCAGGTAGTCGCTGAAGTTGACCTGCTGGCGGCGCTGGGCCGTGTCGTTCATGCCGCTGATGATCGCATCGCACTTCTTCGTCTTCAGCGCAGCGATGATCGAGTCGAACGTCGTGTTCTTGAACGACGCCTTGACGCCCATCTGCGCCGCGACACCGTTCGCGATGTCGATGTCGGAGCCGACGAACGTCGTCCCGTTAAGGGATTCCTCGGGCGGGTAGGTGGCGTCGGTGCAGAAGACGATCTTGCCGGCCGACTTGATCGCCGGCGGGGGCGTCACCGCGGCCGCCGCCACGGCGGTGAGGACGCCGAGAGCCGCGATCGACGCGACCGCGGCGAGAGCGAGCTTGCGCATGTGTGTCCTTTCGTTCGAATCCATCCGGGGGGCCGGTCGAGCCGGCGCAAGCATCCCACGACCGCGTCGGCCCTGGAGCGGGAGGAGACGATCGTAACCGTGGCCTAAAACTGGCCGCGGTCAGCCCGGATGGACGTCCCGCCAGGCGAGCTCGATCTCATCCGCGTTCTGCTCCCAGCTCTGGACGTGCACGTCCTGCGAGGTGAGCGCACGCCGATTGCCGACGTCGAGCACCTTCGCGAGCGCCTTGTCCTTGACCTCGGACGCCTTGATCGTCGCGTCCGCGTTCCCGTAGTAGAAGAGGTTGACCATCTGGACGGCGGCGGCGTGGTTGATGAACGACTCGACGTACCGGTGCGCGTGGTAATAGCTCTTCGTCTGCGCGCCCAACATGAAGCCGCGCACCCAGGCGAGCTTCCCCTGCCGGGGCTCCATGAACTCGACCTTCAGCCCGGCGTTGCGCATGTTCACGTACGAATCCTGCCAGCCGTACGCGATCCAGACCTGGCCGGCGCGAAAGGCGGGCTGCATGTCGTGGTACTCGCTCTTCCAGTAGAGCCTCGTGAGCGGCTTCTGCCGGAGCAGCGCGTTCTTCGACCTCGTCACCTGATCGGAGGTCTGCGCGTCGATCCTCGGCACGCCGAGGTAGAGGCCGGCGAGGTCGAAGTTGCTCTGGGCGTCGTCCCAGAGGGCGATCTTGCCCTTGTAGCGGGCGTTCCAGAGCAGCTCCCAGCCCTTCGCATCGGCGGTGCCGACCTTGTCGGTGCGATAGAGGATGCTCCCGAAGCCCCAGTCCCACGGGATCAGGTACTGCCTGCCGTTGAGACGGCCGCGCTTGGTCAGCGCCGGGTTGAGGTTCTTGAAGCTCGGAAGGAGACTCGTGTCCCACGGCTGCACGAGCCCGGCATCGACGTAGTCGCGCATGTTCTCGGCACCCGGATGCATCAGGTCGAAGGGGCCGCCGGAGCGCGCCTTGTCGAGCGCCTGGGCATCGGTGAGGATCGCCGTGTAGGTGAGCCCCTTCGCGCCGAAGGCGGTCGTGTAGTCCTTGCCGGCGAGCATCCCGTAGGTCTGCGCCTTCGTCCCCGAGGCCTCGTAGCCGGGCCACTCGAGAATCGCGAGCGTGGCGGGCTCGCTCGCGAGGGGCGGGCGCGACGCGCCGACGGTCGGCAGGCCGGCGGCGGTCGCGTCACGACCGGCGAGCAGCACCCCCCCGCCGAGCGCCGCCGCTCCCGCGAGGAAGGTTCGGCGATCGATCGCGTCCATCCGGAAGCACCCTATTCGCCGCAAGGCGATCCCGCTTTGGCGCGGAGTCGTAGATTCACACCGTGAACGAATCCCTAATGCGGGCCTCCGACGACGATCGCGAGCGCGCCGCCGCCGAGATCCGCGAGCACTACGCGCAGGGACGCCTCGACGGCGACGAGCTCGCCCACCGGCTCGAGCAGGCGTATGCGGCCCGCACCGTCGTCGAGCTGCAGGAGCTGCGAGCCGACCTGCCGGCGCTGCCGACGGCAGCGCCTCCGGCGAGAGCCGAGCACGCAGCACGACGCGCAGAGCTGACGCGCGTGCTCGTCCAACGGACCGGAGCGGCGCTCGTGCCGTTTCTCGTCTGCACGCTGATCTGGCTCTTCTCGGGTGCGAGCGGCTCCTTCTGGCCCGCCTGGACGCTGCTGATCGCAGCCATCCCGCTCGCGCGCAACGGCTGGCGCCTCTACGGGCCGGCGCCGGACCTCGACTCGGTGCACCGCGAGCTCGAGGAGCGGCACGACCGCGAGCGCGAGCGCTGACTACCTCCAGCGCGCCGAGCGGACGAAGGCACGCACCGGCTCGAGGTCCTGCGGAGCCGCCTCGTCGGCGCCGGTGAACGGGACGAGGGCCCGCACCGCCTCGTATGTCTCCCCTGTCCTCCGGCCGAGCGGGCGCAGCCCGCGCAGATCGACCGCCTGGCAAGCGAGCACGAGCCCGACGGCGGCAAGCCGCTCGCCGAGCTCGACCTGCTCGGCGAGCCGCCTCGCTGCAAGCGGCGCGAACGTGCCGTGATCCTCGATCCCCTCGTGGTGGGTTGAGCTGCCGGCGTCGACCGAGACCGGCGCCGCGAGCAGACGCGCCTCGCCGGCGAGGGCGAGGAGGACGACTCCGAACTCGCTCAGCGCCGGCGCGGCGAGCCCGGGCCGCTCGGCGAGGCCTTCGGGCAGGCCGCTGAAGGCAGCCTGGAGCAGCTTCAGCGAGCGCTCGGCGGCGCAGGTCAGGACCGGCGCCAGCGCGATCCGGACCAGATCGAGCGCCGCCGCGAGCGCCAGCACGTCGAACGACGCCGCCGGCACGATCCGCCCGTCGGCGACGAGGGGGTTCCCCTGGTGCGCGTTCAGCTCGAGATCGAGCCGGGCGCGCGCATACGCGAGCGCATCACGCGCCGCCCCGTGCACCTGCGGCAGGCAGCGGAAGCTGAGCGGGTCCTGCAGGTTGCGCGCCGCCCCCTCGCCGAGCAGATAGCTGCCCTCGAGCAGCCCGCGCAGCCGCTCGGCGGTCGCAACGGCACCGGGATCGGGCCGCGCCGCCGCGGCGGCCGGATCGAGCGGCGCGACGCTCCCGGCGAACGCCTCGAGGTCGAGCGCGCCCGCGACGTCGAGCGCGTCGAGAAGCTGGGCGGCATCGGCCAGCGCAAGCGCGGCGAGCGCCGTCGAGAACGCATTCGAGCTGATCAGGGCGAGCGCTTCGCCGGCGGCCAGCGGCAGATCGCCGAGCGCGCCGTACGCGAGGTCGGCGAGCGGGGCGACGTCGCCCATGCCGATCGACCCGTGCAGCCGGATCGAGGGCGCCGGCCCGGCGAGCGCCGTCACGAGTGCCGCAGGAAGCTCCGGCCGGGCGCCGGCCCAGCCGGCGGCAAGGTGATTCGCCGTCAGGAGCACCGCCGCCCGGGCGACGTCGTCGGCAACGGCCGGGCCCATGCCGACCCGGTGGTCGAGCAGCAGGCGCCGGTTGAACGCCGCCGCGTCGCCGCTCGAACGGAAGCGCTTGCGCGCCCCCACCCCCGTCGTCAAGCCGTACACCTCACGGCCGTCGGCCTCCGCCTGCTCGACGACCGCCCGCGCCACGCGCATCTGCTCGACCGCCGAGGGGTCGAGCTCCGCCCCCTCTCCTCCGCGCGACACCCGCAGCACGTCCTCGAGGGTGAGGTCGTGCCCGGTCAGGACGACGGTCACGCGCTGCCTATGTTGATCCAGATCGCCTTCAGGTCGGAGTACTTCTCGAGCGCGTGCATCGACTTGTCGCGCCCGAAGCCCGACTGCTTGAAGCCGCCGAACGGCGACGACAGGTCGCCGGCGTCGAAGCAGTTGACCCAGACGACGCCGGCGCGGATCGCACGAGCAAGCCGATGCGCGCGCGAGACGTCGCTCGTCCAGACGCCGGCGGCGAGGCCGTACACGGTGTCGTTCGCGATCCGCACCGCATCCGCCTCGTCGCGGAAGGAGATGGCCGAGAGCACCGGCCCGAAGATCTCCTCGCGGGCGATGCGCATGTCGTTGGAGACGGCGTCGAAGATCGTCGGCTCGACGAAGTAGCCGCCGCTCTCGACCCGCGCGCGGCTGCCGCCGAGATGGAGCCTTGCCCCCTCCTCACGACCGGTTTCGATGTAGCCGAGCACACGCTCGAGCTGGACGTCGTCGACGAGCGCCCCCATCTTCGTCTTCGGGTCGAGCGGATCGCCCGGCTGGATCGACGCGGAGACCGCGACGACGCGCTCGAGCAGCTCGTCCTTCAGCGACTCGTGCACGAGCAGGCGCGAGCCGGCGTTGCACACCTCGCCCTGGTTGTAGAAGACGCCCCAGGCAACGGCCTCGGCCGCGGCGTCGAGGTCCGCGCAGTCGGGCATGACGATGTGCGGCGACTTGCCGCCGCACTCGAGCGCGAGCCGCTTCATGTTCGACTCGCCCGAGTAGCGCAGGAAGTACTTGCCCACCTCGCTCGAGCCGGTGAACGCGACAAGATCGACATCCATGTGGCGGCCGATCGCCTGGCCGGCCGTCTCGCCGAGCCCGGGCACGACCTGGAGCACGCCCTCGGGCACCCCCGCCTCGGCTGCGAGCTCGGCAAGCCGAAGCGCGGTCAGCGGCGACTGCTCGGCGGGCTTGAGCACCACGCTGTTGCCGGCGGCGAGCGCCGGGCCGACCTTCCAGGCGGCCATCATCAGCGGGAAGTTCCAGGGCACGACCGCGCCGACGACGCCGACCGGCTCGCGCACGATCATCGTCACCATCGAGGGATCGGTGGGAGCGATCTCGTCGTAGACCTTGTCGACCGCCTCGGCGTAGTACGCGATCGTCTCGGCGGCGAGCGGGAGGTCGACGCCGCGCGAGTCGCGGATCGGCTTGCCGGTGTCGAGCGTCTCCGTCAATGCCAGCTCGTCACGATGCTCGTCGATCAGCTCGGAGAGGCGCCGGAGCACACGCTTGCGCTCTCTCGGCGCCGAGCGCGACCAGACTCCGGACTCGAACGCGCGCCGCGCTCCCGTGACCGCGCGGTCGACGTCCTCCGCGTCGCACGCGGCCACGGCGGCGAGCGTCTCACCGGTTGCGGGGTTGACGCAGTCGAACGTCGCGCCCGAAGCGGCATCGACGTACGCACCGTCGACGAACGCCTGCGTACGCAGACGAAGCTCGACGCGATCGGCGGTGAAGCTCATGGAACCCTCCTGTCGGCGGCGGCGCTTGCGAGAAGAGACGGTACTACGCCGATTCGGCGATCTCGTCGAGGTACGTCATCGACACACGGCAGAGCGAGCCCTGACCGTCCTCCTCGTAGTACCCCATCCGCCAGAGCGGCGGCGAGTAGCAGTGGATGGACGACGCCGGCGGGCCGCCGGCATGCCGCATCCCGTGGATGTACGCGCCGTCGAAGACGAAGCTCTCGCCGGCCGACCTGATGCGGCTCGCGTGCTCGAGCCCCGCAGTCGTGATCCGGAACCGATCCTCGACGAGCGCACCGATGCACACGTAGACGCCGCCCGAGGAGAGATCGTGGTCGTGGTAGCCGGTCTTCTGGTCGTCCATCCAGCAGATCAGCCAGATGTCGACGTGGCTGTCGCGGTAGAGCTGCGTGTAGTAGCGCTTGCCCGGGTCGTGCAGGACGTGCCGCTGCCAGACATCGGGCGCCCGGCCGATCAGTGCGGCGAGGTCGGCGAGCTCGGGACGTTCGAGGTCGCGGTCGCCGGGCAGATGCTCGGCGATCCATTCACGTGTTGCTTTCACTCAGCAGGGCCTCCGGGTTGCGGCGACAGACAAAGTCCGTCACAGCTTCTCCGAACGCCCGGACAGCTGCAAGGGTGGACCTCGGATCGAGAATCGGCGCATCGCTGCCGAAGACGAGCGCCTCTCCTCCGAGCGAGGCGAGGCAGTGCTCGATCGCCCGGTTGCCGTAGGAGGCAACGTCGTAGAAGATCGTCGGCCGCTGGGCGCGCCGCACGTCGAAGCCGCGCGAGCGCAGCCGCTCGAGCTGGAACGGCCCGCCGCCGGCGAGGATCGCGAAGAGCACGCGCAGCTCCGGCCAGCGGTCGATGCCGGTTGCGAGCCAGGCCGCGTAGCCCGCCTGCATCTCCGCGGTGTAGCCGACCACCGCCTGCCACCACGGCGGCGCACCGGCCGGCACCGGCGCGAGCCCCGGATGGACGAACAGAAGCTCGCCGCGCCGCTCGAGCTCGTCGAGCACCGGCGCGAGCGCGTCAAGGTCGCCGAGTGCGCGGGAACCGAGACAGACGCCCGCGAACCCGTCTCGCGGGCGGTCGGCCGCGAGCGCGCGCAGGCGGCCGCCGGAGGCGGCGGCGAGACCCGCGACGCCGTCGTGGTAGGCGGCGAGGAGCGGCTCTGCTTCGGCCGGCGGGAGCTCGCCGATCCCCAGCGAGGGCTGCAGCGAGACGACGGCGACGTCGATCCCGTCGCGGTCGAGCTCGGCAAGACAGCGCTCCGGCCCGTAGGCGTCCGCGGGGATCGGGTAGTCGCCGTCGGCGAGGCGGAGCGTCCAGCCGTCGACGCGCGGCGGCTCAGTGCGTCGGCGGAGCGCTGCCAGAAGCTCTTCGGGCCACAGGTGGCGGTGCACGTCGTAGGTCATCCGACGCGGTAGGCCTCGAGCCGGTCGAAGTCGGGGACGACGCCGAGGCCCGGCCCGGGGGGCGGCGCGATCGTCCCGTCCGCGGCCACCTCGAGCGGCGCCGGCAGCAGCCAGTCGCGTCGAGCCGGCGTCAGTGCCGGCGGGTCGAGCGGCACCTCGAGGAACGGCGCGGTCGACACGGCGAGCGCGACATGCAGGTTCGCGAGCAGCCCGTAGCCGTTCGACCACGCGTGCGGCGACCACGTCCTGCCGAGCAGGTCGGCGAGCCCGGCCAGCCGCCGCACGCCGCCGATGCCGCCGGCGAGCACGCAGTCGCACTGGAGCACGTCGATGCCGCCGCGGAGCAGGAGGTCGCGCGCCTCGTGTGCCTCGCGCACCATCTCCCCCGCCGCGATCCGGAGCCCGGTCAGGCGACGGAGCGCCCGATAGCCGTCGAAGTCGTGGGTCGGCAGCGGCTCCTCGAGCCAGTACGCGCCGAGTGCCTCGAGCTCGCGCGCGCACGCGGCCGCGGTCGCGACGTCCCAGCGAGGCGTGCGGTCGCCCGGCATCCGCCAGCCCTGGTTCGCATCCACCATCACCTCGAGCTCCGGCGCCGCCCGCCGCACGGCCGCGACCACCTCGAGATCGTCGCGCCAGGCGGACGCGTCGAGGCGGATCTTCACCGCGCGCAGGCCGGCGTCGCGCAGGCCGAGGCACCGGGCCACCCGCTCGTCCGGATCGACCCGCTCGGCGCCCGAGGCGTAGGCGAGGATCCGGTCGGAGCGCCCGCCGAGCAGCCGGTGGCACGGCACGCCGAAGGCGCGGCCGAGCATGTCCCACACCGCCACCTCGACCGTCCAGGGCCGGCCGCCGTGGAAGTCGACCGTCTCGCACAGCTCGCGCACGGCCTCCGTCCGCGAGGGGTCGAGCCCGACGAGCAGCCGGCGCAGGTGCTCCTCGTCGGGAAGGGCATCGCCGCTCGCGTAGCCCTCGATGCCCTCGTCGCTACGCACGACGACGAGCGTCGCGTCCTGGTGGGTGCGCGGCTCCGGGTCCCAGGCCGCCTTCAGCGGCGGCTCGAACGGGAAGCGGTACAGGCGGGTCTCGACCGCGGCGATCCGCACTCAGTCGCCGCCGTAGAACGGGCTCCGCAACGAGTCGCGGCGCTCGACGAGCGACCGGACCGCCTCGGGGTCGCGCCCCTCGACGGCGACGCGAAGCGCCTTCAGCATCCCTTCCCGCGCCGCGAGCCGCAGCGCGGTCTCGTCGTCGGCGGCGGCGTCGACCCAGACGGCGGCGAGCACGACGAGCTCCTGCGTCGCCTCGACGAGGCCCTCGGCCACGGCATCGAGCACGCCCTGCGCGATCCCGAGCTGCGCCGCGCCCCACGTCATCGTCTGGTGGCGATCGTCGAGCGCGGTCGCCTTGTTCATCATCAGCGTCGGCGGGAAGACCGGCTCGTAGCTCTGCTGATCCGGCCCGACGACGACGAGTACCGGCGTGTGGCCGGGGCTCGGGTGCGCGAGCATGCTCACCGCCGCGGCGGCGGTCGGACTGCCGCGGCGGGCGAGCACGACGTTCAGGTGCGCGCCGTTCGGGCCCCGGCCGCCGAAGCCCTCGCCGATGCGCCCGTCGAGCGCGTCCAGGTTCATCCAAGCTCCAGCACGATCCGCGCGGCCTCGCCGCCGCGGAGCAGCTCGAAGGCGCGATCGATCTCCTCGAGGGGGAGCCGGTGCGAGATCAGACGGTCGAGCGGCAGGCGGCCGCTGCGGTAGAGGTCGAGAATCTGCGGGAAGTCGCGCTCCGGATACGACGAACCGTAGAGCGAGCCGAGGACGCGCCGCTCCTTGCGCGGGATCGAGAGCGCGGGAAGCTGCACGACGGCGTCCTCTCGCGGGATGCCGATCAGCACCGCCGCGCCGCGCGTGCGCGTGGACAGGAACGCCGCCGTCATCGCCTCGGGACGCCCGGTCGCCTCGATCGCGTAGTCGACGCCGCCGCCGGAGGCATCGACGACGGCCTGGGCGGTCGCCTCCGGCGAGCCTGCCCAGAGGACGCCCTCCGTCGCGCCGAGATCGCGCGCGACGTCGAGCTTCGACGGGGCCGTGTCGACCGCGACGATCGGGTCCGCCCCGGCGGCCACGGCGCCGAGAAGCGCCGAGAGGCCGACGCCGCCGCAGCCGACGATGGCAACGCGGTCGCCGGGGCGCACGCCGGCCGTGCGCCACACCGCCCCGATGCCGGTCGAGATCGCGCAGCCGACGAGCCCGGCGATCGCGAACGGCACGTCGCGCGCGATCGGCACGCACGAGCGCTCGGGCACGACGGTCGCCTCGGCGAACGACGAGATGAACGAGTAGTGGTACACGGGCTCGCCGTCGCGCGAGAGTCTCGTCGTCCCGTCCATCAGGCCGCCCGCACCCATCGCCGGCCAGGCCGTGGAGCAGAGATGACGGAGCCCGCGCAGGCACTCCGAGCACTCGCCGCAGGAGGGCGCCCACGAGAGCGCAACGTGGTCGCCGGGCCGGACACGCGTCACGCGCGGCCCGACGGCCTCGACGACGCCGGCGCCCTCGTGGCCGAGCACGGCCGGGCAGGGAGTCTCCGCCGTGCCGTCGATCGCGTTCTGGTCGGAGTGGCAGACACCGCTCGCATGCAGGCGGACGAGCACCTCTCCCTCGCGCGGATCGGCGAGGTCGAGCTCGACGACGTGGTGGGGGCCGTTCGTGCGCTCGAGCACCGCGGCGCGGATCCTCATGCCGGCGTCTCCTCCGGTGCATGCTGCAGCGCGCGCAGCTCGTCGATCGGGATGTGACAGCGCATCAGGTGCTGCGGCTCGACCTCCTGCAGCGGCGGCTCGGTCTGCTCGCAGATCGCACCGAGCTTGCGCGGGCAGCGCGTGTGGAAGACGCATCCCGACGGCGGGTCGGCGGCGCTCGGGATCTCGCTGCCGAGCCTGATCCGCTCGCGGCCGCCGCCGTCGATCGTCGGCACGGCCGAGAGCAGCGCCTCGGTGTACGGGTGATGCGGGCCGTCGAAGACGACCTCCGCCGGGCCGAGCTCCATCAGCCGGCCGAGGTACAGCACCGCGATGCGGTCGGAGACGTAGCGGACGACGCCGAGGTCGTGCGAGATGAAGAGGTAGGCGACACCCGCCTGCGCCTGGAGCTCGACGAGCAGGTTGAGGATCGCCGCCTGCACCGAGACGTCGAGCGCCGACGTGGGCTCGTCGCAGACGACGAGCTTCGGATCACCGGCGAACGCCCGGGCAATCGCGAGCCGCTGCTTGAGGCCGCCCGAGAGCTGCCCCGGCGTCGCCGAGCTGTAGCGATCGGCGAGCCGCACCGAGCTCATCAGCTCGAGCATCCGCCCCTCGGCGGCGGCACCCGAAAGCCCGGCGAGCTTCCGTAGCGTGCGAAGCAGGATGCGGCGAACCGTGTGACGCCGGTTCAGCGCGGCGTCGGGGTTCTGGAACACGATCTGGAGGTCGCGGATCTCCTCCGCGCCGCGTCGGGCGAGCCGCCGATTCAGGTCGCGGCCGTCGAGCGTCACCGTTCCGTCGGTGGGCTCCGTGATCCCGAGCAGCGCGCGGGCCAGCGTCGTCTTGCCGCTGCCGGACTCGCCGACGAGCCCCAGCGTCTCACCGGGCCACACCGCCGCCGAGACGTCGACCAGCGCGTGGATCGGGTGCCCGTGCTGCTGGAACACCTTCCCGAGCCCGTCGAAGCGCAGAAGCGGCTCGGCCTCTCTGTCGACCCTCGGAAGCGCCAGTGTCGCAGCCTCCTCGCGCGGAAGCGTCTGCGCCCGCTCGTGGAAGTGGCAGCGGCTGACGTGCGTCGCTCCGAGATGATGCAGCGGCGGCTCCTCGCGGTGGCAGATCTCCTCGGCGAGGCCGCAGCGGGCAGCGAACACGCAGCCGGGAAGCTCCTCCCCGAGCCCCGGCAGGAAGCCGGCGATCGTGTCGAGCCGGCCGTGATCCTTGCGCCTCCCACCGCGCGGGATGCAGCGCAGCAGGCCGACCGTGTACGGATGGCGCGGGTCCTGAAGCACCTCGTCGACCGTGCCCTCCTCGACGAGGCGCCCGGCGTAGAGGACGCCGACCCGGGCGCACATCTTCGCGATCACGCCGAGGTTGTGGCTGATGAAGAGGACGCTCGTCTGCAGCTGCGCCTGGAGCCCCGCGACGAGGTCGAGCACCTCCGCCTCGACCGTCGCGTCGAGCCCGGTCGTCGGCTCGTCGAGGATCAGCAGCGCCGGGTCCTTCGCGAGCGCCATCGCGATCACGACGCGCTGCTGCATGCCTCCCGAGAGCTGGTGCGGATAGCGATTCAGCACCGAGCCCGGATCGGCGATCTGCACCAGCGCGAGCGCGTCGCGCGCCCGGTCCATCGCCTGGGCGCGGCCGACGCCGCGTACCGTGAAGACCTCCGCGACCTGGCGGCCGATGCGGATCGACGGGTTCAACGCCGTGCCCGGATTCTGATAGACCATCGAGACGTCGTTCGCGCGGAGGCTCCGCAGCTCGCTCCGCGACCGCGTGAGCACGTCGCGACCGTCGATCGAGATGCGCCCGCCGCTGACGCGGCCGTTGCGGGGCAGGTACTGGACAACCGCCAGGGCAGCGGTCGACTTGCCGCAGCCCGATTCGCCGACGAGACCGTAGGTCTCCCCGCGCTCGACGTTGAGGGTCACTCCACGCAACACTTGCCGGTCTTGCCCGCGGACGCGGTAGACGACGTCGAGCTCCTCGAGCTCGAGCGCATGCACCGCCGTGTGGGCATGCGTGAGCACGGCGCCCGCCTCGCTCATCTATCGACCACCTGCTGCAGCCCGTCGGCGATCAGGTTCACCGCGACGACGAGGCTCGCGATTGCGAGGCCCGGGAAGAGCACCGTCCACTCGTAGTTCGACGCGTTCAGAAGTGTGTAGTTGTCGGCGATCTGCAGCGACCAGTCGGGCGACGGCGGCTGGACGCCGAAGCCGAGGAACGTCAGCCCGGCGACGGCGAAGATCGCGTACCCGAGCCGCACCGTCGCCTCGACGACGATCGGCCCGATCACGTTCGGGAGGATCTCGACGAACATGATGTACGGCGCCCGCTCGCCGCGCAGCTTCGCGGCCTGGACGTACTCGAGCTGACGCTCGCCGAGCACAGCGGCGCGCACCGTCCGGCCGACGATCGGAGCGAACACGATGCCGATTACCGCGATCAGGGTCCAGCGCGAGTGGCCCAGCGCCGCAAGTGCCGTGACGGCAATCACGATCAGCGGCAGCGCGAGAAACGCGTCGATGATCCTGCCGAGGCCCTCGTCGACGAGACCGCCGAAGTAGCCCATCACGAGCCCGATCGTCGCGCCGCCGACGATCCCGATCAGGGTCGCGAGCGGGGCCACCTCGAGCGTGTCCCGTGCACCGGCGAGCACCCGGGAGAGCACGTCGCGGCCGAGCTGGTCGGTGCCGAGCCAGTGGCCGTGCCCGGGCGCGAGCAGGACGTTGGCCGACTGCTCAAGAGGGTCGTGCGGCGTGAAGTGCGAGCCGGTGATCGCCCAGAAGATCCACCAGAGCACGATCACGTTGCCCACGACGAAGGTCGGCGAGCGGAGCAGGAGCCAGAGCGTCTCGAGCCGCGCAAGCCGCCGGTCCGCGCCGGCCGCCGGCGTCACGGCGACCGTCGCGCTCACTCAGCCCCTCCGTAGCGGATCCGCGGGTTGAGAACCGAGTACAGGATGTCCGCGATCAGGGTTGCGACGAGGTAGACGACGCCGACGATCATCACGCCACTCTGAAGCATCGTGTAGTCCTTGTTCTGGGCGGCGACGTAGATGCGCTGGCCGATCCCGTTGTAGTTGAACAGCTTCTCGATCACAAGCAGGCCGCCGATCAGGTAGCCGGTCTGTGTCGCGACGACGGCGATCGTCGGCAGGAGCGCATTACGCAGGACGTGCACTCCGATCACCCGCCGCGATCCGAGACCCTTCAGGTATGCCGTGCGTGCGTAGTCGGCGTCGAGCGCCTCGATCATCCCGGCGCGCGTGATCCGCGCGATGTAGCCGAACAGCACCGCGACGAGCGCGAAGCTCGGCAGGAGCAAGTGCTGGACCTGCGTAAAGAAGCCTGCGCCTTCCGGCGCGGCGGCTCCGACCGGCAGCCACTTGAGGACGATCCCGAACACGACGATGAAGACGATCGCCGTCACGAACTCGGGGATCGACGTCAGCGAAAGCCCGAAGATCGTGATCAGCCGGTCGGTCGCGCGCCCGCGGCGGAGCGCCGCAACGACGCCGCCGAGAATCGAGATCGGAACGACGAGCACGAATGCGAGCGCCGCGAGCTTGAGGGAGTTGACGAGCGAGGGCCCGAGCAGGCTCGAGACCGACACGTTGTACTGCAGCGACTGTCCCAGATCGCCTCTCACGAAGTGGCTGATCCAGCTCAAGTACTGCGTGACGAGCGGCTTGTCGACGCCGTGCTGGTGATTGTAGAGTGCGACCTCCTGACGGCTTGCAAACGGCCCGAGGATGTTGCGGCCCAGGTTCCCCGGCAGGAGCTGCGACGCGGCGAAGACGATCACGCTCAGCAGGAACAGCGTGATCAGAGCGAGACCGAAGCGCTTGAGGAGGAACCGGTACATGGATCCGATCGGTGCGTCGGGCGCCGGGCCGCGACACGCGGCCCGGCGCCCGACGTCACCTCACGAGAGCGATGTCTTGCCGAGTGACTGCGTGCCGATCGCGTCGCAGACGAAGCCCTTGACCTTCTTCGAGCCTGCCTGCGTCCACCTGAAGAAGTACGGGAAGATATACGGAGTGTCGTGCAGCATCTGCTGCTCGATGATCCGGGCGTATTTCCGCTGGTCTGTGAGCGACACGGCCGCCTGGTAGTTGGCGATCGCCTTGTCGACCGTCTTGTTCGCGTAGTCCGCCTCGTTCCAGACGCCGCCCGAGTGAACCGCGGCGGTGAGGAAGACGTCCGGGACGGCGCGATGGCCGTAGTCGGTGATGTCCATCGGGCTGTTCAACCACGGCGTCGTGCCACGGCCGGTCGCGCTGCCCGAGTACGTGCCGCCGTAGTAGGCGTCCGAGGTGATGATGTTGAGCTTGATGTCGACCCCGATCTTCTTCGCGTTCGCCGCGAGGAGCTGCGCGAGCTGCGGGATCTCCACGTACTTCTCGGTGGTCAACGTGACGGAGAAGCCGCGTGCGTACCCGGCCTGGGCGAGCAGCTTCTTGGCTGCGGCGAGGTCCTGATGCCGCTGCGGGACCGTCTTGTCGGTCGAGGGGAAGACCGGTGCGAACGGCGAGTCGTTGCCGGGGTCGCCGAAGCCGCCGAGCAACTGCTTGACGGCCGCGTTGCGGTCGAAAGCAAGCGCGAGCGCCTGCCGGACGCGATAGTCCTTGAGCGGCTTCGCGGCCGCGACCGTCTGCGTGAGCATCGCGATCTGGCGGTGCGGGGAGCCCTTGGTCGAGAAGATCTGGAGTTTCGAGTTGTTGAATAGCGGCCGGTCGGACGAGTAGAGGATCTGGCTGACCAGATCGACCTGACCGCCGAGGAGCGCGGCGTCGACCGCCGCGTTGTCGCTGTAGTACGTGACGTCGACGCCGTCGAGCAGCGCCGTGCCGCCCCACCAGTTCGGGTTGCGGTCGAACTTCGCGCCGACGCCTGGCGTGTAGGACGTCATGATGAACGGCCCAGTCGTCTGCGGCGTCTTCGAGAACGTGCCCATCTGGTAGTTGGCGGGCAGGATGATCGCCTGGTAGGTCGTGTTGCTCGTCAGGTACGGGAAGTGGCCGGTGGGCGCCTGCAGGTAGAAGACGACGGTGTGGTCGCCGACCGCCTTGATCCCGCCGGGACCGAGCAGGCCCTTGAAGGCCGAGAGCGCCGACGAGCCGCCGTTCGGGTCGGTGAGGCGCTTGTACGTCGCCACGACGTCGGCCGCCGTGAGCGACTGGCCGTTCGCGAACTTGACACCCTTGCGGATGTTGAACGCCCACTGCGTTCCGTCGGCGTTCGACTTCCAGCTCGTCGCGAGCTCTGGCCCCAGCACGAGATTCTGATGCGATCGTGTGAGGAACTCGCCGCAGATGCTGCCGGTCGCGAGCGTGCCGTGGTCGGCGAACGCCGACGGCTCGAGGTCACGGGCCGGGCCCGGATTGATGGCGAGGCGCAGCCGGCCGCCCGCCTGCGCCGCGACAGTCGCAGCCTGAGCGAGCGGCGTAGCGCCGAAGGCGCGCAGGACCGTGCCGATCGCGCCGATGGAGAGCCCGGCGACAGTCGCGCGTTGGATGAACGCGAGCCGATCCAGCTCACCGTCGACGAACTCGTCGACGACGTTCCCCTCGATCGGTCCCGCCAGTCGGCGGAGCTCGTCCGCCTCCCTCATGCTTCTGCGGTCCATGAACCGCCTCCCTTCAGGTCTGACGTCCGAGCGCGTAGCAGGACGACCGAGGCACACACGGAGCGGCCCGCCGTGCAGCCGTCCCCAGGATGGATCGACGTCCCATCGAGTGGCCCTTTATGACACGGGTGCCGCCGGTGGTCAAGTCTGGCATTCGCAATGTGGACCGCCGTATCGACAGCGGACCGCGCGAGGCGGTAGGGTCGGCCGTCGTGAACGTCACCTCGACCGGCAACGACCCGGCGGGGTCGTCCGCCCGGTCGACGTCGACAGGCGTCAACGCGACGCTGCAAATCCTTGACCTGCTGGCGGCGCGCGGCCCGCTCCAGCTCTCGGAGCTCGCCCGCGAGTTGCCCGTGGCGAAGAGCACGATTCACCGTATCTGCTCGGTGCTCGTCGACCGGGCGTGGGCGATCCGCGACGAGCAGGGCCGCTTCCAACTCGGCATCCGCGCACTCGCCCTCTCGACGGCGGCCAGCGAGCTGCCGATCGTGATGGCGTTCCGCACGGTGGCCGCCGACCTCCTCACACGCCATGACGAGACGGTGTGCCTCGCCGTGCTCGACGGGGACGAATCCGTCTATCTGGCGGTCGAGGAGACGTCGCACGCGGTGCGGCTCGTCACCGGCGTCGGCAGCCGAACGTCGGCCTTCGCCTCCGCCAGCGGGCGCGTGATCCTCTCGGCGCGCTCACCGAGCGTGATCGATGCGAGCTTCGGCGGGCGGCCGCTCGTGACGCCGACCGGCCGGCGTCTGAACGGGGTGGCCGAGCTGCGAACGATCCTCGACGCCGTACGCCGCAGCGGCTACGCGGAGAACGACGGCGAGACGGCGGTCGGGCTCTACGCCGCGTCGGTGCCCGTCCAGAACGCGGCGGGGACGGTGATCGCCGCGCTGACGATGTGCGTCCCGACCTCGCGTCTGTCGCCGGCACGGCGCGGATCGCTGCTCGACGACCTCGTAGCGGCGGGTGGCCGGCTCTCCGAGCTCGTCGCCTGGCTGCCGTCGTACGACGCGCGCCGGCCTGGCGTGACATCCGTCTAGGCGTCGGACACGCTCTTGGGCGTGAGGTGGAGCGCGTCGTCTTCGTACGGGTGCGCGGCGGCGACGTCCTCGTCGAGCTCGACGCCGAGCCCCGGCTCCGTCGACGGGATCACGTAGCCGTCCTCGAACCGGATCGGCGTCTTCAGGATCTCGGCGTGGAAGCCGCCCCAGTCCCGGATCCCCTCGAGGATCAGGAAGTTCGGGGTGCAGGCGGCGAGCTGGATGTTCGCCGCACCGAGGATCGGGCCGGAGTACAGGTGCGGTGCGATCTGTGCGTAGTGCGCCTCTGCCATGCCCGCGATCTTCTTGGCCTCGAGCAGCCCGCCGACCCGGCCGAGGTTCATCTGCAGGATCGACGCGGCACCGGTCGCGAGCACGCGTGCGAACTCGTACTTCGTCGTCAGCCGCTCGCCGGTCGCGATCGGGATGGTCGTCGAACGCGCGACTCTCGCCATCTCCTCCGGCAGCTCCGGCGGCGTCGGCTCCTCGAACCAGAGCGGGTCGTATGGCTCGAGGCGGCGCGCGAGCCGAATCGCGCCCGACGTCGTGAACTGGCCGTGCGTGCCGAAGAGGATGTCGGCGCGATCGCCGACCGCCTCCCGCACGGCACGCACGTACCGCTCCGAGAGTGCGAGCGCCTCGAGGTCCGGCTGGCGCGGATCGAGTGTCGTGTAGGCCCCCGCAGGGTCGAACTTGACCGCGGTGAAGCCCCTGGCGACGTACGCCGCGGCGCGCTCGGCGCCGAGCTCCGGGTCGACGTACACATCCGTCGCGTCGCTCTCCTCCGGATACAGGTAGGTGTAGGCACGGATCCGCTCGCGAACGCGGCCGCCGAGCAGGTCGTGCACCGGCCGGCCGAGTGCCTTGCCGACCACGTCCCAGCATGCGAGCTCGATGCCGCTGAGCACGCCGACGAGTGAGATGTCGGGCCGGAGCGAATAGCCGCGCCCGTACACGTCGCGCCACAGCGCCTCGATGCGGAACGGGTCGGCCCCGACGACATGCTGCTCGCAGACGTCCTCGATCATGCGCGCCACCGTGTGAGCACCGAACGTCGCCGCATAGACCTCGCCGACGCCGACGATCCCGTCGTCCGTCGTCAGCTGGACGAAGACGAAGTACCGCCCGCCGAAGTGGGGCGGCGGGTTGCCGACAACCCGGGTTCGGAACGACGCGATCCGCACCGGCGCACCCTACTCGTGCCGGCTCAAACCTCGTCGACGACGCGGAGCGCGTCATCGACGACGAGCACGCCGCCCTTGCGGAACCGAGGCGGCTCGGCAAGCGCGAGCTCGAGCCCGCCGTGGCCGCAGACGAGCACGGGCCGGCCCGCGAGCTCCCGGACGAGAACGGCGCCGGCGCCGAGCTGGAGCTCCTCGCCCAGCTCAGCACGCGGCTCCGGCTCGAGCCCTCGCGCGGCGGCGATCGGCAACACGGTCTCGACGCACCGCCGGTACGGGCTCGTGTAGATGGCCTCGATCGGGAATCGCTCCAGCCGGCCGACGAGCTCGCCCGCCTGGCGCCAGCCCTTCGCGTCGAGGGGCCGCTCGCGGTCGTCACCGACCCAGGCTGTACGGTCGCCCGCCCGGCCGTGCCGGACAAGCAGCAGCACTAGAGGAGCGTGTCCGCCGCGAGTGCCGTGCCCTCGACGCGGGCGCGGATCTTCGCGAACGCCGTCTCGCGCGCCGTCGACACGTCGTCGGCAAACGGCGAGAAGCCGCAGTCGTCGGTCGTCCCGAGCCGGTCGAGCGGCAGGTGCCGCGCCGCGAGCAGCACGCGGTCGCGCACCGTCTCGGCCGTCTCGACCTCGGGGTCGAGCGGATCGGTGACGCCGACGAACACGCGCTGATCCGGCTTCAGGTTGGCCGCCACCACCGTGAGCGCGGCCTCCGGGTCGGCCTCGCCGGCGAGCTCGAGGAAGAACGCGCCCGCATGGTGGTCGAAGAGCGTCGGGAGCAGGTCCGCATAGTCGACGTCGGCGCTGTGTGTCGAGTCGTGGTCGCCGCCGGGGCACGTGTGCACGCCGATGCGGCTCCGCTCCTCGTCGGAGAAGCGGTCGAGGACGGCGTTGTTCAGCTCGACGAAGCTGCGCAGCAGGCCGCCCGACGGATCGAGCTTGAGCGACAGCCGCCCCTCGGTGAAGTCGATCTGCACCGACTCCGCCCCGGCGGCGAAGCAGCTCCTGATGTCGGCCTCGGCCTCGTCGACGAGGTCGGCGATGAACGCGTCGCGCGAGTAGCCGTCGATCCCGTCGGCCGGGTAGAGAAGGCTCAGAGCGGAGGCCGAGATCACCGCCTGCTTCAGCGGGCGGGATGCGAACGGCTGCGCAGCCTCGACGTAGGAGCCGGCATAGGTGCCGTACCGGAACGGCCCCACCGTCAGCACGGGAAGCCTGCGCGTGTGGCCGTCGGCGAACGGGATCACGACCCCGTCCGCTCCCAGTGTCTCGATGCCTGCCAGTGGGTACGTCGCGAAGCTCGGCTTTCGCTGCTCGCCGTCGGTGATCACCGGCGATCCGGTCGCCTCGAACTGGGCGATCGTGTCGCGGACGGCATCGTCTTCGAGGGCGGCGAGCTCCGCGCCCGAGATCTGCCCGTCGGCGGCCGCGTGCAGGCCGGCGATCAGCTCGGCGGGACGCGGGATGCTGCCGATCGGCTCGGTCGGGATCCCCATCACCCTGAACTCTACGGTTCCTTCCTCACCAGTCGCGCAGCTTCCAGATCTCGGGCTCCATCGCGCCCTCGTCGCCGACCTCGGCGAAGATCGCGACCGCTTCCTTGACCCGGGCCACCGCCTCGTCGTGCCGCCCGGCCTGGTGAAGGAGGTCGGCGGCGTTGTTCGCGAGCGCCGCCTCGCGGTGGCGGTCGCCGATCGTCGCGCACAGCGCGCGGGCCGCCTCGACGCGCCGGAGCGCGTCGTCGAGGAGCCCCTGCTCGCCCTCGACGAGCGCGAGATTGTTGAGGGCGGCGATGCGCGCCACGACGTCGTCGCCCGCGTCCGCGAGCGCGAGGCTCCGCTCGAGCTCCGCCAGCGCGGCGGCGCCGTCGCCACGGCGGGCGGCGAGCATCCCGAGGATGTTGTGCGCCTGCGCTTCCGCAGGCGCGTCGCCTGCGCGCCGGGCGAGTGCGAGCGCGGCCGCGGCGAGCTCCGCGGCGTCGGCGTCCCGCCCGAGCCGCCGCGCGACGAGGCTGCGGTCGGCGGTGATGCGGGCGCGGAGCTCGGGCTCGTCGTCCGCCGTCAGCGCGAGCGCATCGGCGAACGACGCGTCCGCGAGCTCCCAGTCGCCGCGGCGATCGTGGACGAGGCCGATCCGGTGCTCGAGGAGGACACGGTCGCCGTCGCCCGCGAACGCCGCCGCCGCCTCGTAGCTCGCGAGTGCGTCCCCGTAGCGGCCCTGCAGCGTCTGCAGGTCGCCGATCGATCGCTGCAGTCGCACCGTGTCGGGGTGCCCGAGGCCGACCGCCGCCTCGAGGTGCGCGAGCGCCTCGGCGTTCGCGTGCAACGCCCGCGCCTGCTCACCGGCGACCACGTACCACTCGGCGGCCTCGTCGTCGCGCCCGGCGAGGCGGAGGTGCTGCGCGACCGTGGCAGCCGCTCCACCCGCGCGGCCGCGTGCGGCGAGTGCTTCGGCGGCACGTGCGTGCAGGAGCCGGCGGCGCCCGACACCGACGTTCTCGTAGGTGACGCGTCGGGCCTGCTCGTGACGGAAGTCGTACGTCTCCTCTCCGCCCTCTGCCAGGATCCCGCGCGCGCAGAGCTCTTCGAGGGCGGCGACGACCTCCTCGTCTGCGCGGCCTGCCACCGAGCGCACCGTGTCGGGGTCGAACTCGCGGCCGAGCACGGCCGCGGCCGCGGCGACCTGTGCGCCGACCTCCGACGCACCGGCGAGCCGGGCCTCGAGCAGCTCGCGCACGCCGGCCGGCAGCTCCCAGCCCTCGACCCCGGCATCCAGGTACTCCGCGACGAAGAACGGGACTCCTTGCGTCTCCTCGAAGAGGCGATCGACGACGTCGGCCGGTGCACCGGCGGCCGCGGCCATGCGGCCGACGTCGGCCCGGCCAAGGCGGTCGAGCCGGATCGTCGAGCCGAGCCCTTCCCGCTGGGCCTCCGCGAGGACGCGACGTGCAGGGTGCCCGGCTGGCGTCTCTTCCGGGCGCCACGTGACGACGACAAGGAGCGGCCGGCCGCGCAGCCGCCGCGCGAGATAGGCGAGCACGTCGAGCGACGCGGTGTCGGCCCAGTGCGCGTCATCCACTAGCACGAGCGCCGGCGCCGGCCCGCGCGTCGCCTCGTCGAGCACCGCCGCGAGCCCGTCGAAGAAGCGGGCCTGCGCGCCGGGCCCCTCGAGCGACTCGGCCGCCGCCGGCCCGAACGCCGGGACGAGCCGCGCGGCCTCGGCGCGGGCGGCCTCGTCGACCCGGGCGGCGTCGCCGTCGCGCAGGGCGCCGCGAAGCAGCTCGATCAGCGTGCCGTAGGCCAGGTCGCGCTCGTGCTCGAATGCACGCACGCCGACGGCGACCGCCCCCTCCCCGCGCGCCCACGCGAGCAGCTCGTCGGCGAGCCTCGTCTTGCCGATGCCGAGCTCGCCCTCGAGCACGACCAGCCGACCGTCCGGCCCGACGCCGCGGTAGGCCTCGCCGGCCGCAGCCCACTCGCGCTCGCGGCCGACGAGCGGTTGCGGGCCGACCGGCTCGAGCACGGGCGTGGGCGCGGGCGCTGCGGCGACGCGGCCGTCGCGAATCGCGTGGTAGAGCTCCGTCGTCGACTCGAGCGGGGCGACGCCGAGCTCGCGGTGAAGCGTGCGCACGCACTCGCGGTACTGCTCGAGCGCGACCGCGCGTTCGCCGACCCGCGCCGAGATGTCCATCACACGGCAATGGGCCGGCTCGTGAAGCGGATCCAGCTGCAGCCGCCGGCGGGCGTGCTCGAGCGCAGCGGACGCGTCGCCCTGCGCGACCAGGCGGTCGACCAGCCCGTCGAGCACCGTGCCGAGCTCGCGTTCGAGCCTCCCGGCCTGCAGCGACTGCCAGTCGTCGAAAGCGACGCTGTCGCGGAGCCCGAAGCCGGCGAGCAGCTCGCCGCGATAGAGCCGTGCCGCCTCGGCGAGCGGGCCGACGCCGTCCTGCGCCGCGAGCTCACGGAACCGGGCGACGTCGAAGCGAACGTCGGCAGGATCGAGGGCAACCGTCTCGCCCACGACGAGGACGTGGCCGCCGCCGAGCGCATGGCGAAGCGTCGAGAGCGTTCGGCGCAGCGCCGCGCGTGCCCGCTCCGGGTCGATCTCGGGCCAGAGCAGCGCCGCGAGCGTGTCCCGCCGGTGCGCGCCGCCCTCGAGCGCGAGGAATGCGAGCAGCGCGACCGCCTTGCGCGTGTCGACCACGAGCGGCTCCGCGTCGACCTCCACGACAGGCGAGCCGAGCAGGTCGAGCCGCAGCGTCACGCCGCGATCCTACGACAGCGGTTCGTAACGGTGCCCGTCACCTCCTGGACGCGGCCGCGGCAGCCCGTAACGATTGCCGGACGGCCGTGGCGTACAACGATCGCAAGATGAGCGTCCTGACCCAGTCGATCACGCGGGTGATCCGCTTCCGGAGCCGGCCTGCCGGCCCTGCGGAGGGCACCGGCGAGAGCGCTACCACTCCCGCGACGACCGAGGCGCGGCCGATCGAGATCGCGCCCAACGACCCGCTCGTCGCCTACCTGCAGGGAGCTCCCGGGGTCGTCGACGTGAAGGCGCTCGACCTGGAGTCGCCGGCGGTGACCGCGCTCCGCGAGGCAGGCGTCGAGCTCGTCGTCCCCCTCGTCAGCCAGGGAGAGCTGGTGGGCGTCGTCAACCTCGGGCCGCGCCTCTCGGATCAGGCGTACTCGACCGACGACCGGAAGCTGCTCGTCTCGCTTGCAGCGCAGGCGGCGCCCGCCTTGCAGGTGGCGCAGCTCGTGCGACAGCAGGCGGCCGAGGCGAGAACGCGCGAGCGCATCGAGCAGGAGCT
This sequence comes from uncultured Thermoleophilia bacterium, assembly GCA_963840365.1. Taxonomy (GTDB): domain Bacteria; phylum Actinomycetota; class Thermoleophilia; order Gaiellales; family Gaiellaceae; genus PALSA-600. The sequence continues at coordinate 99,959 of CAWIYQ010000004.1, read as the reverse complement.
GCGCGTCGCGACGCTGATCCAGCAGAACTTCCTGCCGAAGCAGCTGCCCGAGCTCCCCGGCTGGCACGTCTCCGCGTACTACCGGCCTGCGCGCGAGGTCGGAGGCGACTTCTACGACTTCATCGAGCTGCCCGACGGGCTCGTCGGCGTCGTGATCGGCGACGTGACGGACAAGGGCGTGCCGGCGGCGATGGTGATGGCGGCGACGCGGAGCGTGCTCCGCGCCTCCGCGCAGCGCATGGTCGACCCGGGCGCCGTGCTCTCGCGCGTCAACGAGCTGATGTGCCCGGACATGCCGCCGAAGATGTTCGTCACGTGCCTCTACGGCGTGATCGACCCGGCGACCGGGCGCTTCCGCTTCGCGAACGCGGGTCACAACCTGCCGTACGTCCGCACGACGAGCGGCACGATCGAGCTGCGCGCCACCGGGATGCCGCTCGGCCTCCTGCCGGGGATCGAGTACGAGGAGACCGAGTCGGTGCTCGAGTTCGGCCAGGTGATGCTGCTGCACTCCGACGGCGTCGCCGAAGCCCATTCGCGGGACCGCGAGATGTTCGGGTTCCCGCGACTGATGGACGTCGTCGGCAGCCGCCGCGGGAGCGGCGAAGTGATCGACCGCGTGCTCACGGAGCTCGGCCGCTTCACGCCGCCCGACGGCGAGCAGGAGGACGACATCACGCTCGTCGCGCTCCGCCGGCTCGGCGACGGCGTCCCGACCGGCGCCCCGGAGCTCGACGTGACCTTCTCGATCCCGAGCGCGCGCGGCAACGAGCGGCTCGCGATGGACAGCGTGGCCGAGGCCGTCGCGCCCGTCGGGCTCGATCCACGCCGGCTCGAGCAGCTGAAGACGGCCGTCTCGGAGGCCGCGATGAATGCGATCGAGCACGGCAACGGCTCCGACCCCGACGTGCCGGTCGACGTCCACGTGCGCCGCAGCGGCGGCGAGTTGAGCGTCGCGATCACCGACCGCGGCGGCAGCGACATGCTCCCGGAAGCGGAGACGCCCGATCTCGAGGCAAAGCTCGACGGTCGCCAGAAGACGCGCGGCTGGGGTCTCTTCCTGATCCGCAACATGGTCGACGACGTCCGCGAGTCGGGCGACGGCGACCTCCACACGATCGAGCTCGTTCTCGATCTGGAAGGAGACGACGATGCCGGCGACTGAGTTCGCGGTCGACGTGCTGCGCGACGAGGACACGGCAGTGCTGCTGCTCGCGGGCGACATCAGCGGCGGCGCTGAGCCGACGCTCCTCGACGCCTTTCACGCGACCGGCGAGGCAGGCGTCGTCGTCCTCGACTTCGGCGGCGTCGACTACATCAACTCGACCGGCATCGCCCTGATCGTCGGCCTGCTCGCAGAGGCACGCAAGCAGAGCCGCGAGGTCCAGGCACGCGGTCTCGCCGAGCACTACCGGGAGATCTTCCGGATCACCCGGCTCTCCGACTTCATGACCATCCTCGATGAGGGAAGGTGAAGGGATGACCCAGCAAGCCGTCTCGATGAGCGTGCGGCACGCCGAGGGCGCGACGAGCGTGATCGAGATCCGCGGCGACGTCACTGCGGCGTCGGAGGAACCGTTGATGGAGGCGTACACGACCGCGTCGGAGCACGGCGCCCGCGCCGTGCTGCTCGACTTCTCCGGCCTCGAGTACATGAACTCGGGCGGGATCGGGCTCCTGGTGACGCTGCTCGTCCGTGCGAACAGGCTGAAGCAGCGCCTGCTCGCGTGCGGCCTGTCGGACCACTACCGCCAGATCCTCGAGCTGACCAGGCTCGACGAGGCGATCTCGATCTACGCAACCGAGGCGGATGCTCTCGCCGCGGTCGGCGCCTGAGAAGAGGGAGAAGAGATGAGCGAAGGAACCGAGCCGCGCGACGCGGCCAACTGGGCACGCCCGGGCGGCCCGCTCACCGCATCGAACGTCCCGAGCGGCGCCCTCGACACGGTCGGCGGCAAGCAGGTGCTCTCGCCGATCCAGGGCTTCGGGCAGATGTGGCAGAAGACCTACAAGGTGTCGCTCGGCAGCGCGCCGGTGACGCCGCAGCAGGTGATCGCGGTCTGGAAGGACGAGTTCCCACTCTTCTGGCCGGCGGGCAACGAGTTCTACGCCCCGCTCACCGGGATCGCACCCGGCGAGGTGGCGTTGCTCGAGGCGGCGGTCGGCGGCGGAATGAAGCTCTCCACCGGCGTGCTCGTGATCTATGCCGACGACGAGTCGTTCACGTTCATGACGCCGCAGGGCCACATGTTCGCGGGCTGGATCACCTTCAGCGCGTTCGAGCAGGACGGCGCGACCTGTGCGCAGGCCGAGGTGCTGATGCGCGCCCAGGACCCGCTGACCGAGCTGGGCCTCACCCTCGGCGGCCATCGCAAGGAGGACGTGTTCTGGGCGGAGACGATGCGCGCGCTCGCCCGGCGCTTCGACGTCGAGGCCGAGCCGGTGACGAACGTCGTCTGCGTCGAGCGGCGCCGCCAGTGGTCGCGCGTGGGGAACGTCCGCCACTCGAGCGCCTTCCGCTCGAGCCTGCACACCGCGACCGCGCCGTTCCGCAAGCGCAGCGCGAGTTAGCCTCGGGGGGATGGCGGACGCGGTCGTCGTCGGTTCCGGCCCCAACGGCCTGACGGCGGCGATCGCGCTCGCCCGCGCCGGGGTGTCCGTGCACGTGATCGAGCGCGCCGGGCGGATCGGCGGCGGCATGCGCACCGAGGAGCTGACGCTGCCGGGCTTCCAGCACGACGTCTGCTCGGCGATCCATCCGCTCGCCGTCGCCTCGCCGTTCCTGCGACAGCTGCCGCTCGCCGAGCACGGGGTCGAGTGGATCGAGCCGCCGGCGGCGCTCGCGCACCCGTTCGACGACGGCACGGCCGCACTGCTCGAGCGCTCGCCAGCGGCGACCGGTGCGACGCTGGGACGCGACGCTCGTGCCTGGGCGCGCCACGTCGGCCCGCTCGCACGCGACGCGGAGCCGCTGCTCGAGGACCTGCTCGGCCCGCCCCGGGTGCCGCGGCACCCGCTGGCGCTTGCGCGCTTCGGGGTCCAGGGCGGCCTCCCCGCGAGCTCGTTCGCGCGCACGGCGTTCCGCGGCGAGCGGGCGCGCGGGTTCTTCGCCGGGATGGCCGCGCACTCGATGCTGCCGCTCTCGCAGCCGGCGACCGCCGGCTACGGGCTCGTGCTGGCACTGCTCGGGCACGCGGTCGGCTGGCCGCTCGTGCGCGGCGGGTCGCAGCAGCTCGCTGAGGCGCTCGCGTCGTATCTGCGCGCACTCGGCGGCACGATCGAGACGGGGCGGCAGGTCGACTCGCTGGCCGAGCTCGACGGCGCGTCCGCGGTGCTGCTCGACACGGGCCCGCGCGAGCTGCTGCGGCTCGCCGGCCCACGCCTCGGCGGCCTGTACCGGCGGAGCCTCGAGCGCTTCCGCTACGGGCCGGGCGTGTTCAAGCTCGACTGGGCGCTCGACGCGCCGATCCCGTGGCGCGCGGCCGAGTGCGGCCGCGCCGCGACCGTGCACCTCGGCGGGACGCTCGAGCAGATCGCGGCCTCCGAGCGCGCCCCGTCGCACGGTGCGACCGCCGCCGTCCCGTTCGTGCTGCTCGCCCAGCAGAGCCTCTTCGACCCGACGCGCGCGCCCGAGGGGCGCCACACCGCGTGGGCCTACTGCCACGTCCCGAACGGCTCCACCGCCGACCTGACCGACCGGATCGAGCGGCAGGTCGAGCGCTTCGCCCCCGGCTTCCGCGACCGCATCCTCGCCCGCTCGGCGGTCGGGCCTGCGTGGTTCGAGCAGCACAACCCGAACTACGTGGGCGGCGACATCAACGGCGGCGCCGGCGACGTGCTCCAGCTCTTCGCGCGGCCGGCCCTTCGCGTCTCCCCGTACACGACGCCGCTTCCGGGTGTCTTTCTCTGCTCCTCGTCGACGCCGCCCGGCGGCGGCGTCCACGGCATGTGCGGCTACCACGCGGCGCGCGCAGCGCTCCGGCATCTCGGGGGAGCGTCGTGACGTCGCCGACCCGGCGGCTCGCGCTCGCGCTCGGCCTGTTGATGCTGCTTCTCGTCGTAGCGTCCGTGCCGCTCTACTTCGTGACGCGCTCGGCCGCACAGAACGGACCGGGGGTCGTGGTCCTGATGACGCCGTTCGCCCTCGTCGGGCTTCTCATCGCCCGCCATCAGCCGCGCAATCCAATCGGCTGGATCCTCCTCGCGCTGGCGTGCCTGTTCACCATCTCGACCGACGCCGGCATGTATTCGGTCTACGCGTTCCGGCTCGGCCATCCCAAACTGCCCCTCGCGCGCACCGCGGTCGCGGCGACGCAGGCCTGGATCGCACTGATCCTCCTGCTGCCGTTGCCGATCGTCCTCTTCCCCGACGGGCACCTGCTCTCCCCGCGCTGGCGCTGGACGCTCCGCGTCTACATCCTCGTCGCAGCCGGGTTCACGATCGTGACGTCGATCGGCGACTCGAGAGCGTTCACCGACAAGGTCGTCCGCGTCGACTCGTCCGGCTCGCTCACAAGCCTCAATTCGTCCCTCGGGCCGGCTGCCGGGATCTTCGCCGCGCTCTACGTCGGAATCGTGCTCACCTGGATCGGCGGCAAGGTCCACGAGTACATTCGATCGTCCGGCGAGCGGCGGCAGCAGTTGAAGTGGCTGATGACCGGCGGCGCGATCAGTTGCATCGCGCTGATCGCCACCCTTACCGTCGGCGGAAGCTTCACCTTCGCGGGCATCATGGCCCTGCCGCTCTCGATCGGCGTCGGGATCCTCAAGTACCGCCTGTACGACATCGACCGGCTGATCAGCCGCACGATCTCGTACGCGATCGTGACCGGAACGCTCGCTGCCGTGTTCGTGGGCCTCGTCTCGCTCGCCACCGACGTGCTGCCCTTTTCCTCGCCGGTCGGCGTCGCCGCCTCGACGCTTGCCGCAGCGGCGCTCTTCAACCCGCTCCGTCGGCGCGTGCAGCTGGTCGTCGACCGTCGCTTCAACCGCGCTCGCTACGACGCCGCCGCCACCGTTGACGCATTCGCGCTCCGTCTGCGCGACGCGATCGAGATCGACGACGTCGAAACCGGACTGCGTGATGCCGTGGTCGGCACCTTCCAGCCCGCGTTCCTCGACGTCTGGCTGCGGAGCGGAGGATGAGGCTCGCGGCAGGGATTGCGTGCGGGATGCTGGTGACGACATGCATCGCGCTGACGGCCGTGACGCGCAACCCCTGGGCCACGAACGAGGGACTGACGATCCTGCTCATGCTGCTGATGGGTGGGATCGGACTCCTGATCGCCGGGAAGCAACCGCGCAATGCGATCGGCTGGCTCATTATCGCGACCGCACTCCTCGGGCTTCTGGATTCAGCGGTCCGCCTGTATCTCGTCCTCGACTACCGGCAACACGGCGGCGCCCTCCCGCTCGGCCGGGTCGCGGCCGCCTACCGCGCGGGCGTGTCGATCGTCCCGTTCCTCGTCGCCCTGCCGTCGATCCTCCTCTTCCCGAACGGACGCGTGCCTTCGCGGCGCTGGCGGGTCGCCCTCGCGATCTACATCGCCGTGGGGGCCGTCTTCTCGCTTCTCCAGTTCGGCGGCGCCGCACTCTCGAGTCACGCCCACGAGATCAAGATCGATATCCGGGGAAACGTGCCAACCGTCACCCCCGGGTGGGTCGCGGGCTTCGCCTGGCTGACGGTTCCGTACTTTCTCGCCTTCTGGCTCGCGAGCGTCGGGCACCAGGTGAGGACCTGGCGGCGTTCGAGCGGCGAGCAGCGCGCCCAGCTGAAGTGGCTTGCGACGGGAGCGTTCTTCTGCGTCGCCGGCTGCGTGGCACTCGTCGCCTTCGGCGATGGCAGCTCGGCTGCAGCACGCGGCGCCACCGATCTCAGCATTCTCGCGATCGCGGCGTTCCCGCTCGCGATCGGCATCGGGATCCTGCGCTACCGGCTGTACGAGATCGACCGGCTGGTCAGCCGCACGATCTCGTACGCGCTCGTCACCGCGTCGCTCCTCGGATTCTTCATCGGGCTTGTCGCGCTCACGACCGACGTGCTTCCGTTCTCCTCGCCCGTCGGCGTCGCCGCCTCCACGCTCGCCGCCGCCGCGCTCTTCAACCCACTGCGCATCCGCGTGCAACGCATCGTCGACCATCGCTTCAACCGCGCGCGCTACAACGCCGAGGCGACGGTCGAGGCGTTCGCGCACCGCCTGCGCGACGCGGTCGATCGCGCCGTCGCGCCCGCCCATCTCACCGTCTGGCTGCGGAGCTCGCCGTGACGCGCCGGCAGACGGCGCTCGCGATCGGCGCCCTCGTGCTCAGCCTGTTCCTCGCCGCCGCCCCATTGAGCCACCTCGCCCGGGCCGGGGCCTGGGGCTGGCTGATCGATCCGCTGGGGCTGGCCTTCGCCCCGATCGGTCTGCTCGTCGCCGTCAAGCGCCCGAGCAACCCGATCGGCTGGACGCTACTCGCGGCCGGGCTCTTCGCGCAGCTCGACACAACCATGTCTCTCTACGTCGTCGCGGCCTACAAGCACAACGCGCTGCCACTGGGCTCCGTCGCGCTCCTGCTGCAACCGAGCTGGGCCCCCGCGATCGTGCTGTTCGGGGCGGCGGTCCAGCTCTTCCCCTCGGGCGCGCTCCCGACCGGCCGCTGGGCACTCGTGTTCTGGGCATACACAGCACTGGGCGCGGCCTGGGTGGTCTCCGCGCTCGGGATCACCACCTGGGTGCTCGTGCACGGAGACGTGCACGTCGGGAAGGGCGGCGACCTCCTTCAACTCGATCATCCCGACGGCGCCTACGCCTTCTGGGGGGAGCTCCAGAGCGCCTTCTTCATCGGGTTCGGCCTGATGATCGTCGCGTGGCTCATGCGGGAGTTGCCCGGTTACCGGCGTGCCACCGGCGAGCAGCGGCAGCAGCTGAAGTGGCTGATGGGCGGCACGCTCGTGGCGGCGCTCGGCGGCTTCCTGGGGATCGCCCTGTCGTCCGACACCGGCATCCTCGGCGTCGTCGGCAGCATCGGCATCCTCGGTGTCGCCGCCCTGCCGGTCAGCCTCGGCATCGCCGTCCTGAAGTTTCGCCTCTACGAGATCGACCGTCTGGTCAGCCGCACGATCACCTACGCGCTCGTGACCGCGGGACTCGTCGCCGTCTTCCTCGGTCTCGTCGTGCTGACGACGCGCGTGCTCCCGTTCTCGTCGCCCGTCGGCGTCGCAGCCTCGACGCTCGCCGCGGCCGCCCTCTTCAACCCACTGCGCGTGCGCGTGCAGCGGATCGTCGACCGCCGCTTCAACCGCGCCCGCTACTCCGCCCAGCTGACCGTCGAAGCGCTCGGGCTGCGGCTTCGCGACGCTCTCGACGTCGAGGCGGTCGAGCTCGGTCTGCTCGAGGCGATGGGCTCGGCGGTCGAGCCGGTGCACCTGAGCCTCTGGGTCAGGCAGACGGGCTGACGAGCTCGCGGTAGAGCCGGTCGAGCTCGCTCGCCGGGCTCGCCGCACAGCCCCGTGTGCACACGCGACGGCTGGATGATCGTGCTCGCCGGCGCGACGAGCCAGTGGAAGCGCGCGGTCGGGTCGAGTGCCGCGATCGGGCCGGCGGTCGAGTCGCCCGCCGCGATGCGCACGAGCGCATCGAGGTGTGAGCGGACGAGCGGGAGGTCGAGCTCGGGCCAGAGTGCAAGCGCGCGCTCCTCGTCGAGACCGGTCCGCGCGGCGAGGAACTGCAGCGGCCGGCAGAAGACGACGACGCCGACGTTGATCCGCTCGCCCCGCTCGACCTGCGGGACGAGCCGGTACACCGCGTACGAGAACGTCTCAGCCACGGGCGCGCTCGGCCTCCTCGGCGAAGCCGCGCGGCGCCTCGATCCTCGCGCGAAGGTAGTCGGCGTACACCGACGGGTCGTCGCCGTCGAGGAAGGCGGAGGGCAGCTGGTCGATCACCGCGCGAAGGAGCTCGTCGGTCACCCTGGGGGCCAGCCTCGCATCGGCGTCGGCGATCGAGCCGGCGTACGGCAGCAGGACGTGGTCTCGAACCTGCGGGAACCGCGCGCGCTCGCGCCCGTCCTCGGGCGACGGCGCGTGGTGCCAGTAGAGCGCGGCGCCGTGGTCGATCAGCCACAGGCGCCGGTGCCACCAGAGCAGGTTCGGGTTCTGCGGCATGCGGTCGACGTTCGTGACGAGGGCGTCGAACCAGACGACGTCGGCTGCGAACCCCGGCTCGGGGGCGGGGCCTGCGGCCGGCGAGAACGTGAGTGCGCCGGGCAGGAAGTCGACGCCGAGGTTGAGACCCGCGCTCGCCACGAGCAGGTCCTGGATCTCGGGGTCCGGCTCGGCCCGCCCGAGCTCCGGATCGAGCTCGACGAGCACGAGCTCGGGCACCGGCAGCCCGAGCGCACGCGCGAGCTCACCCGCCACCACCTCGGCGACGAGCGCCTTCCGCCCCTGCCCGGCACCGCGGAACTTGAGGACGTAGAGGCCGTCGTCGTCGGCCTCGACGAGGGCGGGCAGCGACCCGCCCTCCCGCAGGGGCGTGACGTAGCGCGTGGCCGCGACGGTGCGCATCGCTCCGTCGCTACGACTGCGTGTCGCCGGCGATGTCGGCGAGCGCGGACAGTCCCGCCTTGAGCCCGGCGAGCTCGGCCGGTGCGATGCGGCGCGCCAGCTCGGCGTCGACCGACTCGACGCCGCGACGGACGGCCGCGGCGGCCGCCTGCCCGCGCGGCGTCAGCTCGACCGCCAGCCGGCGCCGGTCGACGGCGTCGATGTGCCGCTCGAGGAAGCCGCGGAGAACAAGGGTGTCGACGAGCTGGCTCGCCGCCTGCTTGCTGACGCGGAGCTCACGGATCAGGTCGCGCAGCAAGCCGCCGTGGTTGGCCATCCCGCCGAGGACGAAGGGGCCGTTCCGGGGCAGGTCGTCGATGCCGTCCGCGTGCAGCTCGTTCGCGATCGCCGCGGAGTACGCCCCGCGCGCGGCACGAAGCAGCGCGGGGATGACGGCCGCGTCGTCCTCGGCAAGGGGCATGCCGAGAGGCTAATCGTCAAGCTAGTTGACTGTCAAGTCACAGGAACATCGAGTACGCGACGTCGTACTTGGCCACCGACGCGCGCCGACCGGGCGTCTCGTCGGCCGGCATCGCGCTGAGCACGGCGTCGCCGCGTGCGTAGTCGTCCTCGGAGTCGAAGAAGAGAACGACGACCGCCTTCCCGGCGTCGGCGTCGTGGAGCACGACGAGCCCCTTCGCCGGCACGTCCGGCGGCGGGCCGTCGCCCGACCGCATCTGTTCCAGCATCCCGGCCATCCGGTCGCCGTCGACACCCTCGAAGGACACGACCCGTGCGACTGCCATCTTGTGCCTCCTGCCTCGATTACGGCGGAGAGCCTACGCCTCTCGCACCGCCGGGGACAGTCCCCACTACGACTTGGCCGAGGCGAATGCGCGATCGACGGCGTCGGAGTCGATCCGCCTGCCCGCGCGGAACGTGGCCACCACGCTCTGGACGATCGGGTCGCGCGGGTTCAGCTGCTCGGCTCGGGCGAGCGACGAGGCGGCGAGCTCGTGCATCCCGGTGAGCGACGCGGCGATCCCGAGCTCGAGGTTCCCGTACCAGTCGTCGGGTGTGCGGCCGACTGCGGCGGCGAAGTGCTCGCGCATCTCCGGATAGCGGTGGAGACGGCTCGCGATCGCACCGGCGATCAGATCCGGGTTCTCGCTCAACGGGTTCAGCCTCCGCGCGCGATGGAGCGCCGAGAACGCGCCCGCGGGATCGGCATGCCAGCCGGCCGCGGCCGCCTGGACCTCGCGGGCCGAGAGCCACGGCAGGGCGAGCGACACCGTGGCCGCGACGGCGGCCACCGATCCGGCCACGAAGGGGAGCGCACGCAACGCCGCCCGCCTCTCTGGCACCGGGCCCCCGCGGCGCGGCGCGAGGCCGCAGGCGAGCGCGAGCAGCGACACGGCAAGGAGCCCCAGCACCGGCATCTCCCACAGCCAGTCGACGGCGCCGTGGAAGAGCCACACCGAGAAGCCGACGACGAGGATGCCCGCCAGCTCGCGCTCCCGGCCGCGCGGGATGCGGGCGACCGAGAAGAGCGCGAAGCCGATGAAACAGACGAAGAGCAGCGTCCCGATCACGCCGGTCTGGGAGAGAAGTCGCACGGGAAGGCTGTGCGGGTTCTGCGGCGCCTCGTCGCTGCGCCGCTGCTGCAGGTAGGGGACGGCGAAGTTGTCCATCCCGATGCCGGCGACAGGATGGCGCTTGAACTCGATCAGCCCGACCCGCCAGAAGTCGTAGCGCTGCGAGCCGAGCCCGCCGAAGTGCGATGCCGCCCCGGTCGGCTCGCCCGAGTACTTGAAGCTGTGCCAGGCGTTGTCGAGCTTGTTCCAGGGCGTCGTGACTGCGGCGACCGCAGCCAGGGCGAGCACGACCCCCGCGACGAGCGCCGCGCCGGCCGCGCGCGTCACGCGAGCCGACGGCCGCCAGCGTTCGTCGACGAGCGCGAAGACGACGCCGGCGGCGGCGAGCAGCACCGAGAGGGAGAGAGCGCGGCCGAGCGCGTGCGAGAGCGTCGGCTGGATCCTGTAGGGATCGGCGCGATACACGTCGAGCACCGCGAAGGCGACCGGTGTCGAGGCGAGCACGACGAGACCGACGACGGCGGCCGAGCGGATGCGCCCGGGAACGACCGCGAAGTAGACGACGACGACGAGCGGCAGCGTGAACGCCGAGCCGCGGCTCTCGGTGAGCAGGTTGAGCGCCGCGTCGAGCCCTGCGAGGCCGAATGCGAGGCCGCGGAACGGGACGGCGAGCCAGGGCCGCGAGGCAAGCCCGATCATCAGCCAGACCAGGATCATGTAGAGAGCCGCCGTCGCGTTCGGATAGCCGAGCGGCTCGGAGAGGCGCGTCCCGATCGTGAACTGCGTCGGCGTGGCCGAGTGGATGATCCGCTCGACCGTCCAGACACCCTCCCCCGTCGCGACGAGCGCGAACGCGAGCAGGACCGGCCACAGCGCGTCGACCGCGATCGGCCACGCTGCGAGCAGCACGAAGGCGATCACGTAGAGAAGCGCCTTGTTCGCGCCGTCCCAGGCGTCGCCGCGGACTTCCGCCCAGCCGATCGAGGCGAACGCGAACAATGCGAAGGCGGCGAAGCAGGCGCCGGCGGCACGGGTCGGCCACGGGACGCCGGCCGCGAACCGGCCCGCCGAGAGGAAGACCGTGACGGCGAGCCCGAGCAGCACGAGCGCCGCCGGCGCCCACACCGTCAGCGCGAAGCCACCGTCTCGCTCGACCATGAACGCCGCCACCGCGAGCACGGCTCCGGCCGGCAGCGCCTGCGCCGCGCCGACGACGAGCCTCCCCCGGTCTGCCTCCAGCGTCAGGGGCCGGTCGTCGTGACAGTGACGGTCGTCGGGACGGTGACGGTATTCGTGACGGTGACGGTATTCGTGACGGTGACGGTGTTCGTGTTCGTCACGGTCTGCGAATTAGTCACCGTCTGCGAGTCCGTGACCGTCTGGGAGTTGGTCACCGTCTGGGAGTTCGTCACGGTCTGCGAGCTCGTCCGCGTCTCGATCGCCGTGGTCGGCTTGTACTGGATCACCGCCACGGTTTGCGTCTTCCCCGACACGCTGACGACCCGCGTGTGGACGACGGGGACGCGCTTGACGACCTTCTGGCGGATCGTCTGCACCTTCCCCTTCGTCGTGATCTCCAGGGTGCGGAACGACGTCTGAGTCTGGAGCACCGTCTGGGGCTTCGAGACCACGCGCACCTTCCGGACGACCGGCACGAGCTTGCGGACGATCTTCCCGTTCTCGTGCACGGTCGTGACGTGGTTCACCGTCTCGACGTAGGTGCGCACGACCGCGGTGTCGACCCCTCCCTTGGCGGCGGAAAGGCGGTCGGCGGCCAGCAGGCCCGCGCCGAGGATCGCAGCGAGCAGGAGCAGACCCGCGCCGAGGCGAAGGATGTTGGACGCCCTCGTCTCCCACCACCAGCGCCAGAACCCGAGCTCACGCCAGTGCTCACGGAACACCCGGGGCCACCCCTTTAGGGAATCGCCGCATCTCCCGACATCTAAGCCGATGAGAAGCCTCCTTGCTTGCGTCCTTGGTCTAGCCGCGCTCCTGGTCGGAGGGCCGGGTACCGCGACGGTCGCCGTGCTGCTCACGCCGCTCGTCGCCGTGGCGTGCAGCCTGCTCGCACCCGCCCCCGACGTCGAGCTCGGCCGTTTCGAGCGCTGAGCGGCGCAAGCCGCCGATTCGGGCCGGTCGCTGCCCCACCTAGGTCCTGGGCACGCTCGGCACCCCTGCTGGTTGAGTTGCGCCATGGACGCAGTGGGGGAGCTGCGGTCGCTGCGGAACGTACGGACGCTCCGGCCGATCCGCGTCCTGCTCGTCGGACGCGACACCCGCTACCTGCGGGCGGTCGACTTCCTGCTCTGCTCCCGCGGCTATGAGACCCGGCGGATCGTGCGGGCCCGCAACCTGGGCCGGGAAGCGGCCCGATTCGACGCCGACGTCGTGGTCGTCGAGGCCGGTCGCGACTTCGACGCAGCGGCCCGTCAGGCGGGCGAGCTCACCGGCAACGTCCCGGAGATCGGGGTGGTCGTGGCGCTCGAGCGTCGGCCGCCGGCCGACGCAGAGAGGCTCAGGTTCGTCGGAAAGTGGGCGCCGTTCGAGACGCTGGCGGAGGCGATCGAACACGTCTGGGCCGAGCTCCCGGCGCGGCGACCGCGACGCGAGCTGCAGGCGCACTAGAAAAGCCACCCGGTAGGCGCTCAACCGGGCCGTTGCGGCTGCCGATACGGCACTCGGTGGACATTCCCGGCAATGCGGATCAGCTCGTCTCGAAGGCGGTCGACGAGGGGCACCTCGACCCCGAGACCTGCGCGCTCGCCGTGACCGCGTTCGCGGAGGCCACGAACGGGCCGGCCGAGGACGCGGCGTTCACGCTCTATCTGCTTGCGAGCTCGCGGCCGCGCATCCTCGCGTTGCCGCCGACGGTTGCGATCGAGCTGCAGCTGCAACTGCTCGCGGGCTTCGCGCCCGTCGCGGACGTGTCGCTCTGGCAGCCGATGCTCCCAGGGCTGCCGGAGGTGGTCGCGAGCGTCGGCACGGCCGCGAGAACCCGCGGGTTCCGCGCGCTCGCGGCGGCGACCGTCGCCGGCAAGCCGCCGGCCGGCAGCCGCTCGCGGATCCAGGCGGTGCCGGTCGAGCGGTTCGGGACGCCGGTGGCCGCGCTCGTCGCGCGCCCGCTTCCCGACGACCGGACGCGGGCGAGCGCCTTCCTGCTCGAGTGTGCCGCCGTCCTCGCGCCGCTACTCGAGCGCGAGGCGCTGCTCGCGCGCAGCGCACAGCGCGACCAGGAGCTGCACGCCGCGAGCGAGCGCCGGTTGCGCCGGCTCGGGTTCGACCTCCACGACGGGCCGCTTCAGGACCTCGCCGCCCTCTCCTCCGACCTGCACCTCGCGAGGCGGCAGGTCGGCGGCGTGCTCGACTCGCCGCTCCGCACGATCGTGCTCGGTCGATTCGACGATCTCGCCGCGCGGCTGGGCGAGATCGACGAGGCGCTGCGCGAGCTGTCGCATTCGCTCGAGTCGTCGAGCGTCGTCGACCGCTCGCTGCCGGAGATCCTCGGTCGCGAGGTCACGGCGTTCGACCGCCGGATGGGAATCGAGACGCAGTTCACCGTCACCGGCCTGTTCGACGACCTCACCGCGTCGCAGCGCATCGCCCTCTTCCGCGTCGCGCAGGAGGCGCTCACGAACGTGCGCGACCACACGGACGCCAGCGAGGTCAGCGTCAAGCTCGAGCGGCTGGTCGACGGGACGAGGCTCGTCGTCGCCGACAATGGGGGCGGCTTCGACGTCGCTCAGACGGTCGTACTCGCAGCCCGCCGGGGACGGCTCGGCCTCGTCGGGATGAACGAGCGCGTGCGGCTCCTCGGCGGCACCTTCACCCTGAACAGCGGCCCGGGGGTGGGCACCGAGCTGACGATCGTGTTGCCGCACTGGCAGCCGGCGACCGCGGCTGCCGGGCTGGACTGACCCCGTCAGTCGTGGTCGTGCTCGTACAGCGGGCTCTCGACGAGACCCTGCCTGTAGGCAAACCGTGCCGCCTCGGTGCGGTTGGCGACGCCGAGCTTCCGGTAGATGTTGGTCAGGTGGAACTTCACCGTCTGCTCCGCGATCCAGAGCTCCTTGCCGATCTGCTCGTTCGGCAGGCCGCGGGCGAGGGCCTCGAGGATCACGGTCTCGCGCTCGGTCAGGCCCGCCGCCTTCGCGGCACTCGTGCCCGTTTCCTCGGGCATCCCGAACGCCGTGAAGACCGTGCCGTCCACCGCCTGCCGAAGCGCGGCCGGTAGGTCGACCGGGTTGACGCTCTTGACGATGTAGGCGCTCGCGCCGCGCTTCAAGACGCTCTCGATCAGCTTCTCGTCGGTCGACGCGGAGAGGATCACGACCTTCACGTTCGCGTGGCGCTTCTTGATCTGGTCGAGGCACTGGAGGCCGTCCATGCCCGGCATGCGCAGGTCGAGCACGACGAGGTCGGGCTCCGTCCGCGCGACGATCGGGAGGACGCGCTCACCGCTCTGAGCCTCGCCGACGATCTCGAAGCCGCCGTCCTCCTCGAGGGCGCGCTTGATCGAGTCGAGGATCAGGCGGTGGTCGTCTGCAACTACGACCTTCAACATGGTTCCCTCCGCTTCGCGCTCGGGACCGCAGATCCTGCGGGCGAGCATAGCGGCGCACGTCCGGCTCCTCGGAGGGTTTCTACCGTCGCCGGCCTGGGCGCGGGTTTCTACCATCGGCGTCGAGGGATTCGATGACGCGGACGGCACAGAGACACGGGGACACGCGCGGGCTTCGCCTGGCCGGGCTCGGCGCCGCCGTGCTCGCCCTTCACCTGCTCGGCTGGGGGCTCTTCCTCGGCTTCGCCTCACGCGACCCCGCCCTCGCCGGTCTGGGTGCGCTCGCCTACACATTCGGCCTCCGTCACGCGTTCGACGCCGACCACATCGCGGCGATCGACAACACGACGCGCAAGCTGATGCAGGACGGGAAGCGCCCGGTCGGCGTCGGCTTCTTCTTCTCGCTCGGCCACGCGACCGTCGTGCTGGCACTCGTGACCGCGCTCGCGGTCGCCGCGGGCCCGGTCGACAGCCGCCTGCCCGGGCTCCAGCGCTACGGCGGCGTCGTCGGCACGAGCGTCTCCGGAGTGTTCCTGCTCGTGATCGGCCTGCTCAACCTGCTCGTGCTCATGGACGTGGTGCGCATGCTTCGCAGTCACCGGCACGACGAGGCGCAACTCGAGGAGCGTCTGCTCGACCGCGGTGCGATGAGCCGCCTCTTCCTGCGCCGAATCGGCGGCCGGATCGACGCGAGCTGGAAGATCTACCCGGTCGGCGTGCTCTTCGGCCTCGGCTTCGACACCGCGACCGAGATCGGCCTGCTCGCTCTCGCGGCGGGCGTCGCGACCGAGCACGTGCCGCTCCTCGCCGTGCTCTCGCTGCCGCTCCTCTTCGCCGCCGGGATGAGCCTGATGGACACCGCCGACGGCGCGTTCATGAGCCACGCCTACGGCTGGGCACTCTCGAACCCGGCGCGGCGCGTCTACTACAACCTGACCGTGACGAGCCTCTCCGTCGCCGTGGCGCTCGCGCTTGGGGCAGCCGAGCTCCTGCAGGTCGCCACGTCGAGCTTCGCGCTCGACCTGAGCAAGGTCGGCTATGTCGTCGTCGGCCTGTTCGCGGCGACGTGGGCGGCGTCGGCCGTGCTCTGGAAGACGTCGTCACGGTTCGGACTTGCCGAGGGCCGCCGGTCCGCCTAAGGTGTCGGCACGCACGCGGCGAGGATGCCGCGGCGAAGGCTATGAGGCCTCAGGACTCCTTCGGGAGACCTGGGGCCTTTTTTGTTGGACCAAAACCGTGGGCGGAAACAAGGAGAGGACGCATGCTTTATCCCCATTGGCTGAACCCGGGAGACAACGCCTGGCAGATGACGGCGGCAACTCTTGTCGGACTGATGAGCGTCCCGGGGCTCGTCGTGCTCTACGGCGGCGTCATGCAGAAGCGCTGGTCGGTGAACAGCATGATGCTGGCGTTCATCGCATTCGCGCTCGTGCTCGTGATGTGGGTGCTGTACGGCTACAAGATGGGCTTCGGCAACCCGATCCACCTGGCCGGAGGCAAGGACGGCTTCTTCAGCAACTTCCTCGGCAAGCCCGGCCCGGTGCTGAACCACAAGGAGCTGCAGGGACAGGGGAACATCCCGAACGTCGGAAAGGTCGACTTCCCGCAGTCGACACTCGTGTACTTCCAGCTCGTGTTCGCGGCGATCACGCCGATCCTCATGCTCGGCTCGGTGCTCGGCCGCGTGAACTTCAAGGCGTGGATCCCGTTCGTCGTCCTGTGGGCGACCTGCGTCTACACGATCAACGCCTTCCTGATCTGGGGCGGCGGCTGGTTCGCGAAGCAGGGCGCTGTCGACTTCTCCGGCGGGTATGTGATCCACCTCGCCGCAGGTGTCTCCGGCTTCGTCGCCGCCTGGGTGATCGGCCCGAGGCTCGCACGCGACCGTGAGATCGACGCGCCGAACAACCTCGCGATGGTCGCGGTCGGAGCCGGGCTCCTCTGGCTCGGCTGGAACGGCTTCAACGGCGGCGATCCGTACAACGCGGGCGCCGACGCGGCCTCTGCGGTCCTGAACACGAACATCTGCACGGCGGTCGCGTTCCTCGTGTGGGTCTGCTGGGACTACTTCACGGGCCGCAAGCCGTCGCTGATCGGCAGCGTCAACGGCATGATCGTGGGCCTCGTCGCGATCACGCCGGCGGCGGGCTTCGTGAACGGCTACGGCGCGATCGCGATCGGCGTGATCGCCTCGTCGCTCGTGTATCTCGCCTACAACTACCTGGCGCTCCTGCGCCCGTTCCGCGCCGTGGACGACACCCTCGGCGTCGTCTACACGCACGGCTTCGCCGGCCTGATCGGCGGCCTGCTCACCGGTCTGCTGGCCGACTCGGCGATGCAGGTCACGCCCGGCTTCTCGGTCGTCGGCGGCCTGCACCTCCTCAAGTGGCAGCTCCTGACCGCGCTCTGGGTGATCATCTTCTCGGGGATCGCCACCTTCGTGCTCCTGAAGCTCGTCGGAGTGTTCGTGCCACTCCGGATGAGCGAGGCGGACATGGAGATGGGCGACCTCGCGGTGCACGGCCACGAGGTGTACCCGTCCGACATCCCGTCCCTCGCGTACCCGTCGGGCATCCCGGCGGCCGCGACGGCGGCGATCGCGGGGCAGGAGGCCCCGGGACCGGCCTAGTCCATGACGAGGATCCTCGTCTCCTACGACGGGACCGACGCGGACCGCGACGCGCTCGAGCTCGGTCGGCTGCTTGCCGGCGCGGGTGCGTCGCTCGCGCTCGCGTACGTCCGCCATGCCCACGAGGCGGAGAGCGGCCGCGAACGGCTCGCGGAGAACGAGGCGGAGGCGCTCCTGAAAGGGGGCGCCTCCGCCCTCGGCGATCCCGAGCTCCCGACCCACGTCGTCCTCTCCGGCTCGACCTCGGAGGGCCTGCGGAGCCTCGCGCTCGACACGCAGGCCGACATCATCGTGTTCGGCTCCGAGTACCGCACCGCGCGGGCGCACGTCGACCCGCAAGCCTCGGCCCGGCGCCTGATCGACGGCGGCCCGGTGGCCGTCGCGCTCGCGCCGGCCGGCTTCGCCGAGGAGCCGAGCCACGCGGTCGAGACGATCGTGGCGATCACCGAGGACGGCGACACGGCGGCGGCGGAGACCGCCGCGACGCTCGCCGCCCGCTTCGGCGCCGCGGTCGCGCGGCACCCGAACCGCGACGCGGCCGACCTGCTCGTCGTCGCCTCGAAGCCGGGAGTCGGCCCCGGCCGCGTGACGATCAGCGCGGCGGCCGAGTACGTAATCGAGCTCGCCACCTGCCCGGTGCTCGTCCTGCCGCGTGGGGTCGCAATCGCCTTCGACGGAGCTGCCTGACGCATGCCCACCGAGGCAAGCCGCTTCAACCACGCACTCGGGCGGCGGGATCGCCGCTTCTTCGCCGTCCTTGCGTGCGCCGCCGCCATCGGAGCTCCGGCGGCGGTGCTCGCGCTGGACGGCTCGTCCTCTCCCCCGGCCGACGGTTGCGCACGGGTGATCCGCCCGGGCTTCATGGGCGGAGTCACCGTGCGCGACTGCAGTCGGCGTTACCCGAGCACGGATCAGTCGGCCAATTCAGGGAGCAGGTCGGCGACCGAGTCGACGATGCGCGACGGCCGGTAGGGGAAGCGCTCGGCCTCCTCGCGGCTCGTCGAGCCGGTGAGCACGAGCACGGTGTGCATACCCGCCTCGAGGCCGGCGACGACGTCGGTGTCCATCCGGTCGCCGACCATCGCCGTCGTCTCCGAATGCGCGTCGATCGCATTCAGCGCCGAGCGCATCATCAGCGGGTTCGGCTTGCCGACGAAGTACGGCGCGACACCGGTGGCCCGGCTGATCAGCGCCGCGACCGACCCCGTCGCGGGCAGCGGCCCGTCGGGTGTCGGGCCGGTCGGGTCGGGGTTCGTGGCGATGAACCTGGCGCCGGCGACGATCAGCCTGATCGCCTGCGCGATGCGCTCGAAGCTGTACGTGCGCGTCTCGCCGAGCACGACGTAGTCCGGGTTGCGCTCGGTGAGCGTGTAGCCGGCGTCGTGGAGCGCGGTGGTCAGGCCCGCCTCGCCGATTGCGAACGCCGTGCCGCCGGGACGCTGCTGCTCGAGGAAGCGCGCGGTCGCGAGCGCGGACGTCCAGATCGCGTGTTCGGGGAGGTCGATGCCACTCGCGGCGAGCCGCGCCGCGAGATCGCGGCGAGTGTAGATCGAGTTGTTCGTCAGGACGAGAAACGGAATGCCCCGCTCGCTCAGCCGGCCGACGAAGCGGTCGGCGCCGGGGATCGCATGCTCCTCGTGCACGAGCACGCCGTCCATGTCCATCAGCCAGGAGTTGATCTCGCGGCGCTTCACAGCCGCATCGTCGCAGAGCGTGAGCCGGCGTTCAGCCCGCTGCGGCGAAGCGCCCGTGCGGGCGGCGCCGGACGCGCCCCTCGGCGACCGCGGCCCGAAGGGCCTCGCCGAAGCGACCCGGCCCCCAGCGGCGCGCGCCGGCGAGGCGCGCGAGCTCGGCCCGGCTCGTCTCGCCGTGCTCGGCGAGGACACGGGCGAGCGTCTCGATCTCGCGCTCGCGCAGCCGCGTGTCGCCGATCCCGCGCGAGCGGAGCGAGGTGCCGAGCATCCCCGGCGAGTAGTAGGACGAGGACGCGCTCGGCCCGGGCCGGTAGCGACGCGTCGCCGCCCGCTCCCGGGGCCGCCGCTCCGGGCGCTCCGGCGCGCGGGCAGGCCGCTTCGTCTCCCCGCCCCCGTCCGTCTCGTCGGCGTCCTCGGCCGAGAGCGGCGCTGCGATGTCCTCGAGCTGCTGCTGCTCCGCCTTCACGCCCAGGAACAGCTCCGCCAGGCCGCCGAGCGCCATCACGAGGGCGCCGGCCCAGAACGCGATCGCAACGTGGCTGCGCAGACCCGAGTTGATGAGGTGCCCGAAGAGGAGCGGGCCGGTGATGCCGCCGGCGGCGGTGCCGATCGCGTAGAAGAACGCGATCGCGAGCGCCCGCGTCTCCATCGGGAAGATCTCGCTTGCGGTCAGGTAGGCGGCGCTTGCGCCCGCGGACGCGAGGAAGAAGGTCAGCATGATCAGCCCCTCGAGCGCCCACGGCGACGACAACGCGTGCCCCGCGAAGAGCACCGCAGTCACCGCCGCGACGACCGCGGAGCCCATGTACGTGCCGACGATCATCGGCTTGCGGCCTACCGTGTCGAAGAAATGCCCGAGGAAGAGCGGGCCGGCGAAGTTCGCGAGCGCGAACACGATCAGGAACACGGGGACGTAGCTCGACGACACGCCGTAGAACGTCGTGAAGAGCGTCCCGAGATTGAACGTGACGCCGTTGTAGAGGAACGCCTGGCCGACGAAGAGTGAAAGGGCGAGGATCGCGCGCTTCGGGTAGCGCTTGAAGCCGACGGCTGCGATCTCGCGAAACGGGATCGCCTTGCGCTGGCGCACCTCGAGCGAGTCCTCGGGCTCGTCGAGCTTTTCGCCCGTCTCGGATTCGATGTCACGCTCGATCCCGCCGACGATCTCCTCCGCCTCGTCCTCGCGGCCGTGGATGAAGAGCCAGCGCGGGCTCTCGGGCACGTGGCGACGCACGAGGAGCACGCCGAGGCCGAGCACGACGCCGAGGCCGAATGCGATGCGCCAGCCGACGTCCGCCGGGAAGAGCGACTCGTCGAGCAGCAGGATCGCGGCGGCCGATCCCGCCGCGGAGCCGATCCAGTACGACCCGTTGATCATCAGGTCGACACGGCCTCGGACGCGCGCCGGGATCAACTCGTCGATCGCCGAGTTGATCGCCGCGTACTCGCCGCCGATGCCCGCACCGGTGAAGAACCGGGCGGCGTACAGGTACCAGGCGCTGAAGGCGAACGCCGTCGCGCCGGTGGCGACGATGTAGAGGCCGAGCGTGAGCAGGAACAGCTTCTTCCGCCCGAAGCGGTCGGTCAGCTGGCCGAAGAAGAGCGCGCCGACGCACGCGCCGGCGACGTACACGGCCGCCGCAGTGCCGACCTGCGCCGCATTGAGGGCGATGCCGCTCCCGTGCTCGGTCATCCGCGGCGCGATCGAGCCGACGATCGTCACCTCGAGCCCGTCGAGGATCCAGACCGTGCCGAGGCCGATTACGACCAGCCAGTGGAACTTCGCCCACGGCAGCCGGTCGAGCCGTGACGGGATGGTCGTCTCGATCGTGCCGGTCTGGACGTTCCCCACGGCGGGAGAACGTCCGACCGGCCGGATCGGTTACGCGAGTTTCTAGGTCACTTCGGCTGCGGGACGATGCGAATGTAGGGCTTCGGCGACTCCCACTCGCCGAAGAGCTCCTTCGCCTCGTCGTCGGAGACCGAGCCGGCGATGATCACCTTGTCGCCCTGCTGCCACTGCGCCGGCGTCGACACCTTGTGGTTCGCGGTCAGCTGCAGCGAGTCGATGACGCGCAGCACCTCGTCGAAGTTGCGGCCGGTCGTCATCGGATAGACCAGGATCAGCTTCACCTTCTTGTCCGGCCCGATCACGAACACGTTGCGCACCGTCTGGTTCAGCGCCGGCGTGCGCTCGGCCGGATCCCCGGAGACGTCGGCGGGCAGCATCCCGTACAGCTTCGAGACGTTGAAATCGCTGTCGGCGATGATCGGGTAGTTCGGCCGGCTCCCCTGCGTCTCCTCGATGTCGTCGGCCCACAGCTCGTGCTTGTCGAGCGGGTCGACCGACAAGCCGATCACCTTGACGCCGCGCCGGTCGAACTCCGGCTTGATCGACGCCATGTACCCGAGCTCGGTCGTGCAGACCGGCGTGAAATCCTTCGGATGCGAGAACAGAACCGTCCACGAATCGCCGATCCAGTCGTGAAAATGGATCGGACCTTCCGTCGAGGAAGCCTCGAAATCAGGGGCCGTATCACCGAGCGCCAGTGCCATCTCTCTCCTCCTGGGGTTTGGCGCAAGGATAGGGACCGAGACCGGGTTGGCGTAGAGTTCGCGCCGATGTCAGATGACCTCGAGCGTCTCCGTGCGGGCATCGACGCGCTCCCGGCTCCGC
Source organism: uncultured Thermoleophilia bacterium (assembly GCA_963840365.1). Lineage (GTDB taxonomy): Bacteria > Actinomycetota > Thermoleophilia > Gaiellales > Gaiellaceae > PALSA-600. The sequence continues at coordinate 78,279 of CAWIYQ010000004.1, read as the reverse complement.
CCGCTGCGATGAGCGCCTACCTCGAGAAGGTGCGGACGCGCGCCGTCACCGTCACCGACGCCGACGTCGAGGCGTTGAAGGCCGACGGCATCGCGGAGGACGTGATCTTCGAGCAGACGGTCGCCGTCGCGATCCGCGAGGGCCTGCGCCGGCTCGCGGCCGCGGATCGGGTGATCGGATGATCCGCCTCGACTGCGTCGACCACGGCCACGCGCCGCCCGAGGCTGGAGATGCTGCAGATGATCCGCGAGCGCTCGGGCCGTGAGCCGCTCGGCGTGATCAAGACGCTCTTCTACCGGCCCGAGCTCTTCGGCGACCCGTTCTCGGAGGAGCTCGACGGGGTCATGCGCGGCCCCTCCGACTGGACGGCAGGCGAGCGCGAGCTCTTCGCCGGTTTCACGTCGTTACTGAACCAATGCCTCTTCTGAGCAGGCTCCCACGGCGCGGTCGCGTCGTACGCGCTCGGTGAGGATCTCTGGCACGCAGTGGAGGCCGATTGGCGCATCGCGCCCGTCTCGCCCCAGATCGCGGCGACGTTCGTCTTCCTCGAGAAGCTGACGCTGCGCCCCGACGAGCTGACGCCCGCCGACGCGGAGGCGGTCTATGCCGCCGGGGTCTCGCCGCAGGCCCTCCGCGACGCGGCCGCCGTCTGCGGGATGTTCTCGATGATCGTCCGGCTCGCCGACGCATTCGGCTGGGACGTGCCGGAGTGGGAGACGCTGCTCGGCCGCGCCGGGGCGATGCACGACGGCGGCTACTCGTTCAGCGCCATGCGGAAACGGTGACGATCCTGGTTCGGCTGCGCCGAACCAGGTTCGTCTACACGTCCCACTCGCCGGCGAGGAGCCGCGGCACGAGGCCGTCGAGAAGACGCAGCGTCATGCCCCAGAGGACGCGATCGCCGACCGGGATGCCGTCGACCTGAAGGCCCTCGGGCCAGCGCGCGTTCCTGAACACGAGCTCCCGGCGGAGCTCGGGGTTCCACAGCTCCGCAACTGCCGGCGTCAGCACCTCGACCACCTCCTCGCGATTGATGTCCCAGTTGACGACGGCCGGGATCCGGCCGAGAAAGGCATGCACGTCGAGGTTCGTCGGGCCGCTGCGAACGGGCTCGAGCTCGCCGAGCACCTCGACGTCGGCCGCCCGCAGGCCGATCTCCTCTTCCGCCTCGCGCAGCGCCGTCGAGAGCAGGTCGGCGTCGCGCTCGTCGTGTCGGCCGCCCGGGAAGGCGAGCTGTCCGCCGTGATGGCCGTAGTCGGTGCGGACGATCAGGACGAGGCGCAGCTCGCCGTCGCCGTCACGGAAGACCGGCGCGAGGACGGCGGCGAGCCCATCTCTCGCTACCCCCAGGAGGCCTCCGTCATCGGGCGCAGCGCCGTCTCGAGGATCCGGAAGCGCCGCGGCCGCTCGAGCGCGAAGACGACCACGTCCGCCACGTCGTCGGCGGTCATCATCCCGGGCAGGACGTCGAGCGGCCGCCCGCGGCCGTCGTCGAGCGCGAAGTCGGTCGCGACGCCGCCCGGGCAGATGTTCGTGCAGCGGATCCCGTGCTCGCGCAACTCTCCGTCGAGGGCCCGTGTGAGCCCCACCTGGCCGAACTTCGAGGCGCAGTAGACCGCCTCGCCCGGAAAGCCGCGGCGGCCCGCCTCCGACGCGAGGGTGACGACGTCGCCCTCGCGGCCGAGCATGTGCGGCAGCGCCGCCCGGATCGCGTACACGGTTCCCTTCAGGTTCACGTCGAGCATCTCGTCGAGGTGCTCGCGCGACAGGTCGAGGAACGGCCCGTAGGCGCCGACGCCCGCGTTCGGCACGACGATGTCGATGCCGCCGAACCGCTCGGCCGTCGCAGCGCAAAGCTCGACGAGGGCGTCGAGGTCGCGCACGTCACACGGCCGCGCGACGACGCGCTCGAGGCCGAGGTCGTCGCCGCTCCGCGAGGCGAGGCCGAGGTTCGCCCCCGGTCGTGCAGCTGCCGCGCGATCGCGGCGCCGATGCCGCGGCTCGCGCCGGTGATCACCGCCGTCTTCCCTTCCAGGGTGCTCATGTCGTGACCTCCAGTGGTCGCAGGGTCGAATACAGCCGGCGAAAGCGGTCGTAGACGGGCTCGTAATCCCACTCGGGCTCGATCGTCTCGCGCACCCGGACGCAGCGTGCGACCGCCTCCTCCGCGTCGCCGAACACCCCGGCGCGGACGCCGGCGAGGAGTGCGGCGCCGTAGGCCGAGCCTTCCTCCGACTCGGTCAGCTCGAGGGGCAGGCGAAGCGCCGATGCGACGATGCGCAGCCAGAGCCGACTGCGGGCGCCGCCGCCCGACACCCGACCGGCCGTGGGCTCGGCCCCGAGGTCCTGGAGTAGCTGAAGGGAGTCGCAGAGGCCGAAGGCGACGCCCTCGAGCATGGCGCGCCAGAGGGCGCCGCGATCGTGGCGGAGGGAGAGGCCGACGAAGGCACCGCGCGCGTCGGGGTCGGCGTAAGGGGTCCGCTCGCCCGCAAGGTACGGGGCGAAGAGGAGGCCCTCTGCGCCCGGAAGCCACGCCGCCGCCTCAGCGTCGAGCGTCTGCAGATCGGCCTGCAGAGCGTGCCGAAGCCACGCGGCGGAGCCCGCGGCGCTCAGCATCACGCCCATCGCATGCCATGTCTCCGGCAGCGCATGGCAGAAGACGTGCACGCGGGCCTGCGGGTCGGGCGCGTAGGCGGGCAGGGCTGAGAACACGACCCCCGACGTTCCGAGCACGACCGAGGCGCGACCGGGCCGGGCCACCCCGACGCCGAGGGCGGCCGCCGCCTGGTCGCCGGCTCCTGCGACCTCGGTGGACTCGAACACGGGTGGCAGCCACTCGAGCGGAATCTCCAGCAGGTCGCAGACCTCACCCGACCAGACCCGGCGGCCGACGTCGAAGAGCAGCGTCCCTGATGCGTCGGCGACGTCGATCGCGTGCTCGCCCGTCAGCCGGTAGCGGATGTAGTCCTTCGGCAGCAGCACGTGCCGGATGAGGGCGTAGACGTCGGGCTCGTGACGCCGGAGCCAGAGAAGCTTCGGCGCGGTGAAGCCCGGCAGCGCCCGGTTGCCGGTCAGCTCGATCAGCCGCTCGAGGCCGACGCGCTCCTCGATCTCCGCGCACTCGACGGCGGTGCGCTGGTCGTTCCAGAGGATCGCGGGCCGCAGCACCTCGCCGTCCTGCCCCAGGGTGACGAGGCCGTGCATCTGGCCCGACAGCCCGAGGGGGCCGTCCGGCAGGCGCGCCAGCACGTCCTGCGCCGCCCGCCACCAGAGCTCCGGGTCCTGCTCGGCCCAGCCGGGATGCGGTGTCGAGAGCGGGTACTCCGACGAGGCGGTGTCGAGGACGCGCCCGTCCTCGTCGATCGCAACGCCCTTGACGCCGGTCGTGCCGACGTCGAGGCCGATCAGGACAGCGGTCAAGCGCCGAGGGCGCCGTAGACGAGCTCGTAGGCACGGACGGCGTCCTTCGCCTGCTGCGCCTCGCGGAGGGCTGCGTCGTCGATCTTCGCGGCCACCCCGTCGATGAACCGCCACTGGAGCACGGAGCGCTTGAGGCCTGCAACGGCCGTTTTCACCTTCTCGGCCGTCGAGATGCCCGACAGCTCAGGCTTGTAGCCGCCCGGGTTGAACCGGGTCGCCATGCCTCCGAATGCCCAGATTCCCAGCGACGTCTTCACGGCGCGAGCCTATCGCCCGTTGTAGCTTCATGAAGACTCAACTTGACTCGGGGGGCGGAATCGGAGAACTTGACAGCTCACTGGCCCCCCGTCAGCGACATTAAAGGAGACGAATCTTGAGGAAGTTTGCGAGCAGGTCTTTGATCCTGCTTTCGCTCATGGCTGCGGGTGTTGCGATTTTCGTCGCGACCTCCGCCACCGCGAGCACGAAGCACAAGACGGCGAGCGTCCAGGTCTGCGTGCTCTTGCCGGACACGAAGTCGTCCGTCCGCTGGGTGCAGTTCGACGCACCGGACTTCAAGGCTGCGTTCAAGAAGGCCGGAGTCACGGCCTCGATCACGAACGCGCTCAACGACCCGCTGAAGCAGAAGGCGCAGGCACAGGCGTGCCTGGCCGCGGGCGCGAAGGTCGTCGTCGAGACGTCGCTCGACAACGGTTCCGCCTCGTCGATCGAGAAGCTCTTCACCTCGAAGGGCGGCAAGGCGATCGACTACGACCGCCAGGTCACGGGCGGCTCCGCCTCGGTCTACGTCACGTTCGACGGCAAGGCCGTCGGCGCAGCGCAGGCGAAGGGCGTCATCGCCGGCATGAAGGCGAAGGGCACCTACAACAAGACCTCGACCGTGGCCGAGCTCTGGGGCGGCCAGACCGACCAGAACGCGTTCTGGTTCAAGAGCGGCAACGACGCCGTCTTCAACCCGCTCTTCAAGAGCGGCGCGATCAAGAAGGGGCCGCAGCAGTTCGTCCCCGACTGGGACGCGAACAACGCCGCGACCATCTTCAACCAGATGCTGGTCAAGACGAACAACAACATCCAGGGCGTGCTGGCGGCGAACGACAACATCGCCGGCGCAGTCGTGGCCGACCTGAAGGCGAAGGGCCTCAAGCCGCTTCCGCTCTCCGGTCAGGACGCGACCGTCCAGGGTGTCCAGTACATCATCTCCGGCTGGCAGAGCGGCACGGTCTACAAGTACGTGCCGAACGAGACTGCTGCTGCCGCGGCAGCGGCGATCGCGCTGCTGAACGGCAAGACGCCGAAGTCGAACGGGTTCCGGCTGAACGGCAAGAAGCACGAGCCGACGCTCGCGCTGCCGGTCATCTGGATCAACAAGTCCAACTACACGCGGCTCTTCACGGACAAGTTCCTGAAGAAGAGCGACGTCTGCGTGGGTGACTTCAAGCAGTACTGCAAGTAGCATCTCGCAGCATCAGTAGTGGAGGCGCCCCACGGGGCGCCTCCACTACGCTCTACCTCGAATTCCCGCCAGTCGAATGAGCGATACCCCACTCCTTCAACTCCGGAACATCACGAAGTCGTTCGGTTCGGTGCAGGCACTCACCGACGTCGACTTCGAGGTGAACGAGGGCGAGATCATGGCGCTCGTCGGCGACAACGGCGCCGGCAAGTCGACGCTGATCAAGTGCATCGCCGGCACGCACTCCGCGGACAGCGGTCAGATCCTGTTCGAGGGCCACGAGGTGCACATCCACGGCCCGAAAGATGCGGCGAACCTGGGAATCGAGGTCGTCTACCAGGACCTCGCGCTCTGCGACAACCTCGACGTCGTCCAGAACATGTATCTCGGCCGCGAGGTGAACCGGCTCCAGGTCCTCAACGAGGCGCCGATGGAGCAGCACACCCAGGAGACGCTCGCCTCGCTCGCGGTGACCACCATCTCCTCGGTCCGGCAGCCGGTCGCGACGCTCTCCGGCGGCCAGCGGCAGTCGGTGGCCGTGGCCCGCGCAGTGATGTGGAACTCGAAGCTCGTCATCCTCGACGAGCCGACGGCGGCGCTCGGCGTCGCGCAGACCGAGCAGGTGCTCGCCCTCGTCCGCCGCCTCGGCGAGCAGGGACTGGGCGTGATCCTGATCTCGCACAACCTTCACGACGTCTTCGAGACGGCCGACCGCATCACCGTGCTCCGCCTCGGCCGCGACGTCGGCGTGTTCCACCGCCGCCAGACGACGCAGCAGGAGGTCGTGGCGGCGATCACGGCCGGCACGCCGACCAAGGTCTCGGGCATCGCCGAGACAGGAGCCGCGCCGGTATGACGACGGCCGACGTCGTCGGGCCGGACCGCACCGAGCTCCCGCCCCCGGAAGAGGAGACCACCGGTTGGCTCGCGGACGTCTGGCAGCGCGCGTGGCTGAACATCCGCACGGGCAACCTTGGCCCGCTGCCGATCATCGTCGGCGAGATCGCCGTCGTCATCATCTTCGGGTTCGCGGCGACGAACTTCTTCACCGCCACCAACTTCGTCAACCTGATCACGGAGACCGCGGGCACCACGATGCTCGCCTACGGCGTCGTCTTCGTGCTGCTCCTGGGCGAGATCGACCTGTCGATCGGGTACATCGCCGGCATCGGCGCGCTGATCGTGGCGGAGCTGACGCTCCCGGGCAGCGGGCACGAGTTGAACGGCCTCCTGGCGATGCTGATCGCGGTGCTCGCGTGCGCTGTGATCGGGGCGGCCCAGGGCTCGATCGTCGCCTTCGTCGGCGTGCCGTCATTCGTGGTCACGCTCGCGGGCTTCCTGATCTGGCAGGGCGTGATCCTGAACAAGCTCGAGCAGCGCGGCACGATCATCATCCAGGACCGCTGGATCAACTACACCGACAGCTACCTCTTCTCACCCCTCGGCGGCTGGCTGATCGCCCTGATCGTGACGCTGCTGTATCCGCTCAGCCTGCTCTACAAGATGGTGGTCGCGCGGGGGACGAAGATCGCACAGCAGAGCCTGCTCGGCACGATCCTGAAGACGGCCGGGATCGGCATCGCCGCGTTCGGCACGGTCGCGATCTGCAACCACGGCAAGGTGATCGACACGCCGCTCGGCCTGCCGCTCGCCGGCGTCCTGATGATCGTCTTCTTCATCGCCCTGACGTTCCTCGCCAAGTGGACGACCTTCGGCCGCCACGTCTACGCGGTCGGAGGCAGCGCCGAGGCCGCCCGCCGCGCCGGCATCAACGTGCCGCGAATCCGCGTGCTCGTGTTCGCGCTCTCGGGCGCGATGGCGGCGGTCGGCGGCATCGTCTTCGCGGCCCAGGTGAACTCCGTCGCGCTGACGTTCCCGCCGGGGAACCTGCTCCTGAACGCGATCGCATCGGCCGTGATCGGCGGCGTCAGCCTCTTCGGCGGCCGCGGCGAAGTCCGCGGCGCGCTCCTCGGCGCCGTGCTGATCGGGACGCTCCAGAACGGCCTGAACACCCTGAACGTGTCGAACGGCTGGATCTACATCGTCACCGGCGCTCGTGCTCCTCGGCGCCGTCACGCTCGACACGTTCGCGGTGCGGCTGCAGATGCGCTCCGGCCGCTGACGGTCGGTCTCCTGCATCCGGGCGAGATGGGCGCTGCGGTCGGCGCAAGCCGATCTGTCTGACGCCGGCGACGTCGCGGCAGCTCTGTTCGCCGCTGCGACGTCCTGATCTCGCTGTGCCCACCGCACGCGGCGCTCGACGTCACGCGGTCGGTGGCCGGCTGCCGGGGGATCTACGTCGACGCGAATGCGGTCTCGGCGCAGACGACCCGGACGATCGGCGGTCTGGTCGCGCGGTTCGTCGACGGCGGCATCGTCGGGCCGCCGCCGCGCGAGCCCGGCACCACCAGGCTCTATCTCGCCGGCGCCGAGGCACCGAAAGTCGCCGACCTGTTCGCCGGGACGACGCTCGACGCCCGCGTCGTGTCGGAGGTTCCCGGCGCCGCGTCGGCGCTGAAGCTCGCGTACGCGAGCTGGACGAAGGGCAGCACGGCTTTGCTCCTCGCTGCGCAAGCGCTGGCACAGGCAGAGGGCGTCGAGGAGGCGCTGCTCGAAGAGTGGAGCCTGTCGCTGCCCGAGCTCCTCGAGCGGTCGCCCGGCGCCGCCCGCTCGGCGCTCGGCAAGGGCTGGCGCTGGGTCGGCGAGCTGGACGAGATCGCCGCGAGCTACACGGCCGCCGGCCTCCCGGACGGCTTCCATCGCGCCGCTGCCGAGATCTTCCGTCGTGCGTCGGCGGCCGGTCGGGCCGATGCCGTGCTCGGCGCGATACGCGACACCGGCGATTAGAAGCAGTCTCCCAGCCCTGGGATGGACGCCGGTGATGACACATCCGGCGCGTCCCGGATCCGTCCGTCCCTGAGAGAGGATCCACCCGAACCTGGTTCGCTTGTCGAACCAGGTTCGTGAGTTTCTCGGAAGGTCGGCGGCAGTTCGAGACTCGTGAACCCAGGTTCGGCACGGCCGAACCTGGGTTCAGGCCTCAATGGGTCGAGAGGCCCAAACCCCACTCAGCCGGTGTAGCTCTTCGCCGCGGCGAGCGCCGTCTTTGCGGCGGCGATGCCGGCGGCGCGACCCGAGTCGACGGACGCGGGCAGGTCGGTGCCGGTCGCGAGGCCGAGGCCCGCGAGCCGTGTCGCCCGGCCGGCATACGAGCGGCCCGTGACCGCGTGGAGCGCCTCGTTCGCCGCCCAGGCGAACGCGCTGTCCTCGGAGACGCCGCCGGGAGAGGCAGGCGTCGGGGCGAGCGGTGCCCAGCGTGTCCCGAGCACCCAGCGGCCGTCACGACGGATGCGCACCTGCCCCTTGTCGACCTCGACGAGACCGGAGACGAGCGGCAGACCCTCGGCCGCGTACGCGGCGGCTCCGCGATCCGACGACTGCCCCTGGAACGCGAGGTAGCGGATCATCGAGATCGGCCGCGGCGCCTGCGAGTCGCGCTTCGCCCCCCACGCCGCGATCGCCGCGTCGGCGAGGGCGCCGTTGAGCGCGAACGAGACCCGCACGTCGTGCGCGAGCCGAGCGGCGGCATCGCCGCGCTCCGGCAGCGCGTTCGCGAGCTCGTTCCAGCCGAGCGGCGACGGATCGCCCGCAGCTGCCGCCCCTGCGCCTGCCGTCGCCCGGATCGCCGCGAGCGCCGCCTGCTGATAGACGCGCTGGTCGGGAAGACCGACCGCAGCGACGTGCGGCACCGCAACCCGTCCGAGCCCGGTCACCGCGCCCCACCGGGCTGCGCTGAAGGTCTGGATCGACGCCGGCACGAGCCCGGCGCCGTGCGCGGCGACGACGGACAACGCGAGCGGCTGCCAGAACGTCGGGTCGTGCACCGTCGAGCCCGCCTCGGAGACGACGAGCGGGCCATTTTGCGGCAGGTAGCCCGCGTCGACGTAGCGGAGGCGCTCGAGCGAGCCGTCGCCCCGCCCGAATGCGATCGCCGCGTCGCCGATGCGGTTCCCGAGCGCACCGGGCGAGTCGCCGGACCTCGTCGTGAAGTCGGGCGAGTAGCAGAGCGAGCGGAGCCGGCTCGTCAGGAGCGCGAAGGTGCGGTCGAGGTTCGCTCCGTACGAGAGCCGCCAGACGAGGAGGCGGTACGCCGCGTAACTGATCGCCGCCTGCCGTGCGGCCTGCACGTCGGTCGCCGTGGCGCGGTCGACGCCGAAGTACTGGCGGGCTCCCGGCGTGTACGCCGCCCAGGCGTCCCACATCGCCGCCGACAGATGGAAGAGATCGCGCGCCTGCACCGGCTCCGAGAGGCCCGACAGGCGCAGCGCCTCGACGGCGGTCGCCGTCCAGGCGCGCGCGACGGACTGTCCGTGCAGGGCCGGCGTGCACGACGCGGCCGCGTACGAGCGCGGCGCGGCCGTCGCGGCGCGCGACACCGGCGGCGGCAGCACCGCCACCACCTGGTCGGCGGCGATGTCGTCGAGCCGGCTGACGCCGCCACCCGGATAGCGCACGACGATCTCCCTCACCGACGTTGCCTTGCCGAGGCCGAAGTGGACGCGTGGGTCCTCCGACGACAGGTAGCTGCTGCCCGCCTGCACGGTGCCGACGAGCTGCCTGCCGTTCGGCAGCACGACCGTGACGGCGGCGCCCGGCGCGAAGGTCGTCAGCCGCACGTCGAGCCAGTGACCGCTCGTGCCGGTCGGCCGCAGGAGCGCGAGCTTGCCGCCGATCGTGTTGACCGCGATCTCGACCCGCCCGTCGTTGTCGGCGTCGGCCGCGGCGACGCCGCGACCGTTCACCTTCAGGCCCTTGCCGAGGATCCGAGTCAGGTCGCCGTAGTCCCCGTTCGCACGCGGGCCGAGGACGCGCACGGGCTCGGCATCGGCCGAGACGCTCGTGACGGGGATCGCGCCGGAGGCGAGGACGAGGTCGGGCCTGCCCGAGTTCGCGAGGTCGGCCCACGTCACGCCCCAGCCGGCGAAGCCGCTGCCGAGCGCGGGCAGGAAGACGCTGCGGTCACCGACGAAGCTCGTGCCCTCGGGCTTGTAGACCGCCGAGGCCTCGTTCCGCGAGTTCGTGACGAAGATGCCGCCGTCCCGGGTCGCGATGCCCATGCCCGCGTAGGGGTCGGCGACGCCCTCGGCGACACCGCGCTCCTCGAAGCGGAAGCCGAGCCCCTCGGGGTCGGCCTGCACGCCGCCGGGCCACGGGACGTTCTCGTACAGCTGATTCGGATCCTCGTCGTTTGCGACGTAGAGGTCGGGCCGTCCGTCGTGGTTGTAGTCGAGGAACGTCGCACCGAGCCCGTGGCGCGGCTGCGCCGACTCGAGCCCCGCCTGGATGCCGACCTCGCGGAAGCGCGCGCGCCCGTCGGGGCCGTTGCCCTCGTTCAGGTAGAGGAGGTCGCGCACGCCGGCGAGGTTCGTTGGGAACCCGGCCAGGCTGCCCGGCACCGGCTCGTTCGGGTCGCTGTAGCCGGCGACGAAGACGTCGGGGCGGCCGTCGCCGTTGACATCGGCGATCGCGGCGGCGGAGTACCAGCCGGTGGCGGTGAGGCCCGCCGCCTGAGCGCCCTCGGTGAACGTCCCGTTGCCGTTGTTCCAGAGGAGGTCGATGCCGGTCGTCGTCGTGACGACGAGATCGGTGTGGCCGTCCCCGTTCAGGTCACCGGCGACACAGCCGTCGCCCTGCACCTGGAGGCCCGCGCCCGAGCCGGCGGTGACGTTCTCGAAGCGGCCGTGGACGTTTCGATAGAGCTCGCTGCGCGGCAGGCCGCCCGCCGTATCCCACTGGTCGGTGTCGGAGCTCGAGTACGAGTTGACGGCGAAGAGGTCGAGCCACCCGTCGTTGTCGTAGTCGAGCCAGCAGACTCCGCCGCCCATCATCGCGCGGTAGTCGCTCGAAGGCCCGTAGCGGAATGCGCCCTGCCGGAAGTCGAGCCCGACCGACGCGGCGACGTCCGTCAGGCGAAGCGGCCCCGGCGCGGGCGCGCTCGGCAGCTTCTCCGGCGGCCCCTGCGGCGCCGGCGCGCCGCGCACCCGCCAGTGGTTCCCGGCCAGGACGAGCTGGTAGGTATGGCCCTCCGTCTGTGCGACCGCGAACGGCGGATCCTGGTCGGCGCCGGGCGCGAGCCTCAACGACAGGTCGGTCGTGGTGCTGACGTGCTCGCTCGCGATCAGGTCGTGTGCGATCAGCTCGGCGGTGTGACGATCGAGCTGGGTCTGCACTCCGCTCGAGTGCAGAATCGAGATCGGCGGCAGGACACCGGCGGGGACGGGCCGGTAGGCGGTCGCGTCGGCCGGCGTGCCCGCGATCGTGATCGTCGCCGCATAGGCGGCGACCACAACGGGGCCGGCGATCAGCAGGAGCCGCCGGTCGAGCGGGACAGGCAGCGCGCGCAGCGCCGCCATCGCGACACACACGATCGCCAGCGAGCCGAGCAGCGCGACCTTGCTCGCGAACTCGGTCGTCGTGGCCGCGATCATCACCGCGGCCAGCAACCCGAGCGTGATCGCGTAGACGAGCCGCGCGCGCGGCGCGCGCGGCGCCGTCTTCGGGTCGGTGATCATGAAGAAAAGGAAGACGAGCACCTCCGGCGAGGTGACGAGCACCCACCAGAAGTGGAAGCCTGTGATCGGCCCGAGGTGCCAGCGCGCGAGCATGACGTGCCCGGACGCGGCCACGACCGCGATCCCGATCGCGAACGAGGCCCAGAAGCCGAGCGCGATCCGCAGTAGCTTGAGCCGGCCGAGGATCGTGAAGCCGCCCGCCAGGATCACGCAGAGGGCGAGCAGAAGCCACGGCGACATCGGCCCCCACCAGAAGTCGAGCGGGGTTGCGCGCGTGCGCCCGAGTGTGAGGAAGCAGACGAGCAGCCCGAAGTTGGATGGATTGAAGATGTGCTCGCCCTTCCACACGATCAGGTACTTGGAGAGCAGCGAGATCGCGGCCGTGCCGGCGAAGATCCACCAGCCGTTCATCGACCACCAGTCGCCGTGCTCGGTGCCGGGGACGCGCAGCACGAAGGCGACGCCGTTCCCGGTCAGGAGCGCGCTCGCCGGCCACATCAGGACGCGCTTCCGGAAGAACGCGATCGAGAACTCGAGCGCGCCCGCGGTGACGAGCGCCACGAGGATCTGCGCGATCGAGAGACGGAAGTGGAAGCCGACCTGCCCGATCACCTGCAGCGAGGTGATCGTCGCCGCAAGCTGCAGCCGAGGATCGCGCAGCTTCGGCAGCAGCACGGGGTAGGGCGTCCCCCGGATCACGACCGCCGTCATCCGCCGCAATGGTGCCAGAGGCCCGGCCTGAATTCCGCTCAGCTCACGGGCTTAAAGCCCTCTTAGTGCGCGATCTCCCAGATATGCCCGCCCGGGTCGCGGAAACTGGCGGTACGGATCCCCCACGGCCGGTCGACCGGGCCGTTCAGGAGCTCCACGCCGCGCTCCCTGAGCCGCTCGCAGGTGGCATCGACGTCGTCGACGCCGAGCGTGAACTGAAAGCGGGCACCCGCGCTCGGGTCGGCCACCGGCGCAGGCCCGACGAGCCCCGGCGCCTCGCTCACCCGCAGCAGATTGATCATCGTGCCGCCGAACAGGAAGACCGCCGAGGCGTCGTCCTCGTAGTGCACCGGCAGATCGAACGCATCCTGGTAGAAGCGCTTCGCCGCTTCGAGGTCCTCCTGGAACAGCGTCACCGCCGTGATCGGTCCCGGCCAATCGCCCATCGCGTCCTCCTCGCTCGGTTGTCGTGCATAGGATCGGAGAATGAGACTCGAGCGCGCCCGGAGAATCATCGACGATGTCGTCGCGAATGCGCCCGGCCCGGTGTCGGTATTCGTCGCAGACGTGCACGGAGAGCTCATCTGCGCGGCGACGATGGACGGCGCCGCACCCGACACACGGCTGAACGCGCAGCGCAAGGCCTACACGGCGGCACGCAGCGACGCCCGCTCGACGCGCGAGCTTGCCGAGAAGGTGCGCGACGACCCGGTCGAGCGGGCGAGCTTCGACCCGTTCTTCACGTTCTTCCTCGGGGGCGTGGCCGTCTTCGAGGGCGACCGCCGGATCGGCGCCGTCGGCGTCAGCGGGCTCCCGGGCGACGACGACGAGCGCCTCGCGCTGGCCGCGATCGACCGATCCGCAGGACGCTAGAAGACGTCCGTCAGAGCGAAACCGGCGAGCTCGTCGCCGCCGAGCGGTACAGCGCCTCGATCACGCGAGCCTGGCCGACCGCGTCGTCACGGGCGAGCAGCGGCTCGCCCTCGCCGCGGATCGCCGCGCTGAGATTCTCGAGCTCGAGCCGGTAGGAGTCCTTGCGCTCGATCTCGATCCGCTCGACGCCGCCGTCGCGGCGCAGCTCGATCACCGGCTGCAGGCAGTGCCACGGGTCGTCGACGAAGAGCGATGCCTCGCTGCCGACGAGCTCGAGCTCGTCGCGGTTCGTCAACGCGGTGCCACAGTCGATCGTCGCGATCACGTCTCCCGGGCAGCGCAGCGTCCCCGTCAAGACCCAGTCCGTGCCGCTCGGCCCGAACCAGGCCTCGCCGAAGACCCGCTCCGGCTCGCCGCCGAAGAGACGCGAGGCGGAGACGTTGTAACAGCCGACGTCCATCAGGGCGCCGCCCTCGAGCTCGGGCCGCAGCCGGATGTTGTCGGAGTCGTAGAGCGAGTAGCTGAAGATCGAGCGCACCAGGCGCAGCTCGCCGATCGCGCCCTGCTCGACGAGCTCGACGAGCGTTGCGGTCTGCGGGTTGTGGCGCCACATGAACGCCTCCATCAGCAGGCGCCCGGCGCGGTCGGCGACGTCGAACGCGTGGGCGACCGCCGCGGGATCGCGCGCGAGCGGCTTCTCGCAGAGCACGTGCTTCCCCGCCTCGAGCGCCCGCTCGGCCCACGGGAGGTGGAGCGCGTTCGGCAGCGAGATGTACACCGCCTCGATCTCCGGGTCGGCGAGCAGCTCCTCGTAGGAGCCGTAGGCCACCGGGATCCCCCACTCCTCTGCGTAGGCCTGCGCGCGCGCGAGGTCGCGGCTCGCCACCGCGCGCAGGTCGACCTCGGGTGAGGCCTGCGCGCCCGGGATCACCCTCCGGTTGATGTCGGCGGTGGAGACGATGCCCCAGGTAACGGGTGCCACGGCCGTACTATCGCTCACGCGTCGAGCACGAGCGTCGCCTTGCCGCCGCGATGCTCGAATGCTTCGTCGAAGCGATCGAGCGGGACGCGCAACGAGACGAACTGCTCGAGGACGTCCGCGAAGCCGGCACGTGCACGGTCGAGCGCCTCGACTGCGGCCTGCCAGTCCTGCCGGTGCGCGTTGACGCTGCCGAAGACGACGCGGTTCCCGAGCACGAAGTCGAGCGAGAGCACACGGCCGTCGAGCTGGACGGCCTGGTCGCGTCCGTCGATCCCGATCAGGCACGCGACGCCGCTGCGACCGAGCAGGCCGAGTGCGTCGGCGGCGAGCTGCGCATTGCCGGCGCCCTCGACGACGAGATCGAACCGCCCGAGGTCGGACAGCTCACCCGCCGCGATGGGGAGGTAGCGCGCTCCGAGTGCCTCGATCAGCGGCGCCTCGTGCTCGAGCGATGCGACCGTCACGTCGACGCCCTCGAGCCGCAGCAGCAGCGTCGTCAGCATCCCGACGGCGCCGGCACCGAGCACGAGCGCCCGCTCGAGCCGCCACGGTTCACGCCCGCCGATCGCGCGCGCGTGCCGCAGCGCGCGGGCGCAGATCGACGTCGGCTCGGCGAGCACGCCGAGCCGGCCGAGCGCGCGAGGAACGCGGATGAGCTGCGACGCGTCCTCCGCCACGAGCTCGCGGGCGAAGCCGTCGAGCCGCGTGATCCCGCGCTCGCTGTAGTCGCCCGTCAGGCACGAGTCGGGCGCGTCCTCGGCACACGAGAGGCAATGGCCGCACGAGCGGCGCACCGTCGCCGTGACGAGCTCGCCGCGCTCGAAGCCCTCGCCGTCGCGCTCGACGACCGCGAGGGCCTCGTGGCCGAGCACGAGCGCGCCGCCGTCGCCGGGGGCGACGCCGAACTGGCCGTGCGCGATCTCGCGGTCGGTGCCGCACACCCCCACCTCGAGCACGCGCAGCAGCACCTCGCCCGGGCCGGCGAGCGGCTCGGGCACGTCCTCGACGCGCGTCGAGTGCGCGACGCCTGGATCGGTGACGAGCGCCAGCATCGTGCAAGCTTCGCACGATGCAAGCCGAAGTCCTCATCGATGCCGGTGCACAGCTCGGCGAGGGGCCGCGCTGGGATGCGCCGCGCCACCGTCTCCTCTGGGTCGACATCGAGGGACGGGCGCTGCACGTCTGGGACGGGACCGAGGACCGCGCGCTGCCGTGCGGCGCGCGAGTCGGTGCCGCCGCGCCGACCGGGACCGGCGAAGTGCTCGTCGCGCTCGCCGACCGGATCGCGTTCGTCGGAGAGGACGGCGGCCTGCGCGATGCGGCGCCCTTCCCGCACGGCCCGGAGCTGCGCATGAACGACGGCGCGTGCGACCCGGAGGGCCGCTTCTGGGTCGGGAGCATGCGCCTCGACGAGAGTCCCGGCGACGCCGCCCTCTACCGCTACGACGGCAGCGAGCTCGTCACCGTGCTCACCGGGATCAGCCTCTCGAACGGGATCGGCTGGTCGCCCGACGCCTCGCTCATGTACTACGTCGACTCGCCGACGCATCGGATCGACGTCTTCGACTACGACGGCGGGCTGGCGAACCGCCGGTCGTTCGCGACGATCGACGCCGCCGACGGGCTGCCGGACGGCCTCGCCGTCGACCACGAGGGCGGCGTCTGGCTCGGGCTCTGGGGTGGCCGCGCGGTGCGCCGCTACGACCCGGCCGGGCGCCTCGACGCGACGATCGACGTTCCCGCCGAGAACGTCACGGCCTGCTGCTTCGGCGGCGCCGACGGCCGCACGATGTTCATCACGACCGCAGCCCCCGACGGCCGCGTCTACGTGGCCGAGCCGGGCGTCTCGGGCCCGCCGGCGACCCCGTTCCGCAGCACGGCGCCCTCGGACGCCGAGCCGACGAGCGCGCGGTAGCGGCCGAAGACGCCGAAGCCGTACGGCAGCTCGGGGAGCCGCCACTCCGCGAGCCGCCGGCGCAACTCGTCGTCGGGCAGGTCGACCTCGAGCGTGCCCGCGTCGACGTCGATCGCGATCTCGTCGCCGTCGCGCACCGCGGCGAGCGGCCCGCCGCGCGCCGCCTCGGGCGCGACGTGGCCGACCATCAGCCCGCGCGTCGCGCCGGAGAAGCGCCCGTCGGTGACGAGCGCGACGGACTCGCCGAGCCCGGCGCCGACGACCGACGAGGTGACGCTCAGCATCTCCCGCATGCCGGGGCCGCCCGCCGGGCCTTCGTAGCGCACGACGAGAACGTCGCCGGCGTTCACGGCGCCGGAGCGGACCGCCGCGACACACGCCTCCTCGCTCTCGAAGACGCGTGCGGGCCCGCGCTGCGAGCGCCGCCCGCTGACGAGCTTCACGACGGCGCCGTCGGGGGCGAGGTTCCCGTGCAGCACGTGCAGCGCGCTCGTCTCCTTGTACGGCGACTCGAGCCGGTAGAGCACCTCGCCGTCGGGCTCGGGGGCGCCCGCCACCACGTCGGCAAGCGTGCGGCCGTCGACAGTCGGGGCCGCGCCGTCGACGAGGCCGCCGCGCACGAGCTCCGCAAGCAGCGTGGCGGTGCCGCCTGCCCGGTGCAGCTCCTCGGCGACGTGGCGACCAGACGGAGCCAGGCTCGCGAGCACCGGTATGCGATCGCCCGCCTCGGCGAGCTCGTCGAGGGTCAGCTCGACGCCGGCCTCGCGCGCGATCGCGAGCAGGTGCAGGAGCCCGTTCGTCGAGCCGCCGGTGGCGGCGATCCCGGCCATCGCGTTCAGGAGCGCGCGCCGGTCGAGGAACGTCCGCGCCGTCGGCGGCAGTGACACCGCGAGCTCACCCGCACGCGCGGCGGCGGCGCCCTTCGTTCGCAGATCGTCGGCCGGCACGAGCCCGTCGCCGACCACCGCGATCCCCAGGCAGTCGAGCGCGACCGCCATCGTGTTCGCGGTGAAGTGCCCGGCGCACGTGCCCGGCCCGGGGCACGCGACGCGCTCCAGCTCGTCGAGCTCGTCGCGAGTGACAAGGCCGCGCTCCTCGCCCCCGACCGCCTCCCAGACATCCTGGATCGTCACCGCGCGGTCACGGAAGCGGCCGGCGCGCATCGGGCCGCTGTAGAGCACGACCGCCGGCTTGTCGAGTCGCGCGAGCGCCATCAGGGCGGCGGGCACCGTCTTGTCGCAGCCGACGATGCAGACGAGCGCGTCGAAGTCGTGCGCGTGCGCGACGAGCTCGATCGAGTCGGCGATCACCTCGCGCGAGATCAGCGAGGCGCGCATGCCGGGCGTGCCCTGCGACTGGTTGTCGGAGACGGCGATCGTGTTGAACGGGAGCGGCACGCCGCCCGCGGCGGCGACGCCGTTCGCCGCGTACTCCGACAGCTCGAGCTGGTTGACGTTGCAGGGCATCGTCCCGCTCCAGGTCGAGGCGATCCCGACGACCGGGCCGTCGAGCCGGTCGGGATCGACCCCGATCGCGCGGAAGTGGGCGCGCGCGCCGGCGCGGGACGCCCCGCTGCGCAGCGCAGCGCGTGCGGCGCGGCGGCGCTCGTCGGTCGACTCGCTCACACGCCGATCCTCTCATTTAGTGTCACGGCATGACCAACGCGACGATGACCAGACCAACCACGGCACGATCGAGATCGAGCTCTACGACGAGGACGCGCCCGAAGACGGTCGAGAACTTCAAGAAGCTCGCCGGCGACGGCTTCTACGACGGCGTCATCTTCCACCGCGTGATCCCGGACTTCATGATCCAGGGCGGCGACCCGACCGGCACCGGCTCCGGCGGCCCCGGCTACCAGTTCGAGGACGAGTTCAACGAGCACAAGGTCGAGCGCGGCGTGCTCGCGATGGCGAACGCCGGCCCGAACACGAACGGATCGCAGTTCTTCATCGTCACCGCCGACGCGTGCCCCTGGCTCGACGGCAAGCACACCGTCTTCGGCCGCGTCACGTCCGGGATGGACGTCGTCGACGCGATCGCGCAGCGTCGACACCGGCCCCGGCGACCGTCCGCGCGACGAAGTGCGCATCGAGTCCGTCTCGCTCGTGGGGTAAGACGGGGGAACTGAGCGACGAACGCACGACGATCGACTGCCCGCATTGCAAGAAGGCGTTCGAGGGCGACCTGCTTGCGGGCGTCGCCGAGCGCTACCGCGGCTTCAAGTGCCCCCACTGTCGGCTGTTCGTGCCGGCGAGCCGAAGCGGTGTCTGACACCTTCGAGGTGTCAGACACCACGCGCGACTAGACGCAGTCGCGGAGCCCCTGCGCCTCGGGCAGGGACTCGAGCTTCTTGAGCGTGTTGTTCTCGATCTGCCGGATGCGCTCGCGCGTGACGCCGAAGGCCTTGCCGACCTCCTCGAGCGTGCACGGCTGCCCGCCGGTGAGGCCGAAGCGAAGCTCGATCACCTGACGCTCGCGCTCGGGCAGCGACGTCGAGCGCGTTCTCGATGTCGGAGCGGCGCAGCGTCAGCGACGCGGCCTCGTCGGGTGTCTCGGTGTTCTCGTCCTCGACGAAGTCGCCGAGCTCCGAGTCCTCCTCCTCGCCGATCGGCTTCTCGAGCGACACCGGGTGCTGCGCCATCCGCAGGATCTCGCGCACCTCCTCGGTGGTCATCTCGAGCTCCTCGGCGATCTCCTCCGGCTTCGGCTCGCGGCCGAGCCGCTGCACGAGCTGGCGCTCGATGTGCACGACCTTGTTGAGCTTCTCGACCATGTGCACCGGGATGCGGATCGTGCGCGCCTTGTCGGCGATCGCACGCGTCACGGCCTGCCGGATCCACCACGTCGCGTAGGTCGAGAACTTGTAGCCCTTGCGGTAGTCGAACTTCTCGACCGCGCGGATCAGGCCGAGCGAGCCCTCCTGGATCAGGTCGAGGAACGAGAGACCGCGACCCAGGTAGCCCTTCGCGATCGAGACGACGAGGCGCAGGTTCGCCTCGATCATCTGTGTCTTCGCCGACATGTCGCCGCGCTCGATCCGCTTCGCCAGATAGACCTCCTGGTCGGCGGTGAGGAGCGGCACCTTGCCGATCTCGCGCAGGTAGAGACGCAGCGAGTCGAGCGACGGCTCGACGGTGAGGTCGAGCTTCGGCGCGCCCTTGACCTCTTCCTCGACGAGCGGCTGCTCGTGCGGGAGGCGCTTGTGCTCCTCGCCCTCGACGAGCTCGACGCCGTGGTCGATCAGGTACGTCGTGAAGTCCTCGACCTGCTCCTTCGTGAGCTCGATCTCCTCGATGCCCTTGACGATCTCGTCGTAGGTGAGGAAGCCTTTCTCCTGCCCCGTCGCGACGAGCTTCTGAAGTTCTTCGACGTCGGGGAGAGCAATGTCGACAGTGAGCACCTGAGCATGACCTCCGGCTTCGCGTGGCTGACGGGGGAACAACCGAACCGCACGAGCCGGCCTGTCCTCGGTCCGGCTCACCCTCTGACGCGGCGCACAATACATCAGGAGAGAGCCGAAACGTCACGAATTTTCCACGGCTTCGTCAAGTCCTTCCTGACGGCCTCGTGATCTACCCTCCCGGGATGGTCTCCGCCACCGCGGCGCCGCCCTCGGCGTCGCTTCTGACGGCCGCCGGGCAGGTGCCGCTCGCGATCTCTTCCTGGTGCTGGCGCAGCCGCTGTGGCGCCCCGATCGCAGCCAGCAAGGGCGTCGCGGTCGCGCGGCTCGGCCAGACCGTGCGGGTCGAGCTGAAGTTCGTGCCGCGGTCGGTGAAGGTCACCGTGGGCGGCGTGCCGGCCGCGGTGCGGCGTAACGGCAGCGAGCTCTCGTGGACGGCCCGCCGTGGCGGCGGCATCGCGATCCGGGTCACCTCATCGCGCGGCTGGGTCTCGTACGTCGGCCGCTTGCGACTTCGCTGAGCCGCGACCCGGACGCGTCCTAGCCCTGGCAGCCCCCGGTCGAGACCGGGTGCTTGGCATGCCGGAGCGCTTCGCGGACCGGCGCCTCCGGGATGCCGTAGCCGCCGGAGGCGCCGATGCGCGCCGCGAAGACGGTCGCCCGCACCGCGCCCGCGGAGTCGACGGCCGGCCCGCCGGAGTTGCCGTGCCGGATCAGCCCAGAGAGCGCGGTCACCTCGCGGAGCGAGCCGTGCTCGAGCACATCGGCTGTGTCGCCGAGGCGGCCTGCGCGCGCGTCGAACGGCCCGTTCTCGGGGAAGCCGAGAATCGCGATCGACGTTCCGTGGCTCGGGCTCGCCAGCGTCAGCGCGGGCGCGTCGAGTCCGGGGACACGAAGCACCGCGACGTCCTCGTTGCGGTCGACGACGAGAGCGACCGCGGCGTATCCCTGGGCGCGGATCTCGTGCGCGCCCGCGACGACGTGCGCGGCGGTGACGACGACGTGCGGGGCCGCGACCCAGCCGGAGCCCTCGACCCCGAGCCCGCACGCGACGGCGGTGATTCGCACCACCGAGGCTTCGGCACGGCGCACCGCCGCGGTCGCGAGCACCGTGCGGTCGGGCGCCGTGAGCGGCGGCGCCGGGCCGGTGATCGACGGGAACGGGTCGACGCGGGCGAACGCGCGCAGCACGGTGCGCGGCGGCACGATCCGGTTCAGCTCCTGGACGATCCGCGAGGCGCGCACGTCGTCCTGGATCTGCGGCCGGCCCGGCAGCTCGAGCGCGACGGCGGCGACGACCCAGACGAACGCGAGGCCGAGCGCGGCACCGATGACGAGGCCGCCGATCGAGTCGAGCACGCGCAGCGGCGGGATCACGCGCAGGGTGCCGCGGGCGACCGAGCCGGCCATCGAGGCGACCGCCTGCAGCACCATGGCGCCGATCACCGCACCGACGAGCGCTGCGAGCGGCGTATACGGGGAGCTCGAGCCGCGATGGAGGAACTGGGGCGCGACGCGCGAGCCGATGTAGGCGCCTGCGACGAGGCCGCCCAGCGAGAGCGCGGATGCGACGAGGCCGCGTCGCCAGCCCGCAAGCGCCGACAGCCCCGCGACGGCGAGCGCGATCCAGTCGGCGCGGGCCATGCCGGTGAGGGTAGTCCCACCGGCGGCGATAGCTTTCGCGGCCGTGCGTGTCTCCGTCGCCCTCACTCCCGCAGACATCTCCGATGCCCCGGTCGCGATCGCGGTCGACGTGCTCCGCGCCACGTCGACGATCTGCGCCGCGCTCGCGGCCGGTTTCTCGTCCGTCGACTGCGTCGCCGAGATCGACGACGCGCTCGCGCGCCGCGGCGAGGGGGTGCTGCTCGCCGGCGAGCGTGACTGCGTGCGGATCGACGGCTTCGACCTCGGGAACTCGCCGGCGGAGATCGCCGCGGAGCCGCGGTCGGGGCGGCTCGTCCTCTCGACGACGAACGGCACGAGGCTCCTCGTCGCCGCCGCCGCGCGCAGCGAGCACGTGCTGGTCGGCTCGCTCGCGAACATCGGCGCGGTGGCAGCGGCAGTGCGAGCCCTGGCGCCGGAGCACGTGGCGATCCTGTGCGCGGGTGTCGAGGGCGCCCTGGCCCTCGACGACGCCTACTGCGCCGGCCGCCTCGTCGAGCGGCTGGACGGCGAGCGGTCGGACAGCGCGGTCGCGGCGGCCGCGCTCGCCGCGCATGATCCGGATGCACTCGCCCGCAGCTCGAGCGCCGCGAACCTGAGGCGCGCCGGCCTCGAGGAGGACGTCGCGTGGTGCGCCGTCGAGGACCGGCTGGACGTCGTACCTGCGGTCGTGGCCCGCGGGCCTCGTTTCGTGCAGGTCGCTACACTGCCGCCCTAACCGGGGGCGTAGTTCAGTTGGTTAGAACGCCGGCCTGTCACGCCGGAGGTCGCGGGTTCGAGTCCCGTCGCTCCCGTCTTTCGAAGTGCCTGCAAAACGAGAGCTTGCGCCGTCGGCCGGCTAGTCGTAGAAGCCCGGTGAGAGCTCGAGGGTCTGCCACTGGGCGGCGTCGTGTCCGTAAAGGAGGAGTGCGTCCTCCTGTGCGGCGATCTGCTGCAGCCGTTGCGCGCTTTCCCGTGCCGTCTCTGGGGTCGGGGCAGTGGGTCCAGAGGTCGCGCTCGAGATGCTCGGCGGTGTCGATCGCGTCGCCGGCGATCAAGATGCTCCCGGAATGTGGTAGCGAGACGAGCAGCGCCTGCAACCCACGCGCGTGGCCTGGGACGACGAGCGCGCGGACGCGGCTGAACAACTGCTCGTCGCCGTCGAGGAGCCGGTAGTGGAGCTCAGGCCGGTGGAAGAGCTCGTCGGCGATCTCGGGGTGCGCGAGTGCCTCCTGGTAGTGCTCCCGCTGGACGATGATTTCGGCGTGCGGGAAGAGGAAGTTGCCGCCGCAGTGGTCGGGGTGCAGGTGGGTGTTGACGACGTGGGTGATGTCCGCGATCCCGAGGCCGACCTCGGCGAGTCGGCGCTCGAGCCGGTCCTCGGGTTGCATCCGCGCGACGACCTCGTCGGCGTTCTCGAGGCCGAAGCTGTACGAAGGATCGTCGACGTGTGCGGGATGTAAGCCGGTGTCGACGAGGACGTTTTCGTCGTTGTCGGTGCGGATCAGATAGACAGGCACCGGGATCTCGATCAGCACGCCGTCGTCGATCCCGGGCGTGAAGACAGCTCCCTTGTCGATCCGCAGCGTGCCGGCCGGAATCACGTACAGCCGCATCGAGCCCGCCCGGCCTTCATCAGAAGGTCTCGAAGTACTCGGCCATCTCCCATGCGCTCGGGTCTGCGGCCTGCGCGTGGATTGCGATTTCGGAGCGCTTCATCATCACCAGGTAGTCGATGAGCGCGTCACCGAAGGCGGCTCGGTAGACGCCGCTGGCCGCGAGCGCCTCGACCGCCTCGCCGAGCGACTGCGGCAGCAGCGTTCCCTCGGCGGCGTAGGGGTCGCCGGTAACGATCGGCGGCGGCTCGGCGCCGCGCACGATTCCGTCGAGGCCCGCGGCGATGTTCGCGGCGAGCCAGAGGTACGGGTTCGCGGCGGGTTCGCCCAGGCGGTTCTCGACGTGAGTGCCGGGGTCGCCCGGCCCGCCCTGGACGCGGATCAGCGCGCCCCGGTTGTCGGCCGCCCAGGCGACCCGGTCGGGCGCGAACGAGTAGGGGCGAAACCGTGCGTACGCGTTCACGGTCGGGTCGCCGAACACGGCCATCGCCGGGGCCGAATCGAGCAGGCCGGCGACGAACTGGCGGCCGATCGGAGTGAGGAGATCGGTGTCGGAGACGAACGCGTTCGCGCCGCTCGCGCCGTCGACGAGCGACTGGTGCAGGTGCCAGCCGCAGGGGAAGAAGTTCGGAAGTGCCGGCCAGCACATGAACGACGCCAAGAGCCCGCGCCGCTGGCAGATCGCCTTCACCGCGCTACGGAAGAGGACCATCGCGTCCGCCGCGGCGAGGCCTTCCATCGGCCCGTACGTGAACTCGATCTGGCCGGGACCCCACTCGTCCTCGATCGAGCGCGGCGGCAAGCCGAGGTCCCAGAGCCCGTCGCGGATCGCCTCGAGCGTGTCGCCGATGCCGTCGAGCCGCGCGTCGGAGAGGAACTGGTAACCGCGCTGGAAGAGCTCGACCTCGGGCGCCGGACCGGGCTGGCCCTCGCCTGTCTCGTCGAGCCGGATCCCGGAACGCGCAAGGCGCGTGATGTACAGCTCGACCTCGAGACCCGCCACATATCCGTAGCCCGCCTCGCGGAGGCGCGCGAGCTGGGCGCGCAGCTGCGCGCGACCGTCGAGCGGCACCGGCCGCCCGCTCCCGAAGTAGACGTCGCAGATCATCCAGCCCGTGCGGTCTGCCCACGGCAGCACCCGGAACGTGGTCGGATCGGGGACGATCACGACGTCCGGGTAGCCCGTGAACTCGTCGATCCCGAACCCGCCGCCCCGCGTGAACACCGGCGGGAACACGCGGTTGCCGGTGTCGAGGCTGAAGATCGCGCCGGAGAAGTCGGCGCCGCTTCGCATCGCCGCGATCCCACCCTCGCCCGAGAGATGCTTGCTCCGCGGGACGCCGTGCTGGTCGACGAGGACGAGACGCA
This sequence comes from uncultured Thermoleophilia bacterium, assembly GCA_963840365.1. Lineage (GTDB taxonomy): Bacteria > Actinomycetota > Thermoleophilia > Gaiellales > Gaiellaceae > PALSA-600. Next base: position 54,325 of record CAWIYQ010000004.1, on the reverse strand, counting down.
CCGTCCTCAGCCCGAGCTCCTCGATGCGCGGATGCGACCTCGGCCGTTGCCTCCACCTGCTCATCCGAGTACAACCCGTGCCGCTCGACGAACCCCGAAGATCCGAGACCCAGACCCTCGCTCATGTCACCGCCTCTCCTGTCGACGCCGTGGCGATCCTACGCCGGTCGAGCACCGCGGCTTACGCCGGGACCGGCTGAGGTGTCCGAGCCAGGTCGAGTGCCTCTTGGATCGTAAGCTTGCTGCCTGCCTCGGTCAGACGGACTGCCGCTTCGGCGGGAAGGGCTGCGTGCGCCTGATCGACGAACTCGCGCCCCGGCGTGTCCTCTGCTGTAGATGACGGCTATGCCCTCCTGCTGGGCGTACACCTCGGCGGCCGCGGCGATCCGGAGGGCGTTCTCCGGCCGGTGCTCGGCCACCTCGGTGGCCGCGAGCCCGATCAACGAAAGTCCGATCCCGCGGACGCTCGCCACGTCGGTGTGCGCCTGCACCGACTCGAAGAAGATCGCCCGCGCGCGCGCAGGGTCGCCGTCGGCGAGATAGCGTCCAGGCCATCTCGGAGAGAATCCTCGCCTCCTCGCCTCGATCTCCGACCGCCTCGAACGCAGCGAGCGACTGCCGGTAGAGCTCGAGAGCCCCGACAGTGTCGCCGCGCCCTGACGCCAGTTGCGGCGAGGCCGCCGAGCGACATGCCTGCCCCTTCCCAGTCTCCGAGCCGGCGCTGGATCTCGAGTGCCTCGGAGTGCCTGGCCTGAGACGAGTCGGGGTCTGCGGTGACCGCGTGGAGAATGCCCGCGATGGTCGAAGCGATCCCTTCGGCCCACATGAGGCCCGCCGCCCGACTCGTCTCGATGCTCTCCTCTGCCAAACCGAGGCCCGATTCGGGATCGAGGAAGATCAGCGCGAGCGCCTGCATGGAAGCTGCGACGCAGATCTCGCGACTGCCCCCGATCTCCGCAGCAATTCGATGGGCCTCGGCGCACTCGTCGAGCGACTGCTCATACTGGCCGAGCATCCACGACGCGAGTGCCGTGGTGATCAGTGCGCCCGCCCGGCCCGCTGTCGGTGTGCGGCGCGCGTCTGCGTCGAGGAACGCCGTCGCGTACTCCCGCGCCGTGACGTTCTTGCCGCGGACGTGCCAGTACATCCACAGGTCGCCGCACATTTGCATGCCCAGCTCGGTCGCGTTTTCGTCGCCGCCGCGGGCTTTCTCGAGGAGCGTGTCGATCGCCGCCTGGAGGTTCGCCTCCTCGGCGATGCCACCTTCGACCGAGCGGACCTGGTCGGTGCCTTCGATCCCGTCGCGGATCTCACGGGCGCGCTCGGCGTACCGGCGAGCGTGCCTGAGCGCAATCGCGCCGGCTTCGCCTGCGAGCGCGAGCTGCTCACGCGCGAACTCCCCGATCGTCTGCAGCATGCCGAGCCGGTCTGTCCGGCCGTCGACCTGCACGAGCGCCTTGTCGAGGAGCGATTCGAGCTCGTCGAGGGAGCTCTCGCCTGCCTCCGCGCACACGGCTTCGACGTCCGCGACCGTGCATCCGCCGGCGAAGACGGCCAGGCGCCTGAACAGGCGCTGCTCCTGCTCCGTGAGAAGCGAGTGGCTCCAGCCGATGGTGGCGCGCAACGTCTGCTGCCGTTCGGGAATGTCTCGCCGACCCGATGCGAGCACGTCGAGGGCACGGTCGAGCCGCTCCAGCAACGCTGCGGGAGAAAGAAGCCGCAGCCTGGCGGCCGCCAGTTCGAGCGCGAGCGGCAGACCATCGAGACGCCGGCAGACGGCGGCGACGGCCTCGGCATTCTCGGGCGTGAGCTCGAACGACCCTTTCATGTTCGTCGCTCGCTCGACGAAGAGGGCGACGGACGGATATGCCTCCAGCGACTCGGCCGAGATGATCTCCGAGGCCGGCGGAAGCGCAAGTGGAGTGAGCGAGTATTCCTGCTCACCTGCGATGCGCAGCGGTGTCCTGCTCGTGCTCACGATTCGAAGGGCCGAGCAACGCTCCACGAGCGAGGCCAGGTCGGGCGCCGCAGCGGCGACCTGCTCCAGGTTGTCGAGGAGAAGGAGCGCCTGACTGTCACCGATCAGCGTGATCACGCCCTCGCCGAGCGTTCGCCCTTCCGCTTCCTTCACGTCCAGGGCCGCGGCAAGCGCGGGAAGCACATCAGAGGGATCGTCAACATCTGCCAGCGCAACGAAGGCGACACCGTCGAGGAACTCGGGCGCAAGCATCCGTCCGAGCTCGGCGAGCACGGTGGTCTTCCCCACCCCGCCGGGCCCGGTGATCGTGACGACCCGATGCTTGCGAGCGAGGTCGACGAGGGACTCCAGGTCGACCGTCCGGCCGAGGAGCGGCGAACCCGCCTCGGGCAGGTTGCTCGGAAAGCCGACGAACCGTTCTCCCTTGCCCTCGAGCGCCGCCGGCTCCGGAACAACAAGACCGTCGCCCCTCACCGCGTAGAGCTCGAACGGACGCCCCACGTTCTTCAGCCTGAACCGGCCCAGGGCCATCACGCTCACATCACTCCGGTTCTTGATCTGGTCGTAAGCGGAGTCCGACAGCATCACCCCGCCGGGGATCGCGAACGACTCGATCCGCGCCGCGATGTTCACCGCCTCACCCGTGAGCCGCTCCTCCTCGACGATCACCTCACCCACGTGGATCCCGAGACGAACAGGAACGGCCTGCGCCGAGAGCTCGCGCTGAATGCCGACCGCAGCCTGCACCGCCGCGAGCGAGCTCGGAAACATGCTCATGCTGCCGTCACCGAGCCGCTGCACGACCGTCCCGCCAAACGCGTCGTGATGTCCCTCGAGCGCTTCCCAGTACCGCTCGCGCTTCTCGAGCGCCCCGCCCTCGTCAGCCTGCATCAGCGCCGTGTATCCGACCATGTCGGTGAACATCACCGCCACGAGCCGACGGTCGAGCCGCTCACCCACGGCTCCGCCACCCTCGTCCCGCAACCGGGCCCTCGATCATCCGCACGCGACGACCATAACGCTGTCCCGCAAACTAACAAGCTGCTGCGAGCATTCGACAGGAGGAGCCTCGCGTAGCCAGACTAGGCGGCTAATGCCGGTCGCGCTGCCGGCCGCCCGACGCCCACGGGGCAAATTCATGGGAGCCCAAGGCGGGCGACCGACCACGAGTTCCCGTTCCGCGACTCAGACCTTGCGCACCTCGCGGCTAACAACCTGCTCGCAATCGATTGCGGCCCCGACGGCAGCGGCAGCCTCGTCACCCTGCGCTTCGGCAGCCGCGCTAAGGCGCTCGTCAGCGGCTACCGCGAGGGCAAACTTCAAGCAGGCCAGTTGTAGCTCTCGGCCAGCGCGCCAACGGTTTCAAGTTCCTTCCCTGACCATCCCGCCGTGACCATCGGACCTGAGCCGGGAGCGATCCCCGAACGCCAAGAAAAAAGGCCCGCGTTTGCGGGCCCTTTCCTATGGGCGGTACTGGGCTCGAACCAGTGACCCCCAGCTTGTCGAGCTGGTGCTCTCCCAACTGAGCTAACCGCCCAAGACATGCCCCGCTTGCAGGGCATTCAAGACCTCTTAACGGATGCCGCTCTCCCAATAGTCGCGGAGCGACAATAAGGATACAGCCAGTCGGCGGAACGCCCTCGTCGGCCGCGTTCCCTAGATGCGGTGCGACGCAGCTCTCGACCGGTGGAGGTGCGCGGGAGGGCGAAGGATCTAACCATGACCGCCGCGAGCTTCGACCAGGTACTCGGAGATGTCGCGGAAGCGCACCGTTTCCCCTGCCGACTTGCGTAGGTTGACGAGGCAGATCGGGCACATGGTCACGCAGTCAGGCGCGGCCGCGCCCAACTGCTCGACGCGCCGCGAGGCGACGGCTGCTGCCTTGTCGGGGTACAGCGCCTCTGCCGGGCCGCCGCAGCACCACGTCAACTTCCCCGCATGCGTCGGTTCAACAACCGTGAGGCCCGTTGTAGCGAGCAGGCGTAGTCGGAAATGTTGCCGCCGCAGTTGCGCGGAACCGAGAGATCCGTGAAAACCCCCTAGGGGTATCCGTGCGAAAGCCGCTGCCGCGGTGTTCAAGCGGCCTTACAGTCGGATGCAGAATCGAACTGGAGGCATAGCGATGTCCACGACTAGCTACAGCGTTCCCGACATCTCCTGTAGCCACTGCCGTATGGCGATCGAACGCGCGGTCTCGACGGTCGCAGGCGTCGCTGCAGTCAAGGTCGATCTGGACACGAAGACCGTCACGGTCAGCGGCGACCGGCTCGACGAAGCGGCGATCGTCGCGGCGATCGACAAAGCGGGCTACGAGGTGGCGGCGTGACCGCTTGCGCCCACGAAGCCGCCCACCACGGCTACCACGACCAGAAGGACGCGCTGGTCAAGCGTCTACACCGCATCGAAGGCCAGGTGCGCGGGATCGAAGGGATGGTCGAGGAAGACCGCTACTGCATCGACATCCTCACTCAGATCTCCGCGGTCACGACCGCCCTCGACAGCGTCGCACTCCTCATCCTCGACGACCACGTGTCCCACTGTGTCGCCGGAGCACTCGCGAGCGGCGACCAGGCCGAGGTCGAGACCAAGACGGCCGAGCTGCTCGCCGCAGTGCGTCGGTTCGCGAAGACACGCTAGGTGGCGATCGTCGCCGAAGCGCGCACGGCCACGCGCGAGCAGACGACGCTCGCGCTCGCTGGGATGACCTGTGCGTCCTGCGCGGCACGGATCGAACGCGCCTTGAACAAGCTCGAGGGTGTCGAGGCGACCGTGAACTACGCGACCGAGACCGCAACCGTCAGATACGACCCTGTATGCGTCAGACCTGCGCGTCTGGTCGATGCGGTCGAGTCGATCGGCTACCACGTCGCTGCTCCGCCCGTGGACGGCGAGCACGACCACGAAGCGGCGCCGACGCGGCTGATCGCCGCGGTCGTGCTCGCCGCACCGCTTGTACTGCTGGCGATGATCCCGCCGCTGCGGTTCACGGGCTGGGAGTGGCTGTCGCTTGTGCTCGCGACACCGGTCGTGTTCTGGTGCGGCGCCCAGTTCCATCGGGCGGCGCTGCGGAACGCTCGCCACGGCGCAGCGACGATGGACACGCTCGTCTCGCTCGGCACGCTCTCCGCCTGGACCTGGTCGGTCGTCGTGCTCCTCGCCGGGCTCGCCGCCGACCCCTACTTCGAGGTCGCCGCGGTGATCACGGCTCTGATCCTGCTCGGCCGGTTCTTGGAGACGCGCGCCAAGCGCTCCTCCGGCGTAGCGATCCGGGCACTGCTCGAACTGGGCGCGAAGGAAGCACTCGTGCTCCGCGACGACGTCGAGGTGCTCGTGCCGGCCGAACAACTCGCCGTCGGCGACCTATTCCTCGTGCGCCCGGGTGAGAAGGTCGCTACCGATGGTGTCGTCACCGAAGGCTTCTCGGCGATCGACCAGTCGATGCTGACCGGCGAGCCGCTCCCGGTCGAGGTCGGGCCTGGCGCCGAGGTCGCAGGGGCGACGATCAACACCTCCGGACTCCTGACCGTTCGCGCCACCCGCGTCGGCGCCGACACAGCACTCGCCCAGATCGCCCGGCTCGTACAGCAGGCGCAGACCGGGAAGGCCCGAGTGCAGCGGCTCGCCGACCGTGTCTCCGCGATCTTCGTGCCGATCGTGATCGTGATCGCGATCGGAACCCTCGGGGGTTGGCTACTCGCCGGAGCTGGGGCATCCGCCGCGTTCGCCGCAGCGGTCGCCGTCCTGATCATCGCCTGCCCCTGCGCGATGGGGCTGGCGACTCCAACCGCGCTGATGGTCGGAACGGGCCGTGGCGCCCAGATCGGGATCCTGATCAAGGGGCCAGAGGTGCTGGAACAGACCCGGCGGATCACGACGATCGTGCTCGACAAGACCGGCACGGTCACCGAAGGCCGGATGCGGCTCGTCGATGCCGTGCCGTTCGAAGCCACGCGGGAGGAGTTGCTGCGGCTCGCCGGAAGTGCCGAATCCGCCTCCGAGCATCCTCTCGCACAGGCGATTGCGAAGGCCGCCGGCGAGCTTGCAGCGGTGAGCGAGTTCCGCAACCACGCCGGGCTCGGGATCGAAGCGGTCGTCGAAGGACACAGCGTTCTGGTCGGCCGCCCCAGCTTCCTCGCTGACTGGGCCGTCGAGCTCAGCGTCGAGGCGCAGAGCATGGATGGAGGGCGCCGAAGCGAATGGCCAGACAGTCGTTGTCGCAGCCTGGGACGGCAGGTTGCACGGGCTGCTCGCCCTTGCGGACACGCTGAAGCCGAGCTCCACCCAGGCAATAGCCGAGCTGAAGGCGCTCGGGCTGAGGGCTGTTCTGCTCACCGGCGACAACGAGCGCGCCGCCTGCGCGGTCGCGTCGCTGGTCGGGATCGACACCGTGCTCGCCGGTGTGCTTCCGTCCGAGAAGGCAGCCGAAATCGAACGCCTTCAGCAGACAGGGCAGACGGTGGCGATGGTCGGCGACGGCGTGAACGACGCACCCGCCCTCGCCCAGGCCGACCTCGGCTTGGCGATCGGCACCGGCACCGACATCGCAATCGAAGCCTCGGACCTGACCCTCGTCTCCGGTGACCTGCGCGCCGCCGCCGACGCCATCCGCCTTGCCCGCCGCACACTGACGACGATCAAGGGCAACCTCTTCTGGGCCTTCGCCTACAACGTCGCCGCGATCCCGCTCGCCGTGGCCGGGCTTCTCAACCCGATGATCGCTGCCGCAGCGATGGCCGGGTCGAGCATCTTCGTCGTCACGAACAGCTTGCGGCTGCGCCGCTTCCGCAGCGCCCGCGAGGGCGTCTGACGGCGGCCTGACCTTCCGTACCTTCGTGCGGTCAACGTGAATTGCGCGAGCTGTGGCTGAGCCGAATCATGGCGATCATCTTCAGGTTGATGACCGCGAACCGCCACAGCTGCCAGGGCAGAAAGGTTCGCATGAAGACGGTGGTGCGAGTCGGTTTCGTCGCGTAGAACTGCTTGGTTTCCGCGACGTGCCGCTTCTTGAGTTCGTCCGTCATCGCTCTACTCCGGAATCAGCGACCAGCCCGGCCGAAGCCGCGCCTTGTAGAGGAACATGTGGTGGAGAAGGATCTTGATCCAGTGCCCGGCCAGGCCGATTTCGCCGAAGGTGCGCTTCATGTCACGGCCGTACTCCGGGTAGCGCTCCCAGTCGGGGACGATCGGGAACACCGTCATCGACGCAGCCGTGCCGGTGAAGGGGTTTGCACCGGCGGATGCCACGCAGGCGGCACCCATGTCCGACATCGACGCCGTCCGGGTCGGACCGTCGGCGCCGGCGATCATGTCGACGATGCTGCGCGTGACCGCTTTCGCGATCATCGCGGACGGCATTCCCGTGCGCGGAGGTGCGGGCGCGACCGGAGCGCCACTCGGCGTCGCGCGCGGCCGTGAGATCTGGTGGGGTGGCGCGAAGGCGATCCCGGCCGCGAACACGTTCTCGTAGGCAGGTGACTGGTACGTGCGCGGCCAGTCGGCCGCGCGCCACTCCTCGTACGGCTTGGCGGCGTACTCGGCGTCGACGCGCATGAAACCGTTGGGCATGAACAGCTGCTCGGTGATCTCTCTGCCGCTCTGGTCGAACGCGGTGAGGCCGACCCCGGTGAACGGCGGCAGCAACATCGCGAAGTCGAACGCTTCCTCGCCTTCCAGTCCGTCGACGGTCTCGTACTCGACTCGGCCGGGTTCGACCTTGCGTACGTGAGCACGCGTGATCCAGTCGATGTTCCGCTCGCCGAACAGCGAGGCGGTGAAGATGCTGCTCGGGGTGATGTAGCCGCCGCGTTTCAGATGCATGCCGCCCATCCCGAAGTCGCCGAGCTCGTATTCGTTGGTGATCCAGACGATGTCGGCGAGCTCCCTCACCTTGCGAGCGCGCAGCTCGAACTCGAGGTTGACGATGTACTCGAACGCAGCGCCCTCACAGGTGCACGTTCCGTGGCCGACGCCGACGAGGAAGCGCTGCCGTTGGCCCTTGCGCATCCGTTCGACTGCTTCGTCGAGGGCGCGCGCGGCCTGGGCTGCGTGTTCGGCCGTACACACCGAAAGGCTGTTGGCCGAGGGGCCGAGGCCGTCGGTCATGTCGAAGCGAAGCTGCGGTCCCGTCGCGTTGACCAGAAAGTCGTACGGGACCCGCTCGCCCGAGTCGGTGACGACGAACGGAGAGCCGTCGCCGGCCTCGCCTTCGGGATGAATCTCACGCGCGGCTGCGTGCACGAATTCGACCCCTGCACGCTCGTAGATCGGTCGAAGCGGAACCGTCACCTTTTCCGGCTTCATCAGGCCGACTCCGACCCAGATGTTCGACGGGATCCAGTTGTAGAAGTCACGCGGGCTGACAACCGTGACCGTGTGCTCCTTGCCCAGCCACTTCCGCGCGAACGATGCCGCGGTATGACCGGCAACTCCCGCGCCGAGTACGACGACGCGGCTCATACCGCGACGGGAGTTCTGGGTGTGTGGTCGATCTGCTCGCTGAACTCGATGCCGGTCTCGATCGAGCGTCGAACCGGGCAGGCTGCGGCGACCTTGTCCAGCACCGCGAGCTGGTCGGCGCTCAGGTCGCCGCCGATGTGGATCGAGACGTCGCAGCGCCGCGGTGTGGAGCGGTGGTCGTAGTCGACGTCGACGGAGACGTCTCCGAGCTCCCAGCCTTTCCGGTTCGCGAACATGACGAGCGTCGTCGAGACGCACGACGCGAGGGCCGCGGGAAGGAGCTCGTGTGGCGCCGGGGCGCTGCCTTCGCCTCCGACGTCTTCGGGCTCGTCGGTGATCAGGCGGTGCTTGCCGTCGATCACGATCTCCTGACGCAGTGTTCCGCGAATCGAGCGCGATGTGGCGGTGAGGCTCATGCGGCATCAACAGCTTCGCCGTGCTTCTCGATCGTGTCGTCCAGGAAGCTGCCGATCGCTGCAGCCGGGTGCGCGCCGACGAAGCCGCTGACCGGCTTCGCCGTCGCGGAAGACGGCGACGGTCGGGATGCTCTGGATCCCGTACTGCGCGGCGAGCATCTGCTCGGCGTCGACATCGATCTTCGCGAGCTCGATCTGTCCGGCCCGCTTCGCGACCTCGGTCTCGATCGCAGGGCCGAGCATGCGACAGGGGCCGCACCAGGCCGCCCAGAAGTCGACGACGACCGGCAGCTCGTGCGAGCGTTCGATCACGTCCCGCTGGAAGGTATCGGTGGTCACGTCCATTTCTTCGGTCATCCCTTTCAGCGAGTGAGCGGCTGGGGCTTCGGGCCGCGGGTGTTCAGGTGCAGCAGCGCATAGAGCGGGCAGAAGCTGACCGAGCTCGTGGCGACCATCACACCGGCGAGCACGAGCAGGACGATTCCGGCGACGCCGCCGGCGCCGACCAGTAGCGCGATCACAACGAGCAGAGGCGCCGCCACGAAGGTGCGGAGCCTGCGATCGAAGGTGCTCATGTTCTTCGTCATGTCGGTCTCCTCGAAGGATCAGGTGGGGATGCCGCCGACGAGGGCGGCCAGGGTCGAGAGCTGGGACTGGAGCGAGCCGCAGACCTGTTCGCAGAGTGCGAAGACGCCTTCGTCGACGACGCGGTAGTAGACGTGGTTGCCTTCCTTGCGCCTGGCCGACGATCCCGGTTTCCGCGAGCACGCTCAGATGCTTCGAGACGTTCTGCTGGCCGGCACCGAGCTGCTCTGCGAGCGCGTTGACGCTGAGCTCGCCGTCGCGCAGCAGGTCGAGGATGCGCACACGCATCGGCTCGCCGATCGCGCGGAAGCGACGAGCGATCAGTTCAGCGAGGTCATGCGGGGATCGGGTGTGGAAGCGACTGCATCGTTCTCCTTCTGTTACTCTCTCCAACGATTTAGTTGTATAGTAGCAGTCAGACGTCAAGACGCAAACCTCTCGATCGAGGAGGAACCAGCCAGTGGTGGTCGCAGCAGCAGCGCGCGTGTCCCCCGCCGACCGAGCACCCGCAGGCGGTCGGCCCGGTCGGACGGCTCGGCGGCTGGGCCGCCGACCACGTGCGGGCGGTTGCTCTCGCCTGGGCGGCTCTCGCGCTCGCGCTCGCCGTCTTCGCGCCGCAGGTCGAGACGGCGCTCTCCGGTGCCGGCTGGCAGGCGAACGGCTCCGAGTCGGTGCAGGCCAGAGCGCTGATCCAGCACAACTTCGCCGGCCTCTCGAGCTCAGCCCCGCTCGTCGTCGTCCACTCACCGACGCTGACGACCAGCTCGCCCGCAGTTCCAGGCGCTCCTCGCGAAGGTCGAGGCGACGCTCCGCTCGGACAGCGCGTGTCTCGATCGTCGTTCCGCCGCGCGCCGGCGTCTCGATCTCGCCCGACGGCCACACCGCGCTCGTCCTGGCCGGCGCGAAGAAGGACCCGACCGCGATGGTCGCAGCCGCCGACAGCGCTGAAGGGCAAGCTGCACGCGCTCGCGACGCCTGCGATCTCGGTCAGCCTGACCGGTGCCTCCGGCATGTGGTCGGACTTCAACACCGCCAACCGCACGGCGATGATGAAGTCCGAGCTCTACTCCTGGCCGATCACGCTGGCGATCCTCGCGATCGCCTTCGGCTCACTCGTCGCCGCCGGGCTGCCGCTGATGCTGACGATCCTCGGCCTGCTCGCCTCCGCCGGGCTGCTCGCGCTGCTCACGCACGGCTTCGAGATCTCGATCTGGGCGATGAACTTCGCGCTCATGTTCGCGCTCGCGCTCGGGATCGACTACGCGCTCTTCGTCGTCCACCGCTTCCGCGGCGCCTACTTCGGCTCCAAGCTCAGCGTCCGCGACGCCGTCGCAGTCACGATGGACACCGCCGGCAAGGCCGTCCTCTTCTCGGGCTTCACCGTCTTCGTCTCGCTCTCGGCGGTGATGCTCGTGCCAAGCCCGGCCTTCCGCTCGATGGCGCTCGGGATCATGCTCAGCGTCGCCTTCGTCCTCGCCGCGACGATGACCCTGCTCCCCGCCGTGCTCGCGACAGCTCGGCCCGAAGGTCGACGCGCTCGCCCTGCGCTGGGTGCACTCCGGCGAGCACCGCTCCGCCCGCTTCGCAGCGCTGGGGCGAACGGCTCTGGCGCCACCCGCACCTCTACGGCCCGGCCGCCACGCTCATCCTCGTCCTGCTCGCGCTGCCGGTCTTCGGGCTCGAAGACCGGCATGCCGTCGATCAAGGTCGTCCCGCCGACCGACGGCTCCCGCATCGGCTACACGCAGGTGCAACAGGCGTTCGGTGTCGGCGCACCGGGCGCGCTCCAGATCGTCGCGCCCGCGCGCGACGGCCGCCACTGTCGCTGCGATCGCGCGCCGCGACCCCGGCATCGCCCGCGTCTCAGCGCCTCAACTCGGCAGCGAACGGGCTCGCGCTGATGCAGGCGACCCCGAACGCCGACCCGTCGAGCGGCAGCGTCGGCCGCACGATCGACCGGCTCCGCGCCGCCCTTCCGCCAGGCGCCCTCGTCGGCGGTGCCGTGGCCGAGAACCACGACCTCGAACAGGCACTCGCGGCGAAGACGCCGCTCGTGATCGGCGTCGTGCTCGTGCTCGGCTTCCTGCTCCTGCTGATCGCGCTGCAGGCGCCGCTGCTCGCCGCGCTCGGCGTGCTCACGAACCTGCTCGCCACCGGTGCCGCATTCGGCGTCGGACGACTGATCTTCCAGAACGGCCACGGCGCCGGCCTGCTCGGCTTCGAGCCGCAGGGCTACATGGACGCCTGGGCGCCCGTCTTCTTCTTCGCGATGATCTTCGCGATCTCGATGGACTACACCGTGTTCCTGCTCTCCTCCGCGAAGGAGCACTGGGACCGCTCGCACGACCCGCACGAAGCAGCGATCGGCGGCCTCGCCCACTCCGGCCGCGTCATCTTCGCCGCCGCCGCCGTCATGGTCGCCGTCTTCTTCACCTTCGCCCTCTCCGGCCCGCTGCCGCCGAAGGAGATGGGCGTCATCCTCGGCGTCGCCGTCCTGCTCGACGCGATGCTCGTCCGGCTCGTCCTGATCCCGACCCTGCTGCGCGTCTTCGGCCGCCACGCCTGGGCGCTCCCCGGCTGGCTGCGGCGACTCCTCCCCGACGTTCGCTTCGGACACTCCTGATGGTCGAGCTCTGGCAAACCGAGTGGTGCCCCGCCTCCCGCCGCGTCCGGCAGCGGCTGACCGAACTCGGGATCGACTACATCGCCCGCCAGGTACCCGTCGAGCGGGAACACCGTCTCCTGCTCCGCGAACGAACCGGCACCGACACGATCCCCGTCCTCGTCGCGACCGACGGCGAAGTGACTGTCGGCGAGGACGCGATCACCGCCTACCTCGATACCCGCACGCCCGCGCCACGCCGAGGCACAAGCCCATCACCTGAAGGCGGAGAAAGCCCGCCGCCGCTACCTCCAGGAGGAATGCGAATGCTCGCAACCGGCTACACCCTCAGCACAACAACCAACCAGCCGTTCGGAGCCGCCGTCGAGCGTGTCCGCGACGAACTGAGCAAGGAAGGCTTCGGCGTGCTCAGCGAGATCGACGTCCAGGCGACTCTGCGCGAAAAGCTCGGCGTCGAGGAAGACGCCTACGTGATCCTCGGCGCCTGCAACCCGGCACTCGCCCACCAGGCACTCAGCGCCGAACCCGATCTCGGAACCCTGCTGCCGTGCAACGTCGTCGTCTACCAACGCGACGGGCAAACCCACATCGCCGCGATCGACGCCGAACGGATGCTCTCGATCGTCGGCAACGACAGCCTCGCCCCGGTTGCCGCCGAAGTCCGCGGCAAGCTCGCCGGCGTCGTCGAACGCGCCAGCCACACCGCCTAGCGCGACATCTAGGACGATCTGCTCGCTGACCCCGAGGACCCGGGTCGGCCGTCAGACGGCCGCGGGGTCGGCCGAGCTCTCAACGGCCGCCGCGGCGAGCACCGCCTTGACGATCCCGTCGTAGCCGGTGCAGCGGCAGAGGTTGCCGCTGAGCGCGATCCGCACCTCCTCCTCGGTCGGCCTGCGCGTGCGTCGGAGCAGTGCCGTCGCGGAGATCAGCATCCCCGGCGTGCAGAAGCCGCACTGGACACCGCCCTGCTCGAGGAACGCTTGCTGCAGCGGGCTCAACGTCTCGCCGCGCGCGAGGCCCTCCACGGTAGTGACCCGGCGCCCCTCCGCCTGTAGGGCGAGGTACGAGCACGAGTTCACAGGCTCGTCGTCGAGCAGCATCATGCAGGCGCCACACTCCGAGTCGTCGCAGCCCTCCTTCGACCCCGTCAGGCCGACGTGTTCGCGCACGGCTTGCAGCAGCGTTGTCTGCGGCTCGATCTCCACCGGGTAGTCGACCCCGTTCACGGTCAGCGTCGCAGCGACCCTCACGCGGAGACTCCCCGCGCCCGCAGCAGCGCGGTGCGAACCGCCCGGCGGGCCATCACGGCCGCCATCGCCGCACGGTAGGCGGCCGACGCACGGACGTCGGAGATGGGACGGGAGGCCGCGGCAACGGCCTCCCCGACAGCTTCCAGGACGTCGTCGCCACCGGCCGTCCCGACGAGGAGCTCCTCCGCGTCGGGCACGCGCCGAACGGTCGGAGCGAGTGCGGTGATCGCGATCTTCGCTCCCCTGACGACGTCGCCGTCGAGCTGCACGACCGCGGTGGCGCCGACGACGGCGATCTCCATCTGCCGTCGGTACTCGAGCCGCACGTAGCAGCTGCCGACGCCGTCGCCGGGAATCGGCACGTCGATCGCCTCGAGCAGCTCCCCGGGCGCGGCGCTCGTCGCGCCCGGCCCGACCGCGAGCTCCTCGACAGCCACGACGCGCACCCCCGACGCGGAACGCAGCCGCAGCGACGCCCCGAAGCAGAGGAGCGGGCCGACCGTGTCCGCGGCCGGCGAGGCGTTCATGACGTTGCCGCCGATCGTCCCCTGCGCCCTCGTAGCGTGCGAGCCGACGATGGCGGACGCGTCCGCGAGCGCCGTCAGCCGCGAGCCGACGAGCGGATGCCCCACGATCCGGGCGTGCGTGACGGTGGCGCCGAGCCTCAGCGCCCCGTCCACCTCGTCGATCGCCGCGAGCTCGGGCACACGGTGAACCGCGACCAGCCGATCCGGGAGCGGCGCCTTGCCCTGTCGCGCGCCCACGACGAGGTCGGTGCCGCCCGCGACCACCCGCGCCCCGTCTGCGAGCTCGACGACCGCGTCGCCGACGGAGGAGGCGACGACGAGCGACCGGGTCACTCCGCCGTCTCCCACACGCGCTCCGCCGTCATCGGCAGCCGGCGAACGCGGCGCCCGGTCGCGTGCGCGATCGCGTTCCCGACTGCGGCCGGCGTCGGCACGCACGGCGGCTCGCCGATCCCCTTGGCGCCGAACGGCCCGCCGTCGACGGCGGGCGTCTCGATCCACTCGACGTCGATCGCCGGCGCGTCCGACGCGGTCACGAGCTTGTAGTCGAGGAGGTGCGGGTTGCGCTGCCTCCCCTCCTCGTCGAACAGCGTTCCCTCCGTCAGCGCCTGCCCAATCCCCATCACGACGCCGCCGTAGACCTGCCCGTTCGCACCGGTGGGGTTCAGGATCGTCCCGGAGTCGTGCACCGCCGCGACGCGAAGGACGCGCACGACACCCGTCTCCGGATCCACCCTGACGTGCACGGCGTGCGTCATCAGCTGCGGCTCGAGGAACGACTCCATCCCCAGCCGCCCGACGCAAGCCGCGTCCGGTGCGGTCGGCGGCGACTCCGGCACGCGGCCCGAGCCCTTGCCGATCAGCGTCTTCCCGCTGCCCGCGAGCTCCGCGATCGAGACGCCGCGCGCGGGCGCGCCCTTCAGTCGCGCCTGGCCCTCCGCCAGCTCGAGATCGTCGGCGTCCACCTCGAGCTCGGCGGCGGCGAGCTCGAGCAGCTGCCGGCGCACCTCGCCGGCGGCCTCGACGACGGCTCGGCCGTTGTTGAACGTGGTCTGCGACCCGGACGAACCGCCGTCCCAGGGGCCTGCGTCCGTGTCCTGATAGAGCAGCGAGAAGTCCTCGGGGCTCATGCCGAGCAGCCGCGCCGCGAGCAGCGGCAGCCCCATCACCGCCCCGCTCCCGTTCTCCTGGGCGCCGGTCACGATCGTGCCGGTGCCGTCGGCGTTCAGTTTCAGGTATGCGCCGGACTCGCCGCCGAACGACGGCCACCACGCGCACGCGACGCCGATTCCTTCGCCCTCGGGCAGCTCGCGCCCGTAGCCGATCAGCTCGGCAGCGCGGTCGAGCGTCTCCTTGATCGACACCGGGCCGAAGACCTGGCGCGTGGGGCTCTCTGTCCCTTCCTCGATCAGCGTCCGGCGACGCAGCTCGACGGGATCGAGGCCGAGGGCCGACGCGAGCTCGTCCATGTGCTGCTCGACCGCCCAGCAGGTCTGCGGGGCGGTCGGCGCCCGGATCGACCCCGACGGCTGCTGGTTCGTGTAGACGAGGCTCGAGTCGACGCGGACGTTCTCGATCACGTACGGGCCGCACGCGTGCATCGCGGCGAGCTGCGCGAAGAAGCCGCCCTCGCCGCAGTAGGCGCCGCCGTCGAGCACGAGCCGTGCCCGGCGCGCGACGAGGGTGCCGTCGGCGCGTGCGCCCGTCTCCAGCTCGATCACCATCCCCTCGCGCCGGTGGTCCGGCGCCAGGAACTCCTCCTGCCGGGAGAACACGAGCTTCACCGGGCGGTTCGCAGCGCGCGCCAGCGCCGCGACGTGCGCCTCGAAGTGGAAGTCGCACTTCGAGCCGAAGCCGCCGCCGAGCAGCGGGACGATCACGCGCACGTGCGACTCGGGAAGCTCGAGCACGCGTGCGATCACACTGCGTGCGATGAACGGCACCTGCGTCGACGACCAGACCGTCAGCTTGTCGCCCTGCCACTCCGCGACGATCGCGCGCGGCTCGATCGGTGCGCCCTGCGAGGCGTCCGCGACGTAGCGGCCGCTCACGACGACGTCCGCGGCGGCCATCGCGGCGTCGGCGTCGCCCTTCGCGATCACCGAGTGGCCGAGCACGTTGCGGTCGCGCCCGAGCTCGTCGTCGCCGCTGTAGCTCTCCCACTCCGGGTGCACGAGCGGTGCGTCGGCGGCGAGCGCCGCCTCGACGTCCGTGACCGGCGGCAGCGGTTCGTACTCGACTTCGATCAGCGCTGCAGCCTCGGCGGCGATCTCGGGCGTCGTCGCGGCGACCGCCGCGACAATCTCCCCTTCGAACCGCACCTCGTCGCGGGCGAAGAGCCGCCGGTCCTGGACCATGTGCCCGTGGCGCACGTCCGGGACGTCCTCGTGGGTGAGGACCGCGAGGACGCCCGGGAGGCTGCTCGCGCGCTCGACGTCGAGCCGCACGATCCGGGCCCGCGACAGCTCTGCGTAGCGGAACTTCGCGTGCAGCTGACCGGGAAGCGCGAGGTCGGCCGTGTAGCGCCCGCGCCCGGTGACCTTCTCGACGCCGTCCGGCCGCACGAACGGCCGCGGCTGCTCCTGTGTCGCCATCTCGCGAGCATAGACCGGGGCCTCGGCACGGCGCCACGTCCAGGTGCAGACTCGACGAAACGCAAGGGATGCGGCCCGCAGGAGCCGACCCGGAGGCCGAGAACAACGGAGCCAGCGTGTCGACCGGGAACCC
Organism: uncultured Thermoleophilia bacterium; assembly: GCA_963840365.1. Classification (GTDB taxonomy): domain Bacteria; phylum Actinomycetota; class Thermoleophilia; order Gaiellales; family Gaiellaceae; genus PALSA-600. The sequence continues at coordinate 37,763 of CAWIYQ010000004.1, read as the reverse complement.
AGCGCAAGCCACCGCCGACCTGGAGCATCGGCGGGCGCAGCTGCACGGAGCGTTCGGCAACGACGGCTTCGGGCGGATCGCCGAGAAGGCCGCGAGGTTCTTCGGCACACCGCAGTACATCGGCGGGCAGACCCTCGCCGTCCTGGCGTGGGTGGTGGTGAACTCGACACAGCTCCACCTCGGCTTCGCGTGGGACGTCTACCCGTTCATCGCCCTCAACCTGCTCTTCTCGCTCCAGGCCGCCTACGCAGCCCCGCTGATCCTGCTCGCCCAGACGCGCCAGGCTGACCGCGACAAGCTGCACACCGAGCGAATGGAGAAGGCCCATGCCCGGCTCGAGCATGCGGCGAAGACGGAGACCGACAAGCTCCTCGAGCTCCTCCAGGCGAACACCGACCTCACCGCACAGGACAAGGAGCTGACCGAGCAGGTCGCCGACCTGACCAGGCAGATCCACGCACTGCTCACCAAGCAGACCGCGTCGTAATCTCGTCTAGCGTCGCGGGATGGAGTTCCCTGTCGGAGCGTCGGTGACGCTGGCCGAGTTGGAGAACGACCCGCATCCGGTGCTCGCGCGGTTGCGGCTGGAGGAGCCCGTTTCGTGGCTGCCCGCAATCGGGGGGTGGCTCGTGACGAGGCGCGACCTCGCCCTCCAGGTGATGCGCGACCCGGAGACGTTCACGGTCGACGATCCACGCTTCTCGACCGGCCAGGTCGTCGGCAGGAGCATGCTCACGCTGGACGGCGAGGAGCACGCCCGGCACCGTGATCCGTTCGCGCGGCGATTCCGCCTCGACGCCGTGCGAGAGCAGTACACCGCCTATGTCGAGGACGAGGCTCTACGGCTGATCGAGTCGATCGCTCCGTCCGGCCGGGCCGAGTTGCGGCGCGCGGTCGCCGGACCGCTCGCTGCCGCGGTCGTTGCGCGCTCGCTCGGCCTCGACCAGACCGACGTCGCGAAGATGCTCGGCTGGTACGACGCGATGGTCTCGGCAGTGACGGGCGTCGCCGCCGGCCACCCGGTGCCCGTGACCGCCCGCGATGCCTTCTCGGCGCTCCGCGAGAGCATCGAGCTCGACCTCGCCGCCGGCACGGGAAGCCTCACCGCCGACGAGGCGGTCTCCAACGCGGCCGTCCTGCTCTTCGGCGGGATCGAGACGACCGAAGGGATGATCGCCAACGCGATCTTCCACGTCCTCGCGAATCCGGACGTGCTCACGATCGTCCGTGGAGACCCGACGCTCGTTCCCGCTGCGGTCGAAGAGTCGCTGCGGCTCGAACCTGCAGCGGCCGTGATCGACCGGTACGCGACACGCGACGTCCAGATCGCCGGCGCCAAGGTACGCCGCGGCGATCTCGTCGAGATCTCACTGGCGGGCGCGAACCGCGACCCGAGCTTCTTCGACGATCCCGACCGGTTCGACGTCCACCGTGCGCGCTCACGACACCATGTCGCGTTCGCACACGGACCACACGTCTGCATCGGCATGCATCTCGCGCGGCTCGAGGCGAGGACCGCGCTCCGTCTCGTACTCGAACGCCTGCCGGACCTGCACCTCGACCCGCGCCATCCGTCCGCGCCGCATGGGCTCGTCTTCCGCAAGCCGCCCACGCTCCACGCGCTCTGGACGCCCCCTCCGACCCCGAAGGACGGCTGCCCTATCATCTGCCTGTGAGCGATACCGGATCAGATGCGTTCCTCGGGCCGCCCGGCCGGAAGCCGGTCGAAGAGCGAAGCGGAGACGATCCCGTCTCCTGGCTGCAGATCGAGCAAGGGTGGAGCGTCGTCACTGCGGACGGCACCGAGCTCGGCTCGGTCGCGCAGGTCGCGGGGACGCAGCAGGACGACATCTTCGACGGTCTCGCCGTGAAGGTTGCCGGCTCGTCGGAGCCGGTCTACGTGCCCGGCGAGCAGGTCTCGACGATCTACCCTGGGAGAGTGACGCTGAAGCTCGACGCGTCACGGGCGAAGGAGCTTCCGGCGTACCGCGAGGCGGCCCGACACGAGACGCTGCGGCCCCGCCCGGAAACGCTCGCCTCGCGCGCGGGCCGCTGGTTCCGCGGTCGCTGAAGCGCCGTCAGATCACCTGCAGCACGAAGACGGCCGGCGGCCGGTTGTCCGGCGTCCTGATGCGAATCGTGTACGTGCCGCGGTGGCTCGGGTGCATGCGGGCGCGGTAGCGCCCCGCGCCGTCGGTGTGGACTCGCACGACCAGGTACCAACCCCGGCTGCCCCAGCGGGCCGTCAGAACGACCGTCCCCGTTGCGCGCACGCGTGTGCCGGAGCCCACGCGCGAGCCGGTCTGTCCCGTGAACGTGACCGTGCTGCCGAGCTGCATCGTCGTGGTCCGCGACGCGCCGCCGGGCGCCGCCAGGATCGCCGCGACGGAAGCTGCTGCGAGCACCGCCGTCCACCGCACGACAGCAACCTACCCGGCCCGAAGGCGGAGCACACCTTCAAGTCGCAGCGCGCGCCTGCCGATGAGAGAGGCGGCGGCGCGCGTTGCGGGTGGGACTGACGGACATCTTCCCCCCGGGTCGCGCGCCGCCGGTCTTGGCCGGGGAGGTGCCCCGCCGATTGCCTGTCCCTAGAGGCTTGATGCGCATTTGGCGGGCGCACGTGGCTGGTGGGCCAGACACGGCGCGTCTCGGCCGTGCCGGGCTTGCCCGTAGCCACCGCTACGCGCTACGCCCGTCACGTCCAAGCCGCTTGGTCTGACCCATCCCCACGCACACCCCAATACGCATCAAGCCTCTAGTAGAGCACGAGCTCGGCGAGCCGCTGCTGCGTGTCCTCGAGCTCGCCCTTCAGGTCGCGCAGGCCGGCGGGGCGGGCACCGCCGGCCTCGAGGCGCCGCAGCCGGGCGCGCCGCTCCTCGAGCTCGTCGAGGAGCGATACCACCTGCTGCTGGTGCCGCCGGCGCTGCTGGCGCTGCGCCGGGCTCATGCCCGCTCCAGCGTCGGCCGAGCCGGAGCCTCCGCTCTCTGTGAGGCTCCGTCGAGCCGACGCCTCATGCCGCCTCCCTCAACGGCACGGCGTCGATCGCGGGCTCCGCGACCGGCGCGGGCGCACTCGGGCGCACGAGCGCGGCGGCTGCAGCGGTGCCGACGAAGAGCAGGCCGGTCAGAACGTAGAGCGCCGTCCGGAAGCCGTGGTCGAGGGCCGCTGCGCTGCCGGCCGGGGCCGACGCGTAGTGGCTCGCCGACGCTCGCGGCGATCGCGCTCGCGACGGCGATCCCGATCGCGCCGCCGATCTGCCTGCTCGTGTTCACGAGCCCGGATGCGATGCCCGCATCGGTGCGGTCGACCCCGGCAAGGCCGGCGATCGTCACCGGCACGAAGGACAGACCGAGGCCTGCGCCGCCGAGCACGAAGCCCGGGAAGAGATCCCAGAAGTAGTGGCCGTGCAGCGGCAGACGGGTGAGCCAGGCGAGCGAGGCGGCGGCTGTCAGCAGGCCGGCGACGAGCGTGACACGGACGCCGGCACGGTTGACGATCACCTGTGCCAGGTTCGAGACGACGACGACGGTCAGCGCGAAGCCAGCGAAGGCGACCCCGCTCTGGACGGCGCTGTAGTGGAGGACGTCCTGCAGGTACAGCGTGAGCAGGAAGAACTCCGAGAAGGTGACGGAACCGACGATCAGCATCGCCACGTTCGCGCCGACGAGCGTGCGCAGACGGAAGATGCGAAGCGGCAGCAGCGGCCACGGCGAGCGCCGCTCGATCGCGACGAACGAGCCGACAAGCGCAGCCGACGCCACGAGCAGGCCGATCGTCGAGGGAGCCCCCAGCCGTCGCTCGTCGCCCGCGTGAGCGCGTAGACGAGCAGCATCAGCCCGGACGTGATGGTCGAGGCCCCGGCGAGGTCGAAGTGACGGTGCCCGAGGTCGGGCCGGCTCTCGCGCAGCAGCACCGGTGCGAGCACGGCCGCGGTGATCCCCACCGGGACGTTGATGAAGAAGATCCAGGACCAGCTCAGGTAGCTCGTCAGCAGACCGCCGAGGAGTACGCCCGCCGCCGCCCCGCTCCCGGAGGCGGCGCCGTAGATGCCGAGCGCGACGTTGCGCTCGCGGCCCTCGCTGAAGAGCGTCACGAGCAGCGACAGCGCCGCGGGTGCGAGCAGCGCGCCGCCGAGTCCCTGCACCGCGCGGAAGGCGATCAGCGAGCCTTCCGACCAGGCGATGCCGCAGAGCAGCGAGCTCGCCGCGAAGACGAGCAGGCCGACCATGAACAGGCGGCGCCGTCCGAGCAGGTCGGCCAACCGGCCGCCGAGCAGCAGCGTGCCGCCGAAGAGGATGGCGTAGGCCGACACGACCCACTGCAGGCCGGTCTGGGAGAAACCCAGGTCGGACTTGATCGACGGCAACGCAACGTTCACGATCGCGACGTCGAGGATGACCATGAACTGGGCGGTCACGATCAAGGCGAGTGCGCTCCAGCGCCGTCTATTCGTAGCAGAATCCACTAATTGTTCCCCCTTATCGTTGATCCAACCAACAATATAGCAAGAGAACGGTTTCCGCGCTACACTTCTTCCCATGAATGCACAAGTGTTGAAGACACCGCCGCAGCGGCTGCCCGAGGAGCTCGTCGCCTCCACCCTCTTCCTGCTCAAGCGGCTCGGGATGACGGCCAAGGAACGCTCCCTCGACGCCTACGAGACGACCGGCCTGCACCCGTACCACCATGCGGTGCTCGCCGTCATCGACGAGGGCGAGCGCGAGACCCAGGGCGCGATCGCAGACGCGCTCGGCTATGACCGCGGCCAGCTCGTGGGACTGCTCGACGAGCTCGAGGAAGCCGGCCTCGTCGAGCGCAGGCGCGATCCCAACGACCGTCGCAGACACCTCGTCCAGATGACGCCGTCGGGGCGCAAGACGCTCGCCAAGCTGCGGTCCCTCTCGCTGCGGATCGAGGACGAGTTCCTCGCCCCGCTCGACGCACAGGAACGCGAGGCGCTGCACGGGTTGCTCCTCCGGCTCGCAGAAGAGCACCTCCCGCACTGCCGGCTCGCCGCGCCGACGAAGGCCTGATCAGGTCCGAGCGGCCTCGGGCGGCTGCCCCGCGAAGCGGAGCAGCCGTGTCGTGGTCGTGCGGTTGCCGCAGAGGTCCTCGGCGGTCACCTCGAGCGTCGAGCCGGCGGCGACGAACCGGCGTACGTCGAGCGGCGTGCGAGTGATCCTGAACACATAGCGCCCCGGCAGCTGCCAGTAGTAGCGGTGGCCGAAGACTGGGAAGTTCTGGAAGGTGCCGCGCGCGTAGACCTGCCAGAAGTCCGCCGACGGCGGCTCGCCGTAGCGGAAGTCCGCGACGGTGCGCCGCCACACGACGGCGCCCGATGCGTCCACGATCGCAGCGCCCACGAAGGCGGGCGCAAGCGGGAAGCCGGCCCAGGCGCCGGGGACGCGGAGCGCCTGCGCGTCGGCGATCTCGGCCGTGACGAGCACGCGGCGCGTCCGGTCGGTCGGCGCGGCGCCCGTGACGGTGGTGATCGAGACCTGCTCCACCGTCGGAGCCGTGTGGTCGCGGTACGGCCGGAGGTGCGTCAGCGGGTCGACGACATGGGTGCCGTCGAGCTCGGTCAGGTGCACGTGGTTCGCCGGCCGCTTCACGACCCCGAGCACCGAGACGCCTGCGATCACCCGGTGGGGACGGCCGATCGTCGGCCTGATGTGGTGGTACTGGAAGACGCGGTGCCCCGCGAGCACGCGAACCTCGTCGCCGTTCACGACGGTTGCCCACCCCGACACGACCGGATACACCTTCGTCCCAGCAGGCGCGGCGATGTCGACGCCGTTGTGGAACGAGAAGTCGCCACGGTCGTCGGCGGCGTCGGCGCCGAACGCGGCCGGTGAGAGCGTGCGCGGATCGCCGAACCCGCCCCGGACCGGATGCTGCCGGTCGAACGGGCGCACGGGCCACCGGTAGTCCAGCGGCCCCATGCTCGAGCCGCAGAGTCCGGCGCTCGCCGAGCGGCCGCCGTGCGTGAACGGGAGCTCGCCGCGGTACACGGCGATCACGCCGAGCACGATCGCGCCGTAGACGAGGGCGACGACGACGTACCTCACCGACTGAGGCTAGGCGACGTTCGCCGCACTGCAATAACCCGATCGTCTAGATTCCTGCCGTGATCGCCACCGCTCCGTTCGGCTCGACCGGGCACGAGAGCACGCGCACGATCTTCGGCGCAGCCGCACTCGGATCGGTCACGCAGGCGGAAGCCGACCGGGCGCTCGAAACGGTGCTCGAGCACGGCGTCAACCACATCGACACCGCCGCCTCCTACGGTGACTCCGAGCTCCGCCTGGCGCCCTGGCTCGCCGGGAGCGGGCGCGACCGCTTCTTCCTCGCGACGAAGACCGGCCGGCGCGACCGGGCCGGCGCACGCGAGGAGATCCGCCGTTCGCTCGACCGGCTCGGCGTTGACTCCGTCGACCTGATCCAGCTGCACAACCTCGTCGACGTGATCGAGTGGGAGGAGGCGCTGCGCGAGGGCGGCTCGCTCGAGGCGGCCGTGGAAGCGCGCGACGAGGGCCTCGTCCGCTTCATCGGCGTCACCGGCCACGGCCTGTCGGTTGCGCGAATGCACCGTCGGAGCCTCGATCGCTTCCCGTTCGACTCGGTGCTCCTGCCGTACAGCGCGATCCAGATGAAGGACGCGACCTACGCGGCGGAGTTCGAGACGCTTGCGTCTATCTGTGTGGAACGAGGGGTCGCGATGCAGACGATCAAGGCGATCAGCCTCGCGCCATGGGACGGCCGCACGCAGACCGCGTCGACCTGGTACGAGCCGCTCCGGGAGCAGGAGGACATCGACGTGGCCGTGCACTTCGTGCTGGGCAGGCCGGGCGTCTTCCTGAACACGGTCGGCAGCGTCGAACTCCTGCCGCTGGTGCTCGACGCGGCGAGCCGCTTCGAGACGGCGCCGGCGTCGGAAGCCGTCGATGCGCTGATCGAGAGGCGACGCCTCGTCGCGCTCTTCTGACGCGCGGCGTGGCCCCGACGACGCACGCCTACGGCGCGCTTCCCGACCAGCACGCCGAGCTGCGCCGGCCGCCGGGAGCAGGCCCGCATCCCGTCGCCGTGATCGTCCACGGCGGGTTCTGGCGGTCGACGTACGGGAACGAAACGACGCGCCCGCTCGCCGACGCGTTGACGGAAGCGGGCTGGACGACCTGGAACCTCGAGTACCGGCGGGTCGGCGGCAGTGGCGGGTATCCGGAGACGCTCGAGGACGTGGCGGCGGCGTGCGCCGGGCTCGCGCCGCTCGGCCACGGCCCCGTCGTCGCGATCGGTCACTCGGCAGGCGGGCACCTGGCGCTCTGGCTCGCCTCCCGCAGGCTCGTGACGGCTGCGGTCTCGCTCGCAGGCGTCTGCGACCTGCACGCCGCGGCGGCCGAGCGCCTCGGGCGAGGCGCGGCGGTCGAGCTGATGGGCGCCGCCGCCCCCGGCGACTGGGAGGTCGCCGACCCGATTCTCAACGTGCCCACGGGCGTCCCGACGCTGCTCGTCCACGGCTCGGACGACGACACCGTGCCGATCGCCCAGTCGCAGGCCTACCATCGCGCTGCGACCGCGGCCGGCGACGACTGCACGCTGCTCGAGCTCGAGTGCGACCACTTCGCGGTGATCGACCCGGAGTCGTTCGTCTGGCCGCAGCTCGCGGCCGGCCTGGAGGCGCTCTCGTGAGGGTCGTTGTGATCGGCGCCGGCTACGCCGGGCTCGCGGCCGCCGACTCCATCCGCCGCACGGGAATCGAAGTCGTCGTGCTCGAGGCGCTCGACCGCGTCGGCGGGCGGGTCTGGAGCGACCGGCTGCCGTCCGGGGCGGTGATCGAGCGGGGCGGCGAGTTCGTCACCCGCGGCTACGAGACGATGGAGCGCTACGTCGCCGACCTCGGTCTCGAGCTGCGGGGGATGGGGATCCGCTACCCCGAGCGGCGGCTCGTGCCGGACCTGGGCCTGCGCCGCGCGGACGTGGTCGTCGCGGCGCAGGCGGCCGAGTGGGCGGCCGAGGCAGCACCGAGCCGTCCCGCCGTCGACATCCTCCGCGAGGCGGCCGCCAACGCGGAGGTGCGCGAGCTGCTCGCCGCCCGCGTGCAGAGCTCTCGCGCGTATCCCATCGAGGAGCTCGACGCCCGCTTCCTCCTCGACCTGACGGCGCTCGTGGACGACGCGGAGACCCGCCGCGTCGCCGGCGGCAACCAGCTCGTCGCCGACCGTCTCGCCGCGCGGCTCGAAGGACTCCACCTGAAGGAGACCGTGCGGCGGGTGACCGACACAGGTGACGGAGTGGTCGTTTCGACCGACGGCGGCGAGCTCGAGGCCGCCGCGTGCGTGGTCGCCGTCCCCGCCCCGTGCGTCCTGCAACTCGAGCTGTCGCCCCCGCCGCCGGCGGTCTACGCGGACGTGCGGATGTCGACCGCGGCCAAGCTCGCGGCGTCACTCGCGGCGCCAGCCCAACCGGACGCGCTCATGTCGGCACGGGAGCGCTGGTGGGCGTACACGACCACGAGCGACGGGATCGGCGGCCGGACCGTCGGCGCGTGGGCAGGGGCCGCGCCGGTCGTCGAGCTCGTCGGTGCCCGAAACGGCGCAACCGCCTGGCTCGATCGGCTCGCCGAGCTGTGGCCGGCACTTCCCGTCGAGCGCGGGTCGGGCACGGTCACCCTCTGGGACGAGCACGCCTGGCCCGGCGGCGCCTACTCCGTGCTGCCGCACGCCTGGGACGGGGCACCCGGGCCGCTCGAGGGCCCGGCCGGCCGGATCGTCTTCGCGGGCGAGCACACCGCACGCGACTGGGCGGCGACGATGGAGGGAGCGTTGCGCTCGGGCGAGCGCGCGGCTGCGACCGCGCTCAGGGCGGTGTCAGAGGCTTGATGCCTGAGGCGACGAACCGCGCCGCGGCGCAGGCGCTCGACGCCGTCGACCCACTCGCCCGCTTCCGCGAGCGCTTCGTGCTCGGCGACGAGCCCCGCATCTACCTCGACGGCAACTCGCTCGGACGCCTGCCGCTCGCGACGCGCGCCCGGCTGCACGCGGCGATCGACGATTGGGGCGAGCGGCTCGTCGGCGGCTGGCACGACTGGATCGACGCACCGGCGCGCGCCGGCGACCGGATCGCGCGCGACCTGCTCGGCGTCGAGCCCGGGGAGGTGGTCGTCGGCGACTCGACGACCGTCAACCTCTACAAGCTCTGCGGCGGCGTCGTGGCCGAGCGCGGCGGTGCTCTCGTCGTGCCCCGCGACGAGTTCCCGACCGATCGCTACGTCCTGCAGGGGCTGGCCGAGCAGCACGGGCGGGAGTTGCGGCTGCTCGAGAGCGACCCGATCGAAGGCCCGACGGTGGCCGACGTGACGGCGGCGCTCGCAGTCGGCGACACCGCCGTCCTGCTCCTCTCGCACGTCAACTACCGCTCGGGAGCGCTGGCCGACCTGCCTGCGATCACCGAGGTCGCCCGACGCCACGGCGTCCCGATCGTCTGGGACCTCTGCCACTCGGCCGGCGTCGTGCCGCTCGAGCTGAAGGCACACCGGGTCGAGCTCGCGGTCGGCTGCACGTACAAGTACCTCAACGCCGGCCCCGGGGCACCCGCCTTCCTGTACGTCGCGCGGGAGCGGCAAGCCGGCCTGCGCTCGCCGATCCACGGCTGGTTCGCCCAGCGGGACCAGTTCGCCATGGGCCATCCCTTCGTGCGCCGGGACGGGATCGAGGGGCTCCTCGCAGGAACGCCTCCGATCCTCGACCTCGCCGCGGTCGACGAGAGCGTCGCGGTCGTCGCCGAGGCGGGCGTCGAGGCGGCGCGCGAGAAGTCCGTCGCGCTGACCTGTCTGATCGTCGATCTGCACGACGCGTGGCTCGCGCCGCTCGGCTTCTCGCTCGGCACTCCACGCGATCCCGCCCGTCGGGGCTCGCACGTCTCCCTGCGGCACGCAGACGCCTGGCCGATCTGCCGGGCGCTGATCGAGCGCGCGAACGTCGTGCCGGACTTCCGCGCGCCGGACTCGATCCGCCTCGGCGTGCCGCCGCTCTACACGCGCTTCGTCGATGTCTGGGACGCGCTCGAGCGGCTGCGCTCGCTCGTCGAGGCGGGCGAGCACCGGCTCGTGGACGCCGACATCAACCGCGTGACTTGACGGCGTCAGGTTTGGTGAGCTACGCGAAGGCCCGCCGCACTCTGAGCGCGGCACACAGAAAGGGTGTCTGACACCTCGAGGTGTCAGACACCAATGCGACTCGCGTGCGCCACAGTGCTCTCACCCGAGGGTGGATTGGCAACGTGCAAGCTCTTGCAGTAGCCGGTCGACCTCTGCGCGCGTGTTGTAGTGGGCGATGCCGGCGCGCAGCGTCTCGGTCGGCAGGCGCGGGCCGAGCGACACGCAGTACCAGTTGTCCGCGTGCCAGATGCCGACGCCGCGCTCGCCGAGCCGCCTTGCCACGTCGGCGGCTGGGACACCCTCGACGTCGAACAGGAACGTCGGGACGCGCCCGTCCATCGTCGGCGGCCCAAAGAGACGGACGTTCTCCGGCAGCTCGGCCAGGAAGTACGAACCGAGCTCACGCTCGTAGCCGCGAATCGCGGCGAGGCCCCCGAGCGAGTCGAGGTAGGCGATCGTCGCGCTGAAGCCGGCGAGCAGCTCGTACGGGAGAGTGCCCGTCTCGAACCGGAGCTTCGACGGGCGCGCCTTGTACGGACGCCACGTCTCGGCGAGCTCGCGGCGGACGTACGCGATCCCGAGATGCGGCCCGCAGAACTTGTACGGTGAGCAGAGGAGCACGTCACAGTCAAGCGCGTGCACGTCGATCGGCTCGTGAGCTGCGTAGTGCACCGCGTCGATCCAGCAGAGCGCGCCGGAGTCGTGCGCGAGCTTACAGATTCGCCTTGCGTCCGCGACCGAGCCCGTCGCATTCGACGCGAGCGCGAACGAGACGACGCGCGCCCGTTCCGAGAGCCGTCGCGCGAGGTCGTCGTAGTCGACCGTGAGGTCGTCGCACGCCCGGGCGACGTGCACGACGAGACCCTTGTCCGCCGCGAGCTCGAGCCACGGCGCAACGCCGCCGTCATGGTCGAGCTCCGTCGTCACGATCTCGTCGCCGGCGACGAAGTCGCGCGCAGCGGTGCGGGAGAGCGCGAAGTCGAGCGTCGTCATGTTCATGCCGAACGAGATCTCATCGGGCGAGCAACCGAGGAACCGGCCGGCGTCCTCCTTCGCACGGTCGAGGATCGCCTCGACCGCACGCCCGGTCGCATAGGGCGCGCCGAGGTTGCCCGACGCCTCACGCAGCGCCCGCGCGATCGCCTCACCGACCTCGTCGGGCACCTGGGTGCCGCCGGGCGCGTCGAAGAACGCGAATCCGCTCTGGAGCGACGAGAAACGCTCCCGGACGGCGTCGACGTTCACGGCGTCTCCCCCTGCAGGACGCGCGCGAAGACGTCCGCGTCGATGTTCCCGCCCGAGACGATGCAGACGATCCGCCGCCCCTCGATGCGCCCCGAGAGGGCGGCGGCGGCGGCGAGCGCCCCTGCGCCCTCGGGGATCACACGGGCGCGCTCGGCGAGCACCCGCATCGCCGCAGCCACCTCGTCCAGAGGGAGCGCGAAGCCGCCGTCGAGCAGCCCCCGGGCGTGCTCCCAGACGCGCGGGATCAGCGCACGGCTGCCCGAGCCGTCGACGAACGACGGCGTGTACTCGACCTCGGTCGGCTCGCCGCGCGCGAGCGTCGCCGCCGCGGGAGCTCCGGTCGCGGGCTCGGCCGAGTAGAAGCGCACCCCGGGGCGCTCGGCCTTGACCGCGCTCGCGATCCCCGTCACGAGGCCCCCGCCCCCGTACGGCACGACCACCGCGTCGAACCCGTCGAGCTGCTCGAGCAGCTCGAGGCCGATTGTGCCGTTCCCGGCCATGACGCGGTCGTCCGCGACCGGGTGGACGAACAGGCCGCCCGCGCGCTCCGAGTGCCCGCTGACCAGAGTCTCCCACCACTCGTCGTACGGCACCTTCACGACCCGCCCGCCGTAGCGCTCGACGGCGGCGATCTTCGTGTCGGGGGCGTGCTCGGGGACGACGACCGTGGCCGCCACGCCGCGGAGTCGCGCCGCGTAGGCGAGCCCCTGCGCCATGTTCCCCGCGCTGGCCGTGAGCACGCCGCCCGCGAGCTCGGCGTCGGTCGCCTGCAGGACGGCGTTGCCGGCCCCGCGGATCTTGAACGACCGGACCGGCTGCAGGAGCTCGAGCTTCAGCCAGATCTCCGCGTCCGCCTCCACGTCGAGGCGGACGAGCGGCGTGCGAATCGCCGTTCCCTCCAGCACCTGCCGTGCCTTGCGGATCTCCGCGAGCGGGATCACAACGAGACGACCGTCCCCGCGTCCTCCCGCTCGGCGCGCCGGAGCACGTACTCGGCCGCCGCGAGGTCCTCGACGGCGAGCCCGAGCGACTTGAAGACGGTCAGCTCGTCCCGCGACGTGCGGCCGGGTGACGTGCCGAGCAGGATCTCGCCCAGCTCGGCTCTGATGTGGTCGGGCCCGATCGCCCCCTCGCGCTGCGGGAGGAGGAAGTCACCGGCTTCGTTCACCGTCGACTCGCGGCGGTCGACATAGAGCGATGCCTCGGCCACCGTCGCCGTGTCGAGCTCGCGCGTGGTCGGGATGCTCGAGCCGACCGCGTTGATGTGCGCGCCCGCCTTCAGCCACTCCCGCTCGACGATCGGCTCGGCGAGCGAGGTGACCGTGCAGACGACATCCGCGTCGCGCACGGCCTCTTCGGCGCTGCCGACGCTTTCTGCCCCGTCGAGCGACCGGCCGCTCGCGCTCCAGACGACGACCCGCTCGAAGCTGCGCACGGCCCGCATCGCCTCGAGGTGCGAGCGCGCCTGAGTTCCCGTGCCGAGGATCGCGAGCGTGCTCGCGTCGTCGCGTGCGAGCAGTCGTGTCGCGAGGCCGGAGACGGCAGCGGTGCGCACGGCGGTGATTCCGCCCGCGTTCATGATCGCCTTCGGCTCGCCGGTCACACCGTCGAACAGCGCCACGAACCCCTGGTGCGAGTCGAGCCCACGAGCGCTGTTGCCGGGGAAGATCGTAAGGGTCTTCAGCGACCAGAGCGGTAAGTCGCCGCCGCGGTGCGCCGGCATGAGCCCCATCAGGCTGGGATCGTCCGGCGGCCGCAGGACGAAGCGCAACGGGTTGTACACCTCGCCGCGGGCGAGCGCCGCAAGCGCCTCCGCCATTACTTCGATGCACTCGTCCATCGGCAGCAGCCGTCGGACGTCGTGCTCGTCGATCACGCGCACGGTCATGCGAAGTAGCCTCCGATCCGGTCGACGTCGTCCTGGGTGAGCCGCAACTCTCGTGCGGCGAGAATCGGGTCGAGGTACGCGGCGCGCGTCGGGCCGCACACCGCGCCGTCACAACGAGAGAGCACCCACGCGAAGGCGAGCGCCGCCATCTCGACGCCTCGGTCTCGAGCCTCCTGCTCGAGCGCCTCGAGCGCGTCGAACACGCCGTCGTCGGCATAGCGCTCGTACGGCCCCGGCCTCTGCGTCATCCGCGAGCCCTCGGGGAACGCCTGCCCACGCCGGTACTTGCCGGTGAGCCACCCGCCGGCCAACGGGCCGAACGGCACGTAGGCGATCCCGCGCTCGCCGCAGATCGGCAGCACGTCGCGCTCGTCCGCCCGGTCGAGGAGCGAGAACGAGTTCTGGACGATCGCGGGCAGGCCGTGACCGAGCGCTTCGGTCAACTCGGCGGCCGAGTAGTTGCTCAGCCCCCACGCGGTGATGAGCCCCTCCGCCTGCAGCGACTCGAAGCACGCGATCGTCTCGCCGACGGGCACGAGCGCGTCGGGCTCGTGCGCGAGGTAGAGGTCGATCCGCTCGACGCCGAGCCGGGCGAGGCTCGACTCGAGCTGCTGCCGGATCCGGTCGGGTGCGAGCCCGGTGTCGCCGGGATCCCGGCTCGTCGAATGGAAGACCTTGGTGGTGAGCCTGGGCCGGTGGCCTCGGTCGGCGACCCACTCGCCGATCCACCGTTCGCTCGCCCCGCCGCCGTACGCGTCGGCCGTGTCGAACCAGTCGATGCCGGCACCCCAGGCTCGATCCATGATCGCAAGCGCCTCGTCGTGTGGGATGCCGCGGCCGAACCACTCCGGTGCCGAGCCGACGCCGCCGAAGTTGCCGCAGCCGAGCGCGATGCCGGTGAGCGCGGTCACTCCGGTGGGTTCATCCGCGTCAGCTCGTTGCGCACGTCCCAGAGCTGCGGGAAGAACGAGTGATGGATCAGCCGCCCCATCACCTCGACCGGCGTCCCCTGCGTGCCGATCACGTCCCCACCGATCGTCCGCTGGACGACCTTGAAGTGGCGGACGCGCCAGACCGTGATGCGCTCGTCGAGCTCGATCAGCTGCTCGGCGAGGTTGTAGAGGTCCTCGAGCTCCCGGCCACGCGTGTAGACCTCGACCAGCGACACCCCGGCCCGCTCGAGCACGGCCGCGAACTGCTCGTCGAGCTCCTTGCCGACCCGGCGAAGCTCCCTGAAGCCCGGCGAGTCGAAGCCGCTGCCGTGCCCGAGCATCTTCCGCACCTCGGTGTACTCCCACGGCGACATGTGCTCGAGCATGTCCAGGGCCGCCGTCACGAGCTTCACACAGTCGATCGAGCGGCGAAGCAGCCGCAACGCCGCCGGGATGTCGTCGGTACCCACGAGCCGCGCCGCCTCCTCGGCCTCGGCCCAGCAGAGCTTCAGCCAGATCTCGGATGTCTGGTGCACCGACTGGAAGAGGAGCTCGTCGCGATGGATCCATTCGTCCGCGGTCTTCTGCAGCGCGAGCAGCTCGTCCGTGCGCAGGTACCGCTCGTAGTCGGAGCCGGCTTCTCCCGGCAGGACCGGCTTCGAAAGTTCGCTCATACCCGCTCCCGGCGCCGGCCGAGCCGGCGCCTCCGCTCTCTGATGAGCTCCGTCGAGCCTGCGCTCATGGTCTCTCCTCCGTCCCGTCGAAGATGCGCATGGGCAGGCCCGCGAGCGGCTCGCCGCCGGCCGCGCCGACGAGCCACGTGTCCTGCATGTAGAGGCACGATCGCCCGTCCTCCGCGATCGCGTGCGGGTGCATCGAGAAGACCATGCCCTCGCGCAGCTCGGTCTCGTCGCCCTCGCCGATCTTCGGGAACTCGATCATCGTCATGCCGATCGAGTGGCCGGTGACGTGTCCGAGCTTGAAGCCGCGGTCATGGAAGCCTTTCGACACGGCCCGGTGCACGTCGTGCGCGGTCGCGCCCCCGCGGAGCGCGTCGTGGGCGATGTCGTAGTACTCGTCGTAGGCCTCGAGCATGCGTCTCGTGTCGTCGCTCGGCGTGCCGGGGCAGATCGCGCGGGAGACCTCGACCCAGTGGCCGCCGGGCCCCGCGACCTCGAGGGACGGGAGCACCATGTCGGTGGCGGCGATCCGGTTGTCGCCTGCGATCTTGAACTCGGGCAGCGCGCCGCCGTTCGGACCGGTCAGGACCATGTCCATCGTCAGCCGCCCACAGCCCTGCTCGACGAAGTACCGCTCGCACGGGGCGAGGATCTCACGCTCGCTCCGCCCGGGCGCGAAGCCGTCGACGAAGATCCAGAAGCCCTCGGTGTTGATGCGGACACTGTCGCGCACCGACTCGAGCTCGAGCTCGCTCTTGACGGCGCGCGCGTGGTCGAAGCCGACGTCCCAGGGCACGAGCTCGGCTCTCCCCTCGAACGCGCGGTAGTCGCGCACCGCCGTCACGTAGTCGAGCCCGTAGACGCCGACGCGCTTGCCGCGCACGCGATCCGCGAGCCACTCGCCGGGCGTGTCGACGAACACCTGGTCGTCGATCCAGGTCGTCCCGTGCTCGCCGACGTAGCGCGCCTCCGTCGGGAAGACGATCGACGGCTCGCCCTCGAGCGGCAACAGGACGTAGGCGTAGCGGTGGACGATCACGAACCCCGACAGGTAGGAGACCGCTCCTTCGAAGCCGGTGTACTCGTTGCCGCTCACGATCACGGCGTCCAGCCCGTCCCGCGCCATCGCCGCCCGCATGCGCCCGTAGCGGCGATCGATCTCCTTGCTCACCACGAGGCCTCAACCCCTTTCACCAGTGCCTGGATGGTCTCGTGCGTCGGCGTCGGCACGCCGAGCCGTCTGCCGAACTCGGCGATGCCGCCGTTCAGGAAATCGACCTCCGTCTGCCGGCGAGCCTCGACGTCCTGGAGCATCGACGCCTTGTGGCCGTACGCGACGTCCTTGCGCGCCGCGTAGTCGATCAGATCCTCCGGGTCGGCGTCGAGCACGATCCCCTGCGCAGCCGCCACGGCCTTGCCCTCGTCGACGAGCCGCGACGCGAGCAGGCGCAGCGCCGGCTGCTCGCAGACGCGCCCGTGGGTCAGACCGGTCAACGCGCCGAGCGGGTTCGTGGCGGCGTTGAAGATCACCTTGCGCCACTGCGGGCCGCGCGCGTCTGCGACGGCGATGGTCGGCATCCCGCCGCGCGTGCACGCGTCGGCAAGGCGCTCGATCTCACCGAGCGGCGCCGGGTGGTCCTCGAACGGGCCGAGCGTCGTGTCCCCCTTGACGTCCCACTGCACGACGCCCGGTGCGGTGAGCTTGCCGGCCGGGAACGTCGTGCCGCGGATGACCCGCTCGACATGGCGTGCGAGCACCTCCTCGTTGCCGATCCCGTTCTGGACGGTCGCCACGCAGCCGTCGCCGAACGCGTGGGCAGTCGCAGCGATCGCCGCGTCCGTGTGCATGGCCTTCGTCGCGACGATGCCGAAGTCGCACGGCGGCAGATCCCCCGCATCGGCCGTCGCGCGCAGGCGCCCCGTCACGTCGCCTGCTCCCGTCAGCCGCAGGCCGTCGCGGTTGATCGCCTCGACATGCTCGAGCGAGAGGTCGTAGGCCCAGACCTCGACATCCTCGAGCGTCGCGAGGTTCGCCGCGAACAGCGACCCGACCGCGCCGCACCCTATGACCGCTACGACCACGAAGCCTCCTTCGCCTTGATCAGCCGCTCCATCGTCTCGTGCAGAGGCACCGGCACGCCTGCACGGCGAGCGGCGCGCACGAGCGAGCCGGTGATCATGTCGATCTCGGTCGGCCGACGAGCCTCGACGTCCTCGAGCATCGAGGGATAGTGGGCGCTGCCGCGCTGGGTCGCGAGCACGTTCATCTCCCAGGGATCCTCGCCCAGCTCGACGCCGAGCGCCGCCGCGACGGCCTTGCCCTCGTCCATCAGCCCGCGGACGAGCTGACCGAGGTCGTCCGGCCGACCGAGCTGTGCGAAGTGCGCGTCGTGCGGGAGCCCCGTCAGCGCTGCGACGGTGTTGACCGTGGCGTTGAAGATCAGCTTGGACCACTGCGCAGGCCGCAGGTCGTCGAACGCCTCCGCTTTCAGGCCGGAGGCGACGATCAGGTCGGCCACGCCCTGCGCCTCGGCACGGGTCGTGCCCCGCGCCGGCCCGACCCAGGTGGCCGTGTCGAGCACGTACTGCACGTGCGTGTCGTCGTGGCGCGTGCCGCTCATGAACGTGACGGCGACGAGCAGACGCCAGTCGCCGTGGGCGGCGACGACCTCGTCGGCTCCGATCCCGTTCTGGACGGTCATCACGACCGCGTCCGGCCAGTGACCTTCGAGTCGCGCGGCGGTCGCCTCGAGGTCGGTCGCCTTGCAGGCGACGATCACGAGCTCGGGCTCGGGCAGGTCCGCCGGGGAGGTCGCGGCCGCGGCGAGCCGCCCCGTGAATCCGGCACGCCCGCTGACACGCACACCGTGCTCGCGCAGGGCGGCGGCGTGCCCCTCCCTCCGCGTCAGCGCCGACACCTCCGCGACCCGCGCGAGATGCCCCGCGAAGAGACTGCCGATCACCCCGACGCCCGCGACGCACACGCGGTTCATGCCTGACTCCGGCGCAGGAAGCGGAGCTCGCGCCCGCCCGTCAGGCCCGCGGGCCTGAAGATCAGCACCGCGGCCATCAGCACGCCGACCACGATCTCCGCCGTGCCTGCCGGCAGGTCGATGTGCCAGCCGAGAAACGACGAGCCGTTCTCGGCGACGGCGAGATAGGAGTCGAGCGCGCTGACGGCGAGCGCGCCGACCACCGCGCCGAAGAGACTCGAAGCGCCCCCAACGACGAGCATCGCGAGCGTGATGAACGTCAGGTCGAGATAGACGGATTCGGTCTGCACCGGCAGGAGGTGGACGTAGAGCCCGCCCGCGAAGCCGGCGAGCGCCCCTGAGAGGGTGAACGCGATCAGACGCTGGCGGTGCACCGAGGCGCCGATCGCGCGCGCGGCCGCTTCGTCCTCGCGCGTCGCGCGCAGAAGCCGGCCGAACCGGCTGCGCGCGTAGGCGAACGCGACGACGACCGTGAGAAGCGCGCCGAGCGCCGCCTGGCGGAGACCGGTCGTCTCGGGCACCGACGAGAACGCGTTCAGGCCGGGCCCGATCCGCTCCTCGTAACGCAGGAGGTTGTGCACGATCTCGAGCACCCCGAAGGTCGCGATCCCGGCCGCGAGCCCGGAGAGCCGCATCAGCGGCACGCCGACGAGCAGCGCGAAGACGCCGCCGACGAGGGCGGCGAGCGCGAGCGAGGGGACGTTCCCCACCGTGTGTCGAGCGAGGAAATGGGCGAGGTTCGGCATGATCGCCGGCTTGGTGTCGGCGGGCACGGTCAGGACGCCGGCCGTCCAGGCGCCGAGGGCGAAGAAGCTGATGTGCCCGAACGAGAGGACACCGGAGTTGCCGATGAAGACGTACAGCGCGACCACGATCGCGACCTTCACGAGCGCGTCGATGAAGTACGTCTCGGTCGAGGTCGAGACCGCGGTGCCGAGCAGCGCGGCCACGATCACGAGGCCGGCGGGCGCGACGAGCTCCTGCAGGGCCGCGAGCCGCGCGGTCATACGCGCTCAACCGTGCGGGTCAGGTCGAAGAGCCCGCGGGGACGGACGAGCAGCACGACGATCACCGCCACGAACAGGAACGTGGGCAGGTACTGGCTCTGGTTCGACGGCAGCGCACCGCCGAGCAGGCCGCTCGCGAAGCCGATCGCGAAACCGCCGAGCGTCGCCGGGATCGGCCGGTTCATGCCCCCGACCACCACCCCGGCGAGCACGATGATGGTGTCGCCGAGCGCGAAGTCGGGAGTGACGACCGGGTTCTGGACGGTCAGCATCACGGCCACGACGGCTGCGAGCGCGCCCGAGATCAGGACGGCGGCGGTGATCACACGTCCTGCCCGAACGCCGAGCAGACGGGCGGTCTCGAAGTCCATCGAGGCGGCGCGCATGTGCAGGCCGATCGTCGTGCGCTCGAGGAGCAGGAAGAGGAGCGCGAGGCAGACCACGACCACCACGACCGAGACGATCGTGATCTTGCGGATCTCGACCCCGGAGATCGCGACGGGCCGGTTCAGGAACGCGAGCGAGGACGCGATCTTTCCGAGGGAGCCGAACCAGAGCTGCGCGATGTTCTCGAGGAGGAAGGCAACCGCGAACGTGGCGACGAGCATCACCGCAGGGGAATGGCCGCGGAGCGGCCGGAAGACGAGGATGTCCATCAGCCCCGTCAGCCCGAGCACGACGGCGAAGCAGAAGACGATGCCGAGCCACACCGGCCAGCCCCACTGCGAGGCGAGCGCGAGCGCGAACGCACCGGCCATCACGAGCTGCCCGTAGGCGAAGTTGACGAGCCGCAGCACGCCGAAGACGAGCCCGATGCCGACCGCCATCAACGCGTAGATCGCGCCGAGGGCGACACCGTCCGCCACCGTCTGCCAATCGATGGTCATGTCGACGACGCGTTTCCCGGGCGCGATGGTCGAGTGCACGGCAAGGACGCAGGGAGCGGCAATAGCAGAGCTATTGCCGCGACGGAGGACGCAGCCGAGCGCCGACCAGCGCGGCTGGGGAACCCGTCCTTCGGCATGATCATCGACGGGTCGATGGTCATGAGAAGTAGGCGGCGACGAGCGCCTCGGTATCGGAGGCGTCGCCGGGGCCGAGGGTGAGGCGGAGCTCGCCGCTCCCGATCACGTGGCAGCGATCGGCCGCCGCGACGGTGCGCTGGGCGCGCTGCTCGACAAGGAGGACGGCGAGCCCGCGCTCTCGGATTGCGGCGAGCGCGTCGAAGACCGTGTCGACCATCGCCGGCGCGAGCCCGAGCGACGGCTCGTCGAGCAGCAGCACATCCGGCTCGGCGACGAGTGCGCGCGCGATCGCGAGCTGCTGCTGCTGCCCACCGGAGAGTGCGCCCGCCTGCCTCCGACGGAACTGCTCGACGATCGGGAACAGCTCGTAGACGCTCGCGAGCAGCTCATCGATGTCACCCTTCGCGCGCCGGGCGGCCAGCCCGAGCCGCAGGTTCTCGTCCACGGACAGCTCGCCGAAGATCCTGCGCCCCTCGGGGACGAGCGCGACGCCGTCGCGCGCGATGCTCTCCGGGGGACGTCCGGCAAGCGAGCGTCCGGCAAGCGTGATCGAGCCGCCGGCGACGGGAGCGAGGCCCATCACCGCGTGCAGCGTCGACGACTTGCCGGCGCCGTTCGCGCCGATCAGGCCGACGATCTCACCCGGCCGGACATCGAACGAGAGCCCCCGCACGGCGTGCACGCCGCCGTAGCGGACGTGCAGCCCCTCGACCGTCAGCGTGCTCACGCCGGCTCCTCCTCCACCGCCGCCTCGCCGAGGTACGCGGCCGCGACGTCGAGGTTCGAGCGGATCTCCGTGGGCGTGCCCCGAGCGAGCACGCGGCCCTGGTCGAGGACGCAGATCCGGTCGCACACCTCCATGATCAACGCCATGTTGTGGTCGATCAGGAGCACGCCGGTCGAATCGTCGGAGCTGACCGTGCGAATCACCGCCGCAAAGTCGGGCACCTCGGCCTCGGGAAGCCCCGCCGCGGGCTCGTCGAGGAGCAGGAAACGCGGCTCGGTGGCGAGCGCTCGGGCGAGGCCCAACCGCCGCTCGTCGCCGTGGCTGAGCGCACTCGCCGGCGCGCCCGCGTAGCGCGCGAGCCCGAGGCGCTGCAACAGGCCGTCGGCGCGCCGCTCTGCCTCGCGGGGCGAGGCGCCCACTCCGAGCGCCGCGACCTCGACGTTCTCGCGCACCGGGAGCGAACGAAAGGCGTGTGCGTGCTGGAACGTCCGGGCGAGCCCCGACCGGCCGCGCCGGTGCGGCGACCAGTGCGTGACGTCGTCGTCGCCGAGGACGATCGATCCCGCGTCGGCACGGTCGAAGCCGCTGACGACGTTGACCAGCGTCGACTTGCCGGCGCCGTTCGGGCCGATCAGGCCGACGACCTCCCCACGGGCGACCTCGAGCGTCACGCCGTCGAGCGCGCGCACGCCTTCGAAGGAACGAGAGATACCGGAGGCCCGGAGCGTTTCTCCGGGCCTCCGTCCTGCATCGACCTCGGCTGTTGCTGCCAACGCGTCGCTAGATCTTCGGGACGACCTTCGCGACGACGAGCCCGACGAGCCGCGGCACGTTGTTCTGGATCTTGATCACCCGGTACTGCCTGCCGAACACGGTGTGGAGCTGTGGCGAGAAGCTCACGAGCCCCGACAGCGTGGGCAGCTTGTGGAACTTCACCATCTGCGCCGCGAGCGCCGCGCCGTTCGTCGATCCGCCGGCCCGCTTGATCGCGGTGACGAGGCCGTCGATCGCGGCCGGGCCGGCGATGAACCCGCCGGTCGCGGCATGGATCTGCTTCGCCAGCTTGTTGATCGCCGGGTTCGGGTCGTTGCCGAAGGAGGACGCGTACGTGACGAAGTAGTAGTTCGTCACCTTCGGGCTCTTCGGCAGCCAGTAGACGCCGTCACCCGCCCACGAGTTGAGGATCGGCGTGTTGTTCCCCAGGGTGCGAAGGCCCGTGATGAACGGAGCGAGCGCCCCGTACGCACCGGCGGTCGACGTGACGAACACGTCGGCCTTGACGCCGTTGAGGCGGCTGACGGCGTTCTGGACGTTGTTGCCGCCGAAGGTCGGATCCTGGTAGGTCTCCTCGTCGACGATCTTGCCGCCCAGCTGCAGCCAGCGGGCCTTGAACGCCTGGACGACGTTCTTGAAGTAGACGATGACGTTGTCGGTCGCGAGGGCGGCCGTCCGCCAGCCGCGGCCCCACGCGTATTGCGCCATCGCGGACCCCTCGTCCTGGGCCACGTTGCCGAAGCTGAACGCGAGCGCTCCCTTGGCGCCGAAGCGCTTCGGCCCCATCTGGTCGGTACCGATGCACGGTGCGATCGCGAGCACGCCGCGGTTGATCGCCTCCTGCACGACCGGTGCGGCGAAGTCGACGTCGCAGGTCGTGAAGACGACGTTCGCCCCGCCCGAGATCAGCTTCACCGCGCACGCCTTCGCGACCGCCGGCTTGTTGCCCTGCGTGTCGCACGTCGTGATCTGGAGCTTCCGCCCGTCGACGCCGCCCCGCGCGTTGATCTGCGCGACGCGGAGCTTCGCGGCGGCCAGCGCCGGACCGTCGAACGGCGCCATGGCGCCCTTGCTGTCGAACGCCCAGCCGATCGTGATCGGCCCGGCCTGGTGCGAGCTCGAGCGGGCAGCAGCAGTCGCAGCGAGTGCGACGGCCACCACGACGACGCCGAGCACGATCCAGAAGCCCCGTCTCCTCATCTGGTCTCCTCCACTTCCTGGGGGTTGGCTGTCCAGCAGCGCTCGAACGCGCGACACGCGCGTCCGAGCGCCTCCTCCGCCGGCACCGCCCAGAACGAGTCGGGGTACTCGTCGCCGAACGTGCCGTCGTCGGAGAAGATCTCGATGTCGTACAGGCCGTCCCAGCCCGCTGCGTCGAGCGCGCGGAGAATGTCGGGGACGTTCGCCGGGCCGTCGCCGGGAAGCACCCGGTCGGCCCAGCCACGGGTGGGCTCACGGTGGTCGGAGACGTGCACACCGGCGAAGCGGTCGATCTCGTCGGCGATGTCGTCGAAGAGCGTCTCCGTGTTCCAGAGGTGCCAGACGTCGAACTGGAGCCCGAGCGCCGGCGGCTCGCCCGCGTCGCGGATCAGGTCGACCGCCCCCGGGATCGAGGTGACGATCGTCCAGAGCTCGCCGCCGTCACGCTGGTAGGGCTCGAGCGCGATCCGGAGGTCGAGCCGATCGGCCTCGGCCGCGATCGTGCGTAGCCCCTCCACGACCACGGCGCGCGCCGCGTCGGGGTCGCGCCCGGCACCGGTGCCAGTCAGGCAGACGATCCCGCCCGGCCGAAACGGGGCGAGCCGCTCGAGGCTGCGACAGATCGCCTCGATCCGCTCGGCGGGGCTCTCGGGGCCGCCGAGGAGCGGCAACGGGAGAATCGACGGCACGAGGGGCACGGCCGACGCCGACTCGAGCCCGCTCGCCTCGAGCTGCTCGAGCGCCTCCGCGTCGCGACCGTCGTCGAGTTTCAGCTCCCAGATCCCGATCCCGTCGAGGCCGGCGGCGACGTAGTCGCGGACGTCGTCGGCAAAGCTCGACCGGAGGGTCGTGACCTGCGAGACGGAGACCCGCGGCAGCACCGCGCCGATCCTCTCACGGCGTTTGACATCTGATCAAGGGTCTGGGACGGTCCGCCCGAACGATGACGCACACCGGCACTCCCCAGGGCCAGATGCGGCACCGGACGATGGCGGAATACGCCCTCGAGCAGCTGCGCGAATCGATCATCCTCGGCGAGCTGCCCGCGGGGACGCCGCTCCGCCTCGACGAGCTTGCCCGCTCGCTGGGCATGAGCATCTCGCCGATCCGCGAGGCCGTCCGCCAGCTCGAGGCCCTGGGTCTCGCGAAGCACGTGCCGCACCAGGGGGCGCGGGTGCTCGATTTCGACATCGAGGAGCTCCGCGACCTGTTCCACGTGCGGCTCGCGCTCGAGTCGCTCGCCGTCCGCCGCTCGGCGGAGCGCTTCAGCGAGGCCGACGCGGCCACGGCGAGAGCCCAGCTCGAGCGTTTCGACGCCGCAGCCTCTGCGGGCGACGTGCGGGGGACGATGCGCGCGCACACCGACTTCCACTTCACCCTGTACGAGGCCTCGCAGTCGCCGTGGCTCGTCGCGCTGATCCGTCCGGCCTGGGACCGCTCCGAGCGGTTCCGGCCCGCGCTCCTGACGTCGAAGAGCGGCCCGCAGGAGCGGCATCGCGAGTTCGACGACGCACTCGTCGTCGCCTGCACGCGGCACGACGCCGATGCAGCAGCGCTCGCCCTGCACGGCCACCTCGAGCTCGCGAGCGTGATCTTCGAGCGCGAGCTCGGCGGTCGCGGGATCTTCGACTAGCGCCGGCTCGCGCGCCTCAGTTGCGACACGCGTCGATGAACGGGCCCGTCTCGACCGAGTACCCCGGTTTGGGGGTATTGCAGGCTGACGATGCGTCCCTACATTGAGTCGACGGCGCTCCTGGAGACCGGCGCCGATCGGTTGGGTGAATGGCGAGGCCCGCGCCGCGTCTCGGGTGTTGGAAAGCGAGCGCGCCGCGGGCCTCGTGGAAGGCCGACCAGTTGCGGAAAGCCGTCCCTCCTCCTGAGGGACGATGCCTGCATGCACACATCGCTCCCCTCGCTCAGCTTACGGCTCGTCGCGCACGACGCAAGCCCTTGTTTCGGCCCTATCGCAGTGACCCACTCGTTCGGGTGATTCTCGCCGTCGCGATTGACGGCGGCGCGGGTCGCAAGCAGAGTTCCAAGAGACTGCGATGATCGAGAGAGCCGACACTCACTCCACCGACACGGCACTGGGACCGCGGAGCTTTCGGCCCGCGCCGCTGTCATCGAGCTTCAGGCTGACGCTGGCCGAACGCGAGACGGAGGTGCTTCAGCTGATCGCCGACGGTCTGATCAACAAGCAGATCGCGCAGCGCCTGTCGTTGTCGAACGAGACGATCAAGGCGTACATCGACAACATCCGGCTCAAGCTCGACGCGAACAACCGCGCGCACGCCGCCAGCCTCGGCCTCCGGTACGGACTCATCGAGTAGCCGCGCGCAGCGAGCGCGGGCGGGCGGGGGTGACGCCGGGCCCGACCTCAGGCCGGGGCTGTGGGTGGTCGCGAGCGGCCCCACCTGGACCACAGCCATACGGCGAACCCGAGCGCCACGATCGCGAACAACAGCAGGATCCACTCGACCGGGGCGGATAGGTTCTTCCCGTTGAGGACTTGCCCGCCGGGGCCGAGAGGTACGACGGAGCCCGCTGGTGGCGAGGGAAAGTGAGGTGCGGTTCCCGACGTCTTGAGTGTCACCTTGGGGTTCCCGGTCAGGAGCAGCAGCGCTGTAACGATCAGTGCGATTGCTGCAAGGGTGGTGAACGCCGTGAGGACGAGCGGTCTGCGGCGGGCGTTCCCCTGGCTGGGCGGTTCGGGGATGATCCCTCGCTCGGCTGCCCAGGAGGCAGCGAACGAACGCGGATCGAAGACACTGCTTCCGAGGAGCTCCTCGGCGGAGACGCCGTCGGCCTCGGCTTCCCTGAGGTCGGAGGCCAGGTCTGCCGCCATCTCCTCGGCGAGCGGATCGGGGACACCGAGGCGCCTCCACTCCCTGCGGCACTGCTCGACGAAATCACTCATGAGGCCACCTCGATCTTGACGGGAGCGAGCACCGCATCGACGGCGTCGCGGGCGACTCGCCACTCGGACACCCCCAGCGCGAGTGCCAGCCGCCCGGCGCTCGAGGGGCGGTAGTACTTCCGCGGCGGCCCTCCGTTACTCGCGGCTCGGTAGGTCTCGACCAGGCCATCACGCTCCAGACGTCCCAGCAACGGATAAATGGAGCCCTCGCCAACGATCGCGAGGCCGCGGTCGCGCAGTCGTTTCGTCATCTCGTAGCCGTACGCCGGTCCCTCGTCCATCACCGCCAGCAGGCAAAGATCGAGCACACCGCGGAGCAGCTCTGTTCGTCGCTGAGAGCCAGGTGCCATGCACCGCAAGGTAGCAGTCGCACCCTTGTCTCGCAAGGCTTCTGGCCCGTATTGGCGCAGCGGTGTGAGCGACGTCGGCGGCTGGGATGCGAGCTGTGCCGGGCGTGCGGGCGCGAAAGGTGGTGTGTCGCGCAACGTCCCCGTTAGGATCAGTGGGATGAGCGCCTTCCGTCGTTCGCTGACTCCGCCGTAGCTGCGCAGGGCACACGCCGTTGATGCGTGTGCCACGGCTTGTTGTCGGCCCTGCGACCTGGAAGGAAGTGTGATGAGCGAGAGCTACCGCGCGCTCTTCGTGCGTGGACGACCGCGGCAGTTGATCGCTGGCCTCGGCGTCGCGTGGCTTTCCTTTGGGATGGTCGGCTTGTCGATCTTTCTGACCACCCACCGTGCGAGCGGCTCCTACGGATTCGCGGGTGTAGCGGTCGCCGCGTTCTCACTCGGCTCCGGGGCGCTCGCACCTCTCCGCGGCCGCCTCCTCGACCGCCGTGGGGCGCGACCGTGGCTGCTCGTCTTGGCCACTGGCTATGCGACAGCCTTGCTTTCGCTGAGCGCCCTCGCGCAGACGAACGCTCGCCCATGGATGCTCGTTGTCTGCGCCGCAGCGAGCGGGGCAAGCGCGCCGCCCCTCGTCGCCTCGCTCCGCGCGCTGTGGCCGTCCGTGGTCGAAGAAGGCCTACTCCGGCGCGCCTACGCGCTCACCTCCATTGTCGGCGACCTGGGACTTGTCGCCGCACCCGCGCTCGCGGGTCTTCTCTTCGTCTGGGTCCCCTGGCTCCCGCTCGTGATCTGCGCACTCAGTGCTGCCGTTGCCGCGGTTGTGGTCGCACGCCGGTCGCGTCATCCAGGCGAGCAAAACGCTGCGACCGCCGCAGCCAGCTCATTGCTCAACCGGGGCTTCGTCGTCCTGATCACAGTTGAAGTAGCACTGGGAGTTGCTCTCGGGCTGATCGAGGTAGCGGTCCCTGCAGCCGCGACAAGCTGGGGAGAGACCGCCTACTCGGGGTTGCTCCTGGCGGCGTTTGCCCTCGGCAGTGTCCTCGGCGGCATCTGGTTCGGACGACGACACTGGACGGCGGCGCCGGAGCGACGCTACCTCGTTGCCGCGCTGCTTCTTGCAGTCGGTCTTCTGCTGCCGATCGCCGCGACAGGCGCAGCCACTCTCGCGCCGCTCCTGCTGATCCCAGGACTCTGCTACGGCCCTGCGACAATCTCGCTCTTCGAGGCCCTCGACAACCTCACCAGCTCGCGCGCCACCGAAGCCTTCACCTGGATAACAACGTCGGGTGCGATCGGCACGGCAGCGGGCAGTGCCGCTGCAGGTTGGGCGACGACGAGCATCGGGCTGTGGGCGGCATTCGTAGCGGCGTCCACCGCTCTGAGCGTCGCCGCCGCGTTCAGCCTGGCGCTCCGACGACACGCTCACAAAGGCGCAAGATCAGGGTGATCTAGCCGGTGCGCCGGTACAGCGTCCTTGGAGCTTCGGCCGACTGTTAGCGTGTCGCCTCGCAGATGGCTGAGAAGGACGAGAAGGTCGAGGCCTTTCACCGGCTGCATGAGGCGGGCTGCTTCGTGATGCCGAACCCGTGGGACGTGGGTAGCGCGGTTGCGCTCGAGGAGATGGGGTTCAAGGCGGTGGCGACGACGAGCGCCGGGCATGCCTGGACGCTGGCGCGCCCCGACACCGGCAGCGCGGTCGCGTTCGCGCAGACGGGGTCGAAGACGGTGGCGACGACGAGCGCCGGGCAAGCCCGGATGCTGGTGCGACCCGATATTGGCGTCCGACGCGACGAGGCGTTGGAGCATCTGAGGCAGATCGCCGGCGCCGTGCGCGTTCCGGTGAACGCGGACTTCGAGAACTGCTTCGCCGACGATCCGGACGCGGTCGCGACGAACGTGAAGCTCGCCGTGGCGACCGGCGTCGCCGGACTGTCGATCGAGGACTCCACGGGCGACGCCGACGAGCCGTTGTATCCGTTCGAGTTCGCCGTGGAGCGAGTTCGCGCGGCGCGGCAGGCGATCGACGAGAGCGGTACGGGCGTCGTCCTCACCGGCCGCTCGGAGGGGTTCGTGGTCGGACGGCCCGATCTCGAGGAGACGATCCGCAGGCTGCAGGCGTACGCCGCCGCCGGCGCCGACTGCCTCTACGCGCCCTGGATCTCGACGGCCGACGAGGTGTCGGCGATCGTCACCGCAGTGGCGCCGAAGCCCGTGAACCTGCTTGTCAACGCGCCCTTCATCACGGTCGCAGAGGCCGCCTCGCTCGGCATCCGCCGGATCAGCGTCGGCGGCACGCTCGCGCGTACCGCCTGGGCCGGCTTCCTCGCGGCCGTTGGGGAGATTGCGACCGAGGGAACTTTCACGCGGTTCAAGGATTTGCCGAACGTCGACGCTATCTTCGGCAGCTGACGGCCCAATGCACCCCCGAGCGGACGACTCCTAAGATCACCGCGTGGAGCAAGAGTGCCTGGTCTGTCGCGAGGTAGCCGGAGAGATCGCACTACCGGGCGGCCTTCTCTGGAACGCCTCTGAAGCGATCGCGTTTCACCTGCCGCCGACTGTCTACGACTTGGGTAGATCTGTAGGCAATGCTCTTCGTGGGGTAATCGCAGAGTCGAGGCGGCGGAGACCCGCAGGACGTGAGTTCGTCCCGCGATTAGGAAGTAGCACCCAACCTGTGGCGCTCCAGTGCTGCCCGTATCTGGCCGAGGAGCTCTGTGCCCATTCGGCGCCCGTTCGGGAGTTGGTCATCTCGATCCCAACGCCAGGTTGCGACCATGGCCAGCATTAGGATCCGGCACTCGAACAGCAGGTGTTGGTCAGCGTCTGGATAGTGTCTGCTTACCGCTTCCGGCGCATGGGCGACGTCGAACTCGACAGGCCCACGGCAACAAGTCTCCAAGTCTGTGAACAGCAACCCGTACTTCGTCTTGAGCAAATTGCCAGGGTGCGGCTCGCCGTGGAGCAGCTGCTCGGCGGCGTCCCGCCGACCGATCTCTCGCGGCAACTTTCGCAACGTGTTGCTCAGAAGCTCGCGGTCCGCATCCCGAAGATCCGGGGTTTGGGCGCGGTTGCCGACCAGCGACTGCGCCTCCGCGACGCGATCCGTGAAGTGGGGCGCAATGAGATCGACTTGCCGCATGCCGGCGTGCAGCCGCTCGAGCGCCTGCGCATACTCGGCCGGTAGCGACGTCACGGCGGCATACAGGCTCGTAGTAGGTCCACAACGTGATGACGAAGCCGTCACGCACATAGACGCGCGGCTCCACCCGAGGATCGAGCGAAGCTGCGGGGCTATCGGTTTCGGCGAGCCGACGAGCGACCGCGACTTCGAACTCAGCGCCTCCCTGGCCTTCCATGCGCGCGACCCGAGCTAGAACGTCACACGGCCGAAGGCGCAGAGCAAGCCGGTTCGAGTCGTGGAGAACGACGGCGTCATCGACCCTCAGATCAAGCGCTGAGGCAGTCGACACAGCCGCACCCACCGCGGGCTGAATTTGTGCCGTGTGCACGGTCGTATCATCCCTCGCGTCCCGCAGCCGGGGGGTGGCCGGGTGCTGGCCTGCGCCAGTGTTCGCCGATGACGCCTGAGCCGGGTGGTAGCGTCGCGGCCGTGCGTGTCGAGCAGGTGGACTTCATCTCGGTTCCCACGCGGGACGTCGGGCGCGCGCTCGCTTGGTACCGCGATGTCCTGGGGCTGCGCGAGAGCGATGTGTCGGAGAGCGAAGTCGAGACGCCGAACGTGACCCTGAGTTTCTGGGAGCCAGAGCGAGAAGATTTGCCGTTCGTCGCGAACACGGCTGGGTTTGCGTTACGGGTGGCGGACGTAGCTCAGGCTCGGGCCGAACTGGAAGCGATGGGCGTTGAGTTCATCGCAGAGACGTGGGACTCCGGCGTCTGCCACTTCGCGGCCTGTCGCGACCCAGACGGAAACACCGTGATTCTCCATCGCCGCTACGCGCCGCGGAACCTGCGCCAGCGGGCGTAAGCGTTGGCCTGCCCCAGTGTTCGCAAAGACACCCTGGCCGCCGGCGTGCGGGGCCAGGCTTGCCCACGTCGTCGTCGCACGGATCAGGCGACGGCGCGTTCGAGAGCCGCGCGGTCGGCGGGCTCGCCGTGCGTCGGCAGCACGAACTCCACGGGCTTGTCGAGCAGCGGCCTCAGCCCGGTCGCGACCTGCGCGACCGTGACTCCTTCCGGCAGCCAGCTCGCTGGGATCTCGAGCCCGTTGCCCAGGTCGATCAGCGTATCGCCCGCGATCACCGCGCGAATCCGCTCGCTCCACAGCACGAGGTCGAGCTGGCCTTCACGGCCGGGATACGCCTCCAGCCCGAACAGCGAGTCGCCGACCGCGTAACGCGTCGCCGGGACGAGCTGATCCTCGGGGCGATCAGGCGCCGGAGCCCACACGGGAAAGCCAAGCGATGCGGCGTCGCGCTCGTGCCACGTGGAGGTGAGTACCGTGACCACCTGGCGCGATCCGAAGAGCGCGCGAACGTCGTCCGGAACGGCGATCGGGTCGATGAGGATCATCAGCTCGCCGTCGTCGATTGCGTACGCCGAGACCGGGCCTTCCCACTCGGGATGCGTCGCCGTCCAGTGGTACACGCCCTCGGGAAGCATTCTCGGATGCTAAGCATTTACCGGCTCCTCGCGTCCGGCAACACTTGTTGACGGAGCGAGGTGAGGGCGGTCCCGCACCCTGAGCGTCGTACCCGGATTACCCGGCCACGGGTTCCAACCGCATGACGGCCGGGGCACAATCTTCTGGACGACGGACGTCGGGGACGTGCTGCGCGTCCTTCAGACGAGCGCGGTCGAAGCTGAATTCTCGGCTGCGCCAGCGTGCAGAACCCCGAGTGTTGGACAGCCCGGGTGTGCCGCGTGCTGCCGCGGGATCCTCGACGCTGCCGGAGACAGATGACACGGGAATCCCCGGCTGCTGTCGGCTGTCAGCACAGAGTCGGTTCAGGGTGAGGTTGGCGTAACCCGGTAGAGCGCGCTGAAGCCGGCGAACTCGTTGGTTGTGCTGGTGCCTACCGGAGTAGGCGGGTCGAGAAGGAACAGCGAGCCGCCGAACGGCGCCGCTGTCCAGGACTGCGGGCCGGGGGAGCGTGGAGACGCCGGGCCTGGTTGATAACCAGTCGCGAGCGTGGCCTCGGGCGCGAGCTCTCCGGATTCCGGATTGATGCGGATCACCTCTTGGCGAGATCGCCCCGTCGCGACGGCGGTCCACAGCCCGTTGGTGCGGTCCCCGACCATTCCCGTTGGACCGGTCTCCTCCTCGAGCGCCGCCGCGATGGACCTGCTCGCTGTCTTGTGCCACACGGGTTCTGCGTCGCTGCCGCGAAGCTCCCAGATCGTCGAGTTCTCGGAGACGGGGCGCGGTTGCGTGTCGAGCCACAGCCAATCACCGGAGGCAACCAGCCACTTCGCGAAGCCGTCGCTTTTCAAGTCGAACACCGCAGCAGCCTTCGTCGCCCCTGCGGCGATCCGATACATCGGCCCGCTCGACTCGCCGTACGGCGCGATCCACAGCCCGTCGTCGTTGACGGCCAGGAGAGGCGTTTGGATCTTTGGAACCTCGAGGCGCTGCAGCACCGCTCCCGTCGTTGCCGAGATCCGGAGGAGATCGAAGCGGTTCACCCAGTCGTAGAGCCAGAGATCGCCGCCGCCGTAGATCCAGCTCGGCTGCGTGTCGCCATAGGCCAAGGCCGGGAAGGTCATGACGATCGGGCCGAGCGCGTAGCCCGGGGAGCCAGGGGTGACGTGTGCGATGCGCACGACCGCGCTCGCGCCGCCGTCGCTCGCTGGGAGATGCTTGTCGATCGAGATCGCCGGAATTACCGACCGGCCAAACACAGCCGGGTCGGCACAGCTCTCCCTGCGCAGGTCGCTCAGCGCGAGCGTCGCGGGGTTCACGACAGCCGAAGAACAGATGCTCGAGGTCGAGGGGTACTCGAGGGAAGGCCCAGCGGAGCTGTAGAGCATGATCCGGCCGCCAACGACCGCGATCCTGTCGTACCGGTCGCTCTTCGAGAGGTTGAGCATGGCAACACGACCAACGTGAGCTCTCGCCGCTGCGACTGGAGCCATCCACGAAGAGGTTGACGCAGCGACAACAACACCGATGCACATGACACCGATCCGACGCCGCACCACGCAGTAATCATCACACGGACCGCCGACTCCCAGAAGCGTCTCCTAATAGCCGGGACTGGAGGCACGACCTGAACTTCACGCTGAAGAGGGTCGCTCGAGCGATCGAGTTGGAGGCGTCGGATCGCACCGAATGAGGTCTGGCGGCATCGTCGTAGGCTGCGCCAGTGCCCCGACCCCTGAGCGCTGCCCAGGTTCGAAGAGGTGGCAGACACCTTGTGTCGGCCAACAGTTGGATATCGGCGCGAGTGCGCTACGCGGCCTTCACGGCCAGGGTCAGGAGCTTTGCCAACGTCGACGTCGAAAGCACTTTGGTCACGACAGCCCCGTAGTGATTCGAGCCGTTGAAGGAGTCCATCCCGGACTCGTGGATCTTGATGTGGAGGGTGGGGTCTGAGAACGTGTCGGTGAAGGAGTACGTGGCACCGCCGATCGACGCGTGGGGCTTGATGACCAGGTCGCTGACCCCTTTCTGTTTCTTCAGAGCGGCGAGGTTTGACGAAACGGTCCCGGTGCCCTTGTAGTCGTAGTTCAGGGTCACTCCGCTCACCGACCCGTTCACGATCTTGGCGAATTCGCAGACGTCGTTTCCTGCTGGTTCGGCCGAGGCGCCGAGCAGCGTGATCTTCTGGCCGAAGAGCGAGGACACGGTTGCGGCCGGGATCTTGGCACAGAAGGCCTTGGGCGAGATCGCCGACGCCTGGGCCAAGGTCGGCGCGCCGAAGAGCCCAATAAC
This sequence comes from uncultured Thermoleophilia bacterium, assembly GCA_963840365.1. Lineage (GTDB taxonomy): Bacteria > Actinomycetota > Thermoleophilia > Gaiellales > Gaiellaceae > PALSA-600. The sequence continues at coordinate 4,976 of CAWIYQ010000004.1, read as the reverse complement.
GCTCGAGACCGCGATCGCGCCAACTCCCGTTCGAAGCTGACGCCGGCGGTGCGAGGTCGAGACCTCGATGGCGTCTTGGCATCTGCCGGCCCGTGAGTGGAGTGTCATTGCGATCCTCCTACAGTTGGTGGATCGTGGCTGAGTCCATTGAGTGCTTGCCGATCCTAAACTGAGACCAACTCGGTGATTGGTGTGGGCGAACGTTCCGCCGATGCCTGACGCCTAGGATCGGCAGGAGTGCCTGTGGTGGCAGACGGGAAGAGTCGGTTGAGGCCCCGGTTCACGGTGCGGGAGCGTTTGCGGCTCCACGGATGAGCCACAGTCGGCGCCGGCGCGGCGGACGCGGCGCCGCGGCCTCTGCGTGACGCAGCTGGTTCCACAGCTCCTGCTTTCTCAGCGCCACCGAGACACGCTCGGCGTGATCGATCGCTCAGCTGTGATAGGTGGGGATAGAGACCCGCATGGCGGTAAGCGTACGCGCACCCGCCGAACCTGCGTCAGGGAGGCTCTGTCGAGAATCAAGCGTCGCTGCCCAGCACTTCTCGCCTGCGCCAGTTCAGGAACGACGCCTGATCAGCTGTCGCGGAGTTCGACGTGCGGCGGGGCGAATGTCTGTGCTCCCGATCAAGCAGACGCGATGATTTCGGCGGCCCGGAACGGTCTTAGCTCAAACCGAGATCAGGAGGTCGTGAAGTGGGCGAGGTGGTCGTGTACGAGCTGCTGTCGCTCGACGGCGTGGCGGAACATCCGGACCAATTCATCCTCGACTTCGACGAGGTTATGCACGAGAACCTCGGCCGTGTGATCGGCTCCCAGGATGCCGTGCTGCTTGGCCGCCGCACGTACGACGACTGGGCGCGATTCTGGCCCGGCAGCGACATCGAGCCCTTCGCGACCTTCATCAATGGCGTGCGGAAGTACGTCGTGACGTCGGCGCCGCTCGACGACGAATGGGCGAACACCGCGCACGTCGACGGAGACCTAGCCGCGTTCGTCGCGGATCTCAAACAACAAACTAACGGCGACCTCGGAGTGCACGGGAGCATCTCGCTCGCCCAGGCGCTGCTCGAAGCTGACCTGGTCGACAGACTATGCCTCGTCGTTGCTCCCGCCGTACACGTGCACGGACGCAAGCTGTTCGACAACAGCACGGTGACGCGGTTCTCGCTCACCCGAAGCATCGCCTCGCCAAGCGGCTATCTGTTGCTCGACTACGAGCCACGCCGCTGACCACTCGGGGTACACCGCTCAGGCACCAACCCCGCCGCCTGGGCCAGCGTTCCGCAATGACGCCAGACGCGACCGCCGCGTCGTCGCGCAAGATGCGTGTTGTGTGGAGCCGCCGTTTCTCTCCGAGGATTCACTCGGTCGCTGTGACGTTCGCGGGCGATCTGCTCGGATTCGGCGTGGCCGCGTCCGCGCTCGGGGCAGTGTCGGGGTCGTGGAGCGGGATTCTCTCGGCCGCCGCCATCCTCACAGCGACCGAAGGCATCATCGACGTCGGCATAAGAGGCTCGGGACACTCACACGACGTGCTCTGGCTCGTCGCCGCACTCCTCTGCTTAGTCGTAGGCGTCCCAGTCGCGGCCTTCCTTGCGCCCAACTACGCGGTGCACGGGTTCGGGGTGAACGTACTCGTGATTGTCATCGTCGGGGTCTGCGAGGTATCGGTTGGCCGTGCTTCGCCATGGCGCACGCGCTGGGAGACGGGTGGTCGGTGAACGCGTCGGTCGGCTGCGCCACTGTTCCGGAATGACCCCCGACGCCCCTGCCATGATTTGCCCGTGCACATCGATCCTGACTCGTTTCGCGCGTTCAAGCAGTCGCTCTTCAACTCAGCGGCGACCGACTGGCTCGGCGTCTACGAGACTTGGTGGGAGGCAAACGGGACGTTCGGCGAACTGACGCTGAGCGAGCGGTTGGAGATCGCGGAGCTGGCGGTGCGCGAGCTTCTCGACTCGCAGGTCGTCGAGCTATATCGCGGGAGCCTCGAAGGTCCTTTTGAGACTGTGCCGCCCGACGAGTACGACGCCGTTCTCAGATCCTGGGAGACGTGGGTGATTCCGGAGGGACCGAAGTTGTTCCTCGGAGCCGAAGAACCCGCCGATCCCGCAAGCTGGCAGGCAATTCTCGACTCGCTCTAGCCGCCCGCTTGGCTGCGCCAGCGCTTGGGAATGACCCCCGAAGGGCTACCGTCCGCGCTCGATGCAAACCGTACTGGTGACGGGACTAGTCCTCACTCCACTTTGCGCGATGGCGATGCTGATTGCGGACGGCCCGCGCGTTATCCGTCGGCCGCTCGACCTCGGCGGCGAAGCAGACGCAGTGTCCATCGCGCGGCTGGGCCGAGGTTGGCGGGCTTGGTATCGCCTGGATCGGATTCAACGTCTGCTATGGCGACTCGGACTAGCTGCGGGTCTCGTGTGCCTCGGGATAGCTGGAGTTGGGGCGTTGCTACACGTCTGACAAGGACAAGTTCGGCTGCCCGAGTGTTCGCCAATGGCCCCTGAGCTGTCCCGTCGGCTTTACGACGACGATCCACTTGTACGAGCAGGCCAGTTGTCGGTGCGGTCGATGACGTGCCTCGTTTTGGCTGGAGGCGTTTGCTTCGAGCAGTGCCGTTCCCGCCGACCATGTCCGAGGCGCTCGGAGAGGGGTGAGATATGACCTCTTCGGCGCACAGCGGGACGCTCCTAGGCGATGCCGCCGATCAACTCCTGCAGGGCCGCGACGTGCGCCTGGAGCGCCTTGCGTCCTCTGGGTGTGAGGGAGATCCAGGTGGTGCGCCGTCCGCGATGGACTCCCTTGCGGCGTTTGACGTAGTTGACGGTCTCCAGTGCGGCGAGGTGCTTGGAGAGGACGGAGTCGCTGACTTCGAGGGTGTCGCGGACGGTGGAGAACTCGGCCTCGGATACGGCTGTGAGAGTGATCATGAGCTTCAGTCGCGTGGGTGCGAGGACGTGCGTGTCGAACTCGGCCATCAGTGGTAGAGCAGCAGCAGAGCGAGGGCGGCGAGTGCAGCGACCGTGAGCAACGCCAGCCATGTGAGCGATTCCTCCCGAGCGTGCAGCGCGGGCTCGGTCCGGTAGGCACGGAGCCATCGGCGCCCGTTCACCGCATACAAGGTGCCGCCGATGATCGATGCGGTCGCAACCAGCCACCACCGCTTGTCGAAGGCCCCCAGGATTGCCGCTACAGCCGCGATGGCGTACGAGGCCGACGCGAGAGTCCCGGTACCGAGCACGACGCGGCTGACGAGGCCACCCAGACGGACGCCGTTGAGGTGCCGGAAGCGCGCCAGCTGCACTCCGGCCAGGGCGATGAGAACCGCAATGCCGGATGCAAGGGCTGCCAGCTTCCACGAGGAAGGGTCTGCGACACCAACGGCCGTCGAGGCGATCTGTAGGGCGACTGCGGCGCCGAGCGACGCGAAGAACCAGGACGGCATTTTGGCGCTCTGAGCCAGAGTCGCCCGCGCCGACTCAGCGTCGTTCAGCGCTGCCGAAGCCTCGGCGGCGGTGGGAACGTGGGGCTTCGGAGCGCTTTCCATACTGGAAAGTATGCCACGTACTTTCCAGAATGGCAAGTTCCTGGACGCCGTGTGATCTTGCGGTCGCAATGTAGAGCGTCACGCAACGTGGATTGCGCCAGTGTTCCGGAGTGACGCCAGAAGCGCGGTCTAGCCCGCGACGACTTCGGTCTTTGGCGTCCAGCGGCGGCCGCTCACACTGCTTTGCGGGTCTCGCCAATGGCGGGAGGCAGGCTAAGGCATACTCGCGACGTGGGCCGCGTGCTTGTTCTCACCGTCTTGACGGCCCTCGTCATCGTCGGCGCGGGTGACGCGATGCGGAAGCCCTCGGGCGCGGAGGCAACGGCGATTCGCGGCGCGGTCGCAGGCTATGTTGCGATGCCGGGCTCCGCCGCCGCGAAGGACAACAAGATCGTGTCGATCGCGGTCTCGACGCTCGACCCGCGCTATGCGAGCGCACGCCTGAGTTCGAAGACCGTGGGGAACGCGGACATGGTTCTGCACCGCAGCAGGGGTTCGTGGTGGGTGATCGAATTCGGGTCGTCCCTCGGGTGCGACGCGGCACCGAAGACAGTTCTCGCGGATCTGAAGATCGGCTGCACTCCGCCAAACGGGGTCGCGTGGATCAACGACTGCGGACCCCTCGTCAGCGCTCCACACTCGCTCGTGCTCGCCTGCGCCGACGCCAATTACGAGCTCGTCCATTTATTGTGGCACCGCTGGGGAGCCGCTACGGCGAGTGCCACAGGATCGGCAAGCGCCAACGACTGCGCACCGAACTGCGCCGCGGGCCACTTCCATTCCTATGTGGTCACGGTGCGAGCATCGAGCCTGACCGCCTGCGGCCGTGCGCGCTACTACGCTCGGCTTGCAATCACCTACGCCGCGCGCCGTCCCGCAGGCATCGCGAAGCGCGACGTCCACGCCCTGGGCTGCTGACGGAGCGTCACCCGCGGGCTGCTCGGCTGGGCCAGTGTTGCTCCTATGTCAATGGCGGCTCGTTCTTGAGGGTGGTGTAGACGGTGCGTGCGAGTTGTCGTTTGAGGCAGCGGAGTGCTTCGCGGCGTGTTTTGCCTTCTGCTTGTCTGCGCTCGAGGTAGGCACGGGCGGGTGGGTGCCAGCGGCCTTGGGTGACGGCGATGCGGTGGAGGGCGCAGTTGAGTTGGCGGTTGCCGCCGCGGTCGAGGCGGTGCCGTTGGCTTTTGCCTGAGCTCGCGTCGAGTGGTGCGACGCCGGCGTGGCGGGCGAGCTGCGCGTCGGTGTGGAAGCGGCCAATCGGGCCGATCTCACAGAGCAGCTTGGCGGCGCTCAACGGGCCGCAGCCGGAGATCTCGAGGAGCCGTGGTGCGAGTCTCTGGGTGCGCTGTTCGAGCTCTCGGTCGAGCGCGAGCACCGACCGGGTCAGTGTCTTGCAGCGGCCGACAAGCTCACGGCTGATCCGCACCTG
>CAWIYQ010000003.1:785000-937715 GCA_963840365.1 uncultured Thermoleophilia bacterium | reverse complement strand
TGGGCTGACTGGTGCGACCCCGGCGGGTGGCTGGGCGGCCGAGCTTAAACCCGATGACGTCGTTCACACACTCATCTGGGTAGAAACGGACTCAGGAGTAAGCGGAGTCGGCAGCGTCTACAGCCACGACGCGCTGGTCGGCGCGGCGATCAGTGTTCTAGCGCCGCTTCTCGTCGGCGAGAACGCGCTCGAACCGCAGCGGGTGAGCGAAAAGCTTCACCAGAACACGTTCTGGCTTGGCCGCGGGGGCGCGATCACGCATGCGATCTCCGGCATCGATATTGCATTGTGGGACATTCTGGGCAAGGCTGTAGATCAGCCGATCGGCCGCCTGCTCGGTGGGCGCTACCGCGATCGAGTTCGGCCATATGCATCGCTTCTCATGGATGAGCCCGAGCGCCTCGTCGACCGGCTCACTCAGCTAGTCGAGATCGGGTTCAACGCGTTCAAGATCGGCTGGGGTCCGTTTGGTCGTCGCTCGTCTCGCCTCGACGAGCAGATCGTCAGCCAGGCCCGTGACGCAGTCGGTGCTGCCGCATTACTGATGGTTGATGCCGGCGCAAGCGACGCATACTGGCCACACGGCTACAAGTGGGCGCTTCGGACCTCTTCGATGCTGTCGGCTTACGACGTCGAGTGGTTTGAAGAGCCGCTCCCTCCGGACAACCTCACTGACTACATCGAGTTGCGGCGGAGATCGCCCGTCAAGATCGCGGGAGGCGAGGTACTCACTCGCCGCCAGGCGTTCACACCGTGGTTGACTGCCGGCGCGCTGGACATCGTCCAGCCGGACGTAACGAAGGTCGGAGGCATCAGTGAACAGCGTCGCATTGCTAACAGCGCGGAAGAGCACGGCGTCGCCTTTGTCGGCCACGGCTGGAACACAGTTGTTGGGTTGGCTGCCGACCTGCAGCTCGCATCAGCGTTACCTCACACCGACATGGTCGAGTACAAGTCTGGATCTCCCTACATCGACGAGCTTGCGACGGACGACTTCACACTCGACTCCGATGGCATGTTGGCGATACCAGACACACCAGGTCTCGGGATTCAGCTCGACCCCGACGCGATAGCGAAATACACGCGCCCCGCGCGCTTCGTCATCTGAACGTCGATTCCCGAGAAGGATTTGCCGAGATCCACGGCATCAGGGGAAGCGGCAGGCGACATAAGAGTCTCCGTCCTCTCCGCTTACGAAGGTCTCCCAACCCATGCCCCATCGGGCTGCCGAGATGGAGAGCTGTGGATACTTGGCTACGAGATCGCGCTCGGCAACCGCAGGTCCCAAGCTCGTCGAGCGCCGGGACCGACTCAGAGCACGCGCGCGGTTCCGACCGCGCGCGTGCTCTGCTCGTCGAAGAGCAGGATCTTCTGCAGAGGCACTGAGAACGTTTCCTGCCTTCCCGCCTGCAACCGCGGCTCGACCGGGAGCTTGATCACGACCGCATGCTCGCCGAGCCGAAGGTGCACGAGCTGCTCGTCCCCGAGGTACTCGACCACCTCGACCGTCGCTTGATACTGGGCGTTGCCGGGCCGGCCGTTGCCGAGCTGAACATGCTCGGGCCGGAATCCGATGAGCTGTCCGTCGTTGCCTACGCCGATGACCCCTGATGGCAGCAGATTCATCGACGGCGAGCCGATGAACCCCGCCACGAACGTGTTCGCAGGCTTCGTGTACAGCTCTTCCGGAGTGCCGATTTGCTGGAGCACACCCTTGTTCATCACCGCGATGCGATCTCCCATCGTCATCGCCTCGACCTGGTCGTGCGTAACGTAGATAGTCGTCGTTCCGAGGCGCCGTTGAAGCTTGAGGATCTCCGTGCGCGTCTGTACGCGCAGCGCCGCGTCGAGGTTCGATAGCGGCTCATCCATCAAGAATGCGGCTGGCTCGCGCACGATCGCACGCCCGAGTGCGACCCGCTGGCGCTGCCCGCCGGACAGTTGTCTCGGCTTGCGCTTGATGTAGTCCTCGAGCTCGAGCACCTCGGCCGCCGAGTTCACACGCCTGTCGATCTCCTTCCTTTCCACCTTCTGGTTGCGGAGGCTGAACGCGAGGTTGTCGTATACGGTCATGTGCGGATACAGCGCGTAGGACTGGAACACCATCGCCACGTCCCGAGCCCCTGGCGCAACGTTGTTGACGACGCGGTCGCCGATGAGAATGCGTCCGCTCGTGATCTCCTCGAGACCAGCGAGCATGCGCAGCGCAGTCGTCTTCCCACATCCCGATGGCCCGACGAGGACGAGGAACTCACCGTCGGCAAACGTAAATGCTGAGGTCGTCAACGGCCGTTGCCTCGTCGAAGTGCTTTGTGACGTGCTCGAACGTGACGGACGCCATCCGACCTCCCCTCGGGCGACTCTTTAGCTCGATCCCAGTCACAGACCGTTCACCTTGACGAGCCCGCAGTCAGCCCCGCGATGACATAGCGCTGCAGGGCGAGGAAGGCCGTGATCGGCACCAGCATTGCGATGGTGGTTCCGGCGAGTTGCGCGGTCGTGTCCCGCTGAAAGGCCGATCGGAACTCCGCCAGGGTCACCTGGATGTTCAGGTTCCCGAACGAAATCGTCAGCAACTGGGCGAAGAAGTACTCGTTCCAGATGAAGATGAAGACCAATACAGCGACGGTGGCGAGCCCCGGTACGGCGAGCGGCGCGACGATGCGGCCGACCATCTTGAAGTAGCCGGCCCCATCGAGCATCGCCGCCTCCTCGATCTCGAACGGGAGGCTGACGAGGAACGCCCGCTGAATGACAAACGAGAGCGGGAAGAACATCGCCGCGTAGAAGAGGATGAGGCCGAGCTTGCTGTCGAACAGGCCGAGGTCTTTCTCGATGAAGAACTCGGGAACGATGAGCCCGACAATCGGCACGGCCAAGGCGACGCTGAAGGCGACGGTCAGGAAGTGCCTTCCGGGAAACGTGAGCCGACAGGTCGGGTAGGCGGCGAGAAAACCAGCGATGAGCGCGCCCGCAGTTCCACCGGCCGCATAAGTGAACGTGTTCAAGAGGGCCGTCTGCAGATGCACCTCGGTGAAGGCATTCCGATAGCCGGCGACGGTCACCGGGTGAGGTAGCAGACTGCCATTCGAAAGGATTTGCGGATTGGTCTTGAACGACGAGACCATGATCCACACGATCGGCCCCAAGGCTGCCACAGTGACGCAGGCAAGGAAGCCGTAGTAAGCAGTCGTCGACATCGTTCGCATGACCAGTCGCCGCGCAATCACAGCTCACGCTCTCCGATCCGAAACAGCTTCTTCATCGCCACGATGACAATGAATCCGACTACGACGATGAAGACGCCGATCGCGTTTGCATAGCCCCAGGAATCAGCGGTGTACTGCTGGAAGGCGTAGACCGTCAGCGTCAGCGTCGCGTTGTTCGGACCACCGCTGGTGAGGATGTAAACGATGTCGAAGAACGCCAGCGACGAGAGCAGCGACAACAGGACACATGTCCCGATAACGTGACGGAGCAGCGGTAGGACGATGTACCGCTGCCGCCGAAGTCGCGTCGTCCCGTCAACTTCGGCCGCCTCGAGGATGTCGCTCGGTATCGCCGCCACCTCGGTCATGACGAGAATCATGAAGAACCCGGCGTTGAAGGCGTACGTCGCCGCAATCGCCGGAAACGCGGTGCTCACGTTGTAGAGCCAGTCGCGGCCTCCGATGCCGACAAGGTGGAGAGCCCAGTTGAGAAGCCCGTAACGGGAGTCGTAGACGTTCGCGAAGATCAATGCATAGGCGGCACCGGAGACGACAACCGGAGCAAACAGGATCGCTCGAAAGAGTTTCCATCCTCGAATGCGCTGGGCGAGGATCATCCCGGTGACGATGCCGATTGGGACCTGGACAAAGATCCCCACCGCGGCGTAGAGCACCGTGTTCGTGAACGCTTTCCAGAAGATGGCGTCGTGGATGAGCTGGCCATAGTTCGCCGTGCCGATGAAGTGCAGGCCGATGACGTCCCAGTGCGCGAACGACGTGACAACAAGAACGCCGATCGGGATGAGGATGAAGATCGAGAAGAGCGCAATCCCGGGAAGGACGGAGATAGCGATCGGGATCGCCATCCCGTACGGCGCATGCTCACGGCCGCGTCGGCGCCGCGGTGCGGGAAGCAGCCGTGGCCGCCCGGAGGCGGCCACGGCTAGATCCGAGGTAGGAGGGCTCTTTATAGACGCAGCCACACCACGCCGTGTCTATCCAGTCGCCGTTGGCTTGGCAGCCGCGGCAATCTTGCTGAGGAACTGCCCAGTGCTTATCGATCCCTGGACGTACGCCGGCCAGTAGTTCTTCCAGGCGTCGGTGAACGGCTGCAGCGTGTTGAACTTGGCGTGCTCGTAGGTGTACTTCACCTTCCCCGACAACTTGGTGAGCCGATAGGTCAGCGGCTCGACCTTCTTCAGCTGCGCAGCCGTGAGATTCAGCTTCACCGGCCAGAAGGCGCCCGTGCGAATCGTCCGCTGGAACTGGATCGTCGGCGAAGTGGCGAACTTCTCGAAGGCGATCACGCCCGCCTGCTTGGCGGGATCTCGACTACCGCTGGCAACGCCCGCATTCCCTTCCAGGATGATGAGGCCCTGGCCGTTAGTCGTCCAGCCCGGGGACGGCGAGTAGGCGACCTGAGAGTAGAGGCCCGGCTTCGCTGCCTTCCCCTTGATGTCGGCTGCCACCATCCAGTCGCCGTTGGCGATCATCGCCGCCTGCTCCTGAAGGAACGGGTTGGCGGCGTCCTGGTAGTTGCCGCTGAAGGAGTCGGAGTTGACATAGCCGGAGGTCTGCAGCCCCTTGAGGAACTCGGTCGCCTTGATGATCCTCGGGCTCGAGGCCCAGTTGCCCTTGCTGATCCCCTTGAGGAGGAACTGCGGCCCCCCGGGCTGTGTGCCGATCAGGTTCGACCACATCAACTGCGTGACCCAGTCACCGTCCATCGCCAGCGGAATGACGCCTGCCTGCTTCAGCTTCGCGCAGTCGGCGAGAAACTGTGACCAGGTGGCCGGGAAACTGCTGATGCCGGCTTTTCGGAAGAGCACCTTGTTCCAGTAGATGCCGACGACGTCGCGCTCCTCCGGAACACCCAAGATCTGACCTTGACCGCCGGTGAGCGATTCGAACGCGCCGGGATAGAACTTGCTGCTCCAGGCTTTGTCCTTGGCGAGCACTGGCGCGAAGTTGAACAGCTTCCCTGTCTTGGCCAGCGTCTGCAGCTGCGTCGCCTGGGCGATGAAGATGTCTGGGAGGGATCCCGCGAGTGCGAGGCGCTCCCAGTACTGCAGGTCGTTCTCGTTCTGCCCGCCGAAGTGTTGGACGGTGATGTGGTACTTGCCCTTGTACTTGGCGTTGAACTGTTGGACGACGTCGTACCAGGACTGGCTGAACACGTCGCTCGGAGATGCCTCGCAACGTTGGCACGTGAGCTCGATGACGCCACCGCTCTTGTTTTGGGCTCCGTAGGCCGCGGCCGCAAGTGCGAACAACGCAGCAACGGCCAACCCAAGGAGCACGATCCGTCTACGCATCCGTCTTCCCTCCTTCGGGGAACATGGTCTCTTTCTGCGCCGGCCTGCCGTCGCGCAGCGGCGCCAATTCACCGTCTTGCCTCACAGGCACGACACGGTCGACGACGCCTCGAAGGAGGCGGATCGAACGCCCGATTGCCTGGCGAGTGTCGATCAGTTCGTCTTCGTGCTCGACGCTCAGCACGTAGTCGTATCCCGCGTCCACGAGAGCGGTGACGATGTCCTGCCAGGTTTGCTCGTCATGGCCAAGGCCGAGCGTGCGAAACGACCATGACCGCCTGTCGACACGTTCAAGTGGCTCGGTGTCAAGGATCCCTTTGACACGAATGATCGAGTCGTTCAGCTCCGTGTCCTTCGCATGAACGTGGAAGATCGCCCCTTCATCGGCCAAGACCCGGATCGCCTCGACCGGATCGATCCCCTGCCAGAAGAGGTGGCTGGGATCGAAGTTGACCCCAACCGCTTCGCCGACACGGTGACGCAGCTCGAGCAGCGTCGTCGGGTTGTAGACGACGAAACCGGGATGCATCTCGATGGCGACCTTGACCCCGTGCTCGGCGGCGATGTGCGCCTCGTCGGTCCAGTAAGGGACGACAATCTCGTTCCACTGCCATTCGAGCAACTCGATGAACTCAGCGGGCCAGGCGCAGGTGACCCAGTTGGGATGAGTTGCCCGGGGACTGTCGCCTGGACATCCGGAGAAGGCATTGACGACTCCGACGCCGAGTTGCTCGGCGAGTCGCACCGTCTTCCGCCACGTCTCGTGCGCGCCCTGCGCGATCTCCCGTCGGGGGTGGAGCGGATTGCCCTGCTGGCTGAGCGCGCTGATGAACATGCCGTGCCGTTCGACGAGATCGAGCAAGGCGCGCTGAGCCGGCGGATTGTCGAGCAACCGGTCGGGGTTGCAGTGATCGTTACCCGGGTAGTTGCCGGTCCCGACCTCGATGGCCTCAACCCCGAGGGCCTGGATGTCTGGCAGGAACGACTCAAGCGGTCGGCTGGCGTATGGTGCTGTGAAGAGCCCGAGCTTCACGTGGTCGCCTCGGCACGGGCGCGAATCCGCTCGACGGCATCGACGATCAGCGAGAGCTGCTCCCAAGGAGCAAGGAGCACCTCGTGCGGGATGACGACGGCTTCGTGCTCGTGCGCCCGTGTCGCTATCGGCAGATCGAAACGGGACGGCTCGATCCTGGGCCACTGCTCTTCGAGCATGTAGCGGCGCTTCGTGCGGGGCTGGTAGAGAGGGGATTGGTTGAGCGGCTCGTAGGTCGACCCGACCGGCACGCCGGTTTCCGCCTGCAGCGCTCGACGGAACGCGGCCGCTGGTAGGCCGTCGAATTCGCTCTCGTCGTACCGCACGACGTACGCGTAGAGGCCGTGCCGTGTCTGCTCCACGCGGTGACGCATGGGCGTCATCCCAGTCAGCGCTGCAAATGCCTCGTCAAGCCGAGCCGCGTTGGCCGCCCGCGTTTCGAGCTGACTTGGGAAACGCTCGAACTGCGTGCAGAGAACTGCCGCCTGCCACTCCGACAGGCGGTAGTTGCCGCTCTGTACCGGCGTCCAGTCGCTGCCGCTGGCGGCGGGACGGCGGCCGCAGTTGCGAAGCGAGTCGAGCCGGTCGCGAAGGTGGTCGTTGCTGGTCGACACAAAGCCGCCCTCGCCAGAAGTGAGGCTCTTGGTTGATTGGAAGCTGAAACAACCGATCGCGCCAACAGAGCCGACACCGCTGCCGTTCCAAGCCGAGCCGTGGCTGTGCGCGCAATCTTCGACTAGCTGGATGCCGTGCCGCACACACAGGTCGGCGAGCCGGTCGAGGTCGGCCAGCGAGTTGTAGAGGTGGACGGCGATGACGGCGCGGGTACGCGTGGTGATCGCAGCCTCCACGGCAGCGGGATCGAGGCAGTAGGTGTCTGGCTCGACGTCGACAAGGATGGGAACAGCATTGACGTCGAGCACGGCAGCGGCAGTCGCCTGCCACGTCAACCCCGGAACGATGACCTCGTCGCCGACGCCGACGTCGAGCGCCTCCAAGGCAAGCTGCAGAGCGACCGTGCCATTGGCGACGCAAAGGCCGTGACGGGCCGTGTGATAGTCGGCGAACGCGCGCTCGAACGTGGACACGTAGTGACCAACCCGGTCCTCGACGGCTGCGTAGCCCCAAGTGCCGCTCTTCAGCACAGCCTCGAGTGCAACGAGTTCCTCGTTGCCGAAGATCGGCCAGCGAACATCTATCTCGCCTCTCGGCTCCGCCAGCACCTTCCCGTCCATCATGAACCTCCTGAGCAACTGAAGCGCGTCAGTCTGACGCGCTTCAGTATGTTAGGCTCGATGTGTGAATGTCAAGTCGCATCCGCCAGTGCGGACGCAGGACGAGCTCGCGAAACTGCTCGGAGTCTCGCGAGCAACGGTCTCGAACGCCTTCAATCGACCGGATCAGCTCTCGGCCAAGTTGCGCAGTCGGATTCTGGATGCCGCACGCGCAGCCGGTTACGTGGGTCCCGACCCGACCGCGCGCGCCTTGTCGCGCGGCACTCGCGGCGCCGTCGGTCTCGTCTTCACCGAGCAGCTCTCCTATGCGTTCTCCGACCCAGCGGCGGTGCTGATCCTCGAGGGGATAGCCCGTGCCTGCGAGGAGGCCGAGACTGGACTCCTGCTCGTTCCGGTCGCAACCAGCAACAACGGATCCGCGAGTCGAGCGATCAACGCCGCCGCAGTGGACGCCTTCGCCTTGTATTCGCTCGCAGACGACGACTCTGCTGTCCAGAGCGCGCTGGCGCGCAACGTCCCCACCGTCATGATCGACCAGCCGATCATCCGCGGCGTCCACTACGTCGGCCATGACCATCGGAGCGCTGCCCGGTCCGCGCTCGTCCATCTCATCGAGCTCGGGCACCGCCGAATCGGCGTGCTCGCCTATCGGCTGACCCCCATCCCACACGCCGGCGAGGTCTCGCGAGAGCAGCAGCTTGCCGCCGGTTACCACCACACCCGCTCCCGCCTCGAGGGTTACGGCGATGCCCTCGAGAGTGCCGGCCTCGACTGGGACTCCCTGCGCTTCTTCGAGAGCGTCTCCAACGACCCGCACGGTGGTGCAGCAACCGCGACTGCCATGCTCAAGGGCAGGCAGCAACCGACTGCGATCCTCGCGGACTCCGATCAGCTCGCCATCGGAGCCCTCCGTGCAGCCACCGAATGTGGCCTCCGCGTGCCCGACCAACTCTCGATCATAGGAATGGACGACATTCCGGCTGCTGCCATGGTCACGCCGGCGCTCACGACTGTCCGGCAGCCCATGGTCGAGAAGGGACTGACCGCTGGTCGCGTCCTGCTGGGCGACGTACAGCACAAGAGGGAGACCGTCTTCCCGGTCGAGCTCGTTGTCCGCGCATCGACCGCGCCGGCTCCGCGCCTAACCACTCGTCGATGAGGTCAGTACTCCTCACGGCGCCCGGCCAGGTACAGCTCGTCGAAGGTGAGATCGGCCTACCGGCGGCGGGCCAAGCGCTGCTTCGGGTCACACAATGCGGTCTCTGCACTTCAGAAGTCGACCTCTGGCTCGGTAAGAGCGACGAGAAGCTACCGATCGCAATCGGCCATGAGGTGGCGGGCATCGTCGAAGCGATCGGCGAGGACACAGGCGACGGCATACGCGTCGGTGACCACGTCGCCGCCTGGGTCACCGACGGCGGCTTTGCCGAGCAAGCGCTCGTCGAAGCGAGCTACTGCGTTCAGGTCAGCGGGGCGGTCGCATATCCGGCCGTTGCTGAGCCCCTCGCGTGCGTGGTCAATGCGGTCGAGCTGGCGGCCCCGACGCTCGCTGATGACGTCGTGATCATCGGTGGCGGCTACATGGGTGCACTCGTCCAGCTCGTCACAGCGCTGAAGGGACCGCGAACGATCACGGTCGCGGACATCCGAGACGACGCGCTCGCCCGAGCCGCCACATTCGGTGCGACTGCAACAGTCAACACGACGCGAGATTCGCTCGCCGACGCCGTGTTCGAGCTGACGAATGGTCGAGGCGCCGACGTCACGTTCGAGGTAACCGGCGTGAACGCCGGCCTCGACCTCGCAGGAGACGTTACGCGGATGAGCGGCAAGCTCTGCATCGTCGGCTACCACCAAGGCGGATCGAGGACGATCGACCTTGGGCGCTGGAACTGGATGGCCTTCCAGGTCGTCAATGCTCATTTCCGCGCGACTGAAACGATCATGGCGGGCATGCGCAGAGGGATGCGACTTGTCAACGCCGGCGTCCTAGACGTCGCGTCACTCAAGACACACGTTTACCCGCTCGACGATCTCAGCGAGGCCTTCCGCACTGCCGTCGCGAAACCGGATGGATTCGTGAAAGCGGTCGTCGAGCTCACGGGTGCGTGAAACCCTCGTCAAGGGTCTCGCCCGGTGCCGGCCATGTCGGCGAGGTTAGCCCTCTAGCCCGGTGGCATCACCTCCGAGCGTCCCGAGGAGGCGGTAGCCGACGCCCCACACGTTCTCGACAAGCTCCTCTCCCCCGCCCGCCGCACGCAGCTTGCGCCGCAGACGCGAGGCGTGCGAGTCGAGCGTCCGCGTCCGCGCGCCGGCACGATAGCCCCACACCTCCTGCAGGAGCTCCGCCTTCGTGAACACCCGCTCCGGGTCGCGGGCGAGGCGGAGCAGCAGCTCATACTCCTTCTGCGCGAGCAGTACCGCGACGCTACCCACCGTGACCACCCGCGTGCGGGTGTCGACGCGTACCGGACCGGACTCGACGACGTCGGCGATCTCCGGCCGGACCCGCCTCAGGACGGCGCGGATCCGCTCGACGAGCTCCTGGTAGTCGAAGGGACGCGGGACGTAGTCGTCACACCCTTGCCGGAACGCGTGAATGCGGTCGACGCTGTCGGCCTGCTCGCGGCCGAGCACGATCACCGGTGCCCGCTCGAGCCAGCGGTCGACCCGCTCGACGTCGCCGGCGAGGACGAGATCGAAGCGCGCGTGGGCCGAGACGAGCTCGAAGCCGTCTCCCGGCAGGTGGCGCTCGAGGAAGCCTCGTGTCTCTGGCTCGGCGTCGGCGAGTAGGAGGGCGGCGGCCATGAGACGACCGTAGCCTCGGGCAGAACGAGGCACCAGTCGTCCTTTCGTACGATTCTGCGCCGAACGTTCCTCAGGCGCCGGAAACGGCGGCTACAGGCGTCCGGAGCGAAGCACGCCCCAGAGGAGCCAGACGCCGAGCAGCGCCGAGAGCGAGAAGCCGATCACCGAGAGAACGTGCAGCCCGAGCACGTGCGGGCCTGTCTTGGCGAAGATCCCGATCAGGCTCGACCCGATCAGGCCGCCGGTGACGACGAGCGCGATCACGAGCCGGTTGAACAGGGTGTCGAGCTTCGCGAGCAGGTCGTCGAGCCCCTTGTGCACGAACCCCACTTCGATCTGCCCGTCGCGCACCTGTTCGAGCGTGTCGTGGATCTGGTAGGGCAGCTCGATCGCCATCTGCGTCAGGCGCCAGCCTTCGCGCCGCGCGCGCGAGGCGATGCGCTGCGGCGTGAACCGTTCGAGCATCAGGTCGCGCGCATACGGGCGCGCCACCTCGAACACGTTGAAGTCCGGATAGAGCTCGACGCCGACCGAACCGAGCGTCGCGATCGTCTTGTCGAGCGTGACGAACCGCGTCGGCAGCCTCAGGTTCATGCGGTAGATGAGCGAGAACGCCTCGCGGATGACCTGGATCGGGTCGATCTCGTTCAGACTGGCGCCGTAGTAGCGGTAGTAGAGCTCGCGCAGCTCCGCGACGAACTGCTCCTCGCGCTCCTTCGGGTAGCGAACGCCGAGATCGGCGAGCCGCTTCGGGAGCGCGTCGACGTTCTCCGACGCCGCGTCGATGAAGAGACGCGTCAGGCGCGACATGTCGTCGTCGGTCAGCTTCCCGGTGAGGCCGAAGTCGACGAGCCCGACCCGCTCGGGCGAGAGCACAAGGATGTTCGCCGGATGCGGGTCGCCGTGGAAGAACCCGGTGCGGAAGATCATCGTCATCCACGCCTCGGTGATCAGGTACGCCAGGCGTCGCCGGTCCTGCAGCGTCCACCGATCCAGGTCGAGGTCGACGAGCTGCTCGCCGTCGAGTCGCTCGAGCGTGAGCACGCGGGAACGCGTGTACGTCCAGTAGACGCGCGGGATCGCGACGTGCGGATGACCGGCGAAGTCTTTGTGGAACGTGTCGGCGTTGCGCGCCTCGAGGCGGTAGTCGAGCTCCTGCCTGATCGAGCGGGCGAACTCGTCGACGATCTCGTGGGTGTCGATGAAGTCGAGCGCGCGAATGCGCTCCTTGGCGAGCCGCGCGGCCTGGTAGAGCAGGGAGAGGTCCGCCTCGATCTGCCGCGGGGCGTTCGGGCGCTGCACCTTGACGACGACACGCCGGCCGTTCGGCAGCACCGCCCGATGCACCTGCCCGATCGACGCGGCCGCGAGCGGCGTCTCGTCGAACTCGGTGAACAGGCGCCCGATCGGCTGGCCGAGCTCCTCCTGGATCGTCCGCTCGACATCCGCGTACGGGAATGGGCGAACGTCGTCCTGCAGCCCGCGCAGCTCGGCGATGATGTCCGGCGGCACGACGTCGGGCCGCGTCGAGAGCAGCTGGCCGAACTTGACGAACGTCGGCCCCAGCTCGTCGAGCATCTCGCGCAGGTGGCGGCCGCGGGCGCTGCCCGTCAGCTCCGCGTCGGCATCGCCGCGCCGCCGGCCGTCGACGACGTAGCCGAAGCCGTGCCGCACCGCGACCTGTGCGATCTCGCTCAGACGGCCGAGATTCCGCTGCTTCGGCCTGGTGGCCATGTCACGAAGTGTGACACGGCTCTCCACGGTCGGGGTGCAGGGAGATCAGTGAATCCGGGCGACGGTGGCGATCCAGGAGCCCTTCGGCGCCTGTACCTTCACGCTGTCGCCGCGCTTGAGCCCGAGCAGCGCCGTGCCGAGCGGCGAGGTCGGGGACACCGTCCCCGAGCCGCCGACGGCACTGATCTCGACGGTCAGCTTCTGGCCCCCGTCGCCCTCGATGTCGATGATCGACCCGATCCCGACGGTGTCGGAGTCCGCGTTCTCGACGATCTCGGCACCGTCCAGTCGGGCGCGCAGCGTGCGAATGCGCGCCTCGAGCAGTCCCTGCTCGTTCTTCGCTGCGTGGTACTCGAAGTTCTCGGACAGGTCGCCGAACTCGCGCGCCTTCTTGATCGCCGCGACGACCTCGGTTCGCCGCGGGCCTTCGAGCTCGGCGAGCTCCTCGCGCAGCGACGCAGCCTGCTTCTCGGTCAGCCGCTCGTGCTCTACCACTTGGACCGCCCGCCGCGCCGGCGCGAGGTGTAGACGAGCTTCGGCTTCGCCAGCGTGAGGCCTGCGGCCTCGTAGCTCTCGACCTGGCCCTGCAGCCGCGCGACCCGCGAGACGTCCTCCTGCTGCTCCGGCAGCACAAGCGTGATGCCGATGCCGCCGCGCCCCGCCCGGCCGGTGCGCCCCACGCGATGCGTGTACACGTCGGGCTCCTCGGGCGGGTCGAAGTTGATCACGTGCGTGATGTCGTCGACGTCGAGGCCGCGCGCCGCAACGTCGGTGGCGACAAGCGTGCGCACCTTGCCGGCGTCGAAGTGGGCGAGCGCCTGCTCGCGCTGCGCCTGGCCCTTGTCGCCGTGGATCGCGATCGCGTCGACATCGTGACGACGCAGCTTCTCGACGAGCCGATCGGCTCCGGCCTTCGTGCGCACGAAGACGAGCACGAGGCCACGGTCACCGTCGTTGAGCAGGTCGACGAGCGTCGAGACCTTGTTGTCGGCGGTGACCGGGACGAAGCGATGCTCGATTTCGCCGGTGCGCCGCTCCGCCGGCAGCTCGCCCTCGAAGCGCGCCGGGAAGTGCGTGTAGCGCCGCGCCAGCTCCCCCACCTCGCCGTCGAGCGTCGCGGAGAAGAACATCGTCTGACGGTTCTCGGACAGGCGGCGGACGATGCGGTCGACCTGAGGCTTGAACCCCATGTCGAGCATCCGGTCGGCCTCGTCGAGCACGAGCACGCGGACGCGATCCAGCGAGACGAGCCGCCGGTCGACGAGGTCCTGCAGCCGCCCCGGCGTCGCGACGATCACGTGCGCCGTCTTGGCCTCCTTCGCCTGGGCCTTCAGCGGCACGCCGCCGTACACCGAAGCGACGTTGAGCCCGTCGCCGGCGATCAGCGCGAACTCCTCGGTGACCTGGACGCACAGCTCACGGGTGGGAACGAGCACCAGCGCGAACGGCGTGCCGTCGCTGCCGTTCTGCACGATCGGAATCGCGAACGCGAGCGTCTTGCCCGAGCCGGTCGGGCTCTTGGCGAGGACGTCGCCGCCGCGGAGCGCCTCAGGGATGACGAGGGTCTGGATCTGAAAGGGCGACTCGATGCCACGCTCCGCGAGCAATGCGGAGACGTCCTCGGAGACGCCGAGTGAACGGAAATCGATCAAGTTGTCTCAACTCCTTCGGATGTCGAGATCGCACCGTCCGAAGAAGGAAACTGCGATCTCACGGGAGCACGGCCCATCCGGCTCCGTACCAACACGGTAGCAGTCAGGCAGGACGGTCAGGCAGGACGGTCGCGCTCGTCCTCGACGAGGCGCAGGCGATGCTCGAGCTGGGCGACGCGCAGCTCGAGCTCGTCCCAGTCGTCGCGCGTCACGAGCCCGAGCTCGCGCGCCACGTCCTGCACGCGCCGCCTGGACCCCTCCCCGACGCGCAGCGCGTCACCGCGCCAGCGTGTGGAGAGCTCGTCGAGCAACGCCCGCAGCTCGTCGAGCCGCGGCCCGAGCAGCGAGATCAGACGCTCGAGGCCGTCGTTACCGGGCTCTGCCATGCGGGCGTGACTTGCGCCGTTGCCGGCGCGCCTCGCGTTTCGCGTCGGCGTCGCTGTGTTCGCGCAGGTGCTCGACCGCCTCGATCGGCGTGTCCGGCACCGGCTGCGCAGCAGCCGCCGCCTCCGCCTCTGCGAGCACGGGTGTGCCGAGGCCGAACTCGGGCGTGTCCTGCGCCTTCCGGCGAGCGTATTCGGGGTCGCGCTCCTTCCAGATCGTGAGCAGCGGAGCGGCGATGAAGATCGAGGAGTACGCACCCGACGTGACGCCGATGAGGAGCGCGAACGCGAAGTCCTTCAGTGTCGCTCCGCCGAAGAAGAACAGCGCAGCAACCGGGAGCAAGGTGATGAACGTCGTCGCAATCGAGCGGCGAATCGTCTCCCACAACGAGACGTTGACGATGCGCGCGAACGAGGCACGGCGCATGATCGGCACGTTCTCGCGCACGCGGTCGAAGATGATGATCGTGTCGTAGATCGAGTACCCGAGCACCGTCAGCACCGCGGCGACCGTCGCTTCGGTCACCTCCCGTCCCGTCACCGAGTAGACGCCGATCGTGATCAGGACGTCGTGCAGCATCGCCGCGATCACCGGTATCGCGAACGCAAGGCCGTGGAAGCGAATCGTGATGTACAGCGTGATCACGAACAGCGAGAAGAGGATCGCGAGGATGGCCGATCGCGCGATCTGACGGCCGAAGCTCGACGACACGTTCTTGACCCCCGGCGCCGTCGCGTGCACGTTCTCGGTCAGCAGCGTCGTGAGCCGGTCCTGCTCGGCCGGCTGCAGCTTCTTCAGACGGATCTGGAAGCTCTTGTAGTCCTCGCCGCCGTTCTGCGACGGCCCGCGGCCCTGGACCACGGCGTCGGCGCGGCCGATCGCCTTCGCCTGGTTGCGCACATCGGAGAGTGACGTGTAGGACGGCGTCTTGAACGTGATCTGCACGCCGCCCTTGAAGTCGATGCCGAGGTTGAGGCCGCGAATCGCCAGCGAGCCGGCACCGATCAGGAGCACGGCCCCGGAGATCGCGAACCACGTGTAGCGCCGGCGCATGAAGTCGATCTGCAGGAAGCGGCCGCGCTGTGTCCCGGCGGCACCCATGAAGCGGGGGTTCTCGAACCACTTGAAACCGGCCAGCAGGCCGAGCATCGCGCGCGTCGCCGCGACGGCGGTGATCAGCGACACGGCGGTGCCGATCAGGAGCATCAGCGCGAAGCCCTTCACCTCCGCTGTCGCGACCGCGAACAGGATGAGGGCTGTGATCGCGGTGACGACGTTCGCGTCGACGATCGTGTGGAAGCCCCTCGCATACCCGGTTGCGATGGCCGCCTTCACGGATTTGCCCGCACGCGACTCCTCTTTGATGCGTTCGAAGATGACGACGTTCGCGTCTGCCGCGACGCCGATCGTCAGGATCAGGCCGGCGAAGCCCGGCAGCGTGAGGGTCACGCCGAAGAGCAGGATCGCCGCGTACATGAACGCCGCGTAGATGCCGAGCCCGATCACCGCGACGAGGCCGAGGAAGCGGTAGAGGAAGAGCAGGAACAACGCGACCACGATCAGGCCGCCGATCGCCGCGTTCTGCGCCTGCTTCAGTGAGTCCTTGCCGAGCGTGGCGGAGACGTCGGTGCGCTCGACCGTCTTGAAGCTCACCGGCAGCGCACCGGTCTGAAGCACCAGGGCGAGCTGCTTCGCCGCGGTGAGGCTGCCGATGTTGTTGATCTCGGCGCCCGAGCCGCGCGGGTCGATCCCGTGTGGGTTCTGGCCGGGGTCGATCGTCGGCCACGACCGGATCTCGTTGTCGAGCACGATCGCGAACGCGCAGAGCTCACCGCAGTTGTTGTTCGTCAGGCCGGCGATCTGCCCGCGCACCGCCTCGTTCTTCGTCACCTGCAGGAATGCCTTGTTCCCGGCGCCGTTGAACGCCAGCAGCACGACGGGCTCTCCGCTCGTCGGGTCGAAGTCCTGACGCACGCCGGAGAGCTTCAGCATGCTGCCGGTCATGTTCGGGAACTTCCCGTTCGTCGCGTAGCGGTTCGCCGGGTAGTACCCGTGCTTGAACAGGTACCAGTCGGTGCCGCCGGCAGGCGGGGTCCCGAGCTGGTCCCCCGGGCACACCTGGGAGCTCGCCGCCGAACAGCTGACGACCGCAGTGCGGGCCGGCACGTTCAGCACCTTCCAGCCGACGGGCACCTTGCCGTGGTAGGTGTCGAGGAGGCCGGCGTTCCCCGTCGTCGGGTCGTGATGCAGCGTCGCGATCGGGCCGGCGACGCGCGTCCACGTCGTCGTCGTGTGCGTCTCCTTCTTCCTGCCGGTGCCGGTGGTCGTCGTCACCTTGTGCGGCCGGAAGAGGACGTACCCACTGGGCGCCGTCTGCGCCCGGCTCTGAACTCCCGACAGCAGCTGGTAGAGATTGGTGAACGCGACGACGCTGTTGTTCGCAGCGCTGATCGACGGCGGCTCGAGCGCCGGCACCATGTCGTACAGCTCGAGCTGCGCGGTCGTGCCGATGATCGCTGCCGCCTGGTCGGGATCGTGCACGCCGGCGAGCTGGATCACGATCTGGTCGGGGCTCTGCTTCCGGATCTCCGGCGAGGCGACGCCGAGCCGGTCGACGCGGTCGCGCATGATGTCCACGGAGCGGTCGAGATCCGCCTCGGTCAGCTTGTGCCCCTTCGGCGGCTCGGCCTTGAAGACGACCTCGAGGCCGCCCTGGAGATCGAGGCCCTTCTTGACGCCGCGGTGGAACGGCGAACCGGGCACGGCGAGCAGCGCGACCCCGCACAGCGCGAGGACGATCAGCAGCACCAGGACGATATTGGCCCGTCTCGACGACACCAGTCGAACAGGTTAGCTGGGTTTACTGGGGTTTTCGGCAGCCGGCTCGGCGACCGGCTCTTCGTCTGGCTCGGCCTCGACTTCCGGCTCGTCCTCCCCCTCCACGTCCACCTCGACCTCCGTGGCGACGGCGGCGATCGCGCGTCGGTCGACCGTGACGACCACGCCGTCGGCGATCTCGATCCTCACCTCGGTGTCGACGAGCTCGACGACGCTGCCGTGAAGGCCGCCGGCGGTGATCACCTCGTTGCCCGGCTCGAGCGAGTCCTGCATCGCCTGATGCGCCTGCATCCGCCGCCGGCGCGGCATGACACCGACGATCCAGAACGCGCCGAGCAGAATGATGATGATCAGGAATCCGGATCCGGACACGTGAGCCTTTCGAGTTGGTCGCGCTTGTACCCGGCGAACGTCCCGCGCTCGATCGCGTCGCGGGCGCCGTCGGTGAGCCTGACGAGGAAGCGTAGATTGTGCAGAGAGAGGAGCCGCAGCGCGAGCAGCTCGTCCTGGTTGACGAGATGCCTGATGTACGCCCGGCTGAAGCGAGCGCACGCAGGGCAGTCGCACGTCTCGTCGAGCGGCCGCTCGTCGCGGGCGAAGCGCGCGTTGCGCAGGTTGAGCCGCCCGACGGCCGTGAGCGCGCTCCCGGTGCGTGCCGTGCGCGTGGGCAGCACGCAGTCGAACATGTCGATGCCCGCCTCGATCACCTCGAGGATCCCCTCCGGGTCGCCGATGCCCATGAAGTAGCGGGGGCGATCCGCGGGCAACAGCGCTGCGACGGTGTCCGTCGTCTCGAACATCACCGCGCGGTCCTCGCCGATCGCGAGGCCGCCGATCGCGTTGCCGTCGAAGCCGAGCTCGACGATCTCCTCCGTCGAGCGTCGCCGGAGCTCCGGATCGGTGCCGCCCTGAACGATCCCGAAGCGGAGCTGCCCGGCCGTGCGCGGCAGGTCGCGCTGGCGGGCTGCCCAGAGCGACGTGCGCCGAACGGCCTCCTCGAGGACGCGGCGCGAGACACCGGCGGGCGGCACCTGGTCGAGGCACATCGCGATGTCGCTGCCGAGGTTCTCCTGAACGCGGGCGGCGAGCTCGGGCGTGAAGTGGCTCTCCCTTCCGTCGTACACGTTCCTGAACGCGACGCCGTCGTCGTCGACGCGCGCGATCGTGTCGCGCAGGGAGAAGACCTGGAACCCGCCGCTGTCGGTGAGGATCGGCCCGTCCCACGCCATGAAGCGGTGGAGCCCACCGAGCTCGCGCACGAGCTCGTCGCCCGGGCGAAAGTGGAGGTGGTAGGTGTTCGCGAGCACGATCTGCGCACCGAGCGCGCGCACCTCGTCGGGGTGGAGCGTCTTCACGGTGGCCTTGGTGCCGACGGGCATGAACACGGGCGTCCGCACCTCCCCGTGCGCCGTTCGCAGCACGCCGGCCCGCGCCGCGCCGTCGACCGCAGTCACTTCGAAGGCTTCGTCCACAGGTCAGAGGATGAGCATCGCGTCGCCGAAGGAGTAGAAGCGGTACCGCTCGGCGATCGCCACACGATAGAGGCGGCGGGTCTCCTCCACGCCCGCGAAGGCCATCACGAGGGCGAGCAGCGTCGAGCGGGGCAGGTGGAAGTTCGTCAGCAGATGGTCGACGCGGCGGAACTCGAAGCCCGGGAGGATGAAGAGCTCGGTGCGCCCGGCGAGCGGGGCGCCGCGGACGACCGTCTCGAGGACGCGCACGCTCGTCGTGCCGACCGCGAGTACCCGGTCGGCGGCTCGGATCCGCTCCCACGCAGCCGGCTCGACCGAGTAGCGCTCGCCGTGCAGCCGATGCTCCTCGACCCGCTCCGCCTGCAGCGGCCGGAACGTATCGAGGCCGACATGCAGGGTGACGCGCTCGACGTCGAGCCGGTCGAGCAGCTCCGGCGTGAAGTGCAGCCCGGCCGTCGGCGCGGCGGCGGAGCCGCGCTCGCGTGCGTAGACCGTCTGGTAGCGCGCAGGGTCCCGCAGCGGCTCCGTGATGTACGGCGGCAGCGGCGTCTCGCCGTCCGGCTCGCCGTCGAGGCGCACGCGCCAGCGGCCTTCCCCGAGGTGCTCGAGCAGCTCGACCGGCCCGTACCGCTCACCGGCGCGCAGCCGGCGCGTCGGCCGGGCGAGCGCCTCCCACTCGCCGCCGCCCAGATGCTCGAGGAGCAGCACCTCCCCACGCGGCCGCTCGAGCCGGATCCGCGCCGGAACGACACGCGTGTCGTTCACCACCGTCAGCGCGTCGACGAGCCCGGGCAGCTCCCGGAAGGCGCGATGCGACACCTCGCCGGTGGCGCGCTCGTAGACGAGCAGCCGCGACTCGTCGCGCCGCTCGGCCGGGTGCTGCGCGACGAGCTCGGGCGGCAGGTCGTAGTCGAGCTCCGAGGCGTCCATCCGATGCCCACGCTAGCGTCGGCCCCGATGGAGGAGGCACGCGAAGCGCTGCGGGAAGCCCTGCGCGATGGGCTGCGCGAGGAAGCCGCACCGATCGGGCGCCGCCTCGCCGAGGTGAAGGGGCTCAGCTGGAACACGATCCACCGGCTCGAGCGGATCGAGCAGGCGATCGAGTCCGAACGGGAGGCGCGCATCGACGACCTCTCGCTGATCGTCGAGATCCTCACCGAAGGGTGGCGCTCGCTCAACGCCCGGCTCGACCGGATCGAAGCGGCGCTGCAGTCGTCGCCCGACAACGTCGTGCGCCTGCGCGAGTCCGCGTAGCGCTAGGCGAGCGTCCCGTCGCGGCGGACCTCGACGCCCTCGCCCCGCAGCCGCTCACGCACGAGGTACTGGAACGTCGCCCACGCGCCGCGCCGCGCCTCGAACAGCCGATAGACCTGCCACTCCGTGAGCATCGCCGGGTCGGCCTGCCGCGCGGCCTGCCAGTCGGCGAACTTCGGCAGCCGGCCGACACGCCGGGCGAGCTCGCTTCCCTGCGCCAGCGCCCGCTCGAGCCGCTCCTCCCCCACCGCGACGTCGAACCCCGCCTCGCGCAGCGCCGTCGACAGCGACCCGAACGTGTGCCAGTAGAGGGATGCCGACGGCATCGTCCCCCGGCGCTCGCGGATGTCCTGGGCGGTCGGCGTCCGGCCGAGCTCCTCACCGAGGCGGCGGAGCCGGTCGACGAGCTCCGCGCGGGTGGCGAACCGGCGCGGCATCAGCCCCACAGCGCGCTTGGCCGCGTTCCAGGTCCCGAAGTGCTCGATCACCGTCTGGGGGTGCATCGCCGCCTGCGGGTCGGCGGCGAACTCCTTCATCGTCGGCGAGCGCCCGAGCCGGGCCGCCGACGCCCTCAGCTCGGCCAGGATCTGCTCGTCGGTGTAGCGCCGGCGGATGCCCGCCTGGAACTCGGCCAGAGCCTCCGGATCGATCGCGTCGACCGGCGGGTTGCGCTTTCGAGCCACTGACAAGAATGGTAGAGCACCTTGTCCTGCGCGCAAGTACCCCGCTCTCGCAGTGCACCCGTCCGCAAGTTCGGTCGGTTACCCGGGTGTACTAGCGTCCCCGCAATGAGGGCTCCCATCCCTCCCGCCGCGCTGCGTGCGACCGGCGCACTCTCCCGCCTCGCCGGCCGCGGCGGCGGGACGACGCTGCCCGGGAAGCTCCTCTGGAAGCTCGACCCGGAGGGAATCGACCGGCTCGCGCGGCGCCTGCCGGCCGGCTCGGTGCTCGTCTCCGCGACGAACGGCAAGACGACGACCACCGCGATGGTCGCCGAGCTCCTGGCGCCGACCGCCCGTCTCGCGCACAACGCCTCAGGCGCGAACCTCGTCTCGGGGATCGCCTCGACGCTGCTCGAGGCGCGCGACGCCGAGCTCGGACTGTTCGAGGTCGACGAAGGCGCGCTGCCCGAGGTCGCGCGGCGGCTCCACCCGAAGGCGCTCCTGCTCGCGAACCTCTTCCGCGACCAGCTCGACCGCTACGGGGAGCTCGAGCTCGTCGCCGCCCGCTGGCGCGAGACGGTCGCCTCGCTGCCGGAGAGCCTCCTCGTCGTGAACGGCGACGATCCGCAGGTCGGCGACCTCGGGCGCGACCGGCCGAACACCGTCGTCTTCGGGATCGACGACCCGGCGCACGCCCGTCCCGCGCTCCAGCACGCCGCCGACTCGAAGTACTGCCTCCGCTGCGGCACGCCGTACGAGTACGCCGCCGCCTACGTGGGGCACCTCGGCGACTACCGCTGCCCCCGCTGCGGTCACGCCCGGCCCCCGCTCGACGTGACCGCCCGCGAGATCGAGCTGCACGGGCTCGACGGCTCCGCGTTCACGCTGACGGCACCGGCGGGCGAGGCACGGGTCGAGCTGCGGCTCCCCGGCCTCTACAACGTCTACAACGCGCTCGCCGCCGCATCGCTCGGCCTCGCCCTCGGCCTCGCGCCCGCGGACGTCGCCGCCGGGCTCGCACGCTTCTCGGCGGCGTTCGGGCGCTTCGAGCGGATCGACGTCGGCGACCGCCGGCTGCTGATGCTGCTCGTCAAGAACCCTGCCGGAGCGAACGAGGTGGTGCGGACGCTCGTCGACGGAGGCGCACCAAGGATCGCCGTGATCGCGCTCAACGACGAGATCGCCGACGGACGCGACGTCTCCTGGATCTGGGACGTCGACTTCGAGCCGCTCGTCCCGGGGCTCGAGCGGCTGGTCGCGACGGGGAGCCGCGCCGCCGAGCTGGCGCTCCGCTTCGCCTACGGCGGCCTCGACCGGAGCCGCATCGAGGTCGTGCCGTCCCTCGAGCGGGCGCTCGACCGCGGGCTCGAGCTGACGCCGCCCGGCGGCGAGCTGATCGTCCTCCCGACCTACACGGCGATGCTCGGCCTGCGCCGGATCGTCGCCGGCCGCGGCCACGTCCCGAACTACTGGGAGGGCAAACCGTGACGATCCGCGTCGGCCACCTCTACCCCGACTACCTGAACATCTACGCCGACCGCGGCAACATCGCCGTCCTCGCCGAGCGCGCCCGGGCGCGCGGGCACGAGCTCGAGGTCGCGGCGATCGGCATGGGCGACGCCGTCCCGGCCGGGATCGACCTCTTCTACGTCGGCGGCGGCCAGGACCGCGAGCAGGAGCTCGTCGCGCCCGATCTGGCCGCGAAGGGCGAGGCCCTGCATCGTGCCGTCGGCGACGGAGCCGTGTTCCTCGCCGTCTGCGGCGGCTACCAGCTGCTCGGCCGCTTCTACCGCGACGTGGCCGGGAACGAGCTGCCCGGGATCGGCCTGCTGCCGCTGCACACGGTCGCCGGGAGCACGCGGATGATCGGCGACGTCCTCCTCGACTGCGCCTGGGCCGGCCAGACGCTGGCCGGCTTCGAGAACCACGCCGGCCGGACGATCCTCGACGACGGCGCCGAGCCGCTCGGCCGCGTCGTCGCCGGCTTCGGCAACGACGGCTCATCGGGCTTCGAGGGCTGCCGCGCGGGCCGCGTCTACGGCACCTACCTGCACGGGCCGCTGCTGCCGCGCAACCCCTGGTTCGCCGACCTGCTGCTCGCCGAGGCGCTCGCGCACGCCGGGCTCGAGACGACGCTCGCGCCGCTCGACGACGAGCTCGAGGCGCGCGCCCACGCCGTCGCCGCCGAGCGGGCCCGCGCGCGCGGCGGCCGTTCCTAGATGGTTGATGCCACGGGGGCGTCTGTTCCGGGGCGTGGGCTGGGCGCGCTGGGGCGCGGCGACGGGGCGGTGCCGATAGCGGTGCTATCGGTGCCGGCCCGGCGTCGTGAAGCTGTCTTGCGGCGGAGCCCGGCTTCGCCGGGCGCAACCGACAGGCAGCGTCCCAGCCCGCCCAGACCGCGCAACCGGGCACACGCAACCGTGGCATCAACCATCTGTTAGCGCGCCCAGAGCGAGCCGAGGTACACCGCCGGGTCGCCGGGCTGCCAGCGCTCGAGGAAGCGCTTGATCGGCGGGTGCAGGACGACGTCGTCGCAGCTCGTCGTGCGAGAAGAGGCGCGCGCCCTTGACGGCGGCGTCGCGGCGTCTCGACGTCCTCGAGCGAGCGGTGCGACAGGTCGGCGGAGAAGATGATGTGGACGACGTGCTTCCGCGACGGGACCATCGTCTTCGGCGCGATCGAGTCGACGATCGCGATCGGCCCCTCGAACTGCACGTCGGCCGCGATGCCGAGCTCCTCGCGCAGCTCGCGGCGCAGCGCCTCGATCAGCGACTCGCCGCCGTCGACGCCGCCGCCCGGCAGCAGCCAGTACTCCTTGCCGGGCTTCTCCTGGCGGCAGAGCAGCACGCGGCCGTGCCAGCGCGAGGATCGCGCTGACGCGGAGGCGCGGCTCCATCAGTGCCGGGACGAGCCGAAGCCGCGCACGCCGCGCTCCGACTCTCGGGAAGCTCGTCGACCTCGACGAGCTCGACCTCCGGCAGCGGCAGGACCACGAGCTGGGCGATCCGCATCCCCGGCTCGACGACGAACGTCTCGCGGCGGTCGGTGTTGAGGAGGTTGACGAGCAGCTCGCCGCGGTAGCCGGAGTCGACGAGCCCCGGCGTGTTGACGATCGAGATGCCGTGCTTCGCCGCGAGGCCGGAGCGCGGCTGGACGAAGCCGGCGTACCCCTCGGGGATCGCGACCGCGAGCCCGGTCGGCACGAGCGCGCGCTCGCCCGGCGCGAGCTCGACGCGCTCGCAGACGACGAGGTCGAGGCCCGCGTCGCCCGCGTAGGCGCGCGCCGGCACGACCGCGTCCGGCCGCAGCCGCTGGATCAGCAGCTCGATCAGGCGCTCTCCCGGCTCGCTGCTCGCGGCCGCGACTCGGCGACAGGAACGGCGCGAAGCGCGGCAGGTCGCGGCGCGGCAGGCGCGCGACGACGAGCACGCCCTCGGGCGTGTCCTCGCGCTCCTCGATCGGCGTGCCGAGGGCGTACAGCTCCGACAGGCGCGCCGCCGCTCTCGTACGGGACGAGCAGGCGCACGCGCTCCCAGCGGTCCTCGAACCGCCGGGCGAGCTCGGCCTTCAGCTCGTCGAGCCCCTCGCCGGTCAGCGCGGAGACCTGCGGCGCGTCCGGGAAGCGGTTCGCGAGCCGGCGTCGGCCGAGCGGGTCGACCCGGTCGATCTTGTTCAGCACGACGCTCGACCGGCAGCTCGGCCGCGCCGATCTCGTGCAGCACGTCGTCGACCGCGTCGCGCTGTCGCGTCCTGCTCGTCGTCGGCGCGCGGAGGCGTCGACGACGTGCAGCACGATGTCGGCGACGAGCGTCTCCTCGAGCGTCGAGGCGAAGCCCTCGACGAGCTGATGCGGCAGCCGCCGGATGAAGCCGACGGTGTCGGTGACGAGGTAGCGGCGCCCGTCGTGCTCGAAGCCGCGCGTCGTCGGGTCGAGCGTCTCGAAGAGCTGGTTCTCGACCGAGACCTCGGCGCCGGTCAGCGCGTTCAGGAGCGTCGACTTGCCGACGTTCGTGTAGCCGGCGAGCGCGATCGTCGGCACCTCGGTGCGGCGCGCGCTCCTTGCGGCGCGTCGCGCGCTGCTGCTCGAGGTCCTTCGAGCCGCCGCTTGCAGGACGGAGATGCGGCGCCGCGCGAGCCGGCGGTCGGTCTCGAGCTGCGACTCGCCGGGGCCGCGCGTGCCGACGCCGCCGCCGAGCCGCTCGAGGTGCTGCCACATGCCGCGCATGCGCGGCAGGTTGTACTCGAGCTGCGCGAGCTCGACCTGCAGCTTCCCCTCGGCGCTCGTCGCGTGCTGGGCGAAGATGTCGAGGATCAGCTGCGTCCGGTCGATCACGCGCGCGTCGAGCGCGTTCTCGAGGAAGCGCTGCTGCGCCGGGTCGAGCTCGTCGTCGACGAGCAGGCTCTCGGCGCCGGCCTCCTCGAAGCGCTGCTTCAGCTCCTCGAGCTTGCCCTTGCCGACGTAGGTGCGCTGCGCCGGCCGGGCGCGGTGCTGCACGACCTCGCCGACCGGCTCGACGCCCGCCGTCCGCGCGAGCTCCTCGACCTCGGCGAGCTCGTCGTCCGCGTCGGCGCCCTGGCCGAGGACCGCGAGGACGAACCCGCGCTCCGGCTCCGGGGAACGTGGAATCATCGGTCTCGATTATGGCACTCGCCGAGCGCACGCTCGAGCTCGTCGACATCCCGTCCGAGTCGGGCGACGAGAGCGGAGATGTACCGCTACGTCACGGCCGCGCGTGCCGCTCGACACAGGTCTACGACGACGGCGAGTCGCTCGTCTTCGCCAAGCGACGCGGGCAAGCCGCTCGTGCTGCTCGCCGGGCACACCGACACGGTCCCGGCGCAGGGCAACCTGCCCGGGCGGATCGAGGACGGCGCCGTCGTCGGCCTCGGCGCGAGCGACATGAAGGGCGGGCTCGCCGTGATGATCGAGCTCGCGCGCTGGGCCGCCGGCGCCGAGCTCGCCTACGACCTCGCGCTCCTCTTCTTCCCGCGCGAGGAGCTCGGCCCCGACCGACGAACCCGCTGCCCGGCGTCTTCGAGCGCACGCGCGCTCGTCGACGAGGCGGCGCTCGTCGATCTGCCTCGAGCCGACCGACAACACGCTCCAGCTCGGCTGCCTCGGCAACCTCAACGCGCGGGTCGTCTTCGAGGGACGCTCGGCGCACTCGGCGCGGCCGTGGCTCGGCGTGAACGCGATCGGCCTCGCGCTCGACGGGCTCGCGCCGGTCCTGCACGCGGAGCCGCGCGACGTCGGTCGTCGAGGGGCTCGTCTTCCGCGAGGTGATCTCCGTCACGCAGATCCACGCGGGCATCGCGACGAACGTGATCCCGGCGCGAGGCCGAGGCGACGATCAACTTCCGCTACGCGCCCGACCGCTCGCCCGCGTCGGCCGAGGCGCGGCTGCGCGAGCTCGTCGGCCGCGACGTCGAGATCCTCGCGAACTCGCCGCCCGCGCACGTCGCCGGTCGAGCTCGCCCGCTCGTCGAGGCGCTTGCGCGCGGCCGGGCGATCTCGAGCGTCGCAGCCGAAGCAGGCCTGGACGAACGTCGCCGACTTCGCCGCGCGCGGGCTCGACGCCGTCAACCTCGGGCCGGGCGCGACCCGCTACGCGCACGCGGTCGACGAGCGGGTCGAGATCGCCGAGCTCGAGCGGACCTTCGCGGCGCTGCAGCGGTTCCTCGCGGGTAGCGTGGCTGAGCGTGCAGCTCTCCCCCGTCCTCGCCGAGCTCGACGCAGTATCCGTTCGCGCGGCTCGACGACTGGAAGGCCGAGGCGCGCGCCCGCGGGATCGAGCTGATCGACTTCGGCATCGGCGATCCGCGCGAGCGCACGCCCGCGTTCATCCGCGAGGCGCTGCTCGACGTCGATCGAGGAGGTCTCGTCCTACCCGCGCGCGACCGGGCTGCCCGAGCTGCGCGAGGCGATCGCGGGCTGGATCGACCGCCGCTTCGGCGTCGACGTCGACCCGGCGAGCGAGATCGTGCCGACGCTCGGCTCGAAGGAGGCGATCTTCTCGTTCGCCGCAGGTCGCGCTCGGCGAGAAGCGCGCTCGTCGCGATTCCCGAGCCGGCGTATCCGGTCTACGAGCGCGGCGCGCTCTTCGCCGGCGGCGACGGTCGTCGACCGTCCCGCTGCGCGAGGAGCACGGCTGGCTGCCCGACCTCGACGCGTTCGACGCCTGGGACGAGATCGCGCTGTTCTGGACCTGCTACCCGAACAACCCGACCGGCGCGACCGCGCCGCTCTCGTTCTACGAGGAGCTCGCCGGGCCGTGCGCGCGAGCACGGCTTCCTGCTCTGCTCCGACGAGGCGTACTCGGAGCTCTGGTTCGACGAGCCGCCGGTCTCGGCGCTCCAGGTCGCCGACCGGACGAACGTCGTCGTCTTCAACACGCTCTCGAAGCGCTCGTCGATGACGGGCTACCGCTCCGGCTTCGTCTGCGCGCCCGCCGAGGTCGCCGACGCGCTGCGGCACGTTCCGGCCGACGGTCGGCACGGCGCCGCAGGAGTTCGTGCAGCGCGCCTCGGTCGCGGCCTGGTCGGACGACGAGCACGTCGAGGAGGTCCGCGAGGTCTACCGCCGCAAGCGCGACACGCTGCTGCCCGGCGCTCGAGGCGGGCGGCCTGCGGCTCGCCGGCTCGGCGCGCGACGTTCTACCTCTGGCTCGACGTCGGCGGCCCGTCGGAGCCGTTCGCGCGCCGGCTGCTCGAGCACGGCATCGTCTGCGCGCCGGGCTCGTTCTTCGGGCCGGCCGGCGAGGGCTACGTGCGCTTCGCGCTCGTGCCGACGCAGGCCGAATGCGAGCGCGCGGCGGAGATCCTGCGAGAGGTCCTGTGACGACCGAGGAGACGATCGCGGCCCTCGACCGCGGCGAGGTGCGCGTCGCCGAGCCGGACGGCGACGACTGGCGCGTCAACGCCGACGTGCAGGCGGCGATCCTCGACTACTTCCGCCTGCGCGCAGATGGAGCCGCGCGAGGTCGGGCCGTTCGAGTACCACGACAAGATCCCGCTCAAGACGCGGCTACGAGGAGCTCGGCGTGCGCGTCGTGCCGCCGGCGGCCGCCCGCTACGGCGCGTTCCTCTCGCGCGGCGTCGTGCTGATGCCGTCGTACGTGAACATCGGCGCGTGGGTCGGCCCGAACACGATGGTCGACACGTGGGCGACGGTCGGCTCGGGCGCGCAGATCGGCGCGAACGTGCACCTCGCCGGCGGTGTCGGCATCGGCGGCGTGCTCGAGCCGCCGGGCGCCCGGCCGGTGATCGTCGAGGACGGCGCCTTCATCGGCTCGCGCTGCATCGTCGTCGAGGGCGTCCGGATCGGCCGGGAGGCGGTGCTGGCCCCGAACGTCACGCTGACCGCGTCGGTGCCGATCATCGACGTCACCGGCGCCGGAGCCGGTCGAGCACCGCGGCTACGTCCCGCCGCGCGCGGTCGTCGTTCCCGGCACGCGGCCGAAGGAGTTCCCGGCCGGCACCTACCACCTCGCCTGCGCGCTGATCATCGGCCGCCGCAGCGAGTCGACCGACCTGAAGACGTCGCTGAACGACGCCCTGCGCGAGTTCGGCATCGGCCAGTAGCTCCTGAGCGACGTAGGGAGTTTCTCCGATGCGCCCACGGCGGCTCCGGGGCGACGCTGGGCACGACAGTGAATCAGCGAAACGAGGAGGATTCCATGGCGCCACGTGTGGCCATCAACGGGTTCGGCCGGACGGGCCGTGCCGCCTTCAGGGCCGCTTACGCATCGGGTGCCGAGCTCGAGTTCGTCGCGATCAACGACGTCGCGCCGCCCGAGCTCCTGGCGCAGCTCCTTCGCCATGACAGCGTCTACGGGCCGTTCCCCGGCATCGTGGAGGCGCGCGAGCACTCGATCGTCGTCGACGGCATCGAGATCGCGACTCCCGCGGCGAGCGACCCGGCCTGGCTCCCGTGGGGCGAGCTCGGCATCGACGTCGTGATCGAGTCGACGGGCAAGTTCCGCAAGCGGCTCGACGCACAGAAGCATCTGGCTGCCGGCGCGAAGAAGGTCATCATCTCGGCGCCCGCCACCGACCCGGACGTGACAGTGGTGATCGGTGTCAACTTCGCCGAGGCCTACGACGCCGAGCGGCACGCGATCATCTCGAACGCGTCCTGCACCACGAACTGCCTCGCACCGGTCGTCAAGGTCCTGCACGAGGGCCTCGGCATCAAGCACGGCGTGATGACGACCGTGCACGCGTACACCGGCGACCAGCAGCTGCTCGACGGCCCGCACAAGGACTACCGGCGGGCGCGGTCGGCTGCGGTGAATCTCGTGCCGACGTCGACCGGCGCCGCCAAGGCGATCGGGCTCGTCGTTCCCGAGCTGGCCGGCAAGCTGCAGGGCTACGCCGTCCGCGTCCCGGTGCCGACCGGGTCGCTCGTCGACCTGACGGTCGAGCTGGAGAAGGCAACGGACGTCGAGGAGGTGTGCGCCCTCTTCCGCGAGCGCGCCGACACCGGAGCCCTCGAAGGGATCCTGCGCTACAGCGAGGAGCCCCTGGTCTCGACCGACATCATCCGGTCGACGTACTCGTCGATCTTCGACGCACCGCTCACCACCGTTGTCGGCGGCACCCAGCTCAAGGTGATCGCCTGGTACGACAACGAATGGGGCTATTCGAACCGCCTCGTCGAGCTCGCCCAGCGCGTGCTCGTCCCGGCACTCGTCTAGAGACGCCTCCCCTCCGGACGGCCGGCTCGAACGACTGAGCCGGCCGTCCGGACCCCCTCAGGCATCGACGCGGACGGCCGGCCCGGTCAGGAACGCCCGCCGGCCCTCGAAGCGGACGCGCAGCTGGCCGCCCGGGAAGCGAACCGTCGCCGCGTGACAGCCGAACGCCGCGGCGACGGCGACCGCGCTCGAGCCCGACGACGCCGGTCTCGCCCACGCCGCGCTCCCAGACG
This sequence comes from uncultured Thermoleophilia bacterium, assembly GCA_963840365.1. Classification (GTDB taxonomy): domain Bacteria; phylum Actinomycetota; class Thermoleophilia; order Gaiellales; family Gaiellaceae; genus PALSA-600. Next base: position 908,190 of record CAWIYQ010000003.1, on the reverse strand, counting down.
CGCGCCTCGATCGTCGCCGTCGGCGGCGCGGCGGGCGACCTGCACGTTCGTCCGCTGCGGGAAGCGCGCGTGCGTCTCGAGCAGCGGCCCGATCCGCGGCAGCTCGGCCGGGTCGCCGTCGACGACGGCGTGCGGGTTGCCGACGTCGACCGGACGTGAAGCGGATCGCCGTCGACCTCCTCCGGCTCGCCGACGACGACCTCGCCGAGGTCCTGCTCGACGAGCCCGTCGTCGAGCATCGTCGCGATCACCTCGCGCGGCCCGACGCGCACGACGACGGTCGCGCGCCCCGGTCTGCTCGGCCAGCCAGCGCGCGGCGATGCGCGTGCCGTTGCCGGACATCTCCGCCCGCGAGCCGTCCGGGTTCCAGATCGCGATCTCGAGCCAGTCGTCGCCGCGGTCGAGCACCTCGAGGATGCCGTCGGCGTCGCCGACGCTCCGCGCGCACGAGCTCGGCGTCGAGCGGCTCCTCAGTGACGAGGTAGATGTTCCCGCTGCGCGTCCCAGCGCGACGATCTCATCGGCGATCTCCTCCGGCAGGCCGGTCTGCCGTCGAGCGTAGACGACGCCCGGGCAGGCGGCGCAGCCACTTTCGCTGGTAGCGCGCGAGCCGGCGCGTGGCGGTCGTCGACCGCCTCGACGGCCTCGTCCTCGCGGCAGCGTCGCGAACTCCTCGAGCCCGAGCACCTTGCGCGCGGTGGCCGAGAGCGGCCCGGCCCAGCGCGCGCCGCGCCTCCTCGACGACGCCGTCCGCCGACCATCGCCGCGGCGCGCTCCTCGATTCGCCGGTCGAGCTCGTCGAGCGGCAGGTCGAGCGCGACGATCAGCGTCGGGTGCCGGGTGTCCTCCGTCCAGAGACGGTCCGTCGCGGGCGCGAGCGACGACGCCGGCCTCGGCGAGCTCGAGCGCGCGGACGACGCGCCGGCGGTCGTTCGCGTGGACGCGCGCCGCGGCGGCGGGGTCGCGCTCGCGCGAGCAGCGCGTGCGCCGCCTCGGCGCCGAGCCGGTCGTAGCGCCGCCTGCCAGTGCTCGCGCGCGCCCGGGCGCGGGCGGCGGCGGCAGCTCGAGCGCCGAGAGCGCGGCGCGGAGGTAGAGCCCGGTGCCGCCGACGACGAGCGGCCGGCGGCGAGACCTCGTCGATCGCCGCGTGCGCGAGCCGCTGGTACTCGCCGACCGAGACGTCCCGGTCGAGCGGCACGACGCCGACGAGCCGGGCCGGGTAGGGCGGCGCGGCGGTGAGGACCGGCAGGCCCGCGTAGAGCGCGGCGAGTCGGCCGAGACGACCTCGGCGCCGAGCCGCTCGCGCAGGAGGCCCGCGACCGCGGTCTTGCCGGACGCCGTCGGGCCGAAGAGCGCGAGGACCTGCTCAGGCGCCGGCGCCGGCCGGCTGCTTGAAGCCATGCTCGATCTCGGCCGGAGCGCGGCCGCTCGAACGGCCGGTCCTCCTCGGGGTGCGCGGCGCGCCACTCGCGGAACCAGGCGACCGCCTTCGGGATGCCCTCGTCGAGCGGCGTCTGCGGCTCCCAGTCGAGCAGCGTCGCGCGCCTTGCGTGATGTCGGCGACGTAGTGCGTCACCTCGCCGAGGAGCGACGGCGCGATCGTGATCTCGCGGCTCGACGCCGAGCTCGTGCGGCGATCAGCTCGGCGGCGCGCACGAGCGTGTTGCCCTGGCCGTACGCGAGGTTGATCGTCTCGTTCGCGACCGCGCCCGTCGCCGAGCGCGCTCGACGCCGCGCGACGATGCCGTCGACGCAGTCGTCGACGTAGGTGAAGTCGAGCACCTTGTCGTCGCCGCCGTAGACCGTGATCGGCTCGCCGCGCGAGCAGCTGGTGCATGAAGAGCGGCAGCACGCGCTCCATCCGCTGCAGGTCGTTGTCGAAGCGCCCGTAGACGTTCGAGAAGCGGAAGACGAGGTAGCGCAGGCCGTAGCAGCGGGCGTAGGAGTAGATGAACGCCTCGCTCGCGATCTTCGACGCCGAGTACGGGCTCTCCGTGTAGGCGAAGTCGGCCGCCTCCTCGGCGTACTCCTCGAAGCGGTGCACGTCGCCGTAGACCTCGCGGGTCGACGAGAAGACGAGCGGCAGCTCGAGCGCCGCGGCAGTACTCGAGGACGTTGAAGGTCATGATCGCGTTCTCGAGCGCGCGGTGCGGCTGGCGGACGAGCTGGTGCACCTTCGCGTGCGCGGCGAGGTGGACGACGAGGTCGACCTCCGGGTACTCGACGCCGTTGATGCCGCCCGGGAACGCCGGGTAGTGGCCGGCGAGGTCCTGGAGCAGCGTCGGCGAAGTCGCGTCGGTCCACGGGTTCGAGCCGCTTGTCGACGCCGAAGACCTCGTGGCCGTCGTCGCAGCAGCCGCAGCGCGAGGTTCGTGCCGATCTGGCCGGACGAGCCGGTGATGAGGATGCGCATCAGCCCAACAGTGTGACGGGGGCGTGTGATGGAACGGTTTGCGCCCCGCGCAGCGTCGTCGAGGTCGCGCCCTCGATCGGCACGTCGACGAGCTCGCCCGGCGTCGGCGTCGCCGGTGAAGTTCACCGTCGTGTTGCGGCGCGTGCGGCCGCGCAGCAGCGTCGCGTCGGTGCGCGACGGCGCCCTCGACGAGCACCTGCTCGACCCGGCCGACGCGGGCCGCGTTGCGCTCGCGCGGCGATGCCGCTGGGTCAGCTCGACGAGCCGCTCCATCCGCTCGATCTTCACCTCGTGCGGCACCTGGTCGGGCATCGCCGCCGCCTCGGTGCCCTGCGCGCGGCGAGTAGACGAACGTGAACGCGCTGTCGAAGCCGACCTCCTCGACCACCTCGAGCGTCTCCGCGAAGTCGTCCTCGGTCTCGCCGGGGAAGCCGACGATGATGTCGGTGCCGAACGCGAGATCGGGGATCGCGGCGCGCATCCGCGCGACGAGCTCGAGGTAGCGCTCGCGCGTGTACGTGCGGCGCATCGCCTTGAGGACGCGCGACGAGCCCGACTGGAGCGGCAGGTGCACGTGCTCGCAGACCGCGTCGCACTCGGCGATCGCGGCGATCACGGGCTCGCGGAAGTCCTTCGGGTGCGGGCTCGTGAAGCGGATCCGCTCGATCCCGTCGACCGCGTCGCAGGCGCGCAGCAGCTCGCCGAACTCGGTGCGGATCGTCGGGCGCGAGGTCGCGGCCCCACGAGTTGACGTTCTGGCCGAGCAGCGTCACCTCCCTGACGCCCTGCCGCGGCGAGCCGCGTCGACCTCGGCGACGATCTCGCCGGGCCGCCGGCTCTGCTCGCGGCCGCGCACGGCCGGGACGATGCAGTACGAGCAGACCGAGTTGCAGCCCATCGAGACCTGCACCCACGCCTGGAACGAGCGCTCGCGGTGCATCGGCAGCTCGGCGGCGAAGGTCGCGGTCGTCGAGCCCGAAGCGGCCGCGGGCGACGCCGACGCCGCCGGCGCCGAGCCAGTCGCCGAGATGCGCGATCGAGCCGGGGCCGAACGCGACGTCGACGGCCGGGTAGAGCTCGAAGATCCGCTCGCGCTGCGCCTCGGCGTAGCAGCCGCCGACGGCGATCACGCGGTCGGGGTCGCTCGCGCTTCCGCGCCGCCGCCTCGCCGAGGTAGGCGGCGAGCTTCGTGTCGGGCTTCTCGCGGATCGTGCAGGTGTTGAAGACGACGACGTCGGCGTCGTCCGGGCTCGGCGCCTCGCCGAGCCCGAGCTCCTCGAGCATGCCCTTGATCCGCTCGGAGTCGTGGGCGTTCATCTGGCACCCGAAGGTCGTGACGTGGTAGCGGCGCATCGCTAGTGGTTGCTCCTGGAAGTTCGGTGTGGATTGGCCGAGCGAAAACCGAGCAGCGCAAGGACGCAGGGAGCGTCGATAGCGAAAGCTATCGACGCGACCGAGGACGCGGCGATGCGACGCGTTTGCAGCCGGCCAAGACGTAGCGAACTTCCAGGAGCAACCACTAACGGAGGGTATCGGTAGGAATTCGTAGGTGATCGCCGTGCTCGGAGGACTCGGGGCCGCCGTCTGCTGGGCGGGCGCCTCGCTTTGCGCGGCGCAGGCGAGCCGCCTGATCGGAGCCCGCGCCGTCCTCGGCTGGGTGATGCTCGTCGGGTTCGTCGTCGTCGCGCCGCTCACGATCGCCGCAGGCATCCCGGACGGGCTCGGAGCGCGCGAGGTCGGCTGGATCGCTGCAGCCGGCGCCGGCAACGTCGCCGGGCTCTTCTGCTCCTACGAGGCGATGCGGACCGGGCGCGTCTCGCTCGTCACGCCGATCCTGTCGACCGAAGGGGCGATCGCCGCGGTGCTCGCGGTCGTGGGCGGCGAGACCCTCGGGGGCGGCTCGGCCCTCCTGCTCGCGGCGATCGCCGGCGGCGTCGTCCTCGCGAGCACCACCGCGACGGCAGAGACCGGCCAGCCGCTCCGCGCGACGCTGCTTGCGTGCATCGCTGCGGGGTTCTTCGGGCTCAGCCTCTTCGCGACCGCGCGCGTGAGCGAGGCGCTCCCGCTCGTGTGGGCGTTGATCCCCGCCCGGCTCGTCGGCGTCGCGGCGATCACCCTCCCGTCGCTCGCCACGCACCGGCTCCGGCTGACGCGGGCCGCGGCGCCGCTCGTCGTCGTCTCCGGGCTCTGCGAGGTCGGCGGCTTCGCGTCGTTCGCCCTCGGCGCGCGCCACGGGATCGCCGTCGCGGCGGTGCTCGGCTCCCAGTTCGCCGCGATCGCAGCCGTCGCCGCGTTCTTCCTCTTCCGCGAGCGACTGCGGCCGTTGCAGATCGGCGGCGTCGTGACGATCGCCGTCTGCGTCGCCGTCCTCAGCGCCGTGCGGGCTTAGAGGCTTACGGCTACCGCTCGACCGGCGTGCGGCGGTCGGCGACGCGATTCGAGGCGACGTCGACCGCGCGGCTCTCGCGGATCACGGTCACCTTGATCTGCCCGGGATACTCGAGGTGCCCCTCGATCTCACGTGCGATCTCGTGCGAGAGCAGGACAGCGCCGTCGTCGTCGATCTCCTGCGGCTTCACGATCACGCGGATCTCGCGACCGGCCTGGATCGCGTAGACCTTCTCGACGCCCTCGTGGCTCGCGGCGAGCTGCTCGAGCGACTCGAGCCGCTTCACGTACTGCTCGAGGCCCTCGCCGCGCGCGCCGGGCCGCGAGGCCGAGATCGCGTCGGCGGCGATCAGCAACACCGCCTCGACCGTCTGCGGCTGCACCTCGTAGTGGTGGGCCTCGATCGCGTGGCAGACGGCGGGGCTCTCCCCGTAGCGGCGCGCGAGCTGGGTCGAGATCGCCGCATGCGAGCCCTCGACCTCGTGCGTCATCGCCTTGCCGAGGTCGTGGAGCAGCGCCGCCCGCTTCGTCGTCCTGATCGACGCCTCGACCTCCGCCGCCATGATCCCGGCGAGCTGGACGACCTCGAGCGTGTGCTTGAGCACGTTCTGGCCGTAGCTCGTCCGGTAGCGCAGCCGGCCGAGGATGCGCACGAGCTCCTCGTGGACGTCGCCGCAGTTCGCCTCGTACACGGCCTGCTCGCCGGCCTGCCGGATGTGCTCGTCGAGCTCCGCCTTCGACAGGTAGTACATCTCCTCGATCCGCGTCGGGTGGATGCGGCCGTCCTCGATCAGCTTCAGCAGCGTCATGCGCGCGACCTCCCGGCGAATTCCGTCGAACGACGAGAGGACGACCGCGTTCGGCGTGTCGTCGATGATGAAGTCGACGCCGGTGAGATGCTCGAGCGTCCGGATGTTGCGGCCCTCACGGCCGATGATCCGCCCCTTCATGTCGTCGGACGGCAGCTCGACGAGCGTCACGGTCGTCTCGGCCGCCGCGCTCGCCGCGACCCGCTGCAGCGCGTCGGCGACGAGGTTCCGCGCCCGCCGCTTCGCCTCCGATCGCCGCCTCCTGCTCGAGCCGGCGCACGCGCCCCGCGAGCTCGTGGCGCACCTCGTCCTCCGACTCCTGCAGGATGCGCGCCCGCGCCTCGCCGGCGGTCAGCCCGGCGAGCTGCTCGAGCTCTCGCCGCTCCGAGAGCTTCAGCTGCTTCATCTCCTCCTGCAGCTGGCGGAGATGCACCTCGCGGTCGGCGATCCCCTGCTCCCGCCGACCGATCTCGGTGAGCTTCTGGTCGATGTCGTCCTCCTTCGCGAGCACGCGCTCCTCGATCTTCACGACCTCGTCGCGCCGCTCGCGCAGCTCCGCCTCGAGCTCTGCCCGCACCCTCACCGCCTGCTCGCGCGCCTCGATCGCGGCCTCGCGTCGCGTCGCGTCGGCATCGCGGCGCGCCTCGTCGAGGACGAGTGAGGAGGCCCGCCGGGCCTCGTTCAGCCGCGAGGAGGCGAGGAGGCGTAGGCCGGCGAACGCGGCAGCGGCACCGACAGCGATTCCGACGACTGCAACGACGACCTCGAGCATGGGCGCTCCTCACGGGCGATGGCCCGCACGGCAGTCGCTCGCCGATCGGCATTGCGGGGCACGGCGCCGCGCGGCACCGGGCCCGACGATCTCAGGTCAGCGTCGCTCTCTGCTTCGGATACCCGCACATGGGCGGGGCGGTCGACGACGGGATGAAAGTGGTTTCGGCAAAGCAGGGTCTCGGCACAGCTCGGAATGGCACAGCGCGGATTTTCGGATCGGTTTCACGGTGCGTGCAGGCACCTTTTGTGACGAATTGGGAGACGAACTCTACGCCCGTTCGTCCTCGTCCGCAAACGTCCCGCCGGCAGCGGCCTCGACTGCCTCGGCGCCGAATCCCTTTCGCTGCAGCGCTGCGCCGCCAGCCGGCGTCCCGGCCCCTCACGGCCGACGATCGCGACAGCCCGCTCCGTTTCGGGCAGGAGCGTGGCGATTGCCTCCTCGATCGCGTCCCTCCCGACTCCGTTCCCCGCCAGATCGTGGCGGATCCAGGCGTCTCCGTACCCCCGGCCGGCGAGAGCCTCCGCGCGGGCAACAGCGAACCGGCTGTCGTCGAGGTAGCCGAGGCGCTCGAGTGTGGCGAGCGCCTCGCGCCGCTCCTCGTCGGGGACGCCCGCCCGTTCCAGCCGCTCCTCGATCTGCTGCCGGCTCCGGTCGCGCGCAGCGAGAGCGCGCGCGGCGAGATCGAGGGGATCGGTCGTGGGCCGCCCGGCCACCGGGTCAGACGGCCGCGGTCTTCGAGACCTCCGTCTTCGAGACCTCCGCCTCCGAGACCTCTTCGTCCGGCACCTCCTCGAGCACCGGCACCACGTCCGGCAGCTCGCCCGTCGACAGCAGGCGGGCCGAGATCACCTGCCCGGGCGGCGCCAGCGCCTGGATCCCCTGGAGGATGCCCTGCACGACGTCGGGATGCTCCTTGAGGAAGGCGGTGGCATTCTGACGCCCCTGCCCCAGCCGCTCGTCGGCGAACGAGAAGTACGAGCCCGACTTCTGGACGACCTTCTTCTCGAGCCCCGTGTCGAGGACCGTGCCCTCCCAGGAGATGCCGTCCCCGTAGATGATGTCGAACTCGGCCTGCTTGAACGGCGGCGCGACCTTGTTCTTGACCACCTTCACGCGGACACGGTTGCCGAACGCCTCGATGCCGTCCTTCAGCGTCTCGATCCGGCGGATGTCGAGCCGCACCGAGGCGTAGAAGCGGAGCGCCCGGCCGCCCGGGGTGGTCTCCGGGTTGCCGAACATGACGCCGATCTTCTCGCGCAGCTGGTTCGTGAACAGGCAGATCGTGTCGGTGCGGTTGAGCGTGCCGGCGAGCTTGCGCAGCGCCTGGCTCATCAGCCGCGCCTGGAGGCCGACGTGTGAGTCGCCCATCTCCCCCTCGATCTCGGCCTTCGGCGTCAGGGCGGCGACGGAGTCGATCGCGACCACCGCGAGCGCGCCGGAGCGGACGAGCAGCTCGCAGATCTCGAGCGCCTGCTCGCCGGTGTCGGGCTGCGAGACGAGGAGCTCGTCGATGTCGACGCCGATCCGCTTCGCGTACGCCGGATCCATCGAGTGCTCGGCATCGATGAACGCGCAGATGCCGCCACGCCGCTGGGCCTCGGCGATCACGTGGTAGACGAGCGTCGTCTTACCCGACGACTCGGGCCCGAAGACCTCGATGATGCGTCCCCGCGGGAGCCCGCCGACGCCGAGCGCGACGTCGAGCGAGAGCGAGCCGGTCGAGACCGCCGCGATCGCGACCTGGGCCTGGTCGTTCATCTTCATCACCGCGCCCTTGCCGAACTGGCGCTCGATCTGCCCCAGAACCGTGTCCAACGCCTGTTCGCGATCCATCGTTCACCGACCTCCTAGGGCCATCGATTCCAGTACGTCGTACCGCGCCCCACCGGGGCCGAGCGATGAACGGTAGAGAGCGCATCGGACGGAACGGATGTTCCCCCCGGGCAGCACGTGAGGTCGCAGCGACGGCCGCTTGCGGAAGCGCACGACCGTGACGTGCGCGAGCCAGGGCCGCCCCTCCCGGCGGTAGACGCCCGCCCGCTCCAGCCGTTCCCCGAGGTCGGCTGCGAGCGCCGCCCCGGCCCCGCCGGCCTCCTCGCACACGATCATCCCGACGCTCCCCGTCTCCCGATAGCGGGTCGGCCGCAGCTCGACGGGAGCCGCGGAGGCAGCCGCCGCCCCGAGGGCCTCGACGACCAAGGGCACCTCCCGCGCGGGCCTGGCGCCGAGAAAGGCCAGCGTGACGTGGAGGTTCTCGCGCGGCACCGGCCGGAGCGCGCCCGCCGGCAGGTTCGCACTCTGCCACTCGACGAGCTCGTCGAGCGCCTCGTCGGGCAGGAGCAGCGCGCAGAAGAGCCGCAGCCGTTCATCTCCGGCCACGCTAGCGCCGATCGTGCGCCCTGTCTGTCACGACTTCGTGACAATCGTGCGCACGAGATGCAGGGCCGCGACGGCGGCCCGCTGGCGCACCGTCTCGCGGTCGCCCGGGAGGTCGAGGCGGCGGCCGTGCTCGGCGCCGGGCCCCACCGCATGGAGGTACACGAGCCCGACCGGCTTCTCCTCCGACCCTCCGCCCGGCCCCGCCACACCCGTCACGGAGACGCCGACCTCCGCGCCGAGGCGGTCGCAGACCCCGTGCGCCATCGCCGCGGCGGCCTCGGCCGAGACCGCCCCGTGCTCGCGCAGCAGCTCGTCCGGGACGCCGAGCTGTCTCGTCTTGACGGCATTGGCGTAGGCGACGACCGAGCCGAGGAAGACGTCGCTCGAGCCGGGGACGTCCGTCAGCCGGGCTGCGACCAGCCCGCCGGTGCACGACTCCGCGGTCGCCAGCGTGAGCCCCCGCTCGCGGAGCTCGTCGAGCACGAGCTCCGCGGTCGAGCGCTCGTCGCGCGAGAAGAGGTAGCGCTCGTTCGGCTCGACGAGGCCGCGCTCGATCTGCGTCGCGCGATCCTCGGCACCGGGCTCGACGAAGAGATCCACGTGGATCTCGAAATCCCGGGCGCAGATCGTGACCGTGACGCCGTCGCCGTCCCCGCCCGCAGCGGAGAGCGCCTGGGCGACGCCCGACTCGGAGACCCCGAAGAAACGGAGCACCCGCCGCGCCGGGGCCGAGGCCCGCGCGCGCAGCGTCTGCAGCGGCCCCGTCTCGAGCACGCGCGGCCAGAGCTCCTGGAGCTCGCGCGGAGGCCCGGGCAGCGCGACCGCTGCGCCCCTCGCCGTCTCGAGCACCACCGCCGGCGCGGTGCCGACGAGCCCCACCCAGAGTGCCCCCTCGGGCAGGGTCGCCTGCTTGCGCACGCCCGGCTCGAAGTCCGTGTAGGGCCTGCGCAGCCGCTCCGCCACGAGCCGCGAGCGCTCCTCGATCAGGCCGCGGAGCTCCTCGTCGAGGGCGAGCCCGACTCCGGCCGCCTGTGCGAGCAACTCGACCGTCCGGTCGTCGTGCGTCGGCCCGAGCCCGCCGGAGATCACGAGCAGGTCGTGCCCGAGCCCCTCCTCGAGCGCCGCAAGCAGGTCGGCTGGATCGTCGCCGACGACGGTGATGCGCACCGGCTCGAGCCCGAGGCGCAGCAGCGACCCCGCCAGGTAGGGGCCGTTCCGGTCGCTCCGGTCGCCGCGGACGAGCTCCGAGCCCGACGCGACGATCGCCGCGCGGGGGCGTGCTACGCCGGCCGCCAGCCGGTCGGCGTGACGAGGATCACCTGCGGCTGCGTGCCCGGGACGTGGACGAGCTTGCCGCGCACTTCGATACGCAGGTTGTCGGGGCTCGAGATCGTGACCCACAACAGGCTGCCGCGGATCGCACGCGTCGGATCGCCCTGCGACACCGTGCCGTCGAACAGGATGCGGCCCGTCGCGGTGCCGCGCCGCGCGGTCACGTGGGTGGAGCCGCGAACGGCCGTGAGGGCGAGGAGCGGCGCGGGTGCCGTCTTGGTCGTCGTGCGCCCGATCGTCCCGGTCTTCGTCGCCGACGGCGAGTGCGAGCCGCCGCTCGCCTTCCACGCCGAGATCACGATCACGGTGATGACGGCGATCGCCGCGAGCACGATCAGGACGACGTTCGTCTCGACCCGGCGCGCACTACGGCGCTGCGGCCGGGCGGCGGAGCGCCGCACGCGAGGCTCGTGGTCGTCCAGGCCGGAGACGAAGCGCGAGTTGAACTCGTCGACGTACAGCTGACCGTCGAGGCCGAGGTACTCCGCGTACGTCCGCAGGAAGCCCTTGACGTAGGTCTGGGCGGGCAGGAGCTCGAACTGCTCGTCCTCGAGCGCCCGCAGGTACTTGCCGCGAATCTTCGTCGCGAGCTCCGCCTCGGCGAAGTCGATCCCCCGCCGCACACGTGCTTCGCGCAGGCTGTCGCCGATCTCGAACACAGGCCGGGACAGCGTAGCCGCGAGCGGCCCGTCCGGTCTACTGCGCCCAGCGGAGGATGCCGTACACGCCGAGCGCGAGCGCGCCGGTGATCGCAGCGTACGCACCGAGGTATGCGAGCACCCGGGCCGTGCGCAGGAGCGCAGCGCTGCCCGGGCGGACACGCCGTGCCCGGTCGAAGCGGGCGCGCCGCTGGGCGCCCAGTGCGCCGAAGGCGAGCGCGACGTCGATCGGGACGACCACGTACAGCGTCTGGAGGAGCTCCAGGCTCGTGAACTGGGCCGCGACGACGGCGACGGGGAGCGCGAGCAGCGCGAGCGCGCCGAGGAGCGCCGCGAGCCCCGCTCCCGCCCTGGAGGCGGAGGCTTGCGAGGACATGCCGGGCGATCCTAGCCCGATGACCCCGAGTCGATTGCGAGCTTCTGCGCGGCGACGGACGCCTGGACGACCACCGAGGGCGGGATCGCGGGGTCGAGGGTGCCGATCCCGATCGCGCCGCTCGCCGCGCCGAGGGTCAGGTCCTCGTTGCCGTAGAAGACGCCGGCGCGCGCCTCCTTGACGATCAGCTGGGCCGCAACGTCCCGCAGCTTGAAGCTCGCGACCGAGACTGCGGCCTGACCCTGCTCGTGTGCCGCGGTCGCCGCGCCCTCGGCGCAGAGCCCGTCGTCCGCGGCGACGACCGTCGCACCGGCCTGGATCGCCGCGATCGCGGCCTCCTTGCAATAGACGGGCTCGTCGCGCGACCACCGGTGCCTGACGACGACGCCGGGGGCGGCCGCGCGCGCGCCGCGCGCGAACGCCCCGAGGAGGGAGCGATCCTCCGGCCCGACCCAGGCGACGCTCGGCGCACCCGGGCTCGCGTGCCGCGCAGTGAGCCCCGCGACGGAGCCTGCGAGGAACGCCGCCTGATCCTCACGGAAGCGGACGCCGACGACGTTCGGGCGCCTTGACCCTGCCGTCGAGGCGCCGATCAGCGCGAAATGGCTCGCCGGATTCGCGTCGGCCGCCGCCGCAAGCGCCTTCGGGCCGACGGTCGTCGCCGAGACGAGAACGAGCGGGTCGCCCGCCACCCGGGCGAGCGGGCCGCGGTCGAGGTCGACCCCGGCCGGCGGATCGACCGTGAGCGGCCCGACCACGCCGACCCGTAGGACGGCCGACGTCGTGGCGGCCGAGCCCGTCCGGGTCGTCGTCGGCTGCGGCGCCTGCGCGCCCTTCGAACCGCCCCCGCAGCCGGCCGCGACGAGCGCGACGACGGCCAGAGGCACGATCGCGATGCGCGCGAGCACCTAGCTCACCGCCACCGGGATCCCGTGGATCCGCCCGGCCCGGAGGAGCGCGAACTGCCGGTCGACCGCCGAGCGGAGCCAGCCGGGCGCCCGCGGCCCCCAGGGCCCGACGGTGATCGCGCCCTCGGCTGCGCCGACGAGGACGTCCCGGCCGGGCCGAAGCCGGCCCGCCCGGGCAGCGGCGACGGCCGACTCGACCGCGACGTCGACGCGCAGCCGAACCTCGAGGAGCGCGCGCGACGGCGGCGCGACGTCCGCGGCACCGATCGCGACGCTCGCGGCGTGCTTCGCGGCCGCGGCGGCCGCGACGCCCTCGCCGCACGGGCCGCCCGGCGCGAGCTCGACGGCCGCCCCGGCGTCGAGCTCGGCGAGTGCCCGCCGGCGACACGAGGCGCTGTCGTCGAGCCCCGTTGCCCAGGCATGGATCGTCCGGATCCCGGGTGCCGCCTCCGCCGCTCCGTGCTCGAAGCCGGCGACCACGCGCTCGATCGGCGGGATCTCGAGGCCGCCCACCGAGCCGACGGCGCGGCCGTGCGCGCTGCGGGCCCACCGGCCGGCGGCGTAGCCCGCGAGATAGCCGGCCTGCTCGCCCGCGAAGAGCACGCCCTGCACGTTCCGGGGCCGGTGAACCAGGGTCGCCACGTCGACGCCGATCGCGGCGAACGACGCGTCGGGATACGCCGTCGCGACGGCGTCGACCGCGTTCTCGGACGGGAACCCGGCCGCGATCGTCAGGTCGGCGCCGTCGACGACGCACGAGCGGAGACCGGCGGCGAAGGCCGGCGACGAGCTCGTCTCGATGCTCCGGGTGACGACGCCCGGCGTACGACCCGCGCTCGCGAGGCCTGCGGCGGCGGCCGCCGCCGCAGGCCCGTAGAGCCCCGCGGCGCCGGTGACGAGGCAGACCCGGAAGACCTTCGCCGCCCCGGCCCTGCCGTCGCCCGCCGGCGCTCCTGCACATGCGGTCACCGCGGCGAGCATCACCAAGAGCGCGCGACGGCTACTGCTTCTTGTACGGCTTCCCATCCGCCGCCGGCGGGACGGTGCGACCGATCACGCCCGCCACGGCGATCAGCGTCAAGACGTAGGGCAACACGTTGAAGAGCGTCGCCGCCGAGGCCGAATAGACCTGCAGGCGCAGCGCGAGCGCGCTCGAGAAGCCGAAGAGGAGCGCCGCCCCGAACGCGCCCGCCGGCCGCCAGTTGCCGAAGATCAGGGCGGCGAGCGCGATGAACCCGCGGCCGTCCGTCATGTTCGCGACGAACGTCCCCGACCCGGAGCCGGCGCCGTCGGACAGGTAGACGCCGCCGAGGCCGGCGAGCGTCCCCGAGAGCACGACGCAGCCGTAGCGGATCTTGTACACGTCGATGCCGACCGTGTCGGCGGCACGCGGGTGCTCGCCGCACGCGCGGATGCGCAGACCGATCGGTGTCTTGAAGACGACGAAGTACGAGAGGACGACGAGGAGGAAGCCCGCCCAGATCATGATGTTGAGATCGCCGATCGCGGGGCCGAGGAAGTGCAGATCGGCGATCCCTGGGATCCTCACGTTCGGGATCTCGGAGACACCCTGCGGGATGTAGTTCCCGTGGTAGAGCTGGACGAAGAAGTAGCCCGTGATGCCGAGCGCGAGGAAGTTGACGGCCGTCCCGCCGACGATCTGGTCGGTGCGGAGGTTGATCGCGAAGAACGCGTACACGAGGGCGATGAGGGCGCCGACGCCGGCTCCGGCGAGGATCCCGACGACCCACGTCCCGCCCTTGTCAGCCGCGTAGACGCCCCAGAAGGCGCCCAGCAGCATCATTCCCTCGAGCGCGATGTTCACGACGCCGCTCCGCTCGGAGAACATCCCTCCGATCGCGGCGAACGTCAGCGGAGTCGAGAACACGAACATCTGCGCGATCAGCGACGGGTCGAAGACCGCGTTCAGGTTGCTGACGCTCGAACGGGTGGCCAGGATGCCGAGCCCGATGCCGAGAATCCCGGTCGCGACGGCGCCGTAGCCGAGCCGGCGACGCCCTCGCGTCACCGTCCAGATGCCGAAGAGGGCGGCGATGATCCCGACGAGAATCGGCCAGAGGATCGCGCGCGCCTGGATCGGCGGAATCGCGAGGAAGGCCGCGAAGACGCCGAGCACGATGCCTGCGATGCCCGACAGCTTCGGGTCGCGCAGCCGCGCGCTGACCGGGTTCTCGAGCCGTTCCGCCCAACTACTCATGCCGCCTCCCCCGCCGGCAGCGGCGGCCGGTGGCGCCTGAGCTTCCGGCGGCTGTTCCAGAGGTACAGGATGAGAACGTCGGCGCCGACGAACAGCACGATCAGCCCCTGGATGATGTAGGTGAGGTTGCCTGCGAGCTCGGGCTGGATGACCGTCGAGTTGAGGCCGTGAGTCGTGCCGAAGAGGAGCGCCCCGAAGAGGAGGGCCGCGAGGCCGGTGCCGACGGCCGTGTTGCGGCCGAGTAGCGCCACCGCGATGCCGAGGAACCCGACCGAGCTGACTGGGATGTCGTTCTGCCCCTCGTGGTAGAGGTAGCCGAGCATGTCGAGGGCGCCGGCGAGACCGGCGAACGCGCCCGAGATCGCCATCGCGCGGATCAGGTTCTTCCTGACGTTGATGCCGCCGTAGGCCGCCGCGTCCGGGTTGAAGCCGACCGCCCGCACCTCGTAGCCGAGGGTGGTCCGGTTGAGCAGCAGATAGAAGACGACGAGGGCGGCGAGGGCGACGAAGAGGCCGATGTGCAGCCCCTGCAGCTGCTGCTCGCCCCAGAACACCGGCAGCTTGGCCGAGTCCGCGATGTCGTTCGACACGGGAACGGACGGGTTCGACGAGTTCTGGAGCGGACCGCCGTCGCCGAAGAGCCATTCGGCGACCCAGATCGCGATCCAGTTGAGCATGATCGTCGAGATCACCTCGTGCGCCCCGACGGTCGCCTTGAGAAAGCCGGCGATGCCGGCCCAGAACGCGCCGGCGAGCGTCGCCGCCGCGACGCACAGCAGGATGTGCGGCAGCGGGCTCATCGACGCGAACGAGACGCCGACCCAGTTCGCGACGATGATGCCGACGAAGTACTGACCCTGGCCGCCGATGTTGAACATCCCGCAGCGAAATGCGAAGGCGACCGCGAGCCCGCAGAGGATGAGCGTGGTCGTCTGAAGGAGTGTCTGCGAGAGGTTGTAGGCGGCCGTCGAGGCGAGGTTCGTCGTCGGGTGGAAGATCCAGTTCAGCCCCGCGCCGTCGAAGATGTCGTGGTACGCGAGAAGGGGGTTGTGCCCGGTGGCGAGCACGACCAGCCCTCCCATCAGGAACGCGACGACGGCCGTCAGCGCGGGAACGGCGATCCCGCCTCCCCGTTGCTTGAGCGAGATCCGCGCGGCGAGCGTCCCGGTCTCGGAGGCTTCCTCCGGCGACTCGGGCAGTGACGACTTCGGGTCGATGCCGGTCATGCCGCCGTCCGTTCGCTCGCTCCGAGCATCTCGAGCCCGATCTCCTGCTCCGACACCTCGCCGGTGTGCTCGCCGACGACCTCGCCCTCGAAGAGGACGAGGATGCGGTCGGAGAGTGAGAGGATCTCGTCGAGCTCGAGCGAGATCAGCAAGACCGCGCGCCCACGGTCGCGCTCCGCGACGATCCGGCGGTGCAGGTACTCGATCGCGCCGACGTCGAGGCCGCGGGTCGGCTGTGCCGCGATCAGCACCTTCGGGTCGCGCGCGATCTCACGCGCGACGACGACCTTCTGCTGGTTGCCGCCGGAAAGGCCTCCGGCGCGGGTGAGCGGCCCGCCGCCGCGCACGTCGAACTCCTTGATCAGCCGCCCAGCGCGCTCGATCATCCGCCTGGGATAGAGCCAGCCCCACTTCGCGTTCGGCGCCTCCGCGTAGTCGTGCAGCGCGATGTTCTCGGCGATCGAGAACTCGAGCACGAGCCCGCGCCGCTGGCGGTCCTCGGGGATGTGGCCGACACCCATGTCGAGCATCCCCCGCGCGCCCGTGCGGTGGACCTCCTTGCCCGCAACGGTGATCGTGCCGCCCGCGGGGGCGCGGAGCCCGGTGATCGCATCGATCAGCTCCGTCTGCCCGTTGCCGTCGACACCCGCGATGCCGACGATCTCGCCTGCCCGCACCTCGAAGCTGACGCCGCGCACCTTCTCGAGGTCGCGGTCGTCGCGAACGTGCAGGTTCTCGACGGCGAGCAGGACGTCACCGGGATTCGCCGGCCCCTTCTCGACGCGGAGCAGGACCTCGCGACCGACCATCGCGCGCGCGAGCGACTCCTCGGTCGCCCCCTCGCGGGGCACGGTCTCGATCGTCCGCCCACGCCGGAGCACGGTGATCCGGTCGGCGATCTCGAGCACCTCGTTCAGCTTGTGGCTGATGAAGATGATCGACTTGCCGCTCTCCTTCAGGCTCCTGATGATCTCGAACAGCTCGCCTGCCTCCTGGGGCGTGAGCACGGCCGTCGGCTCGTCGAGAATCAGCACGTCGGCCCCGCGGTAGAGAGCCTTGAGGATCTCGACTCGCTGCTGCTGGCCGACGGTGATGTCGCGGACGAATGCAGCAGGGTCGACCGCGAGATTGAACCGCTCCGACAGCTCGCGCACGCGCCGCTCGGCCGCGCCCTCGTCGAGCAGCAGGTGATCCCTCGGCTCGACGCCGAGGACGATGTTCTCGGCGACCGTCATCACCGGGATGAGCATGAAGTGCTGGTGCACCATGCCGATCCCCGCCTGGATCGCCTCGCGCGCCGACCCGAACACCGACGGCTTGCCGTCCAGCAGGATCTGGCCCGCGTCCGGCTTGTACAGGCCGTAGAGGATGTTCATCAGCGTCGACTTGCCGGCGCCGTTCTCGCCGAGGAGGGCGTGCACCTCTCCCCGACGGACCTCGAGGTTGACGTCGTCGTTGGCGATGACCCCGGGGAACTCCTTGCGGATCCCCTTCATCTCGAGGACGTTCTCGGCCGCCAATTCGGAGCGATCCTATACCGGGGTCGGGAGGGACGGGCACTCGGCCCGTCCCTCCCTGACCGCGCCGGGTTCGTTACTTGCTCAGCGTCGCCGGCGGCTTGAGCGTGCCGGCGATGATCTTCGCCTTGTAGCCGTTCATCAGCGCGATCCACGACTTCGGCACGGACGGGTTGATCCGGCCGACGCCGACGCCGTTGTTCTTCAGGTTGAGCAGCAGGTCGCTGCCGCCGTGGAACATGCCGTCGGCCGACTGCGTGACCGCGTCGTAGACACCGACGTCGGTCTTCTTGACCGCGCTCGTCAGGATCGCGCTTCGCATCGTTGTACTCATCCGCGTCGACGCCGATGCCCCACAGCTTCGCCGCGTCGGCCGCCTTGAGGACGCCGAGGCCGCAGCCGCCGGCGACCTGGAAGAGCACCTTCACGCCCTGCCCGATCTCGTTCTGGGCGACGGGCTGGCACTTGTTGGGATCGTCGAAGTTGTTCGAGTACTGCACGACCGTCGTCGTTCCGGGGACGGCCTTCGCCGCGCAGTACTTGTAGCCGGCGATGTACGAGTCGACCGGCGGGATCTTGATGCCGCCGACCGCGCCGATCTTGTTCCCACCGAGCTTCTGCGCCATCTTCGCCGCGAGGACGCCGACCAGGCAGCCGCCCTCCTGGGTCGCGTACGTAAGACCCTCGACGTTCTTGCCACCTCCCGCATCCTTGTAGGAGTCGTCGGTGATCGCGAAGTCGACGCTCGGGAACTTCTTCGAATAGATCTTCATCGTCGGCGCAAGCAGATACCCAGCCGCCACCACGACCTTGGCGCCCTGACGGATCGCCTGGTTGAAGTTCGGGTTGTAGTCGCTCGCCGAGTGCGAGATCAGCGGAATAGCCGTGCCGCCGGTCTTCTTCACGGCCCTGTTGAGCCCCTTGAGCTGGTTCTTGTTGAACCCGTTGTCGTTGAAGCCTGCAATGTCGCTCACGAGCGCTGCTTTGATCGACGCCTTCTGCGACGTCGGCGTCGCGTTGCCGAGCGCCGTCGCGGTCACGGCGACGGCCGCAAGCGCCACCACGCCACAGAGCGCGATCCAGCGGGAAACCTTCAACTTGCCCTCCTCATGTCGTTTCGAGCGGGGGGTTGCGGCGGGCATCGTACTCCACTCGCGACTGGGAGGCCCGCGTCAGCAGCAGCGCAGATGCGTCAATCTGGTGACGCCGCGGCAACCCGCTCCAGGTCGTGCTCGGAGACGAGCACGCGCCTTGGCTTCGAGCCCTCGTACGGCGAGATGATGCCGCGGCGCTCGAGCATGTCGATCAGCCGGCCCGCGCGGGTGTAGCCGACCCGCAGCCGCCGTTGGAGGAGGGAGACGCTCGCCGTCTGGGCGGTGACGACGACCTCGATCGCCTTGTCGAGCAGCGGATCCTCGTCGGGGTCGAACTCGCCGTCCTCGCCGTCGACGTCGTCGGCGAACACCTGCGGCGCCTCGAGGAAGGACTCGTCGATCGACTGCTCGCGCTGCGCCCGCGTCTGGTCGACGATCAGCGCGATCTCCTCCTCGGTCACGAACGCGCCCTGCACGCGCTGGAGGCGCGAGGTGCCGAGCGGCTTGAAGAGCATGTCGCCCTGGCCGAGGAGGCTCTCGGCGCCGTTCGAGTCGAGGATCACGCGCGAGTCGGTCTGCGACGAGACGGCGAACGCGATCCGCGAGGGGACGTTCGCCTTGATCATGCCGGTGATCACGTCGACCGACGGTCGCTGCGTGGCGAGCACGAGGTGGATGCCGACCGCGCGCGACTTCTGCGCGAGCCGGATGATCGAGTCCTCGACCTCCTGTGGGCTGACCATCATCAGGTCGGCGAGCTCGTCGATCACGACGAGCAGGTACGGCAGCTCCTCCTCCCCGCGCTTGCGGAAGGCGCGGTTCGCCTCGGGCAGGTTGCGGGCGCGCACCTGCGAGAGCCGCTCGTAACGCCGCTCCATCTCGGTGACGACGTTGAGCAGGACGGCGCTCGCCTCCTTCGGGCTCGAGACGACCGGGGTGAGCAGGTGCGGGATCGACTCGTAGTAGTTGAGCTCGATCTTCTTCGGGTCGATCAGGATCAGCCGCGCCTCGTCCGGCGTCGAGCGCAGGAGGATCGAGGTGAGGATCGTGTTGATGCAGCCCGACTTGCCCGAGCCGGTGGTGCCGGCGATCAGGATGTGCGGCATCCGCGCGAGGTCGGCCCACACGGCGGCACCCGAGATGTCCTTGCCGAGCCAGACCGACAGCGGGCTCGAGCTCTGCGGCAGGTCGTCGAAGATGTCGCCGAGCGTGACGAGGTTCGGGCTGAGGTTCGGCACCTCGACGCCGACCGCCTGCTTGCCGGGGATCGGCGCGAGGATGCGGATCTCGGTCGTCGCGAGCGCGTACGACAGGTCGTCCTTGAGGTTCGCGACCTTGCCGACCTTGGTGCCGGGCGCGAGCTGCAGCTCGTAGCGGGTGACGCGCGGGCCGGCGATCTGGCCGATCACCGTCGCCTCGACGCCGAAGTGCGCGAGGCACGTGACGAGCGCATCGGCGACACGCTGGCTCGCCTCGCCGCTCGGCCCGGAGCCGGGCTTCGAGACACGGAGAAGGCCGCGGTCCGGAAGGCGATAGTCGGCGATCGGCGGCGCGGGCGGCTCGAACAGGCGCTCCTGCGTCTCGGGCTCCCCGAACGCGCCGGGGACACCGATGGTCCCCTCGGTCTTCTCGCGGTCGTCGTCGAGCTCCTGGATGTAGAGCACGGGCGGCGGGCCGACGGAGATGGAGTCGGAGATCGGCTCGGGCAGGCTCGGCCGGGGCTCCCGCCGGGGGGCGGGCGTGCGTGTTCTCGCCTCGCGGACGCGCTCCCGTGTGTGGTGGGCGAGCACGTGCCCGGTGCGGCGCAGGATCGCCCCGAGGCTGGCGCCGGTCAGCAGGAGGACGCCGGCGACCGTCAGCAGCACGCCGAGGATCGTCGCGCCGGTCGTCCCCAGCCCGAGCGCAACGAGCCACTCGAGGCCGCTGCCGGCGAGGCCGCCGTGGTCGGAGCCGAGCACGAGCAGCAGGCCGACGACGGCGATCGGGAGGCCGAGCCGGAACGGGCGCACGTCGACGAGCGCGCTCCGGGCGACGATCAGGCCGCCGAGCGGGACGAGCACGACCGGTGCGACGTAGGCGGCGGCGCCGATCGCGTTCTTGACCAGGCCGGCCACCGGGCCGCCGCTGAAGCCGAGCCAGAGCACCGCAGCGAGGAAGATCCCGAGCGCCGCGAGCGCGAGCCCGACGAGCTCGGGATGCTGTCCGGCGATCGCCCGCGCCGAGCGCGAGCGGCCGCGGCGCTTCTTCACGCGGCTCGGTGTCCTGGGGGACGGCTTACGGGGCCGCTTGCGGCGCGCCATGCCGGGGCACTTCGCCCCGCCGCCGCTCAGTCCTTCCGGCTGAAGCTCGCGGTCAGCATCCCGAAGTACGTCGGCGCCTCGTAGGAGAGGAGCTCGACGTCGTAGGCATCGCCGATCGCGCCGTGGAGCATCAGGAGCTGCCAGAAGCTGTCGGCCTTCGCGGCGACCGCGAATCCGGGGTCCCAGCCCTCGAGGGCGCCGAGCCGGTTGTCGCGCACGACCGCCTGGATCTCCTCGTCGTACTCCGCCGACTCGGGGGCGAAGCCGTACGGGCCGTCGGCGGTGTGGCCGTGGCCGTGATCGGCGCTCGCGATCAGGGCGATGCGGCGGTCGCCGGTCGCCTCCGCGAGCGCGCGACCGGCCCGCACGAGATCCTCGTTCGGCAGTGCGCGGCAGGGGCTGACGACGACGGCCGGCGCTCGCATGAACGAGAGCGGGATCAATGCGCCCCAGTCGAGCGGCATCGTCGACGACCCGGCAGCCGTCGAGCCGAACGTCGCTCCGAGCGCCGGCAGGCCCGCCGCCTGCAGACCCTGCACGCAGGCGTCGGCGAGCTCCGGGTCGCCCGGTCCCTCGAATTTCGTGTCGACGTCGGTCCACTCGGAGGCGTCGCCCTCGAGCATCGCCGAGCGCACGACGACGAAGTGCCCGTCGACGTGAACGCCGTGCGGCGTGATCACGATCACCGTCTCGGGGCGGGCGGCCGCGAACCGCCGGCCGAGCTCCTCCATCCCGCGGCGCGTCGCGCCGTCGGGGTCGTCGAAGATCGGGCCGCCGTGCGGGGCGATCGCGGCGAAGCAGATCACGGCAGAGATGCGATGCGTTCGACGACCAGCTCGGCGAAGCGCTCGCCGTCGATGCGGACGCCGACCGACGCGTTCGGCGGGCCGAAGTGCTCGCGGCCACGCGTGTCGACGTTCGTCCGCCCACGGCTCGGGCCGTCGGTGCAGTCGACCTCGATCTGCGCGGGCACGACCTGCATCAGCGTCGGGTCGACCAGATGGGCGATGCAGACGGGATCGTGCATCGGCGAGCCCTCGAGGTCTGGATAGCGGAGCCGGTGGAAGCGCGAGTAGAAGTCCATCAGCTCCGCGACCGTCCGGCCGACACGTCCGGCGCCGCGCATGCGCTCGGTGTGCTCGTCGCGGATCTGCGCAGCGTGTGTGACGTCAAGGCCGACCATCGTCGTGTCGAGGCCCTCGGCAAACACGCGCTGGGCCGCCTCCGGGTCGGCCCAGATGTTGAACTCGGCAGCGGGCGTGCGGTTGCCTTCGCCGATCGCCCCGCCCATCAGCACGATCCGCTCGGGACGCGCGTCGGGATACGTCGCAAGGAGCAGCCCGACGTTCGTCAGCGGCCCGATCGGGACGAGCACCGGCTTCTCCGCGGCGCGAAAGATGCGCGCGAGGAACTCGACTGCGTGCTCCGGCTGCGGCGCCCCGGTCGGCGGCGGCAGATCGGGGCCGTCGAGCCCGGTCTCGCCGTGGACGTGCACGGCGACGTCGCGCTCGCGCAGGATCGGCGCAGCGGCGCCCTGGTAGACGGGGATGTCGGCGCGGCCCGCAAGCTCGAGGATGCGGAGCGCGTTCGCGGTCGTCTTCTCGATCGTCTGGTTGCCGGCGACAGTCGTGATCGCGACCAGCTCCAGCTCGGGCGAGGCGAGCGCGAGCAGGATCGCGATCGCGTCGTCGTGGCCGGGGTCGCAGTCGAGGACGATCGGCGTCGGGGTCATCTTTCGAGTATCGCGTCTACCTCGCCGGCGCGCGGCAGCGACGGCTGCGCGCCGAGACGGGTCGCAGCGAGCGCGCCGGCGGCACAGGCACGCGCGAGCGCGGCACCCCGCTCGCGGCCCTCGAGCAGGCCGACGACGAGGCAGGCCGCGAACGCGTCGCCGGCGGCGGTGCCGTCGACGGCGTCGACGGCGGGCGGGGCGGCTCTGGCGACCTCGCGCCCGTCCTCGAAGAGCGCGGCGCCGTCGGGCCCGTAGGTGACGGCGACGAGCTTCCCGGCGGAGACGACCTCGTGCTCGAACCGGTTGACGATCAGCAGGTCGGGGACGATGTCGATCGGCCGCGCGGGCGCCGCGTTGAGGGCGAAGAACGACGCGTCCCGCGCCGCAGCGTGCACGACCTCGTCCGGCACCTCGAGCTGGCAGAGCACCGCTCCTGCGAGCGAGGTGGGCCGCACGTGCGCGTTCGCGCCGGGCACGACGACGATCTGGTTCTCACCGTCGTCGGCGACGAGGATCAGCGCGATCCCCGTCGTCCCGGTGTGCTCGACCGCGAGCTCGACGCCCGCTTCGCGGAGGCCGGCGAGCGCCTCGTCGGCGAGCGGATCGGCGCCGACGGCCCCGATCATGCGCACACGCGCGCCGAGACGGGCCGCCGCGACCGCCTGGTTCGCCCCCTTGCCGCCGGGGAAGCGCCCGAAGCTCGTCCCCGCGACCGTCTCGCCGGCACGGGGAAGCCGTTCGACGCGCGCGACGAGGTCGAGGTTGATCGACCCGACGACGGTCAGCTCGACGCCTGCAGCCACGACCGGAGCTTAAGCGCGTGACGCTACGCGGCGATCGCGCGGAGGTCGTCGAGCGCGGAGCCGAGCAGGTTCTCGCGCAGGTCGAACAGGCCCGCCCACAGCGAGCAGGCGTCGAGCTCGGACTGCCAGCGCACCGTCGCCGACAGCCCCTCGAGCGCGCGCACGAGCACCGCCAGCTCGAGGTAGGCGGACGCAACCCGGTGCGGCGCCACCGCGACACCCGCCCGGTCGAGCACCGGCGTCCAGTCGACGAGCTCCCCGCGGCCCGGCTCGCCGAACCACGAGCGGCCCTCGGCCTGATCGGCCTCCAGCTCGAGCAGGTACCGCCCGAGCGGCCGCTCCAGCCCGGCGAGCGCCGTCTCGACCCGATCGGCCGCCCGCCGCAGCGCCGCCTGGCGACGCCCTGGGGTCCCCGGCTCCGCCTCGCCGCGCGCCCACCGCTCGAGCAGGCGGCAGAAGGCGAGCGACGCCACCTCGACGGCGAGCAGCTGCTGGATCAGTCGCTGTGCCGTCCGGCGGTCGGCGGCATGGTCGACGAGCACGTGCGCCCACTCCGGGCGCGTTCCCAGAGGCGTCGTCATACCCGCTCCCGGCGCCGGCCAAGCCGGCGCCTCCGCTCCTTGATGAGCTCCGTCAAGCCTACGCTCATAACCCGCTCCCGGCGCCGGCAAGCCGGCGCCTCCGCTCTTTGATGAGCTCCGTCAAGCCTACGCTCATAACCCGCTCCCGGCGCCGGCAAGCCGGCGCCTCCGCTCTTTGATGAGCTCCGTCAAGCCTACGCTCATACCTCGATCACCACGGGCAGGATCATCGGCCGGCGCCGGGTGCGGTCGTAGACGAGCTGCCCGATCCCGTCGTGGATGTGCTCCTGGAGCAGCTTGATCTCGCGGATGTCCTCCTCGAGCAGCCCCCGCACGATCTCGCGCGCCTCCTGGCGCATCTCGGAGAGCAGCTCGTCGTCTTCGCCGAACCCGCGCGCGATCAGCTCGGGCGACGACACCGCGCCGTCGCCGAGTGTCGTGACGATGATCAGGACGCCGTCCTCCGACATGTGGCGCCGGTCGCGCAGCGCGACGTCCGAGATGTCGCCGACACCGAGCCCGTCCACGAACGTGACGCCGGCCTCGATGCGGTCGACGATCCCCACGCCCTCGCGCGTCAGCTCGACCACGTCGCCGTTCTCCGCAATCACGATCGAGGATGCCGGCACGCCCGCATCCTGGGCGAGCCGCGCGTGCGCGGCCTGCATCCGGTACTCGCCGTGGATCGGCATCACGGCCTTCGGCCGCAAGAGGCCGATCAGCGTGCGCAGCTCCTCGGCGCGGGCGTGACCGGAGACGTGCACGTCGGCGTTCTCCTCGTGCAGCACCTCGGCGCCGCTGCGCGTCAACCTGTTGATCGCGTCGTGCACCCGCAGCTCGTTCCCGGGGACCGGGCGCGCGGAGATGATCACCGTGTCGCCGCGCTCGACCTTGATCGCGGGATGGTCGTTGTAGGCGATGCGCGTCAGCGCGGACAGCGGCTCACCCTGCGAGCCGGTGCAGAGCACGAGCTGCTCGCCGGGCGGCACGTCGTCGAGGTCGGCCGGCCGGACGAGCGTCTCCTCCGGCACCTCGACGTAGCCGAGGTTGCGGGCGACGTTGAGATTGCGCCGCATCGAGCGACCGACGACGACCACTTTCCGCCCGCAACCGATGCCGACGTCGATCGCCTGCTGCATGCGATGGATGTTCGAGGCGAAGCTCGAGACGAGCACGCGCCCGGACCGCGCCGGGATGATCTGCTGGAACGCCTCGCCGACGACGCGCTCCGAGCGGGTGAAGCCGGGGCGCTCCGCGTTGGTCGAGTCGCCGCAGAGCAGGTCGACGCCGCGGTTGCCGAGGTCGGCGAGCCGGCCGACGTCGGTGCGCAGCCCGTCGACCGGCGTGTGGTCGAGCTTCCAGTCGCCGGTGTGGAACACGCGGCCGGCCGGGGTCTCGATCGCGATCCCGACGGCGTCGGGGACCGAGTGCGCCATGCGGACGAACTCGAGCCGAAACGGGCCGAGGTCGACAGGTGCGCCCTCCGGATCGATCTCGCGCAGCTCCGCGGCGCGCAACAGCCCATGCTCGTCGAGCTTCGACTTGACGAGGCCGAGCGTCAGCCTCGTCGCCCAGATCTCCTCGACGCGCACCTCGCGCATCAGAAACGGCAGCGCGCCGACGTGGTCCTCGTGCGCGTGCGTCAGGACAACGGCCCGAACCGGGCGGTCACTCAGGTAGCCGAAGTCGGGGAGGATCACGTCGACGCCGAGGTGCTCGTCGCGAGGGAACGCCATGCCGGCGTCGACGACGATCCGCTCGTCGCCGAGCTCGTACACGGTCATGTTCTTTCCCACCTCGCCGAGGCCGCCGAGCGGGATCACGCGGAGCGCGTCAGGCATCGTCGGAGTGTAGGCCGTCCACGTCAGGCCGCGACGAGCAGGCCGAGCCGCTCGAGGCAGCCGCGCACGGCGGCGATCTCGTCCTCGTTCGCCGCCACGAGTGGGAGCCGGTGGCCGCCGACGCGGTAGCCGAGCAGCTCGAGCGCAGCCTTGATCGCGATCGGGTTCGACTGCACCTTCAGCAACTCGTAGGCGGGCTGAAGCTCGGCGTCGAGCTCGCGGGCGCGCTCGAGGTCGCCCGGCCAGACCGGCGGCGACCTGCTCTGCCACCTGCGGCCCGACGATGTGCGTGTGCACGCAGACGCCGCCGCTGCCGCCGAGCTCGAGGAACGGCTGGATCAGGTTGTCGTCGCCGGCGTAGAGCACGAGCCCCTCCTCGACGATGTGGCGGGCCTGGGCGAGGTCGCCGTTCGCCTGCTTCACCGCGCGCACCGTCTCGATCTGGGCGAGCCGAGAGATCGTCTCCGGCTCGATGTTCACCACCACGCGGGCCGGGATGTTGTAGACGACGATCGGCCGGTCGCTCGCGTGCGCGATCTCCTCGAAGTGCGCGACGATCCCGCGCTGCGGCGGCTTCGAGTAGTAGGGCGTGACGACGAGGATCGCGTCGACGCCGAGCTCGTGCGCCTCCTCGGTGAGATGAACCGAATGCGCGGTCGAGTAGGTGCCGGTGCCGGCGACGACCGTGGCCTGGTCGCCGACCGCTTCGAGCGCGGCGCGGAACAGGTCGAGCCGCTCGCCGTCGGTGAGGGTCGGGCTCTCGCCCGTCGTACCGGCGACCACGAGCCCGTCGGAGCCGCTCTCGACGAGATGGCGTGCGAGTGCCTGGAACGCGTCGAAGTCGATCGACCCGTCCTCGCGGAACGGCGTCACGATCGCCGTCAGGACGTTGCCGAGCATCTCTGGAGTTTACGCGCCGGAGAGGCGGACGACGCGCGGCGCCACCTCCTCGGCCTCTCCGGCGAGCCGCAGGAACTCCGCCTCGTAGGGCCGGCCGGCGAGGCCGACGAGCGCCACCGGGGCGAGCTCGCGCAGCCGCGCGAGCAACGGCTCGACGTTCCGCTGCTCGTAGAGCACGTCGGCGGCGAGCACCAGGTCGAAGCGCGCGGCCCACGGCTCGCGCCAGTCGCGCAGCTCGGCCCGCACGTCGAGGCCGTTGCGCGCGGCGTTCTCCCGGAGCAGCTCGATCGCGTCGGGCGCCCAGTCGGTCGCCGTCACCTCGGCACCGCGGGCCGCGGCGACGAGCGACAGCAGGCCGAGCCCGCAGCCGAGCTCGCAGACGCGGGCGCCGGCCACCTCGGGCAGCGCCTCTGCGAGCGCGAGCGACGCAGGCCACAGCTCGGCCCAGTAGGGCAGGAACTCGTCGTCGACGAAGGCGGCTTCGTCGAGCAGCGCGTCGGGGGAGACCGGCCGGCGGAGCCGGAGCACGGTCTCCCCCACCGTCACGACGTCGTCGCGAAGCTCCACATGCTCACTCCAGCACGTGGATGTTCTCCGCCGCGCAGAGATCCTTCAGCACCTGCGGCCAGACGGAGACGCTGACCTCGCCGAGGTGCGCCTTGCGGAGGAGCAGCATCATCGTCCGCGACTGGCCGATGCCCGCGCCGATCGAGAGCGGCAGCTTGTCGGCCAGGATCGCCCGGTGGTACGGAAGCCCGGCGAAGTGCTGCTGGCCGGCGAGCTCGAGCTGCCGACGGAGCGCGGCCGCGTCGACCCGGATCCCGCCCGACATGAGCTCGTGCCTACGGCGGGTGACCGGGTTCCAAACGAGGATGTCGCCGTTCAAGCCGTGCATCGGCCGCCCGTCGGCCGACAGGGTCTCGGTCGACCAGTCGTCGTAGTCGGCAGCGCGCAGCTCATGCGGGAGCCCGTCGGCGAGCGGCCAGCCGATCCCGTAGATGAACACCGCGGGGTGCTCCTGCAGGAGGAGCGTCTCGCGCTGCTTGCGCGGGAGATCCGGCCAGCGCGCGAGGACGTCCTCGGCGTGCACGAACTCGAGCTGCTCCGGCAGCTCGCCGTAGGCGCGAAGGGCCGGCCAGCGACCGAGCAGCATCCGCTCGGCCTCCTTCAGCACGCGCCAGATCGCGCTCACCGTTTCAGTCAGGTACGCGAGCGTCCGGTCATCACGGTCGATCGCCTGCTCCCAGTCCCACTGGTCGACGTAGGCGCTGTGGTCGTGGTCGAGGAAGTAGTCCTTACGCACCGCGCGCATGTCGGTGAGGATCCCCTCGCCCGGCGCGCACTCGAACTCGGCAAGCGCGAGGCGCTTCCACTTGGTCGCCGCCTGCACGACCTCGGCGTCGATCGGGTGCAGGTCACGGTCGTTCGCGATGTGAAACGTGACCGGCGTGCGCGAGCCGTCGCGGTCGAGGTAGTCGTTGACGCCCGACGTGCGGTCGACGATCAACGGCACCTGCACCTGCACCAGGGTCAGCTCGTCGCACAGCCGGTCCTCGATCAGGCGCTTCGCGGCGTAGAGGGCGCGCATCGTCTCCCGTGGCGAGAGGAGCGAGCGATAGTCGTGGGGCAGAACGGTCGCGAGCTCGGTGTAGTCGCCGATGCCGGGGCCGGCGAGGTCGGCTCGCTTCTCGAGCGTGCTCATGGAATGCCTCCGATCCTTGACAGACCGATGCTGGGACGACGCGCAGCCCGGCGCATCGGCGAAAGCGCGGAGAACTACGCGGGGACTTCCGGGCGCGCAACGGCGTCGAGCCGCTCAAGCCACGGGACCGCCCCGAGACGCTCGAACGTGTCCCGCGCTTCCGCGAGCAGCGGCTCCGCCTCATCGGGCCGGCCCTGAGTTGCGAGCCACTCGGCGTGCTCGAGCACCGTCACGGCCCGGCGAAACACGAAGCCCGCCGCGGCGAAGATCGCCGCCGCCGCCGTGAAGCCGACGTCGACCCCGTCCTCTCCGCGCGCCGCGGCCAGCCGCGCCTGCGCCCGGGCGCGCTCGGCCTCGAGAAACGGCGTCAGCTCCCCGGGCTTCAGGCCTCCGAGGAGACCGACGAGCTCCTCGACCCGGTCGAGATCGCCCAGTACGAAGGACGCCTCGAGCGACTCGGACAGGCAGTTCTTGACGCCCGAGTTGCTGATCGGCAGCTCGTCGAGGCGCGCCAGGTGCACATCGACGACGGCCCGGGCCGCAGCGGGACGGCCGGCGGCGCGCAACACCCGTGCCTCAATCCCAGCGAAGCCGACTGCCAGCTCGACCTGCTCTGCGGTGCGCAGCCATGCCTGCCGTTCCAGCGCAGCTTGAGCGCCTTCGACGTCGCCTCGCTCACAGAGGAAGCAGACCCCCTCGACCGCGCCGGAGAGCGCCCAGAGGCTTGCCTGATAGTCCTCGGCCGCGGCGACCCGCTCGGCGACGTCGTCGAACCGTCCGACCTCGCCGAGCGCCCGCACGACGCCGAAGTAGGCGTTCGCAGCACGCTCGCGGTCGCCGCGTCGAAGTGCCTGCTCCCGGACGCGGTCGCCGAGGGCAATCAGCTCGTCGAGCCGGTCGTCCGACTCGAGGATGACTCCGAGGTTGTTGCTCGCGCGCTGCCAACTCGTCCACAAGGCCCTTCGCCTCGGCAAACTCGATCGCCCCCTCGAGCAGCAGCCGCGCCTCCCGCTTGCGGTCGTCGGTGATCAGCACGATCGCCTTGCTCGTGAGCGCCTCGACGAAGACGTCGTCGAGCCCGAGCGCCTCGGCCACGGTGAGCGCCCGCTCGAGCGGCGGTCCGGCCAGCGCCGGCTCGTTCCGGAGCGCGTGCATCCTGCCGAGCAGGGCGAGGCTGGCGGCGAGCTCGGGGCTCGGCCCCCATGTCTCGAGTGCCTCGATCGCGGCCTCGAAGCGGTGCACAGCGTCCTCCAGCCGGCTCTCGCCGACGTCGACGTCGCCGAGAGCGACGCGCGCCCGAGCAGCCGCAAGGGTGTCGTCGAGGCGTTCGAACAGCTCGATCGCACGCTCGATGCGTTCGCGCGCCTCCGCGGTGCGGCCGCTCCGGATGGCGAGCCGCCCGGCCTCGACGAGGAGCGGTGCCTCGACCTCCGGCTCCTCGGCGGCGAGCGCCGCCGCCTGGTCGAGATGGCGTTGCGCCTCCTCGGGCGCGGCCAGGGCTGCGGCCCGCTCGCCCGCCTGGACGAGTGCCGTTCGGGCCCGGGCACGTATCTCCGGCACGTCGGGGTCGTCGCCGGCCGCGGCGGCCGCAGCGAGCAGATGCGCTGCGATCACCTCCGGCACGTCCTGGTCGGCGCCGTCGAACGTGCGCTCGAGCGCGTCCACCGCCGCGAGGTGCCGTGCCTTGCGGTCGCGGCGGGAGAGCGTCTCGTACGCGACCTGGCGCAGGAGCTCCTGCAGGAAGCCGTACTGCCCGCGCTCCGGCCAGCGTGGGTCGGCCTGGAGCGAGAGCACCTCCTTGCGCACGAGCGCACCGAGGATCGAGTCCAACTCCTCCTCAGTTCGACCGGTGAGCGCCGCAACCGCGCGCTTGGTGAAGGTCTTGCCGAGGACACACACGTGCTGGACGAGCTGCCGCTCCTCCGTTGCGAGACCGTCGAGCCGCGCGGCGGCGAGCGCATGCAGCGTCTCCGGAACCTCGAGCGTCGCGATCTCGGCCGTCGGCCGGTAGACGGCGCCGTCCTGCGCGAGCAGGCCACGGTCGAGCAGCATCCGCACCGTCTCGACGGCGTACAGCGGCACACCTTGAGCCCGGGCGAGTACCTGCGCCTTCAGGTCGTCGGGCAGCCCGGGGACGTAGCCGTCGAGGAGTCGGCTCATCTCGTCGTCGGCGAGCGGCTCGAGCGCGAGGCTGGTCGAGTTCCGGAGGCCGCGTCCGAACTCCGGCTGGAGGTCGGCGAGCTCGGGCCGCGAGAGCGCGACCACGTACAGCTTCTGCGACGCCGACCACTCGAGCAGGTACTCGATGAACGCCAGCAGCGCCTGGTCGGCCCACTGGAGGTCCTCGAAGACCATGATCAGCGGGCCTTGGTCGGCCAGCCGCTCGAAGAAGAGACGCCAGGCCGCGAAGAGATCCTGCCGGTCCGTGTCCTCGCGCTCGTCGAGCCCGACCAGGTTCGCGAGCCGCGGCCCGATCCACGCCCGCTCCTCGGCGTCCGGCACGTGCAGCTCGAGGCACGCCGCCAGCTTCTGCCGCGCCGCGGGCTGATCCTCACCCTCGAGGATCTGCGCACGGGTGCGCACCATCTCCGCGAGCGCCCAGTACGCGACGCCCTCGCCGTAGGCGAGGCAGCGGCCGCGGTGCCACCAGATCTCCTCGATCAGCCCGTCCGTGTACTTGAAGAACTCCCAGGCAAGCCGCGACTTGCCGATCCCGGGGATGCCGGTGATCTGCACGAACTGCGCCTTCGACTGCTCTGCGGAGGCGTGGTACAGCTCCTTGACGAGGCGCAACTCGCGCGCACGCCCGACGAACGGCGCCTCGAGCCCCTCCGAGCGGAGAGCACCGCCACGCGCGGCGGTGACGCGAACCGCGCGATGGAGCGTCATCGCTTCGGCCTTGCCCTTCAGGACGTGCTCACCGGCATCCTCGAACGCGATCGCGCCCTCGCTCGCGCGCCGCGTGACATCGCCGACGAGGACGGTGCCGGGCTCGGCGGCCGCCTGGATCCGCGCCGCGGTGTTGACGAGGTCGCCGGCGACCATCCCCTGGCCGACGGCGGCGAGGTTCACCGCGGCCTCGCCGGTCAGCACGCCCGCACGCGCCCGGAGCTCGGGCGCCCGAACCTCGTCACCCAGCGCCGCGACAGCTACGACGAGGTCGAGCGCTGTCCGCACGGCACGCTCGGCGTCGTCCTCGAGCGCCACCGGCGTCCCCCACACCGCCATCACCGCGTCGCCGATGAACTTCTCGACGGTGCCGCCGTACAGCTCAACGAGCCGCCGGCAGGTGTCGAAGTAGCGCGAGAGGAGCTCCCGCACCTCCTCCGGGTCGCGCGACTCCGACAGCGGCGTGAAGCCGACGAGATCGGCGAACAGGACCGAGACGAGCCGACGCTCGGCGACCGGCGCCTCGGCGGGCGATGGCGCGACCGCGGCCAGCGCGCTTCCGCACGCGCCACAGAAACGCTCGCCGGGGAGGCTGCCGAGGCCGCAGGACGGGCAGGCGACCGCGAGCGCGCCGCCGCACTGCCCGCAGAACCGGTGGCCGGAGGGGTTCTCGGCGCCGCAGACGGTGCAGTTCATACGCCTAGATAAGCGAGTCCAGCCCGATCGTCAAGCCGGGCGGGAGCGACGCCAGCTTCTCGAGCGCGAGCAGCACGCCGGGCGTGTACGCCGCGCGCGAGACGGCGTCGTGGCGGATCCTGAGCGTCTGGTCCTCCGCGCCGAGGATCACCTCCTGGTGCGCGACGAGCCCCGGAAGCCGCACCGAGTGGATCGGCACGTCGCCGCCCATCAGCTCGGCGGTCAGCTTCGCCGTGCCGCTCGGGCGGTCGAGCTTCGTCGCGTGGTGCAGCTCGACGATCTCCGCACCGTCGAGATGCCGGGCGGCCTGGGCGGCGAAGCGCATCATCAGCACCGCGCCGAGCGCGAAGTTCGGGGCATAGAACACCGCCACCGGCGCGTCGCGCACGGCCTCGACGTCCCAGCCGGTGGTGCCGACGACGGACGGCACGCCCGCGTCGATCGCGGCCTGCACGTTCGCGAGCGCGGCGTCGGGCCGCGTGAAGTCGACCATCGCCTCGGCCTCGCCGAGCGAGTCGACGAGCATGTGGCCCGCCTCCTCGAGGCCCGGGCCGAGCTCGGAGCCGACCCGGCCCCGGCGCCCGTTCAGGAGCACCTTCATGCCGCGCGCGCGAGGCCCGGCGTGATCGGCTCGAGCGCGGCGAGGAACCGCTCCTCGTCCGGGCCGATGCAGGCGGCCGAGAGCCGGTCGGGCTCGAGCAGAGCTGCGGCGAGCTCGCACACCGATTCGGCCTCGACGGCGTCGATCTCCGCCACGATCCGGTCGAGCGAGAGCAGCTCCGAATCGGTGATCAGCGACTTGCCGAGCCGGTTCATCCGCGTCGAGGTCGACTCCATCGAGAGCAGGATGCGCCCCTTCAGGTTCTCCTTCGCGCGCTCGAGCTCGCGCGCGGCGAGGTTGCCGGCCGCGAGGTCGGCGATCTGGTCGGCCGCGATCGCGAGCGCCTCGGCGAGGTTCTCCTCGCGCGTGCCGAGGTACACGCCGACCTGGCCGGTGTCCGTGTACTGCGAGACGAACGAGTAGACCGAGTACGCCATGCCGCGCTTCTCGCGGATCTCCTGGAAGAGCCGCGACGACGCCGAGCCGCCGAGGATCGCGTCGAGCAGCGAGACCGCGAAGCGCCGACGGTCGGAGCGCGAGATGCCCGGAGCACCGAGGCAGACGTGGTACTGCTCGGTGTCCTTGCGCAGGAAGCGCAGCCGCGGTGGCGGCGCCTGGACGAGAGGCGGCCGCAGCACGTCGACCGCGTCGCCGCCGCCGTTGGTCCGCCGCTCGAGCGCGCGGCCGACGAGCTCGACGAACCTGCTCGTGATCGATGTTGCCGGCGGCGGCGACGACGATGTTCGGGGGCGAGTAGCGGAGGTCGTGGTAGCGGGCGATCGCCTCGCGCGGGATCGTCGAGATCACCTCCGCCGTTCCGATCACCGGCCTCCCGAGGGGATGGTCGCCGAAGATCGCCTCGGCGATCAGGTCGTGCACGAGCTCCTGCGGCGCGTCGTCGTACATCGCAATCTCCTCGAGCACGACCTCGCGCTCGGCATCGAGATCCTCGAACGCAGGCGCGAACACCATGTCGCCCATGACGTCCATCGCCACCTCGAGGTGGTGGTCGGGCACGCGCGCGTAGACCAGCGTGTGCTCGCGCGAGGTGGCCGCGTTCAGCTCGCCGCCGAGGCCGTCGAAGATCTCGGCGATCTCGAGCGCCGTGTATCGCCCCGTGCCCTTGAAGAGGAGGTGCTCGATGAAGTGCGAGACGCCGGCCTCGGTCGCCTCCTCGTCGCGCGAGCCCGCCCCGATCCAGTAGCCGACAGCCGCCGAGCGAACGTGATCGAGCCGCTCCGAGATGACGCGCTCGCCGGAGTCGAGCTCGCTCAGCGACCAGTTCTGCACGGACGCAGCGTACTCGGGTCAGGACCGATATACGGCCCCGGTGCGCGGGTCGAAGAGCAGGGCCGGGTCGATCCGCGGCGCGGCCGCCAGCCCTCCCACGCCGAGCCCGGCCGAGATGCCGCCCAGGAACGCCGCCAGCACGGGGGACGGCACGACCGCGATCGCAGCGAGCACGGACACGCCGACCGTGCTCGGCAGCGTCGCCTGGAGCGCCTGCCGCAGCGGTCCGGCGATGGTCGCGTCCACCGGTGCCGGCTTCGGATCGGCCCGGGTGAAGAAGGCGCGTCGCGGGTCGTTGAAGGCGAGGAACACGAAGCCCACGAGCCCGGTGCCGAACGCGAGCAGCGCGGGCGTCGACTCCGCACCGGCGAGGCGTGCCGCCACGAGCCAGACGACGCCGAGCCCGAGCCGGATCGGCGCGACGAGCACGGCCCGGCGACGGACCTGATGGAGCGTCACGCGGGGGATGGCTGATGCCACGGGGGCGTCTGTTCCGGGGCGTGGGCTGGGCGCGCTGGGGCGCGGCGACGGGGCGGTGCCGATAGCGGCGCTATCGGTGCCGGCCCGGCGTCGTGAAGCTGACTGGCGGTGGAGCCCGGCTCCGCCGGGCGCAGACGGCAGACAGCGGCCCAGCCCGCCCAGCCGGACACGCGCAACCGTGGCATCAACCATCTAAGACGAGGAAACGGGCGGGGCGGCTGTCGCCGCCCCGCCCGACCTGCTGCTATTCGCTGTGCGACTCCTCGCGCTCGCGGCGCGGGCCGCCACGACCACCACGTCCACCGCGGTTGCGGTCGCCGTCACGGCGCGGCCGGTCCTCGCGCGGCTCGCGCGGCGGGGCGTCCTTCGCCCGCTCGACGAGCTCCTCCGGCGAGACGAAGCCGCCGTTCTCGTGCTTCTGCACCAGCTTGAGGCCGATGCGGCCGCGGGCCTTGTCGACCTCCTGCACGAGCACGTCGAGGATGTCGCCGCGCTGGATGACGTCCTCGATGTGGTTGACGCGGCCGGGCCCGACGTTCGAAACGTGGAGCAGGCCGTCGGTGCCCTTCTTCAGCTCGACGAACGCGCCGAAGTCGGTCGTCTTGACGACGCGGCCCGTGTACTCGTCGCCGACCTCGGGCTCCTTCGTGAGCGCGCCGATCGCAGCGATCGCGGCGTCGCCCTTCGTGCCCTCGGTGGCGTAGACGAGGATCGTCCCGTCCTCCTCGATGTCGATCTGCACGTCGTACTCGGACTCGAGGCCGCGGATCGTCTCGCCGCCCTTGCCGATCACCATGCCGATGTACTCGGGGTTGATCTGGATCGTCGAGATCCGCGGTGCGTGCTCGGCGAGAGCGTCGCGCGGCTCGGGGATCGCCTGCAGCATGCGGCCGAGGATCGCAGTCCGAGCCTCCTTCGCCTGCGTGAGCGCCCGCTCCATGATCTCACGGCTGACGCCGGTGATCTTGATGTCCATCTGGAGCGCGGTGATCCCATCGGGCGTGCCGGCGACCTTGAAGTCCATGTCGCCGAGGTGGTCCTCCGCCCCCTGGATGTCGGTGAGGATGACGTAGTCGTCGCCCTCCTTGACGAGGCCCATCGCGATGCCGGAGACCGGCTCCTTGATCGGCACGCCGGCATCCATCAGCGCGAGCGTCGACCCGCACACCGAGCCCATCGACGACGAGCCGTTCGACTCGAGCGTCTCGGAGACGAGCCGGATCGTGTACGGGAACTCGTCCGCCGGCGGGATGACCGCCTCGAGCGCACGCTGGGCGAGCGCGCCGTGGCCGATGTCGCGGCGCTTCGGCGAGCCCATCCGGCCCGTCTCGCCCACCGAGTAGGGCGGGAAGTTGTAGTGGTGCATGTACCGCCGCTCGGACTCGAGCGACAGGTCGTCGATGCGCTGGCCTTCCTTCGCGGTGCCGAGCGTCAGCAGCGTCATGATCTGCGTCTGCCCGCGCGTGAAGAGGCCCGACCCGTGCGTGCGCGGCATCACCGAGACCTCGACCTCGATCGGCCGGATCTCGGTCTCCGAGCGCCCGTCGGGGCGGCGCTTCTCGACGGCGATCTTCTGGCGGACGAGCGACTTGTAGATCGACTCGCATGCCTTGCGGACGTAGCTCTTCGTGAGCGCGTCCTTCTCGCCCTCGACCTCGCCGGTCGGGAACGGGAGCTCGACCGTCTCGACGATGCGGTCGTACAGCAGGCTCCGCTTCGCGGACTTCAGCTCCTTCGAGTCCTGCTCGGCGTCGGTCAGCCCCTTCAGGTCGCCCTCGAACTGCTCGCGCACCGCGCCCTCGACGGCGATCGTGCGCTGCTTCTCGAGGATCTGGCTGAGCGACATGCGCGCCTGGAGCTCGCGGAGGACGTCGCCCTCGCTCGAGCTCATCGACGGCGTGCCGGCCTCGATCACGACGAGCTCGTCGACGAGCGCCGCCGCGTCGCGGAGCCCCTGCTCCTGGATGCGGGTCCAGATCGTGTGGCCGTGCCGGGCTTCGAGCTCCTCGGTGAACGCCGGGTCGAGCCACTTCGGCTTGCCGGCCTTCGCGCGGAGGTCCTCCTGCGCCTGGCAGAGCTTGACGATCTCCCGGTGGGCGATGTCGAGCGCCTCGAGGATGGTCTCCTCGGGGACGCGGTTCGCGCCCGCCTCGACCATCGTCAGGCCGTCCTTCGTGCCGACGACGATCAGGTCGAGGTCGGAGCTGTGCTCCGTCTCCTCGAGCGTCGGGTTGACGACGAGCTGGCCGTCGATCAGACCCATCCGCACCGCGCCGATCGGCCCCAGGAAGGGGAGCGGCGAGATGGTGAGGGCGGCCGAGACGGCGTTGATGGCGAGGATGTCGTGCGGGATCACGAGGTCGGCCGAGAAGACCGTGCCGACGCACTGCACCTCGTTGCGGTAGCCCTTCGGCCAGAGCGGCCGGACGGGGCGATCGGTCATGCGCGCGGTCAGGATCGCGCGCTCGGTCGGCCGGCCCTCCCGCTTGAAGAAACCGCCGGGGATCTTCCCGGCGGCGTACATCCGCTCCTCGACGTCGACGGTGAGCGGGAAGAAGTCCGCGCCCTTCGCGGGCCTCGGTGCGGCCCTGCGCCGTGCCGAGCACGACGGTCTGGCCGCTCGAGACGACGACGGCGCCGTCGGCCTGCTTGGCCAGCTTCCCCGTCTCGAACTTGATCTCACGTCCGCCGATCTCGACGGACACGGCAACGGGCACCCCTGCAGGGTGCTCTGCCTCGACGATACTCATTCTCTCCTATGCCTCCACTGTGCTGTGAAGGGTGGAGATTGAGCCAGCGCCTCACGCGGTAGGCGCTCGCCCAAGCTCCACCCTTCGGGGTTGACGGAGCTAGCGGCGCAGGCCGAGCTCCTTGATGAGGGCGCGATAGCCCTCGAGATTCGTGCGCTGCAGGTAGTTCAGGAACCGGCGGCGGCGGCCGACCAGCTTCAGCAGGCCGCGACGCGAGTAGTGGTCGTGCTTGTGCGTCCGCAGGTGCTCGGTCAGCTCGTTGATCCGCTGGGTCAGCATCGCGACCTGCACCTCGGTGGAGCCGGTGTCGGTCTCGTGCTTGCCGAACTTCTGGACGTGCTGCAGCTTCTCTTCCTTGGTGAGGGGCATCGTTCTCCTCTCGTATGTGTCGTCACCCTGGTCTCAGCCGCCGCGAAGGAAGGCGCGCACGGCCGGGGCCTGGTCGGTCAGTAGGGTAGCGAAATCCCGATGAATACGAGATTTCACCGCCTCTGCGAGGCTGCCCGCGACGACTGGGAGGTGCCCGCGCTCGCCGTCGGGACGCTCGTCGAGGGCGAGGTTTCGACCCTCGCCTTCGGCTGCGAGCCCTCGACCCGCTTCCGGATCGCGTCGATCACGAAGCCGATGACGGCGGCGCTGGCGCTCGCGCTCCTGGACCCAGAGGAGCCCACCGGCGTGTGGCCCGACGACGTGCACGTGCGCCACCTGCTCTCGCACACGAGCGGATACGACTGCGAGCTCGAGAATCGCGACTACGCGCGCTTCGGGCAGGCCGACGACGCGCTGGAGCGCTGCGTGGCCGAGCTTCCGGAGGTGCGCCGGTTCTTCGACGTCGACGAGGTGTGGTCGTACGCGAACACCGGCTACTGGCTCGTCGGCGACCTGTGCGCGCGGCGGGCGGGAAGGAGCTTCGAGGACGCGCTCGCGGAGGGTGTCCTCCAGCCGGCGGGCATGCAGGCGACCTCGTTCGACGAGCCCGACCTCGAGGGCTTCGGCCCCGCCATCCCGCCGACGCCCTATCCGCGCGCCCGGCGGCCTGCGGGCGGCCTCGTCTCGACGGTCGAGGACGTCCTCCGCTTCGGGGTGTGGCACCTCGCCCGGCCCGAGTCCGCCGCGCAGCGCGTCGTCGCCGGCAAACCGGTCGGCGGCGTCTACGGCTTCGGGCTCTTCGGAGAACGGGTGAACGGCGTCGAGGTGTGGGGGCATCCCGGTTCGTATGGCGGCTTCGCGACGTCCCTCCTCACCGTGCCCGATCGCGGTGCGGTCTTCGTCGGGCTGACGAACAGCGAGCGCGGGCACCAGGCCCTCGACCGAATCGAGGACGCGTGGCTCACGGAGGTCGTCGCTGCCCCGCGTGCGGTTGCCCCACGCGTCGAGCCCGCGGCCGAAACGCTCGCCTCCATCGCGGGCCGCTACGCAACCCAGGACGGTGTCGTCGAAATCGAACCGGCGGCCGGCGGGCTGCGGGTCGTGCTCCCGGACGGCAGCGCGGTCGGGGCGCACGCGATCGGCGAGCGCACGTTCGAGCTCTCCGACGGCGACTATGCCGGGACGCGCCTCGACTTCCCTCGCCCCGGCTTCGCCCGCATCGGAAGCCGGGCAGTGGAGCGTCTCCCGTGAAGCCGGCCGTCGCGGCGGGCCATCCGGCGACCGCCGCGGCCGGGGCCGAGATCCTGGCGGAGGGCGGCAACGCCGCCGACGCCGCCGTCGCAGCAGCGCTCGCGTCGTGCGTTGCCGAGACGGTGATGACCGGCCTGCTGGGCGGCGCGCATGCAATCCACGTCGACGCGCGCACCGGCCGGGTCGAGAACCTGGACTGCTTCGTGACGGTGCCCTCGGGGAGCGGCGCGCCGATGACCGAGCTCGCCGTGCCGTTCGGCGAGGAGGTCGTCCACTACGCGATCGGCGCCTCCTCCTGCGGCGTTCCCGGACTGCCGGCCGGCCTCGACGCCCTCTGGCGGACGCACGGCAGGCTGCCCTGGCCGGTGCTCGTCGAGCCGGCGCTCCGGCTTGCGCGCACCGGCGTCCCGATGCCTCCGGCCCACGTCTCGTGCCTCGTCATGCTCGAGCCGGTGATGACGATGCGCGAGGGGGCGGACATCTACGCGCCCGGGGGCACGCTGCTCGCGCCCGGCGACCTGCTGCGCCAGCCCGGTCTCGTCCACACGCTCGAGCTCGTCCGCGACGAAGGGGCACGCACCGTCTACGAGGGAACGATCGCCCGCGAGCTCCTGGCGCTCGTCGCCGAGCGCGACGGGGTGCTCACCGCCGCCGACCTCGAGGGATACGAGGCCGCTTGGGCCGACCCGGCCGAGGTCGCCTTCGCGGGACGACGCGTGTACACGCGCGGCGGGCTCTCCGACGTCCCCGAGACCCTCGCGCGCCTCGATCCGGCGGGAGGCTGCGATGCCCTGCTTACGGCCCTCGAGGCACGACCGACACCCGACGGGCACACCACCAACCTGACGGTGGTCGACGGCGACGGCAACGCCTGCGTGCTCACCTCGAGCCTCGGTCTCGGGTCCGGCGACTTCGTCCCCGGCCTCGACCTGCACCTGAACAGCATGCTCGGCGAGGGCGACCTGGTCCACGAGCCGCTCCGACCCGGCGCGCGGATGGCGAGCATGATGGCGCCGACGCTCGTCTTCGACTCCGAGGGCCTGGAGCTCGCGATCGGCGCCGCCGGCGGGACACGGCTCCGCACTGCGCTCGTCGGCGTGCTCGTCGCCGTCCTGCACGACGGCGACGCACCGCAGGCTGCGATCGAGCGACCGCGCTTCCATCCCGCGCCGGGTGTGATCAACGCCGAGCCCGGCGTCGAGGAGCAGTGGCTCGAGCGGCTCGAGTCACGGGGGCGGCTGGTCCGGCGCTGGGCCGGCCGCCATCACTACTTCGGCGGCGTGAGCGCGTGCGGGCGGAAGGGCGCGGGCGCCGATCCGAGACGCTCGGGCGGCGTGTCGAGCCCGCCCTGAAGCGCGCTCGCCGGCACCGATTCGCGTCCACTGCACGCCGGGCAACCCGGCATGCGCCCCGACTCGCGGACCCGCTTCGTGTACGTCCAGCCGCACTCGAGGCAGATCACGCGCTCGACCTGAATGGTCTCCATGACGATCAAGACGCCGCGACGGGGGGAAACTTGCGCTCCTGTCAGATGGGGCGCACGGCCGCCCGCGTCTCCGCGACGTCGCGGGCGATCTGCTCGACCAGCTCGGCCTCGCTCGCGAACGCGCGCTCGTCGCGCAGCCGCTGCCACAGCTCGACGACGAGCCTGCGGCCGTAGAGGTCGCCGCTCCAGTCGAGCAGGAACGCCTCGACGCGACGGTCCGAGCCGCCGTAGTGTGGGTTGACGCCGATCGAGACCGCCGCGCGGCGCTCGCCCACGGCGCCTGCGTAGATGCCGTAGCTCGGCACGAGCAGCCCCTCCTCCACCTCGAGGTTCGCGGTCGGGAAGCCGAGCCCGGCTCCGCGGTGGTCGCCGCCGACGACCGTGCCTTC
The DNA here is from genome assembly GCA_963840365.1 of uncultured Thermoleophilia bacterium. Classification (GTDB taxonomy): domain Bacteria; phylum Actinomycetota; class Thermoleophilia; order Gaiellales; family Gaiellaceae; genus PALSA-600. The sequence continues at coordinate 868,036 of CAWIYQ010000003.1, read as the reverse complement.
GACCTCGAGCGGCCGCCCGAGGAGCGCGGCCGCCCCGACCACCTCGCCGGCCGACGCAAGCTCGCGGATGCGCGTCGACGAGATGCCCGGCCGGAGCGGCACCTCTTCGACCCGGAGGCCGAGCGACCGGAGCAGCTCGAGGTCGCCTCCCCGGCCGCGCCCGAAGCGAAAGCCGGCACCGGCGGCCACGGTCTCGGCGCCGATCGCGAGCAGGTGGTCGCGTGCGAACTGCTCGGCGGTGAGCGAAGCCGTCTCCTGCGTGAACTCGACCACGAGCACGTCCTCGACTCCGGCGTCGGCGAAGAGCTCCAGCCGTCGCTCGAGCGTGGCCAGCAGCGAGACGTCGCCGCCCAGCACTGCGCGCGGATGCGGATCGAAGGTCACGACCGTCGGCGCGGGGCCGGCGAGGGCTGCGGCGAGCACGGCACGGTGGCCGACGTGCACGCCGTCGAACGTGCCGATCGCGACCGCCCGCGGCCGCGGCTCGAGCTCGGCGGGACGGCGGGCGACCTTCATCGAGCGAGCACCCCCTCGCGGACGGCGCTCGGGACGCGCTCGAGCGCCTCGGCGGGGAGCCGTCCGAGGACGCCGGCGACCGGCTGCAGGACGGCGCTCTCGACAGGCCGGGCTTCGTCGACCGAGAACGGCCCGACCTCGATGCGGCGGAGCGTCGTGCAGTGGCCGCCGAGCGCGGCCGCGATCGACCGGACGTAGGTGCCGGAGCTCACCCGCAGGTCGAGACGCACCGACGAGCCGGTGTGCTCGACCACATCGATCGCGTGCACGAGCGAACGTCGGACGGGCTGCTCGACGACGACGCCGCGCCGGGCGAGACGGTAGGAGCGTTCGCCGCCGATCTTCACCGCCGAGGCGGCCGGCACCGGCAGCTCGACGACGCCGCGGAGTCCTTCGAGCGCCGCCTCGAGCTCGCCGGCGGCGAGCGGGTCGTGCTGCTCGACGACGTCGCCCTCGGGGTCGCCGGTCGACGTGGTCGCCGTCAGGTCGACGTCGGTCACGTACCGCTTGTCGAGGCCGACGAGGCACGGCGCGAGCCGGGTCGCGGCGCCGGAGAGAAGGAGCAGCAGGCCCGTCGCGAACGGGTCGAGCGTGCCGGCATGGCCGGTGCGCGCGCCGGTGCGGCGCCGCAATGCGGCGACGATCGCATGGGACGACGGGCCGGCCGGCTTGTCGACGAGTGCGATGCCGACGGGCGTGAGCGCGCGCGGGACCATCGGCGCGCGGCTAGCCGGGGTCGGGGCCGGCGCCGTTGCGGCTCGCGCGCAGGAACTCGCGGTGGATGAAGTCGACGATCTCCGGGATCGGCCGCTCCGACGAGAAGCCGGCCGCCTGCCGGTGCCCGCCGCCGCCTTCGAGCCGGGCGATTGCCGAGACGTCGACCTCGTCGTGGCTCGAACGCAGCGAGATCCGTCGGGTCGGGCCGTCCTCGCGCGGCGGCTCGCGGATGAGCGCGACCACCTCGGAGCCCTCGACGGCGCGGAGGTAGTCGATGATCCCCTCGGAGTACGGCTCCTCCGCGCCGACGTCGCCGTAGTCGTCCTTGACGAGATAGGAGACGACGAGGCGGCCTCCCTCGTAGAGCTCCGCCCGCTCGAGCGCGCGTGCGAGCAGCTTGAGCTTCGCGAACTGCACGCTCTCGTAGACCTCGCGGAAGATGCCGTGGACGTCGGCGCCCGCTTCCACCAGCTCGGCGGCGAGTCTGAGCGCTTTGGGGGTCGTGTTCGAGTACTGAAAGCGGCCGGTGTCGGTGACGACCCCCACGTACAGCGCCTCGGCGATCGCCGGTGTCAGCCCGACGCCGAGCTCGTGCAGCACGTCACGGACGATCTCGGCGGTCGAGGAGGCGTCCGCGACGATCAGGTTCTCGTCGCCGAAGCGCGTGTTGTCGTGATGGTGGTCGATGTCGACGACGAGCCGCGCACCCGAGACGGCGTCGTCGTCGGGCGCGATCCGCCGCTCGCTGGCGCAGTCGACCGCCACCAGCACGCGCTCGGCCAGATCGGCGGGCACGGTTCGCTGCAGGCCGTCGAGATCGAGGAAGTGGTATTCGACGGGAAGCGGCCCGTCGCCCGAGAGGTACATGACGACGTCCTTGCCGAGCGCGCGCAACCCCAGCGTGATCGCGAGCAGCGACCCGAGCGCGTCGCCGTCCGGGTTCTCGTGCGTGACGACGAGGAATCGCTCGTTGCTGCGCAGCACCTCGACGACCGGTGTCATGTCATTCATCCCCTGACTCTGTCTCCTCCGGCAGCTCGGCCGCCAGTTCGTCGATCAGCTGCGTCATGCGTACACCCTGTTCGACGGAGGCATCGTAAGCGAACGTCAGGGTGGGCGTCCGGCGGAGAGAGAGCTCGCGGTTGATCTTCGCCTGGAGCACGCCGCGCGCCGACTCGAGGCCTGCCAGCGTCCTGCTCCGGCGGCGCTCGCCGCCGAGCACCGAGACGTACACCGTCGCCTCGCGCAGATCGGCGGTGACGGAGACGCCCGTCACGGTGACGAGACCGATCCGCGGGTCCTTGAGCTCGCCGACGCCTTCGGCGACGACCGCCCGGACCGACTCGTTCACCCTGCGCATCCGTTCAGACATGGGCGCTAGAGGTTAGTCGTCGTTCGGCGAGACCAGGAGACGCGACACCGACGCCACCTCCCACTCCTGGCCGCGCAGCCAGCGCTCCGCGCCGTCGGCGAGCTCGTCGGCGTCGCCGGCCGTGCGGGCGACGCAGGCGACGGTGAGCGCCGCCCGCTGCCAGAGGTCGTGGTGGTCGACCTCGGCGACCGAGGCGCCGAACCGGTGGCGAAGCGTGTCGCGCGCCGAGCGCACGAAGTGCCGCTTGCCCTTGAGCGACGACGCGTCGGGGAAGTGGAGCTCGACGGCGAGGATCGCGACGAAGCCGGCGCCCACGCGGGCGATCTACGCGTCGGCGGTGGCGGGCTCGTCGAGCGACGTGCGCTCGACCTCGCGCGTCTCGTACACCTCGAACACGTCGCCCTCGCGCAGGTCGTTGAAGCCCTCGAGCAGAATGCCGCACTCGAAGCCCTCGCTCACCTCGCGGACGTCGTCCTTGAAGCGGCGGAGCTGCGCGACCGTCGTCTCGTGGATGCGCGTGCCCTCGCGGAAGAGACGGATGCTCGCACCACGGCGGACGATCCCGCTCGTGACCATGCAACCGGCGATCGTGCCGAGCCGCGAGACCTTGAACAGCGCGCGTACCTCGACCTCGCCGATGATCGACTCGGTCTCGACCGGCGAGAGCATGCCGACCAGCGCCTGCTCGATCTCCTCGGTCAGCTGGTAGATGACGCGGTAGAGGCGGATCTCGATCCCCTGCCGCTCGGCCGCGGCGCGCACCTCGGCGGAGGGACGCACGTTGAAGCCGATCACCATCGCGTCCGAGGCGGCGGCCAGGTTGACGTCGTTCTCGGTGATGGCGCCGACGCCGGTGTGGATGACGTTGACGCGCACCTCGGGGTGCTGGATCTTCCCGAGCTCCGAGACGATCGCCTCGACCGAGCCCTGCACGTCGCCCTTGAGGACGATGTTCAGATCCTGGACGGCGCCGGCCTGGAGCTGCTCGAACAGCTTGTCGAGCGAGACACCGCCGCTGCGCTGCTTCGCCATCGCCTCGCGGCGCAGCCGCTCGGCGCGCTGCTGCGCGAGCTCGCGTGCGCGACGCTCGTTCTCGACCACGCGCGCCAGCTCGCCGGCAGGCGGCGGACGGTCGAAGCCGAGGATCTCGACAGGCTCGCCGGGCTTCGCTTCCTGGATGCGCTCGCCGCGATAGTCGTAGAGGGCGCGCACGCGGCCCCACGCGTCGCCGGCGACGATCGCGTCGCCGACCTTGAGCGTGCCGCGGTGGACGAGCATCGTCGCGACCGGGCCGCGGCCGACGTCGAGCCGCGACTCGATGATCGGCCCCGAGCCGGGCGCCGACGGGTTCGCGCGCAGGTCGAGCTCTGCGTCGGCGACGAGCAGGATCCGCTCGAGCAGGTCGTCGAGGTTCTCGCGCTGCTTCGCGGAGACGCGGGAGATCTGCACGTCGCCGCCCCACTCCTCGGGCTGCAGGCCCTCGGTCGCGAGCTCGCTGAGCACGCGGTCCGGGTTCGCGTCCGGCAGGTCGATCTTGTTCACGGCGACGACGATCGGCACCTCGGCGGCGCGCGCATGGGAGATCGACTCCTTCGTCTGCGGCATGACGCCGTCGTCGGCGGCGACGACCAGCACGGCGATGTCGGTCACCTTGGCGCCGCGGGCGCGCATGGCGGTGAACGCCTCATGGCCCGGTGTGTCGAGGAAGGTGATGCGGCGGTCGCCGACCTCGGCCTGGTAGGCGCCGATGTGCTGCGTGATCCCGCCCGCCTCGGTCGTGACGACGGAGGTCTTGCGGATCGCGTCGAGCAGCGTCGTCTTGCCGTGGTCGACGTGGCCCATGATCGTGACGACCGGCGGCCTCGCGCGCAGCGACTCCTCCGGGTCCTCGTAGGTCTCGGGCTCGGCCTCGTCGTCGTCGGCGTGCTTGATCGTCACCTCGCGGCCGAGCTCGGCGGCGATCAGCTCGACCTCGTCGTCGGTGAGCGACTGGGTCGCGGTCTTCATCGTCCCGAGCCCCATCAGCAGCTTGATGATCTGCGGCATCGCGACGCCCAGCGCCTGCGAGAAGTCGCGGAGCGTGACGCCCGATTCGACGGTTGCGGGCCCGCTGGGCGGAGCGACCTCGCGCGGCTGGCGCGCCGTGCGCTCCGACGACCGGTCGCCCGGGCGCTGGCGCTGGCCCTGTCCGGGACGGCCGCCGCCCTGATCGATCACGACGCGGCGCCGCCCCTTGGGGCCGCCGCCGCGCGGTCTGATCGGTCTGTTCGGTTTGCCGTTTGCCATCAGGAACGTCCAGTGTAGAGACGTGAGAGGCCCGGGTCGACGCGCACCGTGTGCCGCAGGATGCGGCTGAACGCCCGCCGCGACGCCGCCCGCTCGAAACAGGGCACGCGCCGGCAGGTGTAGACGCCCCGTCCCGCCCCCGGCCCAGGCACGAGCTCGCCCCCTTCACGATGGAAGCGTTGGAGCTCGGCCTGTGGGGCCTTGCGGCCGCAGCCGGCGCAGGTGCGGACCGGGTTATTCGTCGCCGCTGGCCTCCCGCACGAAGGGGATGCCCTCGTTGGGGTCGTCCTCCACGTGCCGGTGCAGGGCGTGCGAGGCTCCGGTGTCGAGCGTGTGGTCCTCGCCCGGCACCGGCGCGTCGCCGGGGCCTGCCGGGAACTCCTCCGGCTCCGGGGTTGCCGAGCTCGGCGGCACTCTCGGTCACGGCCTCCGGCTCGGCGGTGTCGGCGAGCGCCTCGAGCTCGGGCTCGGCCTCCTCGACGATCGGGTTCGCCTCGGCGTCGGCCTCGTGCAGGGAGAGCTCCTGGTGGGCCGGCACGCCGCAGTACTTCGAGCCGGGCAGCGCGGCGTTCGGGCAGCGCTTGCCGTTCGAGAGGATCGCGCCGCAGCGGCCCGAGAAGTCCTCGCCCTCCTCGCCGTCGCCGCCGAAGGCGGCTTCCGCCTCCTGCTGGGCGAACTCGGTGTCGGAGACGATGTCGACCTTCCAGCCGGTGAGGCGCGCGGCCAGGCGGGCGTTCATGCCCTCCTTGCCGATCGCGAGCGCGAGCTGGTCGTCGGGAACGACGACGGTCGCCTCGCGGCCCTCGTCGTCGAGGTACACCTCGCGGACGCGGGCGGGTGAAAGCGCCTTCGCGACGAAGCGGGCCGGCTCGTTGTTCCACGGGATGATGTCGATCTTCTCGCCGCGAAGCTCGGAGACGACCATGCGGACGCGCGAGCCGCGCGGGCCGACGCAGGCGCCGACCGGGTCGACGCCCTGGGTGTGCGACTCGACCGCGATCTTCGACCGGTACCCCGGCTCCCGGGCGACGCCGCGGATCTCGACGAGCCCGTCGGCGATCTCGGGCACCTCGAGCTCGAACAGCGTCTTGATCAGCTCGGGGTCGCGCCGCGAGAGGATCACCTGCGGGCCCTTCGTGCCCGTCTTCACCTCGCGGATGACGGCCTTGATACGCGAGCCCTGCTCGTAGCGCTCGCCGTCGACCTGCTCGTTGCCGGGGAGCAGCGCCTCGACCTTGCCCAGGTCGACGAGGATGTTCCGGCGGTCGCCCGTCTGCTGGACGATGCCGGTGACGACCTCGCCGACGCGGTCGATGTACTCGTCGTACATCATCTCGCGCTCGGCCTCGCGGATCCGCTGCAGGATCACCTGCTTTGCGGTCTGGGCGGCGATGCGCCCGAAGTTCTCGGGGGTCACGTCCTCGCGCTGGATCAGCTGTTCCGGGATGTCGCTCCAGTCGATCTCGAGGTCGTCGTCGGAGAGCAGCGTGTGGTTCTTCTCACCGCTCTCCTCCTCCAGGCGCTCCAGCTCGTCGAGCGCGCGCTCGCGCGCCTCGTCGAGCAAGCGGGTCTCGAGGTCCTCGGGCAGCTCGATCGCGAACACCCGGAAGTCGCCGTGGTCGTCGAGCTCGACGGTTGCATGGCGTGACGCACCCGGGGTCTTCTTGTAGGCGGCGAGCAACGCATCCTCGAGCGCGGCGACCAGCGTGCCGCTCTCGATCCCCTTCTCGCGCTCGATCTCGCGAACCGCGTCAACGATCTCCTGGCTCATCCCAATATCCCTTCATCGATCAGGTTGGCCCGCACGATCTGGTCGTACGGTATGTCTGCCGGCTCGGACCCGGACTGGATCCTCACCGACCGTTCTCCGGCCGAAAGCACCTCGCCTTTCGCTCGGCCGGTCACCGTCTTCACGCGCACGCTCCGACCCGACGGCCCGCTCGAAGTGCGCGCGCGTCCGCAGGGGACGGTCGAAGCCGGGCGACGAGACCTCGACGGTGTACTCGTCGAGGTACGAACGGAGCACTCCGGTCACCCGTTCGCAGAGCGCGTGGTCGACACCCTTTGGGTGGTCGACGTAGACGCAGAAGCGCTCCTTGCCGTTCAGCTCGAGCGCGAGTACCTCGACGCCGGGGAGCGCGGACTCGACGGTCCGGGCGACCTCGCGTTGAAGCAGGCGTTCCCTCTCGAGCTGTGCGGTTGCCACTGGCGAAATCGCCCCCCTAGACGACGAATGGGCGCGGCGCGCCCATTCCGAAACGAACCGAAACGTGGTGCCAGAAAAGTAGCAGGTGCAGGTCAGAACCGGTCCGAGAGAACGGCGCCTTCGCCGACTGTGACGAACCCGAGCCGGTTGAGCACCGGCCCGGACATGGCCCCCGCGGTGACCGTGAGCGCAGGCGTGCCGCGCGCCTCGGCGGCATCCCAGCGAGCCCGGACGAGCGCGCGGTAGCCGCCACGCCCGCGGCGGTCGGCGCGCACGGAGCCTCCGACCAGATAGACGGCGTGCCGGCCGAAGATCGCGCTCGCCGAGCCGATCAGCTCTCCCTCCGCGACGGCGGCAAACGTCTTGAAGTCCGGAAAGCGCTGCTGCCAGCCCCAGAGCTCCTCCTGCCGTTCCTCGAAGACCTTGCGATCGTGCTTCGACAGCTCGAACGCGTCGTTCGCGATCCTCGCCGCCGCCACGAAGTCGTCGAAGGCCTCGATCGCGTGCGCCTCCACACCCTCGGGTGCGCCCGGCGGCGCCGCGGCCAGCGCCATCTGCCGGAAGTGCCGTTCCAGCCCGCCTTCGTTCTCCTCCCACAGCTCGAACCCGTGCTCCTGGAGGAGGGCCGCCAGCCCCGCCGGATCCGCCGCATCGGAGACGACCCAGGCAGCGCGATGGAACCCCTCCTCGGTGAGCAGCGCCCGGACCTCGGCGACGCGCGCCTCGAGCTCTCCCTTCGCGACGCGTCGAGTCGACACGGTCGCGTGCGACATGCCGGCGAAGAAGCCGACGGAATACGCCTCGCGGCGAACGACCTTGTACGGGTGGCCCGCCGGCGGATCGGGGAGATCGAGCTCCGGGAAGAGCGCCGCCTCGCGAATCTCTGCAGTGAGCCCCGACACGTGGCGACGCTACGCCTCGTAGGGCCCACGGTCAATCCATGTCGAGGACGACCGTGACCGGCCCGTCGTTCACGAGCTCCACCTGCATGCGGGCGCCGAAGACGCCGGTCTCGACCGGGACGCCGAGCCCGCGGAGGGCGGCGCAGAACCGCTCGTACAGCGGCTGGGCCTGCTCGGGCCGCGCCGCCGCGGAGAAGGAAGGCCGGTTGCCCTTCGCGGTGTCGGCAATCAGCGTGAACTGCGACACGACGAGCGCCGCACCGCCGGTGTCGAGCAGGGAGCGGTCGAACCTCCCGGCGGCGTCCTCGAAGATGCGCAGCCGGGCAACCTTCCCGGCGAGCCGGTCGGCCGTGGCTTCGGCGTCGCCGTCGGCCACGCCGAGCAGCACGCAGAGGCCGGCACCGACCGCGCCGCCCGGCTCGACCGACGCGTGCGCGACCCGCTGAACGACCGCCCTCAACTACTCATCGTCGAGATCGCGGATGCGCGAGGCGTACGTCTGCGAGCCCGGCTTCATCGAGCTCGCGAGCTTGTAGTGCCCGTTCGCCTCGGCCGTCCTTCCCTGGTGCTCGAGCGCGCGGCCCAGCGCGTAATGCGCGTAGTCGTCGGTGGGCGACAGATCCTCGACGATCGTCCGGAACTCCTCCTCCGCCTCCTTCCAGCGGCGGAGCCGGAAGTAGGCGATGCCGAGCGCCTCGCGGATCGACGCCTTACCCGGCTCGAGCCGCTTCGCCTTCTCGAGCGGCACGGTCGCCTGCGCGGCCATCCCCTTCCGCAGACGCTGCTGCCCTTCACGGAAGAGCCGATAGGCGTCGCTCACGTCGGATCGAGGAGCCGCTCGACCTCGTCGAGGACGGCCGCGGCGATGCGCGCCTTCGACGCCTTCTCGATCGCACGTTCGCCCGCCGACGTCACGAGCACCACCTCGTTGTCGGCAGCGTCGAAGCCGATGTCGGACCGCCCGACGTCGTTGTAGACGACGAGGTCGGCGTTCTTCGACTCGAGCATCCCCCGCTTGCGCTCCAGCCCCTCGTCGCCGTGCTCGGCGCCAAACGCGACGAGCACCTGACCGGGCCGCTTGCGGGCGCCGAGCGCGCGGGCGACGTCGTCGGTCGGCTCGAGCTCGACCGCCCAGGAGGCGTCGTCCTTGGCACGCTTGCCGGCCACGGTCATCGCCGGCCGGTAGTCGGCGACGGCAGCTGCCAGCAACGCGATGTCGACGTCCTCGAGCGCGAGCGCCGCGTTCAGCATCGACTCGGCGGTCGGGGTCGGGATCGTCTCGACCCCGACCGGCGCCGGCACGGCGAGATTCGCTGCCAGGAGCACGACGTCGGCCCCGCGCCGGTGCGCCTCCTCCGCGAGCGCGACCCCCATGCGCCCGGAGGAGCGGTTGCCCAGGAAGCGCACGCTGTCGAGCGGCTCTCGCGTCCCGCCCGCGGTCACGAGCACGCGCCGCCCGGCCAGGGTCGGCGGAGCGAGCAGCTGCGCGACGCGTGCGGCGATCTCCACGGGCTCGGCGAGCCGGCCCACGCCCCATTCGCCCTCGGCGAGCTCGCCCTCGTCGGGGCCGACGAGCTCGACGCCGCGCGCCAGGAGCGTCTCGACGTTGGCACGGGTCGCGGGATGCGCCCACATGCGCGGGTTCATCGCGGGCGCGACGAGCATCGGCCCACGGTGGGCGAGCGCCGCCTCGGTGAGCACGTTGTCGGCCAGGCCGTGCGCGAGCTTCGCAAGCGTGTTCGCCGTGCAAGGGGCAACCACGAGCAGGTCGGCGCGCGTCGAGGTGCGGATAGAGGTCCTCGTCGCGCGGCCGCCTGGCGAGGGCGAGGAACGTCTCCTCCGCGACGAAACGCTGCGCGCCGGGCGTGACGAGCGGGACGACGTCGTGGCCGGACTTGACGAGCAGCCGAACGAGCTCGCACGCCTTGTACGCGGCGATCCCGCCGGTCACTCCGACGAGGATGCGGGCCATACGCGAAGTGTGCCGGAACGGCCGGGCTCGTTCGAGCCGGCTACTTCTTCGGGTACTCGTACTTGATCTTGCCCTCGGCGACTTCCTCGAGGGCCATCGTCAGGTAGTTCTTCGACCGCGACTCGATCAGCGGCGGCGCGAACTCGTCGAACGTCCCCTCACCGAGCTGGTGGTGGTAGTTGTTGATCTGGCGCGCGCGCTTGGCGGCGATGATCACGAGCGAGTAGCGCGAGTCGACCTGACTCATCAGTTCGTCGATGCGGGGATGGATCATGGTCGCGCCATGGTAGCGGCATTGTCGGTGGAAGCGCCGTTCAGCTCTCGCGCGACGATCGCGGCGAGGGCGTCCGCCGCGCGCTCGCGGTCGTCGTTCTCGACGATCTCGTCGAAGTCGCCGGCCTCCTCGAGCTGGCGCCGGGCGGTCGCGATCCGCTCGCCGATCTCGCCGGAGCTCTCGGTCGCCCGTTCGCGCAGCCGGCGCTCGAGCTCCGCCACCGGCGCGGTGACGAAGATCGTCACCGCGTGCTCGACGCGGCGCTGAACCCGCTTCGCCCCCTCGGTCTCGAGCTCGAGCAGCGGCGACTTTCCCTCCGCCCGGAGGCGGTCGATCTCGGAACGGAGCGTCCCGTACCGGTTCCCGACGTAGTCGACGTACTCGAGGAACTCGCCGGCGGCGACCTTCTCCTCGAACTCGGCGGGTCGAGAGAAACCAGTAGTGGACGCCGTCCACTTCACCGGGCCGCTGCGGACGGGTCGTCGCGGAGACGGCGAGCGTGAGCTCCGCGAAGCGCGGCAGCACGAGCTGGATCAGCGTCCCCTTCCCGGCACCGGACGGGCCGGTGACGACAAAGACGGGCTTAGAGCCTCTCGAGCTACGAGCGGTGGTTGAAGAGGGCAATCAGCTCGTGCCGCTGACGGTCAGAGAGGCCGCCGACCGTCTTCGACTGGCTGATGCGGCACTGGTTGAGCAGCCGGGCCGCCTTGACTCGCCCGAACTTCGGAACTGCCATCAGCATGTCGAACACCTTCGCGGTGGAAACGTACTCCGGCGGCTCGCCGAGGATCTGCTCGATCGAAACGTGACCCGACTTCAGGTCCTTCTTCAACTGCGCGCGCTTGACCCTGATGTCGTTCGCTCTCTTCAACGCCTCCATCCGCTGGTCGAGGGAGCGAACCGGAGCTTGCACCTGAGTCTGCGGCGGCACCATGAGCGCAGCATCCTACCAACCTGTGAGCCGCGTGCAACTGGGATGGTGTGCAGCTAGTTTGCCATTCTGGCAACACCATCGACGGCGGCGCCGAACGCATCCTCGACACGTGCGAAGCCCGCGACGGCCACCGCGGCCTGCAGCTCGTCGCGGACACGCGCCGGCGCATCCGGATCCGCGAACAGGACCGTGCCGAGCGCGACGTGTGTTGCGCCGCAGGCGACAAGCTCGAGCACGTCGCGTCCCGACCACACACCGCCCATCCCGACGACCGGCAGCGACGTCGCCCGTCGCGCCGCGAGCACGGCCGCGAGGGCGACCGGCTTCAGCGCGGGCCCCGAGTAGCCGCCCGCGCCGCGCGCGAGCCGCGGCCGGAGGCGCGCGTCGAGCGCAACCCCCCGGAGGGTGTTGACGAGGCTGATGCCGTCGGCGCCGGCCGCCTCGACCGCACGCACGGTCTCGCCGATGTCCCAGGCGTGCGGCGAGAGCTTCGCGTACAGGGTCAGGTCGGTCACAGCCCGGCAGGCGGCGACGATCTCGGCCGCCGACTCGGGCGCCTCGTCGACGTTCGGGCAGCTGAGGTTGAGCTCGATCGTCACCCCCCCGAGCCGGGCGCAGGTCTCGGCGTACTCCCGAGCCGCGAAGCCGCCGACCGAGACCCAGAGCGGGATCCCGAGCTCCTGCAAGGCCGGCAGCGACTCGGCGAGAAACCGCTCCCTGCCTGGGTTTGCGAGCCCGATCGCGTTCAGCATGCCGTGGTCGGTCTCGGCGATCCGGGGCGGCTCGTTGCCCGCCCGCGGCTCGGGCGTGACCGTCTTCGAGACGAAGGCGTCGAGCCCGCGGGCAACTTCGGGCGCCGCCAGCGCGTCGAGGCACCCACTCGCGTTCAGGAGAAGCACAGGACCGGTCCCTCCACGCACAGCCGCTTCAGCTCGCCGTCGATCTCGACCACGCAGCCGTAGCAGGCGCCGTAGCCGCAGGCCATCGGCGCCTCCCACGCGAGCTGCGCGTCGGGGTGGAGCACGCGCACGGCCTCGAGCATCGGCTCGGGCCCACACGCGAGCACGTCTCGACCCTCCGGCAGCACGTCTGTCACGAGCACGGGGTCGATCACGACCTCGGCGTTCGGCACGAGCGCCGCGGCGACGGCGTGGTGCTCGCTGCGGAAGCCGAGCACCGCCGGCGGCCGGTCGAGCGCCTCGGAGAGATACGGCAGCGGCGCGATGCCGATGCCGCCGCCGACGAGCACCGGCCGGGCGACGTCGAGCCGGAAGCCGTTGCCGAGCGGGCCGAGGACGTGGATGCGATCGCCAGGCTCGAGCGCGGCGAGCGCGACGCGTGCCGGGGCCGACGGGGTCGAGCAGGAACGCGAGCTCCCCTTTCGGCGCCAGGCACAGCGACATCGGCCGCGGCAGCACGCGGCCCGGGGCCTCGAGCATGAAGAACTGGCCGGGACTACCCGGCTCGAGCGATCCGCGGTCGACGCGCACGAGCACGTACGGGCCGACGTGCTCGACGCCGACGACCCTACGACGCTCGCGCCGCAGCTTCGGCATCCATCCGCTCCTGGAGGGACAGGGCGGTCTCGACACGCGCGTTCGCGATCGCGTGCACGGCCGCGGTCGCCGCAGCCACCGTGGTGATGCACGGCACCCGGGCCGCGAGCGCCGCCTCGCGGATCAGATAGCCGTCGCTGCGCGGCTCGGAACCGTGATCGGGCGTGTTGACGACCAGGTTGCAGCGGCCGCGCCGGATCAGGTCGACGACGCTCGGACCGCTACCCGGCTCGCTGACCTTGCGGACATCGAGCACGTCGAGCCCGGCGCCGCGGAGCGTGCGCGCCGTGCCGCCCGTCGCGTACAGCTGGAAGCCGAGCCCCGCGAACGCCGCGGCAACGGGGATCGACGTCGCCTTGTCCTCGTCCCGGACCGAGAGGAAGACCGCACCCTCACCCGGTAGCGCGCGGCCCGCGGCCCGCTCGGCCTTCGCAAACGCGGTCGGCAGGTCGGCGGCACTCGTCATCACCTCGCCGGTCGAGCGCATCTCGGGGCCGAGCACGGAGTCGGCGCCCGGGAAGCGGGCGAACGGCAGCACCGCCGCCTTGACGCTCACCTGGCGCGGCGGCCGCTCGGCCGGGAGGTCGAGATCGGCCAGGCGGGCGCCGGCGGCAAGCCGGCAGGCGCCTTCGATCAGGTTGACGCCGATCGCCTTCGACGCGAACGGGACGGTGCGCGACGCGCGCGGGTTGACCTCGAGCACGAACAACTGGTCGTCGGCGACGGCGAGCTGCACGTTGAGGATCCCGACGACGCCGAGCGCCGGCCCGAGCAGCCGGACGACGGTGTGGATCTGCGCGAGCGCCTCCGGGGTCAGCGACTGCGCGGGCAGCACGCACGCCGAGTCGCCGGAGTGGACGCCCGCCTCCTCGACGTGCTGCATCACCGCGGCGACATAGGTGTCGGTGCCGTCGCAGAGCGCGTCGACGTCGATCTCGATCGCCCGCTCGAGGAAGCGATCGACGAGGGTCGGCCCCTGCACGCCCGAGAACGCCTCGCGCACCTCGTCGGCGGTGTGACACACGCGCATCGCGCGCCCGCCGAGCACGTACGAGGGGCGGACGAGCACCGGGTAGCCGATCCGCGTCGGCGATGTCGACCGCCTCCGCCCCGCTCGCGGCGATGCCCCACTCGGGGCAGCGAACGCCGAGCTCGCCGAGGAGGCCGCCGAAGCGCTCGCGGTCCTCGGCCAGGTCGACCGCCTCGAACGGCGTGCCGAGGATGCGGAAGCCGGCTCGCCTCGATCGCGCGCGCGAGCCTGAGCGGCGTCTGGCCACCGAACTGGATGACGACGCCCTCAGGCTGCTCGCGCTCGCACACGGCGAGCACGGAGGCCGCGTCGAGCGGCTCGAAGTACAGCCGGTCGGACGTGTCGTAGTCGGTCGACACCGTCTCGGGATTGCAGTTGACCATCACCGCCTCGTAGCCGAGCGCGCGGAAGGTCTGGACGGCGTGCACGCAGCAGTAGTCGAACTCGATCCCCTGGCCGATGCGGTTCGGGCCGGAGCCGAGGATGACGACGCGCTTCGCGTCGCCGCGCGGCGGCGCCTCGTCCTGCTCGCCCCAGGTCGCGTAGTAGTAGTTCGACGCCGCCTCGACCTCGCCCGCGCACGAGTCGATGCGCCGGTAGACCGGTGATGCCGACTGCTGCCGCTCCTCCTCGGCCGCGAGGCTCTCGAGCTCGCGCTCGAACCACGGGTGCAGGTTCTCGGGCTGCCAGTCGAGCGTCCCCTCGAGGCCGCGCTTCGCCTTGACGAACGCCTCGAGGAACGAGCGGCCGATGCCCATCGTCTCGCCGACCGACTTCATCTGCGTGCCGAGCGTGCGATCGGCGCCGGGGAACTTCTCGAACGCGAAGCGCGGGATCTTGACGACGACGTAGTCGAGCGTCGGCTCGAAGCTCGCGGGCGTCGTGCGCGTCAGGTCGTTCGGCACCTCGTCGAGCGTGTAGCCGACGGCGAGCTTGGCGGCGACCTTCGCGATCGGGTAGCCGGTCGCCTTCGACGCGAGCGCGGACGAGCGCGAGACACGCGGGTTCATCTCGATCACGCGCAGCTCGCCGGTCGCGCGATCGCGGGCGAACTGGATGTTCGAGCCGCCGGTGTCGACGCCGACCGCGCGAATGACCGCGATGGCGGCGTCGCGCAGCTCCTGGTAGGCCTCGTCGCTGAGCGTCATCTGCGGCGCGACGGTGACCGAGTCGCCGGTGTGCACGCCCATCGGGTCGAGGTTCTCGATCGAGCAGACGATCACGACGTTGTCGGCGCGGTCGCGCACGACCTCGAGCTCGAACTCGTCCCAACCGCGCACCGACTCCTCGACGAGCACCTGCGAGATCGGCGACTCCGACAGTCCGCGTTCCACCTGGGCGCGGAGCTGCTCGGGCGTGTCGGCGAAGCCGCCGCCGTGCCCGCCGAGCGTGAACGCCGGCCGGACGACCGCCGGCAGCGACGACGCCCTCGAGGTCGTCGGCCGACGTGACGATGCGCGAGGTCGGCACCTTCAGCCCGCACGACTTCGACGGTCGCCTTGAACAGCTCGCGGTCCTCGGCGCGGTTGATCGCCTCGATTCGCGCGCCGATCAGCTCGATGCCGAGCTCGCGCAGCAGCCCCGACTCGTGCAGCTCGCGCGCCACGTTCAGCGCGGTGCCGCCGCCCATCGTCGCCAGCAGCGCGTCGGGGCGCTCGCGCCGCAGCACGCCGGCGACGCCTTCGAGGTCGAGCGGCTCGAGATACGTGCGGTCGGCGAAGCCCGGGTCGGTCATGATCGTCGCCGGGTTCGAGTTGACGACGATCGTGCGGAACCCGTCCTCGCGCAGCACCTTCAGCGCCTGGCAGCCGGCGTAGTCGAACTCGGCCGCCTGGCCGATCACGATCGGCCCCGAGCCGATCAGGCAGATCGAGTGGATGTCTGTTCTCCTAGGCAACGGCCTTCAGCTCCTCGACGAAGTCGGCGAGCAGGCTCGCGGCATCGTGCGGGCCGGGCGAGGCCTCGGGGTGGAACTGCGCCGAGCGGGCGCGCAGCTCCGGATAGGCGAGGCCCTCGACGGTCCCGTCGTAGAGCGAGCTGTGGGTGACGCCGCTCTCGTCGCCCGGCGCGACGGCGAAGCCGTGGTTCTGCGACGTGACGACGACGTTGCGCGTCGCATGCTCGACACCGGGATGGTTCGCGCCGCGGTGTCCGAACGGCAGCTTGAACGTCTCCTTGCCCGTCGCGACCGCGATCAGCTGATGACCGAGGCAGACGCCGAGCACCGGCGTGCGGCCGAGCAGCTCCTGCACCGTGCGCGCCTCGTCGGCGAGCGGCGCCGGGTCGCCAGGCCCGGGCGAGAGCACGACGCCGTCGTAGGCGGTGAGCGTGTCGGCGTCGACGTCGTGTGGGAAGACGTCGACGGCCGCACCCGCCGCCGCGACGCGGCGGAGGATCGACCGCTTGCAGCCGTAGTCGACGACCGCGACTCGCACCGAGCCCTCCGAGGCGAACGTGTACGGCTCGCGCGTCGAGACGCCGGCGACGAGCGCGGCACCCGCCATCGCCGGCTGCGCGCGCACGGCCGCGACGACCTCGTCGGCGTCCGCGTCGCCGGCGACGGCGGCGGCGCGCATCGCGCCTTCGGTCGCGCAGGTGGAGGACGAGCGAGCGCGTGTCGATGCCCGAAAGCGCGACGAGCCCGCGTTCGCGCAGCCAGTCGGTCCACTCGGGCCCGCGTGCGTCGCGCATGACGACCGCCTTCGCGTGCGGCCGGTGCGACTCGTCGCGCCGTTCGTCGACGCCGTAGTTGCCGACCATCGGTGCGGTGAAGCACACGATCTGGCCTTCGAAGCTCGGGTCGGTGGCGACCTCCTGGTAGCCGGTCATCGAGGTCGTGAAGACCGCCTCGCCGAACGCGATCCCGTCGGCCCCGACCGACTCGCCCTCGAAGACCGCGCCGTCTTCGAGGACGAGCGCTCCGGAACGCGTCACAGCTCGAACGCCACGCGGCCGGCGGCGAGAGTCAGGGCGACGCGACCGGTGAGGCGCTTGCCGAGGAGCCAGGTGTTCGTCGACCGCGAGTGCAACCTGTCGGCCTTGACACGCCACGTCGTGTCGAGATCGAGCAGCGTCAGGTTCGCAGGGGCGCCGACGGCGAGGCGCGGCCGCTCGAGGCCGAAGATCGCCGACGGGCCGGCGGACATCCGCACGAGCAGCGTCTCGAGCGGCAGCACGCCGGGACGGACGAGGTAGGTGTGGAGTGCCGCGAAGGCGGTCTCGAGCCCGAGCACCCCGAACGGCGCCGACTCGAAGGGAACGTCCTTCTCCTCCGGCGAGTGCGGGGCGTGGTCGGTCGCGATCGCCGCGATCGAGCCGTCGCGCACCGCCTCCACGAGCGCCGCCCGGTCCGTCTCGGTGCGCAGCGGCGGGTTCATCTTCAGGTTCGCATCGAGAGTACGCACCGCCTCGTCGGTCAGGCAGAGGTGATGCGGCGTCGCCTCGGCGGTCACCTGCGCGCCGGCCACCTGGGCGCGGCGCAGGTGCTCGACCGACTCGCGGGCGGAGAGATGCATCAGGTGCACGGGCCGGCCGGTGTCGGCGGCGAGATCGACGTCGCGCGCGACCATCAGGCTCTCGCCGAGCGAGGGCCAGCCGCCGAGCCCGAGCTCGGCCGCGACCTCGCCGGCGTGGGCGTGGCCGCCACGCGTCAGCGACTGCTCCTCGCAGTGCACGGCGATCATCCGCCCGGTGACGGCGTTGTACTGGAGTGCGCGCCGCATCACGCCCGCGGTTGCCACCGGACGGCCGTCGTCGCTGAACGCGGCGGCGCCCGCGTCGGCGAGCGCCGCGAGCTCGGCGAGCTCCTCGCCCGCCTGGCCGCGGGTCAGCGCCGCCATGAAGCCGACGGGGACGCGCGCCTCCGCCTCGGCGCGCGCGCGTAGGCCTTGCAGCAGCTCCGGCTGGTCGACGACCGGGTCGGTGTTCGGCACGGCGAGGATCGCGCAGTAACCGCCGGCGGCCGCGGCGGCGGTGCCGGTCGAGATCGTCTCCTCGTCCTCGCGCCCGGGAGTGCGCAGGTGCACGTGCGGGTCGACGAACGCCGGCACGAGCGTGCGCCCGGCAGCGTCGATCACACGATGCTCGTTCGTGTCGAGCGACTCGCCGAGCTGGGCGATCACGCCGTCGTCGATCCGCACGTCGAGGACCGCATCGACGCCCTCGGCCGGGTCGAGGACGCGCGCTCCCCTGATCACGACGTTCTCGGTGCCGTGCGGCCCGGCGAGCAGCGACGAGGTGGGCATCACGCCACCCCCACCGCGGCGTCGACCGCTACCGGCCGGCCGGCCGTCAGCAGGTCGTACAGCACCGCCATCCGGACGACGAGCCCCGCGCGCACCTGGTCGACGACGAGCGACGCGTCGGAGTCGGCGACCCGCGCGTCGATCTCGATGCCGCGGTTCATCGGCCCGGGGTGCATGACGCGCTGGCCGTCGCGCACGCGCTCCGGTGTGATCCCCCAGCACGCCGTGTACTCGCGGAGCGAGGGCACGAAGTTCGCCCCCGCCGCGATTCGCTCGCGCTGCATCCGGAGGACGTAGACGACGTCGGCGTCGGCGATGCTCGCGATGTCGTGCGACGTGGGCGCCAGCCCGGCGGGCAGGAGCGTCGGCGGGCCGACAAGCGTCGCGTCGGCGCCGACGAGGTCGAGCGCCTGCACGAGCGAGCGCGCGACGCGGGAGTGCAGGACGTCGCCGACGATCGCGACGTGGAGCCCTTCCAATCTCCCGAATGCCGCACGCATCGTGTAGAGGTCGAGCAGCGCCTGAGTCGGGTGCTGGTGCTTGCCGTCGCCGGCGTTCACGACCCGCGCCTCGACGTTCCGGGCGACGAACGCCGGGGCTCCCGCCTCGGGGTGGCGAAGCACGATCACGTCCGGGTCGTACGCCGAGAGCGTCTGCGCCGTGTCCTTGAGCGATTCGCCCTTGTCGACCGAGGAGCCGGAGGCCTTGAACGTGAGCGTGTCCGCCGAGAGCCGTTTCGCTGCGAGCTCGAAGGACGACGAGGTACGGGTCGACGACTCGTAGAACACGTTCAGGACCAGGCGGCCACGCAGGGTGGGCAGCTTCTTCGTCTCGCGGTCCTGCGAGACCGCGAACGAGTGGGCGGTCGCCAACAGGCGCTCGACGTCGTCGCGCGTCAGATCGGCGACGGAGAGCAGGTGGCGACGCTCCTGGACCGGCGGCAGCAGGTCACCGCCGATCACGCGCAGATCGGTCATTCGGCTCCTCCGATTCCCTCGGCTGACTCTGTGACGGCACCGATGTGCAGAACCCGGTCGACCTCGTCGATCTCGACGAGCTCGACCTGGATGCGGTCGTCGCGGGCGGTCGGCAGGTTCTTGCCGACGTAGTCGGGACGGATCGGCAGCTCGCGATGCCCGCGATCCGCGAGGACGGCGAGCTGCACGCGCTCCGGCCGCCCGTACTCGAGGAGCGCATCGATCGCTGCACGGATCGTCCTGCCGGTCGAGAGCACGTCGTCGACGAGGACGACGGTCCGCCCTTCGAGCTCGAAGTCGAGCTTCGTGTCGCGGACAACCGGCTGCGCGCGGCGCGGTGCGTGGCCGCCGCGCACGTGGACGTCGTCGCGGTGAAAGGTGATGTCGAGCTGGCCGAGCGCGAGCTCGACGCCCGAGCGCTCCGCGACCAGGCGCCGGAGGCGCTGGGCGAGCGGCACGCCGCGGGTGTGGATGCCGACGAGGGCGACCGACTCGAGGTCGTCGTTGCGCTCGATCAGCTCGTGCGCGATGCGGGAAAGTGTCCGCCCGACCTGCTCCTCGTCGAGGAGCACGCGGCAACCGGGCAGCACGGCAGGGTGAGACATCCGACTCCTTTCCGGCCTCGCTGGACCGGGTTAAAGGGTGCGTGCGGGGTGGAGGGTAGACGATCCGTCCGGACGGAGTCACTCCACCGTTCACTCATCTGTACTCTCGCCCGCGTGGACGGCGAGCTCCTCGAACGCTACGCGCAGCTGATCGTCGGCTTCGGCGCCAACATCCAGCCCGGACAGCAGGTGCTCGTGATCACCTCGCCCGAGGCCGCGCCGCTCGTCCGTGCGATCGCGGCGGCCTGCTACGACCGGGGTGCGGTGTTCGTCGATCCCTGGTGGTTCGACCCGTACGTCAAGCGCATCCGTGCGCTGCACGCCGACCCCTCGACGCTCGAGTTCGTGCCGCCCTGGTACGGCACTCGGCTGCTCGAACTGTCGGAGGCGCACGGCTCGCGGATCTCGATCTCTCCCAACACCCCGCCGGGCCTCCTCGACGGCATCGACCCCGGCCTTGCCGGCCGCGATCAGCTGCCGTCGTTGAAGGAGCACTTCCCGGTGATCAACGCGAAGACGACCAACTGGCTCGTCGTGCCGTGGGCGGTACCGGCCTGGGCTCGCGTCGTCCACCCCGGGCTCGATGACGCGGAGGCGATGGCCCGGCTCGAAGAGCAGCTCGTCTACGTCCTACGCCTCGACACGCCGGACGCCGAGGCCGCCTGGACGGCGCGGATCGCCGAGCTGCACGAGATCGCGACCAGGATCGACGCGGCGCGGTTCGACGCGCTGCACTTCGAAGGCCCCGGCACCGATCTGACGGTCGGGCTGCTTGCGACGTCGCACTTCTCGAAGGACTCGCCCGGGTCGACGACGGTCGACGGGATCGTCCATCACGCGAACCTGCCCACCGAGGAGGTGTTCACCGCCCCCGACCCGACGCGCACCGAGGGCATCGTCACGGCGACGAAGCCGCTGGACGTGAGCGGGACCGAGGTCGCCGGCCTCCGCGTCCGGTTCGAGGGCGGCCACGCAGTCTCGATCGAGGCCGACACGGGCGCCGAGGCGCTGCGCGCCCGCTGTGCGAAGGACGAGAACGCCTCCCGTCTCGGCGAGGTGGCGTTGGTCGACGACCAGGGACGGATCGGCAGGACGGGCACCGTCTTCCACAACACGCTGCTCGACGAGAACGCGGCAAGCCATCTCGCGTTCGGCAACGCCTACCAGGCGACGGTCGCCCCCGAGGACTACGACCGCATCAACGCGAGCTCGATCCACATCGACTTCATGATCGGCGGCAACGAGGTCTCGGTCACCGGCGTCTCCCGCGACGGCACGCGGGTGCCGGTGCTACGCGGCGGCGTCTGGCAGCTCTGACAGCTCGAGCTCGTCGGGGGGCGCCGACCCGCGGGCCGGCCGCGCGGCCTTGCGAAGCAGGCGCGGCTCGCCACGTTCGGCGAACGGCACCTCGATCACGTCGAAGTCGCGCGGCACGACCGTCGGCACGAACACGCTCTCCGCCTCGGCGAGCACCGCCCCCGGCGGATGGCGGGGCGAGACGTGCGTGAGCGCGAGCAGGCGCACGCCGGCCGCGCGGGCGAGCTCGGCGGCCTGCCGGGCGGTCGAGTGGAGCGTCTCCTCGGCCCGGTCGCGCTCGTCGTCGGTGAACGTCGCCTCGTGGACGAGCACGTCGGCGTCCTCGGCGAGCACCTGAACCGTCTCCGTGGGAGCGGTGTCGCCGGAGAGCACGACGCGCCGGCCGGGCCGGGCCGGGCCGAGCACCGCGTCAGGGGTGAGGACGCGCCCGTCGGCAAGCGTGATCGACTCGCCACGCTGCAGCGCGCCCCGCTCCGGGCCGTTCGGCACTCCGAGCGCATCCGCCGTCTCGACGTCGAAGCGACCGGGCCTCGCCTCCTCGACGAGCGCGTAACCGACCGCGGAGACGCCGTGGTGCACCGGGAAGACGAGGATGCGGTAGCCGTCGCGCTCGAGCGCCTCGCCGGCCCGAACCTCCTCGAGCTCGACCGCGTAGCTGAGCCGCCCGATCAGGCGCCGCAGGTCGCCGAACAGGTCGCGCAGCCCCGGCGGCCCGTAGATCGTCAGCGGCTCTTCGCGCTGGCGAAGGGCGAATGTCTTCAACATCCCGGGCAGGCCGAGGTAGTGGTCGGCGTGGAAATGTGTGAGCAGGATCTCGGGCAGGTCGGGCAGGCCGTACACCGACCGCATCAGCTGCCGCTGGGTGCCCTCGGCGCAGTCGACGAGCAGGCGGTCGCCACCGCGCCGCAGAAGCGTCGCCGTCGGCGCGCGTCCTGCGCTTGGCCCGCTCGCGGCGGTGCCGAGGAAGATGATCTCGAGATCCACGGGCGACGATTGTCGCAGCGAAGCGGCGACGCCGGTGCTACGGCAGCACGAGCTTCTCGCCCACGGCGATGTCGGCGCCCGGCAGGTGGTTGGCCTGCTCGATGCGCCAGATCGCCGCCTGGACGCTGCCGCCGTAGTGCTGCTCGGCGATCGACCAGAGCGTGTCGTGCGCCTGGACGGTCACCACCTGCTTGCGGCCGTGCGCCTGCGAGGAATGTGCCGCCGCGCTCCAGACGAGCACTGCGACCCCGACGATGATGACAATCCTGACGAACATGTGTTCGCCATCCTAGCGAACGCGTGTTCGGTCCGTCAAGCCCTTCCGAAGAGCGGCTCGAGCGCGTCGACCAGGCGCCCCGCGCCGAACCGCACCGGATCGTCGGTCGGCAGGCCGGTCTCGGCCGCGAACGCCTCGACGGCCGTGTGGGCCCCGGCCTCGTCGAGGAGGCGCGTGTTCAGGGCGACGGCCGCCACCTTCGCGGGGCGCGCGAGCAGGCTGAGCCGCTCGTGCAGGTCGACGAGCTCGGCGAGCGGCGGGATCGGGAAGCGCTCGTCCTCCTCGACGAAGCGCTGGCCGGCCTGGTGGCAGAGCACGTAGGCGTGCGGCGCGGAGCCGTGGATCAGCCCCAACGTCACGCCGGAGTACGCCGGATGCAGCACCGAGCCCTGCCCCTCGACGAACAGCACCTCCCCACCCCGCTCGACGCCTTCGAGCACGAGTCGCTCGGCGGCGCCGGCGATGAAGTCGGAGACGACGGCGTCGACGGAGATCCCCCAGCCGGCGATCGCGATCCCGGTCTGCCCGGTCGGCACGAACTCGCTGCGGATCCCGCGCCGGCGCGCCTCGCGGTCGAGCTCGAGCGCGACCGTCATCTTCCCGATCGCGCAATCGGAGCCGACCGTCAGGATCGTGGTCGAGCCGTGCTCGAGATTGGCGCCGCTCGGCACGTCGAGGCCGGGAGGCGCCTTGCGGAGGTCGCGCAACTCGACCCCGTGCGTCCGGGCGAGCACGGCGAGCTCGGGATCGTCGGCGATGAACTCGTGCAACCCGTTCTCGATGTCGATGCCCGCGGCGATGCACTCCTTCAGGAGCTCGCGCCAGGCGGGCGGGAAGCGGCCGCCCGCGGTCGCGACGCCGACGAGCGCTGCCGTGGGCTCGTACGGGAGCGCCTCCGCCACCGAGCGGACGAGCGGGTAGCCGAGCAGCTCGGGCTCGTCGCTCTGCGAGTCGAGCACGGCGACGACGTCGTCGGGCCGGTACCGGATCACGCCGCGGCCGGTCTTCCCGTAGTGCGGGTCGTCGGAGCGGCCCTCGGCGAGGACGAGGAGCCTACGCGGCCCGCTCAACGCCGAGCCCCGGCAGGTCGGAGGGAAGCTGCACCCCGTCGACGAAACGCACTCCGGGCCACGGATCGGCGGCGAGGAGAAGGTTGCCGTCGAGGTCGACGTGGTCCATCAGGCTCGCGATGTGCACGCCGCCGGCGATCGAGAGGCCGGTCTCGACCATGCAGCCGAGCATCACACCCGAGCCCGAGCGCGCGGGCGGCGTGGACCATCCGCACGGCCTCGCGGATGCCGCCCGACTTCGCGAGCTTGATGTTGATCCCGTGCGCCCGCTCCGCGCACGGGGCAACGTCCGCGAGGGTGTGGCAGTCCTCGTCGACGTAGATCGGCACCGGCGAGCGGCGCTTCAGCTCCTGCCCGCCCGGGTCGCCCGCGGGCAGCGGCTGCTCGCAGTACTGGAGGTCCATCCGCGGCAGCAGATCGAGCGCCTCGTCGAGCGTCCAGGCCTCGTTCACGTCGCACTGGAGCGGCAGGTCGGTGACCGAGCGAACGGCGGCGACGCGCTCGGCATCGAGGCCGTCACGGCCGCCGAGCTTCAGCTTCAGCCGCCGGAAGCCGCGATCGGCGATGCGCTCGGTACGCCGCGCCATGTCGTCGGGGTCGCCGAGCCAGATCGTCCAGGAGGTCGGCGGGCCGGCGGCCCGTAGCCCGAGCAGACGGTGCACGGGCAGGCCGGTGAGCTTCCCTTGCAGGTCGTGGAGGGCACCGTCGAGCGCGGCGCGGGCGGCGTACTGCCCTGGCGGCAGCCGGTCGGCGAGCTCGTCGAGCGCGAACGGGTCGTCTCCCGGGTCGACCTGCTCGAGCCACGGGAGCGCGGTGTCGGCGGTCTCGTCGTAGCGGTCATACGGGGCGCCCTCGCCGAAACCGCAGACGTCGCCGTGCCGAAGCTCGACCTGCACGACCTCGACCTCGTCCTCCGAGCCGCGCGAGATCGTGAACGTCTCTGCGAGCGCATAGCTCGCTTTCCAGGCGGTCAGCTCCACAGGGCTAGACTACGGATCCCCGCGCCCGTAGCTCAGGGGATAGAGCGTTCGCCTCCGGAGCGAAAGGTCGCAGGTTCGATTCCTGCCGGGCGCATCGTCGAGTCGTTTACCCTGTTGCAGCCTTGGGGGTTCACGTTCGGCTCGCCGCAAGACGGCGACGCGCTCCCGTCGTCCTCGTCCTCATCACCGCGGTCGTCGTGGGGATCGTGCTGGCGCGCGGTGACGGGCAGTCGTCGGCTGCGTCGACCGGCGCCGCGTGGCTCGCCTACGGGCGGACCCCCGACGCGGCGAACGTCGCCGCGAGCCCGATCACGGTCGCTCAGGCAAAGCGCTTCAAGCTCGCCTGGAAGAGCGCCCTCGGCGGCACCATGGACGGCCAGCCGCTGTTCGTCCCGGCCGGATCGGTGCCCGGCGTCCACCGCGACCTCGTGATCGCCGCGACGACGGCGAACGATGTCTACGCGCTTGCCGCGTCGACAGGGCGCCCCGTCTGGAAGCGGTCGCTCGGAGCGACGGTCGCCAACATCTGCGGCGGGGCGGGCGGGATCGAATCGACGCCCGTGGTCGATCCCTCCACTGGGCTCCTGTACGTCGTCGGCGCAAACGGCCGCTTGCGCGCCCTCTCGGTTGCAACCGGTCAGGTCGACTCGAAATGGAACCTGCAGATCATCCGGCGCACCGACGTCGAAACCGTGTGGAGCGGGCTGCGCATCGCGGGCGGCTTCCTGTACGTGGGCGTCGGCTCCTGGTGCGACAAGCCCGACCAGGACGGCGCGTGGGACGGGCGCCTGGACGCCGTCTCCCTCGCAGGAAGGCGGATCGCCCACACCTTCGACGTCGTCCCGGGGCCGACGAACGGGGGCGGTATCTGGGGGCCCGGCGGGGTGTCGATCGATCCGAGCGATGGATCGGTCTGGGTCGCAACCGCAAACGCCGTCGTCGAGAAGGACGGGAACCTGCTGGAGACGGCGCCGCACGCCGAACGGGTGATCCATCTCACACCGACGCTCGCGATCCGCTCCGAGGTCGTTCAGCCCGACAGCAACCCCTCCGTGATCGGCGACCAGGGCTTCGGCTCCACGCCGCTGCTCTTCCAGCCGAAAGGCTGCCCCGCCCTCGTCGGCGTCAACTCGAAGGACTCCTACACCTACGTCTGGCGACGGAGCGCACTGCAGGCGAAGCCCGTCCTGCGGGAGCTCTTCGGTGAGCCCGGCGCCAACAACACGTTCTTTGCCGAGCCGACGTGGGACGCCTCGGCGAGCACGCTCGTCGTCGACGACACCCTCCTCCGCGGCGGCGACGGCTCGAAGGGGGCCGTCGGCCTGACGCTCGTCAAGGGCTGTGCCTTCCGCGTCGCCTGGCACATCAACATCGGAGGCGGCGTCGATCCGCAGCCGCTCGCCGCAGGACCGGTCGTCTTCGCGCCCGCGACCGCAGCCGGCCAGCTGGCGGCGCTCGACGCCCGCACCGGCGCCGTGCTGGCGCTGCTGGACACGAACGGCGCCGCCTATACCGCCCCGATGGTCGCCGACGGGCGCGTCCTCGTCGACTCCAGCTCGGGCGCATTGCTCGCGTTCGGGGCGGGTTAGGATGCGACGCCTGCCGGGTAAGCACGA
Source organism: uncultured Thermoleophilia bacterium (assembly GCA_963840365.1). GTDB lineage: Bacteria > Actinomycetota > Thermoleophilia > Gaiellales > Gaiellaceae > PALSA-600. The sequence goes on along the minus strand of CAWIYQ010000003.1, from coordinate 842,201 downwards.
TCGCATGCCGATCGTCCGTCCATGCTCGTACCCCGGCTGCGAGACCCTGACGATGGGTCGGCGCTGCCTCGAGCACGAGGCGCCGCGCGCAGCCTGGTCAGGTGCCCGCGGCCACGAGGCGGTCGTGCAGCTCGCGCAGCGCCCCCGGGCGGTCGAGACTGCCGATATGCAGGGTCGGCAGGCCCCGGCGCTCGAGGTGCATCGTGCCGCGTTCGAGTAGCACGCGCACGAGGTCGGCGACCGCGATGTGCTCCACGATCGGCTCAGGTGTCGTGGCCGTGAGCGCAAGGCGCTCGTGCGACAGCTCGACCCGGCCCGCCGCCCGCGGGCCCTCGTCGATCCACCAGAACATCGCGTAACTCGCCGGCGCCATGCGCAAACGGTCGCGCGGCGGTCGCGCGGCAGCATCGGGGAAATCTCTAAGGTCTCGGCGTGGAATCGCACGTGTTCGATGTGGACGCGGCCAAGCGCCGCCTGCAGGCGGCGGGCGGCGGCTACGAGATCGTCCACGAGAGCCCGGGGCTCGAGCTCGGCGTGTACGTCCTCGTGGCGCCGGAGCCGGACCGGCAGCAGCCCCACGCCGACGACGAGGTGTACGTCGTCCTCGAAGGCTCAGGGGTGCTCGAGATCGAAGGCGCCGAGCACCCGCTCGAGGTAGGGCAGGCGATCTTCGTGCCGGCGGGCGCCGACCACGGCTTCACCGCCTACGAGCAGCTCTCGGTGCTCGTGGCGTTCGCCAAGGCGCGGTAGTCCCACGACTCGCATCTGCGGCAAACCCGCAAGACGCGGCGGCTTTGCGCTGATGCCGTGGTTTACCGCAGGCCGCACAGTGCTCCACAGAGAGGCCGACTGCAAGCGAGAGAGGGCCGGCCGCGAGGTTAAGGAGCGAGAGTCATGCGTAAGGTGTTCGAGATTGGTGGTCTGGTCGCAGCCGTCATCCTCATCGGATTCGGCATCGGCGCGCTCGTCATGAGCGTCAACGGCCACAGCACTGTTCAGCACAGCCTGAAGCTCGAGGGGATCGTCGGCACGCCCGACATGACGCCGAGCGGGATCAAGGCCGAGGCCACGAAGGCCGGCCTGACGAACGTCGAGTTCCCGACCTGCACGGTCGCGAACCTGGCCGTCACCAACGGGTCCCGCGCCCGCTGCTTCGCGCAGTACATGCGGATCCACACGCTCGAGGCAACCGGTGGCCAGACCTATGCGCAGATGCCGCGTTACGCGACGGCGAACGGCAAGGGCACGAACGACGCCGCCGCCGCCCTCAAGGACGCCAAGGGCCAGCCGCTCGACAACCCGATCCGTGACCTGTGGGTGACCGAGACCGCGCTGACGACAGCTCTCAACACGAGCTACCTGGCCGAGCAGATCTCGCTCTTCGGGATCGTCGTCGGGATCGCGCTGCTCCTCTCCGGGTTCGGCTTCGCAATCCTGGCCATGGCCGGGGCACTGCGGAGCAAGGACGCGCTCGTCCACCTCCCGAGCCGCAGGCACGAGGCTGCCCCGCCCGTCCCGGCAGTCTAGTTCGCGCCACCTCGCGCCGACGAAGGGCCGCCACGTGCGGCCCTTCGTCGTGGTCCGGTGCCAAGGAGCTCTAAGCGACGACGTCGTCGTCCGCGAGCAGGCCGTGCGCGATCGCGTGGCGCACGAGCTCGGCCCGTGTGGAGAGCCCGAGCTTCTGCATGATGTGAGCGCGGTGCGTCTCGGCGGTGCGCACCGAGATGTAGAGCGTCTTCGCGATCTCCTGGTTCGTGTGGCCCAGCGCGAGCAGGCGGAGCACCTCGCGCTCGCGCTCGGACAACGGGTCTGCGGCCGCCGCGGCGCGCGCCTGCGCCTCCGCTGCCACCATGCGGGCCCCGAGCGCCGGGTGCACGTACTCCCCGCCCGCGGCGATCTCGCGGACGGCGCCGACCACCTCGGCGTCGGCCGCCTCCTTCAGCACGTAACCGTTCGCGCCCTGCGCGAACGCCTCGCGGACGTAGCGGGGATCATCCTGCATCGAGAGGACGAGCACCTTCGCGTTCGGCGCCTCCTTCTTGAGCCTCGGCAGCACGTCGATGCCGCTCTCGCCCGGCATCACCACGTCGAGCACGATCACGTCGGGCCTGTGTGCGCGCGCCTCGAAGACCGCTTCGCGCGCGTTGCCGGCCTCGGCGATCACGTCGAAGTCGCTCTCCGCGTCGAGCAGCATGCGCAGCCCTGAACGGACGACGGCGTGGTCGTCGACAACGAGCAGGCGTGTCTTCTTCGCGGTCATCGCAGAGGCACCTCGACAGCAAGCGTAGTACCAGATCCCGATGGAGCCTCGACCGTAAGGCGGCCACCGAGCAGCGCGACCCGCTCCCGCATGCCGACGAGCCCCAGCGCGTCGTCGCGGACCCGGGACGGTTCGATGCCTCGGCCGTCGTCCTCGATCAGCGCCGACACGGAGCTGTCCCTACGTACGATGAGGATGCTCACGGTGCGTGCCTGCGCATGCTTGACGACATTCGTCAGCGCCTCCTGGATCACCCGGTAGAGCGTCGTCTCGACCTCCTCCGGAAGGCGGCCCTCGCCGATCGTCGCCTCGAGCTGAACCTCGATCCCGCTGTGGTCGCGGAACGTCTCGATGAGTCGTTCGAGTGCCGGGACGAGGCCGAAGTCGTCGAGCGCCTTCGGCCGAAGCTCGACGGCGAGCCGGCGGACGTCCTGGAGCGTCGCGACGACGAGCTCACGCAGGTTTGCGGCGGCGGCACGCAAGGCCTCCTGATCCTTTGCGTCCTCGACGTTCTTCAGGCCGAGCAGGATCGAAGTGAGCGCCTGCCCGGTCTCGTCGTGCAGCTCGCGCGCGAGTCGCTGCCGCTCGAGCTCCTGCCCATGCAGGACCCGGCGGAGCGAGTCGCGTGCAACGCGCTCCGACAGGTCGACCGCCGTCGCAGCGCGAACGGCGAATTGCTCCGAGACACGGAGGTCGTCGTCACCGAAGCGGTTGTCGGAGCCCTGCTTGTCGTGAGCGACGATCACGCCGATCGCCTGGCCGCGGGCGACGAGCGGAACGAACAAGCCCGTCCGCGCGGCGAAGCGGCGCGCCGAGTCGTGGTCGACCTCCGGGTCCTCGAGCAGCTCGTCGACACGTTCGCTGCGGCCCCGGGCGAGCACCCGGCCGGCCTTCGACGTGGAGCGTGGGAAGGCCCAGCCGAGCAGGCCCTGCGCCCCCTCCCCGACCGCCGCCTCGACGCGAAGCTGATCCTCGCCGAGCGGAAGGACGATCAACACCAGGCGCGCCCGAATCAGGTCGCGCAAGCTGGCGGCGATCAGCTCCAGGAGCCGGTCGAGCTCGAGCTCGCGGATCAGCGCGAGGCCGATCTCGTTCAAGGACTCGAGCTGGCGCGACCAGCGGGTCGCGGATTCGTAGAGGCGCGCGTTCTCGATCGCGACCGCGGCCTGGGCGGCGAGCAGGAGCACGAGCTCCTCGTCCTGGTCGTCGAAGCCGCCGGCCTTCTCGGTCAAGTACAGGTTCCCGTACGCGACGCCGCGGAGCAGGACCGGCACACCGAGGAACGAGTGCATCGGCGGGTGGTTGGGTGGGAAGCCGACCGAGCGGGGGTCTCTGCCGAGATCGCCGAGCCGGAGCGGCCGCGCATCGTGGATCAGTACGCCGAGGATGCCGCGCCCGCGTGGCAGCTCACCGATGCGGTCGTGCTCCTCGGGTGTCAAGCCCGTGGTCACGAACCGCTCGAGCCGCTGGCCGCTGCGGTCGATCACCCCCAGTGCGGCGTAGCGGGCGCCGGTGATCGTCGCGGCCGCCTCGACGATCCGTTGCAGCGCCGCGTCGAGCGAGAGCTCCGAAGAGACCGCGATGCCCGCGTCGATCAGGGCGCGTAGGCGGCCGATCACCGGCGTCTCGACTTCTGTGTCTTGCGCCATTCCTCCTCCAGGCGGAGCTTGCCACTCCGGCGTGCCTCGGCCACGCATTCGAGGTGCGCGTGGCGGCGCTTCGAGAGGTCGCCCTCCGGGGCGATGAGGGCGTGCTCGCTGGTCGCGTGGAGCATCCCGTCGCAGAATGGGCACACGTAGCTCGCCGGCTTCAGGTTCTGCGCGGGCCGCATTGCCCACCACCGTGGTTCCACACATACGACTCTACGTGGGAGACGGCGCCGAGCGGCCGCACGCTGGTCGGCTTTCGCTCGGCCAACCCCCACCGAACCTCCAGGAGCAACCACTAGAATGTCGAATATGCCGATCGTGCCCGTCGCCGAGGACCCGCTCAGTACCGATGCCGAGCCTGCCTCGCATCCGGCGCACCCGTGGGCGCGACTCGACCGCCTCGATCGCGGCACCCCCGGCCGCACCGGCTGAGCTCGACGCTGCCGGCCTGAGCTGGATCCACCTCGACACGCCCTCGCTCCAGCACGCCCAGGAGCTGGCGGAGCGCTTCGGCTGGCACCCGCTCGACGTCGAGGACGTGATGTCGAAGCGCCAGCGTCCAAAGATCGACGACTACGCCGACGAGGGGTACCTGTTCGGCGTCCTCCACTTCCCCGTGTACGACCGCACGATCCAGCGGCTGAACGCGGCCGAGCTCGACGTGTTCGTCGGCCCCGACTACCTCGTCACGCTGCCGACGGTCGAGCTGCTGCCGATCACGCGGCTCTTCCGACGCTGCGAGGAGGACGAGCTCTTTCGCGAGCAGCTCTTTTCGAAGGGCTCGGGCCGGCTGCTCTACGAGGTGCTCGACGACCTGTTCGACTACTGCTTCCCGATCCTCGACAAGATCGGGCACAAGCTCGACTCGCTCGAGGACGACGTGTTCGAGGGACGCTCCGAGGAGGTCGTCCGCGACATCTCGAACGCGAAGCAGGAGATCATCAGCTACCGCAAGATCATCAAGCCGGAGCGCTCCACGCTACGGCTGCTCGAGCGTCACATCGAGCGGTTCCTGCCCGAAGAGCTCGAGCTGTACTTCGACGACATCGTCGACGCCGCCGAGCGCATCTGGGACATCCTCGACAACTACAAGGAGGTCATCGAGGCGCTCGAGAGCACGAACGAGTCGGTGATCTCACACCGCCAGAACGACGTGCTGCGGATCCTCACCGTCTTCTCGGTCGTGCTGCTGCCGCTGACGCTGATCACCGGCTTCTTCGGCATGAACCTGAAGTTCCCCGGCTTCGGCACCGTCTGGGCGTTCTGGACGGTGTGCGCGGTGATGATCGTCGCGCTCGTCGGCCTGCTCGGCTTCTTCCGCTACAAGCGCTGGCTCTGAGTCAGAACGCCGGACGGGCCCCGGCGCCGAGGGCCGGGCCGAACGGGGGCCGCGCCATGCTCGTCCCGCACTTGCTGCACGCCTGCGCATGCAGGTCGTTCAGGAGGCCGCACTGCAGGCACTGGCGCACCTCGGGATCCTGGCTCGTCGGGAGCTCCTCCACGGGGCGCGTCGCCTGGAAGCGCCCTTCTGCGACCCGCAACTGAGCAGCGCGGCGGGACTCGAGCTGGTGGCCCTGGTGGCAGACCGGGCAGAGCTCGAGGAACTTCGAGCGCCGGATCACCGGGATGAAGAAGAGCGAGAAGTAGCCGACCCGCTCGACGACGACCCGCCGGACGACGTTCAGGCAACTGCCGCACGTCGCCATCGGCGCCGCGCCAAGGGACTGCGTCTTCCTGCCCCACCCGAAAACGAGAAACATCCGTTCATGCCTCCTGTCGCGAGGTTCCGGCCTCATGTCGCCAGGACCGTGGCTCGGTGGCAATCCCCCGCCGAGGGGGCCTGCCATCCCTCGAACGGGCGACCCTCAGGCGGGGCAGGGGCCGGCGGCCGGGGTGCCGTTCGGGCCCGCGAGGTGCGCCGTCGTCCCGTGCACCGTCTCCTCGAGGCAGTACGCGGTCGCGGACGAGGAGCGGACGGCCGCGCCCGGCACGGTGAGGCCGACGAAGGAGCCGTTCGCGGCCTGGAACGCGGTCGCTGCGCTCGCCGCCTGCGTCAGATTCCCCTCGGCGACGGTGAGCGCCGCCTGGTCGGGGATCGCGATCGCGAGCGTCGAGACGGTCCCCTCGGCGCTCTTCGAAGCGCGATGAGCGAGCTTCCAGCCGCCGAAGGCGAGCAGGACGACAAGGACGGCGACGATCGCTTTCGTCACCTCCTCATCCGGCCCGCGCGCCGGGCGGGTGTCATCCCCCTTTGGCGGGAAAAGAGAGACGGTAGGCTCGGCCGATGCCGCAGCCGCTGTGGGCGCCCTGGCGACTCGAGTACGTCCAGCACGCGGACGAGCTCGGACGCTGCATCTTCTGCGAGCCGGAGGAGGAGCTCCTCGTGCACCGCGGCACACGGGCGCTCGCAGTGCTGAACAAGTTCCCGTACTCCTCGGGGCACGTGCTGATCGCACCGCTGCGCCACATCGGCGAGTTCGGCGAGCTCGACGAGGAGGAGGCGCTCGAGGTGCACCGCCTTGCCGCCCGCTCGATCGAGGCTCTGCGCGCCGAGTACGCGCCGCACGGGTTCAACCTCGGGTGGAATCTCGGTCGCGTCGCCGGCGCCGGAATCGAGGATCACCTGCACATGCACGTCGTGCCCCGCTGGAGCGGCGACACGAGCTTCATGCCGGTGCTCGGCGACGTGAAGGTGCTGCCCGAGGCGCTGCAGCGAACGGCCGAGCGGCTCCGCCCGCACTTCGCCTGACCCTCGTTCGGCTCCGTCCTCCTCGGAGCCTGGGAGGGTAAAAGTGCTCAGCCGCAGTCGCGGGGGAACCACACGGTGCACCAGAGCAGCGCTGCGACACGTCGTGCGTAGACGGGCGGCCTCGCGTGGTGCGCGACGTACCAGATGTGCGCCCGGTAGGGCTGCAGCTTCGGCCGGCCGACGAGGAACGAGTCGAGATCGTGGAGCTCGGCGGTCAGCCTGGCGCGGACGTTCGCGTCGCGCACAGCCGGCACCTGCGACGGGTCGGAGAGCCCGGCCTGGATGCTCTGCAGGACGGCCGCCGCCTGACCGCTCGTGGTCGTCGGGGCCGCGGGAACGGTGACCGTCACCGCCGTCTCCTCCGGCAGCGTGAGGACGGTCGCCGTCACCCCGCCGGGGACGGCCGCGCCGACAAGGCCGGCTGCGGCGGCGACACCGCAGGCGGCGAGGAGCGCGGCTGCGACGGCAACTGTGACGAAGCGGCGGATCCGTCCAGGCTAGAAGTCGCTCCGGACAACGACCTAGTTGGCGAGCGCCGCGAAGGCGTCGAGCGCCTCCGGGTTCGCAAGCGCATCGCGGCTGGCGACGGCCTCCGGCGCCTCGCCCATCAGGATCCGCTTCACGGGCACTTCGAGGAGCTTCCCGGAGAGGGTGCGCGGAACTTCGGGAACGGCGACGATCCGGTCGGGGACGTGGCGCGGCGAGCAGTACTCGCGGATGCTCTGCCGGATCGACGACTCGAGGGCCTCGTCGAGCTCCGCCCCGTCGCGCAGGACGACGAACAGGCTCATGACGCCGTCTGTGCCCTCGCGGGGCACGTCGACGACGAGCGCGTCGACGACGTCGTCGAGCGCGAGCACGGCGCGGTAGAGCTCGGAGGTGCCCATGCGCACGCCGCCGCGATTGATCGTCGAGTCGGAGCGGCCGTAGATGATCGCGGTGCCGCGCTCGGTGAGCTCGATCCAGTCGCCGTGCCGCCACACACCCGGGTAGTGCTCGAAGTACGCCGCCCGATAGCGCGAGCCGTCGGCGTCGCCCCAGAACCCCACCGGCATCGACGGAAGCGGCTCCGTGAGGACGAGCTCGCCCACCTCGCCGACGACCGAGCGACCGGCCTCGTCGAACGCCTCGACCTTCGCGCCGAGCGCACGCGCCTGCAGCTCGCCCTCGTAGACCGGCAGGGTCGGCACGCCCCCGACGAACGCGGAGCAGACGTCGGTCCCCCCGCTCATCGAGAAGAGCCAGACGTCGTTGCCGAGCTCGTCGTAGATCCAGCGGAACGCCTCGGGCGAGAGCGGCGACCCGGTGGAGCCGACGCTGCGCACGCGGGAGAGGTCGCGACCGCCGGCGCGCGGATGGACGCCGGCCTTCATGCAGGCGTTCACGAATGCCGCGCTCGTTCCGAAGCAGGTGATCCCGGCCGAGGCGGCGAGGTCCCACAGCCGGTCGAGCGTCGGCGTGGCCGGGTTGCCGTCGTAGAGGACGATCGCCGCGCCGGTATGGAGGCCGCCGACGAGGAAGTTCCACATCATCCAGCCGGTGGTGGTGAACCAGAAGAGCCGGTCCCCCTGTTCGAGGTCGAGGTGGAGGTTCAGCAACTTGAGCTGCTCGACGAGGATGCCGCCCTGCCCGTGCACGATCGGCTTCGGCAGGCCGGTCGTCCCCGACGAGTAGAGCACCCACAAAGGGTGGTCGAACGGCAGCTGCTCGAACTCGAGCGCGCCCTCGCCCTGGAGCTCGTCCCAGTTGCCCTCGCGCCCGAGGTACGGGAGCACGAACACGTGCTCCGGCCGGAGCTCCCGGCGGAGCTCGTCGACTGCAGGGCGGCGGTCGAAGTCCTTGCCGCCGTAGCGGTACCCGTCGACGGCGAGGAGCACCTTCGGCTCGATCTGCGCGAACCGGTCGACGACGCTGCGGACACCGAACTCGGGCGCCGCCGACGACCACACGGCCCCCAGCGAGGCGCAGGCGAGGAACGCCGCGACCGTCTCGGCGACGTTCGGCAGGTAGGCCGCGACGCGGTCGCCGCGGCCGACACCGTGTGCCTGGAGCCCGGCCCGGATCGCTGCGGTCGCCGCCCGCAGCTCGCCCCACGTCAACTCCTGCTGGTCGCGCAGCTCCGAGGCGTGCACGATCGCGACCGCATCGTCGTCGCGGTCGCGGAAGACATGCTCCGCGTAGGAGAGCTCGGCCCCGGTGAACCACCGTGCGCCGGGCATCGCGTGGCTCGCGAGCACCTGGTCGTACGGCCGCGATGCGCGCACGTCGAAGAACGACCAGATCGACGCCCAGAACGCCTCGACGTCGCTCACCGACCACCGCCACAGCTCGTCGTAGCTCGCTCCTTCGCGGCCGACGAAGCGCGCGAACTCGGTCAGCCGGCTGCGGGCAGTCGTCTCCGCGGACGGGGTCCAGAGCACGTCGGGCATGGAGAAAGGCTAATGATGCGATCCGGTGAAGCTCGCGCTTGCCTGCCTGTGCCTCGTATTCGTCGCCGCGCCGCCGAAGCACACCCGGCAGCTCGGCCGGTCGGTCGACGGCCGGCCGATCGACGCGATCCGGGTGGGCGATCCGACGGGGACGCCGGTGCTCGTCGTCGGGTGCGTGCACGGCGACGAGACGGCCGGCATCGCGGTGGCTCGTGCGCTCGCTCGGCTCTCGCCGCGCGGGATCGATCTCTGGATCGTCCCCGACCTGAACCCGGACGGCGTCGCGGCCGGTACGCGCCAGAACGCCCACGGCGTCGACCTGAACCGCAACTTCCCGTTCCGATGGCGGCGGCAGCTCGGCGTGTACGCCTCGGGCTCGCGGCCGCTCTCCGAACGCGAGGCGCGGATCGCGCACGCGCTGATCCTGCGCCTGCACCCGCGGCTGACGGTGTGGTTCCACCAGCATCTGGATCTCGTCTGGGCCTCGGGCGGCGACCGCGCCGTCGAGCGGACCTTCGCGCGGGTCTCCGGGCTGCCCTACCACCCCCTCCCGCCGCTCGCCGGCTCCGCGATCGACTGGCAGAACCACGCGCTGCCCGGGACGACGGCGTTCGCGGCGGAGCTGCCGGCCGGGCAGGCATCGCCTGGGCAGGTGGCGCGCTACGTCCGCGCCGTGCTCGCGGCGGCTCGTGCGGCAGCGTGAGGGTCAGCGAGGCGGCCAGCCGACCCGGATCTCGTTCCCGTCCGGGTCGTGCATGGTGAACATGCGCATGCCGAAGTGCGTGTGCTGGACGGGCGTGAACCGGCCTTCGTCAGCCGGCTGCGGCCGTCCACGCCGCGTGGACGGCGTCGAGGTCGTCGGCGTAGACGAACGAGCTGCCCGGGCGTGCGCTCGCCGAGCACCGGGCCGGTGAAGTGCAGCTCGCCGCCGTCGTACTCGACGATCAGGTAGTCCCACTCGTCGTGCGGCGCTCCCTTGCTCGCAAAGCCGAGGCGCTCGTAGAACGCCCACGTCGTCTTCAGGTCGGAGCTGGCGAGGAGCGGCAGGGCGCGGAGCACCCCGCAACCCTACTCAGGCGCCGATACGCGGAGTTGGAGGCTTCCGGTCGCGCCGGTCGAGCTCCGGCTTCAGGCGGGCCCGGAGCGAATCGATCTCCCGGTGCAGCTCGCGGCGCTCGCTCGAGACGCGCCGCTCCTCCTCGGCCGCGACCTCGTTGGGGAACGAGTCGAGGCGGGCGTGGAGCCGCCGGCGGCGTGCGGAGACCTCGCGTTCGCGGAGCTCCAGCTGCTCGAGCTCGGCGAACAGCGCTGCGTGCGCTGTCTGCGCGACCATCACCGTAGGTGCATCGGCAGGGCAGCCCCAGCCCTTTAGCGGTTTACGCCTCGGCGTCGTCGCGGGCCGCGAGCTCGACCGCCGTCGGCCGCAGTGGGGCGCCGCCCGGCGCCGGAGCGAGCCAGCGCCACGGCAGGCCGGTCATCGTCAGCACCCATGCTGCGCCTGCGATCACGAGGCTGACCGAGCCGGCGAAGGCGAGGTCGAGCCCCCAGCCGGCGCGCGCCGAGGCGGCGACGAGCTTGCCGCCGCCGATCGCATCGGCGAGATGCCTGCGGTCGTAGGCGACCGCGGCAACGGCGACCGCACCGAGGAGGGCGACGTAGACCCCGGCGCTTCGTGTGTCGCCCCGGAACCAGAAGACGCCCGCCGCGAGCAGCGCGACCACGAGCACGATCCAGCCGTGGTTGCCGCCGTCGGTGCCCGGCACGCCCGAGCCGGCGACCCTGGCCCAGGTGCCGAAGACGCCCACGACGACCACCGCCGCGCTCGCGGCGACCCAGATCGTGAACACGTTCCGCAGATTCATCGCCACGATGATCTCGTTCGCGGCACGGTCCGTGTGTTAACGGCGCTTGAACGTCGTGAGCGGTGGGTCGGAGCAGGGATGCACAGCCGAAACGAGGACGCGCTCGTCGTCACGCCTGCGGTGGTGGCCCCGAGGACGAGACAGCCGAGCACCCGACCGGAGGCGCTGCGAACTGCCCACTACGCACGGCTGTCGACGGGTGCCGTGACGCCGGCGTAGGCGTCTTTCCGGCTGAGAGCGCCTGGGGCCGGTTCGAAGCCCAAACGGTAGCTTCCGGCGTCGGTAGGTCGCATGCGAGGCTCACGGACTCAACCCGAGCGCGCCGCGTCTCGAAGAGGTGTCTGACACCTCAGGTGTCAGACACCTGGGAAAGAAGCGAGACCATCCCACGCTCTGCCTGGCAGGGCGTAAGCTCGAGCGGTGGGTGAACGGCTCCGCACGCTCGAGACTCCGGATGGGCGTGTGCTCGCCTATGCGATGTGGGGCGACCTCGACGGCTTTCCGGTTCTCGCTCTCCACGGCACGCCGGGCTGCCGCTTGGAGCGTTGGCCGCACGAGGAGCTCTATGCGGAGCTCGGCGTCTGCCTGGTTACGCATGACCGCGCCGGCTACGGCAGGTCCGACCGGCGCCGCGGCCGTCGAGTTGCCGATGAGGTCGACGACGTCCGCGCGATCGCCGACGAGCTCGGCTTCGATCGTTTCGGCGTCACAGGTGCGTCAGGGGGCGGGCCGCATTCGCTTGCCTGCGCAGCGCTCCTGCCCGATCGCGTCGTGCGCGCGGCCTGCATCGTCGGCGTGGCACCCCTCGGCAGCCCGGGTCTCGATGAGGACACGTGGCTCGCCGGGCAAGACCCCGAGAACGTGAAGGAGGTCCGCTGGGCGCAGGCCGGCGAGGATGTTCTCGCACCCGAGCTCGAGGCGCTGTTCGAGCAGGTCGAAGAACGCGTCGCGGCCGACCCCTCGACCGTCCTTGCGGACTTCGAGCTGAGCGAGGCGGATCAGGCCCAGCTGGCCACTCCCGAACGGATGCAGATCATCCGCGAGTCGATCCTCGAGCAGGCCTTGGGTGGCGTCGGCGGTTGGGTCGACGACGACCTCGCGATCGTTTCTCCCTGGGGGTTCGACGTCGACGTCATCTCGGTCCCGGTGTTCATTCGCTACGGCCTGACCGACGTGCTCGTTCCGCCGGCCCACGGAGAGTGGCTCGCGGCGAACGTGCCCGGGTGCCTCGTCAAGGTCGACGACGTCGCGGGCCACCTGGGGTCGGATCCCGAGGAAGAGATTGCCGAGCAGCTGCAGTGGCTGAGCACGGGTGTTGCACCGCCCGGGAGCGCCTTGAAGCCGGCCGACTGACAGCGGCCCCCTCTGATCGGTCCTCATGCTCGACCGGTCACGAGTCGATAGACGAGCTAGGGAACACTCTTACCTCGGTTGCGGCGCCGAAAGGGAAGGTCGTGAGCATGGCGGAGCGCTCGGGAGAGGTTGGCACCTTCATGTTCGACGGGGTCGAAGTCGAGGCGTTCTTCGCGAGCGACCGTCAGTGGCACGTCCGCTCGGAGGGGTGCGAGGTCGCCGGCACGCATCTCGGAACGGCAGTCCGAACGCTGTTCAACCCGGACAACTTTCCCAGCACGGACCGACTGACCCAGGAGATCCTCGCCTGGGAAGGCGCCGGCGAGCACGAGGTCAGCGCGCCCGAGCGCGATGCCGACTGGCTGACCGCTCCTCGTACGCCCGTTGAGCGCCGTCGGCGCGGGCAGCGCGCATGAGAGGCGCTACCCGGTGGTGTCGTGCAAGTCGTCGACGAGCGCGTTTCGGAGCTCGAAGATCCCTTCCGGCAGACGATCTGGTCCTCTCACGTTCCGCATCCAGATCTCGATGATCTGCACGATCGACGCGGCGTCCTCCCGCTCCAGGTGTACCGGTGCGGACGCTTCGCCGGTCTCGAATGCGCGGCGTGCACGGAACAACGAGTCGAGGGGCCGGATCTCCTCGAGCAGCGCGTCGCGCGACGTCCAAGGAATGGTGACGGTGCCTCTGCTGTAGGCGACCGTCAGCCCGTCGAGTCGATCCGCAGTCATTGGCTCCTTCTCTCCGGGTGGCCGGCCGGACAGCTCGGGCGACCGTATCAGTCGCTGAAAGAGAGCCGGCCCTTACGACGATCTTCCTGCCCCGAAGCGGCAGCTATGAAATCCGTGAGTCCATGTGATCAGACGGGTTGCTGGAGTTCGAGCAACAGGTTGCGGAGTAGAGCGAAGCGTTTCGGGCCGAGCCGCTGCTCCCAGGCGGCTTCCATTTCGGCGACCGCGGCGCGGATCACGGCGACCGCAGCGGTGCCCCGCTGAGTGAGGACGATCCGTTTGGAACGAAGGTCGTCCGGGTGCGGTTCGAGCTCGAGGTACCCGAGGCGCTCGAGCTCGCGGAGCAGGTAGTTGAGCGCCTGCTTGCTAATCCCCACCTGGGCGGCGACGTCGGTCGGCCGCGCGCCCTGCGGTCCCGGATACCGGAAGACGGCGAAGTAGGCGCGGTCGAAGTCGTCGAAGCCGCGCTCGCGGAGCCGCTCAAGCATGTGCTCCTGGACCGTCTCCCAGGGAATGCGCAGCAGGGCGCCGATCAGCGGCGGCCCGAATGGCCCGGTCTCAACCTCCGACGATTTCATAAAATGACTTGACAAATCTGTCTCACCCTCTAAAGTAAAGCAACTTTACCACACAGGAGGGCGACGATGACAGAGAGCACGCGCGAAGAGATCGGGGTCGGAGAGATTGCGATCCGCTTCCTGCTCGAGGGTGAGCAGTCGGACGGCTCGGTGGCGGTGTTCGAATTCGACGTCCCTGCCGGCTCCAACGTCCCGGCGGCGCACAGCCATGACGGCTTCGAAGAGGCGATCTACGGACTCGAGGGCATGCTCGTCTGGACGGTGGAAGGCGAGGAGCACGAGGTCGGCGCCGGCGAAGTGCTCTGCATCCGCCGCGGCGAAGTCCATCAGTTCGCCAACCTTGGCGAGCTCGGCGCCAAGGCCCTGGCGATCGTGACCCCCGGCATCCTTGGCCCCGACTACTTCCGCGAGATCGCTGCGGTCCTCGATGCTGCAGCCGGTGGTCCGCCTGACCTGGCAGCAGTCGCCGCCGTGATGCGCCGCCACGGACTCACTCCTGTCTCTCCTGACCGCCCAGCCGCAAAGGGATAGGCCATGACCCTGTCGGCCCCAGCTCGCCTCAGCGCGCTACGCGGCTTCCGCCCCTCCAACTTGACTCACCGCGAACCAGCTCGGCCGACGGTGCCCGAGGGAAGGGTGGTTCCATTCCCCTCGACACAGACCGACCGCGCGCAACTCATCCTCATGGTCGAGTTCAGTTCGCCGGACGGACGCGGCTGGCAGGCGATCGGCGGCGGCGACACCCTCGCCGACGCAATCGCCTTCGCCCACGACAGCTGCCCCACCGATGCATCCTGGCAACCCGTCAGCTGGAACGATCTCTATGGCGGCTAAGCCCCTCCCCACGAGCGACGACGCACACGTCCCCATCGGCATGCAGGAACCGATCCTGCGCAGCGACAGCCGCGAAATCAGCCTCCTCGTCGCGGACGCGAGCCTCAGCCTCACCTACGCCACCCGCGCAGCGGGCGAACGCGTGACCGACCCACATGTGCACCGGCACACCGAGGCCTTCTACGTTCTCGAAGGCGAACTCACCTTCGAGGTCGGGGCCGAGCGCGAGGCGATCAGTATCGGCGCCGGCGGCTTCCTCGCCGCCCCACCCGGCATGGCACACTCATTCCGCACCACCGGTGGCCACCCGGCCCGCTGGCTCATCATCCACGCCGGCGATGGCGGCTTCGCCGCCTTCATGCGGGGCGTCCGCGACGGGATCAAGGTCGAGTGGGACATCGCACCTGTCCCCACGGGCGGCGGCCTCCCGGCAGACCAGGCGATCATCGGCCGCCCGATGTCCGAGCCTCCCTATTCCTGAGCGGGGCCGCAGCGCTGTTCCCGCAAAGACAGCGACAAACCGCCGCGCAGCCGGCGCGGGGACAACCATCGCCGGCGTGAGTATTCGGTAATGACGCCCCTGAGCGGCGTGTTCGTGTCACGCTCGAAGCTGAAGTCGGGCGGTGGTGTTGATCGCGTGCAGCGCCGGTGCGGAGCTCCTTGACACGGCTGTCTCAAGTGGCGTAGATCCTGCGTGTGAGCGCGCTACCTCAGGGCACCGTCACCTTTCTCTTCACCGACATCGAGGGGTCTACTGAGCTGCTGAAGCGGCTCGGTCAACGCTATGGCGAGGTCCTTGAGGACCACGCGCGGATCCTGCGTAAAGCGGCTGCGTCGCACGATGGGCGCGAGATCGACAACCAGGGTGACTCGTTCTTCTTCGTCTTCGCGCGCGCGAACGCGGCTCTCGGGGCGGCTGTTGTCGCGCAGCGCGCGCTGGCCACACATGACTGGCCGGGCGGCGTCGAGGTCCGAGTGCGGATGGGGCTGCACACGGGCGAGCCGTCGGTTGGAGGCGAGCGCTACGTCGGGCTCGGCGTCCATCGCGCCGCGCGCATCGGTGCGGCTGGTCACGGGGGTCAGGTGCTTCTCTCGAACGCGACACGTGAGCTCGTGGAGGACGAGGTCGACGGGGTCGTAGTCCGCGAGCTCGGCCTCTACCGCCTGAAGGACATCGATCGTCCCGAGCGGCTCTTCCAGCTTGACATCGATGGCTTGCCGGCGGGATTCGCCCGTTTGAAGGCCGAAAAGGTCGAGCCGCCGCGCCACTTCACGCGCCGCCCGCTGTTCATCGGCGCGGTCGCGGGCGTCATCGCGGCCGCGGTGGCGATTCCGATCTTCGCCTTTGGCTCAGGTCACGGCGGAGCCGGCAGGCTGCCGGAGGTCGCCACCAACAACTCGCTGGCGATCTTTAACCCGCGTTCGGGTCGCCTCGTCGCCGATCCGGGGGTGGGCGCGACGCCCGTGCATGCCGCGTACGGCTACGGCGCGTACTGGGTCACGAATGCAGACGCAAACAGTGTGTCGAAGATCGACTCCGCCACCAATGCTGTCGTCGACACGATCCCGAACGTTGGTAGCAGCCCGAGCGGGATAGCGGTAGGCAACGGCGACGTATGGGTCGCGAACAGCCTGGGCGGCACCGTCGCGCGGATCAACGCCGAGACGGACACGGTGGTGCAGCAGATCCAGGTCGGCAACGGTCCCGTCGGGATCGTGTACGCGAGGGGCGCTGTCTGGGTGGCGAACACTGCGGACGGCACGATCACGCGAATTGATGCGGCGACCGGCGTGCCGTCGAAGCGCCCGCTGCCGATCGCAGCGACCGAGCTCGCCGCCGGCGGCGGTGCGCTCTGGGCCACGCAGCGAGCCGCCAACCAGGTCGTGCGTATCGATCCCAAGTCGGCGTCCGTAGTGCCGATTCAGGTCGGCAGCGGGCCGACCGGGATTGTGTTTGGTGACGGCGCCGCCTGGATTGCGAACAGTTTGGACGGCACCGTCTCGCGCGTCGACCCGGCCACCAACTCGGTCGCCGCGACGATTCCGACCGGAGACACACCAACGGGTCTCGCCTTGGACGACCGGGGCGGTGTCTGGGTCACGAACGAGTACGGCGGCACGCTGGTGCGGATCGATCCGAGCACGAACGCACCTGGTCGGCCGATTGAGTTCGGGAACCAGCCGCAGGGTGTTGCGGCAGCGGGCACTGAGCTACTCGTGAGCGTCGACGCGCGTCCCGGAATCCGTCATCGAGGCGGCACGCTGAAGGTCCTGCTGAACTTCGCGACGGACTCGATCGACCCCGCCGTCGCGTACTCGACGTCGTCCTGGCCGATCATTCATTTGACGAATGACGGTCTCGTCGGCTTCGATCACGCGAGCGGCCTGGCCGGAGACCTGCTCGTCCCGGACCTCGCGGTCTCCCTGCCGACTCCGACCGACGGCGGCAGAAGCTACACATTCCAGCTCCGGCCGAATCTCCATTACTCAGACGGCAAGCCGGTCCAGGCCTCGGATGTTCGCACGAGCTTCGAGCGGTTCTATCGGAACGGCGCGTTGCCGGTGGCCTACTACGACGAGCTCCTCGGCGGAGCTGCGTGCATGCGAGCCCCGAGAAACTGCGACCTCTCAAAAGGGATCGTCGCTGACGATGAGACGAGAACCGTCACATTCCACCTGGCCGACGCCGACCCCGAGTTTCTCTTCAAGCTGGCGTTGCCGTTCGCCTCCGTGCTTCCCGCGGGAACACCCGCGAAGCTGCCCGTGACGCGGCCGGTGCCGGCGACCGGCCCGTACGAGATCTCCTCGTACCAGCCGGGGCGGCAGCTCACGCTCGTACGCAATCCGTACTTTCGTCAGTGGTCGCAGGCGGCGCAGCCCGACGGATACCCGAACACGATCGAGTTCGAGATCTCTCCGAAGCTGAGTGCAGACAACTTGATCAGGTCTGTGAGTGCGGGCCGCGCGGACCTCGTAAGCACCGAGTCGACCAACTCTCCCACGTCCTCTCAGCTACGGGCGACAACGAACCAGTACGCCGGCCAGATACACGCCAACCCCGAGCCGATCACGAACGGTCTATTCCTCAACACGCGCGTCGCGCCGTTCAACCGCCTGGACGTACGCCGGGCGCTCAACTACGCGATCGATCGGTCGGTCGCGGTCGAGCACAGCGGCGGATCCATCCTTGCCACCCCAACATGCCAAGTCCTACCGCCCGATTTTCCCGGCTACCAGCCGTACTGCCCCTACACCGCCGCCGGATCGAAATCGGGGAGATGGACTGCGCCAGACCTCGCCAAGGCGCGCGCGCTCGTCGCCCGCTCGGGGACGCGTGGCATGAAGGTCATCGTGTGGGTCGACAACTACACCACTGCCGAAGCGCCACCCGTCGTCAGCCTCCTCCGGTCACTCGGCTATCGCGCCTCGACCAAGACCATCCAGAACGGCAAGGGTTTCATCTACTTCAACGTGGTCGGCGACTCGCGCAACAAGGCGCAGATCGGTATCTGGGGGTGGGATGCCGACTATCCGGCCGCTTCCGACTTCTTCCGCTCCCTCTTGACCTGCGCTTCGTTCACGCCTGATTCGCGTGACAACTCCAACTACTCGGAGTTCTGCGACCCTGCCATCGACCGGCAGATCGGAAAGGCCCTCGCTTTGGAGGCCAGTAATCCCCCGGCCGCAGCCAACCTCTGGCAACGCGTCGATCGCGCGGTCGTCGACCAGGCGCCGGTCATTCCGCTCGACAATCCGGAAGCCGTCGACGTGGTCTCGAAGCGCGTCGGCAACTACCAGTACAGCGGCAACGGCTTCGGAGTGCTGATCGATCAGCTCTGGGTGCGTTGACGCGCCGTCCGCTTCGCCGGAGACCGCTCATCCGCGGACGGAGAAACGCCGGCGGCTCGCATGGGGCAGCGTGCGGGAATGACCCCCGAACGAGGCTCAGGTGGGTAGTTGACGCTGCTGCTCTTTGACCTGTGCGATCACCTCGCCGTAGGTGCCGCGCACGGTGGTGGGGACTCGCCAGACGTCGACCGTGCCGAACAAGCCGTGCGCGCGGACGCGCAGGCTGGGCTCGGCAGCCCTTGCCGTGTCGCGCCCCCAGTCTCGACGGCGGCCGAAGATGATCACGCCCCCGACTGCGACGTCGATGCCTTCCGGGACATAGACGTCGACGTTGCCGACGAGCGTATAGACGTGCACCGTCACGCGCCGCGCGTCGATCTCAGCTTCGCGCAGATCCAAGTCGAGGTCCGCAAAGGCGCTGATCGCTAGCGTGCGTCGCGGCAGGCGGAGACGGCCGCGACGCACCAGATGACCGAACGCTGCGAGACTCAGCCGCACTCTCGGCCGCCTCGTCTGCGAGACCGGCTCTGGCAACCCCTCGCGCACGGTCGACAGCTCCGCACCTACCCGCGCTCCATAGGCAACTCCGACCCGCTCCGAGAACTCATCGAGCGACAGCCGTCCGGCCACGAGATCGTCTCGCAGCGCCTCGACCGCTTGCTCCCGCTCGGAATCCGAGACACGCCTCAGTCGCTCATCCAACCTCTGAGACGCTAACGCATCTCGGCAGATCCAGCCCCGCTCGCATGGGCCAGCGTGCACGAATGAAGCTCCTATGACTGTCAAGTTATTGCGGGCTCGGCGTTCTGCATGACGCGGTAGAGGTGTCGGGCGAGGTAGCGCTTCAGTGAGTGTGGCGTCGCGGGCGGTTTTGCCTTCGGCGAGGCGGCGGGCGATGTAGTCGCGGGTCGCTGGGTCGTGTTGGCGTCGGTGCAGGACGATCGTGTGCAGGGCCCTGTTGAGTTGGCGGTCGCCGCCGCGGCTGAGCCGGTGGCGTGTTGTTTGGCCGCTGGAGGCTGGGAGTGGTGCGACGCCGGCGAGCCGGGCGAAGCATGCTTCCGAGTCGATGCGGCCGCGGTGCGACCAGGTGACGATCAACTGGGCGGCGACGATCGGGCCGACGCCGGGCTCGTCGAGCAACTCGGGGGCGACGGCTCGGACGTGGCTGAGGATCTCGCGCTCGAGCGTCTCGGCTTCGCCGGTCGCGGCCTTGATCCGTTGGGCGAGCGTGCGCAGGACGAGGATCGTGGCCAGCTCGCTGGGCGTCCGTGAGCGGGAGCGGCGGAAGCGGCTGCAGCGATTGAGCAGCTCGCCGAGCGGGAGCCGCCGTAGCTCCTCGCGGAGCTCGTCGGGGGCGGTGACGATCACGCTTCGCAGCTGCACGAGCGCGACCTTGCGCGTCTCGACTGCGGTGCGTCTGGCCAGCATCAACAGCCGCAGAGCCTCCTGATGCTCGCCGGCTCGTGGCCTCGTTCGATGCTCGCGTGCGAGCGGAGAGCGGGCAGCACGCACCGCGTCGAGCTGGTCGTCTTTGCCGTGCAGCCGCCGCTCGCCGCGGCTGGTGCGGTCGACCTCGTGCACCTGCTCACCCAGGTGTTGCAGCTGTCGGGCAAGCCCGGCGCCGTAGTGGCCGCTGCCCTCGATCGCCCACAATCGATCTCCAGGCGCGTACCGGTCCGCGAAGCGGACGGCATCCTTGTAGCCGCGTGCGTTGGCGGCCGTCGTCGTCTGCGCGACTACCGCCCCGGTGCGGGCGTCGACGACCGCGAGCGCGTGCTGATCGCGATGGGTGCCGACACCGACCACGTAGTCCACCTGCTCTGTAAGCATCCAGATCGATCCTCCGACTCGTAGGGTCCGGTACGCCGGTCTGATGCAGGGAAACCGCGCGGCAGGTCTGTAATGAGTCACGCCCCGAGGGCGGACAAGCTCCTGATCAAGCCAACAGCGGGCGCCAGGCCGGCGTCGCCGTGCACACCCGGACGATTCATTCCCAAGACACACATCACGCGGTCCGACGCCTGAAGAGTCACGAGCGACACGACAACGTTCAGCCTGGCAACGGCCCCTGACGGACCGACCGCCCGACTCTTACAGACGCCTGACACGGTCGCTCATTTCGAAACTTGCTCAAGCGAGAATCGCGCTGCCGTGGATTGCGCGCTGCTCGTCTTCGCTCGGAATGCCTCGCTTGACGATTCTCAGTGCTGCTTCACGCTGGACACGGAGACGATCGTTACGCGCCCGCCAAGGTGGCCGCCTAACTCGCGGCCCGTGGCGTCGGCGATCGCGATGTCCCCGCGCGAGGCGATACCACAGGTTGTCGCACCACAACTGAGCAGCGTTCCCCTCACCTCGACCGACCACCAGAGGACGCTTTCGGTTCGGCCAGCGTGGAACTGTCTCGGCTTGACGAGTGTTAGAGAAACGACCTCGGGGCGCGCGAGGCGTCGCCCAAGTCGTCGAGCGTTGTTTGCCATGATCACGACGGCGGCCCGCCGAACCTCTGCTCTCGACATTCTCGGCTGCGCACTCACAGCTGACACTCCAAAGCCAGCTGCCACCCCGGCGCTCGAACCTGCGACCAGTAGAGCGCTGGCAACCAGAATGGCTGCCAAACCTCGCGTGCCGCTCACATACATCTGACGATCATGGCCCACCGTTTCGGCCGCGTCAAAGAAAAGGGACCCTCGCCTGGCCGAGCGTGCTTACGTCCGGCGCTTTGACAGAACTGTTTGACATTCCCACTTGAAAGAGAGAAGGCCCCGACGAGGGGCCTTCGCTTTTGGCTTAGAGAGTGAAGCGGGCGATGGGGCTCGAACCCACGACCCTCAGCTTGGGAAGCTGATGCTCTACCAACTGAGCTACGCCCGCGTGGTGCGAATCCTAGCTCCGCGAGCTCACGGGCAGGTCGTCGCGCCCGCGTACGGGATCCTGGCCACCGTCGGTCGCCCGTCGGCGCCCACGAGCTTCAGCCGCGTGAAGAAGACGAGCGTGACGATCAGGCGCCGCATCGGTCGACGTGCGGCCCGCAGTAGGTCGTGCCCGTCACCGTCTCGTAGACGACTCCGTGTCGCAGCCGGATCGTCCGCCGCTCGCCCACGCGCGGCGGCGGGTTCCGCTTGCCGAACGCGCTCGCGTCGCGCACCCAGACGCCGGTCACGGTCGCGACCGCGGCTGCGTTCTCAGGGGTGCCGGTCGGCCGCGAGAGCCGGAAGGTGACGTTGAGCACCGGGTCGCAGCAGCCGTCGCCGATCGCCTCCGTCGCTCGGCCGTCGTGGGCGATCCGCAGCTCACGCGTGTGCCCGATCCACACGCCGGAAAACGTGGCCAGGGTCGCCGGCCGCGGCGCGGCCGCGGCGATGCCGCCGCCGCCGACGGCGAGCAGCGCCAGCCCCAGCGCGACCGACTTCCTAGGCGATCGTCACCTCGTCGGCGAGGTAGACGTCCTGGATCGCGTGCAACAGCTCGATGCCCTCGGCGGTCGGGCGCTGGAACGCCTTGCGGCCGCTGATCAGGCCGACTCCGCCCGCGCGCTTGTTGATCACCGCGGTGCGCACCGCCTGCGCGAGGTCGCCCTCGCCCGACGAGGCGCCGCCGGAGTTGATCAGCGGTGCGCGGCCCATGTAGCAGCCGGCGACCTGGTAGCGGACGAGATCGACCGGATGGTCGGTCGTCAGGTCCGAATACACCTTCGCGTTCGTCACGCCGAAGGTCTTGCCCGCCGCAGCGGAGACCGCCCCGTAGCCGTTGTTGTTCTCGGCCATCTTCTGCTTGATGATGTCGGCCTCGATCGTGACGCCCAGGTGGTTCGCCTGGCTCGTCAGGTCGGCTGCCACGCTGTAGTCGACGCCGTCCTGCTTGAACGCCGAGTTGCGCAGGTAGCACCAGAGCACCGTGAACATGCCGAGCTGGTGCGCCTCCTCGAAGAGCTGGCTGATCTCGACGATCTGGCGGCGGCTCTCCTCGCTCCCGAAGTAGATCGTCGCGCCGACTGCGGCCGCGCCCATCTCCCACGCCGTCTGGGCCGTCCCGAAGAGCGTCTGGTCGTAGGTGTTCGGGTAGCTGAGGAGCTCGTTGTGGTTCATCTTCACGATGAACGGGATCCTGTGCGCCCACTTCCGCGACACGGCGCCGAGCACCCCAATGGTCGAGGCAACGGCATTGCAGCCACCCTCGTAGGCGAGCTCGACGATCTTCTCGGGGTCGAAGTAGGCCGGGTTCGGCGCGAAGCTCGCGCCGGCGCTGTGCTCGATGCCCTGGTCGACGGGCAGGATGCTCAGGTAGCCGGTGCCGGCAAGGCGGCCCTTGTCGTACAGCGACTGCAGGGCGCGCATGACCTGATTCGAGCGGTCGCTCGACGCCACGATCCGGTCGAGGAAGTCGGGGCCGGGTAGGTGCAGGAGGCTCCGGTCGATCGTCTCGCACGTGTGGGAGAGCAGGGACTCGGCGTCGTCGCCCAGCAGCTCCTCGATCCTCGCGATTCCGTCCTTCGTGGCGACAGCCATCTCGTTCTCCCTTTCGCGTTGTCGCAACCCAGTGTACGGGTGTTCCTCAGTACTCCCGTCCGGTGAAATGCGCAAGCTTCGAGAGCTGGTGGCGGGCCTCGATCCGCCGCACGGTGCCCGAGCGGGAGCGCATGACGATCGAATCCGTGACCGCCCCGTCGCGGACATAGCGGACACCGCGGAGGAGGGCTCCGGTCGTCACGCCGGTGGCGGCGACGAAGACGTTGTCGCTGCGCACGAGGTCGTCGGTCATGAGCACCCGATCCGGGTCGTAGCCCTGGGCGACGAGCCGCGCCCGCTCCTCGTCGTCGCGCGGCCACAGCCGACCCTGGATGCCACCGCCGACCGACTTGAGCGCCGCCGCCGAGATGACGCCCTCGGGCGTGCCGCCGACGCCGTAGAGCATGTCGACACCGGTGCCCGGGCGCGCGGCGGCGATCGCGGGCGCCACGTCGCCGTCGCGGATCAGGTTGACCCGCGCGCCCGCCTGGCGCAGCTCGCCGATCAGCTCCTCGTGCCGGTCGCGCTCGAGCACGACCACGCGGATGTCGCTGACACGCCGCCCCTTCGCCTTTGCCACGGCGTTCACGTTCTCCGTCGGGCTCGCGGTGATGTCGATCGCGTCGACCGCGTCGGCGCCGACCGCGATCTTCTCCATGTACACCGCCGCCCCCGGGAAGAACATCGAGCCGCGATCCGCGGCTGCGATCACGGCGATCGCGTTCGGCTGGCCGAGCGCGGTCAGGCGCGTCCCCTCGAGCGGGTCGACGGCGACGTCGACGGCCGGGCCGCCGCCCTGCCCCACCTCCTCGCCGTTGTAGAGCATCGGCGCCTCGTCCTTCTCGCCCTCGCCGATCACGACGACGCCCTCCATGACGACGGTGTCGAGCATCGCGCGCATCGCGTCGACGGCAGCCTGATCGGCGGCGATCTTGTCTCCGCGACCGATCCAGCGGCCGGCACCCATCGCCGCCGCCTCCGTGACGCGCACGAGCTCGAGCGCGAGGTTGCGGTCGGGAGGCGCAGGGTTGGTCACGCGCGGATCGTAGACCGCCTACATCCTGTCGGGTGCCTCGACCCCGACGAGGTCGAGGCAGCACGCGATCACGCGCTGCGTCGCCCGGCACAGGCCCAGCCGGAACGCCTGCGCCGGATCGCCGAGCACGCGGCACTCGTGGTAGAAGCGGTGGTAGTCGTCGGCCAGCCTGATCGCGTAGGCCGGGATGAGCTGCGGGCCGCGCCGGCGGGCGGCCTCGCGCACGGTCGGCGGGAACTCGAGCAGCCGCTTCACGAGCTCCTTCTCCTCCGGCGCGAGCGCGCCGGGCGGCTCGCCGCCGACCTGCGCCTCGCCCGCGTTGCGCAGGATCGCCGCGATCCGCGCGTGCGCGTACTGCACGTAGTACACCGGGTTCTTCTGCGAGCGCTCCGCGGCGAGGTCGAGGTCGATCTCGATCGTCTGGTCGGGGCCCCGGTTGACGAGGTACCAGCGCGCCGCATCGACGCCGATCTCTTCGATCACGTCGTCGAGGAAGACGACGTTGCCGGCCCGCTTCGACGCCTTCGCCGACTCGCCGCCCCGGGTGAGATGGACGAACTGATAGAGCAGCACCTCGACGCGCTCCGCGTCGTAGCCGAGCATGCGCGCGATCGCCCCGTACCAGCGTGCGGTCGCGTGGTGGTCGGCGCCGAGCACGTAGATCGCGCGGTCGTAGCCGCGCTCGAGCTTGTCGACGAGGTACACGACGTCGGCGGCGCGATAGGTCGGCGCGCCGCCCTTGTCGGACGAGCGGACGAGCACCCAATCCTGCTCGTCACCGTACGCCGACGATCGCGCCCAGAGCGCGCCGTCCTGCTCGTACGTGTCGAGCCGCGGCAGGAACTCGCCGAGCCGCTGCTCGAGCTCGCTCTGCCGTGCCCAGCTGTCGAAGTGGATGCGGAAGTGCCCCATCGTCTGCTCGATCGACTCGAGCATCCGCGCGACGGGGTCGCCGTCGAGCGCGGCGAGCCCGGCGACGTACTCGCCGTGGTAGCCGTCCTCCGGGACTGCCTCCCCCCGTCGGAGCGCTTCGACGGAGGCACGGAAGCGGTCGATCTGCGCGCCGGCGTCGTTGTAGTAGTACTCGCGGCGCACCTCGTCGCCCCCGAACTCGAGCAGGCGGGCGACCGAGTCGCCGAGCGCGCCGTTCCGGGCGGCCGAGACGACGATCGGCCCGGTCGGGTTCGCCGACACCATCTCAACCTGCACCCGCTCGGGCGGGTCGGCGAAGCCGCCGCCGTACCCCTCCCCCATCCCGGCGAGCGACTCGACGAAGAACCCGTCGTCGAGCCAGAGATTGAGGAAGCCCGGCCCGGCGACGTCGACGGAGGCGACGCCGTCGAGCTCGGTCACCTGCGCAGCCAGCTCCTGCGCGAGCTCGCGCGGCGGCCGGCCGAGCTCCTTGGCCCGGCGCAGGGCGACGCTCGTCGCGAAGTCGCCGTGAGCCGCGTCCTTCGGCCGCTCGAGCTCGACCTCCGCGCCCGCGAGCTCGCCGACCTGCGCGGCGAGCCGCTCGAGCGGGCCAGGAGGAGTCATGAGACCGCCGATTCCCGGGGCGCGAACAGCTCCTCGAGCCCCCGGATCTCCTCCGGCGCGCCGATGCCGACGATCACATCGCCGTCCTCGAGCACGGTCTGCTTCGACGGCCGAAGCTCGAGGCCCCCGGAGGCCTTGCGGACGGCGACGATGTACGCGCCGGTGCGCGCGGCGACGTCGAGCTCGCCGATCGTCAGCCCAACCGCGTCGCACGTCGCGCGCACCTCGATCTCCTCGAAGTTCAGGTTCGGCTCCCGGGGCGAGGTGAGCGCGTTCACGAACGCCGTCACCTGCGGCTTCGTCATCAGGCCCGCCATCACGCGCCCCGCCGTCGTGTACGGCGTGACGACCCGGTCGGCGCCCGCCAGCTTCAGCTTCCGCTCGGCCTCCTCGCTCGACGCGCGCGCGATCACGACGAGGTCGGGCCGGCGCGCCTTCGCGGAGAGGGTGATGTAGAGGTTGTCGGCATCGTCGTCCGAGGCGACGATCAGGCCCCGGGCGCGATCGATGCCGGCACGCGTGAGGTCGTCGTCGTCGGCGCCGTTGCCGTCGACCCAGAGATCGCCGTTCTGCTCGGCAAACGCCAGCGCCTGCTCGCCGAAGTCGAGCACCACGTACGCGGCGCCGGCGGCGCGGAACTCCTCCGCGGCGCGGCGGCCGACGCGGCCGTAGCCGCAGACGATGATGTGGTCGCGTAGCTCGTCGATCATGCGTCGTCGCCGCTTCTCCCGCCAGGCGCCGCCGAGGATCCCGTGGGCGACGGCGTCGACGATCTGAGCGGCGAAGTAGCCAAAGATAGCCACGCCCGAGAGCACGACGACGATGGTGAGGAGCTCGGCCCACTTCCCGCGCGGCGTCGAGTCGAGCCCGGTCAGCGAGGCCGAGACGACCGTCCTGTAGAGGGCCGCGTGCCAGCTCTCGCCGAGCGCCCACCTGAAGCCGAGCGTGCCGCCGACGAGCAGCACGACGACCGCCGCGACGATGAGCATGACCTGCCTACGGGTGAACCCCTCCATCGGGCTCTAGTATCGTCAGGCTTGATGGAAGAAGGCGGCGAGCGGCAGCTCAACATCCACATGGATCCGTCGCTGCTCGCGGGCGTCTACGCCAACTTCGCGAACATCACCTTCTCGGACTACGAGTTCACGATCACGTTCGCGCGAATCGACCACGAGGTCGAGGAGGGCGACGTGCCCGGCGTCGTCGTCTCGCGCGTCAACATGTCGCAGCAGTTCATGAAGGAGCTGCTCGCGGCGATGCAGGACGCCTACTCGAAGTACACGACCGTCAAGGGCATCCAGGACCTGCCCGAGACTGACGACCACAACTAGCGCCGCTGCTGGCGCAGCCGCCACTGCCGCGCCATCGCGATCCGCTGCATCAGCGTCGGATGGTTCTCGAGCCAGAGGTAGTCGAGGAGCGGCGGGTCGGGCTCCTCCAGGCTCGTGCGGGCGAACTGGCGGAAGAGCTCGGTTTGTGCGGCCGGGTTGCGGACGGCGTTGAGCGCGTGCCAGTCGGCCTCCGCCTCGTCGCGGCGGGAGATCGCGTTCTGCACCGGCGCCGCGATCAGTAGCCCGACGAACAGCACGAGCAGCGCGAGCGGCACATTCGCCGGGTCCTTGATGCCGCCGCGGCGGCGCGTCGCGAGCTCGAGCAGGTAGAGCGTCGGCAGGGCGACGAGCGCGCTCCAGCCGATCGCCTTGATGATGTGCCTGCTCGCCACGTGGCCGAGCTCGTGCCCGATCACGACGTCGATCTCCGCCCGCGAGAACCGCCCGTCGAGGAGCGTGTCCCAGAGGACGACGTGCGTGGACGGGCCGAAGCCGACCGTGAATGCGTTCGCCTGCGAGGTGAACGACGAGACGTCCTGCACCCGCACCGGCGTCCCGCGTACGCCTTCGATCCGCTCCAGGCGCGCGACGTCGGCGCGGAGCTGCGGGTCGGCGAGCGGATGCGAGCCGGCGGCGCCTGCCCAGCCGGAGATGAAGGCGAAGAACGCGGCGACCGCGGAGATCACGAGCGTCGCGGGCAGCCACCAGCGCCGGAACCGGCCGGCGAGCCCGACCACGAGCACGATCCCGGCGAGCGCCGAGATCGCCTCCGAGCCGAGCGTCGCCCACTGCGTCGAGAGCCAGTCGCCGACGTTGAGCGGGCCGAGCCCCCAGTGGTGCTGCCACCACAGGTCGGCGAGGCTGAACGGCAGACCCGTGAACCAGATCGTCGTCAGGGCGACCATCGCGACGACGACGGCGGTGGAGATGCGGCCGAGCCCGATCGCCCGCACCGAGCGCGGCAGCCGCCAGGCCAGGATCGCGAGCGCCGCGAGCTTCGCCACCGTCGCGAGGACGAAGATCAGATCCTCGCCGCGGCTGAAGTGCCCGGCGCGCCGCAGCTCGCGCGCGCTGAAGAAGCGATGCTGGTCGAGCCCCGAGAGATGGAGCGACGGGACCGTCGTTCGGCCGAGCAGGTACGCGCACACGCACCAGAGGATGACGGCGGCCGCTAGCTTGCCTCCTCTCGCCATGCGCGCTGCAGTCGTCTCGGACATCCACGGCAATCTTCACGCACTGGAGGCAGTCCTTGCCGACATCGCCGCCGCGGGCGTCGACGAGGTGTGGTCGCTTGGCGACGTCGTCGGGTACGGGCCGCGGCCGAACGAGTGCTGCGCGCTCGTCCGCGAACGGGCGGCTCTCGCCCTGTGCGGCAACCACGATCTGGCCGCCGTGGGCCGGCTCGACGTCGCCGAGTTCAGCGGCGACGCCGCCGCGGCGGCCCGCTGGACGGCGTCGGTGCTCGAGTCGGGCCACCGCGACTGGCTCGCCGCGCTCGAGCCGGCCGGCGAGCGCGCCGGCGTCGAGCTCTACCACGGCAGCCCGCGCGACCCGGTCTGGGAGTACGTGCTCTCGGAGGACGTCGCCCTCCTCTGCCTGCTCGAGACCGAGGCTCCGCTCGTGCTCGTCGGGCACAGCCACGTCGCGCTCGCGGTCTCCTGGGACGGCGCGACACTCGCCGGAGGCGCCGCAGCGGCCGGGACCGAGCTCGACCTCACCGCCGCCCGTCTCCTCGTCAACCCGGGGTCGGTCGGCCAGCCGCGCGACGGCGACCCGCGCGCGGCGTGGCTCCTCCTCGACACCGCCGCCGCACGGGCTACCTTCCGGCGCGTCCCCTATGACATCACGCGGACACAGGCCGAGATCCGCGAGCTCGGGCTACCGGACGTCCTGGCGGCCCGGCTGCCGCACGGCATCTAGCGCCGTCGCGGCGGCCCTCGTGCTCGCGGGCTGCGGCGGCAAGGCGCAGCCGAAGCTCGCCCACGCCGACGCCGAGCCCCTGATCGCGCTCGCGGGCCGCATCGCCGGCGAGGGCTCATGCGGGCAGGCGCGTGACATACCGCGCCTCGGCCGGCGCGCCGTCGCGCTCGTCGACGAGCACCGGGTCCCGCCCGAGCTTCAGGAGTCGTTCCTTTCCGGCGTCAACGACCTCGTCGCGCAGGCGCCGCGGTGCACGCCGGGCGAGGGCCGGACAGCGACGATCGCGCCGCGAATCGGGACGAGCCGCGTCGGGCCGGTGCCCCATGCGGGTCACCCGGCGCAGCAGGCCCGGAACCTCGAGGCCTGGCTCTCGGCCTGGTCGCGCTAGAGCTGAGCGACCTTGGCTTCGGCGGCTTCGCCGAAGACGATGCCCTCGCGGGCGAGCGCCACCTGCACGTCCTCGCGCCCCTTGAAGATCCGCCACTTCACCGTCGCGAGCGTGACCTCGAGCGCATCGGCGATCTCGTTGTACGACAGGCCGACGACGTCGCGAAGGAGCAGCGCCATCTTCAGGTCGACCGGCAGCGCCTCGATCGCCCGCCAGAGCGCGTCGATCGCCTCGACCCGCTCGACCGGCTGGTCGATGACCTCGAACGGCGGGGCGTCCTCGAGCGAGACCGGTGCGAGCGGCCGCCGCTCGCGGGCGCGCAACTCGTCGAGGACGCGGTTCTTCGTCACCTGGAAGAGCCACGTCGTGAACTTGCAGCGCATCGAGAAGCGCGGCAGCCCCTGGAAAACCCGCAGGAAGACCTCCTGGGTGAGGTCCTCGGCGAGCGTCTTGTCCCCATTCGTGAGCCGCAGGACGTAGTTGTAGACCGGCGTCTCGTACATCCGCAGGATCACGGTAAAAGCCCGTTCGTCGCCTCGCTGGGCCTTCCGCAGCAAACCCGGGTCGGGCTGGGGGAGCGCCAAGGTGCCGGAGTATACCCCCCTTCTCGGCGGAATCCTCCTGCTTTGCCGGCGCTTTACGCTGTGCTTTCGTGAACGTCCGTTAAGAGACTGTGTCCCGACATCTCCGCCGGGGCGGGCACGTCGAGCAGCTCGAGGATGGTGGGAGCGAGGTCGCCGATCTCGCCGCCGTCGCGGAGACCCGCAGCGCGGCTCGTGAGCACCAGGGGCACGGGGTTCGTCGTATGCGCCGTGTGCGGGCTGACACCGTCGGCTTCCAGCATCGTCTCGGCGTTGCCGTGGTCGGCCGTGACGAGGCACGCGCCGCCCAGCTCACCGACCCGCTCGGAGACGCGGCCGAGGCAGCGGTCGGCGGTCTCGCAGGCGGTGATGACGGCCGGGATCGACCCGGTGTGGCCGACCATGTCCGGGTTCGCGAAGTTGACGACGCAGAACGCGAACCCGTCGCCGATGCGCTCGACCACGCGGTCCGTGACCTCGTCGGCGGACATCTCCGGCTTGTGGTCGTAGCTCGGCACGTCGCGCGGGCTCGGCACGAGCACCCGCTCCTCACCCGGCCACGGCTCCTCGCGGCCGCCGTTGAAGAAGTACGTGACGTGCGCGTACTTCTCGGTCTCCGCGACGTGAAGCTGCTTGAGACCGTGCGCCGAGAGCACCTCGGCGAGCGTGTTCGCGATGTGCTGCTCCTCGAAGGCGATGGGTGTCGGCAAATCGGCTGCGTAGCGGGTCATCGTCGTCACGTCGAAATCGTGGTCGAGCAGCATCCGCGTCAGCTGCCGCCCGCGGTCGGGCCGGAAGTTGAAGAAGATCACCGTGTCGCCCGGCTCGATCCGCGGCGTCCCGTCGATCACGACCGGCTCGATGAACTCGTCGGTGACACCGGCGTCATAGCTCGCCCGCACCGCGGCGATCGGGTCGGTCGCATGCGTGCCGACACCGCCGGTCAGCGCGTCGTAGGCGCGCTGCGTCCGATCCCAACGCTTGTCACGGTCCATCGCCCAGTAGCGACCGACGACGGTGGCGATGCGGTCGAGCGGCAGCTCCGCGAGGTCGCGGACGCTCGAGGTCGGCGAGACGTCGCGGCCGTCGGTGATCGCGTGAATCCACGTCTTCTCGGGCGCGAAGCGGAGCAGCGCCTGCAGGTGATCGATGTGCGAGTGCACGCCGCCGTGCGAGACGAGCCCGAGCAGGTGCACGCGCTTGCCGCGCTCGAACGCGCCGCGCAGGACCGGGTTCTCGAACAGGCTCCCGTCGGCGACCGAGCGATTGACGCGCATCAGGTCCTGGTACAGCCGGCGCCCCGATCCGATCGTCAGGTGGCCGACCTCGCTGTTGCCCATCTGGCCGGGCGGCAGGCCGGCCGCCTCGCCCGACGCCTCGATGGTCGTGTGCGGGTACTCCGCCCAGAGCCGGTCGAACACCGGAGTCGACGCCAGGTCGACCGCGTTGCCGGGACCGGGCGGTGCGCACCCGAACCCGTCGAGGATGACGAGGACGACGGGCTTCATCGCATTGGCGTCATTGCGCCGCGTGGCAGATGGCCGCGAACGAGGCGACATCGAGCGACGCACCGCCAACGAGGGCACCGTCGATCGACGGCTGTGCGAGCAGCTCGGCCGCGTTCTCGGGCTTCACCGACCCCCCGTAGAGCATCGGGACGTCGAGCAGCTCCTTGATCGTCTGGTGCGCCTCCTCCGCCATCTCCGGAGTGGCCGTCCGGCCGGTGCCGATCGCCCAGACAGGCTCGTAGGCGATCACGAGACTGTCGTCGGGCTCGAACGAGGCGACCTGGCGGCGCAGGACGGCATGCGTCGCGCCGGCGTCGCGCTCCTCCCCGGTCTCGCCGACGCACGCGATCACGTGCAGGCCGGCCTCGAGACAGTGGTGGACACGGCGTGCCACGAGCTCGTCGGTCTCGCCGAACCACTGCCGCCGCTCCGAGTGCCCGACGAGCGTCCCGTAGACCCCGAGCTCCTTCAGCATCGGCGCCGAGACCTCGCCGGTGAAAGCGCCCTCGAGCGCCCAGTGGCAGTTCTGCGCGAAGACGCCGATCTCGGTCCCGGCGAGCGCCTGCACCGCCGCGGCGAGCGACGTGAACGGCGGGCACACGACCACGTCGACGTCGTCCGGCAACGCCGTCTCGCGCAACTCGCGGCAGAAGGCGGCCGTCTCGGCCGGTCCCTTGAACATCTTCCAGTTGCCCGCAATCAGCACGACGTCACTCCACCGGGATCGCGGCCACGCCCGGGAGCTCGCGCCCTTCGAGCAGCTCCAGCGACGCGCCGCCACCGGTCGAGATCCACGAGATGCGGTCGGCCACACCGGCCTCGTGCACTGCGCGCACCGAGTCGCCGCCACCGACGACCGTGAAGCCGCCGCAGTCGGCGAGCGCGCGGGCGACCGCGAACGTCCCCTCCGCGAACGGCGGCCACTCGAACACGCCCATCGGCCCGTTCCAGAAGACGGTGCGCGCCGCGGCAATGCGGCGCGCGAACTCTTCGCGCGTGTCGGGGCCGATGTCGAGACCGAGCCAGCCGTCGGGCAGCGCGTCGAACCCCGTCACCTGTGTGTCGGCATCGGCCGCGAAGGCCGATGCGGCGACGACGTCCAGGGGCAGCACCGCCTCGAACGAGAACGGATTCTCGTCACGGACGTCCTCGGCCATCTTCCCGCCGATCAGCACCTCGTCGGCCCGCCCGCCCAGGTGCTCGAGCACGCCGATCTTGTCCTCCACCTTCGCTCCGCCGGAGACGATCACGAACGGCCGCTCGACCTCGCCGAGCAGCCGCCCCAGATGCTCGAGCTCGTCGCGCAGCAGCAGCCCGGCGTACGCGGGCAGGAGCTCGGCGACGCCGACGGTCGAGGAGTGCGCGCGATGTGCCGAGCCGAACGCGTCGTTCACGTAGAGGTCGCAGCCCTCGGCGAGCTCGCGCGCGAAGCCGGGATCGTTCTTCGTCTCGCCGGCGTTGAAGCGGGTGTTCTCGAGCACGTGGATGCGCGGGTCCGGGAGCAGCTCCGCGAGCCTCTTCCGGACGGGCTCCATGGCGAACTTGGGCCGGTCCTCCTCGGTCTTCGGCCGGCCGAGGTGCGAGCAGACGCGAACCTCGGCCGCGCCGCGGTCGAGCAGCAGCCGGAGCGTCGGCAGCGACGCCCGGATGCGCGTGTCGTCGGCGACGGCGCCGCCCTCGAGCGGGACGTTCAGATCGGCCCGAACCAGGACGACCTTGTCACGAACGTCGGCCGACTCGACGGAGCGCGGGAGCGTCAGAGCAGCCTCCCCACGAGGTCGACGAGGCGGCAGCTGTAGCCCCACTCGTTGTCGTACCAGCCGAACACCTTCACGCCGGTGCCGTTCGCCATCGTCAGCTGGCTGTCGAACGTGCACGACGCGGGCGAGTGAATGATGTCGGTCGAGACCAGCGGGTCGGTCGAGTACTCGAGGTACGGCGCCAGCGGGCCGCTGCTCGCCGCCGCCAGGAACGCGGCGTTGACCTCCTCGACGGTCGTCTCCTTGCGGAGCGAGACCGACGAGGTCGGTCACGGAACCGGTCGGGACCGGGGCGCGCACCGAGATGCCGTCGACCTTGCCCTTCAACTGCGGCAGCACCAGCCCGATTGCGCGGGCGGCGCCGGTCGAGGTCGGGATCAGGTTGATCGCCGCGGCGCGGGCGCGGCGCGGGTCCTTGTGCGGGAGGTCGAGCACGTGCTGGTCGTTCGTGTACGCGTGGATCGTCGTCATGAAGCCCTGCTCGATCCCGAATGCGTCGTCGAGCACCTTCGCCATCGGCGCGACGCAGTTCGTCGTGCACGACGCGTTCGAGACGATCGCGTGCTGCTCGGGGTCGTAGTCGCTGTCGTTGACGCCCAGGACGACGGTCAGGTCGGGATCGGTGGCCGGCGCCGAGATGATCACCTTCTTCGCCCCTGCGTCGAGGTGCTTCTGCGCGTCGCCGCGTTTCGTGAAGAAGCCCGTCGACTCGATCACCACGTCGACGCCGAGATCGCCCCACGGCAGCGCGGCCGGATCGCGCTCGGCGAGGCCCTTCAGCTCGACGCCCCCGACGCGGAGCGAGTCGCCCTCGACCTCCACCGTCTCGGGGAACCGGCCGAGCACCGAGTCGTGCTTCAGCAGCTGGGCCATCGTGGTGATGTCGCCGAGGTCGTTGAACGCGACGATCTCGAAATCGCCGCCCGCCTCGTGCGCGGCCCGGAAGAAGTTCCGGCCGATTCTGCCGAACCCGTTGATTCCTACGCGTGTCTTCGCCATGCCGAGGACTCTAGCCACGGGGTTTCCGCGGCGACTCGGTAGCGGCTACGACTCGGCCGTGGCGGGGATCCCGTAGATCCCCGCAAGCTTGCGACGCAAGTAGCGGACGTACGGCTCCGGGTCGATCTGCGAGGTCCCGGCGACGCGCTCGAGCGTCTCGGCCGGCGTGAACTTGCGTCCATGCCGGTGCAGGTGCTCCCGGAGCCAGTCGGCGAGCGGCGCGAACTCGCCCTGTTCGAAGCCGTCCTCGAGCCCCGGTATGTCGGCGGTGGCCCGCTCCCAGATCTGCGCCGAGATCAGGTTGCCGAGGGCGTATGTCGGGAAGTAGCCGATCGACCCGCCCGACCAGTGCACGTCTTGGAGGACGCCGAGCGTGTCGGACGGCACCTCGATGCCCAGGTAGTCCCAGATCCGCCGGTTCCACTCCTCCGGCAGCTGCTCGAGCGGGAATTCGTCGGCGAGCATCGCCTGCTCGAGCTCGAAGCGGAGGATGATGTGGAGGTTGTAGGTGGCCTCATCGGCCTCGACCCGGATCAGGCTCGGCTCGACCCGGTTGACCTCCCGGTACCAGCTCTCGGCGTCGTAGCCGACGAGGGTCGGGTGGAGCTCCTGGAGGCGCGGGAAGAACCGCCGCCAGAAGGGCAGCGAGCGCCCCACGAGGTTCTCCCACATCCGGCTCTGCGATTCGTGCATGCCGAGCGAGACGCCGCGCGCGAGCGGCGAGCGCGCGAGGGCAGTGTCGATCTGCCGCTCGTAGAGCCCGTGGCCGAACTCGTGCATCGTCCCGAAGAGCCCTTCGAGCCGGTCCGGGAAGTAGCGGGTCGTGATCCGGATGTCCTCGATCGCCGTCCCGCTCGCGAACGGATGCACGGTCGGGTCGAGCCGCCAGGAGTCGTCCACGAAGCCGAACTCGCGGACGACCTCGAGCTCGAAGATCTTCTGCGCAGCGAGATCGAAGCTGTGCTCGGGCGGGGTCTCGGTGAGCTCGGCGACCTCCTTGACGAGCGGCGCCTGGTGCTCCTTCAGGTAGTCGAAGAGGCGGCGCACCTCCTTGGTGCGCATCCCGCGCTCGTAGTCGTCCAGCACGACGTCGTACGGCTCGTCGTCGACCTCGAAGCAGTCGATGTAGCGCTTGCGGAGATCGAGATTCTTGCGCAGGACGGGCAGGAAGGACGCGAAGTCGTCGTTGCGGCGCGCCTCGACCCACACCGGGTTCGCGAGCGCCGCCGAGCGGGCCATCTCGGCCCGCAGGTCGGCAGGCACCTTGCTCGCCTTCTCCCAGTCGGCGGCGGCGACCCGGACGAGGCTCGCCTCGAACGAGTCGTACTCCTGCTGCTCGGCCCAGCCCCGGAGCTCGTCGATCAGGGTCCCGATCGCCGGGTCGGTGAACTTGACGTGGGCGATCCGGCTAACGGTCGCGAGCTGCTCAGCGCGGCTCGGGGCACCGCCCCGAGGCATCATCACCTGCTGGTCCCACGAGAGCAGGGCCATCACCTTGCCGAGATCGCTGACCTCGGCGAGGCGCATCCGGAGCTCGTCGAACTTCTGCTCGCTCATCTGATACGGAAACCTATATGAGGCCCAGGACGATGCAAACCGACCCATTCGGATCAGGAAGCCCGGTTTGCAGTTCGTGTTGCCTGGATTTGCAACTGCTCTAGCCTCGGACCCCGGCCGGTGCTCATACTGAGGGCTCGGCGGGCCCGCGCCCGGCCGGCTTTGGATACAGACCCCGTCCATTGCCATCGCTCGCGGCGCGGGTAAACCGGGGGGAGGATCGTCCTCGGAGCCTCCCCCTGGCCCGCCTCAGCCTGGACCGCTTCGAGAAGCTCAGTTCGCGCGGGCGACGAGCGCCTCCAGACGGCGCTGGGCGGCCGAGCGGCTGATCGGCGGGCGCGCCTTCGCGGCCAGCTCGCCGAGCGACGCCGACGGGTGGCGCAGCCGCAGCTCGGCGATCTCGGCGAGCGCAGGCGGCAGGTCGTCGAGGTCCAGGGTGCGGATCGCCTCCAGCTGGCGATGGGCGGCGCGAGCCACGCGCTCGAGATTCGCCTCGTCGGCATTCGCCAGCCGGTTCGCCTCCGCCCGCGCGGCGGCGAGCAGCGTGTGCTCCTCGAGCAGGAGCATCGTGTCGCCGGCGCCCGCAAGCGCGAGCACGCCGGCGATCGCCTCGTGTCCCCGGGCATGGGCGACGGCGTGGCCGCGACGCTCGGCGACCTGCAGCGTCACTCCCTCGCTCGCCGCGACTTCGGCAAGGCACCGCGCGCCCTCGACACCCGACGCGCGGAGCTCGAGGTGCGGGTCGCGCGGCCCCGACAGCGAGCCGGCGCCGAGGATCGCGCCGCGCAGGTAGGCGCCACGACAGCAGGAACGGCCGACGACCCGCTTGGGCGGGCGCTCGAGCGGCGCGCCCGACGGAGAGAGCACGCCGGCCTCGCGTAGCAGCTCGTGCGCGCGCGGGTCGACGTCGACGTGGAGCTCGAACCGGGTCGTCCGGTCGAAGGCACGCCGCCGGTAGGTGCGGATCTCGGAGCGGACGCCGAGGTCGCGGAGGAGGGCGAACGCGCGGCGGGCAGCCGCGCCGCTCGCGAGGTCGAGGTGCACTGCGATGCCGCGGCCTGTGAGGTGCCAGGCGCCGGAGGCGTGGAAGAGCGCCGAGAGCTCGGCCTCGCGACAGCAGCGGCGAGCGGGCGCGATCTGCGCCAGCTCCTCGCGCAGGTCAGTCGAGAGCGACACCCTCGAGCTCCAGGAGCCTGCGCTTGTAGTCGACGCCGAGGTCGCCGTAGCTGCCGATCCCCTGGGCGGAGACGACACGGTGGGTCGGCACGAACGGGGACAGGTCGCAGCGGGCGCAGAACGTGCCGGCGGCGCGCGCCGCACCGGGCCGCCCGGCGAGCGCGGCGAGCTCGCCGTAGGTGACCACCTCGCCCCAGGGCACGGCGCGGAGCACCCTCACACAGTCGCCGTAGAAGCCGTTCTCGTGCACGAGGGGCACGTCCGCGAAGTCGTCCGCCTCGCCCGCGAAAAATCCCTGCAAACGGAGGGCCAGGGTCAGGCCGGGGTCAGACCCGGGTCTGACCCCGGTGGTCGCTCGTGCGCGCGGCAGCTCGCTGTGGAAGACGCGGCCGGAGTCGTCGAGCCACACCTCCCCCACGCCAAAGCCGGGAGCGTCGTACTGCACGAGCGTCGGCTTCATCGGACGATGTTGTAGCGTCCCGCCGCGTGACGCGAGCGCATCTCCCGGCCCTGGGTTACGCCTACGTGATCCTCACGCTGCCGGCTCTCATCCTCGGCAACACCCACCCCCAGGCGACCGCGGCGCTCCTCACCGGCGGCGGCTTCGCGTACCTGTGGTTCCTCGCCTCGCTGACGGGGAGGCTCGTCCGCTACGAGCCCGACGGCTTCTTCGCCTCGGTCGCGATGCTCGGGGGCGGCGGCTTCTTCGTGCTGCAGACGCTCGCGGTCCTGAGCGGCGACACCGCCTACTCGGGGCCGGCGGCGGCGTGCTCGACCTCGGTGATCGTGGGTGCCTCCTACGCCGCGTGGCGCGCCCGGAAGATCCCGATCTGGTTCAGCCGCGCCGGCATCGCGGGCGGCATCGCAGTCGGGATCGTCGGCCTCGTCGAGGGCGCCGACAACTGGCGGCTCGCCGGCCACTCGATCTTCGCGTCGTCGCTCGGGTTCTTCATCTGGGTGCTCGTGACGGCCACGTATCTGCTGCGCCGCTGAGCTCTCCGACAACTCCGGCCGCGTCGTAATCTACTGCGCATGAGCAGCCACGCCATTTTCCGTCCGCCCGCGCCGCGCAACGAGCCGGTCAACGACTACGCACCCGGCAGCGCCGCACGCGCGAGCCTGCAGGCGCGCCTCGAGCAGATGCGCTCCGAGCGCCCCGAGATCCCGCTCGTGATCGGCGGCAAGGACGTCACCACGGGCGACCTGAAGCAGGCCGTGATGCCGCATGCGAAGGAGCACGTACTCGCCGACGTGCACCAGGGGACGGCGGAGCACGTGCAGATGGCGATCGACGCCGCGGCGAAGGCATGGGAGGACTGGTCACGCTGGCCGTGGGAGGAGCGCGCGTCGGTGATCCTCCGCGCAGCCGAGCTCCTGAGCGGCCCGTGGCGCGACACCCTCAACGCGGCGACCATGCTCGGCCAGTCGAAGACTGCTCACCAGGCCGAGATCGACGCGGCCTGCGAGGTGATCGACTTCTTCCGCTTCAACGTCGACTACATGACGCGGATCTACTCGCAGCAGCCCGTCTCGTCGCCCGGCGTCTGGAACCGCATGGAGTACCGGCCGCTCGAGGGCTTCATCTTCGCCGTCTCGCCGTTCAACTTCACCGCGATCGCCGCCAACCTGACGAGCACGCCGGCCCTGCTCGGCAACACCGTCGTCTGGAAGCCCGCGGGCACGGCGATGCTCTCCGCCTACTACGTGATGCGGCTCTTCCAGGAGGCCGGTCTGCCGGACGGCGTGATCAACCTCGTCTACGGGTCGGGCTCGACGATCGGCGACGCCGCGCTCGCCAGCAAGCACCTGGCCGGCATCCACTTCACCGGCTCGACGCCCGTCTTCAACGGCATGTGGCGCAGCGTCGCCGGGAACATGGAGCGCTACCGCAACTACCCGCGCATCGTCGGCGAGACCGGCGGCAAGGACTTCATCGTCGCTCACCCCTCGGCGGACGCAGACGCAGTCGCGACCGCGATCGTGCGCGGCTCGTTCGAGTACCAGGGGCAGAAGTGCTCGGCCGCCTCGCGCGTCTACGCCCCGTCGAACCTCTGGCCGGCGATCCGCGAGCGCGTCCAGGAGCAGGTCTCGACGATCGCGATGGGCGACGTCTCCGACTTCCGGAACTTCATGGGCGCCGTGATCGACGCCAGCTCGTTCCGCACGCAGGCGGATGCGATCGAGGAGGCGAAGCAGAGCCCCGACGCCGAGCTCGTGGTCGGCGGCGGCTACGACGACAGCGAGGGCTGGTTCGTCGAGCCGACGGTGATCGAGACCCGCGACCCCGGCTTCCGGACGATGCGCGAGGAGCTGTTCGGGCCGGTCGTCACCACCTATGTCTACGACGAGAAGCGCTGGGACGACACGCTGACGCTGATCGACGAGACCGCGCCCTACGGGCTGACCGGCGCCGTCTTCTCGGAGGACCGCGCCGCGGCGAGGGATGCGCTCTCGCAGCTCCGGTACGCGGCCGGCAACGTCTACATCAACGACAAGCCGACGGGCGCGGTCGTGGGGCAGCAGCCGTTCGGCGGCTCACGCGCCTCCGGCACGAACGACAAGGCGGGCTCGATGTGGAACCTGATCCGCTGGGTGAGCCCGCGCACGATCAAGGAGACGTTCACGCCGCCGCACGACTACCGCTACCCGTTCATGGACGAGGGCTAGCAGCCGACGCGGAACGTCCAGGCGACCGCGGTCGCGTGCGCGTCGGTGCGCCCGTAGCCGACGGCGACGTGGGTCCCGGGCGCAAGCTTCTTCGCCGGCGCGCCGTAGATCGTCCCCTGCTCGGGCTTCAGCCCGCCGCCCTTCTCGAAGAGCTCAGTCCCGTCGACCCACAGGCCCGACTCGATCAGCGGCGTCTTCGCCGTCAGCTCGACCGCGACCTGCGGGATCGGCGCGACCTTCTGCCCCGGCTGCGGGCCGAGGATCTCGATCTTGACCGCGCCGCTCCGGTCGGCGAGCCAGTGCCCGCCGGTGAAGTGGTAGGCCGTCGCCTTGTTCGCGCGGACGACGACCGCCCACGGCCCGCCGGCGTAGAGCACCTTCCCGGGGCCGGGCGGCGGCGGCGGCGCCGCGGTGGTCGTCGTCGCGGCCTGCTTCGACGAGCCGCCCGCAGCCCGCGAGCAGCACGGTCGTGACGAGGAGGACGGCAGCCCGCCTCACGCGCGTCCCGTCCGGTGCAGCTGGGCGTAGATCGAGCGCGCCGTCTTCGCGGGCAGGCCGGGCACGCCCTCGAGCTCCTCCTCGGTCGCCTCGACGACGCCTTGCGCCGAGCCGAAGTGCCTGATCAGCGCCCGCCGGCGGGCCGGGCCGACGCCGTCCAGCTGGTCGAACATCGACTCGCGGGCGGCGGCGCCACGTCGCTGCCGGTGGAACGTGATCGCGAACCGGTGCGCCTCGTCGCGGATGCGCTGCAGGAGCTGCAGCCCCGGTGAGGTCGGCGGCAGGAGGATCGGCTCGGTCCGGCCCGGCACGAAGACCTCCTCGATCCGCTTCGCGAGCGCGATCACCGCCACGCGCGGCAGCTCGAGCTCCTGCATGGCTGCGAGCGCCGCCGACAGTTGGCCCTTCCCGCCGTCGATCACGACGAGGTTCGGCGTGGCGGCGAACGACTCATTCCACTCGGCGTCCCCCGGCCCGGCGGCGAGCCGCGAGAAGCGCCGCGAGATCACCTCGCGCATCGAGGCGAAGTCGTCCTGGCCGTCCGTGCCGCGCACCTGGAACTTGCGGTAGTGGCCGCGCTTCGCGACCGCGTCCTCGAACACGACCATCGAGCCGACGATCTCCTGACCCTGGATGTTCGAGATGTCGAAGCACTCGATGCGGATCGGCAGCGACTCGAGGTTGAGCTGCTCACGCAGCTCCTCGAGCGCTTCGACGCGGCGCGCGCGCTTCGTCTCGGCGACGAACGTCTCGGAGTCGAGCGCCAGCGCTGCATTCTGCTGCGCGAGCTCCTGCAGACGCCGCTTCTCGCCGCGCTCCGGCGCGCGCACCTCGACGTGTGCGCCGCGCCGCTCGCCGAGGAACGTCTCGAGCGCTGTCGTGTCGCCGGACCCTCGCGGCACGAGCACTTGCGGGGGGATCGACGGCGCCGAGCCGTAGTACTCGAGGCAGAACTGCTCGAGCACCTCCCCGAGCTCCTCGCCGGCGGCGTTCTCGAGGTGGAACGAGTACCGGTCGACGAGCCGCCCCTCGCGCAGCGGGAACAGCTGCACGACCGCGCGCTCGCTCGAGACGGCGACGCCGATCACGTCGACCGCGCCGCCGCCGGGCCGCTCGACCGCCTGCCGCTCCGAGAGCCGCTCGATCGCGCGCAGCCGGTTGCGGTAGCGGGCCGCGTCCTCGAAGCGCTCCTCGGCCGCCGCTTCGCGCATCTGCTCCTCCAGCCGCCGCCGAATCGGCCGGTCGTCGCCCGAGAGGAACTCGATCACCTGGTCGATCAGGTCGCGGTACTCCTCGCGCGAGATGTACCCGACGCACGGCGCGTGGCAGCGCTCGATGTGGTAATCGAGGCACGGGATGCCGCTGTGCCGACCCGGCTGCGGCCCCTCGCACGGCCGGTACCGGAAGACACGGTTGAGGACGTCGAGCGTCTCGCGCACCTTCTTCGCGTTCGCGTACGGGCCGAAGTAGACGACGCCGCGGCGGTGCCGCTCGCGCGTGAACATGACCCGCGGATAGTCGTCCTCGACGGTGACGGCGATGTACGGGAACGACTTGTCGTCGCGCAGCCGCACGTTGAAGGGCGGCCGGTGGCGCTTGACGAGGTTCTGCTCGAGATGGAGCGCCTCGACCTCGCTCGAGGTGACGATCGTCTCGATCGTCTCGACGCGCGCCGCCATCTGGCGAATACCCATCCGGTTGTCGCTCGAGCCCGACTGGAAGTACGAGCGCACCCGCGGCCGCAGCGACTTCGCCTTGCCGACGTACAGCACCTCACCGTCCGCGTCGCGGAAGAGGTAGACGCCCGACGCGGTCGGGACCCGCCTCAGCTGGGACTCGATCCTGTCGGTCGCCATATCCAGGCCAGGGTACTGTGGCGGTCTTGTGAAGGGCCTCCTCTGCGTGCTCCCCGCGGCCCTGGTCCTGCTCGCGCTCGCCGCCGCCCCGGCACGAGCCGGCGGGCCGTACATGCTCGTCGGGGCGGCCGAG
The DNA here is from genome assembly GCA_963840365.1 of uncultured Thermoleophilia bacterium. Taxonomy (GTDB): domain Bacteria; phylum Actinomycetota; class Thermoleophilia; order Gaiellales; family Gaiellaceae; genus PALSA-600. The sequence goes on along the minus strand of CAWIYQ010000003.1, from coordinate 800,456 downwards.
GACGACGCGAAGACGCAGGATGCGACGTTCGCGAAGGCCGAGATGGACGAGATGCGGATGGCCGGCCTCGACAGCATCCGCATCACCGAGACCTGGGTGAAAGGCCAGTCGACACTCGGGCCGGAGGACTCGATCACGCTCGCCAACGCCGTCGCCGCAGCGCAGATCTCGGGGCTGCGGATCATCTTCTCCGTCTATCCGTACGGGTCGAGCGTGACGCCGCTGACCGACGAGGATCGCGCCGATTTCGCGGCGTTCGTCGTCGACGTCGCACGCCGGTTCCCCTATGTCCACGACTTCATCATCGGCAACGAGCCGAACCTGAACCGCTTCTGGCTCCCGCAGTTCGGCCCGAGCGGCGAAGACGTCGCCGCGCCGGCCTACGAGCAGCTGCTCGCGACCACGTACGACGCGCTCAAGGCGCTGCGCCCGCATTCGACGATCTACGGCGGCGCGCTGGCGCCGCGTGGCGTCGACAAGCCGGGCACGGGCCGGGACACCCACTCGCCCACCGCGTTCATCGCCGATCTCGGCGCCGCCTACCGGCAAAGCGGCCGCGCCCCGCCCGATCATGGACGCCTTCGCGTTCCATCCGTATCCCGAGAGCTCGAGCACGGGCCCGAACTTCCCGCACCCGAACTCGACCTCGATCGGCCTCGCCGATTACGGGAAGCTCGTCGGCCTGCTCGGGGCAGCATTCGACGGGACGGCCCAGCACGGGTCGAGCCTCCCGATCCTGTACGACGAGTTCGGGATCGAGACGAAGGTCCCGGCCGCCAAGGCGCCGCTGTACACCGGCAGCGAGCCGGCGACCACGAAGCCGGTCGACGAGGCGACGCAGGCGCGGATGTACCTCCAGGCGATGCAGATGACGTTCTGCCAGCCGACCGTGATCGGCCTGCTCCTGTTCCACGTCCAGGACGAGCCGTCGCTCGCGGCCTGGCAGTCGGGCGAGTTCTACGTCGACGGGACGCCGAAGAGCTCGCTGCCTCTGGTCGCGGCGGCGGCGACATCCGTGCACCGCGGGATCGCGGCGAGCTGCCCCGGCCTCCACCTGACGCCGAAGGTGACACTGAAGCGGGGCCGCTCGACGAAGACGCTGCGCCACGTGACGCTGACATGCTCGCTCGACTGCACGTACATCGCGCGTCTCGACGGGCGCGTCGTCCTGACCGGCGCGGCCGTGGGGCGCGTGCCGAAGACGCTCGTCCTGCACGGGAAGCTCGCCGCCGGAGCGCACCGCCTCGCGCTCACCGCGACGGCCAGCGCCAATGCAGGCCCGCCCGCCACCGGGTCGCTAACGTTCAGAACGTGACCGGTCAGTACGTCGCCTACACGTTCTTCCGGGTCGACCGCGCGTGGCGGCGGCTCCCGGTCGAGGAGCGGAGCGCCGCGAAGGACGCGTTCGCCGAGGTGATCGAGGACTGGGCAGCGCGCATCGATCACCTGCGCACCTACTCGACCACCGGCATCCGCCCGGAGACGGACTTCTTCCTCTGGAAGATCACCGAGCGCTACGAGGACCTCGGCGAGCTGGGCGCTGCCCTGAACGCGACGCCGCTCGCCGCCTGGCTCGACACGCCCTACTCGTACCTCGCGACGACGAAGGCGTCGCAGTACACGTCGGCGCGGAAGGCGCGGAAGATCCTGCCGAAGGGCTCGCCGTACCTCGTCGTCTACCCGTTCGTGAAGGTGCGGCCGTGGTACGTGCTCTCGGAGGATGACCGGCAGCGGGCGATGGACGAGCACATCCGGATCGGCCGCGAGGAGTTCCCGGGCATCCACAACCACACGACGTACTCGTTCGGGATCGACGACCAGGAGTTCATGACGGCGTTCGAGTGCGACGAGCCGGCCGACTTCATGCACCTGATGCTGCGCCTGCGCGACTCCGAGGCATCGCGCTACACGGAGCGCGACACGCCGATCTTCGTCGGCCAGCACGTGACGGTGCGCGAGGCGCTCGACCGCCTCGACGGCGTGTCGGCTCTCGTCGAGCGGCGGTAGCTACAGCAAGGACCTCTGGTCGCGCCACGTGCGAATGCCGACGTACAGGCAGATCGCGAGCACGACGAGGAACGTGAGCAGGTCGCGTCCGGCGAGCGACGAGAGCATGATCCAGCCGATGTCGACGACGAGCAGCCCCGCCGCGCAGTAGAAGATCGCGGCCTGGCGTGTCGGCCACGTCTGGATCTCGCGGCGGCCGAAGTCGCGCCAGGCGAAGTACGCCACGATCGCGATCGCGATCACGAACGCGAACCGCAGCAGCGTGCCCGCCGTGGCGAGCGCGGTCTCCTGGTTCAGCACGACCACGAGGAGCGCGATCACTGCCAGGATCGCGAGGTTGCGGACGAACGGGTTGATGTTCCTCATGCGGTCATCCACGCTCGGACGGCGAGCGCCGCCGCGACGAGCGTAGCGCCGGCGAACCAGCCGAGCCGGGCGCGCGGGTCGGACGGCGCGTACAGCCAGGGTGCCAGCACCGCAGCGAGCGCGAAGGTGCCGTAGGCGTAGTGAAGACGGTCGGCGGCCCGGTGGTGGCTCGACAGGAGCAGCAGCCCCAGCCCGACCTGGGCGACGACGAGCGTCTGGGCGAGCGCGAGCAGGTGGGTCACGCCGCCGCCGGCGCGTCCCTTCCAGCGTGCCCAGAACGCCGCCACGGACGCACCCGCGCACACCACGATCACCAGGAATGCATTGACGTGATGCACCGTTAGCATGGCCAGCGCACCCTAGCGAGAGGACGCCGATGGTCGAGGAAGGTAAGCCCGCCCCCGAGTTCGAGCTTCAGAGCGACGCCGGCGAGTCGGTCAAGCTGTCAGACCTTCGCGGCAAGCCCGTCGTCCTCTACTTCTATCCCAAGGACGACACGCCCGGTTGCACCACGCAGGCGTGCGGCATCCGGGATGCCTACGGCGAGTTCGAGCGGGCCGGTGCCGTCGTCCTCGGCGTCTCACCCGATGACGAGAAGTCGCACGTCAAGTTCCGCGACAAGTACGAGCTGCCGTTCACGCTGCTCGCCGACCCCGATCACCAGGTCGCGGAGAGCTACGGCGCCTGGGGCGAGAAGACGTACATGGGCCGCACCTACATGGGCGTGAAGCGATCGACCTTCGTGATCGGCGCAGACGGCAACGTGAAGCGCATGCTGCACGACGTCAAGCCCGCGACGCACGCCGACGACGTGCTCGCGATCCTGGCCGAGGGCTAGCTCAGCGCGACGGTCGTCTCGGTGCGGCCCGACTCGTAGTCGTCGCCGAGCCGGTCGCGCAGCGTGGTCGCGAGCTCACCGCTCTGCTCGAGCTCCTCGACGATGTCGGCCCCGCCGACGAGCTCACCCTTGACGAACACCTGCGGGATCGTCGGCCAGCCGGAGATCTCCGTGAGCTGCTGGCGGATCTGCGGGTCGGGCAGGATGTCGATCGCCGTCACGGGAGCCCCGGCCCGGCGCAGGGCCTGCAGCGCCCGGTCGGAGTTGCCGCACATCACGAAGGACGGCGTTCCCTTCATGAAGAGCACGACGTCGGAGCCCTCGATCACGTCGCGGATCTGCTCGCTGTAGCTCATGTCGTTCCTTTCGTCTTGATCCGAAGCTCATGGATGGTGCCGTCGGCGAGCGGCTCCGAGAGCGCCTCGTAGACGCGCCGGTGCTGCTCGACGAGCGAGAGGCCGTGAAGGGACGCCGACGTGACGACCACCTGGAAGTGGTCGCCGCCGCCGGTGCGGTCGACGACGTGCAGCTCGGCTGCATCGGGAAACGCGCGCTCGAGCAGCGCGGTCAGGCGGTCGGCGCTCACGACTCGACTCTAGATGAATAGTTCCGCGTGCCCGCGTGTCCGGCTGCGCGGTCTGGGCGGGCTCGGCCGCTGCCTGCCGGCTGCGCCCGGCGGAGCCGGGCTCCACCGCCAGCCAGCTTCACGACGCCGGGCCGGCACCGATAGCGCCGCTATCGGCACCGTCCCGTCGCCGCGCCCCAGCGCGCCCAGCCCACGCCCCGGAACAGACGTGCCCACGGAACTATTCATCCGTACCGAGCACCAGCCGGTCGCCAGAGCCGAGCCCGGCGGCCGCGCCCTCGGCGAGCTCGATCACGACCTTCGCCCCGCGCCGGCCGGCGGTGCGCCAAGGCTTGAGCCCCGCGACGACGTCGATCACCTGCAGGTCGCGGTCGCAGAAGACGGCGTCGATCGCGAAGCGCATGAAGAACATGTGGATCGAGCCCGCCGGCCGGAACAGCATGCCCTCGTCGGCGGCGAGCTCGGAGCGGCCGAGCAGACCCCGCATCCGCGTCCACGGCGAGACCGCCAGTGCGCAACGCGCACAAACGACCCTTCCGTCCTCGGTCTCGAGCCTCGCCGTGCGCATCGGTCTCCCTCGTTCGAGTGAAGTTCGCGAACGCCGCCGCAAGCTTTCGGCACGAACGGCTTCTTCACCTGCAAATGATCAAAGCCCTCTTCCCAGACCGCACGCCCGACCCCGCCCACGACGAGGTCGCGGCCAGGCCCGAGGCACTTTCCGGGTCCGATCCGTTCGCCGAGCTCCGGGAGGCCTTCGCTCACGAGCAGGCCGTCCTCGAGCGCGTTCTCACCGCCGCCCGCGCGCAGCACGCCGAACGGCACTCCCAGCTGGACACGTGGGCGGCCGAGCTGGCCGAGCGCGAGCGTCTACTCACGGTCCGCAGCGACGAGCTCGAGCGCGCGCGTCTCGACCTGGTCGAGCAGCGCTCGGAGATTGTCGCCGAGTACGCCCGCGTGCAGGAGCTGAGCGCCAATGCCGGCTCCCGCGCCGCCGAGCTCGAGAGCGCCGAGCGCGTCCGCACCGAGATCGCCCTGCAGGGTGCCGAGCAGACCGCCGCGCTCGACGAGCGCGGACGGGCACTCGCCCGCGAGCAGGCCGTCTTCGAGTCGACGCGAGAGCAGACCGAGGTGCGCCTCGCTGCGCGCGAGCTTGCCATCTCCGAGCGTGACGCGATGGTCGCGAGCCGCGAGCGCTCGGTGCGCGAGCGCGAAGCGGACTTCGTCACCGAGGCACGGCGGCTCGACCAGCGCCAGTCGGCGCTGCGGGCGGCCGAGGCGCGCCTCCACGACGCAGAGGCAGAGCTCCAGGCCCGGCACAGCTCCATGGAGGAGGCGTTCGAGCAGCGCGAAGCCCTCCTCGCCGTCCTGGACGCCGACACGTCGACGCGCTTCGGCCCCGGCACCGAACAGGCGCCGGACCCGGCCGCTTCCGAGCCGACGGTGCCGTTCACCACGGCCTGATCCCGGAGCCCGCGCGGCTACAATGCCGCTCCGCGCGGATGTGGCGGAATTGGTAGACGCGCACGGTTCAGGTCCGTGTGCCCGTAAGGGCGTGGAGGTTCAAGTCCTCTCATCCGCACTCTGGGACGGCTGATCGTTCTCACTCTGGCGGCGGCGGTAGCCGCCGTCGCCATCTCTGGCGACAGCCTGGGAGGGCGCAGCCTCGGGCCGACCACCGAAGTGGTCGTCACGCTCCGGGCTCCGTCGCTCTCGATGCTGGGCCGGCAGCCGTCGTCGGCGTCGAGCCACGCCGCGCTGGCGCGGATCGACGCGCAGCAGGCGTCGATGGCCGAGAGGATCGCCGATGACCTGCCCGGCGCCTGGATCCACTGGCGCTACCGGCTGGTCGAGAACGGGATGGCGGTCGTGCTGCCGCGCAGCGAGGTCGGCCGCCTCGCCTCGTTGCCGGGGGTCGCGGAAGTGTGGCCGAACGTCTGCTACCACGACCTCGCGCTCAAGAACAGCCCGCAGCAGATCGGCGCCGACAAGCTGTGGGGCGCCACGCTCGCGAGCTCGGGGCAAGGGGTGAAGATCGCGATCATCGACGACGGCCTCGACTCGAGCCACCCGTACTTCGCAGCGAACGGGCTGCGGTACCCGCCCGGCTTCCCGAAGGGCCAAAAGAAGTACACGACGCCGAAGGTGATCGTCGCCCGCGCGTTCGCACCGGCGGGCGCGACGAACAAGTACGCGAACGCGCCGTTCGATCCGGACAATTCTTGGCATGCGACGCATGTCGCGGGCATCGCCGCCGGCGACCACGACACGAAGGCTCAGGGCACCCTCATCTCGGGTGTCGCCCCGAACGCGTGGCTCGGGAACTACAAGGCGCTGTCGACGCCGACGCCCGGGTTGGGGCTTGACGGCAACAGCGCCGAGCTCACCGCCGCGATCGAGGCGGCGGTCGCCGACGGGATGAACGTGATCAATCTCTCGGTCGGCGAGCCGGAGGTCGAGCCGTCGCGCGACCTCGTCGTGCAGGCACTCGAGCACGCAGCGGCGGCGGGCGTGGTGTCGGTCGTCGCAGCGGGGAACGACTTTTCCGACTTCGGCTACGGCACCGTCAGCTCGCCGGCGAACACACCCGACGCGATCGCCGTCGCTGCGGTCAACGCGAAGAACGCGATCGCGTACTTCTCGTCGGGCGGGCCGACGCCGATCTCGCTCGAGATGAAGCCCGACGTCGCCGCCCCCGGCGTGAACGTCCTCTCGTCGGTACCGGGCGGCAAGTGGGCCGACTCGGACGGCACCAGCATGGCTACCCCTGCCGTCTCGGGAGCGGTTGCGCTGCTGAAGGAGCGCCACCCCACCTGGACGGTGGCCGAGCTCAAGTCGGCGCTGGTCGAGACGGGCTCGCCGGCGGTCGGGCCGTCGGGCGGCGAGGCGCTCGCGACCCGCGAGGGCGGCGGGGTCGTGAACCTGGTCCAGGCCGACAACCCGCTCCTCTTCACCGCGCCCACCGGGCTGTCGTTCGGGCGGCTCGGGCCGGGCGCATCGACGCAACGCACCGTGACGCTCTCCGATGCGGGCGGCGGCGCCGGCGACTGGTCGGTCGCAACCGACCTGCAGGCGGGGAACGGCACAGTCTCCGCGCCGCCGACCGTCACCGTCCCCGGGCCCGTCGCCGTCACCGCGACGGGCGGGACGAACCTGGGCGAAGACACGGGTTTCCTCGTCCTCACGCGCGGCACCGACGTGCGCCGCATCCCGTTCTGGTTCCTCACCACGGCGCCGAAGCTCGCCTCCGAGCGCACGGTCCCGCTGACGACGACCGGGCTCCACGGCGGCACGACCACCGGCGCGCCCTCGCTGATCTCCGCGTACCGCTACCCGACCGGCGGCGACTCGCGCTACCCGGGCCCGGAGCGTGTCTATCGCCTGCGGATCAGGGGCAAGCCCGCGAACTTCGGCGTCGTCGTCCTCTCGGGGACGGTGACGCCCCACGTCACCTTCAACGGCAGCGAGGACCATGTCACCGGCTACGCAGGGATGCCGATCGACATCAACCCGTATCGTGAGACCTACGGCCTGCCGAGACGCATCGCCGGCGTCGTGCTGCCCGCGCACGGCATCTACGACGTCGTCTTCGACAGCAGCACGGCCGCGGCGTCGAACTTCACCTTCCGCTACTGGGTGAACGACGTGACCCCGCCGCGCCTGCGCCTCGTCTCGAGGTCGGGCGGCATCGTCGTCGCCGCGACCGACAGCGGCTCCGGCGTCGACCCCGCCTCGATCGTCGTGCGCCTCGACGGCAAGAAGGTCGACCCTGCGTACAGCAACGGGCGGATCGAGATCGCCGCCGCACCTGGGCCGCACAAGGTGACGGTCACCGTCTCCGACTACCAGGAGACGAAGAACATGGAGGACGTGGCGCCGGTCCTCCCGAACACGTCGACGCTCACGACGAGCGTCACCGTGCGCTGATCGATAGTTAGTCGCGCTTCGCGCGCGGATCGTAGGTGGGCAGGTTCGCGAGGTCGCGCTCGACCGATCGCGCGAACTCGTCGCTGTCCTCGTCTCGCACGACGTGCAGATGCGGGTTCCGCCGCTTCGGGCGGCGCCGTGTCAGGCTCCCGGTCCTCCCGGTCTGTCCGGCGCTCCGGCCCGCGAGCCGCGGAAGCTCGGCGGCTGCGAGCAGCACGAGCGCCGCCACGAGCAGCACCACGGCGACAATGCTCACGCCTCAAGGATAGACAGAGAACACCGCGAACCGGCGTGGCTACAATGGCCGCCGCTGAGCGATCCCCGGTAGCTCAATTGGCAGAGCATCCGGCTGTTAACCGGAGGGTTGTTGGTTCGAGTCCAACCCGGGGAGCTCGCCTTCTCTCGTCCGTCGCGCCTGCTGAGATGCTCGTGTGCGCGTGGCGGCCGTGGTGCTTCTGCTCGTCGTCGCGGCCTGGGCGTGGACGAACCACTCGCGGCACGCGACCGAGCACCGGCTCGCGGGGGTGGCGAGCGAGCTCGCCGGGCGGCCCGTCGGGGTGCGCTGCCAGGGGTTCTGGGCGGCGATGGTCGACATCGGCCAGCGCTCGGGTGAGGTCGACTTCCCCGTCGGCCGCCCGCCCGACCACATGTTCCTGACCCGCGGGATCTGCGGCCGCCTGAAGCACTTCCTCGGCGCGCATTCGCACCACGACCTCGACTGCCTCACGACGATCGACTGGCGCACCTGGTCGATCGACACGGGCTGGGACGGGCCGTGCGAGCGCCGCGCCCGTTCGGACGCGGAGGCCGTCAACACGCTGGCGCACGAGGCGATGCACCTCCGCGGAATCCAGAGCGAGTCGCAGGCCCAGTGCCTGGCGATCCGGGCCGACGCGTGGACGGTCGTCCGCCTCGGAGGCACGGCCGACGAGGGGCTCGCCGTCGCCCAGTACGTCCTGGCGCTGCAGCCTGCGGTGCCGCCCGAGTACCAGTTCTCGACCTGCCGGCTGCCCGCGTCGCCCTCGATCCCGCCGAGCTAGGAGGTTTAGGAGGACAGCGCGGCGACGTGCTCGAGCAGCGAGGTGAGCTTCACCTGCAGCTCCTTCGCGCGGGCGGGATCGGCGTGCTGGAGCTCACGTCGAAGCTCGCGCTCCCGAAGCCGCCAGAGCAGCTCCTCCCCCGTCGCGGCGTCGATCCCCTCGTTGTCGGCGGCAGCCTCGAGCTCGGCGACGTAGACGAGGGCGTCGCCGTCGAGCGGCGCTCCGTCGACGAGGTGCGCGCGGACGTCGCGGTGAAGCGGGACGTAGAAGTGCTCGGCCGTCAGCTGGGCGAGCAGGTCGCGCAGGTCGGGGTGCGCGACGACTCCCGCCAGTGCTTCCCGCTCCAACCGCGTGCCGGCGTCCAGCTTCCTCGGCTGCGACGCAAGCGCGCGGGCGGAAGGGATGGCCCCGGTCCCGAACTGCACGATCGTCCCGATCAGATCGGACACGAGCCGCTGCGCCGCGAGCTTGTCGGGCCCCTCGGGGAAGCCGTCGAGGATCTCCCGGGCGCGTCGAAGCCCGAGCTCCCGGGTCTCGGCGCGCCGCATCTCCACTCGAACGCGGTAGACGACGTACGGCTCCGCGCTCGTGAGCCTCGCCTGGAACCCGGCGGGATCGTCGGCCGGGTCGATCCCCGGCTCGAGTGCCACGACGCTCACGTCGAACCCCTGTTTGACGGCGAGCTCCATGCCGCGCAGAGCGGCCGACTCGCCGGCGGCGTCGCCGTCGAAGGCGAGCCAGAGACGCTTGGTCAGCCGGCCGAGCTCCTGCAGCTGCTGCTCGGTGAGCGCCGTGCCCATGCACGCCACGACCGGCTCGAACCCCGCCTGGCGGAGGGCGATCACGTCGGTATTGCCCTCGACGACGTAGGCCCGATCCTCCTTGGTGATCGCCGAGCGCGCCTTGTCGAGCCCGTAGACGACCGCGCTCTTGTGGAAGAGCTCCGACTCCTGCGTGTTGACGTACTTGCCGCGCAGCGGGTCGTCCTCGTAGAGCTTGCGCGCCTGGAAGCCGACGATGCGGCCGCGGAAGTCCGCGAGCGGGAACATCAGCCGGCGCTGGAAGTAGTCGCCGCCGCCCGAGCGGGTCAGGCTCGCGGCCTGGAGCTCGTCGCGCGTGAAGCCCTTGGCGAGCGCCTTCCGCGACAGCGAGTTCCCGCCCGGCGCGATCCCGAGGCGAAAGTCTCGCGCCACCTCCTCGCCCAGGCCGCGACCTTTGAGGTAGTCGCGGGCGAAGCCGCCGATCTCGGTCTCCCAGAGCGTCCGCTCGTAGTAGGCGGCAGCCTGGTCGAGGAGCTCGTACAGCCGCGCGCGCCGGTCGCGGCGGGCTGCCTGCTCGGGCGAGACCTCCTCATACTCGAGCGGGACGCGGAAGCGATCGGCCAGCCACTCGATCGCGCCGACGAAGTCGAGCCCCTGCGTCTCGCGAACGAAGGTGATCACGTCGCCCTTCTGGTGGCAGCCGAAGCAGTAGTAGCCGCGCCCGGGGCTCACCGAGAAGCTCGGCGTGCGCTCCTCGTGGAACGGGCAGCGGCCGACGAAGCGCGAGCCCTGCTTGCGAAGTGGAGTCCGCTCCTCGACGACCGCGACGAGGTCGGCGGCGGCGCGCACCGCCTCGACCGAGCTGTCCTTGATCCGGGCCATCAGAGACTCGCAGCGTACGACAGTGCGAACCTGTCGGTCATCCCGGCGATGAACTCGACTGCGTCGGCCGGCTCGTCGCCGCGGGCGATCAGGTGCCGGTAGATGCGCTCGATCGTCGCGTGTGCCCGCTCGTGCTCCGGCCGGGTCACCGGGCCGAGGTAGACCCGCTCGAACATGAATGCGCGCAGCGACAGCATCGCTGCCCCCACCTCGTCGCTCTGGACGATGTCGCCGGCGGCGGCAGACGCCTCGACGAGATCGTGGACGAGCGTGTCGATGCGCCGTGCCCCGGTCGGGCCGAGGATGCGCAGCTCCTCCGCCGGCAGGTCTCCCTCCGACAGGATCCCGTAGCGGATCGCGTCGTCGATGTCGTGGTTGATGTACGCGACCCGGTCGACGACGCGGACGATCTTGCCCTCGAGCGTCGCGGGGTCGTGATCGCCGGTGTGGGTGAGGATGCCGTCGATCACCTCGCGCGTGAGGTTCAGGCGCTCGGCGATCCGCGCCGACTGCTCGTTGTGGCGGAAGCCGCCGGGAACGAGACGGTCGAGCGCCGCCTCGCCGGCGTGCCCGAACGGCGGGTGACCGGTGTCGTGGCCGAGACCGATCGCCTCCGCGAGATCCTCGTTGAGGCTCAACGCGCGGGCGACGACGCGGGCGATCCCCGTCGTCTCGAGCGTGTGTGTCATCCGCGTGCGGTAGTGGTCGCCCACCGGGTCGATGAAGACCTGCGTCTTCCCCTTCAGGCGGCGAAACGGCTTCGAGTGGAGGATGCGGTCGCGGTCGCGCTGGAACGGCGTCCGGACGCTGCACTCTTCCTCGGGGCGCGGGCGCCCGGCCGTCTCGTAGGAGCGGACGGCAAGCGGCGAGAGCGAGCGCTCCTCGACCTCGCGGATCCGCTCCGCGAAGCCGTCGCCGATCCTGCCCGCGAGCTCCGGCATGGAGCCACGGTACCGGCAGGGTCAGATGATGACGGGGACGGTGCCGCCGTCGGCGGACCAGGCTGCCCCGGTGACGTACGAGGCGCGATCGGAGAGCAGGAAGACGATCACGGCCGCGATCTCCTCCGGCTCCGCGAGCCGTCCGAGCGGCCGTCCGGCGCCGACCTTCGCGAGCACCTCCTCGCGGTTTCCCTGCTGGTCGGCGAGCCCGCCGTCGCCGATCCACGCGGCGGTGGCGGTCGGGCCGGGCGTGACCGCGTTGCAGCGGATGCCGTCCTTCGCGTGCAGGTCGGCGACGAGCCGCGAGAACGAGAGCATCGCCGCCTTCATCACCGAGTAGTCGGGCATGCCGCCCGACGGGCGCTTCCCCGCGGTCGAGGCGACGTTGACGATCGCGCCCCGCGACTCCTTCAGCGCAGGCAGCGCCGCGCGCGTGGCCCGCACCGCGCTCATCAGGTTGAGCTCGAACGACGCCTGCCAGTCGTCGTCCGTCAGGTCGGCGAGCTTGCGGATCTCCGTCGAGCCGACGTTGTTGACGAGCCGGTCGAGCCGGCCGTACGCGGCGACGGCCTCGGCGACGAGTCGCTCCGGCTCGCCGCGCCGCGACAGGTCGACGACGACGTGCAGATCGCCCGGCCCTTCCGCGCTGCGACCCGACGAGACGGTGACCGCGCCCTCCGCCCGCAGCTGCTCGACGACCAGGCGGCCGATGCCGCCGGTCGACCCCGTGACGACGCACACCTTCCCTTCCAGCCCGAGCTCCACGGGTCGCTACGGTAGCTGCGGATGACGACGCTCCTCCTGGCGCGACACGGCGAGACCGACTGGAACGGCGAGCGGCGTTGGCAGGGCCACTACGACCAGCCGCTCAACGACACCGGTCGCGACCAGGCGGCCGAGCTCGCTGCATCGCTCGCGGGAACACCGATCGCGGCGATCTACTCGAGCGACCTCGTCCGTGCACGTGAGACGGCGGAGATCGTCGCCGAGCGGCTCGGGCTCACCGTCGTCGTCGATGCGGGGCTGCGCGAGGTCGACGTCGGCAACTGGTCGGGGGTGACCCACGACGAGATCCGGCAGCTGTATCCGGAGGGCTTCGCCCGCTGGCAGGAAGGTGGTCGCGGCTGGGAAGGCGGCGAGAGCTACGACCAGATGGGCGAGCGGGCCGTCGCGACGCTGCTGCGGCTCGCCGAGCACCACGCCGGCGAGACCGTCCTCGTCGTGGCCCACGGCGGCACGATCCGCGCCTGCCTTGCCGCCGCCGCCGGCGTCACCTACCGCGAGCTGCGGGCGGCAGGCTCACCGCCGGCGGCCAATTGCAGCGTGCATGAGCTGCGCGTCGCCGGGGGCCGTCTGACCACGCCGTCTCCGGCGCGCTGACGACCTACTGCTGTCGGTCCTGGCGGGCCACCCATGCGTTCTGGAAAACAATCACAACCAGAAGCGCGATCACGATCCACTGGGCCACTGCTTCATCCCTTCGTCGTTTCCACGTCCCAGCATCGTCAGCTTCGGGCGAAGCGAAATCGGAAGAATCACGCAGCAATCTCGGAACCGCTACGGGTCTCGACAGGGGCGACCCGCATGGTTGAGCGGAGTCGTTAGGGTTGCGAGGGATGGAGGACTACACGAACAAGTACAAGGGCGAGCAGGTCGAGATCGCCCTGTTCGGCGGCGAGTACCAGGACGGCGTGCTCACGGCGTACTGCTACGTCGAGGACGTCGCCCACGTGGAGCTGAACGGCCACATCCTGATCCCGCTTCAGAACGTCGCCTCCCTCCACTGCTCGAGCCGGTGTGACGCGCCGGAGCCCGACTGGCCTCCGCGCGGCCTCGAGGACGACACGGACACCGGCGACGACGAGGCTTGAGCGGAGGCGGCTCGTGAGCCGCCGGTTCGTCGTCGCCCTCAACGTCCTGAAGGGCTGGCTGCTCCTCGCCGTCCCGACGGCCCTCTTTGCGCTCCTCGGCTGGAAGATCGGCGGCTACCGCATCGCGATCCTGTTCGGCGGCTCGATCGTGCTCCTCGCGACTGCCCTGTACGCGTACGCCGACCGGATCGTGATGGGGATGCTCGGCGCGCGGGAGCTGCTCGAGGCGGAGGCGCCGGCGCTCCATTCGACGGTCGAGCGGCTCGCCGCCCGCGCCGGGGTCGTGAAGCCGCGGCTCTACGTGCTCGGCGACGGCTACCCGCGGGCGTTCTCGTCGGGGCGCGGAGCCGGCGGAGGCTCCGGGCTCGCGCTCTCCGTCGGCATCATCGGCGTCGCCTCGCCGGCGGAGCTCGAGGGGGTCCTCGCGCACGAGCTCGCCCACCTCCGCCATCGTGACGTGCTCCTGCAGTCCGTGGTGGTGATCCTTGCCATGGCCACGGTCGAATCGTCCCGGATCGGCGGCTTCCTGCAGCGGCCGCTCCTCTTCGTCCTCGGCCCGATCGCGGCGGCACTCGTCCATCTGATGCTGTCCCCGAAGCGCGAACTGCTCGCCGACCGCCTGGCCGCCGACCTCTGCGACTCGCCGCACGGGCTCGCCGACGCGCTCGTGAGGCTCGAGCAGGCGATGAGCCTCGTCGGCTTCGAGGCGAGCCCCGCAACCGAGCCGCTCTACACGACGAACCCGTTCGCCCTCGAGGGGCTCGCGGCGCTCTTCGACTCGCATCCGCCGGTCGGCGAGCGCGTCCGGCGGCTACGCGAGCTCGATCCCGACTGGCGCGCGAAGCTGAACGCGGCCTAGAGGCGGCGCGAGAACGACGAAGAGCCCCTCGCGGGGCTCTTCGTCAAAGAAATGGGCGGCGTCCTACTCTCCCGGGAGTTTGCACTCCGAGTACCATCGGCGCTAACGGGCTTAACTTCTCTGTTCGGAATGGGAAGAGGTGTTTCCCCGTCGCTATGACCGCCCAAATTGTGAGGACGTGCGCACCTCGCCGTCAGGCGAGTGCAGGTGCAGCTCGCAGCACCCTCAAAACTCCATAGCTACGAAGATGAGTTCTTCAAATCAAGACCTCGAGCAATTAGTACGGGTCCGCTGAACACATTGCTGTGCTTGCACGTCCCGCCTATCAACGTGGTGGTCTTCCACGGCTCTTACTCTCTCTAGGAGATGGGAGGCCTCATCTTGAGGTGGGCTTCCCGCTTAGATGCTTTCAGCGGTTATCCCATCCAGACGTGGCTAATCAGCAGCGCTCTTGGCAGAACGACTGATACACCAGAGGTCCGTTCATCTCGGTCCTCTCGTACTAGAGACGACTCCTCTCAAGCCTCCAACGCCCATGGTGGATAGGGACCGAACTGTCTCACGACGTTCTGAACCCAGCTCGCGTACCGCTTTAATGGGCGAACAGCCCAACCCTTGGGACCTACTCCAGCCCCAGGATGCGACGAGCCGACATCGAGGTGCCAAACCCTTCCGTCGATGTGGACTCTTGGGAAGGATAAGCCTGTTATCCCCGGAGTACCTTTTATCCGTTGAGCGACGGCACTTCCACTTGTTACCGCCGGATCACTATGGCCTGCTTTCGCACCTGCTCGACCTGTCGGTCTCGCAGTCAAGCTCCCTTATGCCATTACGCTCTGCGCACGATTTCCAACCGTGCTGAGGGAACCTTTGCGCGCCTCCGTTACATTTTGGGAGGCGACCGCCCCAGTCAAACTACCCACCAGATGCTGTTCCCGCCCCGGATCACGGCAGCGGGTTAGAAGCCCAGACTACGAAGGGTGGTATCCCAAGGTTGGCTCCACCGACACTGGCGTGCCGACTTCACAGCCTCCCACCTATCCTGGACAACGTACCCCGAACTCCAACATCTAGCTGTAGTAAAGGTTCACGGGGTCTTTCCGTCCAACCACGGGTACTCGGCATCTTCACCGAGACTACAGTTTCACCGGATCCCTCGAAGAGACAGCGCCCAAGTCGTTACGCCATTCGTGCAGGTCGGAACTTCGCGTTCACCCTCCATTTCTGGAGGCGCAGACTATCCCTTCACCTTGACGTAGCTTGGCGAGCCCGCTCACTCAGAGCTGACTTGCATTCTGCGTGAGGAACTCGCGACAGCATTACCAAGGGCCGGCGTCTCATCGTGTCCATAGATTTGTCGCTCGCGCGGCAGGAACACGAT
>CAWIYQ010000003.1:0-780000 GCA_963840365.1 uncultured Thermoleophilia bacterium | reverse complement strand
CCGAGTCGTAGGCCTGCATCAGCGGGTAGAGGAGCTCGGAGACCGAGATCGGCTCCTGCGCCCGCATCCGCTTCTCGAAGTCGTCGCGCTCGAGGATCCGCGCCACCGTGATCGTCCGCGCGAGCCGGACGACGTCGCCGTAGCTGAGCTTCGCGAGCCACTCGCCGTTGTACCGCACCTCGGTCCGCTCCGGGTCGAGGATGACCATGGCCTGCTCGAGGTAGGTCTTCGCGTTGCGGTCGATCTCCTCGTCGCTCAGGATCGGCCGCTCCGCCGAGCGACCGGAAGGGTCTCCGATGCGGGTCGTGTAATCCCCCACGATCAGCACGCCGACGTGGCCCTCGTCCTGGAACGCGCGCATCCGCTGGAGCGGCACTGCCCGGCCGATGTGGATGTCGGGCGAGGTGACGTCGATGCCGAGCTTCACCCGCAGCGGCCGGCCGAGCTTCAGCTTCGCCTCCAGCCCCCCGGCCGGGAGGACGTCGACGGCGTTCCGCGTCAGCTCTGTAAACCCCATAGCGGGCTAGACTACCCCGCGTTCTGGCGCTCCTACGCAGAAAACGGCGCCGGCCGAAGCGGCGGCGCATCCGCAAGCTGCGACTCCTCGCCCTCCTCGCCGTCCTCGGCGTGCTCGGGCTGGCCGCGTTCTCGTTCGGCGTCCTCGCAGCTCTCTCGAAGCAGCTGCCGCACCTCGATCCGTCGCGGCAGCGCACCGAGGCCAACTCCTATCTCTACGACAGCAAGGACGAGCGCGTGCTCGCGATCCTCCGGGGCGACCAGGCGCGGGTGATCGTGCCGTCCGCCAGGATCTCGCCCTGGATCAAGCACGCGATCGTCGCCGCCGAGGACAAGCGCTTCTACGAGCACCGCGGCGTCGACGTCCGCGGCATGGCGCGCGCCCTCTGGGCCGACGTCAGCCACCGCGGCACCGTGCAGGGCGGCTCGACGATCACGCAGCAGTTCGTCAAGAACGCGTACCTGACGACCCGCCAGACGGTGACGCGCAAGCTCGTCGAGGCCGCGCTCGCCTGGCAGCTCGAGCAGAAGTGGTCGAAGGACAAGATCCTCACCGCCTACCTGAACACGGTCTACTTCGGGAACGGCGCCTACGGCGTCCAGCAGGCCAGCAAGATCTACTTCCACCACGGCGCGGCGACGATGAAGCCGGCGGAGGCGGCGCTGCTCGCCGGCATCCCCGAGGACCCCTCGGCCTGGGATCCCGTCGCGCACCCGAAGGCGGCGAAGGACCGGCGCAACCTCGTGCTCGAGCAGATGTACGAGCAGGGCTACCTGACGAACAGCCAGTACCGGAACTCGCTCGTCTACCCGATGCCCGACCCGTCGACGGTGACCCTGCCCGCGACCCAGAGCGTCGCCGCCCCGTTCTTCGCCAACTACGTCAAGGACCAGCTCGTCGAGGAGTACGGCACGCGCCGCACGTTCGGCGGCGGGCTGAAGGTGACGACGACGATCGACCTGCGCCTGCAGGCAGCCGCGCGCGACGCGCTCTCCGCCCAGCTGCCGACGTTCGCGAGCGACAACGGGCCGACGGGCGCGCTCGTCGCGATCGACCCGCGCACCGGCGCGGTGCTCGCGATGGTGGGCGGGCCGAACTACCACCAGAACCAGTTCAACCTCGCGACCCAGGGGGAGCGCCAGCCCGGGTCGGCGTTCAAGCCGTTCGTGCTCGCGACGGCGCTTCGCGAAGGGATCTCGCCGTCCAGCACGCTGACCTCCTCGAAGCAGGTGACGATCGACGCGGGCGGGCGCCTGTGGGTGGTCAACAACTACGAGGGCGAGGCCCTCGGGCCGATCGACCTCACGAAGGCGATCGCGTACTCCGACAACTCGGTCTTCTCGCAGCTGACCGCGCTCGTCGGGCCGAGTCAGGTCGCGCAGACGGCGCACGAGGTCGGCATCACGTCACCGCTCAAGGGGTACTTCGCGATCGGCCTCGGCGCCGAGCCGGCGACGCCGCTCGAGATGGCACGCGCCTAC
The DNA here is from genome assembly GCA_963840365.1 of uncultured Thermoleophilia bacterium. GTDB lineage: Bacteria > Actinomycetota > Thermoleophilia > Gaiellales > Gaiellaceae > PALSA-600. Next base: position 778,002 of record CAWIYQ010000003.1, on the reverse strand, counting down.
GCGACGTTCGCGAACGGCGGCGCCCGCATCGACGGCTCGATCTTCGGCAACGAGCCACGGGCGATCTCGTCGGTCGAGGTCGACGGGAAGACCGAGCAGAACTCTCCGGTGCCCAAGCAGAAGCTGACCGAGAACGAGGCAGCGACGATCAACCAGCTCCTGCAGGGCGTCGTGCAGTACGGGACGGGGGTCGCCGCCCAGCTGCCCGGGCGCGAGGTCGCGGGCAAGACGGGCACCACGGAGAACTACGGGGACGCGTGGTTCGTCGGCTACACGCCTCAGCTCGTCGTCGCGGTCTGGGTCGGGTACCCGCACAGCCTCGTGCCGATGACGACCGAGTTCCACGGCAAGCCGGTGCTCGGCGGCACCTTCCCGGCGCTGATCTGGAAGGCGTTCATGCAGAAGGCGCTCTCGATCGAGAACGACGAGCCGGAGAGCTTCGCGGCGCCCGAGGTGCCGTACGCCGCGCCGGTCCGGGTCGTCAACCGCGGCGGCGTGCTCGAGCGGGACAACGGCGTCTGCAAGAACACGTACCTGCTCGAGTTCTACGGCGGGGTCGGCCCGAAGCGCACCGCCGACTGCAAGGTGAACGAGGTACAGATCCCGAACGTGGTCGGTGAGTCGATTGCGCAGGCGAAGGCACGACTCCAGGGGCAGCCGCTCACGGCAACGTTCGTCTACAAGCCGGCACGCACCGGCGAGCGGCTTGGCATCGTCCTCGGGCAGTTCCCGAAGCGCGGCACCGCCTCGGCCTACGACACGATCCGGCTCGTGCTGCCGAAGTCGCTCCACGGGGTCGTGCCGAAGGTGGTCGGGCTGGCGCCGGCGAAGGCGCGCGCGAAGCTCGCGAAGCTCCACCTCGAGGTGCACATCGTCGGCGGCTCGAAGGGCCGCGTCGTCGCGCAGTCGCCGGCGCCCCAGACGGCCGCCGCGCCGGGAATGCCGATCACCCTCACCGTCCGCGCGGGAACGGGCGGCTGAGAAAGCGCGAGCCGGCCAGGCCGTAGCGCCACGGCAGCTCGACCGCCTTCGTGATCCCGATCCGCGGCCCGCGGACGAGCTCCGGCTCGGCGCGGCGCGGACGCAGCTCGAACGGCGGCCGGTCGAACGGCAGGCCGTCATGCTCGCGCGTCACGCCGAGCGCCTGACAGAGCCTGCCGGGGCCGGAGCAAAGGAGACGCGGGTCGGCGACCCCCCGCCGAACCCGCATCTCCTCAAGCCCCGCCACCGGCTCGAGCGCCCGCAGAAGCACGGCGCCCGCGACGTCCTCTACCCCGCACACGACATTCAGACACCAGTGGATCCCGTACGACCGGTAGACGTAGGCGTGCCCGCCGCCGAGGAACATCGAGGCGTTGCGCGCGGTGCGGCGGTTGCGGTACCCGTGCCCCGCGGGATCCTCGTGGTCGTACGCCTCGACCTCGACGATCACGCCGCCGACGCCGTCGACGTACAGCTCGGCGCCGATCAGCTCCGGCGCGACCTCGTGTGGGCTACGCCGCAGGTTCACGGCTGTCGTAGTGCAGGAAGCCCGGAAGGAGCAGCGCGGTCAGACCGCACCCGGCGACGCACAGGAAGCCGCCCGAGACGATCGAGAAACGCAGCGAGGTGAGCGAAGCGAGCACGCCGGCTTCGAGGTCGCCGAGATTCGGCGCGCTCGCGACCTGCATGAACTCGATTCCCTGCAGACGCCCGCGCAGGTGGTCGGGCGTCGATCGGAGCAGCATCGTGCTGCGCAGCACCGCGCTGTAGAAGTCGGCGCCGCCGGCGACCGCGAGCAGCGCCAGGGCGGGCCAGAGAGTCGTCGTGAAGCCGAAGCCCGCGATCGCCGCTCCCCACAGGCACGCCGCGACGGTCACGACGAGCCCTTGCCGGCGGACGTGCGACGTCCATCCCGAGGCGAGCGAGCCCACGAGCGCGCCGGCATACGGTGCGGCGTACAGGTACCCGACCGTCGCGGCATCGCCGCCGAGCCGATGGAGCGCGAATGCCGGAAAGAGTGCGCTCGGCATGCCGAACACCATTGCGTTCGTGTCGACGAGGAAGATGCCGATCAGCGCCTGACGCCCCTTCAGGTAGCGGAACCCGTCGACGATCGAGCGCACGCTCGGCCGGTCGACCTCCCCGAGCGGCGGCAGCTTCGGCAGCGCGGCGATCGCGACGAGCGAGGTGGCATAGGTCGCGAGGTCGATGCCGTATGTCCACGGCACGCCTGCGACGCTGATCAGCACACCGCCGACCGCGGGCCCGCCGACAGCGGCGAGCGACCCGTAGACCCCGTCGATCGCCGCCGCAGCAGCGATCTCGTCGTCGGGGACGAGTCTCGGAGCGACCGAGCTGAGCGCAGGCCGGCCGAGGCTGTAGGTCGCGACGTAGAGCGACTGCAGCACGAAGAGCGCCCACACCTGCGGGTGGCGCAGCAGCGAGTTGACGAGTAGCAGCGCCGCGACCAGCGCCATCCCCGTCTCGGTACGTAGGAGGATCGTGCGCCTGTCGACCGCGTCCGCGATCGCACCGCCGACGAGCGGCACGACGAGCAACGGAACAAGCGACGCCAGGCCGAGCAGGCCGACGAGAGCCGTCGAGCCCGTGAGCCTGTAGACCTGATACGGGATCGCGACGGTGCCGATCTCCGCGCCGATCGTCGAGATCGACTGGCCGAGCCACAGGTTGCGGAAGTCGCGGTGGCGGAGCGGTCGCGTGTCGACCGTGAGCCGCCGCAGCCGGCTGCGAGGCTCGTGTTGCGGGTCGATCGCCACGGCTGCAACCTAAGGGGTGTTGGTGTCGGACACCCCAAGGTGTCCGACACCGGCTAGAACAGCCCGTCGTCCTGCGGCGCGGGCCGCGGGCGCCTTGGCAGGGCTCCCATGTCCGCAAGGATCGACCGCTCGGTACGCGACGCGACGACCGGCTCGGGGATGCCTTCCACCCACACGCGGGTGCGCGCACCCGACCCGCGCGCGTCGGGCGGCAGCGGCTCGAGGCCGTAGATGCGATCGGCGCGGACGTACTTGCCGAAGCCGAGCGGGACCATGCGCGGCTCGGCGGCCATCAGCCGATTGCGCGCGCGAGTGCGTCGGCCACCCGCTCCTGATCCTCGCGCGCGAGCCGTGCGTGGAACGGCAGCGCCATCGTGCGGGCGCTGCAGTCCTCGCTCACCGGCAGCATCCCCTCGCTGAAGCCGTACCGCTCGCGCATGTAGGACTGCAGGTGGATCGACGGCAGGTACGGCGCGGTGGCGATCCCGTCGGCGGACAGGCGCGCCATCACGGCATCGCGGTCGACGCCGGAGGGCAGCTTCACGACGTAGACGAACCAGGAGCGAAGGTGGTCGGCATCGTCCGCGAGAGGCAGCTCGACGTCGAAGCCGGCGAGCAGCTCGCCGTACGAGACGGCGACGGCGCGGCGCGCCTCGAGCATGCGATCGAGCTTCTCCAGCTGCCCGATCCCGAGCGCGGCCGAGAGGTCGTCGAGGCGGTAGTTGAAGCCGAGGCGGCCGTGCTGCAGCCAGCTCGACGTCTCGAGCCGACCCTGGTTGCGCAGCGAGACGAGCAGCTCGTGCTGCTCTTCGCTCGCCGTCGTCACGGCGCCGCCCTCGCCCGTCGTCATCTGCTTGTTCGGATAGAACGCCCAGACAGCCAGATGCCCGTGGGAGCCGAGGCGCCGACCCTTGTACTCGGCGCCGAGCGCCTCGCACGAGTCCTCGACGAGCACCAGCCCGTGCCGCTCGCAGATCGCGAGCAGCTCGTCGTACTCGGCCGGATAGCCGAAGATGTCGACGGCGACGATCGCCTTCGTGCGCGGGGTGATCGCCGCCTCGACCGCAGCCGGATCGAGGTTGTAGGTGTGCGGGTCGATGTCGGCGAACACCGGCGTCGCCCCCTCGTAGATCGCGCAGTTGGCCGACGCGACGAACGAGTACGGCGAGGTGATCACCTCGTCGCCCGGGCCGACGCCCGCGATGCGCATGCAGAGATGGAGCCCGGCGGTGCCGGACGAGACCGCGGCGCAGTAGGGAGCGCCGACGGCGTCGGCGAGCATCGACTCGAAGCGCGGGCCGGTCGGGCCGAGCGACAGCCAGCCCGAGCGCAGCACCTCGAGCACGAGCTCCTCGTCGCGCTCGTCGATCCACGGCGCGCTGAGGTTGATCCTGTCGGTCGCGATGCTCAATTACGCTCGAGCGAGCTGCGGCACCGGGTCGAGCCAGTGCGACCATCGCTCGCTGCGTCCGCGAACGGTGTCGAGATACGCCGCCTGGATCTTCAGCGTCACCTCGCCCACCCCGATCTCGTGGTCGTCGATCGAGCGCAGCGGCGTCACCTCGGCGGCGGTGCCGCACATGAACACCTCGTCGGCGAGATACAGGTCGGAGCGAATGATCGTCTTCTCGACGACGGTGTGGCCGAGATCCTCGGCGATCTGCCTGACGGTGTCGCGTGTGATCCCGGGCAGGATCCCGGTCGCGAGGTCGGGCGTGTAGAGCACGCCGTCGCGGATGACGAAGATGTTCTCGCCGGAGCCGTCGGCGACCGTCCCCTCGGGCGTCAGCAGGATCGCCTCGTCGTAGCCGGCGTTGTTCGCCTCGGTGACCGCGAGCATCGAGTTGAGGTACACCCCCGTCGCCTTGGAGACGTGCGGGACGATGTTCGGGGACACGCGCTGCCAGGTCGAGATCTTCGCGCGGATGCCGCTCTTCATCGCCTCGTCGCCCAGGTAGGTGCCCCAGGGCCAGCTCATGATCACCGTCTCGACCGGGTTCGAGCGGGCGGCGACGCCGAGCTGCCCGTAGCCGTAGAAGGCGATCGGGCGGATGTAGCACTCGGGCAGGCCGTTCGCGCCGACCAGCTCGTTCGTCGCGTCGCGCAGCTCGTCGACCGAGTACGGGATCGACATGTGCAGGAGCCGGGCCGAGTTGTGCAGCCGCTGCATGTGCTCGCCCAGCCGGAACACGGCGGGCCCGCGCGGCGTGTCGTAGCAGCGAATGCCCTCGAAGACGCCCGATCCGTAGTGAAGCCCGTGAACGCCGACGTGGACCTTCGCGTCCGCCCAGTCGACGAGCTCCCCGTTCATCCAGATCTTCTCGGTCTCCTGCACCTTGCGCTCCTTTCGCTGCCTTGGCGGCAAATGCTACCGGCGCGCAACGAGGTCGACGGGCGCGGCCCCGCTCACCCGCAGCAGCTCCGCGGGCGGGATCGCGGCCATGTGGAGCTCCGTCCCCGCCCCGATCCAGACCTCGCCGTGGACGAGCAGCGAGCGGTCTGCAAGCACGCGGGCGACCTGTCGATGCGGGAACGGAGCCACGCCGCCCGGCTCGAACCCGGTTGCCTCGACCACCTCGGACGCGCGCGCGATCCGCACGTGACGGGCCGGCACTGCGGCCGCGATCAGCCCGTCGTCGGCACGCGCGTCGCCGGGGACGAGGGCGAGCACGAACGCCCCGTCGCACACGAAGACGAGCGACTTGACGATCTGCGCCAGCTCGCAGCCGACGACCCGCGCCGCGTCGGCCGCGGTGGGCGTCGGCTCGGCGAGCTCCTCCACGCGCGCCTCGGCTCCCGCCGCGCGCAGCGCTGCGGTGACGCGTTCGACCGGGTCGGGCCAGGCGGTCACGCCCGGGATTCTGCCCGCGGCGTCAGCCGGAGATGATGTAGGAGGCGTCCATGCCCTCGTGGAGCTCCTCGACGAGGGCCGACGGGGCGGGTGTGTCGATCGAGAGCACCATCAGCGCCTTGCCGCCCTCGCGGTTCCGCGAGACGGTCATATTCGCGATGTTGACGCCGGCAGCGCCGAAGAGCGTGCCGATCCGGCCGATCACGCCCGGGATGTCGTCGTAGAGCAGGAACGCCATCAGCGGCGCAAGATCCATCTCCAGCTCGAAGCCGAGCGCTTCGGTGAGAAACGGCCTCGAGTCGGTGCCGATCGTGGTGCCTGCGACGCGGACGTCGTCCGCGACCACGGCGACGAGATTCGTGTAGTCGCGTGAGGCGCGACGCTTCTCCTCCACCACCTCGATCCCGCGGTCGGCAGCGACGACCGGCGCGTTGACGTAGTTCACCGGCTGGTCGGTGTGCCCCTGGAACGCCCCGTTCAGCGCCGCGACCGTCAGCAGCCTCGTGTCGTGCTCGGCAAGCTCGCCGTACACCTCGAGTGCGACGCGATGCACGTCGCCGCCCGCGAGCTCGAAGGCGAGCCGCCCGAGCTTCGACGCGAGCGGCACGAACGGGCCGAGCACCTCGAGATCCTCGGCGCCGACCGTCGGGATGTTCACGGCGTTCGTGACGACGCCGCCCTCGAGCGCGGCCGCGACCTGCTGCGCGACGATCACCCCGGCGCGATCCTGCGCCTCCTCGGTCGACGCGGCGAGATGCGGGGTGACGACGACGTTCGGCGCCTGCAGCAGCGGGCCGTCGTACGGCTCCTTCACGAACACGTCGATCGCGGCGCCGGCGACCTTGCCGGATTCGAGCGCGGCGATCAGCGCCTGCTCGTCGACGAGCTCCCCGCGTGCGGCGTTGACGATGCGGACGCCGTCCCTCATCGACGCGAACGCCTCGGCGCCGATCGAGCCGCGCGTCTCGTCGGTCAGCGGCAGGTGGAGCGTCAGGAAATCAGCCGCGGCCAGCACCTCGTCGAAGGTGCCGCTCTCGACGCCGAGCTCGCGGAAGCGGTCCGACGAGACGAACGGGTCGTAGGCGAGAACCCTCATCTCGAGCGCGATCGCACGACGGGCGACCTGGCGGCCGATCCGCCCGAAGCCGAGGACGCCGAGCACCTTGTCCGCGAGCTCGACCCCACCCCACTTCGATCGCTCCCAGCGACCTTCGCGGAGAGCCGCATGCGCTTGCGGGATGTTGCGGGCCAGCGCGAGCAGGAGGCCGACCGTGTGCTCGGCCGCCGAGAGGATGTTCGACTCGGGCGCGTTCGCGACGACGACGCCGCGCCGCGTGGCGGCGTCGACATCGACGTTGTCCACGCCGACCCCGGCGCGGCCGATCACCTTCAGGTTCGTCGCGGCCGCGATCACCTCCGCGGTCACCTTCGTCGCCGAGCGGACGATCAGCGCGTCGTAGCGGTCGATGATCTCCTCGAGCGGCGAGTCGAGGTCGACGTCGACGTCGAACCGGTCGCACAGCAGCTCGATGCCCGCGTCGGCGATCCGCTCGCGGACGAGAACCTTCATGGCTCAGGCGGCCACGGGGCTCTCGAACGCCTCGAACGCGCGCGACACGGCGACGCCGCGCTCGACGTCGGCGCCGAGCTCGGTCAGCGACAGCTCGACAGCGGCAAGTGCGGTCGCGATGTCGAACACGTCGAACCAGCCGATGTGGCCGATGCGGAAGATCTTCCCCTTGAGGTGCGCCTGCCCCGGGGCGAGCGTGACGCCGTGCCGGTCGCGCAGGTGCAACAGCAGCTCGTCCGAGTCGATCCCCTCGGGCGCGCGAATCGCGGTGACGACCGCCGCCGTGTCGTCGTCGGGGGAGAACAGCTCGAGGCCCATCGCCTTGATCCCGGCACGCGCCGCGCGGCCGAGACGGACGTGGCGCTCGAACGCCTGCTCGAGCCCGTCGTCGAGGATCATCCGCAGCGCGACGTCGAGGCTCCGGATCAGCGAGACGGCCGGCGTGAAGGCGGCGTCGAGCTTGTCCTGCGCCTTCTTCGTCGCCCGCCAGTCGAAGTAGAAGCTGCGGGAGGGCTTGGTGCGCTCGAGCACCTGGGCCGGCACGGATGCGGTCGCGAGCCCCGGCGGGCACATCAGCGCCTTCTGGGAGCCGGAGACGACGACGTCGATCCCCCACTCGTCGGTCTCGAGCGGCACGGCACCGAGCGACGACACGGCGTCGACGACGAGCAGCGCGTCCCCGACCGCCTCCTTGACCGCGCGCACGTCGGAGACGACACCGGTGGAGGTATCGGACTGCTGGCAGAAGACGCGGTCGACGCCCGCCTCGCGAACAGCGCTGCCGACCTCCGCCGGATCCGGTCGTTCGCCCCACTCGTAGCGGATCGGCACCACGTCGAGCTCGTGCTGCTCGCAGATCTTGATCCAGCGCTCGCCGAACGAGCCGTGGCTCACGACCGCGACGCGGTCGCCGGCGGCGCACAGGTTCGCGACCGCGGACTCCATCGCCCCGCTCCCCGAGGAGGTGAAGAGGAGCACGTCGGCGCTCGTCCGGTGGACGTCCTTCAGGCGCGAGAGGGTTCGCTCGTAGACGTCGCGGAAGTCGGGGCCGCGGTGATGGACGATCGGCTCCGCGGACGCCGCGAGCACCTCGGGCGGCACGGGCGTCGGCCCCGGCGTGAACAGGTAGCGCTTCTCCACGGCCGTTCAAATGTAGAGGATTGGTTCACTACCCCCGTGAACGCGCTCCTCTCGTTCGCGGCTGCCCTCGTCTCGCTGCGCCTGGCCGGACGGCTGCTGCGCGCGCGTCGCGTTGCCTGGGCGGGCGGCTTGCTCTCCTTCGCGGGCGCGGCGGCCGCGATGGCGTGGGGCGCCGCGTACGGCTGGGACGAGCACGCCTTCCGCGCCTACTACCTCTTCGGGGCGCTCCTCTCCGCTCCACTGCTGGGAATCGGGTCGCTCGGGCTCGCCGGGCGGAGATGGGCGGCGCCGCTCGGCCTCGTCTACACAGGGCTCGCCGTGGGGATCGCCGTGGCGATGCCCGTGCACGGAGCGTTCGCCTCGACGCACGTGCCGCACGCCCAGGACCACGTCGACGCGCTACCGCGGGTGGTCGCGATCGCGGCGAGCGTCCTGGGCACGCTCGCCGTTGTCACAGTCGCGGCGGTCACGGCGCGGCGGAGCCCACTCGGGAATGCGCTCCTCGTCGCCGCGGTCGCGGCCGCCGCCGCCGGCTCGGCACTCACCCAGACCGCGGTCGCCGCGGCGGCCGCTTGCTTCGCCCTCGCAGCGGCGCTCCTCTACGCCGGCGCCACCCGCCGCACCTGACGCCGCCGCCTCCGGCGCCTGACGAGACCAGTCTGGAGCGTCGGGGCCGCCGACCTAGTCGCCGAGCTTCGCGCGCACGCGCTCGTTGACGACGCGCGGGTCGGCGGTGCCGCCGGTCTCCTTCATCACCTGCCCGACGAAGAACCCGAGCAGGCCCTGCTTGCCGCCGCGGTACTGCTCGGCCTGGCCGGGGTTCGCCTCGATGATGCGCTCGATGATCGGATCGAGCTCGGAGGCGTCGGCGACCACCTTCTGCTCGAGGTAGGGATCGGCGCTGAAGCCCGGGTCGCCGGCGTTGGCCAGCGCCTCGTCGAATGCCGCACGCGGGATATCCGCGCGCGCCGCGACCAGCTTTGCGAGCTCGCGCGCGTCGACCGCGCCCGGGTCGATGCCCGCGGCGACGAACTGGTTCGCGAGCACGTTCGCTGCCTCCTTCGGTTCGGCGCCGGCGTCGACGAGCGCCGACCACAGCCGGTCGAGCCCGCCCGTCACGAGCACGTCGGCGTCGTAGAAGGAGAGCGTCTCGGCGATCCGGCGGATACGCGCTCCGGGCAGCTCGCCGATCTCGCCCCGCAGCCGCTCGACGAGGTCTGCCGGCGGATGGACGGGCACGAGGTCGGGGTCGGGCAGGTAGCGGTAGTCCTGCGCCTCCTCCTTGGACCGCATCGGCGGCGACTCCTCGTGAACGGGGTCGAAATGGAGCGTCTCCTGCTCGACCGTGCCGCCCTCCTCGTAGACACGGATCTGCCGCGCGATCTCGCGCTCGATCCCCTTTGCCGCGAAGTTGAACGAGTTCATGTTCTTGAGCTCGGTGCGCGTGCGCAGCTCGTCCGACCCCGTGGGGCGAACAGAGACGTTGACGTCGAAGCGCATCGATCCCTTCTCGAGCTCCGCGTCGCTGAGGCCCAGCTCGACGACCGTCTGGCGCAGGAGCTGCAGGAAGCGCTTCGCCGTCTCCGCGTCGTGGATGTCGGGCTCGGTGACGATCTCGACCAGCGGTGTGCCGCCTCGGTTGAAGTCGACGAGCGTCGCAGTCGCACCGTGGATCCGCCCCGAGGCGGCGATGTGCACGTTCTTCGCCGCGTCCTCCTCCAGATGCGCACGCGTGATCCCGATCGCGACGATCCCGTCGGCCGTCGGCATTTCGAGCCGGCCGTTCGCGCACAGCGGCTCGTCGTACTGACTGATCTGGTACGCCTTCGGCAGGTCGGGATAGAAGTAGTTCTTCCGGTGGAAGACGGCGCGCTCGGCGATCTCGCAGTCGAGCGCGAGCCCGAGCTTGATCGTCTCCTCGATCGCGCGCGCGTTCGGCACCGGCAGCGCCCCCGGGAACGCGAGGCACACCGGGCACGTCTGCGTGTTGGGCTCGCCGCCGAAGCCGTTGCGGCAGCGGCAGAACATCTTGGTCTCCGTCTTCAGCTGGACATGGATCTCCAGCCCGATCACCGCATCCCAGCCTCCCGCGCGGCTCATCTGAGCCGTTCCGGGACGACGTCGAAGCCGAGCGCGCGCTCGAGCGCGTGGCCCGGTGCGGAAGAGCATGTTCTCGGCGAACTGGGGCCCGATCAGCTGCAGCCCGACCGGGAGCCCATCGGAAAGACCGGCGGGCAGGTTCAGGCCGGGCAGGCCGGCCATGCACGACGGGATCGTCAGGACGTCGTTCATGTACATCGCAACCGGGTCGTCGATCTTCGCGCCGATCGGGAACGCGACCGTCGGGCTCGTCGGCGACGCGAGCACGTCGAAGCGCTCGAACAGCTCGTCGTGCTCGCGCTTGATCACCGTGCGCACCTTCTGCGCCGTCCCGTAGTAGGCCTCGTAGTAGCCCGACGAGAGCGCGTAGGTGCCGATCATGATCCGGCGCTTCGGCTCGTCGCCGAACCCCGCGTCGCGTGTGCGCATCACCATCTCGCGGAAGTCGGCGCCGTCGACGCGCAGGCCGTAGCGCACGCCGTCGTAGCGGGCGAGGTTCGACGAGGCCTCGGCCGGCGCGACGAGGTAGTAGCAGGCAACGCCGTAATCGACCGAGCGCGGCAGCGAGCACTCCTCGACGTGCGCGCCGAGCGACTCGGCGACCTCGAGCGCCCGGTTCACCGCGGCGGTGACGCCGGGCTCGATCCCGGGCGCGCCGTTCATCTCCTTCGGCACGCCGATCCGCAGGCCGCGCAGGTCCTCCGCTTCCGGCCGCTCGACCGGCGGCACGTCCACGGTCGTCGTGTCGTTCTCGTCGCGGCCCGCGATCACCGAATACAAATACGCGCAGTCGCGCACCGTCTTCGCCACCGGCCCGACCTGGTCGAGCGACGACGCGAACGCGACGACGCCGTAACGCGAGACGGTTCCGTACGTCGGTCTCAGACCCACGTGGCCGCAGAGCGCGGCCGGCTGCTTGATCGAGCCGCCCGTGTCGGAGCCGAGCGCCCACGGGGCGAGCCCGCCGGACACCGCCGCCGCGCTGCCGCCGCCCGATCCGCCGGGGACTCGCGACGGGTCCCACGGGTTGCGCGACGGGCCGTAGGCGGAGTTCTCGGTCGACGAGCCCATCGCGAACTCGTCGGTGTTCGTCTTCCCGAGGATCCGGAAGCCATGGCGCTTCGCGTTCACGATCACGGTCGCGTCGTAGACCGGAACGTACCCCTCGAGGATCTTCGAGCCCGCAGTCGTCGGGATCCCCTTCGTCCCGATCACGTCCTTGACCGCGAGCGGGATGCCGTCGCCGCCCGGGTCGTCGCACACGTGCAGGAACGCGTGCAGCTCCGGATCGCGCTCGTCGATCGCGGCGAGGTACGCGGCAAAGAGCTCGGCGCCCGAGATCTCCTTCGCCTCGACGAGCCGCCACGCCTCCTCCGCGGTGAGCCTCAGGGTGTCCAGGGTCATGCGGGCGGCACCCGGAAATGGTCGTCGTCGCGGTCGGGGGCGTTCGCGAACACGTCGTCGAGCGACAGGCACGGCCGCGGCACGTCGTCGCGCCAGGCGTTCTCGATCGCGAGCGGGTGCGCGGTCGGCGGGACGTCGCTCAGGTCGAGCTCCGACACCTTCGACACGGCTTCGAGGATCTCCGACAGCTGCTCCTGAAACTTCGCCACCTCGTCGTCGGTCAGCTCGAGGCGCGCGAGCCGCGCCACATGGAGCACTTCGTCCCTCGTTATGCGAGCCATCGCGCCTCCTAGTCTGCCGGGTGTCAGACACCTCGAAGGTGTCTGACACCCGTCCGTCCAAACACGAAGGGCTCCTTTCGGAGCCCCTCGCTGAATCTGGTTCCGAAAGGTCTAGAGCGCCTGAACGTTCGCCGCCTGCAGGCCCTTGTCGCCCTGCACGACTTCGAACGAGACGTGCTGACCCTCGGTCAGCGACTTGTAGCCCTCACCGGCGATGGCGGAGAAGTGGACGAACACGTCCGCCTCGCCGTTGCCGCGCTCGATGAAGCCGTAGCCCTTTTCGTTCGAGAACCACTTGACCGTGCCCTCAGCCACTTCCAACTACTCCTTGCTGGATGACTACAAGCCCGCCAACCGGCGGAGCGCGCGCAAGCCTAGCACCGAATCAGCCTGGATATGCAAGCTCGCCGCGGCGATATCTCGCGCAGCGAACGGCGTTCTGGAGCAGACACGCGATCGTCATCGGCCCGACGCCGCCGGGCACTGGGGTGAAATACGAGGCCACCTCGGCTGCGCCCGGGTCGACATCGCCGACAAGGCCGGCCTCGGTACGGTTGATGCCGACGTCGATGACGACCGAGCCCGGCCGCACCATGTCGGGTGAGACCATCGCCGGCACGCCGACCGCGGCAACCAGGACATCGGCTTCGAGCGTGTGCCGCTGGATGTCCTTCGTCCGCGAATGGCAGATCGTCACGGTCGCATGCGCCTGGAGCAGCAGGTGAGCCATCGGCTTGCCGACGATGTCGCTTCTTCCGATCACAACGGCGCGTGCGCCGACGAGGTCGACGTCGTGCTCGCGCAACATCTGCATCACGCCGAGCGGCGTCGCGGGGACGAGCGTCGGGCGCGCGAGGTAGAGCTGGCCGGCGTTGAACGGATGGAAGCCGTCGACATCCTTCGCCGGCTCGATCGCCCGGATCACGCGTGCCTCGTCGATGTGCTTCGGGAGCGGCAGCTGCACGAGGATGGCGTCGACCTGCGGGTCGGCGTCGAGCTCGGCGACCCGGGCGAGCAGCTCCTCCTCGGAGGTGTCCGCCGGAAGGCGGAGGTCGGTGGCGTCGATGCCGGCCTCGATCGCCGCCTTGTGCTTGAGTCGGATGTAGACCTCCGACGCTGGATCGTCGCCGACGAGGACGGTGACGAGCCCGATGTGGCCGAGCTCCGCGACCTCCGCCGCCACCTCGGCGCGGATGCGTTCGGCGATCGGCTTTCCCTTGATCAACGTGGCTGACATGGGGCCGAGCCTACCCTGAACCTGGTTCGGCCCAGCCGAACCAGGTTCACGAGTTCGACGTTCCGACCTAAGCTCTCCGAATGACGACACGCTGGCCGAGAAAGAACACCGCCGCGGCGATCGAGCAGCGCCGCGAGCTGATGGGCCTCGACGGCGGCCTCGTCACGTCAGTCGACCTCGAGCCGTTCGCCGGCGCCGCCGAGTCGCTGGTCGGAGTCGCGGTGATCCCGGTCTCGGCGGTGCCGGTCGAGCTCGAGCTCGGCGAGTACGAGCTCGACGACGACGGCATGCCGAACGAGACCGGGCGCGCGATCGAGACGGTGCATGTCCCCCTCGCCCACACCGAGGGCGGGCTGACCGCGTCGCTGACGCGCGGCGCGCTCGCCGCCGGCACCGTGCGCACGTACGTCCTCGCCGACCGCATCACGCGCGCCTCGTGCTTCGTCTGCGCCGACGCAGCGGCGGCGATCGAGCTCGCGCACTGGATCGAGTCGGAGCTGCCGGCAATGCGCGCGTTCCTCGAGAGCTCCGACGACCCGTCGCTCTCGAAGCGCGCCCGGTTGCGAGGCGTGAAGACGCATGTGGTCGGCCCGATGTGCCACGTGCTGTGGCAGTGGACGACAGGCGACGCCGTCGGCGCGAACATGATGACGCGCAACAGCTACGCGCTGAACATGGGCTACGTGATGCAGCGTGCGCCGACGAAGCCGGAGCGCGCGATCCTCGAGGCGAACATGGGCGGTGACAAGAAGCCGTCAGCCGAGTACTTCCAGTCGGGCCACGGCAAGACCGTGCTCGCGGAGGCGCTCCTCACCGACGAGAGCATCCGCCGCGTCCTGCGAACGACGCCGGACGACCTGCTCGCGCTCTCCTGGGCGGGAACCCACGGGGCGATAGCGAGCGGCATGCAGTCCGTGGCGTTCACGCCCGCCTCGGCGGTCGCCGCGGTCTTCGCCGCGACGGGCCAGGACCTCGGCATGGTCGGCACGAGCTCCATGTCGCACGGGACCGCACGCCGCGTCGACGGCGGCGTGCAGGCGACGATCCGCTTCGGCGGCCTCGAGGTCGGCACGGTCGGCGGCGGCACGACGCTCCCCTCGGCACGCGACTGGCTCGCGTCGCTCGGGTGCGCCGGCCCCGGCAAGGTGCACCGCTTCGCCCAGATCGTCGCCGCAGCCGCGCTGTGCCTCGAAGTCAGCGCCTCGGCGGCGATGGCGACCGCCGGCAGCGAGAACTTCTTCCGGGCGCACCACGAGCGCGGCGGCCTACGCTGACCCGGTGATCGCGCTCGTCTTCCGCTACGAGGTGCGCGACCGCGACGAGTTCGAGCGCGTCTACGGGCCGGACGGCGACTGGTCGCAGTTCTTCCGGCAGGGGCGCGGCTACATCGGCTCAGAGCTCCTGCGCGATCTCGAGGAGCCGGAGCGGTACCTCGTGATCGACCGCTGGGAGTCGGCGGACGCGTACGCCGCATTTCTCGCCGAGCACCAGGCCGAGTACATGCGCCGCTCGGACGAGTCGCGCGTCCTCTACCTCCAGGAGCTGCACTTCGGGACGTTCGAGAACGTCTGGAGCAAATGACCGACTCGCGGATCCCGCCGCATCACGATCCGTCCTGCTGGGGGTGCGGCGACAACCCGACGGGCCTGCGCCTCCCGCAGCCGATCGCCGAGGGCCTGACCGAGTACGAGGCGTACCTCGCCTTCGACGAGCGCCACCAGGGCGGGCCGGGGATCGTGCACGGCGGGATCGTCGCCGGCGCGCTCGACGAGGCCGTCGGCCTCCTCGCCACCTGGTACGCGTTTCCGACGGTGACGGCCCGCATCTTCGTCCGCTACCGCCGTCCGGTCCCGATCAACACCGAGCTGCTCTTGAAGGCAACGCTCGACGACGTTCGCGGGCGGCGGCTGCACGTGAACGCGACGCTCGGCGATGCCGGCGAGCCGTTCGCGGAGTGCCGCGCCGCGCTCCTGCAGGTGCCGCTCGAGCACTTCCTGCAGACCCCGGAAGGCCGCGCCTCGGCCGAGCGCTGGACCTAAGAGCTCGAACCGAGCACCTCGCGCACACCCCGGAGGCGGGTCGAAAGGAGCGCGCCGGCGAGAGAGCTGTCGAGCGTCACGTCCGCGGCCCGGTCGGGCGTCGTGTGCGCCGCCTCCAGCCGGCCCGCGTCGGCGCCGAGCAGCACCGCGAAGTCGAACCGCGAGACATCGTCGGCGCCGCCGAGATGGAGCGGCCCGGCATGGTCGAGCTCCACGAGCTCGAGCAGCGCCTCGGCGAGGTCGACCACGTGCACGGGCGAGCGGAGCTCGTCGACGAAGAACCGCGAGTGCCCGCGCGCGAGCAGCTCCTGCGGGCCGGGCTCGGAGCCGCCGTAGAGGAGCGAGGTGCGGACGATCGCCGCCTCGGGATGAAGCCGGGCGACGCGCGCCTCTGCTTCGGCCTTCGACCTGCCGTACTCGTTCACGGGCGCCGGCGGGTCGTCCTCGCGGTAGCGGCCCCGGCGCCCGTCGAAGACCAGATCGGTCGACACGTGCACGAGCCGGGCATCGCGCGCCGCCTCGGCGACGGCCGCCGACCCGTCGGCGTTCACCTCCCACGCCCCCTCGCCCTGGACGTACGCGGTGTGAATGGCCGCGTCGCAGCCCGCGACGGCCGCCCTCATCGCCGCTACGTCGCGGACATCGGCCTGCACCCATTCGGCGTCTCCGTCGGGCTCGGCCCGGTGCCATGTCGCGCGCACCTCGACGCCGCGCTCGACGGCGAGCCGCACGAGCTCGCGCCCGAGGTACCCGCAACCGCCGGTGACCAACAGCCGTTGCATCCTCGACACATCGTGCCGTCGAGAGGAACACCGTGAGCGAATCGACCGAGCCCTGGCCGACCCTGAATGAACCGACACTCGATCCGATGCCCGATACGGTCGTGGCGCCGGCGCCGCCCCCGCAGTACTACGCGCCGCCGGAAGCCACAGGCCCACCGCCCCCCGACCGGCGGATCGGTGCAGGCATGCTGCTCGGCATCCTCGCCGTGCTGATCGCGGCCGTGGGGGTCCTCCTTGCTTGGTACCTCGGGCACCGCAGCCAGACGAACGAGGTGACCACGATCGTCACCGCGTCCACGGCCGTCACGCACGCAGCCGCGCGCGCCGGGGTCGTGTCCGTGCCACGGGTGATCGGGCTGACCGAGCGGCAGGCGCTCGGCCGGCTGACGGGAGCCGGGTTCGCATCGAAGGTGATCGTGGAGCAGTCGACGGAGCCGGCCGGCACGGTCGTCTCGCAGTCCCCCGCCGGAGCCGTCCAGGTTGCGAAGGGAGCGACCGTGCAGATCCTGGTGTCGCGCCCGGCGACGTCGGAAACGGCGACGACGGCCGCGACGACCACCGCGGCGGAGACGACCTCGCCGACGACGACCGAGGCGCCGCCGACGCCCCGCACCGCCCAGGTCCCCGACGTGAGCGGGGCGACCGAGGCCGGGGCCGCCCACACGCTCGTGGATGCGGGAGTCCGGCCGAGCTTCGTCTTCGTACCGTCCGGCCAGGCGCTCGGCACGGTCGTCGGCCAGGCGAAGCAGTCCGGGGCGACGGTCCCATACGACGCCCACATGCAGGTCAACCTGTCGCAAGGGCCCAATATGCAGACGGAGGTCGCGGTGCCGAGCGTGATCGGCAAGACGCTCACCGACTCCGTCTCGACGCTCAATGCGGCCGGGCTCCGGCTGATCTACGTCAAGGAGCCGGTGCGCTCGCGCGCCCAGGCCGGAAAGGTCGTGCAGCAGTCGCCGGGTGAAGGCGCACGCGTTCCGCGGAACGCGCAGGTCCTCGTCTTCGTCGCCGCGTACACCGCCGGCCAGTAGTCAGGCAGCCGCGGGTGGCGCGGCTGCTTGACTGTCGGTATGGGAGAGGAAGCGCGCGCAGCCCATCGTCGCGGGCAGGCGTACGCGGTCGGCGCTGCGCTCGCCTGGTCGACGGCGGGTGTCCTGCAGCGAGAGCTGTCGGTGGATGCGGCAACGCAGGTCGCCGGCCGGGCGTTCTTCGCCGTGCTCGCACTGCTCGCATTCGTGCGCTGGTCGAAGCACGGCGGCGGCCTGCGCGCCTTCGCCTCGTTCGGACGCGCGGAGCTCGCCGTGGCGGTGTGCACCGGCGTCGCGTCCTCGGCGTTCATCGTCGCGCTGAACCACACGACCGTCGCGAACGTGCTCTTCATGCAGGCGGTCGCGCCGATCGCGGCCGCGCTGATCGCGTGGATCGCACTACGGGAGCCGATCTCGCGGCAGACCGGCGTGGCGATGGCCGTCGCACTCGCGGGCGTCGGGCTGATGGTCGGCGGCCCCGGCGGTGCGCACGGCATCGGGCTCGCCCTCTCTGCGCTGATGACCCTCTCGTTCGCGGTGAGCGTCGTGATCACGCGCCACCGCCGCGACATCTCGATGGCGCCTGCCATCTGCCTCTCGCAGGCGCTCGTCCTCGTGGTCTTCGGGCCGTTCAGCCATCCCGGCCAGATCGGCGGCACCGACCTCGCCCTGATCGCGCTGCTCGGCGTCACCCAGATCGGGCTCGGGCTCGCCTTCCTGACGATGGCGGCGCGGCTGATCCCGGCCGCCGAAGTGGCCCTGATCTCGCTGCTCGAGGTGGTACTCGGCCCGCTGTGGGTGTGGCTCGCGCTCTCGGAGCGCCCGTCGACGACGACGCTCGCCGGCGGTGCGGTCGTGATCGCGGCGGTCGCGCTGCAGGCGGCGCCCGCCGGGCGCTACCAGCCGCGGTTCTCGAGCAGCTCGGACGGGTCGAGCGACGAGGTCGAGATGCCGACCATCGCCTCGCCGAGCCCGGCCGACACGCGCGCGAGCACGTCTGCGTCCATGTAGTGGGTCGTCGCCTCGACGATCGCACGCGCCCGCTGCGCCGGGTTTCCCGACTTGAAGATCCCGGAGCCGACGAAGACGCCGTCCGCACCGAGCTGCATGCAGAGCGACGCGTCGGCCGGGGTCGCGATGCCGCCCGCGGTGAACGTGACGACCGGCAGCCGCCCGCTCTCGGCCACCCACCGCACGAGGTCGTACGGCGCGCGCAGCTCCTTCGCCTCCGCGTAGAGCTCCTCGGGACGCAGCGACTGCAGCCGCCGGATCGAGCCGAAGACGGAGCGCATGTGGGTGACGGCGTTGACGATGTCGCCGGTGCCGGCCTCGCCCTTCGTGCGGATCATCGCCGCCCCTTCGGCGATCCGCCGGAGCGCCTCGCCGAGGTTGGTGCAGCCGCAGACGAACGGCACCGTGAACTGCCACTTGTCGACGTGGTGCTCGAGGTCGGCCGGGGTGAGCACCTCGGACTCGTCGATGTAGTCGATCTCGAGGGACTGGAGGATCTGCGCCTCGGCGAAGTGGCCGATGCGGCACTTGGCCATCACCGGGATCGTGACGGCCTCCTGGATCCGCTTGATCATGTCGGGATCGGACATCCGCGCCACGCCGCCGTCGCGGCGGATGTCGGCGGGAACGCGCTCGAGCGCCATCACCGCGCAGGCCCCCGCCTCCTCGGCGATCTTCGCCTGCTCGGCGTCGACGACGTCCATGATCACGCCGCCCTTGAGCATCTCGGCGAGCCCACTCTTCACCCGCATCGTGCCGATCTCGATCATGAGGAGATCGTAGCTTCGAGGGGCAAGTCGAGCAGCCGTTCGATCGCGGGTTGCACGCCGAAGCGGCCGCGCAGCTCGAGATAGTCGCGGCGCGCGCGCTCGGCGCGCTGGGGCGAGGGGTCGAGCTCGGCGCGCAGCATCAGGTTCTTTGCCGTGTGCTCGGACGAGACGAACTCGACGACGTCGACCCGGTAGCCGTCGAGCTCGAGCGCGCACGCGCGCAGCGCATCGGTGACGAGGTCGGCCTGACGGCCGAGCAGGAGCCCGTGCCGCAGCACGGCGTCCCGGCCGCCCGCGGCGGCGATCTGGGCGGCGAGCTCGTGGTGGCAGCACGGCGCGACGACGATCGCGGCCGCGCCGAGCCGCACGCCGGCGGCGATCGCCTCGTCGGTCGCGGTGTCGCAGGCGTGGAGCGAGACGAGCAGGTCGACCGGGTCGGCCCGCACGTAGTCGGCGATCGCGGTCGCCTCGAACCGGGCCTCGTCGTAGCCGAGCTCCTCGGCGATGCCGCGAACGGTGTCGACGACGGAGGCGTTGACGTCGAGGCCGACGAGCTCGACGCGCGTGCCGACCTCGCGGCCGTACGCGACGAGCGCGAGGCTCATGTACGCCTTGCCGCAGCCGGCGTCGACGACGGAGATCCGGTCGCGCTCCCAGAGCGGCAGCGGACGCAGCAGCTCGACGTAGTGCTGAACCTGGCGACGTTTGTCCCGCGAGGCGTGGGCGGCCAGGAAGAGCGGATGGTCGTCGGGGAGCGGCCGGTTCGGCAGGCGGTCGTGGGCGCCGGCGGGCTCCGCTGCCGACGAGGGCCGGCCGCGCGAGACGAGCCACCGGCCCTTCTTCGTCCGGCGCGCGTGCAGGTCGCCGTCGGGCGCGAGCAGATGCACGTTGCGCGCGTCCGCGAGCAGCGCGTCGAGGCGCCCGGGCCAGTCCTCGACCGCGACGGTCTCGGTCCGCGCGCCCTCGACGAGCTTCAACGCGTCGCCGCGCCGGAGCGACACCGGCGTCACGCTGACGCCGTCTGCGACCAGCTTGCGCCAGCCGGCTGCGAGCGCCCGCTCGCGCAGCTCCTCCATGCCGGCAAGTCTGCCAGCGCGACGACCGTCAGCTCCGGCGGCGGACGGCGCAGGAACCCGTCGACGACCCGCAGCTCGTCGGCCGCCTCCGGGGCGAGCGTCGGCTCGGCGCGGGCGACGGCCGCGAGCCCGGCCGTCCACTCCGGCCCCGTCGTGCCCCGAAACGGACGCGAGCAGACGACCTGCCCTTTGGCGACGAAGAACCCGCGCCGCTCGCCGTCGCGGGTCGAGGGGACGACGACGCAGCAGGCGAGCTCGCGCAGCCGCCGCATGCGGGCGACGTCGGCGGCGGCGCCCTCGAGCGCCTCGATCCGGTCGCGCAGGCGCGCCGCGTCCTCGAAGCGCAGGTCGCCCGAAAGGCGCCGAAGCTTCGCGCGGAGCTTCGGGAGCGCGTCGTCGAGCGTCTCCCACTCCACGCCTTGCAGCGCCCGCGCGGCGAGCTGCGCGCGGCGCCGGCCCGTGAGCGGGCCGAGCTCGGAGGGCTGCGAGGAACAGACGACCGAGTCGCCGCGACGCCGCAGATAGAGGTAGCGGTCGGGCCGCGTCGAGCGGGCGTTCGCCGGCGGGCGCAGCTCGCGGATCAGCCGCAGCTCCTCGAGCGCCGCCTCGAGCTCGGAGCCGGCGATGCGCCACTCGACCCGCTCGAGGGCGCCGAGCGCCGCCTCGACGGCGGGCCGCTGCCGGTCGGAGCGGAAGTACGAGCGCAGGCGCGCCCGCAGGTCGCGGGCGCGGCCCACGTACAGCACCTGGTCGTGCACGTCGCGGAAGAGGTAGACGCCGGGCCGCTGCGGCGCGCCGAACGCCAGGTGGCGCTTCTGCTGCGCACGTCGTGGCCTGGTGGCGGCCATCTGTACGAGGTCGCCGACTGTCGCCGCCCCTCGCTCCTGCGCCATCCCGATCAGGCAGAGCAGGATCTCGGCGGTCGCCTCGGCGTCGGGCAGAGCGCGGTGGCACGGCCGTGCGGCGGTCGCGAAGCGATACGCGAGTGCGGACAGGTTCGCGGGCTGGCGCCCGAGCAATCGGCGCGCGAGGCCGACCGTGTCCACGACGGTCGCATCGACGCGCCGGCCCAGGAGCCGACGCGTCTCGGCGTCGAGGAACGCCATGTCGAAGCGCGCGTTGTGCGCGACGAGGACGGCCTCGCCGGCGAAGCCGAGGAAGCTCCGCACGGCCGCGGCGACCGGGGGCGCGCGGCGCAGCTCCTCGTCGCGCAGCCCCGTCAGTGCGGCGATCGCCGGCTGCAGGCGGGCGCCCGGGTTCGCGAGCGTCTGGAAGCGCTCGTCGAGCTCGAGCGCGCGGACGCGAACGGCGCCGATCTCGCACGGCCGGGCCGTTCCGGGCGTCAGCCCGGTCGTCTCGAGGTCGAAGACGACGAACGTCGCCTGCTCGAGCGGCATCCCCTCGCCCGCGTTGCCCGCGACCGAGACGAGGTCGCCGGCGAAGCGCAGGCGCCCGTCGGCGGCGACCGCCTCCTCGAGCAGCGACCGCGCGAGACCGACCGGCACCGCGTGTTGCAGCTTCAGGACGGCCCGGGCGGCCTCCTCGACGGGAACCGGCCCGCGACGCTCCTCGACCAGTTCGACGAGCCGGTCGGCGGCATCGAGGCAGAGCTGCATCGCCCGACGGTAACACGAACATACGTTCGTCTCAAGGGGGCGTGACTGACCCGACCACGTAGATCCGCCCGGTGGCCGGCCGGTAGCCGAACTCGGCGTTCAGGTGCCGGATCGGCGCGTTCCGCTCCTCGTTCCGCGTGCGCAGCTCCTCGTAGCCGTTCGCCTTCGCCCAGCCGATCTGCGTCGCCTTCAACGCCCGCGCGATCCCGCGCCCGCGCCACGCGCGCCGCACGCCGGTCAGGTCGTGGTGGGCGATCGTCGGCGTCGCAGCGGTGAGCGAGAACTTGGCGTAGCCGACGACCTCGTCCCCCGCGAGCGCCACGAACGTGGCCGCCGGGTCGTCGCCGGCTCCGCCCATGTCGTGCGCCAGCCAGTCCTCGAACGGCTGGAGCTCGTCCTGCTCGGAGCCGGGGATGTCCACGTAGGCCTCACGGGCGACCTCGTACATGCCGCGCGCGAGCTCCGGCCTGTCGGCCCAGACGACGATCTCGATCCCGTCGGGGAGGTCGACGCGCGGGGCGTCGACCGCTCGCAGGTCGAGCGCCACCCCCGCCTCGCGCCGCTCCTCGCGGAAGCCGTGCCGCCGCGCGACGGCGAGGCTGTCCGGGTCGTTGTCCGCGACGACCGCCTCGAGCCGCTCGAGGCCCCGCTCGCGTGCCCACTCCGAGACGGCGCGCCACAGCTCCGTGCCCGCACCGCGGCGGCGATGCTCGGCCAGGACCGTCAGAAGCAGCAGGACGAGCTGCGGGCGCGACGGCTCGATCGCCGCGACCGCCGAGCCGGCCACCTCGCCGTCGATGCGCGCCAGCACATCGATGCTGTCGAGCAGCGACGCCTTGAACGAGTGCACCTCGAGGAGCGAGACCTGATCGTGTGGCCACACGCGGTTGTAGACGTCGAGCGAGAGCTGCTCCTCCGCCTCGCTCGCGACGGGATCGACGCGAAGCACGGTCAGCGCCGCCGCAGGGCGACGCCGGTGAGCGCCTCGCGGACGACGCGCTCGGCGACGAGCGCGGTGATGTCGGCCGAGCCGACCGCGGACGGCAGCACCTCGACGACGTCGGCGCCGACGAGGTCGACCGAGCGCGCGATCTCGCGCACCGCCCACAGCAGGTCGAGCGACGTCATCCCGCCGGGCTCGGGCGTGCCCGTCCCCGGCGCGAACGCCGGATCGAGCACGTCCACGTCGACGGTGAGGTACACCGGGCCGTCGCCGACGTGCGCGAGCGCACGCGCGACGACCTCGCGAATGCCGAGGTCGCGGACGTCGTGCATGAAGAAGCTCGCGATCCCGTGCTCGGCCTGCCAGGCGAACTCGGCCGGCCCGGGCCAGTAGCCGCGCAGCCCGATCTGGGCGTAGCGCGCGCCCGCCACCTGCCCGGCTTCCACGAGACGGAACATCGGCGTCCCGTGCGAGAGCTCGACGCCGAACACCTCCCGGCCGGTGTCGGTGTGCGTGTCGAAGTGGAGGAGCCCGACGGCACCGCGCCGCTCGGCGATCGCCCTGACGCACGGCTCCGTGATCGAGTGATCGCCGCCGAGCGTCACCGGCAGCGCGCCCGCGTCGACCACCTCGCCGACGAGCGCCTCGATCGCCGCGTGGCTGCGCACGGGGTCGGCCGGAACGACCGCCGCGTCGCCGTAGTCGACGATCCGCAGCTCGGCGAAGGCGTCGATCCCCGCCTCGAGGTGCGGCCCGGGCGGGCACGAGGCGGCGCGGATCGCGCGCGGCGCGAACCGCGTCCCCGGCCGGTCGGAGACGAGGTCGTCGGTCGGGGCGCCGAGGATCGCGACGTCGACGCCGGCGAGCTCCGCCGGCTCCTGCGCGAGCGGCGCGGCGCCGAACGAGAGAAACCCCGCGTAGTCGGGCTTGTCGCCGAGCGGCTCCCAGCGCTTGAGCGGGTCGAGCATTCAGCGATCTTAAGAGCTCGAACCGGAATGACGCTCGTCGCATGGACGCGATGGGTGCGTGCGATGCAAGGACGCAGGGAGCGCCCATATGCAGGCATATGGGCGCGACCGAGGACGCGGCAGCGTGCGTGCCCAGCGCGGCCAGGCGGCACAGACTTCATTCCGGTTCGAGCTCTAAGACGAGCGCAGACCGCCGACGCACGTGGCGACGACCTCGCGCTCGGCCGACGCGACGGTCGCAGGGTCGTCGGGGAGCGTGCCGAGCACCCAGCCGGTGAGGATCTCGTCGAGCGCGCCGTAGACGAAGAACGCGGCGAGCCGCGGGTCGATCTCGCGCCGGAACGTCCCCTCGCGCTGCCCCCGCTCGACGATCCGCTGGAAGATCGCGAACGCCTGGCCGATCTGGTCGAGCTCGTCCTGGATTGTGGGGCTCCGCATCACCTCGCGGACGAGCAGGCGCACGAGGTCGGGGTCGTCGCGCCAGGTGCGCAGCACGATCCTGACGACGAGCGACAGCTGCTCGGCGGCATCGCCGGTGTGCTCGGCCTGCGCGAGCGCGGAGAGCAGCCGCTCCCACGCCTCGCCGAACACCGCCTCGAGCACGGCTTCTTTCGAGTCGAAGTAGTGGTAGACGAGCCCGTACGCGACCCCCGCCTCCCGGGCGATGTCGCCGACCCGCGCCGTCTCATAGCCCTGCTCGGCAAACACACGGACGGCGGCGTCGAGGATCAGCCGGCGCTTGTCCTCGGCCGCCACGGCGTCAAACAGCTTCGCGCCGGAGGCGCGGAAGCCGAAGGGCGTGGCGGACGACGACGCTCTGAGGCGTCGCGCCGGCGCCGTGACCGATCGTGTGCGCCTTGAAGGGGAAGTCGCCCGGCTCGACGACGAGCTGGGCGCGCGGGACGACCGGCTCGTCGCTGACGAGCTCGCGCGTGTCGCCGGTACGCCGGAAGGACGCGCGCGGCAGCAGGTAGACGACACCGTCCGTCCACGAGACCGGATCGCGCGGGTCCGCACCGATCGAGAACAGGTAGCGCGAGGCGTCGCCCACGTGCGTCGCCCAGTTGATGTACCCGTGCCGCAGGCGCGCGCGATCGACTGTCGCGAAGTACAGCGGCCAGATCGCGTCGTCGGAGGCAAACAGCGCGGTGACAGGCGCCCCGAACGCATCGCCGTTCGCGCGGATCCGGAGCTGGCCGAGGTCGCGGGCATTCGTCCCGTGCAGGACGAGGTCACGCGTGATCGCGTGGTGCAGGAACCACCACTTCGGCTGCGGCAGCCGGTAGTCGACGGTGCTGCCGGGCGGCGTGTCGTCGAGCAGCGCGTCGAACTGCTCGCGGTCGGCCGCCGTGAGCCGCGGGTGCGGCATGACGAGGAGCCGGTAGGGATTCAGCCGGCTGTGCTCCGCCCACTTGTCGACCCGTTCGCTCAGCCGGCCCATCACCGGGGAGCGTAGGCGCTCATACTCGTCCCCGACGTGGAGATCGCGGGCAGCGTGTGCCTCGTCACGGGGGCGGGCGGCGGGATCGGGCGCGCGACGGTGCGCGCCCTCGCCGCCGCGGGCGGCCGCGTGGTGGCCGCCGACCGTCCGGGCGCGAGCCTCGACGGCCTGCCGGCGGAGGCCGTCCTCACACACGACCTCTCCGTTCCGGGCGCCGCCGGCGCGCTCGCGGCCGAGGCGGAGACGGCCCTCGGCCGGGTCGACGTGCTGGTGAACAACGCCGGTGCGGGCCTCTACGGGGGCGTCGACGGGCTCGAGCCCGGCGAGAGCGAGCGCCTGCTGACGCTGAACCTGTCGGCGCCGATCGAGCTGACGCGTTCGCTCCTCCCGGGCATGCTGGTCCGAGAGCGCGGGCACGTCGTGAACGTCGGGTCGATCGTCGGCTTCGTCGGGCGCGCGAACGAGGCCGTTTACGCCGCCGGCAAGGGCGGGCTCACGGTCTTCACCGAGAGCCTCCGCTCCGAGCTCCACGGCCGGCCTGTCGGCGCGTCGCTCGTCGCACCGGTCGTCGTCGACACGCGGTACTTCACCGAGCGCGGCGCGCCGTACGACCGGCGCTGGCCGCGTCCAGTGCAACCGGAGCGGATTGCGGGAGCGATCCTCGAGGCGATCCGCTCCGACCGCGCGCGGGTGATCGTGCCGCGGTGGCTAGCGGTCGTCGTCCAGCTGCACGGGGCCGCCCCGACGCTCTTTCGGGCGCTCGCCGACCGGCTCGACTGACGGCTGCCGGCGCGCCCGGGCCTCGAGCAGGCTGAGCAGCTCCTCGACGTCGCGCTTGCCCGCGCGCTCGTCGGCGTGCTCGCGCCGCGAGCGCACGAACGTGGTCAGGAGCCGGTAGTCGACGTTGCCCACCGACGGTGTATCGGCCGGCAGGCACACCACCTGAAGGGAGGGTTGACAACTGCGAGGTCTCGCCTACAAGGAGAAGGAGCCTTGCCAACGACCCGGGAGCCGCACCCGTGGCCAAGATCTACGAGTACGAATTCGAAGCTCCGCCGGAGCAGGTGTATGCCCAGACGGTGAGCGCCGTCGGCGCCCTCGGTTTCTCGATTCTCCGGAACGAGGACGGGGCGGCATCGATCACCTTCAACACCGGCCCGTCGATCTGGTCGACCGCAGGCCAGGACATGACCGCGACGGCCTTCGCAGTCTCCGCGTCCTCCTCGAAGCTCGTGCTCACCGGCCAGACGGCCCGGAAGGGCACGGAGGCGCAGTACGGCTCCTGGGGCGAGCGCGGGCGCATCGCCAAGGGCCTCGCGATGTGGGTGCTGGGCTCGCTCGCCGAGCCGATGGCCTCGATGCCTGACACGGCTCCCGAGGCGCTGGACGGCTCCGCCTTCGTCGCCGAGCTGGCGACACTTGCCGAGCTTCATGAGTCCGGCGCGCTGACGGACGGCGAGTTCGCCGACGCCAAGCAGCGTCTCCTCCGCCACTGAAGGCACCCGCCGGTGGCGTCCAGTGGGCCCGCCTGGATTCGAACCAGGGACCAAGGAATTATGAGTTCCCTGCTCTGACCGCTGAGCTACGGGCCCGGTCGGAACGAGACTATCGCTCGCATTCCGAGCCGACTGCTCGTTACACTCGCGCCGTGAAGGTCTTCCAGGCGGAGCGGCACTTCCAGACGACCGGCGGTCTCCACGTGACCGACATCACCGAGGACGTGATGGAGATCGTCCGCGAGTCGGGAGTCGTCGACGGCATCTGCTGCATCTACTCGCCCCACACCACCTGCTGCGTGCGGGTGAACGAATACGAGCGCGGCATGTTCGAGGACTTCGGAGCGCTCCTCCGGCGGCTGATCCCGCACGAGACCTACTACGCGCACGACGACTGGGACCGCCGCACCGAGAACATCTGCCCGGAGGACATGGAGGTGGGCAACGGGCACGCCCACTGCATGTCGATGCTGCTCGGCTCCGCCGGCGAGTCGGTGCCGGTCGCGGACGGTGAGCTGTGCCTCGGCACGTGGCAGCGGGTGCTCTTCATCGAGCTCGACCGTTCCCGGCCGCGCCGCTGGGTCTGCAAGGTCGTCGGCTCCTAAGCGGCGCGGAGCGCTCTGATCTCACGCCGCTCGGCGAGCCGCCGCAGCGCCTCGCCCTCGAGCTGGCGCACGCGCTCGCGCGTGACGCCGAGGATGCGGCCGATCTCCTCGAGCGACTTCGGTTCCTCCGCCCCGTCGAGCCCGAAGCGAAGCCGCAGGATCTCCTGCTCGCGCGGCGGCAAGTCGGCGACGGCCGCGTGCAGGGCCCGCTCGGTGAGGTCGATGTCGACCTGCTCCTCGGGCGTCGCGTCGGCGCTCGCGAGCAGGTCGCCGAACGACGCCGACTCGTCCTCGCCGACAGGACGGTCGAGGGACGCGACGGCGCGCGCGGCCTGCCGCACCTCACGCACCTGCTTGAGCGGCAGCTTCGCCCGCTCCGCCAGCTCGGCGTCCGTGGGCTGGCGCCCGAGCGTCCCGACGAGCTCGCGCTCCGCACGACCGATCCGCTGCTCGCGCTCGGCAACGTGAACGGGGATGCGGATCGTTCGCGCCTTGTTCGCCACGCCGCGCTGTACCGCCTGGCGGATCCACCAGGTCGCGTAGGTCGAGAACTTGAACCCCTTGCGCCAGTCGAACTTCTCGGCGGCCCGAATCAGGCCGATGATGCCCTCCTGGATCAGGTCGAGCAGCGCCAGGCCGTGCCCCTGGTAACGCTTCGCGATCGAGACGACGAGCCGGAGGTTCGCGTTGACGAGCTCCTCCTTGGCCTGCTCGTCGCCGCGCTCGATCCGCTTCGCGAGCGCGACCTCCTGGGCGGCGGTGAGCAGCGGATAGCGGCCGACCTCGTTGAGGAAGAGCTGGAGCGAGTCGGTGGTCGCCGTCGCCAGCTCGACATTCGTGTAGGCGAGCGGCTCCTCGATCGCCCGTGAGCAGTCGTCGGTGAGGTCGATCCCGTGCACCTCGAGGCGCTCGAAGATCGAGTCGAGCTCCTGCTCGCCGAGCTCGAGCCGCTGGGCGAGCTCGTGGAGCTCGGTCAGGTGGACGCAACCGTGCTGCTCCCCGTGCTCGAGCAGGACGGCGATCGGGTCGGCTCCCATGGGGAACCGGTTCCCCGCGGGCGAACGGCCCTAACGGCCGCAGCGGCGGGTTCAACGAATGCTTACAGTGCGGGAAGCTCCTGCCCACCGGTCACTGGAACAGTTCCGAGGTGAGGCTTCTCGCCGACATCCATCCGGTGGCGCCGGCGACGCCGCCCGACGGCTCGCTCTCGAGCTGGATCTGGCTGATCGTCGTCGTCGCAATCCTCGTCGTCGGCGGCATGGTGCTGGCTTCGCGCCACTGAGCCACCGGGTACCATCGTCGCCGCAATGTGGTGGCTCTGGTTCCCGCTGATCATCCTCGGCAGCGTTGCGCTGCTGCTCGGGCTGCTGCTCCTGCTTGCCCGCTTCCGCGGCGGGGCGCTGCTGCGGCCGATCATCGGGCGCCTGTCGCGCATCGGCTTCATGCGAAGGTTCTTCACGCGTGTCTCGACTGCGGCGATCGAGCGCCAGAACCCCGAGCTCGCGAGCGCGATCCGCAAGATGAACGTGGTCGCGGCGAACCCCGACCCGCAGGCGATGCAGAAGGCGATGAGCCGCCTCACTCCGGCCGAGCGCCGCGCCTACATGGAGGCGGCGAACGAGCAGGGCGCGATCCCGGAGTCGGCAAACCGCCAGATGCGCCGGCAGGCCGAGCGGATGCAGCAGCAGACCCGCGGCGGCCGTCCCGGCGGCGGCGGCGGTTCCTCGTCGCGCAAGCGCAAGCGGCGTTAGAGCCTCTTAGCCGGTCACGATCCCGTAGGCACTGAAGAGCAGCCGGCCGTGCTCGCACACGGAGGTCGGCGGTGTCACCGCCACGGTCGTCGTGCCGCCACCCTGGGCGTTGACGCGCAGCTGGTGGGCGACAGGCTCGCAGCGCGGCCCCGAGACCGGCTCGCCAACGCCCGGCACGTCCGGTGAGAAGCGCGCGGTCGCGCGGGTCCGGGCCCCGGGCGCGAGACGGACGAGCACGGCCGAGAGCGCACCGGGGAACGCAGCCCTGACGGCGGTCGGCAGCGGGTTGCCCGTCTTGCCGAGCAGCCGCGCGGACGGAAGCCCGGTGAGCTGGCACGCAACGTGCGAGCGATTGCGGAGGACGAGTGCGTAGGTGATGTTGCCCGCCCCCACGCTGTTGGGGACGGCCTTGAAGCTGCCCGCGAGCTGGGTGCCGGTACAGGCCGCGGCGGTCGGGCGGGCGGCTGCGACCGCTGCGGCGGACGCGGCAACGATGACGAGGAGAAGCACAACGAGGGATCTCATGTGGGTTCCTACGCTACCGAGGGTCGGCCGCGTCACACCTGTTCGAGGCCGACGTAATTCTCGGCCAGGCTCGTCGCAGCCGCGAGCGACGTCGTCACGTAGCGGAGCTGCGAGAGCTGAAGCCGCTCCTCGAACGGGTCCCGCTCGGGTGACAGGTGCAGCATCGACGTCATCCAGTAGGAGAAGTGCTCGGCGCGCCAGACGCGGCGCAGACAGTCGGTCGAGTACGCGTCGAGAGCGTTGCGACTGCCGTGCGCGTAGAAGTCGATCAGTGCGTCGGCAAGCACCCGGACATCGTGTGCGGCGAGGTTCAGCCCCTTCGCCCCGGTCGGCGGGACGATGTGCGCGGCGTCGCCTGCGAGGAAGAGGTTGCCGTGCTGCATCGGCTCGGCGACGAAGCTGCGCATCCCGGTGACGCCCTTCTCGAGCACCGGCCCCTCGTTGAGCGTGAAGCCGTCGAGGGCGGTGCGGAGCCGGAGCTCCTCCCAGACCCGTTCGTCCGGCCACTGCGAGGCGTCCTCGTCGTGCGCGACCTGGACGTAGAGCCGGCTGCGGGTCGCCGAACGGAGGCTGAGCAGGGCGAAGCCGCGGGGCGAGTGGGCGTACACGAGCTCGTCGCTCGACGGCGGCGCGTCGGCGAGGATGCCGAGCCAGCCGTACGGGTACTCGCGCTCGAACGTGCGGAGGACGCTCGCGAGCGCGGGGCGGCAGATGCCGTGGAAGCCGTCGCAGCCGGCGATCACGTCGCAGTCGAGCCGATGCTCGTCGCCCTCGTGCACGAACGTGACGTACGGCTCCTCGCCCTCGAACTCGTGGACAGCGACGTCGCCGACCTCGAACCGGAGCGGCAGTCCCTGCGCGAGCCGGAGCGCGACCAGGTCCTTGACGACCTCGGTCTGCCCGTAGACGACGATCGAGCGTCCGCCGGTGAGCTCGTCCATCGGCACGTGGTGGCGCTCGCCCGCGAACTGCAGGTGGATCCCGCCGTGGACGATCCCCTCGCGGCGGAGGCGGTCGGCTGCCCCCGCGCGCTCGAGCAGGTCGACGGTCCCCTGCTCGAGGACGCCGGCGCGGACACGAGCCTCGACGTACTCGCGGTTGCGGTTCTCGAGCACGACCGACTCGATGCCGGCGACATGCAGGAGCGCGGCCAGTGTCAGCCCCGCCGGGCCGGCGCCGACGATCGCCACCTGTGTCCGCGTCCGGCTCATTCCTCCTCGAGCACGCGCTGGGCCACCGCGAAGGCGTGGTTCGCGGCCGGGACGCCGCAGTAGATCGCCGCCTGCAGCAGGACCTCCTTGATCTCGTCGTCGGAGAGCCCGTTGCGCCGGGCGGCCCGCACGTGCATCGCGAGCTCCTCGAAGTGCCCGAGCGCGACGAGCGCAGTGAGCGTGATCGCGCTCCGCATCCGCCGGTCGAGACCGGGCCGCGCCCAGATCTCGCCCCACGCGTAGCGGGTGATCAGGTCCTGGAAGTCGCGCGGTGAAGTCGCTCGTGCTTGCGACGGCGCGGTCGACGTGCTCGTCGCCGAGCACCTCGCGCCGGACGCGCATCCCTTCCTCTTCGCTCATCGCAGATGCTCCTCCAGCAGCCGGTTGAACTCTTCGGGTCGTTCGAGGTTGGCGAGGTGGGCGGCGTCGTCGACGACGGCAAGCACTGCGCCGGGGATCCGCTCTGCGAGCTCGGAAGCGACTGCCGGCGTGACCGTCGGGTCGTACGCCCCGGCGACGACGAGCGTCGGTGCCTGGATGCGCTCGATGCCGTCGCCCGTCCAGCCGGCGAGGGCCTCGCAGCAGCGGGCATAGCCCTCCGGGTCGATCGAGAGCAGCATTCGCCGGTAGGGCTCGACGTCGCCGAACGACGGCGTGAACCAGCGGGCGAGGATCGCGTCGGCAATCACCCCGAGCCCCCCGGCGCGTACCGTCGCGGCCCGGTCGTGCCACTGGGCGGGGTCGCCGAACTGCGCCGCCGTGCAGGCGAGCACGAGCCGCTCGATCCGTTCGGGATGGTCGGCTGCGATCCGCATGCCGATCGCCCCGCCGAGCGAGAGCCCGACGAACGAGAACGGGCCGTCGACCGCGGCGAGCACGCGGGCGGCGAGCGCGTCGATCGTCCGCTCGTCGCCGGCGGGTGCAGCGCCGTGCCCGGGATGCTCGACGTCGACCACCTCGAAGCCTGCGAGCGCAGGGCGCTGCGGGTCCCACATCATCGCGGTCGAGCCGAGCGAGCCGGAAAGGACGACCGTCCGGCTCATGAGCGGTGGAGGGCGAGAGCCCGGTCGACGAACGCCGAGGCGAGGCCGAGGTAGTCATCGGGACGGCTCGCCGCGATCCCGAACCGCTCGGCCTCTGCGAGCGTCCCGGGGTCGACGTTCTCGCGCATGCGCTCGACGTCGACGCGGAGACCCGTGAGCGACCGGAGCACCGCGGCGACGGTGCCGCCCGCGGCGCCGAGCGCAGTCGTGAGCGCGTGCCACTCTGCATGCCATGCGCCGGCCGAGCGCTCGTGCTCGCCGACGAGGCTCTCGAGAAGGATCGCGGCGTTCGCACGGGCGTGGCGCTCGCAGGCGAGCGCGAGCACCGCCGCGACCGGGTTCTGCTTGTGCGGCATCGTCGAGGAGCCGCCGGGCGACGCCTCCGCCACCTCGGCGACCTCGGTCTGGGAGAGCAGGACGATGTCGCCCGCGACCTTCGCGGCGGTGCCCGCCGCGGTCGCGAGCGCGCCCGCCAGCTCGGCGACGGGAGTGCGCATCGTGTGCCACGGCACGACGGGCTCGGGGAGGCCGAGCTCGGCCGCGTACCGCCGCAGCACCTCCTCCCCGCTCCCGCCCATCGCCGCGAGCGTCCCCGCGGCACCGCCGAGCTGCGCCGGGAGGGCCGCGCCGGCCGCAACGAGCCGTCGGCGCGCCTCGACGAGGCCGACGAGCCAGCCGGCCGCCTTGTAGCCGAACGTCGTCGGCACCGCCTGCTGCATGAGCGTCCTGGCCGCCATCACGGTGCCGCGATGCTCGTCGGCGAGCCGGGCACAGGCGTCGGCGTCGGCGGCCAGGTCGCGGTCGAGCAGCACGAGCGCATTCCTGGCGACGAGCACCGCAGCCGAGTCGAGGATGTCTTGGCTCGTCGCGCCGCGATGCACGGCAGACGCGTGCTCCTCGCCGACCCGTCCGCGGATCGCCTCGACGAGCGGCACGACCGGGTTGCCCGCGGCGCGTCCCTCGGCGGCGAGCACGCCGGCGTCGTAGAGGGCCGGGTCGCAGGCGGCCGCGACGGCGGCGGCGGCGCGGGGGTCGATCGAGCCGGCTCCCGCCTGCGCGGCCGCGAGCGCACGCTCAGCCTCGAGGAGAGCCGCGAGCCACGCCTCGTCGGAGAGCGCCGCGCGCAGCTCGTCGGGGACGAAGATGGCCGAGAACGGCGTCACGGCCCCATCTTCTCTGTTCCGTCGCCCGGCAACGAGACAACCGCCGCCACCGCGTCCTCGAGCAGGGCGTGCACCGAGGCCGAGACGTAGACGGTCCACGGATGCGCAGGCGTCCCGCCCGTGTACGCGACGACGGGCACGCCGCGCGCGTGCGCGTACCACGCCTCCATGGCCGTGCCCTCGTCGGGCGCGGTGAACGCGGCCAGCACGGCATCGCACGCGTCGATATCGGCGAGGTCGCCTTCGACGATCTCCGCCTCGTGACCCCGGGTGGCGCCGCGGAAGTCGCGGCGCATCGGGTCGACCGCCTCCCAGCCGCCGGCCTGCACGAGCCGCTCGGCGCGGCGACGGTACTCGTCGGCGAACGGCGGGCCGGCAAGGTAGACGCGAGGCACGGCGTTTAGATTACGGCTGTGGAGCCGGGATTCGTTGCGCTGGGGCACGCGGGGAGCGACGCGTACGCGGGTCTCGAGACGTTCCCGAACCCGGGCGTCACGGTCGTGCGGATGGAGAGCGACGAGCTGACCGCCGTCTGCCCGATCACGGGCCAGCCCGACTTCTACCGGGCGACGATCGAGTATCGCCCGACCGGCCTCTGCCTCGAGTCGAAGTCGCTCAAGCTGTACCTCGCCCGTTTCCGCGACCAGGGCGCCTTCTGCGAGGCGCTGACGGTGCAGATCCGCGACGAGGTGGCCGCGGCCCTGGAGCTCGACCCCAGCGCCGTCGTCGTGACGCTCGTCCAGAAGGCGCGAGGCGGGATCACGATCACCGCCTCGGCGTAGCTACTCCGCCGCGAGCTCCCGGAGGCGGCTCAGCGAGTCGTCGGTCAGCCCGAAGGCGTACCCGACCTGACGCCAGGTCTCCTCCTCGACCTCGGCGAGGCTCCCGTCGGCGTGCGCCGTGCTGAGCCCGAGGTACATCACCGCGACGAACAGGCCTCGCGCGAGGCGCGTGCGTTGGTCGTGCTCGTCGGGCGTCGCCCCCGCCCCGATCCACGCGCGCAGGTTGTCCCGCGCGCGGAGCGCCCTCTCTCCGGTGCGGGCGGGCTGCATCGCCTGGACGATCGCCCCGGTATCCGCGAGCACCTCACGCGCGAGCTCGGGATCGGCCTCGAACGCCTCGAGAATGTGGCCCGGGACGTCGTACTCGCCCTCGACGATCGAGAAGATGATCTCGGTCTCCTCGAGCTCGAGCGCACCGTCGGCCTTGCTGACGATCCGGTGGGTCGCGGCGAACATCCCGGCAAGCCGGCCCAGGCGTCCTCGCTGAACTCGGGCTTGAGCGCCATCAGGACAGGAACTCGAGGAGCAGCTCGTTGACGCGATTCGGCTGCTCGAGCTGGAGCCAGTGGCCGGCCTCGACCGGCTCGTACCGCCACGGGCCGTCGACGAAGTCGGCCGAGGCGACCATCGCGCGCTCCGTCAGGTAGGGATCGTTCACGCCGTGGAGGCCGAGCGTCGCCGACTGGACGTGCGGCAGCCGCGGCGCGTCGGTTCCGGGCAGCCCCTCGACCGGGAGGTTGGCCCGGTACCAGTTGAGCCCGGCCGTGAGCGCGCCCGGCTCCGCGAGGTCGGCTGCGTAGCGGGCCAGGTCGGGTGCACCGTCGAGCAGGATGCGGGAAAGGTATCCGCCGTCGCGGCTCATCACCTCCTCCGCCTGCGGGAAGAGGAAGAGCAGCCGGTACCACGCCTGCTCGAGCGCCCGCCGGTCGGGGCGCACAGCGCCGGGGAACCCGACCGACATCACGACGAGCCGGTCGACGCGCGCCGGCTGGAGCGCGGCGAACGACCACGCGAGGACGGCGCCCCAGTCGTGGCCGACGACGTGGGCGCGCTCGACGCCGAGCGCGTCGAGGAGGCCGGCGGCGTCCGCCACGAGCTCTGGCAGCGCGTACGCCTCGACGCCTTCGGGGCGGTCGCTGCGACCGCGGCCGCGGAGATCGGGCGCGATGGCGCGAAAACCGGCTCCGGCAAGTACGGGCACCTGGTGCCGCCAGACCTCGCCGGTGTCCGGGAAGCCGTGCAAGAGCAGCACGGGCGTGCCGTCCCCCTCCTCGGTGACATGGAAGCGGAGGCCGTTCGCCTGGATCACGCGCCGACGATACAGCCGAGAGGTGTGACGAACCACAGGGCGGGTAGTCCCCCCGAGTGATCTTCCTCGCCGGACAGTGCTCGCGCCGGCCACGGCCGCCCTGGGGGCAGGAGCGCTGGTGGCGGTCGTCCTGACGGTGACCCTGGTGCTCTACTACCTGCTCTGACAAGGAGGATGGGATGACTGGCACGACGATGCCGTATCCCCCGCCCGA
This sequence comes from uncultured Thermoleophilia bacterium, assembly GCA_963840365.1. Lineage (GTDB taxonomy): Bacteria > Actinomycetota > Thermoleophilia > Gaiellales > Gaiellaceae > PALSA-600. The sequence continues at coordinate 742,887 of CAWIYQ010000003.1, read as the reverse complement.
CGAGGGAACGCCCCCGATGCCGCCTCCGGTTCCGGAGCCGTATCCGCCGGAGGAGTTCCCGCCGCTCGAGCCCGACCCGGCACCCGACGACGAGTGACCGGAGGAGGTTTCGCGTCTGCCCCAACCGGCCACCCTTCGAGGAGCCACATCGATTCGAGGAGGGTCACATGGCAGACCGGAAGCTGGAGGGAAAGACCATCGCGATCATCGCCGCGGACATGGTCGAGCAGGTCGAGCTCGTGGAGCCGCGCAAGGCGCTCGAGGACGCCGGCGCCGAGACGCATCTGATCTCACTGAAGCCGGGCGTGATCCAGGGGTTCGATCACTTCGACAAGGCAGACAGGCTGAAGGTCGACCGGACGATCGAGGAGGCCGATGCCGCCGAGTACGACGGGCTGCTCATTCCCGGCGGCGTCGGGAATCCCGATCAGCTGCGCGGCGACGAGAACGTGGTGGCGTTCGTCCACGACTTCTTCGAGGCCGGGAAGCCCGTGGCGGCGATCTGCCACGGCCCGTGGGTGCTGGTCGAGGCGGGCGTCGTTCGCGGCCGCAAGGTGACGTCGTGGCCGACGCTCCAGACGGACATCCGGAACGCGGGCGGTGACTGGGTCGACCGTGAGGTCGTCGTCGACCAGGGGCTCGTCACGAGCCGCAAGCCCGGCGACATCCCGGCGTTCAACCGCAAGATGATCGAAGAGTTCGCCGAGGGCGTGCACACGGGGCAGCGGGAGAAGACCAACGCCGCCACGTGAGGTGCCGTAACCGATCGGGCAGGCGGTTCGTTTCACCGTCACGACTCACGTCATCCAAGGGGAGGTTCTTCAGATGCTGTTGCTCGTCGCCCTCGCGATCCTTACGCTCATTCTCTTCGGCGCCGGTTTCGCGATTCACCTGCTCTGGATCATCGCCGTCATCGCCGCGTTGATCTGGGTGATCAGCTTCTTCATGGGTGGAGCCCGCCGCGGAAGCGCCCTCTAGGAGAGCACCGCACCAGCGCTGCCGCGCGGCGGCTACCGTTAGAGCCGCCGCGCGGCGTGTATGCCCGCGCGCAATCGTCGCGATGGGCGCACTCTGAAGAAGATCGGCTTTCTCTCGTTCGGCCACTGGGCCCCGGCGGCGGGGTCCGCGGTTCGCTCCGCGTCCGATGCGCTTCTCCAGTCGGTCGAGCTCGCGGTCGCGGCCGAGGAGATCGGCGCGGACGGGGCGTATTTCCGCGTCCACCACTTCGCCCGTCAGCTCGGCTCGCCGTTCCCGCTCCTGGCGGCGATCGGCGTGCGCACCTCGCGGATCGAGATCGGCACCGCGGTGATCGACATGCGCTACGAGAACCCGCTCTACATGGCGGAGGAAGCGGGCGCCGCCGACCTGCTCGCGGGCGGACGGCTCCAGCTTGGGATCAGCCGCGGCTCGCCGGAGCAGGTGATCGACGGCTGGCGCTACTTCGGCTACGAGCCCGCCGAGGGCGAGACCGACGCCGACATGGCACGGCGCCATGCGCAGGTCTTCCTCGACATGATCCAGGGCGAAGGGTTCGCGGAGCCGAATCCGCGGCCGATGTTCCCGAACCCGCCCGGTCTCCTTCCGCTCGAGCCGTACTCGCCGGGCCTGCGCGAGCGGATCTGGTGGGGCGCGGGAGGGCCGCAGACGGCCGCCTGGGCGGCCGGGCTGGGCATGAACCTGATGAGCTCGACGCTCGTCGACGACGACGCGAGCGGCGATCCGTTCCACGTCGTCCAGGCCCGGCATATCGAGGCGTTCCGCGCCGCCTGGGCGGCGGCGGGGCACGAGCGCGAGCCGCGCGTCTCGGTCAGCCGCAGCATCTTCGCGCTCGTCGACGATCGCGACCGGGCGTACTTCGGCCGGCGCGACGAGGGCGGCGACCAGGTCGGCTACATCGACGCGACGACCAGGGCGATCTTCGGCCGTACGTATGCCGCCGAGCCGGACGTGCTCGTCGAGCAGCTCGCCGAGGACGAGGCGATCGCCGCCGCCGACACCCTGCTGCTGACCGTTCCGAGCCAGCTCGGCGTCGAGTACAACGCGCACGCGATCGAGAGCGTGCTGCTGCACGTGGCGCCCGCTCTCGGCTGGCGCTGATCGTCAGTGACAGAGCTCGCCGAGCCTCGTGCTGCGGCGATAGACGATCACCTGGAATGGGGCCGGCGGCGCGTGCGAGCCGATCGCACAGGCCAGGTTCGGTACGTACGGCCCGCTGCGCATCCGCACGGCGACTCCCGATCGGGCGAGCAGGGAGCTCGCGAGACGACAGACCGGGTAGTCGAGCGACGAGCAGTCGACGCGGTCGGCCTGGATGGACGAGAGGTCGCGGATCGTGGTCGGCGTCGAGGAGTTGAGCACGTCCGACCGGATCCCTCCCGCGACCGGCTTCCAGTCGCCGGTCAGGGCGGCCCTGCCCCACAGGAAGACCGCGACGAGAAACGGCACGAGCAGGATCAGCGTCGCGACGGTGCGCAGCCTCGTCGGTGGAACGCCCAGCACGAGCGCGGTGACGGCAAGCCAGAGCGCCGGCACGGCGTTGCGCGCGTACGGCAGCTCTGTGCCGAACGCGTGGACGACGAGCATGACGACAAACCACGAGACGGACGTGACCGCGCACCACACCGCCGCCTGCGTGTATCGGTCCGAGCTGCGCAGTGCCGCAAGCGACGGCCGCCGCTCCCGAACGACGGCGACCAGCAGGAGCGCCAGCGCCACCAGGAAGCAGGCCGGAACGATGCTCGCGCCGTGGACGAGGTCGCCGAGGAAGTCCCTGGCCGACGGCGCTCCGTTCGCCAGGTGCGCGACGAAGCGGACGTCGTCCTTGATCGGGTAGTACTCGACGATCAGCAACGGGCCGAGCACCGCGATCGCGAGCAGCGCCTCGGACAATCCCCACAGGGCGAGGACGCCGAGCAGCCACCCCGGAGCGAGCCACAGGTTCGTCGGCAGCGGCCAGATCCCGAGCGCAAGCAGGACCGCGCCGGGCAGGATCTTCATTCGTCCGAGACGGCCCGCAAGTGAAGCCGGCACGACGATCGACAGGACGACGAGCAGCGCCGAGAGACCGTAGCCGCGCGAGACGAAGAGGTACGTCACAAGGAGCGGCGAGCCGCCGAAGAGGCAGAGGGCGAGGACGAGCGACCCGCGGCGGGCCGCGAGCAGCAGTACGACGAGCGCGAGCGCGACACCCGCCGAGACTCCGATCACTCTCAGCGTCCACGGGTTCCACGCGATCATCCCCTGCGGTAGCCACGACTCGAAGACCGTGTCGAGAAGGTGGTTGTTCGGCAGGTCGTAGTGCTGGAGGATCTTGGCGGCGCTGTAGCCGCCGTAGTAGACCCGGTTGTAGGCCTCGTCCTTCGTCAGCGGCGCGGCATACGCGAGCCAGCCGATCGCGACTGCAACCACCGCCCCGACAGACAGCGCGAGACCGGTCTTCGATCCGGTCTGCCTCTCGCCCCAAGCGCGCAACGATCCCCACCATAGAGCCGCACCAGGTCGACCCCCGCAGCGCTTGGATGGAGGCGGCGGGAATCGAACCCGCACGAGATTTCAATCGGTAGCTGAGCTCGCCCCGCTAGACCGCGTCCACAAATCGGCGCAGGTCCTTCATCAGGAGGATCAGGTGGAGTGGATCCGTCGGCGATTCCTCGAATCCATATTGCATGTACCAGCGCTTTGCTTCGTTGTGCTTGGCGTGTACGAGGAGGACGCGGACGCCAATCTCCTCAGCCGCACCAAGACATCTCCGCATGACGTCTTGAAGAAGGGACTGGCCGACCCGACGGCCCTGGTGCTTCCGATCGACGGCTAGCCGTGCCAGCAGAATGGCAGGAACGGGTCGGCGTGACGGCTGCCCTTTCAGCGTTCTTGCTGTCGCAGCTGTTGGTTCGACCTGCGCAGCCGCCAGCGCGTAGTACCCAATGACGTTGGTCCCTTCATCCGTCGTTACGAAGACGCGAGCGGTGCCGGCCGCAACGGCCGCCAGCGCGTGCTTCGTTAGCCACTCGTCGAGAGCCGGCTCGCCGCAGTCGAACCCCTCTAGCTCGTGATGTCGCCCGAGTGACTCGGGAGGCCTATACGGCACGCGCTATTCGAAGACGCTTGGGCTCGCGAAGAGCTTCGCCAGACCGGGAATGTCCCGAGGCTCACGGTCAAGAGCGTCCGAGAAGCGAGCCCACTGGTCTTCATCCAGTACGAACCGGGTGCGGTCACCCAGCACTCGATCGGCCTCAACCACCGCAGCTTCCACGACAAAGTCGGTCAACGTGCGGTGCGAAACGTCAGCCGCCCTGCGGACCAGCGAATCAGCCTCTGTCGCCACTCGGAAATCCCATCTATCTGTTGCGCGAGCTATCTTCGGCATGCGCTTAGTGTACGGACAATGTACGTACACGTCAAGAACAGTTCGACCAGCTCTGAGACCGGCTCTGTTGAGCGGAAAATGGAGGCGGCGGGAATCGAACCCGCGTCCGCGGTCGCACCGAGGTGAGCATCTACAAGCTTAGGCCGCCCTTTGGATTCGCCCGGCGGCCGGTGTGCGACCGACCTACCGACGGACTAGCCCTCCTTCGGTGTCGCGCCGCAGGCGAGTGGCTCTCCCTTGGCGCCGAGCCCGCTAGTTGATGCCGCCTCCGGGACGCGGGCTCGCCCGGGGCGACACGCTGGCTAGTTCTTCGAACTAGGCAGCGAGTGCGAGGTTGTTCTCCGCACTTGCGTTTGGTTCCGGTTGTTTTAGGAGGCCGACCGGAGACCTCCGCTTGCAGCTCACCCGGAGAATCGACCACGTCGAAGCCATGGCGCCCCCGTATGTCCTTGCCTGCATTGTAGCCGGGCCTGGCCCCGGGAACCCGCGGCCTACTAGGTGACGACCGCCGTGGCCGCCGACGTCGCCTGCACCGTGCCGAAGCGGGACGTTGCCGTGACGACGACCTTCAGGGTCGACCCGGCGTCGGCGGCCGAGACCGCGTAGGTGATCGCGGTCGCGCCGGGCACGTCGGCGCAGTTCGCCCCCGTCGCGTCGCAGCGCTGCCACTGGTAGGTGTAGGTGTCGGAGCCCATGAACGCACCGGAGACGGCGCCAAGCGTCTGGCCCTGAACCGACAGAGCCGGTGATCGACGGCGGCGTCACCGACACGGGTGCGAGCCCGGTACCGATGTAGGAGACCGAGCGGCGCGCAAGCCGTTCCGACGTCGCACCCTCGGGACGCAGGCCGTCCACGACCTCGATCACGATCGCCCGGTCGAGCAGGACGTAGAGGAGCGTGCTGTAGAGCCGGAGATTCTTCGTCGTGACCGTCATCGGCACCTCGAAGGCGCGATCGCCGACCTTCGGGGACTTCGGCTTCCCGACCTTCACCGCCTTGGCCGGCACCTTGAGCGAGCTCGCGAGTGAGGCGGCGATCGCCTTCTGCGATGCCTTCGACCGAAGGATGCCGGTCGCCCCCGCGAAATCGCTACCGGCCTGTTCGGTCGTCGAGCCGAGCAGCACCTCCGAGCGCACGTAGATGACGAGGTTCGACCCCGACGGGACGCTGTAGGTGAACGACCGCTGGTACGCGTCATAGCCGGTCTCGTTCGTGCGGCCCGCCGAGACCTGCTTCGCGCCGGGCACGTCGCTGGCCTGCACCGTCATCGAAGATGCAGCCGAACCGGCGGCAGCGGATGCTGCCGCAGCTCCAACCACCGCGACGGCAATCGCCGCCGCCGCTCCCTTCACCATCCTTGCCACAGAAGACCCCTCTTTCGAAGACTGATCGCAATGTAGGTCTGACCGGTCGGCGGGCAACCCCCTAAACGGGGAGGCCGGGCTACCTCAACGGCGGACGTTCTTGAGCGCGCGCTCCATCTGGCGCTGCGCGTCGCGCTCGGCGAGGTCGCGGCGCTTGTCGCGCTGCTCCTTGCCGCGGGCGACGGCCAGCTCGACCTTCACCCGTGCGTCCTTGAAGTAGAGCCGCGTGGGAACGACCGTCAGCCCCTTCTCGCGCACCGTGCCGTACAGCGAGTCGATCTCCCGGCGGTGCAGCAGCAGCTTGCGCGGCCGCATCGGCTCGTGGTTCGCCCGGTTGCCCTGCGAGTAGGTCGCGATCTCGAGGCCGTGCAGCCACGCCTCGCCGTCGCGGATCTCGGCCCACGCCTGCGCCATCGTCGTCCGCCCCTCGCGCAGCGACTTGACCTCGGTGCCGGTCAGCACGAGGCCGGCCTCGAACCGGTCGAGCAGCTGGTAGTCGTGCCGCGCGCGGCGGTTCTCGGCGATCGTCTTCTCTGCCATCGCGGGGACGAGAGTAGCGTTGAGGGTCGGACCGGGGTCATTCCGGATGGCGCATCGGAGGCCCGACCGGCACCCTCGAGGCATGAGCGAATACATCACACATAACCCGGTCAAGCGGCTGGAGCGAAGCTCGGAAGGCCGCATGGTCGCCGGTGTCTGCTCCGGTCTCGCCCGCTACTTCGACCTGAGCCCGGCCGTCTTCCGGCTCGGCCTGGTCGTCCTCACGATCCTCGGCGGCGCCGGGATCCTCGTCTACATCGCCGGTGTCCTCGTCATCCCGACCGAGGGCAAGGACGAGTCGATCGCGGCGGAGGTCCTCGCCAAGCGGCGAGACCACCCCGGCCGCCTGATCGGGCTCGCGCTGGTCGCAGTCGCACTCTTCGTGCTCCTCTCGCGAGCAGCCTTCTGGCCCGCAGCCGGCGCGGGCTGGGTCCTCGTCCTGATCGCCGGGCTGCTGATCCTCTGGAGCAGCAGGCGCCGCGGTCTCGTCGTCGCCCTCGTCGGCATCGTCGCCCTCCTCTGCACGGTGGCCGTCGTCGCCGTCGTGAGCCTGTTCGCCTGGTTCAACGTGAGCCTCGACGACGGCGTCGGCAAGCGCACCTATACCCCCACCCAGATCGCCGACGTGCATTCGACCTACGTGCTCGGCATCGGGAACCTTCGGGTCGACCTCTCGCACGTCACCCCGAACCGGCCCCTCCACGTGACCGCCAAGGTCGGAGTCGGCAAGCTGCGCGTGATCGTCCCGCAGGGCATGCGAGTGCGGGTCGACGCGAACGCGAAGGCCGGCGACGTCTTCGTCTTCTCGCAGCACGACGACGGAACGCACGCGAGCATCACGACCGGCGGCGGCAACGGCCTCTCGATCGAGGCGAAGGTCGGCGCAGGCCGCATCGACGTCGTCAGGGCCGGATGACACCGACGCCGGCCCTGCCCTTCCACCGCTCCGACACGCCGGTCGTCGCCGGCGTGTGCGGTGGGCTCGCCGAGTCGATCAACGTCGACCCGAACCTCGTTCGCTTCGTCTTCGCCCTGCTCGCGCTCGCGGGCGGCGCCGGCATCCTCCTCTACCTCGCGGCCTGGGTCTCCCTCACAGGGCGCCGGCCACTGCTCGCGCTCCTCCTCGTGGCGCTCGCTGCGATGTCGCTCCTGCTCGCGCTCGGTGTGGACGGGACGGTGATCCTCGGGGCAGGCCTGCTCGTGATGGGCGTCGTCCTGCTCGCGCGTCGCGGCGCGACCCTCCGCCCCGGTGGCGGTCGGCTCGCGTGGCCGGGCGTCGCGCTCACGATGGGAGGCGCCATCGTGATGCTCGAGCACATCGGCCCGAAGAACAGCTTCGTCGCTCCCGGCGCGATCGTCGGCACGCTCGCGCTCGTGCTCCTGCCGTGGACCTGGCAGCTGGTCTCCGAGCGCACCGAGCGCATCCGCCTGTCGGAGCGGGCCGAGGTCGCCGCGCGCGTCCACGACTCTGTCCTGCAGACGCTCGCGCTCGTGCAGCGCCACGCCGACGACCCCGTCCGCGTCTCGGCGCTCGCACGCCGCCAGGAGCGCGACCTCCGCCGCTGGCTCTACGGCGCCCCCGGTGCGGCCGCAGGCTTCGCCGATGCCCTGTCCGCGGCCGTCGCTGACGTCGAGGAGGCGCACGGCGTGCGCATCGAGCTCGCGACCGCCGGCGACGAACCGCTCGACGACGCGGTCGAGCAGCTCGTGCTCGCGGCCCGCGAAGGGATGACCAACGCCGCCAAGCACGCGCGCGACGGCGAGATCCACGTCTTCGCCGAAGCCGGCCCCGACGGTCTCGAGGTCTTCGTCCGCGATCGCGGCCCGGGCTTCGACCCGGCTGCGATCCCCGATCACCGGCGCGGGATCCGCGACTCGATCGAGGCGCGCATGGAGCGTGCGGGCGGAACTGCGAGGATCGTCTCCGTGCCGGGAGAGGGAACCGAGGTCGAGCTGACTCTGCCGAGGAGCGCGTCATGATCCGCGTCGTCCTCGTCGACGACCACGAGCTCTTCCGCGCCGGCGTGCGCGGCGAGCTCGGCGACACCGTCGACATCGTCGGTGAGGCGGGAAGCGTCGAGGAGGCCGGCCCGCTGATCCGCGAGCTCGACCCCGACGTCGTGCTGCTCGACGTGCACCTGCCCGACGGAGGCGGCGAAGGCGTGATCGCCGCCGTGGCGCCCGAGCGGCCCGCCGTCAAGTTCCTCGCGCTCTCGGTGTCGGACGCCGCCGAGGACGTGATCGGCGTCATCCGCGCCGGCGCACGCGGCTACGTGACGAAGACGATCTCGTCCGCGGAGCTCGCCGACGCGATCGCCCGCGTCGCCGAGGGCGACGCCGTCTTCTCTCCGCGGCTCGCCGGCTTCGTGCTCGACGCGTTCCGCGAAGGCGAGCCGATCGGCGCCGATCCCGAGCTGGAAACGCTGACGCCGCGCGAGCGAGAGGTGCTGCAGCTGATCGCGCGCGGCTACCGCTACAAGGAGATCGCCGCCCGCCTGCACCTCTCCGTGAAGACGGTCGAGGCGCACGTGTCGAGCGTGCTGCGCAAGCTGCAGCTCTCCTCGCGCCACGAGCTCACACGCTGGGCGCACGAGCGGCGCCTCGTCTAGTAGCTCCTACGAGAGCGCCAGCTCGACCTTGCCGTCGTTCGTCGACACCCGCTCGACGCGGACCTCGACCGCGTCCCCGAGCCGGTAGCGGCGCCCCGTTGTGCGGCCGACGAGGGCGGTCGCGAGCGGGTCGAGCTCGTAGAACTCGCCGTGCAGCCGCCGCGCCGGCAGGAACCCCTCGAACACGGTGCCGAAGCGCAGGAAGAGGCCCGACCCGATCACGCCGACGATCTCCCCCTCGAACCGAGCGTCCCAGCCCTCCTCGAAGAGGCGCCGCTCCAGGAGCCGCGCGAGGCAGAGATCGTCCGCCAGGTATTCGAGCTGCGCCGCCTCCCGCTCGCGCTCCGAGGCGTGCTCGGCAAGCCGCTCGAGGCCGTCGGGCAGCGGGTCGTCGCCCAGGCCGAGCTCGCGCAGGAGCGCCCGGTGCACGACCAGGTCGGGGTAGCGGCGGATCGGCGAGGTGAAGTGGCAGTAGGCGGGGCTCGCGAGCCCGGCGTGGCCGAGGTTGTGCACGTCGTAGCGCGCCTGCTTGAGCGCGCGCAGCACGAGCGCCGGGAACGCCTCGCGGCCGCGCCCCGACTGCTCGGAATAGCGGGCGACGAGCGTCGAGGTTGCCCCCGCGAGCGCCGCCGCCTCCTGCGGGGAGAGGCGCTCCGGGGCCGGCGGCGTCGGCACGCCGAGCTCCGCGAGCCTTGCCAGCAGCTGCTGGACCGCCTCCGGATCGGGCCGCTCGTGCACCCGGTAGAGCGCGGCGCGCTTGCGCGACGCGAGAAAGCCCCCCACCGCCTCGTTCGCGAGGATCATCAGCTCCTCCACGAGCATGTGGGCATGCGGCTCGCCCTCGAGCCACGCGTCGGCGACGCCGCCGCCGCCGTCGAAGCGAAACGCGACCTCGGGCGTCTGCACCTGCAGCGCCCCCCGCGCAAAGCGGCGCTCGCGCAGCCGGCCGGCCAGCTCGTCGTTGAGGGCGAGCGCCTCCAGCACTGCGGGCGGCGCCTCCCGCCGCTCCGCCTCCCCGTACGTGAGCCGGGCGTCGGAGCGGATCACCGACCGGTAGAAGCTCGGCTCGCCGTTCGGCGGCAGCTCCACGGTGACGCACAGCCGGTCGAGGTTCGGCCGGAGCGAACAGAGGTCGTCGGCCAGCTCGTGCGGGAGCATCGGCGCAACCGCGCCCGGGACGTACGTCGAGAACGCGCGGCGCGCCGCACCGTGGTCGAGCGGCGTGCCGGCGCCGACGAAGTACGAGACGTCGGCGATGTGCACCCAGGCCCGGATCCCGTCGGGCTCGCGCCGGAACGAGAGCGCGTCGTCGAAATCCTTCGCCGTCTCCGGGTCGACCGTGTAGGTGAGGAGCTCGCGGAGGTCGACGCGGTTGTCGATGCTCGGCGCGGGAGCGTCGTGCGGCTCGAACGGCTGCCGCGCGCCGCGTTCGACGAGCAGCGCCTCGAGGACGTTCTCGATCCGCGCGGCCGGCCCGAAGCCCTGTTCCAGCTTCGCGCGGCCACGCCCCGTGCGCACCGCGGCCAGGTCGCCGGGCTGCACGTCGCCGAGGCCCTTCGACTCGAGCACGAGCGGCACGCCCGGCGTGAAGTACGGCTCGCCGACGACGAGCTTGCCCCGCCGCCCCACCTCGACGACGACGAGCTCCGACAGGGCGTTAGATCCGAAGGAAACGGCGGATGGTCAGGCCCGAGCCGAACGCGCCGAGGGCCAGGCCGGTGCCGAGCAGGATCAACGCGACGAGCGGGAACGCCATCGCGTGCACGTCGGCGTCGCCGGACAGGTGCGGCAGGATCGTCCGGCAGCACGATCGCCTTGCCGAGGACGAGGAAGAAGACCGCGAGCAGCGCGCCCGCCGACGCCGCAGATCAGCCCCTCGAGCATGAACGGACCGCGCACGAACCAGTTCGTCGCGCCGACGAGCTTCATCACCTCGATCTCCCGGCGTCGCGAGAAGATCGAGAGGCGGATCGTGTTCGAGATCAGCAGGATCGACGCGATCACGAGCACCACCGTCGCGATCGTGAACACCACCTCGATGACATGAGCGACCTCGAGCACTCGATGCGAGAGGCGCTTGCCGTCGTTCACTTTCTGGATGAACGACGGGATCTGCGGCAGGACGATCGAGTTGTAGAGCTTGTCGACGTTCTCACCACGGTTCGGCGTCACCTCGAGCTCGTCCGGGATCGGGTTCCCCGCGAGGCCCGCGACGAGGTCGGGATCGCGCCTCTTCATGATCGCGAGCCCCTGCTGCTTCGAGATGTACTTGATGCCGCCCTGCTTGACGTACGGGTTCTGGGACATCAGCCGCGCGAAGTCCGTCTTCTGCTTCGTCGTCGCGTTGTCGGCGAAGTAGACCTTGACGACGAGCTCGCGCTTCACGTGGTTCGTCCACGAGACCGTCCAGCTGCCGAGCGCGATGAAGAGCCCGAGCAGGAACATGCTCATCAGCACCGTGATCGCCGCGGCGACCGTCGTCGACAGGTTCGCCCCGAGCGACCGCCACGCCTCCGCGAAGAGCAGCTTCGCGCGCCCGCTCATGCCCGCTCCCGGCGCCGGCAGAGCCGGCACCTCCGCTCTCTGATGAGCTCCGTCAAGCCTACGCTCATGCCTGCGTGATCTCTCCGGCGTAACCGCCGCGCCGCTCGTCGCGGGCGAGGCGCCCCTCCTCGAGCTGGATCACGCGCTTGCGCATCTTGTCGACCATCTCGCGGTCGTGCGTGACCATCAGGATCGTCGTGCCGGCACGGTTGATGCGGTAGAGGAGCTGCATGATCCCGACCGACGTGTCGGGGTCGAGGTTCCCGGTCGGCTCGTCGCAGACAAGCAGCGGCGGGTGGTTGACGAACGCGCGCGCGATCGAGACGCGCTGCTGCTCGCCACCCGAGAGCTCGTCGGGCAGAGAGTTCATCTTGTGCGAGAGCCCGACCATCGCGAGCACCTCGGGCACCTTCTTGCGGATCGAGGAGCTCGACTCGCCCTGCACCTTGAGCGCATACGCGACGTTCTCGGCGGCGTTGCGGCGCGGCAGCAGCTTGAAGTCCTGGAACACGCAGCCGATGTTGCGCCGGAGCATCGGCACCTTCGACCGCTTCAGCCGCCCGAGCTCGCGGCCGCCGACGACGATCTTGCCGCTCGTCGGCTCGAGCTCCTTCAGCAGCAGGCGCACGAGCGTCGACTTGCCCGACCCGGAGGCACCGACGATGAAGACGAACTCGCCCTTGTCGATGTGGAACGTCACGTCGCGGAGCGCGACGACGTCGGGCTCGTACACCTTGGTCACCGAGTCGAACACGATCATCGACGTGGCGCTGGGGCGCGGCGACGCGATCGGCTCGGGCTCGACCAGTACGGCCGGATCGGTGGCTGTCAGCTCGGTTTCCGTCACTGCGATATCCGGGCGCCCCTCCGAAGGAGACGCCCCGCTGCGGAGTTGGCAGAAGTGTAACCCACGCTCTGGATGGGCCTCTAGACGATCCTGCCGGCGGCCCTGGCGAGCAGGTATTCGCGGATGAACGGGTCGAGCTCGCCGTCCAGCACCGCCTGGGCGTTCCCGGTCTCGTAGCCGGTGCGCGTGTCCTTCACGAGCTGGTAGGGATGGAGGACATAGGAGCGAATCGACTCGCCGCCGAAACCCGTATCGGCGGAGCCGCCACGTTCCTTCGCCAGCAGCTCCTCCCTCTCCTCTTCCGCCCGCTCGACGAGCCGCGCCTTCAGCACCCGCATCGCCGTCTGCTTGTTCGCCGACTGTGAGCGCTCGTTCTGGCACTGCACGACGATTCCCGACGGCAGGTGCGTGATGCGAACGGCGCTGTCGGTCTTGTTGACATGCTGGCCGCCCGCGCCCTGCGCGCGGTACGTGTCGATCTTCAGGTCGCTCTCGTCGATCTCGACGGCTGCGTCGTCGGGGAGGAGCGGCGCCACGATCACCGTGGAGAACGCGGTGTGCCGGCGGTGCGCCTGGTCGAACGGCGAGAGGCGCACGAGCCGGTGCTTGCCGCGCTCCGCCTTCAGGATCCCGTAGGCGTTCTCGCCGACGACCGTGAACGTCGTCGACTTGAGGCCCGCCTCCTCGCCCGGGCTCGCCTCGAGCAGCTCGACGCCGAAGCCGCGATTCGACGCCCAGCGCTCGTACATCCGCAGCATCATCTCCGCCCAGTCCTGGGCGTCGGTGCCGCCGGTGCCCGACTGGAGCGTCACGACGGCGTCGCCCGCGTCGTACTCGCCGTCGAAGAGCGCCGCCTCCTGCATCCGCTCGAGCTCTGTGCGGAGCGGCACGAGCATGGCAGCGATCTCGTCCTCCATCTCGCCGCCGTCGAGCGCCGTGAGCTCCTTCGCGTCGCTGTAGTCCGCCATGAGCCGGCGGTAGCCCTCGAGCCGCCGCGACACGCGGGCATGGTCGGACGACACGCGCGCTGCCCGCTCCTGGTCGTCCCAGAAGCCGGGGGCGTTCATCTGCTCCTCGAGCGTTACGAGACGGGTTTCGAGCTCAGCCGGGTCAAAGGTACTCACGGACCCAGTCAAGCTGGGCCCCTAGCTCGGCAAGCTGATCGGAGAGCGGCTTCAGTTCTTCCATCGGCGATTGATGGTAGCCGTCAGCCGCTGCACACACGCTTCGGCGCCGCCCCGGCCAGCGTCTGCAGGCCACGTGTGACGTCGAGCGAGAAGACGAGCTCGACGAGACCGGCATGCCGCACCTGTAGGCGCGTCAGCCCGTCGGCCGTCTTCGAGACGCAGCCCCCCGGCGTGCGCCAGTAGGGCGACCAGCGCACCCGGACGCGGTAGGAGCCCGGCTTCCCCACCTCCGCGACGAGTCTCGACGGCCACAGCCAGAGCACGCTGGCCGGCGCCGGGCCGGTGATGAGCGGCGTGGCGGCGGGGAGCTCGTAGATCGACTGGTGCGGCAGTCGCTTGACGAGGAGGAGCCCCGACCAACCCGACCGCAGCAGCTTCGCTTCGAGACGTGAGCTGTAGTCGACCGGCGCGTCCGTGAGGACGACATACCGGACCGCCATCTGCCGCAGCCAGCGCTCGTACGCACGCGCCCCGAGGGTCTTGTCATACAGCAGCTCGTTCTGCGGGAAGTCGTTCTGGCGGTACCACCCGCGGACGATCGGGATGCCGGCGTCGGGCAGGTACGCGGCCTGCCAGTGCTCGGCCGTGTCGACGACCTCGACGCGGTACGACGGGCTCGTGTGCGCTTTCAGATACGTCAGCGCCGGCTGCCAGTAGGCGCGCGAGGCCTCCGGGTCCGAGCTCGCCTGCGCGAAGCTCGACCAGATCGGCGTGAGGTTCCAGATCGCGGCGAGGACGAGCGCGGGCACGATCAGCCACAGCGGCCGGTAGCGGCGGAGCGCCACCGCGATCAGCGCGATCGGCACGGCCGCATAGCGGATCCGCTCGATGTTCGAGCCGACCGACGACGGCACGAGGTACGCGGTGACGACGGCCGCCAGGTAGAGCCAGAAGAGGCCGTGCAGCGGCTTTGCTGCGGGGACGCCACGGGTCACGATGAGCCCGAGCCCGCAGAAGATCAGGGCGGGGATCAGCTCGAGCAGCCCGAACGGGAACACGCCGCCGGCGCCGAAGATGCGGTAGACGGCCAGCTCGGCGGCCGCCCCGCCGACGACGACCGCGAGCTGCACGCCGGAGTGGCGGAGGCTGCGCCGTCCGAGCGCCAGCCCGCCGAGGACAAGCGCGAGGAATGCAAACGCGAGCGGGCTCGCTGCGAGGGTCAGCAGGGCGCAGATGGCGAAGCGCCCGCGGCGCCCCTCCTGCAGGGCCCAGATCGCGAGCAGCGCGAACGAGACGGCAAGGGCGAACGGGAACGCGGCCGAGAAGACGAGCCCCGCCCAGAGCACCGCGAACGACCGGCTCGAGACCCGGGAGACCGGGCCCCACTGGCGCAGCACGACCATGCTGAAGGCGAGGGCCGCGGTCGCGATCGAGACGACGGCGAGAACGCGGATGCCGAGCAGCGCGGCGAGCGGGTAGTAGAGCAGGCTGTACGTGACGAACGACGAGCGGCCCGCGTACCAGTAGGTGTTCCAGACGGCGAAGCCGTGCTGGATCAGGAACGTCCGCTGGTACGCGTGGGCGGCCCAGTCCACTCCGGGCGGGGAGGCCCAGAGAAGGACGGCGGCAAGCGACGCGGCCACAACGGTGGCCAGCGTGGCCTCACGCGCGAGCAGACGGCGCTCGACAGAGCCCACGGAGCCAACCCTACTTCGGGCTCATGAGACGATGATGTGGCAAACCGGTGACCAACCATCCGGGGCTTCCCGGATCGGCCGACCTCCACGCACGCCGGCTGCAAAGAGGTTGCCTCGGCGACGGGAATCCTGTGGGTTTCCCCGGAGTCGGGATTGGCCACCCCGGGGCTAGCTTTCGGACGTGGGCATCAGGGACGAGCAGGCGTGACCGATCCCATGCGGGACGTGACGCGGTTGCCGGACCTGCTTCACGGTCGCTCGAACACCGGCCCCGTTCGAGACCGCCGACCGGTCTACGTCGACCTCCTGCCGCCGTGCAACGCGGGCTGCCCCGCCGGCGAGAACATCCAGGAATGGCTCGCCCACACGCTGGCCGGCCGGCACGAGCAGGCCTGGCGCCGGCTCGTCGCCGACAACCCGCTGCCGGCGATCCACGGACGTGTCTGCTACCACCCGTGCGAGAGCGTCTGCAACCGCGCCAGCCTCGACAGCGCCGTCTCGATCCATTCGGTCGAGCGATTCCTCGGCGATACGGCGCTCGAGCAAGGATGGCGGTTCGACGCTCCCCCCGCGCGCAGCGGCAAGCGTGTGCTCGTGATCGGGTCGGGGCCGAGCGGGCTCTCCGCGGCGTACCACCTGGCGCGGCTCGGCCACGAGGTCGAGATGCGCGACTCGGGCGCGCAGCCGGGCGGGATGATGCGGTACGGGATCCCCGCCTACCGATTGCCGCGCGACGTGCTCACCGGCGAGATCGATCGGATCGCCGCGCTCGGCGTGCGGATCACGCAGGAGCACAAGGTCGAGGATCTCGTCGCCGAGCGGGAGGAGGGCCGCTTCGACGCGGTCTTCGTCGCTGTCGGCGCCCACCTCTCCAAACGGGTCGACATCCCAGCCCGCGACGCAGGCCGGATCGTCGACGCCGTCTCGTTCCTGCGGAGCGTCGCCTCGGGCGAGCAGCCGGAGATCGGCCGTCGAGTCGCCGTCTACGGCGGCGGCAACACCGCGATGGATGCCGCGCGCGTGGCGCGGCGGCTGGGCGCGGACGAGGCGCTGATCGTCTACCGGCGCACCCGCGAGCAAATGCCCGCCCACCTCGAGGAGGCCGAGGATGCCGAGCGGGAGGGCGTGCGGATCAACTGGCTCCGGACGATCACCGCCTTCGACGGCCCCGAGCTGCAGGTCGAGCAGATGGAGCTCGACGAGAACGGCTTCCCACAGCCGACCGGGCGGTTCGAGACGCTCGCCGCCGACACCGTGATCCTGGCGCTCGGTCAGGAGAGCGACACTGCCTTCCTGCGCGACGTGCCGGGCGTGGAGCTCGACCGCGACGGGACGGTGCACGTGTCCACCTCGCTGCAGACCGGTTGCCCCGGCGTGTTCGCGGGCGGCGACATGGTGCCGAGCGAGCGCACGGTCACGGTTGGCGTTGGTCATGGCAAGAAGGCGGCGCTTCACATCGACGCGTGGCTCCGAGACTCCAGCGCGGTGAGCGCGCCGAAGCACGATCTGGCGAGCTTCGACAAGCTGCACCTCTGGTACTTCGGGGACAACGCCCGCCGGCAGCAACCCGAGCTCGCGCCGAGCGAGCGGATCGCCGCCTTCGACGAGATCGTCAGCGGCCTCTCGGCCGACGAGGCCGTCTACGAAGCGAGTCGGTGCCTGTCGTGCGGCAACTGCTTCGAATGCGACGGCTGCCTGGGCGCCTGTCCCGAGGATGCCGTGATCAAGCTGGGCGTCGGCTTCCGCTACCGGTTCGACCTCGACCGCTGCACCGGCTGCGGCGTGTGCTTCGAGCAATGCCCGGTCCACGCGATCGAGATGGTCGCGGAGGGCGACTGACGTGCGCGTGACGGTCGACGGGAACGAGGCCGCCGCCTCGGTGGCCTACCGGCTGAACGAGGTCTGCTGCATCTACCCGATCACGCCGTCGTCGCCGATGGCCGAGCTCGCCGACGAGTGGTCGAGCGCGGGACGCACGAACGTCTGGGGAACCGTGCCCGCGGTGGTCGAGATGCAGAGCGAAGGCGGTGCGGCCGGTGCGCTGCACGGCGCGCTGCAGGGTGGCGCACTGGCGACGACGTTCACCGCCTCCCAGGGCCTGCTGCTGATGATCCCGAACATGTACAAGATCGCGGGCGAGCTGACGCCGGCCGTGCTGCACGTCGCCGCCAGGTCGCTCGCCGCGCAGGGGCTTTCGATCTTCGGGGACCACTCGGACGTGATGGCCGTGCGCCAGACAGGCTTCGCGCTGCTCGCGTCGGCATCGGTCCAGGAGGCGCACGATCTCGCACTCGTCGCGCAGGCCGCGACCCTGCGGACACGCGTGCCCTTCGTGCACTTCTTCGACGGATTCCGCACCTCGCATGAGCTGAACACGATCGAGCCGCTCTCCGACGACGACCTGCGCGCCCTCGTGCCGGAGGAGCTCGTCCGGGAGCACCGCGGCAGGGCGCTCTCGCCCGAGCGGCCGTTCATCCGCGGCACGGCCCAGAATCCCGACGTCTACTTCCAGGCGCGCGAGACGGTGAACCCGTTCTACGCGCGCGTCCCCGGGGTCGTCGAGGACGCGATGGCCGCCCTCGCCGAGCGCACCGGACGCCGCTACGGCATCGTCGACTACTTCGGCGACCCGGAGGCCGAGCGCGTGCTCGTGCTGATGGGGTCGGGCGCTGAGACGGCGAAGGAGACGATCGTCGCGCTGAACGCCGGGGGCGAGCGCGTCGGCGTCCTTCAGGTACGCCTGTACCGGCCGTTCCCGGCGCAGGCGCTCACGGCTGCGCTGCCGGCGTCCGTGCGGAGCATCGCCGTGCTCGACCGGACGAAGGAGCCGGGATCGATCGCCGAGCCGCTCTTCCTCGACACGGTCGCCGCACTGACCGAGGCGTACTCGGACGGCGAGCGAACGTCGATGCCGAGGGTCATCGGCGGGCGCTACGGCCTCTCGTCGAAGGAGTTCACGCCGGGCATGGTCGCCGGCGTCTTCGCCGAGCTGGCGGCGGATCGGCCTCGGCGCCGGTTCACGATCGGCATCACCGACGACGTCTCCGGGACGAGCCTCCCCTACGACGCGACGCTCGACATCGAGCCACCCGACACGGTGCGCGCGATCTTCTTCGGTCTGGGCTCGGACGGCACCGTGGGCGCGAACAAGAACACGATCAAGATCCTCGGAGACGAAGAGGGCCTGAACGCCCAGGGCTACTTCGTCTACGACTCGAAGAAGTCCGGCTCGCAGACCGTCTCCCACCTCCGTTTCGGCCCGCGGCCGATCCGGGCGCCGTACCTCGTGCAGCAGGCCGGCTTCGTGGGCTGCCATCAGTTCGGGCTGCTCGACCGCGCCGACGTGCTCGGCCGCGCCGCGGACGGCGCAACCCTGCTCCTGAACTGCCCGCGCCCGCCCGATGAGGTGTGGGCTGCGCTCTCCCGGCCGGTCCAGGAGCAGATCGTGGCCAAGCACATCGACGTGTACGCGATCGACGCCGGGCGGATCGCCCGCGACGTCGGCCTTGCCGGGCGGATCAACATCATCCTCCAGACATGCTTCTTCCAGCTCTCGGGCGTGCTGCCGCCCGAGCAGGCGATCGAGCGGATCAAGGAGGCGGTCGCGAAGACGTACGGCCGCCGGGGCCGCGAGGTGGTCGAGCGCAACCAGGCCGCCGTCGACCGCGCGCTGGAGGGGCTGCACCGGATCGACGTGCCCGAGCGGGCGACGGGCGATCGCGAGCTGCCTCCGGTCGTCTCGGCCGACGCGCCCGAGTTCGTCCGCACCGTCACCGCCGCCATGCTCGCGGGCCGCGGAGACGACCTCCCCGTCAGCGCGCTGCCGGTGGACGGCACGTATCCGAGCGGCACCGCCGCGTTCGAAAAGCGAAACATCTCCGATCTCGTCGCCGTGTGGGACTCCGACCTCTGCATCCAGTGCGGCAACTGCAGCTTCGTCTGCCCGCACAGCGTGATCCGCTCGCGGTACTACGACCGCTCGCACCTGGACGGCGCGCCCGCCGGCTTCCAGGCGGCGGCGCTCGACGCCGTCGGCATGCCCGACGCCCGCTACACGCTGCAGGTCTACGTCGAGGACTGCACCGGCTGCGAGTTGTGCGTTCAGGCGTGCCCCGTGACGGCGCCGGCCGACCCACAGCGCAAGGCGATCAACCTCGCTCTCCGCGAGCCGCTCGTCGCGGCGGAGCGCGACAACATCGCGTTCTTCGAGACCCTTCCCGCCACCGACCGGTCGCGAGTCGACTTCGGCACGGTGCGCGGCACGCAGTTCCTCGAGCCGCTGTTCGAGTTCTCCGGCGCGTGCGCAGGCTGCGGCGAGACGCCGTACCTGAAGCTGCTCTCGCAGCTCTTCGGCGACCGGCTGATGGTCGCAAACGCGACGGGCTGCTCGTCGATCTACGGCGGCAACCTCCCGACGACACCCTGGACGACCGACGCCAACGGGCGCGGCCCCGCCTGGTCGAACTCGCTCTTCGAAGACAACGCCGAGTTCGGGCTCGGCTTCAGGCTCGCCGCCGACCGCCACACCGAGCTCGCCAGGCGGCGCCTCACCGAGTTGCGCGAGCTGGTCGGCGCGGAGCTGGTGGACGAGATCCTGTCGGCACCGCAGCTGCGCGAGTCCGAGCTGCGCGAGCAGCGCGAACGCGTAGCCGAGCTCGAGCAGCAGCTCGACGCGCTCCCCGACGACACGGTCGCCGACCTTCGGAGCGTCCTCGACCACCTCGTCCGGCGCAGCGTCTGGATCGTCGGCGGCGACGGCTGGGCGTACGACATCGGCTCCGGCGGGCTCGACCACGTGCTCGCGAGCGGTCGCAACGTCAACGTGCTCGTGCTCGACACCGAGGTCTATTCGAACACCGGCGGCCAGATGTCGAAGTCGACCCCGCTCGGGGCGGTCGCGAAGTTCGCCGCCGCCGGCAAGACGGTGCCGAAGAAGGACATCGCCCTGCAGGCGATCGCCTACGGGAACGTCTACGTCGCCCGCGTTGCCATGGGCGCCGACCCGCAACAGACGCTCAGCGCCCTCCGCGAGGCGGAGGCCTACGATGGGCCGTCGCTCGTGATCGCCTACAGCCACTGCATCGCACACGGGATCGCGATGCGAGACGGGCTCGACCAGCAGTACCGCGCCGTCGCAAGCGGCTACTGGCCGCTGATCCGCTACGACCCGGCCGTCCGTGCGGCCGGCGGCAATCCGTTCCTGCTCGACTCGCCGCGGCCCCGGATCCCGCTCGCCGACTACACGAACCGGGAGCTGCGCTACCGAACGCTCACGAACACCGACCCGGCCGAGGCCGAGCGGCTCCACGAGCTGGCCGTGCAGGCAGTCGAGCAGCGCTGGGACGTGTACGAGGAGATGGCGACCCGCGGGGCGCGGCAGTACGCTGCCGACGCCCGCAGGGAGCGCTGATGGAACTCTCGACCCGCTATATGGGCCTCACGCTGCGCAACCCGCTGGTCGCGTCGGCCTCGCCGCTCTCCCAGACCGCCGACGGCGTGCGACAGCTGGCCGATGCCGGCGTCGGTGCGGTCGTCCTCTACTCGCTCTTCGAGGAGCAGCTGCTTCGCGAGGCGGCGAGGAACGAGCAGCTGGTCGAAGCCGGTGCAGAGAGCTTCGCCGAGTCCCTCTCGTACTTCCCGGCCGCGGCCGAGGCGGACCCGGGGCCGCGCCGCTACCTGAGCCTGCTCGAGCGGGCCGCCGCCGCCGTCGACGTCCCGGTGATCGGCAGCCTGAACGGCGTCACCCCCGGCGGCTGGGTCGAGTATGCCCGGGCGATGCAGGATGCGGGCGCAGCCGCGATCGAGCTGAACGTCTACTACCTGCCGGGCGATGCACGCGTCTCCGGCCGCGACGTCGAGCAGCGGCATCTCGACGTGCTCACGCGCGTCAAGGAAGCGGTAGGAGTACCGGTGGCGATCAAGCTGAGCCCCTACTTCAGCTCCACGGGCGAGATGGCGATCCGCCTCGACGAGGCCGGCGCAGATGCGCTCGTGTTGTTCAACCGGTTCCTGCAACCCGACGTCGATCCGGAAGTGCTCGCCGTCGTGCCCCACGTGGGTCTCTCGAGCCCGGCGGAGGCGCGGCTGCCGCGTACGTGGGTCGCGCTCTTGCACGGACGGGTTCGAGCGTCGCTCGCCGCCACCACCGGCGTCGAGACCTCGGCCGACGTCGCCGCGTATCTCCTCGCGGGCGCCGACGTCGTGATGACGGCCTCGGCGCTTCTGCGTCACGGCGTCGGGCACGCCGAGGTGCTGCTGGACGGCCTGTCCGAGTGGATGACACGCAAGGGGTTCGGAAGCGTCGACGAGCTCCGCGGCTTGCTCGCCGTCCCGCGCGATGCGGAGGAGACGGCCTACGAGCGTTCGGGATACGTCGACGCGCTCCGAGCCGCCAACGACGGGATCTACGACTCGGTATGACCGGCGTGGGATCGAATGAGCCGCCGACCGTCGGATCTGCCATGCATGTCGGCGTCGTCACGTGTCGGCCCGACGCGACGCTACGCACCGTGGCCGGCCTGCTCGCCGAGCATCGCATCCACGCGGTCGTCGTGGAGACATCGGACGACGGGTCGTCCTGTGTGGTCGTCTCCGACCGAGATGTCGTACTCGGCTACGCGCGATTGAACCTCGACCGCCTTACCGCCCGGGAGGCGGCGAACGAGCCGACCGTCACGGTCCGGGCCGATCTGGACCTGCGCTACGCATCGGAGATCATGGCCCAGAACGGGACGTCGCACGTCGTCGTCACCGCCCCCGACGACGGCAGGCCGATCGGCATCCTCTCGAGCCTCGACATCGCCAGGGCGATCGGCGCGGAAGCGGGGGGCCGGCGGAGCTAGGCGCCGTGGCAGCGCTTGAACTTCTTGCCCGAGCCGCAGGGGCAGAGGTCGTTCCGCCCGACGTTCTCGAACTCGCTGTTCACCTTCGGCCGCTGGGCGACCGGGGTCGCGACACCTCCGCCCGAGGCGAAACCCCCGCCGGCGGTGGCGCTGCCGGCGGCAAGGATCGCCTGCGAGCCGGCAAGGGACTCGTGCTCGTAGCTGAGCGGCCCGCCCGCCCCGGCCTCCGGCTCCGCAGGCAGAGCGCCGTCCTCGGCGGTCACCTCGGCGTGGAAGAGCAGCGTCACGACCTCTTCGCGGATCGCCCGGTTCAGCTCGGCGAACATCACGTGCCCTTCGTTCCGATACTCGACGAGCGGGTCTTTCTGCGCGAGCCCGCGGAGGCCGATGCCCTCGCGGAGGTAGTCCATGTTCTCGAGGTGCTCGCGCCAGCGCACGTCGACCGTCTGCAGGACGATGAAGCGCTCGAGGTCGCGCATCAGCCCCTCCTGGATCCCTTCGAGCTCCTTCTCGCGCTCGGCGTACGCGTCGTGCGCGTCGTCGAGGAACTCCTGGACGATCGGCTCCCGATCGAGGCCCTTCAGCTCGTCGGCGGCGACGCCGGTGCCGTAGATCGCCTCCATCGCGGCCACGAGCCCGTCGAGGTCCCACTCCTCCTGGGCGTCGAACGCCGTGTAGTCGGAGACGACGTTCGAGATCACCTCGGGGAGCCATTCCTCGCGGATGTCCTCGCCGAGATCCTCGCCGTGCAGCACGCGGTTCCGCTGCTCGTAGATCACCTGGCGCTGCACGTTCATCACGTCGTCGTACTTGAGGACGTTCTTGCGGGCGACGAAGTTCTGCTCCTCGACCTTCTTCTGGGCGTTCTCGATCTGCCGCGAGAGGATCCCCGCCTCCATCGGCTGGTCGTCCGGGAGCTTGAAGCGCTCCATGATGTTGTGGATCCGGTCGCCGGCGAACAGGCGCACGAGCTCGTCCTGCCCCGAGAGGTAGAAGCGGGTCACGCCGGGGTCGCCCTGACGGCCCGAGCGGCCGCGCAGCTGGTTGTCGATGCGCCGCGCCTCGTGGCGCTCGGTGCCGAGGACGTAGAGGCCGCCGAGCTCGCGGACGGTGTCGTCGATCTTGATGTCGACGCCGCGGCCCGCCATGTTCGTGGCGATCGTCACCGAGCCCACCTCGCCGGCGTCCTTGATGATCTCGGCCTCGCGCGCGTGCTCCTTGGCGTTCAGGACGGTGTGCGGGACGCCCTGCCGCTTGAGCAGCTCGCTGAGGTACTCGGAGGTCTCGACCGCGATCGTGCCGACCAGGACGGGCTGGCCTTTCTCGTTCCGCTCCTTGACGTCGGTGACGACGGCCGCGAACTTCGCCTCCGCGGTCTTGAAGATGAGGTCGTTGCCGTCGTCGCGGACGACGGGGACGTTCGTCGGGATCTCCACGACGCTGAGCCCGTAGATCTCGACAAACTCCTTCTCCTCGGTCTTCGCGGTGCCGGTCATGCCGGCGAGCTTGCCGACCGTGCCGTCGTGCTTCTCGGCGGTGTAGAGGCGGAAGTAGTTCTGCAGGGTGATCGTCGCGAGCGTCTGGTGCTCCTCCTGGATCGCGACGCCCTCCTTGGCCTCGACCGCCTGGTGCAGGCCCTCGCTCCAGCGGCGCCCTTCCATGATCCGTCCGGTGAATTCGTCGACGATCTTCACCTCGCCGTCCTGCACGACGTAGTCGACGTCACGCTTGTACAGCGCCTCGGCCTTGAGCGCCTGGATGAGGTGGTTGACGAGCTGGACGTTGCCGGGGCTGTAGAGGTTGTCGACACGCATCGCCCGCTCGACCTGCTCGATGCCCGACTCGGTCGGCGACACGGTCTTGTGCTTCTCGTCGTAGAGGAAGTCGTAATCCATTGCGAGCTGCTCGTCGTCGAGCTTCGTGCCCTTGGACTGGACCCCGCTGAGCCCCTTCACGATGCGCGCGAAGTCGGTGTAGGTCTTCGCAGCGGTCGTCGGCTCGCCGGAGATGATCAGCGGTGTCCGCGCCTCGTCGATCAGGATCGAGTCGACCTCGTCCACGATCGCGTAGTGGTGGCCGCGCTGCACGACGCCCTCGAGGCTGATCGCCATGTTGTCGCGCAGGTAGTCGAAGCCGAACTCCGAGTTGGTGCCGTACGTGACGTCGGCGTCGTAGGCGGCCTTGCGCTCGTCGAACGGCATGTTGTTCTCGATGAAGGCGACCGTCATGCCGAGCCGGTCGAAGACGCCGCGGTTCCATTCCGCGTCGCGCTGGGCGAGATAGTCGTTGACGGTGACGAGGTGCACGCCCTTCCCCTCGAGCGCGTTCAGGTACATCGGGAGGCTCGCGACGAACGTCTTGCCCTCGCCGGTCTTCATCTCGGCGATGTCGCCTTCGTGGAGGACGATCCCGCCCATCATCTGGACGTCGAAGATGCGCTGGTCGGACTCGCGCAGGCGCGCCTCGCGGACGGCGGCGAACGCCTCGAACAGCAGGTCCTCGAGCGTCTCGCCGTTCTCGAGCCGCTCACGAAACTCGACGGTCTTCGCGCGCAGCTCATCGTCGGAGAGCGCGCTGAAGTCGGGCTCGAGCGTCGCGATGTACGCGGCCTGCTCGGCGAGGCGCTTCATACGGCGTCCTTCGCCGAAGCGCAGTGCCTTCTCGAACGAATCCATCCCCGGCGACATGGTTGGGACAGGGTACCGAGGGGCTCGGCCCGGTCGCCCAGAGGCTCTCAGAGGGGCGTTGCCTCGACCTCCCACGTCTCGCCGACGACCCGCCAGGCGCGCACGACCCGTTCCGGGCCGAGCTCGGCGCCGACCTGCTCGAGGCCCGGCGCCCTGCGCAGCGTCGTCTCGCCGTCGACCCGGAGCACGGAGCCGTCGGGCCGGACGACGAGCTCGGCCTCCTCGCCCGCGAGACCCGGCACCTCGGCCACCTGGATCCGCCGCGCTCCGACCGCCCACAGGTCGCCTTCGCGCCGCACCGCCTCGGCACGGTAGGGGGGCGCGAGCGACTCCTCGACGGCGGCCGCGAGCGCGCGCAGCGCCTGCTCAGGCTGATCGCCGCCGATCGGGGCGCCGTCGCCGACCTTTGCGAACGTGACGGTGTCACCGCGGATCTCCCCGGCCGCCGCCGTCGCAACCGCGTCCCAGCGCCGCGCCCGCGGCACCCCGTGAATACCCGGCTCGCCGCGCTGCAGGCCGTCCCACCCCGGCGCGTCGGCGGCAAGACCGGGCGCGGTGGTGCCGCCGTCGAGGGCGGCAGAGAGCCCGCCCTCGCGGGCCAGCTGCTCGTGAAGCGGCCGTCGCCGCCGGAAGAGACCCAAGCCGTCGGCTCTTACGTCTGCTCGGCGGCGGACGCGCCGTCCGGAGGCGTGTGCCGTCTCGGCTCGATCCGGCGCAGCTCGCGGTAGCGCTTCACCTGCCGCTCGAGCTTGTCGACGAGCTCGTCGATCGAGGCGCGCATGTCCGTCGAGGCTCCACGGGCTCGCAGGGTCGTGCCCTTGGCGAAGATCGTCGCCTCCGCAACGTGGCTCTCGGCGATCGACGGGTTCCGCTGCTCGGAGAGCTCGACTTCGACCTGCGTCTGGTCGGCAAGCTGCTTCGTCAGCTTCCCGAGCTTCCGCTCGGCGTACTCGCGCATCGTCGGGGAGACCTCCACGTTCTTGCCCTTCACCTGAAGCCTCATCGCTGCCTCCTTCGGTGGTGGCCGATCCCGTTGCTCTCAATGTAACGCACTGCGGGCGCCCGAGAGACCGGGTTTCCAGGCAATCCCTAGTGCGAGACCGCGGCCGCCGCGAGCTCCGACACCATCGTGTCGGTGTGGAAGCGCTCGAGGGCGAAGGGGGCGATCAGCCCGGGCGTCTTCCCGGTCGCGACGAGCTCGGCGAGCGTCGTCCCGACGATCGGCGCCGCCTTGAACCCGTAGGTGCCCCAGCCCGCGGAGACGTGGAAGTTCTCGAGCTCGGTCGCACCGAGGATCGGGCTGTAGTCGGGCGACAGGTCGCACAGCCCGGTCCAGGTGCGGAGGACGCGCAGCCGCTCGAGCTGCGGGAAGAGCTCGAGCACGTGCCGGGCCGAGTACTCGAGGAAGGGAAACGTCCCGATCGACTTGTAGGTGGTGTACGGCTCGATCTCGGCGCCGATCAGGAACTCGCCGCGATCCGTCTGCGACACGTACACGTGCATCTGCGCCGAGACGATGATCACGTCGAGGAACGGCTTCACCGGCTCGGTGACAAACGCCTGCAGGATATGAGTCGTGATCGGCAGCCGGACCCCGGCCAGCCCGCAGACGAGCGTCGACCAGCCGGCGACCGCGCTCACGACGACGCCGGCCTCGACGCGGCCCCGGTTCGTCTGGACGGCGGTGACCCGTCCGCCCTCCTGCTCGATCCCGGTCACCTGGGTGTACGGATGGATCTCGACCCCGGCGCGGTCGGCACCACGGGCGAAGCCCCAGACGACGGCGTCGTGGCGGATGATCCCGCCGGGCGCGTGGTAGAGCGCGCCCATGATCGGCCACGTCGTGGAGTCGGAGACGTCGAGCTGCGGGCAGAGGCGCGAGATCTCCTCGGGGTACACGACGCGCGAGTCGATCCCGAGCAGCTGGTTCACCTCGGCACGCTCCTGCATCGTGTTCATCGCGCGATCCGAGTGCGCCAGCGTGAGATGCCCGTGCTGGGAGAACATGAGATTGAAGTCGAGCTCGCCGGAGAGCTGCTCGTAGAGCTCGACGCTCCGCTTGTAGAACGCCGCACCCTCGGGCGTGCGGTAGTTCGACCTGATGATCGTCGTGTTGCGTCCCGATGCGCCCGAGCCGATGTACGACTGCTCGAGCACGGCGATGTTGCGAACCCCGTGGTGCTTCGCCAGGTAGTACGCGGTCGCGAGCCCGTGCGAGCCGCCGCCGACGATCACGACGTCGTAGCGCTTCTTCAGCGACGTCGCAGGCCGCCACATGCGCCGGACGCGGAAGATGTCCTTCACCGGCCGAGCCCCTCCGCCATGTCGGAGATCACGTCGGCGACGAACTGCGCGAGCTCCTGGGGCACGAAGAGCCGGAAGCGCTCGCCGTCGAGGCGCTCGATCACCGCGGGCGTGTCGCGGGCGATCGCGCCGATCGCCGGAAGCCGGTCGAGCTCGAGCTCGGTCAGCCTGCGCATCAGGCCCTCGCCCGAGACGACGAACGCGGCCAGGGCGGCCGTCTGGTCGTAGACGCGGTACCCGGCGGCAGTCAGGCGGTCGCGCTCGGCGCGGACATCTCCTTCCAGCACGAGGAGCGTCCGGCCGGGAGCGAGCGGCAGCCCACCCGGGAGATCGGCGCCGCGCACCTCGAGCTTCCCGAGCAGCGAGGCGTCCTCGAACGCCGGGCCGGCCGTCTGGACGGGCGAGACCGGCTCGACGTCCGCTTCGTGCGGGGAGAGGAATGCCAGACGCGTCACGATCGCAGCAGCGCTCCCTCCGGGTCGTAGAAGGGAGCGAGGCTCACCTGCGCGTCGACGTTCGCTCCCGCGACCCGGATGGTGATCGTCCGCCCCTCCTCGGCCGCGGCCGGCTCGACCCAGGCGAGCCCGATCACGCGCCCGAGCCGCTCGCTGACCCGCGAGCTCGTGACCCGGCCGACCGAGCGACCGCCGCGCACCACCTGGGCGCCTTCGGGAGGCAGCGTGCTCATCGGCATGGCGAAGCCGACGAGACGCTCCCTGACCTCGGCGTGCGGCAGCGCCCACTTGCCGACGTAGTCGGGCTTGTCGTCCTTCACGATCCACGGCATCCCGGCCGAGAGCAGGTTCGACTCGGAGTCGGTGTCCTGGCCGACGATGACGTGCCCCTTCTCGAGCCGGAGCACGCGCTGAGGCTCGAGCCCGAACGGGACGGCGCCCTGCTCGACGAGCGCGTCCCAGAGGTGGACGGCGACGCTCGCCGGGCAGTGCAGCTCGTAGCCCAGCTCGCCCACGAAGCCGATGCGGAGCGCGAGGGCCGGGATGCCGGCCACTCGTAGCTCCTTCGCGTCGAGGTAGCGAAACGCGTCCGCCGAGACGTCGGCGTCGGTGACAGCGCTCAGCGCCTCGCGCGCCGCCGGGCCGGCGAGGTTGACCGCCGCGAGCGCGCCGGTCACGTTGACGATCTCGGCGTCGTAACCCCAGATGGCGTTCCACCACTCGAACCACTCGCAGACTCCCTCGGAGCCGGTGGACGTGGTCGTCACGTAGAACAGATCGTCCGCGAGCCGGGCGACGGTGCCGTCGTCCATGATCCGCCCGCCGTCGGTCGTGAGCACGCCGTAGCGAATCCGCCCCACCCGCAGATCGGAGAAGCGGTTCGGGTAGAGGCGGTCGAGGAGCTCCGCGGCGCCCGGCCCCTCGACCAGGATCTTGCCGAGCGTCGAGACGTCGATCAGCCCGAGGCGCTCGTGCACCGCCCGGACCTCCGCGGCCGGGTCCCCGTACGAGTGCGGGCGCTTCCACCGGCCCGTCCACATCATGCGCGCGCCCAGCTCCTCGTGGCGGCGTTGGAGCGGGGAGCGCTTCAGCGGCTCGTAGTGTCGACCCGCGAGCAGCCCGAGCTCCACGGGCTGCCACGGTGGGCGCGCCGTCGTCGTACCGATCGCCTGCTCGTCGGTGCCGGTCTCTTCCGCCAGGAGCCTGATCGCCGACAGGTGGCAGAGCTTCCCCTGGCACGGTCCCATGGTCACGGTCGTGTACCGCTTGGCGAGCTCGATCGAATCGAAGCCCTCGGCCACGGCACGCCGGAGGTCTTTCGTCGTCACGTCCTCGCAGACGCAGACGAAGCACTTGTCGCCGCCGTCGGCACTGCCCGCGAGCTTCGCGGGCGCCGGGCTCCGGCCGGGGCCGCCGGCGGCGGAGCCGACCACCTCGACCCCGGGCGGCAGCTCCGTGGGCACGAACACGCCCCGCGTGGCGTCGTACTCGATCCGCGCGCCCGCCTGGGCGAGCAGCGAGTACGCCGGCTGCCTGCCGCCCGTCATGACGAGCAGATCGCACTCGTGCGCCCTGCCGTCGAGCTCCACGACGGCAAGCCGCCCTCGTCTGCCCTTGGCGGCGAGGCGGGAAGCCGTCTCGACCGCGGCGATCACGTCGGTTCCTGCCCGCCGCAGGCGCTCGCACGTCGCCTCGACGTCTCCGCCCACCACGATCGCCTTCTCACCCGGTGAGACGGCGTAGTCGTCGACGAGTCTCTCGACCGCGCCCGGCAGCATGACGCCGACGAGGTCGTTGCCGGGGAACACGAGCGGCTGCTCGACGGAGCCGGTGGCGACGACGATCCGCTCGGCGCGGATCCGGTACAGGATGTTGCCGGCGTCGACCGGCACGAGCCCGCCCTCGTAGATGGCGAGCGCGGTGGCCGGTGCGATCACCTCGTACGGAGCGTCGTGCCACGCGCGATCGTCGACGAGCACGACGTCTCCCGACGCCGCAGCGGCCGCCTCGCGGCCGGCCGCCCCGCCTCCGATCACGAGCACGTCCACCCGCCTGTGCTCGGTGTCGTAGCGGCGGTGCGAGGCGCCGCCGACGCGGCCGAGCCCGGCCAGGTTCCGCAGCGCCTTCTCGTAGACGGGCCAGGCGCGGCGCGGCCGGATCATCGTCCGGTAGTAGAAGCCGACCGGCGTGAACGGCCCGCCGATCTTGTCCACGACGCTGAGCACGTCGCGATCGAGCGAGCCGAGCACGTTCTGCGCGCGAACGTCCGCGCCCTCGGTCGGCGCCGTGACGCAGACGCGGATGTTCGGGACGCCGTCGACCGTCATCAGGCAGTTCGGGCAGCGGCCGGAGCAGCACAGCAGGCCGCGCGGGCGGTGGTACTTGAAGCTCCGCGAGAAGACGCGGCGGCCGGCGGCATAGAGCGCCGAGCCGATCGTGTCGCCGGCGAACGCCTCCACCTCGCCCCCGTCGAACCGGAACCTCACCGCCTTCGTACGGTCGAGGCGCTCGTCCGGCTGCGGAGTGAGGCGCATCAGGCGGCCGGAGCCCCCGCCGGCGGCGGTACCGAGGTGGCGAGCACCTCGTTCGTGCGCGTGTCGCGTTCGGCGACGAACCACAGCCCGCAGCCGACCCTGTGGTACCACCACTCCCGCTGGACCCCGGCCACGTTGTCCCGGAAGTAGACGTAGTCGGTCAGCTCGCGTAGCGTCGGGCTCGGCCCCGGGCGCCGCGTCACCTCGCCCTGATACCGGAACTCGTTGACGTCGCGCAGGCCGCAGTGCGGGCACTGGAGCAGGAAGGACACTATTTCGCTCTCCGCAACACCATCCTGTATGGTGCAACGCTATCGTCATGGCGAGGACGGGTCAACCCTCACGGGAGCGGGTCGCGGCCGCGCAGCGGTCGCTCGCGATCCTCGACGTCCTCGCGACCGAGCGGATGCTCGGGACCAACGAGATCGCCCGCCGCGCAGGCGTCACCCCGAGCACCGTGTCACGGCAGCTCGGCACGCTCGTCGAGGCCGGCCTTGTCGAGCGTGTCGCCGCCACCGGCCAGTACCGCCTCGGCATCCGGCTCGTCACGCTGGCGAACGCGGTGCTCGCCCGCCTCGACGTTCGAACGGTCGCCCGTCCCCACCTCGAGGCGCTCGTGGACGAAGTCGGCGAGACCGCGACGCTCTCGGTCACCGGCGACCCGGATGCGATCACCGTCGACGTCGTTCGGGCTCCCCACTACGTCCAGGAGTCCTCGCGCCTCGGTCGCCCGTCGATCTCCCATGCGACGGCCGCCGGCAAGGTGATGCTCGCGTTCCGCGGCGGGCGGCCCGCGGGCCCGCTGATCGCCTATACGGAGCGGACGATCGTCGACCCGCTCAGGCTCGCGAACGAGCTCGACCGGATCCGGCGCCGGGGCTTCGCCGAGGCGTACGAGGAGCGCGAGCGCGGCCTGAATGCGATCGCCGCCCCCGTCTGGTCGAGTACCGGCGAGCTGGCCGGGATCGTCGCCCTGCAGGGCCCGCTGCCGCGGTTCGGCCGAGGGGCGGCGCGGACGGCGCTGCCGGCACTTCTTGCCCGTACCGCTTCGATCTCCGCCGAATTGGGGTCAGAATCCGCCTGATGGAGCCGCCGGACGAATTCGCCCTGTCACTGCGACGCATCGCGGTCGCCAACGCGCCGGAAGGTATCGGCGAGTCGGTCTTCGACGACGAGCTGCAGCCGGAGCACATCGAAACCGCATCGGGGAGCGGGGTCGACACGGCGGGCGAGTTCAGGAGGACGCTGGGCATGTTCGCGACGGGCGTGACGGTGATCACTGCCCGCGTCGGAGAGCAGATCCATGGCATGACCGCGAACGCCTTCATGTCCGTGTCGCTCGAGCCGCCCCTGATCCTCATCTCCGTCGACCGCCGGGCGCGCATGAACCACTTCCTGCGCGAGGGGACGCGCTACGGGGTGAGCGTGCTCGAGGAGCACCAGGCGGCGCTCTCGGATCGGTTCGCGGGCCGCGAGGGGCCGGGGCCCGAGCCGGTGTTCGAGATCGTGCACGAGACCCCGCTGGTCGAGGGTGCGCTGGCCCATCTCGTCGCCAGGGTCGTTCGCTCGTACTGGGGCGGCGACCACTCGTTGTTCCTCGGCCGCGTCGAGTACGTGCGCTACGGCACGGGCACTCCGCTCCTCTTCCACGGCGGCCGCTACGAGCGCGTCTTCACCGAGCCGCACGTGTTCTCGGCGCTCGCGCCGGAGCTGCTGCAGCCGATCCTGGCCACCGGAGTCGAGCGGTCGTTCGCCGCCGGCGAGCCGCTGATGCGCGCGGGCGAGGAGGGCGACTCGCTCCTCCTCGTCATCGAAGGGGAGGTGCAGGTGAGCCGACGCGGCCGCACGGTCGTGCTCGGCCCCGGGGAGCTCGTCGGCGAGATCGAAGTGCTCGCCCCGGGGGAGGGCCGGATGGCGGACGTGGTCGCCGTCGGAGGCGTGCGGTGCCTCGAGGTGACGCGCGCCGACGTGCTCCGCGCGCTCGAGGCCGACCCGGGCGCGGCGATCGCGCTCGTCTCGGTGCTCGCGAGCCGCTTCCGCGAGCACACGTGATGGTGTCTGACACCTGAAGGTGTCAGACACCGTTCAGGGGTGGCAGCTCGGCGAGCCACGGCGTGCGATAGCCGCTCTCGTGCCAGGTCACCGGGAAGAACGACTCGTCGAGCATGAGATCGCCCCGACGGCGGTAGCGGGAGTAGACCGGGTCGACCTGCTCGTGGTGGAAGCGCGCCTCCGCCGGGAGCAGGTGTGCGACGAGCGCCATCCTCGTCGTGGCGGCGCTCGTGTTCGGCGGCGAGCCGTGCCACGTCAAGCCGTGGTGGAACGACCCGCCGCCGGCGCGCACCACGACCGGTACGAGCTCCGGCTCGGCACCGTCGGGCGCGGCGGCCCGGACGGGGGCGAGCCAGTCGTCCGGGGCGTGGAACTGCGACCGCTGCGCGGTGCTTCGGGGCCAGCGGTGGGAGCCGCGGACGTACTGCACAGGCCCGGCGTCCGCCGGCAGGTCGTCGAGCGACATCCAGCAGGTGATCATCTCCGGCGGGTCGAGATAGCCCGCGTACGAGGAGTCCTGATGGCAGCCGATCGCCTTCGCCCCCGGCGGCTTCCAGAGGACGTTGTCCTGCAGGAGCCGTACACCCCGCCACCCCGCCAGCCGCGCGGCAGCACGGCCGACGTGCTCGGCGAGGACGAGCGAGGCGACGACCGGGTCGGCCTTCCAGCCGTTGCAGATCTGCCGCGTCCGGTCCTCCGGGTCGCGGCCCGGCACCCAGTTCACCTCGTCGGGCCGGATGCCGGTCTCGAAGTCGCCGTCGAAGAGGCGCAGGAACCGCTCGCGGAGACGCGGCAAGGCGGGCGCGGGCACGAGACCTTCCTCGAGGATGAGGAAGCCGTCGCGCTCGAACGCGGCGACCTGCGCATCTCCTACGACCGGGGGCGTCGCTTCTCCGGGTCGTAGAACGGGAAGCGCACGACGGTGGCCGGGATGCGCTTCTGGAAGCCGTCGAGCTTGCCGACCTCGACCTCGGTGCCCGGCTCGGCGTAGCGCACGCTCATGCGGCCAAGGGCGATGTTCTTCTTCAGCACCGGCGAGCGCGTCCCGCTCGTGACCACACCCACCTGGTGTCGCCCGATGTGGACGCAGTCGCCGTGCCCGGCCGGCTCGTTGCCTTCGAGCTCGAGGCCCACGAGCACCCGCTGCGGATGCGCGCGACGCTCGGTGAGCGCCTCCTTGCCGACGAAGTCGTCGTCCTTCGACTCGGGCACGGTGAAGCCGATGCCCGCCTCGAACGGGTCGACCTGATCGTCGAACTCGTTCCCGGCGAACACGAGCCCGGACTCGATGCGCAGCATGTCGAGCGCCGCGAGCCCGAGCGGCGTCACGCCGCCCGCGTCCATGACGGCGTCCCAGAGAGCCGGTGCGTCCTTCGGATGGCAGAAGAGCTCGTATCCGAGCTCGCCCGTATAGCCCGTGCGCGAGACGACGAGCGGGAGCCCTTGCGGCCCACCGATCCGCGCGACCGAGAAGCGGAACCACCGAAGGTCCGGGAAGGGAGTCTGCGCCGGCGCCGTCCAGAGCAGCGGCATGAGCAGATCGCGGCTGCCGGGGCCCTGCACGGCGACGTTCGCGAGCTCGTCCGTCGAGTCCTTGATCCAGACGCGGAGGCCGAGCCGCTGTGCCTGCTCGCGCAGCCACACACCGTCGTATTCCGAGCCGCCGACGAAGCGAAAGTTCGTCGCTGCGATCCGGAAGACCGTTCCGTCGTCGATCATGCCTCCCGTGTCGTTGCAGAGCGCCGTGTAGACGACGTGGCCGTCGCCGAGGCGGCGGATGTCGCGTGTCATCGTCGACTGCAGGAGCTCCTCCGCGTCCGGCCCGAGCACCTCCCACTTCCGGAGCGGCGACAGGTCCATGATCGCGACCCGCTCGCGACAGGCCCAGTACTCCTCGACGGCGCCGGAATTGTCGTACTCGGTCGGCAGCCAGTACCCGTTGTACTCGGTGAACCGGTTCGTCAGTGCTCCGGTGCGCGGGCGGAAGCCGGTGTCGCGCGTGAGCTTCGGCTCGGCGTCCGGCGTGACGCGGTGCGCGATCGCCGCGCTGAAACGCTCCTTCGCCGGGTAGACGCGCACGTGCACCTCGGTCGGGTTCCACGCGTTCGCCGGATCGATGTCGTCCGGGCAGGCACTCGAGAGGCATACGAGGTCGGTGTGCGCCTTGAAGAGGACGTAGTCGCCGGGCCGTGACCAGGGCTCGTCGCTGACGTAGAGGTTCGTCGCGTCGAAGGCGGTGTTGAAGAAGAGGTTGATCGCCGGCCAGCCCTTCCGCTGCTCGATCGTGTACGGCAGCAGCTCGGCGTTGAAGTTGTCCGTGCAGTTGACGTGCCCGAAGTAGCCGAGGTCCTCGTAGTACTTCGCGTAGCACGCGAGCCCGAAGGTGTCGTGACGGCCGACGGTGTCGCGTATCACCTCGACGAGCGCGATCTGATCCTGATCGTAGAACTTGCCGTGCAGGCCGGGAGTCGGGTAGGCGTTGCCCATCAGCGAGCGCGTTGTCGTCGAGTCGAGCCCGCGCTCCTTCCCGTCCTGCAGCTTGCCCGCGTGGAACGCGAGGAAGTCCGAGCACTGGCGGCCCTTCACGTCGATCACCTGGATCCACTCGCCCGCCTTCACCTCGTAGGCGCGCGCCGAGGCACGAGGCACCTCGAAGTCGAGCCGCGGGTCGGCGAGCGGCTCGGGCAGGGCCGGCTCGAGCTCTGCGCGGGGCACGGAGCGATGGAGCTCGAGCACCAGGTCGGTGGCCGGCACGCCCCCCTCGACGACCGGCACGCCTGCCGGTGCGGCCACGGTCACCGTCACCGAGCCGGCGCGGGTGGCGACGAACACCTCTTCGGCTCCCGGCGGCGATGCGGGACCGAACAGGTCGGCGCGGCCGAATTCGTCGGCGTCGACCAGAGCGCGCTGCGCGCCCTGCACGTCGCGGACGGTCAAGCGGTCGTCGGGCTGCAGCACGACCGTGGTCGAGCCGCCGGGACGCACGCGAAGCGTCTCCCGCGCCGGGTCGAACGGGAGCAACCCGGGGACGAGCAGCCTCGGCTTCATCAGCTCGCTTTCGCGGGCTCCTTCGCCTCCTGCTCGCTCGCCTCGGCGATCAGCTGCTCCGCGAGCTCGCGCTTGCCGGCGGCGTCGAGCTTCTTCAGCTCGTTCTCGACGGCGCGGCGGTTGTAGGTCTGGTTCCAGTAGTCGAGCGACTCGAAGCCGAGCAGCACGGCCTTGCCGACGAACTGCCGCAACACCTCGTTCGTCGGGCCCATCACCCAGCCGGCCTTCGCGTCGCGGAGGTAGCGCTCCAGCTCCATGTCCCGCTTGTAGCCCGATCCGCCGCAGGCGTGCAGCATCTTGTCGACGACGTGCGCGACGTTCTTCGCCGCCTCGAACTTGATCTGCCAGGCCCAGTGCAGGTAGTTCCCGCGTGCGAGCACGCCTGGCTCGAGCACCCGGGTGTTGTCGTCCGTCTCGTTGTCGAACGCCTGTGCCACCGCGAGCGCGAAGAGCCGGCACGCGTTGGTGTCCATCACGGCCTCGCCCACGTAGTCCTGGATCGTCGGGTAGTCCGCGACGCGCATGCCGACGTCGACGTGGCGCTTCCGCGTGGTGTGGCGCTTGGCGATGTCGATCGTGCCGAGCGCGATACCGTTCCACACCGACGAGGAGCCGAGCAGGAACCACGGATCGACCGACTCGTCGTTCGAGGTGGCCCCATCCCCGACGGGCCCCACGAGCTGGTCGCCGGGAATCTCGACGTTCGCGACCTCGATCGGCCCGGACTGGTTGCCGCGCAGGCCGAGCGCATCCCAGAGCGACGGCTGGGACTGAACGTGCTCTCCGTCGATCACGAACACCGACAGGTCGTCGTACCCCTTGAAGTCGGGGCTGGTCGTCTGCACGACGTAGAAATCGGCGAAGCCGCCGGAGGTCGT
Organism: uncultured Thermoleophilia bacterium; assembly: GCA_963840365.1. Taxonomy (GTDB): domain Bacteria; phylum Actinomycetota; class Thermoleophilia; order Gaiellales; family Gaiellaceae; genus PALSA-600. The sequence goes on along the minus strand of CAWIYQ010000003.1, from coordinate 706,992 downwards.
CCACGATGCCTTCTTGCGCACCTTGTACCCGCCGTTCGACCGCTCGGCGCCCGACGAGATCGGGTACCAGAAGTGCGAGCCGGTCTCCGGGTCGGAGTACGACAGCGTGCCGATCTTGCCACTGTTGAGCGGGCGGATGTACTTGTCGATCAGCTCCGGCGTCGCGCGCAGCATGATCGCGTTCACGGCGCCCATGTGCATCACGTAACACATGGCCGTCGAGGCGCACCCGTAGCGCGCGATCGTCTCGCAGACCATCGAGTAGGCGACGTGGTTCTCGCCGAGGCCGCCGTACTCCTCGGGCACGGTGAGCGCGAGGAAGCCGTGCTCGCCGAGCAGCTCGAGGTTGCGCCGCGGGAAGAGGAGCTCGTCGTCGGAGCGCTTCGCGTTCGCGCGCATCTCCTGCTCGCAGAGCTCGATCAGCTTCGCGCGCAGCTCCTTCTGACGGTCGGTGTAGATCCAGTCCGGGTCCCAGTCGTAGCCGAGGCCCCAGAACTCCTCGCCGGCCCACATCTTGGTCGCCATCACACCTCCAGAAGATCGCTCGGAATCGATTCGGTCACGACATGGTCGACGAAGCGCTCGAAGAGCGTCCGTCCGAGCTGCAGCATCTCACTTGCCCGCTCCTCGACGGCGCGCACGATCGTCGCCGTTCCATCGGGGCCGAGCACGCGCTGCAGCGCGGCATCGTACTCGGGGACGTCTGCCCACTCGAGCGCCATCGCGGTCGACACCTCGAGATGGAACTGCAGGCCGTAGGCATTCCGATAGCGGAACGCCTGGTTCGGGTACGCGCTCGAGCCCGCCAGGCGCACAGCGCCCTCGGGCAGGTCGAACGTGTCGCCGTGCCACTGCAGCGCGGGCAGCGAGGGCGGCAGGCCCGCGAAGACCGGGTCGGCGAGCGCCTCCTCGGTCAGGTCGACCGGCAGCACGCCCACCTCGGGCTCCTCGCCCGCCCAGACGCGCGCGCCGAGGCTCGACGCGAGGAGCTGCACGCCGAGACACACGCCCCAGAACGGCAGGCCGGCCCGCACCGCCTCGGCAATCAGCGCCTTCTCGCCGCGTAGCCAGGGCAGCTCCGCCTCGTCGTTGACGCTCATCGGGCCGCCCATGGCGACGATCGCGTCGAACCCGCGCCAGGACGGCAGCGCCGCAGCCTCGTCGACCTCGACGCGCACGAGGCGCGCGCCCCGCTCGGTGAGCACGTCCTCGTACACGCCTGGCGGTTCGCACGCGATGTGCTGGAGGACGAGGACGTCCATCAGTGGTCGGGCGGCTCCCAGCCCTCGAGCACCGGCGGCTGCCAGTCGGTGCCGACCGTCTGCGACCCGGCGACCCACGGGCCGAGCTCGGGCTGCGGGAACTTGCAGTGCTTCTCCTTCAGCTGGATGCCGTACGAGTTGCCCGACTGCAGGTGCGTGATCAGCACCTTGCGCGCGAGCTCGTCCTCGCGCCCCTCCGGGATCGCGAAGTAGATCTTGAGGAACGAGTTCGAGTAGCGGTCGAACACCGCCGGCATGCCGTCCTCCTGGAGCAGCTCGATGTCCTCGAGCCAGTTGATGTCCTCGCCCGGGGTCGACGCCACGAGGTCGACGTCCTCGACCAGCGAGATGTCCTCCTGGTAGGGGAAGCGATGGCCGGCGAGGAACTCGGCGTCGATCGATGTGATCTTCTCGGGCTCTCCGCGCGAGCTCATGAGTCTCCCGCTCACCGGCACAGCTCCTCCGCTGCTCCGGCAGGTAGTCGACCGGGTACTCGAGGTGCTTCTCGAGCAGCCGCTCGATCTTCGCGCAGCGTCCGCTCCTCGGTGACGCCGGGGATGTAGCTCGTGCCGGCGAGCGGCACCTTCGCCATCGCCGCCGCCTCGACCGTCAGCGCGCAGAGGTCCTCCGGCTCGAGCGAGTGCACGTTCGTCTTGCCGCACGCGCGCGCGAGCATCTGCACCTCGAGCGTCAGCGTGTGCAGGAAGTTGTAGACCCGCTCTGCGGCCTCCTCGACGACGAGCCGCTTGCGCAGCTCGGGATCCTGCGTCGCGACGCCGACGGGGCAGCGGCCGGTGTGGCAGTGGTAGCACTGGCCGGCCGGCACGCCGATCGTCCCCTCGTAGTCGGTGACGCCCGGGATCTCCTTGTTGCAGTTGAGCGCCATCAGCGCCGAGTGCCCGATCGCGACCGCCTTCGCGCCGAGCGCGAGGGCCTTCGCGACGTCGCCGCCGTTGCGGATGCCGCCGGCGACGACGAGGTCGATCTCGTCGGCGAGCCCGACGTCCTCGAGCGCGCGCCGCGCCTCGGGGATCGCCGCCATCAGCGGGATGCCGGTCTCCTCGGTCGCGATGTGCGGCCCGGCGCCCGTGCCACCCTCGGCGCCGTCGAGGTAGATGATGTCCGGCCCGCACTTCGCCGCCATCCGCACGTCGTCGTACACGCGCGCGGCGCCGAGCTTGAGCTGGATCGGGATCTGGTAGTCGGTCGCCTCGCGGATCTCCTGGATCTTCAGCGACAGGTCGTCGGGGCCGAGCCAGTCGGGGTGCCGGGCCGGCGAGCGCTGGTCGATCCCCGCCGGCAGCGAGCGCATCTCGGCGACCTGCTCCGTCACCTTCTGGCCCATCAGGTGGCCGCCGAGCCCGACCTTGCAGCCCTGGCCGATGAAGAACTCGCACGCGTCGGCGAGCATCAGGTGGTGCGGGTTGAACCCGTACCGGCTCTGGATGCACTGGTAGTACCACTTGGTCGAGTAGGTCGCGCTCCGGCGGGATCATCCCGCCCTCGCCCGAGCACGTCGCCGTGCCCGCCATCGATGCGCCCTTCGCGAGCGCCATCTTCGCCTCGAGCGACAGCGCGCCGAAGCTCATGCCGGTGATGTAGACGGGGATGTCGAGCTCGATCGGCTTCTTGGCGAAGCGCGCGCCGAGGACCGTCTTCGTCTCGCACTTCTCGCGGTAGCCCTCGATCACGAAGCGGGTCAGCGTGCCCGGCATGAACATCAGCTCGTCCCAGTGCGGGATCGGCTTGAACATCGAGAAGCCGCGCATGCGGTAGCGGCCGAGCTCGGCCTTCATGTGGATGTCGTTCGATCACCTCGGGGCGTGAAGATCGGGCTGTGCCCGAGGACGGTCTGCTTGGTAGGTGCGGTCTCGTCGGCCATGACTCAAAGAACCAGCTTGCGCTCGGAGGGCTCGAGGTTGTCGTAGTTGTAGAGCTTCTTGCCGCAGACGAACTTCTGGAACTCGGGCGGCGACGCCGAGGTCGTAGATGCGGAACTTGCGCTCGATGAACTCGGTGTCGGCGTCCGTCCACTCGCCGGGCACGCAGTCGATGCCGAGCGAGCGCACCTTGCCGCCGACGTAGATCATGCCGTCGTACATCGAGTCGCCGAGCCCGTGCCCGACGTCGCCGCAGATGATCTGGCGGCCGCGCTGCATCATGAACGCCGTTCATCGAGCCGGCGTCGCCGAGCACGATGATCGTGCCGCCCTTCTGGTCGATCCCGGTGCGCGCGCCGACCCGGCCCTTGACGACGAGATCGCCGCCGCGCAACGCGGCGCCGGTCAGCGAGCCGGCGTTGCCGTCGATCACGACGACGCCCGACATCATGTTCTCGCAGGACGACCAGCCGACCCGGCCCGTGATGTGGATCTCCGGCCCGTCGATCAGCCCGCAGCCGAAGTAGCCGAGGCTGCCCTCGAACGTGATCCGGCAGCGCGTCAGGATCCCGACGCCGAGCGAATGCTTGGCGCCGGGGTTGCGGACCGTGACGTCGGTGACGCCCTCCTCGTAGAGCAGCCACCGCAGCTCGAGGTTGATCTGCCGCGTCGAGAGGTCGTGCGCGTCGAAGTCGGCGCGGTCGCCGTCGATCTCGGCGACCTGCGGCGCCTCCGCGTGCGGCTCGGCGAGCCCGCGCGCGTCGTAGGTGATCTTGCCCTTCGCCTACCGCTGCCATACCAGCACCTCTCCCTCGTACGGGTCGTACGTGTCGATCTCGTGGTCGATGATCGCGCGAATCGCGATCTCCTCGGACGCGAGCGCGACCAGGTCGTCGCCCTCGTAGAGCACGAGCGGCTTCGCGGCCATCTCGTCCTTCGCCACGCCGAGCGCGTCCTCGGTGACGCGATGTAGGTGAAGACGCCGTCGAGCTCCTCGAGGCTCTCGCGCATCGCGTCCTCGAGCGACGCGCCCTCGCTCATCTTCTCGGCCAGGTAGACGGCGATGATCTCGGAATCGCACTCCGACTGGAAGCGATGGCCGGAGCGCTCGAGCCGGCGCTTCCACTGGAAGTAGTTCGTCAGCTGGCCGTTGTGCACCACGGCGACGTCGGTGAACGGGTAGGCCCAGTACGGGTGGGCACCCGAGATGTCGACGTCCGACTCGGTCGCCATCCGCACGTGCCCGATCGCATGCGTTCCCTGGAAGTGGCCGAGGTCGTACTGGGTCGAGACCGTCTCGGCGTCGCCGAGGTCCTTGATGATCTCGAGCGAGTGCCCGAGCGAGAGCACCTCGGCGTCGGGCACGTCCTCGACGAAGTCGGTCAGCTCCTTCAGGTCGCCGTGATAGGCGAACGTGACCCGGTACGCGTACTCGGTCTCCTGCTCGACCTCGTGGACGTCGGCGCCGGCCTTGGCGAGGCGTGCGATCACGAGTGCCTGGCTGTGACGGATGTGATCCGCGAACTCGAAGTCGCGGGGGTCGTTCGCGTCGGCGAGCTTGTAGCGCATGACGAACGCATGGCTGTGGCGGACCGAACAGGGCGTAGCCCGTCGAGTCGGGCCCGCGGTGCTTCATCGACTGCAGCATCCGCGTCATGTCGTGGCCGACGTCCCGCGAGCCACCGTCCGCGTAGATGATCCCGGCGATTCCGCACATGTCAGCTCCTCACGGGAGGACGTCGAGGTACTCCTCGACGTCCCAGTCGGTGACCGTGGCGCAGTAGCGCTCCCACTCGTCGCGCTTGTAGTGCATGAAGACCCGGTACATGTCGCCGGGAAGGGCCTGCTTGACGACCTCGTCCGCCTCGAGTGCGTCGAGTGCGTCGCCGAAGGTCATCGGAATCTGTCTCACCTGCTTGCCGGCCTCCATCGCGTCGTAGATGTTCCGTTCCTCCGGCGGGCCCGGGTCGAGCTTCCGTTCGATGCCGTCCTGCATCGCGACGATCAGCGCGGACAGCGACAGGTACGGGTTGACGGCCGAGTCGACGGACCGGTACTCGAAGCGGCCCGGCGCGGAGACCCGCAGCGCGGTCGTCCGGTTCTGGTAGCCCCAGTCGGCGAAGACGGGCGCCCAGAAGCCCGTGTCCCAGAGCCGCCGGTACGAGTTGACGGTCGAGGCGGTGATCGCGGTCAGCGCGCCGAGGTGCTCGATGATCCCGCCGATCGCCCAGAGCCCGAGCTGGCTCGGACGCTGCAGATCGTCGGTGTCGGGAAGGAAGGCATTCTCGTCGCCCTCCCAGATCGAGATGTTGTGGTGGCAGCCGTTCGCCGAGACGCCCATGAACGGCTTCGGCATGAAGCAGGGAAAGGCGCCGAGCTCGCGGCCGACCTGCTTGCAGACCTGCCGGAACGTCGAGAGGTTGTCGGCCGTCTTCTCGGCGCGATCGAAGCCGAAGTTCAGCTCGATCTGACCGGGCGCATCCTCGTGGTCGCCCTGGATCATGTCGAGCCCGAGCGCCTGGCCGTACTCGATCACCTTGTGGATGATCGGCTGGAGCTCCGAGAACTGGTCGATGTGGTAGCAGTAGGGCTTCGTCACGCCCTGCACGTCCGGCGTGCCGTCCTCCTTCAGCTTCAGCCACATCATCTCCGGCTCGGTACCGGCGCGGAGATGGAGCCCGGTCTCGGCCTCGAATGCGGCCTGGATCCGCTTCAGGTTGCCCCGGCAATCCGAGCTGAGGAAGCCGCCCGGATTCTCGCGCTCCTCCCGGTTCCGGAAGCAGGTGCACCACACACGCGCGACCCGCCGGTCCCAGGGAAGCACCGCGAACGTGTCGGGCTCCGGTAGGCCGACGAGCTCGGCCGCCTCCGGGCCGTAGCCGATGTAGTTGCCGTGGCGATCGGTGAAGAGGTTCGCGGTCGCGCCGTAGACGAGCTGGAAGCCGCTCGCCGCCATCCGCTCCCAGTGCGCCGCGGGGACGCCCTTGCCCATGATCCGCCCGGTGACCGAGAGGAACTGGTAGTAGACGTACTGGATCCCCTCGCGGTCGATCAGCTCGCGAACCCGGGCGACCTGCTCCTCGCGGCCGTCCTCCATCACGAACCGGTCGAGATCGGTGACGGCCGTTCCCTCGGCAACTGCCATCCGCGTGACTCCTTTCGGGGGGACTAACCTCTGATCCTAGAGGAATGGCAAGCCGGGTCAAAACCGAGCTCGAGAGTCGCGGTGACTCACTCGCCCTCGCCCGCGAGGTCATCTTCTCGCCGGTCGCCGACGGCGCCGTCGTCGAGCAGACGGTGCGCCGGCTCGGTGAGGCGATCGGGCTCGGGCTGATCGAGGTGGGCGAACGGCTGCCCCCGGAGGCCGAGCTCGCGTCGCGGCTCGCGATCGCGCCGATGACGCTGCGCGAGGCGCTGCGAATCCTCCGCGAGGCCGGCTACCTCGAGACGCGCCGCGGACGCGGCGGAGGGACGTTCGTCCGTCGCTCGCTGCCGCAGCAGCCTGCCCGTGAGGCACGCCGCAACCTTGCGCGCCTCACGGTGGAGGAGCTGTCCGACCTGATGGACTTCCGGGTCGCCGTGTCGGGTGCGGCGGTCGCGCTCGCGGCCGAACGCCGGTCGGACGCCGAGCTCGTCGCGCTGGACGGGCTCGTCGAGCGCATGGCCGCGCTCGACTCGTTTCCCCCGTACCGGCGGCTCGATCACCGATTCCACCTCGCCGTCGCTTCGGCCGCGCGCTCGCCGCGCCTCGTCGCGGCCGAGACGCAGGTTCAGGCCGACCTCGCCAAGCTGCTCCGCCTGATCCCCGAGTCGGCCGAGATGCTGCACGTGTCGAACGAGCAGCATCGCGCGCTCCTCGACGCGATCAGGGCACGCGAGGCGACGCGCGCCCGCGCGGTGATGGAAGCGCACGTCCGTGGGACGGGAGACTTCCTGGTCGGCCTGCGGCTCGGGAAGCTCGGCTAGTGCACGATCAGCACGTCGGTGTGCGCGTGCGCAGCGACCGACTGGCTGACGCTCTGGCCGATCAGCCGCTGGATCAGTCCGAGCTCGCGTGAGCCGACGACGATGAGATCGGCACCATGCTCCTCTGCAGCCGCGACGATCGCGTCGGGCGGGTCGCCGACGGCGTCCACGTACGTGGCCTCGACCTTCCGGGTGCCGAGATAGTCGCGCGCATGATCGAGCTCCTCGCGATGCAGCTCCGGCGGGTCGGTCGGGTCGACGCCCGCGGCGCCGCGCCCCGGCGGGCGGACCACCGGTGCGACGCTTGTCACGACGAGCTTCGACCCGAACGCCTCCGCGAGGTCTGCGGCGCGGGCGAGCGCGCGCTTGGCCGGCTCCGTTTCGTCATACCCGACGACGATCGTCTTCATGGTTCCTCCTCGAGGGGGCCTGGTGCGGCTGATCGTCTCATTCGCCACACCCCCGCGCTAGTGCAGCGGCGCTGATCGATGGCCGGGCCGCCCGGAGCCGCGCCGAACCGTGCGGGAATCGCGGCGTTCCTGCTCGGAGCCTCGGGGATGTTCGCGTCGATGTACTCGACGCAGGCGATCCTGCCGGAGCTCGGCCGTGACTTCGCGGTCGGGCCTGCCCGCGCCGGGCTGACCGTCTCGGCGGTCGTTCTCGCGGTCGCCGTGAGCGTGTGGCTCTGGGGACCGCTTTCCGACCGGCTCGGCAGGCGACGGACGATGATCGCGGCGTCGGCGCTCCTCGTCGTGCCGACGATCGCCGCCGGTCTCGCGCCGACCTTCGAGACGCTCCTCGTTGCCCGAACCCTCCAGGGGCTCTGCATGCCCGGCCTCCTCACGGTCGGGCTTCCCTACGTGATGGAAGCCTTCGGGGGCTGGCTCGGGGGCGGTGCGATGGGCGTCTACGTGTCGTCGCTCGTCGCGGGCGGGCTGGTCGGCCGGATCGGGGTCGCGCTCGTCGCGCACGTCGCCGGCTGGCGCTGGGGCGTGGGCGGCCTCGCCGTGCTGCCGGCGGCCGGCGCGCTGCTCATGCTGCGCGCGCTGCCCGAGGTCGGGACGCCGGCGCGGGGCGGCACGATCGCGGGCGCCATCCCGGCACAGCTTCGGAACGGCGCCCTCGTACGAACCTCCCTCGCGGGCGGCTGCCTCTTCTTCACGTTCGTCGGCACGTTCACCTTCGTCACCTTCCGACTCGAGCGTGCGCCGTTCGGCTTCGGCGACGTCGAGAGCTCGCTCGTCTTCCTGCTGTGGCTGCTCGGCGCGATCGGCCCCTTCGCGGGCCGCTTCGCCGACCGGGTCGGCTGGCGCGCCGCCGCCCTCACGGCGATCGCGTGCGCCACGACGGGGCTCGTCGTCTCGCTGCCCGCGCTCCTGCCGACCCTCGTCGTCGGGCTCGGGTTGATGACGCTCGCGATGTTCAGCGGCGCGACCGCGCTCCAGCTCGGAGTGCTGGCGGCCGCCGATGCCGACCGCGGCGCGGCGGCCGCGCTCTACTTCTGCGTCTACTACACGAGCGGCGCGCTCGGCGCGTACCTCCCCGGCCTCGCCTGGCAGGCATGGGGCTGGAAGGGCGTTGCCGCCTGCGGGCTCGGCGCGCTCACCGTCGCGATCGGCCTCCTCAGCTCCACGGATACGGCGAGTTCGAGACCGGGTGCAGGTCGCCCGTCGCGAAGCGCTCGAACCTGAACGGGTAGAGGAGGCTCGAGTGCTCGCCGACGAGCACCTTCGCAACCTCCCTCCCCACCCCGAGCATCTTGTAGCCGTGGTTCGAGTCCAGGACCGCGTAGACGTTCGGCTTCATGTAGTCGAAGACCGGGAAGTTGTCGGCGGTGAACGCGCCGACACCGCCCGAGCGCGCGTTGCGGTACAGCGACCGGCAGCCCTCGAACCGCGCCATCGCGTGCGAGAGCGCGGCGCACCACATGTCCGCAAAGCTCGGATCGACGTTCGTCGTCTGCGGGTACGGGTCGAGCTCGACGTCGGCTCCGACGACGAGCGGCGAGGCGCCTCCCTGGACGCCTTCCCGATCGCGCTTGTAGTAGATCCCCCACAGCTCGTCGGTGACGAGGTCGCCGTCGTCCGTGTAGAGCGGCGCGTCGGTGTCGAGGTGGATGACGGGCGGCGCCCCGCCGTCGGCGGTCGCGAACATCCCGGGATCGACCGCGATCTCTCCTTCCTGCAGGTTCCAGTACGTCCACATCGGCTGGTTCGGCACGACCTCGCCGGACGGCGTGTGGATGTCGATCTCCATCGGAAGCCCGAGCATGGCCCAGAAGCGCTTCGCCCACGGGCCGGGCGCAAGCACGAGCTGCTCGCCGACCTCGATCCGACCCCGGTTGGTCTGCACAGCCGTGACCGAGTCGTCGGAGCGGAGCTCGAGCTCCTGCACCTCGACCCCGGAGAGAATCGTCACGCCCTCGGACTCGCACTTGCCGACGAGCCCCTCGACGGACGCCATGTTGAAGGCGAAGCCGCCTTGGTGCTCGTGCAGGCAGACCGTCACGCCCTGTGCGCGCCAGTCGGGGAAGAGCGAGCGCATGTGCTCGTCGACGGCGTCGGCGCCCAGGATCAGCTCCGAGCGGTAGCCGATCCGCTGCTGCCGCTCGTACGTCGCGACGAGATCGGGCTCCTGGACCGACGCGCCAAGGGCGATATAGCCGACCGAGTTGTAGTGGTAGGCGGCGGGGTCGGACTCCCACACCTCGACGCACGCCTGCATCAGCTCGCTCATGGCGGGCTGGAAGTAGTTGTTGCGCACGACGCCGCAGGCGATGCCGGATGCGCCCGCACCCGGCGCCGACTTGTCGAGCACGAGCACGTCCGCGCCGGAGCCGAGACCGCGCGTGCGCAGCTCCTTCGCGAGGTGGTAAGCGGTCGAGAGCCCGTGGATGCCGGCGCCGACGACGACGTAGGGTGACGAGCTGCGAAGATCCTCTGCCATAAGTATTGCCTCCAAGGCAATCGCGTTTCAAAATCGACTCTCGACGATAGCACCGTGCCCAGGACAGGACAACCAGCGGTTCGCCGCGTCGCCGCCGTCGAGCGGGCCCTTGCGGTGCTCGACGCGCTCGCCGACGCCGACGCCGAGCTCGGCACGAACGAGCTCGCCCGCCGCACCGGCATCAACGCGAGCACCGTGTCCCGCCTGCTGGCGACGCTCGCCGCCGCGGGGCTCGTCGAGCACGTCGAGTCGTCGGGCCGCTACCGGCTCGGACTGCGTCTCGTGCAGCTCGGCTACACGGTCCTCGGCCGCCTCGACCTGCGCGAGCTCGCGCGGCCGCACCTCCAGGCCCTCGTCGCCGAGACCGGCGAGACGGCGACGCTCTCGGCGCCCGGCGAGCGCGACGCCGTCACGGTCGACTTCGTGCAGAGCTCGTCGTCGGTGCAGAGCGTCGCACGCATCGGCCGGCCGAGCATCGGCCACGCGACCGCGACCGGGAAAGTGATGCTCGCCTTCGGCGCCGGCCGGCTGCCGAGTGGGCGGCTCACCGCGCACACGGAGCGGACGATCGTCGACCGGGATCTCCTCGAAGCCGAGCTCGAGCACGTCCGCCGGCAGGGTTACGCGACGGCGGTGGGAGAACGCGAGCCGCACCTGAACGCGCTCGCCGCGCCGATCCTCGACGGCCGCGGCAACCTCGTCGCGATCATCGGCGTCCAGGGGCCGTCCTCGCGCTTCGGGCGCGGGCGGATGCTCGAGGCGGTGCCGCTCCTGCTGCAGCACGCCGACACCGTCTCGCGGTCACTCGGCCTCCGCCGCGAGTAGGCGTTACGACTCGCCCTCGGCCGTCCAGAGCAGGCACGAGACCCGCTTCGAGATCCGCCGTGCCGCCCGCCGGTAGGTCCCGCGTCGGAGGCGCGATCGGTCTGGCCCGAAGACGAGCACAGCCGGCTTGCGCTCGGCGACCACCGCGAGCAGGGCGTCGACCGGATGCGGGCTGCACACGCGAAGGCGCTCGACGCGGACGGCCATCGACGTGGCGAGCTCGACCGGCCGGCCGAGCTCGAGCTGGAGGTCGTCCTTCTCGATGTAGCCGTAGCCGAGGAGCGTCGCCGGCGTCAGCAGCACCTCCGCGGCGTTCACGATCACGAGCGGCCTCCCCGTCTCGACGGCCGCATCGACGGCAAACGCGATCGCGTCGTCTGCGAACGGGACGTCGAGCGTCGCGAGGAGCACCGGGCGCTCGGGCGAGTCGACGGCCGGGACGTCGTCGCTCGAGCTCCGGCGCCGGACGGTGCGCACCTAATCGGGGTGGAGCTGCCAGCGCGGCGCTTCGTGCGCGGTCTGCCGGTACCTGCGCCGCCAGTAGGGCAGGAAGACGAAGAGCCAGAGCACCATCACCATCGGCACGAGCAGGATGAAGCGCTCGCTGACGAGCACGATGAGGGGGACCATGATCGCGGCCGAGACCGCGGCGGCGCCGACCGCTTCGAGCTTGTGGCGCCTCACACGCCGCAGGAGGCCCTCGTACTCCTCGGCCGGGATCTGCCTGGTGTCCCAGGAGCGGCCGCAGCCGTCACAGGTCCAGCGTTCGCCGTAGGCGACCTGTCTCGTCTCCCCACAGTCGCACCGGATCGTGATCGGCGGACGCACTCGATCCCGATTCTACGCTCCGTTGAAAGTCATAGCGGCACCTGTTACGTTCGCGATCCGCGGCCCGTATTGCCGTCGTGGAGTCCGAATTGCCGAGAAAAAGGAGGGCACGTGGCTGAGGCAGTCGTCGAGGAACGGCAACTCCTGAAGACGCTTCGCTGGTACGACGGATTCGTCATCTGCCTCGCCAACCCCGGCTTCCTGCTCGGGTCGCTCGGCTTCTCCGTCGTCGACCTCGGCGGCTGGGGAGCGACGCTCATCTGGGGTGTCACCGCCCTCATCGTCTTCCCCGTCCAGATCATCTACTCCGAGCTCGCGGCGATGTTCCCCGAGAAGTCGGGCGGCGTCTCGGTCTACGCGAACGAGGCGTGGCGCAAGTACACGACGCTGATCGGGCCGATCGCCACGTTCGGCTACTGGATCGGCTGGTCGGTCGTGCTCTCGTTCCTCGGCCTGTTCGTCGGCTCGATCGCGCAGAGCGCGTGGTTCCCACACGAGCCCTACGGGACGAACGCGTTCGGCGGCGCGAAGATCGACAACGGCTACTTCAGTACAGGCAGCGTCCACATCGGGCTGCAGCACCTGATCGCGATCGGGCTCATCCTGGCGGTCTGGGCGTTCAACTACTTCGGCACCCGGATCGCCGTCTCGTTCAACTACATCACCGGCGTCCTCCTGATGTTCCCTCTCTTCTGCTTCACGATCCTGCCGTTCGTGGACGGGAAGTTCCACACCTCGAACCTGACCTTCAACCTCAGCCACAAGGGGCTCGCGTGGGGCGGGGTGCAGCTCGCGATCGTCTGGATCTGGATCATGATCTGGTCGACCGCGCCCGAGGCCGCGGCCACCTTCGCGCCCGAGTACAAGGACACGGTCAGCGACACCCGGAAGGCGCTTCTCTCCTCGGCCGCGTTCATCGTCATCATCAACACGGTCCTGCCGTTCGCCCTCACGGGCGCGGTCGGGCCGAAGACGGTCGGTGCGTACGACTACGTCGGCGCACTGAACACGCTGGTCGGCAAGGGCGCGACGAACTTCTTCGTCGTCGTCATGTGCACCAGCTTCATCCTCTCGATGAACACGGCGACCGCGGACGGCAGCCGCGCGCTCTACGGGATCTCGCGTGACGGGTTGACGATCAAGGAGCTCGGCCGGCTCAACCGCAACAACGTCCCCGGCAACGCGATGTCGCTCGACACGATCATCAACATCCTGTTCGTGTTGTTCGTCGGGAACCTCTTCGGGATCCTCGTCGCCAGCAACATCGGCTACGTGCTCGCCAACCTGTTCGCGATCGCGGCCTTCATCCTGCTTCGCCGTGACCGCCCGAACTGGCCGCGGCCGATCAGGCTGCCCGACTACTGGATCCCGATCGCGGCCTTCCTCACCGGGTGCTTCGCCCTGTTCACGATCGTCGGCGTCGGCTGGTTCCAGACCGCCGGCGGTGGGGCCGTCTACGGCGGCACGAGGAGCAAGATCATCGGCTTCTCGGTCCTCGCCGTGTCGCTCCTCCTGTTCCTGTTCCGGCGGATCGTGCAGGACAAGGAGCGCCCGCACTGGCGCGAGAAGACTCCAACCGTGCCCGGCGAGGACGTCACGGCCGCGCCGACCGCCTCCGGCGTACCCGCGGCCTAGCGGCGGGCTCCGTGCTCTAGCCCGAGGCGGCGAGCCTGGTCGACACCGACCGGGCCGCCGCCTCGGCCGTTGCGCAAGCCGTCTCGGTGTACCGGGTGCCGAGGTAGTCACCAGCCAGGTAGATCCGGCCGAGCGGGCGGGTCAACGCCTCCTGCAACGCGCCGCGCCCGACGGACGCGTACGGCAGGCCGTGCTCCCACCGCTGGATCACGACTTCCCGCACGAGCCCCGTCGTCTGCGGGTAGAGCGCCTCGAGGTCGGCGGCGAAGCGCGCCTCGATCTCGGCGTCGTCGAGATCGGCGAGCGCACGCGCCGCGTTCGCCGCGGCGTACACCATCAGCGCGCCGCCCGGCCGGCGAGGACCGTGGCGAAGGACGTTGACCGTGTTGAAGAGCATGCCGAACGAGCGACCGGGCGTCGCGAGTGCGTAGATCCCGTCCCACGGCATCGGCTCGGTCTCGCCCGTCAGGAAGGCGCCGACCACGTACGGGCCATACCTGACCGCGCCGAGCGCCGCGCCGGTCTCCGTGGGCAGCCCGCGCACGATGAGGCGCGCCGCATAGGCGGGCGTCGCGACGATGGCAGCGCGTGCCGCGAGCTCGGTGCCGGCCGCATCACGCACGACGACGCCGTCGACCGTCTCCGCGACCTCGACCACCTCGATCCCCGTCCGCACGCGCTCGCCGAGGCTGCCGGCGAGCCGCTCGACGAGCCGGCCGGGCCCGCCGAGGATCGTCCGCGACAGGCCGTCGGCGCGGTTCCACACGAGGTGGAAGTACCCGATGCCATAGCCGGCGGCGAGCTCCTCGGGCTCTCCCGACGAGCGGTTGAGCGTGGCGCGGAAGATCGCATCGACGTCCGCCGGCAGCGGGCCGATGAACTCGGCGAAGGAGCGGTCGTCGAGGAAGGCGAGCACGCGCCGCTGCCGCTCCCACCAGGGCTCTCCTGTGCGCTCGGCGGCCACGCGCCCGTACCGGGCGACCGCGACGCGCAGCCGCGCGCCTGCCCGAACGAGGGCGAAGCGCGAGCCGTGCGAGAGCGGCAGCCGGAACGGGTAGGTCTCGACCCGGCCGCTCGCCGCGATCCGGTCGCCGAGCGCGACCGCCGCGAGTCGGCCGGAGACGACAGCGGTGTCGACTCCGACCGCGCCGAGCAGCCGATCAGTGGCGGAGCCGGCGCCGGCGAAGACGTGTGCACCGAAGTTCAGCCAGACGTCGCCGCGCGGCTCCGAGTGGATCCGACCCCCAGGCCGTCCCGACGCCTCGAGCACGCGGACGTCGAGGTCGCGGAGATGCCATGCGGCGGCGAGGCCGGTGATGCCGCCACCGATGACCGCCACGTCCACCCGCTCCACGTGCCGAGCCTGTCGGTCGCGATGCGGCGCGTCAACTGCGGCCGGCGCTTGCGGCCGGAAGCCGCTCAGAGCTGCGCGGGGAAGCCGGGCGCGCGCAGCTCGACGCCGAGCGCGTCCTCGAGCAGCTTCACGACCATGGGCGACCACGCCGATCCGCCGTACCGGGCGCGTGCTTCGGCGAAGCGCTCGGCGACGAGGTCCCCGAGCGCGAGCGGCACGCCGTGCTCGCGGGCGAGGTCGAGGGCGAGCCCGAGATCCTTGCAGGCGAGGTCGAGCGTGAAGCCGATGTCGTAGCTGCCGTTGAGGATGACCTGGCTCTCCGTCTCGTGGACGAAGCTCGTGCCCGAGCTGGCCTTGATCACGTGGAAGGACTGGCCGAGGTCGAGCCCCGCTTGCCGCGCGAGCATGAGCGCCTCGCCGGCGGCCACGAGGTGGACGAAGGCGAGCAGGTTCGTGATCAACTTGATCGTCGACGCGCTGCCGAGCGGCCCGACGTGAAACACGTTCGTCCCGATCGCGGCGAGGGCGGGTGCGTGCGCTTCGACCACGTCCGGGTCGCCGCCGACGAGCACCGTCAGCTCGCCGCTCGCGGCCAGGTGGACGCCGCCGGTGACCGGGGCCTCCAGCACGCGCACGCCACGCTCTGCCGCGAGCGAGGCGAGGCGGGTCAGCTCGTGGCGGTCGTTCGTGCTCGAGTCGATCCAGGTCGTCCCCGGGGCGAGCCCGGCGAGCACGCCGTCCTCGCCCTCGACGACCGCCGCGACGACGCCGGGGCTCGGCAGGCAGGTGAAGACCGCGTCGCTCGCGGCCGCCGCTTCGCGCGGCGTCGCCGCCCACGATGCGCCCGCTGCGAGCAGCTCGTCGGCCGCCTCGGGGCGTGCGTCGTGGACGGTGAGCGCGAAGCCCGTGCGGCGGAGGCTCGCAGCCAGGTGCCCGCCGAGGTTGCCGAGGCCGACGAACCCGTAACGGGTCATGGCGCCTACCTTAGAGGCTTGCTGCCGAGCCGGACCGAGCGCTTCGATCACACGCCGCCGCGGACCGCGCGCGCGAAGGTGACGACGTCGACCGAGCCGGCGCCGGCCCGCTTGAGTGTGCGAGCGGCGGCCGACGCCGTCGCGCCGGTGGTGTACACGTCGTCGACGAGCACGACGCGCTCGGGGACGGGGCCGACCACCCTGAACGCCCCGGTGATGTTGCGTGCGCGCGCCGTCCGGCCGAGGCCGGTCTGGCGCCGTCGTCGACCGTCGCGCTCGAGCAGCACCCTCGACTCGAGACCCCACCGAGCCGCGAGCGCCGACGCGAGCTCGACCGCCGGGTGACGCCCGCGGCCGAGCTGCCGCACCGCGTTCGGCGGCACGTGCGTGACGACGTCGGCGTCGGGAGCCGGCAGACGGGAGGCGACGACGTCCGCGACAAGCGTCGAGGCACGGCGAAGCCCGCGCTCCTTCCAGGCCCGCAGCAGCGGCCGCGCCGGCCCCAGGTAGAGCACCGCCGCCCGGGCCCGGTCGAAGCCGAGGTGCCTCCCGCTGCATTCCCGGCAGCGCGAGACGGGCCAGGCGGTCGGCGCCCCGCACAAGCCGCACCACGGCGGCGAGACCGGCCGCAGCGACGCCGAGCAGGCGGCGCAGAGGACGTCGCCGGGACCGCCGCAGGCGACGCAGCGAGGCGGGAAGAGGAGATCGATCGACCACGCAGGTCACGGTACGCCGACCGGGCCGCCGTGTCTGTGCCGACTTCGTGACGTTCAGTCCACAGCCGCGGCCGGCGCGCGGGCGAGCAGGTGGAACCACGGGGTCGACGCGTCCGACGCGGCCTCGGGGAGGCGCCTGCCGTCGGACGTGTACACCTCGATCTGCCCGAAGCCGGCCCGCCGCGCCTCGGCGAGCGCCGCGCCGAGCGTCGTGTAGTGCCAGACGACCGAGAAGCCGTACGCGGGATCTGGCCCCATCGTCCAGCCGTCGCCGGCCTGCGTATGGCGACGGAGCCGGGCGTACGACGCGAGCGCCCGCGGCAGGTGCGGCAGATGGCGCACGACCGACCAGGGCCGATGGAGCAGCCGGCGGCGTACGGCCGTCAGGAAGCCGTCGCCGGCGGCGCTGTGGTCCAGATTGTGGGTGGAGTACGCGAAGACGCCGCCCGGTCGCAGCACGCGGAGCGCCTCGTCGATGACGAGCGCCCGGTCGTCGTGGGCGAGCCCGTCGATGCCGTTGAAGCTGAAGAGGACGAGCGCGAACGACCCTTGGCGAAACCGCGAGAGATCACGGGCGTCGCCTTCCTCGAGGCGCGCCTGCGGGAAGCGGCGGCTGGCCGCCTCGACGAGTTCCGGGACGTAGTCGAGCCCCACGTAGTCGTCGGTGAGCTCCTGCAGCAGCTGCACCGTGCGCCCGCCGCCGAAGCCGAGGTCGAGCACGGGCTGACCCCGTACCTCGACGGCGATCCGCTCGAGCAGCACCTCCTCGCCGCGATCGATCGGCCCGGCGCGTCCGACGAAGAGCTCGACCACCGCCTCGCTCCCCCAGGCCGCCCGGTTGACGGCATCGAGATCGCCGGTCACGCTGAAAGCATGACAGCGGACGCGGAAGCATCCGGGAGCACACTGCGTGCAGTCGGCGACGGGCTCGCCGCGACCGGCGGCGGCTGGACCTTCGGGAGCGCGACCGCCGCGGTCTTCGACCAGCACGCCGTCCGCTCGATCCCGTTCTACGCAGCCTGCCACGCCCTCGTCGTCGATCTCGCGGACCACCTCGTGCGCCGCGGGGGCACCTGTTACGACGTCGGCTGCTCGACCGGGACGCTGACGCTGCTCCTCGCAGAGCGCCTGGCCGCGCGCGACGGCCGCGTGATCGGCATCGACCGCGAGTCGGAGATGGTCGCCCGCGCACGTGCCCGCGTCGGCGTGCGGGCCGACATCGTCCACGGCGAGATCGAGACGGTGAGCTTCGAGCCCGCAGCGGCGATCGTCGCCTTCTACACCCTCCAGTTCGTGCCGCTGCCGATGCGACAGCAGGTGGTCGACCGGCTCCGCGCGGCACTCGAGCCGGGCGGCGCGCTGATCGTGTTCGAGAAGATCCGCGGCGCGAGCGGCCGGGAGCAGGCGGTCCAGGACGAGCTCCTGCGCGACTGGAAGGTCGCCCAGGGATTCGACGAGGACGAGATCACGGCGAAGGCACACAGCCTGCGCGGGGTGCTCGTCCCCCAGACGAGCGCCGACAACCGCACGATGCTCCTCCGGGCCGGGTTCAACGAGGTCGAGCCGGTCTTCCGCTGGCTCGGCTGGGAGGGCGTCGTCGCCCTCACCTGAGCCTCGACGTACGATCCACACCATGGAGCGGGAAGAGCTGCGCGCCCTCCAGGAGCCGCTGAAGGAGCGCTACCGCGAGCATCCCGAGGAGGCGCTCGTCACCCTGCGGGCCGCGGGTGAGCTGGGGCCCGGCGTCACGTGCTCCGTCCAGACGGGCCGTGCGCTCGCCGACGCGGGCCTCCATCCTGCGAGCGGCGGCGACGGACTGGCGCTCTGCTCGGGCGACATGCTGCTCGAGGCGCTCGCCGCCTGCGCCGGCGTGACGATGCGCGCCGTCGCCACCTCGCTCGGCCTCCCCGTCGCAGGGCGCGTGCTCGTCGAGGGCGATCTCGACTTCCGCGGCACGCTGGCGGTCGACCGCGAGGTGCCCGTCGGCTTCACGTCGATCCGCGTCGACTTCGAGGTCGAGAGCGACGCGTCACCGGAGGAGCTCGCAACGCTGCTCAGGCTGACCGAGCGCTACTGCGTCGTCCTGCAGACCCTCGCCCGGACGCCCGAGCTCACGTTCGCCTATTCGGGCGAGTAGCGCTCGCGCTCGGGCAGGCCGGCGGCGGCCCGCAGCCGGTTGTCCGCCTCGAGCAGCTGCTCGGGCGAGCCGATGTCGTGCCAGCTCTCCTCGAACACGAAGCCGTAGACCGGCTCGTGGCGCCGGAGCCACCCGATCAGCCGGCCGGGCTGGTCCGAGGAGTGCTCGCCGGAGAGGTACACGCCGACGAGCGGCAGATGCGACCGGTGGTAGATGTAGGCGGCGGTCGCGCAGAGCGTCGAAGGCGGGTCGGCCGGCTTCTCGACGAAGTCGAGCACCCGCCCGTCGTCGGCCAGGGCGACGACCCCCATTCGGGAGGCGACCTCGAGCGAGCCGACGTCGCGAACCGCAACGGCGCTCGCGCGCCCCTTCCCCCGCCAGAAGTCGACAAAGCCCTCCAGGCTGAACTCGAACAGGTTGTCGCCTGCGATCACGAGGAGGTCGTCGTCGATGCCGGTTCGGTCGAGCACGAACTGCAGGTCGCCGATCGCGCCGAGCCGGTCGTCGTTCGACGTCGTGCCGTCGTCGTGGATGGTCACGCCACGATCGACCGCCCACGCCTCGAACGCCGGCGCCTTGCGCGCGTTGGTGACGACGTGAACCTCGTCGATCTCGTCGACATCGGCGATCGCGTCGAGGATCCAGTCGATGATCGGGCGCCCGCCGACCGGGAGCAGCTCCTTCGCCCAGGTGTCGGTGAGCGGGCGCAGACGCGTCGCGTAGCCGGCGGCCAGGATCAGCGCCTTCACGCGGCCACCACTCCCGCGAGCGCGGAGAGGTACGGGGCGCGGTGCGCGCCGTGCTCGGTGACGATGGCGGCGATCAGCTCGGCGGGCGTGACGTCGAAGGCGGGGTTGTACGCCGGGAAGCGCTCCGACACCTCGAGCGGGCTGCGCTCCTCGATCGGGATGCCGGCGCCGTCGGGCATCGACAGGTCGACCGTCGAGCTCGGCGCGACGACGTAGAGCGGCAGCTCGTGGTGGCTCGCGAGGACGGCGAGCGAGTACGTGCCGATCTTGTTCGCGGTGTCGCCGTTCGCAGCGATGCGGTCGGCACCCGTGACCACGCAGTCGACCAGGCCGGCCGCCATCAGCGACGCCGCCGCCGAGTCGACGATCACCCTGTGCGGGATCCCCGCCGACTCGAGCTCCCACGCCGTCAGGCGCGCCCCCTGCAGGAGCGGGCGCGTCTCGTCGACGTAGACATGCTCGAGCAGCCCCTCCTCCCAGGCGGCGACGAGCGCCCCGACCGCGCTGCCGTACCCGCCTGTCGCGAGGCCGCCCGCGTTGCAGTGCGTGAGCGCCCGGGTGCCGGGCGAGAGCAGGGAAGCCGTGTGCGCGCCCATGCGGCGGCAGCGCGCGACCTCGTCGGCGTGGATGCCGCGTGCCCGCTCGGCCGTCGGCTCGGGTCGCATGCGGTCGAGCGCCCAGCCGAGGTTGACCGCGGTCGGCCGCGAGGCGCGCAGCAGGCGCTCGGCCGCGTCGAGATCATCGCCGCGGGCCGCGGCGAGGGCGATGCCGTACGCGGCGGCGATCCCGATCGCCGGTGCGCCACGCACGATCATGGCGCGGATCGCCTCGGCGACCTCGGCTGCGGTGTGGCACCGCACGTCCACCTCGCGGCCCGGAAGCAGACGCTGGTCGAGCAGGACGACCGCGTCGGCCTCCAGGCGGAGGATACGTTCGGGCTCGATCAGGTGCCCTCGTTCCAGGTCGCGAGGTACGTCGCCTGCTCGTCGGTCAGCGTGTCGATCTTCACGCCCATCGTCTCGAGCTTGAGGCGGGCGATCTCCTCGTCGATCTCGGTGGGCACCGGGTAGACCTTGTTCTCGAGCGACGCCGCGTTCGCGACCGCGTACTCGGTGGCGAGCGCCTGGTTCGCGAAGCTCATGTCCATCACGAGCGCCGGATGGCCCTCCGCCGCCGAGATGTTGACGAGCCGGCCGTCGGCGAGCAGGAAGAGCCGGCGCCCGTCGGCGAGCTTGAACTCCTCGACGAAGTTGCGCGCCTCACGCGTCTCGACCGCCAGCTCGCGCAGGGCCGGGATGTCGATCTCGACGTTGAAGTGGCCGGTGTTGCAGATGATCGCGCCGTCCTTCATCACCTCCATGTGCTCGCGTGCGACGACGTGCTTGTCGCCGGTCGCGGTGCAGAAGATGTCGCCGATCCGAGCCGCATCGGCCATCGGCAGCACCTCGTAGCCGTCCATCAGCGCCTCGAGCGCGCGCATCGGGTCGATCTCGGTGACGACCACGTGCGCACCGAGGCCCTTGGCGCGCATCGCCACTCCCCGGCCCACCCAGCCGTAGCCGGCGACGACGAACTTGCTCCCGGCCAGGAGGACGTTCGTGGCGCGGATGATCCCGTCGATCGTCGACTGGCCGGTGCCGTAGCGGTTGTCGAAGAAGTGCTTCGTGCGCGCCTCGTTGACCGCGATCACCGGGAACTCGAGCGCCCCGTCGGCCTCCATCGCCTTGAGGCGGATGACACCGGTGGTCGTCTCCTCCATGCCCGCGATGATGTCGCCCAGCTGCTCGCGGCGGCTCGAGTGCAGGACGCTGATCACGTCGGCGCCGTCGTCCATCGTCAGCTGTGGCCGGTGGTCGACCGCCGCCTGGATGTGCGCGTAGTAGGTGTCGTTGTCCTCGCCCTTGATCGCGAACACCGGGATGCCGTACTCGTCGACGAGCGCAGCGGCCACGTCGTCCTGCGTCGAGAGCGGGTTGGAGGCGCACAGGACGACGTCGGCGCCGCCCGCCTTGAGCGTGCGCATCAGGTTCGCGGTCTCGGTGGTGACATGAAGGCACGCCGAGACGCGGTAACCGGCGAGCGGCTGCTCGGCGGCGAAGCGCTCGCGGATCGCGGCGAGCACCGGCATCTGCCGGTCGGCCCACATGATGCGGCGCACGCCCTCGGGGGCAAGCGAGAGGTCTCGGACGTCGTGCGGGATGGTCTTGGCCATGAATCGGCTCCTCGGGTCGGGTCGTGGTGGTGCGAAGTCCTCGGGTCAGGCAGCGTCTGCGTCGGCAGCGAGGAGCCGCTCGTGCTTGCGCTGCTCCCACTCGACCCACGAGCCGGCGTCCTCGGCCGCGCGCGAGCCAGTTGTCGACGGCGCGGCGCAGGTCGTCGTCGCGGCGAAGCCGGCGCGCGAACGCCACGTCCTCCAGGCCGACGCCGTACTGCTCGCGGAGGTCGCGCAGGCTTCGCAGCCGGTTCAGCTCGGAGAGGCCGTAGACGCGGTAGCCGGCCCCGGTGCGCCGCGGGACGACGAGCCCCTGATTCTCGAGATAGCGAAGCATCCGGGCCGACCAGCCGGTCTGGGCGGCGGCGGCGCCGACGGTGAGCGGTGCCTGCATTTGGCCCAACCTTATCACAGTCGTGTGAAGGTTTCTCAGGGAGCGGACGTGCCCTGGCGCCCGTAGGCATCCTCGAGCCGCACGACGTCGTCGAGCTCCGGCGTCGAGACCTCGAGGATCGTCGTGTCCTCGAGGGCGGTGACGCGGTGCACCGTGCCGGGGACGTAGTGGAAGGCCGCCCCGGCCCCGATCACCTCCTCGAGCAGCACGCCGGCGCCCGCCTCCCCCAGCTCGAGCTTGGCCCGGCCCGACTGTACGAGCCACGACTCGTCCTTCTCGCGGTGGAACTGCAGCGACAGCGAGTGGCCGGCGCGGACGAAGAGGAGCTTGCCGCAGTAGCGGTCGGTCAGCGCCCAGATCAGCTCGTGGCCCCACGGCTTCTCGACCTTGCGAACGTCGAACGCCCAGCGGTCGAGGCTCGCGACGTTGGGGGAGTCGATACTCATCGGCAGCCGGATCATCTCATCCCCTCACGCAGCGAGCCACTCCGGGTGCGCGGCGACGTGGTCGGAGGCGACGCGCAGCTCCTTCGGCGTGTTCACCGTCAGCCACAGGCCCTCGTGACGGAACGCGCGCAGGCGCCCCTCGACGGCCAGCTCGGGGAACCCCGTCGACTCGTGGTCGCCCTTCTCCGGGAAGCGCTCGAGCGCCTCCTCGGAGAGGACGTAGATGCCGCAATTCACCCAGTAGGGCACGAGACCCGCTTCCTCGAAGCCGTGCACGACGTCGTCGTCGCCGACGTCGACAAGCCCGAACTGCGACTTCGGCCGCGCGACGGTGATCGTCGCCGCCGCCCCCGTCGAGCGGTGCCGCGCGAGCAGGCCCTCGAAGTCGACGTCGACGAGCTCGTCGCCGTTCAGCGCATAGAGGTCGCCGGTCCCGCTCCGGCGGCCGGCCGCATGTCGGATCGCCGCCGCCGCGCCCGAGCCGCTCCGGCTCCTCGACGGCCACGATCTCCGGGCCGAGCCCCTCGAGCTCCTCCTCGAACAGGTGCCCCGTCCCGGCCGCAACGGCGAAGAGGACGCGGCGAACGCCGGCCCGCGCGAGGCGCCCGACCTGGTAGGCGGCGAGCGGCTTTCCCGCCACCTCCACGAGCGCCTTCGGCCGCCCGCCCGCAGCGTCGCCGAGCCGCTCGGCCCGGCCGCCGGCGAGGACGATCGCCTCCACTAATCTGGCGCCGGCGCCGGTTCCGGAGCTGCGGCAGGCTCTCCGGCCGCCGACGCCCGCCCGATCCCCTCGTACGCGAAGCCCGCCAGCCGGGTCTCGGCGGGATCGAGCAGGTTGCGGCCGTCGACGATCAGCGGGTTCGCCATCGAGTCGCGCGTCTCCGCGGAGGCGAGCCCGCGCAACTCGTCCCACTCCGTCACGATCACCGCGGCGTGCGCGCCGCGCACGGCCTCGGCGACGGAGTGGACGATCTCGACACCGCCCGGGAGCGTCTCGCCGTCGGCGACCGGGTCCCACGCCCGCACCTCGGCACCCTCGGCGAGCAGACGCGAGGCGAGGACGATCGAAGGGGCCTCGCGCATGTCGTCGGTGTTGGGCTTGAACGCGAGCCCGAGCAGCGCGACGGTCTTCCCGTGAAGCGAGCCGAGATGCCGCTTCAGCTTCCCGATCACGCGGCGCTTCTGCAGCTCGTTGACCTCGATCACGGCCGAGAGGAGCTGGAAGTGGTAGCCGGAGTTCGACGCGAGCTGCTTGAGCGCGAGCGAGTCCTTCGGGAAGCAGTTGTGCGTGACGAGCCCGCCCGTGGTCACGAACGTGCCGGTCTCGGGCACCTCGAGCGAGTACACGAAGCCCTCGTGCGGCGTGCGCCGGATGCCGGTCACGCGCACCCACGCCGTCCCGTCCTCGGAGCCGCGGCTGGGCGGCGCCTCCTCGAGCAACAGCTCGAGCTTCGAGGCCCACGCGACGATCGTCCGGTCGCCGCCGCCCGGCGCGAGCCGCCCGGCGACCCCGAGGTCGGCGAGGAGCCGCAGGGCGCCGTCGGCGAGCCCGCGCCGTGCCGGGCCGAGCTCGAGCGCCAGATCCGGCCCGCCGTCCACGACCGACCACGCCCCCTCTCCGCGCCACAGCCCACCGAGGAAGGCGCGCTTGTGCGCGGCCGGCGCGTCCCAGATCAGGTCGGGCACGCGCCGGTCGTCGCGGGTCGCACCGACGCCGAGCGCACCGAGCCACCAGGCGACGAGGGTCGGCGACGAGACGACGACGCTCGTCGCGGTCGCGTTCGTCCGCACCTCCGTCTCGAGCCCGAAGTCGGCCCAGAACGAGCGCACCTCGTCGACGAGATCGTGCTCGTCCGTCCGGTGGAACGACCATTCGAGCGAGCGTCCGCCGTCGATGCAGCGGCCGAGCGCGGCATACAGGCCGACGACGCGCCAGAAGCGCTCGTCGGGGCGCAGCTCGGTCGGCAACGACGTCACGGCGGCACTGCGGCGTACCGGCTCGCGCCCGTTCGCCGCCGCGAGAGCGACGGCGCCGTCGGCGCCCGCGGCCACGAGGCCGTCCAGGAGGTCGAAGGCGATCGGCTCCTCGACGACGCCCTGGAAGCCCTGCGCGAGCGGAAGCCGGTCGCCGACGTCCAGCTGCTCGGCGAGCACGATCCCGCGGTCGGTGACGAGCGGATGGTCGGGCGTGCAGCGCAGGCGCCGGCCGAGCTTCGTCCGCAACTCGACGAGCTCGCCGGGCGACTCGCGGCGCGTCACAGCTGCGACGGGAGCGAAGCGCGCCGATCCGCTCTCCTCGTGCCAGGTCAGCACCTCGAGCGGTAGCGGCGGGCGATCGCTCAGCTCGTCGTAGAGATCCTTCAGCGCGACGAGCGACGTGCGGCCTGCCAGGCGCGCGACCACCGTCTCGTCGCCGGCGAGGCAGCTCCCGCCGTAGCCGATCCCCGCGCGCAGGAAGTGCGGGCCGAGCCGCGAGTCGAGCCCGACGCCCTCCGCGACCGCGACGACGTCGGCGCCGGTCGCCTCGCACACGTTTGCGATCTCGTTGATGAACGAGATACGCGTCATCAGGAAGGCGTTCGCGGCCAGCTTGATCATCTCCGCCGAGTTGACGTCGGTGCGCACGATCGGCGCCTCGAGCCCGTCGTAGAGCGCCGTGACCGCGGCGCCGTCGTCCTCGACGAACGCGCCGATCACGATGCGGTCGGGGCTCATGAAGTCGCGCACCGCGCGGCCCTCGGCAAGGAACTCCGGGTTCGAGGCATAGCCGACGTGATCGAGCCCGCGCGCGTCCAGACCCGCGCGGATCTTCTCCCCCGTTCCGACCGGAACGGTCGACTTCATCACGAGGATCGGCCGACCGGGCAGCTCGGGAAGCTCGTCGACGACGCGCCACACACGCGACAGATCAGCGTCGCCCGAGTAGGTCGGCGGCGTGTCGACGCACACGAACAGGAACTCGCAGTCGGCGATCTCGTCGACGTCCAGCGTGAAGATCAGGCGCTCGGCGTTGCGCTCGAGCAGCTCCGGCACCCGCTCCTCGTGGAACGGCACCTCGCCCCGGCGCAGGCGCTCGACCTTGTCCGCGACGACGTCCCGGACGACCACGTCGTGGCCGAGCTCGGCGAAGCAGACGCCCGTGACGAGGCCGACCCAGCCGGCGCCGAAGATGCCCACCCTGGCCATGTCGCGAACCCTACTCCACTGCCTTCAGGGGCTTGAGCCCCTTCGCGATGGCCAGCATCGTCTCGTTCGACAGGTCGTCGTTGAGCGAGTTGACCACCCAGTAGGTCGCGTCGTGCGCGCGCAGCACGACCATGTGGAGGTTCGAGCCCGTGTAGTAGAGGTCGAACTCGCGCCCGCCGAGATCGTGGCGGAAGCTCGTGTCCGAGAGCACGGGCGCGTCGGGGAAGTTGGTCTCCTCGATCCCCCAGAACGCGTTCGCGCCGGTCTTGAAGACGAGGCGGACCGCCTTGTGCTTGCCGCTGCCGTCGATCCAGTAGAGGCGCGACGGCTTGTCGCCGGGGAGCGTGTCGGGGTAGGAGCCGCGCTCGAGCACCGTCGGGGTCTCGAGCGGGAACGGCACCTTCTTCGCGTACGGATCGAGCAGCTCCTTGCCGTACGAGCTGTCGGCGCGGACGACCGCCGGCGTGTGCTTCGGCACGTTGCGGATCGGAGCCGGCGGCAACGTGCCCGAGAACGTCTCGCCGAGGATGACCATCACCATCGACCCGGGATCGAGGCGCAGCAGCGCCGTGCTCCGGGGCAGCCTCGCCACGTCGGCCGGCTCGAGAAGGGTCTTCAGGGCGTTCGCCGCAGCCTCGGAGCCCTTCTGGGCCGGGTCCCAGTAGATCTTCGTGTGGAAGACGTGACTCGGCCAGTCGGCCTGCAGCTGGTTCGGCGGCGGCAGCGTCTGATAGCCGCGCTGCGAGCTCAGCATGTACGACGTGTTGGCGGCGGCGCCCGAGACGCCGTTCCCGTTCAGCACGGTCACGGACACCTTCGACGGCGGCAGCGTCGTCGTCTTCAGCTTGTTCCCGAGCGCGGCCGCGTTGGCCGCCTTCGGCGTGTCGACATCCGGGCTCTCGAACTGGTTGACCGCGTCCTGGACGTCGGTCGTCGACGCGGTGCACGCGCCCGCGGACGGGCACTGCACGTTCGCGACCTTGTCCTGGAACACGTGTCCCGGCGGCAGGCCGGACGCGAACAGCGCGTACTGGAGGACCTGCTTGCCTTGCAGCGACCCCCCGCCCTCGCCGACCTCGATGTTCTTCGTGATCGTGCTGACCAGTGACGGCAGTTCGAACGGCGAGAAGCTCCTCGCCACCTGCACCCGCAAGGCCTTGATGAACTCCTGCTGTCGTGCGACGCGGACGAGGTCGGAGTCGGTGTGGCGGAAACGGACGAAATCGAGCGCCTGCTCTCCCTTGAGCAGCTGGTACCCGGGCTGCAGGTTGATGTTCGCGTAGTTGTCGCTGGCGGCGCCCGTGTTCCTGTTGTAGTAGCGACGGTCGACGTCCATCCAGACGCCGCCGATCTTGTCGACGACCTCTTTGAAGCCGTGGAAGTTGACGGTGATCAGGTAGCTGATCGGGAGACCCGTCAGGTGCTTGATCGTGAGCAGCGTCCCCTGCGGGCCGCAGTAGGCGTACGCCGAGTTGATCCGGTCGAACGACGCGACCACATGGCCCGACCTGTCGGAGGACGAGGCGCCGCAATAGATCGGCACGCCGAGGTCGCGCGGGAAGGAGAGCAACGAGATCGTCTTCGTCTGCGGGTCGGCGCGGATCAGCATCAGCGTGTCCGAGCGCGACGGCGAGTTGCCCTCGCCTGCGCGGTGGTCGTAGCCGATCACGAGCGCGATCGCCGCATGGTGGGCGACCGGGATGTCGAGGCTCTTCGACGCGCGCACGACTGCCGGCGTGTGGGCCTGCACGGCGGCCACCGACTGGTGAAAGTAGAGGTACGAGCCGCCCGCGACCGCGACCGCGATCGAGCTGACGACGATGAGCGTGCCGACGATGATGCGCCGCACGAGCGAGAAGGCGCTGCGCTCGGGAGGCGGCGGCTGCCGGTAGCGCGTGACCGTCGAGATCGTGCCCGGCGGGTAGACGGCGCGGCCGTTGCCGTTGGCAGCGGCGCCTCTCCCGACGCCTCTCTTCAGTGTCGTCCGCATACAAAAACGCTCGCGGCGCCCAACGGGCGCCTGCGCGGGCCAGGATAGCCGGTCACAGCATCTCTGACAGATTCGGCGACAGGTACCGCTGGACCTGCTCGGCCGGAAGGTGCATGTCAGAGGCGCCGCCTCCCGAGAGACTCGCGATCCTGGATCGCCGAGGGCGAACCAGGATCGACCCGGATCAGCGGCTAGGAGCGCCCTGCGACCGCGAGCTGGTTCTCGGCGTGGCGGAGACGCTGCTCCACCTGCCACCGGTCGGCGGTCGAGTCGCCGCGCCCGATCGCCTCCAGCTCGGCCTGGGCCTGCTCGAGCTGCTGCCTCGCCCGCTCGTCGTCGATCTTCGACGCCTCGACGGCGTCGTCGACGAGCGCGATCGCACGGTCGTTCAGCACCTGGAAGAACCCAGGGCCGGTCGCGAACTCGAGCACGTCGGAGCCGTCGCCGGGATGCACGCGCGTCGAGCCGGCCTTGAGCGTCGCGATCAGCGGCGCGTGCCGGGCGAGCACGCCGATCTCGCCGGCCGCGCCGGGCACGATGATCATCTCGGCATCGCCCTCGAACGCGGGCCCCTCCGGCGTCACCACCGAGACGGAGAACGTCCTGCGATCGGCCATCCGCGCCGCCTACGAGGCCGTGCCGGCCATCTGCGCGGCCCGCTCGACGGCACCTTCGATCGGGCCGACCATGTAGAACGCCTGCTCCGGCAGGTCGTCGTGCCGGCCCTCGAGGATCTCGTCGAACCCGCGGATCGTGTCCTCGAGCTTCACGTACTGCCCGGGCGTGCCGGTGAACTGCTCCGCGACGAAGTTCGGCTGCGACAGGAAGCGCTGGATCTTGCGGGCGCGGGAGACGGTGAGCCGGTCCTCATCCGAGAGCTCCTCGATACCGAGGATCGCGATGATGTCCTGCAGGTCCTTGTAGCGCTGGAGGACCTCCTGCACGCCGGTCGCAACGCGGTAGTGATCGGCCGAGACGATGCCAGGCTGGAGCGCCCGCGATACCGAGTCGAGCGGGTCGACAGCCGGATAGATGCCCTGCTCGACGATCGCCCGCGACAGCGTCGTTGTGGCGTCGAGGTGCGCGAAGGTCTGCGCCGGCGCCGGGTCGGTGAGGTCGTCGGCCGGCACGTAGATCGCCTGCACCGAGGTGACCGCGCCCTTGGTCGTCGAGGTGATCCGCTCCTGCAGCTGCCCCATCTCCGTGGCCAGCGTCGGCTGGTAGCCCACGGCAGATGGCATGCGGCCGAGGAGCGCCGAGACCTCGGAGCCGGCCTGCACGAACCGGAAGATGTTGTCGATGAAGAGCAGGACGTCCTGGCCTTGGTCGCGGAAATATTCCGCCATCGTCAGGCCGGACAGGCCGACGCGCAGGCGGGCGCCCGGCGGCTCGTTCATCTGGCCGTAGCAGAGCGCGACCTTGTCGAGCACGCCCGATTCCGTCATCTCGAGCAGCAGGTCGTTGCCCTCACGCGTTCGCTCCCCGACGCCCGAGAACACCGACACGCCCGAATGCTCGCGGGCGATGTTGTGGATCAGCTCCTGGATCAGCACCGTCTTGCCGACGCCCGCGCCGCCGAAGAGGCCGATCTTGCCGCCGCGCACGTAGGGCGCGATCAGGTCGATCACCTTGATGCCGGTCTCGAAGATCTCGATCTTCGGCGTCAGGTCGGCGAACGCCGGCGGGTCGCGGTGGATCGACCAGCGCTCCGCGTCGGCGGGCGGCGCCTCCTTCTCGTCGACCGGATCGCCGAGGACGTTCCACACGCGGCCGAGCGTCACGTCGCCCACGGGCACGGAGATCGGGCCGCCCGTGTCGACGACGTCCGTGCCGCGGGCGAGGCCGTCGGTCGCGTCCATCGCGACGGCGCGAACACGGTCGTCGCCGAGGTGCTGTTGCACCTCTGCGATCAGGTCGCTGCCGTCGGGCCGGCGGATGCGCAGCGCCGAGTAGATCTCGGGAAGCTCGTGGGGGAAGACGGCGTCGACGACGACGCCCTTGATCTCGAGCAGCGTTCCCGTATTCGTTCCGTTCGTCGACACGTCTCTAGAGCTCCTCGACGGGTGAAGGTGCGTGGGGTGAAGGTACGTCGCCCCACCGCCGGGCGCGAACGGCTCGCGCCGCGCGGCGAAGCAGCGGCAGCCTAGCGGAAGGCGGGTCGAGAGGAGCGTCCCAGGAGCGCTCCGCCCGCTTCAACGCGGCCGACACACGTTCGGCCCGGTCGAGCGATCAGACGTATGAGGTGACGGGGCTCGGCAGCACGTCAATTCGACTCGCCGGAACGGGCGAACGTTACCCGGAGCCCGAAGGCCCCGACGGGGCACATCCCACCCGCGCAGTCGTGGGAATCGATCAGGTCGAAGGAACACGTCCGCCGCGTCCCCGTGCACCACCCACCCCACCGGACGAAGCGCCACCCGGCCGCGGCTCGAGCGACGAGACTGACGTGCTCGCTCTTGAAGAAGGCGGCGGAGCGGCAGCTCTTCGGGCAGGCGATGCCCTTCGGCGTGCTCGTGACGGAGCCCAGGCCGGCGATCGTCACGAAGACGACGCGCCGCTCGCGGAAGCGGGAGCCGGCATGGGACGGCGCGGCCGCCACGAGCAGAACGGCAACCGAGATCCCCGCGACCACGCGGGCGAGGCTCGTCACAATTGAAACGTAGCGAATCGCGCGCTTGCTATCGTCGAAGCGTTTGGCGACGGTCGTCTCTTCACCTCGTGCTCGCAGGAGGCTGACCTGGATCGGCGCTGGGGTCGCAGTCGCCGGGATCGTCGCGCTCGTGTTCACCCTGATCCCGAGCAAGGGGCCTGCGAAGCCCGTCGCGGTGACGACGGAGGGGCTCGCCAAGCTGGCTGCGCCGACGACGACGCACGTCGCCGCAGGGAGCCGGCGGGCGATCGACCGGGTGCTCGACCGGTTCATCCCGGCGGCGGTCGGACGCTCCGACGCCAAGGTCGCCTGGTCGCTCGCCGGGCCGGAGCTGACCGCGAGCACGACCTTCGCCGACTGGCGGGCGTGGAACGTCCCGGTCCCGGCCTACCCGGTGCGCGGGACGTCCTTCCACGACTGGACGGTCATCGACGCGGGCAGCGGCTACGTGGACTTCAACCTCCTCGTGCATCCGAAGAAGGGCTCGAAGCTCGGCGACTGGGTCTTCGACGGCCAGATGGTTCACCGTCATGGAGCCTGGCTCGTGAACCGTCTCTACACGATCGCGATCATGCAGCCGGTGCGCGGGAGCAAGCACGAGATCGGACCGGCAGATTTCGTCGCTCCGGCCGCTGCCGGCACACCTGCCGGGGCGCCGAGACTCGGCGGTCGCTGGTTCCTCGTCGTGGCGGCGATCCTCTCGCTCGTCGTGCTCCTGCCGCTCGCGTTCGGCGTCCTCGCCCTTCGGCGGCGGGCCCGCTGGCGCGCACACGTTCGCGCCAGACGCGACGAGCTGCCGCCTCTCCCCGCGCCCTCCGTCCCGCGGCAACGCGATCGGGAATCGGCCGGCCGACACTAACTTTTTTCCTGTTACCGTGTCCAACAGGGATACATGACCTCGACGAGTAGTCACGCCAGGAACGCCGCCGCCTCCGGCTTCTGGGGCTCGCCCAGGGCTCAGCGCCGGATCCTGATCGTCAGCGGCGGTATCTTCGTCGTGGGCCTGATTGCGTTCATCTCCGTCGTCGTCCTTCGCGGGACGTCGAACGCCTTCAAGGCTCCGATCTCGAACAAGCCGGCGCAGCTCGTCAAGAAGGAGAAGACGGTGCCTCCCGACAAGGCGGCGTTCGTGACGGCGCGCGAATTCATGAGAACGGCCGTTCTCCGCAAGGATCTCGACCAGGCCTACTCGCTCGTCGACGTCGACCTGAAGGGTCGGCTGACGAGGAAGCAGTGGGACACCGGGAACATCCCGGTGATCGGCTACCCGGCGAACAACGTCGACACCTCTGCCTTCCAGGTCGACTTCTCGTACCCGACCGAGATGCTGCTCGAGGTCGACCTCGTCGCCAAGCCCGGCAGCGGCGTCCGGCCACACCTGCCCTTCTTCCTCGGCCTGAAGCGCGCCGGCGGCAAGAAGGACGGCAAGTGGCTCGTCCGCTACTGGGAGCCGCACTGGCGGCCTCCGGTCCCCGCGAGCCCCTGAGTCGAGGGAGACGCGGCCGGGCAGCTAACTCCACCGCCCGCCCAACGTCACAGAACATGATGAGGTCGTCCGTCTGCGAACAAGCCAGGAGCTGGGTGTCGCTGCGACTCGACGGGGCGCTGTCGGAGTTCGAACGGATCCGGCTCGACCGCCACCTCCACCGCTGCGCGTCCTGCGCCGCCTTCGGCGCCCAGGTCGGTGCCACGACGCAGGTCCTGCGTGAGGCGCCGCTGATCGTCCCGGCGGCGCAGGTCGAGCTGCCTGCCCGTAGATCGGCGCGGCACCGCAGTGCGGCCGCTGCGGGGCTTGCGGCCACTGCCGCAGGGCTCGCCGCCGTGGTCGCCCTCCACCCCGGCTCGACCGTGCGGCGCACGACCGCAGGACCCGCCTCCGTCGCGCGCCCGGCCGGGCTCGCGCTGATCTCGGCGGACGGCACGAACCTCGGTGTTCGCCGGCGCGAGTCGCATACCGCGCGCTCCGGCGGGAGCGATTCGGTTCGCGGCACGTCCCAGCTGCCCGCGTACTGACGGCCGCCCGGCTAGAACGCCCGGCGATCGGGATCGACCAGCGAGCCGATCACGATGAACGCAACGCCGATCGCGAACAGGAGGAGCGACGTCCGCACGGCCCCTGTCCGCTCGGCCGGGTCGGCGCGACGAACCCCTTTCGGGATCAGCGAGCCGCCTCGGCCCTGCTCGCCCCAATCGGGACGCAGCGGCCCCCGCGCGCCGACGACGAAGCAGCCGACGAGCAGCGTCGCCGCGGCGACGTAGAAGCCGGTCGCGACCGACCGGCTGAGCCGGGCTCCGGCGGCGAGCCCGAGGAGCAGGGAGAGGACGAGGGTCCCGCCCGCGAGCCCCGCGACGAGCAACGTGAACCTCCGGGCGGCCGCGCGGAGGTCGCGCCGGCCCGCCGAGTCGCTAATCGGCCGCGGCCACGGGGACGTTGCGGATCTCCTGCTCGTCCATCGGCCACCGCTCGAGCGGGAAGTGGCAGGCCGACAGGTGCTCCGCGTCGCCGGCGACGGGCTCGAGCTGCGGCTCGATGACGTCGCAGGTCCCCTCGTGGAACCTGGGGCAGCGCGGATGGAAGCGGCATGCGCTCGGCGGGTTGATCGGGTTCGGGACATCACCCGTGAGCACGATCTGGCGCCGCGTTCGTCCGAGCACGGGGTCGGCGATCGGGACCGCCGAGAGCAGTGCGCCCGTATACGGGTGCTTCGGCTCGGTGTAGAGGTTCTGCTTCGAGCCGATCTCGACGGCCTTGCCGAGATACATGACGAGGACCCGCTCCGACACATGTCGGACGACGTTCAGGTCGTGCGCGATGAAGATGTAGGTGAGGCCGAAGTCGCGCTGCAGGTCCTTGAGCAGATTCAGGATCTGCGCCTGCACGGAGACGTCGAGCGCCGAGACCGGCTCGTCGCAGATGATCAGCTTCGGGTTGATGGCGAGTGCCCGAGCGATCCCGATGCGCTGGCGCTGGCCGCCGGAGAACTCGTGCGGGAACCGGTTGTAGTGCTCCGGGCTGAGGCCGACGGTCTCGAGGAGGCCCTGCACACGACGCTTCCGCTCCTGCTCGGTGCCCATGCCGTGGACTTCCAACGGCTCGCCGACGATCGCGCCGACACGCTTGCGTGCGTTCAGGGACGCGTAGGGGTCCTGGAAGACCATCATCATGTCGCGCCGCACGATCCGCATCGCGCTGCGGTCGAGATGGGTGATGTCCTGGCCCTCGAAGACGATCTTGCCGCCGGTCGGCTCGAGGAGCCGAGCGATGCAGCGTGCCATCGTCGACTTGCCGCAACCCGACTCGCCGACGACGCCGAGCGTCTCCCCGCGATTGACGGTGAAGCTGACGCCGTCGACGGCCTTCACCGCGCCGACCTGCTTCTGCAGGATCAGGCCCTGGGTGACCGGGAAGTGCTTCTCGAGGTTCTCGACGGCAAGAAGCTCCTCGCTCACGTTCGCTTCCTCTCGTTGTCGAGCCCCGTCAAGCAGCGTCCTCCTCGGCCCTCAGCGACTCCTTCCGCGCGATGCGAATACGCTCGCGCGCGTCATCGTCGAGGTGGCAGCGGAAATAGTGACCCTCCTGAGTCGACGGCCTGAGCTCGGGGAGCTCGCGCCGGCACACGTCCATCACGAACTCGCAGCGGGGGTTGAACGCGCACCCGCGCGGAGGGTTCAGGAGCGACGGCGGCTGACCGGGGATCTGCTCGAGACGGCCCGCGACGAGGCTGAGTCGTGGCAGGGAGCCGAGCAGGCCCCACGTGTAGGGCATCTCCGGCTTCGCGAACAGGTCCGTGACCTTCGACTGCTCCACCACGCGACCGCCGTACATGACGATCACGTCGTTGGCGAGCTCGGCCACGACACCGAGATCGTGGGTGATCATCACGATCGCCATCTGGTACTCGGCCTGGAGGCGCTTCATGAGTCGGAGGATCTGCGCCTGGGTCGTGACGTCGAGCGCGGTCGTCGGCTCGTCGGCGATCACGAGCTCCGGGTTGTTGATCAGCGCCATCGCGATCATCACCCGCTGGCGCATTCCGCCGGAGAACTGGTGCGGGTAGTCGTCGACGCGCCGATCCGCCCGCGGGATCTCCACTTCCTTCAGCATCTCGATCGAGCGCTTACGGGCCTCTTTCCGCGTCACGTCGTTGTGGAGCAGCACCGCTTCCTCGAGCTGCCACCCGATCCGCTTCACCGGGTTCAGCGACGTCATCGGGTCCTGGAAGATCATCCCGATCCGCGCACCGCGGATCTCGCGCAGCTCCGACGTCTTCAAACCGAGCATCTCGCGGTTGTCGAACCTCACCGACCCGGTCACGGTCGAGTTCCGCTTGTCGAGCAGGCCCATGACACTCAGGAACGTCACGCTCTTCCCGGAGCCGGACTCGCCGACGACGCCGAGCGTCTCGCCCTGGCCGACGGAGAGACTCACCCCGGACACCGCCTTGACCACGCCGTCGTCGGTGCGAAAGACCGTATAGAGGTCGTTGACCTCGAGCAGCGCCATCAGTTGAGTCTGATCCTCGGGTCGAGCGTCGCGTAGGTGACGTCGACGATCAGGTTGAAGACGATCACCGCGATCGTGGCGAAGACGACGATGCCGGTGATCAGCGGCAGGTCGCCCGCGTTGTAGGCGGCGATGATCTCGCGTCCGAGCCCCGGGAGATTGAAGATGCTCTCGGTGAAGATCGCGCCGCCGAGCGCGAGCCCGATGTCCATGCCGAGGATCGTGACGACGGGAAGCATGCTGTTGCGCAGCACGTGCTGCACCATGACGCGGCGCTCGGAGGCGCCCTTCGCCCGTGCCGTGCGAACGTAGTCCTCGGACATCGTCTCGATCACGTTCGCGCGAATCAGTCGGACGTAGAGCGCGGCGAACAGGACCATGAAGGTGATCCAGGGCAGGATCAAGTGGTACGCCCATTGAACCGGGCCGCTGCACTGTGCGGCGCTGTCGCCCGGGAAGAAGTTGCAGTAGCCGGCGATCGGGGTCAGGTGAAGCTTGTACCCGACGACGAACGAGAGGATGAGGCCGATCCACACCGGGTGCGCCGAGATGCCGATCAGGACGAAGGTCATCGTCACCCGGTCCATGAGGGAGCGCGGGCGCAGCGCCGAGAGGATGCCGACCGGGATTGAGAGCGAAAGCCAGAAGAAGGCGCCGCCGAAGACGAGCGACGCGGTCACCGGCGCGTCCTGTGCGATCAGGTAGCGCACGGGCTGACGGCTCACGTAGGAATGCCCGAGCGAACCGTGCCTGAGGATGTTCCAGAGAAAGATCCAGTACTGCTGGTAGATCGGGACGTTCAGGTGGAGGAACCGGGCCACGCGCTCGACGTCCGCGGTCGTGGCGTTCCGCCCAGCCGCCAGCTTCGCCGGGTTCGACGGGATGACGAAGAAGATCAGGTAGGTGATGATCGTCGCCGCGAGGAACAGGAAAAGGGCCCAGAAGAGGCGACGGATGAGGAAGCTGCCCATGGCTGAGTTTGACGGATTCTAGGTCGAGCACGCTGGAGGGGCATCTGCATGCCCCTCCAGCAGCGTGCTCGTGGCCTGCTTCGGTTCGCTAGCCGACCGCCAGTGCGTTGAAGTCGGGCTCGCCGAAGTACGTGCTGTAGATCCAGTTCTGCACGTGCGAGGAGACCAGGGTGCGGAAGTTGTCGATCTCGTACGGGACCCACGGTGCGTAGTCACGCATGACCTGGAGGTCGAGCTTGGCATACGCGTTCGCGCGAGTCTTGCCCGACAACGAGGCGGCAGCGTCCATTGCCTTGTTGAGCGCCGGAGCGCTCAGGTACGACATGTCGGTGTTGTTGTTCGCCTGAATCGACCGACCGTCCAGAAGGACGTTGATGTAGTCGAACGGGTCGAAGTAGTCGGCGCACCAACCGGCGCGGGCGACGTTGTAGGTCGTGCCCTTCGTCTCGAGCGTGTTGTAGTACGTCGTGCCCGCAGTCGGGACGTCCTTCACCTTCAGACCCATCTGCTCCAGGTTGTACTCGACGACCTGGGCCTGCGCGGTCCGGGTCGCCGACGTCGTGTGGAGCACGTTCAGGGTGCCGGCCGATGCGATCGAGCTACCCCCGACCTTCTTCGCCTGCGCGACGTTCGCGCCGGCCCAGGAGTAGATCTTGTACGGGCTGTAGCCGGGGATGCCCGGGACCAGGATCTGGTCGGAGCGGGCGCCCGCGTACTTGCCGAGGATCCGGAGCACGGCCGGCCGGTCGACGCCCCAGTTGATCGCCTTCCGCAGGGCGACGCTGTTCGTCGGCGCCTGTGCCGTGTTCAGCAGCAGGTAGTCGACGCAGGAGGTCGGCTCGACCCAGAACCGGCCCTTGTTGACGCCGTAGGTCGCCCCGAGGTCGGCCGCCGCCGTGCCGGGCGAGCCGTTCATGTCGAGGTCGGACTGATTGGCCTTGACCTGCAACAGCGACTGGTCCGGATCGGTGTTGCTCGTGAACACGATCTGGTCCGGGTTCGCCGGGCGGGTGCCCTTGTAGTACGGGTTCCGCTTCAGCACCGTCGTCCTGCCCGGATCGCGGCTCGCGATGTAGTACGGGCCGGCGGACGGGTACGTGTTCAGCCCGGTCGTCGTGTACGGCATGTTCGGCTTGACCGCACCGAACCACTGCATAGCCAGGTACGCCACGAAGGTCGGGTTCGGCTTGGTCAGGTGGAACGTGATCGTCAGGCCCTTGGCCGTGATGCCTGCGAGGTGCTGCGTCTTGCCGGCGAGGAAGTCCTCACCGCCGACGATGACCTTCTGGAACTGGTCGTTGACGCCGTACGGCGAGCCCATCTTCGGGCTGAGGTTCCGCTCCCAGGCGCGCTGGTACGACGCCGCCGTCAGGGCCGAGCCGTCGCTGAACTTCAGCCCCGGCCGGATATGGAACGTGTAGGTCTTCCCATCCTTCGAGACGGTCGGGAAGCTCGTAGCAGCTTCCGGATACAGCTCGCTGCCCGCCTGCCCGTTCTTCTCGGGGAAGTTCACGAGCAGCATCTGCGTCGTGTAGAGCAGCGACCAGTCGTTGGTCACGTACGCGAGGCCCGGATCGACGGTGTCGAAGTCCGTTGTCGACTGGTTGACGCGTAGGACGCCGCCCTTGTGCACCGCATGCGACGACGTGTGCGACCGGGTCGCCGAGCTGGCGATACCGACGCTCATCATCGCGGCGATCAGCAGCGCTGCTCCCGCCGTCAGCAAGAACAGGGAGAGCACGTGCTTCCTGCGCATATGACTCCTTCCTGGGGACTCCGCTCAGTCCGAGCGAGCGGCGCCCAATGGTAACAGTGTGAATTCCGAACGCCAGGGACGTCTTCGCTGGGGGCTCCGACACACCTGTGCGTTCGCTAAGACGACGTTGGGAGCAGTTCGGTTAGTCGTTCTCGGTTGGGGGTTGATGAAGATGCTTGGGCAGGGTCGGCGTCGTCCGATGCCCGCCCGTGTCCGCAGGGCCTCGGTGGGAGCCGCAGGCGACCGCGAGCCCAGCGACGGCGGTGGCGAGCATGGCTGCGGCGGCTCTAGATCCGGGCCCGCGGGTCGAAGGCATCGCGCAGGCCGTCACCGAGCAGGTTGAAGGCGAGCGTGGTCAAGAGGATGCAGAGGCCGGGCCAGACCATCAGCCACGGCTGGGTCAGGTAGAACTGCGGCGCCGTCGAGAGGAGCGTGCCCCAGCTCGCGGTCGGGGCCTCGATCCCGAGGCCGAGGAACGACAGGCCGGCCTCCGCGATGATGTTCTGGGCGACGATCAGGGTCGAGTAGACGATGATCGGGGCGACGAGATGCGGCAGCAGATGCGATCTCATGATCCTGAGGTCGCTCGCGCCGGTCATCCGAGCAGCCTCGACGAACTCCTTCTCGCGCAGCGAGAGCACGACGCCGCGGATGATCCGTGCCGGATAGAACCAGCCGAAGACGGTGAAGATCAGCGCGAGCGTGAACACGCCGGGCGCGAGAAAGCCGAAGGTGATCGCGTTGAGCGTGTCCCCTGCCACGACGCGCAGGGCGATGATGAAGAGCAGGAACGGGAAGACCATGACCATCTCGATCAGCCGCGAGATGACGGTGTCGACCCAGCCCCGGAAGTAGCCGGCGAGGAGACCCATCATCACGCCGAGGGCGATGGAGCCTGCGGTGGCGAGGAACGCGACCTCGATCGACGTCTGCGCGCCGTAGAGCAAGCGAAGGAAGAGGTCGCGGCCGAGCTGGCTGTCGCCGCCGAGAATGAGCAGCGTGGAATGCCAGTGCCCCGGGGCTCCCGGATAGGGCGCGGTCGAGATGCGCGTCATCGGGCCGACCGGGGTCAGCGTGTTCGGATCGACGCCGTTCGCGAAGATGTCGTTCGGGCCGTGGCCGAGGATGTGGGCCGCGAGCGGGGCACCCCCGTACGCGGCAAGGAACAGGAAGATGATGAAGCCCACGCTGACGAGGGCCAGCTTGTCGCGCTTGAAGCGCGTCCAGACGAGCTCCCAGTAGCCGCGTGCCTCGACCGCCTTGACGTCCTCGAAGTCGCCGTCCGGGACGGCCTCGGGCGTCGCGAGATCGAGCTTGTCCATTCCGGCGCTCACGAGCGGCGCAACACTAGCCGATCCGCTGGCATGTTCGTGTCAGACGGCACTCGATCAGAAAAGTTAGGAGCTCGAGAAGAATCAGCCGGACAGCGCGTCGGCGCCCGCGACGACCTCGAGGATCTCCTGCGTGATCTCGGCCTGGCGGGCGCGGTTCATGGCCAGCGTCAGGCTGTCGATCAGCTCGCCTGCCGCCTTCGAGGCGTTCCGCATCGCGGTCATGCGCGCGCCCTGCTCGGACGCCGCCGACTCGAGCAGCGCCCGGTAGAGCTCGGTCTCGACGTACACGGGCAGCAGCCGGGCGAGGATCTCCTGCGGCTCGGGCTCGTAGATGAAGTCCGGGTGCGTCAGCTCGGGGAGGGCGCCCTCTTGCCCCTCCTCCGGCCCCTGGAGAAGGTCGGCCGAGATCGGCAGCAGATCCCGCACGGTCACCTTTTGGGTGAGGGCCGAGACGAACGCGTTGTAGACGACGACCACCCTGTCGACCTCGTGCTGCACGAACGCGTCGGAGACGGCGTGGGCGATCGCCTGGGCATCGCCGTACCCGGGGCGCTCGCTGAAGCCGGTCCACGACTGGGCGACGTCGAGCCGGCGGAAGCGGAGCGTCGAGGCGGCCTTGCGGCCCGTCGAGAACCAGACGACCTCCTGGCCCGCCGCCCGCGCCTCCCGCTGGAGGGCGAGCGCGCGCCTGATCACCTGTGCGTTGAAGCCGCCTGCGAGCCCGCGGTCGGCCGTGACCGCCACGATCGCCACGCGTTTGACCTCTTCGCGTTGCTCCAGGAGCGGCAGGCGCACGGCGCCCGCGGCGTGCGAGACGCCCGCCATCAGCTCGAGCATGCGATCGGCGTACGGCCGCATCGCCTCGATGCGCATCTGTGCGCGCCGGAGACGCGCCGAGGCGACGAGCTCCATCGCTCGCGTCACCTTGCGGGTGTTCGTGATCGAGCGGACGCGCCGCTTCAGGTCCTG
Organism: uncultured Thermoleophilia bacterium; assembly: GCA_963840365.1. Classification (GTDB taxonomy): domain Bacteria; phylum Actinomycetota; class Thermoleophilia; order Gaiellales; family Gaiellaceae; genus PALSA-600. The sequence goes on along the minus strand of CAWIYQ010000003.1, from coordinate 667,308 downwards.
CAGCGAGGCCACTAGCTGTCCTCGGAGACCGACGTCTGGAAGCGGCCCTTCAGCTTCTCCAGCTCGCCGTTCAGCTTCTCCGCGGTCTCGTCGGTCAGGTCGCCGCTCTCGCGGATCGCCGCATAGACGCTCTTCTCGTCGCGCAGCGCCTCGCGAAGCTCCTCGTGGAAGCGCGGGATGTCCACGGTCGGCACGTCGTCGAGGTAGCCGTTGACGCCCGCGTAGAGCCCCGCGACCTGCTCCTCCATGGGCCACGGCTGGTACTGCGGCTGGTTGAGGGTCGCGACCATCTTCGCGCCGCGGTTGAGCGCCGACTGCGTCGCCTGGTCGAGCTCCGACCCGAACTGGGCGAACGCCTCCAGCTCGCGGTACTGGGCGAGGTCGAGTCGCAGGCGGCCGGCGACCTTCTTCATCGCCTTCGTCTGCGCCGACGAGCCGACCCGCGAGACGCTCGTGCCGACGTTCACCGCCGGGCGCACGCCCGAGAAGAAGAGGTCGGCCTGCAGGAAGATCTGCCCGTCGGTGATCGAGATCACGTTCGTCGGGATGTAGGCGGAGATGTCGCCCGCCTGCGTCTCGATGATCGGCAGCGCGGTCAGCGAGCCGCCGCCACGTTCGTCCGACAGCTTGCACGCGCGCTCGAGCAGTCGCGAGTGCAGGTAGAAGACGTCGCCCGGGAACGCCTCGCGCCCCGGCGGACGGCGAAGGAGGAGCGACAGCTGCCGGTAGGCGTCCGCCTGCTTGGTCAGGTCGTCGTAGATGATCAGCGCGTGCTCGCCCTTGTAGAGGAAGTACTCGGCCATGGCGCACCCGGCGAACGGCGCGATCCACTTGATCGGCGCCGCCTCGGACGCCGAAGCCATGACGACGGTCGTGTACTCCATCGCGCCCGCTTCGCGTAGCCGCTCGACGACCTGGGCGACCGTCGAGGCCTTCTGGCCGATCGCGACGTAGACGCACTTCACGTTCTGGTCGTGCTGGTTGAGGATCGTGTCGATCGCGATCGCCGTCTTGCCCGTCGAGCGGTCGCCGATGATCAGCTCGCGCTGCCCGCGGCCGACGTTGGTCATCGAGTCGATCGCCTTGATGCCCGTCTGCAGCGGCTCCTTCACCGGCTGGCGGTCGATGACGCCGGGCGCCTTGAACTCGACCGGGCGGCGCTCGGTCGTCTCGATCGGGCCCTGCCCGTCGAGCGGGTTCCCGAGCGGGTCGACGACGCGCCCGAGCAACGCCTCGCCGACCGGGACCGAAGCGACGTCGCCGGTGCGCCGCACCGTCTGGCCCTCCTTGATCTTGTCCCACTCGCCGAACAGAGCGGCGCCGACGTTGTCCTCCTCGAGGTTGAACGCGAGGCCGACGACGCCGTGCTCGAGCTCGAGCATCTCGAGCGCGAGGCAGTTCTCGAGCCCGTGGATGCGGGCGATGCCGTCGCCGACCTGGAGGACGGTGCCGACCTCGGCGAGGTTGGTCTCGACATCGAACTTCTCGATCCGTTCGCGCAGGATCGACGTGATCTCCTCAGGACGAAGCTTCATGTGGTCTCACTGGCTCCTTGCGTGGGAAAGGTCGTGGCGTAGACGGTCGAGCCGGCCGCGCACGCTCGCGTCGAGGCGCTGCGAGCCGGCCTGGAGGACGATTCCTCCGATCAGATCGGGGTCGACGGCGCGCTCGGCCTGGACCGACCGGCCGGAGGCCGTCTCGATCCTCGAGACGATGCGGCCGAACTCGGCGTCCGACAGCTCGTGCGCCGTCGTGATCTCGACGTCGAGGATGCGCTCTTCGGCGGCGACGAGCGCGTCGAGCTCGTCGGCGATCTCGCCGAGCTCCGCTGCCCGCCCCTTCTCGGCGACCAGCCGCACGAAGTTGACGACCGCCTCGTCGGCCCCCTGAGCGACGCGCGCGAGGACGTCCTCCTTCACCCGCGAGTCGACCTCCGGGTTCTCGAGCAGCGAGCGCAGCTCGTCGCTCGATGCGACCGCGTCGGCGAGCTCGCGCACCTGCCGGTGCACGGTCTCGAGCACTCCGCGCTCCTGCGCAGCCTCGAAGAGCGCGCGAGCGTAGATGCGGTGGGCAATGGCTACGTCCGGCTCCCTTCGAGTTGCGAGAAGTCGATCTCGGCGAGCGCCTCGTCGACGAGGCGCTGCTGATCGGCGTCGGTCAGCGTCTTTCGGGTGATCTTCTCGGCGGCGAGCAGGCTGAGCTTCCCGACCTCCTCGCGGATCTCGCCCAGCGCCTGGTGCGTCGCCTGCTCGATCTGGCGGCGGGTCTCCTCGAGACGGCGCTGACGATCCTCGTCGGCCTCCTGGCGCACCCGCTCACGCTGCGAGTCGGCGATGCGACGGGCCTCGGCGAGGATCTCCTCGCCCTCGCCCTTCGCCTGGGCGACGAGCTTGCGATGCTCCTCGAGCAGGTTGTGCGCCTCGGCGCGCGCGTGGTCCGCCTCTTCGATCGCCTGGGCGATCCGCTCGCGCCGCTCGTCGATCATCTGCTGGATCGGCCCGAACGCGTAGCGCTTCAGGACGACGAGGACGATCAGGAAGCAGACGATCGTCCAGATCATCAGGCCGGGCGTGACCTGGATCAGTGGGTTCGAGGCGAGCATGGACCTGGTCTCTCGCTTTCGACTAGACGAGGACGTAGGCGAGGATCGAGCCGAGCAGGCCGTAGAAGACGACCGCCTCGGTGAGGGCGAAGCCGAGCCACTGGATGCCCTGCAGCTCGCCGCGGAGCTCGGGCTGGCGGGCGACCGACTGGATCATCGAGCCGAAGATGTTCCCGATGCCGACGCCGGCCCCAAGGGCGCCGAGGCCCACGCCGAGCGCGAGGCCGATCGCCTTGCCGGCTTTCGTGACGTCGCCGGTGGTGGCGGCGAGGATGTAACCGAGCATTCGTTTCCTCCTAGTGCTCCGGCTCGATCGCCGAGCCGATGTAGATGGCGGACAGGGCAGCGAAGATGAAGGCCTGGATCCCGACGACGATCACGACCTCGAAGATGTAGAAGATCGTCGCGATCGGGATCACGAACACGGCCAGCACGACCGACTGCAGAATGAACATCAGGCCGATGAACGTGAGGATCAGGATGTGGCCCGCGAGCATGTTCGCGAAAAGACGGACGGAGAGCGAGATCAGACGCATGAACTGCCCGAGGATCTCGAGCGGCACGATCAGCGCCAGGAGCGCCTTCGGCGCCTCCGGGATCCAGCTCTTGAAGTAGCGGACCGGCCCGTTCCAGCGGACGCCTTCGACGTGCGTGAAGACGAACGTCAGCAGCGCAAGGGCGAGCGTCACCGACAGGGAGCTCGTGGCCGCGTAGATGCCCCAGGTGGGCACGCCGTGCCAGGTCTTCCCGGTCAGCGGCAGCGGCAGGAAGCCGAGCAGGTTGACGACGAGGATGAAGAGGAAGAGCGACGCCACGTACGGGAACCACCGGCTCATCGCCTTCGACGGGAGCCCCTGCTCGGCGATCTGCGTCTGGGCGACGTCGTAGAGGAGCTCGCCGACCGTCTGGCTGCGGCCGGGCTTCTTCCCCACCCCCACTCTCGCGCGCATGCTGACGATCCCGATCACGATCGTGAGCACGCTGCCGATCATCAGGTACGCGACCGCCTTGGTGATCGAGAGGTTGAGCGGGCCGAGATGGATCGGCACCCACTCGTTCTGCTTGAACTCGTCCGTCGGATCGAAGCTGCCGCGCGCGAACGCGTTCGCGGGCACCAGCAGCGCGAAGGTGGAGAGAACGAGCAGCGCGCGCTTCATTGGGCAGCCTTCCGAGCCCCGGCCTTCGGGCCCGTGTAGTAGGCGACGAGCTGCAGCCCGAACGCGGCGGAGTAGCCGGCCGCATAGACCAATGCAGCGGCCAGCCCGAGCCATTTGTCGGACACGGCAACCGCGAAGACGACCGCCATCACGGCAATCGCGCGAAAGAGCATTCCGAAAGCGACCACGCCTGCGGCGGCGAGGTTACCTGTCTTCGCCTGGAGGCGCGTGAGGATGGCGCCGAATGCCTCCGAGCCCGCCCAGAGGATGGCACCGAGCAACCAGCCCTCGACACGCCAGCCTGCGACGAGGAAGACGGGCAGCGCCATCAACACGACGAACGCCCCCGCGACGGCGGGCAGCAGGGCGGGCGGGACGACACGTGGCTCGGTCCAGGCAGGCATCAGACGTTCCTGTACTTGACGACGGTGACGGCGACGCCGACCGGGATGCCGACGACGGCGCCGAAGGCGAGCCCGTAGGCGAAGCTCCCCAACGCCCAGCCGACGAGTGCTCCGACGACGATGCACGCCGCCGTGAATCCGATGAGCACGCTACCGGCCCCTGCGAGGGAGAACGTCGGTCCCTGGGGCTGCACCGGACCGGGAGCATACCAGGGGTTTGTGACAGGCGATTCCCGCTTGTCAAGGGCCTATTCGCGCCGTTTGTGACGGCCCGCCGCCACCCCAGCCCGCGTGCGCCTTTCGCGACGAACGTGTGCTCGTTTCGTCACGGTGCCTGGCACCGTGGCTCGCCGTCCCGGCCGGCTCAGGCGGCGTTGCGCTCGGACTCGCGGCGGCGCGACCGGACAGGTGTGAGCTTGACGATCTCGAGCAGGTAGACGACGTAGAGCGAGAACGAGACGGCGAGCACGCCGGCGAGGACGTCGATGACGACGTTCGCGGTGTTCCAGTGACCGTGCTGGTGCGGCGGCGCGAACCTCGTCGCGAGGGCCGCGAAGGCGAGCGTCCCGCACCAGGCCCACAGGTAGAGGACGGCCCTGCGCTGGGAGAACCCGAGGCGCATGAAGCGGTGGTGGAGGTGCCGCGCGTCGGGCTTGTACACCGGCTCGCCGCTGCGGAGCCGCTTCGCGACGACGAACGACGTGTCGAGCACCGGGACGGCGAGCACGAGCAGCGGCAGCACGAGCACGGCAAGGGTGGCGGTCTTGAGGAGGCCCTGGACCGACAGGGCGGCGAGCGTGAAGCCGAGCAGCAGCGCCCCGGAGTCGCCCATGAAGATCCGAGCCGGGTAGAAGTTGTGACGCAGGAAGCCGAGGCAGGAGCCGCAGACGGTCGCGGCGAGGATCGCCGCCGGCACGCCCGGTGCGCCGAGCGAGAGCTCGATCACGCAGAACGTCGCGCCGGCGATCGCGCAGACCCCGGCCGCGAGCCCGTCGAGCCCGTCGAGGAAGTTGACCATGTTCATCAGCGCGACGATCCCGATCACGGTCAGCGGCACGCCCACCCACTCCGTCAGCTGGTGGACGCCGACGATCGGGAACGTGAAGCGGTGGACGTACACGCCGAAGCCGGCCGGGATCGCGGCCGCGAGCACCTGGCCGCCGAGCTTCTGCCACCAGACGAGACGGCGGAAGTCGTCGATCGCGCCGACCACCGTCGCCACGGCCGCGCCGAGCAGGACGCCGCGCATGCCGCTCCCGAGCGGCAGGAACGCGAGCGACGGCACGAGCACGCCGAAGAAGAGCGCGATGCCGCCGAGCCGCGGCACCTTCGACACCGCACGCTCGCCCTCGGCGCGGCGGTCGACGAGTCGCAGGTAGCGGGCGGCGGAGCCGACGGCCGGTGTCAGGACGAGCACGATCAGGAGCGCGGCGACGGCCGCGTACAGCACTTCGAGGTGGTCGGTCAGCTGATCCCAGACCATGGCTTCCTACTTCGTGCCGTAGAGCCTGTCTCCCGCATCCCCGAGCCCGGGGACGATGTAGCCGTGGTCGTTCAGGCCGCGGTCGATAGCGGCGACGACGATGCGCACGTCCGGGAACTCCGAGAGCACCCGCTCGACTCCCTCGGGCGCGGCGATGATCGCGATCAGGATCACGCTCGACGCGCCTGCCGCCTTGACGACGCGCACCGCGTGCGCCGTCGAGTTGCCGGTCGCGAGCATCGGGTCGAGCAGGATCACGTCGCGCTCGCCGACGTCCTGCGGCAGCTTCACGTAGTACTCGACCGGCTGCAGCGTCTCCTCGTTGCGATAGAGGCCGATGAAGCCGACGCGGGCGCCCGAGATCAGGTCGAGGACGCCGTCGAGCATCCCGAGCCCCGCACGGAGGATCGGGCAGACCGCCACCTTCTTGCCCGAGATCCGCAGCATCGGGGCCACTTCGAGCGGCGTCTCGATGTCGACCTGCTCGGTCGGGAACTCCTTCGTCGCCTCGTACGTGAGCAGGAGCGTCACCTCCTCGACCAGCTTCCGGAAGTGCACCGTCGGCGTCGAGCGGTCGCGCAGGTACGACAGCTTGTGCTGGACGAGCGGATGCCGCACCTCGATGACGGGCATTACGTCGCCTCGAAGCTCGTGTAGCCGCGGAACCCCGGGTAGAGAGGACGGCTGTCGCACAGCGCGAGCGAGCGCCCGCGCAGCGCTTCGACGTCTGCGTCGTCCTGGAGCGCGCCGACGACGATGGCCGCCACCTCGCGGAAGTCGTCGTCGTCGAAGCCGCGCATCGTTGCGGCCGGCGTGCCGAAGCGGACGCCGGAGGCGACCATCGGCGGCCGCTCGTCGAACGGCACCGTGTTGCGGTTCGCGGTCAGGCGGCACTCCTCGAGCCGCTCCTGCGCGGCGAGGCCGGTCCACTCGGTGCGGCGGAGGTCGAGCTGCACGAGGTGCGTGTCCGTGCCACCGGTGAGCACGTCGAAGCCGCCGTCCTGGATGCCGGCGGCGAACGCGTCGGCGTTCGCCCGGACCTGGCGCTGGTAGGCGCGGAACGCCTCGGTGCCGGCGATCCCGAAGCAGACCGCCTTCGCCGCGACGGCATGCATCAGTGGGCCGCCCTGCATCCCCGGGAAGTTCGCGCGGTCGAGCTTCGAGGCGTGCTCCTCGCGGCAAAGGACGAAGCCGGCGCGCGGCCCGGCAAGCGTCTTGTGACTCGTCGAGGTGACGAAATCGCAATGCGGCACGGGGCTCGGATGGAGCCCGGCGGCGACGAGCCCGGCGAAGTGCGCCATGTCGCACATCAGGAGGGCGCCGACCTCGTCGGCGATCTCGCGGAAGCGGTCGGCCTCGACGGTGCGCGGGTACGCGGAGCCGCCGCACACGATCAGCTTCGGGCGCACCTCCTTCGCGCGGGCGAGCACGTCGTCGTAGTCGACCTGCATCGTCTCGCGCGAGACGCCGTAGTGGTGGAAGTCGTAGAGCTTCCCGGAGAAGTTGACCTTCAGCCCATGCGTCAGATGCCCACCGTGATCGAGCGAGAGCCCGAGCACCCGGTCTCCGACGTCGAGCACGGCGAAGTAGACGGCCATGTTCGCCTGGGCGCCGGCGTGCGGCTGCACGTTCGCATGGTCTGCGCCGAAGAGCGCCGTCGCGCGGCTGCGCGCGAGCTCCTCGATCTCGTCGACGATCTCGCAGCCGCCGTAGTAGCGCTTCCCGGGGTAGCCCTCGGCGTACTTGTTCGTCGGCACGGAGCCGACCGCCTCGAGGATGCTCGGCCAGGTGAAGTTCTCGGATGCGATCAGCTCGATCTGCCCGCGCTGGCGGTCGAGCTCGCGGCCGAGCAGCTCGGCGATCGCCGGGTCGACCTCGGCGAGCCCTGCGGCGCGCAACGTCTCGAAGGACTGCTCGGTGACCGCCATCCCCGTGGATGTTATTTGAGGGCGGCTCGGGCCACCGCGAGCGCCTCGGCCGCGGGCACGGTTCCCTCGCGCAGGACACGGGGCTCGCCGCCGGTGAGGTCGAGGACGGTCGAGGGCGTCCCGGGGAGCGGGCCGACGTCGAGCTCGGCGCCACAGGCGGCGCGAATCCGCGCCGGCACCTCGTCGAGCCTTGCCGGATTCGGCCCGCCGGGCTCGTTGGCGCTCGTCGCGACGACGCACGTCACCGCCGCGACGACCCGGCTCGCCGGCTCGGGCAGCTCGGGGACGCGCACGCCGATCGCGTCGGCCCGTCCGCCCGTGAGCCAGCGGAAGCGCTCGGCGGGATTCGGGACGACGAGCGTGTACGGGCCTGGCAGGAGCGCGCGGAGGACCACTTCGAGGGCGCCGCGGAGCTCCGGCAGGCAGTCGAGGAGCGCCTCGACGTCCGCGGCGAGCAGCGCGCTCGGCTGGGCCTCCTCGCGCCCCTTCAGCTCGTAGACCCGCTGGGCGTGCTCGGGCCGCGTCGCCTCGGCGGCGAGCCCGTAGACCGTGTCGGTCGGCAACAGCACGGGCTGCCCCGCCCGCAGCGCGTCGATCAGCCGTTGCTCGGCGCCCATCGTCCCTCCACGATCCGCTCGCGTCCCGCCAGGTCGGCCGTGACGGACACGTCTACGTACCCTGCCGCATCGAGCGTCGCGGCGACCCCGCGAGCCCGGTCCTCGTGCACCTCGAGCACGAGGCTCCCGTCGAGGATCGCCCGCGCGTCTGCGACGAGCCGTTCGGTCTGCCCCTCGTCGACGAGCGCGGCGCGCGGCTCCCAGTCGCGCACTTCCGGCTCGAGCCCGTCGAGCTCGGCCGCGAGCACATAGGGCGGGTTCGAGGCGACGACGGCGAACGGCCCGTCGATCCCCTGCACGAGGTCCGTCTCGACGAGCGTGACGTCGAGGCCGAGCGACGTCGCGTTCTCGCGGGCGAGCTCGAGCGCCTCCGAGGAGCGGTCAACGGCGACGACCGCGGCGTCGGGGCGCTCGCTCTTCACCGCGAGCGCGATCGCGCCGGTGCCCGTGCCGACGTCGAGCACGCGCGGCCCCGGGATGCCCTCGAGCAGCGCAAGGCAGCGATCGACGAGCACCTCCGTCTCCGGGCGGGGCACGAGCGCTCTTCCGTCCGTCTTCAGCGTCAGGCGGCGAAAGCCCCAGTCGCCGAGGATGTACGCGAGCGGCTCGCGCGCACCGCGCCGGCGCACGAGCTCGCGGGCGGCATCACGCTCGGCGGCCATCAGGGGCCGGTCGTGCTGGGTGTAGAGCTCGATGCGCTCGAGCCCGAGCGCCCGGGCGAGCAGCAGCTCCGCGTCGACCCGGGGGCTCGGGACGCCGCGCGCCGCAAGGTAATCGGCGGCGGCGCCCAGGACCTCGCCGAGCGTCACCCCTCGAGCGCCCGCCGCCGCTCGTCAGCGGTGAGCGCGTCGGTGTAGTCGTCGAGATCGCCCTGCAGGATCTGGTCGAGCCGATACGTGGTCAGCTTGATCCGGTGGTCGGTGACCCGGTTCTCTGGGAAGTTGTACGTCCGGATCTTCTCCGACCGGTCGCCGCGCCCCACCTGCGCGCTCCGTGCCGCCGCCTGCTCCGCCGCCTGCCGCTCGCGCTCGGCCTCGTACAGCCGCGCGCGCAGCACCCGCATCGCCTTGTCGCGGTTCTGAAGCTGCGAGCGCTCGTCCTGCATCGAGACGACGATCCCGGTCGGCATGTGGGTGATCCGCACCGCCGAGTCGGTCGTGTTCACCGACTGGCCGCCCGGCCCCGACGAGCGGTAGACGTCGATCTTCAGGTCCTTCTCGTCGACCCGCACGTCGACGTCCTCGGCCTCCGGCATCACGGCGACCGTTGCGGTCGACGTGTGGATGCGCCCCGCGGACTCGGTCTCGGGGACGCGCTGCACGCGATGCGTGCCGCCCTCGAACTTGAAGACGGAGTAGGCGCCGTCGCCCTTGATCGCGAACACGCCTTCCTTCAACCCGCCGCCGTCGTTCCCGTTCGCCTCGAGCTGCTCGAACGAGAAGCCGCGCCGCTCGGCGTACCGCTGCAACATCCGCTGAAGCTCGGCCGCCCAAAGCGCCGCCTCGTCGCCGCCGACGCCCTGGCGGATCTCGACGATCACGTCCTTGTCGTCGGCTGGGTCGCGCTCGGCGAGCGCGAGCTTCAGCTCCTCCTCGAGGCGCGCGACGTCGGCCTCGGAGTCGCCGGCCATCTCCGCGAGCTCGGGATCGCTGCGCGCCGCGACAAGATCCGCGTTCGCCTGCCGCCACTCCTGGGCGAGCTTGTACGGCCCTTCGAGCTGCTTGAGGCGCCGGCCGACCTCGGCCGCCTCACGGTGGTCGTTGTAGACGGCAGGGTCGGACATCCGCTCCTGCGTCTCGAGGTAGGAGCGCTCGAGCTCCGCGACCATGTCTTCGAAGGCGGCCATCGCCGCCCCACGTTAGCCTGCGAGCTCTGCGGTCAGCGAGATCTCGGGGATGCCGGCGAGCGCCTTGGAGACGGGGCAGTTCGCCTTGGCGCCCTCGGCCGCCGTGACGAAGCCGTCGGCGTCGAGGCCGGGCACCGTGCCGCGCACCGTGAGCGCGCCCTTCACGATCCCCTCGCCCGGCTGGAACGTGACCGTCGCAGATGTCTCGAGCTTCTCAGGCGGGTTGCCGCCCTGGGCGAGGCCGTGCGAGAGCGCCATCGCGAAGCATGACGCCCAGGCGGCGGCGATCAGCTCCTCCGGGCTCGTCTTGCCGTTCGGCTCCTCCGAGCGCGACGGCCACGAGACGTCGAGCGCCGGCAGGGCGCCGCTCGTCACGGACTCGATCGTTCCGTTCCCGCTCATCAGGTCGCCGTTCCAGGTCACCTCGGCCTTGCGGTCGGTCGCCACTACGCCATCACCTCCACACGTCGGTCGGCCGGGCTCTCCCGGCCCTCGAGTTCGAGCACTTCCCTCAACGCGCGGATCGACACCTCGAGCTGCTCGAGCGTCGGCTGCCGGGTCGTCAGCCGCTGCAGCCAGAGTCCCGGCGCGAGCAGCGTCATCAGGAACCGGCTGTCGGTGTGCTTCCCCGCGAAGCGGATCAGCTCGTACGCGATGCCGGCGATCACCGGCAGCAGGGCGATGCGGCTGATGATCAGCCAGTACCAGACCGGACGCCCGAGCAGCGCGTAGACGAAGACGCCGACGACCATCACCCAGAGCAGGAACGCGGTGCCGCAGCGCGGATGGATCAACGAGTAGCGCTGCGCCACTTCAGGAGTCAGGTCCTCGCCTGCCTCGTACGCGTTGATCGCCTTGTGCTCGGCGGCGTGGTACTCGAACACGCGCCGGAGCGACGGGATGAAGCTGAGGATCGTCAGGTAGGCGACGAACACCGTGACGCGGACGAGCCCCTCGACGAGCACGAACAGGTTCCCGTTCGAGATCGGAAGCGTGTCGGTGAGAAGTGCCGGACCGACCTTGAAGATCGCGACCGTGAAGCCGATCGCGACGAGGAACGCGAATGCCATCGCCCAGCGGCCGATCTCGGCCGGCTCACCGTCGCCCTCCGCCTCCTCCTGCGCGGCGTAGTTCGCCGAGACGGAAAGCGCGCGGAAGCCGATCGAGAGGCTCTCGCCCAGCGCGACCACACCGCGCACGATCGGCAGCCGCAGCGACCAGTGGCGCGCGGCGAGCGGGTCGATGGGCTTGGCGACGTGGGCGATGTTCCCGTCGGGCTTGCGGACGGCGACGGCCCAGTTCCTCGGACCGCGCATCATCACGCCTTCGAGGACGGCCTGCCCACCGATCGCCGACATCGGGCTACGCGTGCGAACGCTGCGCGCGCTCGGCCTTTTCGAGCCGGCGCTGGAAGCGCTCCACGCGGCCGCCGGTGTCCACGAGCTTCTGCTTGCCCGTGTAGAACGGATGGCAGTTCGAGCAGATCTCGACATGCAGCTCCGGCTTCGTCGAACGCGTCTGGAACGTGTTCCCGCAGCTGCAGTGCACGGTCGTGAGCATGTACTCGGGGTGGATGTCGGCCTTCACAGCTGGGCCAGGATAGCAGCGGCCGTACGCCCGGCGACGTTGCCCCCCGAGGCGAGCAGCACGGGCCGTTCCGCCTCGATCTTGCCCGCGAGCCACGCCGCCGTCGCGGCCGCGCCGGCCGGCTCCACTGCGAGCTTGGCCCGCTCGTAGAGGAGGCGGAACGCGTGCTCGATCTCGTCCTCGGTGACGAGCACGCGCTCGAGGTTCCGGCAGATCTCGAGCGGCAGCCGACCGGCGAAGGGAGCGTTCAGCCCGTCGGCGATCGACGTCGGCTCGACGTGCGTCGGCTCGCCGTGGTCGAGACCGGTGTGGAGCGCCGTCGAGAGCTCGGGCTCGACGGCGATCACGCGCATCCGGTCGCCGATCGCGGTCTGGATGCCGCTGACGAGGCCGCCGCCGCCGACCGGGACGACGACGGCGTCGGCGTCCGGCGCGTCCTCCTCGATCTCGAGGCCGACGGTGCCTGCGCCCGCGATCACGATCGGGTCGTCGAACGGGTGCACGAGCGTGCGCCCCGTTTGCTCGATCAGCTCGTGCAGGCGCTCGAATGCCTCCCCCGGCCCACCCGCCTCGAGGTCGACGCTCGCCCCGTAGCCGCGGGTGGCGGCGATCTTCTGCTCGGAGGCGCCCTGCCACATGACGACGAGCGCGTCGATCCCGGCCTCGGCGGCCGCGAACGCGACGGCCTGCGCATGATTGCCCGCGCTGATCGCGATCACGCCGCACCCGCGCTCCTCCTCGGTGAGGTGCGCGACACGGTTGAGCGCGCCGCGGGCCTTGAACGACCCGGTGCGCTGGAAGAGCTCGCACTTGAGCCGGGCGCGAAGCGTGCGGCTCGAGAGCATCGGCGTGCGGTGCACGCGGTCGCCGATCGTGCTCCGTGCCTCCTCGACATCGGCACGCGTCGGTAGCTCAACCACGCTGGCGCACCGCCTCGTAGAGCAGGACGGCGGCGCTCGTCGAGGCGTTCAGGCTGTCGACGGAGCGCGCGTGCATGGGGATCGCCACCTCCAGGTCGGCGACGGCCCGCCAAGCGGCGGGCAGGCCTTCGTCCTCGGCGCCGACGAGGATCGCGGTCGGCTTCGTGAGGTCGGCGTCGCTGTGCCTCATGGCCGCGTCGGGGACGGCGGCGACCCTCTCAACCTGCAGCGCCGCGACGTCGGCGAGAGTCACGTCGACGACCGGCAGGGTGAAGACGGCTCCGGTCGAGGCGCGAATCGCGTTCGGGTTCCAGGGGTCGGAACGTGCCTCGGCGACGAGCAGCGCGTCGGCGCCGGCGGCGTCGGCCGTGCGCGCCATCGCGCCGAGGTTGCCGGGCTTCTCGATCCCGACGGCGACGAGCAGCAAGGTGGGGTCGGCGGGCACGGTGCGTTCGGGGACCTCCACGACCGCGAGCACGCCCTCCGGCTCCGCGCGGTAGCTCATCTTCGCGAGCACCCGCTCGTCGACCTCCTCGCCGCCTTCCCAGTCGAGCAGGGCGGGAGCGTGGTAGACGGCCCGCAGGCGCAGGCCGGCCTGGGCCGCGCGGGTCACCTCGCGGGGCCCTTCGGCGACGAACAGGCCCTCGCGCCGCCGCTCGCGGGAGCGCCGCAGGCGGACCACTTCCTTCACGCGCGGGTTGTCGAGTGAGGTGATCATCCTGGCGAACGCTATAACGACGCCTACACCTCAACCCCCCGCCTCGACCAGAAAGGCCTCCATGCGCACGCGTCTCACCCTCATCGCACTCGCCGTCGCGGCGCTCGCCGCGACCGCGTGCGGCGCGGCCGGGCATGCCACGGCATCGACCACGACGGCGCTCGCCGGCTGCGACCCGTCGTCGCTCAACCTCGTCTCGACGGGCAAGTTGACGATCGGAACCGACAACCCGGCCTACCCGCCGTGGTACGCCGGCGGCTCGCCCAAGGGCTCGAAGTGGAAGATCAACGACCCGTCGACCGGCAAGGGCTACGAGTCGGCGGTCGCCTACGCGATCGCGAAGCAGCTCGGCTTCTCGAAGGGCCAGGTGACCTGGACCTACGTGCCGTTCAACAAGGCGTTCGCCCCCGGAAAGAAGTCGTTCGACTTCGACATCAACCAGATCTCGTACACGCCCGCGCGCGCGAAGGTCGTCTCGTTCAGCGTCTCGTACTACGACGTGAACCAGGCGATCGTCGTCAACAAGGGCACCAAGATCGCGTCGGTGGACTCGGTCGCCGGGCTGAAGCCGTTCAAGCTCGGGGCCCAGCTCGGGACGACGAGCTACGCGTTCATCAAGTCCGAGATCGAGCCGTCGCAGCAGCCGGCGGTCTTCCCGTCGAACGCCGGCGCCGTGCTCGCGCTGAAGAACAAGCAGATCGACGGCCTCGTGGTCGACCTCCCGACGGCGTTCTACGTCACCGCGGTGCAGGTGCCGAACTCGAAGATCCTCGGTCAGTTCGAGAACCACGGCAAGGTGACCGACCACTTCGGCGTCGTCCTTGCGAAGGGCAACTCGCTCACGTCGTGCGTGAACAAGGCGATCACGACGCTGCGCGGCAACGGCACGCTCAAGAAGCTCCAGCAGCAGTGGCTGGCGAAGGCGACGGGCGCGCCGGTCCTGAAGTAGAGCGGCGCTCGCGCCTGCTCGATTGGCGAGGCTCCGGCGGCGACGGCCGCCGGAGCCTCGTCATCGCGCTCGTCTCGACCGTCGTCTTCTTCACGATCGTCGGCTTCGCGATCACCCGGGCGCCCGGGTGGCCGGCGGTGCGCAGCACGTTCTTCGACTGGCACGAGTTCCGCTCGACGTTCCCGGAGATCGCGCGCGCGTTCAAGCTGAACATCAAGATCTTCTCCATCGCGGAGGTGTTCATCCTCGTCTTCGCGCTCTTTCTCGCCGTGCTCCGCAGCCTGCCGGGCCCGGTGTTCTTCCCGCTTGCGGGCGCTCGCGATCGTGTACGCCGACCTGTTCCGCGGCATCCCGACGATCCTCGTGATCGCGATGCTCGGCTTCGGCGCGCCCGCGCTCGGTCTGTCGTGGATCCCGACGTCGACGACGTTCTGGGGGATCGTCGCGCTCGTGCTCGTCTACAGCGCGTACGTCTCGGAGGTGTACCGGTCCGGGATCGAGTCCATCCACCCGTCGCAGGAGGCCGCGGCACGCTCGCTCGGCCTGTCGCGGTCGCAGACGCTGCGGCGCGTGATCCTGCCGCAGGCCGTTCGACGTGTGATCCCGCCGCTCCTCAACGACTTCATCGGCCTGCAGAAGGACACGGCGCTCGTCGGAACGCTCGGTGCGGTCGAGGCGTTCCAGCAGTCCCAGATCGACGCGAACGCGACGTTCAACTTCACGTCGTACCTCGCCGCAGCGGTGCTCTTCGTTGCGATCACGATCCCACTCGCGCGCTTCACCGACTGGCTGATCGCGCGCGACCGTCGCCGCCGGCAGGCGTCGGGGGTGGCGGCGTGACGCCCGCACTCTCGGTCGAGGGGCTGTGCAAGTCGTTCGGCAAGCACGAGGTGCTGCGCGGCGTCGACCTGACCGTCGGCGAGCACGAGGTGGTGTGCCTGATCGGCGCATCCGGCTCGGGCAAGTCGACGCTCCTCCGCTGCGTCAACCTGCTCGAGCCGATCGACGCGGGCCGGATCATGCTCGCGGGGCAGCAGGTCTCCGGCTCGCGTCGACGTGAACGCGGTGCGGCGCCGGATCGGGATCGTGTTCCAGTCCTACAACCTCTTCCCCCACATGACGGTGCTGCGCAACGTGACGCTCGCGCCGCGCGACGTGCTCGGGCTGTCCCGCCGGGCGTCGGAGGAGCGGGCCGTGGCGCTGCTCGAGCGCTTCGGCCTCGCCGACAAGCAGGCCGAGTATCCCGACCGGCTGTCGGGCGGGCAGCAGCAGCGCGTCGCGATCGTGCGGGCGCTCGCGATGCAGCCGGAGCTGATGCTCTTCGACGAGGTGACGAGCGCGCTCGACCCGGAGCTCGTCGCCGAGGTGCTCGAGGTCATCCGCGAGCTCGCGGCGGGCGGCATGACGATGGTGCTCGCCACCCACGAGATGTCGTTCGCCCGCGACATCGCGAATCGCGTGTGCTTCCTCGACGCGGGCCGCATCCTCGAGCAAGGCCCGCCGGAGCAGATCTTCACCTCCCCCCGCGAAGAGCGAACGCAGCGCTTCCTGCAGCGAATCATCGAAGCGCGCCGCCTCTAGGGAAGGCGTGGCGCAGTCCGGTCCACGGTGCCAGGCACCGTGACTGAGGCGTCACGAGTGTGTGCCGAATCTCGAAACGTCACAGACACGGCACACCTCACGTCGTACCCTCGTCTTCATGGCACGGGCGCGGCGCGACGAGAGTCCGGGATACCACCATGTCGTCACTCGCGGGAACAACAAGCGGCGGATCTACGACGACGATCGCGACCGCGCGTTCTTCGCGCTCCATGTGACCCGCATCGCGAGGGCACACGGTTGGAGGATCCTTGCCTACTGCCTGATGGACAACCACTACCACCTCGTAATCCACGTCGGCGCGAAGGGGCTCGCGCGTGGGATGTGCGAGCTGAACACCGGGTATGCCGTGCACTACAACCGAGCGCACGGCCGAGTGAATCACCTGTTCGGCAAGCGGTACTGGAACCGACGGATCAGGAGCGAGAAGTCGCTGCTGAACGTGATCAGGTACGTCGTCCAGAACCCGCAGCGAGCCGGCGGCCGCCGCGAGCTCGAGTCGTACGTCTGGACGAGCTACCCGGCCACCGTGGGACGGGCCTTCTCGCGGATCGAGCTGGCGCGGGATGAGCTCCTCGCGCTGTTCGGGGCAACGCCGGCGATCGCGCTTGCCGCGTTCCGGGCGTTCTGCGCGACGACGGCGAGCGGCGACGAGCCCCGGTGGCAGCCACCGTGACGAGACGCGCGCGAGCGCGCTACGTGACCGTGTACTCGGGGCCGCTGCCGCCTTCCGGTGGGGTGAGGCGGCCGCCCTTGGCGGTGATGGCGCCGCACTGGACGCAGTTCGAGGGGGCGAGCTTCAGCTCCACCGTTCCGTCGCCCAGGTCGTCGCCGACCTCGTACACCTGCGCCGGGCACATGCGCGCCCAGAGCTCCGCCACCTGTCGCGGCACCTGCGTCTCGACGCGGATGTGATTCGGCTGGTCGTCGCGGGTCCGGTTGCCGGACGCGAACACGCTCGACAGCTTGTCGAACGTCAGCTGGCCGTCTGGAACCGGGTAGGACGCCGCGCGGCTCGTGCGGATCAGCGACTGGTCGGCATCGCGCTCCGTGCGCAGATCGCCCGGAGGGAAACGTCCCTTCGTCGCGGTCATCGCGCTCGCGAGCGCACCGCCGACGTAGAAGCCGCGCCCGAACGCCTGCCGCATGTTCCGCACCTCGCGCAGGTCGCTCCAAATGAACGACGACCGCAGCGACTCGTCGTACGACGCGAGCTCCGCACGGCTCGAGGCTCCGCGCGCCAGCGACCGCCACGCCGCCTCGGCGGCGAGCCGGCCCGACTCGATCGCATAGTGGATCCCCTTCAGCGCCGGCACGTTGACGAGCCCGACCCCGTCGCCGCACAGGAGCAGGCCCGGCGCGTGGAACCGCTTCGGCAGCGCCACGAATCCGCCCTCCGGAATCGTCTTCGCACCCCACTGCACACGCTCGCCGCCCTCGAGGATCCGCCGGATGCTGGGATGCGTCTTCAGCTCCTGCAACAGGTCGTGCACGGACAGCTCAGTGTCGCGGTAGTCGAGTCCCACGACCATGCCGACCGTGACCATCGCGTCGCCCATCGGATAGACGAACGACCCACCGAACTCGCGGTAGCGACGCCCGGGCCGCAGCGGCCACCCCATCGTGTGGATGACACGGTCGAGCGGCCTCGCGACCTTCCACACCTCCTTCACCCCGAGCGCCCACACCTGCGGGCTCTCAGCGGCGATCCCGAAATGCTCGAGCGCAGCACCCGTCAGATGGCCCTGCGTCCCTTCCGCGAGGATCGTCACCCGCGCCGCGATGTCCGACCCCGGCTCGAAGTTCGCGAGCTCCTCCCCGTGTCGCCCGCGACCTCGGTCGCCGGTGCGCACACCGAGCACTCGGCCGCCGTCGACCAGGAGCCGCTCAGCGCTCGTCTCCGGGAGGATCGTCACGTCGAGCGACTCCGCCTCCTCGGCGAGGAACCGTCCGAGCCGCGAGAGCGACGTCACCCAGTTGCGATGATTGACCATCGTCGGCGGCGTCGGGATCGGCAGGGCGCGGCGTTTCGTCAGGAAGAGCACCGACTCGCCGTGCACCGGCCCGTAGAACGGCAGCTCGTCGAGCCGCTTGCGATCGCCGAACAGCCGCTGCAGCCCGCGCGGGTTGACGACCGCCCCGGACAGGAGATGCGAGCCGGGGGCCTTCCCCTTCTCGAGCACCGCCACCGGGACGTCGCCGAGCCGCGCGGCGGTCTCGGGATCCTCCTGCAACAGCTGCCCGAGGCGCACGGCGGCCGCGAGCCCGGCCGGCCCACCGCCGACGATCAGCACCCCGACCTCGATCCGCTCGTCGACCGGGTCCGTCGGCGCAGCGATCGCCTCCGCCGGCGACCAGGGCGGCGGGAACTCGGACGGCCGGAAGCTCACGACTTCCGGGCGCGGACGAGCTCGGTGAGCTTCGGCACGATCGCGTGGAGGTCGCCGACGACGCCCAGGTCCGCGAACTCGAAGATGGGGGCGTTCGGATCCTTGTTGATGGCGACGATCACGTTCGCGCCCTGCATGCCGACCTTGTGCTGGATGGCGCCCGAGATGCCCAGGGCGACGTACAGCTTCGGCGACACCGTCTTGCCCGTCTGACCGACCTGCGCGGAGTAGGGGTACCAGCCGGCATCGACGACCGCCCGTGTGGCCGCGACGGCACCGCCGAGCTCGCGCGCAAGCTCCTCCGCGAGCGCGAACTTCTCGGGCTCGCCGAGCCCACGCCCGCCCGCAACGATCACGTCGGCGTCCTCGATCGACGGGCCTTGCTGCTCCGCGTGCGCCTGCTCGACCATCACGGCGGCGGTCGAGAACGCCTCCAGCTCGACCGGGATCTCCTTCACCTCGGCGCTGCCGCCGGTCGGCGCCGGGTCGAACGTGCCGGAGCGGAAGAGCGCGAGCCGGATGTCGCTCTCCCAGCTGACGTCGACGAGCACCGAGTCGGCGAGCGCGAGTCGCTTGCCGACGCCGTCCGCGCCGAGATCGATCAGGTCCCAGTTGAGGCCGGCTTCGAGCCGGGCGGCGAGACCGGCCGCCACGTCGGCGGCAAGCACCGACTGCGCGAACAGCACCGTCTCATAGCCACCCTCGCGCACGATCCGGGCGAGCACGTCGACGCGCGGCTGCGGCAGCGGCGGTTCGACCGACGCGTCGTCGGCGACCCAGACGGTGGCGGCGCCGTGCGCGCCCGCCTCGTCAACGAGCCCGCGCACACCCGAGCCGACGACGACGCCCGCAACCTCGCCGCCGAGTTGGACCGCCTTGGCGAGGACGCCGAGCGAGCCCTTCTCGAGGCGACCCTCGTGGTGCTCGAGGAAGACCAGGGTCCCGGCCATCAGACGA
Organism: uncultured Thermoleophilia bacterium; assembly: GCA_963840365.1. Classification (GTDB taxonomy): domain Bacteria; phylum Actinomycetota; class Thermoleophilia; order Gaiellales; family Gaiellaceae; genus PALSA-600. The sequence continues at coordinate 648,151 of CAWIYQ010000003.1, read as the reverse complement.
GCCTCTTCTCGGCGAGGAACGCCACGATCTGCTCTGCCGCGGTGCCGTCGTCCTCGATCCTGCGCGCGTCGCCCCGTGCGGGCGGCGGCGCGATCGCCTGCACGACCGTCCCGGCAGCGGCAGCGGCAGCGCCACCGACGTCGGACGCGGCGAGCGTCTCCTGCGGCTTCTTCTTCGCGCCCATGATCCCCTTCAGCGAGGGGTACCGCGGCGTGTTGATCGCATCCGACACCGCGACCACCGCCGGCAGCGACACACGGATCGTGTCGTAGCCGAACTCGGTCTGGCGCTTCCCGGACGCGCTGCCGGAGTCGACCAAGAGCTCGCTCACCTGCGAGACGACGGGCTGCCGGAGCCGCTCGGCGACCGCCGACCACAGGCAGGCGCCGCCGCCGTCCGCCGACTGCTGGCCGAAGAGCACGAGATCCGCGCTTTCGCGCTCGAGCGCGCCGGCGAGCGCCTTCGACGTGCCGAGCAGGTCGGCGCCTTCGAGCGACGCGTCCGTGACGAGGACGGCGCGGTCGGCGCCCATGGCGAGCGCCTTGCGCAGCGCCTCCATCGCGCGCTCGGGCCCCATGGAGACGACGACCACCTCGCCGCCGCCGGCGGCCTCCTTCAGACGGAGCGCCTCCTCGACCGCATACGTGTCGAAATCGGAGATCGCGAGCTCGACCGACCGGTCGATCCGGCGCGTGGCCGGATCCAGTCGGCGCCCAGCGGCCGCGTCGGGCACGGCCTTGACGCAAACGGCGATCTTCACCGGCCGGGATGCTAGCTCTAGGCAGCGACGCGCGACTGCAGGAACTCGACGATCGCCGACGTCGGCGCTCCCGGGCCGAACACCTCGGCAACCCCTTGCTCCTTCAGCGCCACCGCATCCTCTACGGGGATCGTGCCGCCGACGACGACGAGAACATCCTCGGCGCCCTCGGCGCGCAGCAACTCGAGAATACGAGGCACGAGCGTCATGTGCGCGCCCGAGAGGATCGAGATGCCGACCGCGTCGGCATCCTCCTGGATCACCGTCTCGACGATCTGCTCCGGCGTCTGGTGCAGACCGGTGTAGATCACCTCCATGCCGGCGTCGCGCAAGGCGCGCGCGATCACCTTCGCACCACGGTCGTGCCCGTCGAGGCCCGGCTTCGCGACGACCACTCTGATTCTTCCTGCCACGATCGGTGAGTATAGGAACGTGAAACTCACCGTCGTCGGCTGCTCGCCCGCCTGGCCCAACGCGGGCGGCGCCCACTCCGGGTATCTCGTCGAGAACGACGACGGCCGCATCCTGCTCGACTGCGGGCCGGGCGTCCTGTCGCGCCTACGCGCGCGCGAGGGATGGCCGCGCATCGACGCGATCGTGGTCACGCATTTCCACCTCGACCATTCCGGCGACCTCGCGCCCTGGCTGTGGGGGCACCGGTCGGGGCCCGCCCGCGGCCTGCCGACGCCGGCGCTCTGGCTGCGCCCCGGAGGCCACGCGGAGCTGGGGCGGTTTGCGACGCGGTTCGACGAGACGTTCCATGCCCAGGAGTACGCGCCCGGGGAGACCTTCGACGTCGCCGGGTTCCGCATCACGCCGATCGAGATGAGCCACTACACCGAGCCGACCTTCGGGCTCCGGGTCGAGAACGGCGACCGCGTACTCGCCTACTCCGCCGACACAGGCCCGACGCCCGCGCTCGCGACGCTCGCACGCGACGCGGACCTCTTCCTCTGCGAGGCGACGCTCGGCGACGGCGGCGAGGAGGGGCTGCGCGGCCACCTCACGGCAGCCGAAGCGGCGGCCGCCGCCGAGGAGGCGGCCGCCCGGAGGCTTCTGATCGTGCACCGACCCGCAGAGCTGCCCGCGGTCGGCCACGAGGTCGCGTACGAGGGCCTCGAGCTCGAGGTCTAGAAGACGGGGGTCTCGCGCCAGGTGCCCCACACCTGGCGGAAGCAGTCGCAGACCTCGCCCATCGTGACGTAGCTGCGCGCCGCGTCGATCAACCCGGGCATCAGGTTGCGCTCCTCGTTCTCCGCATCGGCACGGAGCCGCGCAAGCACCGCCTCCACAGCAGACGAGTCGCGCCGCGCCCTCAGCGCCTGCACGCGATCGATCTGCTTGCGCTCGAGCGCCGGGTCGATGCGCAGGATCTCGAGCGGCGGCTCGTCGTCGAGCTGGTAGCGGTTGACGCCGACCACGATGCGTTGTTGCGCCTCCACCTCCTGCTGGTAGCGGAACGCGGCATCGGCGATCTCCTGCTGGAAGAAGTTCTCCCGGATCGCCGCCACGACGCCGCCGAGCGCCGCGATCCGCTCGAAGTACTCCTCCGCCTGCCGCTCGAGCTCGGTGGTCAGATGCTCCAGGTAGTAGGAGCCGCCGAGCGGGTCGATCGTGCTCACGACCCCGGTCTCGTGCGCGATCACCTGCTGGGTGCGCAGGGCGATCCGGACCGCGTCCTCGGTCGGCAGCGCGAGCGCCTCGTCGAACGAATTCGTGTGCAACGACTGCGTGCCGCCGAGCACCGCCGCGAGAGCCTCGATCGCCGTCCGCACGATGTTCACCTCCGGCTGCTGCGCCGTCAGCGACACGCCGGCCGTCTGCGTGTGAAACCGCATCAAAAGCGACCGCGGGTCCTTCGCACCGAACCGGTCGCGCAGATGCCGCGCCCAGATCCGCCGTGCCGCCCGGTACTTCGCGATCTCCTCGAAGAAATCGAGATGCGCATTGAAGAAGAAGGACAGCCTCGGTGCGAACTCGTCCACCTGGAGCCCGCGCTCGAGCGCCCACTCGACGTACGTGAACCCGTCCGCGAGCGTGAACGCCAGCTCCTGCGCCGCGGTCGAGCCGGCCTCGCGAATGTGGTAGCCGGAGATCGAGATCGGATGCCAGAGCGGCATCTCCTTCGCGCAGAACTCGACCATGTCCGTCACGAGCCGCATCGACGGCTCCGGCGGGAAGATGTACTCCTTCTGCGCGATGTACTCCTTGAGGATGTCCGTCTGGATCGTCCCGCGCAGCGCCTCCCGACCGACCCCCTGCTCCTCCCCCACGCACACGTAGTACGCGAGCAGGATCGCCGCCGGCGAGTTCACCGTCATCGACGTCGACACCTCGCCCAGCGGGATCCCCGAGAACAGCGTCTGCATGTCCGCGAGGGAGTCGATCGCAACCCCCTCCCGACCCACCTCGCCCAGGGAGCGCGGATGGTCCGAGTCGTAGCCCATCAACGTCGGCATGTCGAACGCCGTCGACAACCCCGTCTGCCCGTGCTCGAGCAGATACCGGAACCGCTCGTTCGTCTCCTCGGCCGTCCCGAACCCCGCGAACTGCCGCATCGTCCAGAGCCGGCCGCGGTACATCGACGGGTACACCCCACGCGTGAACGGGAACTCCCCGGGAAACCCGAGCTCCGCGCGCTCGTCGACCGGCACCGACTCCTGCGTATACAGGGGGTCGACCTCGACGCCCGAGATCGTCGAGAACAGCTCGCCCGTCCGCTCCGGCGCTGCCGCATAGCGACCCTCGCGCCACGCCCCGGTCGCCGTCTCCTTGCGCGGCTCGGTCGTCGCCATTCACTGAGTGTGCCCCAAGCCGGTCAGAGCCGCACGTGGAACACCTCCAGGGGTGCGTCGTCGGTGGCGACGAGCGCGCGCACAGGGCCGCGGTGCCCGCCGCGGTAGACGAACTCGACGAGCCCGCGTGAGCGCGGCAGGAGGTCCCGCCGGCGCGGTTGCAGGCGGGCGACCAGGGTGCGGCCCGCGTACAGCCCCAGCGAGGTGTCGGGGCCGATGTGCTCCGTCACGTCGCCCTCGTTCGCGACCGCCAGCACGAGCCCGCGTCGCTGCCCCTGCCGGACGACTCGCAGCGAGCCCAGCACGACGCGGCGGCGGGCGGCGCCTGCGACCCGGACGTCGACCACGACGCCGACCTGTACTCGAACGCCGATTGCCCGCCCGCCTCCGGGCCTGGTCCGCAGAAGGACGAGCGCGGGATGGTCGCCGGGCCGCGCCCGGCGGGGCACACCCGCTCGGGCCGTGACCACGCCCGTCGCACCGGGAGCGAGGCGGAGCGAGCGAGGCCGGATCGCGAGCCAGCGAGCTGCCCCGGCGGCCCGCAGGACGCGGGGCGTGCCGCGGAGGTCGAGCCCGAAGCCCGCCGGCGCCACGTCGACGACGAGCGGCCGGGCACCGCCGTTTCGGACGTGGATCTGCTGCGTCCGGTCGCCGGCGACGGTCACCCGTGCCGGCCAGACGGTGAGGCCGAGCGTTGCCGGCGGAGCAGCGGCCGCGCCCACGGGCAGGAGGGCGAGCACCGAGAGCGCGGCCGCTGATGCCCCGCCGCGGATCACCGCCCGATCACCGTGAAGGTGACGGTCGCGGTGTAGTGACCCGCGGCGAGCGCCGGCAGGGGAGCCGTGAAGCCGACCTTGGCCGGCCAGAGATCGCCGCCCGACTGCGCCACGGTCGCCTTGGAGCCGACGACCAGGTCGGACGCCGGGGAGATCGGCAGCGCGAGCAGCGTGCTGCTGCTCATGCCGGTGCCGAGCGAGCCGCCGGAGGGCGCGCTCGCGGACAGACCGAGCGGCAGGTCGGCCGGGCTGAAGGCAGTGCGGTGCGCGGTGAGCACATAGCCCGCGGTATCGGTGCTGGTCACCGTCACCGACTCGGAGAGCGGTGTGGGTGTCGAGCCCACGGCGGCCGTCCCGAATGCGAGCGACGCGTGATCGAGGGAGACCGAGACGGACGACGGCAGATCGAGCGCCACCGACGCCGCGGCGGACGACCCGGAACCGGAGCCGCCCCCGCCGGACGAGCAGGTCGTGGCGGCCGACGCCGAGTTGCGTGGCGCGGGATCGTCGGTCGCGAAGTCCGCGCCGTTCGCGTCGGTGTCGGTGCAGCCGGAGCCCGCACGGAAGTCGGCGGTCGTCGCGCTGAGCGCCGGCGCGGCCGCCGCACCCTCGTAGTCGGTGGCGCTGCCGTAGCCGACGAGGTCGGCGATCAGCGAGTCCGACGCGCAACTGCCTGCGGTCGCTCCGCACGTGAGCGCGTTCGTGTCGTGGACGACGGCGAGCTTGCCGCCCGTGTTCGCGAGGTTCGTGGTGTCGGTCGCATCGGGCGTCGGCAGTGCGGCGCCGATGGCGGCCGTGGAGGCGAGCTGCACGAGGTACGAGCGGCCCGGCGCGATCGAGCCGGTGAGCGGCGTGACCTGCCAGCTCGTGCCGGAGGCACTTGCATACTGGAGCGTCCAGCCGGTCAGGTCGACGGCCGTCGAGCCGCGATCGAGGAGAACGACGTAGTCGTTCTGGTAGGAGGCGCCACTGTTGCCGCCGCCTGCGAAGACCTGCGAGATGACGAGGCCGGACGACGAGCTCGCCTGCGCGGCGGGCAACACGCAGGCGAGAGCAAGGACAAAGGGCAGCACGAGCACGGGTAGCAGGCGCATACGGATCTCCGTTTCGGTCGGAAGTGTTGTCTTCCGTGATAACGGTCGCCACGCAGCACTGAAAGTGTCCGAAAGGGACCGGCACGAACTCGGCGCACTTCCGTGCGCCTCGCGTCACGAACCGCGGCTACGCGCGCTCGCCGCCGGGCACCCAGAGCGGCTCGGCCGAGCCGCCGTTCGCCGCGCGCGCGAGGATGAAGAGCAGATCGGAGAGCCGGTTCAGGTAGACCGCGGCGAGTGGGTTCAGCTCTCGCTCACGGCCGGCGGCGAGCACCTCGCGCTCGGTACGGCGGCAGACGGCGCGCGCGACGTGGAGCCTCGCGGCGGCCTCGGTGCCGCCCGGCAGGACGAAGCTGCGGAGCGGCGGCAGCGGCGCATTCGCCTCGTCGCAGTCGGCCTCGAGGCGGTCGATCGCCGATTGCTCGAGCCGCAGCTTGCCGTCCTCGGGCCGCCACGGCACCGAGAGGTCGGCGCCGAGGTCGAAGAGCTCGTTCTGGATGCGGACGAGCCGGCGGTCGGCGGTGGCGACGAGCGCCCAGCCGACGACCGAGTTCAGCTCGTCGACGGCGCCGTAGGCGCGGACGAGCGGGTCGAGCTTCGACACGCGCGAGAGGTCGCCCAGCGACGTCTCGCCGCCGTCGCCGGCGCGCGTGTAGATCCGCGTCAGGCGGACCGGCTCGTCAGGACGCCGCGGCATGCTTCCCGCCCAGGAGCTCGCGTGCGATCACGAGCCGCTGGATCTCGCTCGTGCCCTCGTAGATCTCCGTGATCTTCGCGTCCCGGTAGTAGCGCTCGACCGGGAACTCCTTCGTGTAGCCGTAGCCGCCGAGCACCTGGATCGCCTCGGCGGTCTGGCGCCTCGCCATCTCCGACGCGAAGAGCTTCGCCTTCGCCCCGGCCTCCGTGTGCGGACGGCCCTGGTCCTTGAGCCACGCCGCGCGAAGGGTGAGCAGCCGCGCCGCGTCGATCTCGGTCGACATGTTCGCGAGCTTGTGCTGGATCGCCTGGAAGTCGGCGATCGGATGGCCGAACGCCTGCCGCTCCTGCGCGTAGCGACGCGCGACGTCGTAGGCCGCCTGGGCGATCCCGACCGCCTGGGCGGCGATGCCGATGCGGCCGCCGTCGAGTGTGGCCATCGCGATGCGAAAGCCGTGGTGCAGCTCGCCGACGAGCCGGTCGGCCGGGACGACGACGTCGAGCGCGAGGTCGTTCGTGAGCGACGAGTTGAGGCCGAGCTTCTCCTCCGTCCTCGTGATCTCCACCTCGCCGGTGTCGACGAGGAATGCCGACACCCCCCGCGCCGACCGAGTCGACGGATCGGTGCGGCGCGAAGAGCAGGATCGTGCCGCCGAAGCCGGCGTTCGTGATCCACTGCTTCGCGCCGCGGAGACCGCCAAGCCGCCGTCGCTCGGCCACCGCCGACGTCTGTAGCGCCCCGGCATCGGAGCCCGACCCCGCCTCCGTCAGGGCGAAGCAGCCGATCCGCTCCCCCGCGGCGAGCGCCGGGCACGTACGTGTCGACCTGCTCGGCGGTCCCGAACGCGAGGATCGGGAGCGTGCACGCCGAGGTGTGCACCGCGACCGTCACTCCCACCCCTGCATCGGCCCGCGACAGCTCCTCGAGCACGAGCACGTACGAGACGAAGTCGGCGCCGGCGCCGCCGTGCTCCTCCGGCACGCACACGCCCATCAGCCCGAGCTCGCCGAGCTGCGAGAGCAGCATCCGCGGCAACCCGTGCGCCCGGTCCCACTCCGCCGCGTGCGGCTCGATCTCCGCCTGGGCGAACTCGCGGGCGAGCGCCTGGATCTCGCGCTGCTCCGCCGTCAGCTCGAAGTCCACTGGGGGAGGGTACCCCCGGCGGCTACTTCGGCTCGGGCTCGAGCTTGTAGCCGACGCCGAAGCGCGTCTGGATGAACGAGTGGCGCGACGCCGGGCGGTCGACCTTCTGCCGGAGGCGGCGCACGAAGACGTCGACGGTGCGGTCGCGATGGGTCTCGCGGCGGCCCCAGACCTTCTGCAGCAGCTCGTCGCGGGTGACGACGCGGCCGCGGTCGAGAGCGAGCGTGTAGAGGAGCTTGAACTCGGTCGGCGTCAGCTCGGCGCTCGCCCCGTCGACGTACGCCTGGACCTCGCGCGGGTCGATGCGGAGCTCCTCGATCTCGATCGGGTCGCCGCGCCGTTCTTCGGCGGGCCGGACGCCGCGGCGCGCGGCCGCGCCGACGCGGGCGACGAGCTCGCGCATGGAGAACGGCTTGACGAGGTAGTCGTCCGCGCCGATCTCGAGCGCGTGAACGCGGTCGTGCTCGGTGCCACGTGCCGAGACGACGACGATCGGCGTGCCGATGCCCTCGGCGCGGGCGGTCTCGATCAGTTTCCACCCGTCGAGCTCGGGGAGCATCAGGTCGAGCACGCAGACGTCGGGGTTCTCGAAGCGCAGCCGGGCCAGGCCGAGCTCGCCACGCCCCACGACGATGGGGTCGAAGCCCGCGGTCACGAGATGCCGGGCCATACCGTCTGCGATCACGGTGTCGTCCTCGACGATCAGGATCTTGGCCACGCCTCTTACCATAGTGTTGAAACGGGTTTGGTCCGGTTTCGGACCGGTGACGATCTGGTGAAAGGCTTCTCCGAACCGGGCGCCGCGGAGCAGGATGTCGAGATGGAGCGCGTTACGACAGAGCACGAGGAACAGCGGGACGCAACGTACGGGCGGAGCTTCGACGAGCTCCGCACCGGTTTCACCGCGGCCGTCTCGCACGAGCTCCGGACACCGCTCGCGCGGATCCTCGCGCTCCTCGACACGATGGAACTGCCGGACGCGGACGTGGCTGACCTGGTCGAGCAGGCGCGCGGCGAAGTCGAGGGCGCGACAGCGCTGATCGACGAGATCCTCTTTCTCTCCGAGCTCGAGAGCGGCAAGGAGGTCGTGTCGCTCGGCCATACCTCCGCACTGCCGATGCTCGAGGAGGCCGCCCGCGACCATGCGGACGCCGCGGCCCGCGCCGGGATCGAGATCATCGTCGAAGGCGACTCGCTCGTCGACGTGCCGCTGCGGCCGCGCATGCTGCGGATCGTCACCGAGAACCTCGTCGAGAACGCCATCCGCTACGCGGGGCACGGCTCGACGGTTCGCCTCACGATCGATCGCGTGGACGGCGAGCCTGTCCTGACCGTCGCCGACGACGGCGCCGGCGTCCCGGAGGAGTCCCTGTCACGGCTCTTCGAGCGCTTCTACCGCGGCGACGCCGCCCGCACGACGCGCGGCACGGGGCTCGGCCTCGCGATCGTCAAGCACATCATCGCCGCGGCGGGCGGCGAGGTTGTCGCCGACAGCGCGCTCGGCCGCGGTCTGCGCATCCGCGCCGCGTTCCCGCGTGACTGACGACGAGGGCGCCTTGCGGCGCCCTCGTCAACCGACATGTGACGCTCAGGCTACGAAGTAACCTTCGCGAGGGTCTTCTCGGAATAGACCAGCACCTGCTTCGGGATCGGCACGTAGCGGAGCTTCACCCCGAACGGCTGACCCTTGGTCAACGCCCAGAAGATGAACTTCTTGAGCGGATAGGCGTTCCCCGTCTTCTGCGGGATGATCACGTACGTATAGGTCGAGATCGGGTACGCGAGCTTCTCCGACTTGGGCGGGTTCACGATGTGCATCTCGCCGTTGTCCGGAACCGTCTTGAACGCCGAAGCGGCCGCTGAGATCGACTTGATGCCCGGAGTCGTGTACTTCCCGGCCGCGTTCCGGACCGCCATCACCTGGATGTGGTTCGTCACCGCGTACGCGATATCGGCGTAGCCGATCGCGCCGCTCGTGTTCTTGACGACGCCGGCGACGCCCGACGAGCCCTTGCCTCCGACACCCACCGGGAACGGCGGCTGTGTCGAGACACCGACCTTCGACTTGAACACCGGGCTGACGCTGGACAGGTAGTCGACGAAGTTGTAAGACGTGCCCGACCCGTCGGAGCGGTAGACAGGGGTGATCTTCTCGCTCGGGAAGGTGATGCCCGGGTTTAGCGCCTTGATCGCGGGATCGTCCCACGACGTGATCTGGCCGAGGTAGATCTGCGCAAGCAATGGGCCCGTGATGTGCAGCGGCGCGTGAGCATCCGTCTTGAGATTGATCATCACGGAAGTCCCGCCGAGCGCCCACGGAAGCTGGTAGCACCCCTTGCAGTTCGTGAACTGATCCGGCGTCAACGGCGCATCGGAGGCGCCGAAGTCGACGGTACGGTTGGTGATCGCCTGGATCCCGCCGCCCGATCCGATCGGCTGGTACACGATATTGGTCCCCCCGGCCGACGGGTACGCCGCCTGCCACTGGGACACGAGCGGCTGGACGAACGTGCTGCCTGCGCCGACGAGCTGGCCGGCACTGTGGCTGCTCTTGCTCGCAGTGGCGCTAGCCGCAAGACAGCCGGCAGCCAACGCGGCCGCAGCGGCGATCCACGCGGTGCGCCTGGTGACACTGAAACTCATGTGCGACGTTCTCCCTTCGGTGCTCTCATCGTTGTCTGGGGGATTGCGGCGCAAGTCTCGCCCGCACTTCGAGGCGCATGGGGGTACCCACAGTGTCGTTTTGGTGACGACCTGGTGTCCCCCGGCTACCGCGTGCGAAGCCGTCGCTCGCGCCGGGCGAGGACGTAGCGGGCGGTGAGGCTCAGGACGAGCACGAAGATCATCAGGACGAACGCCGCGGCCCACGCCTGGTTGTTCAGGCTGGTGTCGGGAGACTCCGAGTCGAACAGGATGAGCAGAGGCACGGCGGCCATCGCGTGTCTCGGGTCCGTGACGACCTGGTTGGGAAGAAAGATGGACGTCGTGAACAGGAGCGGCGCCGTCTCACCCGCGGCTCGGGCGACGGCAAGCGTTGCGCCGGTGAGGATTGAGCCGATCGCCGACGGCATCACGACGAAGAGCACGGTCCGCCACTTGCTGATCCCGAGCGCATAGCTGCCGTACCGCAAGGAGTCGGGCACGAGTGTGAGAACCTCGATCGTGGTTCGCGCCACCAGCGGCAACATCACGATGGCAAGTGCCGCCGAGCCTTTCCATGCCGCGTAGCCCGATCCGACGACGAGCAGCGCATAGGCGAAGATCCCGACGACGATCGACGGGACGCCGTTGAGGACGTCGAGCGCAAGCCTGATGAAGCGCGCCACGGCACCGGAACCAAACTCTGCGACGTAGATCGCTACGAGGATGCCGACCGGCAACGTGACGGCGGTGGCGATCGCCACCATGATCGCCGTGCCGACAAGCCCGTTCGCGATGCCGCCGCCGGTCTCACCGAAGGTGACCTGGCTCTTTGTGAAGAGATCGAGGTTGAGCGCCTTGACGCCACGCAAGAAGACGGAGACCACGACGAGCGCGAGGACGCCGATCGCGGAATAGGCGGCAAGCCTCGAAATCCCTTCGGCCACACGGTTGACCTGTTTGCGCCGGCGAGACTTGCCTCGTGCCTGCAGTGAGATGACCGGGCTCGGGACGGGGGCTTCCATGTCAGACCCTTTGCGTGATCTCGTAGCGGCGAACGATCATCAGCGCAGCGAAGTTCACGATCAGCGAGATCGCGAGCAGGATGACGCCCAGGTAGAACAGTGACGCGACCTGCAGGTTCGAGGCTGCCGCCTGGTACTGCGCCGCGATCCGGCTGGCCAGGGTGTCGCCCGTGTCGAAGAGATTCGCGGTCAGGTGAGCGGTCGTGCCGATCACCTGGGTGACGGCGATGGCCTCCCCGAGCGCGCGGCCGGCGCCGAGGAGCACGGCCGAGATCAATCCACCTCGCGTGTACGGCAGGATCACTCCGCTGACCGTCTCCCAGCGTGTCAGACCGAGCCCGACCGCTCCCTCCTTGACGTCTGTCGGCACCTGAAGGAAAAGGTCGCGGCTGATCGCAGCGGTGATCGGAATGATCATGATCGCCAGGACGAGCACCGCCGTGAACATGGTGCTCCCAGAGATCGGGCGTGTCGCGAAGAAAGGCGTCCAGCCGAAGGCGTCGTTCAGCCACGGCCCAAACTGATTATGGACGACCGGCCCGAGGACAAGAATTCCCCAGAGGCCGAGGACGACGCTCGGGATCGCCGCCAGCATCTCAACGAGAGAACCGACGACGCCCCGGACGCCGCCTGCGGCGAGCTCGCTGAGATACAGACCGATCGCCACGGCGACGGGAGCCGCAAGGAGGACGGCGAGGCCGGTCACGTACAGGGTCGCGACGAGGAAATCGAGCGCACCGAACTGCTCCGTGACGGCATTCCAGGTCCGATCCCAGAGGAACCCGAGCCCGAACGCGCTGATCGCCGGCCGCGACTGGGCCACGACCTTGTAGATGATCAGTGCGATCAGCGCAACGACGCCGAGCGCGGCGGCGGCCGAGATCCACCGCAGCGAGACATCGCCGAGGCGATCGCGAAGCGAGCGCCGCGACTCGAGACTGTCCTGCGGAGGACTGGCGACCGAGACATCCATATCGGTCGCGAAGCCTTACAGTAGCTCTACGGGCGCGGGGCGTCCGTTCACCAGCACGACACGCGATGTTCACATCTCGTTCCCCCGGCCTCCTGCGGGCATAGGTGAGACTCGAGACATGTCCTCCAACGCGAAGGCGGCTTCCGTCGACCTCTCAGCGAGCCTGAAGTCGGGCGGCGACACCGCGCCTCAGCGCGAGGTGGTGTTCGCGACCCGCGATCTCAGCGTCGCCTACGGGTCGCAGCTTGCGCTGGCTGGAGTCGACCTCGACATCCACAAGAACGTCGTGACGGCGATGATCGGCCCTTCAGGCTGCGGGAAAAGCACGTTCCTCCGGTGCCTGAACCGCATGAACGACCTCGTCCCCGGTGTAAAGGTCGGAGGCGAGGTGCTGTACCACGGCATCGATCTCTATGGCCCGAGCGCCGACCCCGTGGAGGTCCGCAGGCGGATCGGCATGGTCTTCCAGCGCGCCAATCCATTCCCGAAGTCGATCTACGAGAACATCGCCTTCGCACCGAAGAAACTCGGTCTTCCGGGCGACATGGACGAACGCGTCGAGAGGTCGCTGCGACAGGCGGCCCTTTGGGACGAGGTGAAGGACCGCCTCAAGCGGAGCGCCCTCGGCCTCTCCGGCGGGCAGCAGCAGCGGTTGTGCATCGCGCGCGCGATCGCCGTCGAGCCGGACGTCGTGCTGCTGGACGAGCCGGCGTCCGCTCTGGACCCGATCTCGACGTCGGCAATCGAGGATCTGATGCACGAGCTGAAAACCGACTACACACTCGTGATCGTCACCCACAACATGCAACAGGCAGCGCGGGTGGCCGACATGACGGCGTTCTTCAGTCTCGACCTCCACGAGGACGGGACTCGGAACGGCATCCTCGTCGAATACAACTCGACCGACAAGATCTTCACGTCGCCCTCAGACGAGCGGACGGAGGGGTATGTCACCGGACGGTTCGGTTAACCCGATGCGGATCTCGTTCAGCGAAGAGCTGTCGCAGCTCGAGGCCTCGCTGCAGGAGGAGGGCGACCTCGTCCTGCGCGCCCTCCGCTCGGCGCTGAACGCGCTCGCGCGCGGCGACGAGGAGCTCGCCGACGAGGTGATCAGCTTCGACGACGAGGTCGACCGCCGCTACATCGAGATCGAGAACGGCGTTCAGTCGCTGCTCGCGCGCCAGACGCCGGTCGCGTCCGATCTGCGGCTCGTGCTTGCGATCCTCCGAGTCAACCTCCATCTCGAGCGAATGGCCGACTACTGCGTCACCGTCGCGAAGCTGACGAAGCTGATGGGAGGCCTGAACGTCGCCGACGAGGCGATCTCCCACTCGATCGAGGACATGGGCCAGCGCGCGGAGCAGATGATCCGTGTCGCGATGGACGCCTTCGCTGGACGCGATCCCGAGCGGGCGCACCAGCTCGTCGAGCTCGACGAGCTGATCGACCGCGCGAACCGCAACGCTACGGAGGACGTCCTCTCGCTCGGCACCTCTACCGAGGAGCGGGAGTACGGCTTGCGGATGCTCGTCGTGTCGCGCTGTGTCGAGCGGATCGGCGATCACGCGGTCGACATCGGCGAGCAGGTCGCATACCTCGTCACGGGCGAGTTCCGCGAGTTTACGGACGCGTCGCACCCCGCCTAGCGGGTTCGTCGATCTCAGGCCGCGGCCGGGAGCATGTTGCCCGGCCAGAATCGCCGAGTCCAGAGTGCGACGTAGACAAGCGTCACCAGCACCGGCACCTCAATCAATGGTCCCACCACTCCCGCGAGCGCCTGCCCGGAGGTCGCGCCGAAGACACCGACTGCGACCGCGATTGCGAGCTCGAAGTCGTTGGAGGCGACGGTGAAGCCCATGCTCGCCGTTTGCGCGTACGGGAGTCCGACCGCCTTGCCGATCCCGAACCCGGCGACCCACATCACCGCGAAGTACGCGAGCAGCGGAAGCGCGATCCGCGCGACGTCGAGCGGCTGTGAGGTGATCCTGTCACCTTGGATCGCGAACAGAAGCACGATCGTGAAAAGCAGCCCGTACAACGTGATCGGGCTGATCCGGGGTATGAACCGGCGTTCGTACCAATCGCGCCCTTTGCGCTTCAGTCCGATGCGCCGAGTGAGAGACCCGGCGGTGAGCGGGATGCCGAGGAAGACCAGGACGGTCTTGGCAACCTCCCAGATGCCGACCTGGAAGCCCTGCGTGTCGAGGCCGAGCCAGCCCGGGAGGACGGTCAGGTAGAACCAGCCGAGGATCGAGTACGCGGCGACCTGGAAGAGCGCGTTGAAGACGACGAGCAGCGCGGTGCGGTCGCGGTCGCCTTTCGCGAGGTCGTTCCAGATCAGCACCATCGCGATGCAGCGTGCGAGCCCCACGATGATCACTCCGGTGCGGTACGCGGGTTGGTCGGGGAGCAGGAGCCAGGCGAGCGAGAACATCAGCAGCGGGCCAACGATCCACGACAGGAAGAGCGAGACGCCGAAGAAGAGCCGGTTCGAGACACCGTCGTCCTGTTTGCCGCCGAGGTCCTCGTAGCGCACCTTCGCGAGTACGGGGTACATCATCAGCAGCAGACCGAGCGCGATCGGCAACGAAACCGTGCCGACTTGGAGCTTGTTCAGCCCGCCGTCGAGGGAAGGGATCAGCCGGCCGAGGCCGAGCCCGGCGGCCATCGCGAGACCGATCCAGAGCGGCAGGAAGCGGTCGAGCGTCGACAGCCCCTGCAGCACCGCCTCGTGCTCGTGCGGCGCCGGGGTCGGACGGCGGACGGTTTCAGTCGCAGCCACTGGTGTCGACCTCCACGGCCTCGTCGAGCATCACGCCCAGGAGTGCGTGCAGTTCGGCGAGCCGTTCGCTGCTTGGGCAGTAGCACGTGCGCAAGCCCTCGATCTCGCCGACGATCAGACCCGCATCGCGGAGCACCTTCAGGTGCTGGGAGACGGTTGCCTGCGCGAGCCCGATCTCGTCGACGAGCTCGCCGCAGTAGCAGGCGTCATGGGCAAGCAACAGTCGCATGATGCGGACGCGTGCCGGGTGGCCGAGCGCCTTCGCGAGCCGAGCAGCTTCGAGATCCAACGGGAGCGTGACGGTCACGCGGCGCCCGCCGTGTGGTGGCGGGTGGAAGCGGCGATGCCAGCGGGCATGCCGCGCATCGGCTTCACGTTCGGGACGGTGTGCCGGCAGCCGAAGAGTGTCCCTCCGGCGCGGTGGTCCCGCGCCTCGACGAGGTGGTCGAGGCAGAGGCCGACGCCGCAGTGATGGCAGACACCGACGGCCGAAACGGTGTCGTTCACCTTCGCGCACTCGAAGCAGTTCATCACTCGCCCCTTCGACGCAGGATCGTAGATCGCAGATGAACGATCATCCGGGCAGGGCGGAGTCGCATCCGGGTTTGTTGATGTGCTCCTCTGTGCTTTGTACGTATCCTCGCCCCGGCGGCGACAGCCGGCGGGCCTCGCACGGCGAGCCGGTCTCGCACCTCGGTTCGGTCTAGGCAGCAGCGAGCGCCAACCGCGCCGCGACGAGCATGAGCCCAACGGCGAGCAGCCGCTCGATCACCTGCGCCGGCACCCGACTCGACCAGTGAGCTCCGAGCTGAGCGCCGACCGCGACGCCGATCCCGAGGGCGACGGAGCGGCGCAGGCCGTGCCCGACGCGGTAGGAGCCCTGCACGAAGTGGGTGACGACCCCGGCGGCGCTCATCTGCGCGAGCACGAAGTGCGACGTCGCGGTCGCGATGTGCGTCGGGAACCCCAGACCCGCGACGAGGATCGGCACGTGGAAGACGCCGCCGCCGATGCCGAGGAAGCTCGATGCGAAGCCGACGCCGACGCTGTAGAGGGCGCCGCGCGCGACCGGCACGCGGTACCGCCACTCGCGGCCCGAGCTGTCGACAATCGCGCGTTCGGTCCCGCGGTCGGCGACACGCGCACGTTCGTGGTGGAGCGCGATCCACACGGCGACCGCGCCGAGCGCCCCCGCCATCAGCGCGTCGAACGCACGGCGGGGCACGTACCCGACGGCGAGGGCGCCTCCGACGGCGCCGGGGAGGGTCGCGGCGCCGAACACGAGGCCGCTGCGCACGTCGATCCGCCGTAGGCGCGCGTAGGCGAGCGAGCCGGAGGTGCTGTTCACCCAGACCGCGGCGAGGCTGATCGAGGTGAGCGTCTGCGGGCTGTCGTGCGGGTAGACGAGAAGCAGGATCGGCGCGAGCAGGAAGCCGCCGCCCGCGCCGACGAGCGTGCCGACCGCGCCGACACCGAGCCCGAGCGCAACGAGCAGCGCGAAGGCGATCGGGCTCACGGACTGGAAGCTAGCTGCGTGCTCAGTCGATCTCGACGTCGAAGTCCCACGAGACGACCGGCTTGCCGCCGCCCGGGGACCAGCGGAGCTGCCCGTTGCCGGTCGGGAGGACGTCGTGGATCCTCAGCACGACCCGACCGCCGGGCGGCACCGCGGCGGGTAGCGCTCCGCCGCCGCGCAGCAAGACGTGCGGATGGTGGAGATTGCCGCGCTCGTCCAGCACCGTGAATGCGGCGGCGCTCAGGGGTACCGTGCCCCTCGCCTTCGCGAGGGTGACCGTGAAGGTGCACGGCGACGTGGCCGGAACGGGGAACTTCCCCTCCTCGGGAACCACCGGCCCCACCGCGTTCACGCGCACCCGGCCGTGAGCGAGCCGTACGTCGACGTCGTCGCCTTCGATGGCGAGCCACGGGTGCGATGCGCTCGCGGTCACGACACGCCCGACCTGCGTCTTCGGCTGCGGCAGCCAGCTCGGCAGCCCGCCGTACCGGGTCGACGCCTGTCCGTGCGGGACCGCGAGCCACGCCGCGACGCCGGCGGCAACCGCCACCCCGACCGCTCCGAGCAGCACGAGCCGGGCGCGGCGGGAGCCGGGCCCGAAGGCCCGGCTCCCGTTCCGGTCGGTGGTGGCGGCGGCGGTCAATGCCCCGCCGGGTTGTTGAAGACGTCCTGCCCGAACGGGGCGAGACCGATCTGGGCCGCGTAGCCGAGGTGGCCCGCGCGGTCGAGCCCCTGGGAGCGCTGCCCGACGTCGAACAGGTCCTCCATCGTGCGCAGCCAGCTGTAGTGGTTGTAGTAGACGTCGCTCGTGGTGCCGGGCGTGATGTACGGGCTGATCAGCACGCTGCCGGTGTCGCCACCGCCCGTGGTCGGGTCCTTGGCGTCGAAGAGCGGGTCGTCCGCGGGCGTGCGCGCGGCCAGCGTGACCCCACTGACCGGCCCAGTGGTCGTGAGCACCGAGCCACCGGAGTCGACGATCGTGAACAACCCCGTGTCGACGGGCCCGCCTGCCGGGACGTCGGGCGCGTTCGACGCGTCGTTGACATGGCCGACGAACGCGCCGGCCGGGATACCCGCCCCCGTGACGGCGCGGCCCACGTCCGTCGCCACGACGGCGTCATCGCGAATCGTGGAGACACCGCTCGCCGCCGTCGCCCCCGCGTCGGTGCGGGCGCCGGGGACGTGACTGCCGAAGCCGAGGATGCACGTGCCGGCGGGCTGCGGCGGAATCGTCTGCGAGACGCAGTTCGACGGGCGGTCGACGAAGCCGTTGAAGCCCGGGCCGGGATAGAGCTCGTTGCCGCTCCCGTCCGTCGCGAGCGGCGTGTTCGGGCCGGTCGGCTCAGAGTGCACCGTCTGGCCGTTGATCGTCTCGCCGGCCGAGTCGGCCGCGATCGAGGTGGCGGCGTTCGCCGCGTCGACGGTCGAGTTCGCGAAGCTGTTGCCGGTGAAGGTGAACGGCGGGAACGCCTCGTCGAACGTGATGTCGATCAGGCCGCCGTCCTTGAACGCCGGCGACGCCTCGATCTCCGGGACGACGTGCTTGAGGAACAGGTCCGCCGCATACAGCCCGCCGGTGTAGTTCTTCGGCTTGTTCGGCGTGTTCGGGTCGGAGAAGCCGCCCGAGAGGTTGTTCCCCTTGCAGACGGCGTCGTGTGCGTCGCTGCAGTTGTTCGGCGAGATCCAGCTGAAGGCCGGCGTCGTCTTCTCGCTCTGCAGGTCGTGGTAGAGGCCGTTTGCCGAGTCGAAGACGTCGGCGATGTGGGTGCTCGAGCAGTCACCCGACTTCAGGATCGAGTCGAACCAGGGGAACGGGAAGTGCTTCGGCACGTACTGGTCGGTCGCGTTGGCACTGCCCGGGTTGGGCTGCGAGTTGTCGTTGTTCGCGGTCGGCGACTTGAACGGCGAGCCGCAGTAGCTCACACCCGCCGAATGGTCGCCCTGGGCGGCGGTGAGGTCCTGCGCATAGCCCTTCCAGCTGACGTGGTTCGCGTCGAGCTGGTCGAAGAGGGTCTGCACGCTCGTGTCGTACACGCACCCGTTGGCGCCGGGTGCGGCGTTCGCGCCGGCGGCCGAGACGACCTGGCCGAAGTTCGGATTCGACGACAGCGACCCCGACGTGTCGACCGTGCCGCTGAAGTCCTTGTAGTACGGACAGTCGGCCTGCGTGTCGGGCTGGGTCGCCTGGCCGCTGACCATCGAGATGTAGTTGTCGAGGCTGAAGTGGCCGGTGCCGTAGTAGTTCTTCAGCAGCACGCCCTGGCCGGGAAGCGTCTGCCAGAGGTAGGTGTTGTTGTTCAGCCCGGTGAATGACGCGTCGTACGACTTGTTCTCGAGGATGATCAGCCAGACGTGCTTGATCTTCCCGGACGCGATGCCGAGACCGTCGTGGCTGTCGGTCGCGGTCGCGTGACCGGACGTCGTCGCACGCGCCGACACAGCGGCCAGCGCGACGACGAGAAGCATGGCAACGACCACCGGGAACAGCAACCGCCGGACTCCGGGCCGGCGGGCAGCGTGCTGCACGGCTCTCACGATGTTTCCCCTCCCTTGGACTCGTCTGAACGTGACGGTCTCGATTCTCCGGAGGGGCTCCCGCCCGCGAGGGGCAACAGGGTGACGGAGGCGTGACGAACTGGAAGCGCTGACGGCTTAGAGGCTCTTAGGCCGCGAGGCGCGTGTCGAGCTCGTCGACGCGGACGAGGTACGCGGGCCGCCGCGAGCGCAGGTAGCCGACGACGCTGCGCTCGTCCCGCGGGCAGGGCAGGAGCGTCTTCCAGCCGGCGAGATGCTCCAGGCGATGGAAGTCGCCGCTCGCGATCGCGGGCAGGCCGGCCGCGGCGACCCAGCCGAACAGTGTGTCGCGGTTGAAGAGCTCGAAGCGGTCGACGAGCCCGCGCAGCGCCGGCCGGGCGCCGAACGCGGCGGTGCCGCGCGTCGCTCCGGCGAGATCCGACGGCAGATACGGGTGGGCGGCGACGAGCGCCGCCCCTTGCGCGCGCGCAGAGGCGAGCGCAGATTGGAGGCCTCCGGAGACGCCGACGTGCTCGCGCAGCCCGACCGCGACGACGTGGGCCGACTCGAACGGATCGGGATCGTCGTAGGTGAGCTCGAGGCCCGGCAGGACGAGGAGGCCGTACAGGCGCAGCGCACGTTCCGCCTCGCGCTCCACGTCGGCCAGATACTCGTGGTAGTTCCCGCCGTGCACCTCGCCCACCTCGCGGCACGTGTGGTCGGTGATCGCGAGCACGTCGAAGCCATGGAGGCCGTAGAGGTCGCAGAGCTCGCGCGGTGTCAGCTCGCCGTCGCTCCACGTCGTGTGCGCGTGCAACTCGCAGAGAAGCGGGCTCGGCTTTGTCGGCATCACCCACATAGTTCCCTGCTCACGCCGGTTTTCCAGGCGTGGTCTCCGAACCGCTACGCGTTCTTCACGAGGATGTTGCCGACGCGCGAGGTCGGTCTTCGGCCCGCCTACTCGATCAGACCGTGAAATAGATCGTGCAGGCGATGCCGGCGACGAAGCAGTAGACGGCGAACGGGATCAGCGTGTTCGTCTCGAAGTACCGCATGAGGAAGCGAATGGCGAGATAGGCGGTCACGGCCGAGCAGATCGCGCCGACGAGCGCCTGCCCGCGGACACCGTCCCCCTGGCTTCCGAACAGATCCGGCAGCTTGAGCAGCCCGGCGGCGCCGATGATCGGCGTCGCGAGCAGGAACGCGAACCGCGCCGCGTCCTTGTGGGAGAGCCCGAACAGGAGGCCCCCGCTCATCGCGGCGCCGGAGCGCGAGAAGCCCGGGATCAGGGCGACCGACTGCGCCGCCCCGACGCCGAACGAGCTGCCCCAGCCCATCTGCCGCGCGATCCTCGCGTCGTCGTCGGTCTCGACCCGCGGGGCGCGCCGCCGCAGCACCTCGGCGGCGCCGAGCATGACGCCGTTGACGGCCAGGAAGATCGCCGCCTCGGTCGGCTTCGCGAACCCCTTGCGGAGCGTGTCCTGGAGGGTGACGCCGATCAGCCCGGCCGGGATCGTCCCGACGACGAGCAGCCAGCCGAGCCGGGCGTCGGTGTCGTCGGGCGCGATCTCTCGGTCGCGCAGCGAGCGTCCGATCCCCTTCACGATCCTCACCCAGTCACGCCAGAAGAAGGCGAGCAGGACGAGCGCCGTGGCGAGATGGGTGGCGACGAGGAACGTGAGGAAGTACGGGTCGTTCTGATGGATGTCCCAGCCGAGAAGCTTCGGGAGGATGACGCTGTGACCGAGGCTCGAGATCGGGAAGAGCTCGGTGACACCCTGCAGCAGCCCCATGACGATCGCCTGGGGATAGGAGATCAGCGAGGCAAGGATCACGCCGCGGTCGACCGTTTCGGCCCGGAACGGAACCAGGCGAAAGCGAAGCAGGCGAGGCCGACGAAGAACGCGGCAATGCCGTGTTTCACGTGATGGTGGCTCGAGCCCGCCTCGTGACCCGGGAAAAACGACGGCAATGAGCCGGCAGGCTCCACCCAGTACACGATCGCGACTACCATCAGAGCGATCCCGAGAATCACGGCGAGGACGACGAGGAGCCGGTCGCTGCGCATCGGCCGACAGCATAAGCGCCCCTCACGTCGACCGTCGCGGTTACCAGATCGATACCCATCGTTCACCAGCGTTCGGAGATGCTTGACCGCCATGGCGGCGACGAAAGAGATCGACCAGGCCCTTCCGCCGACCCCGTACCTGAACCGCGAGCTCTCGCAGCTGGACCTGATCCGGCGCGTGCTGGAGCTCGCCGCGGATCCCGAGCAGCCCCTGCTCGAGCGCGTCAAGTTCTGCGGGATCGTCTCGTCGATCCTCGACGAGTTCTTCATGGTGCGCGTGTCGGGGCTGCAGGAGCAGGTCGCCTCCGGTGCCTCGGTGCTCGCGAGCGACGGGCGGACGCCGCACCAGACGCTCGCTGCGATTCGCGCCAGGGCGCTCGACCTGACCGCCGACCAGACCGCGCTGTGGCGCGAGACGCTCGCTCCCGGCTCTGGCGGCCGAAGGGATCCTCGTCGGCACGGTCGACGATCTCGGCGAGGACGAGCACGACGAGCTCGAGCGCGTCTTCCTGCGCCAGATCTTCCCGGTACTGACGCCGCTCGCTGTCGGGCCCGGCCAGCCGTTTCCCTACATCTCGGGCCTCTCGCTGAGCCTCGGCCTCCTCGTCCGCGACCCGGAGGCCGGCGAGGAGCGGTTCGCGCGGGTGAAGGTCCCCGAGGGCCTCGACCGGTTCGTCTCGATCGGCCGGCGCGGGATCCTCGTCCCGCTCGAGAACGTGATGGCCCACTTCCTCGACCGGCTGTTCCCCGAGATGGAGATCGTGGAGCGGGTCGCGTTTCGCCTCACGCGCGACGGCGACACCGAGATCTCCGACGACGCGGACGACCTGCTCGAGGCGGTCGAGTCCGAGGTGCGCAAGCGCCGGTTCGGCGCCGTCGTGCGCCTGGAGGTGTCGAGCTCGGTCTCGCGCGAGATGCTGCTGCGCCTCGAGGAGCGCCTGGGCGTGCCGCACGACCAGGTCTATCCGATCCGAGGCCTGCTCGACCTTGCCGACGTCGCTCAGCTGTACTCGATCGATCGCCCGGACCTGAAGTACGAGCCTTGGGTGCCGTTCACGCAGCGCCGGCTCGCGACGCAGCACGAGGACGAGCTGTTCGCCGAGATCGCGCGCCGTGACGTGATCGTGCAGCACCCGTACGACTCGTTCGCGACGAGCGTCGAGGCGTTCGTCCAGGCCGCCGCAAGCGACCCGCAGGTCGTGACGCTGAAGACGACCGTCTACCGCACGAGCCGCGACTCGGCGATCGCGCCGGCGCTGATCAAGGCGTCCGAGAACGGCAAGCAGGCGGTCTGCGTCGTGGAGCTGAAAGCGCGCTTCGACGAGCAGCGGAACATCGAGTGGGCACGCGCGCTCGAGCAGGCGGGCGTCCACGTGGTCTACGGCTTCCCGGACATGAAGATCCACGCGAAGACGACGCTTGTCGTGCGCCGCGAGGGCGAGGAGCTCCGCCGCTACGTGCACATCGGCACCGGCAACTATCACGCGACGACCGCACGAACCTACGAGGACGTCGGCCTCTTCACCGCCGATCCCGAGATCGCCGCCGACGTCGCCGACCTGTTCAACTTCGTCACCGGCTTCGGGCGGCCGCAGCGCTTCCGCAAGCTCCTCGTCGCGCCGTTCAACCTGCGCAAGCGCCTGATCGAGCACATCCGCGCCGTCGCCGCCGCCGCCGAGCGCGGCGAGCGGGCGCGCATCCGGCTGAAGTGCAACAGCCTGACGCACGTCGAGGTGATCGACGAGCTGTACAAGGCCTCACAGGCGGGCGCGGACATCGACATCGTGGTGCGCGCGAACTGCACCCTCATCCCGGGGATCCCCGGCGTCAGCGAGCGAATCCGGGTCCGTTCGATCCTCGGCCGCTTCCTCGAGCACAGCCGGATCTACTGCTTCGAGGCGGGCGACGAGAAGACCTACCTGATCGGCAGCGCCGACCTGATGCCGCGCAACCTCGACCACCGCATCGAAGTGGTCGTGCCGGTCGAGGACGCGCACGTCCGCGCCGAGATCGAAGCGATCCTCAAGGCGCTGCTCGCCGACAACTCGCAGGCCTGGGAGCTCGGGGTGGACGGCTCGTGGACGCGCATCACGCCGAAGAGGCCGGAGCGGCGCCGGCCTGCCCAGCAAGTCTTCATGCGCCGGCGCGACCGGGCGCGGCGCCTGTCCCGCGGCGGCTGAGCCCGGGACTGTCCGTCGTGTGGCATCGTCAGCATGGGCCTGTGGTCGGGGTCGTCGACGTGGGGTCGAACACTGTGCGCCTGCTCGTGGCGCAGGGCGATCGCGCTGTGCTGACCGAGCGAAGGATGCTCCACCTCGGCGCCGACGTCGAGCTCCTCGGCGAGATCTCGCCCGCCAAGCTCGCGCTCGTCTCGGAGGTCGTTCGCGGCTACGCCGCGGACGCACGGGCCGCCGGAGCCGGGCGGCTCGAGGTGCTGATTGCGAGCCCGGGCAGGCAGGCAAGAAACGGCGACGTGCTGCTCGAGCGGCTCGCCGCCGCCTCGGAGGCGCCGACGCGCATCCTGACCTCCACCGAGGAAGGCCGGCTCGCGTTCGTCGGCGCGCTGCACGCCGCCGACCCGCCGGCGCGCCGGTCGGTCGCGGTCGTCGACGTCGGCGGAGGATCGGCCCAGGTGGTCGTCGGCAGCCGTCGTGACGGGGCGCAGTGGTCGGGCTCGATCGACCTCGGCGCGCAGCGCCTCACGAGCCGGCTCCTCGGCGACGACCCACCCGGCCGCAAGGCGGTCGCGGCGGCCCGCGCGGAGGTCGAGCGGCACCTCGAGTCGCTCGCCGTGCCCGAGCCGCGGCTCGCGCTGGCGGTCGGCGGCAGCGCCCGCGGCGTCAAGCGGATCGTGGGCGGGCGGCTCGGCGAGGACGAGCTGGGCGAGGCGCTCGACCTGCTGGCGGTGACGCCCGCCGCCGAGCTCGCCAAGCGGTTCGACCTGCGGCCCGAGCGCGCGCAGGTGCTCCCGGCCGGCTGCGCGATCCTGGCGTGCCTGCAGCTCCGGCTCGGCGTGCCGCTGAAGGTCGTGCGGAGCGGCCTGCGCGAGGGCGCGCTGCTCGAGCTCGCGACCGAGACGCTCGCCGCCTAGACGAGCGAGTCGAGCGCGCGCAGAAGCGCGAGGTAGCGGTCGCTCTCGAGCGCGGCCGGCCCGCGGCCCGCGTCGAGCTCGCCGGCGAGCCAGTCGAGCTCGGCACGCAACGGCTCGTCGGCGACGAGCTCCGCGGCCCGTCGTGCCGCGGCGGCCGCGGCCGTCGCATCACTCGGTTCCCCGCCGGCGCGCACGCCCGGATCGTGCGCCTCGAGCGCACGCACCTGCGCCGCGAGCCCGGCTTCGGGCGCGTCGTCGAGGCCGAGCACGCGCAGGAGCTTGGAGCGCCCGTCGCTCGGACGAGCACCGGCCGCCTGCAACGTCCGCCCCAGCCGCTCGAGGTCGCTCTCGTCGCCGTCGACGAGCTCGGCCTCGAGCTCGACGAACCCGCCGACGGACTCACCGTCGTCGAGCACGTCGACCGTGTCGACCGTCACGTCGGCGATGCGCCGCTCGCCGTCCAGCACGCGTGTGCCGGAGCGGCGGGTGCGGAGCACGGCGACCGGCTCGAGCGGCCCGTGGCGCAGGTGCGCCTGCAGGAGCCGCGCGAGCTCCCCGGGCGGGCCGTCAGGTTCGCCCGGCACCTCCAGCTCGGCCCGCGCGCCGCCGGGCCGCGGGAGCTTCAGCTGCCAGAGCGAGCCTCCGTCCTCGACGCGGCAGCGAAGCGTGAGCCCGGCACGGGCGAGCGACAGCGGCGGCGTGTCGTGGTAGGTCGAGGTGAACACCCGCTCGCGGAGCGGCTCTCCGTCGAGCTGCGGCAAGGCGAACGACGGCTCGACGTCGAGTTTCAGCTCCCGCTCGAGGGTCTCCCGCATCGGCTCATCGTAGGCGGCGCCGACAGGCGGGCCCGGAAGGCGTTCCCCTCGCCCTCCGGGCCCCGTCTGCGACGTGCCCCCAGGCAATCCCGTGCCGGGCCCACCCATGCAGAGCGCGACGTTCGGTACGGAGAACGCTACGTAGGGGGCCTTCGAGCCGGGGTTACGAAGCGGCGACGAACCGGGGTCGACCTCGGTCCCGCGCCTTCCCTCCGCCCCCGCACGGCGCGACCATTCCGGCATGACTGCGTTCGCCGTCGTCGCGCATCGGGTCACGCCCACGAACACGCGGCTCGGGCTCGTGCTGACACCCGCGCAGGCGCTCGCGCGCCTCCGCCCGGGCGACGTCGCGCTCGGACGCCTGGACGTGCTCGAGACGCTCGACGGCGTCGAGCCCGGCCTCTGGGCGCTCGACCGCCTGGCGGCCTCCGGCGTGCTCGTCCGCAACGGCCGGGCGACGCTCGTCGCCGCCCACGACAAGCTCACCACCGCGCGAGCGCTCGCAGCGACGGGCGTCCCGCATCCGCGCACGCTGCACCTCGCCCCCTGGCTCCCGCTCCCGGCGCTCGCGCCGCCGCTCGTGCTCAAGCCGCGATTCGGCTCGTGGGGGCGCGACGTCGTCCGCTGCGACGACGAGCTCTCGCTGCGCCGGTCGCTGGCCGAGCTGGCAGGCCGCGCGTGGTACGAGGCGACCGGCGCGATCGCCCAGGAGCTGATCCCGTCGCGGGGGCACGATCTGCGGCTCGTCGTGGCGGGCGGCCGGGTCGTCGGCGCGGTGCGGCGGGTCGCGCCCACCGGCGAATGGCGGACGAACGTCGCACTCGGCGCGCGTCGCGAGCCCGTCACGCCTTCGCCCGCCGCGTGCGAGACGGCCCTTGCGGCGGCGGCCGCGATCGACGGTGACCTGGTCGGCGTCGATCTTCTGCCGGACGGCCGCGGGTCGTGGATCGTGCTCGAGCTGAACGGCGCCGTCGACTTCACGAACGCCTACTCGCTCGGCGACGACGTCTACGGCGCCGCCGTCAGCCGTCTAGGAGTAGTCGAAGAAGCCGCGCCCGGACTTGCGGCCGAGACGGCCGGCCTGGACGTACTGGCGTAGCAGCGGGCACGGCGCGTACTTCGGGTCGCCGAGCCCGCGGTGCAGCACATCCATGATCGCGACGCACGTGTCGAGACCGATCAGATCGGCGAGGCGCAGCGGCCCCATCGGATGCGCGAAGCCGAGCCTCGCGATCGTGTCGATCGCCTCCGCGCTCGCCACGCCCTCCATCAGCGCGTACGCGGCCTCGTTCACGAACGGCATCAGGATGCGGTTCGAGACGAAGCCCGGGAAGTCGCGGGCCTCGGCGGGCTCCTTGCCGAGCTCGCGGGCGAGCGCGACGATCGCGGCGGCCGTCTCGTCGGAGGTCTGGACGGCGCGGATCACCTCGACGAGCGCGAGCACGGGGACCGGGTTGAAGAAGTGCATCCCGATCACGCGGTCCGGCCGGGAGGTGACCGCGGCCAACGAGGTGATCGGGATCGAGCTCGTGTTCGAGGCGAGGATCGCCTGCTCGGGGAGCGCCCCGTCCGCACGGCGAAACAGATCCTCCTTGGCTGCCGCGTCCTCGACGATCGCCTCGATCATCAGGTCGGCGGCGACGAGCTCGTCGACCGGCGCGATGCGCCGGAGCGTCTCGTCCGGGTCGGCGCCGCCCTTCGCGGCGAGCCGCTCGAGGCTGGAGCGGATCGTGTCGAGCCCCCGCTCGACCGCGCCGGGATACGGATCGTGCAGCGAGACGCGCCGACCCGATGCGGCCACCACCTGGGCGATCCCGGCGCCCATCTGCCCGGCGCCGACGACGAGGACGTGCTCGCGCTCCACGGCCGGGTTCTACCTGTTCGGCGGCGCCCGAGTATCGTCGAGTCATGCACACGCCGACACAGCTCGAGCAGGCGATCCGGGCCTGCTGGAGCGAGGACACCGCCGATCCCGACAACGGCTGGACGCCGGACAACCCGAGCTGCGGGCAGTGCGACATCACGTCGCTCGTCGTCCAGGATCTCTTCGGCGGCGAGCTGCTGGCGGCCGACGTCTTCCGCGACGGCGAGCGCACCGAGGCGCACATGTGGAACCGGCTGCCGTCCGGGATCGAGGTCGACCTCACCCGCGACCAGTTCCGAAACGGCGAGGTGATCGGTGAGCCGCGCGTCGTCGGCCCGCGCCGCCCCGACACGCTCGGCGACCCGTCGCATCCCCGCTACCACCGCTACCAGCAGTACCTGGTGCTCTCCGGCCGCGTCCAGACCTACCTCGCGTCGGCCGCGGGCTGAGCACGGATTCCAGTGGAGGTCCGCTTCGCAACCGCCGCCGACGCGCTCGCGATCGAACGCATCCGCGTGAGCGGCTGGCGCAGGGCGTACCGCCACGTCTTCCCCCCGGCCGACCTCGACGCGATGCCGGTCGACGAGTCCCGCTGGATCGAGCGGCTCGTCGAGCCGCCGGGCGGGTGGGCGGTCCTCGTCGCCACGCGCGACGACGAGGTGGTCGGGTTCGCCGCGCTCGGCCCGAGCCGCGACGCCGAGCGGGCGGGCGAGCTCTACGCGATCTACGTCGACCCGGAGGCATGGTCGACCGGTGCGGGCAGGGCGCTGCTCCGGCGCGCGGAGGAGCTGCTCGCCGCATCCTACGACGAGGCGACGCTGTGGGTGCTGGACGAGAACCCGCGCGCCCGGCGCTTCTACGAGGCGTTCGGCTGGGCTGCAGACGGCGGCACGGCAGACGTTCGAGCGCTTCGGCGTCCGCGCTCCGGAGCTGCGCTACCGCAAGAGGCTCGTTCCGGTCTCCGACACCGAGTCGAGCAGCTCCCGGTCGTAGTCGTAGGAGAGGAGCTCGGCTCCCTCCGCCCGGGTGATCCACCGCACCTCGTCGACCTCGTTGCGCGGGCTCGCCTCACCCGCCGCCGCCATCCGGAAGTAGCGCACCTCCTTGAGACCCTCGCCCACCTCGTAGCGGGTCGAGCCCACGTAGGCGCCGAGCTCGCAGCGCAGCGACGTCTCCTCCTCCACCTCGCGCACGGCCGCCTCTTCCCACGTCTCGCCGTCCTCGAGCTTCCCCTTCGGGAACGCCCAGTCGTCGTACTTCGGCCGGTGCACGACGAGCACGCGCCCGTCGCGCACGACGAGCCCGCCGCCGGCCCGCAGCGGGTCGCCCAAGCCCCTAGACCTCGATCAGCAGCGCGTCGCCCTGGCCGCCGCCGCTGCAGATGGCGGCGAGGCCGAGCCCGCCGCCGGAGCGGCGCAGCTCGTGCACCATCGTCGCGACGATGCGGCCGCCGGAGGCGCCGATCGGATGGCCGAGCGCGACCGCGCCCCCGTTCACGTTCACCATCTCCTCGTCGGCGCCGAGCAGCCGCGCCGAGTTCCAGGCCACCGACGCGAACGCCTCGTTGATCTCGACGCGCGCGACGTCGTCGATCGTCTTCCCGGCCCGTTCGAGCGCGATCGCACCGGCCGCTGCGGGCGTGCGCGCGAGGTAGGCGAAGTCGTCGGCGACATAGCCCTGGGCGAGGATCGTCGCGAGCGGCTCGAGCCCGCGCCGGCGGGCGAACTCCTCGGAGCAGACGACGACGCAGCTCGCGCCGTCGTTGACACCCGGGGCGTTCCCGGCGGTCGTCGTCCCCTCGGGGTCGAAGACCGGCTTCAGCGCCGCGAGCTTCTCGACCGTCGTGTCGCGCCGTACGCCCTCGTCGGCGGTCACCTCGCCGACCGGCACGAGCTCGTCGTCGAACCGGCCTCCGTCCTGCGCGGCTGCGGCGCGCTCGTGCGAGCGCGCCGCCCAGGCGTCCTGCAGCTCGCGCGAGATGCCGAGCTCGCGCGCCACCTTCGAGTTCTGGGCGACCATGTGCAAGCCGTCGAACGTGGACGTCAGCCCGTCGTAGACCATCGAGTCGAGGAGCTCGCCGTGACCGAGGCGGTAGCCGAGCCTCGCCTTCTTCAGCAGATACGGCGCGTTCGTCATCGACTCCATCCCGCCGGTGACGACGAGCTCGACGTCCCCAGCGCGCACCATCGAGTCGGCGATCTCGATCGCCCGGATCGACGACGCGCACACCTTGTTGATCGTGTCGGCAGGCGTCTCGATCGGCAGGCCCGCGCCGATCGCCGCCTGGCGCGCGGGTGCCTGGCCGGTTCCGCCCTGCAGCACCTGCCCCATGATCGCGTACTGCGGCTCGTGCGGCTCGAGCCCGATGCGCTCCAGTGCCGCCGCGATGGCGATCGCACCAAGTTGAGTGGCCTCGTAGCCGGCGAGCCCGCCGCCGAGCCTGCCGAACGGCGTGCGGACGGCGCTGACGATGACGCTACGGGTCACTCGGGCCACGCTAGCGCAGGAACGACTGCTCACGCCCGAGAGCGAGCGCGAACGCGACGACGAGCTGCACGGTGGCCTCGACGTCGTCGAGCGAGCAGAGCTCGTTCGGGCTGTGCACGTACCGCGTCGGGATCGAAAGCAGCCCGGTCGGGACGCCGGCGCGGGCGAAGTGCAGCTCGTCGGAATCCGTGTGCGTGACCGCCGAGTAGGCCTCGAGCGCGTGCGAGATCCCCTCCCGCTCGGCAACCTCGGCGAGCAGGCCGCTGACGTGCGGGTTCAGCGTCGGGCCGCGCGCGATCATCACGCCGCCGCCGAGCTCGATCCGCCCCTGCCGCCGCGGATCGCCGCCGGGAACGTCGGTCGCGGGCGTGACGTCGATCACGAGCGCGACCTGCGGGTCGAGGCCGAAGGCGGCGGCGCGCGCGCCGTACGAACCGATCTCCTCCTGCACGGCTGCGACCGCGACCACGTCGACCTCGCTGCCGCCCGTCTCCGCCACCCGCCTCGCCGCCTCGACCGCGACGTACGCGCCGAGGCGGTTGTCGAGCGCCTTGGAGAGCAGACGGTTCCCCGGCAGGTCGACCGGCGGGCCGAGCCACACGCCGGCGTCGCCGATGCGCACGAGCCGCTCTGCCTCCTCGCGGCTCGCAGCACCGACGTCGAGGTGAAGGTCTGCGAGCTCGAGGCGCGCACGGTCGCGGAGCTGCTCCGGGTACAGGCGGCGGCGCGCGATCGCGGCGGGCACCCGACCGTTGCGTGTGAGCAGCTCGACGCGCTGGCCGTGCAACGCCTCCGGTGAGATGCCGCCGATCGTGATGAAGGAGAGCAGGCCGTTCTCCTCGATGTTCGTGACGGTGACGCCGATCTCGTCGACGTGCCCCATGACCACCAGGGTCGGTGCGCCGTCGCCGGCCGCGACGCGGGCAAGCGAGTTGCCGAGCGTGTCGCTCGAGACCTCCGCGAAGGCTCCGGCCGCCTCGCGCCACAGAGCAGCGGCCTCGTCCTCGTGGCCGCTCGGCCCGGCGGCCTGCAGCAGCGACTGGAGGAGCTCGGGGGCGGCCATCGGCTTGCGCATTCAAGCAGCAGCGCCTACCCTGACCGGTGATGAGCTTCCCGACCGCCACGACGAGCTGGGCCTGGCGCCGCGAGCGGTGCGGGAGCCGCCGCGCGTAGGAGCGCGGAGAACAGCCCGTCACCGCTTCACCCGACGACCCGAGAGGGTCGTTTTTCGTATCCGATGAACACGACCGCGACACTCGACACCGACCTGCTGACGCCGCTCGCGGCGTACCTGCACCTGCGCGGCTCAGGGCGTGCGTCGTTCCTGCTCGAGTCGGTCGAGCACGGGCGGCTCGGGCGGCATTCATTCGTCGGCTGCGGCGACAGGCTCGTCACGCTCGAGGAGGCGGAGCGGCTCGACGAGCCGGTCGTCGGCTACCTCGGCTACGACCACATCGCGAAGCTCGAGCCGACCGTCCCGCTGCCGGGCGACGGGCCCGGCGTCCCCGAAAGCCGCTTCGTCGTCGCGGACGTCTTCCTGCGCTTCGACCATGCTGCCGGCACTGCCGAGGTGCTCGTCGGCGACCCAAGCGAGGTCGAGCGCCTGTTTTCGGGGCCCCTGCCCGTCGGCGGGCGCGCGCCCGTACGTCACGGCGACACGGTCCGGACGCCGGACCGCGCGGAGCACCTGCGCCGGGTCGAAGTGGCGAAGGAGCACATCCGCTGCGGCGACATCTTCCAGGTCGTCCTCTCGCAGCGCGCCGAGCGGGAGACGACGGTATCGCCACTCGAGGTCTACCGCGCGCTTCGCCGGATCAACCCCTCTCCGTACCTCTTCCTGCTCGAGCTCGACGGAGTCGCGCTCGTCGGGTCGTCGCCCGAGACGCACGTGAAGGCCGAGGGCCGTCGCGCGAGCCTGAACCCGATCGCCGGCACGATCGCGCGCGGCGAGGGTGACGCCGAGCACCTGCTCTCGTCGGAGAAGGACCGGGCGGAGCACGTGATGCTCGTCGACCTCGGCCGCAACGACCTCTCGCGCGTGTGCGTGCCGGGGACGGTCAGGGTCGAGCGGTTCCTCGAGCCGGAGCAGTTCTCGCATGTCACGCACCTCGTCTCCGAGGTCGCGGGCGAGCTGCGCGAGGGCGTGACGCCGTTCGACCTGCTGCGGGCGACGTTCCCGGCCGGCACGGTGTCGGGCGCGCCGAAGGTGCGGGCGATGCAGATCATCTCCGAGCTCGAGGGCTACCGCCGCGGGACGTACGCCGGAGTCGTCGGCTACCACCTGCCGGGGATCGCCTTCGACACGTGCATCGCCCTTCGCACCGTCCGCTTCCAGGACGGCCGCGCCTTTCTGCAGGCAGGCGGGGGCATCGTGGCGGATTCGGTGCCGGCCGACGAGCATCAGGAGTGCCTGAACAAGCTGGCCGCGATCGAAGCGGCGATCGAGGCGGCGGAGTCTGCGGGATGATCCTCCTGATCGACAACTACGACTCGTTCACCTACAACCTCGCCCACCTGTTCGGCGAGCTCGGCGCCGAGGTGACGGTGCTGCGCAACGACGCGATCGACGCCGACGGCGCGGAGGCGCTCGCGCCGACGCATCTCGTCGTCTCGCCCGGGCCCGGCCGCCCGGAAAACGCCGGCGCGACCCCGGAGATCCTGCGCCGACTCGCCGGGAAGGTGCCGACACTCGGCGTCTGCCTCGGCCACCAGGCGCTCGTGCAGGTGTACGGCGGCGAGGTCGGGCAGGCGCGGGAGCTCGTGCACGGGAAGGCGACGATCGTCACCCACGACGGGCGCGGGATCTTCGCCGGCCTGCCGGAGGACTTCCTCGCCGGCCGTTACCACTCGCTCGCGGCCACCTCGGTCCCGGACGTGTTCGAGATATCCGCGCACAGCGCCGACGGCGAGGTAATGGCCGTGCGCCACCGCGAGCTGCCGATCGACGGCGTGCAGTTCCATCCCGAGTCGGTGCTGACGCCGCACGGGCGCGACATCGCGCGCAACTTCCTCGAGGGGGTGGTCCCGTGATCCAGGAGGTGCTCGCAAAGCTGCTCGACGGCCACGACCTGACGCGCGACGAGGCGCGCTCGGTGATGAACGAGATCATGGCCGGCGACGCGACGCCCGCCCAGATCGGCGGCTTCCTCGTCGCGCTGCGCCTCAAGGGCGAGACGGCCGACGAGATCGCCGGTTGCGCCGAGGGCATGCGCGACCACGTCGTGCCCGTCCGCCCCGCGAGCCGCGACCTCGTCGACACGGCCGGCACCGGCGGCGACGGCGGCAAGACGTTCAACATCTCGACCGCCGCGGCACTCGTCGCGGCGGCGGCGGGGGCGCACGTGGCGAAGCACGGCAACCGCTCCGTGTCATCGCAGACCGGCTCGGCCGACGTGCTCGAGGAGCTCGGCTTCGACCTCGACCTGCCGCCGGAGCGCATCGCGCAGTCGATCGACGAGCTCGGCTTCGGGTTCATGTTCGCACCCACGCACCATCCGGCGATGCGCCACGCCGCCCCGGTGCGGCGCGAGCTCGCCGCCCGGACGGTCTTCAACGTGCTCGGGCCGCTGACCAACCCGGCGGGGGCGCGGGCACAGGTCGTCGGCGTCTACTCCCCCACGCTCGTGCAGACGATCGCGAACGTGCTCGCGCGCCTCGGCGCGCACCGGGCCTTCGTGGTGCACGGCGCGTTCGGGGTCGACGAGCTTTCGCCCGCAGGCCCGAACCTCGTCTGCGAGGTCGTCGACGGTGCGGTGCACGAGCGCGAGATCGATCCGCTCGACCTCGGCGTGCCACGCTGTGACCCGCACGAGCTGCGTGGCGGCTCCGCCACCGAGAACGCCGCCGCGATCCGCGACGTCTTCAACGGCGGGAACGGCGGCCGCCGGTCGGCGATCCTCCTCAACGCGGCGGGCGCGATCGCCGCCGGCGGCCATGCCGAGGACCTGCGCGAGGGGCTCGAGCTCGCACGCGAGGCGCTCGACTCGGGCGCGGCCGCGGAGCGGCTCGAGCGGCTCGCTGCGTTCACGCAGGAGTCGCCCGCATGAGGTTCGCCGAGGCGCTGCGCCGGCCGGGGCTCGGGGCGATCGCCGAGTTCAAGCGCCGCTCGCCGTCCGCGGGCGACCTGCGTCCCGACGGCGACGTCGCCGCGGTCGCGCGTGCGTACGAGTCGGCAGGAGCCGCGGCGATGTCGGTACTCGTCGACGAGCGCTTCGCCGGCAGCTGGGACGACCTGCGCGCCGCCCGTGCGGCAACAGCCCTGCCGCTCCTCGCCAAGGGCTTCTTCTCGACCCGGACGCACCTGGAGACGGCGCGCGAGGCCGGCGCCGACGCCGTCCTGCTGCTGCTGCGCGACCTCGACGACGCCGCCACCGTCGAGCTGATGCGCGTCGCGGACGAGCTCGGGCTCGACACGCTGGTCGAGGCGCACGACGCCGGCGAGCTCGACCGCGGCATCGCCCTCGACGCGCCGGTGCTCGGCGTCAACGCGCGCGACCTCTCGACCTTCGCGATCGATCGGCACGCGCAGCTCGCGCTCGTCGCGCGCACGCCACGCGATCGCGTGTTGATCGCCGAGTCGGGCATCGACACACGCGCGCAGGCGGCCGCCGCCGAGCTCGCGGGCGCGAACGCGATCCTGGCCGGGTCGGCGCTGATGCGCGCGCCCGACCCGGGCGCGAAGCTGCGCGAGCTCCTGCAGCGCCCGCTCGTCAAGGTGTGCGGCCTGACGCGTCAGGAGGACGTCGACGCGGCCGTCGAGGCGGGCGCCGACCTGGTCGGCTTCATCCTCGCCGACGAGAGCCCGCGCCGGGCCGACGAGCTGCTCCCGGCGCCCGACACGGTGCTGCGCGTGGCCGTGTTCGTCGGCGAGCAGCGGGAGACCGACGCCGACCTCGTCCAGCTGTACGGCCGCGAGAACGGCCATCGCTCGCGCGATGCGTTGCTCCTGCGAGGGGACGAGCAGGTCGGGACGGTCGTCGATCTCCCCTGGGGCGAGGACGACCCGTCGCACCTGGAGCGCGCGCGGGCGACGGCAGGCCGTGTGATGCTCGCGGGCGGGCTCGGGGCGGACAACGTCGGCGAGGCGATCGCGGCCCTCAGGCCGTGGGCGGTCGACTCCGCCCGCTCGACCGAGCGCGAGCCCGGGATCAAGGACCACGACGCACTGAGGAGATGGGTGGAGGCGGCGAGATGACGGTGACACGCACGTTCGGCGACTACGGCGGGCGCTACGTGCCCGAGACCTTGATCCCGGCGCTCGACGAGCTCGAGCAGGCCTGGGAATCGCTCCGAGGCGACGCGGGCTTCCTCGCGGAGCTGCACGAGCTCGCGACGAACTACGCGGGGAGGCCGACGCCGTTGACGCGCGTCGCGCGGTTCGCGCCGGAGCAGCGGATGTACCTGAAGCGCGAGGACCTCCTGCACACCGGCGCGCACAAGCTGAACAACGCGCTCGGCCAGGCGGTGCTGGCGCGGCGCCTCGGCAAGAAGCGCATCATCGCGGAGACCGGGGCGGGCCAGCACGGCGTCGCGGCGGCAACGGTCTGCGCGCACTTCGGGCTGGAGTGCGTCGTCTACATGGGCAGCGAGGACATCCGCCGCCAGGCACCCAACGTGCAGCGGATGGGGCTGCTCGGAGCGGAGGTGCGGCCCGTCGAGTTCGGGACGCGCACGCTCAAGGAGGCGACAAGCGAGGCGATCCGCGACTGGATCGCCAACGTCGGCGACTCCTACTACCTGA
This sequence comes from uncultured Thermoleophilia bacterium, assembly GCA_963840365.1. Classification (GTDB taxonomy): domain Bacteria; phylum Actinomycetota; class Thermoleophilia; order Gaiellales; family Gaiellaceae; genus PALSA-600. Next base: position 613,371 of record CAWIYQ010000003.1, on the reverse strand, counting down.
TCGGCTCGTGCGTCGGCCCGGCGCCCTACCCGGAGATCGTGCGGGAGCTGCAGCGCGTGATCGGGCGCGAGTCGCGCGAGCAGATCCTGGCGGTCGAGGGGCGGCTGCCGGAGGCGGTCGTCGCCTGCGTCGGCGGCGGCTCGAACGCGATCGGCATGTTCGCGGACTTCGTGCCGGACGAGGACGTTCGCCTGCTCGGCGTCGAGGCCGCGGGGGCGGCCTCGCTCGGCACGGGTCGGCCCGGTGTCCTGCACGGCGCCAGGTCGTCGCTGCTCGCCGACGAGGACGGGCAGATCATGGATGCGCACTCGATCTCGGCCGGCCTCGACTATCCCGGCGTCGGGCCCGAGCACGCGCAGCTGCGCGACAGCGGCCGCGCGACCTACGTCCCCTGCACCGACGACGAGGCGCTCGCCGCCTTCCACCGGCTGTGCGAGACGGAGGGGATCGTGCCGGCGCTCGAGTCGTCACACGCGCTCGCGCGTGCGCTCGACTGCGGCGCCGAGCTCGTGCTCGTGTGCCTCTCCGGCCGCGGCGACAAGGACCTCGCCGAGGTGCTGAAGGTCGAGGGGTCATCGTGAGGCTCCTCACGTTCTCGGGGGGGCGCAGAGGACGCACGGCCAGAGGGCACAGTGCTCCGCACAGGCCCGCCAGGCCGGGTGGCGTCTGCGACGCCAGCCCTTCGCGGAGCCCGGCTCCGCCGGGCGGGAGCGAAGGGCGGCCGAGGGCGTGAGCAAAGCCCTCGTCATCTATCTGATGGCGATGCCCGACACGCCGGAGCTCGTGAAGGCGGCAGTCGAGGCCGGCGCCGACGCGATCGAGTTCGGCTTCCCGTTTTCGGACCCACTCGCCGACGGGCCGGTGATCCGCCGGGCGGGTGAGCGCGCGCTCGCCGCCGGCATGAGGACAGGGCGCTGCCTGGAGGTGCTCGCGGCGACGCGGGCGCTGGTCGACGTGCCTCTCGTGCCGATGACGTACGCCTCGATCTTCGACGCCTACGGTTGGGAGCGCCTCGAGCAGGACGCGCGCGCGGCCGGGGCGACGTCGTTCATCGTCGTCGACCTGCCCACCGACGAGCGTCCCGAGCTGCGGCGCGTCCAGCTCGTCGCGCCGAGCTCGACCGACGAGCGGGTTGCGCTCGCCGCCGCCGCGACGGACGGCTGGCTCTACCTCGTCACCGTCACGGGCACGACGGGGGCGCGGGCCGAGCTCGCCCCCACGCTCGCTCCGCTCGTCGAGCGGGCCCGCGCACTGACCGACGTGCCCCTGCGCGCCGGCTTCGGCATCGCCACCGCCGAGCACGCGCGGGCGGCGGCGGAGCTCGTCGACGGGATCGTCGTCGGCACGCGCGCCGTCGAGGCGGCCGAGGACGGTCCCCAGGCGCTCGCGGCGCTCGTCCGCGAGCTGCGCTCGGGGCTCGACGCAGCCTGATGCCGACCGCGGCCGTCGTCGGCGCCGGCGTGACCGGCTCGGCGCTCGCACGCGAGCTCACCGGACGCGGCTTCGAGGTGACGCTGTACGAGCAGCACCGGCCGGGGACCGTGCGGTCCGCGTCGGGCGGCGATACGCGCATTATCCGCGCGGCGCACGGCCCCGAGGAGTGGTACGCGGCGAGCGCGGTGCGCGCGCTCGGGCTCTGGGGCGAGCTCGAGGCGACGAGCGGCACGCGCCTCTTCGAGCCGATCGGCCTCGCCTGGCTCGCGCACCGGGGCGACGGCTTCGAGGCGCAGAGCCGCCCGGTGCTCGAGCGGCTCGGCGTCGAGCACGAGTGGCTCGCCCCCGACGAGGGCGCCCGCCTCTTCCCGTCCCTCGACCCGACGGGCCTCGCAGCGGTCCTCTGGGAGCCCGGCGCGGGCATCCTGCACGCGCGCTCCGCGACCCAGGCCCTCGCCGCCGACGCCGTCGCACGCGGCGCCGTGCTCGAGACGGCGCGCGTCGATCCCGCCGACCCGCCCGAGGCCGACGTCGTCGTCTGGGCCTGCGGCGCGTGGCTGCCCGTGCTCTTCCCGGGTCTCGTGGAGATCGAGGTGTCACGGCGTGACGTGTACTTCCTCGGCGGCGGCGCCGCCTGGAACGGGGCGCCCGGGTTCGTCGAGTACGACGCGGGCTTCTACGGCCACGGCGACACGAACGGCCTCGGCGTCAAGGTGTGCCCCGACTTCCCGGCCGCCGCGATCGAGCCCGAGACGCTGGAGCGGTTGCCGTCGCCGGCGCTGCTCGGGGAGGCGCGGAGCTACGCGGCGACGCGCTTCCCTGCGCTCGCAGGCGCGCCGCTCCTCGGCGCACGGGTCTGCCAGTACGACTTGACCGCCGACACGCACTTCCTCGTCGACCGCCATCCCGAGCACGCGGGCTGGTGGCTCGTCGGCGGCGGCTCGGGCCACGGCTTCAAGCACGCGCCGGCGCTCGCGGAGTACATCGCCGACTGCGTCGAGGGCTCGAGGCCGTTGGAGCCGTTCCACGCACTCGGTTCGCGGACCGGCGATGCCGGCCTGCGCACCGGGGCGCGTTAAGACGCTTCGCGATCCTCGAAGGCGAGCATCAGCTTGCGCAGCAGGTCGTTCAGGCGGCGTTGCTCGGCCGCAGAGAGGGCCGAGGCGAAGAACGCCTCCTTGCGCGCCTGCACGTTGACGGCGGCCTCGTAGGCGGCCTTGCCGGCGGGCGTCAGCTCGACGAGCACGCCGCGGCGGTCGGCCGTGTCGGGCCTCCGGGCGACGAGGCCCTCGTGCTCGAGCCGGTCGAGCCGGTTCGTCATCGTGCCGCTCGACACCTCGACCTCGGCGGCGAGCTCGCCGGGCGAGCTCGTGTGCCCCTCTGCGAGGCGAAGCTTGCCGAGCACCTCCCATTCCTGGTGCGTCAGCCCGTGCTCGGCGAGCGTGACCTCCATCGCCCGTTTGATCCGCCGCGAGATGCCGTTGATGCGGTCGACGATCCCCTCTACTTCGAGGTCGAGCTCGGTCTCGCGCGAGAGCCCTTCGAGCCGGCTGAGGAAGCGATCGACGTGATCTTCGCGCACGGCCACATTGTCACCACTTTTTCTCTTGACGTCAAGAGACTTGATTGCTAATCTCTCTACATCAAGATACTCGGGATCGAGAAATGTCTCGGGATGGAGACAGAACGGAGGGGGATATGAGGATCTCCGATCCAGCAGCCGTCAAGCTCGTCACCAGTGCGCACGTCGAGGCGTTGCGCGGTCGCCGTGTCCAGCGGCGCCCGCGCGCGCCCCGCGCGAACTAGCCCGCTTACTCAGGCCAGAAGCCGTCGACCGTCTCGACGTCGCCCATCGGATCCTCGATCCGTGGGGAGACGATCACCAGCTCGGCATCCTCCGCCTCGTCGTTCCAGACACCGCGGAGGGTGCCGGGCGGGATGCGGACCGCCTCGTGCCGCCCCACCTCGATGATCTCGTCGTCGAGCTTGAACTGCAGCCGGCCCGAGACGACGAGGTAGATCTCCTCCTGTGTCCGGTGCCGGTGCCCGTAGGACCCTTTGCTCCCGGTGTGCTTCGGCATCCGCCGGTAGGTGATGGCGACCTGCTCGGCCCCGATCGCATAGGTGATCCCCCGCATCTCGCCCGGGTAGTCGCCCAGCCAGTCGTCGACGTCCTCCAGCTTGACCATCTGATAGTTCATTCACCAGCCTCCTTCGCTCTGCGACTATCGAACACCTGACGCCCGAGCAACGCAACCGCCTCGTCCTGGTGGCCTGCATTCTCGGGTCGGTCATCGTCTTCGTCGACTCGACGGTCGTGAACGTCGCCCTGCCCGCGATCCAGCGCGACCTCGGCGGCGGGCTCGCCCTGCAGCAGTGGCTCGTCGACGCGTACCTGTTGACGCTCGGCTCGCTGCTCCTCGTCGGCGGCTCGCTGGGCGATCTGTTCGGGGGCAGACGGGTGTTCCTGGCGGGGATCGTCGCGTTCGGCGCCACGTCCGTCCTCTGCGCCGCCGCGCCGGACGGGACGACGCTGATTCTCGCGCGCGGGCTGCAGGGCGTCGCCGGCGCCCTGCTGACGCCCAGCGCGCTCGCCGTGATCGCCGGCACCTTCGAAGGTGAGGAACGTGGCGCGGCGGTCGGCACCTGGACGGCATGGACCGGGATCGCGTTCGTGATCGGGCCGCTCGTCGGCGGCTGGCTCGTCACGAACGCCTCATGGCGCTGGGTGTTTCTCGTCAACGTCCCGATCGCAGCAGCGACGGGCCTGCTCGTGCTCTACGCGGTACCGGGCCGAAAGCAGGTGGTGCCCCGGGCGCGGGTCGACGTCGTCGGCGCGCTCCTGTGCGCGTTCGGCCTCGGCGGCCCCGTGTTCGCTCTGATCGAGGCGCCCCGACGAGGCTTCACCGACCCGCTGATCGTCGCGACCCTCGTCGGCGGGCTCGTGCTGCTCGCATGCTTCGTCTGGTGGGAGGCGACGACGACTGCGCCGATGCTGCCGCTCCGCCTGTTCGCACGCCGGAACTTCACGTTCGCGAACCTCGAGACGCTCACGGTCTACGCCGGGCTCTCGACACTCACGTTCTTCCTCGTCCTCTTCGTGCAACAGCTCGGCGGCTACACGGCGCTGCGAAGCGGCTTCGCACTGCTGCCGATCTCGGTCGTCATGTTCGTGCTGTCGCCGCGCGTCGGCCGGCTCTCGATGCGGCTCGGGCCGCGCTTCTTCATGGGTGTCGGCCCGCTCGTCGCCGGCGGCTCGCTTGTCGCCCTCACCCGCCTCCGCCCCGGCTTCTCCTACTGGCTCGAGCTGCTACCGCCGCTGCTCGGGTTCTCGGTCGGCCTGTCGATGATCGTCGCGCCGCTCACCGCGACGGTGCTGGCCGATGCGGGCGCGAGCGACGCCGGGATCGCGAGCGGTGTCAACAACGCCGTCGCTCGGGTCGCCGGGCTGCTCGGGATCGCCGTCGTCGGCGCGTCCGTCGCCGGCGCCGGGAACCGGCTCGATCTCGCGGGCTTCCGGCTCGCGATGTGGATCACTGCCGTGCTCGTCGCCGCCGGCGGCGCGATCGGGCTCGCAGGAATCCGGAACGTCCCTACGGAAGCCGGCCCGCCGTGAGCCGCGACGCGGCGAGCGCGAGGAGGCACAGCAGCGCGGCCGCGCCGACGAACCACGAGGTGATCTCGCGCCTCACCGTGTGGTGGGCGATGCTGGCACCGAGCCGCCGGTAGATCTGGTCGACGCTCGCGGCGCTCTTCGCCTGGAACGTCGTGCCGCCCGTGTCCCTCGCGATCGCAGCGAGCGTCGCCGGGTCGGGCCTGACGGGGAAGCGCTGCTGGCCGAAGCCGAATCCTCCTTGCCCGAAGCCGAAGCTGCCGGCGCCGAGCGTGCCGTGATTCGTGCCGAGCGCCACCGTGTACACCCGGACGCCCGCCGCCTTCGCCTTGTCGGCGCCCTGCAGCGGCGTCAGCGAGCCGCGCGTCTGAGCCCCGTCCGACAGCAGCACGATCGCCCCGGGGATCTTCCCGTCCTTGTTGCGAGGGGCGTTCTGCCCCACCGAGGCCCGCACCGTCTGCACGGCGACGTAGAGCGCGTCGCCGATCGCCGTTCCCCCTTCGGGCTCGAGCAGGTCGATCCCCTGCTGGAGCTCGGCGCGGTCGGTGGTCGGGATGACGAGGATGTTCGGGTCGGACGAGAACGAGATCAGCCCGATGCGCACCTGCTTCGGCACCTTGGTCGCGAAGACCGACATCGCGTGCGCGGCGGCGTCGAGGCGGGTCGGCTTGATGTCGTCGGCCCGCATCGAGCCCGAGACGTCGACGACGAGCACCACGGTCGCACGATCCGACGGCACCGAAAGGTCGGTGAACGGCCGGGCGACTGCGACGGAGGCGGCCGCGAGCGCCGCGAGGAGCAGGACGAGCGGCAGGAAGCGCTTCGGGTTGCGGCTGCGGGTTGCGACCTGCGCGAGCAGCTCCAGGTTGGTGAACGCGACCGTGTAGCGCGAGCGGCGCCGCTCGAGCAGCACCGCGGCCAGCAGCACGAGAGGGACGATCGCGAGCGCGAAGAGGAACCACGGCGAGCCGAACGTCATTGCACGCACACCGCCCCGGCCTGCACGATCGCGTGCACGTCGATCGAGAGCGCGTCGGTGGCGCTCGCGGTCAACACCACCTGCTTGCCGCCGAGGACGACGTGGCTCGCCTGCACGTACTGCGCCTCGGAGAGCTGCGGCACCGACTTCGTGCGGAAGGCGATCGAGTGCCAGGAGTCGACGAGCGTCTCGCCGGCCGGGCAGGCGAGGCGCCCGAACCGCGTGTCGCCGGGCCCGACGACGACGATCCGCGAGCGGATGTCGAGCGACGGGCCGGGCGAGACGACGTTGTACGACACGGTCGAGCGGCCGCCGCCGCCCTGAAGCGGGATGCAGCCGAGCCGGGGCTGGAACGCCTCGCGCTTCCCGGACGTCGAGACCGCGCGGAAGAGCGCATACCGCGTGGTCGTCACGCCCGGCTGCACGGGCGCGCCGAGCTGGCCGGTGAAGCTGACGTGCACCTTGCGCGAGGTCGCCTGCGCGTCGAGCCCGCCCACGACGCTGCGGCCGCCGGGGCACGAGAGGAGATACCGGGCGCTGCCGTGAGCCGGCACGACAACCCACGGGCCGGCGACCGGGATGCACTGCTGGATGCCGTTGCACTCGCCGGTCGCGCCGCCGACTGGGGCGGCTGCCGCTGCGAGCGCGGCGACGGCCGCGATAGCCAGCGCGAGCCTCACGGCAGCCTCCTGAACCACAAGCCTCCGAGCAGCGCGCCGAGGGTGATGAAGACGAGGCCGCCGCCCGCTGCCGCCGCGGTCACCTCGACCGTCTTGCGGATCGAGCCGACGCGCGAGCCGAGCCGGTCGTAGGTGCGCCCGACGTCCACGGCGGCGAGTGACGAAGAGAACGCGCCGCCGGTCCCGCTCGCGATCGTGCGCAGCGTGGTCGGATCCGCCGGCACCTGGATGCGCTCGGTGTAGCCGCCCTTGAGCGCCTGCGTCACGATCCCGTTCGGCGTCCCGACGAGCACCGTCGCGACCGGGATGCGCGCCTTGCGCGCCACCTGCACGGCCTGCTGGGGCGTAACGCGGCCGGCAGTCTGGCCGCCGTCGGAGAAGAGGACGACGACCGCAGGCGGCCGCTTCGACGAACCGCGCGAGCCCTTCACCGAGGCGCCGACCTGCACCGCACGGACGACGGCGCCGGCGAGCGCGGTCCCCTGCGGTCCCGTGCGGGCGGCGGCGATCGCGGCGCGCACGCGGTCGAGGTCGTGCGTCGGAGCCGCGACGACGGCGCTGTGGTCGGAGAAGGTGATGACGGAGACCTGGTAGTGATGGGGCAGGCGCTGCACGAACCGGTCGGCGGCGAGCTTCACCGCGGCGAGGCGCGAGGGCTGCACGTCGCGGGAGGCCATCGAGCCGGACACGTCGAGGACGAGCACGAGTGTCGCCTCCTGACTCGACGTCGAGAACGTCGCCTTCGGCCGGGCGAAGCCGACGAGGAGGATCGCGACGCCGAGCAGCAGCAGCGCCGTCGGCAGGTAACGCCTCCACGACGGCGGTCGCGCGACCATGTTCGGCTGCAGCGCGAGCGGCGCCCACGCGGCCGACCGGCGCTCGCGCAGCCGCTCGAGCCGCAGGTAGCCCCAGACGGCGACCGGGACGACCAGCAGAAAGAGCAGCAGGAGCGGCGACGAGAAGCTCACCGACCGTGCCGCCCCCGGCGCAGGAACGTGGCGAGAGGCCGAAGCCAGTCGCCCTGGGTCGAAAGCGCGACGTGGCGGACGCCGACGTCCGCGAGGGTGCTGACGAGCCGGCTCCGCTCGCCCGCCGCCGCGGCTGCGAAGCGCTCGCGCAGCCGCCGGTCGGACGTGTCGACGCGCAGCTGCCGCCCCGTCTCGGGATCGACAAGGCGCAGCTCGCCCACGTCGGCGAGCTCCTGCTCGCGCGGGTCGCGGACCTCGAGGGCAAGGACCGTGTGCCGGGCGGCGAGCTGGAGCAGCGGCGGCTGCCAGTCGAGCGGGCCGCGGAAGTCGGAGACGATCACGACGAGCGCGCGCTGCCGGACGACGCGGTCGGCGAGCTCGAGCGCACTCCCGAGCGTCGCATTGCCGCCGGGCGGCAGCGTGCGCAGGAGCTCGAGCGCGTCGAGCAGGCCGCGCCTGCCCTGGCGGGGCGGCTCCACCGTGGCATGCGAGCCGAACGAGACCGTGCCGAGCCTGTTCCCGCGACGGGTCGCCGCATACCCGATCGCGATCGCGGCGCCCTCGGCGACGTCGGCCTTGCGGCGGTCGCCGGTGCCGAACGACATCGAGGCCGACGCGTCGATCACGAGCCACGTCACGAGCACGCGCTCGGCGAGCTCGACGCGCACGTGCGGCTGCCCGGTTCGGGCGGTGACGTTCCACTCGATGCGACGGACGTCGTCGCCGGGCTCGTACGGGCGCACCTGCCACAGCTCGCTGCCGACGCCGGCGAACGACGACCGGTAGTCGCCGGCGAGCAGGCCGTCGACTCGGCGCCCGATCGAGAGCTCGAGGGCGCGCAGCGACGCGGTCGAGAGCGGCCCCGGCCCCGGCTGCTCGGGCGTCCGCGCCGGCAGGAGCATCAGGCTGCAGTCGTCGTGCGGCCGAGGTCGATCTGCGGCAGCGGCGTCACGGCGAGCACGCGGTCGAGCAGCGTGTCGGGAGCGACCTCTTCGGCGAGCGCGCGGTACGAGAGGACGAGACGGTGGCGGAAGGCATCGCGGACGAGCGCCTCCATGTCGCCCGGCACGACGTAGTCGCGCCCGCGGATGAGCGCGAGGGCACGCGCCGCCGCGACGACGCTGATCGGGCCGCGCGGGCTGGCGCCGAACGAGATGTACTCGGCGACGTCGCCGACGCCGTGCTCGGTGGGCCTACGGGTGGCGTCGGCGACCGACACCGACCAGCTGATCAGGGCCGGGTCGACGTATACCGAGGCTGCCTTCGCCTGCAGCTCCTTCAGCTCGTCGAGGGAGAGCACCTGCTCGAGCACGGGCGGCGGCTCGAGGGAGCGGGCGACGACCGTCAGCTCCTCGTCGTGCGCCGGGTAGTCGACGAGCACCTTGAGCATGAAGCGGTCGACCTGCGCCTCGGGCAGCGGGTAGGTGCCTTCGGACTCGATCGGGTTCTGCGTCGCAAGCACGAGGAAGGGCTGCGGGACCGGGAACGTCTGGTGGCCGATCGTCACCTGGCGCTCCTGCATCACCTCGAGCAGCGCCGACTGCACTTTCGCGGGCGCGCGGTTGATCTCGTCGGCGAGCAGGAAGTTGCAGAAGACGGGGCCGAGATCGGTGTCGAAGTCGGCGCGGTCGGGCCGGTAGATGCGGGTGCCGACGAGATCGGACGGAACAAGGTCCGGGGTGAACTGCACGCGATGGAAGGTCCCGCCGAGCACGGCAGCGGTGGTCTTGATCGTCAGCGTCTTCGCAAGACCCGGAACGCCCTCGATCAGCACGTGGCCGCCGGCGAGCAGGGAGACCAGCACGCGCTCGAGCATCTCCTCCTGACCGGCGATCACGCGCCGGATCTCGAACAGCGCTTGTTCGAGCTTCCCGCCCTCGACCTCCATCGTCCCTCCTTGCTCGGTTTCCAGGCTCACAGGATGCCCACTCAGCCTAAGAACTTCTTCTGGAAGCCCTCGATCGGTTTACCCCGTCGAGCCACACTGCCCGTTGCTCGGCGACCTCGTCGCGGCCGAGCCGGGGCTCGAAGACGGCACCGACCGGCACGCGGGCACCGCTTCCGGCGGCGAGCGCCGCGGCGCCGAGGGCGGTCGTCTCGACGTCGGCGGCGACTTCGATCGGGACGCCGAGCAGGTCGGCCTGCAGCTGCATCAGGAAGCCGTTGGCGCTCGCACCGCCGTCGGCGCGGAGGACAACGGGCGGCTCGGGGAGCGCCTCGACGACGTCCGCCACCTGATGCGCGATCGCCTCGAGCGCGGCCCGGACGAGGTGGGCGCGAGTCGTGCCGCGCGTCAGGCCGGCCACGAGCCCGCGGGCATCCGGGTCCCACCACGGCGAGCCGAGCCCGGTGAGAGCCGGGACGAAGACGACGCCGCCCGTATCGGGAACGCTGCGCGCGAGCGCCTCGCTCTCGCGTGCGTCGGCGATCAGGCCGAGCCCGTCGCGCAGCCACTGGAGCGCCGCCCCGGAGACGAACACCGAGCCCTCGAGCGCGTAGCCGTCGGCGGCGGCGGTGCGCAGCAGGCCGTGCGGCGGCGGTGAGCAGTCGCCGCCCGTGTGCACGAGCACGAAGCTGCCCGTCCCGTAGGTGACCTTGCCCTCGCCGGGCGCGTGGCAGCCCTGGCCGTAGAGCGCCGCCTGCTGGTCGCCGGCGATCCCGCGGATCGTGACGGGCTTGCCGCCCAGCTCGCCCTCGCCGACCTCGGCGTCGGAGGCGACGATGCGCGGCAGGAGCGAGCGGTCGACTCCGAACACGCCGAGCAGCTCCTCGTCCCAGTCGAGCGTCTCGAGTGAGCAGAGCATCGTGCGTGAGGCGTTCGTCCGGTCGATCACGTGCTCGCGCCCGCCCGTCAGGTTCCAGACGAGCCAGGAGTCGATCGTCCCGAAGGCGAGCCCGTTCGGGTCGCGATCTGCGAGCAGCCACTCGAGCTTGGCCGCGGAGAAGTAGGGATCGGGAACGAGCCCGGTCTTCCGCGCGATCAGGCCGGCATCGAGCGCGGCGCAGCGTGCGGCGGTGCGCCGGTCCTGCCACACGATCGCCGGCGCCACCGGCCGCCCGGTCGAGCGATCCCAGAGGACCGTCGTCTCGCGCTGGTTCGTGATCGCGACCGTGCCGCCGTCGAACCCCGTGTCGCCCGCGGCGGCGACGACGGTTCGCCAGATCTCGTCGGCGTCGTGCTCGACCCAACCGGGCTGCGGAAAGTACTGCGGCACCTCGCGGTAGCCGCGCCCGTGCACGTGCAGCTGCTCGTCGACGAGCAGGCACGTCGTGCCGGTCGTGCCCTGGTCGATCGCGAGGATCACGCGTGGTACGCGATGAACTCGACCACGCGCCGCCAGGCGTCGTCGGAGGCCTCGGCGAACTCCTCCTGCTTGCGGTCGAAGAAGCTGTGCGGCGCGCCCGCGAACACGACCACCTCGTGCTCGACGCCGGCCTCGCCGAGCGCCTGCTCGAAGGCGGCGTTGTCCTCGGCGGTGATCCCCTGGTCGTCCCCCGCCTGGAGCGCCAGGATCGGGCACGTCATCTGCGGCGCGAGGGCGACGGCGCTCGGGCCGCCGCGCTCGCGCGTCGGGCTCCCGTAGAAGCCGACGGCACCGGCGAGCCCGTGACCCGAGGCAGCTCCGATCCAGGACGCGCGCCCGCCGAAACAGAAGCCGACCGAGAAGACCGTCCCGGCGCCACCCGCACGGAGGCACTCGACGGCGGAGTGCGCGTCGGCCTGCACACCCACGTCGGTCGTCTGCTCGACGTGCGGCATGTACTCGAAGTCGTCGTCGCGCATCCCGGTGCCGGCGGTGCGGCCGAAGTAGTCGAACGCGATCGCGGCATGGCCGCGCTCGGCGAAGCGAAGCGCCAGCTCCTCGTAGAAGCGATAGAGGCCGCGAACGTCGGGGTAGATCACGACCCCGGTCGCCGCCGGCTCGTCCGGCGTCGCCAGGAAGGCCGCGAAGCGGTTCCCGTCGGCGGCCGTCAGTTCGAGGTGGTCGTGCGAGACGGCGGCACCCGCGAGCACCGGGATCGGCGGAGCCGAGTCGGTGTCGAAGCACATGCCGGGACGATAGTCGTCGGGGGCTGCGCGGGACGCTCAGGAGTACGGGTCGCGCAGGAACGGATAGGCGAGATGACCCGCCTTCTCGAGCAGGTCGTATGCGAACCGGTCGCCTGCCGACCGGGCCGCCTGCTGCGCCTTCAGGAGCTCGTACTCCTCGCCCTGCGGCCCTGGGCGAGAGGGCGTGTTCTTCGCCTGCCTGGGAATGAGCATCGGCCTCACGGCCTGAGCGTAGGCGGGCCGCCGATCAGCCTGAATCCGGGTCGGCCCGGATCGGCATCTTCAGTTCCGGCGGCCGAAGAGCGACAGGAGCAGCAGGAAGACGTTCAGGACGTCGAGGAAGATCGAGGCCGCGAGGAGCGGCGCCGCCCTGATGTCCTTCGACCGGCGCAGACGCTGGAAATCGAACATCGTGAAGCCGGCGAAGATCACGAGCCCGATGATCGCGTAGATCAACGAGCCGTTCGGAATGCTGACGAAGATCGTGACGATGCCGAAGACGATCAACGCGAGCAGCGCCCAGAAGAGGATCCGGGCGAGCGGCGCGAGATCGCGTCTCGTCGCATAGCCGGCTGCACCGAAGCCGGCGATAAAGAGCGCAGTCGCCCCGCCGGCCCGCCAGACGGCCTGCGGGTTCGTCGTCGCGTAGTAGGCGATCGTCGGTGCTGTCGCGAGGCCCATCAGCGTGCCGAAGCCGAAGAGAAGGCCGAGGGCGGCCTGTTCCGACCGCTTGACGGCGGCGTTCATGGCCATGAGGCAGACGAACGCCCCGATGAAGAGCACCCATCCCCACCCGTACGACAGGTCGCGACCGAGGTACGCGCCGAGCGCAAAGAGCCCGGTCGTGATCGCAACCAGGCCCATCGTCTGCGCGAAGAGCGTCCGCGCGTCTTCGCGCCCCTGTACCTGTTCGAATGCGGTCTCGGAGGAGCTCAAGTGGCCGGATCCTACCGCGCAGCTTTCCGTAGGATCGGGCGACCACCGACGAGGAGGAGTGAGTGATGCCGGCGTTCGCGTTCGTCGCCCCGATCGTCCCGGGGAAGGAAGAGCTGGACGCGCAGTCGATCGAGCGGGCAACCGCCGGTGAGGATCGCGACGCGTACGTCGCCTCTCGCACCGCTGCGGGCGTCACGCGCGAGACGATCTGGCATCAGAAGACCCCGGACGGGACGACCGTCGCGATCGTGGTGATCGAGGCCGACGACGTCGCCGCGGCGTTCGGGCACTTCGCCACCTCGGACACCGAGTTCGATCGCCGCTTCCGCGCGATGGTGCAGGAGGTCCACGGCTTCGACCTGGCGTCGGCACCGCCGCCCGACGTCCGGTTGATCGCAGACACGCGCTTTTCGTAACAGGAGGTTCGGAGATGCTCGATCACGTGCGGATCCCGGTTCGCGATCTCCAGACGAGCCGGACGTTCTACCAACCGATCATGGACAGCCTCGGCGCGCAGGTCGTCTTCGATGCGCCCGGCGTGCTCATCTACGGGACCGGGGACGGCGCGATCGCCCTGAGCGAACGGGACGACTTCTCGCCGATCCACGTTGCGTTCCGAACCGACCGGCCCGGCGTCGACGCGTTCTACGCCGCCGCGCTCGCAGCCGGGGGAACGGACAACGGCGCTCCCGGCCTGAGGCCGCACTATCACGAGCACTACTACGCGGCGTTCGTGCACGACCCGGACGGCCACAACGTCGAGGCGGTCTGCCACCAGCCGGGCTGAGCTCGTCCGCTAAGAGCTGAGGACGCGCCGGACGTCGCGGGCGATCTGCAGGTCCTCGCGCGCCCGCACCACGAAGGTGCGCACCGCTGCGTCCGGCGCGCCGATCTCCGCGTCCGGCACGGAGGCGGCGTTTCGCGCCGCGTCGAGCGCAACGCCGAGGAAGAGGAGCCCCGCCGCCGAGCGGCTTCTGATCGCCGCGGCGTTCTCGCCCACTCCGCCGGTGAAGACGAGCACGTCGAGCCCGCCGAGCGCGGCCGTCATCGCGGCGATCTGGCCACACAGGCGGTGGAGGTAGACGGCGACCCCGAGCGCCGCGTCCTCGCTCCCGGCGGACTCCGCTTCGAGGATCGTCCGGAGGTCGGACTCTCCGGTGAGCCCGAGCAGGCCGGAGCGGTGCTCGAGCGTCGCCGCCAGCTCCGAGGGCGGCATGCCCACGTGCTCCTCGAGCCACACGATGAGGCCGGGGTCGACCGACCCGGAGCGTGTGGCCATCACGAGCCCTTCGAGCGGGGTGAAGCCCATGGTCGTGTCGACGGAGCGGCCGCCGTCGATGGCGCACAGCGAGGCGCCGGCGCCGAGATGGCAGCTGACAACCCGTCGTGCGCCCGGTACGAGCTCGGCGGCGCGGCGCGCGACGTACGCGTGCGAGAGCCCGTGAAAACCGTAGCGGCGAAGGTCCCAACGGCGTCGCCACTCCTGCGGGAGCGCATAGGTCGCGGCGGCGGCCGGGATCGTCGCGTGAAATGCCGTGTCGAAGCATGCGACCGCGGGGACACCCGGCAGTTCCCGCGTCACCTCGTCGAGCGCGTGCAGCGACTTCGGCTGGTGCAGCGGGGCGAGATCCGTCAGCGCCTCGAGCCGCCGCCGGACACGCTCGTCGACGACGGTCGCGTCGACGAACTCGTCACCGCCGTGCACGATCCGATGACCGACCGCGTCCAGGTCTCCCGCCTCGGCGAGCGCGGCGCGGAGCGCGGCAGCATCGACCGTGCCACGCGGCGCGGGCACGGTCTTCGAGAGCAGCTCGGTGTCGGCGTCGTCGAGGACGGAGAGCTTGAGGCTGGACGAGCCGGCGTTGACGACGAGCAGGCGCAACTAGATGAGTAGTTCCATGGGGGTGTCTGTTCCGGGGCGTGGGCTGGGCGCGCTGGGGCGCGGCGACGGGACGGTGCCGATAGCGGCGCTATCGGTGCCGGCCCGGCGTCGTGAAGCTGACTGACGGTGGAGCCCGGCTCCGCCGGGCACAACCGACAGGCAGCGGCCCAGCCCGCCCAGACCGCGCAACCGGACACGCGGCACCGTAGAACTACTCATCTAGTGCGTGCGCGGCCAGGTCCAGCCCGCGACCTCGGGCGCGTCCTCCCCGTGCTCACGCGTGTAGGCGCGGCAGCGCAGGCGCTCGTCGACCATTTGCTGACGGAGCCCGGCCGCATGCTGGCGCAGGTTCGGCACCCGGTCGATCACGTCCAGGACGAGATGGAATCGGTCGAGGTCGTTCAGCATCACCATGTCGAACGGCGTCGTCGTCGTTCCCTCCTCCTTGTAGCCGCGCACGTGGATGTTCGCGTGGTTCGTGCGGCGATAGGTGAGGCGGTGAATCAACCACGGGTAGCCGTGATAGGCGAAGACGACGGGCTTGTCCGTGGTGAACAGGGTGTCGAACTCGGAGTCGGAGAGCCCGTGCGGATGCTCGCTCGAGGGCTGCAGCCTCATCAGGTCGACGACGTTGACGACCCGCAGCTTGAGGCCCGGCAGCTCACGGCGCAGGATGTCGACGGCGGCGAGCGCCTCGAGCGTCGGGACGTCGCCGCAGCAGCCGAGCACCACGTCCGGGTCACCATCGTCGTTGGAGGCCCACTCCCAGATCCCGAGGCCCCTCGTGCAGTGCAGAATCGCCTCGTCGATCGTCAGGTAGTCGAGCGCCGGCTGCTTGCCGGCGACGATCACGTTGACGTAGTGGCGCGAGCGCAGGCAGTGGTCGGCCACCGACAGCAGGCAGTTCGCGTCCGGGGGCAGGTAGACGCGGATGATCTCCGCCTTCTTGTTCACGACGTGGTCGATGAACCCCGGGTCCTGGTGGCTGAAGCCGTTGTGGTCCTGCCGCCAGACATGTGAGCTGAGCAGGTAGTTGAGGGAGGAGATCGGGCGCCGCCACGGGATCGTGGCCGTGCTCTTCAACCACTTGGCGTGCTGGTTGAACATCGAGTCGATGATGTGAATGAACGCCTCGTAGCAGTTGAAGAGGCCGTGCCGGCCGGTCAGCAGGTAGCCCTCGAGCCACCCCTGGCACTGGTGCTCGGACAGCACCTCCATCACGCGCCCGTCGGGCGCGAGATGGTCGTCGGAGGGAAGCGTCTCGGCGTCCCAGGCACGCGTTGTCGTCTCGAACACGGCGCCGAGCCGGTTCGACGCGGTCTCGTCGGGACCGAAGAGCCGGAAGCGCGACGGGTTGAGCGCGATCACGTCACGGAGGTACTCGCCCAGCACGCGCGTCGCCTCGCTCAGCTTCGCTGCGCGGTCCTCGACCGGCACGGCGTAGTCACGGAAGTCCGGGAGCGACAGGTCCTGCCGGAGCAGGCCGCCGTTCGCGTGCGGGTTGGCGCTCATCCGGCGATGGGCTTTCGGCGGCAGAGCCGAGAGCTCGGGGACCAGGGTGCCGTTCTCGTCGAAGAGCTCCTCGGGCCGGTAGCTCTGCAGCCAGGTGACGAGCTGGGCGAGGTGGTCCTTGTTGCCGCGCACGTCGGCGAGCGGCACCTGGTGCGAGCGCCACGTTCCCTCCGTCTGGAGGCCGTCGACTTCCTTCGGCCCTGTCCAACCCTTGGGCGTCCGCAGCACGATCGCCGGCCAGCGAGGCCGCTCCGTGTTCCCGTCGACCCGGGCGGCACGCTGGATCTGCGCGATCTCGTCCACGACGGCGTCGAGCACCTCCGCCATCCGGCGATGCATCGCGTGCGGCTCGTCGCCGTCCACCCAGTGCACCGAGTGGCCGTAGCCCTCGAGCAGCGACGTGAGCTCGTCGTCGCCGATCCGCGCGAGCACGGTCGGGTTCGCGATCTTGTAGCCGTTCAGATGCAGGATCGGCAGGACGGCGCCGTCGGTGACCGGATTCAGGAACTTGTTCGAGTGCCAGCCGGTGGCGAGAGGCCCGGTCTCCGCCTCGCCGTCGCCGACGATGCAGCAGCAGAGGAGGTCGGGGTTGTCGAAGACGGCCCCGTAGGCGTGCGAGAGGGCGTAGCCGAGCTCGCCGCCCTCGTGGATCGAGCCGGGCGTCTCGGGTGCGACGTGGGATGGGATGCCGCCGGGAAAGGAGAACTGGCGGAAGAGCTTCGCGAGCCCGTCCGCATTCCGGCCGATCTCCGGGTAGAGCTCCGAGTAGGTGCCCTCGAGATAGGCGTTCGCCACGGCGGCCGGGCCGCCGTGGCCGGGCCCCATCACGTAGATCGCGTTCAGGTCCCAGTTGCGGATGACCCTGTTCATGTGCGCGTACACGAAGTTGAGCCCGGGAGTCGTTCCCCAGTGGCCCGAGCAGGCGCGGCTTGACGTGCTCCGGCCGGAGCGTCTCGCGAAGCAGCGGGTTGTCGAGCAGGTAGATCTGGCCGACGGACACGTAGTTGGCCGCGCGCCAGTAGGCGTCGAGCTGTTCGAGCTCGGATTCGGCCGCGCTCACCAGGTCTTGGCGCTCGTCGCTCGTTCCACTCGACGCAAACGTACCCGCGCATCGACTGCGACGCACCCGTCGGGCCGCGCGAGCACCGGGTTCAGGTCGAGCTCGGCCACCTCGGGGTGGTCGACCGCGAGCCGGGAAAGGCGGTGGAGCAGGGAGGCGAGCGCCTTCCGGTCGGCCGGCGGGGCGCCGCGCCAGCCGGCGATCAGCTTCCCGGCCTTGCCCCCGGCGAGGGCGAGCTCCACGTCGACGTCGGTCAGCGGGGCGAGCGCGAAGCGCGCGTCGCCGATCAGCTCCGCCAGCGTGCCGCCCGGCCCGAACGCGACCAGCGGCCCGAAGAGCGGATCCTGGACGACACCCGCGAGCAGCTCGACCGACCCGGTCAGGAACGGCTGGACGATCACCGGGCAGCCGATCCGCTCGGCGGCAGCGCGGACATCGTCGGCGGACCGGAGGTCGAGCGCGACGCCGCCCGACTCGGTCTTGTGGGCGCCGGGCGCCGCGGTCTTGACGACTGCGGGCAGCCCGAGCTCGACCGCCGCCGCGGCGGCATCGTCCGGAGTGGCCGCGACACGCTCGGGCACGACGGGCAGGCCGTAGGCCATGAGCAGCTTCCGCGCGTGCGCCGGATCGAGCCAGGTGTCGCTCGAGCTCTCGAGCACGTCCTCGACCAGCTCGCGGGCGGCGACCGTGTCGATCCCGTCGAGCTCGGGCACGACGCCGGCGGGCCGACGCAGCCAGGCGGCGCGCTGGGCGGCGAGGCCGAGCGCGCGGGCGGCCGACTCGGGGTAGGTGAAGCTCCCGCGCGGTGCGCCCTCCGCGCTCATGATCACCGGGACGACGGGCTTCTCGGCCGTCGCGGCGACCTTCTGGATCGCCGCAACGACGTCCCTGGTCTCAGAGACGATCGTCAGGACGAACAACGCCATCACGGCGTCGACGCCGGGATCGTCAAGAAGGATGGGGAGCGCCCGCGCGTAGGTCTCGCCGACCGCCGAGCCGAGCATGTCGACCGGATTCGCGGTCGACGCCTCGCGCGGCAGGAACTCGCCGAGCTTCGTCCGCGTCTCCTCCGCGAGGTCGGGGAGGACGAGACCCGCCTGGTCGCAGCCGTCGGCTGCGAGGATGCCCATGCCACCCGCGTTCGTGACGACGGCGACGCGATTGCCACGCGGCAGCGGCATGGACGAGAGCAGCACCGAGGTATCGATCAGCTCCTCGAGGGTCGAGGCACGCAGGACGCCGGTCTGCCGGAACAGCGCTTCCACCGCCGCGTCCGAGCCGGCGAGCGCCGCGGTGTGCGAGCCGGCGGCGCGCGCGCCGCGCGAGCTGGTGCCGCTCCGCATCGCGAGGATCGGCTTGCGCCGCGCGACCCGTTGCGCGATGCGCGCGAACTTGCCGGGGTTGCCGAACGACTCGAGGTAGAGCAGGACGAGATCGGTGTCGGGGTCGTCCTCCCAGTACTCGAGCAGGTCGTTCGACGACACGTCGGCCTTGTTGCCGATCGAGACGAACGACGAGAGGCCGAGCCCCCGCTGCTCCGCCTGCTCGAGCAGCGCGATCCCGAGCGCGCCGCTCTGGGACGAGAACGCGGCGCGCCCCGGCGGGAACTGACGGCCGGCGAAGGTCGCATTCATGCGCACGCCGCTGGATGCGATGCCGAGGCAGTTCGGGCCGACGAGCCGGGCGCCGTGCGCCCGGACGAGGGCGAGCAGCTCCTCCTGCCGCCGGGCGCCGTCGCGGCCCACCTCGGCGAAGCCCGCCGAGATGACGCAGAGCGCACGGACACCCTTGCGCAGGGCGGATTCCGCAGCGTCGAGGACCGCGGCGCCGGGTACGCAGATCACGGCGAGGTCGATGTGCGCGGGGATGTCCTCGATCGACGAGTAGGCCGGGACGCCGCCGACCGGCTCGCCGCGGGCGTTGACCGGGTAGGCGGCGCCGGCGAAGTCTCCGGCGAGGATGTTCCGAAACAGCTCGCCGCCGATCGTGTGGCGGCGCGCGGACGCGCCGACCACCGCGACGGTCTCGGGCGTGAAGAACGGTCGGACCGATGCCGCAACGGCGACGTGGTCGCGCTCCTCGAGCCGCATTCGGTAGGCCTCGGTCGACGCGATCTCGAGCCGCACCTCGACAACGCCTTCCTCGAGCCGCCGCGAGACGTCGAAGCCGGCGTCGGCGAACACGTTCAGCATGTGCGCGTTCTGCGGCAGCACCTGGGCGACGAACTCCTCGATGCCTACGCTCGCGGCGTGCAGCGCGAGGCGCTCGAGCAGCCGCGTGGCGATGCCGCGCCCCTGGAGGTCGTCGGCGACGGCGAAGGCGACTTCCGCCCGCCGCGGGTCGCGCAACCTGATGAACGTGCCGAGCGCGACGACGTCACCTTCCAGCTCGCCGACGAGCGACACGCTGTCGGTCCAATCCGTGTGCACGAACGGCTCTACCGTCCGGAGGTCGACGACGCCGGCGCCCTGGAAGCGCAGGTAGCGGCTCTCGGGCGAGAGCCGGTCGAAGAACGCGACGAGCGCCGGACCGTCTGCGGGCGCCGTCGAGCGGAGACGAAGCGTCGAGCCGTCGCGCAGGACGACGTCCTCGGCCGTGGTCGTGGCGCGCTCACCGAGTCGGAGGCTCATGTCAGGGATGGTCGTCAAGACGCGGCGAAGCCGAATCAGGGGTTTTCCGCAGGTCTATCGGTCGCAGCCCCGATCCGCCTCGCTCTCAGGGCGGCGACAGTGACACCGTGGAAATGCGAAGGAGGCGGAAGAGATGAGACCGATCATGCTGGCAACCGACGGCTCGCCTGCCTCGGCGGAGGCGACGCGCGAGGCTCTTGAGCTCGCTCGCAGCCTCGGCGCCCCGCTCCTCGCGGCGAGCGTCGAGCACGTGAGCGTCCCGTCCTATGGGTACTACGGATACGCCGACGTGTACACCGAGCTGCGGAAGTCGGAGCGCGAGCACGCCGAGAAGGTGCTCGACGAGATCGCCGCGCAGGCGACCGCCGAGGGGATCGAGTGCGAGACCCTCCCGCTCGAAGGCCCTGTGGTCGAGGAGATCTGCCGGGTCGCGAAGGAGCGCCACGTCGCGATGATCGTGATGGGCGCGCACGGCTGGGGCGCCCTGCGCCGCTTCGTGTTCGGCAGCGTCTCGACCGGCGTCCTCCACGAAGCACCGTGCCCCGTCCTGATCGCGCGTGCGGTCGAGCCCGGGACGTCGACCTGGGTCGACGAGCACGCCGCAACGACTGCCTGAGACGCTCGGCCGGTCGGCCCTACCGGGCCGGCCGGCCCTCGTCGTAGCGCGGTAGGCCGTCGTCGGGGATCGGCTCCCACGGTGCGGCGTAGGCCACGAATTGCCGGTACTCGGGCCGGATCCCCGGATCGCCGTCGACCGTGCCGAGCCGCACCGAGAGCACCTCGGGATGCGCGGGATCGCGGCTCCACAGCGCACCGCCGCAAGCCGAGCAGAAGCACTTCGCAAAGCCTCCCGGGGGCGTCCAGGCGGCGACCAGCTCCTCGCCGGCCGTCACCCGCAGCGAGCCCGGCACGACGCGGGCCGAGGCGGCGGCGGCGGTGCCGGTGCGGCGCTGGCAGCGCGTGCAGTGGCAGTAGCTCGCGAAGGCGAACGGCGCCGTCACCTCGTACCGGACCTTTCCGCAGAGGCAGCCGCCGCGGATCGGGAGAGCCGGCCCGCTCATCCCGCGAGCCTACTGGAGCGGCGGTAAGCTGCCGCGCCTGGAGGCTCTCGCTGTGGCCGATTACGAATACGAATTGCGCTCGGGCGGCACGGTGATCGCCACGGGACGGATCCAGCTCGAGGAGCGTCCGGCGCCCGGCGACACGCTGCGCCTCGGCTCACGGCGCGTCCGCGTCGAGGACGTCGTCGGGCGGCGGCTGATCCTCGAAGAACGCCGCTAGCCGTCAGTGGAGCTCGGCGGGGAGCTCGATGCCGCTCACGTCGATGCCGAGCGATTTCGCGAGCCGGACGCCGTGCTCCAGGTCCTCCTTGAGCATGCGGATGTCCGTCTCACGCATCAGAGCACCGATGAACTCGCGGGCCTTGGGCCGCCACAGCGCGTGCTGCGCGAAGAGCGGCAGCATCCGGTTCGCCGCCCCGATCAGCGTCGACTGAATCTTGCGCCCGGCGCCCTCGAGCAGCACCCGCTCGTACGCCATGCCGGCGCCGTGGTGGATGCCGTCGTCGATCGCCAGCCGGTTGCAGAGATCCTCGAGCACCGTCCCGCGTGACGAGCGGGCGATCATGCGGAAGCGCGGGATGATCAACCGCTCGTAGAAGACCTGCATCAGGAAGACCTTCTCCTCGAGCGTGTCCGCGTCGAGCGTCATGTGCGCCAGCCGGTCGAGGTAGGGATCGCGCTCGGCCATCCCCCCCGCCTCGTGGATCAGCTTCAGCCACGCCTCCGTGTGGCGCGACTCGTCCTGCACCATCGTCGTGTAATAGAGCTTCGCCTCGTGGTCGGGGGCGATCGCGAAGAGCTGCGTGGCCATCTCGACCGCGAGCTCGTCGGCCTGCAGCTGCTGGGTGACGACCGAGCGCCACAGGTCGCGGCGGCGCGCGAGCTTCTGCGGCGAGCCGGAGTACTCGGGGATCGGCGGGAGCTCACCCCACGGCAGGTCGCGCACCTGCCACTCGGCACGCTTCGCGAGCTCGTAGTAGCGGTAGACCCCCTTCAGGTCGCGGGGGCTCTCCTCGTGGGCGAGCTCCATCTCGGCAGCCATCGGCGCGGACAGCGTAACTGTCCGCTCGGCGCCCTTACGGCGCGACGGTGACGACCACGGGGTTTCCCGAAGGGTCGGGCACCGAGAGCCCGGCGGCGACCCGCTCGCCGCCGGTGCGCGCCTCGACCTCGTCGAGCGCCGCCTCGTCCGGGACGACGATCGTCATACGCTCGAGGCGGGCCGTTCCCTCCGGCGCGAAGCCCGCGCCGCCGCTCTCCCACGTGTTCGCTCCGACGTGGTGGTGGTAGCCACCGGCCGAGAGGAACGCCGCCTGCGGGCCGAACATCCCCTGCAGGTCGAAGCCGAGGGCGTCGCGGTAGAAGTCCACGGTCGCGGGCACCTCCGACACGCGCAGGTGCACGTGCCCCATGACCGTGCCGGCGGGCAGTCCCGCGAAGCTCTCCGGCTCGGCCTCGAGCGTGCCGACCAGGTCGTTCGTGTCGAGCGGCTCCGTCGTCATGCCCTCGGCGACGCGACCCTCCCAGAACGAGCGCGGCCGGTCGGCGTAGATCTCGATGCCGTGGTGGTCCGGGTCGCGCAGGTAGATCGCCTCGCTCACCCAGTGGTCGGAGAGCCCGGTCAGCGGCACGCGGTCGCGTGCGGCGTGCACGAGCCATGCGGCGAGATCGCGCCGCTCCGGGACGAGCAAGGCGAAGTGGAAGAGACCGGCGTAGCCGTCGGCCGGAGCTGAGCCCGGCCGCTCGCGAAGGACGAGCAGGTCCTCGCCGCCCGCCCCGAGGCGCGTCGCCCCGTCGTCCTCGCCCTGGACCTCGAGCCCGATCGCCCCGCGGTACCAGTCGAGCGAGCGCGCAAGGTCGGCGACGCCGAGATGCACCTCGCCCATTCGCGTCGCCGACGGCAGCGCTCCGGCCATCTCGCGATGATAGGCATGTGGAGTCTGTCCGCATCGACAAGTGGCTCTGGGCGGCGCGTTTCTACAAGACACGCGCCCTTGCGACAGAGGCGGTGCTCGGCGGGCACGTGCACCTGAACGGCCTGCGGGTGAAACCTGCGAAGGACGTCCGCGTCGGCGACACGCTCGAGATCAGAATCGCCACGACCCGCTGGACGGTCGGCGTGCGTGCGCTGGCCGACCGCCGCGGCCCGGCGAGCGTCGCGGCGACGCTCTACGAGGAGACGCCCGAGTCCCGGGCCGCGCGCGAGCGGCAGACGATCGAGCGGCGCGCGACGCGCCCCCTCGGCGCCGACCTCGGCCGGCGGCCGACCAAGCAGGACCGACGTCGGCTCGAGGCGCTCCGCCGCGAACAGCGCCGCGATCGGCCGACCGGCTGACGGCCGCTCACTGCCGAGACGCGATCGCGCGGGCGAGCTCCCGCTTGCTCATCCGCGACCGGCCCTCGACGCGCAGCTTCCTGGCGCGCTCGTACAGCTCGGCTTTCGTGTTCCCCTCGACGTCGACGCCGCCGAAGGTCTCCCCCTTGCCCGCGCGCTTCTCGCTCGTCGTCCTCTTCGACCTGGGATCGGACGGGCCCGGCGCGTCCTTCTTCTCCCAGTGGTCGCCGACGCGCTCGTACGAGTGCTTGAGCGCGGCGTAGGCGGTGCGATGGGCGCGCTCGCCGTCGCCGTACTGCTCGGCAGCGCTGTCGTGCGTCTCGGCGAACGTGCGCTGCGCTTTCGCGGGTGAGCGGCGGATCGTCCCGGGCAGCTCCGACTGCTTCGGCTTCCCGCTCCTGGCCATCTTCGGCATCTCGTCCTCCTTCGTGTCCTTCGCCTCACATCCCCGCTCGCGAGGATGCGAAACGGGATCAACCGAAGAGCGGGCGCAGATGGTCGTTCAGGAAGACGCCGTCCGGATCGAGCTCGCGCCGGAGAGCGACGAAGTCGTCGGCGCGCGGGTAGCGCGCACGAAGCTGCTCGGGCGTCAGGAAGTGCAGCTTGCCCCAGTGGACGCGCGCGTCGAAGGTGCCGAGCAGCCGGTCGACGTCGCGGAGATACGGCCAGTAGTCGGTGCCCGGCGTGCCCGAGACGGAGATGACGACGGTGTCCCGCCCGTGACTGTGCGAGAGCCAGGCCTCCTCACGCCCGACGGTGCGCACCTCCATCGGGAAGACCGAGGCGGGCAGGCTGGCGAGCATCAGCTCGCGCATGGCCGCGAGCGCCTCGCGCCCGCGCTCGAACGGCACGAAGTACTCGAGCTCGTGGAAGTTCGGCTCGTAGACCATCGGATAGATGACGTGCGCCGGCCCGACCCGGCGGTGCGGCTCGTCGGAGTCGGGCGTGTCGTCGCCGACCTCGTCGTAGATCTTCACGTGGCAGCGGTCGGCGAGCGAGACGCCGCCCTCGCCGAGCCCGTAGAGGGCGGCCGAGTCGTCGCTCGGCATCCAGAAGAACGAGTAGTGGCGATGCTCCTGCGCAAGCTCCTCGAACGGCTCCCACGCCTCGTCCCAGCTCCAGTGGTCGACGCGCTCGGCGAGGCGGTAGGCGGATGCGACCTCGAGCTCGGCCTCGACGACGACGCCGAGCATCCCGATCGACGTCTGCGCCGCATGCAGCCGGTCCGGATCGTCCTCGCCGATCTCGACGATCGACCCGTCCGGGCCGACGAGGCGCACGCGCCGAAGCGACGACGAGAAGCTGCCGAAGCGAAGACCTGAGCCGTGCGTCGCCGTGGCGGCTGCGCCGGCGATGTGCTGCGCGACGATGTCGCCCTGGTTCGCGAGCGCGAGCCCGGCCGCCCAGAGTGGCTCGCCGAACTCGCCAATCGTCGTCGCCGGGCCGACGACGACGCGCCGGCGCTCGGCATCCGTGGAGCGGATGTGCGGCAGCGCGCGCAGGTCGAGCAGCAGGCCGTCGGTGCCGACGACCGGCGTGAAGGAGTGGCCGCCCCCCGCGACACGCACGCCGAGCCCGCGCGCCGCGGCGCCGGCGACCAGCTCGGCGACCTCGTCCTCGCTCGCCGGCGCCGCCGTCTCGGCAGGGGCGCACGACTGGTTGCCGACCCAGTTCGTCCACGACATCAGGGCTCGATCCTGGCAGGCAGACCGAAGAGCGGGAAGAGTGCTTCCGTCTCGAGGAAGAACGTGAACTCGCGGATCTGCCTCTCCGACAGCTCGACGACCTGCAGCGCCCAAGGGTCGTAGCCGCCGTCCTCGGCCGGCTTGTACTGGCCGAACGCCGGCAGCCCGTTCGCGTTCGGCGCGGGCAGCACACGCGACCCGCGACAGCCGATGCCGGGGCCGAACCACCACGTGAGCACGTCGTCGCGCCCCGCGAGCCACATGTCGAACGGGGGCATCGACTGGATCGCGTCCTCGCGGATGAGCTCGGTGAGGCGCTCCACGTCGTAGTCCTGAAAGGCGGCGACGTAGCGGTCGAGAAGCTCCAGGCTCTCGTCGTCGAGCTCGTCGACGCGCGCGACGTCGCACTCGTCGAGCGTGGCACGCGCGCGCTGCAGGGCGCTGTTGACGGAGGCGACGGTCGTATCGAGCAGCTCGGCGACCTCGCTCGCCTGCCAGCGCAGTACCTCGCAGAGGATCAGCACGGCGCGCTGGCGCGGCGGCAAGTGCTGGAGCGCGGCGACGAACGCGAGCCGGATCGTGTCGCGCAGCACGGCCTCCTCCGCCGGATCGTCGGGCGCGACGAGCGAGTCGGGGACCGGCTGCAGCCACGTCGTCTCGGAGCGCGTGTGCAGGTTGCGCTCGAGCGGCTCCTGCGCCGGGCCGAGATCGATCGGCCGCGCCCGCCGCTCGCGGCCGGTCAGCATGTCGAGGCAGACGTTCGTCGCGATCCGGTAGAGCCACGAGCGGAGGCTCGAGCGGCCTTCGAACCCGCGGTGCGAGCGCCAGGCCCGCAGCAGCGTCTCCTGGACCGCGTCCTCGGCCTCGAAGGGCGAGGCGAGCATCCGGTAGCAGTAGCCGGTCAGCTCGCGGCGGTGCGACTCGAGTGCGATCTCCAGCGACGGCGTCGACAGCACCCGATCCATCCTAGAGGCTCGACCCGGGAGACTTGACGGCATGCGATTGAGCGACCGGGACCTCGTCACCGAGGTGCGCCTCGCGTTGAAGATGACGCTCGCGTCGTCCCTCTCGTGGTGGCTCTGCACGCTGGCGGGCCAGCCGAGGCCGGTCTTCGCCGCGCTGGTGGGCCTCGTCGCGATGAGCGGCGACCCGTTCGGGGCGCTCACCGGCACGATCGCCCGCATCGTCGGCGTGTTCGCGGGCGTCGGCATCGGGCTCGCGGTGCTGCAGATCGACGCCGGCCTGACGGTGGTCGTGGTGCTCGCTCTGCTCGCGGGCACGCTCGCCGGGATTCCCCTGCGGGTCGGCGACCGGGTGAACGTCCAGCCGGCCGTGAGCGCGCTCTTCCTCGTCGGCGTCGGCCGCAGCGGCGCGCTCGGCGCCGGCATCGCGCGCGTGTGGGAGACGGCGATCGGTGCCGCCGTGACGCTCACGATCGCAATCCTTCTCTGGCCGCCCGACCCGGTGCGCGAGCTGAGGTTTCGGCTCGATCGCGTGCGGAACGAGCTGGCAGGCGACCTCGCGGCGATCGCCGAGGACCTCGTATCCGGCTCGCGTGCGACCGCGGCCCGGCTCGACGACGTACGCGCCCACTCGCTCGACGCGGTGCGCGAGGTGTTCGACCTGCCGCGGGCCCGCCAGGCCCTCCGCCTCAACCCCCTGCGACGCCGCGACGTCGCCGAGCTCGAGACCCTCGAGGGCCGCATCAATCTCGCCGCCCGGGCCTACCGCCACACCCGGTCGATCGCACGGGACGTCGTCGACGAGCCGGTCGTCGACCCGTCGCTCGCGGCCGCCGTGCGCGCGCTCGCCGGCGCGGTCGACGCCGCACTGACCGGCGGCGATCCCGACCCGCTGCTCGCGGTGGCGGGCGACGAGCTCGACGCCTCGCGCTCGCGCGCCCTCGCCGGCCAGCTTCGTCAGCTGCTGGCCGACCTGCGGGATTGACAGCGATCCCTAACACCGGCGCACGCAACGATCGGCCATCATCTGGCGGTGCTCCGGCGTCGGCTCGTGCGCGTCCTCCTGGTCGCGGTCACACTCGTTCTTGCCCTCGCCGGTGCGGTCGCCGCGGTCGGCTACTGGCAGGCGCGCTCGATCGTCGACGAGCTGCAGTCCGGCAGCAAGCACGCCGAGGTCGTCGGGGCGCGGCGCCAGCTCGAGGTCGAGCCGAGACATCGCTTCGTCGCGCCGAAGGTCGAAGCGGCGCGAGGCGCGCAGACGATCCTGCTGATCGGCAGCGACCACCGCTTCCTGACGCCGAAGAACGCGGTGCACTCTGACACGATCATCCTCGCGCGGATCGACGCGACGGGCCACCGGATCTCGCTGCTCTCGATCCCGCGCGACCTCTACGTCCCGATCGCCGGCCACGGCGAGGACCGGATCAACGACGCGTACACCTACGGAGGCGCCGCGCTGCTGATCAAGACGGTGCGTGAGGTGTTCGGCGTTCGCATCGACCACTTCGTCGAGGTCAACTTCGCCGGCTTCCGCAAGCTCGTCGACTCGGTCGGGGGCATCTACCTGCCGATCGACCAGAGGTACTTCAACGAGAACGTCGGCACGATCGCGACGGATTACTCGAACATCGACCTGCAGCCCGGCTACCAGAAGCTGAACGGCACGCAGGCGCTCGAGTTCGCGCGCTTCCGCCACACCGACTCCGACTTCTACCGGGCCGCGCGGCAGCAACTCTTCCTGCGCGCAGTGCTCGGCAGGCTCGCGACGTTCACGCCGAACCTGCTCGCGCTCCGCGACCGCGCCAAGGCGTTCGCCGCCGCGACGACGTCCGACATCTCGAGCCTCTCGGAGCTGTGGTGGCTGTTCCGCGCCGTGCACGGCACGCCGGCATCGAAGCTGACGCGCGCGACGCTGCAGGCACAGGACCTGACGCTCTACGGCGCCTACTACCTGAGCGCCACCGACGCGGAACGCCAGACGGCGGTGCAGACGCTCTATGCGGTGCCGGTGCACCACGCGGCCGGGACGAGGAAGCCGACGACGGCCGCCACGACGCCGACGACGCAGGCGGCCGCCCTGGTGTCGGACGGAGGCGAAGGAGCGCGCCTGATCCAGCCGCTCGTGCAGATCCGGCGCTGCGCGCCGACGCAGCTCCCGGCCGGGTACTGGTGGCCGTCCGACGAGCCCGCCCGCTCCTACGTGCTCGCCGGCCATCCGGCGATCGCAGCCTGGGCGACCGCCGGGTCGGGGCGGTCGGTGCTCTACACGTTCACGACCTGGCAGGACCCGGCGGCGCTCGACAACCCGACGACGACAGTGCGCCGTGGCAGCCGCACCTTCGACGTCTGGACGGAGGGCGGGCACATCCGGCAGATCGCCTGGCGTCAGGGGCCGACGAGGGCCTGGATCACGAACACGCTGCTCGACGAGCTGACGAACACGCAGATGATCGGGCTCGCCGCGGGCTGCAAGCCGATCGCGCGCTGATTGGTTCTCAGGACCGGAGCCCGAAGTCGGTCGTGATCGCGGTCGCGGAATGCCCGCCGTAGACGCCCGGCGCGGCGGCCGCGTGGATGGCCGCGATCCCGATCTCGTGCCACGTCGGGTCGAGGATGTTGCGCCGATGCGGCGGGCTCGCCATCCAGAGGCGCAACGCCTGCGCGGCGTCGAGCTCGGGTGATGCCCAGACGATGTTCTCGCCGACTGCCCAGCGGTGGAAGCGCGACGTGAACGGGTAGAAGCGCGCGATCCGCCGGTTGAAGCTCGTCCCGTCCGCGGAGTCGTGCTCGAAGTAGCCGAGGTGCAGCATCTCGGCCGTGTGCTGGGCCGCCGCCGCGTCGAGCCCAGGCGAACGACGGAGCGGCGCGAGGTCGTGCGCGCTCCGGATCGCGTTCAGCTGGACGAGGACGTCGGTCTCGAGCGTGGCGCGGCTCGCCGCGGCCTGCGTCGGCGCCGCCGTCGCAACACCCGCCGCGGGCACCGCGAGAGCGAGCAGCAGGATGGCGATCAGCGCCCGTTTCGGCGCTCCCCCCTTCATGCTTCACGTGTCGGCGGGGCCCCGCGGATCCGGGTCACCCGATCGAGGGATGACGGCTAGCCGAAGGGGTTCTTCGGGGCGCGGTCGTCGGAAAGCGACGTCTGCGTGCGCGCGACGAGGAGCTCGATCGCGTCGGCGAGGTGCTCGGGATCGATGTTGGAGTCGCCGCGCCCCACTCGCAGCCGGTGGGCCTCGAGCAGGACGTCGGCGTGGGTGTGGCCGGCCGGCGGCTCGAAGCGGTAGGCGGCGAGCTCGATCAGGAGGCCGAGCGGGTCGTGGAAGTAGATCGAGTCCATGAAGCCACGGTCCTTGACGCCGCTGTGCCGGACGCCTCGTTCGTCGAGCCGCGCGACGGCCTGGTCGAAGGTCGCCTTCGAGACGGCGAACGCGACGTGGTGGACGCGGCCGGGCACCTTGTCGTCCTCGGGTCGCCCGACCGGCTCGCGCGCGTCGTTCGTGAAGACGGTGACGAGGCGCCCGTCGCCCGGGTCGAAGTAGAGATGGCTCTCGGCCGCGTTGTCGAGGTTCGGCTGCTCGAAGACGAACGGCATCCCGAGCACGCCTTCCCAGAACTCGATCGACTCCTCACGCGTCGTGCCGACGAGCGTGATGTGGTGGAGGCCCTGGGTCTGGATCTTTCGCATCAGCCCGCTGCGACGCTACCGAATCTTGTGGTGCCTGGACCACGCGCGCTCGGCGGCAGCGACGTCCGCGACAAGGTTGCCGAGGGCGAGGTTGACGTCGTCGGTGTGGTAGCCCCAGTCGGGGCCGGCGAGCTCGGTCACGACCGGCCGGGCGTCGGAGCTCCCGGTCGCCTTATCCACCTGCAGCCACGTGGCGCCGTGCGCGGTGTGGCAGGCGGCGCGGTAGAGCGCCGGGTACGAGATCCACGGTGTCGCGACGCGGCCGAGCGACGGGAAGTACGGGTCGAGGAGCGCGGAGCCGCCGCCGACCGCCGCCGGGTTCACGCACGCGACCTGCAACCCGGCCGTCGCCGTCTGCTGCGACTGCAGCGCGACACCCTGTCCCGGGCGCCCGAAGAGCGCCGTCACAGGCGGTTGGCCGGGGAAGCTCGAGTAGGCGATCACGCAGCCCGCCTCGCCGGCGCGCGAGCAGAGCGGGATGTTCGCGAAGCTGCCGCCCGCCGGCGAGCCGGTGCGCACCTCGACGTCGCCGCCGAGGACGATCGCGAGCACGAGCCGGTTCCTCAGCTTCGCGTCGTGGTCGACGACGCCGGCGAGCAGCCTGATCAGGATCGCGGCGCCCTGCGAGTGGCCGATGAAGACGATCGGCCGCCCGTCGTTTCTGTGCGCGAGGTAGTCGTCGAAGCCGGCGAGGAGGCTCTGGTAGGCGGTCGTCACGGCGGCGAGCCCTCCCTGGGCGAAGAGGCCGGCGAGCGTCACCTGCCGGTAGATCGGCGCGAAGACACGGCACACGGTCGAGAAGCGCGACGCCTGTGCGATCGCCACGTTCGTCTCGGCCTTCTGCACCTTCAGGTCGGCGTTCAGCGTCGGCTCGCGGCTGACGGTCGGATAGACGTAGAAGCAGTCGAAGCCGCTCGCGGCCGCCGGCTTCGCGTTGGCGACCGAGGTCGCCCCGGACGCCTTCACGACGGTCGTGGCAAGGCTCGACGTGCACGGGTCGTTCGCGAGCCCCGGCCGGCAGAGCCAGACCGTCGCGTCGTGCCCGCCGCTCGCAGCGCCGACCGCGATCGTGCTCGCCGTCACGGCGGCGCAGGCCACGAGGAAGAGCCGTGAAGGTCTGAGGCGGCCCGCGTTCGTGCACCGAGTATGGCGGTTGAACGAACGGCGAGCGTTAGCTTCGTGTTGCTGCGGGAATCAACACAGCGAGGTGTCGCACACCCGCCGAGGAGGCGCGCGCCCAGAACATCGCGTATCTCTCGGAGGTGAGGTACGCCATCCTCGAGACGAACGGCCGCATCACGTTCATCAAGAGCTCCTCGTAGCGTGAGGTCAGGAGGCGTTCGTCGGGCCTGGGGCGGCCCCAGGCGTAGGCCACGCGTCGGCCCCGCCGTCGTCCTGCGCCGGCGGGACGGGCGCGCTCGCCGTCGGCGACCCGACGGGGAACGACGCCTCGCCCTCGTGAGCCCATGCCTGCGGCGTCCCGAGGGCGCGGGCGAAGCTCCGCGCCGCCTTCTCGTCGATGAACGTGATGATCGGACCGTGCACCAGCAGCCCATCGCCCGCGCGCTCGACGATCAGCGTCGGCAGGAAGCCCTCTGCGAGCCATTCGCGCCCGACGGCGACGGCACAGACCGCGGTGATCCGGTGGAGGTCGTCGTCGAGCGTCTCGGTCTCGACCAGCTCGAGCCGCCGAACGAATCGCGTGGGACCGGCCGGGAGGATCCGCGAGACCTGCTCGATCAGCTCGCGGCCGCGGTCGAGATCGCTCGTGAAGAGATCGACCTCGACCTCGCGATAGCCGCGCGGGATCACGCGCAGCGCGGAGACCTGGGAGTTGGGGACGTGCAGCATCTCGCCGGTGACGCTTCGGATCGTCATGGAGCGGAGCGACACCGACTCGACGACACCCTGCACCTGCAGCGGGTCGATCGCGACCGTGTCGCCGATGCGGAACCAGCCTTCGAAGAACATCAGCAGGCCCGCGATCACGTCGGTCAGGAACCGCTGCGCCGCAAACGCGATCACAACCGCCAGGAACGACGCGCCGACGATCGTCTGGACCCGCTCGGCGCCCGAGAGAGCGACGATCGAGAGGACGACCGCGAACGCGTAGGCGACGTAGCTGACGCTCGTCTCGATCAAGGCGATCGCGGTCTGCCGTTGACGGAGGCTCGTCATCGTCCCCGTGTCGGTTGCAGCGCCGAGCGTCCGCTTGCGATCTCCACGGTCGACGAGGTATGCGGCGACCCGTGCGCCGAGACGGCTCACGAGCCAGGCCACAAAGAAGAGCGCGACGATGACGATCAGGACGGCGAGCGGCCGGCCGAGCGGCGTCGCGTCGGTCAGCCAATCGAGGAGCCGCCTCAACGCGCACCCGCCGGGCGGGTGCCGCCTGCGACCGAGACCGTCTCGAGGCCCGACACGGCCTGCAATGTGTCACACACGCGCCGCGCGACGCCGTTCTCGCTGCGGCCGAGCGCCAGCAGGGAATGCGCCAAGAACGGGAACGCACTCGTGTGCGGTACCGTGGTCGCAGCGTCCCCGTGTCCTGACTCCCGCACGAGCCCGCCGCTTGCTGTTTCGGGGGAGTCGCCGGAGGGAGCACGATGATGAGGAAGAGCCTGACGCGCGTGCTCGATCGCCTGCGCACGGCAACACACGGCCGAAGGCGGCCGACGACGTGGATTCGCAGCGACCTGCACGCGCCGCAGGGCGCTCGGACGCTGGTGCCGGCACCGGCGCGGGCGCGCCCGCGGAGCTAGGGCGTGCGGGCGGTAATCGTCTCCACCTACCCGCCGCGTGCGTGCGGGATCGGGACGTTCGCAGCCGATCTACGCGGGGCGTTGGCGGCCACCGCGATGGTCGGCCACCCGGATCTCGTCGCGGTCGTGAACGAGCCGTCGAGGCCCCAGCGGCACGGCTTGCTCTCGACGATCGCGCAGGCGGTACGGGGCGATTACCGTCGCACGGCACGCATGCTCGGCCGGCTCGACGTCGACGTCGTGCTGCTCCAGCACGAGTACGGCATCTTCGGTGGGCCTGACGGCGAGTACGTGCTCTCGCTCTCCCGCGAGCTGGCGCAGCCCCTCGTCGTGACGCTGCACACGGTCCTTTCGAAGCCGACGCGGCATCAAGCGGAGGTTCTGACGGAGCTGTGCGGGGACGCAGAGCTCGTGATCGTGATGACCGATACCGCGCTACGGCTGCTTGTCGAGTCGGGCGTCTGTCCCGAGGAGAAGGTGCGGGTCGTGCCGCACGGGGCACCGGCTCGGCTCGCCGCCCGGAACGGCCGCGGAGGAGGCGCTCTGTTCCGCCTCTCGACGTTCGGCCTGCTCTCGCCGGGCAAGGGACTGGAGACCGCGATCGATGCTCTCCCCGCGATCGTCGCGCGTCATCCCGAGGTCATCTACACGATCGCCGGCCGCACACATCCCGAGGTCGTGCACCGGGAGGGCGAGCGCTACCGGTTGATGCTCGAGCGGCGTGTGCTCGAGCTCGGTCTCGATGCGCACGTCGAGTTCGACGATCGGTTCCTCTCGAACGACGAGCTCGCCGACCTGCTCGCGACAACCGACGTCTTCGTGACGCCGTATCGCAGCCGCGAGCAGATCGCCTCAGGAGCCCTCACGTTCGCGATTGCAGCGGGCTGCGGGGTCGTCTCGACGCCGTACTGGTACGCGGAGGACATGCTCTCCACGGGTGCGGGCGCCCTCGTTCCGTTCGACGATCCGGCTGCTCTCGCCGACGCCGTCTGCCGCTTCGTCGAGCACCCGGAGACGCTTGCCGCGGCGCGGGCCGAGGCGCGGCGGATCGGCTCGTCCCTCGCCTGGTCGTCGGTCGGGAACGCGACTGCCTCCGTGCTGCGCGAGGCGTTCGAGCGCGCGCCGAGGCGCCGGCCGATCGGCGTCGACGACCTGCACCTGACGAGCTTGCGCAACGACCACCTGCGAACCCTCGTCGACGACGTGGGGATCGTGCAGCACGCGCATGGGATCATCCCGAACCGCGACAGCGGCTACTGCGTCGACGATGTCGCGCGCCTGGCGGTCGTCTCGCTCGCCCTGGCACGCCGCGGCGACGAGCAGATCTGGACCTCCGCCCTCTATCGCGCACTCGCGTTCCTGCATGCCGCCACCGGTGACGGGGGCATGCGCAACTTCATGAGCTACGACCGCCGCTGGCTCGACGAGCCGCACGTCGGCGACCATGTCGGCCGCTCGATCTGGGCCCTCGGCGAGATCCTCGCGACCGCGTGGTTCGATGCGCTCGTCGTGCCGACGCGCGACCTGCTCGAGCGGCAGGTGACGTCGTTGTCCGGGGATGTGCCGTTGCGGACCGCCGCCTACGCGGTGCTGGGTCTCGCGCGCCTCGACCCCGACCGGCTGGAGCCGGACGCGCGTCGCCTGCTGCGGCGACTCGTCGACCAGCTCGTCGACGCCTACGAGCGCACCGCATCGGACGACTGGTGCTGGCTCGAGGACGCGCTCACCTACGACAATGCGCGCCTCCCACAGGCGCTGCTCGCGGGCGGGGAGGCGCTCGGCCGCGAGGACATCGTCGAGCTCGGCCTCGACGCGCTGCGCTGGCTCGGCGACGAGTGCGGCCTGGATGAAGACGAAGGCTGTCTGCGGCTTCCGGGGCACCTTGGCCGGCGACGGGGCGAGCCTGCACCGGGCGGTGGCGACGAGCAACCCCTCGATGCTGCGGCACTCGTCGAGGCGGAGCTCGTCGCCTTCGCGATCACCCGCAAGGCAGAGCACGGCGTCCGCGCGTCCCGCGCGTTCGCGTGGTTCCTCGGACGAAACCAGCTTCGGCGACCGCTCTACGACTTCGCGACCGGCGGCTGCAGCGACGGGGCCGGAGACGAAGCCGTCAACCTGAACGAGGGCGCAGAGTCGACGCTTGCCTTCCACCGCGCCGCCCTTCTTCTCGACGCCGCCGGGGTCAGTGCGGCCGAGCGGGCGAGCACGGAGCCTGTGAAGGCATTTGCATGAGCCGCGACGAGCTCTTCCTACGCCATCCCCGCAATCCGATCCTCACCGCCGAGCAGTGGCCGTATCCGGTCAATGCCGTCTTCAATCCGGCTGCAGCGAGGGTCGGCGAGATGACGATCCTGCTCGCCCGGGCCGAGGATCGCAGAGGCATCTCCCACCTCGCCGTCGCCCGTTCGCCCAACGGCGTCGACGAGTGGTCGATCGAGAAGACGCCGCTCCTCGCGCCTGACGACGGTGTCGCGAGCGAGCAGTGGGGGTTTGAGGACCCGCGCGTCGTCTGGGTGGACGAGCTCGAACGCTGGGTGATCACGTGCACCGCGTACGGCCCTGCCGGCCCCGCGGTCTACCTCGCGACGACCGAGGACTTCTCGAGCGTCGTGCGCGTCGGCATCGTCAGGCAACCCGAGGACAAGAACGCGGCGCTCTTCCCGTACCGATTCGACGGCCGCTGGGCCCTGCTCCACCGCCCGAAGACCCAGTTCGGCGGGGCGCGCGGAGAGATCTTCCTGTCTCGCTCGGAGGATCTCGTCAGCTGGAGCGCTCCGGAGCAGGTGCTCCAACCTCGAGAGGGAGCCTGGTGGGACTCGCTCCGCATCGGCATCGGGCCACCGCCGCTTCGCACCGAGCACGGCTGGCTGCTCATCTACCACGGCGTCAAGGAAACCGTCGCCGGCGGGATCTACCGGGTCGGTCTCGCCCTGCTCGACCTCGAGGAACCCACACGGGTGCTCAGGCGTCTCGGCCCATGGGTGCTCGCGCCGCTCGCAGCCTGCGAGCGAAGCGGCGACGTCCCGAACGTCGTCTTCCCGTGCGGCCTCGTCCACGATCAGGCGACGGATCTCGTCCACCTCTATTACGGCGCCGCCGACTCCTCGATCTGCGTCGCCACGGCCAACCTCACCGAGTTGCTCGAGGCCGTTCTTGCCGCACCCGCCGGCTCCTGAGCCGGGCACGGGAACTAGAGCTTGAGCTTCGCGCGCAGTCGCGCGATCAGAGCGCTCAGCTTGCTCACGGGGCCCTCCTCTCGTCCACCTGTTTCGCCTGCGGGCCGACCGGGGGCCCGCCGGTCGTGGCGACCTCCGGCCGCGCTTGCGAACCGGCCGCAGCGAGCGGCTTCCGAACGGCGGTCCGCCGCGAATCGAACGGGCCTGCCCGCCGGGCGCCCTCGACCAACTCTGTCATGTGTGCTCCTGACTGCCGCCGCGGCGGCAAGACGCGCATATCCGAATCCACGAAGGCCCGGTCTGGCAGTCGAAGAGGAGGAGCTCGTGGCCTCGGCGGCGTCCGCGCTAGGTCTAGGCGCCCGTCGAGTATGGCACAGA
The DNA here is from genome assembly GCA_963840365.1 of uncultured Thermoleophilia bacterium. GTDB lineage: Bacteria > Actinomycetota > Thermoleophilia > Gaiellales > Gaiellaceae > PALSA-600. Next base: position 577,585 of record CAWIYQ010000003.1, on the reverse strand, counting down.
TCCGACGCCGCTCCGGCCCCGGAGACCCGGGAGGGGTAGGCTCTGACTGTGGGACGTGTCGCTGACTTGTTGAGGAGCCTGACCGGGGCCCGCCGACCGCCGACCGGTCCGCTGACGACGTCGGAGGCAACCGAGGCCGAGGATTCGCGCCTCCACGCTCTGGCCGAGGAAGGCGAAGTCGGGCACGAGACGCCGGACGCCGAGAAGCGGACCGGTCCGGGCACCTCCGAGTAAGAGCCCCTAGGTACGCTTCCACCGGAGTCGACGTGAGGCGTCCGCGCGGTGTGCTCGCGGGATGTGGAGGTCGAGCTCACGCCTCCTCGACGCGGCTTCGGCTGCAGAAGAGGTCCGCATGGCCAGACGGATGGAGCAGTCCCGTAGGCACGGGCACTACGACCCGCGCTTCCTCGACCGAGTCGACGTGGCGACGGCGCCCCGACGGACCGGCCGCTATGAGCTCCGAGACGGCGACGGCAACTACGCCGGCACGTTCGTGACGACCGTGCCGGATTGGCACGTCGGCGACACGTTCACGACGGGCGACGGACGGAGCCTTCGCATCACCGAGATCGTCCCGCCCGAGCTGATCGAAGCGGCGCCCGAGCGGCCGAAGCATGAGCAGTGGGAGGTCGCGCCGGCCTGAGTTCTGCGATCTAGATCGCACAAATCTGTGTGATCTCAGATATGTGTGTATACTGTCGGCATGCCAACCGACGCTGAGATCACCTTCGCCGACCACATGGGCCGGTTCTACGCCCGCCGCTTCTCCTTCCCGCCGATGGTGGGTCGCCTGCTCGGCTACCTCTCCGTCTGCGACCCGCCGAACCCGACGATCGGCGAGCTGGCCGAAGCCCTGCTCGCCAGCCGCAGCGCGATCGCCGGCGCGGTCAAGGTCCTCGAGACGATCCACGCGGTGCAGCGCTCGCGCGTCGCCGGCGAGCGGATGGACCGCGTCCGCATCGACCTCAGCTCGCCGCAGTCGCTGGGGATGGACGTCACCGAGTACGAGGAGCTGCTGGAGCTGACCCGCGAGGGGCTCGACGTCCTGCGAGATGCCCCTCCGAGCGGCGTGCGGTGCTGCTGGAGACGTCGGCGTTCGCGGAGTTCCTGCTCGAGCAGATGCCGCTGTTCCAGCAGGAGTGGGAGGCGCGGCGCCAGGCGCTCGTCGCGTCCGGCGACCTGCCCGAAAAGCGCCCTGGCCAGGGGAGGCCCTCATGACCGATACCCGTCAGCCCGCCGTCGTCGTGACCGGTGTGCGCAAGTCGTTCGGCGAGACCGTCGTGCTCGACGGCGTCGACCTCGAGGTCGCCGAAGGAACGATCTTCGCGCTGCTCGGCCCGAACGGCGCGGGCAAGACGACGATGGTGCGGATCCTCTCCACGCTCATCTCCGCCGACGCCGGAACGGCCCGTGTGGCCGGCCACGACGTCAGCGGCGACCCGGACGGTGTACGCGCCTCGATCGGAGTCACCGGCCAGTTCTCGGCGGTGGACGAGTTGCTGACCGGCAAGGAGAACCTGCAGCTGATGGCCGACCTGAACCACCTCGGCCGCGCGGCAGGCAGGGCACGCGTCGGCGAGCTGCTCGACCGGGTCGGCCTCGTCGAGGCTTCCACCCGGCCGGTCTCGACGTACTCGGGCGGGATGCGCCGCCGGCTCGACCTGGCCATGACACTGGTCGGCTCGCCGCGCGTGATCTTCCTCGACGAGCCCACGACAGGGCTCGACCCGCGCAGCCGCCGGCAGATGTGGGACGACATCCGCGAGCTCGCCACCGGCGGCGTCACCATCTTCCTCACCACCCAGTACCTCGACGAGGCCGACGAGCTCGCGGATCGGATCGCCGTCCTCGACCACGGCCGCATCGTCGCCGAAGGCACCCCCGACGAGCTGAAGCGGCAGATTCCCGGCGGTCACGTCCAGCTCCAGTTCACCGACCCGCCGGCCCTGCGCGCAGCCGCCGCCCTGCTCGACGGCGCGACACCCGACGAGGAGCGACTCGTTCTCCGCGTGCCCGGAAACGGTGACGTCGCGTCCCTCCGTCGTCTGCTCGAGCAGCTCGACGACGCGCGGATCGCGGTCGAGGAGCTCTCGATCCCGAGCCCCGACCTCGACGACGTCTTCTTCGCCGTGACCGGCCAACCCACCCTCGAACAGGAGGCAGCGTAATGAGCACCCTCGCCTACACCGTCAGCGACTCCACGACGATGCTCCGCCGCAACCTTCGGCGTCTGCAGCGCTACCCGTCGATGACACTGCTCCTCGTCGGCATGCCGATCGTGTTCCTGCTCCTGTTCGTCTACGTGTTCGGCGGTCAGCTCAGCCACGGGCTCGGCGCCGCGTACGTCGCCGGGCACACCGGGCGTGCCGGCTACCTCAACTACGTCACGCCCGGGATCCTGCTCATGACCGTCGCCGCCGCCGTCCAGGGCACCGCGATCGTCGTCGCGATGGACATGACCGGAGGCATCATCGACCGCTTCCGCACGATGGCCATCGCCCGCTCCGCGGTCCTCACCGGCCACGTGCTCGCGAGCCTCATCCAGAGCCTCATCAGCATCGGCATCGTGCTCGGCGTCGCCGTCGCACTCGGCTTCCGCCCCGAGGCGGGCGTGCTCGACTGGCTGGCCTCGATCGGTCTCCTGACGCTGTTCGCGTTCGCACTGATCTGGCTCGCCACCGCCCTCGGTCTCGCCGCCAAGAGCGTCGAGACCGCGAGCAACACGCCGATGTTCCTGACGTTGCTCCCGTTCCTCGGCAGCGGCTTCGTGCTCGCCGCGACGATGCCGATCGGGCTCCGCCAGTTCGCGCGAGTACCAGCCGTTCACCCCTGCCACCGAGACCCTGCGCGGCCTCCTCACCGGAACCCCGATCGGCAACAACGCCGTCATCGCCGTCGCCTGGAGCGTCGGCATCGCCTTCGCCTCCTACCTCTGGGCCACGCACCTGTACGCACACCGGCGCTCGGCCTGACGCCGGCCGCTCGCGCGCACTTGGCACCGTCGCGGGGCGCCTGGACTTCTGCGATCGGCGTTGCCAGCGCCGGTGCGAGCGCCGTAGCCTTCGGACGATGCGGGAAGTCGAGACGGATTACCTCGTCGTCGGGGCAGGGGCGTCGGGGATGGCGTTCGCGGACACGCTGGTCGCGCACACGGACGCTGAGGTTGTGCTTGTCGATCGGCGGCACCGGCCGGGAGGTCACTGGCTGGATGCGTATCCGTTCGTGCGCCTCCACCAGCCCTCCGCCTACTACGGCGTGGAGTCGCGGCCGCTCGGGCACGACCGTATCGACGAGCATGGGCCGAATGCCGGCTTCTACGAGCGGGCGACCGGGGCCGAGATCTGCGACTACTACTCGCGCGTGCTGGACGAGAACCTGCTGCCGACGGGCCGCGTGCGGTTTCTTGGCATGAGCGACCACCGCGGCGGCGATGGTCACGGGCATCTCGTGGTCTCGCTGCTCGACGGCTCCGAGACCGTCGTCAAGCCGCGGCGCAAGACCGTTGATGCGACCTACGTCCAGTCGGAGATCCCATTGCGTCACGTTCCCGGCTTCACGGTCGAGCCGGGCGTCACGCTCGTCCCGCCCAACGGGCTCGTCGACCTTGGCGAACCTGCGGATCGCTTCACCGTGATCGGGGCAGGGAAGACGGCGATCGACACCTGCCTGTGGCTGCTCGAGGCGGGAGTCGAACCTGAGCGCATTCGCTGGATCCGTGGCCGAGATCCGTGGCAGTTCAACCGCACCTTCACGCAGCCGCTCGACCTGGTCGGCTCGTACATGCGGCTCCAGGCGCGCTGGGTCGAGGCGGCTGCGGCCGCCGCGGATGGCCACGACTTCGCGCGACGACTCGAGGCCGCGGGGATGCTCGTGCGGATCGACCCCTCGGTCGAGCCGCTGGCGTTCCGCGGCGCCACGGTCAGCGGGCGCGAGATCGACGCTCTTCGCACGATCGAGCGCGTCGTGCGGGCGAGACGCGTTCGGGGCATCGGCCCGACGTCGGTCACCACCGACGCCGGCGACGTCCCCGGCGGCCCGCGTGAGGTTTATGTCGACTGCACCGCCGCTGGAGTCCCTTCTGCTGCGGCGCGGCCGGTGTTCGAGTCGGGCCGCATCACGATCCAGTACGTGGCCGTCGGCTTCCTGCCCTGGTGCGCGTCCACGATCGGATTCGTCGAGTCGACCAGCCTCGACGACGAGGAGAAGAACCGACTCTGCCCACCGGTCGTCTTCTCCGGCGACGTGGCCGATCTGGCGCGGCTGGCCTACGCCGGCATGCAGGGCCAAGTGGCTCGGGTCCGCCACGAAACGGTCGGACCCTGGAACGCCGCGTCGAGGCTGAACCCCGGCCGAGCCGCGCTCGACCACATCGACGACGCGGACGTCGCCGACTCGCTCGCATTCATGATCGAACACACCCGTGACGCGCTCGAGAACCTCGAACGCGCGGCGGCCGTGGCCGCGCGCGCGGGCTGAAGAACCGCGGAGCGCGACCAGCAGGCTGAAGATCTGGCCAGGAGGCGGCCGCCGCTACCCCCGCACAAGGGGATTCGACGGCGGTCGCCTCCACGGTCCTCCAGCTTCAGAGCCGGGTCGAGTCGTTCAATGACCTCCGGGGGGCCGACGACCGTCGTGCCGAGACGCTCCTGTTCCGCCATGGCGGCGGGGATGTCGAGCGGCACGGTGCCGGGCCGAGGGAGTGCCCGCTCCGGCGCGGGGATGCTCAGGTTGCGGAAGAGCTGTTCGAACGCGCCCGGGGCGACGACACCGAGCAGGAGCGCCTCGTGGCTCTGGATCCGGAAGAAAGGGCCCGCGTTTGCGGACCCTTCCTCGATAGCGGGGGCAGGATTTGAACCTGCGACCTCCGGGTTATGAGCCCGGCGAGCTACCTGACTGCTCCACCCCGCGTCGCGACGTCGATTGTACCACCACCCGCCCGGAATCTCGCCCTCTACGATGCCGGTGGTGACGCTCGCGATCTGGCTTTCCCTTGCGTTCTGCGTGCTCGCGAGCATCGCCTCCGCGGCCTGGGCGGGCTCGCGCGGGTGGAATCTCTGGCGCGGCTTCTCGACCACGTCCGGGCGGCTCACGGGCGCGATCGACGAGGTGACCACGGCCGCCGAGGCGGCCGAGCGGCGTGCGACCGCGGTCACCGCCGGCACCGAGCGCCTGCTCGCGGCGACGGAGCGGCTGCAGCGCTCGCTCGCCGAGCTGGCCGTTCTTCGCGATGCGGCGTCCGAGCCGCAGGCGCTCGTTGCGAAGATACGCGGGCTCGTGCCGCTCAAGTGATCCGCGTCGCCGCGATCGACCTCGGGACGAACGCCACCCGGCTCCTCATCGCGGACGTCGACGACGACGGTGTCCACGAGGTCGTCCGCCGCACCCGCATCACCAAGCTCGGCGAGGGCGTCGACGCGCGCCGGCTGCTGCTGCCGCTACCGATCGCACGCGTGCGCAACGTGCTCGTCGACTTCCGCCGCGAGGCGGCCGAGCTCGGCGCCGAGCGCACACTCGCGGTCGCGACGAGCGCGGTGCGCGATGCGGAGAACGGCGAGGCGTTCCTGGGCGAGCTCGAATGGTCGTACGGGTTCGCGACGCGTCTCCTGACCGGCGACGAGGAAGCGGCGATGACGCTGCAAGGCGTCGGGCCGCTCGAGCCTGGCACGCTCGTCGTCGACGTCGGCGGCGGCTCGACAGAGCTGATCACGACCGACTACCGGACGAGCCTCGACGTCGGCTCGGTGCGGCTCACCGAGCGATTCGGCTTCGACCGCGAGGCCGCCGCCGCGTACGTCCGCTCACTCCTGCCGCCGCTCCGCGCCGAGCGGGCGCTCGGCGTGGACGGGACGACCGCCGAGCTCGCCGCGATGGGTGCGACCACGGTCGGCGGCATGACCGAGGTGCTGGGCTGGCTCGACTCGTCGACGCAGGCGGAGCGCCGGGCACGCCTGCTCGAGCCCGACCGCAGCGAGGTGCTCGCGGCCGGGGTCGTGATCCTGCGCGAGACCCTCCCCCACGTCGGCGTCGAGCAGATCGAGCCGTCGACACGCGACCTGCTCGACGGCGCCGCACTCGCCGCGGCGGCGCTTCCCGAGCCCAAGGAAGGGGCGGCGCCGCCCGGGGCGCACACGTGCTGTTAGAAACTTGACGAGTCAATACTTGACAACGCAACTGTCTGGGCGTACGATGGTTGCGACATCAAGGATCTAGGCAAGGAGAAAAGCCATGAGCACGATCACGGACACGCAGGCGGGGATCCCGACCGGGACGTTCGCCGCCGACACCGTCCACTCCACCGTCACCTTCGAGGTGCCGTACGCGGTCGCGACCTTCCGCGGCGAGGTGCCCAAGTTCGAGGCCGAGCTGACCGACGGCCACCTGGCCGGCAAGGCGCAGATCGAGAGCCTCCAGGTCAAGGACGAGAACCTCGAAGCGCATCTCCTCTCCCCCGAGTTCTTCGACGCCGAGCGCCATCCGATCGTCTCGTTCGAGGGCGACCTCGTCCGCGGCGAGGGCGACCAGGTGCGCGCCGACGGACAGATCAGCATCAAGGGCATCACACAGCCGGCGACGCTCGAGGGCACGATCGTCGGCCCCGCCGTCGACCACTTCGGGAAGACGCGCGTCGGCCTCGAGCTCTCGACGGTCGTCGACCGCACCAAGTTCGGCATCACCTGGAACATGCCGCTCCCGAACGGCGAGCCCGCGCTCGCCGACGAGGTGACGCTCACCGCCGAGCTCACGCTCGTCGCCAAGGAGGCGTAGCACCGATGCGCGTCCTGGCAGTCAGCGGCTCACTCCGCGGCGGCTCCTACAACACGGCCCTCCTCCGCGCCCTCGCGGAGGAGGCTCCCGACGGAGTCGTGGTCGAGCTGTGGGACGGCCTCAAGTCGATCCCGCCGTACGACGCCGACGACGACGTCGCCTCCGGCCCTGCGGAGGTCGAGGCGTTCCGGGCGCTCGTGCGCGACGCCGACGCGGTCTTCTTCGCGACTCCCGAGTACAACTCGTCGATTCCCGGCGCACTCAAGAACGCACTCGACTGGGCCTCCCGCCCGCTCGCCACGAGCGCCTTCCGCGGCAAGCCGGTCGCGGTCGTCAGCTCGAGCGCAGGCGCGTTCGGCGGCGTCTGGGCCGCAGCGGAGCTGCGCAAGGTGCTCGGGGCGATGGGATCGCGCGTCACCGACGTCGAGCTGGCGGTCGGGCACGCATCCGAGAAGTTCGACGAGGACGGCCGCCTGATCGACGACGAGGTGCGCGCGACGCTCCGCGAGGGGCTCGAGACGCTGCTCGCCGAAGCGGCCCCCGTGGCGGCCGCCGCCTAAGCGACCGATTCGTCTTCGCGCGGCGGCTCGTCCTCGGCCAACCGCCGCTGCACGACCGACCGCGAGAGCACGCCGACGAGGTTCCCCTCCTCGACGACCGGGACACGCTCGTAGTCGCGTTCCTCGAGGAACGCGAACGCCTCGGTGAGCGGGGTCGACGATTCGATCGTCGCGTTCGGCGGCTCCGCGATCTCGCCGAGCCGCGTCGAGGCCGGGTCGAGCCCCTCGGCCACGACCTCGCGAACGAGCGTCTTGCGGGTGACGACGCCGACGAGCCGGCCGCCGTCGCATACGAACACCGCACGCACGTCGGGCCGTGCGAGCGCCGCACCGGCCTCCTGGGCCGTCGCCGTCGCGTCGAGCGCAAGCGGCTCCGACACCATCGCGTCACGGACGAGCTGACTCAATGTTCCCGCTCCCGGCGCCGGCGGAGCCGGCGCCTCCGCTCCCTGGTGAGCTCCGTCAAGCCTACGCTCACGGGTAAACACCCCGCGCTTCGAGCGCCGCGGCCACCTCGCGGATTCCGGCGACGAGCGCGGCGTCGCGCAGAGAGACGCCCGTCTCCTCCGCGACGTTCCAGACTCGGTCGAACGCGTCCGACATCTTGTCGGCGAGGCGGCGGCGAATCTCGTCGCGGTCCCAGAAGAGGCGCCCGAGGTCCTGCACCCACTCGAAGTACGACACGGTGACGCCGCCGGCGTTCGTGAGGATGTCGGGTAGGACCGGGATTCCGCGCGTGACCAAGATCGCGTCGGCCGCGACCGACGTCGGCCCGTTCGCGCCTTCGGCGAGCAGCCGGCAGCGGAGGTTGGCGGCGTTCGTCGCCGTCACCTGATCCTCGCGCGCGGCGAGCACGAGGATGTCGCACTCGAGCTCGAGCAGCTCCTCGTTCGAGATGCGCAGCACGCCCTCTCCCTCGAAGCCGTCGAGCGATCCGTGCTCGGCGACGTACGCGTGGAGCGTCGGCACGTCGAGCCCGTCCGCGCGATGCACACCGCCGGAGATGTCGGAGACCGCGACGATCGTCGCGCCCTTGTCGTGCAGCTCGGTGGCGGCGATGCCGCCGACGTTCCCGAAGCCCTGGACGACGCAGCGTTGCTCGGCGAGCGCCCAACCGAGCCGCTGGCAGGCTCGCTCGACGACCATCACGACGCCGGCGCCGGTCGCCTCGTGTCGGAACACCGAGCCGCCGATCGAGATCGGCTTCCCGGTGACGATCTCCGGCACTGCGTAGCCCTTCTGCATCGAGTACGTGTCCATCATCCACGCCATCGTCTGCTCGTTCGTCGCCATGTCGGGCGCCGGGATGTCGAGCTGCGGCCCGATGAACGGCGCCAGCTCCGCCGTGAAGCGCCGCGTCACGCGCGAGAGCTCGCCCATCGAGAGCGCGCGCGGGTCGCAGCGCACACCGCCCTTGGCACCGCCGTACGGGAGCCGAAGAAGCGCGCACTTCCACGTCATCCACATCGCCAGAGCCGCGCATTCGCCGAGATCGACCGCCTCGTCGTAGCGGATTCCGCCCTTCGTCGGGCCGAGCACGGACGAGTGTTGGACGCGATAGGCGGGGAACGCCGCGTAGCTGCCGTCGTCCATTCGCACCGGCAACGTGAGGATCAACGCCCGCTCGGGATGCCGCAGGCGCGTCGGCGACGAAGTCGGGCACTTCGGCGTGGACGAGCGCATTCTCGAGCTGTGTGCGCGCCTGCTGGTAGAGCGGCGTGTCCCACTCGAGCTGCCCGACTTCGTGCAGGGCCTCGGTCACGGCCGGGAGGGTACGCGAAACGCGGGCGAGAGACCGCGATCGGCCCCGGAATGCCGTCCGATGCGGGGGTCTACCCTCTGTGCATGGACGAGCAGCCGGAGCTTCGCCGAGCGCTCTTCCGCGGCTATCGACGCGCCGACGTCGAGCTCGCCCTCGCGCGGGCCACGATCGCCCGCGAACGCGTCGCGCTCGAGCTCGAGGCGACGAGGGTGCGCGCGGACGACCTGCAGGGCGAGGTCGAGGTGCTCCGCGAGCAGATCGCAGACCATCGCCGCCGCGAGACCGAGCTGCTCGCGGCGCTGGACGAGATGCGGGACCGGCGCGAGGCGATCGAGCGCGAAGCACGCCTGCGGGCCGAGGAGATCGTCACCGAGGCACGCGAGCGCGCCGCCGGGCTGCGCACCGAGCAGCTCAAGGAGGTCGGCGAGCTGCAGGACAACGTCGAGCAGCTGCTCGGCCTGCGCTCCGGCCTGACCGCGACGCTGAGGCGGACGATCCAGGAGGTCGGCGGAGTCCTCGAGCGGCTCGCCGGGAACGGCGCCAAGACGGAGACGGTGGAGCACGCTCCCGAGCCACTTCCCGATCACCCGCACGAGCATGCCCCCGAGCTCGGCGTCGCGCTGTCGCCGTTCTCAGCGGACAGCGAGCACTAGCCCCGGCACGCCGAGGAGCTCGCTCCACCCGTTCGGCAGGTCGATGCCGGCGCCGGGCCGGATCGCGGCGCCGACGAGCACCTTCCCGCCCCGGACGTAACCGCACACGTCCGCGCCGAGGTCGATCGGCTCGTACGCCCCCTCGAATGCGGCGGGGTGCTCCGCGCGCACGGCGCAGCGTCGTTCGGATCACGTGCAGCTTGCTCGTCGACGCGTCGGGCGCCGCACCGTCGCGCAGCGCCGCCAGCGCGCCGTGGCGCGCATCCCAGTCCACGGGCCGCCGGTTGTCGGGATCGACGAGCGACAGATCCTCGAGCTCGTCGCCCTGATAGAGGTCGGGCACCCCGGGAGCGGTGAGCTTGAGGAGGAGCTGCGAGCACGCGAGCGCGCGACCGGCGGCACGGACACGGACGAGGAAGGGGTCGGCTGCGACGACGTCCGCCGCCCGCCACGCCCACTCCTGCACGGCGCGCTCGTGCTCCTCGTCGGGGGTGAGCCAGTTCGAGTTGACCTTGCCCTCACGCAGCGCCTTCTCGAGGTAGGCGTCGAGCCGCTCGCGGGAGATCGGCAGCGCCCCGACGAGCGTCTGCAAGACGAGCAGCTCCTCGCGCGGGTCGTCCAGCCCACCCAGCTCGGCACGCCACGCAGACAGCCGCTCGCGCCACTCTGCCGCGAGCCAGGTGAGGGCGAGGATGCGGGAGCGAACGTCCGGCGAGCGCTTCGTGTCGTGCGTGTACGTCGTCAGCAGGTGGCGCGGGAAGCGCGCCAGCCGCCGCGCGTTCGCCTCGTGGAAGGCCTCGAGCTCGAGACCGAACCGGGCCGGGTCGCCGCCCACCTCGTTCAGCGCCGTCAAGCGGAAGTAGCGGTAGAAGGCGGTGTCCTCGACCCCTTTCGCCATCACCGGTCCCGTCTGCTGCTGGAAGCGCACGACGAACTCCTCGAACCCGGGCGTCTCGAGGAGCAGGATCCGGCGGAGCTCCTGCGAGACGTTCGCCCGCGCGACCTCGGCGCGGTCGGCGTCTTCGACGATGCCCTCGTGCGGCTGGACGTACGTGCGGTACACGTGGAACGAGCTGAGCGCGCCGGCGAGGCCCTCGACCGGCGCCTCCTGCAGCAGCCGGCGCAGCTCGGGCTCGAAGACGTTGACCGCGATCTCGAGCTTCGAGAGCGCGGCGATCTCCTCGAAGCGTCGTGTATCACCGGTATACGACTCATATATCTCGGTGAGCTCGTCCTCCGCCCGGCGGTTCACGCACAGCGCCATGACGTCGTTGAGGAACTCGTAGCCCGTCGTGCCCTCGACCGGCCACGGGCGCAGCTCCTCCCCGCCCTCGAGGATCTTCTCGGCCCAGACGTGCTCGACACCGACGCCGGCGAGCCGCTCGAAGTACTGCGTCGGGTTGGCCAGGCCGTCGGCATGGTCGACGCGCACGCCGTCGACGACACCGTCGCGCACGAGCTCGACGATCTTCGCGTGCGTCGTCCAGAAGACCTCCCAGTCCTCCTGCTTGACGCCTCCGAGCTCACCGACGTCGAAGAAGCGCCGGTGGAAGCCGGTGTGCAGGTCGACGTCGAAGAACATCTCGCGGAGCCGCTCGTCGCGCCAGAACGGGTTCTCGTCGATCGCCGCGAGGTGATTCGGGACGATGTCGAGGATCACGCCGAGGCCCTCCTCCGCGAGCCGTCTGAGCTCGCTCCTCGCCGCCGAGCGCCTCGGACACGTGCCTCGGGTCGACCACGTCGTACCCGTGCTGCGAGCCCGTGCGCGCCTCGAGCGAGGGCGACAGGTAGAGGTGCGACACGCCGAGCTCCCGCAGGTACGGAACGAGCCTGCGTGCCGCCGCAAACCCGTGCTCCGGCGTCAGCTGGAGCCGGTAGGTCGCGCGGAGCTCCTTCACGCGCGGCGGAAGATCGCGATCGAGCGGCTCTCGATCGTCACCTCGGCTCCTGGCACGAACCGCTCCGCGTCGACCGACCCGGTCGCGAGCACCGAGCGCCCAGCGTGTCGCGAACCGACGCGCGGGCAGCCGGAACACGATCGACTCGTAGTGCGCGTTGAAGAGGAGCAGGAACGAGTCGTCGCGCTCGTCCTCGCCGTGCGGCGTCTGCGCGCCGAGCTCGTCGCCGTTGAGGAAGACGCCGATCGCGCGCGCTGCGTCGTTCTCCCAGTCGCGCCGCGTCATCCGGCGCCCGTCGGGCCGCATCCACCAGACGTCGGGCAGCTGCTCGCCCCTGCCCTCGAGGAACCGCGTTCGGCGGAAGACCGGGTGGTCGATGCGCATGCGGATCAGCTGCCGGACGAAGTCGAGGAGCTCGTCGTCGCAGCTCTCCCAGTCGAACCACGACAGCTCGTCGTCGTGGCACCAGGCGTTGTTGTTGCCCTGCTGCGAGCGGCCGATCTCGTCGCCGCCGAGCAGCATCGGCACGCCCTGCGAGAGCAGCAGCGTCGTCAGGAAGTTGCGCTGCTGGCGACCGCGCAGCGCGAGGATGCCGGCGTCGTCGGTCGGCCCTTCCGCACCGCAGTTCCAGGAGCGGTTGTCGTCGGTGCCGTCCTTGTTCCCCTCGCCGTTCGCCTCGTTGTGCTTGTCGTTGTACGAGACGAGGTCGGCGAGGGTGAAGCCGTCGTGCGCGGTGACGAAGTTGATCGACGCGAACGGTCGCCGGCCGTCGGACTCGTAGAGGTCGGCCGAGCCGGTGAAGCGCGAGGCGAACGCCGCGACCGATTCCGAGCCGCGCCAGAAGTCGCGCATCACGTCCCGGTAGATCCCGTTCCACTCGGACCAGAGGATCGGGAAGTTCCCGACCTGGTACCCGCCGGGGCCGACGTCCCACGGCTCGGCGATCAGCTTCACCTGGGACAGGATCGGGTCCTGATGGATGATGTCGAAGAACGCCGAGAGACGGTCGACCTCGTAGAACTCTCGCGCGAGCGCGGAGGCAAGGTCGAAGCGGAAGCCGTCGACGTGGCAGTCGACGACGAAGTACCTGAGCGAGTCCATGATCAGGCGCAGCACCGTCGGGTGCACCGGGTTGAGCGTGTTGCCCGTGCCCGTGTAGTCCATGTAGTGGCGCGGGTCGTCGGGGACGAGCCGGTAGTAGCTCTGGTTGTCGACGCCGCGGAAGCTGAGCATCGGCCCGAGGTGGTTCCCCTCGGCGGTGTGGTTGTAGACGACGTCGAGGATCACCTCGATGCCGGCGCGGTGCAGCGCCTTCACCATGCCCTTGAACTCGCGCAACGGGTCGTCGGTCGCCGCGTACAGCGAGTGCGGCGCGAGGTAGCCGATCGTCGAGTAGCCCCAGTAGTTCGTGAGCCCGCGGGCGTGCAGGAAGCCCTCGTCGGCGATGTGGTGCACGGGCAGGAGCTCGACGGCCGTGACGCCGAGCGAGGTGAGATAGGCGATCGCGTCCTCGCTCGCGAGGCCGGCGTAGGTGCCGCGGAGATCCTCGCGGACGCCGGGGCGCTGCTTTGTGAAGCCCTTCACGTGCACCTCGTAGATGACCGTCTCGTGCCACGGGACGCGCGGACGAACCTCGTCGTCGTCCTCCCAGTCGAACGACGGGTCGATCACGATCGACTTCGGGATCGCCGGCGCGGAGTCCGTCTCGTCGACCCGCAGGTCGGCGTCGGGATCGGCGCCGGGCACATACGGAAGAGTGTTCGCGGCGTCCCAGTCGATGGCACCGTCGATCGCCTTCGCGTACGGATCGATCAGCAGCTTCGTGGCGTTGAACCGGCGGCCGCTGCGCGGGTCGTAGGCGCCGTGCACCCGGTAGCCGTACCGCTGCCCCGGCCCGACGCCCGGCAGGTAGCAGTGCCAGTTGAACGCGGTGCGCTCACGCACGGGCGACGCGCTCCTCGCCCCCGTCGGCGTCGAACAGGCAGAGCTCGACGCTCTCGGCGTTCTCGCTGAAGAGCGAGAAGTTCGTGCCGTCGCCGTCCCAGTTCGGGCCGAGCGGGAACGGGCTGCCCGGCCACACGACGCGGCTCACGTCTCGAGCCTCCACCGTTCGCCGCTCGAAGATCCGCGACGAGCGTCGCCGGGCCGCGGCGCAGCGTCAGCACCGGCCCGTCGGCCGTCGCTTCGAGCTCGGGCGGGAGCTCGCGCCGCAGCCGCAGCAGCTCGGGGTAGAAGGGATCGGGCGGCGGATGCGAGATCCGCGACCGCTCGAACGTGGCGAGATCCTGTGGGTCGGGCACCTCCTCGCCGGCGAAGGCGGCGAACGTCGCGAACTCGCGCCGCCTGCCCTCGCGCGTCGCCTCCGCGATCGCGGGGTCGTCGTGGTCGGTGAAGAACCGAAACGGCGCGAGCTCGTCGTGCTCCTCACCCATGAAGAGGAGCGGCGTGGCACGTGAGAACAGCACGATCGCCAAGGCTACGCGGTGCGCGTCGGGCGGCAGCCGGTCTCCGAACGCCCGGTTGCCGATCTGGTCGTGGTTCTGTGCGGCCACGACGAGCCGCTCGGGCGACGGCCGCCGCAGCTCGCGTAGCAACCCGTCCATCGACCCGAACGCCGCGTAGTAGCCGTCGCGCTCCCCCGTCATCAGCACGTGCAGCTCGTGGTGGAGGTTGTCGAGCCACATCGCGTCGTGCCCCCACTCCTCGAGCGGCCGGAAGTCGTCGTGGCCCATCTCCGCGATCACGAGCGCGGGGGCCCGCTCCGCGAGCTCGCGCAGCACGTGCACCGGCGAGTCGTCGAAGACGGAGTGCACTGCGTCGAGGCGCAGGCCGTCGATCCGGTAGTCGCACGCCCACAGGAGCGCGTTCCCGATCGCCCAGGCGCGCACGGCGGGCTGCGAGTAGTCGATCGCCGGGCCCCAGAACGTCTCGTGCCGGTCGGTGAAGTACGGCCCGAACCGGGCGATCCGCTCGCTGCCGGGGCCGATGTGGTTGTAGACGACGTCGAGGAGCACCGCGAGCCCGGCCCGGTGCGCGGCGTCGACGAGGCGGGCGAGCCCCGCCGGCCCGCCGTACGCCTGGTGCGGGGCCCAGGTGTAGACGCCGTCGTAGCCCCAGCCACGGCTGCCGGGGAAGGTGGCCACCGGCATCAGCTCGACGGCCGTCACCCCGAGCTCGCGCAGCCCGGGAAGGTGCGGGATCACGGCGTCGAACGTCCCCTCCCCGGTGAACGTCCCGACGTGAAGCTCGTAGATCACGAGCTCCTCCAGCGCGACCTCCGGGCCGTCGGCGATCTCGAAACGAGCCGTGTCGAGGACGCGCGACGGCCCGCGCAGCCCCTCCGGCTGCCAGCGCGAGCACGGGTCGGGGAGCGCCTCGCCGCCGTCGAGCACGTAGAGATAGTCGGTCCCGGGTGGGACCGGCAGCTCCGCGGAGTGCAGGCCCTCGCCGACGGGAGCAAGCGCGTGGCGTCGTCCAAGGGCGAGCACCGCGACCTGCCCGGCCGCGGGTGCCCAGACGTGAAACGCGGTCGCGTCGCCGCAGGGGACGGCCCCGAGCCGCCGTTCCAGCTTCTCGGCCGTCACCTCTCAACCGTACCCGGCGCCGGCCGAGGGCTCACCTACACTCGCGCGGGTGAGCCCTGCCCGCGAAGAGCTGGCCCGGCTTCTGACGTGGGGGGAGCGGCACCGGCGCCTCGTCGGCCGCCTCCTGCTCGTGCTCGTGACGACTGCCGCGATCGACGTCGTGGGCACCGTGGCGGTCTACTTCCTCGAGCGACACGCGCGCGGTGGCGACATCCACTCGCTGGGCGACGCGCTGTTCTTCTCGACGGTGCAGCTTCTCACCGTCTCCTCGCAGATCAAGAACCCGCTCACCGCCGGCGGCCGCATCGTCGACGTCGTGCTCGAGATCTGGGCGGTGCTCGTGGTCGCCGGCTCTGCCGGCGCCATCGCGGCGTTCTTCCAGACCGGCGACTCCTAGGTACCCGAGGCCGGCCGGAGCCAGACGACGGCGAGCGGCGGCACGGTGACGACTGCAGAGTGCGGCTGCTCGTGCCACGGCTCCCCGTCGGCCTGCACGGCGCCGAGGTTGCCGACGCCCGAGCCGCCGTAGAACGTCGAGTCCGTGTTGAGCGCCTCCTCCCAGGCTCCGGGCAGCGGCAGCCCGATGCGGTAGCGCTCGCGCGGCACCGGCGAGAGATTCGCGATGCACACCAGCGGCCTGGTGCCGTCGCGCGCGAGCCGCATGAACGCGAGCACGTTGTTCGCCGCGTCGTTCGGCTCGAGCCAGCGGAAGCCCTCGTGCGAGAAGTCGACCTCCCAGAGCGCCGGCTCGTCACGGTAGAGCCGGTTGAGGTCGCGCACGAGGTCGCAGACGCCCGCATGATCGGCGTGCTCGAGCAGCCACCACGGCAGCTCGTCGCCGTCGGCCCACTCCCACGGCGTCGCCAGCTCGCCGCCCATGAAGAGCAGCTTCTTGCCGGGATGAGCCCACATGTAGCCGTACAGGGCCCGCAGGTTGGCGAGCTGCTGCCACCGATCGCCCGGCATCTTCGCGAGCAGCGAGCCCTTGCCGTGGACGACCTCGTCGTGGGAGAGCGGCAGGATGAAGTTCTCGTTCCACGCGTAGACGAGCGAGAACGTCAGGTCGTGGTGGTGGAAGCGGCGGTGGATGGGCTCGTGCTGGAAGTACGCGAGCGTGTCGTGCATCCACCCCATGTTCCACTTGAAGCCGAAGCCGAGCCCGCCCACGTAGGTCGGCCGCGAGACGCCGGGCCAGGCGGTCGACTCCTCGGCTGCCGAGATGACGCCCGGCTCGCGTGCGTACACGAGCTCGTTGAGGTTCTTGAGGAACGCGACCGCATCGAGGTCCTCGCGGCCTCCGAACCGGTTCGGCAGCCATTCGCCGTCCTTGCGCGAGTAGTCCAGGTAGAGCATCGACGCGACGGCGTCGACGCGCAGCCCATCGGCGTGGTACTCGCGCAGCCAGAAGAGGGCGTTCGCGAGCAGGAAGTTCTGCACCTCGCTGCGGCCGAGGTTGAAGACGAGCGTCCCCCAGTCGGGATGGGCGCCGCGGCGCGGGTCTTCGTGCTCGTAGAGCGCCGTGCCGTCGAAGCGCGCGAGCGCCCATTCGTCGCGCGGGAAGTGCGCCGGCACCCAGTCGAGGATCACGCCGATCCCCGCTTCGTGCAGGTGGTCGACGAAGTACCGGAAGTCGTCGGGCGACCCGAGCACCGAGTACGGCGCGTAGTAGCCCGTCACCTGGTAGCCCCACGAGCCCGAGAACGGATGGTGCATGACGGGGAGAAGCTCGATGTGCGTGAACCCGAGATCGCGCACGTACGGCGCGAGCTCACGGGCGAGCTCGCGCCAGCCGAGGCCCTTGCGCCACGACGGTGCATGCACCTCGTAGATCGAGAGCGGCTCCGCGAGCCGCTCGCCCGCACGGCGCGCAGCCATCCAGTCGGCGTCGAGCCATTCGTAGGTGGACTCGAACACGACCGACGCCGTCTTCGGCGGCAGCTCCGCCTCGAACGCGACGGGGTCGGCCTTCTCGCGTCCGTCGAGGTGGAACTTGTACCGCTGCCCGACCGCCGCCCCCTCGATCGTCCCCTCCCAGATCCCGGTCGAGTCGACGGGCTCGAGCGCATCGGCCGCGGGATCCCACGCGTTGAAATCGCCCACGACGCTCACGTAGTGGGCGTTGGGCGCCCAGACCGCGAAGCGGACGCCCGTCTCGACTGGATGCGCACCGAGCTTCGCGTACAGCTCCTCGTGCCGCCCGGCGCGCGCGAGCCAGATGTCGAGCTCGCCGAACGCCGACTGCGAGGCACGCTGCTGGGTCACACGGGAACCTCCTCGGCCAGCATCCGCGTGATGCCGGCGACGGGGATGGCGACCCAGTCGGTCCGGTGGTCGAGCTCGTAGCGCAGCTCGTATACCGCCTTCTCCAGCTCGAAGACCGCGAGCAGCTTGTCCATGCCGCGGCCGGAGGGGACGAGCGTCGGGTCGATCGTCGAGCGGTAACCCTCGAGGAACTCCTCACGCGCCAGGTGCTCCCAGCCGGCGGGTGCCTCGGTGTCGCGCAGGAACGAGCTCGCCGAGGCCGCGTACGCGAACGACCGCAACATGCCCGCGACGTCGCGGAGCGGGCTGCGCTTCCGGCGGCGCTCCGGGAGCGACCGCGCAGGCTCGCCCTCGAAGTCGAGCAGCACCCAGTCGTCGCCGGTCCACAGCGTCTGGCCGAGATGGAAGTCGCCGTGATGGCGAATCACGCGGCCGCTCGAGCCCAGCTGCGAGAGCAGCCGGAGCCGGTCGCGGACCTCCTCGCCCCGTCCGCGGATCGGATCGAGCGCCTCGCTGTCCTCGGGCAGCCCGACGAACACCTCCTCGATCTCGTCGTCGATCGACGCGGTCAGGAGACCGAGGGCCTCCGACGACGGCTCCTCGGGCGAGAAGTTCGGGTCCTGCGGCTCCGAGCCGAGCAGCGTGTGCATGCGCCCGGTGACCTCGCCGAGTCGCCTCAGGCTCGCGGCGAACGCGTCGCCGTCCTCTTCCATCGAGTCGAGCGCGCGCTCCCAGCCGTCGAGGCCGCCGCGCACGAACTCCTGCAGGATGCCGAGCGTGACGTCCATCGGGCGTCCGGAGTAGGCGTACCACCCTTCGAGCCGCGCGATGTTCTCGAAGCCGCGCTCGGTGAGGAACCGGAGCAGCTCGAGCTCCGGGTTGATGCCGGCCTCGAGACGCCTGAACACCTTCAGGATCAGCTCCTCGTCGAAGACGATCGACGAGTTGGACTGCTCACCGCCGATCGGGCGCGCATCGCTGAGCTCCCGGCCGAACGAGAAGCCGTCGATCGAGGCAAGCTCGACGCTCCCCTCGCCGCCCTCGCGGCGGCCCCCACTGCGGATCAGGCGCACCAGCTCACGCGCCTGCCGAGGGTCGGCGAGCGCGTCGAAGCCGCCGTCGTCGACGAGCAGCTGGTACGTCTCGTGGGTACCGGTGTCGAAGCGGATCTCGACGAGCTGAAGCTCGAGGCGCGGATCTCCCTCGCGGAGGACGACCGAGTCGATGACCGACCCGTGGGCGACCTGGCGCGACTTCGAACCGAACCATCGCTGTTCGGTGACGAAGCGGATGAGTGCCTGCTCGTCCTCCATCACGTGCCCTCCTCCTTCCGCATCTGGAACCAGAAGAATCCTCTCGGAGCGAGCGTCAGGAGGTAGGGCAGCTCGCCGACGCGCGGGAACGCGCTCTGGCCGAACATCTCAACCGGGATCATGCCTTGGAACCGCGAGAGGTCGAGCTGCACCGCCTGCGCCGAGCGGGCGAGATTGTGCACGCAGAGCACGATGTCGTCCTCGTAGGTGCGGATATGGGCGAAGATCCGGGGGTTGTCGGCGCGCAGCGCCTCGTAGGTGCCGAGCCCGAACACCGGATGCTGCTTGCGGAGCGCGATCAGGCGCCGCAGCCAGCGCAGGAGCGAGTGCGGCTGGCGCAGCTGCGCCTCGACGTTGACGGCCTGGTAGCCGTAGACGGGGTCCATCAGCGGCGGCAGGTAGAGCTGCGCGAAGTCGGCGCGCGAGAAGCCGCCGTTGCGGTCGCCGGTCCACTGCATCGGCGTCCGCACGCCGTCGCGATCGCCGAGGAAGATGTTGTCGCCCATGCCGATCTCGTCGCCGTAGTAGAGGACGGGCGAGCCGGGAAGCGAGAAGAGAATCGCGTGCATGAGCTCGTAGTCCGCCCGGCCGTTGTCGAGCAGAGGCGCGAGCCGCCGCCGGATACCCACGTTCAGCTTCATGCGCGGGTCCTTCGCGTACTCCTCGTACATGTAGTCGCGCTCGTCGTCGGTGACCATCTCGAGGGTCAGCTCGTCGTGGTTGCGCAGGAAGAGACCCCACTGGCAGTTGTCCGGGATCGGCGGGGTGTTGTCGAGGACCTCGAGGATCGGCAGCGCGTCCTCGCGCCGGACGGCCATGAACATGCGCGGCATGACCGGGAACTGGAAAGCCATCTGCGACTCGTCGCCGTCGCCGAAGTACTCGACGACGTCGGCCGGCCACTGGTTCGCCTCCGCGAGCAGCACGCGGTCGGCATAACCCGCATCGATCTCGGCGCGAACGCGCTTCAGGAACGCGTGCGTTTCGGGCAGATTCTCGCCGTTTGTCCCGTCGCGCTCGTAGAGGTACGGCACCGCGTCGAGCCGGAAGCCGTCGAGGCCGAGGTCGAGCCAGAAGCGAAGGACGTTCAGCATCTGGTCCCGCACCTCGGGGTTGTCGTAGTTGAGGTCGGGCTGATGCGAGAAGAAGCGGTGCCAGTAGTACTGCCCGCGCACGCCGTCCCAGGTCCAGTTCGACGGCTCCGTGTCGACGAAGATGATCCGCGCCTCCGACCAGCGCTCGGGATCGTCGCCCCACACGTACCAGTCGCCGTACGGGCCGTCCGGGTCGTTGCGGCTCGCCTGGAACCACGGATGATCCGACGACGTGTGGTTCATGACGAGGTCGGCGATCACGCGGATGCCGCGCTGATGCGCCTGGTCGATGAAGAGACGGAAGTCGTCGAGCGTCCCGTAGTCGGGGTGCACCGAGAAGAAGTCGGAGATGTCGTAGCCACCGTCGCGGAGCGGGCTCGGATAGAAGGGCAGGAGCCAGATGCAGTCGATGCCGATCTCGTGCAGGTAGTCGAGCTTGTCGGTAAGGCCGCGGAAGTCACCCGACCCGTCGTCGTTCCCGTCGAAGAACCCCCGCATGTGGATCTCGTAGAACACCGCCGTCTTGAACCACAGCGGGTCGCGCTCGAACCACTGCCCGGGACCACTCATCAGACGAGCACCTTGATCACGTGGGCCTTGCCGGGGGCGAGCTTGACGTAGTTGCGCCCGGAGCGCCACGTGAACGCCTGGTCGGTCAGCAGCTCGCGCCCGTCGAACGCCGGCGGGAAGTCGAGCCAGACGGGGACGACGCAGACGCCCGCCTGCTCGGCGAACGGGTCGAGGTTGACGACGCAGATCACGTCGTCCTTCGCGTAGGCGATCAGCTGGTCGTTCTCGGTCTCGAGGAAGCGGATGTTCTCGAGGCGCTGCAACGCCGGCTCGGCACGGCGGACCTCGTTGAGCTTCGCGACGAGCGGCAGTAGCGGGCCGTCGAGCCGCCGCCGCCTCAGCTCGTACTTCTCCGAGTCGAGGTACTCCTCCGACCCGGCCCGCAGCGGCACGTTCTCGTATGACTCGAAGCCGGAGTAGATGCCGTAGCTCGGCGAGATCGTCGCCGCCAGCACGAGTCGTGCCTCGAAGGCCGGCGGGCCGCCCAGCTGGAGGTACTCGTGGAGGATGTCGGGCGTGTTCGCGAACGCGTTCGGCCGATAGAACGGCGACCAGGCCAGGAGCTCGCCGACGAACTGCTGCAGCTCGGCCTTCGTGTTCTTCCAGGTGAAGTAGGTGTAGCTCTGGGCGAATCCCACCTTCGCGAGCGTCGTCATCATCGACGGCCTGGTGAACGCCTCGGCGAGGAAGATCACCTCCGGATGCAGCGCCCGCACCTTGGCGATCAGCCATTCCCAGAACGGCACCGGCTTCGTGTGCGGGTTGTCGACCCGGAAGACGGTCACGCCGCGCTCGACCCAGCCGAGCACGACGTCGTACAACGCCTGCCAGAGCCCGTCGCGGTCCTCGGACTCGAAGTTGACGTTGTAGATGTCCTGGTAGCGCTTGGGCGGGTTCTCGGCGTACTTCAGCGTGCCGTCGGGGCGCCGGTTGAACCACTCCGGATGCTGGGTGAGCCACGGATGGTCGGGCGAGCACTGGATGGCGAAGTCGAGCGCGATCTCGACGCCGACCTCGCGCGCCGCGGCGATCATGGCGTCGAAGTCGTCCCAGGTGCCGAGCGCAGGATCGATGGCGTCGTGGCCGCCGAGCTCGGAGCCGATCGCCCAAGGGGAGCCGGGGTCGCCGGGGCTCGCCTCGAGGGCGTTGTTGCGTCCCTTCCGGTTCGTGACGCCGATCGGGTGGATCGGCGGCAGGTAGACGACGTCGAACCCGAGCCGCGCGAGGTCGGGCAGCACGGACGTGACACCCCGGAAGCCGCCCCACGAGCGCGGGAAGAGCTCGTACCAGGCACCGAAGCGTGCGAGCTCACGGTCGACGTCGACCGCGAGCCGGCCGGAGGTCGTCTCGCCGTGCCGGCTGCCGGCCGGGAGCGCGAGCCCCTCCTCGAGCGTCAACGACTCGCGGCCGACGAGCGCCGCCCCTTCGACGAGCTCGCTGCTCAGGTCGGTCTGCCCCGCCTCCGACTTGCGGCGTACCTCCTCCTGCCAGGTGGCGACCCGGTCGGTCCAGGCGGTGACGGAGAACTGCCAGCGTCCTGGGCGGTCGACGATGAACGCGCCGCCGAAGCGATCGTTGCCGAGGTTGTCGAGCGGCTCCTCACGCCAGCGGGCATCGCCGGGCCCCTTCACCCGGACGGCCCCCTCGACGACGTCGTGACCGTCCTTGAAGATCGTCGCGAAGACGGGCACGGTGTCGCCGACGGTGTGCTTCACCGGAAAGCGCCCGCAGTCGAGCATCGGCTCGACCGCCTGGATCTGGACTCTCGACTGTTGGTTCTTGGGTATGGCTGCCATCGTGCGTGAGATTCTCGTTCGACTGCTTGTCCTGATCACGTGAGACTCGAACGCGCCTCCGGAATCCTGCTTCATCCGACCTCGCTCCCGCGAGGTGTACTCGACGGCGACGCTTACCGCTTCGTCGACTGGCTCGCCGCGGCCGGTCAGCGCTGGTGGCAGGTGCTGCCGCTCGGGCCGCCGGAGGGCCTGACCGGGTCGCCGTACATGTCGCCCTCGGCGTTCGCCGGGTCCCCCGGGCTGCTGGCGGCGCCGAAGGCGCGCGTGTCCGCCGCAGAGTCCGCGGCGTTCCGGGAGCGTAACTCGTACTGGATCGACGATTGGCTCGCCTTCGGGGGCTCGCTCGAGGACCAGGTGCGTTTCGACCGTGAGTGGGGCGCGCTCCGCGCCTACGCGGCGGCGCGATCGGTGCGGATCTTCGGCGACATGCCGATCTACGTCGCCGCGGACAGCGCCGACCATCGCGCGCACCCGCAGCTCTTCCAGACCGGCGCAGTCGCGGGCGTCCCCCCGGATACGTTTGCGAAGACGGGCCAGCTGTGGGGCAACCCGCTCTACGACTGGTCGGCGATGCGCGCCGACGGCTACCGCTGGTGGATCGAACGGTTCCGCCGGACGTTCGAGCTCGTCGACCTGACGCGCGTCGACCACTTCCGCGGCTTCGTCTCCTACTGGGCCGTCCCGGAGCGGCACAAGACCGCCCGGTACGGCGTCTGGCGCCGAGGGCCGGGCGGCGCGGTGTTCCGCGCGGTCGAGGCTGCGCTCGGGCCGCTGCCGGTCGTCGCCGAGGACCTCGGCGTGATCACGGAGCCCGTCGTGCGGCTGCGGCACGAGCTCGGCTTCCCCGGCATGCGGGTGCTGCAGTTCGGGCTCGGCGGCGACCCCTCGAACCCGCACCTGCCGAGAAACCACGAGCAGCAGTCAGTCGTCTACACCGGCACCCACGACAACGACACGACCATCGGCTGGTGGGAGTCGCTCTCGCCTGCGGAGCGCGCGTGGACGGAGCTCGATCCGGCCGACCCGGCGTGGTCGCTGATCGCCGCCGCGTGGGCCTCGCGCGGGGCGCTCGCGATCGCGCCGCTGCAGGACGTCCTCCGCCTCGGCGGCGAGGCGCGCATGAACCTGCCGGGCACCGAGACCGGCAACTGGTCGTGGCGCTTCAAACGCCGGGCTCTGACGGCCGAGCTTGCCGGGGAGCTGCGCGACGTGACGGCGCGCTCCGGTCGCTGCGCCTGACGGACGGCGAGGTGACAGACTCGCCCGACTGCCGTCAACATGGCGGCGGCCGGATGAAGGAGGCTGCAGTCATGTACGCAACGGTTCGCACGTACGCGGTGGCACCGGGGCTCGCCGAAGGGCTCGAGGAGCGGGCGTCGGAGGTGACGCGCGTGATCGGCAGGATCGACGGCTTCCGCGCCTACTACCTGATCCGCACCGAGGAGGGCGCCGTCTCGGTGAGCGTGTACGACACCCAGGCAGGCGCGGAGGAGTCCGCGAAAGCGGCCGCTGCCTTCCTGCGCGAGAGCCTGCCCGACCTCCAGGTCGGCGCACCCGAGGTCGTCTCGGGCGAAGTCGTCGTCAACGCCTGACGAGATCGAGAGTCGAGAGGAGCACGAGATGTGGGCACGCGTGGCGAGGTTCGAGGGCGATCCGGCGGACATCGACGCGAGGGTTAAGCGGCTTCGGTCGGCCCTCGACGCAGGCGACGTCCTGCCCGAGCTGGCGGACGCGAAGTTCCTGCTGCTCGCCGATCGCGAGTCGGGCGGGATGCTCGGCGTGACGCTCTTCGAGAGCGAGGAGGCGCTCCGCGAGGGCGATGCCGCGATGAACGCCGGGCCCGGGAACGCGGGCAGCCGCTCCTCGGTCGAGTTCTACGAGGTGCCTCTCCACACGCTGTAGACGAGAGTCTCGCCCCCAGTCCGGATGCTCGGCAACCATGCCTCGGGCAAGAGGACGCTGGCGCAGGCGAGCCAACTGGTGTCTGACACCTTGAAGGTGTCAGACACCTTCTTCGGAGCGCCTCAGGGTGCACTGCTGAACGCTCGCGCAGCCGAGAGTGCTGCCTTACGACGAGCTAGGACCGCTGGGCAACTTTTGCGTGATCTCCCAGGTGTAGCCGCCCGGATCGGCGAGGGTGAGCGTACGCATTCCCCAGTCGCGGTCCGCCGGGCCGCTGATCGTGGCCACCTGTCCCTGGTCCAATTCGGCGCGTACCGCGTCCACGTCGTTAACAAAGATGACGAATTGCCCGACCCCGTTCTGCGCGAGGCTGAGTGCGTCATCTGACGGGCTGTCCTGATGAGCCGCGCCGCGCTGCAAGAAGACGTACGTGTCGGTGAAGCGAAACATCGCCGTGTCCTCGTCTTCGTGCTGTAGGGGCAGTCCAAAAACCCCCTGATAGAACGCCTTCGAGCGCTCCAGGTCGCCGACGATCAGGTTGATGGCGCCGATCTGCTTCGCCCATTCAGCCACGTCACACCCCTTTCCGTTCACGCGTAGGTCGATCTTGACGGAACGCTGGACCGTTCCGGGCCCCGCAACTCATCGTCGAGGCGCCGCTCCGTCAGGGGTCGGTCCTGAACTCTGGCGCACGCGACGTGCTGACGTCTGAACCTGGTTCGGCTGTGGCCGAACCAGGTTCACGAGTCCCGAACCGCCGGCGACCTGCCGAGAGACTCGCGAACCTGGTTCGACAAGCGAACCAGGTTCGCGAAGAAGCGAGGTGTCAGACACTCCCCGATCAGCAGCGCGTGGCGGCTGTCGGCGCGTAGTTCGGAGCAGGCCGGATCAGGGTGCGGCGGGATGCAAGCGGCCAGGCGGGCAACGATGATCTCACGCTGGCCGGGTGGTGTTAATCGAGGTGATGAATGCGGCCAGACGCGACGATCGGACGTTGGAGTGCCCGGCATCCGTGGCCGGCGATCATCGTCTGGGTTGCGTTCGTCTCGCTCGCGCTCGCGGTCCTGGCGGTCACCGGCACGAAGTCGCTCTGGAACGGCTCCGTCGGGGAGTCGGCGCACGGCTACAACCTGATGAGCGCCCACGGCGTCTGGCCGCCGTCCGTCGAGTACGGCTACCTGCACAGCGCAAAGCTGCGGGTGAGCGACCCGGCGTTCCGGTCCGCTCTGGCGGACGTCGAGGGTCGAATGCAAGCAGGTTTCGGCGGCGAGATGGAGCTCCGGGTTTCGGCCGACCGCCACTCGGCGATCGTCGTCCAGACCCCCGACACGGTTCCGCCGTCGCTCCCCTCCGTGCGCGCCTCCGTGCTCGCGGCCTCACCAGCTCACCCGCAGGTGACGATCGGCGAAGCCGGAGCGTTCACGGCGAGCGACGCTCGCGACCGCGCCGGGAACCGAGACCTGCACCGGGCGGAGCTGCTTTCGATACCCGTCACGCTCTTCGTGCTGCTCTTCGCGTTCGGGTCGATCGTCGCGGCGGTCGTTCCGGTGGTGCTGGCTCTCACGGCGGTCGCCGCCGCCTTCGGTCTGCTCGGGCCGATCAGCCAGGTCTTCCCGCTCGACGACGGCGTCAAAGTCGTCGTGCTCCTGATCGGGATGGCCGTCGGCGTGGACTACGCCCTCTTCTACGTCGTCCGCTCACGCGAGGAGCGAAGCCGCGGTCACGCGTCCCATGAGGCACTGGAACGCACCGCCCGCACGTCCGGCCGCACCGTCCTCGTCTCCGGGACGACCGTGATGATCGCGATCGCCGGGCTGTTCGTGATCCGCTCGAGCGTCTTCAATGCGGTCGCGAGCGGAACGATCGCCGTCGTCGCCTGCGCGGTCGCGGGCTCGGTGACCGTCCTGCCGGCGATCCTCGAGCTGCTGGGCTCGCGGCTCGACCGCGGACGCATCCCGTTCCTGCCTCACCTTCGGACCGACGGATCGGGATCGCCGTTCTGGTCCGCCGTCGTCGATCGCGTGCTCCGCCGCCCCGTCCTCTCGATCGTCCTCGGGACGGCCCTCCTCCTGCTCCTCGCCGTCCCGGCGCTCTCACTTCACGTCAGCAAGCCGAGCGGCGAGACGCTCTCGTCCCAGTCGAGCCCGGTGTTCGCGACGCTGGACACGATCAGGAAGGAGTTCCCCAGCACGGCTGCACCGGCAGTGCTCGTCGCCATCGGGCCGTCGAGCGAGCAGCCGGCCGTCCTGCGTGCGATCGACCGCCTCGAGCGGCTCGCCGTGGCGCGGGGAATCGCCCACGCGCCGTTCACCCTGACGACGAGCCCCGACGGCACGGCCGCGTCGGTCGAGATCCCGTTGACCGGCGCCGGGAACAACACATCGAGCCGACAGGCGGTCTCGGTCCTTCGCCGCGAGCTCGTCCCGGCGACGCTCGGCCGGCTCTCGAGCGTCGAGACGGCGATCACCGGCGCCTCGGCGGAGGACGTCGACTTCACGCAGCAGATGAAGGCGGGCCTGCCCTATGTGATCGCCTTCGTGCTCACGTTCGCGTTCCTCTTGCTGCTGGTCGCGTTCCGTTCGCTCGTCGTGCCGATCAAGGCGATCGTCCTCAACCTCCTGTCGGTCGGAGCGGCCTACGGCGTCCTTGTGCTCGTCTTCCAGCACCACTGGGCGGAGGGCCTGCTCGGCTTCCAGTCGAACGGGACGATCATCTCCTGGCTCCCGCTCTTTCTCTTCGTCGTCCTGTTCGGGCTCTCGATGGACTACCACGTCTTCATCCTGAGCCGCGTCCGCGAGGGTGTGGATCAGGGCATGAGCAACGATGCCGCCGTCAGGCACGGAATCTCGGTCACCGCCGGAGTGGTGACGAGCGCGGCGCTCGTGATGGTCGGCGTCTTCTCCCTCTTCGGCACCATCTCCTCGCTCGAGCTCAAGCAGACGGGGGTCGGGCTCGCGGCTGCGATCTTGATCGACGCGACCGTCGTCCGCGCCGTGCTCCTGCCGGCGTCGATGAAGCTCCTCGGCGACTGGAACTGGTACCTGCCGCGCGCCTTGCGCCACCCGCGGCACGGCCGGCTGCACGCGACCTGATCGCAGACCTACTTCGAGAGATGCTCAGTGCCGGGGGAGGGAGTCGAACCCCCACGCCCGAAGGCGGCCGGTTTTAAGCCGGCTGCGTCTACCGGTTCCGCCACCCCGGCCGGGTCAGGCTAAGAGGGTCACGACGTGGGCGGCCCGTCGCCGGGCTCGTCGCTGGAGAGCGGGATGCCCTCCGGCCCGTGGCCGCGGAACGTGTCTCGGAACGTGACGAACGCCTTCTCGACCTTCGGCGTGAAGGTCGGGCAGATCGCGATGTGCCCCTTGCCGTAATCGCCGTTCTGCTGATAGGTCGCCGGGTTGCCCGTCCACGCGGTGATCGCGACCTTCGAGCCGAGCTCCGGGAACGGCGTCCCGAACGTGCCGTCCGGCTGCTCGTTGTAGAGCGCATGCAGCTTGGAGACGGTGGAGGCGGGCACGTCGGAGCCCCACCAGATAGATCACGCCGCCGTGCTCCTCGTTGTGCACCACCTGCCGCGGGTTGATCGCAGTGGTGTAGAAGCCCCACACCGCCCAGTACGGATAGTGCTGGCCGTTCGACGGCGGCGTGGTGTTCCACGGGAGCTTCGCAGTGAGGCTGGGGACGTGTGTGCCTTGCCCTGCCGGGACATACCCCTTGACCGTCTTGAACGTGCAGCCGGCCGACGTCATCGCCGCCGCGACCTTCGCGTCGCTCGGGGTCGAGCTCTTGTTCCCGAGCGCGATGAACGCGACCACCGCGATCAGCGCGACGATCCCGGCGCCGGAGGCCGCGTAGAGGGTCGTCCGCTGCCGGTCGGCGGAGCTGCGCTGCTTGGCGTCCTTCCGCTGCGCCGGCGCCTGGAGGCGGCGCGGCGGCGGGGGTGTCTTCGGCTTCTTCCCGGCCATCGGGCCGCCATTCAAGCGCAAACGGCGACGTGCTCGCCGAAGAATTCAGCAACCGCCGCCTGCTCCTCGACGACGGGGCAACTCGGAAGGGCAGCGAGGAACGACCGTCCGTAGGGGCGCGAGCGCAGGCGCGGATCGAGGATCGCCACGACGCCGCGGTCGGCGTGACCGCGGATCAAGCGCCCGAACCCCTGCCGTAGCTGCAGCATCGCCGTCGGCAGCGCGTAGTCGAGGAACCAGTCGCCGCCCGCCCGCTCGACCGCCTCGCAGCGCGCCTCGTGCAGCGGGTCGCCCGGCGCCGAGAAGGGCAGCTTGTCGATCACGAGCAGCGACAGCGACTCACCGGGCACGTCGACGCCCTGCCAGAACGTCGAGGTGGCAAGGAGCACCGAGCCGACCTCGTCGCGGAACCGCTCGAGCAGCCGCTCGCGCGGCGCTTCGCCCTGGACGAGCACCTCGTAGGGCACGCGGCCGCGGACGTGCTCACGGTAGGCCTCGAGCGCCCGGTAGCTCGAGGTGAGGACGAGCGCCCGTCCCTCGGAGAGCGCGAGCAGCGAGACGATCTCCTCGGCGCAGCGCTCGGCGAACCCTTCGCCGCGCGGGTCGGGCATCGAGCGCGGCAGGTAGAGGAGGGCCTGGTCGCGGAAGTCGTAGGGCGAGCCGATCACCGCCTCGCGCGCGTGGTCGAGGCCGAGCCGCCGGCGGACGAAGCCCGCGTCCTCGCCCGTCGTCAGCGTCGCCGAGACGAGGACGCACGTGGGGCCATCCTCCCAAAGCCGATCACGCAGCTCGGTGGAGACGTCGACCGGAGCCCAGGCGACGGCATCCGGCTCGGACCAGACGACCCGCTCGAGCTCCCCCGTCTCCAGGCACGCCTCGACGTCGCCGGCCACCGCCAGCGTCCGCCGGGCGAGCGCGTCGAGCTCCTCCCCCTCGCCCTGAAGCGCGAGCGAAAGGTCGCCGAGAGCGTCGACCAGCACGAGCGCCGCCTCGGCCGGGAGCTCCCGCACACGGCGTCGGCCGGCGGCCGGAGCGACGGCACGCAGCAGGCGCTCGCCGGCGCGCTCGACCCGGTCGAGCGGGCGCGCGGGCAGCGGCCGCTCCGCCTCGCGACAGGCACGCTCGACGTCGAGCGCGAGCCGCCGCAGCCCCTGCCGGGAGACCCGGCCGCCCAGCCACGACGCTGCGCTCTCCTCGAGACGATGCGCCTCGTCGAACACGACGGCGTCGTGCTCGGGCAGCACACCTCCTCCTGACGCGAGGTGCGCGAAGTAGAGCGCGTGGTTGACGATCACGAGGTCGGCGTGCGAGGCCCGCTCGCGCGCCGACTCGGCGAAGCACGCAGAGACGAACGGGCAACGGCGACCCGCGCACCGGTCGGGCCCGACCGACAGCTCCGCCCACAGCGCGGCCGGCGGCTCGACCTCGAGCTCGGCACGGTCGCCGGTCTCCGTCTCGGCGAGGAACGGCTGCATCGCCTCCCAGGCCCGTGCGTCGCGCCCGTCCGCGAGCAGGAACGGCTGGAAGCCTTGCAGAGCACGCCGGCAGAGGTAGTTCGCGCGGCCCTTGAGCACGCGCACGTCGACATCCGCCCCGAGCGCCGCCGCGGCGACCGGCACGTCCTTGTGGAGGAGCTGCTCCTGGAGCGCCTTCGTGGCAGTCGCGACGACGACCCGCTGGCCCGACGCGAGCGCCGGCAGCAGGTACGCGAGGCTCTTCCCCACACCGGTGCCCGCCTCGGCGACGAGATGCTCGCCGGTCGCGAGGGCCCGGTCGACCGCGTCGGCGAGCGCCGCCTGCTCCGCGCGGCGCTCGTAGCCGGGCAGCGCGCTCGCGAGCGCGCCGTCGGGGCCGAAGAGCTCGTCCATTCCCGGAGAGCGTACGCGGGCGAACGGATGTTCCCTTAGGGCCGGGAGGCGCTCCGAGCGAATCGTCCGCAATTTGCGAGAAAGTGGCCCGAGCTCGGTTGACGCGCTCGCCGGGGCCCGTCTAGATTCCTCCCGTCGGATCCGGTAGCTCTTCGGAGTCGCTGGATCCGGCACTCAGCTCCGGTAGGCCCTCGGGCTCGCCGGGGCTGATTTTTTTGTGCCTGTGTTCTTGTGCCTGAGCCCGATTCCCGTGCGTGGGACAGGGGCGGCTGTGCCGTCCGACAGCGTCCGTATCGTTTTTTGGCCCATGAGCCAGGCGCTTTTCCTTCTGATCGGGCTCGCCGCCGGCGCGGTTGCGGTGGCGCTCTGGGCGCGCGAGCGGATCGGGCGCTCCGAGGAGCGCGCCCGCCTCGCGGCCGAGGGCGCCTCCGGCTGGGAGGAGCGGCTCAAGGCGGCGACCGGCGATGCGCTGCTCCGCAGCCAGGCCTCGCTGGTCGAGATCGCGGAAGCCCGGCTCGCGCCGATCAAGGAGACGCTGACCAAGTTCGAGGAGCAGGCCCGCGCGCTCGAGGACAAGCGCGCCCGCGAGGTGAGCGCGATCGGCGTCCAGCTGCGCGAGGTCGCCCAGGGGCAGGAGCGCCTGCGCACGGAGACGGGCAGCCTGGTCACGGCGCTGCGCGCACCGCACGTCCGCGGCAGCTGGGGGGAGATGCAGCTCCGGCGCGTCGTCGAGCTCGCCGGGATGCTCGACCACTGCGACTTCGTCACACAGGACTCGACGCGGGACGACAACGGGTCGTTGCTACGGCCCGACCTCGTCGTCCGCCTTCCGGGCGGGAAGACGGTCGTCGTCGACTCGAAGGTGCCGATCGAGGCGTACCTCGACGCCGTCAACACGGAGGACACCGACCAGAAGCGCGTCCACCTGCAGCGCCACGCCGCCCAACTGCGCGACCACATCGGCAAGCTCGGGCAGAAGCGCTACTGGCGCCAGTACGACTCGCCGGAGTTCGTCGTCATGTTCGTCGACGAAGGCCTCTACCGTGCGGCGCTCGACCAGGACGGGTCGCTGCTCGAGGCCGGCATCGAGAACGGCGTCATCGTCGCCTCGCCCGCCACGCTGATCGCGCTCCTCCGCACCGTCGCGCACGGCTGGCAGCAGGAGCAGGTGGCCGAGAACGCCCAGCAGATCGCCGACCTCGGCCGGGAGCTGTACGAGCGGCTCGGCGTCTTCGCCGGGCATTTCGCCAAGATCGGGCGCAACCTCGACACTGCGGTGAACGCGTTCAACCAGGCCGTCAGCTCGTTCGACACCCGCCTCCTCGTGACGGCGCGCAAGTTCCCCGAGCATGGGGTTACAAGCGGCAGTGTCGCGAACGATCCTCCCGAGGTGAAGCAGATCGAGCGCAAGCCGGCGACGGTGAGCGCCCCTGAGCTGCATGCGCTCCCACGGCACGACGCCGACGCCGCCTGAGGAGCTCCTGCGGGTGGGAACGTTCGGCGGCCTGATGGCGTTTACTTCACTAGGACATTGTTGAGAGGAGCACTTTGAGCGACCAGAACGTCCACGAGCTGATCATCATCGGCGGTGGCCCCGCGGGGTACACGGCTGCGCTCTACGCGGCGCGCGCCGACCTCGAGCCGCTCGTCATCGAGGGCTTCAACTGGGGCGGCCAGCTGATGATCACGAGCGACGTGGAGAACTACCCCGGCTACCCCGACGGCGTCATGGGGCCGGAGATGATGGCCGACCTCCGCCGCCAGGCGGAGCGCTTCGGCGCGACGTTCATCACCGACGACGTCACGAAGGTCGACTTCTCGGGAGCGCCGCACCGCGTCTTCGTCGGCGACGACGAGTACCTCGCGCGCGCGGTGGTCATCGCCACCGGCGCGAGCGCGCGCTGGCTGGGGATCGAGAGCGAGACGCAGCACAAGGGCCGCGGGGTCTCGGCCTGCGCGACCTGCGACGCGGCATTCTTCCGCGACAAGGACGTCTACGTGGTCGGCGGCGGCGACTCGGCGTTCGAGGAGGCGCTCTTCCTGACCAAGTTCGCCTCGCACGTGCATCTCGTCCACCGGCGCGACCAGTTCCGCGCGTCCAAGATCATGGTCGACCGCGCCGAGCGCAACGAGAAGCTCGACTTCGTCCTCAACGCCGTCGTGGACGGGATCGTCGGCGACCTGAAGGTCGAGGCACTCCGGCTCCGCAGCACGGTGACCGACGAGACGTGGGAGGTTCCGGCCGACGGGCTCTTCGTCGCGATCGGCCACGACCCGAACACTGCGCTCTTCCTCGACCAGCTCGACCACGACGAGAACGGCTACCTCGTCACGCAGCCGGGCAGCACGCGCACGAACGTGCCCGGCGTCTTCGCCGCCGGCGACGTGCAGGACCACACCTACCGGCAGGCGATCACCGCCGCCGGCTCCGGCTGTATGGCCGCGCTCGACGCCGAGAAGTTCCTGGCGTCGCTCGAGGGCCACCCGGGCACCGCGCTCACCGCCGGGCGGTAAGCGCCCGGTCGCCGTCCGGCGACGCGCGTAGCCTCGGGCCGTGCCCGAATGGCGCGACCTGGTCGACCCGACCGCCGACGAGTTGAAGGAGGCGCTCCCCAGGGAGATCCACCGGACGGCGCTCGCGGCGCTCCTCGCCCCGCACCAGCACGACGACGAGCCGAGGCCGCGCATCGAGTCGCACGGCGACTACGTGCTCGGGATCCTGCTGCTCCCGATCGAGGTGACCGACGAGAAGCGGCTCTACTACCAGGAGATCGACTTCGTCGCGACGCCGGACGTGCTCGTCACCGTCTCGAAGACGCCACCGGGCGAGAAGCCGTTCGACCCTGCGCCTGCGAAGGAGGCGTGCCGCGCGCACGAGGGGGTCGGCATGTACGTCTACCACCTACTCGACGAGGTGGCCGAGAGCTTCCTGGACGTCATCGACGCGCTCGACGACGAGATCGACGATCTCGAGGACGCCGTCCCGGTTACCACGCCGACGGAGGTCGGCCGCCGCATCCGGGGCCTCCGGCACGGGCTGCTCGGGATCCGGCGCACGCTCGGGCCGACCCGCGATGCGGTGCGGAAGATCGTCGACAACCGCGTCGAGCTCGACCAGGGCGAGCTGTTCCCGCGCGATGCGGAGATCGCGCTCGGGAACGCATTCGACAAGCTGCTGCGCGCGTCGGAGGGGCTCGACGCAGCCCGCGACTCGCTCGCCGGCATCCGCGACTACCTGCAGGGGAAGATCGCGAACGACCAGAACGAGGTGATGAAGCGGCTGACGGTGATCGCGTCGCTGCTGCTCCTCCCCACGTTCATCGTCGGCCTCTACGGCCAGAACTTCCGCCACATGCCCGAGCTCCACTGGTCGTTCGGGTACTGGTGGTCGTGGGGCTGGATCATCGCCACGACGATCGGGCAGCTCGTCTTCTTCCGCTGGAAGAAGTGGATCTAGAACTGCTAGGAGACGATGTGCACGGGCACGCCGGGCTTGATGTGCGTGCCGAGCCACGCCATGTCGGCGCTGTCGACGCGGACGCAGCCGTGCGAGGCGGCGGTGCCGGGGGTGCCGCCGATGCCGAAGATGCCATGAAAGGCGATCTGGCCGGGTCCGCCGTCGAACTCGCTGTACACGTTCGAGCGCGCGCTGAGTGCGAGCGCATAAGGGGCGCCGGGATAGCCGGGAATGATCTCGAGCGACTCCTCGACGAAGTACCACCCGGTCGGCGTCGGCGCGCTCGGGCGCCCGACGACGACGGCGAACCGCTTCTCCGGCACCGCCGCGCGGTACACCGTCACCTCGCGTTGGGCCAGGTCGACGACGATCGCCCAGCTCGTGCGGCTCGTCTTCGTCCCCGTCTGCCGGATCCAGCCGGTGTGGCCGTTCGGCCGCCCCGGCAGCCGGACGCGGAGCCACATCGCGCCCTGCGGCCCGCGGGCGTGGCCGAGCACCGGTAGCACCGTCTGCTTCACGGGTGAGCGGCGTCGTCGCCTCGACCACCTGGACGACGGAGGCGTGCAGATCCGGCTTCGAGCGCGCCGCGTGCGCCGACAGCAGCAAGGCGAGCCGCTGGCTGCGGGCGACGCGGGTCGACGCACCGTGGGACGCCGCCGGCAGCGCGACGAAGATGGAGAGCGTGATGAGGACCGTGGCTCGACGCATTGACCGCAGGTTAAGAGTCGTCTTTGTACGACAGGCCGCTTCAGTACCCTCCCCGGCGCGGTGCCGTACTACATCTGCCCGAAGTGTAAAGAGCGCTCCGTGGATGTCGATGCCCGGGAGGGCTTTTCGAGCCAGGCGCCCGCCTGCCGGCACTGCGGCTTCGGCTTCCTCTTCGAGCTGCTCGACGACTACTACCCGGCGCCCGACACCGGGATGCTCGTCACCGACCAGGAGCGGCGCGTGCTCGCGATCGGCCGCGGCATCTTCGAGCTGACCGGGTTCCCGGAACAGGACCTGATGGGCCGCGACGTGGTCGAGGCGCTCGCGTTCTCCGACGACAAGCCCATCGAGCTCGCCCGTGAGTGGGGCGTCCGCCGCCTCGGCGAGCAGATCTCGATCCGCACGCGAGCCGGCAACGAGAAGGCGGTCGTCGCCGACGTGTTCCCGGCGTACGACGACGACGGCGGCCTGCTCGTCGCGCTCACGCCGAAACGCGGCTAGACGGACACAGGTCGGCCGCGAGCGGGCACTCCTCGCAGCGCGGCCTGCGTGCGTCGCAGATGCGACGGCCGTGCCAGATCATCAGGTGCGGGAAGCGCGCCCAGTCGTCGCGCGGCACGAGCCGCATCAGGTCGCGCTCGATCTTCACCGGGTCCTCCTGCCTCGTGAAGCCGAGCCGCTGCGAGAGCCGCCGGACGTGCGTGTCGACGACGATGCCCTGCGCGTTGCCGCGCTCGGCAGAGACGACGTTCGCCGTCTTGCGCGCGACGCCGGGGAGCTTCAACAGGTCGTCGAACTCCGTCGGCACCTCGCCGTCGTGCTCCTCGAGCAGCCGCTGCATCGTGCCGCGCAGCGACGCGCGCCTTCTGCCGGTAGAAGCCCGTCGCGAAGATGTCGCGCTCGAGCTCCTCCTGCGGCACCGCGAGGTAGTCCTCCGGTGCGGCGGTACTTCTCGAACAGGCGCTCGGTGACCCGGTTCACGTTCACGTCGGTCGTCTGCGCCGAGAGCATCACCGAGACGAGCAGCTCGAGCGGGCTGTCGAACCGGAGCGCGATCGCCGCGTCGGCATGCTCGAACGGCGAGCCGCTCGATCACCGGCCGGATGCGGTCCTTCTTGGGCGCGACCCTTCGGCGGCGCGCCTCGGCGACGTAGCTACGCGGCACTCGCCTGCAGGATCGCAGGCGGCCGGAGCTTCGGCCCCGCGCAGACGACGTCGAGCGCCGGGCAGCCCGCGCACGTGAAGTCGCTCGGGGTCGGCGTGAACTCGCCGGCGTCGATCCGCGGATCGCCTCCGACAGCTCGGCCTCGAGCGCGGGCAGCTCGAGCCGGTCGAAGGTCCGCGAGACGACGGCGTCGGCGCGCTCGAGGAAGTGGTAGACGACCTCGACCTCGTCGGCCCCGGCCCGGAAGCAGGCGAGCGCGTACACGAGGCGCTGCAGCCGGTAGTCGGCCTCGACGATCTCGTCGGGCGTTCCCTCGGCGAGCGAGTTCGTCTTGTAGTCGAGGACGAGCGCCCGCGGCCCGTCGCGCCAGAGGACGTCGAGGCGGCCGTGCAGCAGCACGCCGTCGTGCTCGAACGCGAACGGACGCTCGGGCCGCACGCCTGCGAGCCTCGCGACGCGGGCCGCGAGCTCCGAGACGCAGTACGCCTCGACGAACGACTCGATCCGAGCCGAGCTCCTCGTCGGTGACCGCCGGGTACCAGTCGCGCACGACGTCGACATCGGGGGCGGCCGGCTGTGAGCAGGTCGACGAGCTCGAGCAGGCGGTGCACCGCGTCGCCGATCTCGGTCGCGAGCGAGGCCGGGCTCACCGCCCGGCCGACCGGCCGCTGCTCGCGCAGCCCGGCGACCCGCTCCGCGTAGTAGCGGTACGAGCAGCGCTCGAACAGTGCGAGCGCCGAGTACGAGAGCCGGCGCACGCGGTGGAGCGGCGGCAGCGGCAGCGGCGCGAGCTCCGGCAGGCGGTAGCCGCGCGGCGCGGGTCCGACGGGCAGCTCGGCGAACAGGGCAAGCTGGCCGTGCTCGAGCACGGCCGGCTCCGGCTCGGCCACGTGTTCCTCGCGGTGCCGGTCGACCGAGACGACGAAGCGCGCTGCGCCGTGCTCGAGCTCCCCGGGCTGCACGTCGTCGGCGAGGCCGAGCCGCTCGAGCACCCAGCCGATCGGCGTGTCGCGTCCCGCGCGCGCTCGGCGTCGAAGGCGCCCGAGACGATCAGCCGGTCGATCGCGCGCGTCATCGCGACGTAGTAGAGGCGGAGCCGCTCGGCCTCGTCGTCGGCCTTCTCCGCCGCGCGCACCTCCTCGTAGCTGAACACGCCTCGCTTGCGGCCGGAGCCGGGATCGACGACGTGGAAGCCGAAGCGCCCGTCGGGCCGCACGAGGATCTCGTCGGCCGACGGCGCGCCCGTCGTGTCGCGCCCCGCGTCCGCGACGACCACGACCTTGAACTCGAGCCCCTTCGCCGCATGGATCGTGAGCAGCCGGACCGCGTCCGCGCCCTCCTCCTCCGACACCGCCTCGAGCTGCGAGGCGCCGAGCGTCTCCTGGTCGCGGATGAAGCGCACGAAGCCCTCGATGTCGGGGCCGCGCAGCTCCTCGTAGCTGCGGGCGAGCCGCATCAGCTTGCGCAGGTTCGCGTAGCGCCGCCCGCCGTCCCAGTGCGCGAGCACGGCGAGGTCGTAGTCGTGAGCGGAGACGATCTCCTCGCACAGCCGCTCGAGCCCGAAGCGCGCCGACGAGCCGACGAGCCGCTCGTAGCGCTGCGGAAGGCACGCACGAACCGCGCGTCGTCCTCGTGCAGCGACTCGGGCAGCGTGCGCTCGATCCCGGTGAAGAGCGGGCGACGGCCCGCGTGCCGGCGAATCAGGACGAGCGCGTCGTTCGAGACGCCGACGAACGGCGAGGCGAGCACGGTGACGAGTGCCTCGTCGTCGTAGCGGTTGTGCAGCAGGCGCAGATAGGCGAGCAGGTCGACCACCTGCTGCTGCCCGAAGTAGCCGCGGCCGGTTGCGCGGTAGGTCGGCAGGCCGAGAGCGCGGAGCGCCGCCTCGTAGCGCTCGGCGTCGGTTCCCGCGGCGAAGAGCAGCACGATCTCGCCCGGGGCCGCTGCGCCGGTGTCGACGAGCTCGCGGACGCGGCGGGCGATCGACCGCGCCTCGCCGTCGCGCCAGCGCTCACCGGCGTCCTGGTAGCTCCGCTTGTCGGAGACGAGCAGCTCGACGGGATGCCCGAACACCGGGTCGGGGAAGTCACCCGACGCCGCGAGCGGCTGGTAGCCGTCGCCGAACTGCGTGCCGAAGAGCTCGTTGACCGCCGCGAGCACCTCCGGCCGGGAGCGGTAGTTCAGCGTCAGCGGCAGCCGCACGCGGCGCCTGCTCACGGCGCTCGCGGAAGACGGCGACGTCGGCGTGGCGGAAGCCGTAGATCGACTGGAACTCGTCGCCGACGAAGAAGACGTCCTTCTCGAGCGGGCCGCCGCGCAGCAGGTCGACGAGGTCGCACTGCAGGCGGTTCGTGTCCTGGAACTCGTCGACCATGATCGCGCGGAAGCGGAGCTGCTCCTCCGACCGCACGTCCTCGTGGTCGCGCAGCAGGTCGCGCGCGTAGAGCTGCAGGTCCTCGAAGTCGAGCGCCGACTCGCGCTCGCTTCGCTTCGGCGTACTCCGTCGCGAAGAGCTCGAGCAGCTCCTGCAGCAGATCGCGGTCGCGCTCGGCGAGCTCGTCGAGCGCCGCCTGCTCGAGCCGCTGCCGCGCGTCCTTGAACTCCGCCGCCCGTTCCCCGCTCGTCGCCAGATGCGAGAGGTCGAGCAGCTGCTCTGCCTGCGGGACGAGCGCGAGCGCCGCGCGCGCCGCCGCGACGTGCTTCTCGCTCGCCTTCGGGTCGACGAGCAAAGCATCGGCCGCCGCCTGCAGCTCGCGCAGCCGCTCCGGCACCCGTGCGACGTCGCCGAGCTCGAGCACGAGCTCGCGGCCCGCCGACCGGAGCGTCTCGTAGACGCCCGTCAGCATCCGGCGCAGCCCCGGAGCGCCGTAGGTGGCGAGGAGCCGCAGGCGCTCGGGATCCCGGGTCGAGCAGAACGCGGCGAGCGCGCGCTCGAACGACTCGCCGCGCAGCACCGCCCCGTGCTCCTCGTCGAGCTCGCGGAACCGCGGGTCGATCCCGACCGCGAACGGGTGGGCGCGCAGCAGGCGCGAGCAGAAGCCGTGGATGGTCGAGATCCAGGCGCCGTCGAGCCGCCGGGCGAGATCGGGCCGGCCGGCCCGGTGCAGCGCAGCCCGGATACGCGCGCGCAGCTCGCCGGCCGCCTTGCGCGTGTACGTGATCACGAGCACCGACTCGACGTCGAGCCCCTCGTCGCAGACTGCGCGCACGAAGCGCTCGACGAGCACGGTCGTCTTGCCCGTGCCGGCACCGGCGGAGACGAAGACCTCGCCGCGTGCCTCGACGGCGGCGCGCTGCTCGGGATTCACGGACGCCTCACCCGGCACATCGACCAGAGATCGCACCAGGCGGGGCACTCGTCGCCCTTCGGGTCGTGCCGCACGTCGCCGGCGCGGATCCGCTGGGCGTAGTCGAGCGCGCGCTTGCGCGAGGTCTCGACGTGCGCCCAGAAGTCGTCGTCCTCGCAGATAGTCGTTGCGCTGGTAGCCGGGCAGGTCGTCGTCGGCGTCCGCGAGCAGAAGGCCGCGCGTGACGCGCGCTCCCGCGAGCGCCCGGTAGACGCCGCCGAGCGGCTCGATGCCGACGAGGTCGCGCAGGACGAGCATGTAGAGCGGGATCTGGAGCTTCAGCTCCTCGTCGATCTGCTTCGCCGAGTGGGCCGTGCGTCCCGACTTGTAGTCCTGCACGATCCCCCGCGCGCTGAACGGGTCGACGTCGATGCGGTCGATCTTCCCGCTCAGGTGCAGCCCGTCGCCGAGGGGCAGCCCGCGCTGTAGCTCGGGCGCCGAGCGGTCGGAGCCGAACGACACCTCGAACCGCCTCGGCAGGAGCGCCAGCTCCGACGCGGCCTCGTCGCGCACGAACCCCTCGAGGTCGCGCCAGAGGCTCTCGTCGAGCTCCGCCTCCTGCAGCTCGGTGAGGTCGAGCCGCACGCCTCCGCGCAGGGCGTCGTCGAGGCAGCGCCGCAGGAAGCCGAGCGCACGGTCGAGGTTCTCGGGGGTGACGCGGTCGTGCCCGAGCTCCTTCGGCAGCCCGGCGTAGAACTTGTGCAGCGCGCTGTGCGCGACCGAGCCGCGGAGCAGCGGGTCGACCTCGGCGTCGATCGTCTTCGGCGAGACGATGCGCTCGATCAGCCAGGCCGACGAGCAGTCGGCGAACCGCTCGAGCTCGGTGACCCCGAACGTCGTCTTGCCGCCGAAGAACTCGGGGCGGATGCGCGTGTCGCGTTGCAGGGCGCCGCGCGCGCGGCTGAGGCGCCGCTGCCAGTCGTTGGCGTCGGCGAGCGCCCGCGCCTCGTCGGGATCGGCAACCGCGAGCCGGGCGAGCGAACGCAGCCGCTCGCGGTCGGTCGGCGCGGACTCGAGCGGCCAGGTGAGCGCCGAGAGCGGACGGCGGCTCGTCGCCCGTTCCACGTCCTCGGGCTCGAAGACCGCGGCGACCTCGTCCCAGAACGGGCTCGGCTCGCGCGGGGAGCCGTCGTCGGTGGCCGCCTCGCGCACGAGGAACGAGGCGCCGCGTCGCGCGGGTGCACGCCGTGTAGAAGAGGTAGCGGTCGCGGGCGACCTGGTCGGGGCGCTCGAGCCGCCCGCCGAGCGCGCGGCGTGCGTCCTCGCTCAGGAAGGGCGACGTGCGCGCCCGCCGCGGCAGGCTCCCTTCCTCCAGCCCGAGCACGAACACGACGTCGAAGCGGCGGGTGCGCGCGCGCAGCAGGTCGAGGACGGCGACGCGGCCTGCTTCGCCGGCGGCGGCGAGACGCACTTCGCCGCGCTCCAGCGCAGCGATCACGTCGTCGCGCTCGATCCCGCCCGCGCGCCGGGCGAACGAGTCGAGCTCGTCGAGGAGCGCGAGCGCGGTGCCATAGGTGCGCAGGTCGAGCCGCGACGACTCGCCGGCGGGCGGCGCTTCGGTGCCGTAGGCGCCGCGCAGCATCGCCCGCAGTCGCGCCCGAACCGCCTCGGTGGGCGACTCCGCGTCGCGCAGCTCGTCGAGCGCGGGCAACGGAGCCTCGCGCAGCTTCTCCGTCTCCGCCTCGACGCGGTCGGGCGCCTGGACGGCGCGCCCGCGCAACCGCCCCTCGACGTAGTCGACGGACGAGCGGGCGAGCCCGGAGTACGGCGAGCGCAGGTACGCGTACAGCTCGCGGCGGCCGCCGCCCTGCCAGGCGAACCGGAGCAGCTGGAGGAGCGCGTGCCCGATCGGCGTCCCGCCGAAGCGGACGCGCGACTCGACCGCATACGGGATCTCGAGCCCGCCGAGCACCGTCTCGAGCGGGGCGCGCAGGCCGTCGAGCGACGGCGCGACGAGCGCGATCCGCTCGGGCGCGACGCCGCTGCGCAGGAGCGCCGCAAGCTCCTCGCCGACCTGCTCGAGCGTGCCGCGCACGCCCGCGCCCTCGAGGAAGCGGATGCCGTCGCCGAGCTCGGGCGCGGGCCCGGGAGCCTCCTCGAACAGGCTGCGCTCGAGATGCGCGAGCGCGGGATGCGCGTACTCGGCAGAGCGCGGCGGCAGCTCCTCGATGCGACCGTCGGCGAGCGATGCGAGGTCGGTCGCCGTGCGCGCGAGGGAGGCGAACGCGGTGCGGCCGGGCTCGTACGGCAGCGAGACGTGCACCTCGGCACGGCCGGCGAGGGCCTCGAGGAGCGCCCACTCCGCCGCGGTCAGGTCCTCGAAGCCGTACGCGAACACCGGCTGGCCCTGCCAGGCGTCGAGGTCGGACCGGAGCCGCTCGGCCGCCCGGCGCCGCTGCAGGTCGCGATCCCACATCTCGAGGCGGTCGAGCTCGGCGCGATAGGCGCGATACAGCTCGGCGAGCTCACCGTCCAGGTCGTCCGGGTCGAGGAGCCCCTGTTCGAGCTCCCCGAGCGTGCCGAGGAGGGCATCGGCGAAGCCGCCGGTCCGCGCCGAGCGGGCGAGGCCGTCCAACGGCGCAGCAGCGAGGGCCCGCCGCGCGACGAGCAGGCGCTGCGCGTCGGTGAGCACGTCGCGGCGGCCCGGATCGCCTGCGGCGAGCTGCCGGAAGAGGTCGTCGAAGGTGCCGATGCCGCCGCCGAGCAGGCAGCCGCAGCGGGCGAGCAGGTCGCGCTCGACCCGGTCGACGTCCGACCCGGTCGGCACGATCAGATACGGCTCGTCGTCGAGACGGGCGAGATACCGGTCGAGGAGGAGCGCGACCTTGCCCGCGTTTGCAGGCCCTGCGAGGAGGGACAGCCCCACCTTCCCATCGTAGAGTGGCCGCAGGACGTGTCCCGCGGCCACTCCCGACGAGTTCACGCTCTGTGCTGTCTTTACCCCTGTGCGGTCGCCGACTTCGGCCGGCGTCCGCGGCGGGCGGCCGCACGGCCGGGCATCGTGCCGGCGCAGTCGTCACAGAGGTCGGCGACCTTGGAGCCTCGGCGCGCATCCGAATACGTGATGCGCAGTACGGCGCCGTGCGCCTCGTCGACCTCCTTCCCGCAGTTGTCGCAAACCAGAACGGTTTTCCGTGCCAATTTCAGCCTCCGTTTCGATTCGCTCGGCAGTCTACGCCGTGCGGGCGGACATCCGAATTCTGCACCCTAATCAAGGAGCGCTAATGTTCGCCGCCGATGGAGCTGACGGCGATCGCAGTGCTGGAGGGCGACGAGACCGGGCAGGAGCTGCTCGAGGAGTCGCTCCGCGTGCTCGCGCCCGACGTGACCGGCCTCGAGCTCGAGCTCCCGCGCTTCGATCTCTCGCTGGCGACCCGCCGCGCGACCGGGAACGGCATCGTGCACGAGGCCGCGGCTGCGATCCGCGAGCACGGCCTGGGTCTGAAGGCGGCGACGGTGACGCCGGAGGGTCGCGGTGACGTCGGCTCGCCGAACCGCATCCTCCGCGAGGAGATCGGCGGCAAGGTGATCGTCCGCACCGGGCGCCGGCTGCCGGGCGTCGTGCCCTTCGGAGGCGTCCACGCGCCGATCTCCGTCGTGCGGATGGCGGTCGGTGACGCCTACGGCGCGAAGGAGTGGCGCGAAGGCGAGGGCGACGACGAGGTCGCCTTCCGCACCGAGCGGATCGAGCGCGGCGTCTGCCGTGCCGTCGCCGAGTTCTCGTTCCGGGAGGCCGAGCGGACCGGCGCGAAGGTGTTCGGCGGGCCGAAATACACGGTCTCGCCCACCTACGAGGGGATGCTGAAGGAGGAGATGGACGCGGCGGCCACACGGCATCCCGACGTCCAGTACGAGCCCCAGCTGATCGACGCGACGTTCGCGCTGCTCGTCGCCTCCACCGGCGAGCCGATGGTGATCCCGGCGCTGAACCGCGACGGCGACATCCTCTCCGACCTCGTGCTGCCGCTCTTCGGCTCGATCGCCGGCTCGGAGTCGATGCTCGTCGCGTTCGAGGGCGGCGACCTCGAGCCAACCGCGTTGATGGCGGAAGCGGCGCACGGCACCGCGCCGTCATTGCAGGGCAAGAACGTCGCCAACCCGCTCGCGATGATCCTCGCCGGCGCGGCGCTGCTGTCGCAGACCGAGCAGGGTGCGAGCGCCGGGCGTGCGATCCGCGAGTCGGCGCTCGAGGCGGTGGCACAGGGTGTGAAGACCGCCGACCTCGGCGGCGAGACGTCGACGACCTCGTTCACCGACGAGGTGATCCAGCGCACGCGCACGAAGCTCGAGATCTGGTCGACGCTCTAGGAGACCATGCGCACGAACGCCTCCGCGACGCGCGGGTCGAACTGCGTGCCCGCGCAGCGCTCGATCTCCGCGACGGCCTCGGCGTGGGCGATCCGCTCCCGGTAGGGGCGGTCGGAGATCATGGCGTCGTAGGCGTCGGCGACGGCGACGATGCGCGCGTCCTCCGGGATCTCCGTGCCGCTCAGCCCGTACGGGTAGCCGGTTCCGTCCCAGCGCTCGTGGTGATGCAGCACCGTTTCGAGCGCGGCCCGCAGCGACTGGATCCCGGTGATGATCCGTGTGCCGGCGACGGGATGGCTGCGGATCGCCTCGAACTCGTCGTCGTCGAGTGGCCCCGGCTTCGCCAGGATCGCGGGATCGACCTCGAGCTTGCCGATGTCGTGCAGCGGCGTCGCGACGACGAGGCGGCGGATGAGCGGTGGCGCCGCGTCGAGCTCGGTCGCGAGCCGAAGCGCGAGATCGGTGACGCGTGCCGCATGGTCGACGACCCCGGGGTCGTGGCCGACGAGCCTGTGAGTGAGGAGCGCGGCGTGGCTCATGAGCACAGGCTCGATTCACCCTGCACACCGCAATCCCTTGTCGGAGATCGACGCAGGACGATCCGTGCGGATTACCTACCGTAGTTGCTCACCGATGCGATAGCGTCGCGCGCGGTCATGCGAGTCGGCGTCCCACAGGAGGTTGAGCCCGGCGAACGCCGGGTCGCCCTCGTCCCGGAGACCGTCTCGCGGCTGGGCGAGGGCGTGACCGCCGTCGTGGAATCGGGCGCAGGCTCCGCCGCCGGCTTCCCGGACGACGCGTATCGCGAGGCAGGCGCCGAGCTCGGCGATCCATGGTCGGCCGACGTGATCGTGAAGGTCGCGACGCCGACCGCCGACGAGGTGGCCCGGCTGCACGCCGGGCAGGTCGTGATCGCGTTCCTTGCTCCGCTCACCGACACGGCTGGTATCGAGCGTCTCGCCGCGGCCGGCGTCCACGGGCTCGCGCTGGAGTCGATCCCGCGCATCACGCGCGCGCAGCCGATGGACGCGCTCTCGTCGCAGGCGACCGTCGCCGGGTACAAGGCGGCGCTGATCGCCGCCGACCGGCTGCCCCGGTTCTTCCCGATGCTGATGACCGCGGCCGGCACGATCCCGCCGGCGAAGATCCTCGTCCTCGGCGCCGGCGTCGCCGGGTTGCAGGCAATCGCGACCGCGCGCCGCCTCGGCGGCGTGGTCAGCAGCTTCGACGTGCGTCCTGCGGTGCGTG
Organism: uncultured Thermoleophilia bacterium; assembly: GCA_963840365.1. Classification (GTDB taxonomy): domain Bacteria; phylum Actinomycetota; class Thermoleophilia; order Gaiellales; family Gaiellaceae; genus PALSA-600. Next base: position 533,360 of record CAWIYQ010000003.1, on the reverse strand, counting down.
AGCAGGTCGAGTCGCTCGGCGCGACCTTTCTCGACCTCGGCGTCCAGGGCGAGGAGACCGAAGGCGGCTACGCGCGTGAGCTGACGCCCGAGCAGCAGGCCGCCCAGCAGGCGGAGCTGCAGGCGCGGATCCCGGGCTTCGACGCGATCATCACGACCGCCGCGATCCCCGGCCGCCCGGCGCCGAAGCTCGTCACGGCGGACGCCGTACGCGGCATGCGGCCCGGATCGGTGATCGTCGACCTGGCGGCCGAGACCGGCGGCAACTGCGAGCTGACGCGCCCCGGCGAGGAGGTCGTCGAGAGCGGTGTGACGATCGTCGGCACAACCAATCTGCCGTCGACGATGGCGACGCACGCGAGCCAGCTGCTCGCACGCAACATGGCGTCGATCCTCGGCCTGCTCGTCAAGGACGGTGAGCTCGTGCTCGACTGGGACGACGAGATCGTCGCGGGTGCATGCGTGACGCGAAAGGAGAGCGCATGAGCCACGGAACGTTGCTCGTGTTCGAGGTGACGATCCTGGTGCTCGCGATCTTCCTCGGCTTCGAGGTGATCTCGAAGGTGCCGGCGCTGCTGCACACGCCGCTGATGAGCGGCACGAACGCGATCCACGGGATCGTGATCGTGGGCGCGATGATCGTGCTCGGCCTCCCCGACAAGGACACCTTCACGTGGATCGTCGGCTTCGCGGCGGTGGTGCTCGCGTCGGCGAACGTGGTCGGCGGCTTCGTCGTCACAGACCGCATGCTCGAGATGTTCAAGAAGCGCGAGCCGAAGAAGGACGAGGCACCGGATGGGAGCTGACACTGTTGGGGGCTGACGCCACCAGGCTGCTCTACCTGGTCACGATCGTGACCTTCATCCTCGCGCTGCACTTCCTCTCGAGCCCGGCACACGCGCGTCGCGGCAACCAGATCGGCGCGGCCGGCATGGTCCTCGCCGTCGTCGTCACGTGGATCAACATCGGCTCGACGAGCTGGTGGGCGATCGTGCTCGCGATGCTGATCGGCGGCGGCTTCGGGGCGGTCGCGGCGCGCAAGGTGAAGATGACCGCGATGCCGCAGATGGTGGCGCTGTTCAACGGCGTCGGCGGCGGGGCGGCGGCGTTGATCGCGCTCGCGGAGCTGCACCGGATCCTGCCCGAGCCGGGGACGCCCAAGGTCGACATCTCGCTCGCGATCGTGCTCTCGGCGCTGATCGGCTCGATCTCGTTCAGCGGCTCGATGATCGCGTTCGCGAAGCTGCAGGAGCTGATCGGCGGCCGACCGATCACCTACCCCGGCCAGCAGGTCGTGAACGGCGCGGTCTTCCTCGCGGCGGTCGCCGCCGGGATCGCGCTCGTCGCCGGCGTCCAGGACGAGTGGCTGCTCTGGGCCCTGATCGGCGCCGCGCTGCTCTTCGGCGTGCTGTTCGTGCTGCCGATCGGCGGCGCCGACATGCCGGTCGTGATCTCGCTGCTGAACGCGTTCACCGGTCTCGCGGTCGCAGCGGGCGGCTTCGAGCTCGAGAACAACGTGCTGATCGTCAGCGGCATGCTCGTCGGCGCGTCGGGCACGTTGCTGACGATGATGATGGCGAAGGCGATGAACCGCTCGATCGCGAACGTCCTCTTCGGGGCGTTCGGCCAGCTGCAGACCGGCGCGGGCGGCGCCGCCGTCGGCGCGACCGGCTCCGTCCGCCCCACCACCGCAGACGACGTCGCGATCATGCTCGCCTACGCGCACAAGGTCGTCGATCGTCCCCGGCTACGGCATGGCGGTCGCGCAGGCGCAGCACGACGTGCGCGCGCTCGCCGACCTGCTCGAGGAGAAGGGCGTCGAGGTCACCTACGCGATCCATCCCGTCGCCGGCCGCATGCCCGGGCACATGAACGTGCTGCTCGCCGAGGCGAACGTCCCCTACCCGGCGCTGAAGGAGATGGACGAGGCGAACGCCGAGTTCCCGCGCACCGACGTGTCGCTCGTGATCGGCGCGAACGACGTCGTCAACCCCGACGCGCGCAACAACCCGTCGAGCCCGATCTACGGGATGCCGATCCTGAACGTCGACGAGTCGAAGGCGGTGGTCGTGCTCAAGCGGTCGATGAACCCCGGCTTCGCCGGCATCGACAACCCGCTCTTCGTCGAGCCGAACACGATGATGCTCTTCGGCGACGCGAAGGAGTCGGTCGCGAAGCTGACCGCCGCCGTCAAGGCGCTGTGACGCGCGCCGTCGTGCTGGACGGGGCCGCCGTCGAGGCGGCCGTGACGCCGGCCCGCGCGGTCGAGGCGGTGCGCGAGGCGTTCGTCGCGTACGCGCGCAGCGAGTGGTCGATGCCGCCGAAGGTCTACGTGACGAACTACCCCGCCGGCGACTTCCGGGCGATGCCCGCGCTCGGCGGCGGTGCGGCGCTCCTCAAGTGGATCACGTCGTTCCCGGGCAACCCGGCGAAGGGCCTGCCGACCGTGACCGGCGTGGTGCTGGTCTCCGATGCGTCGAACGGGCAGCTGCGCGCGGTGCTCGACGCGGCGTCGGTGACGGCTCTGCGCACCGGAGCTGCGGCGGTGCTAGCGGCGGAGACGCTCGGTCGCGCCGACGCGGCGACGGCGAGCGTGATCGGGGCCGGCGTCAACGGGGCTGCCGCCGCGCGCACCTTCCTGGCGCGCGGACGGTCGGTCTCGCTCTGGGATCTCGACGCCGGCCGCGCGGCGAGCGTCGCCGCCGAGCTCGGTGCCGAGGTGGCGCCGTCGCTCGCCGACGCGCTCGGCGCCGACCTCGTCGTCACCGTCACGCCCGGTCACAGTGTCCTCCTCGAGGAGGGCACGCTGCGCCCCGGTCAGCACGTCTCGCTGATGGGCGCCGACGGCCCCGGCAAGGCGGAAGCGGCGGGCGCCGAGCTCGCCCGCGCGCGGCTCTTCTGCGACGACTGGGGGCAGGCCAGTCACGGCGGCGAGCTCGCGCACGCCGTCGAGGACGGCCTGGTCGGCGAGGGCGACGTGACCGCGATCGGAGACGTGCTCGCCGGCACCGCGCCGGGACGCACGCACGACGACGAGATCACGATGTTCGACTCGACCGGGCTCGCGATCCAGGACCTCGCGATCGCGCTCGCGGCGCTCGAGGCCGCCGACCTCGACGCGCTGCCAATGCTCGAGATCTAACTCCGGCCGTTTTGTCAGTCGGCGGCGCTACGAGTCTCTGCGTGGCACTGTCGTGAACAGACAGCGCCGTCCTGCTCCGTCACTACGGTGAGCGCAATGCGGGAGAGCATCGACGGCCTTCTGCGTGAGTCCGCCCTGAGAACGCTGACGTTCGGCATCGCAATCGGCTGGTCGCTCTACCAGGTCGCTCATGGTGTTGCCGTCTTTGTCGATGGCCTCACGACTCATCTTTCATCCGATGAGGGGCCGTTTTCGCAACTGTCTCCCGGCGGCGGCTTGACCTGGGAAGTTGGTCATCGCATCGTCACCTTGGACGCTCTCCTAATCGGTCTTGTCGAGTTCGGTCTCGTCGTCGGCGCAGCCGCCTATCTTTCGATGCGTCGAGGCGCAGCGGCCGATCAGGGCGATAGTGCAGACTCGTTGCCTCTTCCCTGAAGGTCGCTTGTCCCTGTCCCGTTAAGACAGAGACGCGGGCCAGCGATGCGGAATGACGCCTGGCCAGAAGGGCTCATGGTCCGTCCCCGACAGCCGGGCCGCGCCAGGACGGCCTGAGGGTGTTCTGAGTGCCGCCCGCCGAATTGCAGGTTGATAAGAGAGGTCGTGTGCCCTAGGTTCGGTGCTCTACCGGTTGAATCGCGGGAATCCACCCGCTCCACTCGCCGGAGAAACGGGGCAGCATGTCTCTCGATCAGAAGAGAGCGCGGATCTTCGGCGTCCTCTACCTCATTACCTTCGTCACGTCGATCCCGGCGCTGCTGTTGTACGAGCAAGCGCTCCGTCATCCAGTTGCGTTCGTCGCGGGCTCGGGGAACGTCAACAAGATCTACCTCGGCGCGCTGTTGGAGCTGCTGTTGATCCTCGCCAACATCGGGACCGCGGTCGTGATCGTTCCAATCATGAGGCGGCAGTTCGAGGGACTGTCGATCTCCTACGTGATGGCCAGGACCTTCGAGTGCACGTTCATCCTCGTGGGCATCGTCGCGATGCTCGGCATCGCCACCTTGCAGCAACAGGTTGCAGGTGCTTCTGAGGCGACGGTGATCGTCTCGACCTCGACGAGTCGCTTGCTCGGGAAGAAGAGGACGAACGGCGCCCATGCTCTGCCGTGCTTGGTTCGGTAACAGATGAGGTTCGGCGGCGTCTGCCGGGCCGCGCAGCGCCATCCGCTCGCCGGGAAGCTCAGACCCTCACCCGTCGGGAGCGGTTGGGACTTTGGCCGGTTCACGGGCTTCTTCAACTGTGCGCCGTAGGAGAAGGCGTAGATGTTGAGGCGGTTACCTCGCGTGACACCCACCAGCTTGGCGGGTCGAGTGCTGCCGACATCGAGCGGGTGATCGGCGTGCTTGAAGTTGTCACTCGAAGGGACGCTGAAACTGATGTCGACTCCATCGGAATCGAGCGGTGCGCACTCGGGCGACGTTGCATACTTGTTCGTGCTCGATGTCGATGTGGCGAATGTCGTGGTCACCATGCCGCACCAGAGATCGAGCTGATCCATCCGCACCTGCTGTTTTCCGCGGACGATCCGTCGCGTGTCACCGCTGACGGTTGAGAGGGGCACCAGGCCAGAAGGAAGCGGGAGAACGGCGGGAAGATCCGTCAGTTCCTTCATCGCCGCTTCAACCCGAGCAAACTTCGGTGCAGTTTTCGGCGTGGCGTCGAAGCTGGCAGTGACATTGCCGACGCGCAACTTCTCGTAGTTCGGGTCGACCTGCTGCTCTCTGGAGATGTCCGTCTCGTCCTCCTTGGCGGCCATGATCGTCGGCCAGACGACAACCTCCAGTTGAAGGCCGCTGAATAGAGCCGCGCCATAGACGTCCGCGACCTGCACGGTCCCGCCGGGAAGTGTCCACGCGACGCCGTCGAGCGGCAGTCGGTGGTGAGCGAACACTCGGCGGACTTGGTCAGGCGAATGAAGACGCTCGGGCGTCGAGGCGCTCGAAGCCGAAGCCGTGGCTGCAAGAACGACAGCGGCGAGGAGCAACGCAAAGCGTCCCACTAATTCGATTCTACGAACGCATCCAGCCATCGTCTCGACTCGGGCCGCGAAAACTGTCAGTGGCGCGCCTCAGCGGCCCGTCACTGACACGTCGGTCGTCTGTGGCCCGTGTCTCTGTCTTTGAGAGACAGAGACACAGTCAGACGTAAGCGCGGTCGCAAGGCCGAGCGCGGGTAGCGTGAGCGCGATGAACCTGGCCGACCTTGTGCCCTCTCCGAATCGCTCCACCGGGCTGTCTCCCGCTGAGCTTGACGCCGCGCAGGAGCAAGCTGGTGTCGTGTTCCCGGCGGATCTGTGTGAATTGTTGACCACGACTCTTCCTACGGGACCCCGGTTTCCGGACTGGCGAACGCGCCCAAAAGAGTCGTTCGGAGCATTTCGCGCCCAGCTCGTCGACGGCATTGCCTTCGACGCACTCCATAACGCCGTCTGGTTGGCGCAGTGGGGCGAACGGCCTACGGACGATGCCGAGCTGCGGCAAGTGATCGCTGAGAAGGTTCGCGACGCGCCGGCGCTGATCCCGATCTACGAACATCGCGGGATCCCGAACGAACCAGCCGACGCAGGGAACCCCGTCTTTTCGATCGTGCAAACCGACATCATCGTCTACGGAAACGACCTGGCCGACTACCTCCAACGCGAGTTCGGTCGCAGATCCACAGCCCTCCTCCAGCCAGCTCGATCGATTCGCTTTTGGTCAGACCTGCTCGACGCGAACTGAGAGGGGTCGACAGCGACAAGGGCCCGGCGTATCAGCCAGGGTTGAAGAGCATCTGCGACTCGGCGTGAGGTTCACCGAGTCGAAGTCGCTCCTCGTGGCGACCAGGCGCGCGCCGCAGTCGACGAGGCGCGCGAGGCCCGCGCCGCCTGCGACAACGTCGCGCGCGAAGCGGCGCTCGTCCAAGACGACGACGCCGTCGAGGTCGCCCCGCTCACACTCCGAGACGAGCGCACCGAGCACGCGGTCGTCCGCCGGCCGCGCCCCGGATGCCAGGCCTGGTCGGCGAGGGCGACGTGACCGCGATCGGAGACGTGCTCGCCGGCACCGCGCCGGGCCGCACGCACGACGACGAGATCACGATGTTCGACTCGACCGGGCTCGCGATCCAGGACCTCGCGATCGCGGTCGGGAAGTGTCGTCGTCGCTGCCTACGACTACCGATGGCAGTCGCCGAGTTGAAGGCGACACTGCCTACCTGAGCCGGGAGATGACGATGAGGGGTCAGGGTCGTGAGCGTGGTTGCTTCTCGAGCTCGGCGGGTAGGTGGGTCCGGGTGTTCCAGATAGGGGCGAGTCTCGCTGCGGCGCGCGAAGCGAGGGGCCTCGAGCTCCGCGATGCGGAGCAGATCACCTGCATGCGCTCGCGGTACCTGGAAGCGCTCGATAACGAGCGCTGGGACGCATTGCCGGGCCGGACGTACACGCGCGCATTCCTCCGCACCTACGCCAATGCGCTCGAGCTCGATGCGAACGCGTTCGTCCAGGAGTTCGACGAACAGTTCCCGCCGCCACCCGAGCCGGAGGAGCAGGCGCCCACCCTGCGGCGGCGCAGACGCCATACCGTCCCGATTTCGCTCGCCTCGGCCGCCGCCCTCGCCGTCCTCGTCGTCATGGTCGTCTGGTCGGCCTGGTCCGGCGGCGGCCCACCGTGCAGCCAAACCGGGAGGCAGCGCGGCCACCCGGGGCGACGACCGCCCCGGCGGCGGTGAGGCCCGCGATCCCCCACGTCCACGCGGCGACGAAGACGCTCACGCAGCCGGCACTCGTCGTCCGCGCGATCAGGGGACGCTGCTGGGTCGAGGTGCGCGTCGGCGGGCCCGCGGGAGCGTTGCTCGCCGAGCGGACGCTCGAGCAGGGGCAGACGCTACGGCTCGACCAACGGCGCCTGTGGCTCCGCCTCGGTGCGCCCTGGAACGTGAAGGTGACGCGCGGCACCGAGACGGTGCGCCTGGGCTCTGCGACGACGCCCGTGAACGTCACCGCGTGACCGCGTCGCCGGCCCATCAGCGGCGAACGGAGCTCTAGACGGGGATGCTGGACGGCCGTGAGCGGCCCCAGCTCGACCACAGCCAGGCCGCGAAGCCGAGCGCGACGATCGCCATGAAGAGCAGGATCCACTCGACGGGCGCGGCCGCACTCGCCTGCAGGACGGTTCGGCTGGCGTGGGGCTGGATCAGCGGGCTCGTCGGCGGAGCAAGGAGATGAGATTTCGTCCCGACTGCGACGAGCGATACCTTCGGCTCGCCCGTCGCGAGGAGTACCGCGGCGACGATCAGCACGACCGCGGCAAGCGCGGTGAACGCCATCAGGGCGAGCGGCCTGCGACGACCATCGCCTCGGCTCGGGCGGGCAGGAATGATCCCGCGCTCGGCAGCCCACGAGGCTGCGAAGGAACGCGGATCGAAGGCGCTGTTTCCGAGAACCTCCTCGGCGGAGACGCCTTCCGCCTCGGCTTCCCGGAGGTCGGAGGTCAGGTCGGCCGCCATCTCGTCGGCCAGCGGAGCGGGGACACCGAGTCGCCTCCACTCGCGACGGCACTGCTCGACGAAATCACTCATGAGGTCACCTCGACCTTGACGGGAGCAAGCACTGCATCGACGGCATCGCGGGCAGCCCGCCAATCGGACACCCCGAGCGCAAGCGCCAGCCGCCCTGCACTCGAGGGACGGTAGTACTTCCGCGGCGGCCCTCCGTTGCTCGCGCCCCGGTAGGTCTCGACGAGGCCGTCACGCTCCAGGCGTCCGAGCAGCGGATAGATGGACCCCTCGCCCACGATCGCGAGACCGCGTTCACGCAGTCGCCTGGTCATCTCGTAGCCGTACGCCGGCCCCTCGTCCATCACCGCCAGCAGGCAGAGGTCGAGCACACCACGCAGCAGCTCCGTTCGACGTTGTGAGCCGGCTGCCATGCGAGACAAGCTAGCAGTCAGACCCTTGTCTCGCAAGACTCCTGGCTCGGCGCCTGCTCCGACGGATCGGACGGGATCGGCAAGCCGATCGAGCCGCGTGCCGTGGAAGACGAACCAGCGCACGAACCACCACAGCTCGGAGGCCGGCCCTCCCGCGCTCGGCGGCCCGACATCGCTGGGTGTGAAGACCGGCATCGACACGATCTCACCGTGGGCGGAAGCCCTTCCACCGGCCTCCGAGGTATCCCGCCGGTCGGCAGGGGGAAACTACGGGGCCGCCCACCACAGGCATCATCTGGCGGACGTGAAGCAGCCGCGGCCCGTCATCTGGAAGCCCCGCTACGCGACCCGGCGGATGCGCGAGCGTGCGTGGGCGGCCGCCGACCTGAGGCGCGAGGCGAGGGCAGCCGCGGCGACGCCACCGCGCCGCTCGTTCATCGATCGACTGCTACGACGCGGCCGAGAGCCCTAGCGTGCGGCTGCGAGCTGCGCCTCGAGCGTCCAGAAGCGGTCGCCGCGCTCGGCCTCGAGCGCCGCGAGCTGCTCGCGGTGGATCTCGCGCACGCGCGCCGGCGTGATCGCCTCGTCGGGGCTCACCTCTTCGATCGCGAGGCTCGTCTTGTCCTCGTACAGATGCTCACCGGCGAGCCGCGCCTGCTCGTCGTACGGCCACACGAACGACTGGCGGCTCGACACGTGGTAGAGCGCCTCCGGATCGTCGACCTCGTATCCGATCGCCTGGAGGTCGGCGCCCCGGGCGAGCTGATGGAAGGTGATCTCGTCGGAGATCCCCCAGTCGCCGACGGCCAGTCGGTCGTCGGAGTGCCACAGCACCGACTCGCCGACACTTCGGTAGAACGCGAGCACGCCCTCCTTGCCGCGGATCACGGTTGGGCTCACGCCCCAAGCGACGCGGTAGACCGGCTCGTCCACCATCATGTCGGGCGCGACGATCCGGTCGTAGTCGCCCGCACCTTCGAGATGCACGTGGCGCCAGAAGTTGAGCAGGATCGCGCGGTGGAGCGGCTTCTCGGTCTCTGCCAGCAGCTCGGCGGTCGGGATCATGCAGTCCTGGACGGCTTGCTCGAACCGGTTCATCGCGGCGCTCCTCGCTCGGGTCGGGGACGGTTGCCAACATACAACCGCGCCTGCCGGCCAGTCGGCGGCGCGGGAACGGCTCGCGCGGCCCCTCGAGCCAGTACGACGACGCGGGCACCCACTGATCCTAAGAAAGTGCAGAGAGCGATCGGCCCTGCGCGAAAGCCCCGATGTTCGTACCGGTGGCCGGGTCGACGATGGCTCAAGCGGCTGTCGTCCGCCGATCGACGGACGCGACCGCCTCGAAAAGGAGGTCTCGATGGCAGTCATCGAGCAGACTGGGATCCACACGGTTCCCGGGAAGCCCGGCAGCCCGGTCGAGGTCAAGGACCGCTACGACAACTTCATCGGCGGACACTGGGTCCCGCCGGTGCAGGGGCGCTACGCGGAGAACCTGACTCCGGCGACCGGCGAGCCGTTCACAGAGGTCCCGCTCTCGACGCCGGAGGACATCGAGCTCGCGCTCGACGCCGCTCATGCCGCGCGCGAGGCGTGGGGCGAGACGTCGACGACAGAGCGGGCGCGAATCCTGAACCTGGTCGCGGATGCGATCGACGAGCACCGCGAGCTGCTCGCCGTCGCGGAGAGCTGGGACAACGGCAAGCCGGTGCGCGAGACGCTGGCGGCCGACATCCCGCTCGCAGCCGACCACTTCCGCTACTTCGCCGGCGCGATCCGCGCCGAGGAGGGGCGGATCTCGGAGATCGACAAGAACACGATCGCCTACCACTTCAGCGAGCCGCTCGGCGTGGTCGGGCAGATCATCCCCTTCAACTTCCCCATCCTGATGGCAGCCTGGAAGCTGGCGCCCGCGCTGGCTGCCGGGAACTGCGCCGTCATGAAGCCTGCGAGCCCGACGCCGTGGTCGATCCTCAAGCTCATGGAGCTGATCGAGGACATCGTCCCGGCCGGCGTGATCAACGTCGTCAACGGGCCGGGTGGCGAGATCGGGAAGGCGCTCGCGACGTCGAAGCGGATCGCGAAGATCGCGTTCACCGGTGAGACGGTGACGGGTCGCCTGATCATGCAATACGCGGCGCAGAACATCATTCCGTCGACGACGGAGCTCGGCGGCAAATCGCCGAACGTCTTTTTCGCCGACCTGATGAACGCCGACGACGAGTTGCTCGACAAGGCGATCGAGGGGCTCGTGCTCTACGCCTTCAACAAGGGCGAAGTCTGCACGTGCCCGTCGCGTGCACTGATCGAGGAGTCGATGTACGACGCATTCATGAGCCGGGTGCTGCCGCGGATCGCGAAGATCCGCCAGGGTCACCCGCTCGACGAGCGGACGCAGATCGGGGCGCAGGTCTCGACCGCACAGCTCGAGAAGATCGAGTCGTACGTGAAGATCGGCGTCGACGAAGGCGCCGAGCTCCTGATCGGCGGCGAGCCGGCGCACCTCGAAGGCGAGCTGGCCGGCGGCTACTACTACCAGCCGACCGTCTTCAAGGGCCACAACGAGATGCGGATCTTCCAGGAGGAGATCTTCGGGCCGGTGCTCGCCGTGACGACGTTCAAGGGCGAGGAGGAGGCGCTGCGGATCGCGAACGACACGATCTACGGCCTCGGAGCCGGTGTGTGGACGCGCGACGTCGCAAAGGCCTACCGGATGGGCCGCGGAATCAAGGCGGGCAGGGTCTGGACGAACTGCTACCACCTCTATCCGGCTCACGCAGCCTTCGGCGGCTACAAGGTGTCGGGTGTCGGCCGGGAGAACCACCGGATGATGCTCGACCACTACAGCCAGACGAAGTGCCTGCTCGTCAGCTACGACCCGAAGCCGCTCGGGCTGTTCTGAGGAAGGGCCATGCCGGACGCGGAAGGGAACAGGATCAGCGCGACCGAGGCGGCGCTCGGCGAGCTCGCGACGCTGCGCGACCGTCACGGTCCGCTCGTCCTCCACCAGTCCGGCGGGTGCTGTGACGGCAGCTCGCCCTTGTGCCTGCACGAGGGCGAGCTGCTGCTCGCTCCGGGCGACCGGCTGCTCGGCGAGCTCGACGGCGTGCCGATGTACATCGACGCCGAGCAGGACGACCGGTGGAACCGGCCGACGTTCGTCCTCGATCTCTCCCCCGGACGCCCGGACTCGTTCTCGCTCGAGGTGGAGGACGGTGTTCACTTCGTGACGCGCTCGCCCGCGTGCGCGGTGCCCGGCGGATAGACGCTCATCGGGACGGCGCCGCCCGGTAGCGGCCATCGGCGGCGATCGCCAGCCCGAGCAGCTCGAGCTCCGCCAGCGCAGCGGCGGTCTCGCCCGGGTCGAGCCCGGTCGCGCGCGCGACCTCGTCGACGGTGGCCGGCGCGTCGGCAACGGCGGCGCGCACCGCCGCCAGGCGTGCGTCGAGTAACGGCGGCTCGTCACCTCTCGGCTCGAGGCCGACCGCGGCGAGCACGTCCTCGGCGCACGTCGCCGGTGTCGCGCCGAGCCGGAGCAGCGCGTTGGTGCCGTGGGACAGGCGGCTCGTGATCTCGCCGGGCACCGCGAGCACCTCCCGTCCCTCCTCGAGCGCGAGGTCGGCGGTGATCAGCGCCCCGCTTCGCTCGCGCGCCTCGACCACCACGGTGGCGGCACACAGACCCGCGACGATCCGGTTGCGGGCCGGGAAGCGCCAGGGAGCCGGCTCGACACCCGGCGGGTACTCGGAGACGATGAGCCCGCGGGCGGTGATCGCGGCGGCGAGCGAGGCGTGAGCGCGCGGATAGTCACGGTCGACGCCGCAGCCGAGCACGGCGACCGTCTCGCCGGCGTCGAGGGCGCCCCGGTGGGCCGCAGCGTCGACCCCTCGCGCGAGCCCGGAGACGACCACCGCTCCGGCAGCCGCCAGCTCGCGGCCGAAGGCCACGGCCACCGCGGTGCCGTACGACGAGCACGCGCGGGCGCCGACGACGGCGACGCACGGCCGCTCGAGGAGGTCGAGCGGCGCACCGCCTCGGACGAAGATGCCCGGCGGCGGATCGTGGATCGAGCGCAGCCGCGGCGGGAACCCCCGCTCCGAGCGCGAGACGAAGCGGATCCCGGCGGCGGCGAGCTCGCGCCGGTACGCCGCCTCGTCGAACCCCGCGCGGAACCGCTCGAACCGCGCCGACCGGGGCTCGTCGAGGAGATGCGTCCCGGTGCGCCCGGCGAAGACGACGACCGCGAGGGCGCTCACGCCGCGAGCTCCGCGGGCGCGCGGTAGGAGAGCGCCTCGGCGAGATGTGCCGGGGCGACGGAGTCGGCCGCCGCGAGCGCCGCCACCGTCGCCGCGACCCGGGCGACGCGGGCCCGGCCACGCCCCGAGAGCGGCAGCCGCTCCACCGCCCGCGTCAGCAGCTCCACGGCCGGCGTCGCGAGCTCCGGCGGCTCGTCCCGAAGGCGTCGCCGGGCCGCGAGCACCCGTTCCCGGACGGCAGCCGATCGCTCCGCCGGCGGCCCCGCCAGCTCGCTCCCGCGCGGCCGCGGCACGATGAGGACGAGGTCGAACCGGTCGAGCAGCGCACGCGACAGCCTCTCCCGGTAGCGCTGCACCCGCTCGGGCGTGCAGCAGCACTGCGCAGACGCTTCGCCGCGCGCGCCGCACGGGCAGAGGTTCATCGCGCCGACGAGCTGGAAGCGCGCCGGGAAGAGCGCGCGGCCGGCGACCCGGGCGATCGAGACGACGCCGTCCTCGAGCGGCTGGCGCAGCGCCTCGAGGGCGGGCCGCTGGAACTCGGGCAGCTCGTCGAGAAAGAGCACGCCGCGGTGCGCGAGGCTCGCCTCGCCCGGGCGCGGACCGGCACCGCCGCCTCCGCCGACCAGAGCAGCCACCGACGTCGAATGGTGCGGCGCGCGAAACGGCGGCACCCGGACAAGGCCGGTGCCCGGCGGCAGGACGCCGGCGACCGAGTGGATGCGCGTCACCTCGAGCGCCTCGTCGTCGCCGAGGAGCGGCAGGACGCCGGGCAGCCGTCGTGCGAGCATCGTCTTGCCCGTCCCGGGCGGCCCGGCGAGGAGAAGGTTGTGACCGCCGGCCGCCGCCAGCTCCAGCGCCCGCCGCGCGCGCTCCTGCCCGCGGACGTCCGCCAGGTCGGGGATACCGGCAAGCGTCTCGAAGTCGTCGGCAGGCGGCGCGACATCGGGCGGGGCTCGCTCACCGCGAAGGTAGGCGACCGCCTCGCCGAGATGGCAGAGCCCGACCGGCTCGACGCCCGCGAGCGCGACCTCTGGCGCCGACTCGTTCGCACACAGGAGATGCGAGAGGCCGGCGCGTCTCGCCCCCTCCGCGGCCACGAGCGCGCCGGGCACCGGCCTGAGGCGCCCGTCGAGGCCGAGCTCCCCGAACGCGGCGTGCCCGTCGAGCGCCTCCTGCGGCACCTGGTAGGAGGCCGCCAGCACCGAGAGGGCGATCGGGAGGTCGAACCCCGACCCTTCCTTGCGGAGCGACGCCGGGGCGAGGTTGATCGTGATGCGGTGCGCGGGCCACTCGAGCTCCGCCGCCGCGACGCTCGAGCGGACGCGTGCCTTCGCCTCCTGGCAGGCTCGGTCGGCGAGGCCGACGATCGTGAACGACGACAGCCCGCGCTGGATGTGCGCCTCGACCTCGACTCGGCGCGGATCGAGGCCTACGAGCGCATGCGTGACGGTGCGAGCGAGCACGTTGTCACGATAGGCGACGAATCGTCACGGCACTGTGCCGGCTTCGTGCCGATTGTGTGACGGCGAGAGGGCTGCTCAGTCGAGCGGGTCGTCGCGATGCGGCGCGCGCGTCAGCGCGAGCACGCTGCCGGCGACGCCGATCACGATCAGCGCCACGGCGATGCTCACCTCACCCGCCCCGCTCCAGTAGACGTCCTTCAGCTCGACGAGGAGCGCGATCTCGTCGACGATCAGCGCCAGCCCGATCCCGAGGAGCGCACCCATCCACGTGCGCCAGGTCGGCGAGCGCTCGACGAGCCCGAGGGATGCGATCGTGGCGACGATCAGGATCCCCCAGAGGTAGTGATGCAGATGCGTGCCACCGGCGCTGATGTTGCCGAGGCCTGCGACGTGGATCTTGATCGCCCACGTGAGCAGGCGAAGGAACGCGAACGTCGCGGTGAACGTCCACCAGCTGAGCACGAAGCCGCGACGCGTCGGGTGGACGTCGGTCAGCTTCCGCGGCCGGCGGTGCGGGACGGCCTCGGGACGTTCAGTCACGCACGTCCGCCATCGAGCGCGGCAGCCGCGTCTGCGTGAAGCGCAACGCGCCGGCCGGCGTCGACCAGGGCATGACGCGGAGCAGGAAGACGCCCGCCTCGACGGCGGGGTCGGCGTCGCAGAGGCGCCGGGCCTCGTCGACGTCGACCCCGAGCAGCGAGAGGCCGCGCAGCTCGCCGTCGGGGTCCGCGAGGGGCCCGACGGCGAGCAGATGCCCGGCTTCGTGCAGGTCGGCGAGATGGCTGAGGTGCGCGTCCTGCAGCGCCGCGGCGGCGGCCTCGTCGAGCTCCGGCGCATCCGGATTCGTGACGAGCAGTGCGACCGTGTAGTGCTCGAACTCCATCTCGACCTCCACTCTTCAGCCGACGAGCGGCTCCCCGGTCTCGAGCAGCGTCTTCAGGCCGCTCAGCACCATCATCCAGCCTCCGGCGACACTCGCGGCGGTCTTCGGCGCGCCCTCGAGCTGGTCGTGGACGACGGTGAGCAGGCACACGCCGCCGTCCTGCGGCTCGATCTCCCAGGTGACGCGGCTCTCCTCCTCGGCCGCCAGCTCCGGGTCGTACAGCGACCGCCAGCCGTGGACGAGCTTCCGCGGCGGATCGAACTCGGTCACCTCCGCATCGCCCCACACCTCGTCGTTCGGGCCGAGGCTGCGATGTCCCGCGGGCGAGTTCTCGATCCGGGCGCCGTAGAAGTAGCGCTCGGTGAACTCCGGCTTGCAGATCGCGTCCCAGATCTCGTCGGCGCTCGCCTTGATGAACACCTGATAGACCTGGGTCGTCTGAACTGTGGTGGTCGTCATCCACGTCCCTCCAGTTGCGTCTTGAGCTCGGACAGCGCCGAGACGCGCTGCTCCGTGTACTTGTCGATCCACCGGTCGTGGATCAACCGGATCGGGACCGGGTTCAGGAAGTGATGCTTCTCGCGCCCGGCCCGGCGTGAGACGACGAGACCGGCCTCCTCGAGCACGCGCAGGTGCTTCATCACACCGAAGCGCGTCATCTCGAGGCCCTCCTCGAGCTCGCCGAGCGTGCGGCCGTCACGTTCGAAGAGCCGGTCGAGCAGGTGGCGCCGCGTCGGGTCGGCGAGCGCCTTGAAGACGGGATCGTCGTGGTCGTCGTCCATCGCCCGCCACAATACGTGACCATATGGTCACATGTCAACCGGCTCAGCGGCGGGCGACGAGCACGGTCTCGAAGTACTCGCCGGCGCGGCGGCCGGTGCGGCGGTTCACGTGCCGCTGGTAGCTCTGCTCGAGCCCGAGCCCCGCCCGCTCGAGGATCTCCGGGTACAGGTCGCGGCGATCGTTGACGACGATCACGACTCGCCCCCGCGGCTTCAACGCGGCGGCGCACGCCTGCAGGACGCCGGCGATGCCCTCCACGTATGCCCGGAGCGCCGCCCGCGAGGCTCCCTGCGCCGCCGCGCCGAGCTCCCGCACGCGCCGGTCCTCCAGGCCGAGCAGCTCGTAGGCGTAGCGATGCTGCTCGTGGTAGTCGATCAGGCCCGGATACGGCGGCGAGGTGACGACGGCGTCGAACGGCCCGGGCAGCTCGAGCTCGCGCGCATCGCCGTGGAGCACCGCGACCGGCCGGTCGCGGCGGACTCGGGCGAACGCCTTCAGCCGGTCGATCGTGTCGAGCGTGTAGCGGCGCAGGAAGTGGTCGGCCCGCTCGACGGGCCGGCACTCGCGCTTGTGCTTGTGGCACCAGTACGACCCGACCTGCGGCGCCGGCGGGAAGTCGAGGTCGAAGTGTGTCGTCAGGCGAGCCGAGCGGGCGGCGCGCGCAAGTACGACGCGCAGCACGTCGGCGTGCTCGCTCTGGTCGGCGAGCGAGCGGAACCGGAGCAGGTCGTCTCGGGCCTGCGGCGCGAACCACGCCTCGAGGTACGGCGTCGCCGGCCCTGCCTCGCCCTCGCCGCGCTGGAAGCGCGCGAGAACGTCGCGCAGCTCGTGCTCGAGCGAGAACGGGGCGTGCGCACCGGTCTTGACGCGCATCAGGAGGCAGTTGAACGCCGCGATGTCGACGCCCGCGCTCCGCAGGCCCGACTCGAGCGCCTGGACGAGCGTCGTGCCAGAGCCCGCGAACGGGTCGAGGACGGCGCCGCGGGCCGGCACGTGGCGGCGAAAGAGCTCCTCGACGAGTTGCGGGATGTACTTGCCCAGGTACGGGTGCAGGCGATGCACATGCTTCGTCCGCTCGCGTTCGGGCAGGTCGCGCTCCGACCACGAAAGATCGAGGTCCAGGCCGGAGTACAGCTGCTCCTGCGTGGCCGCCATGGGCCACGGGTTCGCTAGAAGGCGCCCGGAACCTGCTCGATCCGGCCTCGGCGCACCGCCAGCACGTCGAAGCGGACGTCGAGGCCCGCGAGCTCGCGGTGGGCGGCGAGCCAGGCGGACGCCGCCCGGCGGATCCGCTCGACCTTGACGCGCGTCACCATCTCGAGCGGGTCGCCGTGCCCGTCGCCGGCCTTCGACTTCACCTCCACGAAGGCGAGCACGCGGCCCCGGCGCACGACCAGGTCGAGCTCGGCTCCCGCCGCCCAGGCGTTCCGGTCGAGGACGCGGTAGCCGCGGCGGCGGTACCACCACGCGGCCCGCGTCTCAGACGGATGCCGCGGCGAGCTCCTCTTCGCTGAGGTAGGCACGCGCACGCCAGGAGCGACGGTGGATCTCGCAGGGGCCGCGCTCGCGCACGATCCGAGTGTGGGACGGCGTGATGTAGCCGACGTGGGAGGCGAACCCGTAACCGGGGTACAGCGCGTCGGCCGCATGCATGTACCGGTCGCGCGTGACCTTGGCGACGATCGAGGCGGCTGCGATCGCCGCGCTCTTGCAGTCGCCGTCGACGATTGCCCGATGAGGCGGCGCGGACGGGCCGAGCTTGAACCCGTCGACGAGCGAGACGTCGGCCGGCTGGCAGGCCCAGAGCGCCTCCCGCAGCCCACGCAGGTTGCAGCGGTGGAGGCCGTCGCGGTCGATCACCGCGGCGGGGAACACCCGGACCGCGATCCGCTCGGCGCAGGCGAGCACCGCCCGGTAGAGCTCGTCGCGCGTCTCGGGGCCGACCTGCTTGGAGTCGTTCAGGAGCGCGAGCGGCCGGACGCGGTGGTCGTGCAGGAGCTCGTAGTCGAGCAGCACGCCGGCGACGACCAGAGGCCCGGCGAGCGGCCCCCGGCCCGCTTCGTCCGCCCCCGCGACGTAGCGCGCCCCGAGCGCTCGGTCGAACCGGAGGAGCCTCTGACCCGTCGGCTTCCGCTTCTTCGCAGCCACCCGACGAGCGTAGCCCTACGGCAGGCCGGCAATCGTGACGAAAGTGTGGAAAGTGCGGCCGAGCTAGCTCTGGCGCAGCTCGCGCACGCGGGCCTTCTTGCCGACCTTGCCGCGCAGGTAGTAGAGCTTCGCGCGGTTCACGTCGCCGATTGCGCCGACCTCGATCTTGTCGATCTTCGGCGAGTGGAGCGGGAACGTGCGCTCGACGCCGACGCCGAACGAGTTCTTGCGGACGGTGAAGGTCTCGCGGGCCCCGCCCCCCTGGCGCTTGATCACGATCCCCTCGAACACCTGGATCCGCGAGCGGGTGCCCTCGATGACGCGGAAGTGCACGCGCACCGTGTCGCCCGCCTTGAAGCGAGGGACCTCGCGCAGCTGGCGGCGCTCGATGTCCTGGATGATCGTGCTCATGTCGAAAGGGCCCCGGAAGGCCCGCGCATGGTAGCGAAGCTAGAGGGCGACTGCCGGACGGGCGGCGTCGACCCGCTCGAGCCACGGGAGCGCACCGAGCCGCTCGAACTCGCCTCGGGCCGCGCCGAGCAGCCGCTCCCGCTCCTCGCCCGGCCCGAGCAGCTCCGCGTGCTCGAGTCGGCTCGCCGCCGCCCAGAACGGCAGCCGTAGCTCGTCGAAGGCCGCGGTCGCGGCGGCGAGCTTCGCCGGGTCGCCTTCGAGGCGCCCCCGGAAGCGGTGGGCCTGCGCGTCCAGGTAGGGAGGCCGGTTCCCCGGCGAGATCCGCTCGACCCGTGCGACGAGCTCGCCCGCCTGCTCGCTCCGGCCGAGGGCGAGCGCCGTCTCGAGGGCATACACGAAGCCCTCCTTCGGTTCGTCCTTGCCCTTCAGCGTGTGCGCACCGACGTCCTCGTAGACGATCGCCTGCTCGGTCGTGCGCCGAGTCGTCTCCCCCACGAGCACCGAGCCCGGCTCGGCGGCCGACTGGATCCGCGACGCCGTGTTGACGAGGTCGCCGGCGACCATCCCCTGCCCCTCGGCGCCGATCGTGACGGCTGCCTCGCCCGTGAGCACGCCCGCCCTCGCCCGCAGCTCCGATGCCCCCACCTCGTCGCCGAGCGCCGACACGGCCGCAACGAGGTCGAGCGCCGCCCGCACCGCCCGCTCGGCGTCGTCCTCGGTCGCCGTCGGCGTCCCCCACACCGCCATCACCGCATCGCCGATGAACTTCTCGACCGTGCCCCCGTAGAGCCCGATCAGCCGATTGCAGGTCTCGAAGTAGCGCGAGAGGAGCTCGCGCACCTCCTCCGGGTCGCGGTGCTCGGACAGTGACGTGAACCCGACGAGGTCGGCGAAGAGCACCGACACCAGCCGCCGCTCCGCGATGGGAGCGGACGCCGCCTGCTCGGCCGGCGCCGCCGAGAGCGACGCGCCGCACTGGACGCAGAAGTGGTCGCCCGCCGCGTGCGGGCGCCCGCAGGAGGGGCAGGCGAGCGTGAGCCCGCTCCCGCACTGAGCACAGAACCTCGCATCGTCGGGATTGGCATGGCCGCAACTCGCGCATGTCGCCATGCGCAGAGCGTAATACGTCAGTGGAACGAGATCCGGCTCGGCGGCCAGTACGTCGCAAAGACGTCGCCGATCAGGTTCTTGCGGGGCACCGGCCCCCACACCCGCGAGTCGCACGAGGAGCCCCTGTTGTCCCCCATGAAGAAGTAGTCGCCCTTGGGGACGTGCCAGGTCATGTCTCGGTGCGAGTCGCCCGCCTTTCGCTCCGGTTTGATGTACGGCTCGTTCAGCTTCTTGCCGTCGATCCAGATGTCCGCGTTCTGGTCCTCGTGCACGGTGTCGCCGGGCAGGCCGATCAGGCGCTTGACGAAGGTGCCGCCGGCGCCACAACGCTGAGCCGCGAGCGGCGGCGTCTTGAAGACGATGATGTCGCCGCGTTTCGGCGACCAGAGGTGGTAGCAGAACCGGCAGGCGAGAACGCGGTCGGAGAAGCGTGCCTCGCAGTCGGGGCCCGGCCGCGCGCAGTGGAGGGTCGGCTCCATCGAGCTCGACGGGATCCGGTAGGGGTTGACCACCCACTGCTTGATCGCGAGCACGATCGCGATCGCACCGACGATCGTGACGAGCCAGTCGATCGTCACGCGCCAGCCGTGCGGCAGGCCTTCGGTCAGATGGTCGATCGGATTCCTCAGCGGACGTGCTCCCTTCGCCAGCCTTCGATTCGGGCGTGGTCACCCGAAAGCAGCACGTCGGGAACCCGCCAGCCGCGGAACTCCGCGGGACGCGTGTACTGAGGGTACTCCAGCCGCCCGTCGAGCTCGGCGGAGAACGACTCGAGCTCTCCGGAGCCTTCCGCGAGCGCACCGGGGAGCCGCCGCCCGATCGCATCCATGAGCAGCATCGCCGGCAGATCGCCGTTCGAGAGCACGTACGGCCCCACCGAGATCGCATCGCTCGCGAGGTGCGCAACGATGCGCTCGTCGAACCCCTCGAAGCGCGCCGAGAGCAGAGTCACGCGCTCCTCCATTGCGAGCTCCTCGACGATCTGCTGTGTGAGCTGCCGGCCGGTCGGGGTCAGGGCGACGATCGGATGCGTGCGCTCCTCGCCGTAGACCGCGTCGAGCGCGGCCGCGACGACGTCGACGCGCAGCACCATTCCCGCGCCCCCGCCGTACGGCTCGTCGTCGACCTGCCCGGCGCGGAGCGGCGTGTAGTCGCGGTAGGAGTGCAGGCGAAGGTCGAGCTCGCCGCCGAGCACCGTCGCGAGCGGGCGCTGCTCGGTCAGCCAGGCATACGCATGCGGGACGAGCGTGAAGACGTCAAGCTGCATCTACGTCTCCTCCGCGAAGCCCTTCGCGACCTCGATGCGCCCGCCTGCGACGTCGACCGAGCGGATGCAGTCCTCGACCATCGGCAGCAGCACGTCGCCTCCGAGATCGAGCACGTCGTTGGCGACGCCCGGGGTCACCTCGCGCACGGTGCCGAGGACGCGGCCGCCCTCCTCGACGACCTCGAGCCCGACGAGCTCGAACGCGTACCACTCGTCCTCCTCGGTCGGCGGCAGCTCGGCGCGCTCGACCTCGAGCAGCACCCCACGCTCGACGGCCGGCTCGACCTTGATCACGGGCCGGCCCGACGAGTGCCGGTGCGCGACCACCTCGACCGGCGTGCCCCCCGCCAGGAAGCGCGCACCGGTCTTCCACCAACGGTCGTCCTCGGACGGCTGCTCGACGAAGAACGAACCGTCGATGCCGTGCGGACGGCCGACCTTGCCGATCTGGACCCTCACGCTCGACGAGCCTCCAGCGTGGCGATCGCCTCGTCACGATCCGGGACGGCGAGCAGGTTCTCGGCGACGAACGAGGCTGCGTGCGGCCAGGCGCTCCGTCGTGTCTCCGTGACTGCCCTCTCCACGTCGAACGGCGTGCGCCTGAACTGCACCTCGCCGTCCTCGAGAAGCGCCCAGAACGCGGCCACCTCTCCCTCGTACGGCATGCCGACCGAGCCGGCATTGACCAACCTGAGGTCGCCGACACGGCGATCGAACTGGTGATGCGTGTGCCCGATGACGACCGTGCCGTCGACGCCGACGAAGGTCTCGCGCACCGCGTCGTCCGGCGTCAACGCAGTCGTGATCGGCGTGTTGCTCGTCGGTGATGCATGGCAGTACAGAACGCCGTCGACCTCGACGGCCAGCGGAAGCGATCTCAGCCACTCCAGGTCGCCGTCGGCGAGCTCGGCCCGCTCCCAGTCCTCCGCGAGGTCCTCGCAATTCCCGCGCACGGCGTACGCGTCGAGTGAACGGATGCGGGCGACCGTCTCGCGCGGGTACGGACCGTAGAGGTAGTCGCCGCCGAAGACGATCGCGTCCGCGTCGACCTCCTCCAGCACCGCCTCGAGCGCCCATGGCATCCCGTGGACGTCGTACAGCGCCGCGACGCGCACGTCAGTCGGGGTCGGCGATCTCGACGAACACGCGCCGGCCGTCGCGCGGGCTCGCCGCCCGCACGAGGGTGCGCAACGCGCGCGCGATCCGGCCGTTGCGGCCGATCACCTTGCCGACGTCACCCTCGGCGACGTGCAGCACGAGCACGACGCCGTCCTCGCGGTCCTCCGTCTCCACGCGGACCGCGTCCGGATCGTCGACGAGCTCGCGCGCGAGGTACGCGAGCAGCTCGCTCATGACTACTTTGAGATGCCCTGGGTCTTGATCAGGCGCGCGACGGCCTCGGTGGGCTGCGCGCCCTTCCCGAGCCAGTCCTTCACCTTCGCCTCGTCGAGCTCGATCGTCGAAGGGTCCGTCTGCGGGTTGTAGCGCCCGACGATCTCGAGGAACCTCCCGTCGCGCGGAGCGCGCGAGTCGGCCGCGACCACGCGGTAGATCGGGTTCTTCTTCGAGCCCACGCGGGTGAGCCTCAGCTTGACTGCCATTCATGTCCTTTCAACGGCGTGTCCGTTTCTTCTTGCGCTTCGAGCTCGCTTTCCGTGTCGGCGAGCCGATGCTCGGTTTGCTCTGGGTCGGGAGGCCCGGCATCTTCCCCCGCCCCATCTGTTTCATCATCTTCTCCATCTGCTTGCGGGCCTCGAGCAGCTGATTGACCTGCTCGACGCTCGCCCCGGAGCCTCGCGCGATGCGGAGACGCCGCTTGCCGTCGATCACGATAGGCGAACGGCGCTCCTGCGGTGTCATCGAGAGCACGATCCCCTCGACCCGCGCGAGCTGGCGCTCGTCGACGTCGACGTCACCGATCTGCTCGCGCATGCCCGGGATCAGCTTCAGCACACCGCCGAGCGGCCCCATCCGCCGCAGCATCTTGTAGGCCTTCAGGAAGTCGTCGAACGTGAACTGGCCGGCGGCGAGCCGCTTCTCCATCTCCGCCTGCTCGTCCTCCGCGACCGCCGCTTCCGCGCGCTCGATCAGCGTCAGCACGTCGCCCATGCCGAGGATCCGCGAGGCCATCCGGTCGGGGTGGAACACCTCGAGCGCGTCGAGCTTCTCGCCCGTGGAGGCGAACTTGATCGGCTTGCCGGTGATCGCCTTGACCGACAGCGCGGCGCCGCCGCGCGCGTCGCCGTCGAGCTTGGTGAGGATGACGCCGTCGAAGGAGATGCGCTCGTGGAAGGCCTGCGCGACGTTGACGGCCTCCTGGCCGGTCATCGCGTCGAGCACCAAGAGCACGTTCAGCGGCTTCGAGGCGTCGCGGACGCGCACGAGCTCGTCCATCAGCTCCTCGTCGATCTGCAGGCGGCCGGCGGTGTCGACGATCACCGTGTCGAGCCCGTCGGCCTTCGCCCGCTCGAGCCCGCGTTCCGTCGCCTCGACCGCGTCCTTGGTGTCGGTGCGGTAGACGGGGACCTGGATCTGGCTGCCGAGCTGCTCGAGCTGGTCGATCGCGGCGGGGCGCTGCAGGTCGGCGGCGACGAGGCCGGGCTTGCGGCCCTGCTTGCGCAGGTGCAGCGCGAGCTTGGCGGCGGTCGTCGTCTTGCCGGAGCCCTGCAGGCCGGCGAGCAGGATGACCGTGAACTTGCCGAACGCGAGCCCCGACTCGCCCTCGCCCATCAGCTCGGTCAGCTCCTCGTGGACGACCTTCACGACCTGCTGGCCCGGTGTCAGGCTCTTCGTGATCTCGTCGCCGAGCGCCTTCTCGCGCACCCGCGCGACGAAGTCGCGGACGACGGTGAAGTTGACGTCGGCCTCGAGCAGCGCGAGGCGGATCTCGCGCATCGCACGCGAGATCGACTCCTCGTCGAGCTTGCCCTTCTTGCGCAGGTCGCCGAGCGCGCTCTGGAGCTTGTCGGAGAGGCTGTCGAACACGACGGCGCATGGTAGCTGGGCGGGTTCTAGGATCCCGGGTATGCCCTACGACGCCGCAGACACGCGCTACGAGTCCATGCAGTACCGCCGTTCCGGCCACAGCGGCCTGAAGCTGCCCGCGATCTCGCTCGGCCTCTGGCACAACTTCGGCGGCGACCGGCCGCTCGAGGGGGCTCGCGCCATCCTGCGCCGGGCATTCGACCTCGGGGTCACGCACTTCGACCTGGCGAACAACTACGGCCCGCCGTACGGCTCGGCCGAGGAGACATTCGGGCGCATCATGCGCGACGACCTGCGCCCCTACCGCGACGAGCTCGTGATCTCGACGAAGGCGGGCTACGACATGTGGCCCGGACCGTACGGCGAGTGGGGCTCGCGCAAGTACCTGCTCGCGTCGCTCGACCAGTCGCTCGCGCGGATGGGCCTCGAGTACGTCGACATCTTCTACTCGCACCGCTTCGACCCGGAGACGCCGCTCGAGGAGACGATGGGCGCGCTCGACACCGCGGTGCGCTCGGGCCGTGTGCTCTACGTCGGCATCTCGTCGTACTCGCCCGAGAAGACGCGCGAGGCGTACGAGATCCTGGAGGCGCTCGGCACGCCGCTCTTGATCCACCAGCCGTCGTACTCGCTGCTCAACCGGTGGATCGAGCCGGAGCTGCTCGACACGCTCGGCGGCCTCGGCGTCGGCTGCATCGGCTTCTCGCCGCTCGCCCAGGGCATGCTGACCGACAAGTACCTGAACGGCGTCCCGGAAGGCTCCCGCGCCTCGGAGAACACATCGCTCTCGCCCGACCTGCTCACCGACGAGACGCTCGCGACGATCCGCGCGCTGAACGGGCTCGCCGAGCGGCGCGGGCAGAGCCTCGCGCAGCTGGCGCTCGCCTGGACGCTTCGCGACCCGCGGATGACCTCGACGCTGATCGGCGCCTCGAGCGTGGGCCAGCTCGAGGACTCGCTCGGTGCGCTCGCAAACCTCGGCTTCTCGGACGACGAGCTCGCCGAGATCGACGGCTACGTGGCCGACGGCGACAGCAGCATCAATCTCTGGGCGCGCTCGTCGGCTGAGTAGCCGCTCGGGGACATGCCCGATCACGACCATCTCCGGGAGATCTCGCGCGTCTACGGGCCGGAGACGTGGGATGTGTACAAGCTCCTCGACCGGAGCCTGAACCCGCGCGGCCAGGACCTGATGCTTGCCCTCGCGATGAAGCATCTGGACCCTGGTTCGGCGGTGCTCGACGTGGGCTGCCGCGATGCGTCGCATCTGATCGAACTGGTGCGTGCGACCGGCGCGAGCGGAGTGGGGATCGAACCCGTGGGGCGGCTCGCGGAGCAAGCGCGCGAGGCGACAGCACGCGCCGGCTTGGACGCCCGGGTTCAGATCGTCGAGGGTGTGATGCAGGACATCCCGTTCGCTGACGGGTCGTTCGACGTCGTCTGGTGTCGCGACGTGATCGAGATCGTGGAGGCGCTCGAAGCCGGGATCGCCGAAATGACGCGTGTGCTCAGACCGGGCGGGCATCTGATCGCCTTCACCGTCTTCGCAACAGACCGGCTCGAGCCGAAGGAGGCGGCGATGTTGTTCGGGCAGAGCCTCGCGCTCGTGTCGGCCAACCTCGTCGAAGGCGAAGTCGAAGCTGCCTTCGCCCGGGCAGGGCTGTCGGTCGCCGTCAAGGACGTGATCGGGACGGAATGGCGCGAGTTCGCAGAGGAACGGACTGCGCCCGTGTCACGAGATCTCTTGCGGCTGGCACGACTCCGGCGTCAACGAGACGAACTCGTCGAACAGGCCGGCCACGAGATCTACGGGCATATCGAGTCGAACCTCCACTGGCTCGTCTATCAGTTCCTCGGGAAGCTGGTCCCGACGGTCTACGCGCTGCGCAAGACCAGCTGACACGGGGCAGCAGTGACGCGGAATCGCGTACCGGCTTACGCGACGACGCGTTACGCAGGCCTGCGTGCCATCTCGTGCTGGCGCAGGTCGATCGTGCCGCCGAGCGCCGCGAGCGCGGTCGACGCGGCGTCGCCTTCGGGCACGTTGACGTAGTGGAGCGACTCGGCGCGGGCGCGCGCCGCCTGCAGCAGCCGCCGGGCCGGGGCTTCCCCATCCGCGCGCAGCTGCAGCACCGAGACGCGCGGGCCGGAGACGCGGACGATCGCTTCGCCGCCGTCGGTCTCGAGCCGCTCGAACCCGCTCCCGAGCGCGCGGTCCTGCCGCTGCCACGGCAGCCCCTCCTGGTCGAGCGGGCGCGGATCGACGGTACGCACCTCTCCGTCGGGCGGCGGCACGTCGCCGGTGAGCGACCACACCTCGAGGAGGCGCGTCGGCTCGAAGCCGAGCGAGCGGTAGAGCGCGATCGCGGGCTCGTTCTGCTCGAGCACCTCGAGCATCACGCTGCCCGGAGCCTCGGCGAGGACGGCTTCCATCAGCGCCCTCCCGATGCCCCGCCGGCGCGCGACCGGGACGACCGCGATCCCGCCGATCCACGAGCGGTCTCCCCGGATGGCGAGGTTCGCGAGCCCCAGGCGCTCCTCGCCCTCGAGCGCGACGCGGGAGCGAGCGAGGGCGATGTCCCACGCGTCGACCATGAAGGCGAAGGCCGCCTCGTCGACGTGCACGGGCACGAAGTAGTCCTGGTAGCCCGCGGTGAAGAGCTCCGCGAGCTCGGCCAGCGGCAGCTCGGAGGCGGCGACGAGCCTCATGAGGCGAGGAGCGCGCGCGCGAAATCGCCCGGGTCGAACGGCCGCAGGTCGTCGAGCCCCTCCCCCACGCCGACGAGCTTCACCGGCAGCCCGAGCTCGTAGGCGATCGCGACCGCGATGCCGCCCTTCGCCGAGCCGTCGAGCTTCGTCAGCGCGACGCCGGTGACCCCGACCGCCTCGCCGAAGAGCCGCGCCTGCTGCAGCCCGTTCTGGCCCGTGGTCGCATCGACGACGAGCAGCACCTCGTGGGGCGCGCCCTCGACGCGGCCGGCGATCACGCGGCGCACCTTGGCGAGCTCGTCCATCAGGTTCGACTGCGTGTGCAGCCGGCCGGCCGTGTCGACGATCACGACGTCCGTCGTCGCGCCGACGGCGTCGTAGGCGACGGCGGCCGGGTCGGCGCCGCGCTCGCCGCCGACGAACGTCGCCTGCGCGCGCTGCGCCCAGATCTCGAGCTGCTCCTCGGCCGCCGCCCGGAACGTGTCGGCGGCCCCGAGGGTGACCGTGCGCCCGTGCTCGCGCAGCTTGTTGGCGAGCTTGCCGATCGTCGTCGTCTTGCCGGTGCCGTTGACGCCGACGACGAGGACGACGGCCGGCTCGTGCGCGAGGTCGAGCGTCGGCGGCTCGCCGAAGAGCGCCGCGATCTCCTCGGCGAGCGCGGCGTTCAGCTCGCTCAGGTCCTGCCGCGCCTCCAGGCGGCGCACCAGCTCCGCGGTCGCGCGCACGCCGACGTCGGCGTAGATGAGCGCCTCCTCGAGCCGCTCCCACGACGCGTCGTCGGCAGGATCGAACGCTGCGACCTGGATCTGCTCGGTGAGCGCACGCCGCGACTTCGCAAGCGAGTCGCGCAGCCGCCCGAAGAAGCCGCGCTGCAAATCCTCCGGCTCGTCGACCGCACCCGGCTCACCCAGCAGCTGCCCCCAGCTCCTCGCCATCGGCGAGGCACGTTAGCCGCTCAGGCAGTCCGTGCTGCTTCTTCGTCGCGCGGCAGCCGCCGCGAGACGATCTGCGAGATCCCGTCGCCGCCCATCGTGACGCCGTAGAGCACGTCGGCGGCCTCCATCGTGCGCTTCTGGTGCGTGATCACGATGAACTGCGCGCGGTCGGCGTACGTGCGGAGGAGCGACGTGAAGCGGCCGATGTTCGTGTCGTCGAGCGCCGCCTCGACCTCGTCGAGGAGGTAGAACGGGCTCGGGCGCGCGAGGAACAGCGAGAAGAGGAACGCGATCGCGCCGAGTGCCTTCTCGCCGCCCGAGAGCAGCGAGAGGCGGGTGACGCGCTTGCCGGCGGGCCGCAGCTCGACCTCGATCCCCGGCTCGCTCGTCCTCGTCCTCGGCCTCGGTGAGGCGCAGGCGGCCCTCGCCGCCGGGGAAGAGCGTCGCCGCCACCTCCGTGAAGTGCGTCTCGACAGCCGCGAACGTCTCCTCGAAGCGGCGTCTCGACGGTCTTCGTCAGGTCGTCGCGGAGCTTCTCGAGCTCGGCGAGGCTCGACTCGAGATCCTGCCGCTGCACGGACAGCTCCTCGAGCCGCTCCTTCTCCGCCTCGTACTCCTCCTTCGCGAGCGGGTTGACCTGCCCGAGCTGGACGAGCCGGCGCTCGTAGCGCTCGAGCTTCTCGGCGAGCTCGTCGCGGTCGGTCGCCCTCGGCGGGCTCGGCGTCGGCCGCCTCGAGCCGCCGCCGGGCCTCGTCGCGCTCGGCGTCGGTGCGGGCGAGCTCGACGTCGATCGCGGCGAGCCGCTCCCCGACCGTCGAGGCCGCCTGGCGGAGCTCGACCTCCTGCGCCCCGAGCTGCCGGAGCGCCGCTCCCAGCTCGCCCGTGCGCGCAGCCTGCCGCTCGGCCCGCTCGCGGACGGGCGCCTCGAACCGCTCCGCATCCACGTCGAGTGCCGCCTCGAGCCGCTCGGTACCGGAGAGGAGCCGCTCGAGCACGAGCTCGCTCGGCCGGCGCGCCCGGCCCGGGTCGGCCTCGGTGAGCGCGCGCGCGGCGGCGCTTGCCCGTTCGGCCGACTCCTCGGCCGCGGTCGCCGCCTCGGCGGCGCGGGACGAGAGATCCTCGGCCTCGACCCGGAGGAGCGCGGCGTCGCCGCCGACCGCGGCGGTGCGCCCGTTCGCGCGGCGCTCGGCGGCCAGCGCCCGCGCGTCGCGCTCGGCCGCGGCCCGGCGCAGCTCCGCCTCGCGTGAGGCGAGGCCGCGGAGCTCGCCCTGCAGCAGGGTCGCCCGCTCGGCGAGCGGCGACTCGAGGCGGGCGGCCACCGCGGCCGCAACCCGCAGCGTCTCGTCGAGCCGTTCCGCTCCCGAGGTAAGCCGCTCGAGGCTCCCGGGATCGGCCCGACGGACGCTGCGAAGGTGCGCCACCGGGGCGAAGGCCTCGGCGGCAAGCCTGGCGTGCTCGGCCGCGCGCTGCGGCCGACTCGGCGGCAGCGGCCGCCCGCGCGGCGAGCTCCTCGAGCTCGGCGGCGAGCTCGCGGCGGCGGGCGTCGAGCTCGAGCAGCACCGCCTCGGCCGTCTCGCCGGCGAACCACAGCTCGCCCTTCTGCGGGTCCCAGCCGATGCCCTCGTCGGTGACGGCGGGCACCGGCGAGGCGAGCAGCTCCGCCCGTGGCAGCACGGGCAGCTCGACGAGCTCGCGCGGATCGCAGCCGACGAGCACGAGCACCGAGCCGAGGCCCGCCGAGCGGGCGCGCTCGACGAGCTCGAGCCCGCGCTGCGGGTCGGCCGCGAGAACGGCGGAAGCTCGATACGCGAGCGCCGCCGCGACGGCGCGCTCCTTCCCGGGCTCGACCTCGAGCAGCTGCAGGGCGAGCTGCTCGCCCTCCTCGGCCAGCGCACGCGCCGCCGGCGGGATCCCCTCGCGCTCGGCGAGCGCCTGCTCGAGCCCGGCGAGCCGCTCGCGGGCGAGCGTCAGGCGCGCTTCGAGATCTTCCTGTTCACGGACGGCGGCGCGGGCGGCGGCGTCCGCCTCGTCGGCGGCGCGGCCGAGCTCCTCGGGGGACGGGCCGGCGGGAGCCGACCGTGATCTCGGCCAGGTCGTGGCGGAGCTCGCCCAGCAGCCGCTGGACGGCCTCGTGCCGCACCCCGAGCCGCTGAGCGGCGCCGCGAAGGGCGAGCAGGGCGTCGCGGCCACCGCCCGTGAGGGACGACTCGGCGTCGCCGCGGCGGGCGAGCACCTCCTCCAGCTCGCCGGCGAGCCGGGCGGCCTCCGCACGCTCGATCGCGGCGACGCGCGCCCACCGTTCCTCCGCCTCGACCTGCAGCCGGGCGCGCTCGCCTGCCGCGCTCTGCGCGGCGGCAGCCGTCTCGCGGGCCGCCGTCTCGAGCTCGGCGGACGCGGCCGGATCGTGGGCACGCGCGGCTTCGAGCTCGCCGCGGATCGAGGCGCGCAGAGAGCCGGCCGACTCGCGGCGCAGCGCGAGGCGCTCGCCGGCGCTCCGCAGCCGGTACAGCGCGGCGGTCGCCTGCTCGCGGGCGCCTGCGGTGTCGGTGAGCTCCTCCTCGGCACCCTCGCGCTCGGCGACGACGGCCGCGATGCGCTCGTCGAGCGCGCGCCGCTCCTCGGTCCCGGCGGCGCGACGCGTGTCCGCGTCGGCGCGCCGCTCGGCGAGCCGCGCCAGGTCGAGCGTGGCGATCGCCGCCTGCAGACGCGCGATCTCGGCGCGCAGCTTCTCGGCGCGCTCGGCCGCGGTCGCCTGCAGAGCGAGCGGACGCAGGCGCTTGCGCACCTCGTCCTCGAGGTCGCGGGCCCGCTCGACCTGAACGGAGACCCGCGCGAGCTTCAGCTCGGCGCGATGCTTGCGGCGCTTGAAGCGCCCGAGGCCGGCGGCCTCCTCGATCAGCTCGCGCCGCTCGGACGGCTTCGAGTTGAGCACGGTCTCGACGCGCCCCTGCGAGATGACCGAGCGCAGCCCGCCGCCGAGGCCGACGTCGGAGAGCAGCTCGACCAGGTCGAGGCGGCGCACGGGCGTGCGGTTGACGAGGTACTGGCCCTCGCCGCCGCGGTGCAGGCGCCGCGCCACCGAGACCTCGCTGAACGGCAGGTCGGGCCACGCGCCGTCGGCGTTGTCGAACAGCAGCTCGACCTCGGCGTGGTCGGCCGCCTGCCGGTTGACGGCACCGGCGAAGAGGACGTCGTCGGGCTTCTCGGCGCGCAGCTCGCCCGGGCTCATCGAGCCCGTCGCCCAGAGGATCGAGTCGGAGACGTTCGACTTGCCGGACCCGTTCGGGCCGACCACCACGGCGACGCCCGGCTCGAGCCGCACCTCGACCGGGTCGACGAACGACTTGAAGCCGCGCAGCTTGATTGCCTTCAGATGCACGCGCAGGGAGGCTACCGAGCGCGGACGGACGCCGCCTCGGTTCACAGCCCCGCTGACGACGAGGGTCGCGAGCGCCTCCTGCGCCGCGTCCTGCTCGGCGTCCTTCTTCGAGCGGCCGCTGCCGACGCCGGCGACCTCGCCGTCGACGACCGCGGCCGCGGTGAACGTGCGCTCGTGCGGCGGCCCCTCGATGTTCGAGCGTCTCGTAGGTGACGGAGCGGCCGACGCGGGCCAGCTGCTCCTGGAGCTCCGTCTTGTGGTCGACGTGGTCGCTGAGCGCGAACTCGATCTGCGGCTCGAACGCCGCGACGATCGCCTGCGCGATCGCCTCGAAGCCGTGCTCCAGGTAGAGCGCCGCGAGCGCGGCCTCGAGCAGCGCCGCGAGCACGTTGCGGTTGTCGGAGAGCCGCTCGACCTCCTCGTGCGAGAGTTCGCGGGCCGTGTCGTGCAGGCGCGCGCCCGAGGTCGAGGCTCGCGGGCGATCTCCGCGCAGCTCGCGCGCGAGACGACGTGCGAGCGCACCTTCGCGAGCCGGCCCTCCGAGAAGTCGGGGAATCGGTCGAAGAGCGTTCGGGCGATCGCGAGCTCGAGCACGGAGTCGCCGAGGAACTCCAGCCGTTCGTAGGAGTCGGTGCGGTCGGCGGCCCACGACGTGTGCGTGAAGACCGCCGCCGCGCGTTCGGGCGGGAGGGCCGCGATCAGCTCCCCCAGGGTTCGGGGACTACTGGTGCGACGTGACGTAGTCGACGGCCTGCCCGACGGTCGTGATCTTCTGGGCGTCCTCGTCCGAGATCTTGATCCCGAACTGGTCCTCGAGCTCCATGATCAGCTCGACGAGGTCGAGCGAATCGGCGTCCAGGTCTTCCTGGAACGACGCCTCCTCGGTGATCTGATCGTCTTCGACGCCGAGCTGCTCCGTCAGGACTTCCTTGACGCGCTCGAAGACCTCTTCACGCGACGCTGCCATGTCACCTCTGATCCTGTGTGGGGGGTTTCGAAAGAAGCGGTGCTGAAAACCGCGCGATCATACACCGACACGCTCCGCAAGCCGCTCGGCGAGCCGGTCGACGATACCGTGCTCGGCGCCGCGGGCGGCCAGCCGGATCGCGTTCGCGATCGCGCGCCGGCCCGAGTTGCCGTGTGCGATCACCGCCAGGCCGCGCAGCCCGAGCAGGTAGGCGCCGCCGTAGGTGTCGGGGTCGAGCTTCGTCCGGAGCCGCCGGGTGGCGGGCCGGATCAGCAGCCCGCCGAGCTTCCCGGTGACGGTGGCGCCGATCTCGTCGCGCAGCTCGTCGAGCAGCTCGCTGATCGTCCCTTCGAGCAGCTTCAGGGCGATGTTGCCGGTGAACCCGTCGGTGACGACGACGTCGGCGGCTCCGCGCAGCAGGTCGCGGCTCTCGGCGTTGCCGGCGAACGCGAGCCGCTCGTCGTCCCGCAGCAGGCGGTGCGCCTCGAGCGTCAGCTGGTTCCCCTTCTCGTCCTCCTCGCCGATCGAGAGCAGGCGCACCTCGGGCTTCGGCACGCCGAGCACCTCCTGGCTGAAGACGGCGCCCATATGGGCGAACTGGAGGAGATGCTCCGGCCGTGCGTCGGCGTTCGCGCCCGCGTCGAGGAGGACGCTCGGCCCTTGCCGGGCCGGGATCGGCACCGCGATCGCCGGCCGCATCACCCCGGGGAGCCGGCGGAGGTGGAGCAGGCCGGCGGCGAGCATCGCGCCCGTGTTCCCGGCCGAGACGACAGCGTCGGCCTCGCCCGCCCCGACCGCGCGAACGGCGGCGACGAGGCTCGAGTCGGGCTTCGCCCGGACCGCCTCGGCCGGCTTCTCGGCCATCTCGATCACCTCGGATGTCTCGACGAGCGGCAGCCCGTTCGTCTCGAGCCCGGCGGGGCCGAACAGGGTGACGGCGATGCCGTCCGCGGCCGCCTCGAGCGCGCCTGCGACCACCTCCGCCGGTGCCCGGTCGCCCCCGAGCGCGTCAACCGCGACGGTGGGCAAGGGTCAGCCTCTAGGGAGCCCGGAGGTCGAGCGGCTCGACCTCGCGGCCCCTATAGGTGCCGCAGGTCGGGCAGAGCCGGTGGGCCTTCTTCGGCTGGCCGCACTGGGGGCACGTGTTGACGCGCGGCGCCTCGATCTTGTGCTGCGCGCGGCGCTTGTCGCGACGGGCCTTGGAGGTTTTTCTCTTCGGAACGGCCATCTGAGCCGCGCCAGTCTAGCGGAACTAGGCTAGATTGACCGCGGGCCGCAGGGCCCCTCCCATGACGGATCTCTAGACCGAAACCCGCGTCGTCGCCTTTCGATCGGAGGAGGTTCGTCCCATGCCGGGATCCCTGGCCGCACGAGACATCTGGAAGAGCCATGCCGCCGTGGAGGTGCTCACGGGGGTCTCGCTCGTCGTCTCGCCGGGCGACCGCGTGGGGATCGTCGGCCCGAACGGGATCGGCAAGTCGACGCTCCTGCGCCTCCTCGCGGGCCTCGAGCCGCCCGACCGGGGCACGATCGTCTCGCTCCGGCGAGGTCGGCTACCTGCCGCAGGAGCCGGAGGCGACGCCCGGCGAGACGGTGCGCGGCCTCCTGGCCCGGCGCACCGGCATCGCGGCGGCCGAGTCGGAGCTCGACGGGCTGGCCTCCCGCCTCGGCGGCGAGCCCGAGCTCGCGGCCGCCTACTCGGAGGCGCTCGAGCGCTTCCTCGCCCTCGGCGGCGAGGACTTCGACGGACGCGCCCGCGCCGTGCTTTCCGACGTCGGCCTCGACGGCATCGCCGACCGCGACGTGGCGTCGCTCTCCGGCGGTGAGATCGCCCGCGCGTCGCTCGCCGCGACGCTCCTCGCCCGCTTCGACGTCTTCCTGCTCGACGAGCCGACGAACAACCTCGACTTCGACGGTCTCGACCGGCTCGAGCGGTTCCTGCGCGGGCTGCCCGCCGGCGTCGTGCTCGTCTCGCACGACCGCGCGTTCCTCGACCGCACCGTCACGAGGGTCGTCGAGATCGAGGCGGAGACGCGGCAGGTGCACGAGTACGCCGGCACGTGGTCGGACTACGAGGCGGCGCGCGAGCGGGCGCGCGCCGAGCACGCAGCCGCCTACCGCACGTACGCCGACGAGCGCGGCCGGCTGACGAGTCTCCTCACCGACCGCCGTCAGCAGGCGAGCATCCTCGGCACGTCGCAGACCGGGCGGCGGGCGACGAACGCCCTCCGCGGAAAGGTCGCGCAGGCAAAGCACCATCTGCGGCACCTCGAGGAGGTCGAGAAGCCGTGGTCGCCGTGGCGGCTCGAGCTCGAGCTCGCCGCCGCGCCTCCGGCCGGCCTCGTCGTCGAGCTCGCAGGCGCGCTCGTCGAGCTCGGCTCCTTCCGGCTCGGGCCGATCGACCTGGCGCTCCGCTCGGGCGACCGCGTCGCGATCGTCGGCCGGAACGGCGCCGGGAAGACGACGCTCGTGCGCGCCCTGACCGGCGACCTGCCGCTCGTCGCCGGCAGCCGCCGCGTCGGCCCGGGCGCCGTGCTCGGCGAGCTGACCCAGGCCCGCGACACGTTCGCCGGGCCGCTCCTGCCCGCCTTCTGTGCCGCATCGGGGCTGCCGCCGGTCGAGGCGCGGACGGTGCTCGCGAAGTTCGCGCTCGGCGCCGACGACGTCGAGCGCCTCGCCGAGGGCCTGTCCCCCGGCGAGCGCACCCGGGCCGCGCTGGCCCTCCTGCAGGTGCGCGGCGTCAACTGTCTCATCCTCGACGAGCCGACGAACCATCTCGACCTGGAGGCGATCGAGGAGCTCGAGACGGCGCTCGCCCGCTACGACGGCTGCCTGGTCGTAGTCAGCCACGACCGCCGGTTCCTGGAACGCCTCGCCGTCGACCGTACGATCAGCGTGTGACGATCGAGGCGCTCCTCCCGACCGACTGGCAGTCGGTCCGCGCGATCTACGAGGAAGGCCTCGACGTGGGCACCTTCGAGGAGCTCGTGCCGACCTGGGAGGAGTGGGATCACGGCCACCTCGTCTGGCCGCGCCTCGTGGCGCGCGACGACGACGGCACGGTGCTCGGCTGGGCCGCCCTCGCCCCGTACTCGACGCGGTCGTGCTACCGCGGCGTCGCCGAGGACTCGATCTACGTCGTCCCGGGAAGCCCGCGGCCGCGGCGTCGGGCAGGCGCTCCTGGCCGAGCTGTGCCGGGAGGCGGACGGCGCGCGCATCTGGACGATCCAGGCGAGCATCCTCGCCTCCAACACCGCGTCCGTCGCCCTCCACGAGCGGTGCGGCTTCCGGATCGTCGGCGTCCGCGAGAAGCTCGCGCGCAAGCGCGGCGAGTGGAGCGACGTCGTCCTGATGGAGCGGCGCTCAGCTCTGTTCGCGTAGCTGCTCGAGCGCGGCCCAGCGGGGGTCCCGCTCCTCCACCTCGTGCGTGTGCGGCTCGAGATTGAGGTTCCGGCCGCACTCGCCGCAGAGCCCTGCGCAGTCGGCGCTGCAGAGGATCTTGTCGGGCAGCGCGAGCGCCACGGCGTCGCGGCCCCACTGGGAGAGATCGATGCCGTCGCCGACGAGGTACGGCATCGTCAGCTGCTCGTCGTCCGGCGAGGCCGCCTGGTACTCGCGCGCATCGATCGGCACCTCGAGCACGGCGTCGCCGAGACAGCGGACGCACGGCCCGTGCAGGCGGGCGGTGAACATCAGCCTGAAGACCGTGCCGGTGGTCGCACGGGTCAGCTCGAGGACGGCCGGCACCTGCTCGGGCACCGGGAGGTAGCGCTCGCCGCCGTAGGCGAGCACCGGCAGCTCGAGGTCGACCGCCTCGCGAAGCTGCTCGCCCGGCCGGAGCTTCACTCGGCGGAGGCTGAAGCTCGTCATCCGCTCAACCGTAGCGAACGCGGTTTGCCCTACGGGTGGCGCCAGATGGTCGCGGTCCAGGTCGAAGCGCCGGTCGCGGAGACCTTGAAATGGGACTTGCTGATCAGGAGCGATGCCGCCTTGTCGTCCGGGTTCGTGTCGCTCGGCCGGTTGCAGTACATGATCGGCCCCTGCTCCTTCTTGTCCGGGTCCTTCGGCTGGTAGAGGCAGGCGAGGTCGAGCGCCGGGATCTTCACGTAGTCGCCGATGCGCACGACGACCGTTGCCTTCTGGGACGAGTGGGAGGCGAGCCCGGTCGCCGCCGTGAAGGCGAAGCAGACTGCCGCCGTGACGAGTGCGGTGAGCGCGATCTTCATGCGCCCGACTGTAGGACGGGCGCCGGTCGGAACCGAGCCGGGGCCTAGAGGCTTGATGCGGATTAGCCGTGGCTCGTGGTGCCGCCCCAGGCGCGGCGCCATGCCGTCTTGTCGCCTTTGCCCAGGCCCACCGGCCTGGGCTGCAGACGCCAAGCCGCCCTGGCTTGGCCTGAAACGGCCCCACAACGATGCCTAACCCGCATCAAGCCTCTAGTAGCTGGAGCCGTTGTCGGAGAGGTCGACCGGGCCGATGCCCGCGACGACCGACTCCTGCGAGCGCTCCTGCAGCCGCTCCCGCCCTCGCCGCACGGCGACGAGGAACTTGTCGAGGTTCGTCTCGAGCGTGGCGAGCATGCCGTCGGCCCAGTCCTCCATC
The DNA here is from genome assembly GCA_963840365.1 of uncultured Thermoleophilia bacterium. Lineage (GTDB taxonomy): Bacteria > Actinomycetota > Thermoleophilia > Gaiellales > Gaiellaceae > PALSA-600. The sequence continues at coordinate 497,417 of CAWIYQ010000003.1, read as the reverse complement.
TCGAGACGCATCTCGCGGGCCTGCCGGCGCGCCTCGTCGATGATCTCCTGTGCCTGCCGCTCGGCCAGCTTGACGATCTCCGTCTGCGAGGCCTCGCGCACCGCCTGCTCGCGTGCCTCCTGGAGCACGCGGTCCTGCTCGCGCTTTGCCTCGGCGAGCATCTCCTGGCGCTCCTTGACGATCCACCGGGCCTGCTTGATCTCCTCGGGGATCGTCGCCCGCATCTGGTCGAGGATGTCGTAGATCTCCTCACGGTCGATGCGAACCTGGTCGGTGAGGGGGACGGCCTTGGCGTTGTGCACCAGGTCGTCGAGCTTGTCGATCAGTACGAGAACGTCCATATCGGCGACCAGTCTACTCCTGCTCCCTGACGGGAGCGCCGCCCCGCCCGTTCGGGAACATCTCCCGGAGGCGTGCGGCCACGGCTTTCGGCACGAGCTCCTCGACGTTGCCCCCGAAGGACGCGATCTCCTTCACCCCGCTCGAGGACACGAAACTGACCGCCGGGCTCGCCATCACGTAGACCGTCTCGATGTCCGGCGCGAGCGTGCGGTTCAGCTGGTTCATCTGGAACTCCCACTCGAAGTCCGAGACGACCCGCAGGCCCTTGACGATGACCTTGGCATCCCAGCGGCGGGCGAAATCGACGACGAGCTCGCGGAAGACGTCGACCTCGACGTTGTCGACGACCCCGTCGAGTGCCTGCCGCACGAAGTCGACCCGTTCGTCCACGGAGAACATCGGCTCCTTGTGCTGCGGGTTGCCGACGACGCCGACGACGACCCGGTCGAAGATGCGCGCCGCGCGGGTGATCACGTCGACGTGCCCGTTCGTCACGGGGTCGTAGGTGCCGGGGTAGATGGCGGTGATCACGGCTCGTACAGGGTAAGCCGCGCCGACCCGTAGCGGCGCGAGGTGCGGATCGCGAGCCCGGGCAGCTCGGGCGCGTCCTCCCTGCTCGTGCTCTCGAGCACGAGCACGCCGTCCGGCCTGACGAGCTTCCGCGAGCAGTCGGGCGACGCGCCCGAAGTCGTAGTCGTAGGGCGGGTCGCAGAGGACGAGGTCGTAGTCGCCGCGCTCCTGGGCGAGCGCGCGTGGGACGTCCTGGCAGAGGACGGTGCCGCGGAAGCCGAGCGAGTCGAGGTTCGCGTTGATCACCCGGCACGCGTCGCGGTCGGACTCGACGAAGGTGACGCGGGCGGCCCCGCGCGAGAGCGCCTCGAGGCCGAGGGCGCCGGAGCCGGCGTAGAGGTCGATCACGTCGGCGTCGTCGACCGGCCCGATCAGGTTGAACGCGCTCTCGCGCACGCGGTCGGAGGTCGGCCGCGTCGCCAAGCCCTTCGGCGCCGCGATGCGCCTGCCCCTGTGCGAGCCCGCGATGATCCGCATCGGTCCGATCCTGGTTCGCGCAGCGAACCAGGATCGACTCCTGCTCACGCGGCCGCATCCCCGCCCGCCGCGAGCAGCCGGTCGGCGGCGTCCTGCCAGGGGCCGTCCTCGTTGCGCAGCTCGTCGGCGAGGCCGCGCGCCCGCTCGATCAGGTCGCGATCGAGGCGCAGCCGCGTGAAGCGCAGGTCGCTCCAGCCGGACTGGCGCGTCCCGAGCAGCTGGCCCTCCCGGCGCAGGTCGAGGTCGACCTCGGCGAGCTCGAAGCCGTCGGTCGTGTCGACGAGCGCCTGCAGGCGCCGCTCGGCGGTCTCCGTCAGCTCCTCGGCCGGCCGCGAGACGAGCAGGCAATAGCTCTGCTCGCTGCCCCGGCCGACGCGGCCGCGCAGCTGGTGCAGCTGCGCGAGCCCGAAGCGGTCGGCCTCCTGCACGATCATGATCGTCGCGTTCGGCACGTCGACGCCGACCTCGATCACCGTCGTCGCGACGAGCACGTCGAGCTCGTGCGCCGCGAACTGCCGCATCACCTCGCGACGGTCGGCGGTCTTCAGGCGGCCGTGCAGCAGGCCGACGCGGTAGCCGCGCAGCTCGCCGCGCCGCAGCCGCTCCGCCTCCGCCTCCGCCGCACGGGCGAGTCGTGTCTCGGACTGCTCGATCAGCGGGCAGACGACGTACGCCTGGCGGCCCGCGTCGAGGTGCACGCGCAGCCGCGAGTACGCCTCGCCGGTGCGCTCCGCGCCGACCCGCGCGGTGACGATCGGCTTGCGGTTCGCCGGCGGCTTCGCGATCTCGCTCACCGACAGGTCGCCGTAGATCGTGAGCGCGAGCGTGCGCGGGATCGGCGTCGCCGTCATGTGCAGGACGTGCGGGCTGCGCTGCTCTGCGAGCGCGCGCCGCTGCTCGACGCCGAAGCGATGCTGCTCGTCGACGACTGCGACCGCCAGGTCGGCGAACTCGACGTCCTGCTGGATCAGCGCGTGGGTACCGACGGCGATCTGCGCGACGCCGGTGCGCAGCTCGTCGCGCACCTTCTGCGAGCGTGACGACCCGGTGAGCAGCACGCAGCGGACGCCGAGCTGCGCGCAGAGCGGCTCGACCGTGAGGAAGTGCTGCTCGGCGAGCGTCTCGGTCGGAGCCATCAGCGCGCCCTGCCGGCCGTTCTCGACGGCGCGCAGGAGCGCGTACAGGGCGACCACCGTCTTCCCGGAGCCGACGTCGCCCTGCAGCAGGCGCTGCATCGGCGTCGTCTGGGCGAGATCGAGGTCGATCTCCATGATCGCCCGCTCCTGATGCGCGGTGAGGACGAACGGGAGCACGTCGCGGTAGCGCGCGGCGAGCTCGCCGGCCTCGGCGAGCGACGGGGCGACGGCGTCGGTCGTCCGCAGCCGGCCGACCGCGAGCTGCAGCGCGACGAGCTCGTCGAGCGCAAGCCGCCGCCGCGCCTCGTCGGCCTCGGCCTCGTCGGCGGGGAAGTGCAGCGCCGCGAGCGCGTCGCGGTGGAGCGGCAGCTCCAGCTCCGCCGGCAGCGGGTCGGGAAGACTGCGGCCGTGCAGCGTGAGCGCCGTGCGGACGAGCTCGCGCAGCCGCGTCGACGGGATCTGCTCGCCGGCCGGGTAGACCGGGGCGTGGTCGGCGGTGCGCCGCGCCTCGCCGATGTCGTAGCTCTTCACGTCGAACCCGTAGCGGCCGAGCTTGCCGCGCAGCCGCAGTTGGGTTCCCGGCTGCAGCCGCTCCGCAAGCCACGGCTGGTTGAAGAACGACGCGCTCACCTGGCCGCCGCTCTCGTCCCGGACGACGGCGGTGACGAGCGTGCGCCGGCCTCGCAGCGGGCGCGTCCGCGCGCTGACGACGCGCCCCTCGATCGCCACCTCGCCCTCGGCGAGACCGAGCTTCGAGATCGGCACCTCGTCGACGGCGCGCTCGTACCGCCGCGGCGCGTGCAGCAGCAGATCGTGGACCGTGACGATGCCGAACGCCCGCAGCCGCTTCGCCATCGTCGCGCCGACGCCCGGCAGCGTCGAGACGTCGAGCGTCTCGAGCCGCTCGGCCGACGCCCAGCCGCGCGGACGCGGCCAGTCGTCCTGGACCACACCACCGAAACCCGCGTGGATTCGGGTCATCGTCGCCACCGTTGGATGAGCTTAGGACCCGGTCCGGACGTCAGCGTCCTCGAACCAGAAGAACCCGACCGTGCCGGGACCGGCGTGGGTGCCGATCACGGCGCCGAGCTGGGTCGCGATCTCGATGTCGGCGTGCGGGCGGACGTGCTCGACGAGCTCGCGCAGCGCCGCGAGCCGATCGGGCGCCGCCGCGTGCGCGATCCCGATCTTCAGCGCCTCGCCGTCGGTCGACGTCTCCTCGAACAGCTCCCGGAACTCGGCGAACGCCTTCTGCATTGCCGCGGACCTTCTTCAGCGGCACGACCTCGCCGTCGCGGATCGTGAGGATCGGCTTGACGTTGAGCAGGTTCCCGGCGAGCGCGGCGGCCCGGCCGATGCGCCCGCCGCGCTGCAGGTACTCGAGCGTCGAGACGGTGAAGAGCAGGCGGTGCTCGCGCTGGAAGCGCGCGACGAACGCGTCGATCTCCTCGTCGGTCGTCCCGGACTCGAGCCGGCGGCGGACGCCGAGCGCGAGCATCGCGATCGCCGCGGAGACGGTGCGCGTGTCGATCACGCGCACCCGGTCGCCGCCGAGCATCTCGGCGGCGGTCTGCGCACTCGCGTACGTCCCGGACAGCGTCGACGAGAGCTGCAGCGACAGCACGCGCTCGTAGCTCGCGCTCACCTCCTCGTACACGGCGAGGAAGTCGCCCGGCGTCGGCTGCGACGTCGTCGGCTGCACCGTCGTCGTCCCCAGCCGCTCGTAGAAGCGGTCGGGGCCGAGCTCGACGTAGTCCTTGAACGACTCGTCGCCGAAGCGGACGTACAGCGGCACGACCCGGAAGTTCGGATAGAGCTGCGCCGCCTCGGGGAAGTCCGAGGCCGAGTCGAGCACGACCGCCGTGTTCTCGGAGGTGAGCCTCATGCCCTGGCAGCCTCGCACACGGCGCCCACGAGGTGATCGAAGTCCTCGTCCTTCGTGATGCAGGCGACGGCGCCGGCGGCGAGCACCTCGTCCCGCTCCTCGCCGGTGACGGACGCGGAAAGCAGCACCACGCGCGCGGTGGGGCAGGCGGCGAGGACGGCGCGGGTCGCGTCGGCGCCGTTCAGGCCGGGCATCCGGTAGTCCATCAGCACGACGTCCGGCAGCAGCGCCGCGCAGACGCCGGGGGCCTCGTCTCCGCTCGCGACGGCGGCGACGACCTCGATCTCGTCGCGCAGCCCGAACAGCATCGACAGCGTCTCGCGGAAGATCTCGTTGTCCTCGACGAGGACGACGCGGACCGGGGTCATTCGGCCGCCACGAGCAGCGGGTAATGCGGCTGCCCGCCCTGGTGCACCTCGAGCTCGAGCTCCGGGTGACGCTCCCGGAGGTAGGTGAGAAGGCCGTCGAGATCAGGCGGCTCGGCCCCGGTCAGCAGCGTGATCAGCCCGCGCGGCTCGGCGAGCAGCCGCTCGAGCACGTCCTTCGCCACCTCGTCGAACGCGTCTCCGCCGGCGACCGGCTCGCCGTCCTGCAGGCCCAGCCAGCTGCCGCTGCGCACGGCGACGCCGTTCAGCTGGACGTCGCGGCTCGCGACCGTGACCGCGCCGGTCGCAACCGTGTCGAGCACCTCGTTCATCTCGTCCACGTTCTCGTCGGCGGCGTGCGACGCGTCGAACGCGACCGCCGCCGCCAGGCCGGCCTGGAGTGAGCGCGTGGGCAGGACGCGGACGTCCTTGGGCGCGTTCTGCGCCGCCTGCTCCGCGGTCATGATCACGTTGCCGTTGTTCGGGAGGATCACGACCGCATCCGAAGGCGCGGCCTCGATCGCCGCGGAGCAGCTCGGCCGTCGAGGGGTTCATCGTCGCGTTGCCGTCGACGACGAGCGCCCCGAGGCTCTCGAAGAGGGCGCGGTTGCCGTCGCCGGACGACACGGCGACGAGGGCGGTGCGGTGGGTCACGTCCGGCACCGGATGCAGCAGGCGGTCCTCGCGCTCGCGCGTCTGCTCGTGCATGTTCGCGATCTCGACGCCCTCGATCGTCCCGCGGGCGACGCCGAGCGACAACGCCCGCCCGGGATCGTCGGTGTGGACGTGCACCTTCAACGCCGAGCGGTCGCCGACGACGAGCAGCGAGTCGCCGAGCTCGGCGAGCTCGCGCTCGAGCTCGTCGCTGTCGAGCGCGTCTCCCTCGACGACGAACACGGTGCAGTAGCGGAATCGCGAGAGCTCCTGGTGAATCGCCGCAACGCCGATCACCTCGCCATGCTCGGGCGGCTCGGGCAGCTCCTCGCCGGTCACGGCGGCGACGACGCCGCGGACGATCTCCATCAGGCCGGCCCCGCCGGCGTCGACGACACCCGCCTCGCGCAGCACCGGCAGCATCTCCCTCGTCTGGAGCACCGTGTCGTCGCCGCGCGCGACGATCCCCGCCAGGTCGGCACCGTGCTCGGCTGCGTCGGCGAGCGCACGGATCACGGTCAGCATCGTCCCCTCGACCGGCTTCTTGACCGCACGGTAGGCAGCGTCGCTGGAGGCGCGAAGGACGCGCGCCAGGTCGTCGGTCTCGGCGAGCTCCTCCGCGGCGCCGCGCACGATCTGCGACAGGATCACGCCCGAGTTGCCACGGGCCCCCATCAGCGCCGCGCGCGCGACCTCGTGGGCGAGGCCCGCGCGGTCGTCGGGCCCGTCGCGCTCGAGCGCCTCGTCGACGGCGCGGACGGTGAGCGTGAGGTTCGTGCCCGTGTCGCCGTCGGGCACCGGGTAGACGTTGAGGTCGTCGATGTGCGCCCGGTTCGCCTCGATCGAGGCGCGCGCACCCTTGCACGAGCTCCCGCACCCGATCGCGCAGCGCAGCCATCAGCTCTCGCGGACCCGCTGGATCACGACCTCGACCGCGGCGACCGGGAAGCCGGCCAGCCGCTCGACCTCGTAGGCGACCTGGGAGCGCACCGTCGAGGCGACCTCCGCCAGGTTGAGCCCGTGCTCGACGACGACGTGGAGCTCGATGCGCAGCCCGTCGGCCTCGCCGTCGACGCTGATCCCCTCGCGGCGAAGAACGCGCTTGACCCGCGACCCGGCCGTCAGCCCGACGACGCCGTAACAGCCGAGCGCCGTCTCGGCGACGATCTCGGCGACCGCCTCGCGCGCGACCGTGAGTCGGCCGAGCTCCAGCTCGAGCGTCAGATCCTCGGACACGGCGGGAGCTTACGCCACGGTTGCAGGGCCTTCGAGGCTCGGCAGGTTGCGGATCGACGCGCTGAGCGTCCCGAGCACCGCGGCGGCGACGACAGGGGCTGCGAGCACGAGCACCGTCGTCCGCGGCGAGGTGTGGGCGAGCAGGAGGCCGGCCGCGAGCGGCCCGAGCGGCGCCGAGCTGGCGCGCAGCGCATTCGACGCCGCCATCGCCCGGCCGAGGAGACGGTCGGGGATGAGCACGTACGAGTAGGCGGTCATCGCCGAGTCGGTGTTCGGGAACCAGAACGCGTGCAGCGCGGCGGCGACCGCGAGCACATAGACGCTCGGGCGCACGAGGAAGGCGGTGTACACGAGCGCAGCCCAGAACTCGGAGAGCAGGATCGCCCGCATCGGGAAGAGACGCCGGAGGAGCGGCGAGAGAACGGAGCCGGCTACGAGCGCAACTCCCATGATGGCCACGAGGCCGCCGATCGCGGAGCTCGACAGCCCGTCCCGGTGCGCGAGGACGATCAGGACGACCGGCACGCCCGCAGCGACGAAGTTGCTGGCCGCGATCATCCCGATCGTCGTGCGCAGGAACGGGATGCCCCAGAAGTAGACGAGCCCCTCGCGGAAGCGCGTCCGGGCCCCGGGCGTGCGCTCCTCCTGGAAGCGGGTGCGCATCAGCAGGAGCGAGATCGTCGAGAACACGTAGGAGGCGGCGTCGGCGAGGAACGGCAGCCCCCGCGAGAGCCCGAAGAGGGCGCCGCCCACCGGCGGGCCGGACAGGCGGACGATCGACATGCGCGCCATCGAGACGCTCGCCGCGTCGGCCAGCTGTGCCTGCGGGACGACAGCCTTGAACGCGCCGCTATTGCCGGCACGGAACACGACGGCAGAGCTCGAGTCGACGAAAGCGACGAGCAGGATCAGCCAGAAGCCGGCGTGGTCGGAGAGCACGGCGGCGGCGAGCGCGGCGACAGCCGTCGCGCCGACCGCGTCGGAGGCGATCATCAGCCGGCGCCGGTCGAAGCGGTCGGCCGCGACGCCGGCCGCCGGGCTCAGGAGCACGAGCGGCGCGAACTGGATCGCACCGACGTAGCCCGTCTTCGCAGCCGAGCCGGTGAGCGCGAGGGCGAGCAGCGGATAGGCGATTGCCGACATGCTCGACCCGAAGGTCGAGAGCAGCTGCCCCGCCTGAAGCAGGACGAAGTCGCGGTTACGCCGCAGCGGCCGCGCGGCGAGCCCTACCTAGACTGCCTTTGTGACCTTGCCGCCCTTCAGGCAGCGCGTGCAGACATACGCGCGCTTCGGCGAGCCGCCAAGGAGGATCCGCACCCGCTGGAGGTTCGGGTCGAAGCGGCGCTTCGTCGCCACCATCGAGTGGGAGCGGTGGTGACCGAAGGCGGGCTTCTTCCCGCAGATGGCGCAGATCTTGCTCATGGCCGGCGGATTGTAGCGACTGCCTACGCTTTGGCGGTCGCGCGCAGGCGGGCGAACAGGTCGGCCATCTCGAGTGCGCCGCGGGCCGCCTCGGCCGCCTTGTCGATGCGAGCCTCCGCCTGGTCGACGTTCTCGACCGTCAGCACGCCGAACGCGACCGGCACCCCCGTCTCGATGCCGGCGAGCTGCAGCCCGGAGGCGCACTCGGAGGCGACGTAGTCGAAGTGCGGTGTCTCGCCGCGCACGATGGCACCGAGCGCGACGATGCAGGCGTACCGGCGCGTCTTCGCGAGCGCCATCGCGGCAAGCGGCAGCTCGAACGCGCCCGGCACGGGAACAACGGTGATCGCGTCCTGCGAGACGCCCGCCGAGCTGAGCGCGTCGAGCGCCGAGGCGAGCATGCGGTTCGTGACGCCGCCGTTGAACCGGGAGACGACGACCGCGACCGACCGGCGGCTGCCGAGCGGCGTGCCCTCGAGCGAGGCGTAGCCGTCGGGCACGTCGATCTCGCCGCGGACGTGCTCGACGCTCGCCCCGTCGGGCGGCGCCTCCTCGATCACCTCGGCCGACTCGGCCGACGGCCAGCTCTCGAAGGGGTCGCCGACGGCCTCGCCCGAGGGGTCGGTGTCGTCGAGGGGCGCTGCGGCGGGCTGATCGTCGAACGAGTTCACTCGGCCTCCGGGTCGTAGTCGAGGTTCTTCAGGTCCTGGTGGTGCAGCCGGTGCCCGAGCTTATCCCGCTTGGTGGCCAGATACCGGCTGTTCTCCGGATGCGGGGGCACCTCGATCGGCACCTGCTCGACCACGGTGAGGCCGAAACCGTCGATGCCGACCAGCTTCTTCGGGTTGTTCGTGAGGATGCGGATCGTCGTCAGGCCGAGGTCGGCGAGGATCTGGTTGCCGATGCCGTAGTCGCGCGCGTCGGCGGGGAAGCCGAGCTCGAGGTTCGCCTCGACCGTGTCAAGGCCCTGCTCCTGCAGCTCGTACGCGCGCAGCTTGTTGAGCAGGCCGATGCCCCGGCCCTCCTGGGCCATGTAGAGGAGCACGCCCCGGCCTTCGGTCTCGATCTGGGCGAGCGCCTGCTCGAGCTGCTCGCCGCAGTCGCAGCGCAGCGAGTGGAAGACGTCGCCGGTCAGGCACTCGGAGTGGACGCGGACGAGCACGTCCTCGACCCCGTCGACGTCTCCCTTGACGAGCGCGACGTGCGTCTTCCCCGTCAGCTTCTCGCGGAACGCCACGGCGGTGAAGTCGCCGAACTCGGTCGGCAGCCGCACCGAGGCGCCGCGCTCGACCAGCTTCTCGTGCCGCCGCCGGTATTCGACGAGGTCGGCGACCGTGATCATCTTCAGGCCGTGCCGCTCGCAGTACGGCACGAGATCGGGCACGCGGGCCATCGTGCCGTCGTCGTTCATGATCTCGCAGACGACGCCCGACGGGTTCAGCCCGGCCAGGCGCGCCAGGTCGACCGCGGCCTCCGTCTGGCCGATCCGCTCGAGCACCCCGCCCGGCTTCGCGCGCAGCGGGAACACGTGGCCCGGCTGCACGAGGTCGCGCGGCGTCGACGCCGGGTGGATCGCCACCTGGATCGTGCGGCTGCGGTCGGCGGCCGAGATGCCCGTCGTCACGCCCTCGCGCGCCTCGACGGAGACGGTGAACGCGGTGCCGAGCGGCGCCTCGTTGTGGTCGGTCATCGGGCGCAGCCCGAGCTCGTCGGCCCGCTCGTCGGTGAGGCAGAGGCAGATCAGGCCGCGTGCGTGCGTCGCCATGAAGTTGATCGCGTCCGGTGTCGCAAACTGCGCGGCGATCGTCAGGTCGCCTTCGTTCTCGCGGTCGGGGTCGTCGACGACGACGACCATCCGCCCCTCGCGGATGTCCTCGATCGCCTCCTCGACGGTCGCGAAGGGTGTAGTCACGCTCACACTGGGCAGGCTAGCGTTCCCGAGAGGATGTCCCGATGATCCCGTCGATCCGCACCGCCGACCTGCAGGCAGCCGTCGTCTTCTACACCGGCAAGCTTGGATTCGACGTCTTACGGGGGACGCCGGACGAGGGCAACGTCGCAGTCGCGCGCGGCAACGAGCGCGTGATGCTCGAAGCGGCCGGCGACTTCTATTCGCCCGCGTACAACGAGGCAATCGGCGCGCGGCTCGGCTCCCCGTCACCGCACGCGCTGTACCTCGAGGAGCCCGCGCTGGCGCGCTACTACGGGGAACTGCAGGATGCCGGCGTCGAGATCGTCGACCCACTCGCCGACCGGCCGTGGGGCCAGGCGGAGTTCACCGTCGCCGACGGCGATGGCAACTGGCTGACGTTCTGGACGCGGACGTCGTAAGAGCTCAGCGCGCGACGAGCTTCTCGACGTACTTCGCGAGCACGTCGACCTCGACGTTGACCGGCGCGCCGGGCTCGAGCGCGCCGAGCGTGGTCGCCTCGAGCGTGTGCGGGATCAGTGCCACCTCGAAGCCGTCGTCGTCGACGGCGGCGACGGTGAGGCTCGTCCCCTGCACGGCGACGGAGCCCTTCTCGACGACGTAGCGGAGGAGCTCGGGGCCGGCGGCGAAGCGCAGGCGGCGGCCGTCGCCCTCCGGCTCGACGGCGGCGACCGAGGCGACGCCGTCGACGTGCCCCTGCACGATGTGGCCGCCGAGCGCGTCCCCGGCCCGCAGCGCCGGCTCGAGGTTGACGCGCCCTCCTGCCTCGAGCGCGCCGAGCGAGGTGCGGGCGAGCGTCTCGGGCACCGCGTCGAAGGCGAGCGTCCCGCCGTCTGTGGCGACGACGGTCAGGCAGACGCCGTCGATCGCGATCGAGTCGCCGAGCTCGGCCTCGAGCTGCGTCTCCACGACGAGGTGCCCGCCGTTCATCGAGCGGACGGTGCCGATCTCGCGGACGAGGCCGGTGAACACCGCGTCAGTCTCCGTAGACGAGCGTCTCGACCGTCTCGCGGACGAGCACCTCGAGGTGGCTGCGCTCGCCCGGGACCGCCTGCGCGAGCTGTGTCCGCAGCTCGTCGATCGCCGCACGGCCGCCCGGCGGCAGGTCCTGCGTGTCGATCTCCTGCACCTTGCGCAGCAGCTCGTCGTTGCCGAGCTGGCGGGTCAACCAGTGCGACAGGTGCGTGACGAGCTCATCGTCGGCACGGCGGGAGTCAGGGTGCGTGGACATAGGCCTCGAGGAGCACATCCTCTCCAACCTCGCGGGCGCGGAGTCGCGAGAGGGCGCGCGGAGCGGAGGGTAGCGCAGCCAGCGCTCCGGGCCCCGACCCCGCGAGCGTCGGGGCGACGAAGAGCAGCAGCTTGTCGACCAGGTCGGCCTCGAGGAACGCCGACGCGAGCGTCGGCCCGCCCTCGAGCAGCAGCGACTGCACGCCCTCGCGGGCGAGCGCCTGGAGCTCGTCGGCGAGCGGCCCGCTGCGGAGCTCCAGGTCGAGCCCGTCCGGCAGCGGCCCGCGCGAGAAGACGAGGCGGCGCGGCTGCCCCTTCGGCGTCTCGACGTCGCGGGCGTCGAGGCGCGGCCGGTCGGCACGGGCAGTGCCTCCCCCGACGGCGACGGCGTCGACCTGCGCGCGCAGCTCGTGGACGAGTCGCCGACTCGCCTCGCCCGACACCCACCGCTCGCCGGGGACGCTCGTGCGCCCGTCGAGCGTGACCGCGGCCTTGTAGATCACGAACGGCCGGCCGCGCACGACCCACGTGCGCCACGCCTCGTCGAGGCGGCGCGATTCGAACGAGTCGACGTATTCGACGTCGACGCCGCGCGCCTGCAGCAGCTCGGCGCCGCCGGCCGCCTCCGGGTTCGGATCGGTTGCGCCGTAGACGACCCGCTCGATGCCCGCGGCGAGGATCGCGTCGGTGCAGGGCGGCGTCGTCCCGTGATGCGCGCACGGTTCGAGCGTGACGTACAGCGTCGCGCCCTTCGCCCGCGTCGCCCGCCGCGTCGATCGCCACGCGCTCGGCGTGGCGTCCCCCCTCCTCCGTCACGCCTTCGGCGACGACCTCGCCGTCGTGCACGAGCACGGCGCCGACGGTCGGCTTCGGGTACGCGCGGCCCTGCGCCGCGCCCGCGAGCTCGATCGCGCGCGCGAGCGTCACGCGAGCGCGCCGGCGAGCCGCCGGTAGGCGGCGGCCGGGTCGTCGTCGCCGAAGATCGAGGAGGCGGCGACGAAGAGCGATGCCCCGCACTGGTGCAGCTGGACGATGTTGGCCGCGCCGACGCCGCCGTCGACCTGGATCGCCCGGTCGGCCGGGAGCAGCGCCCGCAGTCGCCGCACGCGCTCGTAGGTCTCCTCGCGGAACGGCTGCCCCGAGTAGCCGGGATGGATCGACATGCAGAGGACGAGATCGGCGTCGCCGGCGACCGCCGCGACCTGCTCGGGCTCGCTCTCCGGGTTGAAGGCGACACCGGCGCCGAGCCCGGCAGCCCGCGCAGCGGCGACCGTCCCGGGCACGTCGTCGACGGCCTCGAAGTGGAACGTGGCGCTGTCGCCGCCGGCCTTCGCGACCGGCTCGAAGTACTTCGCCGGGTGCTCGACCATCAGGTGCACGTCGATCCTGCCGCCGGCGGCGTGGATGCGCTCGGAGATCGACTGCAGGACGATCGGCCCCATCGTGATCGGCTCGACGAAATGGCCGTCGCCGACGTCGAAGTGGAAGATGCGACAGCCCGCGGCGAGCAGCTCGTCGACCTGCTCGCCGAGCCGCGCGAAGTCGGCGCCGTAGAGCGACGGCTCGACCTCGACGCCGCGAATCCAGTCCTGCCAGCCCATGCCGTCGATCGTACGCGGACGCTCAGGCCCGCAGGCGGGCGATGAAGAAGCCGCTCGTGCGGTCGCGGTCGGGCCGCGTCAGCAGGAACTCCGGCCGCGTCGGGTGCGCGTACTGCGGCCACTCCTCGCCGAGCGGCTCGGGCTCGAGCCCCGAGGCGTCGACCACCGCCTCGTTCTCGTCGGCGTTCAGCGTGCAGACCGCGTAGACGACGACGCCGCCCGGCTTCGTTCGTTCCGCGGCGGCCTGCAAGAGCTCGAGCTGAAGCCCGGGGAGCGGCTGGGCGCGCCAGCGGAGGTCGGGCCGCCGCGCGAGGACACCGAGCCCCGAGCAGGGCGCGTCGACGAGCGCCCGGTCGAAGCCGCGCTCGTCGAGCTCGCGCGCGTCGACGTTCACGACGCGGACGTTCGGGCCGGCCTCTTTCGCGAGCGCGGCGGCCCGGCCGGGATGGATCTCGACCGCGGTCACCTCGCCGTGCAGCATCGCCGTCTTCCCACCGGGTGCCGCGCAGCTGTCGAGGATCCGCTCGCCGTCGCGCGAGCCGACGACGAGCGCGGCGAGCTGCGAGGCACGGCTCATCGGGCGCATGACGCGGATATCAACGGTGTCGACGCGATATGCGCCGGGGATATCAGTCGGCTCGCCGACCGGCTCGGCCGCCCGTACCTCGAGCGCCGGCGGCTCGTTCTGGGCGCGCATCAGCGACAGCGCAGCTTCGTCGCCGAGATCCCGCTGCCATACGGCTGATATCCAGTCGGGATACGAGAGCTTCAACGGCCCGTCGGGCAGCGACGCGACGAGGCCCCGGAGCCCGTGCGCGAGCCGCCGCATGACGGCGTTCGTGAACGGCACCGCCCGCTCGAGCTTCGCCGCGCGGACGAGCTCGACGGCGTCGTCGACGACGGCATGCTCGGCCTGGTCGGTGAAGGCGAGCTGGTACGCGCCGAGCCGCAGCGAGGCCAGGACGGGCGCGTCGAGCTTGCGCGTGGGGCGCTTGCCGAGCACGTCGATGCCGTGGTCGAGCACGCGGACGCGCTGGACCGTCCCGTACGCGAGCCGCTGCGCGAGCGCACGGTCGCGCGCGTCGAGCCCGGCGACGGCCGACTCGAGCGCCCGGTCGGCGTAGGCGTCGTCGACGAAGACGCGCCGGACGACCTCGTACGCGGCGGAGCGGGCCGGCGCGATCACCGAACGCCGCGCAGGAACTCGTCGTAGCCCATGCGCCCCCGCCCCTCGGGCTGGACGACCTCGGGGACGAACGAGCCGTCGTCGAGCCGCGCCCGCCAGACGACGACCCGGCGCCCGTACAGCTCGGTGTACGCGCCGATGTGCGGTGAGAGCGCGCGGACCCGCCGCCAGGCGTCGAGTGGGTCGTCGAGATCGAGCCGCCGGTCGTCGGCGGTGATCTTCTCGGCGTAGGTGGCGCCGTCCTCGTGCTGCGGCTCGAAGTGCGGCTCGACGAGCACGCGCTCGAGCAGCTCCGCCGCAAGCGCTCCTGCCCGCTCGAAGACACCGCCGGCGTCGAGATCGCCGATCGCGAAGGCCTCCTGCGCGGCGACCGGCCCGGCGTCGAGCTCCGCGACCGTCTCGTGGATCGTCACACCGGTCTCGTCGTCGCCGGCGAGGATCGCGCGCTCGACGGGAGCCGCGCCGCGCCAGCGCGGCAGCAGCGACGGATGGACGTTCAGCCAGACGCTCTGCTCGAGGAGCCGCGGCGGGATGTAGAGCCCGTATGCGCACACGACGACGCGGTCGACGGCGACCGGGAGCTCGGGACGGTCGGGCTGGTGCACCGGGACGCCGAGCCGCTCCGCGACCTCCTTCGCAGGCGGCGGCGCGAGCCTGCGGCCGCGGCCTCGCGGGGCGTCGGGGCGTGTGAGCAGGAACGCGATCTCGTGTCGTCTCGAGAGCCGCTCGAGCACGTCCGCTCCGAGCGGCGCCGTGGCGGCGACGCCGAGCCGCATCGGTGCTAACCCAGGACGACGCGCGGCCGCAGGATCCCGAGCGCCTCTTTGCGGTGCTCGTCGTCGGTGCGGTCGATGATCAGCACGCCGTCCAGATGGTCGAGCTCATGCTGAGCGACCCGGCTCGCGTACTCGTCGAGCTCGAGCCGGACGTCCTTTCCCTTCTCGTCCTTGGCCTCGATCACGACCCGCACGGAGCGCTCCACGGGAACGCGCACGCCCTGGAGCGAGAGACAGCCCTCGCCGTCTACGGAGGTCTCGTCGGCGCGCTCGACGATCACCGGGTTGACGAGGGCGCGCGGGCCGTCCTCGCCGGGCTGGAAGACGAAGAGCCGGCGCAGCACGCCGACCTGGGTGGCGGCGAGCCCGACCCCCTGCGCCTCGTGCATCAGGGTCGTCATGCGCTCGACGAGGCGCCCCAGGTCGTCGTCGAAGTCGACGACCTCGTTCGCCGTCAGGCGCAGGGCCGGGTCCCCGTACTGGCGGATCTGGGCAAGCGCGAACTGCCGGCGCGCCTCGACCTCGGCCTCAGCCTCATCGGTCGGGTCGTGGTCGTGCTCGTGGTCGTGCTCGTGTTCGTGTTCGTGCTGCGCGTCGCTCACGGAGGCGCCAGTGTAGACGGGTCAGGCGGCCGGGAAGCGCGCCAGGATCCAGGCGGCGTCCAGCGGGTCGCGACGGTAGGAGCGGCCGCCGACCTTGACGTAGTCGCGCGTGCGCGGATCCATCGCAAGCCGCGCCTCGACCGGGTACCAGCGGTTGTGGCGCTCGATCAGGTCGTTGACCTCGCCGAAGTCCCAGGCCGCCGCCACCGCACGCCACGCAGCGGGATCGCCGCCGTGCGCCTCGTAGGCCTCCGCAAGGCGGCGTGCGTGCTCCTCGATCGCGTCGTCGATCTGGCGCAGCCGCAGCATGTACGGAAGCGGGCCGCCGAGCGAAGCGAGGTAGCGGTCGGGGTCGGGGCGGAAGCGCCGGATCCGGCGCGGCAGCTTCCTGCCGGCGAGGGGATTGGTCTCGCTCTCGTCGGCGAGCCGAGCGCGCTCGGCCTGCGAGGGCGGCGTCACGTCGCGGATGCCCCATTCGCCGATGACCTCTTCCGGCCGCCGCTTCACACGAGCCATGGTGCCACCCTCTACATCTAGAGCGATTGAGGATCGACGTCGACGACCGCGGTCAACCGGGCGCGCCGCATGTTCGGTGCGGCCGCGGCAAGAAGGCGGGCCGCCCTGCTCGCGAGCCGGCGCGGGTGATCCGTCTTGGCGACGAGCTGCCCCCGATGGCGCCCGCGCAGACGAAGGAGTGGCGCCGGGCCGAGGAGCTCCGCCTCGCCGAGGCCGGCCTTCAGCTCTTCGAGCACGCGCTGCACCGGTTCGGGCGACGGGCCCGTCACGAGGATGCGCACGAGATGCCCGAACGGCGGGTAGTGGAGCTCGCGGCGGCGGTCGAGCTCCTCGGCGAGGAAGCGCTCGACGTCGTGGCGCGCCGCGTGGACGATCGGGCGCGCGTCGGGCTGAAAGGTCTGCACGAGCACGCGGCCCGGGGCGTCCCGGCCGCTGCGGCCGGCGAGTTGCGTGACGAGCTGGAACGTGCGCTCCTCGGCGCGGAAGTCGGGCATGCCGAGACCGGTGTCGGCGTCGATGACGGCGGCGAGCTCGACTCCCGTGAAGTGATGCCCCTTCGCGACCATCTGCGTGCCGAGCAGGACGGCCGGGCTCGCCTCCGAGAACCGGCGTAGCCGAGCGGCGAGCTCCTCTGGCTTCGCGACGACGTCGGCGTCGAGCCGCACGAGCTCGAGCTCCGGCAGCTCGCGCGCGAGCTCGCGCTCGAGCTTCTGGGTGCCGGCGCCCAGCCTGGCGAGGTCGGGCGAGCCACAGGCGGGGCAGGCGGCCGGAGCGGCGGCGGTGTAGCCGCAGTGGTGGCAGCGAAGCGAGCTGTCGTCGTGCAGCACGAGCGCGACGTCGCAGTTCGGACAGCGGATCGTCGACCCGCACGCCCGGCAGTGGAGCGCGGGCGCTATCCCCCGGCGGTTGAGCAGGAGGATCGCGCGGCCGCGATGCTCCACCACCCGGCGCAGCTCGGAGAGGAGCGGCGCCGAAAGCGGATAGCCCGCCTCGCGCCGCAGGTCGACGATCCGAACCGGCGGCAGATCGGCGCCGATCCGCTTCCCGAGCGGCAGCCGCTCGAGGGCGACCCAGCTCTCCGGCCGCGGAGTCGCCGAGCCGAACACCGCGACCGCCCCCTCGAGCGCGGCCCGCTTCGCCGCGACCGTGCGCGCGTCATAGCGCGGGTCGGAGTCCTGCTTGTAGGACGGGTCGTGCTCCTCGTCGACGACGACGAGGCCGAGACCGCGCAGCGGCGCGAACACGGCGGAGCGGGCGCCGACGACGACGCGCGCCTCGCCGCGCTCGATCCGTTCGCGCTCGTCGCGGCGCTCCGCATCCGTCAGCCCGGAGTGCAGGATCGCGATCTGCTCGCCGAACCTGGCCCGGAACCGCCCGACCGTCTGCGGCGCGAGCGCGATCTCCGGCACCAGCACGATCACGCCCAGCCCGCGTTCCAGCATCGCCGCTGCCGCCTGGAGATACACCTCCGTCTTGCCCGAGCCGGTGGGGCCGTAGAGCAGCAGGTTGCCCGGGCCGCCGTCGACGATCCGCGCCACCGCGGCGACCTGCGACGGCGAGAGCTCGGCCGGCGGTGCCTCGCCGGACAGCGACTGGCGGTCGGCGGGCGGCGCCTGCTCCTTCCGCCGGCGCGGCCGTTCGGGCGCCACGAGGGCGAGCGCCCGTGCGGGCGTCGAGCCGTAGTAGTCGGCGAGCCACAGCGCAAGCTCGACGAGCGGCTGCGGCACGGAGCCGATGACCTCCTCGACAGGCCGGGCCTCGACGCCGGCGGGCGGAGCCGAGACGAGCGCGGTGACGATGCCGCGGGCGCGCGAGCGCCCGAACGGGATGCGGACGATCGCCCCCACCTCGACGTCGCCCGGCACCTCGTACGTGAACTCGCGCGCGACGGCGCGCGCGGTGACGAGCGGGTAGACCGTCGCGTACCCCATCAGGCCGGTGACTCCTCGGACTGGTCCTCCCTCGACGCGGCGCGCAGGCGCTTGAACGAGAGCGTGCGCGCCATCACCGCGATCGCGATCATGCCGAGCACGAGGTTCGCGATCGTCAAGGCGATGTTCATGCCGACGCTGAACGCGAGCAGGAGCGACCTGGAGATCGCGGAGCCGCGGAACAGGTAGACGATCAGCCCCTGCTTGGTTCCGGCGCCGCCGGGCGTGGCCGGGAAGAGCGTTGCGAGCGAGTCGACGACCTGCGCGAGGAGCGCGTTGTGCAGGGTCGCGTCGACCCGGAACGCCTCGAGGAAGAAGTACAACGTCGCGATCCGGAACACCCACGAGACCGCCTGCGGCAGAAGCACGCCGCGGACGAGCCGGCGGCGGTCGCCGAGGACCGCGAAGCCGAGCCGCACGCGCGCCCAGAAACGCTCCACCCGGTGCTGGGCGACGACCACGCCGACGAGCGCCGCGAGGAGGAGGACGCCCAGCCCGATCGCCGTCGCGCGCTCGTGACGAAGAAAGAACCGCCAGTCCACGGACGGGAGGCGCGAGTAGACCTGGTGGGTCGGCAGGACCCCGATCGAAAGCGCCCAGACGATCAGGCCGGTCGCGACGACGAAGTCGAGCATCGTCTCGACGACGAGCGTCGCCGCGAGGGTCGGATACCGCGTCTCCGGCGCGCGATGGCGGATGAGGTAGAGCTTCACGAGATCGCCGCCCCGCGCGGGCAGGACGGCGTTCACGCCGACCCCCGCGACGTACGCGCCGAAGACGCTGCGCAGGCGAAGCCGGGTCCCGGGATACGACGCGCGAAGGATGTTCTGCCAGGCGACCGAGCGGAAGAACAGCTTCACGACCTGGCAGGCAAGGGCGAGCGCGAGCGGCAGCCACCGCACCTGCGCGAGGTGGTTGAAGAAGACGTCGACCGCGTGGAAGAAGGCGCTCAGGGCGCCTCAGGCTAGCCGCCTGATTCAGGCCCCGGCCGCGACGAGGATCCAGTCCGTCCCGAAGCCGAGCAGGAGTCCCAGCAGGAGCGACCAGCCGACGACGACCGGCACCGCGTAGCGGCGGCACACCTCGAAGAGCTGGATGACCACGTAGAGGATCGACCCGGCGGCCACGGCGAAGAACACGGTCGCGACGGCCGGGCTCACCCAGGCCTGGCCGATGAGGGTGCCGACGAAGGTCGGGCCGCCGCCGATCAGCCCCAGCAGCCCGAGGAACGTCCAGCTCGGCCGCTCGGCCTCGCCGGCCATCGGCCCGACGATGCCGAAGCCCTCGGTCGTGTTGTGCAGGCCGAAGCCGATGATCAGGACGAGGGCGAGGCTGAGCTCGCCCGCGGCCGCCGACTGGCCGATCGCGAGCCCCTCGCCGAAGTTGTGCAGGCCGATCCCGATTGCGATCAGGAGCGCGAGCCGCCGCCCCGGGCTGAGCGAGTCGACGAACCCGCGGGGCTCGAACTCGTCCACCGCAGCGGCACCCGGGCCGACAAGCCTCGTCGCGCGGCGCCTCCGGAGGTAGTCGTCGTAGTACACGAGCGCCATCAGCCCGAGCGCGAAGCCGATGCCGAGCAGCGCGGCGTAGCCGGCGAAGGCGGCCCACGCGTGCGACTCGAGGTGCGACTCGACCGGCTCGACCCCGTGCGAGACGACATCCCAGAAGAGGAAGACGAGGATGCCGGTGGCGACGGCGCTGAGCGACGCGCGGAGCTTCGCCGACGTGCCGCCGACGCGCCCGAGCGGCAGGCCGGCGTAGATCGTCAGACCCGCCAGCGCTCCGAGGATGAGGGTTTCACCTGTGCTCACCGAGAACTACTGTAAGGCTACCCTTACACGAGTCGGCGCATCTACCATCGCACGCGATGGCCGCCGGGCATGGAATCGACGAGTACCTCGAGACGATCTACTTCCTCGCCTTCCCGATCGGCGAGTACCGTCCTGCGTCGGCCGGCTCGAGCCAGACGATCGCCGTCCGGGTGGCCGAGATGCTCGGGGTCTCGCGCGCGTCCGCGGGCGAGATGCTGAAGCGGCTCGAGACGGAGGGGCTCGTCGAGCGCGGCGAGCACAAGGAGGCGATCCTCACCGCCGCCGGCGCCGAGCGCGCCCGCCGCGTCGTGCGCAAGCACCGGGTGATCGAGCGTCTCCTCACCGACTTCATGGGCTACACCGCCGCCGAGGCTCATGTGCATGCCGATGAGCTCGGGGGGACGTTCAGCGACGACATGATCGAGCGGATCGAGGTGAAGCTCGGCCACCCCGAACGGTGCCCGCACGGCTGGCCGATCGACCCCGATCTCGAGCAGATCGAGAACCGCGAGCTCGAAGCGCTCTCCGAGCTGACGCCCGGGACGCACGCGACGATCGTGCGGCTCGCCGAGCACGACGGCGACCTGCTCCACTGGTTCTACGACCAGGGGCTCGTGCCGGGGACGAGCCTCGAGCTCCTCGCCGCCGAGCCGGCCTCCGGCCAGATCCGCGTCTCGATCGCCGGCGCCGAGAAGGCGATCGGCGACAAGGCGGCCGAGGGCCTCTTCGTCCGCCCGGCCTAGCGGTCAGACGGCGGCGGCCGCGAGACCTGCGGCGGCCCGGAGCGCGTCGGCCTTGTCGGTGCGCTCCCAGGTGAAGTCGTGCTCGTCGCGGCCGAAGTGGCCGTACGCGGCCGTCCTGCGGTAGACGGGGCGGCGCAGATCGAGGTCGCGGAGGATCGCGGCCGGCCGCAAGTCGAAGTGCTCCTGCACGAGCTGCTCGATCGACGGCACAGGCACGTGCTCCGTGCCGAACGTCTCGACCAGGATCGAGAACGGATGCGCGACACCGATCGCGTAGGCGACCTGGATCTGGCAGCGATCCGCGAGGCCGGCCGCGACGATGTTCTTGGCCACGTAGCGCGCCGCGTAGGCGCCCGAGCGGTCGACCTTCGTCGGGTCCTTGCCGGAGAACGCCCCGCCGCCGTGCGGGGCAGCCCCACCGTAGGTGTCGACGATGATCTTGCGCCCGGTCAGGCCGGAGTCGCCCATGGGGCCGCCGATCACGAACTTCCCGGTCGGGTTGACGTAGAAGAAGTCGGGATCCTCCAGGCGCCGCTCGTCGTAGAGGTCCTTCGGCAGGATCGGGTGCAGCACGTGCTCGACGAGGTCGGGCTTGATCATCGCGTCGGGATCGAGCCCCTCGCGATGCTGCGTCGAGATGAGCACGCGCTCGACCTCGATCGGGCGCTGGTGCCCCTCGGCGTCGACCTCGTAGCGGATCGACACCTGGGTCTTGCCGTCCGGGCGAAGGTACGGCAGCACGTCCGCCTTGCGCACCTCGGAGAGCCGCTTCGACAACCGGTGCGCGAGCATGATCGGCAACGGCATCAGCTCGCGCGTCTCGTTCGAGGCGTAGCCGAACATCATCCCCTGGTCGCCGGCGCCGATCTGGTCGAGCGGATCATCGTCGCCGGGCTGGTGCTGCACCTCGTACGCGTGGTCGACTCCCTGCGCGATGTCGGGCGACTGCTCGTCGAGCGCCACGATCACGCCGCACGTGTCCGCGTCGAACCCGTACTTGGCGCGCGTGTAGCCGATCTCCTTCACGGTGTCGCGCACGAGGCGCGGGATGTCGACGTAGGTCGCGGTCGTCATCTCACCGGCGACGACGACGAGGCCGGTCGTGATCAGCGTCTCGCAGGCGACGCGGCTCGTGGGGTCATCGGCGAGGGCCGCGTCGAGCACGGCGTCCGAGATCTGGTCGGCGATCTTGTCGGGGTGCCCCTCCGTGACGGACTCGGAGGTGAAGAGGAACGTGCGCGCAGCCATGAGCCGCAGGTTAGCCGAGGCGCCCGGCCGTCAATTCGTCTGCAGCTCGATCACCGCGCTCTGCACCTGACCCTCGCGGTCGCCGTAGGCGAGGAGCGTTTTCAGCGGGGCGAGATTCTGCTCGACCGACGCGGGCAGATGCTGGCTCGCGAGCGTGGCGATGCCCTCGATCATCGGCAGGGTGTCCTTCAGGTCGACATAGAGGAAGCCCTGGTTGCCGTCCGGAAGGCCGGCGGCGTCGGCCGCATCCTTGAACGTCGAGTCGTCGGTCAGCTTGCTGCTCGGGCCGTCCTTCAGCGAGCTCACGGCCGCCTGGTTGTCGGTGACGACGAGCTCGCCGCTGAACGTCCCCCAGTAGAGGGCGATCGGCCCGATGTTGACCGACTTCAGCTGCACGCCGTCGACCGTCGTCGTCGTCGGCGCCGCGCCACCCTCCTTCGCGAGGAGCTTCGCGATCAGGCCCGAGACCGCCTGCTCGGCGGCTACGGCGTCGGGGGGCTTGGCGGCGATCGTCACCTCGGGGATCGGCGTCCCTTGCTTGAGATAGAGGACGACGGGGCCGTTGAGGATCCCGATCAGCCCCTCGACGTCGATCCCGAGCGACTGCGTGAGCGACCCCAGCTGCGTCTCGGTGCCGGCGGGGAGCGCCTTCAGCGAGCCGCCGCTGATGCTGAGCGCTGCGAGCACGCCCGACGGGATCTGGTCGGTCAGGCTCGCGCCGACCGTGGGAGCGCCCGACGGCTGCTTGACGTGCAGCTCGAGCTTGAACGAGCTGCCGTTCGCGGACGTGAGCGCTGCGGTGATCCAGTCCGGGGTCGATCCCTGTGCGAGGGACTTCAGGCTGCCTGCGGCAGCGCTCGAGCCGGCCATGCTCGTCGCGGTCTTCAGCGCCGTCCCAGGCGCGTAGATGCGCGCGATCGCGTCGCCGGTGCCGGGGATCGAGCCGATCGCCGCCTTGTAGGTCGCGTCGTCGCCGAGGCTCGACTTGCGTGAGGTGACGGCGTCGAGCAGCGCCTGGCTCTTCGCGAACACCGTCCAGCCGGAGACGGTCGTGTGGACCATGTTCTTCAGCTGCCCGACGAACGTCTGCTCGTCGCTCGGCTTCGCGAAGCCGACCACGCCGGTCGTCGTGCCCGTCTTCAGCACCGCCACGTCGAGGACGGGCCCGACCGTCGAGACGATCTGCTCGAAGTGAACGCCGTTCTTCGCCGCTTCCTGGAGGAGCTCCGCCTCGAGCTTCTGCTTGATCGGGAACTTGTCGAGCACGGTCAGCGCGCTCTTCACCTGGTCGGAGCCGTCGTCGGCGTCGATGGTCGCGAAGGCCTGTGCGTCGGCCGGGACGATCGAGGCCGCGTCGACCGACGCGCCGCCTCCGCCCCCTCCGCCACTGCCGCCGCAGCCTGCCGCGAAGGCGAGCGCGAGCAGCGGCACGACTACCAGCGACCGCTTTCCCATCGCCCGCATCCTACTCCCCGGTCGGACGGCGCCCCATCAGCCGTTCCGCGAGCTCGTGGATTGGCACCCCCTCGAGGACGGAGCACACGCCCTCGGTGATCGGAAGCTCCACGCCGATCCGGTGCGACAGGTCGCGGAGCACGGGCGCGGTCGTCAGCCCCTCGACCACCTGGCCGATCTCTGCGCGCGCCTCGTCCGGGGTCGCGCCCCGGGCGATCAGCTCGCCCGCCCGCCGGTTCCGGCCGGCCGGGTGGAAGCAGGTGACCATCAGGTCGCCCATGCCCGCGAGCCCGGCGAACGTCTCGGGTGCGGCGCCGCACGCCTCGCCGAGCCGCGCCATCTCGACGAGCCCCCGCGTGATCAGGGCGGCCTTCGCGTTGTCGCCGAGGCCCAGGCCGTCGACGGCACCGGCCGCGAGCGCGATCACGTTCTTCGCCGCTCCGCAGAGCTCGACGCCGATCACGTCGTCGTTGACGTAGACGCGAAAGACGAGCGAGTTGACCGCCTCCTGGAGCCGCAGCGCGAGCGGCTCGTCGCGCGAGGCGACGACCGCGGCACCCGGCAGCCCACCGGTGATCTCGTCGGCCATGTTCGGCCCGGAGAGCACCGCCACCGACCGGCCGGTGACGAGCGTCGAGAGCCGCTCGCCTGTCTCCGGGTCGAGCCCCTTCGTGAGGATCAGGACCGGTGCAGCGCCGCGGACGCGTCCGAGCGCAGCGCGAAAGCCGACGCTCGGGACGGCGATCACGACGACGTCGGCCTCCTCGTACGGGGCGTCGTCGATCGAGGCACGATGAGCGACGAGCACGTCGTGCCCGCGGCCGCGCAGCACGTGGGTGAAGGCCGTCCCCCACGCCCCGCCGCCGACGACGACGACTCTCACGTGCGCGCGCGGAAGTCGACCACGACCGGCACGCCCTCGAGGCCGAAGCGCTCGCGAAGCTGGTTCTCGACCCAGTAGCCGTAGTCGCGCGTGACGAGGCCGGGGTCGTTGACCGTGAAACGGAAGCGCGGCGGCCGCGTCTCGACCTGCGCGCCGTAGAGGACGTTCAGGCGCCGTGCTCCTCTCGACGGCGGCTGGCGGATCTCCTTCAGCTCGGCGAGGAAGCGGTTGAGCTCGGGTGTCGGTATACGACTGATATATCGGTCGTACAGCTCGGCCACCTTGCCGAGCAGACGCGAGACGCCGCGCCCGCTGACCGCGGAGACGGTGATGAAGTCGGGCCGCTGGCGGAGGCGCCGCTGGAGCTCCGGCCGGATCTCCTCGATCGTCACCTGCGAGATGTCCCACTTCGAAAGCACGATCAGCGTCGCCGAGTGCGACTTGCGGGCGACCTCGACGGCGGTGATGTCGCCCTCGACGATCCCCTGGCTCGCGTCGATCAGGACGAGCGCGACATCGGCGCGCGCGGCCGCGTCGAGCGCGCGGAGCTCCGAGTAGTACTCGATCCCCTGCCGCTGCTTGCGCTTGCGGCGCAGGCCGGCGGTGTCGACGAGCTGGAAGGTCCGGCCGTCGTGCTCGAGCATCGTGTCGATGGTGTCGCGCGTCGTGCCCGGGATCTCCGAGACGATCGTCCGCTCCTCGCCGACGAGCCGGTTGTAGAGCGACGACTTGCCGACGTTCGGGCGCCCGAGGATCGCCACGCGGATCGCGTCCTCCGGCGCCGCGCGGTCGGAGTGCCCGGGCAGCCGCTCGAGGATCAGGTCGAGCAGGTCGCCGGTGTTGGAGCCGTGGAGGCCGGAGAGCGGGAACGGGTCGCCGAAGCCGAGCCGGTGGAACTCGAGCGAGAGCGCCTCCTGCGACGGGTCGTCGATCTTGTTCGCGAGCACGAGGACGTCCTTCTTCGACTCGCGCAGGATCTGCGCGAGCTCCTCGTCGCCGGGCGTGATCCCGACGCGCGCGTCGACGACGAAGAGGACGAGATCGGCGTCGGCGATCGCGAGGCGGGCCTGGGCGGCGATCTGGCGTGTGACGGGGCTCGGGTCGGCGATGTCGACGCCGCCGGTGTCGATGAGCAGGAACTCCCGGCCGTTCCACTCGCAGACGAGCTCCTTCCGATCCCGCGTCGTGCCGGCGGTGTCGTGGACGACGGCGGCCCTCGTGGCGCTCAGCCGGTTGACGAGCGTCGACTTGCCGACGTTCGGGAAGCCGACGATCGCAACCGTCCCTTGCAGCTCGCTCATAGCGGCGGCACGAGGCCGGGGGGGCGCCCCTGCGCGTGCACGCCCGCGAGCCAGTCGAAGAGGGCGTGGATGCGCCGCTCGATCTCGGCGGTCGCCTCCTTGTAGCCGCGGCCGTTGCGCGGCAGCCCTTCGAACAGCAAGGGCTCGCCGAACGCGACCGAGCAGGGCGCGAAGTTGCCGATCTTCCAGAACTGGGTGCCGTAGATCGCGACCGGGATCACCGGCACGTCCTCCTGCAGGGCGACCATCGCCGCGCCCGGCTGAGCGGTGCCGGGGCGCCCGTTGCGCTGACGCGTCCCCTCGACAAAGAGGCCGATCACCTCGCCGTCGCGCGCCGCCTCGCGCATCCGGCGGACCGCGTCGCGGTCGGACTCGCCCCGGCGGATCGCGATCGCCCCGTGCAGCCGCAGGAACCCGCCGACCAGCGGGTGGTTGGCGGCCTCGGCCTTCGCGACGAACCAGACGGTGCGCGGCGAGACGGCGCCGACGAGCGGAATGTCGACCCAGTGCAGGTGATTGATCGCGTAGACGGCGCCGCCGACGGCGGGAACGCGCTCGCGTCCGTAGGCGCGGGCGCGCGTCAGGAACCGGGCCGGCGCGCCCATGTAGATGCGGCCGACAGCCCAGGCGGCGTCGGCGGTGCTCACGACTTCGCCGGCAATCGCTCGACGAGACCGGCGATGCGCTCGACGACGTCGTCGACCTGCAGATCGGTCGTGTCGATGCGCACGGCGTCCTCGGCGGGCTGCATGCGCTCGCGGTCGTGTGCGTCCCGGGTGCGGAGGTCGGTCGCGAGCGCGTCGGCGCCGATGTCGGGGCGCTCGGCCTGCCGCCGCGCCGCCCTGATCTCCGGATCCGCCTGGAGGTAGACCTTCACGTCGGCGTCGGGCGCCACGACGGTGCCGATGTCGCGGCCCTCGATCACGACGTTCCCGTCGTGGCCGAGCTCGCGCTGGCGCTCCCGCATCACCTCGCGGACCTCGTGGTGGCGCGCGACGACGGGCACCATCCGGTCGATCCGCGACTGGCGGATCGCGGCCGTCACGTCGGAGTCGTCGATGAACACACGCCCCTCCCTGTCGAAGACGACGGGGTGGCGGCGCGCAAGCTCGCCGAGCGCAGCACCCTCGCCGAGCGGGAGCGACTCGCGGATCGCGAGCCACGTCAGGGCGCGATACATCGCGCCCGTGTCGAGATAGCGGTAGCCGAGCCGCTCCGCGAGCTTGCGGGCGACAGTGCTCTTGCCGGCGCCGGCCGGCCCGTCGATGGCGACGATCATCGCTGCGCGATCACATCCAGGAGGTCGAAGAAACCGGGGAAGGATACTGCGACGCTCTCGGCCTCCACGATCTCGACCCCTTCACGGCTCGCGAGCCCGGCCACGGCACCCAGCATGGCGATGCGATGGTCGCCGTGCGACTCGACCCGGCCGCCGCGCGGCCGCGCGGGCACGCCCTTGACCGTGAAGCCGTCCTCGAGCGCCTGGATGCGCACGCCGATCGCGTGCAGAGCGTCGACGACCGCCTCGATGCGGTCGGTCTCCTTGACCCGCAGCTCGGCGGCGCCGGTGACGCGGCTCTCGCCCCGGGCGTGTGCGGCGAGCAGGGCGAAGAGCGGCAGCTCGTCGACGAGCAGAGGCACCTCGTCGGCGCCGATCTCGGTCGCCGTCAGCTCGGCGGTGCGCACTTCGAGGTCGCCGACCGGCTCGGCCCCGAGCCGGCGGCGCGCGACGATGCCGACGCGGCCGCCCATCCGGTCGAGCACGGCGAGCAGGCCGGTGCGACGCGGGTTGAGGTTGACGTCGTGGAGCGTGATCCGCGACTCCGGCACGATCGTCGCCGCGACGATGAACGGCGCCGCCGACGAGAAGTCGCCGGGCACGTCGACCGCCGGCAGCCGTAGCGACGCCGGGGGGTCGACCGACACCGAGGTCGGGCGCACGGTCACGCGCACGCCGGCGTCGCGCAGCATCAGCTCGGTGTGGTCGCGGGTCGGCCGCTCTTCGATCACGGTCGTGCGCCCTTCCGCGCCGAGGCCCGCGAGCAGCACGGCCGACTTGAGCTGCGCGCTCGCCACTTCCGGCGCGTACTCGATCGCCGTCAACGGCGCGCCGGTGATCGTCATCGGCAGGTGGCCGTCGGTGGTCTC
This sequence comes from uncultured Thermoleophilia bacterium, assembly GCA_963840365.1. Classification (GTDB taxonomy): domain Bacteria; phylum Actinomycetota; class Thermoleophilia; order Gaiellales; family Gaiellaceae; genus PALSA-600. The sequence continues at coordinate 469,969 of CAWIYQ010000003.1, read as the reverse complement.
GATCTGCGCGCCCATGCGGCGGAGCGGCTCGGCGACCCGCTCCATCGGCCGCGAGGAGAGCGAGGCGTCGCCGGTGAGGGTGAAGGTGCCGTCCTGGAAGGCGAGCAGCCCCGCGACGAGGCGCGTCAGCGTGCCGGCGTTGCCGCAGTCGAGCTCGCCCGAGGCGAGGCCGCGCAGCCCGACGCCGTGCACCGTCAGCTCGTCGGGCCCGTGCTCGTCGACGCGGGCGCCGAGCGTCCGCACGGCGGCGAGCGTCGACTCGGTGTCGGCCGAGCGGCCGAAGCCGCGCACGTGGGTCTCCCCGTCCGAGACCGCCCCGAGCAAGAGCGCGCGGTGGGAGATCGACTTGTCGCCGGGGACGGCCAGGTGGCCGTCGAGCGCGACCGCCGGCTCAACCCTCATCGAGCACCGCCGAGACGACGACGGTGTACCCCTGCGACTCGAGCAGGCGCGCGGCCCGCTGCGCCTCGCCCTCGCCCTCGACGAGCACGATCAGGTCGCCGCCGCGCTCGGGCGAGACGTGGTGGAGCTCGAAGTCCTCGATGTTGATCCGCTCGGCGCCGAGCGCCTGCGTGATGCCGGCGAGCACGCCCGGCCGGTCGGGGACGTGCACGCGGAGCCGCTGCAGCGCGCCGGGGTCGGGGTACTCGCGGTCGAGCATGCGGCGGCGGTTCGCGGAGGCCTCGCCGATGAAGCGGGCCAGGTACCCGGCGTCGCCCTGCTCGAGCGCGGACTCGACCTGCTCGATCTGGCGGCGATGCTCGCGGAGCGCCTCGCGGATCGAGGCGGCGTTGTCGAGGAAGATGTCGATCCAGATGCGCGGGTTCGCCCCCGCGATCCGCGTCATGTCGCGCAGCGAGCCGCCGGCGTGCGCGAGCGGCTCGTGGCCGTCGATGCGCGAGGCACCCGTCTGGTTCGCGACGACGTTCGCGAGCACATGCGGCACGTGGCTCGTCAGCGCGACGAGGCGGTCGTGGGCGCCGGGGTCGATGGCGACGGGCGTGGCGCCGAGATCGGAGACGAAGCCGTGGACGAGGCGGTGCCGGTTGGCGTCGGTGGTGGCGATCGGCGTCAGGAACCAGGTGGCGCCCTCGAAGAGGGCCGCGCTCGCGTGCTCGGGCCCGCGCGACTCGCCGCCGGCGATCGGGTGACCGCCGACGAAGCGCGGCGAGCCGTCTGCAGCCCGCACGACGGAGGCCTTGGTGGAGCCGACGTCGGTCACGGTGGCGCCGTCGGTCGCCTCGAGCGCCGCCGCGACCTGCGCGGCGAGAGCCGCGATCGGCGCCGCGACGACGACGAGCTCGGCGCCCTCGACCGCCTCCTCGAGGCTCGCGGCCGCCTCGACCGCGCCGCGCTCGACCGCGACCGCGAGAGCGGCCGAGTCGGGGTCGAAGCCGCGCACCTCGTCGCCGCGCCGCTGCGCGGCAAGCGCGACGGAAGCGCCGATCAGGCCCGTGCCCACTACGGCAACTCTCATGCCTCCATGGTGTCAGACACCTTCAAGGTGTCTGACACCCTGTCGTCGTGCAACCCGCCGCGATCGTGCAGCAGCTCCGCGCGGACGAGCGCGTCCTCACGACCTCGAGCGGGGCGGCGTTCGCCGCGGCGGCCCAGGATCGGCAGCGCCTGATTCGCCTCGCCGGGCCCGCCGTGCTGCGGCTCGACCCCGCCGACCGCGACGACCTGCTCGCCCGCCGCGACCTCGTGCGTCTGCGCGCGAAGACCCCGCCGCGGAAGACGCCGCTCCGGCTCGGCCCGCCGACGCCGGCCGCGAACCTGCTCGGCTGGTACCGGGAGGCGCAGCAGCGGTTCGGGGTGCGCTGGCAGCTCCTGGCCGCGATCAACTTCGTCGAGAGCGCGTTCGGCAGGGCGAGGAGCGCGAGCGTCGCGGGTGCCCAGGGGCCGATGCAGTTCGAGCCCGCCACGTGGCGCGCCTACGGGCTCGGCGGCAACGTGCATGACCCACACGACGCGATCCTCGGCGCCGCCCACTACCTCGCTGCGAACGGCGCCCGCACCGACGAGCGCGACGCGCTCTACCACTACAACCCGTCGTCGCTCTACGTCGACGCGGTGCTCCACTACGCGCACCGCATCACGCACGTGCGCTACGCGTTCGCCGAGTACTACGCCTGGACGGTCGTCAAGCGCAAGTAGCGAGCCGGACCATCAGCGCGGTTCGCGATCGAGATCGTCGGGCCGCCCGAGGATCCCGAGCTAGTGCACGCCGTCGCGCATCAGCTCGGCGAGGCGGAACGCGAGGTCGAGCGACTGGCGGGCGTTCAGGCGCGGGTCGAGGAGCGTCTCGTAGCGGTTGGCGAGATGCTCCTCGAGCACGTCGTCGGCGCCGCCGAGACACTCCGTCACGTTCTCGCCGGTGAACTCGAGGTGCACGCCGCCCGGCCAGACGTCGGCCTCCCAGCAGGCCGCGAAGAAGCCCTCGAGCTCCGTCATGATCGCGTCGAAGCGGCGCGTCTTCGTGCCGTCGGCGGTGCGGATCGTGTTCGCGTGCATCGGGTCGGAGGCCCACAGCACCGGATGCCCCTCGTCGCGGACGGCGCGCAGAAGCGGCGGCAGGAGCTCGCGCACGTGCTCGGCGCCCATGCGCGCGTAGAACGTGAGCCGGCCCGGAACACGCAGCGGATTGAGGCGCTCGCACAGCTCGATCACGTCGTCGGCGGTCGCGGCCGGGCCGAGCTTGACGCCGATCGGGTTGTGCACGCCCGCGAAGAACTCGACGTGCGCGTCGTCGACGCCGCGCGTGCGCTCGCCGATCCAGAGCAGGTGCGCGGAGCAGTCGTACCAGTCGCCCGTCAGCGAGTCCTTCCGCGTCAGCCCTTCCTCGTAGTCGAGCAGGAGCCCCTCGTGGCAGGTGAAGACGTCGACCTCGTGCAGGCGCCGCTCGGCGGTGAGATCGATCCCGCAGGCGGCCATGAACGCGAGCGCGCGCTCGATGTCGAGCGCCAGGCGCTCGTAGCGCTGCCCCTCGGGCGACGAGGAGACGAAGTCCTTGTTCCACATGTGGACCTGGGTCAGGTCGGCGTAGCCGCCCTTCGTGAAGGCGCGCAAGAGATTGAGCGTCGACGCCGACTGGTTGTAGCCCTCGATCATCCGCTGCGGATCGGGAATGCGGGCGGCGGCGTCCGCCTCGTCGCTGTTCACCATGTGGCCGCGGAAGCTCGGGATCTCTATGCCGTCGACGGTCTCGAAGGCATCGGAGCGCGGCTTCGTGAACTGGCCTGCCATCCGCCCCAGCTTCACGACCGGCAGGGTCGCGCCGTACGTGAGCACGGCGGACATCTGGAGCATGATCTTCAGCTTCTCGCGGATCCGCTGCGTCGAGATCTCGTTGAACGACTCGACGCAGTCGCCCGCCTGGAGCAGGAACGCCCGCCGGTCGATCGCCTTCGCCAGCCCCTCCTGCAGCGCCCGCGCCTCGCCGGCGAAGACGAGCGGCGGGCTCGAGCGGAGCCGCTCGACCGCCGCCGCCGCGACGGCTGCGTCCGGCCACTCCGGCTGCTGCAGCGCGCGCCGCTCCCGCCAGGAGGACGGCGACCACATCGAAGGCGTGACGGTCATTGACCCAGTGTAGACGGGGGTTTTTGGCTTTCACCCGAGGCCGGTAGGATCAGCCGCGGAATGACCACGTTCCGCCGTTCGCTGACTCCGCCTTAGCTGCCCAGGGCGCGCGTGCCCAGAGGCACGTGCCGCCGCTTGCCGTCAGCACTGCGAACTGGAAGGGACGTCGATGAGTGACAGCTACCGCGCGCTCCTCGTGCGCGGGCAACCCAGGCAGCTGATCGCCGGGCTCGCCGTGGCCTGGCTGTCGTTCGGAATGGTCGGTCTGGCGACCTTCCTGACGACACACCGCGCCACCGGCTCCTACGGGCTCGCGGGAGTGGCCGTCGCCGCGTTCTCGATCGGGGCCGGTGCACTCGCACCGCTTCGCGGGCGCCTGATCGACCGTCACGGCGCGCGACCGTGGCTGATCGTCTTCGCCGTCGGCTATGCGACCGCATTGCTCGCGCTTGCAGGCCTCGCGCAGACCGACGCCCGCGCGTGGGTGCTCGTCGCCTGCGCCGCGGCGGCCGGGGCGAGCGCGCCGCCGCTCGTCGCCTCGCTCCGCGCACTGTGGGCATCCGTCGTCGAGGAAGCGCTGCTCCGGCGCGCGTATGCGCTGACGGCCGTTGTCGGCGACGTGGGTCTCGTCGTCGCGCCTGCTCTCGCAGGGTTGCTGTTCGTCGCCGCCGCCTGGACCCCGCTCGTCGTCTCCGCGCTGGCTGCCGTCGTCGCCGCTCTCGTCGTCGCCCGCAACGCGCATCGCCCAACCGACGAGAAGCCGGCGACCACCCGCGCCGCACCGCTCCTTTCCCGGAGCTTCGTCGTGTTGACGGCGGTCGAGGTGGCGCTCGGGGTGGCGCTCGGGCTGGTCGAGGTGGCCGTCCCCACTGCTGCGACCAGCTGGGGAGTGACCGCCTACTCGGGTCTCCTTCTGGCGGCGTTTGCCCTCGGTAGTGCCCTCGGCGGCATCTGGTTCGGGCAACAGCGGTGGAAGTCCACCCCGGAGCGGCGCTACCTCGTCGCCGTATTGCTTCTCGCAGTCGCGCTTCTGCCGCCGATCGCCGCCACGAATGCGATCCAGCTCGCCCCACTCCTGTTCGTCGCGGGGCTCGGCTTCGGGCCGGCGACGATCTCGCTCTTCGAGGCCCTCGACAACCTCACCGCGTCGCGCGCCACAGAGGCCTTCACCTGGATGACGACGTCGGCTGCTCTCGGCACCGCGGTGGGAAGTGCCGCAGCAGGCTGGGTGACCACGGGCGTCGGCCTCTGGGCGGCATTCGCAGCGGCCTCCGTCACGCTCGGCATGGCCGCCGCGGCCGGTCTCGCGCTCAGCCGAAAACGCGGTTTCCACTAATGGGCTATGCCGTTGGCTCCACTAGGTCGAGGTTTCTCTGGCGAAACACTTGCCGATCTGGAAAGTATCTGTCATACTTTCCATTGTGGAAAACACCACGGAACCTCACATCCCCAGCGCGGCCGAGGCTTCAACAGCGCTGAACGACGCTGAGGAGGCGCGGACGGCTCTGGCCCAGAGCACCAAGATGCCGTCCTGGTTCTTCGCGTCGCTCGGCGCCGCGATCGCCGTGCAGATCGCCTCGACGGCCGTCGGTGTCGCAAACCCTTCCTCGTCGACGCTGGCAGCCCTCGCAGCCGGCATCGCGGTCCTGGTGGCCGTGGCCGGAGTGCAGCTGGCGCGCTTTCGGCAGCTCAACGGCGTCCGGCTAGGCGGCCTCCTCAGCCGCGTCGTGCTCGGCACCGGGAGTCTCGCGTCGGCCTCGTACGCCGTCGCGGCTGTCGCGGCGATCCTCGGGGCCTTCGACAAGCGGTGGTGGCTGGTCGCGACCGCATCGATTATCGGCGGCGCCCTGTACGCGCTGAACGGGCGCCTATGGCTCCGTGCCTACCGGAACGAGCCTGCGTCGCACGCGCGCGGGGAATCGCTTACATGGCTGGCATTCCTCACGGTCGTGGCACTCGCCGGTCTGGCTCTGCTGCTGCTCTACCACTGATGGCCGAGCTCGACACGCACGTTCTCGCACCCGCGCGACTGAAGCTCATGATCACTCTCACAGCCGCCTCCGAGGCCGAGTTCTCCACCGTCCGCGACACCCTCGAAGTCAGCGACTCCGTCCTCTCCAAGCACCTCGCCGCACTGGAGACCGTCAACTACGTCAAACGCCGCAAAGGAGTCCATCGCGGACGACGCACCACCTGGATCTCCCTCACACCCAGAGGACGCACGGCGCTCCAAACGCACGTGGACGCCCTGCAAGAGTTGATCCGCGGCATGGCCTAGGAGGTCAGGCAATGCCCCCGAACAACGACGAGCGGCCTTGCTCCGTTCACCGGAGCTAACGGCATAGCCCAGTTCCACTAAGCTGGCCGCCCACCATGCGCGTCTTTTCCGGCATCCAGGCCACCGGGGCCAAGCAACTCGGCAACTACATCGGCGCCATGCGCCAGTACGTCGCCACGCAGGACGCGAACCCCGGCGAGGCGTTCTTCTGCATCGTCGACCTGCACTCGGTCACCGTCGAGTACGACCCGCAGGACCTGCATGACCGCACCCTCGACCTCGCCGCGCTCCTCTTTGCGATCGGCCTCGACCCGAGTCGCAGCACGCTCTTCCTGCAGAGCCACGTGACGGCGCACGCCGAGTCGGCCTGGCTGCTCTCGGCCGTCACCGGGTTCGGGCAACTCGGGCGCATGACCCAGTTCAAGGAGAAGGGCGAGGGCAAGGATTTCGTCTCGGCCGGCCTCTTCACCTACCCGGTGCTAATGGCGGGCGACATCCTCCTCTACCAGACCGACATCGTCCCGGTCGGCGACGACCAGCGCCAGCACATCGAGCTTGCACGCGATGTCGCCGAGCGCTTCAACTCGCGCTTCGGCGAGACGTTCAAGGTGCCGCGCGGCGTCTTCCCCGATGTCGGCGCCCGGATCATGGACCTGCAGGAGCCGACGAGGAAGATGTCGACGACCGCCGGCACGGAGCAGGGCACCGTCTACGTGCTCGACGATCCCGACGTGACCCGCAAGAAGTTCAAGTCGGCGGTGACCGACTCCGAGCGCGACGTGCGCTATGCGCCCGACGAGAAGCCGGGCGTGTCGAACCTGATCGAGATCCTGTCGGTGGCGAGCGGCACGCCGATCGCCGACGTGGAGGCCGCGTACGACGGCCGCGGCTACGGCGACCTCAAGGGTGACGTCGGCGAGGCCGTCGTCGAGCTGTTTCGCCCCGTACGCGAGCGGTACGCCGAGCTCCGCCCCGACGAGAGCGAGCTCCGTCGCCTGCTCGGGATCGGCGCCGAGAAGGCCCGCGAGACCTCGGCCCCGACGCTCGCCCGCATGTACGAGGTCATGGGTTTCGTCTCGCGCTGAGCGAGCAACAAGCCTGTTACCGAATCGACCGTCTGCGGTGACCCCTCCCCGAGGGCGGCGGTCGTAGGTTCGGCGCGCCAGCGAAACCACGAAGGGGGAGTGGTATGAAGCTCAGGAAACGCCTGCCGGTCGCGATCGGCCTTGCATTCGCGTGCGTGGCCGCAGCGGTGGCTGCGGGAACCGTCTCGCGCTCGAGCGCGGCCGCGGTCGCGGCGCCGTCCGCAAACTGTCAGCTCGCGAACGGCATCAAGCACGTGATCGAGATCACCTTCGACAACGTGCACTTCAACCGAGACAACCCGAACGTCCTCTCCGACCTCGAGCAGATGCCGGCGCTCACCGGCTTCGTCACATCGAACGGCACGATGCTCTCGAACAACCACACGCCGCTGATCGGGCACACCGCCGACGACACGATCACGAACTACAGCGGCCTGTACGGCGACCGCCACGGCCAGGGGCTGACGAATACGTACGAGACCTACCAGCCCGATGGGAGCGTGCTGGCGAAGAGCTCGTTCGCCTACTGGACCGGCACGTACGGGACGGATGCGTTCCCGAACCAGCCCTACTCCGCGACCGTGCCCGCAAGCGGGACGCCGCGCACGCCGCCGGCGCCGTGGGTGCCGTTCACGCGCGCGGGCTGCGACTTCGGCGCCGTCTCGACCGCCAACCTGGAGCTCGAGAACGTCAATCCCGACCTCCAGAACGTGTTCGGCGCCGGCTCGGCCGAGGTGAAGCAGCTGACTGCCGATCCGGATTCGTACAAGGATCAAGAGGTCGCGGACTACGTCGGCCTCGGCGTCCACTGCGCCCAGGGCGACTCGTTCTGCGCGAGCGCCACGGCGACGAAGTTCGGCGACTCGAGCGCGTCGAGCACCGCGGTGACGGACTCGTTGCCCGACGAGCCGGGCGGCTACAGCGGGTTCCAGGGGCTCTTCGGGCACCGGTACCTGCAGCCGCAGCTGAAGGGGGCGGCGACCTCGGGCGGCAACCGCGTCGTCAACGGTCACACCTATGAGGTGTACGACGCGGCGGGCAACCTGGTCGACCTGAACGGCAACGAGATCGACGGCGCCTTCCTGCCGGCGGGCTCGCCGGGCTTCCCCGGCTTCGGGCCGATCAGCGCCGCGCAGTCGCTCGCCTACGTCGCCGACATGCAGGAGTCGGGCGTCCCGGTCACCTACGCGTACATCTCCGATGCGCACGAGAAGAAGACCGGACAGACGGGCTGCTCGAACAGCGGATCGGCGCAGGGGCCTGGCGACGCGTGCTACGAGGCGACGCTCGCGGCGTACAACGCCTCGTTCGCGAAGTTCTTCCAGCGGCTCGCCGACGACGGCATCGACAAGAGCAACACGCTCTTCGTCTTCACCGCGGACGAGGGCGACCACTTCGCCGGCGCCAACGTCGGGCGCACGGTCACGCCCACCTGTACGGGCACGCCCGGCACGTCCGGCTACTCGTGCAGCTACCCGAAGGGGACGCTCGGCGAGCAGCAGGTGGACATCCACGGCCTGCTCCAGCACCAGCTCGGAGACACGACGCCGTTCTACGACGAGCCGCAGGGCAACTCGTTGTTCATCACCGGCAAGCCGAGCCCGACCGACACGTCGACACGCCAGCTCGAACGCGACTGGGGGAACGCGACGGCGTTCGATGCGTACGACAACTCGACCGAGAACGTCGCGCAGTACATGGCTGACCCGACGGTCGAGCAGCTGCTGCACTTCGTGAACGCCGACCCGAACCGGACGCCGTCGTTCACGGTGTTCCCGAAGCCCGACTACTACTTCACGAGCGGGACGAAGGACACGAGCTCGGCGATCGACGGCTGCCCGTCGGGGACGACCGCCGACAACGCCGCAACGAACTGCTCGGCGATCAACAACGGGTTCGCGTGGAACCACGGCTACTACGCACCCGAGATCAGCAACACGTGGCTCGGGCTCGTCGGGCCGGGCGTCGCCCACAAGGGCGTCGACGGGCTCTCGGCGGCGGACGGCCCGAGCTCGGCCGACGGCTCCAACTCGAGCCCGAAGCTCGTGACCGCGGTCCAGAACCCGGGCACGTGGGCGGACCACACCGACATCCGACCGACGATGCTCGCGTTGACCGGCCTCAAGGACGACTACGTCGACGACGGGCGCGTCCTCACCGAGGACCTGACCGTGACGCCGGGGAAGACCGGCGACAAGCTGTTCCAGCCGCTTGCGGCCTGTTACAAGCAGCTGAACGCGAGCGTCGGGCAGTTCGGCACCGACGTGCTGGTCGCCGACACCGCGGCGTTGAAGACGGGCTCGAGCAGCAACGACCTGAGGTACAGGGCGACGCTGCTCGGGATCAAGGCGCTCGGCGTCGCACGGGATGCGCTGGCGACCCGGATCAAGAGCGACCTCTTCAACACCGAGTTCAACAACGCTCCGCTCGCGAACGCGTTCGGGAACGAGGCGGCCTGCAAGCTGGTCCTGCTCACGGCGGACCATTTCGCGAAGTAGGCCCACGTAGGAGCTCCACCTCGGAGGCCTCGAGCTCGCGCCACGCGCCGGGCTCGAGGCCTTCGAGCGTCAGCGGCCCGTAACGGGAGCGGTGCAGCCGCCGGACGCGGTGGCCGACCGCCTCGAACATCCGCTTCACCTGGCGGTTGCGGCCTTCGTGGATCGTCAGCTCGATGCGCGCCCCGTCGATGCGGCGCACCTCGGCCGGCCGCGTCGGCCCGTCCTCGAGCTCGACTCCGTCGCGGAGCCGCTGCAGGTCAGCATCCGTCGGCTGCGCCCAGCACTCGACCTCGTAGACCTTGTCCACCTCGTAGCGCGGATGCGCGAGCCGGTGCGCCAGGTCGCCGTCGTTCGTCAAGAGCAGCGCGCCCGTCGTGTCGACGTCGAGCCGGCCGACCGGGACGACGCGCGAGTCGTGACCGACGAGGTCGACGACGGTCGGGCGTCCCTGCGGGTCGCGCGCGGTCGTGACGACGCCTGCCGGCTTGTGCAGGAGCACGTACGCCGGGCGTTGCTTCTGCACCTGCTCGCCGTCGACGCGCACGACGTCGCGCGCGGCGACGAACGTGTTCAGCTGCCCCGGCTCGCCGTTGACGGTGACGCGGCCCGCCTTGATCAGCTCGTCGGCCTTGCGGCGCGAGGCGACCCCCGCGCGCGCGAGGAACGCGTTCAGGCGCATCAGGGGATGAGTAGGAGCTTGCCGGTCGTGCGCCGCGCGACGAGGTCCTCGTGCGCCCGCCGCGCCTCGGCGAGCGGGTAGCGGCCGCCGATCCGCACGTCGAGCCTGCCGTCGGCGAGCAGCTCGAAGAGCGCGGCCGCGCGCGCCTGCAGCAGCTCGGGCGTGCGCGTGTAGGTCTGCAGCGTCGGCCGTTGCACGTAGAGCGAGCCGCCGGCGGCGAGCCGGCGCAGGTCGAGCGGCTCCGGCTCCCCGCTCGAGCCGCCGTACAGGATCATCGAGCCGAGCGGGCGCAGGGCGCGGAGGCCCTCGTCGAACGTCGTCCTCCCCACGCCGTCGTACACGGCGGCGACACCCTCGCCGCCGGTCAGCTCACGTGCACGGTCGGCGAACCCCTCGTAGCGGACGACCTCGTCGGCGCCGGCGCCGCGGGCGAGCTCGGCCTTCTCCTCCGACGACGTCGTGGCGAGCACGTGCCCGCCGCGCAGCTTCACGAGCTGCGTCAGAAGCAGGCCGACGCCGCCGGCGGCGGCGTGCACCACGACCCAGTCGCCCGGCTGCACCGGGTACGAGTCGTTGGCCAGGTAGTGCGCGGTCATGCCCTGCAGGAGCGCCGCGGCGGCGAGCTCGCTCGAGACCCCGTCGGGCACCGCAACCGCACGCGCGCGGTCGACCGCGACCCGCTCGGCGTAGCTCTTCGGGATCGCCGTCCAGGCGAGCCGCTCGCCCGTGCCGACGACGGTGCCCGCCGCCTCGGCGCCGAGGATCGCAGGCGGGTCGGAGCCGTAGCCCTCGCGCTCGCGCTCGTAGACGTCGCGGAAGTTGACGCCGATCGCCTCGACGTCGACGAGCACCTCGCCCTCCCCCGGGACGGGCTCGGGCTCATCGCGGAGCTCCAGCACCTCGGGGCCGCCGTGGCGCGCGAAGACGATCGCCTGCATACCCGGGGTTCTACCGCACGGCGTGCGGCAGAGCGCAGTCGGCGACGGCCAGCTCCGCAAAGCGCTTCGCGAGCGATTGCTCGGCGCGCTCCCGGTGCCGGGCGAAGTCGGGGCGCTGCTCGTAGTGCTCGTCGAGCCACGCGATGATGTCCTCGGAGCCGACGACCGCACAGCCGTTCTCGACCTCGAGCACCGGCACCGACGTGCCGCCGAACCGCTCCCTCAGCTCGTCGCGCTCACCGGGCTCGGCGGCGACCTGGCGAAGGACGACGTCGACACCGAGCTCGGTGAGGCGCTGGCGCACGCGCTGCGAGGCGCGGCACCATTCGGTCTGCCACAGCGTCAGCATGTGGCAACGCGGTCGACGACCCGCTGCAGGCGCCGATGGATCTCGGTCGCGATCGGCGCCAGCTCGGCGCGATCGGCGACGGCGAGCAGGCGCTCGGGGTCGACGGCGGAGACGTGAGTGAGACCGTCGTCGACGTACACGACGACGTTGCACGGGAGCAGCGTCCCGAGCTCGGGCTCGAGCTCGAGTGCCTCGTGCGCGTAGGTCGGGTTGCAGGCGCCGAGGATCAGGTACGGCTCGCGCTCGACGCCGAGCTTGTTCTTCAGCGTCTCGCGGACGTCGATCTCGCAGAGGACGCCGAAGCCCTCCTCGGCGAGCGCCTCGCGCGCGCGGGCGACCGCATCGTCGAACGAGCGCGGCGTCGTCGCGACGATCGTGAAGGGATGAAGGATGGTGCGCATGCTCCCATCGGAGCACCGCGCATCCCGGGCGGCATCAGTAGATGGCCGTTGCGAGCCGTCGGCGGTACTGAACCGTCAGCGGATGGTCGTGGCCGAGCTCGCCGAAGAGGCGCACCATCAGCTCGCGCACGTGCTCGCGCTGCTCGGGGTCGCGCTCCGCACGCTCGAGCAGGATCCGAAACGCGCTCTCGTAGTCGTTCGCGGCGAGGGCGGCCGCGATCTCCTCGTCGTCGACCGAGTCGGCGACCGGCGGCTTCAGGAGCTCGTCCAGGAACGCCTCGATCGTCGTCGCCGACTGGACGCCGACGAACTCGGAGACGACGTGCCCGTTCCGGAACGCCTTGACGGCCGGGATGCCGCGGATCCCGAACTCGTTCGCGAGCGCCGGGTTCGAGTCGGTGTCGACCTTGGCGAGCTTCACGCCCTTCGCGGCGGTGGCCGCCTCGAGCAGCGGGCCGAGCGCCTTGCACGGCGCGCACCAGTCGGCCCAGAAGTCGACCACGACCGGCGCGTCGGCCGACGCCTCGATCACCTCCGCCTCGAAGGTGCGCTCGGTCACGTCCATGCTGGGAAGGTAGCTACGCCGGGCGCTTCTCGGCGACCGCTTCGAGCCGCTCGCGGATCTCGGTCACGTCGGCGCCGAGGTCGTCGACCCTGGGCAATTCAGAGAGCGAACTGAGCCCGAAGATGCGTTCGAAGAGCGGCGTCGTGCGGTAGCGCACGGCCCCGAATTCCTGGTCGCGGCCCCCCTCGGCGATCAGGCCCCGTTCGACGAGGCCGGAGACGACGCCGTCGACGTTGACGCCGCGGATGCGCGCGATCTCGGGACGCGACACCGGGCCGAGGTAGGCGATGATCGCGACGGTCTCGAGCGCCGCCTGCGAGAGGCCCTTCTCGGCGGGCTTCTCGAACAGGCGCGAGCAGGCCTCGGAGGCGGCGGCCGAGGCGCGGAAGGCGTAGCCGCCGGCGACGTGCTCGAGCACGATGCCGCTCCGCCCCTCCTGGTAGCGCTCGGCGAGCGAGCTCGAGCGCCTCTTCGACCACCGGCGCGTCGACGTCGGCGGCCGCGGCGAGCTCCTCGATCGGAAGCGGCTGCGAGGCGACGACGAGCAGCGCCTCGAGCGTCAACGCCAGCTCGGCGGCGGGCGTCGGCTCGGTCGTGATCAGGCGGAGTGGGCTGTCCAAGAGAGACTCCTTTCGGCGTCGGCGCGGGAAATCCTTATCGGCGCGAAGGGCGCCGCCTGGGCGATCGCGATCTCGTCCTGCTTGCGCAGCTCGAGCAGGGCCAGGAACGCGACGGCGATCTCGACCCGTGAGAGGCCGCCGATCTCCTGGTCGAAGTCGAAGCGGCTCCGGCGGCGCAGCAGCGAGCGCCAGCGCTCGAGGAACTGCGAGACGGGCGGGAAGCGCAGCGCCATGTGCGCGGTCGAGGGTTCGGGCGGCTCGACGGCGAGCGCACGCAGCACGGTCGCGAGCTTGGCGGGGTCCTGCGGGGCGAGCTGCCGCTCGACCTTCGGCGCGAGCGGCGCCGGCCCGAGCCGGAAGTGCAGGTGCCGGCGCTCCTCGAGCCGCTGCCGCAGGAAGCCCGCGGTCTCCTTCGCGCGCCGGTACTCGGCGAGCCGGCGGGCGAGCTCCTCGGCCGCCTCCTCCGGCTCGAGCTCGGCGAGCTCCGCCTCCTCCTCGGGGAACATCGCGCGCGCCTTCAGCTCGAGGAGGGCGCTGATCAGGATCAGGAACTCGCCGCAGGCGTCGAGATCGAGCTCGCCCTTGTCGGCAAGGTGCTCGACGAAGGTGACGACGATGTCGGCGAGGTCGATCTCCCTGAGCGGCAGCTCCTCGCGGAGAACCAGGGAGAGCAGGAGGTCGAACGGCCCTTCGAACGCGTCGAGGTCCAGCTCCAGCTCTCGGACGGCGACCGGCACTGGCGGCAGGGTACTGGCGCTACCGGACGCGGCCGCGCGGGATGCTCATCGTCGGCGGCGGCGGGGCGGGCTTCGCCTTTCGCTTGCGGCGCGGCAGTCGCCGCTGGCGCTCGCGTGGCTGCCGGGGAGGCCGTTCGCGGCGCTGATTCCAGATCAGGAAGCCGGTGGCGCCGACGAAGCAGACGATCGAGACCCACGCGTTCAGGCGCAGCCCGGCGAAGTGGTGCGCCGGGTCGATCCGCAGCAGCTCCTCGAAGAAGCGCCCGAAGCAGTACCAGGAGACGTAGAGGGCAAAGAGCGACGGCGGCCGCATGCGGAACCGGCGCTCGACGTAGAGGAGGACGAGCACGCCGACCACGTCCCAGATCAGCTCGTAGAGGAACGTCGGGTGGAACGTCGTGAAGTTGGCGTACTTGGGGTCGACGGGCAGGTGGGCGGCGTCGATCTTCAGCCCCCACGGCAGCGAGGTCGGCTTCCCGTACAGCTCCTGGTTCCACCAGTTGCCGATGCGGCCGATCCCCTGCGCGAGCAGGAGGCCCGGCGCGGCGACGTCCATGAACTCGGTCACCCGCACGCCGCTGCGGCGCAGGATCACGGCGCCGGCAAGCGTGCCGAAGAGGATGCCGCCCCAGATGCCGAGGCCGCCGCGCCAGATCTCGAAGACCCCCTGCCACTTGGGCGAGGGCACCTCGTTCCAGGAGGTGATGTCGTGGTAGAGGCGGGCGCCGACGACGCCGAAGGCGACGCCCCAGACGGCGACGCGGGTGACGAGGTCCCACTCGCCGCCGCGGGCCGTCCAGCGCTTCCCGGTCAGCCAGATGCAGGCGAGGATCGCGACGAGCAGCGTGAGCCCGTACATGTGCAGCTGCAGCGGGCCGAGGTGCACGACGCCCGTGTGCGGCGAGGGGATATAGCCCAGCACGGGCCGGACGCTATCGCTAGAGGAGGATGGCTGCAGCCAGCTCGACCGGGCAGCCGTCGCGCAGGAGGTCGAGCGCGCGGTGCAGGTCGATGTCCGTGCGGAGGGCGATCTCGAGGGCGACCTCGTCCGGGTAGCCGACCCGGGTCAGCTCCTCGGCGCGCCAGCGCTCGACGAGCTCCTGCTCGGTCAGCCGTGTCTCTGTTTCCGTCGTGGACATCATCGTCGCCTTAGTTCCCATTCTTCGGCTGAAACGACCGGATGGTTCTCCCCATGCCGGGGGATACGCATGATTTACGAAACATTCACGGAAGCGGCCGGGGCGACCTCGCTCTTCCGCCCCGGCCGCGGGCGGCGGTTACGTGCCGTTCGGGGCGGCGATCGTCACCTGGACGAGCCGCCGCGTGGACGTGCCGCCGAGCAGGTCCTGGCCGTCGACGCGTGCGCGGACGAACAGCACCAGGTAGCCGGTGCGCGGGAAGAGCTGCGCCGGCTGCAGCTGCAGGGTGGCCCAGCCGGTGGCGTCGGTGCGAACCTCGGTGACGTTCGCGATCCGGCTGTACGGGACGCCCTGGAGGAACACGAGCGCGTTCCCGACGGAGTTCTGGTGCGAGTCGCTGACATGCACCTTCATCGTCGTCGGCGACTTGCGCGCCCGAATCGGATTTGCCGAGTAGGTGACCTTGTCGATCACGAGCCGGTTCGGCAGGACGACCTTGGAGGCGTCGATCTGCTTGCCGGTCGTGACGCTCGCCGCAGCGACCGCCTTCGTCGGGTCGGACATGGTCTGCGTCGAGCCGACACTGTTCGTCGCCGTGACGTAGGAGCGGATCGTGTGCCCCTGGTCGGCGTCGGTCAGCGTGTAGGTGCTCGCGTTGGCGCCGCCGATTGCGACGCAGCCGTTGCCGTTCGCGTCGCAGCGGCCCCACGCGTACCCGTAGAGCGTGATGTTCGAGTCCGCTGTCCAGGTGCCGTTCGTCGTCGTCAGCGTCTGACCGACCTGCGGCGTGCCGCTGATCGTCGGCGACGTCGCGGGCGCCGGGTGACCGTACTCGTACTGGGCGGTGCTGGGGGATCCGGCGGCGATGCCGCCGGTGACGAGCATGATTGCGGCGCCGGCCACGAGCGCCGCCAACAGCACGCTCGCGACGAACCGTCCCCGTGATGCGTGGTGCGTCATGGAGATTCCTTTCGTCGTTTGAGCTTCGCGCTCAACGCTACGAGTGCCGGTTGTGCAGCGCGCTAGCTCTTTGTAAGTCTTCTTGATCGGATTCCGCTGAAATCTGTCGCCGCACGAGAACGAACCTGGCTCGGCTGGGCCGAACCAGGTTCGCGCGGTACGAGCCGAAGCGGCGTCAGAGGTTGGTGGCCGCGCCGCCCGGCATAGAGGACGCCCCGGAGCCGTTGCCCATGTTCGGGCACGGGTGGTGCGTCGGCTTGGTCGGTGTCGTCGTGGTCGAAGGCGTGCTTGTCGACGGGGTCGTCGACGATCCGCCTCCGGCTGCCCAGGCAGCACCGGCGCCGACAGCCGCGATCACGGCGACCGTGGCGATCAGGAAACGCAGTCTCGGCATTCCACCTCCTGCTTCGTGTGCCGTGAATGCAACAGCACGGGGCTGAGGCTCGACTGTGAATCGCGTTAAGTTCGAGATCGAACCTGGTTCGGCGCAGCCGAACCAGGTTCGCGAGTCTCGAAGCTAGGCGACCGCGGACTCGCCGAGCAGCATCTTCACCTCGGCGTAGAAGTCCGGGGCGGGCTGCACCTTGTACTGCGGACCGAACGCGTACACCTTGCGCCCCTGCGAGGTGATCAGGTCGGCGTAGACGGGCGACTCGCCGGGGAAGTCGCGGATCAGCTGCGCGAGCTCGCGGATCATCCCGGCGCGCGCCTTGGTGGCGTCGATCGTCAGCCGCACCTCGCGCTTCTCGGGCACGGCCTCGAACGCGTTCAGCTCGAGCGCGACCAGCTTCGTCTCGCCCTCCTTGCGGTCGATCCGTCCCTTGACGATCAGGATGCGATCGGTGGTGCAGAGCTCGCGGGCCTTCTCGTAGGTGGAGGCGAAGACGACCGTCTCGACGGCACCGGTGACGTCCTCGACCCGCAGGAACACCATCGCGTCGCCGCGCTTCGTGGTCATGTGGCGGAGCGAGGTGACGATGCCGCCGACGATCACGGTCTCGCCGTCGCGGCGGCGGTCGAGCTCGCCGATCGTCGCGTCCGACTTGCGCCGCAGCTGGTCGCGCACGCCCGAGAGCGGATGCTCGGTGACGTAGAGGCCGAGCACCTCCTTCTCCATCCGCAGGAGCTCTGATCTTCTCGAACTCGTCGGTCGGCGTCTGCGGGTGGTGCTTCGGCTTCTCTTCCTCGGCCGGGCCGAGGTCGAAGATCGACGCCTGGCCGGCGAGCCGGTCGGCCTGCTGCTTCTGCCCCCACGCGACCGCCTGCTCGAGCACCTCGAGCATCCCCTTGCGCGAGCCGGGCAGCGCGCCGCACTTGACGAGCGCCTCGAGCACGCGCTTGTTGGAGACGCTCGGGTCGACGCGCTCGGCGAAGTCCCAGATCGAGGTGAACGCGCCGCCCTCCTCGCGCGCCGGATCAGCGAGCGCGCCGCGCCCTCCCCCACGCCCTTGACGGCGTTGAGGCCGAAGCGGATCTTGCCCTCGACGACGGCGAAGTCGACCTGCGACTCGTTGACGTCGGGCGGCAGCACCTCGATCCCGAGCTCGTGGCACGCGTTGACGTAGAACGGCACGCGGTCCTTCGTGTTCATGACGGAGCTGATCAGCGCCGC
Source organism: uncultured Thermoleophilia bacterium (assembly GCA_963840365.1). GTDB lineage: Bacteria > Actinomycetota > Thermoleophilia > Gaiellales > Gaiellaceae > PALSA-600. The sequence continues at coordinate 452,529 of CAWIYQ010000003.1, read as the reverse complement.
CATGTACTCGCACGGGTAGGCCTGGCGCAGCCAGGCGGTCTGGTAGGCGATCAGCGCGTAGCAGGCGGCGTGCGACTTGTTGAACGAGTAGTCCTGCGACTTCTCGATGTCGTCCCAGAGCTGGTTCGCGACCTGCTCCGAGGTGTCGTTCGTGATGCAGCCCTCGATGAACTTGTTCTTCAGCGAGGCCATCAGCGCGTGGATCTTCTTGCCGATCGCCTTGCGCAGGTCGTCGGCCTCGGCGGGCGTGAAGCCGCCGATCGCCTTCGCGATCTCCATCGACTGCTCCTGGTAGATGCGAGATGCCGTAGCTCGCGCCGAGGATCGGCTTCAGGCGCTGATCGATGTAGGTGACCGGCTCCCGGCCGTTCTTGCGCGCGGCGTAGTTCGGGATGTACTGCATCGGGCCCGGGCCGGTAGAGCGCGACGAGCGCGATCAGGTCCTCGAACTCGGTCGGCTTCACCTGGCGGAGCGCCTCGCGCATGCCCGACGACTCGAACTGGAAGACGCCGGCCGCGTCGCCCTTCGCGAGCATCGCGTAGGTCTTCTTGTCGTCGAGCGGGATCTTCGAGATGTCGAGGTTGCCGGCGAGCTCGCACGCCTTGTCGATCACGTCGAGGTTGCGCAGCCCGAGGAAGTCCATCTTCAGCAGGCCGAGCGCCTCGATGTCGCCCATGTTGAACTGGGTGACGACTTCCTGGTCGGAGCCCTTCTGCTGCAGCGGCACGACGTTGATCAGCGGCTCGGCGCCGATCACGACGCCGGCGGCGTGGATCGAGTCGGCGCGCGTCAGGCCCTCGAGCGGCAGCGCGAGGTCGAGGATCTCCTTCGCGACCGGGTCGGCGTCGACGGCCTTGCGGAGCTCGGCGCCCGGCTTCAGGCACTCCTCGAGCGACTGGCCGGGGCCTTCCGGGATCAGCTTGGCGATCTTGTCGACGACGCCGTAGGGCACTTCGAGCACGCGGCCGGCGTCGCGGACGGCGGCGCGGGCGGCCATCGTCGAGAAGGTGATGATCTGCGCGACGCGATCGTTGCCGTACTTCTCGCGCACGTAGTTGATGACGCGCTCGCGGCCCTCCACGGCGAAGTCGATGTCGATGTCGGGCATCGACTTGCGGCCGGGGTTGAGGAAGCGCTCGAAGAGGAGGTCGTAGCGGATCGGGTCGAGGTCGGTGATCTCGAGGCTGTAGGCGACGATGCTGCCGGCGGCCGAGCCGCGGCCGGGGCCGACGCCGATGCCGTTCCGCTTCGCGAAGGAGATGAAGTCCCAGACGATCAGGAAGTAGTCGGCGAAGCCCATCTCCTTGATCGTCTTGAGCTCGAAGCGGAGGCGGTCCTGCAGCTCCGGCGTCACCGTTCCATAGCGCTTTTGCAGGCCTTTTTCGCACTGCTCGACGAGGTAGTCGAAGCTGTCGCGGCCCTCCGGGACGTCGAAGCGCGGCAGCAGGATCCGGCCGAGCTCGATCTCGACGTTGCAGCGTTCGGCCACCTCGAGCGTTCGCCGCATCGCCTCGTCCTGGCCGGGGAAGTCGAGCGCCATCTCCTGCGGCGTCTTGAAGTAGAAGTGGTCGGTCTCGAAGCGCCAGTGGTTCGGGTTCTTGAGCGAGTCGCCCGACTGGATGCAGAGGAGCGCCTCGTGGGCGCGCGCGTCGGTGTCGCGGAGGTAGTGGACGTCGCCGGTCGCGACGGTCGGGCAGCTTCAGCTTGTTCGCGAGCTCGACGAGCTGCGGCAGGATGCGCGCCTGCACGTCGAGGTGCGCGTTCTGGAGCTCGACGTAGACGTTGTCGCGGCCGAAGGTCTGCGCGAGCCGGTCGAGCTCCGCCTCGGCGTCGGCCGGACGGGTGTCCTCGAGCGCCTTGCAGACGCGGCCGCTGAGGCAGCCGGAGAGCGCGATCAGCCCCTGGCTGTGGCGGCCGAGGAGCTCCCAGTCGACGCGCGGCTTGTAGTAGTAGCCCTCGAGGTAGCCGAGCGAGGAGAGCTGGATCAGGTTCGCGTAGCCGTCGTTGTCGGCGGCGAGCAGCGTGAGGTGGGCGTTCCCCTTCTCGTGCGCGTGGCGGTCGTTCGCGACGTACACCTCGCAGCCGATCACCGGCTTGACGCCCGTGCCGCGGGTCTTCTTCCAGAGCTGGACGGCGCCCGCCATCGAGCCGTGGTCGGTGAGGCTGACGGCCGGCATCTCGAGCTCGGCGGCCCGCTCGACGAGGTCGTCGACCCGGCAGGCTCCGTCGAGAATCGAGTACTCGGAGTGGACGTGGAGGTGGACGAACTCGGCGGTGCTCATGCGGGGAAGGCCAGTCTACGCAGGCCTCAGGACCGCATCGGATTCGACGCTGGAGACGGCTTCAGAGAGCGCCTGAGGCCTGTGTCGAGACTCGATCGCTGCTCTCAGAGCGAGGCGTCTGGCCCGTCGAAGAGCTTGCGGATCGCGGCAACCTCAGCACGGTCGCGCGGACTGGCGGCGAGGCGCTTCGCGTCGGCCTCGGCGGTGTCATGCCAGGCCTGTCTCGCCGCGAGGATAAGCGCTTCGCTGATCGCCTGCGACTCCGAGACGCCGGCCTTCGTCAGCCGCGCCAGAGCGAGCTGCCCATCCGAATCGAGCCGTACCGAGATCGCCTCGTCGACCACCACGCAGAGGGTACCGCGCGTGCGGCTCAGCGTCGGAGCAGCGCTCAGTTCAGAGCCGGTTGCGCCAGTTCGGCGAGGAGCGTGTGGGCCACCACCTCCCAGACGTCGTCGAGAGCTGGATCGGCGGGGAGCGGCTCGGCTGCGATCCGGTCGAGCTCGGCGGCGAGCGGCCGCAGCGAGTCGCGCCCGAGTCGCGCCAGCCGCCCGAGCCGCAGGCGCACCGCCCGGCGGCGCTCGTCGGTCGCGAGCCGTCCCGGCGCGCTCGCGGCCAGCGCGGCTGCGACCTCGTCGTCGGGCACGGCGGCATCCCGTACGGCGAGGATCGCCGCCTGCAGGGCGCGTTGCCTGCGCTCGCCGGGCGGAGCGTGCGAGACGGCCTCGTCGATGCAGCAGAGGCAGAAGAGCGGCGGCGCGCCTTCGTGGCCGAACGCCCACGCGAACTGTTGCAACGCGGCACGAGCGACCGCCGACTCTCGAGGCGCTCGTTCGAAGTCGGCCGCGGCCCGGTCGGCGGCGGCCCGCCAGTCGTCCCCCAGCCCGGACGCGTCCGCGATCCCGACGCGGATCTGCTCCTCGAAGGCCGCCGACCAGACGCCGTCGATCGCCTGGGTCGTCAGCTGCTCGGCCTCCTCGCCCTCTGCCCACATGACCATCGCGTCGGCGAGCTCGACCAGGGCGGCACAGGTCAGCGTCGGCTCCAGGTCGAGCGCGAAGGTCATCGCGATGTCCCAGGCGTCGGGGACGAACACGAAGTCGTCATCGTCGTCGGCGTCCACGTGACCATCGAAGCGCGGATCGCGGCGCCTGTCATCGGCCGTTCGGGACATGTGGACGAAACGACACGCTCTTGTTCCAGATCGGCACCTGTCCCGCCTCCGGCATGCTGAGACGCGTGCCGCTGCCGCCGCTCTCCGTCCTCGACCTGGCCCCGATCACCGAGGGGTCGACGGCCGCGCGACGCGCTGCGGAACTCGCTCGACCTCGCCCAGCACGTCGAGCGCTGGGGCTACAAGCGCTTCTGGCTCGCAGAGCATCACAACGCGGCGGGGATCGCGAGCGCGGCGACGTCGGTCGTGATCGCGCACGTCGCGGCGGGCACCTCGACGATCCGCGTCGGCTCGGGCGGGATCATGCTCCCGAACCACGCGCCGCTTGTGATCGCGGAGCAGTTCGGGACGCTGGCCGAGCTCCATCCGGGCCGCATCGACCTGGGTCTCGGCCGCGCGCCGGGCACGGACCGGCTGACGATCGCGGCGCTACGGCGCGACGACTCGAGCGCCGACACGTTCCCGCAGGACGTGGTCGAGCTGCAGCGCTGGCTGGAAGAGCCGCGGGAGGGTCAGCTCGTGCGTGGCGACGCCCGGGCGCCGGGACGAAGGTGCCGCTGTGGATCCTCGGCTCGAGCCTCTACGGCGCGCAGCTCGCGGCGCTGCTCGGGCTGCCGTACGCGTTCGCGTCGCACTTCGCGCCGGATGCGCTGCTGCCGGCGCTCGAGGTGTACCGCGAGCGGTTCGAGCCGTCGGCGCAACTCGACCAGCCGCACGTGATGGTGGCGGCGAACGTGATCGCGGCGGAGACCGACGAGGAGGCGCGCAGGCTGTTCACGTCGGTGCAGCAGTCGTTCACGAACATCCATCGCAACCGCCGCGGGCAAGCTGCCGCCGCCGATCGACGACATCGACGCGTACTGGCTGCCGGAGGAGAAGCTGCGGGCCTCGGCGATGCTCGCGCGCTCCTACGTCGGCGCGCCGGAGACGGTGCGGGCGGGGCTGGAGGCGTTCGTCGCCGAGACGGCGGCCGACGAGGTGATCGTCGCGAGCGCGATCTGGGAGCACGAGGCACGGCTGCGCTCCTACGAGCTGCTGGCCGGGCTGTAGTCCTTCGAACCTGGTTCGCTGCGCGAACCAGGTTCGCGAGTTTCAGCGGTCCTCAAGCCCACGGCCGTCGAGCCGATCAGTCACGTGGCGGCGTGCGGCGGGCGTGGAACTGACGGACAAGCAGCTTCCCCCTTCGCGCGCCGCCTCTTACAGCTTGGCGGCGAGCGACTTCGCGAGCGACTCGAGCTTCGTCCGTTCGACGACCGGCGGATTCGCGCCGACGGCGTTGAGGCTCATGTAGACGATGTACTTGCCGACGGCGAAGTGGATGCCGGTCTCGAAGGCGGCGGTCGCCTCGAAGGCGGCGGTTCCGATCCCCTTGAGCGGCTTGGGCGTGCCGCCGGGGAGCCCCTGCTTGAGGTTGCGGGTGGCGAGCTGAAGCGCGCCGGTGTCGGTGTAGCTCGCGATCGTCACCTGCACGGAGGGCGATTTCTTCGTCTTGCCGGCCCAGTTGCCGATGTAGATCTTCGAGCCGAGGCCGGCCGAGGCCGGGGCGTTCGTGCACTTCGCCGACACGCCGTTGATGGCGGTCACCTTCGCAGCTCGGCACGTACTTGCAGACGTTGCCGGTGAACGGGACCGGCCGCGCAGCAGCGGAAACGGTGAAGACGAGAGCCCCGAGCGCCACCGCGACCAAGCAACGCATGCGGCGAGCCTACATCGAGGGGAGAGGCGGCGGCAGCTCGGGCGGTCGCCCTGCGGCTTGAACGGGCCCTGGTCGAGCCGCTCGGCGCGGACGTTCCAGAGGTCGACGTTGAGCGCCTCGATCTCCTCGACGAGGAGCGTGATCGCGCGGCCGGCGGCGCGGACTTCTTCGCGGGGGTCCGACTGCAGCCCCTCGCCCCACAGGCGGAGCGTCTCGACCTTTTCCTCGTCGAGGCGCTGTTTCGGGACGGTCAACCGTCCCGTACCCGCCATGTCGTCCTGCCGTCCTGTCACCTACCCGTCCTGGCCGATCCGCGTCGCCGCATGTACGCGGGCAAAAATTCACCGAGCCGGTGGCGTTTTCGTCCACCGCCCTTACGGACTCTCGGCTTCCGCCTACGGCCCCCAAGGTCGGCTTCGACCTACTCACGCCCCGCGCTCGGTGCGGTTTGCACGCTAGTCATGCGGCTGGTGGCGTTCAAGGGCGGTCGCGGCAGCGGACACCGCACTTTGCGGGAATCTCAACCCAGGGGTGTGGGCTTTTCAACACCCCTCCCACAGCCTGTGGATCGCTGACTGTGGACTGTGAGCGCGGTCGTCCTAAGCGACTGCGGCGGCGAACTCGCCGTAAAGATCCCCAGGCAGCGGTGACCTGAGGCGCCACGTGATGGCGATCGGCCTCTCGCCCTCATGACCGACGTAATCAGCCGGCCCAAGGCACCAGAACGACCGATCGTCGGCTCGAAGCCTCGCGAACATGATCACGGATCCTCCGTGCTGGCCCTGCGTGATGTACCGCTGTCCCGTCGGACTCGCGATCGTGGTGCCTGACTGGCTCTCCCAGTGAATGAGGTCTCGGCTGACGGCGTAGTCGCGGTACCGAGTCGTCGGCGAGAACCCGCCTGACGTCTTGTCGAGCGTGAACGCGAGGATGTCTAGGTTCTGGCTAGGCTCGTAACGGACGCCTTCCCGCCAATCCTGTGGTCTCGCGCCCATCGAGGTCGAGAACGCGGCGAGGATCTCGATGCGGGTGTATCGGGCGTGCACCTGGAGCGGAACGTCCGGGAAGCCGTCGAGCGGCTGGTGCTCATGCGCGACCCGCTCCCGCAACAGGTCGGCAAGTTCGGCGAGCTCGGCTCGCACCTGGCGATTGCTCCAGAGCATGTCGAGCGCGTCTGTCATTGACCTGCTGGACGAGAGCGGGGTGAGACTGGCAGCCATCATGCGTAGGAGGCCTTGCTCGCGCGCCGTCAGGGCAACCGGCTCCGGACGACGATCGAGTGAAACAAGGCGCTGATATCCGCTGAGGCGTTCCCGATCGTCGACATGCAGCATGCGCCCGATCGCCCGCAGATGCCTGTCTTCGGAGTCTCCGGATGGCTCAGTAGGCAGCCCCACCGCCCGCCTCAGCTCACTCCACGACCGATTTCCGGAGTAGACGTCTTCGAGCTCAAGCCCAGCGCCCTGGAGGAATTCGGCAAGCGAAACGTCCCCCATCGCTCGAAGCTCCTCGCATCGCTCGCGCCACGTGCTCGGAAGGGAGTTGCGAATCGATCCAAGAACCACCTCTTGAGATACCGCATCGAGCTCCATGTGGCATCCCGCAGGAAGGAACGGAAAACCTCGCGAAACGTGGTCAACGAGTTCGCGTCTCGTTCCGCCGAACAACGAACGAAGCTTTCCGTCGTAGCGGAACTCTCGACGGTGGAGGCCTACGAAATCCAGGACCAAACAGCTGGACTTACCGGGAGCCTTTCTCAGGCCACGGCCGAGCTGCTGCAGGAAGAGAGTTCCACTCTCGGTGGGCCTCAACAGGAGGAGCGTATTGACGTCCGGGAGATCAACACCTTCGTTGAAAAGATCGACCGAGAAGATGGCCTGAAGGCGCCCCTGCTGGAGATCCAGGAGGGCTTGACGCCGCTCGTCACCAGGCGTCGCTGCCGACACAGCCCGAGCATTCACACCGAGCTCGCAGAACTGCTGAGCCATGAACTCTGCGTGGGCGACGCTGACACAGAACCCAAGAGCACGGACCGCCTCAAGGTCGCTCGCGTGTTGCCTGATCTGGTCGACGATGCGCCGAGCCTGAAGGTGGTCGGCGGTGAATACTGACGTCAGCTCGCTCACGTCATAGCCGCGGCCGCGTCGCCAACGAACTCCGGTCAGATCATTCCCGTCATGTATTCCGTAGTAGACGAACGGCACGAGGTATTGCTCGTCTATTGCGTCCCAGATCCGCAGTTCGGCGGCGATACGGTTGCCGAAGTGGCTGAGCACGTCAAGCCCATCACTGCGCTCAGGCGTGGCCGTCAGACCAACTAGCTCTCTCGGTTCGAGACGATCGAGCAGGCGGGCGTAGGTGGGGGCAGCTGCATGGTGGAACTCATCAATGACCACAACGTCAAAGTGGCTGGCCTCGATGGTTTCAGGGTCAATCGCAGAAAGGGTCTGGATTGATGCAAAGACGTGGTCGAATCTGCGCGGACGTGCCCCACCGACCCATAGTTCCCCGAAGCTCGTGTCTCGGAGCGCGACACGAAAAGTCGCCAAGCTCTGCCTGAGTATCTCCTCCCTGTGAGCGACGAAAAGCAGACGCGATCGTGGCAGCACAGATCTGAGCCGAGCGAAATCGAGCGCTGCCATGACTGTCTTTCCAGTCCCCGTAGCTGCGACGAGAAGGTTGCGGTGATGGCCACCTTCCCGGGACACTTGGAGAAGCTCGAGCAGGCGAGCTTGAAACGGCCGCGGCTCAATGTCGAGAAGAGCAAGGGCCGGGAGCAGGCCCGGCTCAGGCCGATCCGTCCGCTCGGCGAACTCTTCGGAGTCGAAGCGAACGAAGTCTCCTCCGAACCAATAGCTCTCGAAGACCGCCGAAATCTTCGCAAGGGCATCGGGGTTTCGGGCACCGGCGAGTCGCACGTTCCATTCCAGCCCAGTGATCTGTGCACTGTGCGTCAGGTTGGATGAGCCAACGTACGCCGTTGAGTAGCCCCCGCCTCGATGGAAGATCCAGGCCTTCGCATGAAGCCGTGACCCGGAGGTGTCATAAGAGACGCGAACTTCAGCGCCCGCCCGTTCGAGCTCCTCGAGCGCACGACCATCCGTTGTGCCAGTGAATGTGGTTGTTAGGACTCTGACACGCCCGCCGGCTTCGCAGTGCCGGCGGATGGCGGAAAGAAGTGGCGCAATCCCGCTGACTCGAATAAACGCAACGACGACATCCACGGCTTCGGCGGAGGCGAACTCCGTGCGTAGCTCATGAAGCACTCGCGGCTCACCCCTTGCGTTCGTGAACACGGTCGTGTCGACAAGGGGCGTAAGGGGGCGCTCCACCGCTTCGACTTCGCCACCCGGAAGGATCCGGAGCAAGCCACGGAGCACACTCCCCGGCTCAAGGGGGAGTTCGTCATCGCCAACCGAGCCTTCCCGCAAACGTCCGAGCTCGATGAGGAGACGTCGAATGAGGTCAACGCCTGACGCCGCCCTCTCATCCTCCGGAAAAGCCTCGACCGCCCTCCGTGTGAGTTCAGCCACGAAGCGCGCCAGCCGATCTGCCGCCTCCGAGTTCGCGAGTTCGTCGACAGCCGCTTCGAGCTGTGCGAGCTTGGCGGCGTCGATGATGCGCTGAACCTCTGCTGTAATCAGCTCTTCGCGGAGGCCGGGACGGATCGACTCAGTCACTTGAAAGCTTCGCTGACGCGCGCGCGGCGACCCTGATCACCGCATCCCTAGGAACCCTGAGCACAGCTCAGCGGTCAACCTGGCTCCCACCCACGATCGCATCCCGTCCGTCCGCGAACCGCACCCACGCCTTGTGCGTGCCGTCGTAGTCCGGCCCGAAGAGGATCAGCGTCGCCTCCTCGCCACGCACGCGGCACGGCTCGGTTCCCTCCGGGTCGAGGCCGCGCCAGATGCGGATGAACGGGTTGCTGCTCCCACTCCTCGCCGATCGTCGACGGGAGCGTGTGGCCCGGATGGATGCGCGTCTCGGGCGGGAGCGCCATCAGCACGTCCATGATCGAGTGGTGCTGGTCGGCATAGCCGGTCGGGCCGCCGTTCATCGTGCCGCCGATCGTTCCCTTGAAGAGACAGTCGGCCGTGAAGCAGTCCGTGCCGTTCACGAGCAGCGCCGTGTGGTCGATGCAATGGCCCGGCGTTGCGATCGCCTTGATCTCCAGGCCGCCGCTTCGAACGACATCGCCGTCGGCGATCGTCTCGTCGATCGGGACGCCCGCGTCCTTCGTCAGCGCGCTGCCGACGACCGGGACGCCGAAGCGGCGTCCCAGGCCCGCCACGTCGACGACATGGTCGCCGTGCTGATGCGTGACGAGGACGTGCGTGATCGTGATTCCTTTGCTCTCCACGAGCTCGAGCAGCGGCTGCTCGACGCCGTTCGAGTCGATCAGCACGCCGCTCCCGCCCTCGCCCTCGGCGACGAGGTAGGCGTTCGACGTCCAGGTCGGATGCTCCGCGCGCTCGACGATCACGAGAACTCGATCACGCTCCTGATCCCGTCCTGCGCCTCCATCAGCTCGAAGCCCCTGTTCACCTCGTCGAGCGTGATCCGGTGCGAGATGAACGACTCCGCGTCGATCTCGCCGTCGAGCCACCGCTTCACGAGCACCGGCACGCCGTCGCGGCCCTTCACGCCGCCGAAGGACGAGCCGGCGACTCGTCGACCCGTGATCAGGAAGCGCGGGACGATGTCGAGCGTCTCGCCCTTGCCCGCCACGCCCGCGACCGTGCACAGGCCCCAGCCCATCCGCGCCGACTCGACCGCCTGCCGCATCACCTTCACGTTGCCCGTCGCCTCGAACGTGTAGTCGGCGCCGAAGCCGCCGGTCGACTCGACGATCCGCTCGACCGTGTCCTCGCCGCCGACCATCGTCTCGGTCGCGCCGTGATGCTTCGCGAGCTCGAGACGGCCCTCCGACAGATCGACGCACACGATCCGCTCGGCGCCCTGCAGCCGGCAGCCGATCACCGCGCCGAGGCCGACCATGCCGGCGCCGAAGACGACGCACGTCGAGCCCGCCTCGACCTTCGCCGTGTTCATCGCCGCGCCGATCCCGGTCGAGAGGCCGCAGGCGAAGAGCGCCGCGCCGTCGAGCGGCGCCTCCCTGTCGATCTTCGCGAGCGCGATCTCCGGCATCACCGTGTACTCGGCGAACGTCGACGTGCCCATGAAATGGCGCACCGGCTCGCCGCCGATCGACAGCCTCGCAGTCCCGTCCGGCAGATAGCCCTTGTTCTGCTGCTCGCGGATCGCGAGACACAGGTTCGTGCGGTCGCTCTTGCAGTGGACGCACTCGCGGCACTGCGGCGAGAAGAGCGTCACCACGTGATCACCCGGCTCAAGCGAGGTGACGCCCTCCCGACCCACTCGACGATGCCGGCGCCCTCGTGGCCGAGCACCGTCGGCGCGTAGCCCGACGGGTCGGCGCCCGACGCCGTGTACAGATCCGTGTGGCAGACGCCGCAGGCGACGAGCTTGACGAGCACCTCGCCCGCCTTCGGCTCCGCCAGCTCGACGTCGTCGCGAACGACGAGCGGCTGCCCGAACTCCTCGAGGACGGCGGCACGGATGCGCACGGGGCGATCCTACAAGTGCCGTCTCGGGCGACTTACGACGGAACCGTGGGTCGAAAAGGTGTCAGACACCTTTAGGTGTCTGACACCGGGTCAGCTCGCCACGACTCGACGAACCGGCGCTGGTCGTCCGTCTCCGGCGAGCGGACGCCGTCGCCCCGCCAGCCCGCGATCGATGCGAGCGCATCTTCCGCACTCGCGCCGCCGCGGATCAGGTGGCACGCGACGGTCATGCCCGTGCGGCCGATGCCGCCGAGGCAATGCAGGTAGACCACGCGCCCGTCGGCGAGGGCGCCGTCGACGTGGTCGAGGATCGCGGTCATCTGCTCTGGCTCGGGTACGCCGCGGTCGCGGATCGGGAAGCGGACGTAGGCGAGGCCGTCGAGCTGCTCGACATACGCCGGCACGCCGTACTCGCCCTCCTCCGTCAGGTCGACGAACGCGTCGACGCCCGCGGCGCGCAGCAGGTCGAGCCGTTCCAGCGGGTACTCCCCCGCGCACAGCCGGCCCGGGACGACCCAGTACACGCGGCGACTTCTTAGGCGTCCGCCGGGGTGTCGGCGTCGGTCTCGCCGTCGCCGCCGCGCGAGCGGAGCCGCAGGAACGTCGCGACGCCGACGGCGCCCGCGACGAGCACGGCGATCGCGCCCTTCTTCGCCTTGCCCGACGACTTCGGCTCGGGCTCCGGCGCGCTCTTCAGCTTCAACGCGACGAGCTTCCGCCCGAAGACGACCGTGAGCCACCCGATGAACGCGTTTCTCCGGTTGAAAACAGACGACATGAGTCGACTCTACCCCTCCTGGGCTCCGCGCGAACCAAGAACGCGGGGGCACGCCGCCTGCGGCTGCGGCGCTGCCCCCGCGGGTAGTGGGACGCGCGCATGGGAGGCTTGTTGGGCGCGGGGCGAAACTCGCGAACCTGGTTCGCAGAGCGAACCAGGTTCGAGCTACGCGCCGGCGGCGGTGCGCTTGCGGTTCGGCAGGTGGATCGCCCGGCCGAGGGCGACGAGGCCGGCTTCCTTGATCGCCTCCGAGAGCGTCGGATGCGGCGCCATGCCGTCGGCGACCGTCTCGACCGTCGACTCCGAGTCGAGCGCGACGACGCCCGCCTCGACCATGTCGGTCACGTGCGGGCCGACCATCACCATCCCGAGCAGCTCGCCGTAGCGCGTCTCGTGGATCGACTTCACCCAGCCGACCGTCTCGTTCTGCATCACCGCGCGCGCGTTCGCGACCCACGGGAACATGCCGACCGCGACGTCGTCGCCGTACTGCTCGCGCGCCTGCGCCTCGGTGAGGCCGACGCCGGCGATCTCCGGGTCGGTGTAGATCGGGCGCGGCACCGCGCGATTGCCCATCACGGCCTCGTGGCCCAGCGCGTTCTCGGCCGCCACCTCGCCCTCGCGGAACGCCGTGTGCGCGAGCTGCCAGTAGCCGGCGCAGTCGCCGACCGCGTAGATGTGCGGGACGGTCGTGCGGCGATGGTCGTCGGTGTAGACCCCCTTGCGCACGTCGAACGCGACACCGGCCGCCTCGAGCCCGATTCCCTCGACGAGCGGGCCACGGCCGACCGACACGAGCATCAGGTCGCAGTCGACCGTCTCGCCCTCGCCGAAGGTCACCTTCAGCTCGTTGCCCTGCTGCTCGACGCTCTTGCACTGCTTGCCGAGATGCAGCTCGATGCCGCGCTTGCCGAACTGCTTCGCGAGCTCCTTCGCCGCGTCGGCGTCCTCCTGCGGGATCAGCGTGTCGAGCATCTCGACGATCGTCACGTGCGAGCCGAAGCGGTTGAAGATCGACGCGAACTCGCAGCCGATGATGCCGCCGCCGAGCACGACGAGCCGGCGCGGCACCTCCGTCTGCGCAAGCAGACCGGTCGAGTCGACGCAGAGGTCGCTCTCGAGGCCCGGGATCGGCGGGCGCAGCGGGAACGAGCCCGTCGCGACGATCGCCGAGCGGAACGACACGTTCTCGCCGCCCTCGACCGCGATCGTATTCGCGTCCTTGAAGCGGCCGTAGCCCTTCACCCACTCGACGCCGTTCGCCTTGAAGAGGCCGGCGACGCCCTGTGTCATCTGCTTGACGACGCCTGCCTTCCACTCGTTCGCGGCCGGGAAGTCGAGCGACGGGCCTTCGATCCACACGCCGAGCTTCCCGAAGCTGTCGCGCGCCTGGTGCAGGAAATGCGCCGTCTGCACCCACGCCTTCGTGGGGATGCACCCGACGCGGAGGCACGTGCCGCCGAGCTCGGGCTCCTTCTCGATGCACGCGACCGTCGCGCCCAGCTGGGCTGCGCGGATCGCCGCCGTGTACCCGCCGGGGCCGCCGCCCAGGACTGCGATGTCGACATCCATGCGGCCGATCGTACCGCCGTCCTACGGACAGATGACGAGCTTGCCGAACTTGCCGCCGGCGGAGAACCGCTCGTACGCGTCCTGCGCCTGGTCGAGCGGGAATGTCGTGTCGACCGGCACGTGGAAATCGTGGCGGGCGAGTGTCTCGCCGAGCAGGCGGATCACCTCCGCCTTCTCCGCGTCGCTGCGACCCCGCAGCTGCGAGCCGTGGATGCGGCCGCGGGCGCGCATCAGCAGGCCGAAGTCGATCAGGCCCTGCCGGCCCGCGCCGACGCCGATCACCGCGATGCGGCCCTTCGGCGCGAGCCGCTCCAGGTTCGCCGCGAGATTCTCGCCGCCGACGAGCTCGAGGATCACGTCGTAGGCACCGTCGACCGTGTCGTCGGCGCCGAGCGCGCGCAGCTCGTCGTGGTGGTGACGGGCGTTCGCGGTCACCTCCGCACCGGCGGCGATCGCCAGCTGCACCGCCGCGACACCGACACCGCCCGCGGCGCCGTTCACGAGCAGCCGCTCGCCGCCCAGCAGCTCGGCCTGCGTGAAGAGCGCGTCGTGCGCGGTCGCGAACACCTCGACGAAGCCGCCCGCCTCCGGCCAGTTCCAGCCGTCCGGCACATCGAGCACGTGCCGCTCGTCGACCGCCACCAGCTCGGCGTGGCCGCCGCCCGGCAGGAGCGCCATCACGCGGCGGCCGTCCTCCGTCTCGCCCGCGCACTCGAGGCCGGGGATGTCGGTCACGCCCGGCGGCGGCGGATACGAGCCCGCACGCTGGCCGAGATCGGCGCCGTTCACGCCCGAGGCGTGGATCCGCACGAGCAGCTCGCCCTCGGCCGCGACCGGGTCGGGCCGCTCCTCGACGACGATCCGCCTGTCCCTGATGGCAGCCGCACGCATTCCGTCATGCTACGGACGGATGAGGCTCGAGGGGATCCACCACGTCACCTGCATCACCGGCGATGCCCCCGGGAACGTCGAGTTCTACGCCGGCGTGCTCGGGCTGCGGCTCGTCAAGAAGACCGTCAACCAGGACGACCCGACCGTCTACCACCTCTTCTACGCCGACGAGCTCGGCTCGGCGGGCGCCGACATCACGTTCTTCGAGTACCCGGGCGTCGGCCGCGGCCGCGCGGGCGACGGGATGGTGCACACGATCTGCTTCCGCGTCGCCTCCGGCGAGTCGCTCGACTGGTGGCAGCAGCGGGCAGGCGGGACGATCGAGGGCGGGACGCTCGTGCTCGAGGACCCGGAGGGCCTGCGGCTCCAGCTCCTCGTCGACGAGTCGGGCGAGCCGCCGCTCACGGCCGACGCACCCGACATCCCCGTAGAGCACCGCCTGCGCGGCTTCGCCGGCGTGCGCGCGTATGCCTCGCAGCCCGAGCGGAGCACGCCGTTGCTGGAGGCGCTCGGCTTCGAGCAAGGCTGGGTGTGCCCGTGGCGAAACCCGCAGCGGCTTCTACGTCTACGACGAGCCGCCCGCGCAGGGCGGGCTCCAGGCCGGCGGCACCGTCCACCACGTCGCCTTCGCGTCGCAGCCCGCCGAGCACGAGGCCTGGCGGCGAGAAGGTGGTTCGAGGGCGGCGGCCACCCCACGCAGGCGATCGACCGCTTCTACTTCAAGTCGATCTACTTCCGCGAGCCGTCCGGCGTGCTGTTCGAGATCGCGACGATCGGGCCCGGGTTCACGTCCGACGAGCCGCTCGAGACGCTCGGCGAGTCGCTCTCGCTGCCACCCAACTACGAGCAGTACCGCGCCCAGGTCGAGCAGATCCTCACGCCCCTCCCCAACCCGCGGCTCGCCCGCTCGGGCGGGTGATCGTCCGGGAGCGGCCGGCTGCGGGCGAGGCGGCGGGCGCGCTGGTGCTGCTGCACGGGCGCGGCGCCGACGAGCACGACCTCTTCCCGCTCCTCGACGTGCTCGACCCGGAGCGGCGGCTCGACGGCTACTGCCCGCGCGGGCCCCTGTCGCTGCCGCCGGGCGGCGCGCACTGGTACATCGTCCCGCGCGTCGGCTTCCCCGACCAGGAGACGTTCCTCTCGTCGTACGCGCTCCTCGTCGAATGGCTCGACGCGCTGCCGCACGAGCGCGTCGTCGTCGGCGGGTTCTCGCAGGGCTGCGTGATGACGTTGGCGATCGGGCTCGGCCCGGCGGGGCGGCGGCCGGTCGCGGTGTTCGGGTTCTCGGGCTTCATCCCCGTCGTCGACGGCTGGGAGCTCGACACGTCGCGGCCGCTGCCGCCGGTGGCGCTCGGGCACGGCACGTTCGACCCGGTGATCCCGGTGGAGTTCGGCCGCGCCGCACGCGACACGCTCGTCGCCGCGGGTGCGGAGGTGCTCTACGAGGAGTACCCGCTGCCGCACACGCTCGACCCGGGCTTCCTCGCCGTCGTGCGCGACTGGTTGGCGCAGCGGGTCTGAGTCGGCGTCAGGGTCAGCCGTCGACGAAGAGCCCGTCGATCGGCCCGAGGATGCGGCGCGACCGCTTCGAGACATGCGGGAGCCGGACGAGCCGATGGGTCAGCGGTTGCCCGGTCTGCCGACGACGCAGCTGCTCGCAGCTGGTCGGCTTCCAGAGCAGCTCGATCGCATCGATCGGGTCGTCCGGCAGCTCGGCCACCGGCACCTCGAGATGCTCGGACCAGAGCCGGAGTCGGGTAGCCGTCACGAGGTCCCGGTCGCGGACGACGACGTTCATCTCGGTGTCGTTGAACAGCGAGTGCTCGTTCAGGTTCGCCGACCCGATGGTCAGCCAGTCGTCGTCGACGATCCCGACCTTCGCGTGGACGTAGACCGGGTCGGACGAGAGCGCCGTGCGCGCGTACAGCGTGCAGGCGAGGACGCGCCCCGCGCCGGCGTCTGCCTCGATCAGCTCGGCGAGCACGCCTCTCGTGTCGTCGCCGCCCGAGTTGGGCCTCGACGGCAGCACGAGCAGCACCCGGAAGTCGTCCCGTGGCGGCTGCGCCAGCTTCTCGACGAGCACGGCTGCGATCTCCGGCGACCAGAGGAACTGGTTCTCGAGGTAGATGAACCGCTCTGCCTCGCGGAACGCCCGGACGTACGCCTCGAGGATCCGGAAGTCTCCGCGAGGAACGGCGTCGTAGATGCCTTCCGGGATCGTCCGCACGATCTGCGCCTCGATTCCGCCCTCGCCGGGCGGGGGCGACGTCGACGGCTTCGGCAGCGTCTCCCCGGTCACCTCGCGCCAGCGCAGCCGAAAATGGTCGGCGACGTCGTCGACCGCCGGCCCCTGCAGGCGCACCGACGCGTCGTGCCAGCCGACCTGGGCGCGTGACGGGTGCAGCGACGTGTCGAACCGGTCGCCGGCCTCGGACGTGAGGTCGATGCCGCCGACGAACGCAACCTGGTCGTCGATCACGATCGTCTTCTCGTGGTGGCAGTGAAGCGGGCGCTCGCGAGCATCGAGCTCGCAGCGGATCTTGTTGTCGGCTGTGAGCGCCGCCCGCATCGCCCGGACGTCGGACCGCGAAGGCTTGAAGAGCGGCAACGGAGCGCCCGCCCAGGCGAGCACGCGAACGTGGGCGCGTTCGGCGACCTCGGCGAGCAGATTGCGCAGGACGACCGGCGAACCGTCGCGCTCGAGCGCGAACCCCGGCGTGAAGTAGAACCCGGTCAGGTGGACGTGCGACGTCGCTCGCCGAATCGCGTCCGCCATCACCGGGAGCGCCTGGGCGCCGTCGACCAGGACGTCGACCGTGTTCCCGGCTCGCGGCGGAGGATCCCCGTCCGCCCAGCGGCCGACGGGCGGATCGAGGGCGTGCGTCCAGCCGACGCGGTGAAGGCGCCGGTGGTGGTGGCGCCGGATCTGCGCGGACAACTCGTTGCCGAACGCCGCCTCCAGGCCGAGGAGGGCGTCTCTCGTCTTCACGTCCCATCCGTCTGTCCGCTCCGTGGCCTTCACCAAACGCAGGAACGGCGAATCTCAGATGCGGTGGTAGCGGGCGTCGGCGATCGAGTAGAGCCCGAACGCGATCAGACCGGCGGCGACGAGGCCGAGCAGGAACGGGCCGTAGGACGCCCGAGCGACCTTTTCCAGGGCACCGTCGAGGCCGACGGCGTCGTTCGGGTCGAACTCGATCGCCGCTTTCAGCAGGAAGACGCCGACGAGGACGAAGACGACCATGCGCGCGAAGTGGCCGAGCGCGCCGATGAACCTCGCCCACTCCCTCGCCGCCGGGCCCATCTCCTCGGTCTTCGAGTCCTCGAGGAAGTCGCCGGTCACGGCCCGGTACCCCTGATAGCCGCCGACGCCGATCAGGCCGACGCCTGCCGCCCCGACGAGCCACACGCCGCCGGGCCAGCCGAGGATGCCGGCCGCGGATTGACCGGCGCCGCCTGAACTCGCGCCCCCTGAGCCGACGAGGATCTCGACGGCGACCGCGCAGAGGGCGCCGTAGACGAGGCCCCGGCCGAGGGCGGCGATGCGGTCGAAACCGCTG
This sequence comes from uncultured Thermoleophilia bacterium, assembly GCA_963840365.1. GTDB lineage: Bacteria > Actinomycetota > Thermoleophilia > Gaiellales > Gaiellaceae > PALSA-600. The sequence goes on along the minus strand of CAWIYQ010000003.1, from coordinate 434,987 downwards.
TCTCTCTCCTCGGGGCCGCGTCCGACGGCCGCGTGCACGAAGCCCCAGAGCGCGTACCCGCCGAGACCGACGGCAGTGAGCACGAGCAGCCCCTTGCCGAACGGCTGGTGGGCGACCGCCTGGAGGGCACCCTGCTGGCTTGCCGAGTCGCCGCCGGAGCCGACTGCGAGCTTGACCACGAGGATCCCGACGATCCCGTAGAGGACACCCCGGGCGACGAACCCTGCGCGGGCAACAGCCTCGAAGGCGTCGCTGCGAACAACCGCTTCTCCGCTCACGTCCTCTCTACATGTCCACGCGTGCCTCGATTGACACTCGCGGGTCGCGGGTAGGCCCGGGCGAGCGAAACGAAAGGAAGGTGACCAGATGGCCGCATGGATCTGGATCGTGATCGCAGTCGCCGTCGTCGTGATCGCCGCCGTCGTCCTCTGGCGGATGCTTGCAGTGCGGCAGACTCGCAGGCTCGCGGGGCAGTTCGGGCCCGAGTACGACCGCACCCTGGAGGAGTCGGACAGCCGGCGCGAGGCCGAAGCCGAGCTCGAGGCACGCAACGAGCGGCGCGAGAGCCTCGACATCCGCCCGCTTGCCAGCGCGTCGAGAGAGCGCTACCTGGAGCGGTCGCGGGCCTCTGCAGAGCCAGTTCGTCGACCAGCCGAAGCTCGCCGTCGAGAACGCCGAGAGCCTGGTCGACGAGGTGATGAGCGAGCAGGGATACCCGATGGACGACTTCGAGCAGCGCGCGGCCGACATCTCCGCCGTCGATCCGGAGCTCGTCGAGCACTACCGCGAAGGGCATCGGCTCGCCCGCGTCGACGGCGACGAAGGCCAGCGAACCGAGGCGCTTCGGCAGGCGATGCGCCACTACCGCGCGCTGCTCGAGCAGTTCGTCGAGACCGGCGAGCCGCGGGTTACGACAGGCGTTTCAACATGACGAGGCCGCCGTCGGACTCGCCGACGACCTCGAAGCCGTAGCGCTCGTAGAACGCGACGGCGGGTGAGTCCTTCTCGACGCTCAGCGAGACCTGGGCGTAGCCCGCCTCGCGCGCGTCGTCGAGCAGCGCCTCGATCAGCTCGCGGCCGAGGCCGCGGCTGCGCTGCGAGGGGACGACCGCGATCGAGAGCTCCGGCGTCTGCTCGTCGACGAAGCCGTAGCCCGGCTCGGTCGCCTTGAAGCGCCGCAGCCACGCCGCGCCCACGCGGTTGCCGGTGTCGTGCGCGATCACCGCCACGTCGCCCGGCCGGCCCCAGTTGTCGACGTAGCGGGTCAGCGGGATGTCGGCCTCGAACGCGTTGACGCGCCACGCATAGGCGTGCGCGAGCATCGAGCGCATGAAGGGGACGTCGGCCGGCGAGCCGTGTCGGATCACAGCGCGAGCACGGGGTCTTCCAGCAGCTGCTTGACGGTGCGCAGGAAGTCGGCGCCTGCGGCACCGTCGACAGCCCGATGGTCGACCGTCAGCGTCATCGTCAGCATCGGCCGGATCACGACCTCGCCGTCCCGTGCCACCGGCGTGTCGACGGTCGCGCCGACCGCGAGGATCGCCGCCTGCGGCGGGTTGATCACGGCCACGAACTGCTCGACGCCGAACATGCCGAGGTTCGAGATCGTGAACGTGCCCTCCTCGAGATCCTGCTGCGTCAGCTTGTTCTCGCGCGCGCGGCCGACCGCATCGCCGCGCGCGACGGCGATCTCCGACAGCGACAGCCGCTCGACCGAGCGCAGCACCGGCACGACGAGCCCCTGCGGCGCTGCGACCGCGATGCCGACGTTCGCCGTCGGGTAGCGCAGCAGCGCCTCCTCGGTGTACTGCACGTTCACGTCGGGATGGCGGCGCAGCGCGACCGCGCACACCTTCGCAAGCAGGTCGGTGACGGTGACGCGAACGTCCGGATCGAGCTCGCGCACGCGCGCGACGAGGTCGTTCGCGTTACTCATGTCGGCGCTGACCGTCAGCTGGAAGACCGGCGCCTGCCAGGCGGCGGTGAGGCGGCGCGCGATCGTCTTGCGGATCGACGTGAGCGGGACCTGCTCGATCTCGCCGGCGGGCACGGGTGCCGGCGCCGGCGCCGGGGCTGCAGGTTCCGGCTCGGGCTCGGCGGCGGGTGCCGCGGCGCCACGCTCGACGTCCTCGGCGACGATCCGCCCGTCGGGGCCGGTGCCGGTGAGCGGCCGCAGGTCGATGCCGCGCTCGCGCGCGATCCGGCGCGCGAGCGGCGAGGCCTTGATGCGGCCGCCGTTGGACTCCGGCGCACCGACAGAGGTGTCAGACACCTTCAAGGTGTCTGACACCGGTTCGGGCGCGGCCTCGGGCTCCGGCGCCGCCTCGCGTGTTTCCGGGACGTCCTCCCCGCTCTCGCCGATCCAGGCGATCGTCTGGCCGACGGGCGCCTCGCCCTCCTCGAGCGCGATCCGCAGCAGGACGCCGGCGAAGTCGGACTCGACCTCCTGCGTCACCTTGTCGGTGTCGATCTCGTAGAGCGGCTCGCCCTTCTCGACCCGGTCGCCCTCCGCCTTCAGCCACTTCCGGACGGTGCCGGACTCCATCCCCTGGCCGAGACGCGGGAGCTTGACCTCGTTCGCCACGCCGGAACCCTACTTCCCGACGGTGCGCCTGATCGCCGCGAGCACGTCGTCCGGGCCCGGCACGACGAACTGCTCCATCACCGGCGCGAACGCGAGCGGCGCGAACTTGGCGCCGACGCGCTCGATCGGCGCGTCGAGCCAGTCGAACGCCTTGTACTGGATGACCGCCGCCACCTCGGCGCCGAAGCCCATCCGCGTCACGGCCTCGTGGGCGACGACGACGCGGTTCGTCTTCTTGACGCTCTCGACGAGCGCGTCCTCGTCGAGCGGCTGCAGCGTGCGCGGGTCGATGATCTCGACGGAGATGCCGTCGTCCTCGGCCGCCTGCGCCGCCTCGAGCGAGCGGTGCACGAGCGGCCCGGTGGCGATCACCGTCACGTCGGAGCCCTCGCGGATCGTGCGCGCCTTGCCGAGCGGGATCGGCTCGAGCGTCTCCGGCACCTCGCCCTTCACCGGATAGAGCAGACGATGCTCGAAGAAGATGACCGGGTTGTCGTCTTTGATCGACGACCAGAGCATCCCGCGCGCGTCCTCGGGCGTCGACGGGAACGCGACCTTCAGCCCCGGCACGTGCACGAGCCACGCCTCGAGCTGCTGTGCGTGCTGCGCGCCCGGCGACCAGCCGGCGCCGCCCTGCGTGCGGATCGTCAGCGGCACCGTCACCTGCCCGCCCGACATGTAGCGGTGCTTCGCGGCCTGGTTGACGATCTGCTCGAGCGAGAGCGTCAGGAAGTCCTCGTACATGATCTCGACGACAGGCCGCATCCCGGCCATCGCGGCGCCGATGCCCGCGCCGACGATCGCCATCTCGGAGATCGGGGTGTTGCGCACCCGCTCGGGGCCGAACTCGTCGACGAGCCCCTGCGTGACGCCCATCGAGCCGCCCATCTCGGCGATGTCCTCGCCCATGATGAACACGCTCTGGTCGGCGCGCATCGCGGCCGCGAGCCCGTCGCGCACCGCTTCGCGATAGGTGATCTCAGGCATAGACGTTCTTGAGCGCGTCTTCGGGCTGCGGGTCGGTGCCGTTCATCGCGAACTCGACCGCGGCCTCGACGATCCCGATCGCCTCGGCATCGAGCGCCGGCGAACTCGTCGTCGCCGACGCCCAGCCGGTCACGCAGGCGGTCGATCGGGTCGTGGTGGGCCGCCTCGTCGCGGTCCTCGCGCGTGCGGTACACCTGCGGGTCGCCGATGTAGTGGCCGTGCATGCGGTAGGTCTCGACGTCGAGGAACACGGGGCCGTCGCCGGAGCGTGCGTGCTCGAGCGCCTCCTGGGCCGCGTCCCACACCGCCTCGACGTCCTGGCCGTCGACCTTGTACGAGGGCATGTCGAACGCGACCGCACGCTTCGACATGTCGTCCCACACCGGCGAGTGCTGCCAGCCCGGCGTCGACTCGGCCCAGTGGTTGTTCTCGCAGACGAACACCGTCTTCGTCTTCCAGAGCTGCGCCAGGTTGAGCGACTCGTGGAACGTGCCGGTGTTCGTGGCGCCGTCGCCGAAGAACGCGACGGCGACGCGCGGCTCGCCGCGCATCCGGAAGGCGAGGCCCGCGCCGACGACCGCCGGCAGGCCGCCGCCGACGACGGCGTTCGCGCCGAAGTTCCCGCGCGCGACGTCGTACAGATGCATCGAGCCGCCGTAGCCGTGCGAGCACCCCTCGACCTTCCCGTACAGCTCTGCCATCACCGCGTTCGGGTGCGTGCCGCGCGCGAGCGCGTGCCCGTGCGCGCGGTGGGTGGACGCGAAGATGTCGCCGTCGTCCATCGCGTCGCAGACGCCGACCGCCACCGCTTCCTGCCCGATGTCGACGTGCAGGAAGCCCGGCAAGTCGCCCGCACGGAAGCGCTCCTCCACCTTCTCCTCGAAGCGGCGGATGAGCAGCATCTCGCGCAGGAACCCGCGCAGCGCCTCGTCGGTCAGGGCGTGCGTTCTCTCGACCTTGGCCAAAGCTCCGGCAGTGTACGTTTCTCGCATGACGGTCGCGGAGCAGTGGAAACGCATCGGATCCGAGTTGCCGGGCGAGTGGGCGACGGTCGATTTGCGCCTCCAGCTCCCCGACCGCGAGGCCGCGAACCGCGCCTCGGCGGCGCTCGCGCCGGCGAGCCCGCTGCGGGTCGGCCCGACGTTCGTGCGCTTCACGATCGCCCGCGACGGAAGCGCTGTCGGCCCGGAAAACGCGGTGCGGCTGCTTTCCCGCATTCCACGCGGAACGCTGACCGTGGCGAGCTCCGACAACGCCGCGAAGGCGGCGCCCGCCGAGACCACGCCGCTCGCCGAGTCGTGGGACACGGCGATCGCCGGACTGCCGGGCGACTGGAGCCAGGCCTTCGTCGAGCTGCAGCTCACGTCGACCGACTTCGTGGAGAGAGCGTCCGTGCTTTGTATCCAGGCGAATCCGCGCCGCGTCGGCGAGCGTGCCGCGCTGCGCTTCCGGGCGGCCCGCCGGGCCGGGTACGGGGTCGCCGCCGGCATGGCGCGCCGGTGCCTCGAACGCTGCGACGCCGAGGGGATCACCGGCACGATCAGCGTGCTGCGCGTGCTCTCCGACACCGACCACGTGGGCACGCAGGGCCCGTCGTGGATCCTCGACGGGCAGACGATCTGACGCACGTGGACGCGCTCGCGCTCGCCGCGCAGGTGCGCGCCGGCGAGGTGTCGCCGCGCGAGCTCGTCGAGCAGGCGATCGAACGGATCGAGGCGACGAACCCCGAGCTGAACTTCCTCGTGACGGACTGCTTCGAGCAGGCGCTCACGACGGAGCCGGCCGACGGGCCGTTCCGCGGCGTGCCGATGCTCGTCAAGGACCTCACCGAGACGGCGGGCATCCGCACGACGTTCTCGTGCAAGGCGTTCGCCGACTACATCCCGGAGCGCGACATGGCGGTCGTGCGGCGGATGAAGGAAGCGGGATTCATCGTGGTCGGAAAGTCCAACACCCCGGAGTTCGGCTCGACCGCCGTCACCGAGTCGGAGCTGAACGGCGCGTGCCGCAATCCGTGGGACACCTCGCGCACGCCCGGCGGCTCGTCGGGCGGTGCGGCTTCGGCGGTCGCCGCCGGCGCGCTCCCGCTCGCGCACGCCTCCGACGGCGGCGGCTCGATCAGGATCCCCGCCGCCTGCTGCGGGCTCTTCGGGCTGAAGCCCTCGCGCGGGCGCGTCTCGGGCGCCCCGTACGGCGGCGGCTCGCTCGAGCTCGGCCAGAACGGGGCGGTCTCGGTGACGGTTCGCGACTCGGCCGCGTTCCTCGACGCGGTCGCCGGCTACGAGCCCGGCGATGCCCACTGGCCGCCACCGCCCGAACGGCCGTTCCTCGACGAGGTCGGGGCCGACCCCGGACGGCTTCGGATAGCGGTCACCGCCGAGACGCCGACCGGGATCGACGTCGACCCGCGGCTCGTCGCCGTGATGCGCGCCGCGGCCGACGCGCTCGCCTCGCTCGGCCACGACGTGATCGAGGCGACGCCGCCGTGGCGCGAGGAGCACGCGCTGCACCAGTTCGCGCGGCTCTGGTCGATCGGGCCGGCGCTCTACCCGGTGCCCGACCGCGCGCTGCTGGAGCCGCTGAACCGCGTGCTCGCCGACGCCGCCGACGCCGCGACGAGCGCCGACTACGCCCGCGCGGTCGCCTGGTTCCAGGGGTTCGCGCGTCGGATCGTCGCGTTCTGGGCAGATGTCGACGTGGTGCTGACGCCGGGGCTTGGGATGCTGCCTGTCGAGGTCGGCTGGGTGACCGGCCCCGACGACCCGTGGGAGCAGTACCGGCGGGCCGGGCAGTTCACGCCCTACACGCCGCTCGTCAACGTCACCGGCCAGCCGGCCGCCGCCGTCCCGTGGACGCTCGTCGACGGGTTGCCCGCCGCCGTGCAGCTGATCGGCCCGCCCGCCGGCGAGGCGCTGCTGCTTCGGTTGTCCGCGCAGCTGGAGGACGCGTACCCTTGGGCGCAGCGTCTCTTGAAGCAGCGTCTTCCGAAGGAGGGCTCGACAGAGTGAGCATCGGCGGCATGCGCAACGCAGTGCAGACGGTGGCCCAGCACGCCTCGGCCGTCGTGCGCCTGCAGCGCGAGCTCGCGTCGGTCGAGCTGAAGCAGAAGGTCGCAAAGCTCGGTGCCGGCGCGGCGCTTCTGCTCGCTGCCGCGGTCCTGGCCGCGCTGATCGTGCCGTTCGCGCTCGCGACGATCGCGGTCGCGCTCGCGCTCGTCCTGCCCTGGTGGCTCTCGCTCCTGATCGTGACGCTCGTCGTCGCGCTGATCGCGGTCCTGCTCGCGTTCGTCGGCGTCAAGCTGCTCAAGAAGGGCTCGCCGCCGGTGCCGACGCTTGCAATCGAGGAAGCCAAGCGCACAAAGGCGGTCTTCAAGCGATGAGCACACCCGAGAACCGCACGACCGACCAGATCCGCACCGAGATCGAGACCGAGCGCACGCAGCTCGCGAGCTCGCTCGACACGCTGCGCACCGAGACGACCGTCGTCGTCGGTGAGGCAAAGCGCGCCGCGACGATCGGTGTCGCGGTCGTCGGCACCCTCGGCCTGCTGCGCGCGCTGCTGAAGCTGCGCCGCTAGGGCGAACCGGTGTCTGACACCTTGACGGTGTCAGACACCTCCTCGTAGCTCGCCGTCGAAGCGGGCGGCGATCGCCTCGACGATCGCGGTGCGGAGGCGCGCCGCGTCCTCGTCGGTGAGCGTTCGCTCGGCCGACTGGAACGCGACCGAGAACGCGACCGACTTCCTGCCGTCGGGGATCGGGTCGCCGCGGTAGTCGGAGAGGAAGCGCGCCTCGCGCAGCTCGTCGCCCGCCGCCTCGCGCGCGGCCGCGATCAGCTCGCCGGCCGGCACCGCCTCGTCGACGACGAACGCGAGATCCTGCCGAACCGGCGGGAACGTGATCACGTCGCGGTAGTGGATCCGCTCGGGCACGAGCCCGAACAGATCGCCGAGGTCGAGCTCGAACGCGCTCCACTCGCCGTCGAGCTCGCCCGGCCCGTACGTCGCGACCCAGCCCGCCTGCACCGACGCGCCGACGACGAACTCCGCTGCGACGTCGGCACGCGCGAAGACGGGCTCGATGTGGAGCGCGTCGAAGACCGCCTCGACGAGTCCCTTCGCCCGGAAGAAGTCGCCCTGGACGATGCCGCCGAGACGCCAGCGCTCGGTCGGCACCGGGCCGGGCGGCAGGTAGACGTGCGCGATCTCGAACAGCGACACGTCCGCGTTGCCCGCGTCGACGTTCAGCTGCGCGGCCTCGGCGAGGCCGACCCGCAGCGTCGTCCGCAGCAGCCGCTGCTGTGAGGAGAGCGGCTCGGGCAGCTCGATCGCCGCCGGGTCGGGATCGTCGGGCTGGAGCGAATACGTGTACGCCTCATGCAGGCCGGCGCCGACGAGCACGTCGGCGACGCGGCGGCGAAGCCGTTGCTCGTGGGTGAGCCGCCCGAACATCGCCTGCCGCCGCGGCAGCGTCGCCGGCACGTCCTCGAGCCGGAAGCGCGCCACCTCCTCGACGACGTCGATGTCGCGTTGGACGTCGCGTGCGCGCCAGCTCGGCGACGTCACCGTCCAGTCGTCGGCGACCGAGAAGCCGAGCCGGCCGAGCCGCTCGCGCTGCTCGTCCTGCGGGATCTCCAGCCCGAGCACCGCGTCCGCGTAGGCCGGGTCGTACGCGATCACCGGCGGCGGCGGCAGCTCGCCGCGCACCTCCGTCTCGCCCGTCCAGCGCGCGCCCCCCAGCTCGACCAGGAGCTGCGAGGCGTAGGTCGCCGCGCGAGCCGCGAGCTCGGGGTCGACGCCCTTCTCCCAGCGGGTCTGCGCCTCGGAGCGCAAGTGATGACGCGCGCCGCTCCGGATCACCGTCAGCAGCTCGAAGTTCGCGGTCTCGAGCACGACCGACGACGTCGACTCCGACACCTCGGTGTTCTCGCCGCCCATCACGCCGGCGAGCCCGATCGGCCGGTCGGCGTCGGCGATCACGAGGTCGTCGGGATCGAGCTCGCGGCGCGTGCCGTCGAGCGTGACGAGCTCCTCGCCCGGCCGCGCGCGCCGCACGACGATCCGGTCACCGTGCAGCGTCTCGCGGTCGTAGGCGTGCAGCGGGCTGCCGAGCGCGAGCATCACGTAGTTCGTGATGTCGACGACGTTCGAGATCGGCCGCATGCCGGCCGCGGTCAGGCGCGCCTTCAACCAGGCGGGCGACTCGCCCACCGTCACGCCGGCAAAGGTGCGGGCGATGAAGCGAGGGCAGCCGTGGAGGTCCTCGACGGCGAGCGCGAACGTCTCGTCGCCCTCCCGCGCCGGGTCGATGCCCGGCATCGGCCGCAGCGTCGCGCCGGTGAGCGCGTGCACCTCGCGCGCGATGCCGTAGACCGAGGTGAGGTCGGGCCGGTTGTAGAGCGTCTCGATCTCGAGCACGTCGTCGCCCAGCGGCAGGACGTCCGCCAGCGGCGTGCCTGCAGCGAGCGAATCGTCGAGCACCATGATCCCGCCGTGGTCCTGGCCGAGCTCGAGCTCGCGCTCGGACAGGATCATCCCGTCCGACACCTCGCCGCGCAGCTTGCGCCGCTCGATGCGGAACTCGCCGCCCGGCATCACGCCGCCCGGCGTGACGACGGCGACCGTCGCGCCGGCGCCGAAGTTCCAGGCGCCGCAGACGATCGAGCGCGGCTCGCCGTCGCCAACGTCGACCTTCGTCAGCTGCAGCTTGTCGGCGTTCGGATGCGGGATCGCCTCGAGCACCTTGCCGACGACGAAGTGCTCGTAGTTGCCGTCGAGCGCCGGCACGCCGCGGCGGACGATCCGGTCGACCTCGCAGGAGGTGAAGACGAGCTGCCGCGCGAGCTCCTCGAGCGGCAGCTCGAGGTCGACGTACTCCTTCAGCCACGAGACGGGGACCTTCATCGGAACTGCCCCAGGACGCGCAGGTCGTTCTCCCAGAACATGCGCAGGTCGGGGATGCCGTGCCGCAGCATGGCGATCCGCTCGATCCCGAAGCCGAACGCGAAGCCCTGCCACTCCGCCGGGTCGAGGTCCACGTTGCGGAACACGTCGGGGTCGACCCAGCCCGCGCCGCCCATCTCGATCCAGCCCGAGTGCTTGCACGTCGAGCAGCCCTGCCCGCCGCAGATGAAACAGGTGACGTCGAACTCGACCGACGGCTCGGTGAACGGGAAGTGGCTCGTGCGCATGCGCACCTCGCGGTCCTGGCCGAAGAGCGTGCGGAAGAACTGCAGCACCGTGCCCTGCAGGTCGGCGAGCGTGATGCCGCGGTCGACGGCGAGGCACTCGACCTGGTTGAAGATCGGCGAGTGCGTCGCGTCGGGCGTGTCGCGCCGGTAGCAGCGGCCCGGCGAGACCATGTAGATCGGCGGCGTGCGTGCGAGCATCGCGCGGATCTGGTCGGGCGAGGTGTGCGTGCGCAGCACCGTGTCGTCGTCGATGTAGAACGTCTCGAGCTTCGACCGGGACGGGTGGTTGTGCGGCTGCGTGAGCGCGTCGAAGTTCTCCCAGACGGTCGCGACCTCGGCGCCGTCCCAGACCTCGTAGCCCATGCCGAGGAAGATGTCCTCGATCTCGCGCTGGATCTGCGTGAGCAGATGCAGGCCCCCGCGCGGCACGGGCGTGCCGGGGATCGTGACGTCGATGGCGCGCTCGGCGGCGGCGCGGTAGGCGAGCCGCAGGAGGTCCTGCTCGCGCGTGGCGATCGCCTCCTCGAGCCGGCCGCGGATGCCGTTCAGGAGCATCCCGGTCTCGCGGTCGCGCACGCCGCGCAGCGCCTGCGCGAGCTCCGAGCGGCGGCCGACGACCGCGACGCGCGCGTCCTCGAGCTCGGCCTCCGACAGGGCGGCAGAGACCTTCTTCAGCGCTTCCGCTTCGTATGCGGGCCAGTCCACCGCGGCGAGACTATCCAAGGTTCTCCTTTCGCTCTCCAGGGGGCGTCGGTCAGGCCCCGGTGCGGCGAAGGAGCGCTACGCGGCGTGACGCGCCGCACGCCCCGGTGCGCACCGGGGCCGGATAAAGAGCGGCGTCGTCGTCACGTGCACGGCGGGAAGAATAGCGGCGTGTCCGCCTACGACGCCATCGCGCGCCTCTACGACCCCTGGTCGCGGAGCGTGGTCGAGGACGTGTCGTTCTACGTCGAGGAGGCGGTGCGCTCCGGCGGGCCTGTGCTCGAGCTCGGCGTGGGCACCGGTCGCATCGCCGTGCCGACGGCGGCGGCCGGGATCGAGCTCGTCGGCGTCGACCTCTCGGCCGGGATGCTCGAGGTGGCCCGTGAGCGGGCGGAGCTCGCCGGCGTCACGCTCGACCTCCGGCTCGGCGACATGCGCGACCCGCCCGTCGAGGGGCGGTTCCCGCTCGTCACGATCCCGTTCCGCTCGCTGCTGCACATGGAGACCGACGGCGACCGGCGCACGGCGCTGCGCGCGGTCGCGGCGCACCTCGCCCCGGGCGGGCGCCTGGTCTTCGACGTGTTCTCGCCCGCCGCCGACGACATCGCCGAGACGCACGGACGGTGGCTCGAGCGTGAGCCGGGAATCTGGGAGCGGGCCGACTGGAACGAGCGCACCCGAACACTCGTTCTGCGCGTCCGCGGCGGCGGGGACGAGGCCGAGATGTCGCTCGCCTGGCTTTCCGTGCCGGAATGGGAATTGCTGCTCAAGGAAGAAGGCTTCTCGGTCGATGGTCTCCACGGCTGGTTCAACCGATCGCCGTGGCGAGGAGAGGAAGACTCGGTGTGGATCTGCACGAGACAGCAGTCATGAGCAAGACAAGGCGGGGCGCAAGCCCGGCTGCGATGCGGCGCCTGGCGCTGGGAGCAGTCCTGGCGGGGGTCGCCCTCGTCCTGCTCGGCGCCGGCTCCTCGGTGGGCGCGACCGGCCCGGCCGTGATCCGGCTGACCGACGTGCAGGTCAGCTCGACGGTGATCGGCCCGGCGAACCGCACCGGGACGATGGAGATCTACCGCCAGTCGCTGTACGGCTCGACCAGCAAGACGAAGGCGATCGGTCACAGCGACCTCACCTGTCTCGTCGTCTCGGGGCAGGAGCGGCGCTGCGACGCCGGCTACGTGCTGCCGCGCGGCACGATCATCACCGGCGCCATCGTCCAGAGCCGCCTCTTCTACACTTCCGCGATCACGGGTGGCACCGGCCTCTACGACAACGCGCGCGGGACGCTCACCGTCACCGCGACTCGGCTGAATCCGCGGCGCGAGATTCTCCTCTTCCGGCTGTCGGGATGAGCATGGCGGCAGAGGCGCATCGGCCGCTGATCCTGATCTGCGACGACGAGCGCCCTCTGCGGGAGCTGGTCAAGGCAGCCCTCGGCGATCGCTACCGCTTCGCCGAGGCCGCCGACACGATCGAGGCGGAAGAGCTGCTCAGCAGCGACCGGCCCGCCCTGCTCGTCCTCGACGTGATGCTGCCGGGCAAGAGCGGCCTCGAGCTGCTCGACGAGCTTCGGGAGCGCCCCGAGACCGCCGACATCCCGGTCGTGATCATCTCGGCCTGGCACGGCGAGTACGAGCGGACGGCGATGGAGACCGGCGCGAACGCCTTCCTCGGCAAGCCCTTCGACCCCGACGAACTGGCGGAGGCCGTTGAAAGGCTCATTGCGGCATAGCGTTGGCGTTCGCATCGGCGCCGTCACCGTGTTCGCGGCCACCGCGATCGCGGCGATCTTCATGCTCTTCTTCCTCGCCGAGCGCGACCTGAAGCACGCGAACAGCGCGACGAGCACGTCGGCCGGGGTGAGCGCGGCGGGCGTCAACCTGCGCGCCGAGGTGACCGGGCTCGACCACGCGTTCCGCACCGCGCTGCGGCAGCGCAACGTGGTGACGCTGGGCGACTGGCGCATCGCGCGGACGTCGTGGCAGCCGGCCGCCGTTCAGCTCGCGACGGCAGTGGTGTCGGGGCAGGAGCAGGCGCGCGTCCGCGACATCGAGGCGCAGATCCACGCCTACATCACCGACTACGCCGACCCCGTGCTCGAGATCGCCCAGTACGCGCCCTCGACGGCCCGGTCGACCGACGTCAGCGAGGAGGGCCGCGTCCGCCTCACCTCGATCACGAAGAAGATCGACTCGATCACCAGCACGGCGGCGCGCAACGCGGCGGCGCGCAGCCAGCACGCCGACGGGTTCGCAAGCCGCGTGACGAAGTTCGGGCTCGCAGCGCTGATCATCACCCCGCTCCTGCTGCTCCTCGCCGGCGTGTGGCTGATGCGCGGCGTCGCGCGGCCGCTGCGCGCCGTCGCCGACGCCGCCTCCTCCGTCGCCGAGGGCGACTTCACCGTCAGGCTCGAGGAAGACCGCCGCGACGAGTTCGGCGTGCTCGCGCGGGCCTTCAACCGGATGACCACGGCGCTGTCGGCAAACCGCGAGGAGCTGGTCACGCGCGCCCAGCGGCTCGAAGAGTCGGAGCGCCGCAAGTCGGAGCTCGTCAGCATCGTCTCGCACGAGGTGCGCACGCCGCTTGCGAGCATCCTCGGCTTCGCCCGGCTGCTGCTCGAGCGCGATCTCTCGCCCGACGAGGAGCACGCCTACCTGCGGATCATCGACGACGAGGCGACCCGCCTCGCCGCGCTCGTCAGCGACTTCCTCGACATCCGGCTGCTCGAGGACAAGCGCTTCCCGCTGCGCTCGAACCAGGTCGACCTGCGACCGATCGTGATCGACCAGGCCGAGGCGCTCCATGCCCGCCACCCCGAGCGCACCGCTCGACGTGCACGTCGACGACGAGCCCGTGCTCGTGCTCGGCGACGAGCAGCGGCTCACGCAGGTGCTCGTCAACCTGCTCTCGAACGCGGACAAGTTCTCGCCGAACGACGGCACGATCACCGCGGGCATCCACATGACGCCACGTCATGTGCGCGTGTACGTGGCCGACGAGGGGCCGGGCATCCCGCCCGAGCACGCCGACCAGCTGTTCGAGCCGTTCTTCCGCGGCGACGCCGCCGCAGCCGGCATCGCCGGCGCCGGGATCGGGCTCGCGCTCTGCCGCAGCATCATCGAGGCGCACGGCGGGCGGATCGGCTTCGAGAACGTCCGCCCCGGTGCGCGCTTCTGGTTCGAGCTGCCGTCGCTCGCGGCCGCGGAGGTCGAACCGGAGCCGCAGGGCGTCAAGGTGTCTGACACCTAAAGGTGTCAGACACCTCTTCGAAGCTCGTAGAGCGCGATCGCCCCGGTCGCGGCGACGTTCAACGACTCGGCGCCCTCGATCGGCACGTGCGCGTCGACGTCGCGCTCCACCTCGGCCGGGAGCCCCTCGCGCTCCGCGCCGAGCAGGAAGACGACCGGCGGCTCGAGCTCGAGCTCCGCGAGCGGCTTGCCGCGGTGCGCCTCGAGCGCGACGCGCGTCCCCGTCGCGTCGCCCCACGCCCCCGAGTGGCACGCGCCAGATCGAGCCGGCGCTCGCGCGCAGCGCCTTCGGCGAGCAGGGGTCGGCGCAGCCGTCCGACAGCGCGACGGCGGCGCCGAACGCGTCGGCGGTGCGGATCAACGTGCCGACGTTGCCGGGGTCGGCGAGCCGCCACAGCGCGAGCGTCGCGTCGCGCTGCTCCCAGGCCGGCAGGTCGGCGCGGCGGTAGACGGCGATGACCCGCGGCGGGTGCGGCGCCGTCGCCACCTCCGCGAGCAGCTTCGCCTCGACGTCCTCATCGGCCCGCAGCAGCTCGACCGGCTCGGCGGTCGCCGCGGCGACCGCGTCCTCGCCCTCGACGAAGAAGAGCCCGAGCTTGTCGCGCCAGCGGCGGTCGTGCAGCTTGCGGACGAGCTTCAGGCGCTCGTTGTCTCGGCTCGAGATCACCGCTGCGACGCTATCTGGCGCAGCCTTGTCGCGGCGATGCAGACGAGGCCGAGAGAGCGTCCGACGCTCGGGGTCCAGGACGCAGAGAGGCCTCACGTGCGGGGATGCCGTCGCCGGGAACATCCTCAGCTGGGCGACGGATGAAGGCGTTCTCGTCGGCTACTGGATCGGCAGGGACTGCTGGGGCCGAGGTGTCGCCACCGCCGCGCTTCAGCTCTATCTCGACGAGCACGAGCCGCGACGCCCGCTCCACGCGCGCGTCGTGGCCACGAACGTCGGCTCGATCCGCGTACTCGAGAAATGCGGGTTCGAGCTCGTCGAGCGGACGCGAGAGCTCGAGCCGTTCTTCGGGATCGAGGTCGAGGAGCTCCTGATGACGTACGAGGTCTAGCGGCCCCAGTCGAGCCACTCGCCGTGGAAGTCGAACACGCCGAGGCGCTCGACGACCCCGTCGGGATAACGGACGACGTCGAGCGAGTAGCCGTCGTCGTCGGGCGCGCGGCCGGCGGTGACGTAGACGAGCGGCTCGTCGCGCGCAGCGTCGTGGAAGGCGGCGCGCATGCCGTCGGCACCGGCGCGGTCGACGTACATCGTCGAGGCGGTCTGGAAGACGACGAGCTGGGCGCCGTCGCGCCGGTTGCCAAGGAGCGACGGCAGCGCCTCGACGTAGTCGCCCTCCATCAACGGCGGCGGATCGCGCCGCGCGATCTCGATCGCGCGGTCGAGCCGCTCGAGCCGCGCCGTCTGGTCGGCCCAGATGAACGAGCGCAGCAGAAGGGCGCCCGCCTCGGACGTGACGTCGACCGGGCTCAGGTCGATGCCGCGCCGCCGCACCACGGTCACCTCGCGCGCAAGGAGCTCGGCGGGCAGTGAGCTGCGGTCGTCGCCGCGCAGCTCGAGCTCGCCTGTCCCCCACTCGCCGCGCGCATAGGCGAACCGGTAGCGGTCCCAGACGAGGTTGAGGCCGCCGGACGCGCCGAGCTCGAGCAGATCGAGCGGCCGGCCGTCCCACACCGACAGGAACGCCGGCAGCAGCGCCCACGAGCGCTGTACCTCGTTCGTCTGCACGTCCTGCTCGACCATCCACGTCGTCAGGAACTCGCCGTGCCGCTCGAGCGCGCCGCCGACGTCGTCCCACGACGCCTCGCCGCCGAGCACCAGGTAGTGCAGGCCGGCGAGCAGCCGCAGCGGCAGGTCCCACGCGAGGTCGGGCGCGAGCTCGTCGACCCGCGGATCCTCCGCGAGCCGACGACACACGTCCGCGTAGAGAGGCGACCGGCCGTCGCAGTAGGCGGCCTGCCGCCTGAAGATCTCAGCCTGGCGGGCTATTCGGCGAGCGCAGCCTTGGCCTGGGCGGCGAGCTCGCTGAACTTGGCCGGGTCGCTGATCGCGAGGTCGGCCAGGATCTTGCGGTCGAGCTCGACGTCCGCGGCCTTCAGTCCCGCCATGAAGCGGTTGTACGAGAGCCCGTTCGCCCGCGCACCCGCATTGATCCGCATGATCCAGAGCTTGCGGAACTCACGCTTCCGGACCTTGCGGTCGCGGTAGGCGTAGACGAGCGAACGGTCGACCTGCTCCTTCGCGTACTTGTAGTTCGACTTCTTGAGCCCGAAATACCCCTTCGCCTCGTCGAGGACCTTGCGCCGCTTCTTGCGGGCGTGGACCGAGCGCTTGACGCGAGGCATGCCTACCGCCTCCCGAGCATGCGGTTGACGGTCTTCTTGTTGGCAGGGTCGACCGGGCGGTCTTTACTGAACTGGCGCTTCTGCTTCGGCGACTTGTTCATTAGCTTGCCCGACATCTGAGCGCGCCGCATCAGCTTGCCGGTCGCCGTCACCTTGAACTTCTTCTTCGCTCCCGAGTGTGTCTTCTGTTTCGGCATCTCTCTTCGCTCCTGCAGTCTTGGTCGGGCCGAGCACCATCGTCATGTTCCGCCCTTCCAGCAGCGGCTGAGTCTCGATGAGGCCGATTTCCTTCACGTCGTCCGCGAGGCGCATCAGCAGATCGCGGCCGCGATCCGGATGCTCGCGCTCGCGGCCCCGGAACATGATCGTGACCTTGACCTTCGCGCGCTGGTTGAGGAAGCGCTCGACGTGGCCTTTCTTGGTCTCGTAGTCGTGTATCCCGATCTTGGGTCTGAGCTTGATCTCCTTGACGTGGATCTGTGTCTGGTGCTTGCGGGCGAGCTTGGCCTTCTGCTCCAGCTCGTACCGGTACTTCCCGTAGTCCATGACCCTGGCCACCGGCGGATCCGCCTGGGCCGCGACTTCGACCAGATCGAGGTTCTTGCCGTACGCGTACTCGCGTGCCTCGTCCGTCGTCTTGATCCCGAGTTGCTGCCCGTCCTCGCCGATCAGCCTCACGCGCGGGACGCGAATCGCATCGTTGATGCGCGTCTGCGGCTCCGGCCGGCGGGGGGCTTCGAATCCCCCGGATCGCCTGCGCGGCCTCAAATGTCCTTCACCAAGCTCGTGTCGACCTCCTCGTCATACAACACAAAAACCGCCAAGCGGCGGCAGCGGTCTCTCCTCAACCGGTGTGGTTGAGCCATTTCCCTTGAACCCCGAAGACCTGTGGTCAGGAGGTGAGAGACGGTTCCGCCCCTGCTTGCCAGGGAGCAAGGGTAGCAAGTTTCCCGCGAAAATCCTCGAGCGAGAGTGTCTCCTGGGCTCCGCCGTGCCCGCGGATCGCAAGCGCCGCGTCCGATTCCTTGTCGCCGTAGACGACGACGAACGGGATCTTCTCGACCTCGGCGTTCCGGATCCGCTTGCCGACGGTGTCGTCGGCCTCGTCGACCTCGACCCGAAAGTCGGCGAGCTTCGCCGCGAGCTCGTGGGCCGCCGCGCGGTGCCCCTCCCCCACCGGCAGCACCCGGATCTGCTCCGGCGCGAGCCAGAACGGGAACGCGCCGGCGTAGTGCTCGATCAGGATGCCCATGAACCGCTCGAGCGAGCCGAGCAGCGCGCGGTGGATCACGTACGGGAAGTGCTCCTTGTTGTCCGGCCCCATGTAGGAGAGCCCGAAGCGCTGCGGCATCTGCGCGTCGAGCTGGATCGTCCCCATCTGCCACGAGCGTCCGAGCGCGTCGAGCATGTGGAGATCGATCTTCGGCCCGTAGAACGCGCCGTCCCCCTCGTTGACCGCATAGTCGATCCCGCGCCGCTCGAGCGCGGCCTTCAGCGCTCCCTCGGTGAAGTCCCACTCGTCGTCGCTGCCGAGCTTCTTCTCGGGACGCGTCGAGAGCTCGAACCTCGCCTCCATCTCGAACAGGTCGTAGAGATAGGAGGCGTAGTCGAGACAGCCGAAGATCTCGTCCTCGATCTGGTCGGGGCTGCAGAAGAGGTGAGCGTCGTCCTGCGTGATGTGCTTCACGCGCAGAAGGCCGTGCAAGGTTCCTCCGAGCTCGTCGCGATGCAAGGTCGACGACTCGGCGAACCGCATCGGCAGATCCTTGTAGCTGCGCAGCCGCTCACCGAACAGGAGCATGTGCCCGGGGCAGTTCATCGGCTTGAGCGCCATCCGCCGCTCCGACTCCGCGTGCGAGTGGACCCAGAAGATGTTCTCCTCGTAGTTCTGCAGATGCCCCGAGGTCTCGTAGGTCTGCTCGTCGTAGAGCAGCGGGGTCTTCACCTCGAGGTACCCGCGGCGCAGGTTCTCGCGGCGTCGGAGATCCTCGAGCAGGTTCCAGACGACCATCCCTTTCGGGTGCCAGAACGGCGAGCCGGGCGAGTGCTCCGACAGATGGAACAGATCGAGCTGAGGGCCGATGCGCCGGTGGTCGCGCGCGCGGGCCTGCTCCAGCCGCTCGAGGTACGCGTCGAGGTCGGCCTGCGAATAGAAGGCGGTGCCGTAGATGCGGGTCAGCTGGGTGTTGTGCTCGTCGCCGCGCCAGTACGCGCCGGCGAGGCCGGTCAGCTTGAACGCCTTGATCGGCTTCGAGTCCTGCAGGTGCGGGCCGCGGCAGAGGTCGGTGAAGTCGCCCTGGGTGTACAGAGAGATGTCGCCCTCGGCGGTGTCGACGAGCTCGACCTTGTACGGCTCGTCCTCGGCCGCGAAGCGCGCGCGAGCCTCGTCGCGGGAGATCTCCTCGCGGCTCCACGAGCGCCCCTCGGTGAGCTCCCGCTTCACCTCGGCCTCGATCCGCTCGAGGTCGGACTCGGCGATCGGCTCCGGGAACTCGAAGTCGTAGTAGAAGCCGTTCTCGATCGGCGGCCCGATCGCGATCTTCACGCCGGGGTAGAGACGGCGCACCGCTTCGGCCAGCAGGTGCGCCGAGGAGTGGCGCAGCACGTAGAGCGCGTCGGGGTCGTTCGCGTCCCGGGTGGTGAGAAGCGCGATCCGCTGGCCGTCGCGAAGCGGCAGCCGCAGGTCCTGCGGGACGCCGTCGGCCTTGACGAGCACCGCCTGCTCGGCGAGCTTCGGCCCGATCGCGCGCGCGGCGTCGAGGCCGCTCGCGCCGGCGGCCAGCTCCAGCTCTGAGTTGTCGGGGAGGACGACCTTCACGGTGGGTTGCAACGTTAGTCACCCTTTCTCGGCGACGTGCTCTGGTAGTGGACTGGAGTCGCCGGGTGAGGCGTCAAACTGTGTGACGCAAACCCACGCGCGAGCCGGCGACGGTCGCCCGCGCGTGGCTGCGCGTCGTCGTCAGGTGCCGGTTCACGATCATGAGCTCAGGGTAGCGTCGAACCGCATCAGGATCCAGTCCGCCGAGTGCTCGTCGTCGGGCGGGTGGCGGGAGGCCTCGACGAAGCCGGCCTTCGCCCACGCCCGGATCGCCGCCGCGTTCCATGTGTACGGGTCGACCGTCACCTCGTCCCAGCCGCGGGCGAGGAGGGCGAGCGCGAGCGCCCGCGCGGCGTCGGGCATCAGCCCGCGTCCGCGCGCGGCCGGGACGAGGAAGCCGTCGAGGCCGCCGGCCGCTCCGTCCCGCCACGACTGCAGGTACCCGACCGGCACGCCTGCCTCCTCCACGAGCCACGCGTCGACGTCGTCGCGCGCGAGCCGCTCGCACATCTCGTCGACGGTGAAGGTCTCGCCGTCCCAGTAGCGCGACACCTCGGGGTCGGCGTGCCAGGCGGCGAGCAGCTCCGCGTCGTCGAGGGTCGCCGCGCGGACGGTGGTCAGCCGGCCTGCGACCACTCGAACATCACGGCCGTCGACCGAAGGCCGCCGAGCGAGGCATAGAGGGCCTTCGCCGGCTCGTTGTCGGGCTCGGCGAGGACGAAGTGCTCGCCGGCGCCGGCCTCCTCGCCGAGGCGGAAGAGCTCGCGCATCAGGGCGTTCGCGACGCCGCGCCGGCGGTAGGGCTCGCTCACCTCGACCTCGTACACGAACAGCATCCGCGCCTGGCCGTGCCGCCGGTCGAGCATGTAGCCGAAGGCGAAGGCGACCGGCTCGTCGCCGTCGAATGCCGCGAGGAAGATCGTCGACGGGTCGGCGAGCAGTGCAGTGCGCGGCACGCCGTCGGCGAGCCGCGCGATCACGTCCTCGTCGCCGGGCCCGAGCCTCCGGATCGGAAGAGCCCCCACGAGGCGAGATTACGAGAATTGCCGGAACGAGCGTCAATTCGTCTCGCGCCCGACTTGCGCGGCCCCGATGCGCCGTCGTACAGTGCGGCTCCCGCTGAGCACGGAGCGCGAGTAGGTCGAAGCCCCGCCGAGCAACTGGAACGGGCGCAAGCCCAAGACGGTCGGTTGGCAGGGTGGACGAAAGCGCCACCGGCTCGGCGGTTTTTTCGTGCGTAGGATCGGATGCGGTGGACTTCGAGCTCTCCGACGAGCAGCAGCTGATCCAGCAGACCGCGCGTGCGTTTTGCGACGCGGAGATCGCGCCGCACGTCGCGGAGTGGGACCGCGCCGAGGCGATCGACCGCTCGCTCGTCGGCCGCCTAGCCGACCTGGGCTTCCTCGCCGCCGCGCTGCCCGAGACACACGGCGGCATGGGGCTCGACATGGTCTCGTACACGCTCGTCGTCGAGGAGCTCGGTCGGGCCGACTCGAATGTGCGCGGGATCGTCTCCGTCTCGAACGGCCTCTATGGGAAGTCGGTCGCGCGCTTCGGCACCGACGAGCAGCGGGCCATGCTGCTGCCGCCGCTCGCGGCCGGCGAGGCGCTCGGCTGCTACGCGCTCACCGAGCCGGGTGCGGGCTCCGACCCGGGCAGCCTCGAGACGCGGGCCGAGCGCGACGGCGACGGGTGGGTGCTGAGCGGCCAGAAGATCTTCATCACGCTCGGCTCCTGGGCCTCGTTCGCGCTCGTCTTCGCCCGAACCGGCGAGGCGGGGCCGCGCGGCATCACCTGCTTCGTCGTGCCGACCGACTCCGCCGGGTTCGAGGCGCGGCCGATCAAGGGCAAGCTCGGCCTGCGTGCGCAGGACACCGCCGAGCTCTTCCTCGACGGCGTCCGCGTCGGCGCCGACGCGGTGCTCGGCGAGGTCGGCGGCGGCTTCAAGGTGGCGATGTCGGCGCTCGACCACGGCCGGATCTCGCTCGGCGCCGGCTGCGTCGGGATCGCGCAGGGCTGCCTCGACGCGTCGGTCGCCTACACGAAAGGGCGCATCCAGTTCGGGCGGCCGGTGGCGAGCTTCCAACTCGTCCAGGAGCTCCTCGCCGACATCGCGGTCGAGACGGAGGCGGCCCGCCTGCTCGTTCGGAAGGCGGCGGCCGTCGCCGACAGCGGGGCGCGGTACACCGTCGAGGCGTCGTACGCCAAGTACTTCGCGAGCGAGACGGCCGTCCGCGCCGCGAACGCGGCCGTGCAGGCACACGGCGGCTACGGCTACGTCGACGAGTACCCGGTGGGCAAGTACCTGCGGGACGCCCGCGTGACGACGCTGTACGAAGGCACGAGCCAGATCCAGAAGCTCCTGATCGGCCGGGCCCTGACCGGCGAGAACGCGTTTTCTTGAACACCGGGGTCAGACCCGGGTCAGACCCCGGGACATGACCCTTCTAGGCTAGGTCGCGCGAAGGTCGAAGACCGTGTCGAGCTGCTTGACGACCTGCGCCGCGATCAGGTCGCCGGCCGCCGGCGTGTAGTGGACGCCGTCGGGGAGCCGCATCAGCGTCAGCTTCCCGTGCACGCGCAGGTACGGCGTGTAGCGGCCGTGCGTGTCGGCGAGCATGTCCCACGTGTCGACATACGCCGCCTTGCCGGGGTGTGCGTCGGCGACGTCGGAGAGGATCCCGTTCACGACCGGGAACGTCCGCTTGAACCCGGCCCCGTCGGGAATCGGCAGCCCGAGCCAGACGACGTAGATGCCCTTCGCGATCAGCTCGCGCGTGACGCCGTCGGCGCGGCGCCGGTACTCGGCGTCCCACGAGTCGGTGCCGAGCCGGCCGACCGTCTTCCCCTTCGGCAGACCGGTCATGTAGTCGTGCGCGTCGTCCGCGCCGAACGAGAGCACCGCCACCTTCGGGCGCAGCTTGCGCGGGGCGACCTGGATGCGCGTGAACCAGTTGTAGAGGTCGGGCCGCGTCAGCCCCGTCGAGAGCCGGCTCTCGACGTCGACGACGTCGACGGCGCCGCCGACACGCTCGAGCGCCTCGCCGGGGACCTGGGCGAGGGAGTCGCCGGCCACCCAGACGCGCAGCGGCTTCGCCGCCGTGAAGACCGGGCGATGCACCGCCGGCGGCTTGCGGGTGGTGCACCGGCGTCGTGCTGGGCGTCGTCGACGTCGGGGTCGTCGGCGTGACGGCCGGCGGCGGCAGCGAGAGGTGGACTTTCGTGTCGATCGTGTCCTCGCCGCTGCGGCCGATCGCGACCTGGAGCTCGTGGCGGGGCGTCGTCAGGTGCAGCGTGCGGCTGACGGAGACGAGCGGCCGCGTCACGTCGAGCGCGAGGTTGCGCTGGAACCCGGCCGGCTGGATCTGCGCCTGCTTGCGCAGCCCCTCTGCCTGGAGGAGCGCACCGAAGGCGAGCCCCAGGAAGAGGACGACGACGGCACGGGCGGCTGACGACGGCGGCAACCTCATCAGAACCGGAAGTAGATGAAGGGCGCGACGCCCTCCGGGCCGAGGGTGTTGATCAGGGTGAGCGCGACGGCGACGGTCGCGGCCTGCGCGAGTGCAGGCAGGCCACGGAACCACTGCACGACCACGAGACCGGCGCCCGGCTGGACGTACTGGCCGACGATGCCGACGAGGATCGCGAGCACGACGGAGGTGGTGACGAGCGGCGACGGCTGCCCCCACGCCGTGAACAGCCGCTCGAGCACCTGCCCGGCCGTGTGGAACGAGTCGGCGCGGAAGAACACCCACCCGAAGCAGACGACGTGGAACGTGAGCAGGCGGCCGAACCAGCGAGCGGCGGTCCCGGTCGGATGCCAGCCGACGGCGCGCTCGATCGCCAGACCGACGCCGTGGATGCCGCCCCACACGACGAACGTCCAGGCCGCGCCGTGCCAGAGGCCGCCGAGCAGCATCGTCAGCATCAGGTTGCGGTAGGTCATGATGCGGCCCTTCCGGTTGCCGCCGAGCGGGATGTAGAGGTAGTCGCGCAGCCAGCGCGAGAGCGTCATGTGCCAGCGCCGCCAGAAGTCCTGCAGCGAGACGGCGGTGTACGGCGCGTCGAAGTTCTGCGGGAACTGGTAGCCGAGCAGCAGCGCGATCCCGATCGCGATGTTCGTGTAGCCGCAGAAGTCGGCGAAGATCTGCACCGCGTAGCCGTAGATCGCGACCAGCACCTCGAGCGACGAGTGGCGGTCGGGAGCTGCGAAGACGTCGTCGACGATGTGAGTCGCGAGATGGTTCGCGATCACCACCTTCAGGAAGAGGCCGATCAGGATCAGCACGTACGCGCGGGCGACGTCGACGCGCCGCGGGCTCCGCGGGCTCTCGAGCTGCGGCAGGAGCTCGCTCGCGCGCACGATCGGGCCGGCGACGAGATGCGGGAAGAACGCCTGGAAGACGGCGAAGCGCGAGAACGACGCCGGCACGAGCGAGCCGCGGTACGTGTCGACGACGTACGAGATCGCCATGAACGTGTAGAAGGAGATGCCGACCGGCAGCGTGACGTTGGCGATGAAGCTCGTGCCGAACGCGTTGTCGAACTGCGTGACGAAGAAGCCGGCGTACTTGAAGTAGCCGAGCAGGCCGAGGTCGAACGAGACGGCGAGCGCCAGCAGAGCCTTGCGCGACCGTTGCGTCTCCGCCCGGTAGATCGCGACCGCGAGCACGTGGTTCACGACCGTCGACGCGGCGAGCAGGAAGACGAAGTGCCAGTCCCACCAGCCGTAGAAGACGTAGCTCGCGACGAGGATGAACGCGCGCCAGGCGCGCTGGTGCGGCTGCAGCGCCCACGAGACCGGCAGGACGATCAGGAAGAAGACCGCGAAGGTGACGGTCGGGAAGAGCACTACCCGGCGACGTGCAGGACGACGGTGCGCGTTGCGAGCACGCCGTCGGCGTCCTTCACCTGAAGCCGCAGGGCGTACGAGCCGAGCCTGGCCCTCGCTCTACCCTCGAGGACGCCGCTCGCGAGCAGATGGATGCCGAGCGGCGGCCGGTCGAGGAGCGAGAAGCGGTACGGCGGGGCGCCGCCGGCCGGCCGCGAGCTTCGCGCGGTACTGCTTCCGCGCGGTGCGCGGCGGGGAGCGCGGCCGTCGTGATGTGCGGCGGCGGCGCCGCGACGTGCGCGTCGAGCAGGGCCTGGTGGATCAGCGTCGCCATCGCCTCGGAGCCGGGGCCGAGCAGGTGGAGGCCGTCGGACTGGAACCAGTCCGGGTGGCTGCGCGAGTACACGTTCCAGTCGACGACGGTCAGCTCCGGGTGCTTCTGCGCGGCGGCCTCGATGTCGTCGTTCATCGTCAGGTACGGATGCCGCGCCGCGCGAAGCGTCAGCCACCAGACGTGCGTGACGCCCGCCGCCTTCAGATCGGCGAGCGCCGTCTCGATCTCGCCGGCGTACGAGTTCTCGAAGTCGTTGTAGCCGACCGCGACGACCACGTATGGGCCGATCTTCGAGCCCAGTGAGTGGACGAGATCGACGAGCGTCGGCGGCCCCGGACGGGCAGCTCGTGCCGTCGATGCGCCGGCAGGCCGCCGCCTCGAGGTCGAGATCGATCCCCTGCGAGAGGATCTCGATCGCCGTCGAGTCGCCCGCGATCCCGTCCGCGACCGAGTCGCCGATCACGGTGACGTGCTGCAGGCTGCGCGGCGCTGCGCCCGCGGCCGCCACCCCGAGCGCGAGCGCAGCAACGATCGCGGCAATCGCGCCCTTCACGCCGCGATCGTAGCGCCACCTTCTGGCGCGTCCACTATCTCAGCCTAAACGGCGTGCTCCGCCAGGCGGCCCAGTCCCAGTACCAGGTGGGCGGGTGCTTCGGCGCGGTCGCCGGACGCTTGCCGCCGGCGCCGCGCTGCCACCCGTAGAGCGCGTACGCCCACTGCGGGATCGCCTTCGGCAGGGTCGCCGGCCGCTTGTGCGCGACGACGACCACCGCCTTCGACGGCTGCCCTGCGTTACCGGCTGCGTCGAGCGCCTGGATGCGGAACACCGTCGGCCCGGCGGTGGAGAAGCCGCGCACGCGCGCCTTGCGCGCGGTCGCCGGCAGGCTCGTGACCGCCGTGCCGTTGCGCAGCACGTTGTACGCAGAGACGGCGACGTTGTCGGTTGCCGCGGGCCAGGTCAGCGAGAGGGCGGCGCCGTTCACCATGCGCGCGGTCACGAGCGGGCGGCTCGGGGGCAGCGTGTCGGGCACGAGCCCGAAAAGCCCCGGCACGAGCGTCTGGATCTCCACCGTCCCGTCGGCGTCGATCGTGTACGCGCTCTGGACGGACGTCGAGAGGCCCGCGGAAGTCAGCTGCGGCAGCGCCTGCCAGGTCGTGCCGTCCGGCGAGAACGCCGGCACCAGGCCTGCGACCGGGCGCAGGACGTGGAGGGTCACGGGTGCGCCGAAGGCGTCGATCGGCGCCTGGTTGTCGGACTCGGTGGCGGCGAGCTGCACGCTGTAGGTCGCCGGCGCCGGCGGCGTCGAGGACGTCGTCAGCGTCACGACCACCTGGGTCGCGAACGCGGCCGTGGGCCAACTGACGGTGGCGGTCCCGTCGACGGCGGTGACCGAGCCCGCGGGCGCCGTCGGCGGCGGCGGTGTCGGCGTCGAACCGATGCCGCCGACGACGGTGCTGTCGACGTAGTTCGAGTCGATGTTGATCTTGACGCCGCCGTACGTCTCGTCGTGACCCCCCTTGTACTGGTGGATCCGCTGGTGATTGATCCACAGGCCGTCGCTCACGTACGGATCGCCGAAGACGCCCTCGATGCCGTTCCAGTCGGCGATCCAGACGGCGTCCGGCAGGTTGTCGGTGCTCGCCGACACGTCCCGGATCGTGGAGGCGGCGCTGCCGTAGACGCCGGAGACGTAGCCGAGCGTGTGGAGCTCCTGCACCCACCCCGAGACGAAGCTCTGCACCGCTTGCGTGCACGTGGCGTTGCCGAGCTTGTAGCCCTCGACGTCGGCGTACACCGGGCTGCCCGTCGGCAGGCCGAGCGCGGCGACCTCCGCAGCCGCATCGTCGGCGGCGGTCTTCCCCTGCGTGAGCGCGGTCGCCGGCGTGGTCGACATGTGCTCGAGCTTCCCCTGGGTCACGCACGGAGCCTGCAGGCCGACGTACAGCGGCATCAGGCTCCAGCCGAGCGCGAGCACCGACGACACCCAAACCGGCGTCAAGTTCGCCTGGCCGCAGGCGCGATTCGTGCCGCCGACGTAGACCCCGAGCGCGCGATAGGGGGACGCGCTCCACGCCTGGAGCTTCGCGAGCGCCGGTGCCGAGCACGCGTCGAAGCCGTAGCCCGTGAACACGGTCGGCTGAGCGAGCTGCTGCACGGCCGAAGCGCTGCCCGACGAGAGCAGCAGGACGACCGCGGCGACGAGGACCCCTGCACGTCTCACGCGGATCAAGGTTGCCGGAGGGTTGTGAAGGTCTGTTAAGGACTGGAGCCGACCACGATCGCGAGCCGCCGCGCTGCGACCTGGCCCTCGGCGTCGGTGACCCGTGCCGTGACGGACACGCGCTGCGCCTGCCGCGGCACGCCGTAGAGCCGGCCGTCCGAGAGCAGATGCAGGCCGCGCGGTGGGCTGCCGGAGAGCTGCCAGCGGTACGGCCGCTCGCCCCCCGTCGCCGCGAGGCGGGCCGAGTACGGGACGCCGACATGGCCGAGGGGAACCGGCCGTGCGAGGAGGTGGAGCGGGTTCACCGCCTCGTCGACCGCCAGGTGGGCGAGCGTCGCCATTGCCACTCCGCCGGCGTCGTCGAGATGCTCGCCGTCGCTCTGGAACCAGTCGGGATGGGTCCGGGCATCGCCGTTCCAGTCGACGACGCTCACCTGCGGATGCCGCTTCGCGGCCGCGGCGATGATCGCGTTCATGTGGAGATACGGATGGCGGACCGCACGGAGCGTCAGCCAGAGAATGTGCTGCGCGCCGTGCTGAAGCAGCACGTCGACCGACTGCTCGACGCTCGCCGCGAACGTGCTCTCGTAGTCGTTGTAGCCCATCTCGACGACGACGATCGGCGGGACCGAGCCGAGCGAGGTGACGAGGCTGACAAGGCTCGGTGGAGTGACGCCCTGGAAGGTGCAGCCTTCCCCGACGAGCCGCCTGCAGACCGCCACCTGCCACGTGACGTTCAGTTTTCGCTGCAGGACCGCGATCGCGTCGTCGTGCCACTGCATCCCGGTGGCGACCGAGTCCCCGATCAGCAGCATGCGAGGCTCGGCCGGGCTCCCGGCCCGCACCGCCGAGCCCGCGAGGGCCGCCGCGACGAGAACGATCGCGACCGATACGCCGTACCGCGTGCGCATCGGCATCTGATGTACCAGATGCCGGTGTGCGAACTGTTAGGCGGTCAGGCGAGCCGGAGCCGTGCGCGGGGCGACTGCCGGTCCAGCTCGAGCATCGGGGCGACGGCCGGAACCTGAAGCGGCGAGGCGAGCAGGAACCCCTGGCCGATGTCGCAGCCGGCCTCGCGCACGACCTCGAGCTGCCGCGACTCTTCGATCCCCTCCGCCACGACCTTCACGCCGAGCTCGCGCGCCAGCGCGACCGTGCCTCGCAGCAGCCGGATCTCACCCGACTCGACGCCGGCGAGCAGCGAGCGGTCGAGCTTGATCACATGCGGATGGAACTCCTGGAGGTGGCCGATCCACGAGTTCCCCGTACCGAAGTCGTCGATCGCCAGCTGCACGCCGGCGTCGCAGACGGCCGCAACGCTGCGCCGGGCGGTCTCGTTCGCCTGCACGAGGACGCTCTCGGTCAGCTCGAGGCGCAGGAGCGACGGGTCGAGCCCGTGCGTCGACAGCGCGGCGAGCACGTCGTCGGCGAACGCAGGATCGCGAAGCTGGCGGCCGGAAACGTTGACGCCGACGACGAATCGATCGTGCAGGGGTGCCCAGGCTGCAGCCTGGCGGCACGCCGTGTCGAGGACGAAGCGGCCGATCTCGACGATGCTGCCCTGGTCCTCGGCAATCGGCACGAACTCGGCCGGCGGCACGAGGCCGAGCGCCGGATGGTGCCAGCGGAGGAGCGCCTCGAGCCCTTCGATGCCCCCGTCGCGCAGGTCGAACGTCGGCTGGTAGACGAGCTCGAGCTCGTCGTAGAGCAGCCGGCGACGCAGATCGGCGGAGAGGCCGAGCCGGCGCTCCGCCGACTCGTGCAGATGCGGCGCGAAGAACGCGAGCCCGCTGCCGCCCAGCCCCTTCGCGCGGTACATGGCGAGGTCGGCGTCGCGGAGGAGCTCGTCCGCCGAGTCGCCGGTCGCGATGCCGATGCTGGCGCCCAGCCACAGCTCGCGCGCGTCGACCTCGATCGGCGCCACCACCTCGCTGAGCAGTCGCCGGCCGAGCGCGTCGAGCCGGGCCCGGTCGGTGACGAGTGTCGAGATCGCGAACTCGTCACCGCCGAGACGCGCCACCAGCTCGTCCGGCCCGATGCAGCGATTCAGGCGCATGGCGACCTCGATCAGGAGCGCATCCCCGGCGCGGTGGCCGAGGCTGTCGTTGAACGTCTTGAAGTCGTCGAGGTCGAGGAAGAGGAGCGACTGCGGCACGCCCGCCTGCTCGTGGCGACGGAGCAGCTCGAGCAACTGGCGGCGGTTCGGCAGGTCGGTGAGCGGGTCGGTGACCGCGAGGACGCGCAATTCCTCTTCGGCGAGGCGCCGCCGTGAGATGTCGACCATGTAGCCCTGCGCGTGGACGATATCGCCGTCCTCGTACACGGACGCCTCGTCGTGGATCCAGACGACCCGGCCGTCCTTCGCGACCATGCGGTAGTCGCACTCGAAGCCCGAGCGCTCCTCGTTCGACCGCTTCACCTCGGCGAGCACCCGCTCGCGGTCGTCCTCGTGGAGGATCCGGACGAAGAGCTCCGGGTCGCTCACCCACTCCTCGACGGTGTAGCCGAGCAGAGACTCGACCTGCGGGCTCGTGTAGATGTTCGCGGAGTTGTCGGTGAGCTCGTCGACGTAGACGACCAGGGGCAGCTGCTCGACGAGTCGCCGGTAGTTGTCCTGCAGCCGCCGTTGCCGGACGTCGGAGCGGTTGAGCTCGCGGGCGACGTGGCCCGCCAGGAACACGAACGCGACGAGGACGAGCCCGGTGGAGACGAGCACGCCGATCTCGTCGGCATAGAGCCCGGCGCCGACCGAGAGCACTGGGCCGACGGCGATCGCGACGAGCACGAGCGCCGTGGCGAAGAGCATGCGGCGGCGGAGCCCCCGCCGGACGGCGGCTCCGGGGTCGACCTCGAGCAGAGCGGCGGCGAAGCTCGTCGGCCGCGAGAGCCCGTTCATGAGACGCATATCGGCCGCCGCAGACGGCCGCTTGACCGTCATTCAGGGGAGGAGTGAGGCGTGGCCGCTCGTACGATGGAGTGCGATGAGGGGTTATCGCTCCGCCCGACGGGGTCGGTGGCGGCGTGCGTTCCGGCTCACCGCCCTGACGCTGCTCGTGCTCGCGCTGCTCGCGGGCGGAGCATTCGCGGCCGCGGTGCACTGGTGGTCGGGGGCCACCCTCGCCCCGGACCCGGTCGCGCTCGCGCGCCTCGAGCTGCAGCCGCTCGCCGGCACGCTCGTCTCGGCACGCGCGTACACCCAGAGCGGAGTCGAGTTCCCGGTCACGGTCTCGCACGGGCGGCTCGTCCCGGGCACGCCCGTGCCGACGGGGCTCGGCGTCCAGGTGCGGATCGTCGTCCGGCGGTCGGGCCTCCTCGCGCATCTTCTCGGGCGACGCCGCGTGGAGGAGCTGACCGTGCAGGCGCCGGCGTCGGCGCCGGCGAGCCGCTACGTGACCGTGGCGCGCGGCGCGCCGGTGCGCATTCGCTTCACGATGCCAGTCGACCGGGTGACGGTCGGGGGCCGCAAGATCGAGGCCGGCGGCGCCCGGACGGTCTCGCTCGGCGCGCGGGCCGGCGCCGCGGGGACGATCGTGCTCGCCTCGGCCGCCCGCCCGTGGGAGCAGCTCGGCAGACCCGTCCGCGTGACGTGGTTCCGCGCGAGCCGCGCACCGGCGGTGCTCGTCTCACCGAAGCCGTCCACGACGGTCTCGCCCGGCACCTCGCTGCGCCTCGTCTTCGCCGAGCCCGTCGCCGACGTGCTCGGCTCGGCGAAGCCGCGTATCACGCCGGACGTGGCGGGACGCTGGTCCGAGCCCGACACGCACACGCTCGTCTTCCACCCCGCCGGCTTCGGCTTCCCGTTCGGGAAGACGGTGCGCGCGCGGCTCGGCAAGACGACGAGCGCCGGCCGCACCGTCAGCTGGACCGTCCCTGACGCGAGCGTGCTGCGTCTCCACCAGCTGCTCGCCGAGGAGGGGTACCTGCCCGTCGACTGGACGCCCACCGACCTGACGGCCGACACGCGGGCGACCGAGCTGCGGGCGGCGGTCGACCCGCCCGCCGGCTCGTTCTCGTGGCGCTACCCCTCCACCCCACCCCAGCTGACTCGCCAGTGGAGCGCGACCAAGATCACGCAGATCACGCGGGGCGCGGTGATGATGTTCGAGGACGAGCACCACCTGACGGTCGACGGATTCGCCGGCCCGCAGGTGTGGCGGACGCTCCTCACCGACGAGCTCGCGGGCAAGCGGCGCACCGACGGCTACAGCTTCGTCTACGTCCACACGCACCTGCCCCAGCTCCTGACGCTGTGGCACAACGGCCAAGTCGTGCTCACCTCGCCCGGCAACACCGGCATCCCCGCGACGCCGACGACGCCGGGCACGTTCCCGGTCTTCGAGCACATCCCGGTCGGCGAGATGCAGGGCACGAACCCCGACGGCTCCCACTACGACGACCAAGGGATCCGCTGGATCAGCTACTTCCACGGCGGCGAGGCGCTGCATGCCTTCAACCGCGCCTCGTTCGGCACGCCGCAGAGCCTCGGCTGCGTGGAGCTGCCGCTCGACGCCGCCGCGAAGGTGTGGCCGTACACGCCGATCGGCACGCTCGTCACGATCGAGAACTGACGAGCGCGTAGTATCGGCGCGTGGGGGTCGCGTGAAGCTCCACCACGAGTTCGCGGTTCCGGCGTCGCCAGCCGAGACGCTCGAGCTCCTGCTCGATCCCGAGCGTGCGGTCGCGTGCATGCCCGGCGCGAGGCTCGTCGAGGTGACCGGCGACGGCACCTGGAAGACGGCGCTTGCCGTGAAGATCGGCCCCGTCACGATGGACTTCGCGACCGACGTCCGGATCGCCGCGTTCGACGAGGAGGCGCACACCGCGCGTCTCGCGATCAGCGGCCGCGACAAGCGCGGCAAGGGCGGCGCCGAGGCGACGATCGACGCCGCGATCGACGCCGTGGACGACGCCACACGCGTGACGATGGACACCGACGTCCATTTCTCCGGGCAGGCGGCGCAGCTCGGGCGCCCGTCGGTGATCCAGGACGTCTCGCGCAGGCTCGTCGACGATTTCGCGGCGAACATCGCCGGCGCCCTCGGGACCGGCGAGCCGGCCGAGGCAGCCGGGCCGCTCGACGGGCTCGGTCTCGCAAAGACGGCGATCACCGGTGCCGTCTCCCGCACGTTCCGCCGTTCCAACGAACGAGAAGGAGGCTCGTCGTGAGACACATCGCGCTCACCGTCAACGGCCGCCGCACCGAGCTCGACGTGGAGCCGAGGCAGCTGCTCGTCTACGCGCTCCGTGAGCAGCTCGGCCTGACCGGCACCAACGTCGGCTGCGACACGTCGTCGTGCGGGGCTTGCACCGTGCACATCGACGGCGAGTCGGTGAAGAGCTGCACGGTGCTCGCCGTGCAGGCGGACGGCCGCGAGGTGACGACGATCGAGGGGCTCGCCTCGGACGGCGAGCTGCACCCCCTCCAGCGTGCCTTCCAGGAGCAGCACGGCCTCCAGTGCGGGTACTGCACGCCCGGGATGATCATGGCGGCGGCGAGCCTGCTCGCCGACAACCCGAGCCCATCAGAGAGCGAGATCCGTAGCGGGCTCGAGGGCAACCTCTGCCGCTGCACCGGCTACCACAACATCGTCAAGGCCGTGCAGGCGGCCGCCGGGGCAGGTGCCTGATGGCGACCGTCGAGAAGCCCAGCAGGTTCGTCGGCACGAGCCAGCTCCGCAAGGAGGACCCGGAGCTGCTCACCGGCGCCGCCACGTACGTCGACGACATCGCACTTCCGGGGATGCTGTGGCTCGGCATCGTGCGCAGCCCGTTCGCGCACGCGCGCATCAAGCGCATCGACGTCTCGAAGGCGCTCGAGGTGGACGGCGTCGTCGCCGCCTACACGGCGGGCGACCTGGGGCTGAACCCGCTGCTGATGGCGTGGGCGATCAACGACCAGGTCAAGAACCCGCCGCATCACGCGTTGACGAGCGACAAGGCCCGCTACGTCGGCGACCCCGTCGCCGTGGTCGTCGCCGAGAGCCGCGCGCTCGCCAAGGACGGCGTCGAGGCAGTCGAGGTCGACTGGGAGCCGCTGCCCGCGGTGACCGGGATCAAGGAGGCGCTCGCCGACGGCGCGCCGCTCGTGCACGAGGAGTTCGGCACGAACGACGCCGGCAGCTGGAGCATCGCCGGCGACTCGCCCGTCCCCACCCGTGGCTCGTCGGCCCCGTTCTTCGACGACCCCGACCTCGTGAAGATCAAGGAGGAGTACTACCTCGCGCGGCTGATCCCGAACGCGATGGAGCCGCGCGGCGTGGTCGTCGACCCGAACGTCGCGATGGGCGAGTACACGGTCTACTCGGCGACGCAGATCCCGCACATCCTCCGCACCGCGCTCGTGATCTCGAACGGCATCCCCGAGGCGAAGCTGCGGGTCGTCGCACCGGACGTCGGCGGCGGCTTCGGCTCGAAGCTCGAGGTGTATCCCGAGGACGCGATCTGTCTCGCGGTGGCGCAGAAGCTCGGGAAGCCGATCAAATGGATCGAGGAGCGTTCCGAGAACTACGTCGCGACGCTGCACGGCCGCGAGATGTTCCAGCAGGTCGAGCTCGCGGCGACCCGCGACGGGGACTTGAAGGCGGTGCGGGTGAAGCTGACCGTCTCGATGGGCGCGTACATGCGCCTGATCACGCCGGGCATCCCGATGCTCGGCGCGTGGCTCTACCACGGCTGCTACGAGTGCGACGGCTACGACCTCGAGTACACGAACGTCTTCACGAACGCGACGTTCACCGACGCGTACCGCGGCGCCGGCCGCCCCGAGGCGACCTACGCGATCGAGCGGGCGATGGACACCCTTGCGCGCGAGCTCGACATGGACCCGGTGGAGCTCAGGCGGAAGAACTTCATTGCCACCGAGAGCTTCCCGAACCACACGATCGCGAGCGGCCTCACCGTCGACTCGGCCGACTACCACGGGACGCTGAACAGGTGCCTCGAGGTCGTCGACTACGACGCGATCCGCGCCGAACAGCGCGGGCGTCGCGAGCGCGGCGACCGCAAGCTGCTCGGCGTCGGCTTCTCGACGTGGATCGAGATGTGCGGCCTCGCCCCGTCACGCGTGCTCTCGGCGCTCAACTACGCCGCGGGCGGCTGGGACTCGGCGAAGGTCGAGCTGCTCCCCACCGGCACCGTGCGCGTGCTGACCGGCGTGTCGCCGCATGGACAGGGCTCGGAGACGGTCTTCGCGCAAATCGTCGCCGACATGCTCGGCGTCGACTACGACGACGTGGAGGTGCTGCACGGTGACACCGCGACGACGCCGTTCGGGATGGACACCTACGGCAGCCGCGGCGTTGCGGTCGGCGGCGTGGCGCTGCACACGGCGACCGAGAAGGTGATCGCGAAGGCCCGGACGCTGGCCGCGCACGAGCTCGAGTGCGCCGAGGAGGACCTCGAGTTCGCCGACGGCACGTTCACGATCAAGGGGACCGGCCGCGGAGTCGGGATCAAGGCGCTCGCGTTCAGCTCGTGGACAGCGCACAACCTGCCCGACGGCATGGAGCCCGGCCTGCAGGCGTCACACCTCTACGACCCGCCGAACTTCAGCTGGCCGAACGGCGCGCACTGCTGCGTCGTCGAGGTCGACCAGGACACCGGTCTCGTGGAGATCGTCCGCTACGTCGCCGTCGACGACTGCGGCGTGCAGCTGAACCCGATGCTCGTCCAGGGCCAGGTGCACGGCGGGGCCGCACAGGGAATCGCCGAGGCGCTGTACGAGGAGGCGCTCTACGACGAGGACGGCAACCTCACGACCGGGACGATGACGAACTACCTGGTGCCCGGGCCGCCCGAGCTGCCCTCGTTCGAGGTGCACGACACGGTCACCCCGAGCCCGACGAACCCGATGGGCGTGAAGGGGATCGGCGAGGCCGGCACGATCGCGGCGCCGCCGGCGGTGATCAACGCGGTCGTCGATGCGCTCGCGCACCTGGGCGTCCGCAACGTCGGGCGTCCGGCGACCCCGGAGCGGGTATGGCGAGCGATCGAGGATGCGAAGGAGGTGAGGGCATGATCCCGGCGTCGTTCGACTACGAAGTCGCCGAGTCGGTCGAGCACGCCCTCGAGCTGCTCGGCTCGGCCGACGACCCGAAGCTGCTCGCGGGCGGCCACAGCCTGCTGCCGCTGATGAGGCTGCGGCTCGCGCGCCCGGCAACGCTGATCGATCTCGGCCGCATCGACGGGCTCGGCGAGATCACCGACGGCGGCACCCATCTGGCGATCGGGGCGCTCGTGCGCCACTGCGCGCTCGAGCACGACGCGCTCGTGCGGGAGCACTGCCCGCTACTCGCCCACGCTGCATCGATGGTCGGCGACAGGCAGGTGCGCCACCGCGGCACGATCGGCGGCTCGCTCGTCCATGCCGACCCGGCCGCCGACCTGCCTGCCGTCGCGCTCACGCTCGACGCGCAGATCGTCGCGCGCGGCCCGGGTGGTGAGCGGGTGATCCCGGCAGCGGAGTTCTTCCGCGGCTTCTTCGAGACGGCGCTCGCTCCCGACGAGCTCGTGACCGAGGTGCGCGTGCCGAAGACGAACGGTGCGGGCTTCGCGTACGTGAAGTTCCGGCGGCGGGCGCTCGACTGGGCGACCGTGGGCGTGGCCGCGGTCGTGCAGGGGAACGAGGCGAAGGTCGGCCTCGTGAACATGGGGCCGCAGCCGATCCGGGCGACCGCGGTCGAGCAGGCGTTCGACGGTGACGCGGCCGGCGCGGCCGTACACGCCGACGAGGGCACCGAGCCGCCGTCCGACACGTGGGCGAGCTCGGACTTCCGCCGTCACCTCGCCCGCGTGCTCACCGAGCGGGCGCTCGAGGAGGCTCTCACTCGAGCCTGAAGCGCACGGTCGCGCCGGGGGCGAGCTGCCCTGCGAGGTGCAGGTCGTCCCCGCGCACGACCGCGATCACCGGGTAGCCGCCCGTCGTCGGATGGTCGGGGCCGAGCACGATCGGCCGGCCGGACGGCGGCACCTGGATCGCGCCGGTGACGACGCCCTCGGAGAGCAACTCGTCGGTGCGCAGCCGTTCGAGCCGCGGGCCCTCGAGCCGGGTACCGATGCGGTTCGACGCCGGCGACACGCGCCACGCCGTGGAGATGAGGCCGTCGAGCGCGAACCAGTCCGCGCGTGGGCCCGGGACGACGGTGAGCGTCTCGCGAAAAGGTGTCAGACACCTTGAAGGTGTCTGACACCGGTCCGAGGCTCGCGACCCGATCGGGACGACGTCGCCGTCGCGGAGCGGCGGCGGGCCGAGGCCGGTGAGCAGATCGTAGGAGCGGCTGCCGAGGACGGGCTCCACCTCCACCCCGCCGGCCACCGCGACGTAGGTGCGCACGCCGGCGCGGCACGCGCCGAGCTCGAGGAGCGCGCCCTGGCGCGCCTCGCCCAGAGGAAGCTGGTTGCCGTCGAGGTGCGCGTCCGCCTCGGCGCCGGTCACGGCGACGACGGCCGGGGGGTCGAACCGAAGCGCCGAGCCTGCGAGCGTCGCTTCGAGGCACGCCGTCCCGGGCGCGTTCCCGACGAGCGCATTCGCGAGGTCGCACGAGTGCCGGTCGGCTGCACCCGACGGCGGCACGCCGAGGTGAGCGAGCCCCGGCCGGCCGGCGTCCTGCACCGTCAGCAGCGGTCCCGCCCGCAGCACCGTGAGCGCGCTCACAGCGCCGTGAACCGCACTCGATCGCCGGGCTCGAGCAGCGCCGGCTGTTCACGCGCGGGGTCGAACAGCACAAGCTCGGTGCGGCCAACGAGACGCCAGCCGCCCGGCGAGTCCCGCGGGTACACGGCCGAGTACGGACCGGCGAGCGCCACGCTGCCGGCCGGCACGCGCTCGCGCGGCGTGTCGAGCCGCGGGACCTGGAGCCTCTTGTCGCCGCCGAGCAAGTACGCGAAGCCCGGCGCGAAGCCGACGAACCCGACCGTGTACTCCGCGGCCACATGTGCGGCGACCACGTCGTCGACGTCGAGGCCGGTGAGCCGCGCCACCTCTGGAAGGTCGGAACCGTCGTAGACGACAGGCACCTCGAGGAGCCGGCCCGCGAACGCGGGCTCGTCTTCGGCCGCCTCGAGGTCGAGCGCCGGCTGCTCGCCCTCCCACGTCACGAGCACGGTGCGATGCCCGGGGACGACGTCGACGAAGCCGCCGCCCGCGCGCAGGGCACGCGCGAGCCGAACGGCGGCGGCGTTGTCGGCGACCTCGAGGAGCGCGCCGCGGTCGCCGGCAGGCAGGACGCGCACGGTCATACGAACGCGCGCAGCTCGATGCCCGCTTCTTCGAGCGCCCCGCGCACCTGCGACGCGACCGCGGCCGCTCCGGGCGTATCGGAATGCACGCAGAGCGATCGCACGCGCGAGGCGAGCGCGACCGCCTGCAGCGCCGCCGCCTCCGCGTCGAGCACCGCCCCCGGCTCGCCGCGCGGAAGCAGCGTGCCGTCCACCGCGTAGCCGCGATCGCAGAACCCCTCGGCGACGGCGTCGAGCCCTGCCGCCTCGGCGTGGGCAAGCAGGCAGGAGCCCGGGAAGCCGAGCACGGCGAGCGGCGCGGCTGCGGCGACGAGCGCGGCCGCACACGCATCGTCGGTCGACGCACGGTGATACAGCGCGCCGTGCGGCTTCACGTAGCCGACGAGCCCGCCTGAGGCCGCCTGCAGCGCCGAGATCTGCTCCTGCGCATCCCGCTCGATCGTTGACGCGTCGACGCCGAGCTCACGGCGGCCGAAGCCGTCGCGGTCGCGGTAGGAGACGTGCGCACCGATCGCGACGCCCGCGGTCGCCGCCGCTTCGCACGCCGCGCGCATCGTTCGCGCGTTACCCGCGTGGAAGCCGCAGGCGACGTTCGCGCTCGTCACGATCCCGAAGAGCTCGGTGTCCGCGTCGAATCCCTCGCCGACGTCGGCGTTCAGGTCGACGATGCTCACTCGTCCTGCTCGGCGAGCCACTTCTTCGCGACGCGTTTCTGCGCCTTCGTCAGCCACGCGTCGATGACGACGTCGCGCAGCTCGTCGACGTCGAGCTGCGCGAGGTCGCCGATCCGGATCAGCACGGCCGGGAAGCCGTTCCAGTGCGGCGTCGTGAAGAAGACGGCTCGGGCGTCGCGGAGCTGCAGGTCCTTCGCGCCCTCATCCTCGACGCGGAAGACGAGAACATCAACAAGCCGCTCCCCCGTCTCCCGGTCGACGGCGTCCTTGCGCGGCTTGCGATGGAAGCAGAACCACTTCCCGTGCACGAGATAGCTCGGCCGCCCGTCCTCCACGGCCTTCGTCGTCTCCGGCAGCTCGAGCGCAAGCCGGTCGAGATCATCCAGCGTCGCCACGGTCCCTAGCTCCGGTAGGACACCGCCTCGCGCTTCCCGCTCGCCGCCGAGCGAAGGATCGCGTCGCAGACCTCCGAGGCGCGGTAGCCGTCCTCGAAGGTCGCGCCGTGCGGGGCGATCCGGCCGTCGCCCGCGATCGCCGCGAGCAGGTGGTGGATCTCGTGGACGAAGGTGTGCTCGTAGCCGATGATGTGCCCGGCCGGCCACCAGAACGAGGCGAACGGGTGCTCGGGCTCGGTGACGTTGATCGTCCGGAAGCCCTTCGTGCCCTCGGAGTACTGCAGCTCGTTGAGCCGCTCGAGATCGAACGCGAGCGAGCCCTTCGTGCCGTTGATCTCCCAGCAGAGGCCGTTCTTGCGCCCCGCCGCCCAGCGCGTCGACTCGAGCGTGCCGAACGCCTGCCCCTCGAACTCGGCGACCGCCTCGAAGGCGTCGTCGACCTCGCGCCCGGGCACGAACGTCCGCACCGAGGCGGCGATCGTCGTGATCTCGCCGACCAGGTAGCGCGCCAGGTCGATCACGTGCGCACCGAGGTCACCGATCGCACCCGTGCCGGCGTCGGCCGCGTGGAAACGCCACACGTCCGCGGTCGTCGGCCCCCACTCCTGCAGGTAGCGAGCGCGGAAGTGGAGCACCTCACCGAGGTCGCCGGCCTCGAGCAGCTCGCGCGCGAGCCGCACGGCGGGGACGAAGCGGTAGTTGAATGCGGTCATGTGGATCACGCCGGTCGCCGCGACGCGCTTCCACAGGTCGTAGCTCTCGTCGGCGTTGCGGCCGAGCGGCTTCTCGCAGAAGACGTGCTTGCCCGCCTCGGCGGCGGCGACCGTCGGCTCGAAGTGGAGATTGTTCGGCCCGGAGTTGTCGAGGATCTGCACGTCGGGATCGGCGACGACGTCGCGCCAGTCGGTGGCGTAGCGCTCGAAGCCGTAGCGCCGCGCCGCCTCGGCGACCGCGACCTCGTCGCGACCGGCGATCGAGACGAGCCTCGGCCGCAACGGCGGCGGCCAGGCCATGTACGAGACCTTCTTGTAACCGTTCGCGTGCGCCTTGCCCATGAAGGCGTAGCCGAGCATGCCGATGCCGATCTC
The DNA here is from genome assembly GCA_963840365.1 of uncultured Thermoleophilia bacterium. Taxonomy (GTDB): domain Bacteria; phylum Actinomycetota; class Thermoleophilia; order Gaiellales; family Gaiellaceae; genus PALSA-600. The sequence goes on along the minus strand of CAWIYQ010000003.1, from coordinate 396,328 downwards.
CGGCGCCTCGACGGCCCCGGTCGCACCCGACGAGACTCCGATCCCCTCACTCACGCCTCACCACCTGCCTTCTGCATCGCTGCGTCGAACGCGATGTTCGACGGCGAGAAGTCCGTGCGCCTGACGTAGGCGAGCGCGTCGGGCGCGCCCCAGTCGCGATCCATTCCCGAGTCCTCCCATTCGATCGACAGTGGGCCCTGGTACCCGATCCGGTTCAGCGCCCGGAAGAACGCCTCGAAGTCGACGTCGCCGTGACCGGGCGAGACGAAGTCCCAGCCGCGCTGCTCCTCACCGAAGTTCAGGTGTGAGCCGAGGATCGAGCGCCGTCCGTCGAGCCGCCGCTGCGAGTCCTTGACGTGCACGTGGTAGATGCGGTCGCCGAACTCGAGCGCGAACTCGGCCGCGTCGAGGAACTGCGGTGCAAAGTGGCTCGGGTCGAGATTGATCCCGAACGCCTCGCGGCGGCCGATCGCGTCGAGCGTGCGGCGCGTCGTGACGAAGTCGTAGGCGATCTCGGTCGGGTGCACCTCGAGCCCGAAGCGGACGCCCTCCGCGTCGAAGACGTCCATGATCGGCCCCCACCGCTCCGCGAACTCCTCATAGGCACGATCGATCTCGCCGAAGTCGTTGGGTGGGAACGAGTAGAGGAGGTGCCACACCGACGAGCCGGTGAAGCCGTTCACCTGCGTCACGCCGAGCTGCGCCGCGGCGCGCGCCGTGTCCTTCATCCGCTCGGCCGCCCGCTGCCTGACGCCCTCCGCCATCCCGTCGCCGTAGATCTCGGGCGGCAGGATCGCGCGATGCCGCTCGTCGATGCGATCGCAGACCGCCTGGCCGACGAGGTGCGCGCCGAGCGCCCACACTCCGAGGCTGTGCCGCGCGAGCAACCCGCGCCGTCCCCTCGCATAGCCCTCGTCGGCGAGCGCCTTGTCGACCTCGAAGTGGTCGCCCCAGCAGGCGAGCTCGAGCCCGTCGAAGCCCCAGGCGCCGCAGCGCTCGGCGAGCTCCTCGAGCGGCAGATCGGCCCACTGGCCGGTGAACAACGTGACGGGGCGCGCCATCAGCTCTCCTTCTCCGTTATCGGTAGGCGGGGACCGCTCGGAGACCCGGAGTCGCGGACGGCCACGCCGCCGATCCTACGGTAGGTTGGCGCGATGGGGCTGCCACGCGAGCTCACCGCGCGCTTCGCCGCCGTGACCGAGGTGATCGGCGAGCCGGAGCAACTCCGCACCTACGAGTGCGACGGCCTCACGGGACGCAGGGTCGTGCCCGCGCTCGTCGTGCTCCCGGGCTCGGCCGCGGAGGTGCAGGCGGTGGTGCGGCTGTGCAACGAGGCGGGCCTGCCGTTCGTCGCGCGCGGCGCGGGGACCGGCCTCTCGGGCGGATCACTCCCGGTCGCGGACGGGATCGTGATCTCGCTCACGCGCCTCGACCGGATCCTCTCCGTCGATCTCGATCGCGGCGAGATCGTCGTCGAGCCGGGCGTCGCGAACCTCGACGTCACGCGCGCCGTCGCGGTCGACGGCTTCTACTACGCGCCCGACCCGTCCTCGCAGCAGGTCTGCACGATCGGCGGCAACGTCGCCGAGAACGCGGGTGGCGCTCACTGCCTGAAGCACGGGTTCACGGTCAACCACGTCCTGGCGGCCGAGGTCGTGCTGCCGTCGGGCGAGCTCGTGGAGCTGTCGGTGTGGGACGATGGGCCGGGCGTGCTCGGCGTCTTCGTCGGCTCGGAGGGCACGCTCGGGATCAGCACGAAGCTGACCCTGCGGCTGACTCGGGTACCGGCCGCGGTGCGAACGCTGCTCGCCGGCTTCGAGCACACCGATGCCGCCGGCGCCGCCGTGTCGGGGACGATCGCGGCCGGGATCCTGCCGTCGGCGATCGAGATGATGGACGCGATCACGATCGAGGCGGCCGAGGCCGCCGTCGGCGCGAACTACCCGCCCGGCTGCGGTGCCGTGCTGATCGTCGAGCTCGACGGACCGGTGGAGCAGGTCGAGGAGGACCTCGCCTCCGTCGAGGAGCTGTGCCGCCGAAACGGTGCGACGGAGATCCGCATCGCCTCCGACCCGGCCGACCGCGCGGCGGTGTGGCGCGGCCGCAAGGCGGCCTTCGCGGCGATGGGCCGCATCAGCCCGAACTACTACGTGCAGGACGGCGTCGTGCCGCGCACGCGTCTCCCGGAGGTGCTGCGCCGGATCGACGCGCTCTCCGTCGAGCACGGGCTGCGCGTCGGAAACGTCTTCCATGCCGGCGACGGCAACCTGCACCCGCTCGTGCTCTACGACGGGCGCGTCTCGGGCGAGGCCGAGCGGGCCGAGGAGCTCGCGGGGCTGATCCTCGAGGCGTGCGTCGACGCGGGCGGCTCGATCACGGGCGAGCACGGCGTCGGGACGGACAAGGCGTGCGCGATGCCGTTGATGTTCAGCGAAGCCGACCTGGAGGCAATGGGGCGCGTCCGCCGTGCCTTCGACCCGCACGGGCTCGCGAACCCCGGCAAGGTGTTCCCGACGCCGCGGCTCTGCGGCGAGGTGCCCGGCCCCTACCGTGCGCACCCACTCGAGCTGGCGGGACGTGGCGAGCGCTTCTGAGCTCATCCTCGAGCACGAGCCCGGCGATCTCACCTGCATCGTCCTGGGCGAGCTCCGGCTGTCTGCGCTGCAGGAGCAGCTCGCCAAGCACGGGCAGCGGCTCTCGCTCGACCCGCCCGGCGACCCGACCCTGGCGGATTGTCTTCTTGCAGATCTGTCCGGGCCGCTGCGCCACCGCTTCGGGACGATGGGCGACCTCGTGATCGGCGTCACCGTGACGCTGCCCGACGGCACGCGCGCGAGCTCCGGCGGCAAGGTCGTGAAGAACGTCGCTGGCTACGACCTGGGCAAGCTCTTCTGCGGCTCGGGCGGACGCCTCGGCGCGGTGGAGCGGCTGGCCCTGCGGCTGCATCCGCTGCCGGCGGCCTCGCGCACGGTCTCGACCGGCGCCGGGCGCTGGCAGGAGCTGCACCGCTCCGGGCTCGCCCCGAGCGCCGTCGACCTGGTCGGAGAGCAGCTCCATGTGCTGTTCGAGGGGTCGCGACGTGCCGTCGACGCACAGGCCTCCGAGCTCGGCGGCGAGGACGCCGACCCGTGGGCCGGCGTACGTGAGCTGCAGGCGTCGCTGCCCGGCCGGCGCAAGTGGGACGGCTCGCCGGCGCCGCTCGTGCGTCCCGGCCCGCGCGTCGCGTACGTCGAGGACGCCGGCGATACTGCCTGGTCGCCGCTCGCCGTGCGCATCGTGGAGGCACTGTGTTTGGAGGCACCGTGCAACCCGAGCTGATCGCCGACTGCGTCCACTGCGGCTTCTGCCTTCCCACCTGCCCCACCTACACCCTCTGGCACGAGGAGATGGACTCGCCCCGCGGGCGCATCCACCTGATGGGCGCGCTCGTCGACGGCTCGCTCCAGCTGACCGATACCGTCGCCGAGCACTTCGACCGCTGCCTCGGCTGCATGGCGTGCGTCCCCGCATGCCCGTCGGGCGTGCAGTACGACCGGCTGATCGAGTCGACGCGCGCCCTCGTCGAGCGGACACATCCGCGAAGCCGGGGAGAGCGCCTCCTGCGCGCGGCGATCTTCGGCGTCTTCCCGCACCGCCGCCGCCTGCGGGCGGCGCTCGCGTTGCGCCGGCTTCCCGCGCCCGGGCCGTTCGCGCCGCTCGGTGCGGTCGCGCCGCCGTGGGTCGATCCGTCGTGGCCGCCCGAGCACCTGCCGGGCCGCGGCCCACGCGTGGCCGTCGTCGCCGGGTGCGTGCAGAGCGTCGTCTTCGGGAACGTCAACGCGGCGACCGCACGGGTGCTCCAGGCCGACGGCTTCGACGTGCACGTGCCCCGGACGCAAGGCTGCTGCGGGGCGCTGCACGCCCACGCCGGCCGGCCCGACGAAGGCGTGTCGCGCGTGCGCAAGCTGGAGCAGGAGCTGGCCGGCTTCGACGCGATCGTCACCAACGCCGCCGGGTGCGGCTCACACCTCAAGGACCACGGAGCTGCGAACGTCGTCGACGTGTCGGAGCTCGTCACCGCAGCGCCCGAACCGGCGGAGCGGCAACCGCTCGAGCTGCGGGTCGCCTACCAGGATCCGTGCCACCTGAAGCACGCGCAGCGAATCGAGGCGCAACCGCGCACGATGCTCCGCGCGATCCCGAAACTGGAGCTGGCGGAGCCCGCCGACCAGGAGCTCTGCTGCGGCAGCGCCGGCATCTACAACCTCGTCCAGCCCGAGGCGGCGACCGAGCTCGGCGACCGCAAGGCGCAGCGCATCCTGGCCACCGGCGCCGAGGCGTATGCGAGCGGCAACCCGGGTTGCCTCGTGCAGGTGACGGCGGCGCTCCGCCGGGCAGGACGCCCGACGCCCGCGTTCCACCCGATCGAGCTCGTCGACGCCTCGATTCGCGGCGTTCCCGCCGCCGAGGTGCTGCGCGCGGCGCGACGCTGACGGTGCCCCGGCGCCTGCGCCCGATCTGGCTCTGGCGCCTCGGGCTGCTCGCCTTCGCGGTCGTCTACCTGCTGAGCGGGACGCTGCAGCTGTGGTTGCCACCGCTCCTGCCGTTCCTCGCGGCCGCGGCGGTGGAGGCGCAGTTCTTCGTCGCGGGGCTGCGCGCACGGCCGGGGCGGCTCCACGCCTCCGGCCCGGGCCCGCAGCCGCGCGACCTCGAAGAGCTCGGTTGGCCGGACGAGGACGACGACCTCGGCGAGGAGGATGCAGCGCCGGCGCCGGCCGCCGCCCGCAGCCGCGTCGGCCGGCGGCTCGTGCAGGCGCTCGTCGTGCTCGCGCTCCTCGCAGGTGTCTTCTTCCTCGACCGGCGCAACGAGCACTGGCAGCGGCTCTCCACCGCCGCGCGTGCGGCCACCGTCGCGAAGCTCGACCGCGAAGCGGCCTCGATCGCCGGGCATCCCGCCAACGTCACCTGCGACGTCTCCGGCAAGCACGTCGGCTATGTGCAGGACGCCGACGGCCTCGCCGAGGTGGGCGGCCGGCGCGCGTGGCTCACGCCGGCGATCTGCTATCAGCTGTATCTCGTCGCGCACCGAGACTCGAGCAGCCCCGCGGCGGGCCATGCGATCGCGGTCCTCGCCCACGAGTCCTGGCACCTGCACGGCATCACCTCCGAGTCGCAGGCGAACTGCTTCGCCTACCAGTCGGGCGTGCGGGTCGGCGAGTCGCTCGGGCTCTCGACCGCGACTGCGCGCCGACTGATGCACGACCAGCTCGAGTCGAACCCGAGCGACTTCGCGGACAGCCCGGCGTACATCGTCGGGCACGAATGTCGTGCCGGCGGCAGCCTCGACCTTCACCTCGACGGCTCCTCGTTCCCGTGACGTAGAACTGGCACGTGAGAATCGCGCTCTTCACGCGGCTGCCCCCGTTGCTCACCCGTATCGCGCCGGTGATCGCAGGGCTCGGCCACGAAGTGGTCGGTGTCGTCACGACGGAAGGGCCGCCCGGTCGCTACGGCCACGTGCCGCTCTCGTCGTTGATCGACGCTCGGCCCGACGGCGTCGACATCCTCGTCGCCGACAATGCACGGCGGTTCGCATCACTGCTCGCAGCGCTCGAGCCCGACCTCGCGGTGTGCGGCGGCTTCCCGGTGCGCATTCCCGCCGATGCGATCGCCGTCCCACGGCTCGGGGTGCTCAACGGCCATCCGTCGCCGCTCCCGCGCTACCGCGGCCCGAACCCGATCGGGTGGGCGCTTCGAAACGGCGACACCGAGCTCGGCTTCACGTTCCACTTCATGGACGCGCAGATCGACACCGGCCCGATCGTGCTCCAGGGCACCGCGTCGATCGCGGACGCAGAGGGCGCCGCAGATGTCATCGGCGCGCTGCTCGGGCTCTGGACGTCGCTCCTGCCCGAGGCGCTCGCGCGGGTCGAAGCCGGCGAGCCCGGCAGCCCGCAGAGCGAGGCCGGCGCGAGCTACGCGGGCTTCTTCGAGCCGGAGTTCGCCGAGCTCGACCGGACGCGCCCCGCCGAGGAGGTGCACCGCCAGGTGCGTTCCTGGCTGGTGGCGGCGATGCGGGACGGCGTCCACGGTCCGCTGACGGAGCTCGACGGCGAACGCGTTCGCGTTCTCCGCACGCGGCTCGACGACCGCGACGGCGGCACGCCGGTCGAGTGTGGCGACGGGGCCCTGCTGTGGGTGGTCGAGACCGAAGCGGTCTAAAGGCTAGGCAGCGCGCGTGAGCTCTGCGTCGGCCTCGACCGCCTGCGCGACGAGCTCGGTGATCTCGTCCTCGCTGCGGCCGTCCCGCTGCGCCGTCTCGACCAGCGCAAGCAGCTGGTGGTGCTCCTGAATGTCCCTCTTGGACATGTGCTCTCCTCTCTCTTCGTCGAGACCACGGTACGCACAACCCGCGTGTCGATGTCGTAAGGGTTGTGTGACCAACCGTCAGACCTCGAGAATCAGGGTGCGCTCGTGGCGGCCGGTGACGACCAGCGCGGCGCCCTGAACGGCGAGCGCCACGGCGGTCGCGAGCCCGAACGATACGGCGATGCCGAGGCCCTCGAGGCCGACGGCGATGACGAAGCAGAAGAGCGCGTAGGAGAAGAACCCGGTCGCGAGCCCGTGCAGCAGCCGCGCCGCCTCCCGGGCGCCGTGGCGCGACTGGGTGAACGCGGCGAGCACCGGCGTCATGATCGGGAACGACGCGAGCAGGCCGCTCAGGTGCGGGCCGAGCAGATGCGCGCTCGCCGTGATCGCGGCGACCGGCACGAGCGCGCAGAGCGCGCGCACCGCAAGCTCGCCGCGCGGATGGTCTTCGTCGACCGCGACGCCCACGACGGGACGCGGCAGCAGGCGCACCGTCGCCGCCGTCGCCGCGAGCGCAAGCGCGAGAGCAACGTACGCGTCGAGGTGCACGGGCTGGAACACGCCGACGACGGCGAAGAAGCACACCCAGCCGCCCACCACGGCCGCCGGCCAGCCGACGCGGCTGCTGACGGCGACGTAGCCGAGCACGAACGCCATCACCGCGACGACGCCGAGCAGCGTTCCCACCGCCGCGTCGGCGGCGAACGACCGGCCATGGTCGAGCGCGAGCACGAACAAGATCGGCCCGGCGATCGCCGGCAGGCCGCCGACCACGCCGCCGATCCGCGAGCCGAACCGGCGCGCGACCAGGGTGATCGTGACCACGAAGGCAGGTGCGAGCACGATCTTGAGGAGGTCGACGATCACATCGAGATGGTGTCTGACACCTTCGGGTGTCAGACGCCTCTTGCGGTCAGCGGATCGAGGCCCAGGGGTCCTCGCCGGAGACGTCGACGAGCCCGTAGCCGCCCTCGCCGAGCGACGGGCCGATCACCACCTGGAGGTGCGCAGTCTCGTCGCCGTCGTTGTACGAGGCATGGACGACGCCGGCGTCGAGGTACACCGAGTCCCCGGGGTTGAGCGTCGTCGAGTCGTGCTCGATGTACTGGGTCACCGAGCCCTGCTTGACGATGATCATCTCCTCCTGGCCGTCGTGCCGGTGGAACGCGTGGCCCTCACCCGGCTCGAGCGTGACATCCATGACCACGAGCTGCTTCGAGCCCGTGTTCGCCGGCCGGCAGCGCCAGCCGATCGTGCCCCAGTCGAACTGCTCCTGGTCGACGTCGGACTTCTTCACGAACGAACTCATGCCTGCCTTCCTCCTTCGTCAGACGGGGATGGACTTGAACCGGCGCATGTTCTCGGTCATCGCCACCTCGGTCGGGAGCCGCTCCATGGATGACGCGCCGAAGAAGCCGACGACCCCTTCGGTGTGCCCGATCACGTACGCGGCGTCGTCGGGCTCCGAGATCGGGCCGCCGTGACACAGAACGAGGATCTCCGGGTTGACCGCCTTAGCGGCGTCGTGCATCGCCTGGATCAACGGGACGCACTGCTCCAGCGTCTTCGCGGTCGACGCGCCGATCGCACCGCCCGTCGTCAGCCCCATGTGCGGCACGAGCACGTCGGCGCCGGCACGCGCCATGTCGGCCGCCTGCTCCGGGTCGAACACGTACGGCGCCGTGAGCAGGTTGCGTTCGTGCGCCAGCCTGATCATGTCGACCTCGAGCCCGTAGCCCATGCCGGTCTCCTCCAGCCCGATGCGGTACGTGCCGTCCATCAGGCCGACGGTCGGGAAGTTCTGCACGCCGCTGAAGCCGATGCGTGTGAGCTCGTCGAGGAAGACGTCCATGAGCCGGAAGGGATCGGTGCCGCACACGCCGGCGAGCACCGGCGTCTCGCGCACCACCGGCAGCACCTCGCGCGCCATGTCGACCACGATCGCGTTCGCATCGCCGAACGGCATCAGGCCGGCGAGCGAACCGCGACCGCCCATCCGGTAGCGGCCACTGTTGTAGATGATGATCAGGTCGGCGCCGCCGGCCTCGGCGAGCTTCGCCGAGAGCCCCGTGCCCGCCCCGGCGCCGATGATGGGCGATTTCGACTCGACCTGCGCCCTCAGGCGCCGAAGCGACTCCTCGCGCGGGATCATGTGCCGGCACCTCCCTGGATCAGCTCGTGTAGCCGGTCGGCCATCGCGACCGCGAACGCGGGGTCGTTGACGTCCTCGTCGCGCTCGTGCAGCTCGACCCTGCCGCCGAGCGCCTCCTTGAGCGACGAGACGAGCGCCGCGTCGGCCTCGGCGTCGTGGAACGGCTGGCCGGGCACGTCGATCATCGATACGCCGCCGAGGGGCACGAACACAGCGGTCGGGCTCGTCGCCGCGGCAAGCTTCTCGCCGATCGTGCGGCCGAGCTGCGCGCACTCTTCCGCGGTCGTGCGCATCAACGTCACGGTCGAGTTGTGGACGTACAGATTCCGGTCCTCGAATTGCGGCGGGACCGTCTCGCGCGGGCCGAAGTTGACCATGTCGAGCGCGCCGAGCGAGACGACCTGAGGCACGCCGTTCCGGCCGGCGGCCTCGAGCCGGTCGGGGCCGGCCGAGAGGACGCCGCCGACGAGCTCGTCGGCGAGCTCGGTCGTCGTCACGTCGAGCACGCCGGCGAGGAAGCCGCCGGCGGCAAGCGCTTCCAGCGAGCGGCCGCCGGCACCGGTGGCGTGGAAGACCAGCACCTCGTAGCCGAGCTCCTCGAGCCGCTCTCGCGCCCTTGTCACGCACGGCGTGGTGACGCCGAACATCGTCGCTCCGACGAGCGGCCTCCCATCCGTGCGCGGGGACGTCACGCGTGCCATACCGGCGATCGCCGCCGCCGCGTTCGACATGATCCGCGCCGACACGCTGTTGATGCCGGAGATGTCGACGACCGAGTACATCATCGTCACGTCGACGGCCCCGACGTACGGGCGCGTGTCCCCCGACGCGAGCGTCGAGACGAGCAGCTTCGGCACGCCGACCGGGAGCGCCTGCATCGCCCGCGCGGCGATCGACGAGCCGCCCGACCCGCCGAGCGCCAGGACGGCGTCGAGCCCGCCGCGCTCGTGCAGGCCGAGCACGATCCGCTCCGCGCCCTCCGCCATCGCCGTCACCGCGGCGCCCCGGTCGCCGGCAGCGGCGAGCGCGTCGACGTCGGCGTCGGCGGCGCGCGCAACCTCGTCGCGGCCGACGTCGGGGACGAGGCCGACCGGTTCGTGCACGCCGGCGTCGACGACGGTCACGTCGACGTCGAGCTCGAGCAGCCGCTCGCGCAGATAGGCGTACTCGCGGCCTTTCGTGTCGAGCGTGCCGAGCAGAACGACGCGCGCCACTCAGGCCCTCTCCGCCAGCGGCTCGACGCCGAGGTAGCGACGCTGCAGCTCGGTGTCGCTCGAAAGCTCCTTCGCGGTCGTCTCGGCTGCGACCGCGCCCGAGACCATCACCACCTGCCGCTCTGCGACGGCGGTCGCGACTCCGAGGTTCTGCTCGATCAGGAGGATCGCGAGCCCCTCCTGCTCCAGTGTCCTGAAGGTGTCGATCAGCTGCTCGATCACCGTCGGGGCAAGCCCCTCGGACGGCTCGTCCATCACGAGCAGGCTCGGGTTCGTCAGCAGCGCCCGTCCGATCGCGAGCATCTGCTGCTCGCCACCCGAGAGCTGTCCACCACCGTTCCCCTTGCGCTCGGCGAGTCGCGGAAAGAGCTCGTACACCTTCGCGGGCGTCCAGCGGGCCGGCCGACCGCGCCGCGAGATCATGCGGAGGTGCTCGTCGACCGAGAGCGACGGGAACAGCCGCCGGCCCTGCGGGACGTAGCCGATCCCGAGCTTGGCGATCTTGTACGACGGGCGGCCGACGAGCTCGGCTCCCCGGTAGCGGATCGAGCCGCGCACGCGCGCCGGCGGGATGCCGAGGATGGCGTTGCACAGCGTGGTCTTCCCCATGCCGTTGCGGCCGACGACCGAGGTCGCTCCGCTGCCCACCTCGAGGGAGACGTCCTCGAGCGCCTGCGCCGAGCCGTAGAAGGCGTCGACGTGCTCGAGCACCAGAATCGGCTCGGCGGCGCTCACTCCGCACCGCCACGGCCAAGGTAGAGGTCGTGCACCGTCTGGTTCGACCGGATCTCCGCCGGCGTCCCCTCCACGATCACGCGGCCGTCGTGCATCATCGTCACCTGCTCGGCGACGCGCAATGCGACGTCCATGTCGTGCTCGATCAGGATCAGCGTGATCGACCGGTCGAGCTGCAGGAGAAGCTCCGTCAGTGCGACGCGCTCGCCGCGCGAGAGCCCGGACGCCGGCTCGTCGAGCATCATCAGGCGTGGGTGCGACGCACGGGCCATCGCCACCTCGAGCTGGCGCTGCTCCCCGTGCGAGAGCAGCCCGACGAGCGAGCGGCGGCGATCGGCGAGGCCGACGGTACGCGCGAGCTCCGCCGCCTCCTCCCTGACCTCCTGGTCGCGCTTGCGGAGCGTCACCGGCCGGAAGTGCCCGGTGCGCGTCCCGAGCAGCGCGAGGTAGAGGTTGTCCTCGACCGACAGGCCGAGAAACGAACGAGACTTCTGGTAGGTGCGCCCCATGCCGAGCCGGGCGCGGGCGCGTGGCGACAGCGCCGAGACCTCTTCGCCGAGGAACTCGATCGAGCCGGCGGACGGCGGGACGTCGCCGGAGATCACGTTGAACAGCGTCGTCTTCCCGGCGCCGTTCGGGCCCAGGATGGCGCGCCTCTCGCCGTGCGCGACGTCGAGATCGACGTCGCGCACGGCGTGGAGACCGCCGTAACGCCGGCCGATCCCCCGAAGACGGAGGATCGGCGCGGCGTCGCCGGCTACTGGCCCTTCGGTCAAGCGACTACCCGGTGACAGGCGGGACGATTTCCTTGCCCTGCCAGGGCAGCTTCCTCTTCACGCACTTCGGGAACGTCCGTCCAGGAGCAGGCGTCGCGGACGAGTACGTGCCGCCGAAGGTCTGGTCGACGTTCGGCACCTCGCCCACCGTCTTGATCGCCAGCTTGCCGCCCTTCACGTAGAGCTGCTGGTAGAAGGTGTTGATCACCGCCTGGCGGTTCTTGTCCAGGTGAAGCGGGCCGTACGGCGTCGCGAGCTTCACCTTCGCGATCGCCGCCTGCAGCTTCTTCTGGCCGCCGGAGATGTCGCCGCCCACGGCCTTGAGGCCCTCCAGGAGCCCCCAGGTGTTGACGTAGTACCCGTACGTGAACGTCGACGACGCCTGCGGCGCGGCAGCGCCGAAGGGCGGGATCGTCTTGAACACCTTGCCGACCTCGGCGTTGTACGCCTTGGCCGCGGCCGTGTTGAGGTCACCGGCCGTGCCTGCACCGCCGACGTACGCGCCGGCCACGCGGTTACCGAGCTGCTGGAACTCGCCCGGCGTCCCCCAGAACAGGTTGCCGATGAACTTCTTCCCGTCGATCGGGCCGTGAGCCTGCTCGTAGGCCTTCAGGAACGGGATCAGCCCGGCGCCGCCGACGGCCACGAACGTCCCGTCGACGTTGGTCGGGAGCTGCTGCGCATACGACGAGTAGTCCGTCGTGTTGAGCGGCGGGAAGACGCGCTTGGTCACCTGGCCGCCCGCGGCGCAGAAGTCGGTGATGAAGCCCGCGGTCGACGTCCAGCCGAAGCTGTAGTCGTCCGAGACCACCGCCGCCGTCTTCCAACCGAGCTTCCGGTACGCGATGTCGCCGAGACCGGCGTTCCACATCGCACCATCGCCGTTGAAGCGGAAGAAGTTCGGCGCCCTCACCTTGAGCGTCGTGTCCTGTGCACCTGCAGAGCCGTCCACGAACGTCTTGGTCTGGTGCTGCTTGGCGTAGTTCGCCACCGCGATCGACTCGTCACCCGACAGCGGCCCGATCATGATGTCCGCGCCCAGCTGCTCCATCAGGCGCTTCGTCTCCTTGATCGCCAAGTCGGCTCTGTCGCTCCCGCAGCCGATCCCGACGAGCTTCAGCGGATGCCCGTTGATCGACGCCCCGACCCAGCCGTCACGCGGCTTGTTCGGGTTCTTCGCGTGGCCGCCGGCGAACTGGGACATCGCCGTCACCACACCGGCGAGGTCCTGGTTGTCGAACGAGCCGAAGGCGCCCTGACAGTCGGACAGGACGCCGATCTTGATCGGCGTGGCAGTGCTGCGGGCGGTCGCCGTCGTCGCCACGTACGCGGCCGCGATCACGATCACGGCTGCGAGCGGGACGAGCTTCCACCTGCCTCTGAGAGCATTCATTCGGATGCCCTCCTCCTTTCGAACGATCGATTGACAGACTGGGGGGGTGAACTTGGTGCGGTTACAAATGGGGGGAGCGCCGTCGCCTCCTTTCAGACACTCGGTTCGACCTGGCCAACTTCGATCGGGTCGCCGCCCGTCGGCCCGCCTCGGCGACGGGTCGCGAGCTCGACCGCCCGCTCCCAGAGGCCGATCAGGCCACCGGGCGAGACGAGCACGATCACGAGGAAGATCGCGCCGATCAGCGTCTCGAACCGCGGCCCGATGAAGCTGATCTGCTGCGAGTAGTTCTCGATCACGACGAAGAAGAGCGCGCCCACCCAGGCGCCCTCGAGCCGGTAGAGGCCGCCGATCACGGCGATCACGAGCACGTCGATCGTGGAGCCGAGGTCGATCGATGCCGGGTCGATGTGGCCGTTCCACCAGACGAAGAGGATCCCGCCGATCGCGGCGATGCCCGACGCGAACGCGAACGCGATGGTGCGATGGAGGTTGACGTTGTAGCCGAGCGACGCCATCCGGACGGGGTCGTCGCGCACGCCCTGCAGCGAGAGGCCGAACGGTGTCCCGGACACGTAGCGCAGGAGCGCGTAGACGAGGATCGCAACGAGGAGCGCCACATAGTAGAGCCGCTCGCCGTGCTCGTTGACGTTGCCGATCAGATGCGGAGTCGGGATGCCGCTGATGCCGCCGAAGCCCGACACGTCGGTCACCTGCCCGAACGTCAGGTTGGCGATCACCGAGTACGTGAGGGTGATCATCAGGAAGTAGATGCCGACGCTCCGGCTCGCGAGCGCGCCGAAGAGCAGGCCGGCGAGGACGGTGATGGCGAGCGCGAGCAGCACGCCCCACCAGGGGTTCCAGCCGAGATTCAGCCCCTTCGTGTTCCCGTTCGTGGTCGCGTTCCCGAGCACGAAGCCGGCGATGCCGAAGAGCGCCACCTGACCGAGCGACACCATCCCGCCGAACGCCGACAGGTAGATGAGGCTCGCGGCGACGATCCCGAGAAAGAGCACCTGGGTCAGCAGCGCCTGGACGAAGTACTGCGTCAGGAAGAAGGGCGCGAGCACGGCGAGCAGTAGTGCGGCGCCGCCGAGGGCACGGTCCGGTGTGAAGCGGATCACGCCGGCCTCCCGAAGAGCCCGAGCGGCCGGACGGCGAGCACGATCGCGACGAGCACGAACGTGAAGATGATCGAGTAGTAGGTGTAGTTCTCCGGCAGGTACGCAGCCGCGAAGTTGCTCGTCAGGCCGAGCAGCAGAGAGCCGATCGCCGCCCCGCCGAGTGAGCCCATGCCGCCGATGATCACCGCGACGAGCGAGTAGAGCAGCCAGTTCGCGTCGACACCCGGCGCGAGGCTCGCGAAGGAACCGCCGATCACGCCGCCGAGCCCCGCGAGCCCGGAGCCGACCGTGAACGCGATCGCGAAGGTGAGCTGGATGTTGACGCCGAGCGCCGAGACCATCGCGCGGTCGTCGACGCCGGCGCGAATCACCATCCCGGTCCGCGTGCGCTTCAGCCATACCCACAGCAGGGCCCCGATCGCGAGCGCGATCACCAGGATGACGATGCGCGTCTCCGTGTACTGGATGCCCTCGACGTGCATGTTGATGAAGGTGTCCCAGTTGCGCGGCCAGGCGATGTCCTCGGCGATGCCGCCGAAGTGGGCGAGCATCTGATCGGCGAGAATGATCGAGACGGCGATCGTGATCAGCGCCTGGCGGAGATCCTGGCCCTGGTTCCAGCGCAGGAGTGTCTGCTGCATCACGAGCCCGAGGAGCGCCACGAGGACCGTGCCGACGATCGCAGGCACGATCCAGTGCGTCAGGTTGACCTGGTCGCTCGTCAGGCCGAACGAGCCCCCCTCCCCGACGAAGTGACGCTGCAGCTTCAGCGCGATGTAGCCGCCGAGCAGGAAGAAGGCGCCGTGAGCCATGTTCACGACCCGCATCAGGCCGAAGATCAGCGTGAAGCCGCTCGCGACGACGAAGTAGAGGGCAGCCGCGGTGACGCCGTTGAGCAGGGTGATCAGGAAGTCCTTCGGGTCGTGCACCGCGGAGCCGAACGAGGTCGCCCATTTCCCGGTCGTCGGCGCGAAGAAGACGACCCAGAGAACGGGGACAACGGTCACCACCACGAGGACGGCGGCGCCGAGGCTCTTGAGGACGCGGCTCCGGACGGCGAGCACACGCGCCCGGCTCGCTCCTCCGATGCCGGGCACGCCGATCGTGGACTGCGTCAATTGACCCCCTCGCTCGTCCTCGTGAGCGGCACGCTGCGAGTGTCTCGGCTTGCGAGCGATAGGTCAAGTGCGCCAAAAAGCACTTGCGACGATAGGCTCGCCCTATGAACTTCCGCCAGCTCGAGTGCTTCGTCGCCGTCGCCGAAGAGGGGTCGTTCACCCGGGCGGCGCGTCGCGTCGGCATCTCCCAGCCGTCGCTCTCGCAGCACATCAAGGCGCTCGAGGCAGAGCTGAGCGGGGCGGTGATCGACCGCCTCCCGCGCGGCATCTCGCTGACGCCGGCGGGCCGGACGCTGCTCCCGGAAGCACGGCTCGCCGTCCGCGCGCTCGAGCGCGGCCGGCAGACCGCGCGCTCCGTGCTGGAGCTCGAGGCGGGCGAGCTCGAGATCGCAACCGTGCTCTCGATGGCAGTGGGGCTCCTGCCCCGGCACATCGGCGCCTGGCATCGCCTCCACCCGAACGTGTCGGTGCACCTGCACGAGTTTCGCCACCGCACGCTGCTCGAGGACGCCGTCGAGCAGGGCGTCGCCGACTTCGCGATCGGGCCCCGACCGGTCCGCCGCTGGGACGGCCCGCTCGAGGCGGTCGGATTCGAGGAGCTCGTCGTCGTCGCAGCCGAGGACGACGAGCTCGCGAGCCGGGCGAGCGTCACCCTGGACGAGCTCGCCGAGCGGGAATGGGTGCTCTACCACCCGGATCACGGCCTCGCAGGGATCCACGACGAGATCTGCGTCACCGCCGGCTACATACCCCGCGGCGCCGTCCGCACGTCGCAGGCGGAGGCCGCAGCGCGCATGGCTGCCGCGGGTCTCGGGCTGGCGCTCGTCCCGGACAACATCGTCCTGCCGGGCGTCGGCTGCCGGTCGCTCCCGATCACACCGCGGATCTTCCGCGAGGTCGCGGTGTACGCCCGCGTCGGCTGGTCGACGACCGCCGAGGCGTTCGTCGACATGCTCCGCTCGGCCGCCCGCCCGCGGCCCGAGGGCAAGATCCGGCTGATCAGCCTGTGAGACGCCTCGCACTGATCGTCGCCGTGGTCGCCGCCGGCTGCGGCACGACGAACCACGCGGCGCAGGAGCCGAAGCCGATCGCGGCGCCTCCATTTGCCCGTGCCTTCCCGCGCACCGTCGCCGCAAAGACGGTGAAGTTCGCACAGATCACGTCGATCACGGTCGGCGGCTCGAAGGTGAGCGCCTATACCAACGGCACTGTCTCGTTCGTGGCGCGCGCCGGGCACATCTACCGCATCGAGCCGGGCAGCACCGTCCCCGGCGAGGTGATCGTCATCGGCCCGCTCGTGTACGAGAACGCGAACGCGAGCGCAACCCTCAACGACCCGAGCGTGCGGCCGTGGACGAAGCTCGACACGAGCAGGTTGACCGCAAAGGAGCGGAGCGCGCATCCCGACGATCTCGCCCACGCGCTCGCCCCCGCCTACCTTGCGACCGCCGTCGTGCGGCCGAGGCTCGTCCGCACGACTCCGACCCGCGCGGTGTTCGTGGGCCAGGTCGACCCGGCGGCCGTCGCAGCCCACGTCCCGGCCGCGCAGCGGGCCCTCGTCGCCGCGGCGGTCCGCGGCGACTACCCGGCGAAGCCGTTCCGCGTCCGCTTCTGGCTCGACGCGCGAGGCCGGCTGCGGCGGGTGCTCGTCACGTATTCGACCGGCAACGGCACGCCGGTGAGCGTCGACACGGGCTACGACGCGTTCGGCGTCCCCGTCGACGCGACGCCGCCGCCCGCGCGGGACGTCAAGGACGTCACGCCGCGGAGCTGAGCTCCCAGGCGAGCGCCGCCGCGATCACGACCTCGTCGCGCGGCGCGATCAGCTGGAGATCGCCGATCGCGATCGCGGCCCAGCCGAGCACGTTGAACGGGCGCAAGAAGGCGGTCAGCGGCAGCCGGACGTCGAGCTCGTCGCAGTCGACGGGCGGCACCTCGACCCCGATCGTCGGCGCGACGTAGAGGTCGACCTCGGGCCGGTAGCCGCGCCAGGTCGCGACGGAGGCGCGCGCCTCCTCGACCTCCCGCGGGTCGACGGCCTGGGCGAGCTCGAGCTTCGCGCGCACGTTGTCGCCGTACTCGTCGGCACGCGCCGGGTACGTGGCGTGATGCGACTCGGCCGCCTCGTGGAAGAAGAGCGGCCAGGTGTCGGCCGGCGGCTCCGGGATCGACGCCTCGACCACGTGTGCGCCGAGCTCCTCGAGCCGGTCGACGTACGCCTCGGCGGCGTCGTTCGCGGGCAGGGCCGGGCCGCCGACCGACGGCGGCCGGCGGAGCAGGCCAACGGTCAGGCCTTCGAGCCGTGGCACGGGCAGCGGCGCCTCGGTCAGCACCGACCACATCGCGGCCGCCTCGGCCACGGTCCGCGCCATCGGCGCGACGGTGTCGAATGTCGGGCAGAGCGGGAAGACGCCGTCGACCGGGACGCGCCCCCAGCTCGGCTTCAGGCCGACGAGCCCGCAGCACATCGCCGGCAACCGGATCGAGCAGCCGGTGTCGGTGCCGAGGCCGGCGTCGGCGAGGCCGGCCGCGATCGCGGCGGCGTTGCCACCGGAGGAGCCGCCCGTCGTCCGCCCCGGCAGGTGTGGGTTCTCGACCGTGCCGTACCAGGGGTTCTGGCTCGTCACGCCCCACGCGAACTCGTGCAGATTCGCCTTGGCGGTGACGACGGCGCCGGCCGCGACAAGCCGCTCGACCGCGCTTGCAGTGCGCTTGGGCACGTGCTCGGCGTAGATCCGCGAGCCGTAGGTGGTCCGCACGCCTGCCGTGTCGATCAGATCCTTCACCGCGAGCCGCAGACCGGAGAGCGGGCCGGGCCGCGCCGGCGCCGGCTCGATCTCGGTGATCAGCGCGTTGAACGGGTCAAGCGCCATGGGGGAGCTGAACGACCGCTTCGACCTCGATGCGCGCGCCGGGGACGACGAGCCGACTGATCTCGACCAACGTGCTCGCCGGCCGCGCGTCGCCGAAGACCTCCTTGCGCACCTCGTTCACCGCCGGCCGGTCGTCGACGTCCGTGAGGAAGACGGTCACCTTGACCACGTCCTGGAAGCCCGTCCCTGCGGCTGCGAGAACGGCACCGATGTTGGCGAACACCTGGCGCGCCTGCGCGACGACGTCACCGGGAACGAGGTTCCCGTCGCCGTCGACGGGAACGACTCCGGAGACGAAGAGCAGGCTGCCAGCCCGCACCGCATCCGTGTAGTGGCTGACGGGCTCCGCGAGGCTCGGCACGCGGATCTCCTCGCGGCGACTCACGAGATCCCAGCCGTCGCGCGCAGGGCGGTGATCGTCGTGCGCGGGGTGATCGCGTCCGGGTCGATGCGCAGTGTGACCACCGCGGGGACCCCGGCTTCGAGCGCGCGCTCGAATGCAGCCGGGAAGTCGTCGGTGCGCTCCACGAGCTCGCCGTGCGCCCCGAACGCTCGTGCGTAGGCCGCGAAGTCGGGATTGCGCAGATCCGTGCCGACGACGCGCCCCGGGTACAAGCGCTCCTGGTGCATGCGGATCGTCGCGTACATCCCGTTGTCGACCACCAGCACGACGATCGGCAAGTCGTACTGCACGGCCGTTGCGAGCTCCTGGCCGAGCATGAGGAAGTCGCCGTCGCCCGAGAAGCAGATCACCGTGCGGTCGGGTGCGAGCGCCTTGGCGGCGACCGCCGCCGGCAGCCCGTAGCCCATCGCGCCGCTCGTCGGCGCAAGCTGCGACGGGTACGAATGGAACCGCCAGAAGCGGTGGATCCAGACGGTGTGATTGCCGGCGCCGTTGCAGATGATCGCGTCGGGCACACGCTCGCGCATGTGCGCGATGCACTCGCCGAGGTCGAGCTCGCCCGGCATTCGCTCGTGCTGCTGCCACGCCTCGTAGTCGGCGCGCGCGGAGGCCGTCCAGTCGCGCCAGCGCGGCTCGACGCGCAGGTCGGCGACGGCGGCCGCGAACGACTCCGGCCCCGACAGGATCGGCCGCTCGGGCACGTAGACGCGCCCGAGCTCCTCGGCGCCGGGATACACGTGCACGAGCGTCTGTTTCGGGCCGGGCACCTCGAGCAGCGTGTACCCCGAGGTCGTGACCTCGCCGAGCCGCGCACCCACCACGAGCAGGACGTCCGCCTCCTGCACGCGCGCGGCGAGCTTCGGGTTGATGCCGATGCCGACGTCCCCGACATAGATCGGTGAGTCGTTGTCGAGCGCGTCCTGGCGGCGAAAGGCGGCGCCCGCCGGGATCGAGTTCGCCTCGAAGAACGCCTGCAGATCGCGGGTCGCCGCGGCGGTCCAGGCGGCACCGCCGACGATCGCCAGCGGCCGCTCCGCTCGTTCGAGCAGGTCGCGCAGCGCCTCGACGTCCGCGACCGCGGTGTTCGGCCGCACGACATGGAAGCGCGGCGCATCGCGGGCGTCTGTCTCGGCCGCAAGCACGTCCTCCGGCAGCGCGAGCACCACCGGCCCGGGCCGGCCCGCACAGGCGATCGAGAAGGCGCGGGCGACGAGCTCGGGGATGCGCTCGACACGGTCGATCTGGGCCGCCCACTTCGCCATGGGGGCGAACATGCGCCGGTAGTCGATCTCCTGAAACGCCTCGCGCTCCTCCTGGTCGGAGGCGACCTGGCCGACGAACAGGATCAGCGGCGTCGAGTCCTGGTGCGCGGTGTGCACGCCGACCGAGGCGTGCGTTGCGCCGGGGCCGCGCGTGACGAGGCAGATGCCGGGCCGGCCGGTGAGCTTGCCGTAGGCCTCCGCCATGTTCGCGGCGCCCGCCTCGTTACGACACGTGACGAGGCGAACGGGGCTCTCGTACAGGCCGTCGAGCAGCGCCAGAAAGCTCTCGCCCGGGACGCAGAAAGCGAGCTCCGTGCCGTGCACGGCAAGCTGGTCGGCGAGCAGCTTCCCCCCGTGCCGCATCACAGGCCGTGCTCGAGGTAGATGCGGGCCGACTGCAGCTTCGGCTTGTCGTCGTCCGCAGGGTCGACGTACCGGATCGTGCGCTTCCCGGCCCACTCCGCGGGCAGGACCATCACGCGCACGAACGCCGTTGCCGCGGCCTCGGAGGCGGCCGCGAACACCGGATCCGGCCCGGTCTCGTACCACCACTCGAACGGGTCGTACTCGTGCGAGGCACCCTGCGTCTCGATGCGGATGCGCCCCTGCAGCAGGACGCGCAGGCCGGGGCCTGGATGAGTGTGCAGGTACGCGACGCCTCCGGGCGGGAAGTCCACGCGGTCGCACCGAAGGAACGAGTCGCCCTGAGGACGCTCGGTCAGCTCCCAGACGAGCGCGCGCCCCTCCACCCTCCCCGCGCCGACGAAGGCGCGGTCGCCCGCGACGTCGTAGACGACGTGGTCTCCCGGGCCGATCTCGACGCCTTCCCGGTGGTCGGAGAGCGAGAGGATCAATGGAAGTACTGGCCGCCGTCGATCACGATCGTCTGCCCGGTGACGAACGAGGCCCCCGGCCCGCACAGGAAGACGACGGCGCCGACGACGTCCTCCGGGACCTGGTCGCGCTGCAGCGTGCGGGCGGCGATCGACACGTCGCGCAGCTTCTCGATCACATCGGGGTGCGCCTCGACGCCGGCCGAGATCGTGAAGCCCGGGGCGACGCAGTTGACGAGCACGCCGTCCCGGCCGAGCTCCTTCGCGAGCGCGCGGGTGAACGCGACGATCGCTCCCTTCGAGGTGACGTAGTGGAGCAGGAACGGGACGCCGCGGAACGGCGTGCCGCTGGAGATGTTGACGATGTGTCCGCCACCCGCTGCGCGCATCACCGGCACCACCGCCCGGCTCATCAGGAACATCGAGGCGACGTTCACGTCCATCACCTGCCGCCACTCGTCGAGCGGGATCTGCTCGAACGGGCGCATCTCGAGCGACGCGTACAGCCCGGCGTTGTTGACGAGCACGTCGATCGTGCCGCAGCGCTCCACGACCTCGTCGACGAGCCGCTGGACCGACTGCTCGTCGGCGACGTCCGCGGCGATGCCGACGCCGTCCGGGAACGCGGCCGCAGCCTCCTCGGCGCCGTTCAGGTCTGCGACGACGATCCGTGCACCCGCCGCCGCAAGCCCGTGCGCGATCGCGTTGCCGATCCCCTGCGCGGCACCGGTGACGAGCGCGACCTTCCCGTCCATCAGCGAATCGGCGAGAAGGCGGTCGGGACGAGGATCCGGTTCTGCTGGGTGTGCAGGAGCGGCTGCAGCCGGGAGAGGAAGTCCTGCCAACGCGGATCTGCCTGGAGCTTCGCGCGCCGCTGCTCGCGCTCCGCATGGCTCTCGTAGCCCCAGAGCGCGGTGTAGGTCGAGAGCGCACCGACATCGGTGGTGAACGAGCCGAGGAACCGCCCGAGATGCTCCTCCTGTAGCGCGAGGCCCTCCTCGGCGTAGAGGCGCACGACCTCGTTCAGCTTGCCGGTATGAACGTGGTAGTCGCGCTGTTCAACGATCAAGGTGAGCTTTCTGCTCGACGATCATCGTCAGAGCCCCGCCAGCGCGAGGTACTTGATCTCGAGCCACTCGTCGATCCCGTACTTCGAGCCCTCGCGGCCGATGCCGGATTCCTTGACGCCGCCGAACGGCGCCACCTCGGAGGAGATGAAGCCCGTGTTGATCCCGACGATGCCGTACTCGAGCGCCTCGGAGACACGCCAGACGCGGCCGACGTCGCGGCTGTAGAAGTACGCGGCGAGCCCGTAGGGCGTGTCGTTGGCCTGCCGGATCGCCTCTTCCTCGGTCTCGAACCGCGCGATCCCGGCGACCGGCCCGAAGGTCTCCTCGCACGACATCGCGGCGTCGGCGGTGACGCCGGTGATCACGGTCGGCCGGTAGAAGAGCCCGCCGAGCGCCTCGCCGCCGGTGACCAGCTCGCCGCCGCGCTCGAGCGCGTCCGCAACATGGCGCTCCACCTTCTCGATCGCCTGGCGCTCGATCAGCGGACCGACCTTCGTCGCGGGCTCGAGCCCGTTGCCGACCTTCAACCCCTCGACCTCGGCGGTGAGCCGCTGGACGAACTCGTCGAACACCGGCGCCTGGACGTAGATCCTGTTCGCCGAGATGCACGTCTGGCCGGAGTTGCGGAACTTGCACTGGATCGCGCCCGCGACCGCCTCTTCGAGGTCGGCGTCGTCGAAGACGACGAACGGCGCGTTGCCGCCGAGCTCCAGCGAGACCTTCTTCACCTGACCGGCGCACTGCGCCATCAGCAGCTTCCCCACCTCGGTCGAGCCGGTGAAACCGAGCTTGCGCACGACCGGGCTCGACGTCATCACGCGCCCGATCTCGGGGGCGTCGGCGGCGCTGCCCGTGACGATGCCGAAAACACCCGCCGGGAGCCCCGCCTCCTCGCCGAGCTTCGCGACGGCAAGCGCCGAGAGCGGCGTCTGCTCGGCCGGCTTCAGCACCATCGTGCAGCCGGCCGCCAGCGCCGGCGCCGCCTTGCGGGTGACCATCGCCGCCGGGAAGTTCCAGGGCGTGATGCCGACCGTGACACCGACCGGCTGCTTCAGCACGACGACACGGCGGTCCTGCATGTAGGAGGGGATCGTGTCGCCGTAGACGCGCTTCGCCTCCTCGCCGAACCACTCGAGGAACGAGGCGGCATACGCGATCTCGGCGCGCGACTCGGCGAGAGGCTTTCCCTGCTCGGTCGTGAGGAGCGTCGCGAGCTGATCCTCGTTCTCCTGCATCAGGTCTGCCCAGCGCCGGAGAATGCGCGCCCGCTCCTTCGCGAGGAGACCTCGCCACGCGGGCAGCGCCTCCTCCGCGGCGGCGATCGCGCGCTCGGTCTCGGCCGCGCCCATGCGCGGCACTTCGAGAAGCGTCTCCCCCGTCGCCGGGTCGTCCACCGCGAACATCTCGCCGCTGTCGGATTGCAGCTCGAGGAGCGGGAGGTCGGCCGTCAGCGCCATGCCGCGTTCGATCCTAGAGGCTTGATGCGGGTTAGGCATCGTCGTGGGGCCGTTCCAGGCCAAGCCAGGGCGGCTTGGCGTCTGCAGCCCAGGCCGGTGGGCCTGGGCAAAGGCGACAAGACGGCATGGCGCCGCGCCTGGGGCGGCACCACGAGCCACGGCTAATCCGCATCAAGCCTCTATACGAGCGGTCGAGTCAGCCGAGCGCGGCGGCGATCTCGTCGCAGGTGCCGACCTGCGCGACATTCGTCATCGCGTAGTTCAGGGCGGCATGCTGCCACTCGTCGTTCACCGTCGAGGTGCCGTCGGAGGCGACCACCACGCGGTAGCCCGCGTCCGCGCCGTGGCGGGCGGTGTGCTCGATCGACATGTTCGTCCAGGCTCCGGTGATCACCAGCGTCTCGACGCCGAGGCCGCGCAGCAGGATGTCGAGCCGTGTGTCGTAGAAGCCGTTCATCCGCATCTTCTCGACGATGTGGTCGCCGTCCTTCGGCTCGAGCCCGTCGGCCGGCGCCGCGCCCCAGGTGCCCCGCACGAGGGCATTCGCGCCCGTCACGCCCTCGAAGAGCGGTGCGTTCTGCTTCAGGCCGGGAGCGCCCTGATCGACGATGTACCAGACGTGGATCACGGGCACGCCCTTCGCCCGGCAGTCGTCGGCGAGGCCAACGACGTTCGCGACCACGTTCTGGCTCGTCGCGTGCGCGGGGGCTCCCGAGTCCGCGAACGCGCCGCCTTCGCTGATCACATCGTTCTGCAGATCCTGGATGACGAGCGCAGCGCTCTTCGCATCGATCGAGTCCACGTATGCCTCCTAACGCATGTAGCCGAGACGGTTGCCGCCGACGTTCATCCGCACGCTGTACACGGACGCCGACGCGGGTATGAAGAGCGTGCGCCAGTCGTCGCCGCCCCAGTTCACGTTGCCGACGGGCTCGGGCACCTCGATGACGCCGAGGTGCGCACCGTCCGCGGAGAAGATCCAGACGCCGTCCGGCCCGGTCACGTACACGTTGCCGCGCTCGTCGAGCTTCATCCCGTCCACGAGCCCGCCCTTGGCGAGGTCGCCGTCGCCGATCCCCTCGGCGAAGACCCGGCCGTTCGAGAGCGCGTGATCAGCGCCGACCTCGAAGACGCGGATGTGCGCGCGGGTCGTGTCGTTGATGTAGAGCAGGGACTCGTCCGGCGAGAGACAGAGGCCGTTCGGCTGCGCGAAGTCGTCGACCAGCAGTTGCAGATCCTCCTGGCCTCCACCGGGCGGGATCCTGTAGACGCCCTGGAAGTCGAGCTCCTGGGCCCGCTCGATCCCGAACCCCGGCATCCGCCCGTAGGTCGGGTCGGTGAACAGGATCGAGCCGTCGGAGGCGACGATGACGTCGTTCGGGCTGTTCAGGTACCGGCCCTGCCAGTGGAAGGCGAGTGTCTCGCGAACGCCGTCGGGCCGCTCGCGCACGAGCGAGCTCGTCACGTGCTCGCACACGAGCAGGTTGCCGTCGTTGTCGCGCGTCATGCCGTTGCACTTGCGGCTCGGGTCGAGCAGGACGCTCACCCCGTCGGACGGATGCCAGCGCCGCCGTTTGTCACCGGGCATGTCGCTGAAGTGGAGCGACCCGTCCGCCATCCAGATCGGCCCCTCGGTGAACGTGAATCCCGTCGCGATCTGCTCGACCTCCACGCTCTCGTCGACCAGCTCGCGCACCCGCTCGTCAACCACGGCGACCGGCATGCTGCACCTCCTCGTCGCTCGACCCGGAACGCGGGCGACCGTATCAGGGTCGGGAGGGGAGCGTCTACCGCTCGGCGTGGATGCGCTCGCCCGACGCGCGCAACGGCCCGCCGCCGCGCTGCGCACGCACCGCGAGCGCCTCGGCGAGGATCGAGACGGCCGTCTCGGCCGGGCTCTCGGCACCGACGTCGAGCCCGGCCGGCCCGTGGAGCCGGGCGAGCTCGGTCTCGCTCAACCCGGCCTCGAGCAGACGCTCGCGTCGGTTCGCCTGGGCGACCCGGCTGCCGAGAGCGCCGACGTAGAACGCGTCGCTGCGCAGCGCCACGGCGAGCGCCGGCACGTCGAACTTGTCGTCGTGGGTGAGCACGACGACCGCGGTGTCACGGTCGAGCGCGAGGCGGGCGAAGGCCTCGTCGGGCCACTTGACGACGATCTCCTCGGCGCTCGGCACGCGCTCGGGGGTCGCGAATCGCGCACGTGGATCCACACACACCGTGTGCCAGCCGAGGGCGCGCGCCCCGGCGCACAACGCCTCGCCGGTGTCGACCGCCCCGACGACCACGAGTCGCGGCGGGCGCCCGTAGACGTCGGCGAAGACACGCGCGCCCTCGTGCTCGACGACGCAGCTGCGGCGGAGCTCCTCCGCAAGCGCCGCGAGCGCAGCCGGCCCATCGCCGACGGTGTCACCGCGGTCGAGCCGGACGAGCAGCTTCCGCCCACGCTCCGGGCCGTCGAGGACGGTGAAGAGCACGGCCCGCTCGTCGCCGTGGGCGACCTCGAGCAGCGCGTCCGTGAGCTTCACTCGAACGGCTCGAGGAGGACGTCGATCTCGCCGCCGCACGGCAGCCCGACGCCGAGCGCCTGATCCTCGGTGATCCCATAGGTGAGGAGCCGCGGCTCGCCGGTCGCGAGGACCTCCTGCGCCTGCACGGCGACGTCGTTCTCGACACAACCGCCCGAGACCGAGCCGCACATGGCTCCTGTCTCGGAGACGGCGAGCTTCGAGCCGACCGGCCGCGGCGCGGACTTGCGCGTCGCGACGACCGTGGCGACCGCGATCCGTTCGCCCTGGCTCCGCCACCGCTCGACCTCGTCGACGATCTCTTTCATTGCACCCCGTTCATGCCGCGTGTCTCCGTTCGATCCCGCTCAGTACGGTACCCAGGGCCTCCAGGCTCGCGACATCATGGCCGGAGAGCAGGCGGTCGACGAAGGGAAGCGCCGCGCTCATGCCCCCGGTGAGCGGCTCGTAGTCGGGATGGCCCTTGAGCGGGTTGACCCAGACGACGGCGTACGCCTGCCGCGCGAGGCGCGCCATCTGGGCGGCTGTCTCGCTCGTGTCGCCGCGCTCGCAGCCGTCGGAGAGGATCACCACGACCGCGCCGCGCGTGAGCGCGCGCCTACCCCACTCGTCGTTGAACGTCTTCAGCGACGAGCCGATGCGGGTGCCGCCCGACCAGTCGAGCACACGGTGCGCGGCGGCGGCCAGCGCGGCGTCCGGGTCGCGGGTCGCGAGCTCGGAGGTGATGCGCGTCAGCCGCGTGCCGAACGCGAACGTCTCGACGCCGCGCCCCGACCCCCGGGCGGCGTGCAGGTAGAGGAGCAGGGCGCGCGAGTACGCCTCCATCGAGCCGGAGACGTCGAGCAGCAGCACGAGCTTGCGGGGCGCCGTCGTACGCGAGCGGTACGAGCGGGCGACGGGGTCGCCGCCGGTCGCAAGCGAGGCACGAACGAGCGCCCGGACGTCCAGCACGTGACCGCTACGGTCGGCGCGGAGCCGATGCGTCCGCCGCCTCGGCCGGGCGAGCGCGATCGTCCGAATCAGCCTGCGCGCGCGACTGAACTCCTCCGGCGTCATCGAGGCGAAGTCGCGGGTGCGGAGCAGCTCGTCGGAGCTGAAGGCGCCGAGCTCGAGCTCGCCTCCGTCCACCTCGGGCCCGGGCCCGGGCACGCCGCCCTTGCGGCGCTGCCCCTCCCGGCGCGGCGCGCGGTCGAGCTCGCGCAGCGGCCGCGCCACCGGAGCGCGCAGGAACCACGCGTCGAACGCACGGTCGAACAGCTCGAGGTCCTCGCGGCGGCGAGACGAGCGTCTGCCGGAGCGTCCAGTAGACGTCGTCCTGGCGGCGCAGGTCGACCGTGTCGAGCCCACGCAGGGCGTCGCTGATCCGGCCGGGGCCAACCTCGAGCCCGCCCTCGCGCAGCACGCGCCCGAACACGACGACATGCCGGACGACCGCGTGCGGCGCGTGTGCGACTCGCTCAGGCACTGCGCGACACGAGCCCGGCCAGCGCCTCGTCGCGGATCGCGACGACGTCCTCGTGGTACTTGAGCAGCGAGCCGAGCGTCGCTTGCACGTTGTCGACGTCGAGCTCCTGCTGCCCGAGCGCGGTCAGCGCCCGCACCCAGTCGATCGTCTCGGCGATCCCGGGCGGCTTCTGCAGGTCGAGTGCACGCAGCTCGGCGGCGAACCGCGCCGCCTGCTCGGCGAGCCGCTCGGGCACGCCCGGGACCCGCAGCACCACGATCTCGATCTCGCGCTCGACCGACGGATGCCCGATCCAGTGGTAGAGGCAGCGGCGCTTGAGCGCGTCGTGCAGCTCCCGCGTCCTGTTGGACGTGAGGATCACGTACGGGCGCTGGGTCGCGTGGATCGTGCCGAGCTCCGGCACGGTCACCTGGAAGTCCGACAGCACTTCGAGCAGAAACGCCTCGAACTCCTCGTCGGCTCGATCGATCTCGTCGATCAGAAGCAGCGCGCGGCGCTCCGACTCGAGCGCCTCCAGCACCGGGCGCCGGATCAGGAACTCGGGGCCGAAGAGCTCGGACTCGTCGACCGTGCCGGCCTGGGCGGCGCGGATGTGCAGCAGCTGCCGGGCGTAGTTCCACTCGTAGACGGCATGCGCGATATCGAGGCCCTCGTAGCACTGCAGCCGGATCAGCGGCGCGTCGAGCGCTGCGGCGACGGCCTTGGCCGCCTCGGTCTTGCCGACACCCGCCTCCCCCTCGAGCAGGAGCGGCTTCTCGAGCGTGAGCGCGAGAAAGAGCGCGGTCGCGAGCCCGCGGTCGGTCAGGTAGGACGACCCGGTGAGCGCGGTCTCGAGCTCGTCGATCGACGCAAACGCCACCGCAGGAGAGTAACCATAGAATCGCGGTATGACCGCTGAGGTGCTCGTTCCCACATCCGCCGCGGAAGCGGCCTCCCTGTACGGCTCCGGCGAAGGGATGACGGTCTTCGCCGGAGGCACGATCCTCCTGCCCGAGATCGCAGCCGGCCGCATCAGGCCCGACCGTGCGCTGCTGCTCCACAAGGCCGGCCTCGACACGGTTCGCGACGACGGCGACGCAGTCGTCATCGGGGCGATGGTGCCGGTGAGCGCGCTCGTCGACTCGTCCGAGGCAGTGCTCGCAGAGACGGCCCGCCATTTGGCCGACCTCGAGGTCCGGCGCAACGCCACCATCGGCGGCAACCTCTGCGCCCCCGCAGGCGCCGACGCGCAGCGCGGCGACCTCGGCGGCCCGCTGATCGCGCTCGGCGCCCGGGTGACGTCGACCGGCGCCGGCGGCGAGCGGACCGAGCCCGTCGAGGACTTCCTCGCCGGCGATCGCTCCGGGCGGCTCGTGCTCTCCGTCGCCTACGACCGGTTCGACCGCCGGTTCGGCGGCAGCGGCATGCGCCGACGGCACGCCCACTCGTACTCGATTGCGAGCGTCGCCGCCTGCTCACGGCCCGACGGCTCCGAGCTACGCGTCGCCGTCACCGGCGTCGCTCCGACGGCAGTTCGCTGCCGCGCCGTCGAGCAGAGCCGCAACGCCGACGACGTCCTGCAGGACGTCGAGCCGGTCGACGATGCCGTCGCAACGGCCGCCTACCGGCGCGCGATCCTCCCGAAGCTCGTCCGCGAAGCCCTCGACCAACTGGAGCGCGCATGAACCTGATCGTCAACGGGATCGAGTACGAGGTCGTGAGCCCGCCCCTCACACCGCTCCTCCACGTCCTCCGGGACGAGCTCGACATCACGAGCCCGAAGGCCGGGTGCCAGCAGGGCGGCTGCGGCACGTGCACCGTGCTCGTCGACGGTGAGCCGCGGCGCTCGTGCCTGACCGTCGTCGCAGCGGTCGACGGTGCGTCGATCACGACCCTCGAGGGGCTGGGCGAGCCCGAGGCGTTGACGCTCGTCCAGGCGGCGTTCCACGAGCACTACGCCGCACAGTGCGGCTTCTGCACACCGGGCATGGTGATCGCGGCGACGGCTCTCATCGACCGGGCCGGCGGCCCGATCGCACGTGAGGACGTTCTCGAGGCGCTCGGCGGCCACTACTGCCGCTGCACCGGTTACGTGAAGATCGTCGACGCCGTGGTCGCCGCTTCGCGCGGCGAGGTCGGCGTGACCGAGGACGCGTCATGAAGGCCGTCGGCGCACGTCTTCCGCGCTACGACGGCGTCGGGCACGTCACGGGCCGGACGCAGTTCGTCGACGATGTCCGCGTCGGGAAGAACCTGTGGGCGAAGGCGCTGCGCTCGCCCCACCACCACGCCCGCATCGTCTCACTCGACACGTCGAAGGCCGAGACGATGAAAGGCGTCCACGCCGTCATCACGCGCGCCGACGTCCCGAAGAACGTCTACGGGCACCTCGAGGGCCTCGGTGTCCCCGCCGACGAGCCGCTGCTCGCCGAGGACGGACGTCCGCTACCGCGGCCAGCCGATTGCGGTCGTCGCGGCCGAGTCGGAGGCCGCCGCATACGCGGCGGTGGAAGCGATCGAGATCGAGTTCGAGGAGCTCCCGGCTCACTTCGACATCAGAACGGCGCTCGACCCCGAGACGCCCAAGATCCACGAATGGGGGAACGTCTATCCGCACTACGGGCCGTACAACCACCGGCGTGTCCGCAAGGGCGACATCGACTGGGCGTTCGACCGGGCCGATGTGATCGTCGAAGGCGTGTACCGGCCGCAGGCGATCGAGCAGATGCCGCTCGAGACGCAGGTCGCGATGGCGGTGCCCGAGGCGAGCGGCCGGCTCACCATCTACTCCTGCACGCAGGCGATGTACTTCTCGATGGGCGTCGTCGCGGCGCACCTCCAGGTGCCGTTGAACAAGCTGAAGTTCGTCGGCGGCACCGTCGGCGGCGGCTTCGGCGGCAAGGTCGACACCGCCACCGAGACGATCTGCGCGCTGCTCGCGCTGAAGTCGCGGCGGCCCGTCAAGTGGCGCTGGACGCGCGAGGAGGAGTTCCTTGCCTCGTCGACGCGGGCGCCGTGGCACATCGAGCTCGCCGACGCCGTGACGAAGGACGGCTGGATCCTCGGCCGGCGCACGCTCACGTTGCACGACTCCGGCGCCTACGCGCGCTTCTCGCCCTACGGCCTCACGAAGCACGCCTTCCACCACTCCGGCGCCTACACGATCCCGAACCTGCGCTTCGACGGCTTCGTCGTCTTCACGAACCGCGTGCCGACCACCGCGATGCGCGGCTTCGGCGTCACCTCGGTGTCGTTCGCGGTCGAGACGCACATGAACCGGATCGCCGAGGCCATCGGGATGGGCCCCTGGGAGCTGCGCCTCAAGAACGCGAACCGCATCGGCGACACGAGTGGCAACGGTGTCGTCATGCAGGACCCGTCGACGGTGCCGGTGACGCTGGCCGCGGCGGAACGGATCGGGCTCGAGCTGGCGGGCGACTACCGCGCGATGACGCGGGAGCCACGGACAGGCGACCTGCTGCCCGAGCACCTCGTCGCGCAACAGCGGCTGGACGGAGAGGGGGCCTGATGGCAAAGCATCGCGGTCGCGGGTTCGCGACCATCGAGTACCCGACGGGCATGAACCAGAACGGCGACCCGAGCCAGGCCTGGATCAAGCTCAAGCCGGACGGACGCGTCGACGTCTTCGCAGGCACGGTCGACATCGGGCAGGGCTCGAAGACCGTCCACACGCAGATCGTCGCCGACGCCCTGGGCGTGCCCTACGACTGGGTGACGATGGACAACTCGAACACCGACTCGTCCGCCGTCTGCACCGGCACGTTCGCATCCCGCGGCACGTTCATCGGCGGTAACGCCGTACGGCTCGCCGCCGAACGGGTGCGCGAGCGAATCCTCGACATCGCATCGAAGGAGCTCGAGATCGACCCGGCAGATCTCGAGATCGCGGACGGCGTCGTCACTGCCAAGGGCGCCCCGCAGAAGCAGATCGGCGTCGCGGACGTCGCCGGCGCGGCGACCTACAACTACGGCGAGCTGATCAGCGGCTCGTCGACCGCCTTGAAGCCGTTCGCCGAGGTGAACGACGCGAACGGGCAGGTGGAGATCGAGCCGCACTCGGCGATCTCGTACGCCGCCTGCGTCGCGGAGGTCGAGGTCGACGACGAGACCGGTGAGGTCGTCGTCGAGAAGATGGTGCAGGTCTACGACGTCGGGCGCGCGATCAACCCGACCCTCGTCGAAGGGCAGATCGAGGGCGGCGCCATCATGGGCCTTGGGCTCGGCCTGCTCGAGAACTCGTACCCGTACTACCCGTCGGTCGAGCATCGCGGCGGGCAGTTCGGCGCCTACCTCGGGCCGGCCCTGCAGGATCTGCCGGAGCTCGACAACGTGATCATCGAGAATCCCTCCGTCGACGGGCCGTTCGGCGCGAAGGCAATCGGCGAGATGGCGAACAACGCCCAGCCGCCGGCGATCGCGAACGCGATCTACGACGCCGTGGGCGTCTGGGTGACCGAGATGCCTGCGACGCCCGACCGCGTGCTCGAGGCGCTCGCCGGGAAGCGGGAGCCGCGCCGCGACGGGAAGCGGGTGATCTACGACGAGCATCTGTCGGTGAGGACGGTCTCGGCGAACGCCGGCGGGGGGTACCTCGATGTCGAGCCCTGAGACGACCGAGTCGCGGCCCTTCCGCACGTGGAACGGGCGCGACTCCTGGGAATTCGTCGACGGCGTCCGCCTGCATGCGATCGGCGGCGAGCAGGTGCTCCTCTGCAAGGTGCGCTACGCGCCGGGCAAGCAGGTGCCGTGGCACAAGCACGACGACACCGAGCAGGTGATGTTCATCCTCGAGGGCGAGGTCGAGATGACGATCGAAGACGAAACGGCGACGCTTCGCTCCGGCGACGTCGTCGTCGTCAACCGCGGCCTGCATCACGCGCTCCACTCGGAGCACGGCGTGACGTTCATGGAGGCGCTCTCGCCGGTGCCGCTCGACCACGTGCCCGACAGGGGCCTCGACCTCGTGCTCGGCCCCGACGGCGGGTCGCAGCACGTGGAGCGCTAGCGATGCCGCTCGTCAGGGTGGAGCTCTTCGAGCGCCGGCTCACGCCGGAGCTCGAGGCCGAGCTGATCGACCGGCTCACCGAGACGCTGCTCGAGACGCTTCAGGCGCCGGAGCTGAAGGAGCACACGTGGGTGATCGTGGAAGGCCACGACGCGCACCGCTGGGGCCGCAGCGGCAAGCCGTGGGACGAGGCCTGAACGCAGCCCATGTGCGCTTCGTCTGACGCGGCCGACCGACGAGGAGCTCGCGGCGCTCCTCGCGCCGACGAGATCGGGCTCGACTCGTTCGAGCCGGCCGTCTCGGCGGTGCGCGCGTGCGGCGCGCACGGCCAGGCAAGCCCTTCGCCCGCCGCCTACAACGGCGCGTGACTCGTCGCTACCTCGCGGCGATCGCCGCGACAGCCCGAACAGGTGTCAGACACCTCGAAGGTGTCTGACACCGTTATGCGGCGCGGCTAGGAGGCGAACCAGGCGTCGGCGATCGCGGCAAGGTGGCGGTGATCCGTGCCGCAGCAGCCGCCGAGAAGCGTGAGCCCGGGCAGCCGGTCGCGGAGCGCGAGGTAGTCGGCGGCGAGCGCGCCGGGGTCGCCTTCGTCGAGCTCGTCGCTCTCGTCGAGCTCGGCATGACTCTTCGACGAGGCGTTCGCGCGAATGCCGAGCACACGGTCCCAGGGGCCTGACCCGGCGAGCGCGGGCGCGATGTGCGTCGGGTGGGCGCAGTTGACCATGAAGTAGGCGGCAGCGCCGTCCGTCTCCGCGTCGACCTGCTCGAGCGCCTCGCCAAGCGGCTGGCCGGTCGGGAGGCGCCCGTCCGTCTCGACGGTGAATGAGAGCGACACGGGGACACCCGCCTCGGCGGTCGCACGGACGATGCCGATGCCCTCCTCGACCGATGGGATCGTCAAGGCCGTGACGAGCTCGACGCCGGCGTCGGCGAGCACACGCGCCTGCGGACCGTGGAGGCGCTCGTAGTCGGCCGTGTCGACGGTCGAGGAGTCGTAGGCGTCGCCCTGCGGGCCGACCTGCGCACCGAGCACCAGCGGGCCGTCGAGCGTCTCCGTCGCCGCGAGCTCCACCGCGAACGCGACCGCGCGCCGATTCGCCTCGGCGAGCGCCGCCTCGGAATAGCCGAGCTTCTCCCCCCACGTGGCGTTCGCGCGCCACGTCGGCGCCTCGAGCAGGAACCCAGTCCGGTGGCGACGCGCGACGTCGAGATGCCCGACGAAGTAGCGACGGAGGGCCTCGCGCCCCTCCTCGCGCTCGAGGAGCGGGAACGACGCGAAGTGTGGAAGCTCGAAACCGTCCACGAAGATCAGCGTCGTCTCGACGCCACCATCGGTGAGCACGATGCGGCCGTCGAGTTGCGGGAGCGTCATTCGACGAGCTCCAACCCGAGTCCCGCGGCGAGCACGGGCGCATTCTGGACGACGTCGTCCCAGGCGAGCCGCGCGCCGCGGAGCGACTCGATGCCGCTCAGGCCTGCAAAGTCGCAGCCGCGGAACTCGACCCGCTGCACGCGGACGCCGTCGAAGACCGCCTCGCGCAGCTCGCAGCGCTCGAAGAGCACGTCTTTCAGGAGCGCTCGATAGAGGTCGCACTCCCCCAGCCGGCAATCTCGGAAGGCGACCCGCTCGAGCTGCGCCATCCGGAGCCCAGCCAGGTCGAGGCGGCACTCCACGAACGCGACGTCCGCGAGCGCCGACTCCGCGAGCTCGACACCCGTGAGGCGGCAGCGGCGCAGCTCGACCCGCCTCAGCGCCGCCCCGCGGACGCGCGCGTTCGACCAGTCAGCGCCCTCGACGACCGCATCCGCCAGATCGCCGAGCGCCGTCGGCGCGACGAAGTCGTCGTCGAGATCAGGCGGGTAAGGCGCGAGCGGCGGCTTGCTCATTGGGCAGCCTCCGGCTGCCCAATGGTTCCCGCTCCGGCACCGGCAAAGCCGGTACCTCCGCTCCTGATGAGCTCCGTCAAGCCTACGCTCATGCCAACGCCGGCGTCGCTGCGAGCTCGACCTCCTGGGCAGGAACGTCGCGCACTACCTCGGCCGCCTCGCGCGCGTGCAGGAGCGTCGTACGGACGATCAGCTTCGCGCGGGCATAGTTGTCGAGCATCGTCGGGACCGGCGACACCGTTCGCCCGAGGGCGTAGCCGGCCGCGTTCACACCGATCTGCCGGTACGAGGCGAGGGTCAACGACGGCGCCATCCCGAACAGCTCCAGGTTGTCGAGCGGCTCCAGATCGGCCCGGTGGATGAGCGCCGTCCCTTTCGACTGGAGCCCGACCGCGATCCCGGAGCCTGCGAGCAGCGCGCCGTCGTGGCCGATGAACGCGACGTCGGCGGAGCGCCGCACGCGCACCACGCGTGGGCTGGCGCCACCCGCACGGATCCCTTCGAGGATCGCCGCGAGCACGTCTGCGTGCTCGAGCCCGTTGATCGTCTCGGCGAGCGCGCCGCCGAAGGCCGGCCCAACCGCGACGACGACGTCGTCGCCCGACTCCGATGCGATCGCGTCACCGACCGCGCGCAGCAACGGCTCGCCCGGCGCGGCCGCGCCGAGGATCCGCGCGTCGATCGCATGCGGCAGTCGCCGCAGGCGCTCCCAGCGCGCGCCCTCGAGCCGGTAGCCGGTGCCGGGGCCGCGGTAGTCGTTCGGCGAGTTGACCGCCGAGACGACGGTGCCGTCCGAGTCGATCACCGCCGCGGTCTGCAGGTAGTCGGCGGCGACCCGCTGGCGCTGCATGCCGAATACCGCATCGGCGACGTCGCCGAAGCCGCGGCGGGCGAGAGCGCGGGCCACGTCGAGGCCGCTGATCCCTTCCATCAGCACGCGGTCTCCGGCCAGCACGTCGGCGGCGCGGTCGCGGTCGGGCAGGTCGCGCGAGTCGAGGCACGTCGCCGCGAGCCGCACTTCCTCGTCGGAGACCGGCGGGAACCCGAGCTCGTCGAACACCGCCTGGACTGCGCGGGCGGCGCGCTCACGCACAGCGACCGCGTCCGCTTCGGAGAGCGGCTCGATCCCGGCGTCCACCTGCCAGTCGCGCTGGATCGTCAGCCACTCGTCGTAGTCGTGCGAGTCGTAGTTGCCGCCGCCGAACATGTTGTCGTGGCGCGGCATCGACGAGTAGCCGGAGGTGACGAAGTCGGTGCCCGGCAGGAACTGCCCCATCAGCTTCGCGGTCTTGCGAATCTCCGAGTGGCTCGCGATCGCGTCGTTCCCCGAGGCAACCTCGAGGTCGAGCCACGCGGCAAGCACGTTCTCGGCCAGGACCTCACGCGTCCCGCCCGGCACCGCGAGCGCGAGCGCGACACATGAGATCGATCCGTTCTGCACGCCCTGCGACCCGGCAGCACGCACGACCGACAGGCAGCGCGCCTCGAGGTAGAGCATCGACTTCCCCTCCGAGGCCCCCATCAGCGCCTCGGAGCCGCCCCCGGAGGTGAAGCGAACCTTGACGCCGCGGGAGGCATAGCCGGAAGCGAGAAATGCCTTCGACCACGGCGTGTCGTCGCCGTCCACGAACACCGCCTCGGTGCCGTAGACCGACAGCGTCTCCGCATACGTGACGAGCCCCTGGATCGCGAGGCGGAGGTTGAGCCGCTCCTCGACGGCGCACTGGGTCATCACGCCGGGCCGCCCGGTCTGCGCGCCGACGAGGATCGCGAGCGCGTTCAGCGGCGCGTAGCGCGAGACGCCGACGGTCGTCTCGAGCTCGGCGAAGCCGCGTGCGGCCGCCTCGGCGGCGTCGGCCGCGAGCAGCGCCGGGTTCTCCTTGAGATTCGTGACGTGGGCTTGGTTCGCCGGCGCATGCCGGGCGCGCAGCTTCTTCAACGCGAACATCAGCTCGACCGGGTCGAGCATCGCGGCGATCCGCGCGAGCCGCGCCGGCGAGAGGCCGCGCGACAGCCGCACGAGCTCGGCTCGCGGCACGTCGACGTCCACGAGCCGGCGCGCGATCTCGCGGTCGGCGAGCTTCGCCGTCTCCTCGGCGACCTCGACGTCGATCCCGGAGCGCGCCACGAAGTGGTCGAGCACGTCCCATTCCTCTGCGCGACGGCCGTCGAGCTCGACCACGCGGCCGCCTTCGACGACCAGCGACGGCTCGGGGTCGTTCGGGCCGTCGAACGCGACGAGACCGAGCTCGGCGAGCGGCTCGATCAGGACCTCGCGCCGAAGCTCGCGCGCCGCCCGCTCCGAGAAGCGGCGTGACCCGGCGTCAGGCAAGGAGCCCCCGCGCCTCGTAGACCTCCGCAGCCTCACGCACGAAGGCGGCGGTCAGCGGCGCACCGGTCTCGTCGAGCCTGCGCGCCCAGCCCTCGAGCTCCGCCGCGGTCGAGCGACGCGGGCGAAGCGCGGTGTAGATCTCGAGCACCACCTCCTCCGAGACGCTCGCGAGCTCCGCGGCCCGGCGCAGATTCGCGGCGAGCTGGGTCCGCCCCACACCGTCCGCGACCTCGGCCTGAAGCCGCAGCGTGTCCGGCGTCGCACGCAGCTCCTCGCGCGTCACCCGCTCGTCGGCGAGCGTGACGTCGGCGAGGCGCAGGCCGCCCGGCGTGCGCACGTCGCCGTCGCGTCCGAACGGGTACTCCACGTCCAGACCGTATAGAAATGGCGCATGATGAACCACTACGGCTTCGAGGGCAGGGTTGCGCTCGTCACCGGCGGCGCGAGCGGGATCGGGGCGGCGACCACCGAGCGGCTGCGGGCGGGCGGCGCGGACGTGCACGTGTACGACCTCTCGAACGGCGACGACGTGCGCGACCCGCGCGCGCTCGAGGCGGCCGTCGAGCGGCTGCCGCGGCTCGACGTGCTCGTCTGTGCGGCCGGCGTCGGCGGCGACTCGCTGCACACGGAGGAGGTCTCGGACGAGGAGTGGCGCCGTGTGCATGCGATCAACCTCGACGGCGTCTTCTACGCGAACCGCGCCGCGCTGCCGAAGATGAAGGCGGCCGGCTACGGGCGCATCGTCAACGTCGCCTCGATCGCCGGCAAGGAGGGCAACCCGATGGCGGGGGCGTACTCGTCGTCGAAGGCGGCGGTGATCGGTCTCACGAAGGCGATCGGCAAGGACGTCGCCGGCTCCGGAGTGCTCGTGAACTGCATCGCGCCCGCGGTGATCGACACGCCGATCCTCGGCCAGATCTCGCAGGAGCACATCGACTACATGGTCGCCCGCATCCCGCTGGGCCGCGTCGGCAAGCCGGAGGAGGTGGCGGCTCTGATCTGCTTCCTCGCGAGCGAGGAGATGACGTTCTCGACGGGCGCGTGCTTCGACATCTCCGGTGGGCGGGCGACGTACTGATGCGCGTCGTCCGCGCACTGGACGACGACGTCCCGCGCTGCGGGCGCCTCCGCGACGACGACGTCGTCGAGTTGCTCGACCACGACGACCCGCTCGCCGCGCTACGCGGCGAAGGGAGGATCGTGAGCGAGGAGCAGGCGGACGGGCTTCGGCTCCTGCCCCCCGTCGAGGCGCCCGAGATCTGGTGTGCCGGCGTCACCTACGAGCGCAGCCGCGACGCGCGGCTCGAGGAGGCGGAGACGGAGGCACGCGACGTCTACGCGCTGGTCTACGAGGCAGACCGGCCCGAGCTCTTCCTCAAGGACGCCGGCATGCGCCGCACCGTCGGGCCGGGCGGCGAGATCCGCATCCGCGGCGACGCTCACTGGAGCGTCCCGGAGCCCGAGCTCGGCGTCGTCATCGGCGAGGGTGGCGAGCCCGTCGCGGTGACGATCGGCAACGACGTGTCGAGCCGCGACATCGAGGGCGCGAACCCGCTCTACATCCCGCAGGCGAAGATCTTCGCCGGGGCCTGCGCCATCGGCCCCGCACTCGTCGCGCCGGCCGACTGGGACGCATCGTGGACGATCCGCCTGCGGATCGAGGACGGTGCCGGGAAGGAGCTCCACGCCGGCGAGACGTCGACGGCGAAGATGCGCCGCTCTCCGCGCGAGCTCGTCTCGTGGCTTCTGCGCGACAATCCCGTGCCCGCCGGGTCGGTGCTCCTCACCGGGACGGGCCTCGTGCCGGCGGACGACTACACGCTCGAGCCCGGTCACGTCGTCTCGATCACGATCGACGGGATCGGCACCCTCGTGAATCGCGTGGGCCGCTAGCGTGTCGAACAAGCGACTGGAGAGGTGAAAAACGTGAGCGACGTGCTCGACGCGCCCGTTCGGGCGATGGGGCGCAACTTCGTCGGTGGGGACTGGGTTGCCGCTGTGGGCGGCGGGACGTACACGAAGACGAGCCCGATGCGGCCGTCGGAGACGGTGGGCGAGTTCTCGGCGTCGACCGAGGAGGATGCCGGCCGCGCGGTCGCGGCGGCGGCCGGTGCCTTTGCCGCCTGGGCGGCGCTGCCGCTCGCGAAGCGCGGGTCGTATCTCGTCGCGGCCGCGGCGCAGCTCGAAGCGCGCGCAGAGGAGATCGCGCGCGACATGACGGCCGAGATGGGGAAACCGCTGCGCGAGGCGCGCGGCGAGACCATGCGCGCCGCGCAGATCCTTCGCTACTCGGCGAGCGAGGCGTTCCGGCCCGTGGGCGAGCTCTTCGAGCAGTCGCTCAGCGGGCAGCAGATCTCGACGCGCCGGCGCCCGCTCGGCGTCGTCGGGCTGATCACGCCCTGGAACTTCCCGATCGCCATCCCCGTCTGGAAGCTCGCGCCGGCGCTCATGTACGGGAACACGGTCGTCCTGAAGCTCGCCTTCGAGGCGCCGCTCACCGGCCTGCACGTCGCCGAGGCGTTCGCGGCCGCCGAGCTCCCTGCCGGCGTCCTCAACGTGCTCACCGGCCGCGGCTCGACCGTGGGCGCCGCGATCGTCAAGGACGAGCGGGTGCGGGCGATCTCGTTCACCGGCTCCGTCGAGACCGGGCGCTTCGTCCGTGACGAGGCGACGAGATCGGGCAAGCGCGTGCAGCTCGAGCTCGGCGGGCACAACCCGTTGATCGTGATGGCGGACGCCGACCTGGCGCGCGCCGCCGACGCGGCCTATGCCGGCGCCTTCTGGTCGGCCGGCCAGAAGTGCACCGCGACGCGGCGGATCTTCGTCCAGGACGAGGTCTACGACGCCTTCAGGGAGACGTTCCTCGACCGCATCCGCCGCGGACGCGTCGGTGACCCCACCGATCCCGACGTCGAGGTCGGGCCGATCGTCAGCGAGGGCCAGTTCGCAGACATCCTCGGCGCGATCGACCGCGGCCGCGCGGAGGGCGGCACCGTGATCGCCGGCGGCGAGCGCTGCGACGACGACTCCTACCTGATCGAGCCGACCGTCTTCGAAGGCGTCGCCGACGACGCGTTCCTCTCCTGCGAGGAGGTGTTCGGCCCGGTGACGACGCTCTACCGCTTCGCCGACCTCGACGAGGCGCTCGAGCGCGCGAACGCGGTGCCGTTCGGCCTCTCCGCGTCGATCTTCACGTCGAGCCTCGCGACCGCGACGCGCTTCTCCGACGAGGCGCAAGCGGGCCTCCTGCACGTCAACTCGCAGACCGCCGGCGCCGACGTGCACGTGCCGTTCGGCGGCCTCAAGTCGAGCGCGTTCGGCCCGCACGAGCAGGGCCGCGCGGCGATCGAGTTCTACACCGAGACCGTCACCGTCTACGTCGATCCCTGATGGCAGACGAGCGGTTCCTCGTCACGGGGGCGCTCGGCTGTGTGGGCGCGTGGACCTGCGCCGCGCTCGCCGAGGAGGGCACCGACGTCGTCGGATTCGACCTCGGCGACGACGACCGACGGCTGCGCCTCGCCGGTGCTGCCGGAGTGCCCGTCGTGCGCGGCGACATCACCGACCGTGCGGCGCTCGACTCCATCCTCGACGAGCACCGCATCACGCACGTGGTGCACCTCGCGGCGCTGTTGATCCCGATGATCAAGGCCAACCCGCCGAACGGGACAGCCGTGAACGTCGGCGGCACGGTGAACATCCTCGACGCGGCGAAGACCAGAGGGATTCGGGTCGCCTACGCAAGCTCGGCCGCGGTGTTCTCGCAAGTGGACGACGTCGGGGGCCCGGTCCCGAACGACGCGGAGGGCCATCCGACGACGTTCTACGGGGTGCACAAGCAGGCATGTGAAGGGCTCGCCCGGATCTTCTGGCAGGAGGAGCAGGTGCCGTCGATCGGCATCCGCCCCTTCGTCGTGTACGGGCCGGGCCGCGACGCGGGGCTGACGGCGTCGCCGACGCTTGCGATGGCGTCCGCCGCACGGGGCGATGACAGCACGATCGCCTTCGGCGGCCGGACGCAGTTGCAGTTCGCTCCCGACACGGGGCGGGTCTTCGTGGCGGCGGCACGCGCGGCGACCGAGGGCGCCCGCGTCTTCCACCTCGGCGGGCCCGCGGTGACACTCGCCGAGACGGCGACGGCGATCGAGGAGGCGAGCGGCACGAAGGTGGCCGTCGACGAGCAGACGCTGCTGCCGTTCCCGGAGGAGTTCGACGGTGAGCCGCTCGACGAGGCGCTCGGCGGGATCAGGTGGACGCCGCTCGAGCAGGGCGTCGCCGAGACGATCGAGCGGCTGCGAGCCGCGCCGGCGTGAGCGACGCGTCGACGAGCACCTGAAGCGCGGCGAGGCCGGCGAGCGCCCACAGCACCGCTCGAAAGCCGCCCGTCGCGTCGCGGACCGCACCGAGGATGAGCGGCGAGCACGCCGCAAGGGTGTAGCCGATGCCGAGCATCATCCCGGTGTACGAGGCGACCTCGGCGGGCTCGTTGGCGGCGTCGAGCGGCATCGTCATCGTCAGCGGGAAGAGCGGCCCGATCGCGAACCCGAGCACGACCGCCCACAGGTAGCCCGCGGACGGGACGGTGATGATCCCGACGAGACCGACGAGCTGGCCGGTGGCCGCGCCGGCGAGCCAGAGCCGCCGCTGCCCCCTGTGGTCGGCGATCCAGGCGATGCAGAAGCCGGCGGGGATGTTGATCGTGTTGAGGATCGCGAGGAGGTTGCCGGCCGACGCGTCGCTCCAGCCGCGCTCGACGTATGCATCGGGGAGCCACGCGTTGAGCCCGTAGAAGACCGACGACATGAAGAAGAACGCCGCCACGAACCGCCACGCGAGCGGGTTTCCGAGCGGCAGCCGGAGCGGCTTCACGGCGACGCGCACGTGGCGCGGCTCCTTCCGCGTCAGCACGAGCCAGAGAACGCCGAGCCCGAGCGAGACGCCCGAGTAGACGAGGAGCGGCGTGCGCCAGCCGTTCCCGAGGTGCGCGAGCGGGATCGCCGCCGCAGCCGACACCGCAGAGCCGATCGTCATGCCGGCGACGTAGAAGCCGGTCGCGAAGCCGGGACGGTCGGGGAAGCGCTCCTTGACGGTCACCGGCAGCATCGCGCCGGCGAAGCCCATCCCCATGCCGATCGGGATCGTCAGCAGGATCACCGCGGGGGCGCCCGGCGCGACCGCGCGCAGCAGCCCGAACACGCCGATGATCAGAACCATCGCGCCCACCGCGCTGCGCGAGCCGACCCGTGCCGCGAGGTACGCGGCCGGCGGGGCGAACAGCCCCATGCACAGCACGGGAATCGTGCCGAGCAGGCCGGCCACGGCGTGCGAGACGCCGAGGTCGGTCTTGATCAGCGGGAGCAGCGGACCGACCCCGACGAGCTGCGCGCGCAGGGTCAGCGCTGCCAGGAACAGCGCGACGAGGAACGGCCCCCGCCTCATCGGGTCCTAGATGGTGATCGTCTCGAAGAACGAGCGCTCGCGCGACTCGAGCAGGTCCCACAGCTGCCCGACGGCAAGCCGCTGGAAATGCTCGCTCGCGCCGTGGGCCTCGAACGCGTCCATGTCGACGTACTGCTCGTAGAAGACGATCGACCGGGGATCGTCGGGGTCGACGCACGGGACGTACGCCTCGTTGCCCGGCTCTTTCCGCGTCTCGGTCGCCAGCTCGCGGATCACCGCGAGCGCGTTCTCCTCCTCGCCTTCCTTCACCCGCATGCGCACGACCAGCACGAACGACATTCGCTCTCCCCCTTCTACGCTTCGACGACCGGATTGGTAATGCTGCCCAGCCCGTCGATCTCGATCGTGATCTCGTCGCCCGGCTGCAGCCACACCTTCGGGTCGCGGAAGGCGCCGACGCCGGCCGGCGTGCCCGTGATGATCAGATCGCCCGGCTCGAGCGTGATCGCCTGCGAGACGAACGCGACGATGTCGGCGACGCCGAAGACCATGTTGGCCGTGGTCGAGTCCTGCATCACCTGGCCGTTGAGGATCGCGCGGATCGGCAGTGCCTGCGGGTCGGGCACCTCGGCCGCGGGGACGAGGTCGCTCACCGGCAGGAACGTGTCGAGCGACTTGCCGCGCACCCACTGGCCGTCGGAGAACTGGAGGTCGCGGCCGGAGACGTCGTTCGCGACGACATACCCCTGGACGAAGTCGAGCGCGTCGGCCGCGGCGACGCCCGAGGCGCGACGGCCGATGACGACGCCGAGCTCGGCCTCGTAGTCGACGTTCTTGGAGATGGCCGGGATGCGGATCGGGTCGCCGTCGCCGATCAGGGTGTTCGGCCACTTGGCAAAGAGGAGTGGGCGCTCGGGCAGGCCGACGCCCTGCTCCTCCGCGTGGTCGCGGTAGTTGAGGCCGACACAGACGATTTTCTGGGGTAGCGGGATCATGCGCTTGACCCTACAACGCCGCGCCCGATCAGCGTCGCGATCTCGTCGTCGCCGTAGCCGAGCTCGCGGAGGATCTCGCGCGAGTGCTGGCCGAGAAGCGGCGGCGGCGTCTCGTGCGTCAGCCGCTCGCCGTCGAGCCGGAGCGGCGGCAGCACCGATTCGACGTCGCCCACGCGACCGAGCATGCCGCTCTCGCGCGTCTGAGCGTTCGCGGCGACCTCGACGAGGTCCTGGACCGGCGCCACCGGGATACCGGCCAGCGCGTCGAGCCAGTGCGCGGAGCTCTCGGCGCGCAACCGCTGACGGATCGGCGGCAGGAGCTCGTCGCGGTGGGCGAGCCGATCAGGGTTCGTGGCGAAGCGCGGATCGTCGGCGAGCTCCGGCAGTCCGATCCGCTCGCACAGCGTGCGGAAGAGCCCGTCGTTCGCGGCCGCGATCATCAGCTCGCCGTCTGCCGTCGGGAACACCTCGTAGGGGGCGATCAGCGGGAAGGCGGTGCCGTGCCGCCCCGGCGCGACGCCGGACCGGAGCGCGGCGGTGAGCTGATAGCCGACGATCGCAAGCGCGGTGTCGAAGAGCGCCGCGCCGACATCGCGGCCGTGGCCGGTGTCGCGCCGCTCCAGCAGCGCCGCGACGATGCCGAGCGCCGCCCAGACGCCGGTGCCGATGTCGATCAGCGACGCGCCGACGCGCACGCCGGGCCGGTCCGCCTCACCCGTGATGCTGACGATCCCGGCGAACGCCTGCATGAGCGGGTCGTAGCCCGGCTCGCCTGCCAGCGGGCCGGACCGTCCGAACGCCTCGATCGAGCAGGTGACGAGCCGCTCGTTGCGGCGGCGCAGCTCGTCGGCACCGAGCCCGAGCCGCTCGGCCGTGCCGGCGCGCAGCGACTGGACGAAGACGTCGGCGGTGTCGACGAGACGCAGCAGCGCGGCGTGCCCGTCGGGATCCTTGACGTCGAGCGCGAGCGACCGCTTCGAGCGATTCGCGGCGAAGAACATCACGCTGCCGCCCTCGAAGAACCGGGGCCCCCAGGCGCGCGCCTCGTCGCCGCGGGCGGGGTGCTCGATCTTGACGACGTCCGCTCCGAGCGCGGCGAGCGTCTCGGTGCACGTCGGGCCGGCGAGCGACGACGTGAGGTCGACGACACGAATCCCCGCGAGCGGCGCGAAGGTCACGAGGCTCCCACCACGACGACGACCAGCGTACGGGGGCCGTGGACGCCTTCGACGCGGTCGAGCTCGATGTCGGACGTCGCGGAGGGGCCGGAGACGAACGTGATCGGTCGCCGCTCCTGTGCGAGACGCTCGACCGCCTCGGGGACGGTCTCGACGACGTCCTCGGTGTGGACGACGCAGACGTGCAGGTCGGGAACGAGCGTCAGTGCCCGCCGGCCCTCGGTCGGGCCCGAGGTGAGGACGATCGTGCCCGTGTCGGCGATCGCGAGCGTGCAGCCGGTGAGGACGCCGTCGAGCGCGTCGAGCTCTGCCGGTGTCAGGCCGTCGTCGCGCACGGCTTCGACGCCGGCGGGCAGCCACTCGTCGGGGACGCCGGCCGGGACGAGAAGTCGGCGCGCACCGGTCGAGGCGACGACGCCGGCAACCTCGCCGGTGCGCTCGACGCGGGCGCGATAGTCGGCGACGCGCTCGCAGAAGAGCGCGACCCGCTCGGTGCGCGTCAGGCCGCCGCCGCGCCGGTAGCTGCGCGCCGGCAGGGATGTCGTGCTGTCGCCGCGTGCGTCGCGGACGCGGGCGAGGAACGCCTCGCGGCCGCTCATCGGCCTGCCCACCAGTCGCGGAAGCTCCGGCGCGGCGCGGGCTCGAGGTCGCGGCTCGCCGTCCAGGCGCGCAGCGGGCCGACGCGCTGCAGCGGCCCGCGCGCGAGCCGGGCGAGCGCCTGGCCGGCCCGGAAGCGGCGCGGGCCGGC
Source organism: uncultured Thermoleophilia bacterium (assembly GCA_963840365.1). GTDB lineage: Bacteria > Actinomycetota > Thermoleophilia > Gaiellales > Gaiellaceae > PALSA-600. The sequence continues at coordinate 352,032 of CAWIYQ010000003.1, read as the reverse complement.
GAACGCGAACGCGGCGGCGGCGAAGGCCGCCCGCTCGGCCGGCGGCTTCGGCGCGCGGGCGCGCAGGTGCAGCAGCAGCTCGGGGATCGGGATCTTGACCGGGCAGACGTCGGCGCAGGCGCCGCAGAGGCTGGAGGCAAACGGCAGCGACGGGGCGTTCTCGATCCCGACGAGTTGCGGGGTGAGGATGGCGCCGATCGGTCCCGGGTAGACCGAGCCGTACGCGTGGCCGCCGGTGCGCGTGTAGACGGGGCAGACGTTCAGGCAGGCGCTGCAGCGGATGCAGTGCAGCGCCTGGCGGCCCACCTCGTCGCGAAGCGCGTTCGTGCGACCGTTGTCGAGCAGCACGACATGCAGCTCCTGCGGGCCGTCACCCGGGGTGACACCGGTCCAGAGCGAGGTGTACGGGTTCATCCGCTCGCCGGTCGCCGACCTAGGCAGCAGCTGCAGGAACACTTCGAGGTCGGCGAAGGTGGGCACGAGCTTCTCGATCCCGAGGATCGAGACGAGCACGTTCGGGAGCGTCGTGCACATACGGCCGTTGCCCTCCGACTCGACGATCACGAGCGTGCCGGTCTCGGCGACGCCGAAGTTCGCGCCGCTCACCCCCATCCGGGCGGCGAGGAAGCGCTCGCGCAGGTAGACGCGCGAGGCCTCGGCGAGCGCCGCCGGCTCATCGGAGGCGAGGCCGGGCGCGATCGTGCGCGCGAACAGGTCGCGGATCTCGCTCCGGTTGCGGTGGATCGCAGGCACGAGGATGTGCGACGACCAGTCGCCGTCGAGCTGCAGGATCAGCTCCGCGAAGTCCGTCTCGAGCGCATGGATGCCGGCGGCCTCGAGCGCGTCGTTGAGATGGATCTCGTCGGTCGTCAACGACTTCACTTTCACCACCTCGTCGACGCCGTGAGCTCGGGCAACCTCGACGACGACCCGGTTCGCCTCGCCCGCGTCGGCCGCCCAGTGCACGACCCCGCCTGCCGCCTCGACGGCGTCCGCGAACTGCGCCAGGTACTCGTCGAGCCGCGCCAGCGTCTGGGCCTTGACCTGCCGGCCCGCTTCGCGCAGCTCCTCCCAGTCGGGCACCTCCTCGACGACGCGGCCGCGCTTGGCGCGGATCGTGTCCGTCGCCCGGCGCAGGTTCGCCCGCAGCTGCGCGTTCTGCAGCTCGGCGCTCGCCGCCTCCGGAAAGCTCGTCACCGCGCCGCCAGGATCTCGGCCAGATGCAGCGTGCGCACCCGGGAGCCGCGCCGCCGCAGCCGGCCGCCGATCTGCAACAGGCACGAGCCGTCGACCGCCGTGCACACCGTCGCCCCGCTGCGGTCGACCGCCGCGCACTTGTCGTCGCACATCGCCGTCGAGACCTCGGCGTTCTTGACGCTGAACGTCCCGCCGAAGCCGCAGCACTCGTCCAACCGCTCGAGCTCACGGAGCTCGAGCCCGCCCACGTTCGCAAGCAGCCGCAACGGCGCGTCCCCCACCTTCGTCACGCGCAGGGAATGGCAGGTCGCGTGGTAGCAGACCGCTTCCGAGAACCTCGCCCCCACGTCCTCGATCCCGAGCCGGTGCACGAGCAGCTCCGACAGCTCGTAGACGTTCCCGATCCCGAACTCCTGCCGCAGCGTCCCCACACACGACGACGACGGCGCCACGACCGTCTCGAGGCCCCCGAACACACGCTCGAACCGCCGCGCGAGCCGCTCCGCCTCCCGCGGATAACCGCTGTTCAGATGCATCTGGCCGCAACACGTCTGCTCCGGCGGGAACACCACCTCGTGCCCGAGCCGCTCCAGCACCTCGACCGTCGCCCGCCCTACAGACGGGAACAACGTGTCCGCGAGACACGTCACAAGGAGGCCGATGCGCACGGGAGCGAACCTATCCCAACCACCTGTGCGAACATCTGTTCGTGTCGACAGGGCGGGCAGAGGCGTCGATCCTCCATGCCGATCTCGATGCGTTCTTCGCGTCGGTCGAGCAGCGCGACGACCCCGCGCTGCGCGGGCGGCCCGTGATCGTCGGCGGCGGCGTGGTGCTCGCCGCGAGCTACGAGGCGAAGGCGTTCGGCGTCGAGACGGCGATGGGCGGCGGTCGGGCGCGCCGCCTCTGCCCGCACGCGGTCGTCGTGCCGCCCCGGTTCCAGGCGTACAGCGAGGCGAGCAAGGCGGTCTTCCGCGTCTTCGACGACATCTCGCCGGTCGTCGAGGGCCTCTCGATCGACGAGGCGTTTCTCGACGTGCGTGGGCTCGAGCGGAGCGCCGGGTCGCCGCCCGAGCTGGCGGTGCGCCTGCGCGACGAGGTCCGCCGGCGGGTCGGCCTGCCGATCACGGTCGGGGTCGCCCGCACGAAGTTCCTGGCGAAGGTGGCGAGCGGGGTCGCGAAGCCCGACGGCCTGCTCGTCGTGCCGCCCGAGCGCGAGCTCGCGTTCCTGCACGCGCTCCCGGTGGAGCGCCTGTGGGGTGTCGGGCCTGTCACCGCGCGGAAGCTGCACGCGAGCGGGGTGACGACCGTGCATCACGTGGCGCTGCTCCCGGAGCGCGTGCTCGTGTCGATCGTCGGGCTCGCGGCCGGCCGTCATCTCCATGCGCTCGCGCACAATCGCGACCCTCGGCCCGTGCAGACCGGCCGCCGTCGCGGCTCGATCGGCTCGCAGCGCGCCCGCGGCCGCCGCCCCGTCGACGCCGCCGACCTCGACGCCGATCTCGTCGCGCTCGTCGATCGCGTCACGCGCCGGCTCCGCGCGGCCCACCGGACGGGCAGGACGGTCGTCCTCCGGCTGCGCTTCGGCGACTACACGCGCGCGACGCGCTCACACACGCTGGCGCTCCCCACCTCGAGCACGCGCCTGATCCTGATCACCGCACGGGCTCTCCTCGCCGCGATGCTGCCCACGATCGAGGAGCGTGGGCTGACGCTCATCGGCGTCGCCGTCACGAGCCTCGAGGACGGGCGGGTGCTCCAGCCGGCCCTGCCTTTCGACGGCGGCGACGACCTCTCGCTCGATGCGACGGTCGACACGATCCGCGACCGCTTCGGCTCGGCGTCGCTCACCCGCGCCGTGCTGCTCGGCCGCAACGCCGGCTGGTCGATGCCGCTTCTTCCCGACTAGATGAGTAGTTCCACGGATACGCGTGTCCGGCTGCGCGGTCTGGGCGGACTGGGCCGCTGCCTGCCGGCTGCGCCCGGCGGAGCCGGGCTCCACCGTCAGTCAGCTTCACGACGCCGGGCCGGCACCGATAGCGCCGCTATCGGCACCACCCCGTCGCCGCACCCCAGCGCGCCCAGCCCACGCCCCGGAACAGACGCCCCCGTGGAACTACTCATCCAGCACGCCGCGTGCCCGAGCCGAAGCTCGGGCACGCGGCGTAGTGGCAAAACCTCCAAGTAACAGTCTGTTACAAGGTGCTCAGGCCGATCAGGCCGCGGGGCGCGGCTGCTCGCGCCGTGAAGCCTGGAGACGCGCCTCGCGGCGCGCCTCGAGCTGCACGACCTTGGCAGGACGCGGCTGCGGCTTGGGCTTGACTGCATCGTGCACGAGATGGAGATGCATCTCCGCTCCTTTCCTTCGGGTCGTTGGGCACCGCTTGGTGAAAAACGGCAGGCTAAAGCCCGTCCGAATATCGGACGTAATTGGGAACGAAAAAGGCGACCCGTTGGGTCGCCCTCGACTGGGTCAGGATGCGGCTAGAGGTCTAGCGCGCAAGCCGTCCAGAGAGGGCCACCGCGGTGGGATTCGCCGTGCCGGCGAGGACAGGGATGAAGTCGATGGCCTTCCACATAGGAGAGGGAGCATAGACGAACGATCGGACGTCCGCAAGGGTGAATTCGCGACCCGCCGTGAATGAGCGGTGAAATTGGTGTCGCAAATTCGGCACGACAGGCTGTGCCCCTCGCTCAAGCCCCCGTCCCCTGCTGCCGATCACGTGAGCATGGCTGCCGATGCGGTCCCGGCCGTGACCCCGCGCCAGGGCCTGCGGCTCTGGGAGGGAGCGCTCGTGCTCGGGCTCGCCGCTCTGATCGCCCACGACGCCGCGGGGCTCGGGTGGCACGGCGGCGCGCGGCTCTTCCAGCCCTGGCTGTACGACGTGGTCGAGATGGCCGCTGCGGTCGGGTGCCTCGCCCGCGCAGCGCTCGTGCCGGTCGAGCGGGGCGTATCGCTCGCGTTCGGCCTCGCGCTCGTGTCGACCACGCTCGGCGACGTCCTCTACGACTTCACGTACGGCGGCAACCCGCCGTACCCCTCCGCGGCCGACCTCTTCTACCTCCTCTTCTACGTCGGGTGCTACATCGGGATCGGGCTGCTGCTCCGGTCGCGCATCTCGCGGTTCAGCGCGAGCCTGTGGCTCGACGGCCTGATGGCGGGGCTGACCGCCGCAGCCGTCGGCTCGGCGGCGCTCCTGCCGCTGGTCGTTGCGAGCACCCACGGCTCGCCGCTCGTCGTGCTCACGAACCTCGCCTATCCGCTCGGCGACATCGTGCTGCTCGCGATGCTGGTCTTCATCTTCGCCGTGAACGGCTGGCGGCCCGGCCGCGCATGGGCCCTTCTCGCGGCGGCTCTCCTCCTGAACACGATCGGCGACGCGCTCTACCTCTACCAGACGTCGGTCGGAACCTACGTCGAGGGCACCTGGCTCGACACGCTCTGGCCGGTGTCGATCGTGCTGATCGCGTTCTCGATGTGGCACGTGCCGACGGCGGGCCGCCGCCGCGGGGCGCTCGAGCAGCGCACGCTGCTCGGCACGCCCGTCGCCTGCGGCCTGATCGCGCTGGGCGTCCTCGTCGCCGCGGCGTTCGCGGACGTCCACCCCCTGGCCGTCGGCGTTCGCTGCTGCCACGGTCGTCCTCGTCCTCGCCCGTACGGCGCTGGCCTTCCGCGAGAACGTCGCGCTGCTCGCGCACAGCCGCAACGAGTCGCTCACCGACGCCCTGACCGGTCTCGGCAACCGCCGCCGGCTGTTGGCCGACCTCGCGCGGGTGCTCGAGGACGGCGGCGGCGAGCAGCGCCTGCTCGTCATCTTCGACCTGAACGGGTTCAAGAGCTACAACGACAGCTTCGGCCATCCGGCCGGCGACGCGCTCCTCGCCCGCCTCGCCGGCAAGCTCGCCGACGCCGTCGCGCCGCGCGGCTCGGCCTACCGTATGGGCGGCGACGAGTTCTGCGTGCTGGTCCCCGCGTCGGAGACGCTGCTCGACCGGGCGGCGCTCGCCCTCGACGAGCGGGGCGAGAGCTTCACCGTCTCGAGCGCGTTCGGCGCCGTGACGATCCCGGATGAAGCGGCCGACGCCTCGACCGCGCTGGGCATCGCCGACGAGCGCCTCTACGCGCACAAGGAGCAGCACCCGGCCCGGCGCGGCACGGCGCACGAGCTGCTCCTCCGGACGCTCGCCGAGCGCGACTCCGGTCTGCGCCGGCACGTCGAGGGGGTCGCCGAGCTCGCCGTCTCGGTCGGCACAAGGCTGGGTCTCGCGGCGAACGAGCTCGACGAGCTGCGCCTCGCCGCCGAGCTCCACGACGTCGGCAAGCTCGCGATACCGGACGCGGTGCTGCTGAAGCCGGCGCCGCTCGACGAGGACGAATGGCAGTTCATGCGCCAGCACACCCTGATCGGCCAGCGAATCCTCGCCGGCGCGGCCGCGCTCGCCGAGATCGGCAGGATCGTCCGCTCCACCCACGAGTACTGGGACGGCAGCGGCTACCCGGACGGTCTCGCCGGCGAGGAGATCCCGCTCGCCGCACGCGTGATCCTCGTCTGCGACGCGTTCTCGACGATGACGAGCGACCGCCCGTACCGCGCGGCGCGCACCACGGCCGAGGCTGTCGCCGAGCTCCGCCGGTGCGCCGGCACCCAGTTCGAGCCGTCGGTCGTCGAAGCGCTCGTCGAGACGATCGGCGCCGACGCGCCGGCGGCGCCGGCCCACGTCGCGACAATCGGGCATCGCTGAGCGCCTCATCTCCCCCGTTCGCGCTCAAGACACGCCGCCGCGACGCCGACAACGGGAGAACGATGCGAAGCGCACATGGTTTCTCCTCGCTCCTCCGCAGCGGCTCCGGCCGGCGCACCGCGACGTGCGGGCGCTGCGGTGACAGCTTCTCGGGCCGCGCCGCGGAGACGCGCGTCTGGCTCGAGGCGCACGTCGCCACGGAGCACGAGACGCGGCGGCCCGCCCTCCGCGCGTCGCTCGGCACGGCCACCGCGTAACGCGATCCGCGACGCGTAGGCTTCGCACCCGTGAAGCGCCTGACCCTCGCCTGCGCGGCGGCCGTGTTCGTCTCCTGCCTCGCGATCGTTGCGGGCCGGGGTAGCTCGCCCGCTTCGGCGGCCGACACCAAGACGGTGACGATTGCCTGGGGCGGCGACACCGTGCTCGGCTCGATATACGGCCTGCCTCCGGAGCAGGGACGCAGCCTGCTCGTGCACGTCGCCCCGTTCTTCCGGGCGGCGGACATCGGCTTCGTCAATCTCGAGGAGGCGCTCTCGGACGGGCCGGCGGAGAAGTGTGCCGCCGGCTCGACGAACTGTTTCGCGTTCGGCGCGCCGATGAGCTACGCAGCGGCTCTGCCCGCGTCGGGGATCCGGATCGTCAACCTCGCAAACAACCACGACGCCGACTACGGCAGCGCGGGCGAGGCGTCGACGCTCACGGCGCTGCGTCGCGCCGGCGTCGCCTGGACCGGCAGGCCGGGGCAGATCCAGATCCTGACCGTCAACGGCGTGCGCGTCGCGTTCCTCGGCTTCGCGCCCTACCCGTGGGCCGCGCGGCTCGACCGCATCCCCGCGGCGGTCGCGCTCGTCACGCGCGCCGCCGCCCAGGCCGACGTCGTCGTCGTCGCGATCCACGCGGGCGCCGAAGGGTCGACACAAGACCACGTCCCGCAGGGGACGGAGTACTTCCTCGGCGAGAACCGCGGGAACAGCCGGGCGTTCACGCACGCGGTGATCGACGCCGGCGCCGACCTCGTCGTCGGCTCCGGCCCACACGTGATCCGCGGCGTGCAGTGGTACCACGGCCGTCTGATCGCCTACTCGCTCGGGAACCTCGCCGGCTGGCACACGTTCGGCCTCGGCGGGACGCTGTCCGAGTCGGCGGTGCTCTCGATCACGCTCACGCGCTCGGGCCGGATCGTCCGGGGCAGCTGGGCGCCGCTCCTTCTCGCCGACCCGGGCATCCCGGAGCCCGACCCGGCGAAGACCAGCCTGACGCTCGTGAACGAGCTCTCGAAGGACGACTTCGGCGCGACCGCCGCGCGCTTCACGTCGGCGGGCGCCCTCGTCGTCGCCCGATGACGCTTGCCCGGCGCCTGCTCGGCGACTCCGGGCTCGAGGTCTCGATCCTCTCGCTCGGCTCCTGGCGCACCTACGAGCGCATCCCACGGGAGCAGGCGGTCGAGGTGATGGTGGAGGCCCGCACCGCAGACATCGACTTCCTCGACGATGCGCGCTACGACGACGAGACCGGCACGGCGCCGATGCGCACCGGCTGGTCCGAGGTGCTCTTCGGCCGGCTCTTCCGCGAGTCGGGCTGGGTGCGCGAGGATGTCGTCGTCGCGAACAAGCTGTGGTGGGAGTTCTGGCCGGAGCAGTCGGCGCTGGAGGAGCTCGACGAGTCGCTGCAGCGCACCGGCCTCGACCACCTCGATCTCGAGTACGCGTGCCCACCGCCCGACGGGCTGTCGGCCGAAGGCGTGGTCGAGGAAATCGCACCGCTCCTTGCCTCCGGCAAGCTGCGCGCCTGGGGCGCCGCGAACTGGACGCCGGAGCAGATCGTCGACGCGGCGCACGCGGCACGACGCATCGGTATCCCGCCGCCGTGCGCCGTGCAACTTCCCTACAGCCTCGTGCAACGGCGCTTCGTCGAGCAGGAGGCGATGCAGAGCGCGCTCCGCGAGGCCGGCGCGTGCGTCGTCGCCTCAGCCTCGCTCGCCGGCGGCGCGCTCAGCGGCAAGTACGCCGCCGCGCGCGAGGGGCGCCTCGCAGGCGAGCTGGAGAACCCGCGGTACGCCCGCGCGTTCGCCGCCGCCGAGCGGCTCGGCGAGATCGCACGCGGTATCGACGCGAGCCCTGCGGCTCTCGCCTACGCCTACGTCCTCCGTCATCCGTCCGTGGCGAGCGTCCTCTTCGGGGCAACCAGCGCAGCGCAGGTGGCCGAGAACGCGACGGCGGCAGAGCTGCTCGAGCGCGTGGACGGGGCGACATGGGCGGCGCTCGACGAGCTCGCACCGCCGCCTTGACGACGGGGCTCAGCGATCGAGGTACTCGAGCACCGCGAGCACGCGGCGATGGTCGCTCTCGGACGGCGGCAGCTCGAGCTTCTGCAGGATGCTCGCCACGTGCTTCTCGACCGCGCCGACGGTGAGCACGAGGGCTTCGGCGATGCCGGCGTTCGAGCGTCCCTCGGCCATCAGGCCGAGCACCTCGAGCTCACGCGGCGTGAGCCGCTCGAGCGGGTCGGAGCGCCGACGGCGCGTGATCAGCTGCGCGACGACCTCCGGATCGAGTGCCGTCCCGCCGCCGGCGACGCGACGGACGGCCTCGACGAACTCACCCACGTCCATGATCCGGTCCTTGAGCAGGTAGCCGACGCCGCCGCGGCCGTCGGCGAGCAGCTCGCCGGCGTAGGCGTGCTCGACGTACTGCGAGACGATCAGGATCGCCGTCTCGGGTCGGCGACTGCGGGCCTCGAGCGCCGCGCGGAGCCCCTCGTCTCTGAACGTTGGCGGCAGGCGGACGTCGACGATCGCGATGTCGGGCTCGTCGAGCACGACGCTGTGCACGAGCGCATCGCCGTTGTCGACCGCACCGACGACGTCGAAGCCCGCATCGCGGAGGAGCCGCGCCAGCCCGTCGCGGAGCAGCGCAAGATCCTCGGCGATCACGACCCGCACGGCAGCACGGCCTCCACGATCGTGGGTCCTCCCGGCGGGCTGTCGACGCGCAGCGTCCCGTCGAGCGCCTCGACCCGCCCGCGCAGCCCGTTCAACCCGGCGCCGCTCGCCTCGGCACCGCCGCTCCCGTCGTCCATCACCGTGACGACGAGATTGCGTCCCAGGCGCACGGCGCGGATGTCGACGTGCGAGGCGGCGGCGTGCTTCGACGCGTTCGCGAGCGCCTCGGCGGCAACGAAGTAGGCGGTCGACTCGACGGCGGCCGGCGGCCGCTCCGGCAGGTCGACCTGCAGCTCGACGGGCACCGGCACCCTTGCGACGAGCGCGGCGAGTGCGGCCTCGAGGCCACGGTCGGCGAGGATCGGCGGGTGGATGCCGCGGGCGAGGTCGCGGAGCTCACGAAGCGCGTCGCCGGTGCCGAGCCGGGCCTCGGTGAGCAGGCGGCGCGCCTCCTTCGGATCGCTCGCGAGCTTCTGCTCGGCGAGGCCGATGCTCATGCCGACGGCGACGAGACGCGCCTGCGCTCCGTCGTGCAGGTCGCGCTCGATCCGGCGCAGCTCCGCCTCGGCAGAGTCGACGGCGCCTGCCCGGGTGGTCGTGAGCACGTCGATGCGGCGGCCCATGGTGCTGAGAGCGTGCACGCCGACGACGACGGCGAGCGCGAGCGCGGGCCACACGGGCCAGAAGGTGCCGCTCCCCGAGACCGCCCAGATGCCGACGAGGAAGAGGAAGAGCGAGACGGCGGCGCCGAGCGAGACCGCCAGGGCGCGCGTGCGGGCGATGCGCCGCGGATCGCCGAGGTCGACGAAGACCGTCCAGGCGTGAATCGCGAGCGGCAGCCCCAGAGCGAGCAGCGTCCACTCCGGCCAGAAGGTGGCGTGCGTCGTCACGGCCCAGATCACGATCAGCACCGCATTCAGCGCGGCGTAGACCGCGGCGTGCACGGGGAGCGTCCGACGCAGAAGCGCCCGCATCTCCGTCACCGGGGCGGCGGCGCCGACCGTGCCCTGGACCTGCCCGAGCAGCCCGAGCGACCGCCGCCAGCGGCCGGCGAGCCAGCGGACGAGCCACGGCGAGGCGACGATCCCGACGAGCCCGACAGCCGCGAACGCGAACGCCGTCCCCACCGTTTGCACGTGGACGCCGAACGCGTCCTCGTTCACGACCCGGTAGGTGGCGGGAAGCACGGCGAGCCACAGCGACGCGCCGACGACGCTGGCGACGCCGACGGCGACGGCGAAGCCCGCGACGACGCGAACGAGCAGGTAGGTCTGCTGCGCCCAGAACACCTGATCCGACAGCGCAGCGCGGATCCGGCCCCAGTAGCCGCGCCCCGACGTCGTTGGGCGCGAGACCCGAAGCGTGACGCCGAGAAGGCCGCGCGCGACCGCCGCCTCGGTCTCGGCTGCCAGCCACGTCGCCCAGCGGAAGCCGACGAGGGCCGGCACGACGAGCGGCGTCACCGAGAGCAGGCCGACGGCGAGCCAGCCGGCGAGCAGCAGCCCGAACCACATCGCCGCGAGCGGGCCGCCGACGAGCAGGTAGACGAGCTCGCGGTAGGTTCGGCGCTCGGCGAGGGGACGGAACACGTTCTTCATGTGCCCAATATGGCCGCTCGGGCAGGCGGACGCAGGAGAGGCTCCCGGCCTCCGCTGGTGGCGGTAGCACCAGCGTTCCCCTCCGATGCCGCGCGCGCTTGTAACAGACTGTTACTTGCGGGGACGCGCACTGCGGCTAGCCCCACCGGAAGAGGGGAGGCCTCCCCATGGGCGTGCGGCAGCGTCGCTGCGAGCCTCCGATCAGGTCGCAAGCAACCCTGATTGGAGAGACACACATGTCCCCGTTGACGAAGTCCAACACCCTCGCGGCCCGGATGGGTCGCTGGAGTGCGAGCCATTGGAAGACTGCAGTCTTCGGGTGGCTGGCGTTCGTGATCGCCGCCGTCGTCGTCGGCCAGGCGGTCGGCACGAAGCAGATCGACCAGAACGACTCGAACGTCGGCCAGGCCCACCGCGCGGATCACATCCTTCGCGACGCCGGCTTCCAGGCCGACCCGCAGACCGAGATCGTGCTCGTGCAGGCCAACACGCTCCGCGCGACCGATCCCGGCATTCAGGAAGGTCGTCGACGACGTCGTCGCGACGGTGAAGCCGCTCGACACGATCAAGAACCTCCGCTCGCCGTACGAGGCCGGCCGGGGCGCTCAGATCTCGGCCGACGGCCACACGGCGATGGTGCAGTTCGACATGAAGGGCGACAACAAGCTCGCGACGAAGCGGATCGACGCCGTGACCACCGCGACGGCAGGCGTCGCGAAGCGGCACCCCCGCTTCTTCGTCGGCGAGGCGGGCTCGATCAGCTCCGGCAAGGCGTTGAACGACACGGTCGCGAAACAACTGGCACAGGCCGGGGAACGTTCGGTACCGCTCACCCTGCTCATCCTGCTGGTTGTCTTCGGCGCGCTGGTCGCCGCGGGCGTACCGCTTCTGCTCGCGCTGACGGCCGTGATCGGGACGATCGGGCTCGTCGCCCTGCCGAGTCACATCGTCCCGATGGACCCGAACGTCACGGCAGTCCTGCTGCTGGTCGGCCTCGCCGTCGGCGTCGACTACTCGCTCTTCTATGTCAAGCGCGAGCGCGAGGAGCGGTCGTCGGGCAAGAACCACCAGGCGGCACTGGAGGCAGCGGCAGCGACTTCGGGCCGGTCGGTGCTGATCTCCGGGGTGACGGTGATGATCGCGATGGCCGGGATGCTCTTGTCCGGCGACCAGACGTACCTGTCATTCGGGATCGCGACCATGCTCGTCGTGGCGGTCGCGATGCTCGGCTCGTTGACGGTGCTGCCGGCGCTTCTGTCGAAGCTCGGCGACCGGATCGAGAAGGGGCGAATCCCGTTCCTCGGCCGACTGCGCCGGTCGAGCGGCGAGAACCGCTTCTGGTCGGCGATCCTCACCCCCGCCCTCCGGCACCCGCTCGTCTCGGTGATCACCGCGACGGCGGTCCTGCTGGTCACGGCCGCGCCCGCGCTGCACATGCACACCTTGCAGACGGGTGTCGACTCGCTCCCGAAGGGCATGCCGACGGTGGCGACGATCGACCGGATCCAGAAGGCCTTCCCCGGCAGCGCCGAGCCGGCGCTAGTCGCGATCCAGGCCGACACGGACGCACCCGCGACGAAGACGGCGATCGCATCGCTGCGCCGCGCGGCGCTCGCGAGCGGCCGGATGCGCGGGCCGATCGAGGTCGACGTCAACAAGGCGCACACCGTCGCCCGCGTCGCGATCCCGCTGAACGGGAACGGCACCGACGCGACGTCGATGGCGGCACTGCGGACGCTCCGCGACACGATCCTGCCCGCCACGGTCGGGAAGCTGCCAAACACGACCTACGCCGTGACCGGCGGGACGGCTGCATCCGCGGATGAGAACACGCTGCTCAAGCACGCGTGGCCGCTCGTGTTCGGGTTCGTGCTCACGTTCGCGTTCCTGCTCCTGCTCGTGTCGTTCCGGTCGATCGTGATCGCGGCCAAGGCGATCGTGCTCAACCTGCTCTCGGTGGGCGCCGCCTACGGCGTGCTGGTGGCGATCTTCCAGAAGGGGTGGGGCGAGGGCGTGCTCGACTTCGACTCGAACGGCGGCATCGCCTCGTGGCTCCCGATCTTCATGTTCGTGATCCTGTTCGGGCTCTCGATGGACTACCACGTGTTCATCCTGAGCCGCATCCGGGAGGCATACGACCGGGGGCTGACCACCGAAGAGGCCGTCGCGCACGGGATCAAGACGACCGCCGGCGTGGTCACGAGCGCCGCCGTCGTGATGGTCGGGGTGTTCTCGATTTTCGCGACGCTGCCGATCCTCGACATGAAGGAGATGGGGATCGGGCTCGCAGCGGCGGTGCTGATCGACGCGACGATCGTCCGGGCGGTGCTGCTGCCGGCGACGATGAAGCTGCTCGGCGAGGCGAACTGGTACCTGCCGAACTGGCTCCGGTGGCTGCCGAGGGTGGAGGCGCACGACGAGGCCGCACCCGCGACGGCGTAGTCAGCCGGTCGAAACAGTGTGAGGGGGCTCCCGGACCGGGGCCCCCTCATACCTCCCCCAGTCAGACCGGCGCTATCAGGCCGCGGCGGGGTGAATGCTGAAGCTCAGCGGCCCGAGCCGATCGGCAACGAGCGAGCGGGGCTGCGCCCACACGAGCCGGTTCACGGCGGCCGTCACGAGACCCGAGAGCTCGGCGATCCCGGCCGCCTCGCGCACGGCGACCTCGAGGCACTCGCCGGACCCGACCACGTCGACCGCGAGCCCCTCTGCAGAGAGCGCCGCGACGACGTCCGCGTCGGGAATCGTCGGAACGGACTCGATCTGGATCAGCTCGATCTGCATCTCGGATCCCAGATCCTAGCAGAATCCACCATTCGACGGGAGCCCTCCGGAGGGCCGGCTCTGTCCGGATCCCAGACTTCACGATGGAGGAGATCAGGCGGGGCGGCTCAGACCGGTGCGAGCCGCTGCCAGACGTTCACGAGCAGCTGCGTGGTCTGCGGCCACAGGAGCACCTGGCCGCCGAAGTTGAGCGCGCCGGCCGAGAAGACCCGCGCGCCGCTCGGGTGCTCGTAGTAGGTCATCTCGGCCGTCCGCCCCGCGCCGAAGAGATCCGGGATCGTCGCGAGCGCGGTCGTCCCCGGCGGCGAGTCGGCCGTGCGGGCGTCGATCTCGATCCCGTACGAGCCGAACGTCGAGCCGTTTGCGAGCCCGGTGCCTGCGAATGCCCACGGCAGCTGGTCGGCGCCGCTGACGACGTACGGCGCATGCCGCTGCCCGCGGTCGCTCGCGAGGTACTGCACGCCGCAGAGCGCGGCCTCGGGCCGGCTGAGGTTCCGCCACTCGTCGATCAGGCGCGCGGTCGTTCGCTCGGTGTTGCGGTCGACGCGCCGGAAGAAGTTGTTCGCCGACAGGAAGAGCAGGTTGCCGCCGCGGTCGCGGAACCCGGTCACGAGGTCGTACAGCCTGCCGGTGACGTACTCGGTGTGCCCCGGGAAGACGAGCAGGTCGTAGGCGGAGCGCAGCGCGTCGGGGTCGGTGAACTTCTCGAGATCGGGGTCGCCGTACATGTCGACCTCGATGCCCCGCTGCGCCAGCCAGTGGTAGAAGCCGAGCTCGTAGCTGCGGAACCGGTACGGCACGCCGCGGTTCGCATGCGGCCGGCGCATGTCGATGTGCATCGTCTTCCAGCGCGCGTACCACGTGTCGCCCCAGCCGTCGCCGTCCGCGTCGTAGAAGTTGTAGGCCTGCCAGGTGGTCGTCGGCACGACGACCGCCACGCGCTGCGTCGGAGCGGTCGGCGGGACGACGAGCGGGGCGAACCCGGTGCGACCGTCGTCGGAATCGAGCCGCGCGCAGTAGATCCCGGTCGCCAGCCCCGCGGGGAGCGGGACGTACACCTCTGACGGTGCGTTCCGGTGGCTGCGCCAGTCGAGCGTGCGCGGCTCCCCCACCGGGATGCCGTTCATGACGTTGTTGGCGTAGGTGGGGACCGTCTCGAGGCCGCAGCGCATGAGCTGCAGCTGCAAGAGGCTCGCGTCCGTGCGGACGACGAGCGGGGCGGTCGTTCCCGGGAGCGCGCTCGGCGACAGGAAGCCGGCATCGATGCCGAGCAGACGGACGACCGCGTGCTCGCGTACCGCTCTCGCGCCGTGCTGGGCGGTCAGCCGCAGGATGTACGTGCGCGCCGGCTGAGTGGCCGAGGGCTCCCACGTGAGCGTGTGCGCGTCGGCGGGCAGCCGCCAGGTGCGCGTGTCGATCCCCGCCTGGCCGGCCGTCACCGGCCGCTCCGAGGCGACGCCCTGCCCGGTCTCGACCACCTCGAGCGTCACGGTGGCGGGTCGGATGAGGTTGAACCTCACCGAGATCACACGTCGTAGGGGATCGCGCCCCACCGTGGCGAGCGTCCGGTGGTCGCCCGCGAACGGCGCCCGCGTCGTGAGCCGAACGCTGTCGAGCAGCACCGCCGCGTCGTGTGCGCGTGCCGGGACGACCCTGACGAGCGCCGCGAACGCGGCCAGCCCCGTCTGGACGAGCCGACGGCGGGTCAGGAGCTCGAGCCCGGTCATGCCGGGAGCTCAGCGACGGCAGCGAGCGGAACGCATCTCAGAGCGCTCCGCCTGCAGCGGGAGGCGTCGGTGCCGTCGGCTCGCTCGCGCTCACGCTCTGGCGCGCGAGGTAGTCCTCGACGAGCAGCATGTTCTCCGTGCCGGCGCGGTCGACCACCGCCAGCAGCGAGCTCATGCTCGCAACCTCCTCGCGCTGCTCGTCCAGGAACCAGCCGAGGAACTGCTCGCCGACGGCGTCGCCCTCCTCTCGGGCGACCTTGACGAGGTTCGCGATCTGCGCGGTGACGGTCCGCTCCTGCTCGAGCGCCAGCGAGACCGGCTCGCGGTCGTCGCCGAAGCTCGACTTCGGTGCGGCCGTCGCGGGGATGACCACCTCGGCGTTTGCGTCGAGCAGGTACTGGACGATCATCATCGCGTGGTTCCGCTCCTCGACCGCCTGCCGGTAGAAGTGGGCGGCGAGCGCCGGGAGCGTCTGCGCGTCGTAGTGCACCGCGATCGCGACGTACTGCTGCGATGCGGCGAACTCACTCCCGACCTGGCGGTTGAGCTCCTCGGCGAACCGACCCATCGGCGGCACGATACCGGCGCCTGCCGACGAACCGGCAGATCAGTCGGTCGTTCGGCGCCGATAGAGGACGGCGGCAAGCGGCGCGAAGACCGCGATGATCCCGGCCGACCAGAGGAGCGACGCGACGATCGGGTGCTGCATCGGCCAGGCGGCGATCGTGGCGGACGGGTTCGGGTTGCCGAACAGGTCGCGGGCCGCCGCCGTGACCGCGCTGACGGGGTTCCAGTTTGCGATCGTGCGGATCACGGTCGGCATGTTCTCGGTCGGCACGAGCGCGTTCGAGACGAACGCGAGCGGGAAGAGCACGATCAGGCCGAAGCCCGAAGCCGACTCGGGGCCCTTGCTGACGATCCCGAGGCACGCGCACGCCCACGACATCGCGTAGCTGAAGAGCAGGAAGACGCCGAACCCGGCCAGGGCGCGGACGACGCCTTCGTGGAAGCGCCAACCGACCACGAACCCGGTCGCGGCGACGATCGCCGAGCAGAGCGCCGCCTGGAAGACATCCGCGATCGAGCGCCCGACGAGCACCGACGGCCGCCAGATCGGCAGCGAGCGGAAGCGGTCGATCACACCGCCGTTGAGATCCGTGCTGAGACCGACGGCGGTGCCCATCGACGAGGTCGTCAGGTTGAGCGCGAGCAGGCCGGCGATCGCGAACTCGGCGTAGGTCCCGTGCGGCAGCGTGACGCCGGCGCCGAAGACGTACACGAAGAGAAGCGTGAACAGGACCGGCTGGATCGTGACGTCGGAGAGCTGCAGCGGCTCTCGCCGGATGTGCACGAGATTGCGCCAGGTCATCACCACGACGTCCCGCAGCCGGCCGGTCATGCCGCCACCTCCTCGTCGGGCGAGTGCCCGGTCAGCGCGAAGAAGACGTCGTCGAGCGACGGCTGCCGCACCTGGACGTCGTCGACCGTGAGCCCTGCCTCGTCGAGCGCGCGCACGATCGTCGTAGCGAGCCCGGAGGCACTCGGGACCGGCGCGCGAAGGTGCAGGCCGTCGAGGCTCACGTGGACATCGCCGCGCACGAACGGCGCCAGGACTTCCGCCGCCCCGCCGTCGCGGCGGCTGAGCGTGACCTCGAGCCGGGCATCTCCGGTCTGCGACTTGAGCTCCTGGGCGGTGCCCTCCGCGATCGAGCGGCCGTGGTCGACGACGAGGATGCGGTCGGCAAGCTCGTCGGCCTCGTCGAGGTACTGCGTCGTGAGCAGGAGCGTGGCGCCGTCGGCGACGAGCCCGCGGATGATCGTCCACATGCGCGAGCGGCTGACCGGGTCGAGACCGGTGGTCGGCTCGTCGAGAAAGATCACCGGCGGCCGGGTGACGAGGCTCGCCGCGAGGTCGAGGCGCCGCCGCATGCCGCCGGAGTACTCCTTCAGCAGCCGATCGCCGGCGTCGGCAAGCTCGAACGTGGCGAGCAGGTCCCTCGCCCGTACCGCGGCGTCGCGGCGCCGGAGGCCGGAGAGCCGGCCGACGAGCACGAGGTTCTGCTTCCCGGTGAGGACCTCGTCGAGCGTCGCCGACTGCGCGGTGACGCCGATCGAGCGCCGAACCGCGTCTGCCTCCTTCACCACGTCGTGGCCGGCCACGCGCGCCGAGCCCGCGTCGGGCACCGTGAGCGTGGTCAGGATGCGGAGCGCGGTCGTCTTACCGGCGCCGTTCGGGCCGAGCAGGCCGAGGACGGCGCCACCCGGCACCGCCAGGTCGAGGCCGGCCAGCGCGACAGTGGCGCCGAACCGCTTCTCCAGTCCCTGGGCTTCGATCGTGGGTGTGTCGATGCGCGTCATACTTACCGGTCGGCTAGTAAATATCAGCTTGCTGACCGGCCGTCAAGTAAGATGTGCGCATGCCCCGGCAACGCAGCGATCTCCGGGAACGAATCCTCGACACGGCCCTCGAGCTCTTCATCGAAGAGGGCTACGACAAGACGTCCCTGCGCGAGCTCGCGGAGCGGCTCGGCGTCACGAAGGCGGCGCTCTACTACCACTTCAAGAGCAAGGCGGACATCCTGCTCGCCCTCCACCTCCGGCTGCACGACCTGGGCACCGGCCGGCTGGCCGAGCTGGACGGGCTGACCGACGGCGACGACATCGTCGCGGCCTGGCCGATGCTCGTCGACGGGTTCGTCGACGACCTGCTCGCGAACCGCGACCTCTTCCTCGTCCACCAGCGCAACCAGCGTGCGTTCGAGGCGATCATCGACAGGGACGAGCACCGTGCGGCGAACGAGGACATCGAGGCGCGGTTCCGCCGAGTGCTCGCGAACCCGGCGATCCCGCTCGAGCACCGCGTGCGCATGGCATGCTCGATCGGCGCGGCGATGCTCGTGCTGATGGGCTCCGAGACGCTGTTCGGCGACGACGTGGGCGACGGGGCGGTCGCCGACGCCGTCCGCACCGCCGTGCGCGACCTCTTCCCCTGATCAGCCGCGGAGGTCGCCGGTCGCGACGCCGCTGCGAGGGTCGAGCACCGCGCCCGGGCACGCGCCCCACAACCCCTTCCCGGCGGCACGCGCGGACTCGGCGCTGCGCAGAAGCACCTCTGCATAGCGGCCGCGCGCGCCGTCGAAGAAGTAGGGCGCAGCGGCGCCGTCGGCGACGAGCCGCAGGTTCACGTTCAGCCCGTCCCGGCGGATCACGTACCGGAGCAGGCGGCCGTACTTGTCGGTCGAGCTCGTCACCGGGTCGCGCACGAGCCGCACGAGCATGCCGCGCCGCAGCAGGCGCTCCGTCTCGGCGCTCGCCTGCTCGCCGTAGCACTCGGGGTGGAAGTAGACCTCGGGAGTGTCGATCTGGACGAGCCGGACCGTGACGTGGCCGCGCAGCACGATCGTGTCGCCGTCGGCGACGTGGTCGAGCGCCTGCCACCCGGACAGCGGCGAGATGCGGGCCCGCTCGTGCCGCCAGACGAGCAGCGCCGTGACGACGAGCGCCGCTGCGAGGAGGAGCAGACGCGCGTCGAGCCGCATGCCGTGACGGTACGGGCCACGGTGCGCGTTCGATAGTCGCTCTTCCGGCCCCGGCTGCGCGGGTCAGGCGTCCGCGAGCCGGCTGAGGAGCTCCGTCGCGCGGGCGAGCGTCTCCTGCTCCCGGCTCGTCAGCTCATGCTCGATCGCGCTCGCGAGCCACTCCTCGCGCCGGGCGCGATCTCGGTGGAGCGTGTCGCGGCCGATCTGGGTGAGCGCGATCAGCAGCCGGCGGCCGTCGGTGGGATCGGCCTCGCGCATCACCAGGCGGTCGGCCACGAGCTCCTTGATCGTCTCCGCCATCGACTGCGGGCGCATCCGTTCGCGCTGGGCGAGGTCGCTCGTCCCGAGCGGCCCCTCGCGCTCGAGCCGCGACAGCACGGTCGCGTGGCGCAGCGGCAACGTGTTCTCGACCCGGAGGCGGCGCACGAGCCGGCCGAGCACGATCCGCAGATCCTGCGATGTCCGGGCGACCTCGGCGGGGCGGTTCGTCACGCCGTGAAGGCTACCTGTACAGGTAGCCTGAACAGTTAGTGGTTGACGACCGCTACAAGTGGATCGCGCTCTCCAACACGACGCTCGCGATGCTGCTGGCCACCATCGACGCGTCGATCATGCTGATCGCGATGCCCGACGTGTTCCGGGGCATCCACCTGAACCCGCTCGAGCCGGGCAACAGCTTCTACCTCCTCTGGATGATCCTCGGCTTCCTCGTGGTGTCGAGCGTGCTCGTCGTCAGTCTCGGGAGCCTCGGCGACATGTACGGGCGCGTGCGCATGTACAACCTCGGCTTCGTCATCTACACCGTCGCGTCGCTGATCCTCGCCGTCGACCCGCTGCACGGCGGCGCAGGCGCCGACTGGCTGATCGTCTTCCGGATCTTCCAGGGCGTCGGCGCAGCGTTCCTGCTCGCGAACACGGGCGCGATCCTCACCGACGCCTTCCCGTCGAATCAACGCGGCCTCGCACTGGGGATCACGAACGTCGTCGGCATCAGCGGCACCTTCATCGGGCTCGTGCTCGGTGGGCTGCTCGCGCCGATCGACTGGCGGCTGATCTTCCTCGTCTCGGTGCCGCCCGGCGTGTTCGGGACGATCTGGTCGTACCGGCGCCTACGCGAGATCGGGACACGCCGAACGGCCTCGATCGACTGGGCGGGCAACATCACGTTCGCGGTCGGGCTCGTGCTCGTCATGATCGGCATCACCTATGGCATCCGCCCGTACGGCAGCGACCCGATGGGCTGGCACTCCCCATTCGTCCTCGGATCGCTCGGCGTCGGCCTGGCGCTGCTCGCCGCCTTCGTCGTGATCGAGCTTCGCGTCGAGCACCCGATGTTCGAGCTCAGCCTCTTCCGGATCCGCGCGTACTCGGCGGGCACGCTCGCGACGTTTCTCTCGTCGGTGTCGCGCGGCGGGCTGATGTTCATGCTGATCATCTGGCTGCAGGGCATCTGGCTGCCCCGCCACGGCTACGACTTCGCGTCGACCCCGTTGCACGCGGCGATCTCGATGCTGCCGCTCACCGCGGGCTTCCTCGTCGCCGGGCCGATCTCCGGCTTTCTCTCCGACCGCTATGGCTCGCGCGGGTTCGCGACGGCGGGCATGCTCGGCTCGGCGGCCGCCTTCGTGCTGCTCGAGCGGCTGCCGGTGAACTTCGACTACGCGGAGTTCGCCTGGGTGCTCTTCCTGATGGGCGTGTCGATGGGCTGCTTCGCATCGCCGAACCGGGCCGCGGTGATGAACAGCCTTCCCGCCGCGCACCGCGGCGCCGGCGGCGGCATGAACCAGACCTTCCAGAACTCCGCGCAGGTGCTCTCGATCGGGATCTTCTTCACGCTGATGATCATCGGGCTCTCGAGCAAGCTGCCGCGGACGCTCGCGGCCGGGCTGGTCGCGCACGGCGTTCCCGCCGCAACCGCGACGCAGGTCTCGCACCTGCCGCCGGTGTCGGTGATCTTCGCCGCGTTCCTCGGCTACAACCCCGTGCAGTCGCTCCTCGGCCCCGACGTGCTCGCACACGTCAGCCACGCGAATGCAGCGACGCTGCAGGGGCGGAGCTTCTTCCCGAGCCTGATCGAGGGCCCGTTTCGGCAGGGCCTGCACGAGGCGTTCGCGTTCGCGATCGTCGCCTGCCTCGTCGCCGCAGCCGCCTCGTGGCTGCGCGGCGCACCGCGAAGGGCAACGAAGGTCAGCCAGCCGGAAGCCGACGAGTTCGCCGGGCTCGCCGACTAGCTCGTCATCGCCGCGTCGATCAGCGCCCGCGCGACCGTGAGCGCATCGCGCGCGGGCCGGACCGAGCGCTCGAGCAGCGCCTCCGACTGGACGCCCGCGAAGACGAGCATCAGCTCGCGGGAGAGCAGCTCCGGGTCGGCGGCGCCGGCGGCCTTCGCGCGGCTCCGCAGCCACTTGCGGATCCGCTCCTTGTGGCGGCGGACGACCTTGTGCGCCGGATGGTCGGGGTCGGCAAGCTCCGACGACGCATTTGCGAACGGGCAGCCGCGGAAGTGCGGCATCCGCACGAACGACTCGAGCTGCGCGAAGAACGCCACGAGCTGCTCCCGCGGGTCGTCGGTCTGCGCCTCGACCCCGGCCGTGAACATCTGGAACACGGGCTCGTCGAGCGCGTCGTATGCGGCGACGATCAGCCCTTCCTTCGAGCCGAAGCGCTCGTAGAGCGTCCGCTTCGAGATCCCGGCGGCTCGACTCAGAGCCTCGACGCCGGTCGCGGTTATGCCGTGCTCGTGGAACTGCTCGGCGGCGAGCGCCGCGATGCGTGCGTCTTCGGTTGTTGTCATGACGGTTATGGTACCGATCGGTTTCCGAGGGCGACGGCTTGTGTATAGTGCCCCACTCGTCCAAAACCGAGCGGTTTTCTCAGAGGGGGCTGACCGACATGACCACATCCGTTCACCGCTGGCGCGCCTTTGCGCTCCTCGCCGTCGCGTTCTTCGTCACGATCGCCGACCTTGCGATCGTCAACGTCGCGCTGCCGACCATCGGCCGCGACCTGCACTTCTCGGAGTCGAACCTGCAGTGGGTGGTGACCGCCTACGGCCTGACGTTCGGAGGGCTGCTCCTGCTCGGCGGACGGGCCGCCGACCTGCTCGGCCGTCGAGCGGTCTTCATGGTCGGGCTCGTGATCTTCACGCTCGCCTCGCTCGGCGCGGCGCTCTCGACGACCGACTGGCTCCTGATCGGGATGCGCGGCGTGCAGGGCGTGGGTGCGGCGATCATCCTGCCTGCGGCGCTTTCGATCGTCATGAACATGTTCGAGGAGGGCGCGGAGCGGAACAAGGCGCTCGGTCTGTGGGGCGCCGTCGGCGCAACAGGGGCGACGTTCGGCGTCCTTGCCGGCGGCATTCTCACGCGCTACGTCGGCTGGGAGTACATCTTCTTCCTGAACGTGCCGATCGGCGCCGTCGCACTGGCGCTGACCCGGCGGGTCGTTCCCGAGAGCAAGCTCGATGCAGGCCACCGCCGCTTCGACCTGCTCGGCGCGACCTCGGTGACAGGGGGCCTGCTGCTCCTCGTCTACGCCATCTCGAAGGCACCCGACGTCGGTTGGGCGACGGGACGAACGATCTCGCTGCTCGTCGCGTCGGCCGTCCTGCTGGTCGCGTTCATCGCGATCGAGGTGCGCGCCGAAGCGCCGCTGATGCCGCTGCGGATCTTCAAGCTCCAGACGCTCGCCGGCGCAAACGCCGTCGGCTTCCTGCTCGGCGGCAGCTTCTTCGCGTTCATCTTCGTCGGCACGCTGTACATGCAGCAGGTGCTGCACTACTCGGCGATCCAGACCGGGCTCGCCTGGCTCGCGACGTCGGTCACGTCGGTGGCGTTCGCCGGGCTCTCGCAGGCACTCGTCACACGCCGTTCGCCGAAGCTCGTGATGGCGCTCGGCATGGCGCTGATCGGCGGCGGCCTGCTGTGGACGACGCAGGCCGGGCACGGCTCGTACTGGTCGAGCCTCCTCGGGCCGTTCTTCGTGACCGGGGTCGGCACCGCGTTCGCGTTCATCCCGATCTCGATCGCGGCGCTCGCGGGCGTCGACGAGCACGAGGCGGGTCTCGCGTCCGGGTTGATCAACACGTCACAGCAGCTCGGCGGCGCGCTCGGCGTCGCGGTCGCCTCCACCGTGGTGTCGGCGCACGTGAAGACGCTGGTGCACACCGGCGCCGCTCCGACGTCAGCGCTGGCAGGCGGCCTCCAGTGGGCGTTCTGGCTCACCGGGTTCGTCGCGCTCGCCGGCGTGGCCGCCACGCTCATCCTGGTTCGCGGTGACGAGCTCGCCGTAGCCGTCGAGGCTGCAACCGCCGCCCCTGCCACCGCTTGAGGAGATGCAAATGAGACGCGTGCTGGTTCGCTACCGAGTCAAGCCCGAGCTGGTCGAGGAGAACGAGCGGCTGGTGCGCGACGTCTACGCGGAGCTCGTCCGGACCGAGCCGGACGGGCTCCGCTACGCGACCTTCAAGCTCGACGACGGCGTCACCTTCGTTCACCTCGCCGCTCACGCCGACGACAATCCACTCACGCGCAGCGAGGCGTTCAAACGGTTCGTCGCGAACGTCCGCGAGCGCTGCGACGAGCCGCCCGTCACGTCGGTGCTGGAGGAGATCGGCTCCTACCGGTTCACTGAGCTGCTCACAGAGCCAGCTCCATGAACACGAGCCAGTCGGAGACTTCCTGCGGAAGCTTGTAGTACGCGGGCACCTCCCCGAACCCGAGCCTGCGATACAGGCCGATCGCCGCCTGCTGCCTCCTACTTGTGTCGAGCCGCATCACCGTGTAGCCCGCCTGGCGAGCTTCTCGGATGACCGCCTCGCCGAGCGCGCGTCCGGCGCCGTAACCCTGGAAGCGCGGGTAGACGAACATCCGCTTCATCTCGCAGGCGCCTCCGTCGAGCGCGCGCAGAGCGACACAGCCGGCCGCCTCGCCGTCGACCCGGGCGAGCAGGAGGTCGCCGTCTGGCGGAGCGTATTTCCCCGGCAGGCCCGACAGCTCCGCCTCGAACCCGCCCTCGTCGAAGTACGCATCGACGAGGTGCCGCTCCTCGACGTGCTCGTCTCTGTGCCAGGCGACGAACGCCCGCATTAGGGCGCGAACCGCGTCCAGATCCTCCACGGAAATCGGCCGCCCGATGGTGACCGCGGTCACCGAACGCGCAGCTGGAGGCTGAAGCGACGCTGGCGCGGCGCCCAGATGCGAAGCAGTGCTCCCCGTTTGAGCCGGAGCGTCCGGACGAAGAAGCCGTCGTTGTTCGTCAAGCGGTCGTGCCCGACCGGCTCCCACACGTTCTTGTGGAGCACCTCGAGCCGGTAGGTCTTCCGCCCGTGCGGCCCGCCGCGGATCTGACCCCAGACGACCGCCCGGTCGCCGTCCCGCGCCTTCTGCGCGAAGGGCAGCTTGAACCCCTGCAGCGACGGCTTCGGGCGGCTGTCGGCGTAGACGAGCCCGGTCTGGAAGCGTCCGAGCGCGACCTCGTCGCGATAGAGGTACTGGATCAGCATCGCGACGCGTGGCAGCCGCCAGGCGCGCATCGCCGCGAGGCTGAGGAGCGTCGCCTGCTTCTTCGGGGGGACGCCGAGGAACGTGTCGGGCGGGTTCGTCTGGTAGCCGTACTCGGTGAGCCAGACCGGCTTCGGCCCGAAGTAGCGCCTGATCAGGATCAGGAGCTTCGGGAGCGTCGCCATCGTGATCGACGGGCAGTTGCGGCAGCCGCCGCTCGAGGGCGTCTCGCCCGGAGACGACGGGTAGGGGTGATGGGCATAGGCGTCGAGCTTCGCGTGGGCGAGCGCCATGCCGTGCAGCCAGGTGACCGGCGCGACGCCGCCGAGGCCGCCGCGCGGCGCCGTCACGCCGCCGCCGACCTGGGCATGCGGCAGCACGGAGTGGATCGCCTCGTACCCCGGGTTGAGCAGGTGCTGAACGTAGATCGCCGCCCTCGTCGGCCGCAACCAGAGGCGCTTGTTCGGCTCGTTCCAGATCAGCCAGTAGTGAACCCACGGATAGCGCGTCGCAGCGGCGAGCGCGAACGCGCGGAAGTCACGCGGATGCGGCGGCGCGTAGTTCGGCGTCCGCCCCCCGTTCGCCCAGGGCGGTGTGCCGACGAGCGTGACCACCGGCGTCAGGCCGAAGCGGCGAAGGCCGCGCAGGACCCGGTCGGTCGCTCGCCAGTCGTAGGCGGGGTCGCGCGGCGAGGCCGGCTTGGCCGGCCGCTGCAGGGCGATCTCGTTCCAGTGGAGCGTGAAGCGGACGAGCGGCACGCCGAGGTGCTTGAACGTCGCCAGGCGGTCGTTGAGCGTCCCCGGCCCGTACTCGAGCCACGCGTCGTCCTGGATGCCGTACTGCACCCCTTTCGATGCCTGAACGGAGCTCGCACCGATGCACGCCGCGACGGCGAACAGCAGCACCAACACCCCCACGCGACCCCCTGACGTCCTCATGAGCGATTCGCACTTTCGCACGTCGCGGTATCGCCGCGCATTTGGGTCGTTCTACGAACCGGCGACGCTCGTCGCCGCGGTCGAGCACAGATGAGGCGCCCGGCGTGCCCGGCGCCCCGCGCGAGGTGCGCGGGTCGACGTAGTCGGCCGCGAGCCGCGAGGATCACGCCTGATGCCTGAGTGGATGCAGCGATCTCTGCCGGCGCTCGGCCGGCGCGGCGAGGGCTGGGTCGTGATCCAGCTCGCGCTGATCGCCGCGGTCCTGCTGTCGGCCTTCGCCGGGCGCGGCTGGAGCAACGACACCCTCGGCATCGTCGCCTATTCCGTTGGAGGGACGCTGCTCGCGCTCGGGCTCGGGCTGATGGCTGCCGGGGCGACCAGGCTCGGGAGGGCATTGACCCCGCTTCCCGCACCGAAGCAGCAGGCCGACGTGATCAGCACAGGCGTCTATCGCTTCGTGCGCCACCCGATCTACGGCGGCGTCCTGCTGGTCACGCTCGGCTGGACGATCGTCTTCGCAACGGTGCCCGGGCTCGTCTTCACGATCGTCCTCGCGCTGTTCCTCGAGCTCAAGTCGCGCCGAGAGGAGCTGTGGCTCCTCGAGCGGCTGCCCGGTTACGAGGCCTACCGGCGCGCGACACCACACCGTTTCCTGCCCTTCATCCACTAACGGGACGACGAGGTGGCGCGCCGCGATCCGTCGGCGTCAATCGGCCGTCAGCGGCGGCCCAAGCAGCGTCATGTCGTGCTTCTCGAAGACCGCCGCCACGGACGCACGGTCCGGCGTCCCATTCCGCGTCAGCGGGCCGAGCTCTTCGTAGAACTTGTGGCCGCCGCCGGGGGTGTAGACGACGACGATCTCGCCTGGATCGTCCGTCAGGTTGAGGAATGCGTGCGGGACACCCGACGGGAGATAGGCAAAGCCGCCCTCCGCGCAGTGGAAAGTCGCGTCGCCGATCTGGATCTTGTAGCGGCCCTTGAGAACGTGGATCGTCTCCTCCTGCTTGTGATGGACGTGGAGTGGAGGCCCACCCCTCGGAGCGACCTCGACGACGAAGTAGTCGAAAGCGCCGCCGGTGTCCTCGCCGGTGACCTTGAAGATGAGATCTCGTCCTGGGCCGGATTGGAGCCGCAGCCCCTCTTGTGGTTCGAGCACCTTCGGAGCAAGGGGTGGCACGGTTGTCTCCTTTGCCGTCGCAACAGCCGTCCGGTCGATATATTTCACATGCGCAAATACATCCTTGCGATTTTACTTCACGATGTCAAGTAATCCTCCTGACTCAGCGGGGTGGCTCGAGGAGCTGCCCGAGCCCGACGCCTTCAATCCCGAGGAGCTCGACGCCTGGCGTGGACTCATCCGTCTGCGCGAAGCCGTGATGCGCGAGATCGACCACCGCCTCCGTCAGGACGGCGACCTGTCGCTCGCCGACTACGGCGTCCTGATCACACTGGTCACTGCCCCGGGCCTGAGACTGCGCATGAGCAGCCTCGGCGCTCGGCGGATGCTTACGCCCAGCGGGATCACCCGCGTGGTCGTTCGCCTCGAGGAACGGGGTCTCGTTCGCCGAGAGCCCGACCCCGCAGACGGGCGGGCGGCGTTCGCCGTTCTCACCCGACCAGGACTGGAGGCGCTGCGGCGGGCGCAGGTGATCCATCACGCGGCGGTACGCGAGCTCTACGTCGGCCGACTCACACAGCACGAACTGAGCCGGCTGGCTCGACTCTTCGAGAAGGCATTACCGGGTGTGGTCAGCGCCCCCGTCTGGCCGCCGCCGACCATCGGCACTTCGCTGTAGCGGCCAACGGGTCCCCGCGCTCCATGCCTTGAACCGACCCTGACCGAGGAGCGGCCGCAGCTTTCGAAGCCGCGCGACCGCTATGTCTACTACCCCGACTGCGCGGAGGTGCACGAGTCGGCGGCACCGAACATTCGCAATCGCTCGTACGCGATCGCCGTCGAGGTGAAGATCGATACGCCGGAGGCCGAGGGCGTGCTGTTCTCGCAGGGTGCCCGCTTCGGCGGCCACGCTCTCTACCTGAAGGACGGCAAGTTCAAGTACGTCTACAACTGGGTCGGCGAGCTCGAGCAGATGGTCGAGTCCGAGAAGCCCTTCCAGACCGGCGAGTGCGTGCTCTCGGTCGCGTTCGAGAAGGAGGGCGACGCGATGCCGACCGAAGGGACGCTGAGCCTCTTCTTCGACGACGAGAAGGTCGGCGAGGGGAAGATCAAGACCCAGCCGGGCAAGTTCTCGCTCGCCGGCGAAGGGCTGAACGTCGGCAAGGAGGGCGGCGAGGCGGTGACCGACGACTACCCCGGGACGTCACCGTGGGCGTTCATCGGCGGCACCATTCACCGAGCGACCGTCAGTGTCGCCGGTCAGCCGTGGGTCGACCTCGAGAGCGAGCTCGCGGGGGCATTCGCCCGCGACTGACGCACCGAACATGAGGTTGGTCGGCATTCGTGGACGTCACAGATGACAGAGGTTCGGTAGCGGCCGCATCCGAGCGGCCGCTACCGGCGCCGCGTGCCTTCCATCTGCTCGCGAAGCCGACCGGCGCCGTGTGCAATCTCGACTGCGCCTACTGCTTCTTCCTCTCGAAGGAGATGCTGTATCCAGGCTCGCGGTTCCGGATGGCGGACGAGCTGCTCGAGGCGTACCTCGAACAGCTGATCGAGGCGCACGCGACGGTCCCGGAGGTCGTGATCGCCTGGCAGGGCGGCGAGCCCACGCTGATGGGCGTCGACTTCTTCCGTCGCTCGATCGAGCTGGCGCAGCGCTTCCTCAAGCCGGGGCAGCGCGCGTACTACACGATCCAGACGAACGGCACGCTGCTCGACGAGGAGTGGGCGTCGTTCTTCGCCGAGCACGGATTCCTCGTCGGCATCTCGATCGACGGGCCGCGCGCGCTGCACGACGTCTACCGCGTGAACAAGGGCGGCGCGGGCTCGTTCGACAGCGTCATGCGCGGGCTCGCCCACCTGCAGGCCGCGGGAGTGGAGTGGAACGCCCTCACGACCGTCAACGCCGCGAACGCCGACCACGGCCGCGAGGTCTACTGCTTCCTCCGGGACGAGTGTGGTGCGCGGTTCGCGCAGTTCATCCCGATCATCGAGCGTGTCGAACAGGCCGATGCCGACGGGACCGTGCCGTGGACGTCGTGGCGCGACCGTCCCCTCTACGTCCAGGAGGGCGAGCGCGTGACCGGCCGCTCGGTGACTGCGGAGCAGTACGGCCGCTTCCTGATCGACGTCTTCGAGGAATGGGTGCGCCGCGACGTCGGGGAGGTGTACGTGCAGATGTTCGACGTCGCGCTCGCGAACTGGGTCGGCGAGCCACCTTCACTGTGCTTGCACTCGGAGACCTGCGGCCTGGCCCTCGCCCTCGAGCACACGGGCGATCTCTACTCGTGCGACCACTTCGTCGAGCCGAAGTACCGGCTCGGGAACATCAGAGAGACCCGCATGCTGGAGCTCGTCGCCTCGCAGCAGCAGCGCCAGTTCGGCCTCGACAAGCGCGACACGCTCCCCCGCTACTGCCTCGAATGCGATGTTCGCTTCGCCTGCCACGGGGGCTGCCCCAAGGACCGTTTCATCTCGACGCCCGACGGCCAGCCAGGCCTGAACTACCTCTGCGGCGGGTTCAAGGACTTCTTCCACCACGTCGACCAGCCCATGCGAACGATGAGCGGGCTCCTGGCAGAGGGGCGCGCTCCGTCCGAGATCGTCTCGCGCTACGCCGCCGAAGACGCGAAGCGCGGACGCAACGATCCCTGCACATGCGGCAGCGGGCGAAAGTGGAAGCAGTGCCACGGGACCTCACTACGATGAGTGAGCCGAGTCATATCCACAGACCCTCGTCGCCTCGCAGGACGAGAAGTGCGCTCGGAGTAGGTCGGCTACGGTGTACGAAAGCGGTGTCGACGTAACAGCAATCCGTCACCATGGTCGCCTCGTCGCGGTCTCATCGACTCGCGGTGGCCGTATCGTGGCGGGCGGCGCGTTTGCCCTGGTGACGCTGCTCGCCTGCGTCCTACTCGCCCGCCACCTGACCGATTCGAGTTGGCCGCTTGCGCATGCACGCATGCTGCTCGTCGGCGTCGCCACAGTTTGCTACTTCCTCAGCTTCGTCGTGCGTGCCCGCGGCTGGCGAAGGCTGTTCCCGCAGAACGAGCGCCCAGCGCAGGCGCGCTGCCTTGCCTCGGTCGGAGCGGCGGCCGCCAGCGGCATCGTGCTGCCCTTCCGGCTCGACTACCTGGTCAAGGTCGGGACGCTACGGCGACTGGGCGGCATTCGCATCAGCCTCGAGGCGATCGCGCTCTCGATCGTCTCGCTGGGAATCGTCGACGCCGTCGCGATGCTGCCGCTCTCGATCTCGGCCACCGCCGCCGGCTCGGGCTCTCTCCGCGGCCCTCTGCTGGTCGTCGTCGCCTTCGGCGTCGGCTGCTGCATACTCCTGTTCGCGAGCGCACGCCTTGTGCGGCTGCCGCTCCTTCGTCGTAGCAGGCGGTTGCGTACCGTCGCCGACCATATCTCCGCGCACAGGACGACCCAGGGACGCACGAGTGCAACTGTCGCCGGTCTGTACTTGCTCGCCTGCTGGCTGACACGCGCTCTCGGCAGCGCGCTCCTGCTGAGTGCACTCGGCTTTCGCTTCTCGCCCGCCACGGCCCTCTGCGTGCTCTGCCTCAGCGCTGCCGCCGGTGTCGTCCCGATCACGGCCGGCGGCCTCGTCGCGAGCGTGGGAGCGACAGCGGCGATCCTGCTCACTCTTGGAGTGGGCAAGGACACCGCGATCAACTTCTCTCTCGCCTCAGGTCTGCTCCTTGCAAGCAGCGCCACCCTCGCCGCGGTCTGCGGGACCGCCCTCTCGATCGCAATGCTGGCGCTGAAGCGCCGGCGGTCGCCACGGATACCCATACCTACCAGCTGATTGCAGACAGCACCGAGGTTGCCGGCCACCGGGGATCTCGCACCACGCCCACGAACTCATCTGGTGACGCGAGTCCGGAGTCAGCGCGCGCCGATACTCAGAGCTCCGAGGGCCGAACGAAGCTGTCGGTCGCACGCGAGAGCATCCGTCGCAGATCGACGATCATCTGGCGGTCGATGTCCTTGCTTCGAGGAGGCGCAAGCACTTCAACCTGTCCGCCGAGCTCGACCTTGAGCTTGCCGTTGTGTTCTTCGGTCACCGATCCAAGAGCCTCGAGGAGCGACCGCACTTGACGCCACTCGATGTTCTCACTCGGCGGAACCGCAAAGAGCCGCTTCACCACGTCTCGGTGATCGCTGTTCAAGTCGGTCGCCGCAAGGAAAGCCTCGACGTCGAAGGTGGGATGGCCAGTCATGGGACCTCTTTCCTATCGCCTGCGGAAGCAGTAGCTGATCTTTACCCACTGGCGTTCGTCATCGCGGCCTATGGGCGTGCGCGTGGCGGTCGGCGGCTCGCGGGCGGCGGCGTCGCCGGCGGGTCGTGGCCGAGGACGAGCACGTCGATCAGCGTCGCTGCGGCGGATGCGGCCGGGATCGCCAGGATCACCGCGAAGGCACCGAAGAGGAGCCCGACGACCGACACGGAGACGAGGGTGACGAGCGGCGACAGACCGACGGAGCGCCCCATCAGGTGGGGGTTGATCACGTAGCTCTGGAACTCGCGGACGGCAACCAACACGAGCAGCGCGAGCGCGGTCACGTGGAGTGATTGAGGAAGACCGACGGTGAGAACGAGGACTGCGCCGATCACTGGCCCTATGACCGGGACGATCTCGAACAGGCTGACGGCGCCACCTATGAGGACCGGGTAGTGCAATCCGACGAGCCAGAAGCCGGTGGAGAGCACGACCCCGATGGCTGCCACCATCAGGAACTTGAGCCGCGTATACGACCCGAGCCGACGGTCGATCTCGACGTATGTCCGACGGGCGTTCTCCCGCTTGGCCGCGGGTGCGAGACGGACGAGCAGTTCGATCATCGCGTCGCGCTCTGCGACCCAGTACCAGGTCGCGGCGAGGGTGAAGAACACGGCGACGACGGCCTCTGTGGCCTTGTGACCGTACGCCGCGATCGGATGGAAGATCGCCGTCCCTGACGGCAGGTTGCGGAGATACTTGTCGACCCAGACGAGCACGTCGTGCCGCGCGCCCGTGGACTGTCCGACCGTGGCGCCTCCTGCGACGGGCTGCGAGAGCGCCTGCTTGAGCTCGTGCGCTGCCGGCGGCACGGCGAGCCAGAAGAACAAGCCGAAGGTGCCGATCACGAGGACGAAGAACACGGCGATGGCGAGCGGCTCGGGCACCCTCCGTCGGTGGAGCCACCACACACCCGGCCGAATCGCGGCCGCGAACGTGAGCGCGAGCAGGAGCAGGATGATGATGCTCCTCACCCTCCAGAGACCGAACGCGATCGCAGCGACACCGATCGCTCCGACGGCTGCGCGCGCGGCTGTGACCAGCACGTCGGGCCGGTCGGCTGCGGGCGCCGTACCTCGCTCGTGCATCCCCATAGGGGGATCATGGGCGACGATCCCGACGGAGCCTTCCCGCGGGCCGGAGCTGCGAGCTCCGGCGCGGTCGGGTTGGGCCTGGCCGGAGGCGGTTCACCGCGCGTTGAGGAGTGCACGTCTCCGGCGTATGCTCGCCGAGTCATGAGCGAGAAGCGCGACGACGCTGCTCCGGTCGACAGCGCTGTCCGAGACCGGCTCCGCAGGTTCTTCCGGCCGGTCCCCGATCAGGGCGAGCCCGTCCACCCTGGCCTGCTCGCGCAAGAACGCCGGCGGGCTCAGGCCAGGCAGAACCGGATCGCCGACGCGATCACCTCGTTCAGCGGCTCGATGCTGTTCGTCTATGTCCATATTCTCTGGTTCGCCTGCTGGATCGGCTTCGGCGTCGAGAAGTACCCGTACGGCCTGCTGACGATGATCGTGTCGCTGGAGGCGATCTTTCTCTCGACTTTCGTCCTGATCAGCCAAAACCGGGCCGACTCGAGGCGGCAGGTGATCGCCGACCAGCAGTGGAAGATGGTTCAGGACGAGGATGCGCAGAACGTCGAGCTGCTCGACCTCTCGCAGCAGATCCTGGCCTTGACCAAGGAGGTCCACCAGCTCGCTCGCACGATGGCGAACCGGCCGGAACGTTGAGCAGCGTTATCTGCCCGCGGAGCTCGCAACATAGGCCGCGACCGCGTCGATCTGCGCGGAGCTGAGGCGGCCGCCGAAGGCGGGCATGCCGCCGCCACCGTTTGTCACCTGACGCACCACGGTCGCCTTGGTCGGCTTCAGCTGGTCGAGGTTCGGCCCGACGGTGCCCGTAGCACGGGCGGCGGCGAGCGTGTGGCAGGAGGAGCAGTTCTGCCCGAACACCGAGGCGCCGTTCGCGGCGCCGGCCGTTGTCGGGGCCGAGCCCGCAGCCGGCGTGAAGCTGCCGTGGGCGCCGAGCCGGAACGCGATCACCTCGGTGGTCTGGCCCTTTCCGCCGGGGAAGCTCGCCGCTGTGATGAGCGTGTCGCCGACGACCGCGACCGGCGCGTTGGTGAACGCCGGGAGCTTCTGGTTCCAGACGATCGAGCCTGTCTCGCGGTCAAAAGCGATCAGCCGGCCGTCGAAGGTCGTCGTAAAGACCAGATCGTTGACGACGGTCGCGTCGCCGTCCGCCATCTGCGGCAACTTCGTATCCCAGAGGATCCGGCCGGTGGCGAGATCAAGCGCCAGCATCTCTCCGGTGCCGGAACCGAAGTTCGCGGCGCCGAGGCCGGTGTCGGGTGTTTTCCATTGAGACGCGAGGTTTGCGACCGGCACGTAGATCACGCCGTCGACGACCGCCATGTTCGTCTCGACGCCGCCGACGATGCCGGGCTCGACGTTCAGCGGGAACGTCGGCTTCGGCAGCTTGTGCTGCAGGGCGAGCGCACCGTCGTCGTCGTGACCGTTGTGGACGCCGACCTTCGTCTTCCACACGAGCTTGCCGCTCGCCGCATCGATCGCGTAGACGTAGCCCATCTTGCCCGCGTCGACGATCAGTGAGCGTCCGCCCGAGGTCGCGTAGATCGGCGAGATCTGCATGTCCCAGTCGTGGAAGTCGTCCGGGACGCCCTGGAAGTACCACTTCAGCTTCCCGGTGCTGCCGTCGAGCGCGACCGTGCTGTCGGTGTACAGCCGCCTGCCCGGCTGCGAGACGGCGACCGAGTACGGCTGGTACATGTTTCCGAAACCGAAGTACACGGTGCCGTCGGGGCCGATCGCGGGGGCATTCCAGGCGCCGCCGCCGATGATCCTCTTGCCGACCGGGTCGATGACGGAGTGGAACGACCACAGCTCGCGACCGGTCTTCGCATCAAGCACGTACACGATGCCGCCACCGAGCAGCGCCGCCGATGAGAGGTAGACCCTTCCATCGGCGACCTGCGGCTGGATGTCGAACCCGAAGCCGTTGGCGAGCTCGCCTCCGCCCTTTTGCGTCGACGCTGCGATGAGCGAGGTGTTGCGCCAGAGCTCCTTGCCCGTCTTCGCGTCGAGCGCGAAGACGAACTTGGCCGTCTCGCCGTAGAGCACGCCGTCCACGTACGTGACCCCGTTTGGGCCGATGTCCTGCGAGTCGTAGGTGCGGCGCCAGAGGACCTTGCCGCCGGCGAGGTCGACGGCGAAGACGTTCGAGGCGAGATCCTGCAAGTAGACGACGCCGTCCGAGCTCGTCACCGGGTTGGCGGCGAACGTCCCGTAGACGCTGCTCGCCGTCAGCGGCACCGTCCAGGCAACACCGAGCTGTGACACGTCGGCCGACGTGATCGGTGACCCGTGCACGACCCGGGTGTTCGCGAGGTCGCCGTTCGGCAGCGTCCACGGGGACGCCGTCGAGGAGCCCCCGCCGCGCGTGGCGAGGATCGGAGCAATGATCGCCGCTGCGATCCCGAGCGCAACGATCGGGATCAGGATCGCCAGCAGGCCGCCGATGAGGATTGCCGGCGTCGCCCCGCTCTCACCTTCGTCGGCGACCTCCTTCAGGTGCTCGAGCTCGTGCTCCGCCGAGCGGACGGGATGCGGGAGGTGATGCGCGTGCTGCGCGGGCGGGGCCGGCTGGGCGGCCGTCGCCGCGGCCGGCTCGATCCTCTCGACCGCTGCCGAGAGGCGCTCGATCTCCGCCTCGAGCCGCTCGATCGCGCTCGACAGGCGGTCGAGGCGATCGGCGAGGCCGTCCAGAGCGCCCGTCGGCGGGTCTGTGCCCGTCCCCATCGCCGCGAGCATCTCTGATGCGGGGCTGGGCTTCAACCCTTGCATCGGTGGCTCGCCGGTGAGACGATCGTCTTCGTGATGACTGGGCCGGCGCGGCGACTGCTGGCGGATGTTCTGCCCCCGTGGTGGGTGCTGCTGATCACAGGCGTCGGCTGGACGCTCGTCGCTCTGATTCTGCTCCGCTTCGACTACACGTCCGTCTACTCCATTTCGCTGCTTTTCGGGTTCGTCGCGATCGCGGCCGGCGTGATGGAGATCGGCATGATGCTGCTCTCCCACGGTTGGTGGGCGCTGCTGAACGGACTGCTCGCCCTCGCCTATCTCGTAGCCGGCATCGTTGCGTTCCTCCACCCCGGTGGAACGTTCGTGGCGCTCGCTGCCGTGTTCAGTTTCTTCCTGCTCTTCGCGGGGACATTCGACATCATCCAGTCGATCTCAGCTCGGCACGAGATCGAGGTCTGGTGGCTACAGCTCGTCGGCGGCGTCATCGAGGTCATCCTCGGATTCTGGGCGGCCGGCTACTGGGGGCGAAGCGCGATTCTGCTTGTCGCGTGGGCGGCGGCGTTCGCCTTGATCCGGGGTATCAGGGACATCGTTTTCGCGTTCCGCATCCGCGAGCTCCAGCATCCCGCCCACGCATAGCGTCGTCGCAATCGCGCGCCGCCGCTCTCCTGCCACCTAGACCGCGACGGTTGCTCGAGCGAGATCGAGTGCTTCCCGGATCGTGAGGCTGCGGCCTACGTCGGCGGCACGAGACGCTTCGTCGCTCGAGAGCGCCGCCCGTGCCCGCTCGACGTACTCGCGGCCCGGCGTCTCGTCGGAGTACACGTTGACGATCCCCTCCTGGGCGACATAGACCTCGGCCGCCGCCGCGATCTGCACGGCCAGCTCGGGCCGCTGCTCCACCTCATCGGTCGCCGCGAGCCCGATCAGCGAGAGCCCGACCCCCCGGACGCTTGCCACGTCGATGTAGGCCTGCGCCGAGTCGAGAAACGCCTGTCGGGCGCTCGGCGAGTCGCCCTGTTGCAGATGGGTCCAGGCGAGCTCGGCGAGAATCCGCGCCTCCTCGGCCCGATCGCCGATCGCCTCGAACGAGGCGAGCGACTGCAGGTAGAGATCGACGGCGGCGGCGAGCTCGCCCCGAATCGACGCCAGCTGGGCGAGGCCGCCGAGCGAGAGGCCGGCACCCTCGTCGTCGCCGAGCCTTCTCTGGAGGTCGAGCGCGTGGGTGTACCGCGCCTGCGCCCCCTCGAGGTCGCCTGCCACGGTGTGGAGGATCCCGTCGACGGTCGAAGCGAACCCCTCTGCCCAGACGAAACCGAGCACGCGGCTCTTCTCGATGCTCTCGTTCGCCCACCTCGACGCGCGATCGAGATCGAATCCGATCAAGCCGATCGCCCCGAGCCACGCAGTCACGCAGAGCTGACGTTCGGAGCCGGTCTCGGACGCGATGCGATACGCGTCGGCCCATTCGTCGTTCGCACGCTCGAACTGGCCGAGTGCCCACGACGCGAGCCCGGCGGTGGTGAGCGCGCTCGCCCGCGCCGCCGTGGGAGCTCCTTCCACATCGGCCGCGAGGAACGCGGCGGCGTACTCCCGCGCAGTGAGGTTCTTCCCACGGATGTGCCAGTACATGAGCAGGTCGCCGCACGCCTGCATGCCGGTGCGGCATGCGTCCGCGTCGCCTCCCGTCGCAGCGGCGAGCAGGGTGTCGAGGGCGGCCTGGAGGTTTCCTTCCTCGGCGATGCCGCGCCGGACTGAGGCGAGCGAGTCCGCGCCCTCGGTGCCGTCGCGAATCGCCCCGGCGACCTCGGCATACCTGCGCGCATGCCTCAGCGAGAGCTCCGTCGTCTCGCCGGAGCCATCGAGCTGCTCGCGGGCGTACTCGGCGATCGTCTGCAGCATGCGGAACCGGTCGCCCTGCTCGTCGATCTGCACGAGCGCCTTGTCGACAAGTGACTCGAGCTCGTCGAGGAGATGGCCGCCCTCGATCGAGCAGACGGCTTCGAGATCGGCGAACGCGCATCCGCTCGCAAACACCGCCAGGCGGCGAAACAGGCGCTGCTCCGCCTCCGTCAAGAGCGAGTGACTCCAATCGATAGTCGCGCGAAGCGTCTGCTGCCGCTCGGGCAGGTCGCGCTGACCGGATGTCAGGACGTCGAGTGCATTGTTGAGCCGGTCGCGCAAGGCCTCAGGAGTCAGAAGCCGGAGTCGCGCTGCCGCAAGCTCGAGGGCCAGCGGAAGTCCATCGAGGCGCCGGCAGATTTCTGCAACGGCCCGAGCGTTCTCGTCGGTCAGCTCGAACGACCCCTTCGCAGTCGTCGCACGCTCGACGAACAACGCGACGCTCGGATACGCGGCGAGCGAGTCGGTCGATTCGAGCTCAGATGACGGAGGAACCGCGAGTGGTGCGAGCGCGTACTCGCACTCGGCGCCGATCCGGAGCGGCGTCCGGCTGCTCGCGACGACGCGGAGCCCGGGGCAACGGTCGATCAGTCGCGCCACCGCGGGAGCAGCCGCCACGATTTGCTCGTAGTTGTCGAGAAGCAGGAGAGCCTTCTTCGTGCCGATGAGGGTGGCGACGCCGTCCTCGAGAGTGCGCCCCTCGCCTTCCTTGACGTCGAGCGCCTCGGCGAGGCTCGGGATGAACTGCGCGGGCTCGGTGACGTCCGCCAGCGCCACGAACGCGACACCGTCCAGAAAATCCGGCGCGAGCAGCCAGCCGAGCTCAACGAGCACGCGCGTCTTCCCGACACCACCAGGGCCCGTGATCGTGACGACCCGATGCTGCCCCGTAAGCTCGACGAGGTTGGCAAGGTCGGCGGCCCTGCCGACGACATTCACCGTCGACTCCGGCAGCGTGCTCGGCAGGCTTGCGAACGTCTCTCCCTTGCCTGCCAGCGTCCGCGGGTCCGGCACGACCAAACCGTCGGCCGACACGGCGTAGAGCTCGTACGGGCGGCCGACGTTCTTGAGCCTGAATCGGCCAAGCGAGACGACGCTGACCTCACCGCGGTTCTTGAACTGGTCGTAGGCGGAGTCCGAGACCATGACGCCGCCAGGCACGGCAAACGACTCGATCCGGGACGCGATGTTCACTGCTTCCCCCGTGAGCCGCTCCGGCTCGACGACGACCTCGCCGACGTGGACGCCCACCCGCACCGGAACGTCCTCCTGCGCCAACTCCTGCTGAATCGCAACCGCGGCGTGGACCGCAGACAACGAGCTGGGGAACATGCTCATGCTGCCGTCTCCGAGCCGCTGCACGATCGTTCCGCCGAAGCCGTCGTGGTGCCGCTCGAGAGTGTCCCAGTAGCGGTTGCGCTTCGCGACCGCCGAGCGCTCGTCGGCCTGGATCAGCGCGGTATACCCGACCATGTCGGTGAACATGACCGCGACAAGCCGGCGATCGAGGAGGTCGCGGTCAACCATCGGCAAGCGGCGACGATATCGCCGTGCCGTAAAGGAAGGCAATCGCCCCGCCGATGCTGAGGGCCGCTTCCGCGGAGTTCGTGCGACTCCTCGAGAGGGCTTCAGGACGAAAGTAGAACCCACGCAAACGTCCTACCTCCTCGCTCATTTTACTAGGTCGCGGATTCGCGGTCCAGCATGCCTTTCAAAGCCACACGTCGCGATCTCCCGGTAGGACGCTGCTATTTAGCTGATGAAGCGGTGGATGGCCTCGTTGGCGTTGTCCTGAAACGAGGGGTTGGCCAGATCGGGCAAAAGGTCCGCTTGGTTGACCAAGGGACCGGTGAGCTTGTTGGCCGCGCTGGCGTAGAACACGCCGCTCGACAGGGTCGGGTCGGTGACGCCGTCGACGAGCCGCTTCGCTCCCACGTCGAGTTTGTGGGCGAGACCCAGGGCGGGCATGACGTACTTGGCGGCTACCCGCATCGGTAGGGGAAGGTCGTTGGGTGCTTGGGTGCCGGTGGTGTTCCCGGGGCTCACGGTGATGAATCGGCGGTCGGGGTGTTGGCGGGCCAGGTAGGCCATCCAGAGGGCGCCAATGTACTTGGCCTGCCCGAAAGCTAGGTTGAAGTCAGGCTTTCTGCTGGCGAAGTAGCTGCCGTCGATGACGGTGGCGAGCTCGTCGGCTGAGGTTGAGACGAAGGATGGCCCTTTCATCCGCAACTTCGGAACTCCGCGGACTGCTTCACTTCCGGCGAGGACCGCAACCTCGCCAAGCCGGTCATCGGCCAGGAGCCCTTCGAGGAGGACGACGTGGCCAAGGACGTTCGTCGCGAACACGGTGGTGACCCCGTCAGCGGTCAAGTCCATCGTCTTCGGGCCAATGACGCCGGCGTTCATGACCAGCGCGTCGAGGGATCCGTCGATGGCCGCCAGGCCAGCGCGCACCGAACCCAGATCGGCGACGTCCATGACAACGATGTCGAAGATGTTCCGGCCGGTCGCGGCTTCGAGTTCGGCCTTTGCCGTTGTCGCCCGCTCTCGGTTCCGGCACGCCAGGTAGATCCGCGCCATCTCAGGGCGTAATGCCAGTTGCCGGGCCACCTCCTTGCCGATCCCGGAGTTGGCGCCCGTGATCAGTACCGTCTTTCCTGGGAGCGTATTCATTGGCAGTTCGAGTCTCCTAATATTTTGAAGCGTTCACTCCAGTATGTCATACTGTAGTGAAGTGTCAACTCCAATTTTTGTATTAGGACAGGTGTGCGATGTCGGTGACTGGTAGCGATGCAGAGAGCTCCGATCAGCGAACGTTCACAGCCAAGGGGCTAGCCACCCGCGAACGGATCGTCGAAGCCGCGGCGGCGCTGATGTATTCGGGCGGCGTGGCAGGCACGAGCTGGGAGGACGTTCAGAACGGCGCCCGAGTAAGCGCCTCGCAGCTCTACCACTACTTCGGTGACAAGCAGGGGCTGGTAGGGGCCGTGATCGCACATCAGACCCAGGCGATCCTCGAAAGCCAACAACCTCATCTCGCAAGCCTGGACAGTTTGGAGGCCCTCCGGGCATGGCGTGATCTCTTGGTTGAAGGCCGACGGCAAATCCAATGCCAAGGTGGCTGCCCCCTGGGAAGCCTCGCCGGAGAGCTGTTCGAGGCACACCCAGAGTGTCGCCAGGATCTCGTCGACGGATTTGACCGGTGGGAAGGCGCGATTCGAGATGGGTTGCAGGCCATGTATAAGCGCGGTGACCTGCGTCGGAGCGCCGATCCCGACCGCCTGGCCACGGCTCTGTTAGCCACCATCCAAGGCGGGTTAGTCCTTTCACAGGTCCACCGTGACGTCGCCCCACTCGAGGCGGCACTGGACACCATTCTCGAACACATCGCCTCACTCACGACCAGGCGTCGTTCTGAGCCCCGCCGGGAGTCCCATCGCTGAGCGAATCGGCGGCGGATTCTTATTAGAGCGCGTTGTCGTATCGACAACAGAAATGGGCGGTACTCGGCTCGAACCAGTGACCCCAGCTTGTCGAGATGGTGCAGCCGTTCGCGTCAGTTCGCTGGCGTTCGCTCAGGACGCTTGGTTGAGCGGACCTGCCGGCGAGCGAACGTCTGAGCGAACGCGAACGAACGCTGATCCTTGCCATTCTTGCCACGCGAGTTGTGAACGTCGTATACGCCGAACTCGGAACTCTGACGTAAGCGCACTCGAGCATCGCCCTTTGGATTGAATGCCCGCCAGGGCATGAGCCGGGAGGCTTGCTCGTCATCGAGCATGCGAGTGCCCGCCCGGGTTTGCCTGATGTTCGGGAAGCGTTCCTGCGTATCCGAGTTCGAGCCGCCGTCCGCAGACGGGGCAGAGTCCCGTCCAACTTCCGGCTATCTCGAGTCTCGCATCCTCGGGGGCGAACTGGCCACCTCCGGGGCAGCTGTCGCCGGCAGCCGTAGCGGCGTGCGTTGCGTCAGCCACCACGTGGGCTTGTTTCTCGGCGGCGGCTACAGCACGGAGAGAGCGGCAATCCTGGAGACTTACCTCTCGTACCAGCCCGTGAGAAACGCGCGCGCCAGTGTCTTGTCGAGGAGGTTGAACATCAGAAAGGCAGGTGTGGCCTGCGCGTCGATGTCGAGCTTTTCGGCGTTGAGGGCATGGGCGGCGAAGATGTATCGGTGTTTGCCGTCACCCTCGGGTGGCGCGGCGCCGACGTAGCGCACGAGTCGGGCGTCGTTGGGGAGTTGGATGACGCCTTGCGGGAGTGCCGAGCCTGATGCGTTGCCG
Organism: uncultured Thermoleophilia bacterium; assembly: GCA_963840365.1. Taxonomy (GTDB): domain Bacteria; phylum Actinomycetota; class Thermoleophilia; order Gaiellales; family Gaiellaceae; genus PALSA-600. The sequence continues at coordinate 311,658 of CAWIYQ010000003.1, read as the reverse complement.
GCGTCGCTTGGTAGTTGGGTGACCGTAGTTGGGATGTTGAGGACGGCCCAGTGCCAGAAGCCGCTGACCGTAGGCGCGTCGGGGTCGAACATGGTGAGGGCGAAGCTCCGCGTCTCGGGCGGAAAACCGGTCCACGCAAGTTGAGGGGAGCGATCTTGTCCGCTGGCGCCGAAGATGCCGCTTACCTGTGGCATCGCGAGTTTCTCGCCTTCTTGTAGGTCGGTGCTGGTGAGCGCGAACGCGGCTGCGTGGGGGAGGTTGGCGTAAGGATCGTGACTCATGCGTGCTCCTGCGATGAATGGCTTGCGTCGCCGTCTCGCCTGCCTGCGGCGCCAACGTGTTTCCATTCTCCATCGACCACGGCGTAGATAGCCCCGTCGACGGAGACGTGGCCATCGGGAAGCGAGAACGGCTCGTCGTCAGGAGCACTTGGGTTGGCTACGGCGCCGACGTGCTTCCATTCGCCGGCGACGACGGCATAGACGGCTCGAGCCTATCAGGTTCTTACTGTCTTCGGAAGTTGTAAGATTGCGAGATGCCGTTCCAGGCTGGTGCTGTGCACGAGGTTAAAGCGAACCTGTTTCGGGTGCTGGGCCATCCCGCGCGGGTGCGGATCCTCGAGTTGCTGCGCGAGGGTGAGTTGTCGGTGGGGACGCTGCAAGCGGAGCTCGAGCTGGACTCGGGCGGCACGTCCCAGCATCTGGCGGCGTTGCGGCGGATCGGGCTGGTAGCGTCGCGACGCGACGGGAACAGCGTCTACTACCGCGTCGAGGATGAGGCGGTGTTCGACCTGCTTGCTGCGGGGCGCTCGATCATCACTCGCAGGCTCGCGACGGAGCAGTCGATCCTGCACCAGCTCGAGTCGGAGTGACTGCAGCGTTTCTGTTTGCCGCCGTGGCGCTGCTCGGCCTCGGCAGCGCGGCCTGCGCTAACGCTCGAGCCTTCCGCGCGGGACTCGCCGTTCAGTCCGTCGGCGCCGCACTCCTCGCCGCCGTCGGGTTCTGGGCGCTGGCCTCGGAAGCGACTTTCGGCTCCGCATTCACAAACGGCTTCACGCCCCGCTTCGGTGTCGATGGCCTATCGGCGTTCTTCCTCGCTACGGTCGGGCTGGTCGCTGCGCCGACCCTAGCGTTCGCGTCGCGCTACCTCGAGCCGGGGCGCCGCGGCAGAATCATTGCCTCCCTGACGGGCGTGTTCGTGCTGACGCTGGCCGAGGTGCTGTGCGCACGTGACCCGTTGACGTTCCTCGCAGGCTGGGAACTGATGACGTTGCTCCCGGCGGCGTTGATCCTCGTCGGCCGATTCGGACGAGACCGCGCGACGGACGGTCTTCCTTTACATCGCTGCGACGCATCTCGCCGGCGCGGGTACCTGGATCGCGGTGCTGCTCGCTGCGCACGCAGGCCTGCTCGATGGCGCGCACGTTGTCGCCCGCGGCTCCGGCCTCCAGGTTGCGATCGCGCTGGCGGCACTCGTCGGCATGGGGACGAAGGCCGGGGTGATGCCTTTGCACAGCTGGCTGCCGCGCGCGCATCCGATCGCGCCCGCTCCTGTGTCGGCGTTGATGAGCGGCGTGATGATCAAGGTCGCGATCTACGGCCTCGTACGCGTGCTCGTGGACTGGCTCGGTGTGCTCCCGCTGTGGTTCGGCGTGCTCGTGCTCGCGGTCGGGTCCCTCTCGGCTGTTGGCGGCGTGGTGTACGCATTGTTCCAGCACGACCTCAAGCGGCTGCTTGCGTTCCACTCGATCGAGAACGTCGGCATCATCGTGCTCGGCCTCGGAGCGTGCCTGCTGCTCCGTGCGCGCGCGTCGGACACGTGGGCAGCGTTCGCGCTCGCGGCCGCGTTGCTGCACACCCTCAATCACGCAGTGTTCAAGTCGCTGTTGTTCCTCGGCGCTGGCGCGTTCGAGCGTGCGGTCGGCTCGCTCGAGATCGACCGGTTGGGCGGGCTGCTGCGGCGGATGCCGTGGACGGGTGGAGCGTTTCTCGTCGGTTCGCTTGCAATCGCCGGCGTGCCGCCGCTCAACGGCTTCGCCTCCGAGTGGTTGACCTTGCAGGCGCTCGTGCATGTGCCCGCCTACGGTGGCCTCGGCGACGGATTGGCGGCCGCGCTCGCGCTCGCCGCGCTCGCCGCCACCGCGGCGCTCGCCGTGTTCTGCTTCGTGAAGGTGGTCGGACTCGTCCTGCTCGGCCCGCCACGGCGCGCGTCGGTCGCGGACGCACACGAGGCGCCCGTGCCGATGCGCGCGGCGGTTGTCGCGCTCGCCGGCGCGTGTGTCGTTCTCGGCGTCGTGCCGGGCCTGCTGGTTGCCTCGCTTGCACGGCTGGCGCCGTGGCCGGTGTCCGCTCCCACCTCGCTCGCTCTGCGCCTGCCGGGAACGGGGTCGTTGCCGACGGTCGGCATCGCGCTTGTGCTCGGCCTGCTGGTGCCGGCGCTCTTTGCGCTGCGCGGAAGACGGGTTGCCGCGTCGGCGCCGACGTGGGTGTGCGGGCAGCTCGTTGAACCCCAGCTCGCGTGGACGAGCGCGGGCTTCACGAAGCCGCTGCGACTCGTGCTCGAGGTCGTGCTGCGTCCGCAGCGAGAGATCGCGGTGCGCGCGGCGGGCGGCGTCGTCCAGGACGTTTCCTACAGCGGCCGGGTGCCACATCTGATCGATGAGCGGCTGTACGCGCCCGCCGTCCGTGCGATGCTGGTCGCGGCGCGGCATGCCCGGCGGCTGCAGACGGGCCGTCTCGGTACCTATGTCGGCTACCTGATCGCGCTCGTGCTCGTGCTCCTTGCGGCGGCGAAGGCGGGGCTGATCGGGTGAGTGGCGTCGCTGCGGCATCGATCGTGGCCGAACTCGGCGGCGGCCTAGTGCTCGCGCCGCTGCTTCCCGGGCTCGTGCAGCAGTGGAAGGCGCGGTTGCAGGGTCGGCGCGGGCCGTCGCCGCTGCAGCCCTACCGCGAGCTGCGCCGCCTGTGGGGCAAGAGCGCCGTCGACCCGGCAGGCTCGGGCGTCGTCTATCGCTTCGCGCCGACGGTTGTGGCGGCGAGCCTTGCCGCCGCCGTGTTCCTCGTGCCGGTTGCTGGGCGCGCGCCGGGGCTCGGCGTCGGCCGCGACATGCTCGTGCTCGCTGCGCTCTTCGCGCTCGCGCGCTTTGCGGTGGCCGCTGCCGCGTGGGATGTTGCGAACGGGTTCTCGCTGATGGGCGCGAGTCGCGATCTGACGATCACGGTCGCGACCGAGGCGACGCTGGTGCTCGTGCTCGCGGTAGGCGCGCTCGTCGCCGGCACCACGAGCCTGAGCGGAATGATCGCCGGCACGGCAGGCGGTGCCGTCTGGTCGAACCCTGCGCTTGGCCTTGCCGCGGTCGCCTTTGCGCTCGTTCTTGTCGCCGAGACAGGGCGCCAGCCGATCGACAACCCCGACACGCATCTCGAGCTGACGATGATCCACGAGGGGCCGCTGCTCGAGTACGCCGGTCGCGACCTTGCCTACCTCCAGTGGTCGGCGGCCGTGCGGCACTGGCTCGTGCTCGTTCTTGCGGCGCAGGTCTTCCTGCCCCACGCCCGCAACGCCTGGGAGCAACTCGGCGTCCTTCCGGTCGCGCTCGTCGTTCTCTGCGCTGGGCTCGCGCTCACGGAGACGCTGAGCGCGAAGATGCGGATTCTGCTTGCGCCGCGGCTGCTCGCCCTCGGCGGGATCGCCGCGTTGCTCGGCGTTGCCTCATGGCTGGTGCAACTCACGTGAGCGGGGCGCTGATCTGGCTGCTCGTCGCGCTCGGGCTCGCAGTCGTCGTGGTGCGGCGCCGCTCGGTCGCCGTAGGGCTCGTTACCGTGCAGGCGCTCGTGCTCGCCGTCGATGCTGTGCGTGGCGGTACGGGCGACCCGACCTCGGCGGTTGTGTTGGCGATCCGCGCGGTTGCGCTCGGAACGCTGCTCTTGTTGGTTGTTTCGCGCACGCGTGAGCCGCGCCCGGTGCGGGCCGGCACCGCTCCATTCGCACGCGGCGGCCTCGCGGTCGGGTTCGCGCTCGCGCTGACCTGGCTTGTGCCGGCGATCGGGCTCGACTCGCGCGCCGCCGAGCGGGGAGTGCTGGCGCTGATCGCGTTCGGCGTAACGGCTGCAGCGACCCGCCGTGCAACCCTGTTCGCCGTGCTCGCGATCGTGTTGTGCGAGAACGGGCTCGCGCTGGCGGCGCTCGAGCTGCCAAACGGCTCCTCGACGATGATCGAGCTCGGCGTCGCCTTCGACCTGACGCTGGTCGCACTCGTCGCCGCCGTGTTCCACGAGCGGATCTTCGCCGAGTTCGGCGCAGGCGATACGGCGGCATTGCGGAGTCTGCGTGACTAGCCGCGAAGTCCTCGCCCTCGCAGTCGTCGCGACACCGATGCTCAGCGGCCTCGCGATCGTCTGCGCACCGCGTCGGACGCTCAATGGCGTTGCCATGGCGGGAGCGCTCGTCTCGGCTGCCGCGGCCGTCGCGCTCTCGGCCGTCGCGCTCGCCGCACCGGCCAGCGCGCTCGTTGAGAAGTGGGTTGTCGTCGACGCAGCGGCGGGACTGCTCGTCGGGGTGATTGGCGTTGTCGGCGTAACCGCTGTGCTCGTCTCACCCGCCTATCTGGCGATCCCGTCGGCGAGCGGCCTCGTGCCGCCCGAGCGGCGGCCGCGCACGTTCTATTTTCTGCTCTTCGATTTCTGGGCGATCCTGGCCGCGGTCCCGCTCGTCGGCAACCTCGGCGCCGCTTGGCTGTTGGTCGAAGCGACAACCGCCGTCTCGGCGCTGCTCGTCGGGTTCGGTGGCAAGCCGCGCGCGCTCGAGGCCGCCTGGAAGTACCTGATCCTCACCTCGCTCGGCCTGGGCGTCGCGCTGCTTGGAATCGTCACCCTCGCGGCGGGGGCGGCACACGGCGGCCTCGATGCGCTCTCCTGGCGAGAGCTCGCCCACGTCCGCACCGGGCACGGCGCCGCACTGATCGCCTACCTGTTGCTCCTCGCCGGACTGGCCGCCAAGATCGGCTGGGCGCCGGTGCACAACTGGCTTCCCGACGCTCACTCGGAGGCGCCCGCGCCGGTCTCGGCGCTGCTCTCGGCGGCGCTTCTGCCGGCGGTGCTGCTCGTTGCCTGGCGCTCGAGCCAGGCGCTCAGCCCGGTGATCGGCGCCTCCACCGCCCGCTCCGTGCTCGTCGGTTTCGGCCTCCTCTCGCTCGCGATCGCGGTGCCGTTCCTCTGGCAGCCGATGCCCTGGAAGCGGCTGCTCGCCTACTCGAGCCTCGAGCACATGGGCGTGATCGCGCTCGGCATCGGCTTCGGCACGCCGCTCGCGCTCGCCGGTGTGGCCGTACATATTGCGGGGCACGCGCTGGCGAAGGCGCTCGGTTTCTACGCGGCGACGCCGCTGCTCGCTCACGAGCCGCGCGCGGCCGGCCACCCGGCCCGTGGCATCGGGCGCACCCGGCCCTCGCTAGGCGCCGTGCTCGGGCTCTCCCTCGGTGTGCTCGCCGGCCTTCCCCCCTCGCCGCTCTTCGTGAGCGAAATCCTGATCGTCGCAGGCGGCTTCTCAGCCGGACGGCCCTGGACATCCTCCGCCGCCGCGGTCCTGCTCACGCTCGGCTTCCTCGGGCTCGCGCACGCGCTGATCGAGACGACCGCGGGCAAGGCGTCCGCACGTGACCGCTCGGCGCCGGGACTGCGCGGCGTCGTCCTGCTGACGAGCGTGGCGGTTCCCTGCCTGCTCGGCCTCACCGCTGCGGCGCTGTGGCTGCCGGGCAGCGCGATCGCGCGCGCGCTCGTCCAGGGGATCCGATGACCTACCGCAGCCGCATCGCCGCCGCCCTCGACGAGGGTCACCGCTTCGCCGGCCTCTACGCGACGGGCGGAAACGTACGCGCCATGCTCGTCACGCCGGACGGTGCGCTCCGGCTCGACACCGTAGCGGTGGAAGACGGGCGAGTCCCGACGATCGTCGACCTCACCGCCGCCGCAGGATGGGACGAGCGCGAGGCGGCCGACCTGTACGGCGTGAGCTTCGACGGTCACGAGCCTCTTAGACCGCTCGTCGAACACGACCTCGACCTTCGCCACTGGACCGTGCCGGTGCACGGCGACGACGCCTATCAGATCGCGGTCGGGCCGATCCACGCCGGCGTGATCGAATCGGGACACTTCCGCTTCCACGTCGTCGGCGACCGGATCCTGCACGTCGACGCGCGGCTCTTCTACAAACACCGCGGCCTCGAGCGCGCAGCCGAAGGACGAACGCTCGAGGAGGGACGCGCGTACGCGCAGCGCGCCTGCGCCGCCTGCGCCGTCTCGAACTCCGTCGCCTACGCGCACGCCTGCGAACAGATCCTCGGCCTGCAAGCGAGCAGCGAGCTCGCTCGTGTCCGCACGGTCCTGCTCGAGCTCGAACGAACCTGGAGCCACCTCAACGACATCGCAGCCCTCTGCGCAGGCGCCGGCCTCGCCGCCGGCAACACCTTCTTCGCCGCACTCACCGAACGCGCGCGACAACTCAACGAACGACTCACCGGTCACCGGTTCCTGTTCGACTCCGTCCAGATCGGCGGCAACCGGCTCGCCCTCAACAACCCTACCGTCGCGGCTGCGCGCGACGAACTAGCGGCGATCGCATCCGATTCGAAAAGCGGCTGGCGAGAACTGCTCTTCAACGCATCATTCCAAGACCGTCTCCCAGACATCGGCATAGTCAACGCCGACGACGCGCACGCCCTCGGCGCCGTCGGACCGGCGGCGCGGGCAAGCGGTCTGGCCGTCGACGCGCGCACGCACGCCGACGGCCTCGCCTACAACGGGCTGGCGCCGGTCGCGCCGCGACGGGTCGCGGGTGACGTGCAGGCGCGGCTCGAACAGCGCGCCGTCGAGCTCCTGCAGACCTTCGACCTGCTCGACACTCTGCTCCACCGACAGATCGAACCCACCGCCGCGGAGCCGTGCGACCACGTACAGCCGATCGGCCTCAGCCTGATCGAGAGCCCGCGCGGCGCCACCTCCTGCGCCGTTGAACAAACCGCAGGCCGCATCGATCGCCTGCACCTCCGCACGGGCTCCTACGCCAACTGGCCGATCGTCGCCCACGCCGCAGCGGGCAACCTGCTCCCCGACTTCCCTCTGATCAACAAGAGCTTCGAGCTCTGCTACGCCTGCGCCGACCGCTGATGCTGACACTCCTCCGCAACCTCCAGCGCATCCGCCACCAACTCGCGCTGCCCGCGCCGACGCGCGGCCGCAGCCTCGCCCTGCGCCACGTCGACGCCGGCTCGTGCAACGGCTGCGAGCACGAGCTGACTCTCGCCGCAAGCCCGTACGAGGACGTCCAACGCTACGGCTTCGGCATCGTCGCCTCACCACGCCACGCCGACGTCCTGCTCGTCACCGGAACCGTCACCACGCGCATGCGCGAAGCCGCTGCTCGCCGCCTACCACGCCATGCCCGAACCCCGCCGCGTCGTCGCGCTCGGCGACTGCGCACTCGCACGCGGCGTCCTCGCCAGCGACACTGAAGTCGTCGGCCCCGTCGAAGCGCTGCTACCGGTCGACCTGCGCATACCCGGCTGCCCACCCTCGCCACCGACCATCACGCAAGCGCTGCTCGAACTCCACGACGCCGGCGCCGACTCGAATGCGACTCAGCCGTAGTGGGCGTCGCCTATCGCTACGAATTGCGCCGCGATCGTGACGTGATCGCCACAGGCCACATAACACGCGACTGCGCCCTCGAGGTCGGCGAAGAAATCACGATCGGCAAGAGGGCAGGGGTCGTGCGTTCGATCGAGCCCAGACTCGGCGAGACCGAACTCCACCTGGTCGTGCAACTCGCTTCGTCTCGCGAACCCTAGGCGCGGCAGTACCTAGACGGATGCCGTCTCGGGCCAGAGCAGCAAAATGAAGTAGGGCAAACGCGCAACAGTTGTGCGCACACCCCGGTAGCGGCAGCGCACGGTGCCACCGTCCTTGCGCCGCACCAGCTTCTTTCCTTCCATGTTGCGCCCACGTCCGAGATCGGCATAGATGCGTGACGAGGGTTCGTCGCCGGCGAGGTCGCGTCCGGCCCGCAACGCGGTGAGCTCGCCGTGGCTATAGCCCGTCAGCTGACACACGCTCTCGTTCGTCGCGATGTAATGCCCATCGTCGTCGACGACCAGCATCGCGAGCTCTGCACCGGTCCACGCTTCGCCGAGCAGCGTCGTGTTCACGATCAACGGGGTTTCGGAATCTATACGTCTAAGACCTCAAAGGACATGGCGAGACTAGCCCCTACGCGCTGCACACCAACAGAAATCGCAGCGTTAGCCGGCAAGCGCGCGGCGCAGCCAGCGCTCGTCCGGCTCTCCGCTGAAGCCTGAGGCGGGCCTGTAGACGCGGCAGGCGAGCATGAACTGGTCGCGCTCGTCGGCGCCTGGCTCGATATCGCGGCCGTCGACGCGAATCGTGGGCAAACCGAGAAAGCGAAGCCGCTCGGCTGTCTCCACGTCTGGCACCTCGACCATCCGGATCTCGGGATCCGCACCGATCTCAGCAGCCAGGCGTTCGACGAGTTCGCGTGCGCCAAGGTAGTTCGGGCAGCCGTCGAAGTAGAGGATCTCGACCAGCATCGCCTTCAGCAGCAGCCGCAGCTTCGGCCGCGCCAGCTCTCGACGCATTCTCGTGCTGCGACTCCGGCGATGACCAGCGCGGCGGCCGGGTCGGCCCACCACCAGCCCGCGAGCGCGTTCGCGAGCAGCCCGGCAAGCAGCGCGATCGAGAGGTAGGCGCAGATCTGATTTTGCGCGGCCTCCGAAACGGTCGCGGATGAACCAAGCCTGTGGCCGACGCGACGCTTGGCGCGTGCAAGGAGCGGCATCGTCGGCGCAGTGAACGCGGCCAGGCCGATCCCGACCCAACTCGCCTCCGGGTGATGACCACCGGCGAGCGTGTACGTCGACTCGACCAGGATGAATACGACCAACAGGAAGTAGGTCCCCGCGACGAGTTGCTGGGCGCGACGCTCGTCCGCGTGGCCGGTGCGAAGTCGGTACAGCCAGATGATCACGAACCCGGCCGCGAGTTCGATCAACGAGTCGAGCGAGAAGCCGATCAGCGCCGGACTGGCCGCGACGACGCCGGCGACGATCGCGACAGCGAACTCGACCACATGCCAGGCGTTTCCGCCCCATGCGAGCAGCCGTGCCCGTCGCTCGAGCGCGACTCGCTCCCGCGGCGGCATCACAGGCAACCGCCGCTGCAGCTCGATGCTCGTCACACCCGCACCGCCCGCCCCACGACTACCTCAAGCAGCGCCCGCCCTCGCTCGGTGAGCGAGTAGAGCGCCATTTTCCCCTCCCGGCGGTAGTCGGCCAGACCGGCAGCACGAAGGGCGCGCACATGATGCGAAACGAGGTTCTCGGCACGCTCGACGATCCAGGCGAGATCGCACACGCACAACTCACCGCCGTCCCACAGCGCGAGCGCCACCGTCAGACGCGTCGCATCCCCCAACGCCCCGAACTCGGCCGCAAGCGCGCGCGCCTCCCGCGCCGCCGGCCGCGAAGCACGCAGTACCTCGGCTTTCGGGAGATCGAGGCAGAGCAACTCGCAGCGGTCATCAGCCATACAAACATCCTAACGTCCATTGCTCCGTTATCGCTCCACCTACCCACGCGCGCAAGCGTGCGCACATACTTTGGATCAGTCTCACCAGCTGTTTTCCCTCAACTGAGCCGTCTGTGCGGCTCAGGGAGAAGCATGCTCGCCCAGATCACCGTTATCCCGCCTCACCGGTGGGACGTGGCCGCCCGGACCTTAGACTCTCAGGGTTGGTGACGGCCGTGTGCATTGCTCAGCAGCTATGACCGCCGGTGACGAGACGGCGGCTGCCCTCGTGGCGGCGATCCACTCCGGCGATACCGATGCGGTCCGACGGATCCTCGCCGAACACGCCGGAGCTCGCCAAGGGTCCGCTGGGTGGCCGGTTCAAGACCCGCACGGCGCTGCACGTGGTGGCCGACTGGCCCGGTTACTTCCCAAACGGCCCACAGACCGCTTCGCTTCTCCTCGCGGCCGGCGCTGACCCCAACTTCCGCGACCCGGAGCCAGGTTCCGAGACACCGCTGCACTGGGCTGCCAGCAGCGACGACGTGGACGTCGCCGCGGTGCTCATCGACGGCGGCGCCGACCTAGAGGTTCCTGACGGGTCGATCGGCACGCCGCTCGACAATGCGGTCGGATACGCGCTGCTGGCACGTCGCCCGGCTCCTGGTCGCCCGCGGCGCCCGGGTCGACAAGCTGTGGCACGCGGGCGCGCTCGGCATGCTCGACCGCCTTGAAGAACTGCTCGAGGCGGCGAACCCGACGACGGACGAGGTTTCCCAAGCGTTCTGGCACGCCTGTTCGGCCGGGCAGCGCCGAGCTGCCGAACGCCTCCTCGCCGCCGGCGCCGACCTCAACTGGGAACCCGACTACGCCCACGGCACCCCGCTGGACACGGCCAGCGGCCTTGGCACACGCCAGGAAAACGTCATCGGATGGCTCAAAGAAAAAGGAGCGGTCTCCGCCGATGCCGGCAACATTTGACCCCGAGCCGCAGCAGGCCAAAGTCTCGACCAGTCTCAGGTAGGCACTGACTGACGCTGGCGCAGTCATGCGTCTTCGCGCCTGAGGGACTCGATCTAGAAGAAGTCGAGGAGCGCGGCGGTGAGTTCGTCCGGCGCCTCCTCGGCAACGTGATGGCCGGAGTCGATGGCGATGCCGCGCACGTCGTCTGCCCATGCGCGCCAGATGGCGACGACGTCGCCGTATAGCTCCTCCATGTCGTCGCGCGTGGACCACCCGACGAGGACAGGGCATTTGATCCGGCGGCCGTCGGCGCGGTCTGCGTCGTCCGCCTCGCGGTCGACGGTCACGCCCGCCCGGTAGTCCTCGACCATGCCGTGCACGACGTTCGGGTTCCGCAGTGCCTGCCATAGGTCGTCGTACGCGTCGGGCCCCATGTGCTCCGGCGTGTTCGCGTACCACGCTTCGGGGTCAGCATTGATGAACCGCTCGGCCGGTTTCTCCGTCTGGCCGAAGAAGAACCAGTGCCACCAGGCGAGTGCGAAGCGTGCGTTAGCCCGTGCGAGGTGCTCCCCGATCGGGATGCAGTCGAGCACCGCGAGCTTCATCACCGTCTCGGGATGGTCGAGGGCCAACCGGTACGCGACGGCGGAGCCACGGTCGTGGCCGGCGACTCCGAACCGCTGGTGTCCGAGGCGGCGCATCAGCTCGACCACGTCCGCGGCCATCGCGCGCTTCGACGACTGTGAGTGGTCGGGCCGGGTAGGTGGCAGTGTCGACTGGCCATACCCGCGGAGGTCTGGACAGACGACGCTGAAGTGCGGCGCGAGTTGGCCGGCGACCAGGTGCCAGGTCGCATGCGTCCGGGGATGACCATGCAACAAAACGAGTGGTGGCCCTTCGCCGCCGTACCGCACGCGCAGCGTTGCCTCCCGGAGATCAACGAACCCAAGCTCAAACCCCTCGAAGAAACCCACTTGGAGGGCCTTCCCAAGATGTCGTCACATCGAACCGGTGAGTGGACTCGGCAACTGCGAGACGGACCGGCGCCTGGGACATCGCTCGCGCCCACTGGCCCAAGTCTCGACCAGTCTCAGGTAGGCACTCGGCAACACTGGCCTAGCCGGGCGCCCTTTCACCCGGCCGCTCCACCGACCGCGTGCAGCAGGGCAGAATGGTCCAGCTATCGACGAAGGAGTCTAGTGGAGGCTCGGATCGACGTGATCACCTTGGCTGTTGGCGACCTCGACCGGGCCCTTCGGTTCTACCGTGAGGGTCTCGGGCTTGCTACGTCTGGCGTCACCGGCACCGATTACGAAGGTGACGAGGTCACGCCCGCCGGCGACGTTGTGATGTTCCACATGGCTGGTGGTTTGGTGCTGGCTCTCTACCCTCGGTCGGAGTTGGCGAGGGACGGGAACATTCCGTTCGGACCGCCGAAGCCCGGGGAGTTCAGCATCGGTCACATCGTTCCACAGAGAGCTGACGTGGACGCGTTGCTCGAGCAGGCCATCGCCGCTGGCGCAACGCTGACCGAGGAGCCTCACGATCGGGCCTGGAAGATCTACTCAGGCTATTTCCGCGACCCGGATGGCCACCTGTGGGAGATTATCTGGAACGCTCGAAGCGGCGGCGACAACTAGCCTCCGCTTCACGGGCTCAGGCGTGATTTTGCAACGCTGGCGCAGCCGAGCATCTCGATTAGCGTTCCCTTGCGCGTGAAGGATGCTCGCCCGCGAGGTGCGGCCACGGTCGCATACCCTCGCGGCATGTCTTTGGCGGTCGAGGTCGTCGTCGCCCATGACGAGCGCGTAACCCTGCGCGTGGGAGACATCTTCTTGAAGATCGACGCTGATCAGACACGCATCGACGTCGAGGGCGACGCGATGGCGGCCGCGCCGATCCCGACTCCGGAGATTTTGTGGCGGAAGCCGCATGCGCTGGCGCTCGCCGCCCTGCCGGGCGCCGCGCTTGGCCGCCTCGTCGAGCCTTCGACTGCATCCTCGGAAGCGTGGGCCGCGGCGGGTGCCGCCGCACGGAGGCTGCACGATGCGCCGCTTCCGCTATGGCCCATTCGAGGGTAACGCTAGGCGGTGGCGGGAATGAGGCCTAGCCCCGTCGCTCTCCGTTAGTTCGCCGCCGTGTGGGCGGGTCTAGCGAAAGTTGCTGATCCAATCGGTGATTGCGGTTTTCGCCTGGGCTGCGTATGGAGCGCCCTGGACGATGTCCCAACCGTGGCGGTCTCCGGGAAAGAGCAGCAGCCGCTTGTTTTTGGATCCCGCTCGGCGAAGCAGATTCCGCGCCGCCGTGACAGAGAGGTAGGAGTCGTGACGAGTGCCTACGATCAGCAGCGGCACACGAAGTCGCGGCACTGACCGGATCGCGTCGAGGTGGTATTCAGGCAACGATGCCTCGCCCGAGAGGCTGACGACGGCGTCGACGTCGAGCTTCGGCCCGTACGTCATCGCCGCAGCGCCGCCGAGCGACGCCCCAACCAGCACGACGCGCCGCGCGCCATTGGAGCGTAGGTGCGCGACCGCTGCGGCGAGGTCGCGGCCGTAGGCGAACTGGTCAACACCCGAGGCGAGGAACGACTGCCCGGTACCGCGGTAATCCACGGCGAGCACCCGTAGATGCGACCGCTCGAGCGACCGGAAGAAGGGAAGCCAGTCACAGACGTCGCCTGGCGGCGACTCCGGCACGAGCACGACTCCAACCATGCCTGCGCCGCCGTCAATCGCGTACAGCCTTTGACCGTCGCCGGCGTGAAGCCAGATGGTGCGCGCGCTGGGATCCAACGGTCGACCGCAGACCGAGACCTCGGAAGGCGGCGCGGCAGCCGTAGCCGCTCCCGCAGCGAGGAGCGCGCCGGCGAGCGTGGCGCAAACAGCTAGCCGAACGGTCACACCGGCCACGGCAGATCGATTGGCTCGAAGCCTTGCGGCCAATCGGCGTACGCCTCGTCGGGGTCGTCCGTCTCGGTGACGACCGAAGCGCCATGCTGCGCGGCGAGGTCACTGACCGGGTAAACCAGCGACTCAGCCGTGTGCCGCGCGCCGAGCATGAGCACGACGCACGGCCCCTTGCCGGCGCCGACAAGGACATGACGCGTCCCCGGAGGGCAGTGAAAGTAATCCCAGCGGCGCAGTGGACGCTCCTGCTCCTCGACAACGAGCAGACCCTCCCCCGCGAGCACGAGGAATCCCTCTTGCGCGTCTTCGGCGTGGTAGAGAGCGTTCGCCTCGCCTGGCCAGAGAACGCGCACGTTCACACCGAGGTCGTGGAATGGTGCGTCGCGCGGCTCGAGTGGGTAGAGCGCGCCTCCGCGCGCGAATCGGACGGCGAGCGCCTCCTCGAGGTTGTGCACGAACCAGCCGTCGGAGGCGACGTAGCGGCCATACGGCGTCTGCTCGCTCTGGGCTTCTTCCACGGGCACCGCAACAAGGTAAGGCCGCGCACTTGATATGTCAACTCATACATGTCCGGATGTACCTGTAGGCTGGTCGACTTGCCGGCCTCCATCCTGAGCCGAGCCCTACTTGGGCTGCTCGCGGCCGAGCCGACGAGCGGCTACGGGCTCGCGCGTCTCTTCCAGAGGACGCTTGCCCGCGCCTGGCCCGCCCGGCACCCCCAGATCTACCCCACGCTTGCCGAACTCGAGGGGCAAGGCTTCATCCGCGTCGCGGCGACAGGTCCGCGACGCCGCAAGACCTACGCAGTCACGCCCGAAGGCCTCGACGAAGCACAGCGGTGGCTTCGCGAGACGAGTCCCGACCGAACCGTCCGCAACGAGACGATCCTGCGACTTTTCATGCTCTGGCTGCTCGACGCGAACGAGGCGATCGGATTCTTCGACGAAGAGATCGAGGAACACCGACGACGCCTCGACGGATTCGAGCAGACGCTCGCAGACGACGAAGAGGCACGCCGTATCCATGGAACCGCAAAGGGCGGAATCCACCTATGCGCGTCACTCGCGCTCGAGTGGGCTCTCCGCTCCGAGCGCGAGTACCTCACCTGGGCAACCTGGGCACGAGACCGAATCGAGAGCGGCGCCGAGGGATGGGATCAAGCGCGCAGACGCCGACTAACAGAGATCCACGCCCCGCGAAGCCCGCCTCCGCCCTAGAAGCACCCACGCCAACGCTCCAGAACAACCGCCGAGAAAGCGGTCGACTGGTGGCCTGACAAGGGCCACGACCGGCGCCAGGCGTCATTCCCTAACTCAATGTCATTCTCGTCGGTGTGGCAGCGTCCGGTTGCTGGCGCAGACTCGGTCGGCGGCGGCTGACTCGATTCCGAATGTCGTCCCGAGGGCTGACCATCCAGGCGTGCGCACATACTCTGGATCAGTCTCACTGGCTCTTTTCGCTCAACTGAGCCATCTGAGCGGCTCAAGCGAAAGGACCACTCGCCCAGCCGAAGGCGGGAACCTCTTCTCGATTCTCGGCCCGCCGTCGCGGGTGCTGGCGCTCCTCGCTAGTCGGTTGCCGGAGGGCGGCGCATCGGCCAGAAGCGCGGTCCGTCCGGCACGTCCAGCGCGCCAAGATGCACAAACCCGAGGCGCTCGTACAGCGCCGCACTGCGCTCGGTGCTCGCTTCGAGATACGCGGACACGCGTTCTCGGTCGCAGCGCTCCAGCGTGGGACGCAGCAACGCCGTGCCAAGACCGCGACCCTGGAAACGTGTCGCCACACCCACGTAGCGGACGTAGTAGTGCGGCTCTTTGATGTGCGTTTCTTCGAAGAGCCTCTGCAGCCGCCGCGCCCTGCCCAGCCGCACGCCCAGAGCACGTAGGAAGCCGAGAGCGCCCGCGAGAGGGACCGTCATCTCCCACTCACCGGGCGGCAACTCGAGGTTCGCACCCCGGAAATCCGCAGTCGTCAGAACCCGCCCAACCGGGAGCACGTAATGCGCGAGTTCGACCTCGATCAGTCGCCGCAGGCGCCTGTCGCTGCGCTGGCTCGGAGCCAACCACCGCAGGATCGGGTCGGCCGCGAACGCGTCGGCGAGCGTCGCGCTCACCTGCGCCACGTCGCCAACGCCGCCCTCCCGCACCAGCGTCTGGTCTCCACCCACACGACGACGCTACCAATGAGATCGCCGCGCGACCAACGACACCGGTATAGAACCGCCGAGAGTGGGGGCGCGCATGGTTGCGGCGATCGAGGCGCGTGGTCGGGACGGGCTCGAGCAACTCTCACGCCTCCGCTCGCTCGAGCAAGCCGATCAGGACGAGAGCCTCTCCCGGGCTCTCGGCCGTCAGGTGGCTGACGTCGCGCTGATCGACGTCCTGCTCGGCCGAACCTCGTTTGGCACCGCCAGGCTCTGGGGCCGTGCCGGGGCCGTCGCGCTCGTCAACCTGCTGTTGCTAGCGGAGGTCATCGCGCGCGCCGACCCGCCGTGGCCGCTCACTGACTTCGACGTTCATACCGCAGACTGCCTCGACAAGATCGTGAACATCGCCTCGCCGCGGTGGGTCGAGCGTGAGATCGAACTCGGCGGCGTAGCGTTGCGCCTGCCCATCCTGGAGTACGACTTCGTCGCTCTCGGAGCCGCGCGCGCCCGCGCCTGGACCGCGGTCGCAAACCTTCCTTAGTCGTCACGACCGTTAGCTCCGCACTTCCCTTCGAGCTGCTGGCGCGCGGCTCATCGTTCGGGCACTCATCCGGTCACCCACCTTGGCGCGCGATCAGGGCGCGCCAGATCAGGCCGCGTCAGGGCAGAAGTGGCGCGAGGCGCGCGGCGACCTCGGCCGGGTGGGTGATCATCGCTGCGTGATTGCCGGGAAACTCGATCAGCGGCGTGCCGAGCGCGGCCGCGAGCGCCTCGGCGCAACGGTGGGGATAGAAGGCGCGTCCGTCTTCGCTCGCAGTGACAACGATCCGGTCGGCGAGCGGGACGATCCGGTCGAGGTCGAGGTGGTACTCGGCGATCGCGGGGACATCGCGTTGGATGAACAGTTCGATGTCGCGGGCGCGGACTTCGGGTCGCTCGGCTGGGCCGGTGAGCGAGCGTCCGCGGGTGACGCCAATGCTCTCGGCGATCTGGTCGAGCGCACGACTCGCATCGTCGGGATCGAGTTCGACGTCGAACGATGCGTGGTCGTCGGCCGGCACGAGCTGACGAAGTGGCGGCTCGTGGACGATCACACGCGTGATGGTGTCGGGATGGGAGGCGGCGAGCTCGAGGCCGATCAGCGCACCGACGCTCGTCGCGAACAGCGAGGCGGGTCCGTCGCCCAAGTCGGCGAGCACTCGGCGGACGTCTCCGGCGTGGACGCGAATGCTGGCGGGCCGCGACCGATCATCGAGCCGGCTGCGGGAGTAGCCGCGGCGGTCATACGTGATGACCGTGCGGTCGGTGGCGAGGCGGCCCGCCAGCGCGGCGAGCGTGTCGGCGTTGCTCGGCCCGCCGCCGATCAAGACCAGCGGCGGGCCGGAGCCCTGCGTGCGGTAGTAGATCGTCCCGCCGGGCACGGCGACCGCGTGCTCGACTGCAACTTGGCCCGGGGCGACCCTGTGCTCGCTCATCGCGCGTCCGCGGTGCCCCGACGCGCGACAACCTGCGGATGACGCTTGCCGAGGTAGCGGACGGTGCTCAGCATTACTGAGCTGCCGCCGCCGAAGATCAGCACGGTCGACGAGGCGCCGCAGGCGATCCCGACCGCGAGGATGATCACGCCGATGACGAACCCGAGGATGTTGGCGAAGCGGGGATAACGGAGGCGGATGATGAGCAACATGGGATGCCCTTTCAGCGTCGATGTAAGAGACGGAGCGTATCTAAGCAGCCGAACTGATAAGATGCAAGGCGTCTCCTAAATTTCTTTAATGGCTGCTCCTCATCCCACCGTCCCTGACCGCCCGGTCGCCACCCGCCGCCGTGGCGCCGCGCTGGAGGGCGCGCTGCTCGACGCCGCCTGGACCGAGCTGCAGAGCGTCGGGTACACGAAGCTGACGATGGAGCGCGTCGCCGACCGGGCCGAAACAAGCCGCGCGGTGATCTACCGCCGCTGGCCCAACCGACACGAACTCGTGATCGCGGCGCTACGGCACCAACAGCCGACCGGAACCGGCCGAATCCCCGACACAGGCAACCTGCGCGAAGACGTGCTCACGATCATGCGCCGGGCCACACGTCGGATCTCCGATATCGGCCCCGCGACCGTCGTCGGACTCCTCAACGACCTGACGGCCGACGACAACTCCGACACCATCGTCGACCAACTCGCCCGCGGCGGCAGCGAGGTCATGAACCAAGCGCTCGCCCGCGCGGCCGCCCGCGGTGAGGCACGCGAGCACGTGCCCAAACGCGTCGCGCGACTACCCCTCGACCTCATCCGACACGAGCTGATCCTCACCCACCGGCCACCATCCAACGAAACGCTCGAGGAAATCGTCGACCAGATCTTCCTACCGCTCGTCACGCCCGCCGGCTGAAGATCCAGACCCCCGGGAGCTATGCGCGGATCGCGCTCGTCAGCCACGATCACAAGTCTGCATCGCGCCCGGCATCGGAACAACGTCCGGATCCCGCGTCGCAGGCCTGGCAGTTTCGACCGTGGAGATATCGTCGGTCCGATGACTTTTTCGCGCGCTCTGTCGACCCGAGAATCTGTACAGCTCACTCCCGGATGCACCGGCCGAACTCGCTACCGGTCTCTGCGCCATCCACGCCACCCTTAGCGCCACCGCACGCCCGGGAGCAGCCGAGACAACCTCACAACAGCATTACTAGACCGTCGTCGACCTTGGCTCAGGCGAGAGGACGCTCGAACAGGCGATGCTCCCGCTCGCACGGCGGGCATGTCGAGAGCGTTCACTCATCGTCTGCGGCGGCCTTCATGCCCGTCACGATGACATACCAGCTTCTGGGATCGCGGTGGGCTGCAATGTCGATGAAACCAGCCTGCCCGAGCAGGCGAACAAGCTCATGCGAACGGTAGAAGCGGACATGGCCCGGCTCGCGGCGGCGGGCGACGATGTCGGCGACCCTGACCAACCAGTTGTCGCTGCTCACATCGGCAAGAACAACGCGGCCACCACCAACGAGCACGCGCCCCATCTCCTGCACAGACGCCGCCGGGCGGGGATAGTGGTGGAACGAGAAGGTGCACAGGACGGCGGTAAAGGACGCATCCGGGAACGGCAGTTCGCTGCTGTCGGCGACCACGAACTCAACGTTGCTGACACCGCGCGTCTGCTCGCGTGCGTGCTCGATCATGCTCGGAGAGATGTCGATCCCGACGGCGCGTTCGACCTTTGGTGCGACGCTTCGCACCGTGATTCCCGTGCCGCAGCCGATGTCGAGAAGCCTGTCGGACGGCGCGGGATCGAGCAAGGCAGCGGCTGCAGCACGCGGTTCCGCCAGGCGGCGGTACCGGTGCCCGTTCTCATAGTCGGCTGCTTCCTCGTCGAAGTGCCGCCGAGACGCCTCCGCGGCGTCGCCGACAGGATCGTCTGCGGCACTCCGTTCGGGAACAGGCATAGCCTGAGAATAGGGTGATGACGCCGAGCCGGGCGACTCAAGGGGACACTCCCAAACTCAATGTCACGCCACAGTGGGCACCGCACTATGAACGGGCAGGGGTTCATCGCCCCGACGAGCTGAGGATGAGTGACTTCAGTTTCGGATGGGCAGCATGAACCAGATGGATGAGAGGGAGGCAGATCACGGCACTGGCTCGTCGTCCGATTCCAACGCCGGCGCCAAGACCAAGGTCTTTCCAGTGATCCAGCGTCGCTATGAGCCGGCGCCGGATCTGGTTGATCGGCTGCGATTCATCGATGCGCTGTTGAGCGCGCCGTCGTCTCCGCTCGAGTAGCTGCGCCCGCCGCGCTCGCCGTTCATTCTCCCCGCACCGAGTCCAGGAACGGAGGAGCCAGCATGGCGAGCAGCGGTGACAGCAGGCGCGTGCGTGTTGAGCGTGGGATCTATCGACAGCCGAACGGCAAGTACGCGGTCTGCGTGCGCGTCGACGGGCGGGCGCGCTTTCGTACGCTCGAAGCGGCCACCCTCGCCGAGGCACGGCGACAACGGGAGCTGCTGCAGGAAGCCGGCCGAGGCGGACTGCTGCCGCTCTCGCCTCGGCTCACCTTCGGAGAGGTCGCGGGTCGCTGGCTCGCCGAGTTCGAGGCGAAGGCATCAGCCGGTGAGCGGCGCGATCGGACCTTCGATCTCTACCGCTCGCAGCTGCACCGCCACCTGCTGCCCCGACTCGGCCGGCGCCGTCTTGCGCTGATCACCGCCGCCGATGTCGTCACGGTCATGCGGGAGTTGCAGGCGGCGGGTCTTTCGCCGTGGACGGTCAAGCGGATCCTCGCCGCGCTCAGCTGCGTGTTCACGTTCGCGCTTCGCCGCGGCTACGTCACCGCTCACCCTTTCGACCGGCTCGAGCGCGACGAGCGGCCGCACCCGCTCCGCTCCGACCAGCGCGTCCTCACCGCGACGGAGCTCGCCCGTCTCTTCGCCGCGTGCCCGCGCCGCTATCGGCCGCTGCTTCTGACCGGCGCGTACACGGGCATGCGTCTCTCCGAGGTGCTCGGATTGAGCTGGGAGGACGTCGACTTCGTCGCCGGCGTTGTGCATGTTCGCCATCAGCTCGCGCGCGGCCGCCGCGGCGTGCCGCCGCATCGGATCGCGCCGAAGACGCGCGCCTCCGTCCGGGAGATCCCGCTCCTCCCTCAGCTCGCGGCGGTGCTCCGCCAGCACAAGCGCGGCTGCCGCTTCACGGGCGGTTCCGACTACGTGTTCGCGACGGCAAACGGCACGCCGTTTCTCCATCACAACGTGTCCAAGCGCGTGCTGCGTCGCGCCGCTGTCGACTCGGGACTCGATCGTGATGGCCGGCGGGTGCGCTTCCACGATCTGCGCCACACCTTCGCCAGCCATCTGATCATCGACATCCGCCTCGACGTCGTCCAGGTCAGCCGCATTCTCGGCCACGCGCGCACGAGCATGACCCTCGACACCTACACCCACCTCTTCGACGCGGCCCGCCACGGCGCAGACGTCCGCGCCGAGCTCGCCCGAAGCGATTTCGCCAACCTGCTCGCACGCACGGTCGCGCCTGTGGCGCGTGCGCCAAGGTCGCGGAGGCGGATCGTCGGGGCAGCTACGCGGGCACGAGCTCGCGGACCGGCTTGTCGGCCGGGCCGTACTCGAATCCCATCACGAAGCGCATCTCCAGCGCCGCGGCCAGCCGCTGCAGCGTTTGCACCGAGGTGCCGTGCTGGCCGCTCTCGATCCGAGAGATCGCCGAGTGGCTCGTTCCCATCCGCTCGGCCAGCTGCTCCTGGGTGAGCCCGAGCTCCGTCCGCCGGCGGATCACGATCCGCGCGATCTCCTCGTAGGGCGCCAGCCGCTGACGCGCCTCGCGGTAACCGGCGCTTCGACGCGCCCGCCGGCCGGCCGCGTCCGCGGCGGTCGAGCCGACCGGGCTCACGCTCTTGCTCTTCGACTGCGGCACGTCCCTCCCATCCTGTGCTTCGGTGATCGACCGTATCTTACCAAAATTGATAAGCGTGTAAACCCGCTCACGGGGCGTCGTGGCCGGCTGCCCGCGTCGGCCGCCGCCGCTGCGCGTCCATCCGCGCCTTAAAATCGGCCCAGCGGTCCCGCGCGACCCGCAGCTCCGCCTCAGGCACCTTGCCAGTGTTTTTGCGGAACATGTGCAGCAGCACGAACAAATTCCCCGAGCGGCGCTAGAGCACCCGGTAGAGCTCGGAGCCGTAGTGGCAGCGCAGCTCGCGCAACTCGCCCTCGAGCTGCGAGCTCCACGGATAGGGCAGCGGCGGGTCGTTCGGACGGAGCAGGTTCAGGCGCTCGATCTGGTTGTCGAGCGCCGCCTGCCTGTTCGGATCCTTGAGCGCCTCGATGAACTTATCCACCGGCTCCGACCCGTCCGAGGCGCGGTAGTAGACCGCCTGCATCTCCGCCATGACGCCACTCTACGAACAGGCCCCGACGGGCAACCCGTCCGCTGCTGCGGCGTGACCAAAACGTGATTAACGAAATCCGTCGCCAGCGCCAGGCAACGAAAAACGCCATTTGCAGGGGAAAATATGGGCGGTACTGGGCTCGAACCAGTGACCCCCAGCTTGTCGAGCTGGTGCTCTCCCAACTGAGCTAACCGCCCAAAACATGCCTACTTGCAGGGCATTTCACACATTCACCAACAGCTTCTGCGCTCCCAATAGTTGCGGCGCGCCCGTCAGGATACCTGGTCGCGGTCGACGTCCTATCCGCGCCCGCCTTAGAAGACGCCTACCGAGTGAGGCGATTAAACGAGGCCGCGGAGATGCGCCGTCGCAACTGCTTCGAGGCGGGAGTGCACGCCGAGCCGCTTCAGCAGACCACGGACGTGGTTTCTCACCGTGTCCTGCGTCACGGCCATGGCTTCGGCCATCTCAGCCGTCGTGTACCCGCGCGCGAGGTACGCGAGCACTTCGGCTTGCCGAGGCGTGAGCTCACTCGTCGTCTCTCCCCGCCTGGCAGCCGGTGGGCGATCCTCGATATCGACCGCTCCGAAGACTCCGGCGATTCCCGCGTCGCCGTCCACTGCCACCGAGCAGATCTCGACGTCGACCGGTGTGCCGTCTTCCCTCAACAGCACCGCCTGGTAATCCGTGCTGCTGCGAGGGCCGGCGACCTTGCTCGCGAACGCCGCGCTGGCCGCGCCCCGTGACTCCGGCGCCACCACCCGCAAGAAGTGCTCGCCGCGCTTGTCTCCCACAATGCGCTCAGCGGCCATGTTCAGCCAACGGATCACGCCGTTACTCGCGATCGCGAAGATCGGGAACGGCAGCCGATCGAGCGCTCCGAACACATCGCCGAAGTCACGGAGCGCACTCGTCCGGTCGACCTCGGTCATCCGCCGCCCAGGTCGACGAGCGCCACGACCGCTTTGCCGATCACAACGCCGATCGCCATCACAAACGCCACGAAGGATATCCGGCAACAACAGTGCCGCGGCGGCGATCACCGCCGGCTCCGGTTCCTCCGTGCTCGCGTCGGTCGCCGATGAGCACACCAGTGGCTCGACCGGGGATCTTCCAGGTGCGAACGGGTCCCTTCGCTGCGAGGATTCCGAGCATGTCCAGCCGATCGACACAGGCTGCGTCGGATCCGGCGGCAGTTGGCGCCGGAAGATGAGCATCTTCGGCCACCGCCGTCGGCCGTTGGGCGCCAATGCACACCTGCCGGGTTCAACGGGGCGATCGGGTGGCTCAACTCCGAGCCGCTCGGCCTCGACGACGTTCGCGACCACGTGGTTCTGGTCAACTTCTGGACGTTCACGTGCATCAACTGGCTGCGGCAGCAGCCCACGAGGAATCCGAGCGTGTGCTCCAAGAGCTGCTCGGAATCGAGCGCGACCTCTCGAACGTCCGGGGCGTCGGCGTCGAGGCGGAGGCCGACTGGGACGAGCTTCGCTCTCCGGAGACGTACGTCGGCGCGGCGCGCGGCGAACCACGCTCATCGGTCGACGGGTTGCAGCTCAATCACTGGGCGCTCGCCGGCGAGTGGTCCGTCGAACGCGAGCGGGTTGTCCTCGACCAGCCGGGCGGAAGCATCTCCTTCCGCTTCCGCGCCCGCGACGCGAACCTCGTCCTCTCCCCCGGCCCCCGCGCCCCGATTCCGTTCCGCCTACTCGTCGACGGCGAGCCTCCGGGTGCGGATCACGGAGTCGACGTCGACGAGGACGGCAACGGCCTCCTCGCCGAAGGGCGCCTCTACCAGCTAGTCCGCCAGTCCGACGCCGTTGACGAACGGACGCTCGAGCTCACGTTCCAGGCTGCAGGGGCCGAGGCCTACGTGTTCACTTTCGGGTAGCCGATGGCGGAGGAGACGAACAAGGCGGTGCCGACGGCGCCGATGCGTCAGGACAAGGGCCGCTGGAGGGTGGTGCCGGCGCCGGACGGCCGGGGGATGCCCGCCGAGCACAAGCCGAAGCCGCCGCACCGGTGGCGCGGGTTCTGGATCACGGTCGCCGTGCTGCTCGTGATCAATGTGCTTTCAGTCGTGATGTCGCGATCGTCGCAGCCGCGGGTGAAGGTTCCGTTCAGCCCGTACTTCCTCCATCAGGTCGGGGCTGGGAAGGTGAAGTCGATCTCGTCGAAGGGCGACACGATCACCGGGACGTTCACGCGCAAAGTCGTCTTCCCGGCCGGGAGCAAGGCGACTCCCACGACGCTCTTCTCGACTCAGGTGCCGACGTTCTGGGACAACGCCGCGCTGACGAGGCAGCTGCAAGCGAAGGGCGTCGAGGTGAACGCGAAGAACCCGAATCCCGGCAGGTCGCTGATCGGCGACATCCTGCTCGGTTTCGGGCCGACGTTGCTCTTCGTCGCGCTGCTGTGGTTCGTCGCGCGCCGCGCCCAGTCGGGTGCCGGGGGGCTCGGCGGGCTGGGAAACTTCGGACGTTCGCAGGCGAGACGGGTGGATCCGACGACGATCCAGGTGACGTTCGACGACGTGGCCGGGATCGACGAGGCGAAGGCTGAACTGGCGGAGATCGTCGACTTCCTCAAGAGACCCGAGCGCTATGTGCGCCTGGGCGCGCGGATCCCACACGGCGTCCTGCTCTACGGGCCGCCGGGAACGGGGAAGACACTCGTCGCCCGCGCGGTCGCGGGCGAGGCGCAGGCGGCGTTCTTCTCGATCGCGGCGTCGGAGTTCATCGAGGCGATTGTGGGCGTCGGCGCCGCCCGTGTACGCGACCTGTTCCGCAAGGCCAAGGAGGCGGCCCCGTCGATCATCTTCATCGACGAGCTCGACGCGGTCGGCCGTTCGCGGCAGGGATCCGCCGGCATCACGGGCGCGAACGACGAGCGTGAGCAGACACTCGACCAGATCCTCACCGAGATGGACGGCTTCGAATCGACGCAGGCGGTCGTCGTGATCGGCGCCACCAACCGCCCCGAGATCCTCGATCCCGCCCTGCTCCGCCCGGGCCGCTTCGACCGCCGTGTCGCCGTGCAGGAACCCGACCGCGTCGGCCGGCTGAAGATCCTCCAGGTACACACCCGGTCGTTGCCGATCGCAGATGATGTCGACCTCGAAGCGTTGGCCTCGACCACACCCGGGATGGTCGGCGCCGACCTCGCCAACCTCGCCAACGAGGCGGCCCTGCTGGCCGCGCGCCGTGGTCACGACCAGGTTCACATGGCCGACTTCACCGACTCGCTCGAGAAGATCCTGCTCGGGGCACCACGCGGGATCGTCCTCGGCCCGGAAGACCGAGAACGCACCGCCTACCACGAATCCGGCCACGCCCTCGTCGGCATGCTCACCCCCGAGGCCGACCCGGTAAGGAAGGTGTCGATCATTCCGCGCGGGATGGCGCTCGGCGTCACCCTCTCGACGCCGGACGCGGATCGGGTCTCCTACTCCCGCGAGGAGCTCGAAGCCAAGATCAAGGTTGCGCTCGGCGGCCGAGTCGCAGAAGAAGTTGCCTATGGGACGATCACGACCGGTGCCGAATCCGATCTCCAGCAGCTCACCCAGATCGCCCGCCAGATGGTCGGCCGTTGGGGCATGAGCGACAAGCTCGGCCCACTCACCATCCTGCCCGCCGACGGACAGGGATACCCCGGCGCCAACGAAGCCTCGCCCGAGCTCCAACGGCAACTCGAGGACGAGGTACACCGCATCGTCGAAGAAGCCCACGCCGATGTGACCCAGCTCCTCACCGAGCACCGCGACCAGCTCGACAGCCTCGCGCACGCGCTCCTCGACGCCGAAACACTCGACGCGTCCGACGCCTACGCCGCCGCCGGCGTCCCGATGCGCACAGCCGAACTCACCGGCACGGCACCCGCATGAAACTCACGCGGAACTCCTGAGCGCCCGCGGGACAACCCGAGCGACCATCCGCTGACCGTAGTTTCCCCCCGGCAACGCGCGGCGAAGTGCGGAAGCCGGCGGGCCGGCGTCAGGCCACGGTTGCTCGATGACCGTCGGGCCGGGGCTGCAGGTCCCCAGACATGCCGAGGCAGGCGCTCGGCCCGTCGACCTACCCGGCCACTACCTGACCAACGGAGCTTTCCTGTACCGAGTCGTGGGTCTTGTCTCGGGCACGGGGGACACGGTGGTCGAGCTCGAGGACTGCTACGGGCTGGACGTCGTTCGCGTGTCGGTGAAGGACTTGGACGCGCGCGGACTGCGAGTCGTCACCCCCAGCTTGGTCTGACCAGCTGTGCCGGCTATGACCCATGTCATTCGCTGCGGAACTGAGCGAGCAGCGCGGTGTACGCATCGCGATCGACGGGGAGCGGGACGGCGCGCTGCTCGTGCGTCGAGAGGACGATCGCGTTCGCGAGCTCGAGCGACCAGAGCGCGTCACGGGCGGGGACGCGCGGCTCGCGACCCTCTCGTACAGCAGTGGCGAAGTCTGCGTGGAGGTCGCGATGGTCGCCGCGGCCGGCCGGCAACTCGACCGGCTCGGGGATCCGCGCCGGCGTTGCCATCGTCTCCCTCGCGCTCGTCAGGTGCTCCGAAATCGGGGGCTCGAAGCGCTCGAAGGCGAGCGACTCGCCGACGATCTCGATCCGGCCGCGGTCGCCGACGAGCTCGATGCGCTGAGCTCCCGGCTCGAGCGTCGAAACGGCGAGCGTTCCGACGGCACCGTCGGCGTACGAAAGGAGTGCGGTCGCCGTGTCCTCCGTCTCGATCGGCTGCGCACGCCGCTGCGCAATACCCCACACCGTCTCGGGAGGCCCAGCAAGGTGGCAGAGGAGATCGAGGGTGTGCGGAGCCTGGTTCATCAGCACACCGCCGCCCTCGCCCTTCCACGTCCCACGCCAGTCCGCAGTTCGGTAATAGGCGTTCGGGCGGTAGAGCGGGTCGACGATCGAGACGCGCACGAGTCGCCCGACCTTTCCCTCGTCGAGCAACGATCGGGCGGCCGCGATGACGGGGCGGAAACGCTGCTGGAAGCACACGCCGAGCAGACGTCGGGCCCGGTCGGCTGCAGCGATCATCACGTCGGCCTCGCGCGCTTCGGGTGCCAACGGCTTCTCGCACAGCACATGCGCACCTGCCTCGAGAGCGGCGATCGTCAGCCGCGCGTGAGACGGGTGCGGAGTGGCGACCACGACGACGTCGAGCCCGCAGGCGAGCAGCTCCTCACTCGCGGCGAAGGCACGAGAGCCGTACTCGCGCGCCCTGGCGGCCGCCGCGTTGCCGTCGGTCGCGGCGATCCCGACGAGCTCGACGTCGTCGAGGGTTGCGATGGCATCGAGGTGCATCCCCGCGGCGACACCCGCGCCGAGCAGGCCATAGCGCAGCGTCACGCGAACGTCCGGAGGGCCGCCACGCAATCGCGTGTTGCGAGTTCCCCACTGCCGTCACGCGTGTAGTGGGTCTCGAACGACAGATAGCCGTCGTAGCCGGCGTCCGCGAGCAGCGCGAGCTGCGCACGGTAATCGACGATCCCGTCGCCGACTCGCGTCCACTCCCCCGACCGCGTGACGTCCTTCACGTGAACGTGCGCAACACGATCGACGATCGTGTCGAGACCCCCCAACCCTGTCCACGCGCCCGGGTCGAGCATCGCGGCGTTGCCCGGGTCCCAGATGACGCCGAGCTGCGGCGCGTTCGCGGCAGCGAGCGCGGCGCAGAGCTCGGCGGCCGTCGCCACGTTGCATTCGTGCTCGTTCTCGAGCGCCAACGTGAGACCAGCTGAATCCACCCGTGCCGTCGCTTCATGGAGCGCATGACCGAGTTCGGGTACGACAGCGACCGGATCGGGCTCACGCCAATAGCCGAACGCACGCACGATCGGCGCGCCGAGCACGGCGGCGGCGCGCAGCGCATTCGCGAGCACTCCGTCCTGATCCTCGCCGCGCCGGCACTTGAGAAACGGCGACGCAACCGCAGAGACGGTGAAGCCACGACGGTCGAGCTCGACGCGGATCGCTGCCAGCTCGTCGGACGGGACATCCACGACCTGCACGCGGTCGAGCGTGCGCAACTCCACCGCGTCGATCCCAAGCTCCCCGCAGACGTCGAGTGCCCGCGCGAGGCGAGGATGGATCTCATCGGTGATCACGCTCAACCGCACCGACCTTGCTTCTACCAGCTCGACCGACCTCCAGGCGCGACGCCGGTCAATAGCCGGAACGGCTCAGCGGAGCTGATCGGCCAATGGCTCGATCGAACTGGCACGCGGCTCGAGACTGCCCGAGCTGAGTCCTTCGGCGACCTGGCGTGCGAGCGCCCTCGCTTCCTCAACCTCGTCGGCAGTCAACACCGTCTCGACCGAAGCGACCACGCCTCCGCCGATACGAAGCTCGAGGACAACGGTGTCGATGTCCTGATCGGCCACATAGGAGTCCTCGAGAACACCGACATGCACGACCACCTCGCCGCCACCGGGCAGGTGGGCGGTCTCGCGGACCGGGTTCCCGTGCAGGCTCACCCGGGCATTCTCGCCGAGACGGCCGACACGTCAACCTCAGAGGTCGTTTCTCGGCACACCGACGAGGCGACGGTCGATCAGCCGCGCGCTGCGAACAGGTGGCGGGCCTCCGCGAGTGCGCCGTCGGCGGACAGTGCCCTGCCCGCGTTCACGTGGGCGTCGAGCTCCCGTCCGATCCGGGCGAAGATTCGGGCGAAGGCGAGGTGGACGCCCTCGGGCACAGCCCCGCCGAGCGCGGTGAACGCCGTCTCGGCGGCGCCCACCAGCCGCGCCGCGAGCTCCGGCTCACCGTCGACTGCCGCGAGCTCGGCTGCGACAGCCACCGCGTGGGCCAGGAGGAGCTGATAGCCGTACCCCTCGGCGATCTCCACCGCCTCGCGGAGCAGCGCCCGCCCCGCTTCGACGTTGCCGCGCCGGATCTCGGTCGGGGCGAGGTTCGCGAGCGAGACGGCGAGGTCCGGCCAGTCGCGCAGTCCGCGCTGGACCGCGATCCGCCGGGACGCTCCACAACGGCATGAACATGTTCTTCGTCGGCGCGGGGTTCATGATGATCCCGTTCTTCCTCGGTGTAGCGGTGGTCGCGCTCCGCACGGGCGTCCTGCCGAAGTGGTGGGCGATCGTCGCGATCCTGATCGCGATCGTTCTCGTGATCGGGCCGATCGGGTGGGACGCGCTCATCTTCGCGACGCCGCTGTGGCTCCTCGGCACGGGTCTGATCGTCGGCGCCTCAGCGCGTGCACCGCGCCGCACCGTGAGCCCCGCCACCGCCTGACCTCTGGGGTGGCGCCGGGTGCGAACCGGCACCCGGCGCCACCGCGGAATCACCTGACCCAGAGCTGATGCGAGCGTCGGTGGATTGTCAGGCGGCCGCCGCTCGAACAGACTCTGCTCGGAGCGTGCTCGATCCATCCTCACTCCCCCGCGCCGTCGACGGGCTCGACGTCACCGAGGCCGACGACGGGCTCGTGGTCTACGTCGAGGACACCGAGACGGTCCACCACCTCAACAAGACGGCCGCGGTCATCTTCGGGCTCTGCGACGGGACTCTCGACGGACCGGCGATCGCCGACGAGCTCGGTGCGCTCTTCTCGCTCGAGACGACCCCGCTCGCAGAGACGCTCGACTGCCTGGCCGAGCTCGAGCGCAACGGGCTGATCGCCTAGAGGCGAACGAGCTCACGGAGCGTCCGCCCCACGGCCGCCCGGCTGTACGTCGTCTCGACGAGGCTGCGCCCTTCCCTCACAAGCGCCTCTGCCAGTGTCTTGTCCGAGATCACCGTCACGACGGCCCGCGCGATCTCGTCGACGTCGTCGGCGACGAGCAGATGCCGGCCGTGCTCGACGGCAAGACCCGCAGCGCCCGCACTTGTCGTCACGACGGGAACGCCCCACGCGAGCGCCTCGAGCACCTTGATGCGCGTCCCCGCGGCGTGGCGCAGCGGGACGACGACGACGTCGGCGCGTCGGTAGGCATCGCCGAGGTCGTCGACGTACCCGGTAACCCGGACCCCGGAGAGCTCCGCGAGCCGCGCAACGGGCCCGCCCGGCTCGAACGCGCCCACCAGCTCGACGTGCACCTGGCCGGCGACGAGCGCCCGGACCCGCGGCAGGATCTCGCGCGCGAGCACGCTCCGCCGCCTCGACGTTCGGTGCATACGCGAGGTTGCCGACGAAGAGCAGCCCGACGCCGTCGTGGCGACCCCGGTCCGACCTCCGCGGCGTCGACGATGCCCACCGCGTTCGGCAGCACGACCGTCGGCAGCCCGTGACGCGCTGCGACGGCCGCCGCCTCGTCCGCCGACGCGAGCGACAGCCACGCGAAGGACGGCCCGAACACCCCCAGCAGCCGGCCGCACGCACGTGCGCTCTCCTCGTCGCCCAGCCGGGCGAGAAGCACCTCGTCGTCGTCATCGACGTCGAGCGTGAGCCACGGCGCGTCCAGAGCCTCGCCGACCGCGACGGCCAGCGGTGCGAGGTAGGAGCGGAAGGCGTGAACCGGTGCCTGCCGGGACGCGCCGACGGCGTCGAGCACGCGCTGTGCCAGAAGCGGGCTCGCGACCATGGCCGGGTGCGGAAGCGGCGCCGCCTCCGCCAGCCGCCGCCGCCACTCCGTCCGCCCGGCCAGCTCTGCTCCTCTCGCCGCCCGCTCCGGAGGCTCGAGCGCGAGCTCGACCACGTCGAGCGTGTCGGCGAACCGGCGGCCCAACGCGTGTCGGACGACCCGCCCGCGACGGGCACGACGACGACCTTGACCGCGAACGACGCGCTCAGCGCCTCCAGCTGCAGACCCGCGCGGATGGCGAGGCCGTTACCCGTCGAGGCAGGGACGATCGGGGTGAGGAAGACGAGCTCGCGGCGCGGACCGCGGAGGCCGCAATCTTGTTGCACAAGTCACACGATGGTACAGTCGCCCGCCTAGGGGAATGGAGGGAGGAGTCTCGTGAGCGAGCTGCATTCTGATGGTCCCGGCCGCGCCTACAACCGGCGGTCGTTCGTGCGCAAGCTGGCGGTCGGCGGGTTCGTGATCCCGGTGATCGGGACGTTCGGGCTCGACTCCCTCGCGCAGGCTGGGGGCGTGTCGCAGAGCTACCCGAACCAGACGTACGGCAACCAGTTCCGCGGCGACCCGTACTCGCACACCTATCCGAACCAGATCAGTCCGGATCGGCCCGACTTCCCCAGATAGGCACAGATGAGCGGTCTCCTGGCCGCGACTCTGATCACGAAGGACGAGGAAGACGTCCTCGACGCCTGCCTTGCGTCGGTTCGCGGCGTCGTCGACGAGATCGTCGTCGTCGACACGGGCTCGAGCGACGCAACGGTCGCGATCGCCGAGCGCCACGGCGCTCGCGTCGAGCACCATCCGTGGACGGGGGACTTCGCGGAGGCACGCAATGCCGCGCTCGAGCTGACCGCGTGCGAGTGGATCCTGTACATCGACGCGGACGAGCGCCTGGCCGCCGTCGATCGCGCCGGCGTCGAGTCGCTGCTTCGGAACGCGACCGAGACCGCCTTCCGGATCTTGCTCAAGCCGGATAGCCGCTCGACGCCGTACCGCGAATACCGGCTCTGGCGGCACGACCCGCGAATCCGCTTCGAGGGAGTGATCCACGAGAAGGTGGTTCCCTCGATCCACCGCGTCGCGGAGGAGGACGGGCGTGGGATCGGGGTCGCCGACCTGCTGCTCGTTCACGTCGGCTACGAGGGCGACCAGACCCGTAAGCACCGCCGGAACCTCCCGCTGCTCCGACGGCAGCTCGAGGTGGAGCCCGACAACCTCTTCAATCTCCACCACCTCGCCCGCGTGCTCGAGGGCCTCGGCGAGCAGGACGAGGCGGAGGCGGTGCTCGTCGACGCGATCGACCTCGCACGAACGCGCCCCTTCGATCCACTCGGGTCGCTCGCCGTCGCCGATCTGATCAGGCTGCGCCAACTGCGTGGAGAGGACGTCGGCGAGCTCGTCCGCGAGGCGAGGACGCTCTTCCCGGGCAACTGGCTCATCGTCTTCCTGGAGGCGCGCTATCTCATCGGCGTCGGTCGCTTCGAGGAGGCGATCGAGCGCTTCGACAGGCTGCTCGCCGTCGACCTCACCGCGCTGCCCGACGACGGCCCGGCCTACGACGAGCGCATCTTCGGGACGTTTGCCCAGGAGGGGCGCGGCTACTGCTTCTTCAAGCTCGAGCGCTACGCAGAGGCCGCGGGGGCCTACGACGACGCCGCCCGGCTCGCGCCGGACGATCCGTCGTTCGCCCTGAAGCGAAGCGTCGCCGCCGCCCGGGCAAGCCGCTGAGAGCCGGCGCCGCTACCGCACCGCGCGCGCCTGCAGGAAGAGCCAGACCGACGCGGCGGCTGCGGCCGCGAGGACGATCCCGATCAGCCAGTGGCCGCTGATCAGGAACAGGAACGCCAACACCACGAGAACGGCGGCGATCATGCCCGCCCGCCGCACGATCCGCTGACGCGCCTGCCCTCTGCCGTCCATGCTCATCAGACGACATCTCAGCACGACCGGCTGCGTACGTCCAGCGGCGCTTCCCAACACGTAAGCTGACGCACGATGGACGCGGAGCGGGCACGCGAGCTTCTGGCAGCCGAGCGCGCGCGGATCGAGCGCACGCTGGCGAAGCGCCGCCACGAGGACGACAGCGAGCCGGCGGACGAGCTCGACCCGGCGAACCTCGCCTCCGACCTCTTCGAGGACGAGCTCGACGAAGGGCTCGCCGAGGACCTCCGTGAGCAGCTGAGCGCCGTCGAACGGGCGGAGAGGCGGCTCGCCGACGGCACGTACGGCCTGTCCGTCGAGAGCGGTGAGCCGATCCCGGACGAACGGCTCGAAGCCGTGCCGACGGCCGAGCTGACCGTCGAGGAAGAGCGGCGCCGCGGTCGGTGAGCAACACCTGTAGCCACCTCGACCAGATCGAGCTGACCGAGCTGCCGGCCTCGGTCGACGGGTGCGAGGACTGCCTCCGCACCGGCGGCAAGTGGCTCCACCTTCGCATCTGCCTCACCTGCGGCCACGTCGGCTGTTGCGACGACTCCCCGAACCGACATGCGACCGCGCACGCACGCGGCTCCACGCATCCGATCATCCGCTCGCTCGAGCCCGGCGAGGAGTGGTGCTGGTGCTACGAGGATGAGCTCGCGTTCGTCGACGACGACGTCCACGGGAGAACGCACATCCCGCCGTCGCCGCTGCTCTACGGCTGAGGAGGGGCCTGCGGACGCTCGGCGAGTCGAGCGTGCACGAGCTGCACGGCCATCGCGCCTTCGCCGATTGCGGTCGCGCAGCGCTTGACCGAGCCGGCGCGGACGTCGCCGGCAGCGAAGACACCCGGCAGGCTCGTCCCGAGCAGGCGGTCCGAGCCGGCGGCAGCACCGGTGAGGATGAAGCCGTCCTCGTCACGTGCGACCGCTCCGTCCAGCCACTCGGTGCACGGCGACGCGCCGAGGAAGAGAAAGAGGAACGAGAACGGCAGCGAGTCGCCGCTCCTCAACGTCACCGCCTCGAGTCGACCGTCGCGGCCGTGAAGCTCCGCGATCTCGCTGCGATCGCGAAC
This sequence comes from uncultured Thermoleophilia bacterium, assembly GCA_963840365.1. Classification (GTDB taxonomy): domain Bacteria; phylum Actinomycetota; class Thermoleophilia; order Gaiellales; family Gaiellaceae; genus PALSA-600. Next base: position 278,645 of record CAWIYQ010000003.1, on the reverse strand, counting down.
AGCGACGCCGTACCGGTCGAGCTCCTTGATCAGGTAGTCGGACATCGTCTCCCGTAGGTCGGCGCGACGGTGAACCAGCGTCACGAGCGCGCCGCCGCGAGCGAGCCAGACGGCCGCCTGACCGGCCGAGTTGCCGCCGCCGACGACGCCGACGCGCGAGGCTCCGCACAACCGGGCCTCGGGCGGCCCCGCCGCGTAGAACACGCTCAAACCTTCGTAGTCGGCAAGGCCGTCGACGGGCAGCCGCCGGTACTGGGCGCCGGTCGCGAGCAGCACCGATCGCGCGACGACCTCGTGCTGGTCCTCCAGCCCGACCACGTAGCAGTCGTCGACGGGCTCGAGCGAGAGCGCACGGAACGGCGTTGCCGTCCGCGCGTCGAACTTCCGCGCCTGGGTCACCGCCCGGCCCGTCAGCTCCGCGCCCGTGATCCCCGCCGGGAAGCCGAGGTAGTTCTCGATTCGCCTCGACGAGCCGGCCTGGCCCCCGAGCGCCGTGCTCTCGATCACGAGCGTCGCGAGCCCCTCTGACGCGCCGTAGACGGCCGCTCCGAGCCCCGCCGGCCCGCCCCCGACGACGAGGAGATCGACCTCCTCTCTCGGCGCGAGCTCCCGGCCGATCCCGAGCGCACGGGAGACCTGACCGGCGGACGGTGCCTGCAACTCGACGCCGCCGGGCAGCCGGACGAGCGGCAGGCTCGTCGCGGAGAGACCCGCGATCGCGGCGGCCGCCGTCTCGTCCTGTGCGGGGTCGTGCCACGTGTACGGCAGCCGGTTGCTCCGGGCGAAGTCGACCATGCGCATCGTCGCCTCGGAGGTGTGCGGGCCGACGATCTCGAGGCCGATGCCCTGGACACTCTGCAACGCCTCGCGTCTGGCGATGAACGCCGACAGCAGGAGATCGCTCAGCGGCTCGTCATCGAAGAGCACCGGCCGCAGCGCGTCGCGGTCGACGGCGATGTAGCGAAGCGGCTTGGTGACGACGGCGGTCAGGAAGACGGTCTGCCCGGAGAGGAGATTCAGCTCGCCGAGGAACCCGGCCGCCCCATGGCGGACGATCTCGTTGCCGGCCGCATCGAGGATCGCCACCTCCCCTTCGAGGATCGCGATGAACGGATAGCTGCGGTCGCCGACCCGGAAGAGCACGTCGCCGACTCCGGCTGTGCGCTCCTCTCCGATCTCGGCAAGCGTCGCGAGTTGCGACGTGGAGAGCGACCAGCTGGCGGGCTCGGGCATGACCGTCAGCCGACGGCCGCGAACGCGGCCGGCTCGACGAGCATCCAGACGTGGCCGCCGGCGGCTTCGAGCTCGAGATAGCGGCCGCCGGTGAGCTGAGCGATCGCTCGCGCGTGTGCGACCGTCGTCAACGTGTCGCCCGTACACCCGACGACGTCGCAGCGGATCCCGCTCGCCGCCACCGCGCCGAACGTCGCCCGCAGGTCGAGTGAACGGACGGCGCAGGCGAGCCGCGCAGTCGCGAGCGGAGCGCTCGCGACGTCGAGGAGCGCACGCGACAGCTCGCCGAGCGGGTAGAGGCCGTGGGCCGCCTGCGCCGCGAACTCGCGGAGGCTGGCGCGCACCGGCTTCACGAGCGGGAGCCCGGCGGGACTGACGAGCAGAAGCCGCTCGACCCGCTCCGGGCGACGCGCCGCGACGCAGGCGGCGAGCGCAGCTCCGAGCGAGTGCCCGCCGAGCGTGACCGGGCCACGTGCTGAATCCAGCTCGGCAGAGAGCGTGGCGACCCGCTCCTCGAACGTCGGGGCACGCCGCATCGCCGGCGGCCGGTGAATCGTCCAGCCGTCGCCGAGCGCATCGCGATAGAAGGCAGGGCGCGCCGCGAACCCGGGGACGAACAGCCGGAGCATCCCCGGATGCTAGTGCGGGTGAGCTCAGGCTGCGAGACGCGGGCGAACCAGGTGCGTTGCGGCGACCGAGCCGTAGGCGGCGAGCAGCTCGTCGTCGGCGACCTCCCACGAACGGCGCCGGGCGTATCCCAGCGCCCCCTGGCCGAGCGCCAGCCGGCGCGGCTCGTCGCGGACGAGCTCGGCGAGCCCTGCGGCCAGGCTCTCCGCGTCGTCGGGGGCGACGAGCAGACCGGTGACGCCGTCCTCGACGAGCTCGACCGCGCCCCCGGCCGCAGCGGCGACCGCGGGCAGGCCGGAGGCGGCTGCCTCGAGCAGCACCTGGCCGAACGTGTCGGTCGTGCTCGGGAAGCAGAACACGTCCGCACTCGCGTACACCTGGGCGAGCGCCTCGTCGCGAAGCTCGCCCATGAACTGCACGCCGCGCGGAGCCACACTCTCCAGGCGAGCGCGCGCAGGCCCGTCGCCGACGACGACGAGACGTGCCTCGGGAGCCTCCGAGCCGAGACGCTCGAACGCCTCGAGCAGCACATGGACGCGCTTTTCCTCGGAGAGCCGGCCGACGGAGAGAATGAGCACCGAGCCGTCCTGCAGCAGATGCTCGCGCAGGATGTCGTTGCGGCGCTTCGGTGCGAAGCGAGCGGCATCGACGCCTCGCCCCCACACCGCGACCTGATCGTGGCCGCGCGCGCGCAGCGCATCCGCGACGGAGCTCGTCGGAGCAAGCACCAACCGGCACTGGCGGTAGAACCAGTCGACCCACATCTCCATCGCCTGCGCGACGACGAGGTCGCGGGTCAGATGCAGCGCGTAGGGGCCGAGCTCCGTGTGGTAGGAGCCGACGAGCGGGATGCCGAGGATCCTGGCGGCGAGGAGACCGCACATCCCCACGGGGCCCGGGGTCGCGACGTGCACGACGCTCGGCTTCGAAGCCTCGACGAACTCGAGGACGTCGGTGACGAGCGGGAAACGCAGCTGTAGGTGCTCGGACGTCGGGAGCGGCAGCGACCAGTCCTGTGCGAAGCAGGTGAGACCCGCCCCCTCCGCGGCGTCCTCGCCGGCGGTCGCGACCCGGACCGGCAGGCTGCCGCGACTTCCTTCCTTCGCCAGACGCCGCATCGTGCCGGCGACGCCGTTCGCCTCGTGGAAGGTGTCGGAGAACACGAGGGCCTGGAAGCGGTCGTCGGCCGCTGCTCGACCGAAGAAGGCTTGCTCGATCTCGGTCAGCGCGCCGCGGGCATCGGCGTGGTGCCTCGCGGCGCCGAGATAGGGAGCCTGGAGCGCGGCGGCGGCAACGAGCGCCGTGAGACGTGTGCCGACCGCGTCGAGCCGGTCGAGCCCGACGCCTCCGTCGCGGACCTGTGCTCCGAGTAGCTTCGTCAGGTCACGCGCGACGGCAGTGATCTCCCGGTGCCGCCTGCCTGCGTCCGCCGCGTCGTCGTCGAAGAGCAGGCGGGCCTGGACGGCCGCGAGCGACGGAAGCTGACGACCCGTCGCCCGGTAGGCGTTGAGCCCGAGCGCCCCCACGGCGTGCGCGAGCTTGAGCGCCGAGCCGTGCTCGCCACCCGGAGTCGCCTGCGCGGCGCTCACATTCGCAAGGAACTCCTCGACCGTCTCCCCGGGAGCCTCCGTCCAGGTCATCGCGATGTCGAGTGCTCCGTGATCGTCGGAGCCGCCCGTCAAGGCGATCGCCCGGTGTGCCGGCGCCTCGACGCCGTGCCGCTCGGCCAGCTCGTCGAGCAGCTCGGGCGTCGCGGTCGCCGCAAGCCGGACGGCGAGCGTGTTGGTCTCCTCAGGCCTCGCGCCGTTTCGCCCCTCCCAGACCGAGAAGAGAAGCATCATCCGCTCGACGTGGGACCTCGTGAGCGGCGGTCCCATCTGATACAGCGGGTGCGCGAGGGCGTGCCTGAGGCCTCGCTCGCGGAGGAATGCAACCAGCTCGTCCACCGACGGGCGGTACGGCTGCAGGTCGCGATGGTCGACCTCCGACAGATTCCAGACGAGCACATGCAGCGGGACGTCGTCCGCCGCGAACTGCGTCGTCACCTCGACGGACAGGAACGTGTCGGGGTGGTCTGCGATCCGCAGCGCCCCTTCCAGAGTGTTGTGGTCGCTGATCGTGACGAAGCGCATCCCGCGCCGTTTGCAGAGCCGATGGACGCGCTCGGGGTCGGTGTACGACTCGCCGAGTCGCGCCTTCCGCAGCGCGAAGTTGCCGCTGTCGGTCGAGTACGACGAATGCACATGGAGGTCGCAGCGAACGAGATCCGAGTCCATGCACTCGGTGTACTGCGGCACGCGGACAAACCATGCAGACCGAAGGGACTTGTCACCAGGACGACGCCAACAGTTCACCCGTCGGTGCGGGTTTGCCGCCGTGCGGGCATTCGAGCAACCCTCCGACTCATCCCCACGGATGCCCCGCGAGCGGGACGGGTCGATGCTCCCTTTGCGGGGGAAGCTCTCTAGGGAGGTGTGGCATGCGTAGGAGACTGACGCTTCTTGCGCTGGCCGTCCTCGGCGTGTTCGTCCTGTTCGCGGCGACGGCGAGTGGCCGCGTCACGACCCAGATCACGGGCAAGGACATCGCGCCGCACTCGATCAACACGAAGCACCTGGTCGATCACACGATCCAGGCGCACGACCTGTCGCTCGCGCTGATCAACTCGCTGCAGGGGAAGACGGGGCCGCAGGGCCCGGCCGGCGCGCAGGGCGCGAAGGGTGACACGGGCGCGCAGGGTGCGACCGGCGCGACCGGCGCGAAGGGTGCAACCGGCGCAACGGGCGCAAAGGGCGCCACGGGCGCGACGGGTGCGAAGGGCGACGCCGGGGAGCCCGGTCTGTCGAGTCTCTCGACGGACGGGCCGTACCCGAGCCTGACGCAGCTCAGCAACTATCCGGGCGGACGCGCGAACTCGACGACCGCCTGGACGGGCGACGGCGGCGTCACGCTCTACCAGTCGTGGGTCAGGTGTGGCACGGGCAGGGCCGCGCTCGGCGGTGGCTACAGCCGTGCCGACGAGGCGGTCGTCGCATTCAAGGGATTGCAGATCGTCTCGTCCGAGCCTGCTCAGATCGACGCGAACGGCAACGTCGTCTCGCTCACCGGCGGCGCCGGCTTCACGCCGATCGCCACCGATCCCGCGGGCTCGTTCGTCGCCAACGGCTGGCTCGTCGAAGGGTTCAACAACAACACGACGGGGTCGCTGGTGGTTCGGCCCTGGGTGATCTGCGCGAAGATCGTGAGGTAGCGGTTCGCTCGACGGCGCGGCCGGCGACTCGGTCGACGGTCGCGCCTTCGTTCTCCGGCGGCTCACCCCTCGCGGATCGGGTCGCGGCCGTCCCAATCGACCGCGGCCCGATAGACGTCCGCGTAACAGGCTCCGAAGCGGGCGTCCCGCGTGCCCGAGACGGCTGGGCGGCCCAGGTGCGGGCCGCCCAGCCGCGGAGTCATGCGCTTTCTTCCGGCGCGAGCGCGAAGGCCCGCACGGCCGAGCGGTCGTACTGCGACAGGCGACTCCAACCGTCGATCGCCGTCGCCCACACCGAGAGGTTCTCCGAGAAGCCGGCGATCGTGCAGTCGTCCAGGAGCGTCCCCACCGTCTCGGTGGCGGTGAAGTCGCCCACCCCCACCGCTCCAGACTGGCTCGGCGGCACGAGCTCGTACACGCCGCGGTACAGGGAGAAACCGTAGGTGGCGAACCCGTTCGGATGGTGCGCGTGGTATCCGAGCGTCACGGTGTCGCTGCTTTCGTCCGTGTAGTCGAGAACACCGCACTGATCGCTCGCCGGCGAGCCGTCGAGCGTCGGGGCGTCGATCGACGCACTCGTGATGTTGTTGTCGACGTAGAGCGGCAGCACGAGCGTGCTCCCCGACACGAGACCGTCGCCCGCCGCGTTCTCGGTGGTGATCGTCCCCGAGAAGTCGGTCGACGTCGGCACGACGTAGTTGATGCCCAGAACGCCGATGTCGACGGGGTTCCCGGCTGTGTCATAGAGGTCGACGTGCAGCTCGATCAGCCCCGAGCCGGGCGCCGGATAGAACGACGCCGACGGGAAGACCGCGTTCGTGAGATCCGACACCGCATCCGGGTAGCTCCACTTGCCTTCGGGCGGCATCGCGGGCGGGATCTCGAAGAGCGGGTACTGCGACCCGACCGTCTTCGGCCCGAGGCTGTACACCTCGTCGACGAGCTTCCCGGCCACGACGTGGGCGTAGTGGCGATGCACTTCCGCCGTGAGCGGCACCGGATCACCGGCCGCCCCGACCTCCTTCCACGAGACGCGGTAGTAGCGGACGCCGAGCCCGGCGAGGGCGTCGTCGAACTCGAGCCGTAGCCGCATGTCGGCGCCGAACGGGGCGCCGCCGTCGGTGAGGCCGTTGTTCGTCCCGTCGGCGGGCGTCGCGCTGGAGAGCCCGTGGATCCGGGAGATCGGCCAGTTGCCGATCGCCATGGCGAGCACCCAGCGCGGGTCGGCGATGACGGGTGGGCACGGTGCGCACGTGCGCGCGAACGGGCTCGTCGTGTAGAGCGTCACCTCCGTCCCACACGCGTAGTTCCAGTGCGTGTAGCAGCTGACCGGAGTCGGTTTGAGGATCGGGACGACCACCGGGTCGAAGCCGCCGAAGCGCCACTGCGAGGCGGTGAAGTAGAGGTTCAGCGCCTTGCAGCCCTTCCACACCCAGGTGCCGAAGTGGCCGCAGTCGTCGGTCTCCGCCTCCCCGATCCAGGTCGTCGTGACCGAGCGCGGGAAGAGCACGCAGAGGAGCGGCCGGACGAGGTCGGCACGGTCGATCAGCGCCGCGCGGAACGGCTCGGCGCCGGCAAGCGCCGCAGAGCGGACGGCGTCGTCGGCGCCGAGCGCGTGGACGGCACTCGCGAGCGCGGTGCCGCCCCCCTCCTCGATGTGCTGCACGGCGGGGACGAGCGCACCGCCGAGCGACGAGAGCGAGAGGAACGGCGCCGGGTCCGGCCCCGGGCCGGGCGGCGGGAACGGGATGCCGCCGACCACGTAGGGCGGGTCGGGAAGCGGCGGCGGCTTCAGCACGATGCCGCGGAGCCGGTCGATCACGTCGATCGGGAGCTTCGGCAGCACCACCTCGACCGGCTCGACCTCCCAGATCTCGACCCGCGCCTCGCACACGGGCAGGTCGATCCAGACGCCGTCGCGCACGACCCGCTTGAGGAGCGTCCCCTTGACATAGCAGTAGTCGTGCCAGCAGCCCCAGATCGAGCTGTCGATCGGCGGGAACGCCACCGGGCCGAGCTGCACGCCAGGATCGACGCGCAGATGCGTCTCGACGGCGCCCTGCCGGAGGAGCTCGGCGAGGCTCGGCTCGGCGCCTTCCGGCGTCGCCGGGCCGACGAGCACCCGGACGGCCTGCGCCTCTTTCGCCTGCGGGAGCGGCAGGCGCACGCCCCCATCCTCGAGGGCTCCGTGCGAGAGCAGCTCCCCGCCGCCGCTGAACGCGTACGCGGCGAGCGCCGGCGTCTCTTCGCCGACCTCGGCGCCGTGCAGCGACGCGGTGACGGTGAGCGCGCCCTTTGCCTCGGCTCCACTTCTCTGCCGGGCCATCTCAGGAACCGTCCCCGTCGTCGTCGTCCGCCGGCGGGCAGCAGCGGTACTCCTGCGACTTCTCGAGCAGGGCGATCTGCTTCTTCAGCAGCTCGTTCTCGAGCCGCCGATGCTCGAGCTCGAGCTCGATCTCCTTGTCGAGCGACGGCTCGCACACGTCGCACTCGTCGAGGCAGCCCTTGACGATGATGCCGGCGGTCGGGAGGGCGATCTGGCGCTCCCAGCCGAACAGGCCCTGGGCGGCAGACGACACGTCGCCGCCGACCTTGTCGATGAGCCCTTCCTTGACGAGCTCCTCGTCGACGGCGGTCAGCGCCGCCTGGCGCACGGCCGCCGCGAGGGCCTGTGCGTTCGCCGCGACCGCGGTCGCGTTCAGGAACGCGGAGCGTGAGACGAGCGTCGGGCTCGCCGCCGCCTCGGCGACGCTGCTACGGGCGCGGCCCTCGACGTCGAGGCGCTGCGCGCTCGTCGCGAGGATGCCGTCCGGGATCACGGTCACGCCGCCGAACGGCGGCGGATCGTTGAGCGTGATGCCGGTCGGCGCGGCCGGGTCGTCGACCCGCCGCGTGATGCCGATCAGCTCCCACTTCAGCGTCTGGCACTTGTTGAGCTTGTAGAACATGAACGTCAACGCGTGGCAGCGGTTCGGGTTCGAGAACATGCGCGAGGACGACTCGTACTGGTCCTCGGAGTCGGTCTCGGTGTGAGCACGCGTGCTCACCTCGCCGACCGCGGTCGAGCTCGCCGCGCGGGTCGACACCTCCATGTGGCGGCTCGAGGAGTCGGCGTGCTGCGAGAGGCTGCTCGCGAACGTGCTCGCCGAGTTGGCGTCGTACGAGCTTCCCGATGCGGAGCCGCCGAGCGAGATGAAGCCCAGGTCGATCCCGAGGCCGCCGCCTCCACTGACCGACGAGCTGTGGAACGACGACGTCGAGCCGGCCTTCTGGTTGACGTTGACGTTGCTGACGGCGTTCGCCATCCCGGCCATGAAGAACGACTCCTCCGAGGTCGTCTGCTGCCGGTACGCGAGGTCGGTCTCGCTGTCGAAACTGAAGCGGCTGTGCCGGTCGCTCGTGAAGAGCCGCACCTTCTCGCCGGGCAGCAGCGTCGTCGAGTACGCGATGTCGCCGAGCGAGAGCGGGCCGGAGCACCGGGTCAGCCGGAAGAGCAGCGTCACCTCGACCGGCACGACCCCCTGATTCCCCTCGCGCACGATCGGCCTGAACGGAAGCCGGAACGAGAAGTCGAGCACGTCGCAGACGTCGCACGGCTCGAGCGTGGGACAGCATTCCGGCGCCGCGGCCGCGGCTTGCTTTGGCATGTGCGTTACCCCCCGTGACTGGATTGACGGGGGGTGCCTATCGCGTGCGCGTCACCGCCCCGTCACCGGCGGCGTCACGGGCTTCCGCTCCGTCACCGGCTCGTCTCCGGCTCGCCGCATCAGCACCGACGCGGGGCTCGCGATCGTCGGCTTCGCCCCCTTCGCCGCCTGCTTGCGCTTGCGTCCACAACAGCTCATCGTCCTCTCCTTTCGTCGTTGCGCGTTCCAAGAGACAGGCCGCGCCGGAGAGCGCCAGCACGGCGAGCGGCAGTTGCCGCGGCCGCCGGGTGACCGCCGGCGCGCACGCCGCCGCAGCCCAGACGCTGAAGCAGTAGAAGCAGTCCATCGCCGACCCGACGACCCCGTCGCCCACTCGACGGCGCACGCGCACGACGACGTCGGCCGGCCCGTCCTCCTCGACGACGAGATGAGTCAGGCGCCACACGGCGAGCGCGGCGGCCCCGAACCTCAGCGCCGACGGCCGCTCGCTCAGGCGACCGCCCCCGCAACGAGCTCCTGCATCGACTCGGACGGCGAGACCCCCAGTTCGTCGCGGAGGAGGGCCTCGCACAGCCGGTACTGCCGCCGCGCCTCGCCGACGTTCCCCTCGGCCAGGTGGACGCGGACGAGCGCGCGATGTGCGCTCTCGCGCAACGGGTCGCCGGCGAGCGCCTCCAACCCGACCTCGAGCGCCTCGCCGAACCGGCCCGCAGTGGCGAGGAGCGCGCACTGCACCTCGAGCGCGTGCAGGCGGAGCTGCCGCCAGCGCTCGCGCTCGATCAGGACCCAGTCGTCGTACCAGCCGGGGAGCAGCTCGAGGGTCAGGAGCGAGCGGTCGATCTCCGGCCGCCCGAGCGACGGGGCGTCGACGAGGCCCTGGGCCGCGGCGCCGGCCTCGTGCAGATCGACGGAGACGTTGCCCGCCAGGCCGAGCTTGTCGCCGATCGTCATCAGGAGCGGCACGTGCCGCTGCACGCGCCAAAGCGCGGAGCGGAGGCTCGCCGCAGCCCGCGCCTCGGTGGCGTCGGGCCACAGCGACCCCGACACATATCCCCGTCGAAGCGGGCGGTCGTGGAGCGCCATGAACGCGATCACGCGCTGGGGCCCCGCCGCGAGCAGGATCTGCGCCTTGCCTCGCCGGAGCTCGAAGCCGCCGAGCAACGTCAGCCGCACCGAGGAACTCTCGACGGCGCGCACTCCGGTCACCTGCCTGGACCCTGTGTCACGATTCGAACGTCTCCACCGGCATGCCGCAGATGTTGACGGGACTGACGACGCAAGCGTGTCGGTGCATGCGGTTCGCCGCAATCCCTGAGCCGAGTGAGGACACGAGGCGGCAGGCCCGGTGAAGCCGCGTGCCTCCTTCGAGTGAACTTGCCTCCGGGCCCTTGTGATGTTCGGCTCCCGCGGCGTATCGTCCCGTCGCTGCGGCTGTCCCTGTGGGTGCGAGTGCAAGGGGGTGGCCCAGTGGAATGGATCGACGAGGCAGACGGAGTCTTCCGCGGCGGCGGCGTCAAGGGGCTCGGGCTGGCCGGCGCACTGGTCGGTTTCGCCGAGCATCCGACGAAGCCGGTTCACCGCTGGGTGAACGTGGCGGGGGCGAGCGCGGGCGCGATCATCGCCTGTTACCTCGCGGTCGGGCACGACGCCGACGACATCGCCACGTTGATGACACGGACGAAGTTCGACCGGTTCCAGGACTTCCCGCGGCCCGGGAAGGTGATCGGCGGCAGCATCAACCTGCTTCGCCGCCACGGGCTCGCGCGCGGCGAGGTGTTCCGGCAGTGGTTCGACGAGCAGCTCGAGCACAAGACGTTCGCCGCCGTCAAGACTGCGGACGGGCGACGCTCCCGGCTGAAGCTGGTCGCGTGCGACGTGACGAACCGCGCGCTGCTCGTGCTGCCGGACGACCTGCCGCGCTACCGCAGAAAGGGAGCTCAGACGGCGATCGACCCGGACGCGTTCCCGATCGCGGACGCAGCACGGATGAGCATGTCGATCCCCTACTTCTTCGAGCCCGTCGTGCTCGTGCGCGACCGCGTGCTGGTCACCGACGCCGGGGGCACCGACGGCCTCCAGGCGGGCGCCCCGGCCGACCGGCTGGACGTCGAGCACGCGAACGAGGTCGCCGCGCACTTCGGCGTGCCCGAGGCGAAGACCCGTGAGCTGACGGCGGCCGAGACGAAGCAGCAGGAATCGGTGATCGTCGACGGCGGCACGCTCTCGAACTTCCCCGTCTGGCTGTTCGACGTCGACGTGCCGGACAAGAAGCTCGTGCGCCCGACGTTCGGGTTCACGCTCACCGGCGGCCGCGGTGTCGGAGCCGGCTTCAACGCCGCCGTAGCGCGGCTGCCATGGGCGGCCAGGTTCGGCTTCGACATCTTCCACACGTCACAGGAGGCGTGGGATACACGCTTCGTCTCCCACTCGACGCGCGTGCGCACCGTGGCGGTCGACGCCGGCGACATCGCCACCACGCAGTTCAATCTGTCGGAGGCCGACCAGCAGATGCTGCTGCAGCACGGCCGGGATGCCGCGAAGCGGTTCCTCGAGCAGTTCGACCTCGCCGACTACGAGAACACCTATCACCGGAGCTTCGATCAGGACGCCGACGCGGCGGCGGCGCCTGCGCGGCCTGCCCCCGCCGTGCAACGCGAGCCCGTCGGCGCGGCAGGGCGATGACCGAGACGGCCCGTCTCGTTCCCCGCTCGCTCGGCGCGGCTCCCGCACCCGAGGCGCCGCCTCGGCACACCTCGTTCAGCGACCTCGTGCATGCGCACTTCGCGTGGTGCCACGGGGCCGGGAACGGACGCGTCGCCCACGCCGAGGATGCCTATCACGAGCACCTACACCGCTTCGAGGCACAGCACGGCCGGCTCGTCGACACGTACTGGTGCAGCCACCTCGAGAGCGGCATCGCCCTGACCGAGCAGCCGCGCCGCCTCGGCCGGCCGGGCCCGTTGGCACTGCACCGCGAGACCGACTGGGCGACGAAGCGCTTCCCCGAAGTGGCCGCCCAGTTGCATCGCTGCGACGAGCTCGCGATCAGGGCCCGCACCGTCCTCACCGGGGTGCGTCAGCGGATCTGCCTTCAGCTCGTGGCCGCCTCCGCGACGCATCTGCTCAGCCTCGTCGACGACCCCGCGAGCCCGGAGACGACCGCCGACGTGCGGGCGGCGCTCAAGACGGAGCGGCAGGCGCTCGACCGCGCCGAGCGCTACTACCGCGAGGCGGCGAACGGCCAGGCGGAGATCGTCTACTTCGCCGGCATGGCGGCGGTGGCGCTCGCCGTCACGCTCGGTGCGGGTGTGTTCCTGCGCGTCGAGTGGCGAATCGGGGTTGCGGCGCTCGTCGCGGGCGCGATCGGCGCTGTCGTCAGCGTCGTCCAGCGCATCAACAGCCGCACCTTTCACGTCGACTACGACGTCGGCAGGCCCTATGCGTTCTTCCTCGGAGGCCTGCGGCCGCTGATCGGCGGCGCGCTCGCGATCGTGATCGCGTTCGCGTTCTCGAGCGGCATGCTCCACCTGCCGATCTCGAGCACCGACGCGACCGACGAGCACCTCGCGCTCGGAGTGATCAGCTTCGTGGCCGGCTTCAGCGAGCGGTGGGCGCAGGACACGCTCGCCTCCGTCGTCCCTCAGGCCCAGACCCCGCCGGAGCAGCCCGCTCCCGAGCACACCTGACCGGGTTCAACCGCCGTCTCTCGAGAGGAGATCCAGCGATGCTCACCGCCCTCGATGCCACAACCCGCTTCACCAGCGTCGCCGTGCACCCCGAGTCGCCCGCCGGCGACCTCTACCGGTCCGGGCGCTCGAGCGCCGTTCGCGCGGGCGGCTTCCCCGACCGTCCGGGGCTCGACCTCGAGTTCTTCGGCGGGAAGACGATCCCCAAGCTCACGTTCACGAACGTCTACCTCGGCGCGCCGGGCGACTGGCGCGAGGACGACATGCGCAGCATCGATCACGCGCTGGGGGCCGCGATGACGGATCCGCATCTGAACAACGTGATCGCCCAGTACTTCACGCATGGGGTGACGACGACCTTCAAGCCCTCCCGCACGCTCGGGGACTCGCTGCCGCAGACCGTCTATCGCGACACGATCGAGCAGCTCATTGCCGGCCTCGACCGAGCGAACACCCTTTCCGGCTTCGACCTCGGGTCGACCGTCTTCTGCCTGCTGCTGCCGAAGGGCACGGTTCTCGTCGACGGCTCGAGCACCGGGACGCTCCGCCACCACGAGGACGACGACGACGGCGACGGCGACCGGGACGACGAGCCGTCGGGCAACCTCGCTGCGGGCGAGCACGACGAGGCGGTCGACTCTCTCCACGGCCTCGGCGGGTACCACGGGTCGATCCACGCGAAGCACGGCAGCCGCAAAGACACCGTCTACTACGCCGTCGGCGTCTACTCGGAGGGCGACAACGGCATCGTCGCGTTCGACCATCCGTGGAAGAGCGTCTGCGCGACCTTCTACCACGAGCTGTGCGAGGCGCGGACCGATCCCGACGTCGAGGATGCGATCCGGGCGGGGTCGAGCCCGAACGCGAACGCATTTCTCGGCTGGTACTCGCCGCGCGGCGGCGAGATCGGCGACATCCCGATGGAGGAGGCGGGCGCGGCCCTCGGCAAGGTGATGAAGGAGGTGCCGCTCGTGAGCGGCGGCACCGCGCCGATCCAGCTCCAGTGGTCGAACGCCGTCGGGGGGCCGGAGGGCCCGATCGCGAAGCCGCACCCTCCGGCGTCGCGCGGTCAGGAGGCGTGAGGGCGGCGCGCGCTGACCGCCGCCACGACCACGACAGCGACCCCGAGAGCGATCAGGAACTGCACGATCCCCCCGACGCCGACGATGTGCGCGATCAGCCCGCCGAGTAGCGCCGAGCCGATGCCGACGAGAGCGGTCTCGAGCACCCTGATCTCCTGCCGGCCCGGCAGGACCGCGCGCGCGAGCCCGCCGATCGCGAGCCCGACGAGCGCCCACCAGAGGAGCTTGAACACGAGCCCGACGACGAGCCAGCCGACCACGAAGACGGCGAGCACTGCAAGAGCGATCCAGACGAGAATGATCATCCTGCGAGAGCCAATCAGATTTCCCTACACGGAGAAGATCGTGATCGCGTCGCCGATCAGCTTGACGCCGATCACCGCGACCAGCACGGCCATGATCACGGCGTTGTTGCCGGCGAGCCAGGTCTTCATCGACTCGAGGATGTGCTTCGACCGTTCGCCCAGGCCGAAGTAGATGACGACGGGCGCCGCGACGCCGAGCGACGCGATGACGACGAAGATCACCCACGCGACGGTTTCCTGGCCCGTCGAGATCCCGGCTTGCGCGATCGAGACCGCACCCGCGACAGCGAGTAAGAGGTTCTTCGGGTTGAGCGCACCGAGCACGAAGCCGGCGCCGACGGCTTTCGGTGGCGTGAACGAGTCGAGCGCCCCCATCCACTTCGGCATCGCGGCCTCCTCCGGAGAGCGGGGACGGCCGCGCCACTGCTTCACGCCGACGAGCAGCAGAAGGAGCCCGAGCACGAGCTCGACGACACCGACCCAGTTCGGCTTCGCGCCGCTCGAGCCCCCGGAGGCTCCGCCGGAGACGGCAAGGGTGACGGCGCCGATTGCCGCCAGCCCGACCCACCAGCCGACCAGAAAGGCCGGGCCGTTCACCCGGCCGCGGGCGGTGGCGAGCATCAGCACGACGGCGACGATCGGGATCGGGCTGATCGCCACCCCGACCGCCGCCGGGAGCATCTGGCCGATCGCCTCACCCATCACACCCCTCCTTCCGTTTCGACACCGGCCGCCTGATGCCGGTACCAGAGCGTCGCGTTCAGGAACGCCGCTGCGACGATCACCCGCGCGACGATGTAGAGCCAGAGCAGGATGACCGTCGCCGCCCCGAGCGCACCGTAGACCTCCGGCGAGCGCCCGAGCCTCGGCGCGAGGTACAGGACGATGACCAGCTGAAGTGCCTCTTGCGAGAACGCCAGAAGGACGGCGCCGGGGAGCAGCGCACGGAGCGGCGCGTCGTCCGCATGTGGCAGCGCGCGGAGCACGAGCGTCGCGACAACGACGTAGATGCCGAACAGCGCGAGCACGATGACGACCTGGAGCCCAGGGGCGGCGCGGCCACGAAGCCAGTGCGAGCCCGCGGTGAGCACCATCACGCCGATCACGCACGCCGCGAGAAGGATGCTCGAGCGCAACGCCCGGGTCAGAGGCGAGGGCGCCAGGCGCCAGGCGATGAAGTGCGTGATGCGGAGCGCGCGAACGACCCCTATGCCGAACCAGAGGAGCAACACGAGCCCGAACCCGAGCGAGTACCAGCGCCCCTGGGAACCGCTCTCGATCACGGTCTCGGCGTTGTGCGCCGCGACGCCCGCGAGACCGAGGTGCTTCGCCGTCGATTCGACGCCGTTCGGGTCGGAGTGCGCCCAGAAGCTCCCGAGCGCGGCGAGCACGAGCCCGAACGGCACGAGCCAGATGAAGAGGCGATAGGCAAGCCCGCCCGCGAGGAGCCCGGCACCCGAGAGCCGCTGGCGGTCGAGCGCGACGCGGACAAGCGGAGCCCCGGGCACCCGGCGCTCGGCGACCTCGAGCGTCCGCGCGTAGTAGGCGCGCGCGGCGTCGGAGGTCTCGCGCACCCGGCTGAGGCGGCTCATGGGCGCAGACTCTCACACGCCCACGGAACACCGGACCGGCTAGCCGGGAACGGTCTCCGCGCGGCGCGGAAGGACCCAGCCGGGCCGCGGGAAGTGGCAGGTGTAGCCGTTCGGATAGCGCTCGAGGTAGTCCTGGTGCTCGGGCTCCGCCTCCCAGAAGGGGCCGGCCGGGGCGACCTCGGTCACGACCTTGCCGGGCCAGAGCCCCGAGGCCTCGACGTCGGCGATCGTCTCCTCGGCCACCCGCCGCTGCTCGTCGTCGACGTAATAGATCGCCGAGCGGTAACTCGCGCCGACGTCGTTCCCCTGACGGTTCACCGTCGTCGGGTCGTGAATCTGGAAGAAGAACTCGAGCACGTCGCGGTACGACGTCTCCGTGGGGTCGAAGAGGATCTCGATCGCCTCGGCGTGCGTGCCGTGGTTGCGGTAGGTCGCGTTCTCGACGTCCCCGCCGGTGTACCCGACGCGCGTCGCGACCACGCCGGGCCGCCGGCGGATCAGATCCTGCATCCCCCAGAAGCAGCCCCCCGCGAGAATCGCCTTCTCGGTCCGGTCGCTCGCCATCGACGTCACTGTAGACAACCGCAGGCAGCAGGCGCCGGGCTCAGACGGCTTGCCGGAGGCGGAGCTGAGCGTCCTCGAGCTCGTCGAGGACGTCACGCAGGCCGGCCCGGCGCGCGCCGCCCGCCTTCAGACGGTAGAGCCGGGTGCGGCGCTCCTCGATCTCGTCGAGGAGCGCCGACACCTCCTGCTGGCGTGCGCGCCGGGCGGCGAGAGCGTCCGCCGTCATGCCGCCTCCTGGAGCGCAACGGCGTCGACCGGCTCGGTCTCGCCGGCGGCAGCCGCGGCCGGCTGCGGCCGGACGAGCGCGGCCGCGGCGACGATGCCGACCACGAGCAGCCCGGCGAGCACCTCCATGGAGATCCGGAAGCCGTGGTCGAGCGCGGCGACCGAGCCGGCGTCGCCCGTGTAGTTGCGGGTTGCGGAGGCGGCGACCGCGGTGATCGCCGCGATGCCGATCGCGCCGCCGATCTGCCGGCTCGTGTTGACGAGCCCGGAGGCGACGCCCGCGTCGGCGCGCTCGACGCCGCTGACGCTCGCGATCGTCACCGGCACGAACGTGAGCCCCATGCCGGCGCCACCGAGCACGAAGCCCGGGAAGAGATCCCAGAAGTAGTGCCCGTCGACCGGCAGACGCGTGAGCATCGCGACCGAGATCGCCGAGATGACAAGCCCTCCGACGAGCGTCGGCCGGATGCCGAAGCGGCCGACGATCACCTGCGCGATGTTCGAGACGACGACCACGGTCAGGGCGAAGCCGGCGAAGGCGACGCCGCTCTGGACCGCGCTGTAGCCGAGCACGTCCTGGGTGTAGAGGGTCAGCACGAAGAACTCGGCAAACGAGACCGCGCCGACGATCGCCATCGCGACGTTCGCTCCCACGAGCGTCGGCAGCTTGAAGATGCGGAGCGGCAGGAGCGGCCACGGCGAGCGCTGCTCGATCGCGAGGAACGAGGCGATCAGGCCGGCCGCGCCCGCGAGCAGGCCGATCGTAGTCGGCGCCGTCCATCCGTCGGTCGTCGCACGGGTGAGCGCGTAGACGAGGAGCATCAGGCCGGACGTGACCGTTGCGGCGCCCGCCACGTCGAAGTGGCGGTGCCCGAGATCGGGCTTGCTCTCGCGAAGCAGCACGGGCGCGAGCGCGGCGGCTGCGATCCCGACCGGGACGTTGATGAAGAAGATCCAGGACCAGCTGAGGTAGCTCGTCAGCAGGCCGCCGAGCATGACGCCCGCGGCCGCTCCGCTACCGGAGGCAGCGCCGTAGACGCCGAGTGCGAGATTGCGCTCGCGGCCCTCGGAGAACGAGGTGACGAGCAGCGAGAGTGCGGCGGGCGCGAGCAGCGCGCCGCCGAGGCCCTGTATGGCGCGGAAGGCGATCAGCGAGCTTTCGGACCAGGCAAGACCGCAGAGCAGTGAGCTCGCTGCGAAGAGCACGAGGCCCGACATGAAGATGCGCCGGCGCCCGAGCAGGTCGGAGAGGCGGCCGCCCAGGAGCAGGGTGCCGCCGAAAAGGATGGCGTAGGCAGAGACGACCCACTGCAGGCTCTCCTGCGAGAACCCCAGGTCGACCTTGATCGACGGCAGCGCAACGTTCACGATGGCGATGTCGAGCACGACCATGAACTGGGCAGTGACGATCAAGGCGAGTGCGCTCCAGCGCCGTCTGTTCGTAGCGGAATCCACTAATTGTTCCCCCTCATCGTTGAGACGTTCAACAATATACACAAGGAACGATTCCGGCGCTACACTTCTTCCCGACGAATGGGTGAACATCCGGTGACGACGAAGGCACCACCCCAGCGGCTCCCGAGGGAGCTCGTCGCCTCACCGCTCTTCCTGCTCAAGCGGCTCGGCATGACCGCCAAGGAGCGGTCGCTCGACGCCTACGAGGGAACGGGGCTGCATCCGTACCACCACGCCGTGCTCGCCGTCCTCGACGAGGGCGAGCGCGAGACGCAGGGGGCGATCGCCGATGCACTCGGCTACGACCGCGGCCAGCTCGTCGGCATGCTCGACGAGCTCGAGGAGGCCGGCCTCGTCGAGCGTCGGCGCGACCAGGTCGACCGCCGCCGGCACGTCGTGCAGATGACGCCCGCCGGGCGGAAGACCCTCGCCAAGTTGCGCGCACTCTCGGCGAAGCTCGACGGCGAGTTCCTCGCGCCGCTCGATGCGCACGAGCGCGACGAGCTGCACGCGCTGCTGCTCCGCCTCGCGGAGGAGCACCTGCCGCGCTGCCGCCGCGACGGCGTCTGACCGCTACGACACGGCGATCGTCGGCGTCGCGCCGAGCACGCGTCCGTGGACGTCGAGCGCCTCGACCGCGACGTAGGCGGGGGCGGCGGCGACGCCGAGCACCGTCTCGAACCCCGTCCGCCGCACCTGGGCGAGCCGAGCGAGCGAGCGCACGCCATTCCCGCCCTTCAGCCGCCAGGCCGCCACTTCGGTCGCGCCGTTCCAGCTCACGCGGGCGGTCAGCCCGCCGCCGGGCGCATGGGCGAGCACGACCGCAGGCCTGCCTCGCGGCGTTCCGTGCCACGGTGACCGGAGGACGCGGTAGCTCGCTCTGCCGTCGGCGAACGACGCGTCGTAGCGCACCGCGCCGTCGGGCGCGAACTCCGTCCACCCGCCGGCTGTCCCCCAGCCCACGAAGACACCGCCGTCCGGGAGCACCTGGACGTTCCCCATGGCCGCGCTCGACCGGCGCTCCGCCGGCACGTAGTCGGCGACGAGCGAGGCCGACTTCCGCTGCTCGTCGAGCCGCAGCCGGATCGCGCGTGAGTACGGCTCGACCTGCAAATCCTCCGTTGCCTCGTTGTCGAAGATGGTGAGCGTCCCGTCGTGCTGGCGGCGCACGTCGTGCTGGTAGGCGAACGACGCGCCCGGGCCGAGCGAGAAGTCGCTCCGCTTGCCGCCGAGCCGCCACAGCACGGCACCGGTGTGCCGGTGCACCTTGTAGACGGCCGAGGTGTGCCGCGCCGACACGAGTAGGTGCCCGTCGGTGTCGACCTCGATCGAGTTGAGATGGAAGTAGTCGATGTTGTGCTCCGTCGTCTCGCCGGCCGCGAACGACTCCGACACGGGCACGTGCGCGAGGCTGTGCCACTCGAGGAGCACGCGCCCCGTGCGCACATCGATCTCCTGGACGATCCCCTCCACCACCGGCGGCCCGCTCGCCTGGGGCACCGAGGCGGCGATCGCGAGCAGCGCGGTGCCCTGCGCGGTGAGGATGAACTCGTGCAGGTCGCACGCGAGCCCGTGACCGCCGCGGACGCGCTTCAGCTCGTGGTAGGCGGGATCGTAGATGACGCAGCTGCCGCCGTAGAGCCCTCCGGGCGTGCCCTCGTACCAGGTGAGCACCGGCTTGCCCTGGTAGGTCTGCACGCGCAGGTTCTGCGCCTGGACGTGCGGCAGCGGCAGGTACCAGACGGGCTCGCCGGCGTCGTCGAGCAGCACGGGCCCGCTGACCGGCGCGTCCTTCGGCGAGCCGAGCGTGAACGGCGCAGCGACCACGTAGCCCGGTGCGGTGCCGTTCGGCGGCACGCCGATGCGAAGCTCCGGCAGCTGCCACGCGGGCTCGGTCGAGAAGCGCGGCACCGGATGCGCACCGACCGCACGCGCGCGGGAGCGCGAGGCCGGCGGCGGCCGCGCCGGCGAGGACGACGAGGCCGCGACGCGTGATTCGCGCGTCTTCGATCCGTCGCGGCTCCATCCCGTTAGTCTCCGCGAAATCCCGACGTCAACGCAGGCATACGGCCACTTCGAGCCGATCGACCCGAGCAGCGAGGCCTGGCCGTCCGTCCTCGCGGCGCTGAACGGGGCCGGCGGATGACGACCCGCGAGGAGGCGCTCGCGCTCGACCGCACCGACCCGCTCGGCGGCTTCCGCGAGCGCTTCGTGCTCGGCGACGAGCCGCGCATCTACCTGGACGGGAACTCGCTCGGCCGGCTCCCGCTCGCAACGCGAGATCGCCTCCGGGCGGCGGTCGACGACTGGGGCACGCGGATCGTCACCGGCTGGCACGACTGGATCGACGCGCCGCGGCGTGTGGGCGACCGGCTCGCTCGCGGCGTGCTCGGTGCCGGCGACGGGGAGGTGCTCGTCGCCGACTCGACCACCGTCGACCTGTACAAGCTGGCCGGCGCGCTGCTCGCCGATCGGGCCGGGGCGCTCGTCGTCCCGCGCGACGAGTTCCCGACCGACCGCTACGTCCTGCAGGAGCTCGCCGAGCAGCACGGCCGCGAGCTGCGCCTGCTCGACACCGATCCCATCGGGGGGCCGACGCCGGAGGCGGTCGAAGATGCGCTCGCCGGCGGCGACATCGCGCTGCTCGTCCTCTCGCAGGTCAACTACCGCTCGGGCGCGCTCGCCGACCTGCCGGCGATCACCGCGCTCGCGCGGGCGCACGGCGTGCCCGTCGTCTGGGATCTCTGCCACTCCGCCGGCGTCGTGCCCGCCGAGCTCGCGGCGAACGGCGTCGAGCTCGCCGTCGGCTGCACCTACAAGTACCTGAACGCAGGCCCGGGAGCGCCCGCGTTCCTCTACGTGGCGCGGGGGTTGCAGGAGCGGCTGCGCTCCCCGATCGGCGGCTGGTTCGCGCAGCGCGACCAGTTCGCGATGGGCCACCCGTACGTCCCCGCCGAAGGGATCGAGCGCTTCCTGGCCGGCACGCCGCCGATCCTGCTGCTCGAGGCGGTCGACGAGAGCGTGAAGCTGACCGCCGAGGCCGGGATCGGGCCGGCGCGCGAGAAGTCGGTCGCGCTGACGGAGCTGATCGTCGAGCTGCACGACGCCTGGCTCGAGCCCCTCGGCTTCTCGCTCGGCACGCCGCGCGACCCCGAGCGGCGCGGCGCGCACGTCTCGCTGCGGCATCCCGACGCGTGGCGGATCTGCCGCGCGCTGATCGAACGCGCCGACGTGGTTCCCGACTTCCGCGGGCCCGATTCGATCCGGCTGGGCGTACCGCCGCTCTACACGCGCTTCATCGACGTCTGGGACGCGCTCGACCGCCTGCGCGGGCTGGTCGAGGCCGGCGAGCACGAGCTCGTCGACGCCGACGCGACGCGTGTGACGTGACGCGACGTCAAGGCGGCATCCACCGTGGGCCGCGCAAGTGTTCGGGACTCAGGCTTGACGCAGCTCGCTTCGAAGAGGCCGCCGGCGCTCCGGTGGGCCCTCGGCTTCGACGCAGGCATCGTTCAGACGACGCCGGCGCGACCAGTGGTCGTCCGGCCGCGGAAGCGCGTCCCGACTCGCGGGTCGATGACTGCGTAGAGAAGGTCGACGACGAGGTTGCCGACCACGACGATCGTCGTGAGGACGATCACGATTCCGAGGATCAGGGGAAGGTCCAGCGAGGCGCTGCCGGCGATGGCCTGGAGAGCGAGCCGGCCGAGCCCGTTGAAATCGAAAGCGGATTCGATGTAGATCGCGATGCCGAGCGCAGCGCCGATCTCCATACCGACCATGGTCAAGGTGCGCAGGCCGGCGTTCGGGAGGACGTGGCGTGCGAGCACTCGGGTCTCGCTCGCGCCCTTGGCGCGGGCTGTCCGGGCGAAGTGCTCGTTACCGGTCTCGGCCACCGTCAGGCGAATCATGCGCGTGTACAGCGCGATATAGAGGAACGCGAAGGTGATCCACGGGAGTACGAGGTGCGATGCCCAGTTCGCGGGTCCTGAGCACAGAGCGCCCGGCGAATCCCGGAGCCCGCAGTAGCCGGATGAAGGGAGCAACCCCTTATGCCCGCCGGCGATGCTGCGCAGGATGAGCCCGACGATCATGGGGTGTGTGCAGATGCCGACGAGCGTCACGAGCGTGATCGCTCGGTCGGTGGCTGAGCCGACACGGCTTCCGGCGATCGTGCCGAGAGGCACGGCGATCAGCACGACGAGCAGCGCGCCCCCGAGCACCAGCGAGAGTGTCTCTCCGGTCGCGGCGAAGAGCGTGTGCGAGACCGGTTGGGCGACGAGCGTCTGAGTGGGGCTGAGGATCGCGCCGTGCCACTGGACGCCGAGGTCGCCATGCGCGAGCTGCCAGAGATAGGCGAGGTACTGATCGGGCTTCGACCGATCGAGGCCGAGAAGACGGTCGGCATGCTGGATCTGGTACGGGGTGAGGTGTGGGGAGAGCGGGTAGACGAAGAACTCGGGCTGGCTCGGAATCGCCCAGAAGATCACGAACGTGAGCGTGATCATCCCGGCCAGTGTGAACACCGCTGCCAGGATGCGGCGGGCGATGAAGATGCCGAGCCTCATGTGCCGGGATCCAGCGCACGCCGAAATCCCTCGGAGATCTGGTTCAAGCACACCACCGTGACGAAGATCGCGAGCGTCGGGAACACCGTTTGCCAGGGAGTGTTTCGGGTGGCGTCGTAGGTGAGCGGATTGAACAGGGTTCCCCACGAGGTCGAAAGCAGTGATCCCCAGGTCGCGGTGGCGGGCTGGACGCCCGCGCCGATGAAGCTCACTCCGACCTCGAGCAGCATGTTCGTCGCGGCTGCGATGCCCGCCCAGACGAGCAGAACCGGCGCGAGATGCGGGAGCAGGTGTCGGCGGAGGATGCGTGGGTTCGATGCGCCGACCATGTGGGCCGCCTGGACGAACTCGGCGTCACGTGTCCGTAGGACCTCCGCGCGAACAAGCCGAATCGGGTAGAAGCAGGTGAAGACGCCGATCAGGATCGCGACGCCCACCACTCCTGGCGGAAGCACCGACCCGTAGGCCAGCGCCGTCAGCTGACGCTGAAGCCGTACGCTCGCGAAGACGAGCAGGAGGATCAACGGGAACGCCATCGCCATCTCGGTGAACCGCGAGACGATCGCGTCCGTGGTCCCTCCGAAATAGCCGGCGAGCAAGCCGAACGGCACCCCGATCAGCAATGCGACCAGCACGCCCCCAAGCCCGATTTCGAGCGAGACACGGCCGCCGTCCAGAAGCCGCAGCAACTCGTCGCGTCCGAGGGGGCCGTCGGCGCCGAGCACGAACAGCGTGGTCGCCGTACCGCGCGGCGGCGGAAGCAGGTCGCCGTACTCGTCGGTTTGCGCCTGGTGAAGCGCCGGGACGTGGGTCCACGGACCAACGGGCTTGAGCGACGCGCTGGCGGCGTAGGGGAAGAGGTCTGTGCCGTTGTGGTGCAGCAACCGTCCTGCGATCGGGCCTCCAACCGTGACGACGACGAAGATCGCAATGAGGCCGACGGCGGCTGCGACCGACCAGCGATCACGACGGAACCGCGACCACGTCAGCCACCAGGGACCCTGCACCCTCGCGTCAGGCTTCGAACCGACAGCCCCCTCGGGGACATCGGGCTCCGAGACGTCGTTCACGTCGTTCGACAGCAGAGCGCGAGCTCTTCCAGCAGACCGTCCACCTCGTCACGTGTGTTGTAGTGCGCGATGCCGGCGCGCAGCGTCTCGGCCGGCAGGCGCGGCCCGAGCGAGACGCAGTACCAGTTGTCGGCGTACCAGATGCCGTAGCCGCGCTCGCCGAGCCGGTGCGCGACGTCGGCGGCGGGCACGCCCTCGACGTCGAACAGGAACGTCGGCACGCGACCCTCCATCGTCGGCGGCCCGAAGAGCGTCACGCCGTCCGGCAGGTTCTCGAGGAAGTGTGCGCCGAGCTCGCGCTCGTAGTCTCGGATCGCCGGCATCCCGCCGATCGACTCGAGGTAGGCGATCGTCGCGCTGAAGCCGGCGAGCAGCTCGTACGGCAGCGTGCCCGTCTCGAAGCGGAGCTTCGACGGACGAGCCTTGTACGGCCGCCACGTCTCGGCGAGCTCGCCCCGCACGTAAGCGATGCCGAGATGCGGACCGCAGAACTTGTACGGCGAGCAGAGCAGCACGTCGCAGCCGAGCTCGCGCACGTCGAGCGGCTCGTGCGCGGCGTAGTGGACCGCGTCGATCCACGAGAGCGCACCCGCCTCGCGCGCAAGCTCGCAGATCCGCCTCGCGTCGGCGACCGAGCCGGTCGCGTTGGATGCGAGCGCGAACGCCACGACGCGCGTGCGGTCCGAGAGCCGCCGCTCGAGGTCTTCGTAGTCGATCGTGAGATCGTCGCGCGCATCGGCGACGTGCACGACGAGCCCCTTGTCCGCAGCGAGCTCGACCCATGGCGCGACGCCGCCGTCGTGATCGAGCTGGGTGGTGACGATCTCGTCGCCCGCGGCGAAGTCCCGCGCCGCCGTGCGCGAGAGCGCGAAGTCGAGCGTCGTCATGTTCATCCCGAACGAGATCTCGTCCGGCGAGCAGCCGAGGAACCGGGCGGCATCGTCCTTCGCGCGCTCGAGGATCGCCTCGACCGCACGGCCGGTCGCGTACGGCGCGCCGAGGTTCCCCGACGCCTCGCGCAGCGCTCTCGCGATCGCCTCCCCCACCTCGTCGGGCACCTGCGTGCCGCCGGGCGCGTCGAAGAACGCGAAGCCTCCCTGCAGCGAGGAGAAGCGGCTGCGGACCGCATCGACGTTCACGGCGTCTCCCCCTGCAGGATGCGGGCGAAGACGCCCGCGTCGACGTTCCCGCCCGAGACGATGCAGACGATGCGCTCGCCTTCGACGCGCCCCGAGAGCGCCGCGGCGGCGGCGAGCGCACCCGCGCCCTCCGGGATCACCCGCGCCCGCTCGGCCAGGAGGCGCATCGCCGACGCGACTTCCTCGAGGGGCAGGGCGAAGCCGCCGTCGACGAGACCCGACACGTGCTCCCACACCTGCGGGATCAGCGCCTTGCTGCCGGAGCCGTCGACGAACGACGGCGTGTACTCGACCTCGGTCGGCTCGCCGCCGTGCGCGAGCGTCGCCGCCGCCGGGGCGCCCGTTTCCGGCTCGGCCGAGTAGAAGCGCACCTCGGGCCGCTCCGCCTTGACGGCGCTCGCGATCCCCGTCAGCAGGCCGCCGCCGCCGTACGGCACGACGACAGCGTCGAAGCCGTCGAGCTGCTCGAGCAGCTCGAGCCCGATCGTCCCGTTGCCGGCCATCACGCGCTCGTCGGCCACCGGATGGACGAACAGCCCGGACGAGCGCCCCGACCGCCCGGTGACGAGCGTCTCCCACCACTCGTCGTAGGGCACCTTCAGCACGCGGCCGCCGTACCGCTCGACGGCAGCGATCTTCGTCGCCGGCGCGTGCTCGGGGACGACGACCGTCGCCTGCACGCCGCGCAGGCGGGCGGCGTACGCGAGCCCCTGCGCCATGTTGCCGGCGCTCGCCGTGAGCACGCCGCCGGCGAGCTCCTCGTCGGTCGCCTGCAGCACCGCGTTGCCGGCGCCGCGGATCTTGAACGACCGCACCGGCTGCAGCAGCTCGAGCTTGAGCCAGATCTCGGCGTCGGCGTCGACGTCGAGCCGCACGAGCGGCGTGCGGATCGCGATCCCCTCCAGCACCGTTCGCGCGCGCAGGATCTCCTCGATCGGGATCACAGCGACACGACCGTCCCAGCATCCTCCTCGAGCGCCCGGGCGAGCACGAGCTCGGCCGCGGCGAGGTCCTCGACCGCGAGGCCGAGCGACTTGAACACCGTGATCTCGTCCTCCGACTCGCGACCCGGTGCGGTGCCGAGGAGAAGCTCGCCGAGCTCCGCCCGGATGTGCTCGGGGCCGATCGCCCCCTCGCGCTGCGGGAACAGGAAGTCGCCTGCCTCGTTCAGTGTCGACTCGCGGCGGTCGACGAAGAGCGCGGCGGCCGCCATCGTCGCCGTGTCGAGCTCGCGCGTCGTCGGGATGCTCGAGCCGACGGCGTTGATGTGGACGCCCGGCTTCAGCCACTCGCGCTGCACGATCGGCTCGGCGAGCGCCGTGACCGTGCAGAGGACGTCGGCTGCGCGCACCGCCTCCTCGGCGCTGCCGACGCTCTCGGCGCCGTCGAGCGGACGGCCGCTGGCGCTCCACACGACGACGCGCTCGAAGCTGCGCACGGCCTGCATCGCCTCGAGGTGCGACCGCGCCTGCGTGCCCGTGCCCAGGATCGCGAGCGTCTTCACGTCCTCGCGCGCCAGCAAGCGCGTCGCCACACCCGAGACCGCGGCCGTCCGGACGGCGGTGATCCCGCCGGCGTTCATGATCGCCGTCGGCTCCCCCGTCTCGCCGTCGAAAAGAGCGACGAAGCCCTGATGCGAGTCGAGACCGCGCGAGCTGTTGCCGGGGAAGATGGTCAGCGCCTTCAACGACCACAGCGGCGCGTCACCGCCACGATGCGCCGGCATCAGGCCCATCAGGCTCGGCTCGTCCGGGGGCCGGATCACGAAGCGCAACGGGTTGTGCACTTCCCCACGTCCGAGCGACGCGAGCGCCGCCGCCATCGCCTCGATGCATCCGTCCATCGGCAGCAGCCGGCGGACCTCGTGCTCGTCGATCACCCTCACCATGCTCATGCCCGCTCCCGGCGGCGGCAAAGCCGCCACCTCCGCTCTTTGATGAGCTCCGTCAAGCCTACGCTCATGCGAAAGACCCTCCGATCCGGTCGACGTCATCCTGCGACAGGTGCACCTCGCGCGCCGCGAGCACAGGCTCGAGGTGCACGGCGCGGTTCGGCCCGCACACGGCGCCGTCGCAGCGGGAGAGCACCCACGCGAAGGCGAGCGTCGCCATGTCGACGCTGCGCGCCGCCGCCTCCCGCTCGAGCGCCTCGAGCCCGTCGAACACGCTCTCGTCGACGTACCGCTCGTACGGCCCCGGCCGCTGGGTCATGCGCGACCCTTCCGGGAACGCCTCGCCCCGGCGGTACTTGCCGGTCAGCCAGCCGCCCGCGAGCGGCCCGAACGGCACGTAGGCGATCCCGCGCTCGGCGCAGAGCGGCAGGACGTCGTGCTCGTCGCCGCGGTCGAGCAGCGAGAACGAGTTCTGGACGACTGAGGGCGTCCCGTGCTCGAGCGCCTCGTGCAGCTCTCCGGCCGAGTAGTTCGAGAGCCCCCACGCGCCGACGAGCCCCTCGGCGACCAGGCCCTCGAAGCACGTGATCGTCTCGCCGACCGGCACGTTCGGATCGGGCTCGTGAGCGAGGTACAGGTCGATGCGCTCGACACCGAGCCGGGTCAGGCTCGTCTCGATCTGGCGGCGGATCCGGTCGGGCGCGAGGCCGATGTCGTCCGGGTTCCCGGCGGTCGAGTGGAACACCTTGGTCGTGAGCAGCGGTCGCGCGCCGCGGGCGGCGAGCCATTCGCCGATCCAGCGCTCGCTCGCCCCGCCGCCATAGGCATCGCCGGTGTCGAACCAGCCGATGCCGGCGTCCCAGGCGCGATCCATGATCGCGAGCGCCTCGTCGTGCGGAATGCCGCGCCCGAACCAATCCGGCGACGAGCCGATGCCGCCGAAGTTGCCGCAACCGAGTGAGACGCCGGTGAAGCTCACTCGGGCAGATTCATCCTCGTCAGCTCGTTTCGCACGTCCCACAGCTCCGGGAAGAACGAGTGATGGATGAGGCGCCCCATGATCTCGACGGGCGTCCCCTGCGTGCCGATGACGTCGCCGCCGATCGTTCGCTGCACGACCTTGAAGTGGCGGACGCGCCAAACGGTGATGCGCTCGTCGAGCTCGATCAGCAGCTCCGCGAGGCTGTAGAGGTCTTCGAGCTCGCGGCCGCGCGTGTAGACCTCGACCAGCGACACGCCCGCCCGTTCACGGGCGCCGACGAACGCCTCGTCGAGGTCCTTCCCGACGCGCCGGATCTCGCGGAAGCCCGGCGAGTCGAAGCCGCTGCCGTGACCAAGCGCCTTGCGCACCTCCGTGTACTCCCACGGCGACATGTGCTCGAGCATGTCGAGTGCCGCCGTCACGAGCTTCACGCAGTCGATCGAGCGCCGCAGCAGCCGCAGCGCGGCGGGCACGTCATCGGCGCCGACGAGCCGCGCCGCCTCCTCCATCTCCATCCAGCAGAGCTTCAGCCAGATCTCGGAGGTCTGATGCACCGACTGGAACAGGAGCTCGTCGCGATGCACCCACTCCTCGGCCGTCTTCTGCAGGGCGAGCAGCTCGTCGGTGCGCAGGTAGCGCTCGTAGTCGGAGCCGCCCCGCCCCGGCAGGACCGGCTTGGCGAGCTCGTTCATAGCCGCTCCTCCGTCCCGTCGTAGATGTGCATGGGCAGGTCGGCCAGCGGGACGCCGCCGCTCGGCCGTCACGAGCCACGTGTCCTGCATGTAGAGACACGACTGCCCGTCGGTCGAGATCGCGTGCGGATGCATCGAGAAGATCATGTTCTCCTCGAGCTCCGTCTCGTCGCCCTCGCCGATCTTCGGGAACTCGATCATCGTCATCCCGATCGAGTGGCCGGTGACGTGGCCGAGCTTGAAGCCACGGTCGACGAAGCCCTTCGAGACGGCACGGTGAACGTCGTGCGCGGTCGCCCCGGCGCGCAGCGCGTCGCGGGTGATCGCGTAGTACTCGTCGTAGGCCTCCATCATCCGCCGCGTGTCGCGGCTCGGCTCGCCCGGGCAGATCGCGCGGGACACCTCGACCCAGTGACCTCCGGGGCCCGCGACCTCGAGCGACGGCAGCACCATGTCGGTCGCCGCGATCCGGTACTCGCCCGCGATCTTGAACTCGGGCAGCGCACCGCCGTTCGGGCCCGTCAGCACCATGTCCATCGTCAGCCGGCCGCAGCCCTGCTCGACGAAGTACTGCTCGCACGGCGCGAGGATCTCGCGCTCGCTCTTCCCCGGCGCGAAGTGCTCGAGGAACACCCAGAAGCCCTCGGTGTTGATCCGCACGCTGTCCCGGACCGAGGCGAGCTCGAGCTCGCTCTTCACCGCCCGCGCGTGGTCGTAGCCGACGTCCCAGGGCACGAGCTCGGCGGCGCCCTCGAGCGCGCTGTAGTCGCGCACCGCCATCACGTAGTCGAGCCCGTAGACGCCGATGCGCTTGCCGCGCACCCGGTCGGCGAGCCACTCGCCCGGGCGGTCGACGAACACCTGGTCCTCGATCCACGATGTTCCGTGCTCGCCCACGTAGGTCGCCTCGCGCGGGAAGACGATCGAGGGGTCGCCCTCGAGCGGCAGCAGCACGTACGCATACCTGTGCACGATCACGAAGCCCGACAGGTATGTGACCGCGCCTTCGAAGCCGGTGTACTCGTTGCCGCTGACGATCACCGCGTCGAGCCCGTCGCGCGCCATCGCCTCGCGCACGCGCCCGTAGCGGCGGTCGATCTCCTCTCTCACCACGAAGCCTCAACCCCTTTCACCAGTGCATGGATCGTGTCGTGCGTCGGCGTCGGGATCCCGAGCCGGCGGCCGAAGTCCGCGATGCCGCCGTTCAGGAAGTCGATCTCGGTCTGCCGGCGCGCCTCGACGTCCTGGAGCATCGACGCCTTGTGGTCGTACCCCACGTCCTTCCGCGCCGCGTAGTCGATCAGCTCCTCGGGGTCGGAGTCGAGCTCGATTCCCTGGGCGGCGGCGACCGCCTTGCCCTCGTCGACGAGCTGCGAGGCGAGCCGCCGGAGCGCGGGCTGCTCGCACACCCGGCCGTGCGTCAGCCCCGTGAGAGCGCCGAGGGGATTCGTCGCCGCGTTGAAGATCACCTTGCGCCACTGCGGCCCGCGCGCGTCGGGGACGGCCTTCGTCGGCATGCCGCCCCGCGTGCACGCCTCGGCCAGCCGCTCGACCTCCCCGAGCGGCGCCCGGGCCTCCTCGAACGGGCCGAGCGTCGTGTCGCCCTTCACGTCCCATTGCACGACGCCGGGCGCGGTGATCTTGCCCGCCGGGAACGTCGTGCCGCGGATCACGCGCTCGACATGGCGGGCGAGCACCTCCTCGTTGCCGATCCCGTTCTGCACCGTCGCCACGCAGCCGGACGCGAACGCGTGCGCGGTGGCGGCGATCGCGGGCTCGGTGTGCATCGCCTTGGTCGCGACGATCCCGAAGTCGCAGGCGGGCAGCTCGCCCGGGTCGGTCGTCGCGTGCAGGCGCGCGACCACGTCGCCGGCGCCCGTCAGTCGCAGGCCGTCGCGGTTGATCGCGTCGACGTGCTCGTGCGAGAGGTCGTACGCCCACACCTCGACGTCGTCCAGCGTCGCCAGGTTCGCCGCGAACAACGAGCCGACGGCGCCGCAGCCCACTACTGCAACGACCACGAATCCTCCTTCGCCTTGATCAGTCTCAACATGGTCTCGTGCAACGGCACCGGCACTCCCACGCGCTGTGCGGCCCGCACGAGCGAGCCGGTGATCTGGTCGATCTCGGTGCGGCGGTGCGCCTGCACGTCCTCGAGCATCGACGGGTAGTGGGCGCTGCCGCGACGGGTCGCGAGCACGTTCATCTCCCACGGGTCGTCGTACAGCTCGACCCCGCTCGCCGCGGCCACCGCCTTGCCCTCGTCGATCAGCCCGAGCACGAGGTGGCCGAGATCGGCGGGCCGGTCGAGCCGGGCGAAGTGCGCCTCGTGCGGCAGCCCGGTGAGCGCGGCGACGGTATTCACGGTCGCGTTGAAGATCAGCTTCGACCAGAGGGCGGGCCGCAGGTCCTCGAACGCCTCGGCCTTCAGGCCGGACGACGCGATCAGCTCGGCGACCACCTGCGCGTCGGCGTAGGTGGTGCCGCGCGCCGGGCCGATCCAGGTGGCCGTGTCGAGGACGTACTGCACGTGCGAGTCGGCGTGGCGGGTGCCGCTCATGAACGTCACGGAGACGAGCAGAGGCCAGTCTCCGTGAGCGCCGACGACCTCGTCCGCGCCGATCCCGTTCTGGACGGTCATCAGCGTCGCCCCCGGCCAGTGCCCCTCGAGCCGCGTCGCCATCGCCTCGAGGTCGGTGCCTTTGCACGCGACGATCACGAGCTCTGGCTCGGGCAGGTCGCCCGGAGACGTCGACGCCGCTTGGAGCGGCGTCGTGAAGTCGCCGCGGCCGCTGACGCGCAGGCCCTCCTCGCGCAGCGCCCGCGCGTGCTCGTCGCGGCGGACGAGCGCCGACACCTCGGCGACCCGCGCGAGGTACGCGGCGAAGAGGCTGCCGATCACACCCGCCCCGGCGATGCAGACGCGCGTCACCGGGCCGCCTCCGGCGCCCTGCGCGGCAGTCGCAGCCGCAGCTCGCGCCCACCGGTGAGCCCGCTCGGCCGGAAGATGAGGACGGCGGCCATCAGTGCGCCGACGACGATGTCACCCGCTCCCGACGGTAGATCGATGTGCCAGCCGAAGAGCGACGTGCCGTTCTCGGCGACCGAGAGCCATGAGCTGAGCGCGCTCACGGCAAGCGCGCCGGCGACGGCGCCGAAGAGGCTGTTCGCACCGCCGACGACGAGCATGGCGAGCGTCAGGAAGGTCAGGTCGAGATAGAGCGAGTCGGCGTTCACCGGCAGCAGGTGCACGTAGAGCCCGCCGGCGAGCCCCGCCAGCAGGCCCGAGAGCGTGAAGGCGAGCAGCCGCTGCCGGTAGACCGACGTGCCGACCGCCCGGGCGGCGGCGTCGTCCTCCCTGGTCGCGCGCAGCTGGCGGCCGAAGCGCGTCCGCGTGTAGGCGAACGCGACGACGGTGCAGACGAGCGCGCCGATTGCGGCCTGCCTGAGGCCGGTCGTCTCGGGCACCGAAGAAAAGGCGTTCAGGCCCGGGCCGATGCTCTCCTCGTACTGGATCACGTTGTGCGTGATCTCGAGCACGCCGAACGTCGCGATGCCGGCGGCGAGCCCCGAGAGCCGCATCAGCGGGACGCCGACGAGGAAGGCGGCGATTCCCCCCACGACCGCCGCGAGCAGGAGCGAGACGAGGTTGCCGGTGTGGCGATGGACGAGCCAGTGCGCGAGGTTCGGCATGATCGCGCCCTTCTGGTCGGTCGGGACGGAGAGCACACCCGCCGTCCACGCGCCCAGGGCGACAAAGCTGATGTGCCCGAACGACACGACGCCCGAGTTGCCGATGAAGACGTAGAGCGCGACCACGATCGCGACCTTCACGAGCGAATCGGTGAAATACGTCTGCGTCGAGATCGAGACGAGGGTGCCGAGCAGCGCCGCGGCGACAACGAGCGCGGCGGGGACGAGCAACTCGCCCAGGTCGGGCAGGCGCGTGCCTCTAAACACGCTCCACCGTCCGCGAGAAGTCGAAGAGGCCGCGCGGGCGCACGAGCAGCACGAGGATGACCGCGACGAAGATGAACGTCGGCAGGTACTGGCTCTGGTTCGTCGGCAGCGCGCCGCCGAGCAGGCCCTCGGCGAACCCGATCAGGAAGCCCCCCAACGTCGCCGCGACCGGCCGGTTGAGCCCGCCGAGGACCACCCCGGCGAGCACGACGATCGTGTCGTTGAGGGCGAAGTCCGGCGTGACGAGCGGCGTCTGCACCGTCAGCATCACCGCCACGATCGCGGCCAGGAGGCCCGACACGAGCACGGCGACCGAGATGACGCGATTCGCACGCACGCCGAGCAGCCGGGCAGTCGCAGAGTCCATCGACGCGGCGCGCATGTGCAGCCCGATCTCGGTTCGGCGCAGCAGCAGGTCGAGCAGGAAGAGGGCGACGATCGCGACCACGACCGCGACGATCGAGATCTTGCGGATCTCGACGCCCGCGAGCGTCCACGGCCGGTTGAGCGAGGAGACGGAGGTGGCGATCTTCCCGAGCGCGCCGAACCAGAGCAGCGCCACGTTCTCGAGCAGGAACGCGACGGCGAACGTCGCCACGAGCATCACCGCGGGCGAGTGGCCGCGCAACGGGCGAAAGACGAGGAACTCCATCGCCACCGAGAGCGCGATCACGACGGCGAAGCAGAGCAGGATCCCCGCCCACACCGGCCAGCCCCACTGGGAGGCGAGGGCGAGCGCGAACGCGCCTGCCATCACCAGCTGCCCGTAGGCGAAGTTGACGAGCCGCAGCACGCCGAAGACGAGCCCGATGCCGACGGCCATCAGCGCGAAGATCGCGCCGAGCGCGACCCCGTCGGCCAGGTTCTGCCAGGTGACCGTCATGGCGATGACGCGCTCTCCGGGCGCGACGGTCGAGTGCACGGCAAGGACGCAGGGAGCGGGAAGAGCAGCGCTCTTCCCGCGACTGAGGACGCGGCCGGGTGCCGACCGGCGCGGTCGGAGAGTCCGTCCCTCGCCATGAGGGTCACCGTCCCGGTGATCGTCACGAGAGGTATGCCCCCACGAGCCTCTCGGTGTCGCCGGCGTCCTCGGGGCCGAGCGTGAGGCGCAGCTCGCCGTTCGCGAGCACGTGCGAGCGATCGGCGATCGCCACCGTCCGCTGGGCGCGCTGCTCGACGAGCAGGACGGCGATGCCGCGCTCGCGGATCGGCTCGAGCGCAGCGAAGACGGCGTCGACGACCGTCGGCGCGAGGCCGAGCGACGGCTCGTCGAGCAGCAGGACGTCGGGCTCGGAGACGAGCGCGCGCGCGATCGCGAGCTGCTGCTGCTGGCCGCCCGAGAGTGCGCCCGCCTGCCGCGACCGGAATTCGTGAACGATGGGGAAGAGCTCGTACACCGCGTCGAAGCGCGCCGCGCCCGAGGCGCGGCGCGCGGCGAGGCCGAGGCGCAGGTTCTCCTCGACGCTCAGCTCGGCGAAGATGCGGCGCCCTTCCGGCACGAGCGCGACCCCTGCCCGCGCGACATCCTCGGGCGCGTTGCCGAGGAGCTCGCGCCCGCCGAGCCGGACGCTGCCCGTCGCCGCAGCGAGGCCGACGATCGCATGCAGCGTCGACGACTTGCCGGCGCCGTTCGGGCCGACGAGGCCGACGATCTCACCGGGCTCCACCGTCAGCGAGAGCCCGCGAACGGCATGCACGCCGCCGTAGCGGACGTCGAGACCTTCGAGGACGAGCGTCATGCCTCGCGCACCGGCGCCTCGCCGAGGTAGGCGGCGGCGACGTCGAGATTGGCGCGGATCTCGGCCGGAGCGCCTTCCGCGAGCACGGCGCCCTGGTCGAGCACCTGGATGCGATCGCATGTGCCCATGATCAACGCCATGTTGTGGTCGATCAGAAGCACGCCCGCGTCATGGTCGGCGGCGATCGAGCGCACGAGCGCCGCAAAGTCGGGTACCTCCGTCTCCGGCAAGCCGGCCGCCGGCTCGTCGAGGAGCACGAAGCGAGGCTCCATCGCGAGCGCCCGCGCCACGCCGAGCCTGCGCTCGTCGCCGTGCGCGAGCGCCGAGGCCGGTGCGTCCGCGTAGCGGTCGAGGCCGAGCCGTCCGAGCAGCTCATCGGCCCGGCGCGCGGCCTCGCGCGGTGGGGCGCCGGCACCGAGCGCGGACACCTCGACGTTCTCGCGCACCGACAGGCCGCGGAAGCCGCGGCTGTGCTGGAACGTGCGTGCGAGCCCGCGCCGGCCCCGCCGGTTCGGCGACCAGCGCGTGATCACCTGCCCTTCGAGCTCGACGTCGCCGGTGTCGGGGCGGTCGAAGCCGCTGAGCACGTTGACGAGCGTCGACTTGCCGGCGCCGTTCGGGCCGATCAGGCCGACGATCTCGCCGCGCCCGAGCTCGAGCGAGACACCGCGGAGCGCCTGAACGCCGTCGAAGGAGCGCGAGACAGAGGAGGCCCGGAGGGTCTCTCCGGGCCTCCTCTCCGTTGACTCGAGATGAGTCGCAGCCGTCACTAGATCTTGACGACGACCTTTGCGACGACCGAGCCGACCACCTTCGGCTTGTTGTCCTGGATGCGGATGACGCGGTACTGCCGTCCGAAGACGGTGTGCAGCGTCGGCGAGAAGCTCACCTTGCCCGACAGCGTCGGGACGCCCTTGAACTTCTGCATGATCGCCGCGAGGACCGCGCCGTTCGTCGAGCCGTTCGCCCGCTTGATCGCGGTGACGACGCCGTCGATCGCCGCGGGGCCGGTGATGAAGCCGCCCGTGCCCGCGTGCACCTTCTTCGCCAGTGCGTTCACCGCCGCGTTCGGATCGTCGCCGAACGCGGAGGCGAAGGTCACGAACCAGTAGTTCGTCACCGGCGGGCTCTTCGGGAGCCAGTAGGTGCCGTCGCCGGCCCACGAGTTGAGCACCGGCGTGTCGTTCCCGGCGCTGCGCATCCCGGAGATCAGCGTCGACAGGGCGCCGAACGCGCCGGCCGTCGACGTCACCACGACGTCGGCCTTGACGTTGTTCAGCCGGCTGACGACGTTGTTGACGTCGTTGCCGCCGAGCGAGTGGTACGTCTCCTGGTCGACGACCTTGCCGCCGAGCTGCTGGAACCGGACCTTGAACGCCGCGATGACGTCCTTGAAGTAGACGATCACGCCGTCGGTCGCGAGCGCGGCGGTCTTCCAGCCGTGGCCCCAGGCGTACTGCGCCATCGCCGACCCCTCGTCCTGGGCCACGTTGCCGAAGCTGAACGCCAGCTTGCCCTTGGGGCCGAAGCGCTTCGGCCCCATCTGATCGGTGCCGATGCAGGGGGCAACCGCGAGGATGCCGCGGTTGATCGCCTCCTGGACGACCGGGGCGGCGAAGTCCACGTCGCACGTCGTGAAGATGATGTTCGCCCCGCCGGAGATCAGCTTCAGCGCGCACGCCTTCGCGACCGCGGGCTTGTTGCCCTGCGTGTCGCAGGTCGTGATCTGGAGCTTGCTTCCGTTCACGCCGCCGCGTGCGTTGATCTGCGCGACGCGCAGCTTCGCCGCGGCGAGTGCCGGGTTGTCGAACGGCGCCATGGCGCCCTTGCCGTCGTATGCCCAGCCGATCGTGATCGTCCCGGCCGTGTGCGCCGTGGTGCGTGCCGCCGCGGTCGCCGCCAGCGCCACCGCGAGGGCGGCCACTGCGATCCCGATCGCAAAGCCCCGTTTCCTCATCTCGTCTCCTTCACTTGGTCTGGGTGGGGGGTCCAGCAACGCTCGAACGCCGCCTGCGCGCGTTGGAGCGTCTCCTCCGCCGGCGCCGCCCAGAGCGAGTCGGGGAACTCGTCGCCGAACGTGCCGTCGTCGGAGAAGATCTCGATCTCGTACAGGCCGTCCCAGCCGGCCCGGTCGAGCGCGCGGAGAATCGCGGGGATGCCCGCCACGCCCTCGCCGGGCAGCGCCCGGTCGACCCAGCTTCGCGTCGGCACGCGGTAGTCGGCCACGTGCACGCCCGCGAAGCGGTCGATCTCCTCGGCGATGTCGTCGAGGAGGGTCTCGGTGTTCCAGAGGTGCCAGGTGTCGAACTGGAGGCCGAGCGCCGGCGGCTCGCCGGCGTCCTGGATCAGCTCGACCGCCTCCGGGATCGAGTTGACGATCGTCCACGGCCCGCCGCCCTCGCGCTGGTAGGGCTCGAGGGCGATCCGCAGGCCGTGCCGCGCCGCCTCGGCGGCGACGGTCCGCAGCCCGTCGACGACGATGCCGCGCGCCTCGTCCGGGTCGCGCCCCTCGGCCGTCCCGGTGAGGCAGACGATCCCGCAGGGCCGGAACGGCGCGAGCCGCTCGAGGCTCGCGCAGAACGCCTCGACCCGCTCGGCCGGGTCGTCCGGCCCGCCGAGCAGCGGCAGCGGCAGGATCGAGGGAACCGCCGGCACCGCGGCTCCCGACTCGAGCCCGCTCGCCTCGAAGAGCTCGAGTGCCTCGGCGTCGCCGCCCTCGCCGAGCTTCTGCTCCCAGATGCCGAGCCCGGCGAGCCCGGCCGCCGCATAGTCGCGGACGTCCTCCGCGAAGCTCGACCGGAGAGTCGTGATCTGCGAAACGGACACCCGCGGCGGCACTTGCGGCATCCTCTCACGGCGTTTGACATCTGATCAAGGGTCTGGAACGGTCCAGGGAGCGATGACCCAGGCAGGCGCTCCGACGGGCCGGATGCGGCACAGAACGATGGCCGAATACGCCCTCGAGCAGCTGCGCGAGTCGATCATCCTGGGCGAGCTGCCCGCGGGGACACCGCTCCGCCTCGACGAGCTCGCCCGCTCGCTCGGGATGAGCATCTCGCCGATCCGGGAAGCGGTGCGGCAGCTGGAGGCGCTCGGCCTGGCCAAGCACGTGCCGCACCAGGGCGCGCGGGTGCTCGATTTCGACATCGAGGAGCTCCGCGACCTGTTCCAGGTGCGGCTCGCGCTCGAGTCACTCGCGGTGCGGCGGGCCGCGGAGCGGTTCACCGACACCGAGGCCGCCACGGCCCGGGGCCACCTGGACCGATTCGACGCCGCCGCGGCGGCCGGCGACATCCGCGAGACGATGAGAGCCCACACGGATTTCCACTTCACGCTCTACGACGCGTCGCAGTCGTCCTGGCTCGTGGCGCTGATCCGGCCGGCCTGGGACCGCTCGGAGCGATTCCGCCCTGCCCTCCTCACCTCGAAGGGCACGGCCCAGGAGCGGCATCGCGAGCTCGACGACGTGCTGCTGGCCGCGTGCGCCGGCCACGACTCCGGCGCGGCCGCCCAGGCGTTGCACGACCACCTCGAGCTCGCGAGCGTGATCTTCGAGCGCGAGCTCGAGGGCCGCGGGATCTTCGACTAGGAACGGCGCCGCAGCATCCGCTCGCGGACGACGATCACGCCGCCGACGGCAGCGATGATCGTGCCGGCGAACCCGCCGTGCGCGACGACGATCACACCGCCAAGGATGAGCAGGAGAGCGCCTGCGACGGTGACCGCGGGGCCGGACCTGAAACGGTCGAGCACGGCGCGACTCTAGCCGGGCCTACTTGAGCGTCTTCAGGTAGGCGACGAGCGCGTCGAGCCTGCCCTGGGGGATGATGCCGCCCCAGTGCGGCATGCTGACGATCGGCGCCTTGCCGATCACGCTGCCGCTGCGGATGACGGCGATGATTTTCGCGTCGGTGTTGAACTGGTTTCGGAAATCCTGCCCGGAGAGCGGCGGGATCGTCTTGTCCGGCGACTGCGGGTTGGGGACGCCGCCGAGGCCGTTCGGCCCGTGGCAGTTGATGCAGCCGTAGCTGACGTAGAGCACCGATCCTTCGACCGCGGCACCCTGACTCGTCGGAGCCGTCGGCGGCTCCGCGGTCGGCACCTTCGGCAGGCCGGCCCGGATGTAGGAGACGAGATCGGAGACCTGCGTCTGCGAAATCACCTGCCCCCAGACCGGCATGTACGGCTTCGTCGGGTTCGCCGATTCGCCGAGCCCGTGGTTGATGATCGTGCGGAGCTCGCTCGGCTGCAGCGTCTTCGCGGCGTTGGTCAGTGCCGGCACATACGGGGAGACGCCGCCGCGGCCCTGCGGCCCGTGGCACTGGGCACACGCGAACTGGACGAAGATGTGCGCGCCGGAGGCGACGGACGGAGTCACGCTCGCCGCGGCGCTCGTCGAGGTGGCGGGCGCGGCCGTTTGCGACTTGCCCGAGTTGCCGATCACCCAGCCGACGACCCCGGCCGGGACGAGCAGCGCCGCGAAGAGCAGGAAGATCACTCCTTCGATGACCGGCGCCGGGACGCTGCGGCTAGGCATTGCGCGTCACCCTACGCGTCGGCGGCCGGGCTCGGAACGCGTGGTTTCCCGCAGACTTGGGGTGCAAGAGCCCGCGCGGGGCGCACGCGAGCCCGAGACGACTGAGCGAACGGCTACCTCGTCTTGCTTATCGGCCCGCGCGGCAGCCGGCGCCGTGCAAGCGGCAGGAACGCCTCGACGACAGCGGGATCGAACTGCGTACCCGCCTCGCGTTCGATCTCGGCGATCGCGGCGGCGACGGGCCTGGCCTTGCGGTACGGGCGATTGTTCGTGATGGCGTCGAAGGCGTCGGCGACGGCGAAGATCCGGGCGGCGAGGGGGATTGCCTCGCCGCGAAGGCCCCACGGGTAGCCGTGTCCGTCCCAGTGTTCGTGGTGGTACGCGACGACGTCGTGCACCAGGTCGGAGCGGAAGGGAATGAAGGTGAGCAGGTGCTCACCGAGCGTCGTGTGCATCTGCAGCGTCCGCAGCTCCCGGTCCGTGAGTCGACCCGGCTTCTGGAGGATGGCATCCGGGATGCCGATCTTGCCAATGTCGTGCAGGAGGTACCCGTGGCGCAGCTCAGGGTCGGCGGCGAGCGCGGGGTCGATCGCGCGGGTGAGGTCGAGTGCGAAGTCGGTGACGCGGCGGGCGTGCCGGCAGGTGGCGTCGTCTCGCAGCTCGAGCGCAGCGGCCAGCGTCTCGACGGTGAGATGGTAGGTGCCGTCTTGCGTGTCCGGGTACTGATCCCTGACGTCAAGCCGTGCGAGTAGCCGGCGCAGGCGCAATCTCGAAGCCCGGAGTCCGAGCTCCGCACGCACGCGCTCCTCCGCGTCCGTTGCCGTGAAGACACAGGTTGTCCGGCCGAGGTAGCGCACGACCGGGGAGGCGGTCGCCTGGACCCAGACCCACTGCCCTTCGCTGTGCCGCATCCGGGTGATGCTCGTACGCACGCCCCGTCCTCGCCGTCGCTGCAGCGAACGCGCGAGCACCTCGGCGGCGTCACCGGGATGCAGGAACTCGGTGAGCGGACGCCCGATCATCTCCTCCGGCCGCCGCCCAAGCAGCGTGCGCACGGCGGGGGAGACATAGACGCATTCCTCGGTCTCCAGGTCGAGCAGGAACGTCGTGTCCGCACCGTGTTCGACCATGAGCCGGAAGAGCGTGCCGTCCGTCGCGGGCGGAGTGTCAGCTCGCCGAGACCGCACGCTCGGCGATGAGTTCTTCGTTGTCATGGCCAGGTATCTCGACAGCCAAGGAGGGCGTGACGAGATGCGTTTGCATTACTCCCGACGCACGGTAGGTTTGTGCTGTTTCGCATGAGCGACCTCGATCAGGAACTCGCCGACCTCGGGGGCGACATCACAACGGCGCTCCAGGAGCTCCGAATGCCCTCTCTGCTTCTCGATCGAGAGGGGATCATCCGCTGGCAGAACCGGGCCTCATTCGATCTCTCCGGTGACGCGACGGGTTCGAGCTTCGCGGCACTGGTCGCACCTGAGGAGACCGATGAGGCGCACAACCTGCTCATGCGGATCCTTTGTCACGGAGAGCCCGCTGAGCTCACCTTGAACATTCGACTTCCGACAGGCGGCTTCGAGCCTCGGGAGATCAGCGCCGCCCCGGTCCGCGACGACGGCAGCGTCGTCGGCATCTTTGGCCTCGGCTCAGCCGCCGGGAAGAAGCAACGGCCGCGTTCGAGGAGACAAGAGCCTGACCCTCGGCTCACGGAGCGGCAAACCGAGATTCTCCGCGGGCTTGCCGAAGGGAAATCGACGCGCCAGATCGCGGACGAGCTCTCGATCAGCTCGACGACGGTTCGAAATCACATCGCGAACCTCATGGCCATCCTCGGCGTTCACACACGGCTCCAAGCCGTCGTCGCCGCCAGCAAGGCCGGCCTGATCGACCTCGACGCCGGCGGCTGACCGCATCAGGGCTTCAGGCGGCCGAGCAGCCGCCGTGGAAGCGGTGGAGCGAGCAACTGCTGCGCGACGAGCGCACCCGAGCCGCCGCCGAGCCCGGGCCCGGGGTGCGTCGAGGCGCCGACGTGCCAGACGCCCTCCACCTTGGTGCGATGGGGCGAGCGCCAGAGGAAGCTCTGGTCGAGCGAGAGTGCGCCGCCGTAGGGATCGCCGCGGACGAGGTTGACGTTCGCCGCCTGCAGGTCGGCGGGCGAGAGCGACACGCGCCGGAGCAGCGCGCTCTCGAGGTTCGGCACGTGGCGCGCGATCCGCGCCTGGATGCGGTCGGCGTAGCGCTCGCGCAGCTCCTCCGTCCACGTCCCGTCTCCCACGTCGAGCTCGCCGGCGGCGTCGCCTTTCACGTGCCACGGAAGCTCCTGCAGCTGGACCCACAGGAGCCCCTTGCCCTCCGGCGCGCGGCTCGAGTCGAGCGTCAGCGGCTGGCCGACGACCACGGTCGCCTCCGCCGGCAGCAGGCCGCGCTCGGCCTCGTTGACCGCACGCGACACGCCGTCGAGGCCGGGCGTCAGGTGGACGATCGCCGTGCGCCCGAGGCGCTCGTCGCCCTCCCAGCGCGGCGGCTCCGAGAGCGCGAAGTGGACCTGCATCTCCGAGCGGCCGTAGCGGAACGGCGGCGGAGTGCCGCCGAGCAGGTCGCCGTAGAGCTGGGTCGGCGTCACGTTGCAGACGACCGCGCGCCGTGCCTGGACGACCCCGCCACCGGCAACCCTCACGCCGCCGGTGAAGACGCGCTCGACGTGCGCGCCGGTCTCGCAGGTCCCGCCCTGCTCGCGGATGTAGGCAACGAGCGCCTCGGCGAGCTTCGCGCCGCCGCCGACCGGGATCGGCATGCCACCCTCCTGCACCGCAACCGCGATCACCTGAGCCATGTAGCCGGAGCTGGCAGCATCCGGGCCGAGGCCCGTATGAAGCACCCACGGGGCGAGCAGGCCGTGCGCCTTCGGCGAGGCGAAGGTGGTCTCGAGCCAGTCGCGCGCCGAGACGAGCAGCTCGCCGACGAACGCGCGCGCACCGTCCCGGCCGAGGCGGCGGGTCGCCTTCAGCCCGAGCGCCGCGCCTTGCCGCGACCAGAGCTCGGTGCCGAGCACGCCGAAGGCGAGGTCGGCGTTCGGGAAGAAGCGCTCGAGCACGCCCGCCCACTCCGGCCCGAGCTCGGCCGCGTTCTCCTCCACGGTGCGCAGCAGAAAGGCGCTCTCGCCGTCCGGGAACGCGGTCGCCGTCGGAAGGTCGGTGTTGACGTAGTGCAGGCCGTGGCGCGCCAGGTCGGCCTCGAGCTGCGGATGCACCGGGCCGCCGACCCAGAGTGGATGCCAGGCGCTGAAGACGTCGTGCAGGAAGCCGGGCTCGGTCAGCTCCGCGGTCTTGATCGCGCCGCCGAACCAGTCGTTGCGCTCGAGCACGCAGACGTCCCAGCCCGCCTTCGTGAGCAGCGCGGCGCAGGCGAGGCCGTTGACACCCGAGCCGACGACGACCGCGTCGTGCGCTCGGTCAGGCACCGGCGAGCTTCCGGAACTCGTCGTCGGTCACGAGCCGGCGCTCTTCGGCGCCGAGTTGCTTGACCGCGGCAAGCAGCTCGGCCCGCCGCTCCTCGGGAACGTCGAGCCCGAGCTCCTCGGCCTTGATCCTGATCGAATCGAGCCCGCTCTTCTTGCCGAGGACGATCGACCGCTCCGCGCCGACGAGCTCGGAGGAGTACGGCTCGATCGACTGCGGTTCGTGGAACTGCGCGGCGACCGCGCCCGACTCGCGGCGGTAGAGCGTCTCGCCCGTGAGCGGCTTCCACGGCTCGAGCGCATAGCCCGACAGCGCGCGCACGCGCTCCGAGACCGCCCGGATGCGGTCGAGGCGGAGGTGCGTCTCGACGCCGTAGAGCGCCCGCAGCGTCAGCGCGACCTCGCCGAGGTTCGCGTTGCCGGCCCGCTCCCCCATGCCGTTGATCGTCCCGTGCACCCACGTCGCGCCTGCACGCACCGCCGCGACGGCGCTCGCGGTCGCAAGCCCGAAGTCGTTGTGGCCGTGGAAGTGCACCGGAGCACCGCCGACGTATTCGAGCGTCGAGCCCACGAGCTCCGCGACCGCCTCGGGCGACGCGATGCCGAGCGTGTCGACGACGACGACCTCCCTCGCGCCGGCCTCGACCGCGGTCTCGTAGACGCGCCGGTAGAAGTCGGGCTCGGCACGCGTCGAGTCGACACCGAAGAACGCCGCGTGGATGCCGTGCTCGTCGGCGAAGCGCATCGCCTTGGCGATCCGCTCGAGCATCGTCTCCCGTGAGACGCCGATCGCCTCGAGCTTCAGGTCGGAGATCGGCGACTCGATCACCGACCGGCTCACGCCGAGATCGACGAGCGCCTCCAGGTCGGCCGGGACGGCCCGCGAGAAGCCCCAGATCTCGGCGTTCAGGCCCGCCTGCGAGATCAGCTCGACGGCGCGGTAGTCGTCCGCCGACACGCGTGGGAAGCCCGCCTCGATGCGATCGACGCCGAGCTGGTCGAGCAGCCGGGCGATCTCGAGCTTGTCCTCCGCGTTCAGCACGACGCCGACTGTCTGCTCGCCGTCGCGCAGCGTCGTGTCGTACAGGCCGACGCCACCGCCGATCCGGTACGGGTCGTTGAGCGCGCCGGTCCAGATCAGGTGGGACACCGCACCACCCCGTCGGGGAAGGACGAGAGCTTCTCGGCTCCCGTCGCGGTGATCAGGAAGTTGTCCTCGACCCGCAGGCCGCCGCCGCCCTCCCAGTAGCAGCCCGGCTCGATCGCGAGCACCATCCCCTCCTCCACCACGCCGCCGCCGGCGACGTGCGGGTAGGGAGGCTCGTGTGCGCGCGCGCCGATCCCGTGGCAGATCGGGTGCGAGGGCTGGCCGGGATAGCCGATCGCCGTGATCCCCTCGCGAACGATCCGGTCGAGCTCGGGGAGGCTAGCGCCGGGGCGGCAGTGATCGATCGCGCTCTGGTACACGCCGAGCAGGCCCTCTTCGAGCTCGCGGTAGTCGGCGCGCAGCTCGCCCGGGCAGAGAAGCTTCGTGTGGTCCGCCCAGTAGCCGTCGGCGCACACCCAGATCTCGAACAGCGTCGGCTGGTCGACCTGCACCGGCCGGTCGCCGGTCGCCGTGAACGTGCGAATGCCGGGGCCGGCCCAGATCAGCGAGTAACCGAGCGCGAGCTCGACCTTCCCGCGCCAGCCCGTCCCCTCGCCGTGCACGAACCCCTGCCAGATCGCAGCCGCCTGGCTCTCCTTCATCCCGGGCTCGAGGCGCCCCGCGACATGCTCCATCGCGGCCGCGCAGATCTCGTTCGCGAGCCGCATCCGCTCGATCTCCTGCGGGCTCTTGACCGCGCGGGCGGCGCTCAGGAGCGGCGTCGCGTCCTCGGCGTTCGGCCACGCGTCGAACCACGCCTTCGTGAAGGTCGTCGGCTCCCCGACCATCCGGTCGGAGGCCTGCGTGCCGAGCGACAGCTCGAGCCCGACCCGCTCGTAGTCGCGCGTCGCTGCGACGGCGGCCTCGAGCGTGCGTGCGGTCACCGGCCGTGGATCAGCCGCCGCGTAGCCGGATATCAGTTGGATATCAGCCGTCGACGAGGTGCGCTCGGCGTCGTCGAGCGATGCCTCGAGGCAGAAGAGCGTCGGCTCGCCCTCGCGCGGGAAGACGCAGGCGTCGTAGCCCTTCATCCCCCAGAAGTTCGTCAGGTAGAGGACGTTGTCGGGCGCGCGCACGACGAGCGCGTCGAGCCCCCGCTCCGCCATCGCCGCGCGGACGCGTCCGAGCCGGTCGTCGTCGCGAGGCCAGGGCACTAGTTAGTCCCCCCAAGGACGGATGCGCGGGAGCGGCGGCGTGCCGTGGCCCTCCTGCCAGGAGACGACGGGGTTGCGCAGGACGCCGATC
Organism: uncultured Thermoleophilia bacterium; assembly: GCA_963840365.1. Classification (GTDB taxonomy): domain Bacteria; phylum Actinomycetota; class Thermoleophilia; order Gaiellales; family Gaiellaceae; genus PALSA-600. Next base: position 234,552 of record CAWIYQ010000003.1, on the reverse strand, counting down.
CGCTCGATCTCCGCCTCGATCACGTCGCCGGGCTTGAGGTAGAGGAGCCGGCGCTCCTCCTCCGACTTGAACCCGGCGACACCGGCGACCGTGCCGGTCGAGAGCACGTCACCGGCGCTGTAGCCGAGCGCCGAGAAGTTAGACAGGATCTGCGGGATCGTCACGCTCATGCGGCTCGAGTGCGACTCCTGCCGCACCTCGCCGTTGACGCGCAGCTCCATCTTCAGGTCGTGCGGGTCGCCGAGCTCGTCGGGCGTCACGATCCAGGGGCCGAGCGGGCAGAACGTGTCGATCGCCTTGCAGAAGCTGAAGACGCCCGAGCGCATCTCGCCGCGCTGGATGTCGCGTGCGGTGATGTCGTTGAAGATCACGTACCCGCCGATGTAGTCGGCCGCCTCCTCCGGCGAGAACCACTTGCCCGACTTGCGCAGCACGACCGCGAGCTCGAGCTCGTAGTCGAGCTCCTCGGTGAGATGCTCGGGATAGATCACCGGCTGATCGGGGCCGATGATCGCGTCGACGTTCTGGAAGAAGTTGATCCACGGCGCGATCCGGTGCGACCAGTCGACGTTCTTCGACTCCTCCTCGTGCTCGCGGAAGTTGCCGGCCGTGTGGAAGAACTTCTTCGGGACGATCGGCGCCTCCAGGCGAGCCTCGGCGAGCGGCGTGCGCACGTTGCTCTCGTGAGCGCCGCCGAGCTCGAAGTACTCGCGCATCGAGCGCACGTGGAGCTGGACGATCTCGTCCCCGTCGATGCGCCCGACCTTCCCCCCGTCATAGGTCACGAGCTTCGTCACGTCCCTGACCGCCTTCGGCTCCCGCCCGGCGAAGCCGGGCTCCGCCGAAGGCTGCCGTCGCGGACGCCTCCCAACTCTCCGGGCCGGTGCAGAGCACTGTGCCCTCCGGTTGTGGGGCGTCGGCAACGGCTCAGAAACGCGACGGTCACGAGCAGATCCTCTGCGCCACCAGGGCGTACGTCGTCGCCATCTTGACCAGCCCTTCGATCTCGAGGTTCTCGCCGAGCTCGACGTCCATCAGCCCGGTCGAGGTGCCGTAGTTCACGGTCGGGATGCCGTACCTGGTCAGCGCGGATGCGTCGCTGAACCAGCGGGTGACGTCGCGCTCCGGGCGGCTCGCCGAAGACCTCCTCGTGCGCCGCGTCGATCGCCGCCACGAGCTCGTGGCCCTCCTCGATCTCCGCCCCGGGGGCGGTGACGTAGACCTCGCCCTCGATCCCGTAGCCCGGGAAGCGCTCCTCGAGGGTGCGCACCATGTCGAGCACCTCGCGGCGCGCGACGGCCATCGGCTTCGTCGGCGGCACGCGCACGTCGAGGAAGAGATCGGTGTGGTGCGGCGTCCTCGACACGCGCCAGCCGAAGCCGCCCTCGACCGCGCCGACGTTCACGATCGCCTTCGCGCCGCGGTAGGAGTTCGCCTCGTCGCCCTCCCAGCTGGGGATCCAGTCGAGGACCGCGGAGATTACCTCGTGCATGCGCAGGATCGAGTTCTCGGCCCGGCGGCCCTCGCTGAACGCCGTGTGGATGAAGTTCCCGTGCACCCGGATGCGCAGCCAGAGCGCGCCGAAGTGCCCGAGCACGACCTTCCCCTCGGTCGGCTCGCCGAGCAGGCACATGTCAGCCACGCCTCCGTGACTGACGAGAAACCTGGTCCCGGCTGCGTATCCCCGAAATTCAGTGCCTTGGGCTTCGCCCTGCTGTGCTTTCTCGATCTCGCCGCAGACGGCCGCGATCAGCACGTCGCCGCGCAGGCGCACGCCCGCGTCCCGCAGCGCGCGTACGGCCTCGACGTAGCAGGCGAGAGCACCCTTCATGTTCGAGATCCCGAGCCCGTACAGCCGCCCGTCACGCACGAACGCCTGCGGCTGGAACCCGGGCACGCCACGCAGCCACGGCTCGAGCCCGGAGTACGAGGTGTCCATGTGCCCGTTGAACATGAGCGTCTTCCCGCCACCGGTGCCGCGCCAGGTTCCGAGCGCGTTCGCACGGCCGTCCTCGACCTGCTGCCACTGCACGGTCATTCCGATGTCCTCGAACAGTTCCACCATGCGGTGCGCCATCTGCTCCTCGTCGCCGGTGAAGCTGTGCACGTCGATCAGCGAGCTCGCCGTCTCGACGAGGCGGTCGCGGTCGACGGCGACGGCTGTCAACCGCGGACGTGCGGGAGGACCTGGTCGCCGAAGAGCCTGATCTGCTCCTCGCGGTCCTCGCCCCACAGCTCGAGCATCACGTGGGTGCAGCCGGCGTCCTTGTACTCCTCGATCGCGGCGATGCAGTCGGCGGGCGTGCCCGCGATCGGCCTGCACTTGTCGAGGATCGCATCGGTCACCTGCTCCTTGGCGGCGAGCCGGCCACCTCGTTCCATCGCCTCGGCGATCGGGCGAATCTCGTCCTGCTCGAGACCGGCAAGGTCGAGCAGCGTGTCGGCGGCACCCTGGATGTTCTGCACCTTGTTGGCGAGGTACATGCCGGCGATCTCGCGCGCGCCGTCACGGCCGCGGTCGCGGTCGGTCGCGTGAATCGACGCGACGACGGTGCAGCCGACGTCGATCTCCGGGCCGACGTTCTCGCGCGTGTAGCGGACGAACGCGGGCGTCGTGATCGACGGCGTCAGGCACCCGTCGGCGATCTCACCCGCCAGCTGCTGCATCTTCGGCGCCGTCGCCGCAACGTACACCGGCGGCACCTCCCGCGGCGAGTGCGCGTCGGGAGCGAGCGCGGGAACGTCCGCGCTCCACGTGTCGCCGTCGTAGTCGAACCGGTCACCCGAGAGCACTCCGCGCGCGATCGCGACGGCGTCCCGCATCGGGCCGAGCGTCTTGCGCGTCTGTGTCTTCGTGTTGTTGAGGAAGATCTTCGAGGTCCCGAAGCCGAGGATGAACCGGCCCGGGCCGGCCGCCTCCTGGACGACGCGGGCGTCCATGGCCGCCTGCACCGGATGGCGCGTCGAGGCGGCGATGATCCCCCAGCCGATCGTCAGCCGCGTCGTCTCGCGGCCCATCAGCGCCGCGACACCGGTCGACGAGCGCGCCTCCATGCCGTGCTTGCGCCACCACGGATAGGCCTCGGCGAGCCAGATCGTGTCCATGCCCGACTCGTCCATCGCGCGTGCCGACGCGAGCATCACGTCGAGCGGCTCCATCGTGAGCTGCATCACGCCGATCCGGAACGGGACCGCCACGCCGGCTACGACGCGACCGCGTTCTGGACTTCTCTGTCGAGCGCAGAGAGCACGTGGGAGACCTGCTGGTTGACGATCGGCTGAATCACCCGCTGGCCCATCGAGCCGACCGGCCCCGCGATCTTCACCTCGGCCGCCCACTTCATGAGCGTCCCCTCGCCCTCGTCTTCGAGGTCGAACGACGTCTGCATCGAGAGCATCGCGCCGACGCCGTGACCCTTGATCTGCAGCGACGCATACTCCGGCGCCCGCTCCTCGACCTTCTCCATGTCGACCTTCATCTTCAGGCCGCCGAGGCCGAGCGGGATCTTCATGTTGGCGGTCCAGCGCTTGTCGTCGTGGACGTCGAAGCTCTCGACGCCGGGCATCGTCTTGGCCATCGACGCCGGGTCGTTGAGCACCTGCCACACCGCATCGCGCGGCGCCGCGAACGAGCGCTCCCCGGAGACGTTCACGCGTCGGTCACCTCCACTCGTGCGCCCGTGCCCGGGTCGCGGAGCATCTCCCACACGCGGTGGTACGGGTTGCAGCTGTCCCAGACGAGCGCGCCACCGTGGCCGCGGAGCGCATCCTGGACGGCCGAGCAGACGGCGTGAATGCCGGCGCCGCCGCCCTCGCCCATCCCCTTCGTGCCGAGCGGCGTGAACGGCGACGCGCTCTCGATGTACCCGGTGTGCAAGGGCGGCATGTCCATGGCGTGCGGCACGTGGTAGTCGTAGAAGTTGGGCGTCAGCAGGTTGCCGTCCTCGTCGTAGACAAAGTTCTCGTGCGTCGCCGCACCGAGCGCCTGAGCGGTCGCGCCCATCACCTGGCCCTCGACGATCTGCGGGTTGATGCGCTTGCCGCAGTCGTCGACCGCCGCATAGTCGACGACGTCGTACGAGCCGGTCTCGGGATCGACCTCGATCACGGCGACGTGCACCTGAGCCGCGTAGGTGAGCGTGAGGTTGCCGTACTTGCGCTCGACATCCGGCACCTGGAACGGCGGGCGGTAGACGTAGCGGCAGTTGAGCGTGACGCCGAGGTCTTCGGGCAGGCCGGCGTTGTTCGCGTTGATGATCGCGCCGCACGCCATGAACGGCAGAAACGCCTCGGGGTTGTCCTTGATGCGAATGCCGCCCTCGGCGAGCTCGAGCGCCTCCGCGGGCACGCCGCCGAAGACGGCGCCGGCGAGCTTGAAGATCTCCTCGCGGAGCATCTCGGTCGCGCCCTTCACCGCTGAGAGGCCGGTGACCGCGAACTGCGAGGCGTAGGTGCCGGAGAAGCCCGCGTGCGAGTTCCAGTACGAATCGTGGCCGGCGCGCACGTGCACATCGTCGACGGAGCACTTGAGGATGTCGGCGACGACCTGCGCCGCCGTCGTCTCGTGGCCCTGGCCTTGCGGGGTCGTGCCAAGGGTGACGACGATCTCGCCGAAGATGTCGAGCTTGACCGTGGCGACCTCGTTGTTGCCCGAGAACTGGAGCTCCGGGTTGATCAGGCGCGACTGGCCGAAGTTGTTCGTGCCGGAGTCGAGCGTCGAGCCGATGCCCACGCCGAGCAGCTTTCCGCGCGCTTCCGCGTCGGCGCGCCGGCCGGCGATGTTTCCGTGGTCGACGAGCTCGAGCGCGATGTCGAGCATCCGCGCGTAGTCGCCCGAGTCGTAGACGCAGCCGTTCGGCGTCGTGTACGGCATCTCGTCGGCGCGGATGTAGTTGCGCTTGCGGACCTCGACCGGGTCGAGCCCGAGCTCGTGCGCGACGATGTCGATCACCCGCTCCGTGAACCACAGGTGCTGCATGCGCGAGTAGCCGCGGTTCGGCGACACCGGCGCCTTGTTCGAGGCAACCTGGGTGAAATCGACGCGAATGTGCTGCCAGCGGTACATCCCGGGCGTCACCTGCGCCCAGATGACGCCGCCGAGCGGCTCGTAGCGGAGGTAGGCGCCGGCATCGTCGAGCGCCTTCGTGCGGAAGCCGAGCAGCGTGCCGTCGTTCTTCACCGCGACCTCGGTCTCGTGGAACCAGCGCTCGTTGCCGTGCGACATCGAGAGGTGGAAGTCGGTGCGCCACTCGGTCCACTGGATCGGGCGGTGGAGCTTGCGGGCGAGCAGGCAGCAGACGACGAGCTGCGGATGCGAGGTGATCTTGTTGCCGAAGCCGCCGCCGATGTCCTGCGTGACGAAGCGGAGCTTGTCGAGCCCCGTCCGCATCGCGGGGCCCATCATGATCGCGGCGAAGCCGGGGAACTGGTTGTTCGTGTGGATCGTCCACTGCCCGGTGCCGCGGTTGTACTCGACGAGCGCTCCGTCGCATTCGAGCGGGGTCGAGTTGAAGCGGTGGAAGTGGAGCTCGTCGATCTTCACCACCTTGTCCGCCTCCGCGAACGCGGCGTCGAGGTCGCCCCATTCGTAGACGCCGTGCCACATCAGGTTGCCGCCTGCGTCGTCGTGGATCACGGGCGCCTCGGCGTCCTGCGCCCGGCGCGCGTCGGTCACGGCGTCGAGGGGCTCGTACTCGACCTCGACGAGCTCGGATGCGTCTCGAGCCGCCTCACGCGTCTCGGCAACGACGGCGACGACCGGCTCGCCGACGTAGCGCACCTTGCCCAGCGCGAGCGCGTAGTCCTTGACGTTCGCACCGGGCACCGAGGCGATCTGGAAGAACGGGTCGGTGACGGCGGCCACCTCTTCGCCGGTGAGCGTCCCGTACACACCCGGCATCGCCATCGCCTGCGACACGTCGATCGACGTGATGTGCGCGTGCGCGTACGGCGAGCGCACGAAGTGCAGGTACCCCATGCCGTGACGCTTCACGTCGTCGACGAACACGCCCTGGCCCTGCAGAAGACGGCGGTCCTCCTTGCGCGGCACGCTCTGGCCCGACCAGGTCTCGGCCGGCGCCTCGACCTTCTCGGGAGCGACGGTGGTCGAGCTCATTCGGCCGCCGCCTTCACGGCCTCGAAGATGTTCCAGTAGCCGGTGCAGCGGCAGATGTTGCCCTGCAGCCCCTTGCGGATCTCGTCGTCGCCGGGGTGCGGGTTCGAGCGCAGGAGCGCGGTCGCGCTCATCAGCATCCCGGGTGTGCAGTAGCCGCACTGCAGCGCGTGGTGGTCCTTGAACGCCTGCTGCAGACGCGAGAGCTCGTCGCCGTCTGTCAGGCCCTCCACCGTCTCGATCGTCGCTCCGTCGGCCTGGACCGCGAGCATCATGCAGCTCTTCACGAGCGTGCCGTCGACGATCACGGAGCAGGCGCCGCAGTTGCCCGTGTCGCAGCCGATGTGGCTGCCCGTGAGGTCGAGGTCGTCGCGAAGAAAGTGGATCAGCAGCTTGCGAGCGTCGATCTCGCGCTCGTACGTCGTCTCGTTGATCGTCACCGAGATCGACCTTTCGGTCGAGATCATTCAGCACTCCTTGCCTGGTCGACGGCGCGGACGGCGAGCACCTCGGCCAGATGCCGGCGGTACTCGGCGGAGGCGTGGACATCCGAGGGAGGCTCGAGCTGCGCCTCGCGGACGGCGGTGCGAACGGCGTCAGCATCGTCCGATTCGGGCGTCAGCACGACCGGCACTGCGTCGACGCAGCCGAGAGCGATGCAGACCGACCCGTTGATCGACGCCGCCGCGCTCGCGATGCACGTGCCGTCGACACCGAGGGTGACGGCGGCGAAGCCGTCCTTGCGGCCGGCCGGGACGCGGATGCTCGTCAGCACCTCGCCCAGTCCCACGGCGGTCAGGTAGACGCCGAGGAAGAAGTCGCCGGCCGGGACGGTGCGCTCGCCGTCCCGGCCGGCGATGGAGAACTGCGCGCCGAGCGCGGCGAGCAGCGGGGGGAGGTGATTCGTCGGGTCATTCGTGCAGACGTTGCCGCCGATCGTGCCGCGGTTGCGCACCTGGACGTCGGCGATCTGGGCGCAGACCTCGCCCAGGATCGGGCGAGCGCGCGCCTCGCCGGAGGCCATGATCGCGCTGTAGGTCGCCATCGCGCCGATCTCGAGCGTGCCGTCGGGGCCGAGTTCGATCCGGCGCAGCTCCTCGAGGCCGTTCAGGTCGACCAGCGCGTCGGGCGAGCCGGCCCGCGCCTTCATGACGTTGATCAGCGTCTGACCACCCGCGAGAGCCCGCGCGCCGTCGTCGGCGGCGAGAAGGTCGATGGCTTCGGCGAGGGACCGCGGCTTGGCATATCCGACCTCGCGCAGAAGCATGCTCAGGAGGTTTTATAAAATGTCGGATCCGGGGGCAAGTCGGGATACTTCCTCGGTCCGGATCGGACATGTCCCGGGGACAGTCCCTGGACGGGGCCTCGAGAGCCACGTGCCACCGCGGGCCATGGCCGAACGGGCTACGCGAGCAGGTGGCGGTGGCGGGCGAGGCCCACGAGCACGGCGTCGACGTCTTCGTCGACGTTGTAGGCATGGCAGGAGACCCGCAGGTTCGAATCGCGCTCCGAGGTGACGATCCCGTCGCCCGCGAGCGCCGTCACGAGCGCGGGCGCGTCGGTCGAGCGGATGCAGACCAGTGCGCCGCGCCGGTCGGCCTCGCGCGGCGTGACCACCGTGCCGCCGAGCTCGTCGACACCGGCGATCAGGCGCTCGTTGAGGCCGTTCACGTGCTCGCGCGTCGCCGCGATCCCGATCTCCTGCATCAGCTCGATCCCGGCGATGCCGGCGTAGATCGCCGGGATCGGCGGCGTCCCCGACTGGAACCGCCGGGCCGTCGGCGACGGCGCATAGCGGCGGTGATCCATCTCGAAGATGTCGCGGTCGGCGAACCAGCCGGTCTGAGTGGGCACGAGCTCGGCTGCCAGTCCCGGCCTCGTCCACATGAACGCGAGACCCGCCGACCCCAGCAGGTACTTCAGCACGCCGGCGGCGAGGGCGTCGACGCCGAGCGACTGCACGTCGAGCGGGTATGAGCCGGCCGCCTGGTAGGCGTCGAGCACGACGAGGGCACCGCGCCCGTGCGCCACGCTTGCGATCTCCTCGACGGGCAAGCGGGTGCCGTTCCGGTAGCTGACCGCGGTGATCGAGACGAGTGCCGTGCGCTCGTCGATCGCGTCGGCGACCGCCTCCGGTGCCACGACGTGCACCTCCGCCCCACGCAGCTGCTGCGCATGCCAGATCTGCCCGATCGTCGGGAACTCGAAGTCGCTGATCACGACCTTCGGGCGCGCCGAGAAGTCCAGGGCGCTCGCGAGCGCGCTGACGCCGGCGGACAGCGACGTCGTCACCGCCACGTCGTCGGGCTCGGCGGAGACGAGGCCCGCGAATGCCGCCCGCGCGGCCTCGGTCCGCTCGACCCAGTAGTCCCACGGCGCGCCGCGCTCGTCCCAGCCGGTCAGGTAGTCGTCGTACGCGGCGCGCACCGCGTCCGAGAGCGCTCCCTGCGAGCACGAGTTGACGTAGACGAGCCGCTCGAAGATCGGGAAGCGCGCGCGGCACGCCGACACCGATGTACTAACGGCCAAGGTACGCCTTCCGGAGATCGTCGTTCTCGCGCAGATCCGCCGCCTTCCCCTCGAGGACGAGCCGACCGGTCGAGAGGACGTAGCCGCGGTCGGCGATCGAGAGCGACACGTTCGCATTCTGCTCGACCACGAGGATCGCAACACCCGACTGATGGACCTGCTTGATGATCTCGAAGTTGCGCTCGACGAGGATCGGCGCCAGGCCCATCGACGGCTCGTCCATCAGCAGGAGCTTCGGGCGCGACATCAGCGCGCGCCCCATCGCCACCATCTGCTGCTCGCCGCCCGAGAGCGTGCCGGCGAGTTGCGAGCGCCGCTCGTGGAGCAGCGGGAAGAGCTCGTAGACGCGGTCGAAGTCCTCCTTGTCGCCGCCGCCGCGCAGGTACGCACCCATCTCGAGGTTCTCGAGCACGGTCATCGGCGCGAACAGTCGCCGGTTCTCGGGCACGATCGCGAGGCCGCGCCCGATCCGATAGCTGGTCGGGCGTCGCGTCACGTCCTCACCCGCGATGCGGACGCGACCGCTCCGCGGTTGGACGATGCCGAGGATCGTCTTCAGCGTCGTCGACTTGCCCGAAGCGTTTCCGCCGAGCAGGCACACGAGCTCGCCCGCGTTCACGTGGATCGTGAGCTTCTGCAGGATGTGGATCTGGCCGTAGAAGGTGTCCACGGCGTCGACCTCGAGCAGCGGTGACGACGCGTCGGTCACTTGCTCGCCATCGTGTTCAGGCCGAGGTACGCCTCGACGACCTTCTCGTCGGTCGCGACCTGCTCGAACGAGCCCTCGGCGATCATCACGCCGTGGTCGAGCGCCACGACCCGGTCCGAGATGCCCTCGACGACGTGCATGTCGTGCTCGATCACCAGGATCGTGTAGCCGCCCTCGGTGCGCAGACGGCCGATCAGCTCGGTCAGCTCATGCGTCTCGACCGGGTTCATACCCGCCGCCGGCTCGTCGAGGAGCAGCAGGGTCGGCTTCGTGGCAGTGGCGCGCGCGATCTCGAGCCGGCGCCGGTTCGCGTACGAGAGCGAGTAGGCGGGCTGGTTCCAGCGGTAGCCCATCAACCGCTCACCGAAGAAGTGAAGACATTCGGCGGCGAGCGCCTCGATCTCCTTCTCCTCCCGGCGCATGCCCGGTGTGCGCAGCATCGAGCGCACGATCCCGGCGCGCGTGTGACCGTAGGCGGCGGCCATCACGTTCTCCTGGACGGTCATGTTGAGAAACAGCCGCAGCGTCTGGAAGGTGCGGGCGATCCCACGCTTGGTGATCTCGTGCGGCTCGAGCCCGAGCACCGATTTGCCCTCGAACAGGATCTCACCGGCGTCCGGCCGGAAGATGCCGGTGACGAGATTGAAGAGCGTCGTCTTCCCTGCTCCGTTCGGCCCGATCACGCTCACGATCTCGCCTCGGTCGACGTGCAGGTCGAGCTCCGAGATGACCGTCAGACCGCCGAATGCCTTGTTGACGCTGCGCAGCTCGAGGAGGGCCTCGCCCATCAGACGACCTCCACTCGCGTCGTGCCGAACAGCCCTTCAGGACGTCTGGCCATGAGCACGATCAGAAGCACGCCGAGGAAGAGCGGCCGGGTCGTCCCCGACTCCTCGATCAGCCGGTTCTCCCAGACGAACGCTCCGAGCCAGATCGTCGGCACGAGGAGCACCCAGCGAGCCCAGCCGCGCACGAGCGTGAGGGTGAGCGCGAGTGCGATCAGCAACACGAACGCGTAGTTGCCGATCTGGTAGTCGGGAATGGTGTACGTGTTCGCCGGGAGCACGAGCCAGTGGCGGAGCGCCTCGGTGATCCAGCCGCTCGTCGTGAACTGCCCGTCCGATCCCAGCATCGGGCCGGCGGTGCCCCGGGGCCAGACGGCCCCGACGATCGCATTCGTGACCAGCCCGAACGCGACCAGCCCGCCGAGCACGGCGACCAGTCGCCGCCACGGCCGAACGGTGACGAGGAGGCCGATCAGGATCACGCCGTAGAAGAGCAGGCGGGCGTGATCCGGCGTCCGCAGCACCTCGAGCACGATGTTGATGACGAGCGCCCCGACGACAACGCCGCCGAGACTGCCCGCACCACCGAGGATGACCATCGCATAGACGGTGATCAGGAGCGGGAAGTCGAACGACGTCGGGAAGACGCCCTGGAAATAGGCGGCGTTCACCGAGCCGACGAGGCCGGCGACGCCCGCACCGACGGCGATCGCGAGCATCTTCAGCCGGCCGACGGGCATGCTCATCAGCTCCGCAGCGAGCGAGTCCTCGCGCAGTGCCCGCCACGCGCGCCCGGTTCGCGAGTTGTTCGCGAGCCAGAGGGCCGCTGCGACGATTGCGAACGCGCCGACAGCGACCCACAGGTAGTCGCGCACCTGCGTCAGCTGATGGCCGAAGAGGCGGAAGGGGTCGACGTTCGTGATCCCGGTCGGGCCGCCGGTGATGTTGTGCGAGCCGCCGATGCCGAAGAACGACAGGCGGTACCCCTGCGTCGTCAGCGTGACGAAGATCTGCCCGAAGAAGAGCGTCACGATTGCGAGGTAGTCGCCGGTCAGCCGCCTCGCGCTCAGCGACACGAGCAGGCCGAGCAGGATCGTCGCGACGAGCACGGTCGGCACCGACGCCCAGGTCGGCCAGTGAACCCCGAACTGCGACGACGACAGCATCGCGAACAGGTAGGCGGCGAAGCCGTAATAGGCGATGTAGCCGAGATCGAGCAGCCCCGCCCAGCCGACCGACACGTTGAGGCCCATAGCAAGCAGCGCGTAGATCGTGGTGTCGGTGGCGACGCGGATGATGTAGCCGCTCGAGGTGATGAACGGGACCGAGGCGCCGAGAGCGACGAAGAAGGCCAGCTGCGCGACCGGCGGCACGCGCCCCGCGGCCCGCGCTGCGATACCCATGACCCCCGTCCGCTTGGCCTGACGTTCGTCGGAGCGCGCCACCCACTCGTCGGCGCCGATCTTCGGCCCACCGGGATCGGACGAAGGCGGTTCGGGTGGAGGCGTGTCGTGCGCGTCGGTCATCTGCTCACACCTTCTGGATCGCCGCCGTGCCGAGCAGCCCGGTCGGCCGCACGAGCATGAACAAGATCAGGATCGCGAAGACGATGATGTCCTGGAACGTCGACGAAAGGAAGCCCGCGGTCAGCGTCTGCGCGAGACCGATCATGATGCCCCCGAGCATCGCGCCGCGGATGTTGCCGATGCCGCCCACGACCGCGGCCGTGAACGCCTTGAGCCCGGCCTGGAAGCCGATGTACGGGGTCACGTTCTGGTACACGAGGCCGTTCATCACCCCCGCGGCTCCTGCCAGAGCCGAGCCGACGAAGAAGGTGAAGACGATCACCATGTCGACGTTGATGCCCATCATCGTCGCCGCCTCGAGGTCGAACGACGTCGCGCGCATGGCACGGCCGACCTGCGTGTAGCTGACGAGCAACGAGAGGGCGATCATCAGGGCGATCGCGGAGAGGATCACGAGGAGCTGGACGTATTGGATGCGGAACGAGCCGATCGTGATCGTGTTGAACAGCGATCCGTTGTGCAGGCTGTAGGTGTCGTAGCTCTTCGGGATCGACCCGAAGAGCAGGACGGCCGTCTGCTGCAGGAAGAACGAGACGCCGAGCGCGCTGATCAGCGGGGCGATCCGCGGCGCACGCCGCAGCGGCCGGTAGGCGAACCGCTCGATCACGATTCCGAGCAGGCCCGAGCCCAGCATGCCGGCGCCGAACATCAGCAGGATGAGCAGCACCATCGGCACGCTGGGCGAGGCCGAGCCGCCCAGTGCCGTCAGCACGAAGTACCCGATGTACGAGCCGATCATGTAGACGTCGCCGTGGGCGAAGTTCAGGAGCTTGAGGATCCCGTAGACCAGCGTGTAGCCGAGAGCGAGCAGCGCGTAGAGGCTGCCGAGCGTGAGCCCGGCGACCAACTGGCCGAAGAGATAGCTCCACGTCCGCTCGTACGACGGGATGAACGCGACCGGCGCGTGGAGGAAGAGCGCGTGCAAGGTGGCGCGATCCTACGATCCTTGGGCGGCCCCCGTGGAGGGGCCGCCCAAGGTCGTGGTCAGGTCTAGCCGGACGAGACCAGCTTGTAGACCTTGCCGGGCGCGATCTGGAAGACCGTGACGCCGCCGGTGGCGACATCGCCGTTCTTCGTGAACGAGATCGGGTGCCCGAGGAGCGAGGCGGACATCTTGACCTTCGCCAGGTCGGCCCGAACCTCCGCCCTGCTGGTCTTGCCGTCGGTGCAGGACGTCGCGATCGCCATCGCGATCGCCTGCGCCGCAACCCAGCTCGGCGCGCCGAACGGAGTCGTCTTGCCGTACTTGGCAGCGAAGTCGTGCACGATCGAGTGGACGGCCTTCAGCTGGTAGATGTCGGTCGCGAAGAACGACACGTACGCCCCGACGAACGTGAAGCTCGTGTTGTCGAAGCTCCCGTCCGTGGCGAAGAACGCGCCCTTGTACCCGGCCGCCTTCAGCTGCTGTGCGAAGAGCTGAGAGTCGGACGCGATCTGCGTGGGTGCGTACACGACCTTCACACCCTCGGCGACGGCCTTCTGAGCAAGCGCCGAGTAGTCGGTGTTCTTCTGGTCCTGCGACTCGCGGTCGACCGTCACGCCGGCACCCTTGAGCTTCGACCCCGCGGCGTTCGCGATCCCGATGCCGTAGGCCTCGGCGTCGTCGACGACCATCACCTTGTCGCCGCTCTTGAGGCCGAGCTTCGAGAGCATGAACGACACGCCCAGCTGTGCCTGTGCGCTGTTGTTCGGGACGACGCGGAAGAAGTACCCCGGCTTGAGGGTCGTGCCGTCGGTCAGCGCGTCCAGGGTTGCCGAGCCGGAAACGGCCGGTACGCCGCCGCGGATCAGCACAGGCACTCCTCCGAGGTTCTCGTTCGAGCCGGCGAACCCGACCAGCCCGAGCACCTTCGAGTTGCCGACGATCTGGGCCGCCACGGTGGCCGCCTTCTGCGGGTCGAGGCCGCTGTCGCCGTCGAGGGCGTCGACGAGCTTGACGCGCTTCATCGTCGCAGGAACGCCGGGGATCTTCTTCCCGCTGTTCCAGTAGCTGATGAAGAGCTTCATCCAGTTGTGCTGGTCGTCACCGAGGAACGCGGCGCCGCCGCTCAACGGCCCTGCATACGCGATCCCTGCCGTCTGGCAGAGGCCCGAGGCCTTGGTGGCCGCAGCAGAGCTATGCGAGGCTGGGCGTGCGAACGCCGCAGCGATGACTGTCAGAGACGCGAGCAGCGCCACAGTGCCAGCCATCACCAACCTTTTGTTCATCAATGCTTCCTCCTCCTTACGGGGGTCAACCGTTCAGACGCCGCAGCCGCAGTTCGGTTGGCGGCGCAAGAATGATGGCGAGGGACTTTAGACGTTTTGCGGCGCGGCGCAACCGCCCGCGCGTGATTAGTGTGCCTGCATGCGCTGGTGCATCCCCCCTGGCGAGGAGCCGCTCTTCGGGCCGGACCGCGGCTGCGACCCGTTCGAGCAGCGGCTTCTACGGCTTAACGAGACGGCAACGTTCTCGAGCGATCGCGACGACGAGGTGATCTATGTGACCGCCGGCCAGGGGACGCTCGTCGTCGAAGGCACCGAGCATCGGCTCGAACCGGGTGCAGCTGCGTATTTCGCCCGCACGACTTCCTGGACGGTGCGCGGGGCCGAGGAGCTCGCGCTCGTGTCGGTTCGTGTGGGCAATCCGGAGCCCGGCGCCACGCACGCGTTCGTCGTCGGCGAGGCGGCCGACGAGGGGACGGCGACGGCGGGGCGGTCGTTTCTGATGCTCTGCTCGCCCGCGTGCGGCTGCAACTCGGTCACGCAGTTCATCGGCCTGATCCCGCAGGGCCGCGCGCCCGATCACTTCCACCGCTACGACGAGGTGATCTACGCGCTCGACGGCGAAGGTGTCCTCGAGATCGGCGGCGAGCAGGCGCCGATCCACCCGGGCACGTGCATCCACCTGCCTCGCGGGCTCGTCCACTGCCTCGCCAACACCGGCGAGACCGAGCTGCGCGTGCTCGGCGTCTTCCGCCCCGCGGGCTCGCCCGCCGAGGCCTACTACCCGGACGGCACGCGCGCGGTCGTCCCCGGGAGCGAGGACTAGACGTGCCGCGCATCGAGCGCACATCCACGGTCGTCTGGGAGGGGAACGTCGCCCGCGGGCAGGGACGTCTGAGCGGGCAGACAGGCGCGTTCACCGACCTGCCCTACTCGCTGCCGAGCCGGATCGGCGACCCGGGCGGCAAGACGAGCCCCGAGGAGCTCCTCGCCGCTGCACACGGCGGCTGCCTGACGATGTCCGTCGCGAGCGAGCTCACGCAGGCGGGCTCCCCGCCGACGCGCCTCGACACTACCTGCGTGATCGTGATGGACGAGGTCGAGGGCGAAGGCCACCAGATCGTCGCGTCGCACGTCACGATCGCCGTCGACGCAGACGCCGCCGACGACGTGGTCGCGGCGGCGATCGAGCGCGGCGACGCAGGCTGCCCGTTCTCGACGCTCCTGCGCAAGGCGGGCGTCGACGTGACTATCGCCCGCGCTTGAGCCGTCACGTCGTCCCGCGATTCCGCGGCAGCATGGCCGTGCGCGGGGCCTGGCTCATCGGCGGCCTGTTCGTCTTCGCCGTGTCGATCATCTGCCTCTACGAGGCCCGGCTCGGGCTCTCGCCGTGGGACGCGCTCAACCAGGGCATCAGCAAGCACACGCCCCTCTCGTTCGGCACCGCCAACATCGCCGTCGGCTGCGTCATCCTTCTCGTTGCCGTCCTGCTCGGCTCGCCCATCGGGGTCGGCACCGTCGCGAACGCGGTGCTCGTCGGCACCTTCGTCGACCTGCTGCTGCGCATCGGCTGGGTCACCGAGCTCGGCCACTCGTCGCTGCCCGTCCGCATCGGGCTACTCGCCGTCGGGATCCCTCTGATGGGGCTCGCGACCGGACTGTACGTCGGCGCCGGCTTCGGCGCCGGGCCGCGCGACTCGCTGATGCTTGCCCTCGTCCGCCACAGCGGTTGGCGCGTCGGGCTCGTGCGCGGCTGCCTCGAGGCTTCCGCGACGCTCGCCGGCTTCCTGCTCGGCGGCAAGGTCGGCATCGGCACGCTCCTCTTCGTGCTGGCGATCGGGCCGGCGGTCGAGGCCTCGTTCGTGCTGCTCGGTCGCTCGTCGCTGAACATCGGGCGCGTCGCCGAGTCGGCCGCCTGACGATCAAGCCGAGCCGTGGACCGCAAGCCAGCTCGTGCCGGGCTCGGTCTCGAGCACGGTGTGCGGGCAGCCGGCCGGCAGATGGAGCCACTCGCCCGCACGAAGCTCGAGCTCCTCGCCGGTTACGAGGAGCCGCGCCCGGCCCTCGACCACGAGCACCCATTCGTCGTGCGCCTGCTCGAACGACGGCTGCTCGACGAGCTCACCGCTCAGGATCTGCTCCACGCTCGCGCCGCCGAGCTCGGCGAGGGTGACGAAGCGCTCGCCGCGGGCGGGGGCCGCAGAGGAAGGCTCGAGGCTGCCGCGCCGGAAACGCTTGCTCATCGCCTGGACGTTACGCTCGCCGGGTGACAGGGCTGTTCGACCTCAGCGGGCGCGTCGCGGTCGTCACGGGCGCGAGCGGCACGCTCGGAGGCACGATCGCGCGCGGGCTTGCCGCAGCGGGCTGCTCGGTGGGCGCGCTCGCGCGCCGCCGCGACCGGCTCGATGCCCTGGTGGCCGAGCTCGGGCCGTCGGCGTTCGCGCTCGAGGCGGACGTGCTCGACGCGGGCCGGCTGCGCGCCGCCCGGGACGCCGTGCTCGAACGGTGCGGGCGGCTCGACGTGCTCGTGAACTGCGCCGGCGGCAACGTCCCGGGGGCGGTGACCGGCGAGCGCTCGTTCTTCGAGCTGCCCTCCGACGCGCTCGAGGAGGTCGTGCGGCTCAACCTGCTCGGCACGCTGCTGCCCTGCCAGGTGCTCGGCGAGACGATGGCCACCCGCGGCGACCCCCCAACCGGCGGGCGCTCGATCGTCAACATCTCCTCGCTCGCCGCCGACCGGCCGCTGACGCGAACGGTCGGCTACGGCGCCGCGAAGGCCGCCGTCGAGAACCTCACCCGGTGGCTGGCCGTGGAGCTCGCGCCCGCCGGTGTGCGCGTGAACGCGATCGCGCCGGGCTTCTTCGCGGCCGAGCAGAACCGCACTCTCCTCCGCCACGACGACGGAACGCTCACGGAGCGGGGCGAGCGGATCGTCGCCGCCACACCGGCCCGCCGGTTCGGCGAGCCGGGCGAGCTCATCGGCGCCGCCGTCTACCTCGCCGGTCCTGCGTCGTCGTTCGTGACGGGCACCGTGCTGATGGTCGACGGCGGCTTCAGCGCGTACTCGGGCGTTTAAGAGGCTCTCAGAAGATCTCGGCGCTCCAGGGCAAGACCGTCAACGGACCTGGATCACGAGAGACGCTCGAGGGGCGCGTACTCGAGCATCAAGCGCCGTTCGCTCCCGTCCTCGAAGCGAACGGTGACGACGCCGCCCGGCTCGATGCGCGTGACGATGCCGGTGCCGAGGGTGCCGTGGCGAACCGTGTCGCCGGTCGAGAGATCGGGCACGTCGGCCCGCGGCGCGAACTCGCGCTGGACGCGTGCGCCGTAGTCCGACCACGAGGCCGGGCGCAGGCGCTCGCGCTCGACGCCGAGCGACGGCAGCTCGTCGAGGAACCGCGACGGCAGGTTCGCATCGGCACGGCCGTAGAGGCTGCGCCGCATCGCGTGCGTTAGCGTCAGCCGCTCCTGGGCCCGCGTCATGCCGACGTAGGCGAGGCGCCGCTCCTCCTCGAGCGAGTTCTCCTCGATCGAGCGCGAGTGCGGGAAGATGTTCTCCTCCATCCCGATCATGAAGACGGCGCGGAACTCGAGCCCCTTCGCGTTGTGGAGGGTCATCAGCGTCACCTGACCACCCTCGCCCTCCTCCTCGCTGCGGAGTGCGTCCTGGTCGGAGTAGAGGGAGATCTCCTGCAGGAACCCGGAGAGCGACGGCTCGGTCGCCGCCGCGTCGTACTCGCGCGCGACGCCGACGAGCTCCTCGAGGTTCTCGATCCGGCCGCGTGCCTCGATCGTCCGCTCCGCCTCGAGCGCCTCGAGGTAGCCGGTGCGGTCGAGGACGGCCTCGACCAGATCGCCCACGGTGGAGTCGGTCGCCGTCGCCATCAGCGACTCGATCGCGTTCCGGAACGAGGTGACGGCCCGCGCCGATGCGGCCGCGAGCCCCGCCTCCTCCGGCCGTCCCGTCGCCTCCCAGAGCGTCGCATCGAGCCCGGCGGCGTAGGCCGAAAGACGTTGCAGGGACGTGTCGCCGATACCGCGCCTTGGTCGGTTCGCGATCCGCAGCAGCGAGACCTGGTCGTACGGGTTGTCGATCACCTGCAGGTAGGCGATGAGGTCCTTGATCTCGGCTCGCTCGTAGAAGCGCGGCCCACCGATCACCTGGTAGGCGATCCCCTGACGCACGAGCACGTCCTCGAGCACGCGGCTCTGCGCGTTCGTCCGGTAGACAACCGCGATCTCGGCGGCGCTGTAGCCCTCCTCGATCAGCGCGGCGATCTCGGCCGCGACGAACCGCGCCTCGGCGTGCTCGTCCTCGGTCTCGACGACGCGCACAGGCTCGCCCTCGCCGAGGCCGGACCACAGACTCTTCTCCTTGCGATCGCGATTGTTCGCGATCACCTCGTTCGCCGCGGCGAGGATGGTGTTCGTGGAGCGGTAGTTCTGCTCGAGCGCGATCACCTTCGTCTCGGGAAAGTCTCGCTCGAACTCGAGGATGTTGCGGATGTCCGCGCCGCGGAACGCGTAGATCGAGTTGTGGGTCACAAGGCCGTTCGCGACGAAGTTGTGTGTCCCCGCGACATCCAGGTCGTAGACGTCGCCTTCGAGAACGACGTTGTCGACAGCCTGCACAAGATCGAGGCGTCCGTCCTCGTCTGGCATGACCATGCCGGGCCGAACCGCAGAGGCGGGCATGAAGGGCAGCGCGTTCTTCTCCTTGCCCATCGCCCCCTCGGAGCTCGCCATGCGCGCCGTGAAGCGCACCGAAACGTCCAAGACGCTCCGAATACGCTCGACGATCTCGACCGCCTTGGCGAAGTCGGCGAACGACGTCTCGAACCGCCAGCCGTTCGATCCCTTGTAGGCAGGGCGCAGCGACAGACCGAGCGCCTCGAGGATCTCGCATCCTTCGTCGTCGTAGCCGAAGAGCACGATCCGATGTTGCGGACGCGAAAGGCGCGGGTGGGCACAGAGCGTCACCGTGAGTCGCCGCCGCAGGCGGGCGCCTGTCGTGGTCGTCGCGGAACTGAAGTGCGGATGCGGAAAGCTCAGACCTTGGTCGGCGAGTAGGCTCCGACCGCCGGACTCCGTGTCGATCTCGCGAGACACCTTGTCGATGAGCGATTGGTCGCCGACGAGGCTGCGTACGGCAAGCGCGGTTGCGCGCCGTGCGACGAACGGCAGCGTCGGCAGGCCGTAGCGGAGCGAGAGCAGCGTCTCGCTCAGGCGCGCCTCGGCTTCGGTCTCGTGGACAGCGACGACCCAGGCCGCATCGGCGTGCTCACCGTTCAGGCGAACAGCGGGGCCGGCGAGTGCGCCCGCAGCGGTGTTCGTATAGGTGCGCGACGTACCGATCCTGAACCCGCAGCCGGCCTTCCACATCAAATAGGTCATGTGGAGCTGAGGTGTCTGTCCGGGCTTGAAGCCTGCAAAATGCATGTGTTCCGGCGTCGAGACGACCCGCCTTCCGGCGGCTGTTTCGATCGCGACGCCGCGATGTGCCCGCGAGCGGCGGATCGCCGTCACCCGGGAGCCGCGGAACGTCCCGCTGCCGTGGCAGGAAAGCACCTCATCGCCGACCCGCACATCTTCGATTGACCTTGTCGACCCATCGGCCATCGTGATCGCCGTACCAGCGATGAGGCACTGGTCCGGGTCGCCGACGACCATCAGGTTGCGGCGCTCGCCGGCCAGGAGCTGCAGCAGCACGTACTGCGCGTGGTTCGTGTCCTGGTACTCGTCGACGAGGACGTAACGGAACGCGTTCGACCACTTGTCGCGGGCCTCCGGGAAGCGCTGCAGCACGTCGACGGTGAGCATCAACAGATCGTCGAAGTCGACCGCGTTCGAGCCGAACAGGCGGCGCTGGTAGAGGCGGTAGACGTCGGCGACGGTCTGGTCGTAGAAGCTCGCGACGCGCGAGGCGTACTCGTCGGGGCCGACGAGCTGGTTCTTCGCGTTCGAGATCTGCGCATGGATGCCGCGCGGGACGAACCGCTTCGGGTCGCGCTCGAGCTCCTCGAGGCACGCCTTCACGAGCCGGACCTGGTCGGCCTGGTCGTAGATCGTGAAGTTCGAGCGGTACCCGAGCCGCTCGGCCTCGCGGCGCAGGATGCGCCCGCACGCGGAGTGGAAGGTGAGGATCCAGATCGCGCGCGCCACCGGCCCGACCGCGCGCTCGACTCGCTCGCGCATCTCGCCCGCAGCCTTGTTCGTGAACGTGATCGCGAGGATCTCGTTCGGCTTCACGCCGTGCGCGGCGAGCAGGTGCGCGACGCGGTAGGTGAGGACGCGTGTCTTCCCCGAGCCGGCACCGGCGATCACGAGCAGCGGCCCCTCGGTCGTCAGCACCGCCTCGCGCTGGGCCGGGTTCAGGTCGGCGAGGTATCCCTGGGGCTCGATCGCGGCCATGCGCCGAGGTTAGCGGCCTACATGAGGCCGTCGAGCCGCTCCTCCAGCAGGGCGACGGCCCGGGCGAGCAGGGCCGGGTCGGACGACTTGAGCACCACCTCCACCTCCGGGCCCGACGGCTCGAAGCTCGGGTAGGAGCCCACGAGCACGCCCGGGAAGCCCTCCGTCGCCTCGACGAGCGCGGGGGCGATCGTCGACTCGCGCGTCCGGTAGCGCCGCCGCCAGGAGCCGATCGGACGCCCGCCGCGCAGCTCCTTCGCGTGGCGCTCGAACATCGCCTCCATCTCGCTCGGCAGCCCGGGCAGGACCCAGACGTTCTCGATCAGGAAGCCGGGGGCGCCGCCGAGCGGATTCTCGAGCGGCCGCGCGCCGCGCGGCAGCGCCGCCCAGCGCGCCGCGTACTCGGGAGCACCCGTGAAGCGCGCCCGCAGGTCGGCCTCGAGCTCGGGCACGACCTCCTGCTCGACCGAGAAGGCGGCCGCGAGCGCCTCGCGGGTGAGATCGTCGGGCGTGCCGCCGAGACCGCCGGTGGCCACGAGATGGTCGACGAGAGGCGCCTCGCGCCGCACGAACGCGACGATCCGATCGAGGTCGTCGGGCACTGAGGCGCTCAGAACGACCTTCACGCCGAGCTGCTCGAGGCGCCGGGCGAGCCACGAGGCATTGGTGTTCTCGACGTCACCGGAGACGAGCTCGTTGCCGATCGTCAGGATGACGGCGTGCACGCCTGGAGTATCCGGGAGCTCGAGCCCGAGCGCGACGTCGAGGCGGTGGTGCAGATCGCTCGGGCGGCCGATCCGCACCTCGTGCTGTCGGAGGCGAGCTGGCTGCACCGCCTCCGGACGGTCCCCGAACGCGCCGACCAGGGACGCTGGGCGGCCGTACGCCACGGGCGGGTCGTCGGCTACGCGTTCTGCTTCCGGAACTTTTTCACCGAGGGCTCGACGAGCGTCTTCACCGGCATCACCGTCGCCGAGGAGGACCGGCGGCAGGGCATCGGGACGGCGCTGCACGCCCGGATCGAGCAACACACCCGGGCGCTCGAGGCCGGAGCCCTCACCGCCCACTTCCTCGAGAACGCAGCCGGCGTCGGCGTTCGCAACCGGGCTCGGCTACCGCGAGGCACGCGCGGACCAGGAGTCGGCGCTCGACCCGCGGACGGTCGCCGAGCGCCCACTGCCCGGGCTCGATCTCCGCCGGGTCCGCGACGCCGACCCGCGGGACGTCTACGAGGTCGATGTCGCGGCGACCCGCGACGTGCCGCTGCTCGAGCCCGTCGATCACATCCCGTACGCGGAATGGGAGGACCATGTCCTCCGCCATCCACTGTTCACGCCGGAGGGAAGCTTCGTCGCCTACGTCGACGGCGCGCCGGCCGCGGTCTCGCTGCTGATCGCCGACCGCGAGAGCGGCCGCGCCGCGAACATGTTCACGGGCACGCTCCGTGCCTTCCGAGGGCGAGGCCTCGGGCTGGCCGTCAAGCTCGCCTCGATCGAGTGGGCGGCCGCGAACGGGATCACCGCGCTGATGACGACGAACGACGAGCGGAACGCACCGATGCTCGCGATCAACAGGCGGCTCGGCTACGTGCCGGCCGGGCGGCGGGTCGACTGGCTCAGAGAGGAAACGGCTTCCGCGCCAGCGCCGCCAGCACCTGCGACGTGACCCAGACGGGCGTCGTCACGTACTTCGCCGAGTAGCGGTAACTGCCGTCGGGGCGGCGCATGCGCGCGAGGTAGGCGAACGCGGCCCGGGGCGGCGTGCGTCCGGCGGCGACGAGCCCCTGGATCGCCCACGCGGTCGACTGCGTGTCCGACCCGCGCCCGCGCGTCAGCTCGAAGCCGCCGTCGCGGTTCTCGAACGTCAGCAGGAAGCGAACCGCCTTCGTCACCGGCGGGCCGTGGACGCCTGCGACGTGCAACGCCTCGAGCGCCGCGGCGGTGTCGTTCGAGTCGGGCCGGCCGCCGATCCCCCACGGGAAGCCGCCGCTTCTTGCCTGGTGCGCGAGCAGGAAGCGCACCGTCGTCGGCCCCGCGTGCCCGAGCGCGAGCACGCCCCAGAAGGTCGAGTTGAGCGTCGGCCCGATCTGGCCGTTCGGCTTCACGGTGAGCCGCGCGAGGAGTGCGTCGGGCTG
Organism: uncultured Thermoleophilia bacterium; assembly: GCA_963840365.1. Lineage (GTDB taxonomy): Bacteria > Actinomycetota > Thermoleophilia > Gaiellales > Gaiellaceae > PALSA-600. The sequence continues at coordinate 212,081 of CAWIYQ010000003.1, read as the reverse complement.
CGCACCGAGCGCCTCCTCCGCGAGCGCAACGAGCGCGACATCGGTGCTCTCGGCGAGCGAGCCCTCCTGCGAGCGGAGGTAGTCGAGCGAGCCCGGCGCCGGCGAGCCCGCCGCGCGCAGGCCGAGCACGGCCCACGCGGTCAGCTCGGGGCCTGCGGTGCCGCCCGGCTCCGCGAAGGCGCCGTTCGAGGCGTGGGCGGCGACGAACGAGACCGGCGAGACGGCGATGACGAGCGCCGCGGCGACGGCGGTCAGGCCCACACGACCTCCGTCGAGAGCCGGTCGGCGTAGCGCTGCAGCAGCCGTCGCAGCTCGGGGCCGGCGGCCAGCGCGAGCGCGACGTTGCCGGCGGCATGCGCGAAGTCGAACCAGAGGCCGCGCGCGACCACCGCGATCAGCGACGGCAGCGTGTGCGGCGCGAAGCCCCACCACAGCCACACGTCCATGCTGAGGCTGAAGGCGAACCCGAGCACCGCGGCGACGACCGCGAGCCCGATCCGTGTGCGCACGACCGGTGCGAGGAGCGCGCCCACTACGCCGCAGAGCCCCCAGCCGAGCATCTGCTGTGGCGTCCAGATCCCCTCGCCGAGGAAGAGGTTCGAGACGAAGGCCGCGAGCGCCCCGGTCGCGGCGCCGGCGCGGGCGCCGAGCGTCGCCCCGGCGATGATCGCGATCACCGTCACCGGCTGGACACCGGGTATGGCCGCGAATACGACCCTCCCCGCCGCCGCGGCCGCGGCGAGCGTGGCCACGACTGCGAGCTCCCGGGTCGACAGGATGCCGCCCTCGAACCACGCGACCCCCGCAACGACGAGCGCGAATGCACCCAGCCCGGTCGCGAGCGCCCCGTCGTCGACGACGAGCGCTGCAGCGAGCAGCGCGAGCGCGAGCAGTCCGACCCTAGACACGGGCTTCGCTCCTGGCGGGCAGCTCGACCACGCGGTCGGCGACATCGGCGGCGAACGCCAGGTCGTGGGTGACGACGAGCGTGCCGCGCGAGGGGGCCTGCGCGCGCAGCAGGCGAGCGAGCTCGGCCTTCCGCTCGGGATCGACGCCGCGTGTCGGCTCGTCGAGCACCAGGAGCTCCGGCTCGGTCGCGAGCACCGAGGCCAGGGCGACGCGCTCCCGCTCGCCCGACGAGAGGTCGCGGGGATGCCGGTCCTCGAAGCCGGCGAGCCCCACGTCGACGAGCGCCCGCCGCGACGCCTCGACGGGCGCGCCGAGCGCGACCTCGTCGAGCACGCGCTCCGTGACCACGTGGCGGCCGGGGTCCTGCGCGAGGTAGGCGGCCCGGCCGTGCACGACCTCACCTGCCTCCGGCTCGAGCAGGCCGCACGCGAGCAGCGCTAGCGTCGTCTTGCCGGCGCCGTTCGGGCCGGCGAGCGCCACCACCTCGCCGCGGCGCACCTCGAGCGAGACCCGGTCGAGCACGAGCCGGGGCCCGTACGAGAAGCGAACGGCCGCCACGGAGCAGACCGTCTCCGACTCGTGCGGCAGGTACAGCGGCCTGTTCGCGGCGAGCCACTCGAGCGCCTCGTCACGCGGCGCGTCGAGAAGCACGCGGCCCTGATCGAGGAACATGACGCGGTCGACCCGCGCGAGCGGCCGGGCCGGGCGCTGCTCCGAGACGACGACGGCACAGTCGAGGCCGTCGACGACGTCGAAGAACGCGTCGGCCGCCTCCGGGTCGAGCTGCGAGCTCGGTTCGTCGAGCAGCAGGAGCCGGGGGCGCAGCGCGAGGGCCGAGGCGAGCGCCACCCGTTGCAGCTCGCCACCGGACAGCTCGCCGGCGAAGCGTCCCGCCAGCTCGGCTGCGCCGACGAGCGCGAGCGCCTCCTCCACCCGCGGCCAGATCTCCTCCGGCGGGACGCCGGTGTTCTCGAGGCCGAACGCGACCTCGTTCGCCACGCGGCTCATCACCACCTGGTCCTCGGGCTCCTGGAAGACCAGCGCGACCGCTCCGGCGAGGTCGGCGGGACGCGACTCGCGCGTGTCGCGGCCCGCGACGACGACGCGGCCGGCGAAGACTCCGCCGTGGAAGTGCGGCACGAGCCCTGCGAGCGCTCGGATCAGCGTCGACTTGCCGGAGCCCGACGGCCCGAGCAGGGCGATGCGCTCGCCCTCTTCCAGCTCGAGCGAGACGCCGTCGAGCACCGGCTTCCCGGCGGCGTAGGCGAAGCGCAGGTTCTCGACGACGACTAGAGCCACAGCGCCCCCACCGCGACGACCGCGACCGAGGCGGCGATCGCGACGTGGTCCAGCCACGTCCACGCCGGTCTCGGCGCGCGCGTCCGCTCCGGCCGGCCGTACCCACGCGCCTCCATCGCCTCGGCGAGGTTCAGGCCCCGCTCGAGCGAGCCGGCGAGGAGCGGCGACAGCCGCCGCATCGCTCCCAGCTCGACGCCGCGGCCGCGGAGCGCGAGCTGCAGCTCTCGCGCGTCGCGCTCGAGCACCGGTACGAGCCGCGTCGCGAGGGCGACTGCGACCGTTGACCGGCGCGCCCAGCCCGCCGAGGCGAGCAGGCGGTCGTGGTCGAGCAGCAGCGCGTACACCGCGAACGCGAGCCCGACCGCAACGAGGCGAAGGCCCTGGTAGAGGCCGTTTCGAAGCTCCTCGGTCGTCACGTCGAGCCGGCCGAGCACGGGCACGGTCGGGCCGGTCCAGATCGGGTGCGAGCCGATCACCTCGACGAACGGAGTGATCAGGAAGATGCTCAGTCCCGCGACGAGCACGCCCACCAGGTACGGCCAGCGCCGCTGCGCGGGCGCGCGGAGCGAGACGACGAAGAGAATCGCGACGATCGCCGCGACGGAGACGATCCGGTCGGCGAGGAGCGCCGCAACGGCGAGCGCGGCGAGCAGGGCGGCAGCAGGCGCGGCGCTCAACCTCAAAACCGGTACCTCAGCGCAGTCGGGTCGCGGGCGAGCCGGCGCGCCACGTCGACGCCGAGGTCGAGCCGGTACCCACGGTGGAAGCGGCCAATCCGCACGCTCTCCCGCGAGGCTGTGCCGCCCACGACGATGACGTTGCCCGCGCCGCCCAGTCCATCCACGGTGCCGTGCACCTGGCGTGCGATCGCGCGGGCGAGCGCCGGAGCGCCGACAACGCGTGTGTCCGAGTCGATGAACGGGTGCGGGTAGGCGCCGACCACGGCCGAGATCTCCGCGGTCGCCGGCGTCCAGTGGCGATAGTCCCACCAGACATTCTCGCCGGGGTGCACCGTTACGTCGGCGGCACTCCGGTCGCCCTCGATCCCGTCGACGAAGTAGAACCAGTCCCGCTGTGCGGAGAGCGAGCCGTCGATGCCGTCGATCGACTGCACGTAGCGGCCGCCGTAGCGGGTCGTCACCTTCAGCCGGCGCTCGACCACCTGGATCGCATCGAGCCCGGCCGGCACCGACCCGGAGTAGACGACGTGAGCGCCGCGGTCGCGTGTCACCCAGAGCGTCGCCGTCCCGTGGCCGCGCCCGTCCCCGCCGCAGCCGGCGAGGGCGAGCGCAAGCCCGAAGACGGCGACGGCTCTCACTTGACGGCGTTCGACCGAACCGCCCCGGTGGCGGTGGCCCGCACGAGGAGACCGGCATGCTTGCCCGGGCAGTACGCCGTGCCGGTCGTGCCCGGCGCGGACTTCTTCGAGCCGACGTGCCACGTGAGACCGCTCACCGTCGTGGCCTTGCCGTTGTCGTCGTAGGCGGTGGCCGTGTAGCAGCCGTTCGTCGCCGCCTTCACCTGCAGCGTCGGCGGGCCGCCGGTCGGCCCGAAGGTGGCGTAGTACCAGAGCACGGTGTCGCCGTCTGCGAGCTGCACCTGATCGGCGCCGACGGGCGGGGACGCGTTGTCGACCTTGAACACCCAGCCGGAGGAGGCGGAGCCGCCGTAGCGGCCGACCTGGTCGACGTAGTTGCCGAAGCTCGAGCTGGTGACGTGGTAGTAGAGCTCGCCGAGGAGCGAGGCCTGCTCGAGCGCCTCGAGCGGCGTCGAGGCGGTGACCGTGATCTCCGTGGGCGCGAAGAGCGTGCGGGTCTTCCCTTCGACGCGCACCTTGACGGTGGCGGCCGAGGCGATCGCCGGCACGACGAGGGCGAGAACGGCGAGACAAGCGAGGCGCTTGAGCACGAATCCTCCTTCCGCGAGGGGTTCTGTGACGGAGGGCGACCGGCAGGTCTTCTGACTCGGGGCTCCCCCACTCGCCGCCTTCCCGGGCCTCTCAGGCCCAGTGGCTCTCGGCGAGGGGCATCTCCCCTCACAGCGGCGGGACCGTCCCGGACTTGCACCGGGTTCCCTCACCGCTCGCCCTTTCTGTTGAGAGGCGAGTGTATCCCTTCGATCTTTAAGCTGGTTCGCGATGGAGCACGGCGAAGTCACGGACAGGCAGCTCGAGGCGATCCTGGCCCGGCTCGACCGCCTCGTCGAGGAGCTCGCACGCATGAACGCGCGCGAGGAGCGTCGGGAGGAGCTGACCGTGATCGCACACGAGCTGCGCAATCTGAACGAGTCGCTGCAGGCGATCACCTACGCGGCGCTCGGGACCCAGGGGCCGCAGGTTCGCCGCCGGCGGGGCTGACCGCCTACAGGCGGTAAACGTCGAGCACGCCGGTTGTGGCGTGGTCGTTCGCATTCCCTTCGGCGATCGCCACGCGACCGGCGGCGACGATCGGGCTCTGCCAGTGGATCGGCCCGGTCGGAAGAGAATCGAGCAGCTTGCCGGTGGCGGCTGCGTAGACGTTGAGGACGCCGTCGCCCCCGACGTAGAGCAGCGCGCCGGCGACCACGGGCGAGGTGCCGTTCGTCGTGTTCGACCAAACGGAGTGCAGACGCGCACCGCGAAGCCGCCAGGCCTGGGTGCCACCCCCAGTCGCGACGAACACCCAGGTGCCCTTCCAGACGGCGGGCGCTGTGAACATCAGCTGGCCGCCCGGGGTCGGCACCGTCTGCAGCTCACCGCCGGTGACGGCGTTGACGCCCGGGAGCTTCCGCAGGTCGAGGAGGCGGATCTCGGCGTCCTTGCCCCCCTGGACCGCGTACCCACCCGCGAGCAGGCCGGGGCTCGTCGAGCCGAGGTCGAGGTCAGAGTCGTTCAGGTGCTGCTGGTCGGCCGGCGTCCAGTGGTGGAGGAGCCGGGAGGCGTCGGGAGCAAGGACGAGCGTGCTGTCGCCCCAATTCGTGCTCCCGTTCCACGGGGCGTTGCCTGTGGCCACGACGAGGTCGCCTGTCGCCGGGTCGACGGCCGCGCCGTTCCGCGACCAGATGGCCGAGTCGCTCGCATCGCACGTGCTCGGCTGGATCAGCCCGGTGCGGTTCGAGCACAGCGAGTTCCACACGTGGAGGATCGCGCCGGTGCGTTCCGAGATCGTCACCACATGCCCCTGGTACGGAGGCGCGTCGCCGATGTACCCGCCCGTCGTCGCAATCACGAGGCCACGCGAGATGTTGAGCGAGGACGTGATCTTCTCGTGCGTCGGGTCGTTCGTGATCGATCTGGCCCAGACGACAGAGCCGTTCCTCAGCCGAAGCTTGCGGATCGTCCCGTCCGGAGCAGCGGCGTAGACCGCGCTGCGGTCGGTCGACAGGATCGGCGTCGCGTTCGTGATCTGCGCCGTGCCGGCGAGCTTCGCGTAGGTCGGAGGTGTGTACCGCCAGAGGACGCGTCCCGTGGCGGCGTCGATCGCCTCGGTCTTCCCGTAGGTGGTCGTGACGACGAGCGCATCGCGGCCGCGAACGCCCTTCGCGACGTAGATCGGCGACGAGTCGACGGTCCCGTCGAGCTGCACCCGCAGCCGGTGCAGCTTGTGCACGTTCGCAGCCGTGATGGTCGCGTCGGGCGAGGCGTCGTGGCGCGCTGCGTCGTAGCCGAAGCGCCCCCAGTCGGTGTCGGCAGCGCTCCTGGAGGCCCGCGCCGCGGGCAGAGCGAGCACGAGCAGCGCGAGGACGACCGGTGCGAGCCGCCTCATCGCGCAGTCAGGTCGGGCGTCTTCACCCACGGCCCCGGCAGCGTGAGCAGCGACTCGGCGCTCAGGTAGGCGAGGCCCGCGAGCGGCAGGTCGGTCCAGCGCTCGAAGCAGAAGTAGCGCCGGCGCCAGTGGGGGAAGAACTTGCGGTTGAAGCTGTGCAGCCGCTCCACCTGGAACAGGCGGTCGGCCTTCAGGAGCAGGAAGCGGAAGCCGCGCGCGAACCGGCCGGCACCCTGGTCGGCGCCCAGGAAGTCCGCGAAAACCGCGAAGTTGAGCGAGAGCTCGGTGACACCGGCCGTGCGTGCCCACTCCAGCGTCTTGGTGATCAGGTACTCCATCAGCCCGTTCGGGGTGTCCCGCCGGCGCCGCATCGAGGCGAGCGAGTAGCCGTCACTCGCCGGAGACGGCACGAGCTGCAGGAAGCCGCCGACCGACCCGTCGGGCGCAATCGCCACGGCGAGCACCGTGTCGGGGTAGAGGAAGAGCGCGTCCATCGCCATCGTGAAGCCGCGCTCCGGCCAGTTACCGCGCCATTCGTGGGAGACGGCGCGAAGCTCTTCGCGAAGCGCCTCGTCGGCCGTGCCCGTCGTGAGCACGCGCACCTCGTAGCCCGACTTCTCGAGCCGCGAGACCGACTGGCGCACCTTGCGGATCGCGCGCCCGTCGAGCGAGAACTCGCTCGGCCTGATGATCGCCTCGTCGCCGAGATACATCGACTTGAAGCCGAGAGCGGCGTAATCGGCGAGCGCGTCGGTGGAGGCGCCGGCGACTGCGACCCGCCAGCCCTTCGTGTGGGCGACGCGGCGGAACTCGGCCACGAGCTCGCGCAGCTCGGTCGGCTCGCCGATCGGGTCGCCCGCGATCGAGCGCCGTCCCGCGAATCACCCGATACGCCAGGAACGAGCGCCCACTGGGCGAGAAGAAGTAGCTCTTGTCCCGGCGCAGCGTGAAATACGACAGGCTGTCTGTCCCGCGCTCCTGCACCAGCTCGGCGGCACGGTCGCGGTCGTGTCCGTCGCACGGCTCGAGACGGTGAGGGCGTAGCCACAGCCACAGAGCCCGGAAGGCGAGCGCACCCGTCAGGAGCACGAGGGCCGTCTCGATCCGCTCCGAGTACGCGTCGGTGTCGAACGCGTAGACGACGATGAGACCCGCGGAAGCGACCAGGGCGACGCCGATCTGCACGAGCGGCCGTACCGTCGCCGGGTCGCCCGGCGCGACGAACTGCCGCCTCGCCCGGACGAGCCAGACGAGGAGCAGGAGATGCACGATCGCCTCCTCGAAGTCGAGGCCCTTCACGAGGTGCGCGACCGCGGACACGATCACGATCGCCACCGCGAGGACCCACGCCCGGCGCTTACGCCGCGCGAGGCCACGCGAGAGCCAGATCATCGCGATCCCGAGGGCGAGCGTGATCGTCCGGGCCGCGTCGGGCACGCCCGGCGGCAGGATCCCGTGGACGATGTGGCTGCGGTCCGCGTACTCGGGCGTCAGCGCGGAGACGATCGAGACCAGGCCGGCGAAGGTCGCGGCCCACGCGAGCAGGACTGGGGTCGCCGGGCGACGCACTCCCCACACGGTAGCCCCCTTGGCGGGCGGATGCCCTCGGATCCCTCAGTCGTGCAGGAGGACGCGCCGGAGCTCATCCTCCTTGCCCGGCTCGAGGATCGCGAGCACCTGATCGCCCTCCTCGAGCAGGGTGTCTCCGTCGGGGACCTCAGCCTGACCGTCCCGGACGATCGAGATCACGCGCGCCCCCTCCGGCAGACGCAGGGCGCGTACCTCCTTGCCGTTACAGGCAGACGACTTGTCGACCATGATCTCGACGATCTCGAGGTTCTCGCGGCGCAGCTCGAGCAGCTGGATGAGGCCGTGCTCGGGCACCTCGTGCTCGACCAGGGCCAGGATCGCACCCGTCGCCGAGACGGTGGGCGAGATGCCCAGCAGGTCGAAATACGGCTGGTTGCGAGGATCGTTGATCCGCGCGATCACCTTCGAGACGCCGTACCGCTCCCGGCCGAGCTGGCAGATGACGATGTTGTCCTCGTCGTCGCCCGTGGCGGCGATCAGCAGATCGGGCGGCCGCTTGATCCCGGCGCGCTCGAGCACGAAGAGCTCCGTCGCGTCGCCGCGGATCACCTGATGCTCGAACTCGACCTCCAGCTTGTCGAAGCGGTACGGCCGCTGCTCGATCAGCGTCACCTCGTGGCCTGCGCGCAGCAGGGAGCGCGCCAGGTTCGCGCCGACCTTGCCGCCTCCAGCGACCAGGATGTACATCGTCGCTCCCACCTAGACCGTCGCAGACTCCGACTCGCGGACGATGCCGACCAGCGTTTCGATCGCCGCCCTCGTCGGGCAGACGATGCGTAGCCCGCGGGTCTCGTAGAACTCCGCCCGCGCCGGATCGAGCACACGCGCGACCACGCTGGGAACCCCGAACTGCTTCTGTGCCACCTGGGCGATCACGAGGTTCGTATTGTCGCCGTCGGTCGTGACGACGACGGCGTCGGCATCCTCGATCCCCGCCTCGCGCAGCAGCTTCTGATCCATCCCGTGACCGACGACGAACCCGCCGGACCAAGTCTCCCCGAGCCGTCCCAGCGCGTCCTCGTTCTCGTCGCAGACCGTCACGTCCCAGCCAGTGTCGTGGAGCTTCAAGGCGACGGCCGAGCCGACGCGGCCGCAGCCGATGACGAGCGCCTTCATTCCGACGACCAGCCTAGCGTCACGGCGCGGGCAGTCGCGATGTCGCTGCTCGCTCCCGCTTGAGGGAACGCGGTGATGAGCACCTCGGCCGGCGACCGCCGCAGGACATAATCGACCGTCGGCGAGAAGAAGCGAGACTGCCGCCGCCACCGCGGGGCCGACCCGAGCACGATCAGGTCCGCGCCCGTCGTGTCCGCACGCTCCACGATCGCCTTCCCGATCGAGCGCGTGCGGACGATGCTGCCCTCGACCGCCACTCCGTGCTCCGCACCCAGGACATTCGCCTGGGCCAGCGAGGCGGCGGCCTGTTCCTCCTGCCCCGGGAGCTCTGCTGCGAGTGCATGCTCGAGCGGCACCAGGATCGCATGCAGCGCCTCCACCGTCGCGCCGTGACCGGCCGCGAGTTTGACGGCGCTCGTGAGCATCTCCTGCCCGATCGGCCCGAGCTTCATCGGAACGAGGATCCGGTCGAGCGGCTCACCCACCGGTTGGCTCGTCCCTTCGTCGAACGGCAGCCACCGCTTCTTCCCCGCGGCGACCATCACCCGCGCCGGGGAATGCTTCAAGACATAGTGGACGGTGTGACCGAAGATCTGTCGATGGGTGCTGCGCGGCGCACCCAAGATCACGACGTCCACGCCTCTCGCGCCCGCCTCCTCGACGATCGCGCGACCGGCCTGCCTCGCGCGGACGATCCGCTTCTCGGACTTCACACCGTAGGCCTCCACGATCTGCGCGCATTCCTCGAGCAGCCGTTCCGACTCGCCGGCCTGCTCGGTCAAGTGGGCATCGAGCGGGAGCTCGGCGGCAACCACGAGCACCCGCTGCAGGATCACCTTCGAGCGGCGACCGGCCGCAAGCCGCCCCGCGAGGTGAGCGGCCTCGCGTGACCTCGGCCCGCTGACCACCGGGACGAGGAGGAGCCGGTGGTCGAAGGGCTGCCTCGTCTCGGGGCGACCGGGGATCCGCATCAACGGAAGAGCTGGTAGGGGACACTCGAGAGGATCACGTGAGGCTCGAACAATAGGAGTCTCTTGAGGTAGAGCGCGCGCTGATTGTGGAGGAGCCTGACGGAGCCTCGGACGATGATCTCGGGCATCACGACGTTGACGACCGTTTGGCCGTCGACCGTCAGCGCCCGCAGGTACGCGAGCAAGGGCTCGCCGATGTCGCGATACGGGGCGTCACTGAGGTCGAGCGGCATCGAGCCGCCGTAGCGGCGCCATTCGCGCCGAAATTGCGCCGCCTCGTGCGTGTCGAACGCGAACGACGCCGCACGCGTGTCGGGCACGCCGAGGGAACGTGCGTAGTTGAGCGCCCGCAGCGAGCCTCCATGCATCGACGAGAGCAGGACGCGCACGACGAGGTTCCCCGGCGTGTGCCCTTCGGGCGCGAGGGCCTGGGTGACGACGGGCACGTCCGTCACGACGACACCCGGCTCCGACACCAGCCGCAACTTGAGACGGAACGATTCGCGCCGCGCGGCCCGAAGCAGCGAGGCCTGCTTGAACTGCTCGGGGATGATGAAGGTGACGAAGTCGCCTTCCCCGCGCGGGATCCGCCAGACCTCCTCCAGGGCCGCTTGCAGCCTGCCCTCGTCGGTCGCGAGCACCTCGAGCTGCGGGTCGCCGCCGGCGAAGTCGAACCACCGGGGCCGGATGCCGGGGTCGGTCTTCCGCCCCGGCGCGTGCAACGCTCGGATCGGCGGGCCCTGCGCGATCTGACGCGCATACCAGAGGGCCCCCTCGGTGGCGACGTCGATCGAGTCGACCCAGATCATGACCTCGTTTGTCGGCACCCCGGCCGCACGGGCGGCGCTGAGACTCGCCTCGAGCCGGCGCGCAAAGCGCCGGTAGTGCCGGTTGATGCCGAGGAAGAGCGTGACGAGGAGCGGGATCGCCAGGATCACGAGCCACGCCCCCTGGGCGAACTTCGTGAGGATGACGACGACCGTCACGACGCCGGTCGCGCTCGCACCGAGCGCGTTGATCGCCAGACGGTGCTGCCAGCCCTGGCTGCGCGTGCGCAGCCAGTAGCGCACCATGCCGGCCTGCGAGAGCGTGAACGCCGTGAACACGCCGATCACATAGAGATGGATCAGCGACTCGACGCTCGCGTTGTACGCCCACAGGAGAGCGCACGCAATCGCGGTGAGGACGAGGATGCCGTTCGAGAAGACGAGCCGGTCGCCGAGGTTCGTGAACTGCCGCGCGAAGAAGCGGTCGCGCGCCAGCAACGCGGCGAGGCGCGGGAAGCCCTGGAACGAGGTGTTCGCCGCGAGCACGAGCACCGCAAGCGTCAGCACCTGGACGATCCAGTAGGCGAAGCCAAGGGACGACGAGGCCGGGAAGACGCCGCGGGCGATCTCCGAGAGCACCGAGGGCGTGCCCGTCGACGTCGGGCGCGCGTGCATGTGCACTGCGAGCCAGGACACTCCGAGGAACATCGTGATCGCGACCGTCCCGAGAATCAGCAGAGTCGCGGCGGCGTTGCGTCCGTGCGGGCGCCGGAACGCGTTGACGCCGTTCGCGATCGCCTCGACACCGGTGAGCGCGGTCGAGCCCGACGAGAATGCGCGCAGCACGACGAACGCCGTCACGGCACCGGTGCCGGCCGCGAGCGGGTGAGGTACGACCGCGCGCGGACAGCCGGAGCTCGCGCACTTCGCGAAGCCGACGCCGATCGTGACCAGGATCGACGTGATAAATGCGTACGTCGGCACGGCGAAGAGGACCCCCGCCTCCTTGACACCGCGCAGGTTCGCCATCGCGATCAGGGCGACACACACGAGCGAGAGCGCCAACTCGTGCCCGCGGAGCGACGAGACCGCAGAGGTGAGGGCGAGCACACCAGCAGCGACCGAGACGGCGACCGTCAGGACGTAGTCGGTGAGCAGAGCGGCGGCCGCGACCAGACTCGGCGCCTGACCGAGGTTCTCCTTCGCCACGATGTAGGCGCCGCCGGAGCTCTCGTAGATGAGGACGGTCTGCCGGTACGAGAGCACGACCAGCGCCAGCAGCGTCGCGATCGCGATCGAGATCGGGAAGGCAAGGTGGGCCGCGCTCGCGCTCGCGGTGACGAGCACGACAAGCGCCGCCTCCGTCGCGTACGCGACCGACGAGAGAGGGTCGGAGGCGAAGATGGGAAGAGCGAGCCACTTCGGGAGGAGCGTCTCCTCCATCTCGCCGGACGCCATCGGACGGCCCACCACGAAACGCTTCAGCCGCGGCACGGCCCCGCAGACTAGTGAATTGCGCGGCTGCGTCCCAGCGGCTTGAACCTGCCCGGCGCCCGCCCGGAATCAGACGGCTCAGCTGCGGATCGGATCCCGGCCTCTGGTCGTGGAGTCACGCCCTCGCGATCAGCACGCCCGCGACGACCAAGTAGCCGGCGATCACCAGTACGCCCGAGCTCCGGCGCAGTCCACCGTTGACGTACGCGAGGGCCAGCGCGAGTGCCGTCATCGCAGCATAAGCAGCTGCGACGAACGTCACGGAGCCGGACGGTGGACCCAACCCAAGCACGCTCGCCGGAAGCAGCAGCCCTGCCACGACGTTGATCGCGTTGCTGTTCAAGGCCGTGCTGAGGACCACCGTGCCTCTGCCGCGCGCGGCGAAATACAGCGCCGCGACTGCGTTCGGCAGGCTCGTAACAGCAGCGAGGACGAGACCGCCGACCACGATCCCAGGGACGGCGAGCTGCGTACCGAGCCTAGTGGCGGTCCGTTCCATCGAGATGCTCGCACCGACCACGACAACGCCGCTGAGCGCCGCAAGCAGGACATCTGCGCGGCGACCGCGGCCAGGATGAATTGCGACCTCGAGCTCGAGCTCCTCCTCGTGGACCGCAGCCGCCAGCCAGCTCCGCCACCGTCGTAGACGTCGGCCTTGCACGAGCCGCTCGCGGGGTACACCGAGGATCGCGAGATACGGCAGTAGCGCAGCGAAGACGAGGATGAGCCCTGCGACCGGCGAGACGAGCCCGACGACCACCACGAGACATGCGACCGAGATCCAAACCGCGACGAGGCCGCTCAGGATGATCACGCGCCGGTGCAGCGCTATCCGACCTGCGACGACAGCCGAGAGCCCGAGCAGAGCCGCCAGATTGAAGACGTTCGAGCCAATCGCCACGCCGGCCCCGACGCTGTGGTCATGATGCCCGAGCGCTGTCACGGCAGCCGTAATCTCCGGCGCATCGGCGGCCGTTGCAGCGAACATCCCCAACAGCGCCTCGGAAAGACCGAGTCGAGCGCCGAGCCGGCCGAGACTCGCCACCAACATCCAGCTCGAGGCAAGGCTGACAGCCGCCGCAAGCACGAACAAGCCCCCCGACGAGGCGTCAGACACGGGCTTGCCTCGGGGAGCAATCACAGCCGCGCGTCCCGCTCTCACGGTGAGCCTTCGGAAGCGTGTCCTCCGATCTCCGGGTCATCAGCGTCTCCCTCTGGGGGCACGCCGACCAGGCTTCCCGGCTCTCCAGGACGGAGTCTACGTCGCGCTGGTGCCCATGGTCCCGGCGACGACGCCGTCGGCCGGAGGAGGCTTGAGGATCACCGTCTCCGCAGGCGCGTGCGCGAGGATCCACGTCACGTCCTTCGCGGAGAGGCCGACGCGATGATCGCTCGGCGCAGGCGCGACGACACGATCGAACTGCTCCACCTCCCACAGGCGGCTGAGCGCATGGGTCGGCGTGCGCCCTCGCTCGATCCGCGCGTCGACGGGCACACCTGCCCGCAACGCCTGGTGCTCGACCGCCTCGAGCATCGGCATCGCCACGCCCACCTCCTTCGTGAGAGGGGCGTCCTCTCCGTACTCGAGCGGCACGATGAGGAGGTATGCCGGGACGAGGACCGCGTGCTCGGCGTGCGCGATCCGGATCGCCGCATCGAGCACCGGCTGCTCGAGCCGTCCGGTGAACGGGAGCAGAATCCGGCGCCCCCCGCGCGGCCGCCGTAGCGCCCGCGGCGGTCGGCTGCGCCAGGCAAGCGCCACGGCCAGCAGGACCACGAGCGCACCGAGGATTGCGACGACGACGGTCATTCGTCCAGACGCACCCGGTCGGCGCGGCTCGCCACCACGCGGATGTCGACTCCCGGCAGCTCCCGCACCATCCGCGAGAGCAGCGACCCGCCGAAGATCTCGCGTCGGCGGGACTCGTCGGGAGTCCCGACGAAGACGTAGGTCGAGCCGCGCTCGCGCGCGATCCGACGCACGGTGCCGACGAGGTCGTCGCCCTCCTCCTCGAGCAGGTGGATGCCGAGAATGCTCGCGAGCCGCCGGAGCGCTGCGATCTGCGTCGCCTCCTCGTCGGTCGGCGGCTTGCCGGGGGACCGGACCCAGACGGCATCGATCTCCGCGCCGAGCCGCTGAGCAGAGCGCCAGGCGCGGCGGAGGATCCGCTGCGACTTCGCCTGCGGCTCGATCATCGCCAGCACGCGCTCGGCAACCGCCTGCTGGCTCAGAGCGTCGAGAACCGACGGCTGGCGGCGGTGCTCGACGTCCTCCGCGACCTCGCGGAGCGCGAGCTCTCTGAGAGCGCTCAGGTTCTCGTGCTTGAAGAAGTTGGTGAGTGCGACCTCGGCCCGTTCCTTGGCGTAGACCTTCCCGGCCTCGAGCCTCAGCTGGAGCATCTCCGGCGTCAGGTCGACCAGCACGACCTCGTCCGCCTCGTCGAGGACGTTGTCCGGGAACGTCTCGCGCACACGCACCCCCGTGAGCTCGAAGACGGCGTCGTTGAGGCTCTCGAGATGCTGGACGTTGACCGTCGAGATCACGTCGATGCCCGCCTCGAGCACCTCGTCGATGTCCTGGTAGCGCTTCTCGTTGCGCATCCCGGGGGCGTTGGTGTGGGCCAGCTCGTCGATCAGCGCCAGGTCGGGAGCCCGTGCGATCACCGCGTCGACGTCCATCTCCTCGGGCCGACCCATTGCGTCAGTCCCTCGCGGGACGACCTCGAGCCCCTCTGCGAGCACCGCCGTCTCGGGGCGATCGTGGGACTCGAGGTAACCGATGACGACGTCACGGCCTTCGTCCTTCGCCTGCCTGCCTTCCTGCAGCATGCGGTACGTCTTGCCGACACCTGCGGCCATCCCGAGCAGGATCCGGTAGCGGCCCCTCACACACGCCCTAGGCGCCGAACACGTTGTGCACGATGAGGTCGATCAGCTTGATGCCGACGAACGGGAGGATCATCCCGCCGAGACCGTAGATCAGCAGGTTGCGGCGCAGCAGCGCCGTCGCCCCGATCGCCCTGTACTTCACGCCTCTCAACGCAAGCGGCACCAGGGCCGGGATGATCAAGGCGTTGAAGATGATCGCGGAGACGATTGCACTCTTCGGGTCGCCCAGGTGCATGATGTTGAGCGAGTTGAGCGGCCCGCGCTTGCCCGGCGTCGACGCGTAGGTGAACGCGAACATCGCCGGCAGGATCGCGAAGTACTTCGCAACGTCGTTCGCAATCGAGAACGTGGTCAGCGCCCCGCGCGTGATCAGGAGCTGCTTGCCGACCTCGACGATCTCGATCAGCTTCGTCGGGTTGGAGTCGAGGTCGACCATGTTGCCGGCCTCCTTCGCCGCCGTCGTGCCGGTGTTCATCGCGACACCGACGTCCGACTGCGCGAGTGCGGGCGCGTCGTTCGTGCCGTCTCCGGTCATCGCGACCATCCGGCCCTTCGACTGCTCCTCCTTGATCAATGCCATTTTCGCCTCCGGCGTCGCCTCGGCGAGGAAGTCGTCGACGCCCGCCTCCTGGGCGATCACGGCGGCGGTGACGCGGTTGTCGCCGGTGATCATCACCGTGCGGATGCCCATGCGCCGCAGCTCGTCGAACCGCTCGCGCATCCCGCCCTTGACGACGTCCTTGAGGTGCACGACGCCGAGCGCGAAGTTGTCCTTGGCAACGACGAGCGGCGTGCCGCCCTGCTCGGCGACCCGCTGCACCGCCGCGTCGATCTCCGCGGGGGCACGACCGCCGTTCTCGACGATGAAGGCCTTGACGGCGTCTGCCGCGCCTTTCCTGATCTGCGTGCCGTTCATGTTCACGCCGCTCATGCGGGTCGTGGCGCTGAAGGGCACGAACTCGTGCTCGCCGAGCTCGCGCTCGCGCACGTTGAACCGCTCCTTGGCGAGGACGACGATCGACCGTCCTTCGGGCGTCTCGTCGGCGAGCGAGGCGAGCTGCGCGACTTCGGCGAGCTCGCGCTCCTCGACGCCGGGTGCGGGGATGAACTCGGCCGCCTGGCGGTTGCCGAGCGTGATCGTGCCGGTCTTGTCGAGCAGGAGCACGTCGACGTCGCCGGAGGCCTCGACGGCCCGGCCGGACATGGCGAGCACGTTCCGCTGCACGAGGCGATCCATCCCTGCGATGCCGATGGCGGAGAGAAGCGCTCCGATCGTCGTCGGGATGAGGGCCACGAGCAGCGCGATCAGCACGGTCTGAGAGGTCGGGGTGCCGGCGTAGATCGCGTACGGACGCAGCGTCACGACCGCCGCGAGGAAGGTGATCGTCAGACCCGAGAGCAGGATGTTGAGGGCGATCTCGTTCGGCGTCTTCCGCCGCTCGGCGCCCTCGACGAGCGCGATCATCCGGTCGAGGAACGACCTGCCCGGCTCCTGTGTGACCTCGATCACGAGTCTGTCGGAGAGCAGCCGCGTGCCGCCGGTGACCGCGGAGCGATCGCCGCCCGACTCGCGGATGACCGGAGCGGACTCGCCGGTGATGGCGGACTCGTCGACCGAGCCGACGCCCTCGATGATCTCGCCGTCAGCGGGGATCACCATGCCGGCCTCGACGACGACGACGTCGCCCTTCTGCAGCTCGGGTGCCGGAACCTCCTCGAGGTGCCCGTCGCGGGTCTGACGCAAGGCGTTCGTCGTCGTGCGCGTGGCCCGCAGGGCGTTCGCCTGGGCCTTGCCGCGGCCTTCGGCGATCGCCTCGGCGAAGTTCGCGAACAGAACGGTCAGCCAGAGCCAGACCGCGATCGTGCCGACGAACCACAGCCCGCCGGTGTGACCGCGCGCAAGGTCGAGAATGAAGATCCCCGTCGTGATGACGCTGCCGAGCTCGACGATGAACATCACCGGGTTCTTGAGCTGCAGCCGCGGATCGAGCTTCGGGAACGAGTCCCGGATCGCCGCGAGGACGAGCTCGCGCGAGAAGACGCTCGAGCGCTTCTTCCCCGACGAGGGGGTCTCGATCGCAGTCGACGACATCTACTTGCCTCCAAGCTTGTCGAGGGCGAGGTTGAGCTCGAGCACGTTGACGCCCGGCTCCCCGAAGAAGCCCCAGGAACGGCCGTGGTTGTACTTGTCGACCAGGCCCGTCACCGTCGAGAGCGGCAGATGCCGCACCGCGGCGACACGATGAGCCTGGAGTGCGGCGTACGCGGGAGTGATGTCCGGGTCGATCCCGGACGCCGACGTGGTCACGGCGTCGACCGGGATGTCGTGGATCGTCAGGCCCGGGTTGTAGGGGCCTTCGAGCTTCAGGACGGCCGCCGCCGCCGACGCCACGTTCTTCGCCAGATCCGGGTTCGTCGGCCCGAGGTTCGCGAAGGTGGTGGCGCCCGCGTTGTACGCCGGCGAGGTCGCGGACGGCCGCTCGTGGAAGTACCTGGGGCTCGTGAACCCCTGCGCGGCGAGCTTGGAGCCGACGACCTTGCCGTTCTGCTTGATCAGGCTGCCGTTGGCCTGGCTCTTGAACGCCACCTGGCCGAAGGCCGTCATCACGAGCGGATAGGCGAAACCGAACACAGCCGTGATGACGACGATCGCGATCACGGAACTCAAGATGTTGCGCATCAGTGCATCAGTCCTTCGACGATCGGGCCGAGTGTGAGGGCCGGGAAGATCATCAGGCCGGCCGTGAGGGCGATCACGCCGACGAGGAGGACGACGAACGTCGCTCCGTCGGTGCGGAAGGTCCCCGCCGAGGCGGGCACGATCTTCTTCTTCCCGAGCGCGCCTCCCAGGGCGAGCGCCGCGAGGAGTGGCACGAAGCGCCCGAAGAAGAGCGCGACCGTCCCGAACGAGGCGCTGAAGCTCGTCGCGCCGAACCCGGCGAACGCGCTGCCGTTGTTGTTCGACTGCGAGTCGTAGGCATACAGCGTCTCGGTGAAGCCGTGGACGCCGCTGTTGTAGATCGAGGCGAGGCCGCTCTTCGTGACGATCGAGACCGCGGTCATCGTCAGCACCATCGTCGGCACGAACAGCGCACCGAGCGCGGCGTACTTGATCTCACGCGCCTCGATCTTCTTGCCGAGCCATTCGGGCGTCCTCCCCACCATCAGGCCGGCGACGAAGACCGCCAGGACGATGTAGAAGAACATCCCGTAGAGCCCGGACCCGACCCCGCCGAAGATCACCTCGCCGAGGAACAGGTTCACGACCTGGACCGAGCTGCCGAAGGGAGTCTGGGCGTCGAAGCCGCTGTTCACCGACCCGTTCGAGGCATCGGTCGTCGCGACCGACCAGACGGTGCTGTCGGCCTGGCCGAAGCGAACCTCCTTGTCGGACATGTTGCCGCCGGACTGGCCGTGGCCCTGTGTGATGTTCACGCCCGAGTTGCGCAGCACCTGCGAGCCGTGCTGCTCCGACGGGAGGTTGATCGCCACACCGAGCAGGAAGACGACGAGCATCGACGCGAACACCGCGATGCCGTGCCGTCGCGCGAAGACCATCCTCCCGAACATGAAGACCTGCCCGGCCGGGATCAGCAGGATCGCGAGCATCTCGAGGAAGTTCGAGAGCCCGGTCGGGTTCTCGAACGGGACGGCCGAGTTCGAGTTCCAGTAGCCGCCGCCGTTCGTGCCGAGCTGCTTGATCGCGATCTGCGAGGCGGCAGGGCCGCGCGTGATCGTCTGCGTCGCGCCCTGCAGCGTGTGCGCGGTCGCGTGCGCGTCGAAGGTCTGCGGTACGCCCTGCCAGATGAGAAGTGCCGCGACGATCGCGGCCAACGGCAGAAGGATGTAGACGAGCGAGCGGTAGAGGTCGACCCAGAAGTTGCCGAGCGTGCCGGTGGAGCGGCGCGCGATCCCGCGCACGACGGCCGCCAGCACTGCCATGCCGACCGCGGCCGAGACGAAGTTCTGCACCGCGAGCCCGGCCATCTGGGTGAGGTACGACATCGTGTACTCGCCGCCGTAGTACTGCCAGTTCGTGTTGGTGATGAAGCTGGCGGCCGTGTTCAGCGAGATGTGCGACGGCACGCCCTTCAGGTGATCCGGGTTCAGGAACAGGTGCCCCTGAATGCGCTGGACCGCATAGAGGACGAGGAAGAAGAGGAAGCTGAAGACGAGAACGGTGCCGCCGTAGCTCTTCCAGTCCTGCTCCTGCTTCGCGTTCGCGCGAACGGCCTTGTAGAAGCCGTTCTCGATCGCGGGCAGCAGGCGACGCCCGCCGAACCGGTCGGAGGTATAGACCCGCGCCATGTAGAGCCCGAGCGGGTAGCCGAGCGCGATCAGCGCGACGACGTAGAAGAGGATCTGTCCGATTCCCTGGCCGCTCATCTAGAACCGCTCCCCACGGAAGAGCGCGTACACGAGGTACGCGAAGACGAGGAGCGAAACGGCGAGCCCGAAGATGTCGGCGCCCGACATCAGACGCGCTCCAGCAAATAGAAGACCGCGTAGATGAAGGCGAAACACGCCAACGCGATCGCGAGTGCGGCAACGTCGTACATCAGCGACTCCCTCCAGGGACACGACTCGGGTAACAGGGGTGATTCATGCGGCCCTCCGGTGCTCAGGGGCGACGGGCGCAGGCGCGCCACGGAACGACGGCCCTCCGTCGAGCGAGCGAAGACAGGCCTTCAGGGCGGCGCCGACCTCCTGATCGTCGCCGTCGGCATAGAGTGGGCTGACGATGCCGTCGGTGAGCAGCTCCTCCGACGAGCACCATCCCCACCGGTGCCACCGGCGCCTCGACGGCGGCCAGTCGGCCTGCGAGCTCGCGGAGGAGCCCGGCGTGCGGCGCCACCGCCGGCCGGTCCAGCGGCACGGCACTGGTGGTGGTGCGCCTGGCGGGACGCTCGAGGTCGCGCACGATCCGGCACAGCGAGCCCGCCAGGATGCGGCGGTTGCGCGCGGAGGTGAGCTCGGCCGCGCGCCACGGGAGCAGCGCGGACTGTGGATGGACGCGGACACCCGTGCGCAACAGCGCATCGGCCTTCCGCCGAAGGGCGGCGCGGCCGTTGATGGCAACGAGCGCCCGAACCGCGGCCAGCAGCAGACAGGCGCCGGCAACGAGAGCGGCTCGGCGTGCGTCGATCACGCCCGCAAGCGCGAGCGCGGACGCGACGGCACCCGCCGCGAGCCCCGGTGCCGCCGCCGCGAGCGGACGCGGCACGTTGAGCTCTTGCGCACGCGAACGCAGCCCGGGAAGTCTCCCCACGACCCACATGCCCGGACGGTACGCCGGTCGGCATAAGCGGCCCGTGAAGGTTCAGGCCGCCGGCATAAAGAAGCTGTGAAGCTCGGCTACCGCGTCGCCGGGTCGACGAGCCGATAGCCCGCGCCCGGCTCGGTGAGCAGGTAGCGGGGCCGCGCGGGGTCCTGCTCGATCTTCCGGCGAAGCTGCGCGACATGCACGCGCAGCAGGTTCGGGTCTCCCCCGTAGCCGGGGCCCCACACTTCGCGAATCAGCATCCGATGCGTCAGCAGCTTGCCGACGTTGCGGGCGAACACGCGCAGCAGGTCGAACTGGTGGGGCGTCAGGTGGACCGGCTTTCCGGCCACACGCACCTCCTGCGCCTCGAGGTCGACCTCGAGCTCGCCGACCACCACGTGGAGATCTCCGGATGGCCCTGCCCGCCGCAGGACCGCGCGGAGGCGGGCGAGCAACTCGTCGATCCCGACCGGCTTCGTCACATAGTCGTCGGCACCGGCGTCGAGGGCGGCGACCTTCTCACGCTCCTCACCAACTGCGGAGAGCACGATCACCGGCGCAGTGCTCCATTTCCGAAGCTCACGGCACACGTCAGTGCCGGTACCGTCCGGAAGAAGCAAATCGAGGATGACCGCCTCCGGCGGCTGCAGCGCCGCCGACGCGAGTGCTCCCTCGGCGGTCTCCGCGGTCTCCACCTGGTAACCCGCGGCCTTCAGGCCGGTCCGCAGCGCCCGCAGGATCTGCGGCTCGTCGTCGACCACAAGGATGCGCTGGCCGTTCACGCAGGAACCTCCACCGAGGCGAGCGGCAGGGAGAGCACGAACGTCGCGCCCTGCCCGGCATGCGACTCGGCCCACACTCTGCCATCGTTGACCTCGGCGAAGCCCTGCGCGATCGCGAGGCCGAGCCCCGCACCGGCCACCGCCGTCCCGACCGTGCCGCGCTGAAACGGAGAGAAGATCCGGGAAAGCTCGCCGGCAGGCACACCTGCGCCACGGTCGATCACGCGCACGAGGACATCGGACGACGTCGCCGAGACCCGAACCGAGACCGGCTCGTCCGGCGGCGAGTACTTCAACGCATTTTCGAGGAGGTTCACCAGCGCGCGCTGCAGCTGGTGTGCGTCGACGCGGACAGCGGGCGCCTCGTCCGGGAGTGTGACGTGGACGCGGACGCTGTCGGCCCCGAGGCTCTCGAGGGCCCCGACGACGAGGTCGTCGACCGCGATGAGAGCGCTCTCCGGCTCGGCCGCTCCCGCTTGAAGCCGCGACAGGTCAAGGAGGTTGTCGACCAGGCGGTCGAGCCGCCTTGCCTCCATGAGCACGGTTTCGAGCAGCTCGGCCCGCTCCACCTCGTCCAGGTCGAAGTCCCGCCGCGCAAGCGCGCTCGCCGAGGTGAGGATCGCCATCAACGGCGAGCGCAGGTCGTGGCTGACCGCACGCAGGATGGCCGTCTTCATCGCATCGCTCCGGCGGAGCGTCTCCGCCTCGAGGGCCTCCCGCGCCAGCTCCTCTCGGTCGATCGCAACGGCCAGCAGCGACGCGAGCGCCGGGAGCACACGCGCGGGCGCCGCGGCGCCGAAGCGGCGCGACCGCCCGAGCTCGAGCGTCCCGACCCGGCGACCACCTGCGACGAGCGGGTAGCGGCCGTCCGCCTCCGCGCCCGCGTCTGCCCGGCCGAGTATGAGATGGGCATTCTCGACGTCGAGCGCGCGCGCGACCTCGCCGGCGATGCTCTCGAGCTCGGCACTCACCTCGCCGCGCTCGAGCAGTGCGCTCGCGACCTGCGCCAGCATCGCCGACTCGAGTGCCTGCCGCCGCGATCGCGCCGCGAGCTCGCTCACCACGACCGCGGTCACGAGAAAGACGAGCAGCGCGAACCAGTTTCGTGAATCGCGAATCGTCAGCGTGTAGAGCGGCGGCAGGAAGAAGAAGTTGAACGCGAGCATCCCTCCGACCGCTGCCGCCACGGCGTAGACGACGCCCCAGGCGGCGGCGACGGGGAGGATCGCGAGCAGGTAGAGCACGGCCAGGCTCAGCACCGGCACGTGCGGCTTCAGCAGCTCGATGATCCCGGTGATCGCAGCGAGCAGACCGACGGAGACCAGGATGCGGGGCACCGCACCCCAGACGACGAGGCGGGGCCAGGCACGCCCGGCTGACGGGATGTGGGCCTTCGAGCTGATCACGTGGCTGCGCCTCCGGCGCTTCCGAGGACGGTATCGCGCCGTCAGAGCCCGAGCACGGTGACCCCGAGGAGGATCAGCGACAGCGCCGACGTCGCGGCGACCGTCAGCCCGGCGACGACGTTGAAGATCCTCCCGTTCCGGTACCGGCCCATCACCTCCGCGTTCGCCGACAGCCGCCAGACGAAGAAGAGCGTGATCGGGAGCAGCACGCCGTTCACCGCCTGCACTCCGACAAGGAGCCGGAAGACGGGGACGCCGGGAATCATCGCCACGACCGCGCCGATCACGACGAGGGCGGTGACCACCCCGACGAAGACCGGAGCCTCGCGCGGCGAGCGCGAGATGCCGCGCTCGAAGCCGAAGGTCTCCGAGATCACGTAGGCGGCGGTGACCGGGAGCACCGCGGCGGCGAGGAGGCTGGCACCGAGCAGGCCGATGCCGAAGAGCACCTCGGCGAACCGCCCGGCGAACGGCTCGAGCGCTTTCGCCGCCTGCGCGGCATCCTCGATGTGCCGCTCGCCGTGCAGATAGAGCGTCGCGGCGCACGCGATGATGATGAAGCTCGCGACGAGGTTGGCGAAGATCGAGCCCGACACGACCTCGATGCGCTCCTTGTTCAGGTCCTCGGGCCCGAGGCCGCGCTCGACGACCGCCGACTGCAGGTAGAGCTGCATGAACGGGGTGATCGTCGTCCCCGCGGTGGCGACGAACAGCAGCACGTACGAAGGCGAGGTCTGGATGTGCGGGGCGACGATCGAGTGGCCGACGTCGCCCCAGTCCGGGTGTGCGAGCACGGCGGCGATCGGATACGCGAAGAACGGGATCGTCATCACGATGAAGATCCGCTCCGCGGTCTTGTACGTTCCGCGGACGAGCAGCAGCCACACGCAGACGGCGGCGATCGGCACCGAGACCTGCACCGGGATGTGCGCAAGGGAGAGCGCAGCGCCGATGCCGACGAACTCGGAGATGCAGATGCCGAGGTTCGCGACGAGGACACTCGCGGTGGCGAAGAGCGCCCAGCGGACGCCGTACCGTTCGCGCACGAGGTCGCCGAGGCCCTTGCCGGTGACGATCCCCATCCGCGCCGCCATCTCCTGGACGACGACCAGCGAGATGGTGATCACCACCATCATCCAGAGCAGGTCGTAGCCGTAGCGGGCGCCGACCGACGAGTACGTCGCGATCCCGCCGGCGTCGTTGCCGGCATTCGCGGCGACGAGGCCCGGCCCGAGGACCGCGAGCACGACGAACAGCCGCCCGCGGCGTAGACGAGGGACGAGGCGCCTCATCAGAGGTCGTCGAGGTTGAAGCGTCGGCGCCAGCCCCGCGGGAGGACGAGCTCGAGGACGTCGTCCACGGTGACCACTCCCTGCAGGCGCTGCTCGTCGTCGACGACGCCGATGACGGTGAGGTCGTAGTCCGTCATCAGCCGGGCGATCTCCTCGACGTCCGCGTCCGCGCGCACGGTCCGCGGGATGTCCCCCAGCTCGCCGAGCGCGTCCTCGGGGTCGGCGCGCACGAGATCGGCCAACGCGATCGCGCCCTGGAGGCGGCGGTGCGAGTTCATCACGAAGACGACCTCGAGGGTCTCGGGAGCGGCGCGCGAGCGGCGGACGCGGTCGAGCGCCTCCTGCCCCGTCGCCTGGCCAAACACGCACACGAAATCGGGGCTCATCAGCCCGCCCGCCGTGGTCGGGCCGTACCCGAGCAGCGCCTGCACACGGCGGCGCTGCACGGCGGGGAGCAGGCCGACCACCCCGTCGCGGCGATCCTCGTCGAGCTCGAGGATCAGATCGACGGCGTCGTCCGACTCCATTCGGGCGAGCACCGCAGCGATCTCCTCGTCGCTGCGGTGCTCGAGGAACTCGAGCTGACGGGCGCCGTCGAGCTCCTCGAAGACGTCCGCCTCGAGCTCGGGGTCGGCATGGACGGCGGCGAAGATCTCCTCAGCCTCCGCCCGGCCCGCGTCCTCGAGCAAGTCGGCCAGCTCGGCCGGGTGGAGCCGCGAGAGCTTCGGATGCGGCGTGCGCAGGCGCACGGTCGGGCACGTGGCCCGTGAACGGCTCGACCTCGGCCCAGTCGAGCACGTTGCCCCCGGCGACCCGGCCGGCGTACCGCCGCGGGACGAGCCTGCGCACGATGCCGCGCGGCCCGACGTCGACACCCACCACGCGCCACCAGCCGTCGACGCGGGCGAGCTCGATGTCGTTGGCGCGCCGGAGGCGGGCGCCGTCGACGTCGATCAGCTGGCGGTCGAGCACGTCCTTCCGGAGCAGGACCTCCTGCGACCGGCGCTCGAACGGGCGCAGGTCGAGGCGGTCGGTCTCGAGGGCGACGCGCCCGTGCTCGATCGACGAGACCGCCTCGGCGGAGACGAACACCTCGCGCCCGGCGACTCGCGCGAGCACGGCGGTCACCGGTGGGTACCCCTCGTCGCCGAGCCGGACGACGAGGTCGTCGACCTCGCCGAGGCGACCCCCGGCGCGACCCTGGAGGTCGGCGCCCAGGACGAGCGAGAGGTGGAGGAGCCGCGGCGGCTGCATCCCGCGGTGACGCTACGCCGTGCGGGCGGACAAGTCCTCCCGCACGGCGTTGTCGGTTCGTTAAGCGGGTTACGTGTGGATCGAGACGATCAGCGGGATGATCAGGATCGCGACGATGTTCGTGATCTTGATCATCGGGTTGATCGCCGGGCCTGCCGTGTCCTTGTACGGGTCGCCGACGGTATCGCCGGTGACCGATGCGGCGTGCGCATCGGAGCCCTTGCCGCCGTAGGCGCCGTCCTCGATCGACTTCTTCGCGTTGTCCCAGGCGCCGCCGCCCGAGGTCATCGCGATCGCGAGGAAGAGCCCGGTGACGATCGTGCCGATCAGCAGGCCGCCGAGCATGCGGATGTTGATGATCCCGACGACGATCGGGAACCCGATCGGGATCAGCGCCGGCGCCAGCATCGACTTGATCGCCGAGCCGGTGACGATGCCGACCGCGCGGCTGTAGTCCGGCCGCTCGGTGCCTTCCATGATCCCCGGATGCTCGCGGAACTGGCGGCGCACCTCCTGCACGACCTCGCCGCCGACCCGGCCGACGGCCTGCATGGCGAGCGACGCGAAGAGGAACGGCATCAGGCCGCCGATGAAGAGCCCGGCGATCACCCACGGGTCGGAGAGCGAGAACAGCGTGTGCACGCCGTTGTCGCTCAGGCCGGTGGTGTACGAGTCGAACAGGATCAGCGCCGCGAGCGCGGCCGAGCCGATCGCGTAGCCCTTGGTGACCGCCTTCGTCGTGTTGCCGACCGCGTCGAGCGGATCGGTGATCGCCCGCACGCTTTCGGGCAGGTCGGCCATCTCGGCGATGCCGCCCGCGTTGTCGGTGACGGGGCCGTAGGCGTCGAGGGCGACGATCAAGCCGGTCATCGAGAGCTGCGCCATCACGGCGACGCCGATGCCGTACAGGCCGGCGAAGTGATGGGCGACGAGAATGCCGGCGACGATCACGATCACCGGGGCCGCCGTCGCCTGCATGCCGATCGCGAGGCCCTCGATGATGTTCGTCGCGTGACCGGTCTGCGAGGCCTTCGCGATCGCCTTCACCGGGTTCCAGCGCGTACCGGTGTAGTACTCGGTGATCGCGACGAGCAGGAAGGTGACGACGAGGCCCGTGAGGGCGGAGCCGTACAGATCGCCGAAGCCGAACCGGCCGCCGTCGAACGCCTTCGTGACCGGGATGAACCCGAGCGCGGAGAGCACGGTCGCGGCGAGCACGCTCTTGTAGAGCGCGTTGATGACCGCGTTCTCGCCGCGGCCGAGCCGCGCGAAGAACGTGCCGAGCACCGACGCGATCGCGGCGACGCCGCCGAGCGCCAGCGGGTAGAGGTACATCCGGCTGGAGAGATCGCCGACGATGCCGACGTGCGTGCCGAGCAGCATGACCGCGACCGCCGTGACGGCGTACGTCTCGAACAGGTCGGCTGCCATGCCGGCGCAGTCGCCGACGTTGTCGCCGACGTTGTCGGCGATCACCGCGGCGTTGCGCGGGTCGTCCTCGGGGATGCCCGCCTCGATCTTGCCGACGAGATCGGCGCCGACGTCGGCGGCCTTCGTGAAGATGCCGCCGCCGAGCCGGGCGAACACGGAGATGAGGGAGCCGCCGAAGGCGAGGCCGACGAGGTCGTTGATCGCCGACGTCGGCGAATGGTGCAGCGCTCCCGTCAGGAACCAGTAGTAGCCGGTGACGCCGCCGAGCCCGAGGCCGACGACGAGCAGTCCCGTCACCGAGCCGGCCTTGAACGCGACGTCGAGCGCCGGCCCCAGGCCGTTGCGGGCGGCCTCGGCCGTCCGCGAGTTCGACCGCACCGCAACGTTCATGCCGATGAACCCGGCCGCGGCCGACAGGGTCGCGCCGATCAGGAAGCCGAAGGCGGTGCCCCAGCCCAGCTTGTCGTAGACGCCGAGCAGGATGAACGGGACGATCGCGACCATCGCGATCGTCGTGTACTGCTTCTTCAGGTACGCGGCCGCGCCCTCCTGAACGGCGTGGGAGATCTCCTGCATCCGCTCGTTGCCGGCCGGCTGCTGGAGCAGCCACCAGGCGAGATAAAGCCCGTACCCAACAGCCACGCCTGCACCGACGAGGCCGATGAGCACGGGATGGTGCATGAACCAGCTCATCCGTGGATCGCTCCCTCACAAAGTCAAGCGCCGAAGGGCTTCGGCGCGGCGGTTTATGTATCACAAAGTCGGGCGGAAAGCCTATTCGACGCGGCTGCGGTCGAGGCCTCTCAGCTCGCCGGCGCGCACCTGTTCGGCGTAGATCTCCGCAAGGCTCGCCCCCTCCTCGAAGCGCGCGATCTGCCGCTCCGCCGCGTTTCGCTCCGGCACCGCCAGGAACGGCGTCACGCCGAGCTCGTCGGCGACCGGCGCCACCCAGTCGAGGAGCTGCTCGATCCGCCGGCGGGCGGGCACGGGCTCGCCACGCTCGAAGTCGATCAGCTCACCCGAGAGGCCGTAGCGGATCGCGCGCCAGAGGTTCTCCTCCAGCAGCCGGTTCGGCAGGAGCGGCAGCCGCTCGCCCTCGTCGACCGCGCGGGCGCAGCGGGCCGCGAGCGCGAAGCAGAGCGCCGCGAGCGACTGGGACTCCGCCAGGTCGGGCTGCGCGTCGCAGATCCGGATCTCGATCGTCGGATAGGCGAGATGCGGCCGGACGCTCCACCAGATCTGTGTGTGCTCGGTGATCGAGCCCGTCCGGTAGAGAAACGCGACGTAGTCCTCCCAGCCCTGCCAGCCCCCGTACGCGTCCGGGATGCCGCAGCGCGGGAAGAGCCGCGTGAAGACCTCGGTGCGCGCCGAGTGGAGGCCCGAGTTGACCGCCTCGACGAACGGCGAGCTCGCCGAGACGGCGAGCAGCTCCGGCAGGAACGCGCGCAGCGCATCGTGGACCGCGATCGCCCGGTCGGCGCCCGCGATCCCGACGTGCACATGGAGGCCGAAGGTGTTGTTGCGCCAGACGACGTAGCGGAGGATCTCGTCGTTGCGGCGGTAGTGGGGCGTGTCGATGATCCGCTGGTCCTGCCAGCGGCTCCAGGGATGCGTGCCGGTGGCGCCGAGGACGAGCCCCACCTCGCGCGCGAGCCCGTGCAGCTGGCTGCGGCGCTCCTGCATCGCCGCCGCCGCCTCGGCGAACGACTCGCAGCGGCCGGTGCGAATCTCGATCTCCGACGCGATCAGCTCGCCCACGACGTGGTCGGCGAAGTCGGTGTCCCGGGAGGCGGCGAAGATCTCCTCGAACCGGTTCGTCAGCTCGAGCGTCTGCGGGTCGAGGAGCGCGAACTCCTCCTCGACGGCGACCGTGAGATCGGTCCCGTCCTCGAAGGCCCTGCGGGAGCCCGCGAGGAGCTCTTGCCAGGAGACGCGCTGCTCGTCACCCATCGGCGGCAGCTTAGACAGGCTCCAGGAGCTGCCGGGCGACGGTGGCCCACGACCAGTGCTCGACGACCACATCGCGTCCCGCTCGGGCGAGCGCGTCGTGCTCCGCACGCGGGAGCGCGAGCAGCTCTGCGAGCTTGCGCCGCAGGTCCGCGGCGTCGCCGCTCCTGAACGACGCGAGGTGGCGCAACTCTACCGGGTAGCCCTGCTCGAGCCCGGCGGCGATCTCGGCAAGCCCGGAGTGGCGGGCGACGAGCGGCGGCGAGCCGGCCGCCGCAGCCTCGGCGGCGACCATGCCGAACGCCTCCGGGAAGATCGACGGGACGACGGTCGCGTCGGCGAGCGGCAGCAGGTGCGCCAGGTGGCGATGCTCGAGCGGGCCGGTGAAGAGCGTGCGGGGCGGCGCCGCCTGCTCGAGCTCCCGCCGGTACGGGCCGAAGCCGACGACCACGAGGCGTGCGTCGAGCCCCGCCATCGCCTCGAGCAGCACCTGGACGCCCTTCTCGCGGATCAGCTTCCCGAAGTAGACGACCGTCGGCTCGTCGCCGGCCAGGAACGCCTCCAGCCTCGCGGCGTTGCCCTCGTCGGGCAGCCGCTCGTTGGCGTTCCCGGGGTTCGGCGGATCGGCGCGGGCCTCCTCGACGAGACGGGCAAGCGCCGTCGCGCGGTCCTCGAGCTCGAACTCGTCGACGTCGACGCCGGGCGGCACTTCGAAGACACGCTCGACGTGGCCCACGACGTCGTCGAGCACCTCGCGGATATGCGCGGAGCCGACGTAGGTCGCGTCGGCTCTCGCGAGCGTCTCCGCCCCCCACCGCTCGAGCTCCGGGCGACCGCGCATCGAGTACTCGAGCTCCGAGCCGTGCGCCTTCACACGGAACGGCGCGCCGGTCGCGGCGCCGACGGGCGCGCCCATCAGCACGTGGTTGCAGAAGACGAGGTCGGCGGGCAGAAGCTCGCGGAGCACGACGGCGTTCGCGTCCACGTACGCGCTCTTCTCGGCGGCGGTGAAGTCCTGCAGGAAGCGCGGCTCGAGACCGGCGTAGCGGTCCATGACGAAGACGGGCAGCAGGCCCCCGGGAAGCTCGACGTTGACGACGCGTGCGCCGCCGAGGTCGTACTCCTCGGGGCTCCGGTCCTGGCAGACGACGACCACCTCGTGCCCCGCGCGGCTCCACTCCCGCGCAAGCGCCCGCGTGTACACGTTCGAGCCCGTCCCGCCGAGCAGGTAGCCGTGCCAGAGGAGGATCCGCATGCGTCGAGGCTACTTCCCGGAACCTGGTTCGGCGCAGTCGAATCAGGTTCCCGAGTTCCGAACCGCCGAGATCCCAGGTGGAAACTCTCGAACCTGGTTCGCTCCGCGAACCAGGTTCGTCTACGTGAGGTGGAAGTACAGCGCGTGCAGCAGGTCGACCGCGGGGTTCGAGGTGTGCACGGTGACGTCCGAGGGGACGTCGAGGAGAGCCTCGGTGTAGTTGAAGATGATGCGCACGCCCGCGTCGACGAGATCGTCGGCCACCTTCTGCGCAGCGAAGGCCGGCACGGCGAGCACGCCGACGACGATGTTCTTTTCGCGCACCGCGTCCTTGAGGCGCCGCTCGTCCTCGACGGCGATGCCGCCGAGGTCGCGGCCGATCACCTCCGGGCTCGAGTCGAACACGGCGGCCACGTTGATCCCGTGCTCGGCGAAGATCGGCGAGCTTGCGATCGCCTGGCCGAGGCGGCCGGCGCCGACGAGGGCGATGTTGTGCTGGCCCTGCGTCCGCAGGATCTTCCGGATCTCGGCGAGCAGCGAGTCGATCGAGTAGCCGACGCCACGCTTGCCGAACTTCCCGAAGTTCGAGAGATCGCGCCGGATCTGCGTCGCGTTGATGTTCGTGTAGTCGGCGATCTCCTGCGACGAGATGCGCTCCTTGCCCATCTTCTTCGCCTGAGTCAGCACCTGGAGGTACCGGGACAGGCGGCCGGCGACGCCGACGGTGAGGCGGTCGGAGCTGCCGCTGGGTACCGGTGCTTGCAACATCACGAACCCATTGTGCCGAACGCTTGACTACGTTCGTTCGGTTGTCACAAACCCCTAGGCTTGTGACAGCTTCCGCCGGAAGGCCGCTTCGTCCACGAAGTAGACGAATGCCCGGTTTCCGTCGATCTCGACCACCGGGAGCCACTCGCGGTAGGCGGCCTCGAGCTCGGGGTCGCCGGTGATGTCGACCTCCTCGAGCTCGAAGCCGAGCTCTGGACGGAGCCGCGCGAGCTGCCCCTGTGCCCGTTCGCACAGGTGGCAGCCCGCAGCGTGATAGACGGTGACCCGGGCTACGGGTACAGCCCGCGGATGACGGTCGCCTCGGCGACCCGCTGGACGGCGATCCCGTAGGCGGCGAGCCTCATCGAGATCGAGCGCTCGCCGTGGGTGTGCCACGTCTCGTCGAACGCGCGCGTGACGATGTCGTTCAGCCGCGCGTTGACCTCGTCTTCCTTCCAGAAGTACTCCTGAAGGCCCTGGACCCATTCGAAGTACGAGACGACGACACCGCCCGCGTTGGCGAGCACGTCCGGCAGCACGATGATGCCGTTCGACTCGAGGATCTCGTCGGCCGTGGGTGTGACCGGCCCGTTCGCGCCTTCGACGACGATGCGCGCCTTGACCCGATCCGCGTTCGCATCGGTGATCACCTGCTCGAGCGCGCACGGCGCGAGCACGTCGCAGTCGAGCTGCAGCAGCTCCTCGTTCGTGATCCGGTCGCCGCCCTTCAGCTCCGTCACCGAGCCGCCGCGCCGCTTGTGGGCGAATGCGGCGGCGACGTCGACGCCGTTCGCGTTGTACAGCCCACCCGTCGAATCGGAGACGGCGATGACCGTGGCACCGAGCTCGGCAACGAGCTTCGCGAAGAACGAGCCGACGTTGCCGAAGCCCTGCACTGCGACGCGAAGACCCTCGATCGGGCGCTCCTGCCTCGCGAGCGCCGCCTGCAGGCAGAAGACGCCGCCTCGGGCGGTCGCCTCCTCGCGACCGAGCGAGCCGCCGATCGTCAGCGGCTTCCCGGTGACGACGCCGAGTACCGAGTGGCCCTTGTTCATCGAGAACGTGTCGAAGATCCACGCCATCGTCGAGCCGTCGGTGCCGACGTCTGGGGCGGGGATGTCCTTCTCGGGGCCGATCTCGTTGATGATCTCCGACGTGTAGCGGCGGGTCATCCGCTCGAGCTCACTGCGGGACATCGCCTTGGGGTCGCAGATGACGCCACCCTTTGCGCCGCCGAACGGCAGCCCCATCAGGGCGCACTTCCACGTCATCCACATCGCGAGCGCCTTCACCTCGTCGAGCGTGACGTCGGGGTGATAGCGGATACCGCCCTTCGACGGCCCTCTCGTCACGTTGTGCGTGACGCGGTAGCCGGTGAAGACGTTCACACTGCCGTCGTCCATGGACGTCGGGATCGAGACTTCGACGGCCTTCTTGCACTCCTGCATGATGTTGACGAGCCGATCGTCGATCCCGAAGACGTCGGCAACGTTGCGCAGCTGCTGCCGCGCTATGTGAAATGGGTTCTCACGTAGGTGAGATTCCCTTTCGACCGTAGTCATATAGCCAGACTACTCCAGGTCAGCGCAGTGTGAACCGGACCTTGGCGCGACTCGGTTGCGCGCTTTTTGGGAGGGTCGGCCACGCGTTCAGGCGTAGCTCATACGAGCCTGCGGGGAGTCGTGCGCTCGACGGACCGCGGCCGGTGATGCCGAAGCTGTACGACCCCGGAAGCAAGTCGCGGAGCCGCGCCATCACGCCGATGTACAGCCCGCTCGCGTCGTACAGGAGCACGTCGAGCCGCGAGACAGGCCGCACCTCGACGGTGCCTGCACCCGACTCGACGAGCGCACCGGCCTGGACGGTGAGGACTGCCGGGCTCGTGTCGGACGGGGCGAACGACGAGCTCGAGAGCGACACGTTCGGCAGGAGCGTCGTCTGGGCCTGCCGAAAGACGAGCGCCCACGGGATGCGCAGCGTCTGGGAGCCGACGGGCGAGACGAGAAGCTGGCCCGTCACGGCCGCGTCGGCCGGCTCGACAGGCGCCCTCACCGTCACCTCGACCCGGCGCGCGCGCCCTTCGGGGATGACGAGTGTCGCGGGCTTGATCGTGAAGCGGAGCGACTCGGACGCCTGGGCCGCGGCCGCCGTCACCGACAGATGCAGCCGGCGCGTCGAGACGTTCCGGAGCACGACCGTACGCGTGGCGTGCCAGTGCGGCCCGCCCCAGAGGCCGAAGCCGAGCGTCGCCTGATCGGAGGCGATCTCGCCGACCGCGGACGCGCCGACGCGGAACGCGCCCGCACCCGCCGACAGGATCGACGCGCCGCCCGGCTGCGCGTAGCCGACCAGCAGGCTCCGCAGCGCGGCGGCGTCGAGCGCGGGCCGTAGCTGAACGACGAGCGCCGCCGCCCCCGCGACCTCGGCGGCCGCCGCGCTCGTCCCGGTGACGGTGCCGTACAGCTCGGAGCCGTCGGGCGCAGAGCCCGGCTCCGCCGTCGCCGTGGCGATGCCGGGCGCTGCGACGTCGGGCTTGACGGAGCTGTCGAACGCGAGCCCCTGCGACGAGAAGCTCGCCACCGAGCCGCGCGACCCGTTCGTGGCGGAGCTCGTCGCGCCGAGCGCGACACCGACGTCGACGCCTGCGCGCTGCGAGGCGAGCAGCTCCGACGCCTCGGCCGCCGGGATCTCGACCACCGGCGTGCGCTCGCCTTCCGAGACGGGGAGCGCACCGGGGGGCAGCCTCTCTCCGTAGAAGAGGACGGCGGCAGCGCCGGCCCGGTCGGCCGCGGTGACCTGCTCCTGCGGGTCGTCGCCGACCGGCAGCACGACCGCGCGGCCCGCGACCCGCGAGAGCCCGTCGGCGTCGAAGAAGTCGCCGGCGGCCGCGCCGGGTGCGCCGGTGGTGGCGCGCGGGGTCACGACCTGAAGCGTGGAGCGTCCCGACGGAGTCCCTGGGCCGAGGAGGGGCAGGCGGTCGTCGAGGATCACGTCGAGGCCGCGACGGAGGACGATGTGGACGCGCGGCAGCTCGGCGCGCGAATCGGTGGCGGCGACCGCGATCGCCGCGGGCGACGCTCCCGGCCCGGCGATCGAGCCGAAGGCGGGGCCGGCCGCGCCGTCGTTCCCCGCCGGCACGACCACGACCGTGTTCAGGTCGAGCGCTCCCTGCACCGCGAGCGCCTCGGGGTCGTCGGTGAAGGCGCCGTACGGCTCGGTGACGCCGATCAGCGCCACGCGGACGGCATCGTGGGCATCGCCGTCGCCGTTCGGGTCGGCCGCCCGGTCGAGGCCCGCGATCAGCTGGTCGCTTCGCGCGTAGACGAGATCGCGGCCGTCCGTCCCGGGCTGCCAGCCCGCGACGCGAATCGGCAGGACGGTCGCGCCGGGGGCGACGCCGTGCAGACCGCCGGGCCCGTCGCGCCCGACGAGGATCCCGGCAAGCTCGGTGCCGTGGCGCTCGAGCTGTGACGAATCCAGTGGATCGGCGTGCACCGTCGCGGTCGCACCGGGTTGGAGCACGTCGAAGCCCGGCAGTACATGCCCGCGCAGATAGGGGTGCGCGACGTCGACGCCGGTGTCGAGCAGCGCGATCGTCACGCCGCGCCCGGTCGAGCCCGGCAGCGCGGACACCGGCTCATGGCCGCTCGCCTCGTCCCAGGCCGACCGGGTAAGCGTCCGTTCCGAGAGCGACGCCGGGTACGCGGCGCGGACGGGGAAGATGCCGTCCACCTCCTTCGTCTGCTGCAGGAGCGACACCGCCCGCGGGTCGAGCACCGCCGAGAAGCCGTCGAGCACCTCGTGGAAGCTGTAGTCGGGCTCGACCGCCACGCCGATCGAGGCGAGCTTCAGCAGCACCTGCTTCTGCGCGGCATTCGCCTCGGCCCACCAGGCGCGCTCCTGCGCCTCGGTCGCGTAGTGCGCCTTCGCGAGCCGCTCGGCGACCGACGGCGTGTGCAGGACGACGATCATCCGCTCGCCGATCGTCACCGGGCTACGCGGCCCGCCGACGAGCCCGAGCCAGGCGCCGGTGTCGCGGGCCCGGGCGGGGCTCCCTTCCGACCCGCCCGCCGAGACAACCATGACCAGCGCGGCCGCGACCGCGGCGAGCCCGAGCAGGCCGACCGCGAACCGACTAAGCGGCCGTCGCTCGCGCATCGAGCGAAAGGTACTCCGGGTACGGGACGTCCTCGATGTAGCGCGCGGCCGAGGCGATCATCGCAGCGTTGTCGGTGCAGAGCGCGAGCGGAGCGAGCGCCGCGCCCGGCAGCGACGCACGCAGCTCGGAGTTCGCAGCGACTCCGCCGACCACGGCGACCCGTTCCGCCCCCGTGGCGTCGAGCCGCTCGACGAGAGCGCGCACGATCGCACGCTGGTAGGACGCAGCGAGGTCCGCACGACGCGCGTCGAGGTCGGCCGGCGACAGGTCGCGAACCGCGTAGAGAAGAGCGGTCTTGAGCCCGGAGAACGAGAAGTCGAGGCCCGGGACGCGGGCAACGGGGAAGTCGTAGGCGTGCGGGTCTCCCTCCTTCGCCAGCCGGTCGATCGCCGAGCCGCCCGGGTAGCCCAGGCCGAGCAGTCGCGCGCCCTTGTCGAACGCCTCGCCGGCAGCGTCGTCGAGCGTCGTCCCGAGCACGCGGTAGCCCCCGCGGTCACGGACGTCGAGCAGCATGGTGTGACCGCCGCTCGCGAGCAGGCAGGTGAAGGGCGGCTGAAGGTCGAGCGGGCGCAGGTAGAGCGAGGCGACGTGGCCGTGCAGATGGTCGACGGGCCGGAGCGGCAGACGGCGCGCCCAGGCGAGGGCCTTCGCGGCGGAGACACCGACGAGCAGCGCCCCGATCAGTCCGGGCCGCGTCGTCACCGCGATCGCGTCGACCTCCCTCCCGTCGAGGGCCTCGTCGAGCACGGGCACGATCAGCTCGAGATGGCGGCGGCTCGCCACCTCGGGCACGACGCCGCCGAAGCGCGCGTGAAGCTCGGCCTGGCTCGCGACGACGTTGGCGACGATCTCGCCGTCCTCGGTGACGACGGCCGCGGCCGTCTCGTCGCAGCTCGTCTCTATGCCGAGAATCATCACGCGGGGGAAACCATGTTTCCCCCGCGAGCCCCCTTCTTCCTGCCGTGCCCTCGCCGGCCGCGCCTGGCCTCCCGCCGGGCAAAGCCCGGCTCCGGCCGCACAGGGAGGTGCTCCGACCCGGTCAGGGCCGCGCGTCCCGCCACATGATCAGCGCGTCTTCGCGGTTGTCGGTGTAGTAGCCGCGCCGGATGCCTCGCGCCTCGAAGCCGAGGCGTTCGTAGAGCTTGATCGCACTGTCGTTCGAGACGCGGACCTCGAGCGTGTACCCGCGCCGCTCGTCGTCGCGCGTCAGCTCGAACAGGCGCTCGAGCAGCGCGGTCGCGACGCCGCGGCGGCGGAGGTCGGGCTCGACGGCCACGTTCATCACGTGCCACGCGTCGACGTACCTCGAGTTGACGACATAGCCGACGAGCTCGTCGCCCTCGAACGCGCCGAGACAGATCGACGTCTGCTTCGCGAGCTCGGATGCGAACATCGAGCGCGACCAGGGCGTCGGATACGCGCGCTGCTCGATGCGCTCGATCGCATTCAGGTCGGCGAGATCGAGCGCACGGATATGGAGGGCGACCGCGGTCATGCGCTCGGCTTCGCGTCCGGCTCGCGCACGTAGAGGGGCTCGACCAGCTCGGCGGCGCCGAACGCGCCGGCCCGCTCGAGCAGCAGCATCGGGTCGGGAACGTGGACGGGGTCGTCGTCGGGCGGGACGGTGGCGCCCGCGGCTTCGAAGGTCTCGCGATAACGGAGCGCGCCGTCGCCGACGAGCCGCAGGCCCTCGACGGCGAGCTCCTCGGGCCGGCAGACGACGGGGCCGGCGGCGAACACCTCCCCGCGCTTCGCGTCGAGCACGGGGTAGCCGTCACCGTACGCATCGAGCGTCGAGGCGCCCGCGACCGGCACGCCGAGCGCCAGCGAGAGTGTCCGCGCGACGGCGAGGCCGATGCGGATCGACGTGAAGCTGCCGGGGCCCCGGCCGACGACGATCCCCTCGAGGGCGCGCGGGTCGGGCACGAGCTCGTCGACCGCGGCGAGCACGTCGCCGGCGCGTTCGGCGCGCGCGCGAGCGCCTCCGGTCACGCCGCAGACGGCGCCGTAGGTCGTTGCCGTGTCAAAGGCCAGGATCACCGTCGATCCTCACGTTGCGGTGCGTCTCGTCCACGTGCTCGAGGGTAACGACGACGCGAGGCCGGGGGAGCCAACCGCCGGCGTGCTCGGGCCATTCGACGAAGGCGATCGCGCCCTCGAAGTACGGCTCGAGGTCGGCCCACTCCTCGGGGTCGAGGCCGTTCATGCGGTAAAGGTCGAGGTGCGCCACGGGCACCGGTGCGTCGTAGCGGTGCCCGATCGTGAAGGTGGGGCTGGCCACCGGCTCGGTGACGCCGAGCGCTCTCGCCGCGCCACGCACGAACGTCGTCTTTCCCGCCCCGAGCTCGCCCGACACCGCGACCACGTCACCGGCTCGCAGGATCGGCGCGAGCGCGGCCGCGAGCGCCTCGGTGTCGGTCGGCGATCCGGTGACGGTGTGCATCTCGACATGGTGTCTGACACCTTCCAGGTGTCAGACACCTCTTGGCTAGAACAGGCCGAGCTGGACGGGCTGTTGCTCGATCGCCACGACCGGCTCGTCGGGCTCAGACGGCGCGGACGGAGTCCCGAGGAGCTCCGGGATCCGCTCGAAGTCCTGCTCCAGCACTGCCAGCATCCGGGGCGTGTACAGCGCGGCCGCCGGGTGGAAGATCGGGTAGAGCGTCACGGCGTTCCCGCCCAGCACGACTTCCTGGGACCGGCCGTGCACCTGCGTGATCCCCGCCGGCTTCCCGGACAGGAGCTTGGTGGCGAAGTTGCCGAGCGTGCACACGAGCGTCGGCCGGATCAGCTCGATCTGCCGCCACAGATGCCCCTCGCACGCCTGGATCTCCTCCGGCAGCGGATCGCGGTTCCCCGGAGGACGGCATTTCAGGACATTGGCGATATAGACGTCCTCGCGGGCGATCCCGATCCCGGCGAGCAACTTGGTCAGCAGCTGGCCGGCGGCGCCGACGAACGGGATGCCCTGCTTGTCCTCGTGGAAGCCGGGCGCCTCCCCCACGAACATCAGCTCGGCCGTCGGCGAGCCGACGCCGAACACGACCTGCGTCCGCGTCTGCGCGAGCGCACACCGAGTGCATCCCGCAGCCACGTCCGCATAGGCGATCAGGGACAGATCAGTGCCCGCACGTTCCACAGGAACCTCCACAGCAGCCGCCTCCACCATACGAGGGCTGCGCAGAGGTGCCGTGTGCTGCGAACGAGCGTGAGAACTGCTTGGCGACCTTCGCCTTGCCGCAGTCCGGGCAGCTCGGATCGGGATCCGACATGCCCACGAGCTCCTCGAAGTGGGACTCGCAGCTCATACAGACGTATTCGTAGATCGGCACTCGCTCAACCCTAGCAAGCGGCCATCTTCTCCTCCGTCCCGGACGGAGCGAGTAGATTGTCGGTGCCCGGCATCCGCGACCGCGGAGCTGGAGCCCGAAACCGATGTTCGACAGAGTCACCGTGATCGGCGCGGGTCGCGCCGGCTCGACGATCGCCGCGCGCCTGCGCGAGCGGGGGATCGCCGTGGGCGAGGACGGGGAGCTGCGGCTCCTCTGCGTCCCCGACCGCGCGATCCCGGAGGTCGCCCGTTCGATCGACCCCGGCCCCTGGGTCGCGCACGTCTCCGGGGGGACGCCGCTCGCGGCGCTCGACCCGCACCTCCACCGCTTCTCCGTCCATCCGCTGCAGACCCTCGTGCGGAGCCGCGGCCCCGAGCAGCTCGACGGCGCCTACGCCGCAGTCACCGCGGAGACCGCAGAGGCGATGGAAGCGGCGCTGTGGCTCGCCGACACGCTGGGCCTCGTGCCGTTCGTGCTCGACGACAGCCGCCGGGCGGCCTATCACGCGGGAGCCGCGATCGCCTCGAACTTCCTCGTCACGCTGCACCGCGTCGCCTCGTCGCTCTTCGAGGACGCCGGCGCGCCGCCGGAGGCGCTCGTGCCGCTGATGCGGCGCACGATCGACAACGGCTTCGAGCTGACGGGCCCGATCGCCCGCGGCGACTGGGAGACCGTCGCACGGCACCGCGAGGCGCTCGCCGGCAGCGGCTTCGAGCCCCTCTACGACGCGCTCGCGGAGGTGACGCGCGCGTGATCGTCGCCCGCACGATCGGCGAGCTCGAGCTGCCCCGTCACGGCGTCGTCGGCCTCGTCCCGACGATGGGCGCACTGCACGCCGGGCACCTCGCCCTGCTCCGAGCCGGCCGCGCCGACTCCGACGTGCTCGTGGCGAGTCTGTTCGTCAACGCGGCGCAGTTCGGGGACGCCGCCGACCTCGCCGCCTATCCACGCGACTTCGAGCGCGACGCCGCCGTCTTCGAGGAAAACGGCGTCGACGTCCTGTTCGCGCCGGGCCACGACGAGATGTACCCGCCGGGCTTCGCCACCTGGGTCGAGCCCGAGGGGGCCGCGATCGGCCTCGAGGGTGAGCACCGGCCCGGCCACTTCCGCGGCGTCGCGACCGTGTGCCTGAAGCTCTTCAACATCGTGCGGCCCGAGCTCGCCTGGTTCGGGCGCAAGGACGCACAGCAGGTGGCGGTCCTCAAGCAGCTCGTGCGCGACCTGAACGTTCCCGTCGAGATCCGCGTCGTCGACACCGTCCGCGACGCCGACGGCCTTGCCCTCTCGAGCCGCAACGGGCAGCTCACCCGTGACGAGCGCCGTCGTGCCGCCGCGATCCCACGAGCACTTGCGACCCGCGATCCGGGCGACGCGCGCATCGTGCTCGCCGAGGCGGGCGTGGATCCCGACTACGTCGCCGTCGCCGACCTCGACGGCCCGACGCTCGCAATCGCCGCGCGCGTCGGCTCCACCCGGCTGATCGACAACATCCCACTCGACCACGGAGGCCATGAATGACCACCCGTCCGCGCCAGCCCGCTCCCGGCACGCCCGCCCCGGGAAAGCTGCCCCTACCCGAGCTCGCCGAGATGAAGCGCCGCGGCGACCGCATCGTGATGATCACCGCGTACGACGCGCCCTCGGCGCGCATCGCCGACGAGGCGGGTGTCGACCTGATCCTCGTCGGCGACTCCGCGGCGATGGTCATGCTCGGGCACGACTCGACGGTGCCTGCCACCGTCGACGAGATGCTCATCCTTACCCGTGCCGCCAACCGCGGGGCGCGTCGCCCGCTCGTGATCGCTGACCTCCCGTTCGGCTCCTACCACGTGTCGGACGAACAGGCGCTCGAGACAGCGATCAGATTCGTCAAGGAGGCCGCCGCCGACGCGGTCAAGCTCGAAGGGGCCGGCGCGATGCTGCGGCGCGTCCATGCGCTCACCTCAGCCGGGATCCCCGTGATGGGGCACATCGGCCTGACGCCGCAGACGGCGACGAGGCTCGGCGGCTTCAAGGCGCAGGGCCGGAGCGCATCCAGGGCGGTCGAGCTGTACGAGGAAGCGCTGGCGTTGCAGGCCGCCGGCTGCTTCGCGATCGTGCTCGAAGCAGTCCCGTCGCCGGTCGCCGAGCGGATCACTCAGGCGCTCGACATCCCGACGATCGGCATTGGCGCGGG
Source organism: uncultured Thermoleophilia bacterium (assembly GCA_963840365.1). Taxonomy (GTDB): domain Bacteria; phylum Actinomycetota; class Thermoleophilia; order Gaiellales; family Gaiellaceae; genus PALSA-600. The sequence goes on along the minus strand of CAWIYQ010000003.1, from coordinate 172,238 downwards.
CGCAGGCTGCGACGGGCAGGTGCTCGTCTGGCACGACCTGCTCGGGCTCTACGAAGGCACCGCGCCGCGCTTCGTCAAGCAGTACGTGGAGCTGGCACCGGTGATCGGCGAGGCGGTCGGCCGCTACGCGGCCGAGGTCCGGAGCGGCGCGTTCCCCGATTCACGGCACGAGTATTCGATCGCCGATGACGAGCTGGCGCTCTTCGAACAGCTCCTCGCGGAGGAGCGCAACGCGGTTCGGAACTAGCGGAGCAACCCGTTGTCGAGTGCCCAGCGGACGATGTCCGCCCGGGAGTCGGCGCCCAGCTTGCGCATCGCGTTGGCGCGATGCATCTCGGCGGTGCGAATCGAGATCTGCAGCCGTCCGGCGATTTCGGAGTTCGTGAGCCCGTAGGCAAGCAGGGTTGCGACCTGGCGCTCGCGTGGGGTGAGCTTGGTCATCGTGGCCGTCATGAGTGCAGCCTCTCCCCTCGGCCTTTCCCCGGCATCGGCGCGTCCCCGCAGCAGGAGCAGTAGGAACTACCGGTTACAGAGAACTACCGTGCCGCGTAGAGGATCCCGAGCACGACGGGCAGGACGAGCCCGAGGGTGGCCGCGGCCGCCGCGCGCGGCCAGGTCCAGCCGTGCACGGCGCGAACACCGACGACCACCAGTGCGACCGACCAGGCGACGAAGCCGAGGTCGATCGCCGAGAACACCCTGCCGCCGGCGCCCGAGTCGCTGCCGCCGCTGCGAAAGAGCGCATCGCCGTAGAGCGCAAGCTTCACCGGCCAGACGACCAGCGAGAGAGCGAGCGGCACGGCGGCGAACGCGAGCACGTGCCGCGCGCGGCGATAGCTGCCCTGCGAGCCGAGCAGACGGCCGCCGAAGTAGAGGAGCCCTCCGAAGACGAAGTAGACGAAGACGCCGTACAGGCTCCCGGCGATGAACGCCCAGACCGCGACCAGGAGCCCGTCGTAGTCGCTCGAGTCCATCAGCTTGCCCGCCGTACGCGTGGAGAGGACGGACGCGATCCCGGCCAACATCACGATCAGCAGCACCTGCTCGGAGCGGTCGGAGACCGCCTCCTTGCTCTCGTCGCGCAGCGCCACGAACACGGGCTTCGGGCGCTGCAGCACGAGCAGGGTGCGAAGCCACCAGTCGCGCATCCCCGAGCGCCCCGCCTCGAGCTCCATCACGAGGTGGTCACGGTCTGGCCGTCGTGGCAGCGGTAGATCGTCTGCCCGAGCAGGCCGCCGATCTGCGCGACGGGGGCCTTGCCGTCGCGGCAGAGCGTGTGGTGGCGGTTGTGCCAGGCAGCGGCCATCCCGAAGACGAACCCCGCGAGGCACACGGCACCGATCGCGAGCAGCACCTGCCACTTCGACCGGACGTTCACGAGCTCACGCCGCGACGGCGGTGCGGTCGAGCAGCTGCCGCAGGAACTGCCCGGTGTACGACTCCTCGACCCGGGCGACGTCCTCGGGCGTGCCGACGGCGACGATCTCGCCGCCCGCCTCGCCGCCCTCGGGCCCGAGGTCGACGAGCCAGTCGGCCTGCTTGATCACGTCGAGGTTGTGCTCGATCACGAGCACCGTGTTGCCGCCGTCGACGAGCCGCTGCAGCACCTCGAGCAGCTTCTCGATGTCGGCGAAGTGCAGACCGGTCGTCGGCTCGTCGAGGATGTAGAGCGTGCGGCCGGTCGCCACCTTCGACAGCTCGGCGGCGAGCTTGACCCGCTGCGCCTCGCCGCCCGACAGCGTCGTCGCCGGCTGGCCGAGCGTCATGTAGTCGAGCCCGACGTCGTGAAGGGTCTGCAGGCGGCGGCGGATCTTCGGGATCTTGGCGAAGAAGCGGAGCGCCTCCTCGACCGACATCTCGAGCACGTCGGCGATCGTCTTGCCCTTGAACCGGACCTCGAGCGTCTCGCGGTTGTAACGGCGACCCTTGCACGTCTCGCACGGCACGTACACGTCGGGCAGGAAGTGCATCTCGATCTTGATCTGCCCGTCGCCCTTGCACGTCTCGCAGCGACCGCCCTTGACGTTGAACGAGAAGCGCCCCGGCTTGTAACCGCGCACCTTCGCGTCCGGCGTCAGCGAGTAGAGCTCGCGGATGTGCGTGAACAGGTCGGTGTACGTGGCCGGGTTCGAGCGCGGCGTGCGGCCGATCGGGCGCTGGTCGATCTCGATCACCTTGTCGAACGCGTCGATCCCCTCGACGCCCATGTGCGCGCCGGGCTTGGTGCGCATCCGGTTGAGCCGGTTCGCGAGCGACTTGTAGACGATCTCGTTGACGAGCGTCGACTTGCCGGAGCCGGAGACGCCGGTGACGGCGACGAACTTCCCGATCGGGAACTCGACGTCGATCTGCTTGAGGTTGTGCTCCGCGGCGCCGAGCACCGTGAACGAGCCGTTGTCGGTCTCGCGCCGCTCGGGCACCGGGATGGCGCGCGTGCCGGCGAGGAACCGGCCGGTGACCGACTTCTTGTTGCGCATCACCTTGGCCGCGGTGCCCTCGGCGACGACGTGGCCGCCGTGCTCGCCCGCGCCCGGCCCCATGTCGACGAGCCAGTCGGCCGTGCGCATCATCTGCTCGTCGTGCTCGACGACGATGACGGTGTTGCCGAGCCCGCGCAGGCGCTCGAGCGTGCCGATCAGCCTGTCGTTGTCGCGCTGATGGAGGCCGATCGAAGGCTCGTCGAGGATGTAGAGGACGCCTACGAGCTGCGAGCCGATCTGCGTCGCGAGCCGGAGCCGTTGGGCCTCGCCGCCCGACAGCGTCGCCGACGCGCGGTCGAGATTCAGGTAGCCGACCCCGACGTCGTCGAGGAACGTCAGCCGCTCGCGGATCTCCTTGACGACACGTGCGCCGATCAGCTCCTCGGTCGGCGTCAGCTCGAGCCCGGCGGTGAACTCGAGCGCCGCGCTGACCGAGAGCTTCGTGAACTCGTGGATGTTCTTCTCACCCACGGTGACGGCGAGCACCTCGGGCTTGAGGCGCGCCCCCTTGCACACCGGGCACGGCCGGAACGACATGTACTCCTCGATGCGCTCCCGCTGCGAGCTCGAATCGGTCTCGCGGTAGCGGCGCTGGAGCGAGGCGACGATTCCCTCGAAGTCGATCATGTACGACCGCCGCCGCCCCATCTTGTTGCGGTACTGGACGTACACCTTGTCGCCGCCCGTGCCGTAGAGGAAGCGGTCCTGCTGCTCGGTCGTCAGGTCGCGCCACGCGACGTCGGTCGGGATCTCGTACCGGTCGGCGATCGCCTGGATCACCGACTCATAGAAACCACTGCCGCCGACCGCCCACGGCACGAGCGCCCCGCCGTCGATCGAGAGCGTCGGGTCGGGCACGAGCAGGTCGGGGTCGATCTCCTGCTGGGCGCCGAGCCCCGTACAGCGCGGGCACGCGCCGTGCGGCGCGTTGAAGGAGAAGATGCGCGGCTGCAGCTCCGGCAGCGAGACGCCGTGCTCGGGGCACGCGAAGTTCTGAGAATACGTCGTCTCCACGCCGCTATCGATCTGGTCGACGACGACGAGGCCTTCCGCGAGCGCTACCGCCGTCTCGACCGACTGCGTGAGACGTGTGCGCAGGTCCTCCTTCATGACGAGCCGGTCGACGATGACCTCGATCGTGTGCTTGAACTTCTTGTCGAGCGTCGGGGGCTCGTCGAGTGAGTGCTGCTCCCCGTCCACCTTGATCCGCGAGAAGCCCTCGCTGCGCAGCTCTTCGAAGCGGTCGCGGAACTCGCCCTTGCGGTCGCGCACGATCGGCGCGTTGACCGTGAACCGCGTCCCCTCGGGAAGCTGCAGCACCTGCTCGACGATCGAGTCGATCGACTGGCCGGCGATCGGCCGCCCGCAGACCGGGCAGTGCGGCCGCCCCACGCGCGCGTAGAGAAGACGGAGGTAGTCGTAGATCTCGGTGACGGTGCCGACCGTCGAGCGAGGGTTGCGCGAGGTCGTCTTCTGGTCGATCGAGATCGCCGGGCTGAGCCCGTCGATGGAGTCGACGTCGGGCTTCTCCATCATCTGCAGGAACTGCCGCGCGTACGCGGACAGCGACTCCACGTAGCGGCGCTGCCCCTCGGCGTAGATCGTGTCGAACGCGAGGCTCGACTTTCCGGAACCGGACAGCCCGGTGATGCAGATGAGGGCGTTCCGCGGGAGCCGTACCGTGATGTCCTTCAGGTTGTGCTCGCGGGCGCCGTGGACGACAAGCTCGTCGGCAGCCATGGAGGGCCATTGTATCGCCCGAACAGGTGTTCGCCTAGGCCCTCTTCACCACCTCGTAGAGGACGGCCCCGTGCTCCGTCTGCACACGCCGCAGGCGAGGATCCCGGGCCGCGACACGGCCCGCCGCGCTCGATGCGTCGACGAGCACGAGTCGTGCGTGGTCGACCGCCGCGCGCCCCGTCTCGTCGCCTGCGACCCAGTCCAGGTACAACGCCTGGTCTCCCCGCCGGAAGGCGTCGATCGGGTTCGCAACCCACACCCTCCCGCCGAAGAGCTCGACCCACTCGCCCTGGAGCGGCTCCGCGAGCACCACTTCGCGGGTGTCGGCGGCTCGGCGGGCGAGGCCGGTGTCGGACATCGGATTCGAGAGCAGCAGCAGCGCCGCCGCCGCAACGGCGAGACCGCCTGCGATCGAGATCAGGAGCGCGGGCGCCGGCGTGCGTTCACGCAGGCCACGGGCGGCCGGATAGGCGAGGACGACGAGCAGGAAGAAGCCGACGCGCGCCGCGCGGACGCTCTCGGCCGCGAGCCCGAGGCAGGCGACCCATTCCCACAGGTGAAGCCGCGCGCGCGCCAGGAGAAGCAGCGCGACGGCCGCGGCGACGTACACCACGTCGAACGGCCGTAGTGCGAGCCCTGCCCACAGGCCGACGCCGCGGGCGGCGGCGACGTTGTCGAGCACGGCGCGGTAGTAGAGAGGCGTCCGCCAGAGCTGAGGCGTGAGGAAGACGGCGAGCACCGACGCGCCGAGCACGGACGCCGCGACGAGCGCGTCGCGGCGGGCGCGATCGAGCACGAGGTAGACGCCGAGCACCGCCACCCCGGCCAGCACCATGCCGTGGAGATTCCCCCAGAGCGCGATCACCGGCACCGCCAGCCAGATGCGCGCGCTCGGCCGGCGTGCGTCGGAGTGGACGATCAGCACGAGCAACGGGAAGAGGGCGAGGCTGAAGAGCGAGACGCGCGCGACGAGGACCGTGGGCGCAGCGCCGACCAGCACGACGATGCTCACGAGGAGCGCCGCCCCGCTGGATGCCTGCCTGCGCAGCCCTTCCGCGAGCGCGCCGAAGCCGACCGCCGCGCCGAGCATCTGGAGCAGCACGAGCCCGCGTCCCCCGAGCTGGTCGTAGACGCCGTAGACGACGAGCTGCGCGCCCGCGAGTACGTCGTGCCAACCGGTGCTCGGAGCGGCCGCTGCGCCGATCGACGCCGGCAGCCTGCCGGCCGCCACGACGGCGCCGAGCGGCACGAGCCACGGCAGGTCGGCGCCGATCGCGCCGACCGACGCGACCGCAGCGGCGAGCACCGCGACGAGCACGGTCGATGCCCAGGCCGGGCCAGGCGCACGAGCCGAGTGCCGCATGACCTCCGTATCGGCACAGGCGCCACGTTTGCCAAATCGGCGACAGGACCTAGCTCGATGGGGTGACGACCTAGCTCTATCCAGGGACGTTCGCGCTCCGGAGCTGGACCTAGGTGGGTGGAAGACCGGACCCCTGGACGTGTGCCACCGAGGCCCGGTTCCCAGAGTGGGGTGTGCGGCTCCTCTTCTCGGAAGCGCGCAGTTCACTGGCAGGGCGACTGAGCGCTCTGCGGCAATCGAATCAAGGGAGGCACCACATGTTTGCGGATGCGCTCAACAGCATCTTCGTCCGGGCTCTCGTCGCGCTGAAGCGCGAGGAGGGGCAGACCTTCGTCGAGTACGCCATGATCGGCGTGGTCATCGCGGTCGGCCTGGCCGTCACCCTCGGCCTGCTGCACACGCAGCTCGACACCGCGCTGAACAACATCAAGGACGCGATCTAGTCCGACGCTCCGAGCCGGCGGCAGGTGCCATGCGGCGCACCTGCCGCCGGAACCTTTGACCGAAAGGACTTCAGGGACTCATGCGGCGCAGACTCAGCACACGGAACGAAAGCGGCCAGGCGATGGTCGAGTTCGCGCTGGTCGCGCCGATCCTGTTCCTGATCCTGTTCGCGATCATCCAGTTCGGCATCGTCTTCATGAACTCGGTCGCGCTCACGGACGCCGTCCGGATCGGAGCCCGCAAGGCGGCTGTGAGCCGCACTGCGGCGGACCCGACGGCGGCGACGCAGGCGGCGATCCTCGGCGCGGCGAACGACCTCGACAAGTCGACGCTGGCCGGCCGGATCACGGTCGCACCGGCGGGCGGCAACTGGACGCAGGGCAACAGCATCACCGTCTCTGCGACCTATCCCTACTCCATCAACATCCTCGGCATCGTCGTCGCCTCGGGCGATCTCCACAGCGCGACGACCGAGCGCCTCGAATAACGACGACGACTCCCCGGGGGGAAACCATGAGTGATCTCGCATACAAGCTTCGCGGCGGCGTCAGCTACCGCACTCGCAACATCCTGATCGCAGCCGGCCTCGGCCTGCTGGCGGTCGTGCTCACGCTCGTCTACGTCTCGCACGCCAAGTCGAGCTCGTCGGCGGCAGTGGCGGCACCCGTCCAGGTGCTCGTCGCCTCCAAGACGATCCCGATCGGCACCTCCGGCGCAACGCTCGCCGGCTCCGGCTGGCTCGTCGCGAAGACGTTCCAGCCGTCCCAGGTCCCTGCCGGCGCCGTCAAGACGGTCGGTCAGCTCTCGACCCTGGTCGCGATCCAGCCGACCTACGCGGGCGAGCAGCTCGTCGCCCAGCGCTTCGGCACGACGCAGGAGGAGGGCATCCTTTCGGTCCTTCACGGCGCGAATCGCGTCGTGCAGCTGCCCGGCGACACGAACCAGCTGCTCGCCGGCACGCTGAAGGTCGGCAACACGGTGGACGTGGTCGGCTCCATCAAGGCGCCCGAGTCGAGCCAGAACCACTACAGCACCACGTTCCTGCGCGGCCTGCTCGTGGTCGGCGCTCCGTCGAAGCCGAGCACGGGGCAGACCCAGACCTCGATCGAGCTGCGCGTCACGTCGAGCCAGGCCCAGCGCCTCTTCTGGCTCGAGAAGAACGCCGACTGGTCGCTGCTGCTTCGCCCGGCGACGAAGGCGGTCGACAAGGCATCGGCTCCCACCACGGCCACGTCGCTGCTGGAGGACGCAAGTGGCAAGTGAGCCCACTCTTCGGGTCGCAGTCGACGGCCGCCGGGAAACCCTGGCGGCCGTCGAGGCCGACATCGCGGCGCTCGACGTGTTCGAGCTCGTGGACGAGAGCGACCGCGTCGACGCCGACGTGCTCGTGCTCGTGCACGACCCCGATGCGGCGCCGCGCGAGCAGCTTGCGCAGGTCCGGGAGCACAGCACCGTTCCGGTCGTGCTGGCGACGTCGAGCCCGTCCGGCGAGCTGATGCGCTGGGCGCTCGACGCCGGCATTGCCGACGTGGTGACGCTCCCGGCGGCGCCCGAAACGCTCCTCTTCGCAATCGAGAAGGCTGTGCGCACGGCCCGTGAGCAGGGCAACACCCAGGGACACGGCCGCGTGATCACCGTCTTCTCGCCCAAGGGCGGCTCGGGCAAGTCGGTCGTCGCCACGAACCTTGCGGCTGCGGTTGCCGCGAAGGGGCGGCGGCGGACGCTGCTCGTCGACCTCGACCTGCAGTTCGGCGACTCCGCGATCATGCTCGGTCTTCAGCCGCGCAGCACCGTGCGGGAGCTGATCGGCACGCCGGCGGACATCAATGCCGAGAAGCTCGAGGTCTACACCGAGCAGCACTCCACCGGCCTTCGCGTACTGCCCGCACCGATGAACCCGGAGGATGCGGAGCTCGTCAGCGAGGAGGCCGTCCGCGGTCTGCTCGACGTCGCGCGCCATTCGTACGACGTCGTCGTGATCGACACGGCGCCGTTCTTCTACGGTCCGATGCTCGCGACCCTCGATCTCACCGATCGGCTGCTCGTGCTCTGCAATCCCGACGTGCCGACGCTGAAGAACGTCCGGCTCGCACTCAAGACCCTCGAGCTGCTCTCGTTCCCCGAGGACAAGCTCAGCATCGTGCTCAACCGCGCGAGCTCGTCGATCGGGCTCGAGCGTGGGGACGTGGAGGCGGCCCTCGACCGTCCGGTCGACTTCGTGCTGCCGCTCGACCCCGCCGTTCCGCTGGCCGTCAACCAGGCCACGCCCGCCGTCCTCGGCAAGACCGGCCCCTTCGCGCCGGCGATGCTCGAGCTCGCACGCTCCGCGGCCGGCCTCGACCTGAGCCAGGCACGGCCCACGCCGCGCACGTCTCGCATCTTCAGCCTCGGGAGGAACTGACCATGAGCCTGCAAGGACGTCTCAACGGCGGCGAGAGCTTCGACGACCCGCTGGCCCTGCAGGGCCGGATCGGGGTCGTCGGCGCGGATCGCCCGATCGACCGCTTCGCGGAGCTGCGCGCAACTCTCCACAACGCGTGCATCGCCAAGGTCGGCCCCGAGCTGATCGGCTCGGAGACCGAGCCCGAGACGCTGCGCGCACGCGTGCGCGAGGTCGTCACGGACGAGCTCGGCCGGAACTCCGAGCGGCTGACCGCGGAGGAGCGCACCCAGCTGATCGCCGACGTCGTCGACGACGTCCTCGGCTACGGCCCGATCGACCGCTTCGTCCGCGACGCCTCGGTGACCGAGATCATGGTCAACGGCCCCGATCAGGTGTTCGTCGAGCGCGGCGGCCTGCTCGAGCACACGCAGGCGCGATTCGCGGACGACGAGCACGTGATGCGGGTGATCGACCGCATCGTCTCGGCCGTCGGCCGGCGAATCGACGAGGCCTCGCCCATGGTCGACGCCCGCCTTCCCGACGGGTCGCGCGTCAACGCGATCATCCCGCCTCTGTCGCTTCAGGGACCGGTGCTGACGATTCGCAAGTTCTCGGCCGAGGCACTGAGCGCGGCCGACCTCGTTCTGCTCGGAACGCTCAGCCCGGAGCTCGTCGACGTGCTGCACTGCGCGGTCGCCGGCAAGCTCAACGTGCTCATCTCCGGCGGCACCGGTGCCGGCAAGACGACACTGCTCAACGTCCTGTCCGGCTTCATCCCCGACGGCGAGCGGATCATCTCGATCGAGGACGCCGCCGAGCTGAAGCTTCAGCAGCCTCACGTCGTCTCGCTCGAGTCGCGGCCGGCGAACATCGAGGGCCAGGGCGAGGTGCGGATCCGCGACCTCGTCCGGAACGCGCTGCGCATGCGGCCCGACCGCATCATCGTCGGCGAGGTTCGCGGCCCAGAGACGGTCGACATGCTCCAGGCCATGAACACAGGCCACGAGGGCTCGATGACGACCATCCACGCAAACTCCCCGCGCGACGCTCTGTCGCGTGTCGAGACCCTCGTCCTGACGGCCGGTGTCGACCTGCCGCTGCGGGCGATCCGCGAGCAGGTGGCGAGCGCGTTCGACGTCGTCGTGCAGCTCGGCCGGCTCGTCGACGGCAGCCGGCGCGTGACGCACGTCACCGAGGTGCTGCGCATGGAGTCGGACGTCGTCACCCTGCAGGACCTGTTCGTGGCGCGCCCGTCGCAGACGGCCGGCTCGCTGCTCGAGCCGATCCGCCCGACGGGGATCCGCCCCCACTTCGTGGACAAGCTCAAGGCGGCAGGCGTGACTCTGTCGCCCGAGCTCTTCGACCCGCTCGCGGCCGAGCTGCGGCTCGTCGCAAACGGAAACGGACGGAACGGCAGATGACCGGGCTCATTGCGCTCCTCGTCGGCGGCCTCGTCTTCGCAGCGGCGTTCCTGCTCCTGACGACGCGGCGGCGGTTCGCGACGCAGCAACTCGACTGGTATTCCGGCCCGTCACAGCGCACCCACCAGGCGTCGTGGCTCAGCCGCGAGGCCGTCGCGGGGCTGTTCGAGAGCACTCTGGCACGGCTTGGCCTCACGGATCGTTTCCGGCGCGCCCTCGGACGCGCGGGCATCGACCGGACACCCGGCGCGTTCGCAGCGTTCCTGCTGCTCGTCGCGGTTGCCGTGTTCGCGCTGATGACCCTGCTGGCCGGAGCAGGCTGGGGGCTTGTATTCGCAGTGGGCGTCCCCTTCGCCGCGCTGGCGGCACTGTCGGCCCGCGCTCATCAGCGGTCGCGTGCGTTCGAGCGGCAGCTGCCGGAGATCCTCGACAGCCTTTCGGCTTCGTTGAGGGCAGGCCACGGTTTCGACCACGCACTGCAGACGATGGCCGAGGAGATCGGCGATCCGGCCGGAGCCGAGTTCCGCCAGGTGGTCGCCGAGACGCACCTCGGTCGCCCGCTCGACGTTGCGCTGCGCGAGATGGGAGAGCGCGTCTACTCGAAGGATCTCCTCTTCGTGCTCGACTCGATCTCGATCCAGCGTCAGGTCGGCGGCAGTCTCGCCGAGCTGTTCGAGCTCGTGTCGGAGACGGTGCGCGAGCGCGAGCAGTTCCGTCGCAAGCTGCGGTCGATCACCGGCATGGTGCGCACGTCATCGACGGTGCTCACGTTCCTGCCTCTGGTCGCGGCGATCGGCCTGACGCTCGTCAACCACTCCTACGAAGCGCCTCTGTTCACGACGACCGCGGGCCAGATCCTGTCACTCGTGACGATCGCGATGATGCTCCTCGGCGGCGTGATCCTGCGGCGGATCGGATCGGTGAAACCCTGATGCTCATCCTCCTCGTCATCGCAGCGATCTCGTTCACCGCCTGCCTCGTCATCCTCGCCGAGACGGCGACGCCGACCGCTCGGCGCCGGCACGACGCGGTCGAGTCGGTTCGCCGGTTCGGCGGCCTTTCAGGCTTCGGTTCGCGCGCACGGAACCGGAAGGGCCCGGCCCTCGCCGCGGCCGAGCAGTTCGGCTCCCGTTTCGCAACGACGAAGTTCCGCGAGCGGCTTCCGCAGCGGCTCGCCTCGGCGGGTCTCGCCGGCAAGGTCAGCGTGGAAGCGTTCATCGCCCTCCGCACCGGTCTCGCGGCGCTCGCAGTCCTCGGCGGCCTGTGCCTCGGGGCGGCCTTCGGCGTCTCCGGCGGGCACACCTTCCTGCTCACGCTCGCACTCGGCGCTTTCGGGATCCTCGTGCCCGGCTACTGGCTCGAGCGCCGGGCGAAGGGGCGGCGCCAGAAGATCCACGAGGCGCTTCCTGATGCACTCGACCTGCTCGCCGTCACCGTCGAGGCCGGCCTCGGCCTCTACGGGGCGATCCAGCGGCTCGTCGAGATGACCGAAGGCCCGCTCGCGGACGAGTTTGCGCTCGTCCTGACGGAGCTCCGCGTGGGCGATTCGAGCGAGCGCGCGCTGAAGCGGCTTGCCGCTCGCGCGCAGTCGCAGGAGGTGACCTCGCTCGTGCGTTCGCTCGTCCAGGGCGAGCAGCTCGGGCTCTCGCTCGCGCGGACGCTGCGCAACCTCGCCCAGGACACGCGCAAGCGGCGGCAGGCGGTCGCGGAGGAGCTCGCCTCGAAGGCGCCCGTGAAGATGCTGTTCCCGACGGCGATCTTCATCTTCCCGGCCCTCTTCATCGCCATCCTCGGCCCCGCAGTGATCGAGCTGCGCCAGTACCTGTAGAGATGAAGCGCAACCTCCAAGACGAGCGCGGGCAGACGATGGTGATCACCGTGATGTTCCTGGTGATCCTGCTCGGCTTCTGCGCGCTCGTGCTGGACGTCGGGCACGCGTACCTCGCGCAGCGGCGCTTGCAGTCGTCGGTCGACGCGGCGGCTCTTGCGGGGGCTGACTCGCTGCCGGACGTCGGGGCTGCGAACACCGTCGCCGGTCAGTACGGCAACGGCGGCTCGAACACGCCCTTCGGCGTCGACAGCGTGAAGATGACGGTGACGACCTCGTGCCTCGCGGGCGTCCCGGGCTGCACGACGGCGAACGCCGTGACGGTCAAGGAGACCGGCGTCGTCAAGACGTACTTCGGAGGTCTCTTCGGCGTCCCGTCGTTCAACGTCAACGCCTCGGCGACCGCGTGCTCGCCGTGCGGCTCGAAGCCGCTCGACATCATGCTGATCCTCGACCGCACGGGTTCGATGTGCACCACCGACACCGGCGCCGACGATCATCCGACCTGCCAGGACATGGTCAACGCCCGCAACGGGATGGAGACGTTCCTGTCGCTGATGGACCCGACCCTCGACCACGTCGGCCTCGCGGTGCTGCCGCCGGCGCCGACGAACGGCAGCCTCTGCCAGGCGAGATCGAACCCCGACTACGCGAGTCCAAACGACCGATTCGTGGTCGTACCGCTCTCGAGCGACTACGCCACCAAGGCGGGCAACCTCGTACCCGGCTCACCGTTGGTCTCGGCGATCGACTGCATGCAGGCAAGCGGCACGACGGCCTACGCAAACGCGATCGAGTCCGCCCAGGCGGAGCTCGTCAAGGACGGGCGACCGAACACGCAACGCGTGATCGTGCTCCTCTCCGACGGCGCGGCGAACACCGGCCCGACGTCGTACGCGGCCAACTCGCCCTATCGCGCGACGCCGTGCCACCAGGGCATCAACTCGTCCCTGACGGCACAGGCGGCCGGGACGCTCGTCTACTCGATCGGCTACGACGTGGGCCACGACATCTGCAAGAACGCAAACGGCTCGAACGAGGCGCCGTCGATCTCCGCGCTGCAGGCCCTGACCGGCATCGCGAGCACCGGCAACTACTACAACCAGCCGAACGCAGCGCAGCTGAACACGATCTTCGCCAACGTTGCGGCCGACCTGCTGCAGGGCACCTCGCGCCTCGTCGACAATTAGAGCGCGCCGGCGAACGCCTCGTAGGCGTCGTCGCCGAAGAGGACGAACCGGATCAGCTCGACGCCGCTCTCGCGAGCGGCGTCGAGCGCGATCGGTGCAGCTTCCTCGACCGGGAAGCCGTAGACGCCGCACGAGATCGCCGGGAAGGCGACGCTCGTCGCGCCGAGCTCACTCGCAAGCCGGAGTGACGAGACGTGGGCGCTGCGCAGAAGCTCGCGCTCGCCCTCGCCGCCGCCGCGCCAGACCGGGCCGACGGTGTGGATCACCCACCGCGCCGGCAGATCGCCGGCCGTCGTCGGCTTCGCCTCACCGACGGCGCACCCGCCCAGGCGGCGGCATTCCTCGAGGATCGTCGGCCCACCCGCGCGATGGATCGCCCCGTCGACGCCGCCCCCGCCCAGCAGCGACGTGTTCGCCGCGTTCACGATCGCGTCGACCCGCTGGGTCGTGATGTCGCCCTTGACGATCTCGATGTGCGGCATGGAAACTCGCGAACCTGGTTCGCCTCCGGCGAACCAGGTTCGGTCTAGGCCTTGCGCCAGCGGCCGAACACGAGGCCGCCGAGCGTGAAGCCGAGCCCGAACGTGCCGACAGCGAAGCCGCCGATCGCGATGCCCTTGCGCCAGGTCGAGAGCCGCTGCCAGCGCCCGAGCGCCTCCCGCTCCTCGGCGGTCAACGCCTCGCCGCGGCGCTGCTTGCGCATCGCGCCGCCCGCGCGCAGCCCGAGGTACAGATCGTCGAAGATCTCGATCGACTGGTCGGCCATAGAGCTCACTGTATAGCCTGCTTCGCCGGTGCCAACCCGCATCCTTCATGTTTCCGACCTCCACGTCGGCGCCCGTGACGACCCCGTTCTGGAGCGCGGACTGGCGGAGATCGTCGCAATCGTCGAACCGGAGCTCATCGTGGCGACCGGAGACCTCACGAACAGCGGCCGGGCCGACCAGCACGCGACCGCCGCCACCCTCCTGCGCGACCTGGGGCCACCGGTCGTCGCAGTGCCCGGGAACCACGACATCCCCTACACGGCACCGGCCCGGGTCACGTCCCCCTGGCGGCTGTTCGAGGGCGAATGGGGGACGACCGAGCCGATCCATGCGGGGCCCGGCGTGCACGTCGTCGGCATCAACTCGGTGCGCCCGTGGCGGCACCAGTCCGGCGCGATCGGCGACGCGGCGCTCGCGCGCGCCGAGCAGCGTCTCGCCGAGGCGGCGCCGGGCGCCGTTCGGGTCGTGTGCCTCCACCACCAGCTGATCGGAGCCCCGTGGCGTACCCGCAAGCGCCCGGTCGCGAGGCGGACGCACGTCCTCGGACGCCTCGTCGACGCCGGTGCCGACCTGATCGTGAGCGGCCACATCCACCAGGCGGCCGTGAGCGAGCGCCGCGAGTTCGAGGCCGGGGCGGCGACCGGCGCCGTGGTCACGGTCGCACCCGGGATCGGCCAGCCGCGGCCGTCCCGCCGAGGCGAGGCGCGCGGCGCGCTCGCCTACCTGGTCGACGACGACAAGCTCGTCGTCGAGACGCACATCTGGGCCGGCGACGGCTTCAAGCGGATCGCCTCACGTACGTTCGCGCGCGGCTAGCTTGTCGCGCTTCTCGGCGAGCTCCTCGTCGGTGAGGAGCCCGGCGCGGTGGAGCTCCTGCAGCATCGCCTCGAGACGCACCTGCTCGAGCTGCGCCGGGTCGGGCCGGAGCTTGTCGGGGTCGATGCCGAGCTGCTTCAGCTTCTGGCGCTGCTCGGCGACGCCGAGCCCGCGGTCCGGGAAGGCGAGCGCACCGGCCCCGAAGATCGGCCGGTGCTGCACGAAGCGCCGGTAGGAGGCGACAAGTGCGATCGCGATCCCGAACGACAGGAACGAGATCACGTAGCCGTTGTCGTTCGAGATCTCCTTGCCGACGACGGCACCGACGATCGAGCCGGTGAGCCCGATCGCGAGCGTCAGCCACACGGGCATCGGGTCCGGCCCCGGCAGGGCGAACCGCGCAAGCGCGCCGGTGATGAACCCCGAGAAGAGGATCGCGAGGACGAAGCCGAGGCTCACGCAGCAGTCTCCGCGAGCGCGTTCAGGTCGCGGCGGATCGACTTGATCTCGTCGCGCAGCTTGGCGGCGTACTCGAAGCGAAGCTCCTCGGCGGCCTGGAACATCTCCTCCTCGAGCGTAACGAGCAGCTTCTCGAGCTCCTCGCGGCTCATCCCCTCGGCCTTGTCGCCGCGGCGGCGGCGTGACGTGGGCACGTGCGGCTGCTCGAGGGCGAGGAACTCCGCGATGTCGGAGACGCCCTTCGAGATCGAGATCGGCTTCGTGCCGTGCTCCTCGTTGTAGGCGAGCTGCGTCGCTCGGCGGCGGTTCGTCTCCTCGAGCGCGCCCTTGATCGCCTCGGTCTGCTTGTCGGCGTACATCAGCACCCTGCCGTCGACATGGCGGGCCGCCCGGCCGATCGTCTGGATCAGGGCGGTCTTGCCGCGCAGGAAGCCCTCCTTGTCGGCGTCGAGGATCGCGACCAGCGACACCTCGGGCAGGTCGAGCCCCTCGCGCAGCAGGTTGACGCCGACGAGCACGTCGTACTCGCCGAGACGGAGCTCGCGGATGATCTGGATCCGCTCGAGCGTGTCGACCTCGCTGTGGAGGTAACGCGTCTTGACTCCCGCCTCCAGCAGGTAGTCGGTCAGGTCCTCGGCCATCTTCTTCGTCAGCGTGGTGACGAGCACGCGCTCGCCCTTCTCCTCGCGCCGGCGGATCTCGCCGAGCAGGTCGTCGATCTGGTTGCGCGTCGGGCGCAGCTCGACCTCCGGATCGACGAGGTACGTCGGCCGGATCAGCTGCTCGGCGACCCGGGTCGACTGCCGCAGCTCCCAGGCGCCGGGCGTCGCCGAGACGAACACGAGCTGCTGCACCTTCTCGAGGAACTCGTCGAAGCGCAGCGGACGGTTGTCGAGCGCGCTCGGGAGCCGGAAGCCGTAGTCGACGAGCGTCTGCTTGCGTGAGCGGTCGCCTTCGTACATGCCGCCGATCTGCGGCACCGTCTGGTGCGACTCGTCGATGAAGACGACGAAGTCGGACGGGAAGTAGTCGAGCAACGTGTGCGGCGCCGACCCTTCGGGACGGCCGTCCAGGATCCGCGAGTAGTTCTCGATCCCGTTGCAGAAGCCGAGCTCGCGCATCATCTCCATGTCGTACTCGGTGCGCTGCCGGATCCGATGGGCCTCGAGCATCATTCCCTTCTCCTCGAACGCCCTCACCTGCGCCTCGAGCTCGGCGCGGATCTCCACGAGCGCACGGTCGACGGTCGGCTTCGACGTGACGTACTGCGTCGCCGGGAAGACGGTGATCGTGTCGAGCTTCGACAGCACCTCGCCGGTGAGCGGGTCGAAGTGCGTGATCTGCTCGACGTCGTCGCCGAAGAACGACACCCGGTACGCGGTCTCGGAGTGAGACGGCTGGATCTCGACCATGTCACCCTTGACGCGGAACCGGCCCCGTCCGAGCAGCGTGTCGTTGCGGACGTACTGGATGTCGATCAGCTTGCGAAGGACGAGGTCGCGGTCGGTCTCCTCGCCGACGTTCAGGAAGACGATCTTCTTCTCGTACTCCTCCGGCGAGCCGAGGCCGTAGATGCAGGACACGGACGCGACGATGATCGCGTCGCGGCGGCTGAGCAGGCTCGACGTGGCCGCGTGGCGCAAGCGGTCGATGTCGTCGTTCCGCGAGCTGTCCTTCTCGATGTAGAGGTCGGCCTGCGGGACGTAGGCCTCGGGCTGGTAGTAGTCGTAGTAGGAGACGAAGTACTCGACCGCGTTCGACGGGAAGAACTCCCGGAACTCGTTGCAGAGCTGCGCGGCGAGCGTCTTGTTGTGGGCGATCACGAGTGCGGGGCGCTGGACCTGCTCGATGATCCACGCCATCGTCGCCGTCTTGCCGGTGCCGGTCGCGCCGAGCAGCGTCTGGTAGCGCTCGCCGGCGCGGACGCCGTCGGCGAGCACCTCGATCGCCTGCGGCTGGTCACCCGTCGGCGCATACCCGCTCGATGTCTTCAGAGGCGGCACAACGCGAACAGGGTAACGGGCGCGGTCGGGCCTGCGGCCCGCCCGGCCCCGTGGGCTAGTCGCCCCAGTCGAAGTCGCGCGAGCGCGACCAGAGGTTCTCGTCCGACGGCGGCTCGGCGGCGTCCTCGGCTGCCGGCTCGACGGCCGCATCGGCGACGGTCGGCTGCTCGACGAACGACTCCTCGGAAACGGGCCAGTCGAGGCCGGTCTCCTCCGCCTCGATCCCCTGGACACCGTCCATCGTCTCCTCGATCCGCGCCTGCTCCTCGGTCTTGAAGAGCGGGTGATTCTCGAACGGATCGTCCGTGAGGTACTTCTCCAGCGGCATGTCGTGCTCGAGCGCCGCGTTGCGCCTCTTCAACTCGAGGTGCTCCTGAATGACATGCGCGAACATCGACGCACTGTCGACGGCGGCCATTGAATCCTCCTGCTCAGACACCGGTTTCTCTCCCGGCGGAGGAGTCTACCGCCTGACGGCCAAGTAGGACTGTCGGGCTTCGTTGCAGCCGGCCTCCACCCCGCTTCGGCACAATGCGGCAATGCCCGATCCGAAGATCGTCCGCCGCGCCAAGCCCGCTGCGGCGGCGTTCATGCTCTGGGAGCTGTGGTGGCGACTGCCGCCGCAGCAGCGGCGCTTCGTGCTGGCTCAGGCGCGCAAGCACGGGCCGAAGGCTGCGAAGGGCGCGCTGAAGGCCGTCCGCCGCAAGCCCTAGCCGGCCAGGCCGTCCACGCTCAGGGCCGCGCGGGCGATCCGGTCCTGCTCGATCAGGTGCGCGGTCGGATAGCCCTCGGAAGGGCTCGCCCGCCACGTGCGGCCGATGTATCGGAGCGGCCGGCCCGCGCAGGCCTCCTCGAGGCGGTGGCGGATCGAGCGCCACGGGCCCATGTTCTGCGGCTCCTCCTGCGCCCACACGACCTCACCGAGCGCAGGGTAGGACGCGATCAGCGCCGCGACCGCCTCGGACGGGAACGGGTAGAGCTGCTCGATCCGCGCGATCGCGACCGGGCCGCCTTCGACGTACGACTCGTGCCCCGTCAGGTCGTAGTAGACCTTGCCGCTGCAGAGGACGAGCCGCCGCACGGAGCTCTTGTCGTCGCGCGCGTCGTCGAGCACGGGGCGGAACGACCCGTCGGTCAGCTCGTGGAGCGAGGACGCCGCCTCCTTGAAGCGCAGCAGCCCCTTCGGCGTGACGACGACGAGCGGACGCGCGGACGCATCCAGTGCCTGCCGGCGGAGCAGGTGGAAGTACTGCGCCGCGGTCGTGCAGTTCGCGATCCGCAGGTTCTCCTGGGCGGCGAGCTGCAGGAAGCGCTCGAGTCGCGCGCTCGAGTGCTCAGGCCCGTTGCCCTCGTAGCCGTGCGGCAGCAGCAGGGTGAGGCGTGAGGTCTCGCGCCACTTCGAGAGCCCCGACGAGATGAACTGGTCGATCACGATCTGCGCCCCGTTCGCGAAGTCGCCGTACTGCGCCTCCCAGAGGACGAGGGCCTCGGGCGCCGACGCCGAGTAGCCGTACTCGAAGCCGACGCAGGCGTACTCGGAGAGCGGCGAGTTGTAGACCTCGAAGGACGCGGTCGCCGCGTCGAGGTGCTGCATCGGCGTGTACGTCTCGCCGCTCGTCGCATCGTGGAGCACGAGGTGCCGCTGTGCGAAGGTGCCGCGCTGGCTGTCCTGGCCGGAGAGCCGCACGGGGATGCCGTCGACGAGCAGCGACCCGTAGGCGAGCGCCTCCGCGTGCCCCCACTCGATGCCGCCCTCCTCGAGCGCTGCCCGCCGCCGCTCGAGCTGGCGTGCGAGCTTCGGGTGCACGGTGAACTCGGACGGCGTCCGCAGGAGCTGCTCGTTCAGCTCGCGCAGGAGCTCTTCCGGCACCGCGGTGACCACGTCGACGCCCACCGCCGGCACCGCACCGTCATGCTCGGCCTTCGCCTCGCCGAACGACGCCTTCAGCCGCTCGTGCGCCGCGCGCAGCATCTCCTCGACCTCGGCGACGAAGCCCTCCGCCTCCTCGGCCGTCAGCACGCCCTCGGCGACGAGCTGCGCCTGGTAGAGCTCGCGCACCGACGGGTGAGCGTTGATCTGCTCGACCATCAGCGGCTGCGTGTAGGCGGCCTCGTCCTGCTCGTTGTGGCCGAAGCGGCGGTAGCCGAAGAGATCGATCAGCACGTCCTGGCCGAAGCGGCGCCGGTATGCCATCGCCAGCCGGACGGCCGAGATCGACGCCTCGGGGTCGTCGGCGTTCACGTGGACGATCGGCACGTCGAAGCCTTTCGCGAGATCGGACGAGTACCGCGTCGACCGCCCCTCGCCCGGATCGGTGGTGAATCCGATCTGGTTGTTCGTGATCAGGTGGAGCGTGCCGCCCGTCGAGTAGCCGTCGAGATGGTGCAGGTTGAACGTCTCGGCGACGATTCCCTGCCCCGCGAACGCGGCGTCGCCGTGCAGCAGCAGCGGGAGCGCAATCGACGGGTCGTGGGCGCCGTTCGGGGTCGAGCGGTCGGTCTGCTCGGCCCGCGCGCGCCCCTCGACCACCGGGTTGACCGCCTCGAGATGGCTCGGGTTCGCAACGAGCCGGACGCCGACCTTGCCGTGCGTCGTCGTGCGCGTGCCGTGCGCGGTGAGGTGGTACTTCACGTCGCCCGTCCCGCCCTCCGGATCGGCGGAGACGGCGTCGATCGTCCGCTCGCCCTCGAACTCGCGCAGGATGTACTCGTACGGCATCCCGATCGTGTGCGCGAGCACGTTCAGGCGGCCGCGGTGGGCCATGCCGACGACGACGTCGTGCGCTCCCGCCTCGGCGGCGAGCTCGATCGTCTCGTCGAGCATCGGGATCATCACGTCGAGCCCCTCGAGCGAGAACTGCTTCTGCCCGAGGAAGCGCTTGCGCAGGAACCGCTCCATGCCCTCGACCTCGCACAGCCGGCGGAAGAGCGACTTCTTCTCGGCGGGAGCGAGGGGCGGGCGGAAGCGGCCCGACTCGATCGCCTGGCGCAGCCAGACGCGCTGCTGGTGGTCGGAGAGATGCTCGAGCTCGTAGGCGATCGTGCCGCAGTAGGTCTCGCCGAGCAGCGGCAGCACGTCCGCGAGCGTCTCGCCCGGCACGTGCACACGGAGCACCGACGCCGGGATTCGCGCCTGGAGCTCAGGGGTCAGCTTCGGCTCGAGGCGGAGCGGCTCGAGCGAAGGGTCGCCGACGGGCTCGGAGCCGAGCGGGTCGAGACGAGCGGCGAGGTGGCCGTGGGTGCGGTGGGCCTTGACGAGCGCCATCGCCGCCGCGACGCCGCCGAGGAGCTGTGGATCGACCGGCGAGGCTGCCACCGGCTCGGTGGGCGGGACGGCGGTCTGCGCCGCGGCGGCCGCGCCGTTCCCGTGGCCGTTCGCCGGCAGGTGCTCGAGCAGCCGCGCGAGGCCGGGGTGCGACGCGACGAGCTCCGAGTCGCCGCTCTCGAAGAGGGCGCGCCACTCGGGCGGTACGGACGCCGGGTTCTCGAGGTAGTCGTCGAGCAGGGCGCGCGCGTAGCCGGCGTTCAGCCCGTCGACGTCGCGTCCACCCACGTCGGCGAGGGTAGCGCTAGAACAGGGGGTGGTGCGTGAGCACCTGGATCGCCGCGCCCGCGACGAAGCAGATCCCGAGGACGGCGAACCCGAGGCGGATCAGCTTTTGCTGCTCCCGGCTCATCACAGTCGCGATCAGGAGCAGGAGCAGCGCCACCGGCGCGAGCCGGAACGGCCGGTAGAAGAGCTGGAACGCCCCGAGGAAGAGCCCGCAGGTTGCGAGGAACCCGGCGATCGTCTCGCGGGTGGACCAGCGGCCGCTTGCGGTCGACGTCACGCGGCGACTTTACCGCGCCGTGCACGCGACGCGCGCGCGGTGTCGCGCGTGCCGTGAGGAGAGCCGCGGCGGGGGCGCGGGCCGCTCGGCCTGTGCCACGGGCGCCACACCGAGAAGTCCTCGGGGCGGTCGCCGGGCTGTGGCTCGGCCTTGATCGCGTACCAGACGACCGCGCAGAGGTAGACGATCGGGATCTTCAGGATCAGCATCATGAAGAGGAGCTCCCACGCGGTTCTGCTCATGCAGCAGATGGTACGAGATCCGGAGGGTGTCAAGCGTGAATTCACCGATACGGCTTTCCGCGAGGCGGCGGGAGCGTCCCACCGGCCGTACCGGCTCGGCCGTGGGCGAAGCCTCCACGGCCGCGGCGAGCCGGTTCAGAGCATCAGCCTGATCGCCAGGAAGAGCACGATCGCGAGGACGAGCCAGACGGCAGCCCCGACGACGAGCCATCTGGGCACGGCCTACCCCGTCGGGATCGTGAGGGTCACGACGTCGGTGCCGTTGTAGATGGGTAGCGGCGTGACGTGCCACGTGGCATGGGCCTCGATCGTCGCCGAGTACGACCCCACCCCGCCCCCGGATACCCAGGCGGGCCCGGTCGAGCAGGCGACGAGCCCGTTCGTGTCACAGCCGTGGGCGACGATCGACAGGCTCGTGATCCGGCCGTACTGCTTGCAGTAATGAACCACGACGAAGTGCGAGATGCTCGCCACCCCGGTGACCTTCGCGGAGTGCGACGCCTGCTGGTCGGCGCAGCCGGTGAAGCCGCCACCCGAGCCGCCACAGCTCTGGCCGCAGAGGACGTCGTTGTCGGGAAGTGCGAGCGCGGCAGCCGGCATCGCCAGAATCACAGCGGCCGCAAGCGCGAGTAGAGCCGTGCGCATGAGCGTGCTCCCTTCGTTGTCTTTGATGACAACGATACGGAGAGAGTCGTCACATGTCTGTGCCGACTTCGAGCCAAGTGCGTGCCGTTAGTCTTGCGCCGTGGCTGGAGCGAGAGTCGCGGTGGTGACGGGCGCCGCGCAGGGAATCGGCCGGTGCGTGGCGGAGACGCTCGCTGCGCGCGGCTTCGACCTCGTGCTCGCCGACCTCGTGCCCGCCGCCGCGACGGCCGACGCGGTCGGGGCGCACGGCCGGGAGGTGCTCGACCTGCCCGGCGACATCTCGGACGACGACCACGTCGAGTCGCTTGCGCGGCGCGTCGTCGAGCGGTTCGGGCGCGTCGACGTGCTCGTCAACAACGCTGGTGTCAGCTTCATCGCGCCGGCCGAGGAGACCGGCGCGGCCGACTGGCGCCGTGTGCTCGAGATCAACCTCACAGGCCCCTTCCTCACCTGCCAAGCTCTCGGCGCCGTCATGCTCGAGGCGGGCCGCGGCTCGATCGTCAACATCGCGTCCATCGCCGGCCTTCGTGCGGTCGCCGACCGCGCGGCGTACAACGCGAGCAAGCACGGCCTCGTCGGCCTCACGCGGACGCTCGCCGCCGAGTGGGGCGGGCGCGGCGTCCGCGTGAACGCCGTCTGCCCCGGCTGGGTGAAGACGGAGATGGATGCGGCCGACCAGGCCGCCGCCCACTACACCGACGACGACATCGTCGACCAGGTTCCCATGGCGCGGTTTGCCGCGCCGGGGGACGTTGCCGCCGCCGTTGTGTTCCTCGCCGACGACGAGGCCTCGGGGTTCGTCAACGGCGCCACGCTGCCGGTCGACGGCGGCTGGAGCGCCGACGCGTCGTGGCCGTCTCTGCGGCGGCGAAAGCGCTGACGCGAAACCGCCCCCGTCCAGGGGGCGGTTGCAGTGGACCGATCCGAGCATTGCGCGAACCGGCAGGAGGTGGAGTTGGAGGTCGCGCCCTCGTGCGCGGCAGCCGGCATCGCCAGGATCACAGCGGCCGCAAGCGCCAGTAAAGCCGTGCGCATGAGCGTGCTCCCTTCGTTGTCTTTGATGACAACGGTATGCGGCGAGGACGAACGTGTCTGTGCCGTCTTCGCACCGAAAGTGTGAAACCTCCCGCGCTACGGGCCGGCGTCAGCCCGTCGCGGCGCCGACGTCGGCCAGGGCCCGCCGGTCGGCGCGCATCGCCGTGACGATCACGATCGCGATCCCCGCTGCGATCAGCACGTCACCGAGCGAGTAGACGTTCCCGAGCGGGAGCCAGTGCGGCACGGCCCACCGGTCGACGAGCCAGCCGAGCCGCGGATGCAGCGACTGGATGCTGTTCTGGTGCACGTGGTAGGAGCGCCTCTCCGCCGCGAGCGCGGACGCGCGCACGGGCATCAACCCACCGTTCGCGACGATCGCCACGACGTTCAACGTGAGGCCGAAGGCGACAACGGGTGCGCCCATGATGCTCCGGTTGCGCACGAGCAGCGCGGCGAGGAGGACGTACGAGGCGAGCCAGAGTGCGCGCGCCACGTCCGTCGGCGTGTGCCAGGGAAAGGATCCGAGCGGGAACGCAGCCGCCTGCAGAGCGAGCGCGGCAAAAGCGAGCCAGGTCCCGCGGAGGGGCAAATCGGCGAGCGCGCCGAGCCGCCCTCCGAGGAGGAGCCCGACGACGACGGCGATCAGGACGACGTCTACGAAGACCATGCTTCTTGCAGCTCGCCGAGCTCGTCCGCGAGCTCGAGCGGGACGTCGGCCAGATGCTCTCCGAGGGCGGATACGACCAGGGGATCGAACTGGAGCCCGCTCCCCCGCCGCACCTCTCGCAGCGCGGCCTCGACGGGCACACCCGACCTGTAGGCGCGGTCGGAGACGAGGGCGTCGAAGGCGTCCGCGACGAGGATCACACGGGAGCCGAACGGGATGTCCGCGCCCGCGAGGCGCGACGGGTAGCCCGCACCGTCGAAGCGCTCGTGGTGATGCAGGATGAAGGACGCGGCAAGCGGGCTGCCGAGATCGGAGAGCAGCTCGTAGCCGATGACGGGATGCCGCTCGACGAGCGCCATCTCGTCGGGCTCGAGCGGCCCCGGCTTGCTCAGCACCCGGTCGGGCAGGGCGATCTTGCCGACGTCGTGCAGGAGGGCTGCGATGTGCACCTGCTCGAGCTCGTCGCCGGAGACACCGAGCCGGCGGGCGAGTGCAACTGCGAGCTCTGCGACCGCCCGTGAGTGGTTGCGATTGAAGGCCGCCCAGCGATCGAGCACGGCGGCGAGCTCGGCCGGGGCCAGCACGCCCCGCTCCTGTGCGGCGGCCTCGGCGACGGCGTCGACGAGCGTCGCGATGCGCTGTGCGATCACCAGACGGCTGTCGGCGACCCGGGCGCTCCCGAGCGCGGCGGCCGAGAACGGGAGAGCCGGCTGCGCCTCGTCGAACAGGGTCATCTTCCCGCGTCCGCTGTACTTGCTCTGGTACAGGGCGAAATCGGCCCGCTTCTGCAACAAGTGCAGATCGTCTGCGTGGTCGGGGAAGATCGCGATACCCGCACTCGCCGTCACGGGCTCGATGAGCTGGTCGAGCCCGCCCTGCGCACGCATGAACCGCGCCTGCACCGCGGCGACGACCTCGAAGTGGCCGGTCGCGGGCAGCAGGAGCAGGAACTCGTCGCCGCCCAGGCGGTAGCCCTTGCCGGGGACGGTTTCCTCGATCGCCTCCGCGAGAGTCTGCAGCACGGCGTCGCCAATCGCGTGCCCGTGTACGTCGTTGACGAGCTTGAACCGGTCGACATCGACGAGGCAGAGCGCGAGCTGCTCCCCTGCTGCACGCGCCTCGTCGAGGCTCGCCTCTGCGTCCCCGCCGAGCGCGCGGCGGTTCTTCAGCGAGGTGAGGCTGTCCGTGAGCGCGGCCTCCTCCGCGATCCGGCCCCGCAGGGACGAACGCTGGTAGAGCGTGAGCGCGAACAGGGGCGCGCTGAGGAGAAGCAGGAGCGGCGGCGACAGGCGCCACAGGATCACGGCCTGGGCGGCCACGAAGACCGAGATCAGGAAGATCGGCCCCGAATACCGAAGGTGATCGACGAACACGCCCCGAATGGGCGTGTCGGATGCGAAGCCGATCGCGACGCACACCATCGCCACGTTCGCCAGCACGAAGATCGAGCCACTGACGACGACCGTCAGCGCGAGTCGGCCGTACCCGTGCGCAGCGCCGCCACCGACGACGAGCGGGGCGGCGGAGAGCACGCTCGCAAAGGCGTACGTCGACGCGTTGAAGAGCGCCTTGATCGGTTCGTAGCGGTCGAGTGCCATCGCGAGGCCGATGGCGAAGGCGCCGACCAGCACCGCCCACTGCCAGCCGAAGAGCAGCTGGCTCGAAACGATGAAGACGAAGGCGAGTGAGACGAGCCTCTTTCCCTCGATGTCGATCGGGACAGGCCGCCACTCGGCGATCATCGCCAGCACGAAGAACGACGCGATGCCGGCGACGGCGCCCGCCGACGGCGGGTGCCGCGACGCGACGAGCGCCGCCCCGGCCACGACCGGCACGCCCGCGACGATGGTCGAGAGGACGTACAGCCGCAGCCGGGGCGGAAGGCCCCGGCCGATGCTCGACAAGTGCGGCACCGGCCCCGACGCCCGCTAGACCCAGCGGGCTCCGGCGCCGCTTGCAACTGCAACGGACACGAACGCGGCGAGCGCGATCGCGACACGCACGTAACGAGACTTCCAGCGAATCACCGCAGGTTTACCTCCGCACTCTGTGGCTACCGTGCCACGTCGCTTCGCACTGAAGGCGCGGAGCCGCCGCCAAACATCCCCCCGAAGGGTGGGATTCGGATTCCTACCGGTTTCTCACGTGGCAACGCCGGCGGCGGCCCCTCCCGGGGCTATCCCGGGGAGGCCGGTCTCGGCGGTTGCAGTGGACCCAGCCGGGCTCGAACCGGCGACCTTTTGGCTGCCAGCCAAACGCTCTCCCAACTGAGCTATGGGCCCAGGCAGCGCGGACAGTGTAGCCCCGGAGACGCGACCGCTCAGGCGGTCGCCGCCTCGACCGGCTCCTGCGGCACGTCGTCCCAGAGCTCCTCGAGCCGGTAGAAGGCGCGAGCCTCCGGGGTGAAGACGTGCAGCACGACGTCGACGTAGTCGACAACGATCCAGGTCGCCTCCCGCTCGCCGTCGGCCGACCGCGGCAGCAGGTCGTGGTCGCGCTTCATCAAGACGTGGACCTCGTCCCAGATCGCCTTCGTCTGGCGAGGGTTGCCGCCGGTGACCACGACGAAGTAGTCCGTGTAGGTGCACACCGGCTGCATGTCGAGGATGACGACGTCGCGGCCGAGCTTGTCGTGAGCGATGGCCGCGATCCGGCGCGCCTGTTCGAGCGGTCTCAATCGGTCCCAGTGTACCCAGGTGGAGGCCGGTACAGCCCCTCGCGCCTGATCATGTCCGCGACCGCGGACGGTATGTCGGCTCCGACGTCCTCGCCCCGGGCAAGGCGCGCACGGAGCTCGGTCGACGCCACGGGGATCGGCTCGATCGCGAAGAAGCTGACCCGGTCGGGCCGCTCGAGCCGCGCGAGGACGGCTCGAAGGCGCTCCTCGGGAAAGCCGGGCCTCGTCGCGACCGCGATCCGCACGCGCTCCAGCACCTCGTCGGGATCCTTCCAGTCGAGGAACTCGCAGAACTGGTCGGCGCCGATCAGGAAGATCGCATCGCGCCAGTCGGGATGCGAGCGGAGCATGTCGACCGTGCGGGGATGCTCGTCGAGGACGACCTCGTCGTCTGGGAACGCGGCCCGTGCGAGCGCCAGCCGGGTCGCGGCCGACGTGACGACGTCCTTGTGCCCCGGCGCGGCCGAGACGACCACGAGCAGACGGTCGAGACCGAGCTCGCGCTTTGCGGCGCCCGCAAGCTCGACGTGCCCACGATGCGGAGGGTCGAACGCGCCGCCGTAGAGGCCGAGCGGCGCCGTCACGCCAGCTCGAGCTCCTCGTCCCCCACCTCGACCGTGGCGCCGCGCTTCGCGCCCGCGGCGCGCAACGCGCGTTCGAGCTCCTCCGGCGGCGGCGGCGAGCCGAGCACGCGGAACCCGCGCTCGGTCCGCAGCAGGCGCCACGGCCGTGCCTTGGGCTGCGGACGGTAGACGAGGTAGTCGACGAGCCCGTCGTCGGCGGAAGCCTCGACTGGGTCCGGCTCCGGGACGAGCGTGAAGAGGGTGCGGCGGAGCTCGTCGATCCCTTCACCGGTCGCGCACGAGACGCGGAGGACGGCGATGATGCGCGTGTCCTCGACGGTGAGCTGCGGGTGCGGCTCGAGGTCGATCTTGTTCAGGACGACGATCTGCGGTCGTTCGTCGAGGCCGGCTCCGTAGGCGGAGAGCTCGGCGTCGATCGTCCGCCACTGCTCGTCGGGCGGCTTCGAGCCGTCGATCACGTGCATGAGCGTGCGTGCACGCTCGAGGTGGGCGAGGAACTCGTGGCCGAGGCCGACACCCTCGCTCGCTCCCTCGATCAGCCCGGGGACGTCGGCGACGACGAGCTGGCGCCCGTCGGGCGACTCGACCGTGCCGAGCACGGGCTGCAGGGTGGTGAACGGGTAGTCGGCGACCTTCGGCCGCGCGTTCGAGAGGCGCGTGACGAGCGACGACTTGCCCGCATTCGGCAGCCCGACGAGCGCTGCGTCGGCCAGCAGCTTCAGATGGAGCTCGACCTCGCGCTCCTCGCCGGGCAGCCCCACCTCGGCGAAGCGTGGCACCTGCCGCGTCGACGAGACGAAGCGCGCGTTGCCGCGGCCGCCGCCGCCGCCCCGCGCGAGGACGGCGCGCGCGCCGACGTGTGCGAGGTCGGCGACGATCTCGCCGTCGTCCAGCACCTGCGTCCCGACCGGAACGTGCAGCTCGACGTCGTCGCCGTCGGCGCCGTGCTTGCGGGCGCCGCGCCCGTTCCCGCCGCGGCCCGCCTTGATGAAGCGGCGCCGCTGCAGCGACGACAGGTCGCGCAGCGACGGGTCGGCAACGAGAGCGACGTCGCCGCCGTGCCCGCCGTCGCCGCCGTCGGGGCCGCCCTTCGGCACGTACTTCTCGCGGCGGAAGCTGAGCCCCCCGTCGCCGCCCTTGCCGGCCTGGAGATGGATGTGCGCTCGGTCGCTGAACACGGCGGAACGGTACCGCCGGTCGGGCTGCGAAGGATCTACGCCTGCGCGTCGACGACCGAGATGAAGCGGCGCTCGCCGCTCGTCCGGAACGAGACCGTGCCGTTGCGCACCGCGAAGATCGTCTGGTCGCGGCCGAGCTCCGTGCCCGGGCCGGGGCGGAACCTCGTCCCACGCTGGCGGACGATGATGTTGCCCGGCTCGACCACCTGGCCGTCGAAGATCTTCACGCCGAGGTACTTCGGCTTCGAGTCGCGGCCGTTCTTCGAGGAGCCCAGCCCCTTCTTGTGTGCCATCTAGGCTCCCTCCTCCTTCGCCTTGAGCGCCGATTCGAGCGCCGCGAGCGCGCCCTTGCGCGCCGCATGCGCCTGCTCGTAGGCGAGCGCCGCCTCGAGCATCGGCCGGTTCCACGTCTTCGCTCCCTCGGACAGCTGGGCGACCGTCATCTCCTCGTAGCCGCTCGGCATCCCCTTCACGTGATCGTCGGCGGGGGTAACCGGCTCGGCCTCGGCGGCTGAAGGCGCCGCCTTCTGTGCCGGCGCGGGCTTCTTCGCCGCCGTCTTCCGTGCGCCGCCGAGCGAGATCTCGATGCGGCTCGTCGCCGCGCGGAAGCCGTTGTGGCGGCGGTAGCCCGTGCGCCGTTTCAGCTTGCCGATGCGGATCTTCGGGCCGCGCTCGTGGGCGAGCACGGTCGCGGTGACCGTCGCCTCGCCGAGCAGGACGTCCGGCTGGAAGGTCGTGCCCTGCTCTACGCCGACCCGGTCCACGACGAGGGTCTCGCCCTCGCGGACGCGGTACTGCTTGCCACCGAGACGGATGATCGCGTAGTCCATGGGAAAGAAGGCGCGCAGGCCAAGGCCCGCGAAGCTGCGGAAGTGTAGCGACTCCTCCTAGGAGTCGTCCATTCCCCATTCGCTCATCGGCGTGTACCCCCAGTCGCCGTCGCTGCCGTTCGCGCCCGGCTCGGGTGCCGGCTCCACGGCCTCCTCGACCGGCGCGGGAGCCTCGGTCACGAGAGCCGCGCCCGTCGCCGCCGCCGTCTTCTTCTTGCGGCCACGGCCGCCACGCGAGCCCCGGCGCGTCCGCTTGCGCGGCGTCGGCGACGCAGCGCCGTCGTCGGGCTCGCCGTCCGATTCCGACCCGAGATCGCGCTCGGGGAGGTGGATGACGGGCCCCGCCTCCGCGGCCTCCCCGGCCTCCGGCTCGGTGGCGTGCTCGGGCGCCGTTATCGGTTCGGGCTCGGCGGCTGCCTCCGTCTCCGTCTCGGGCTCCTCGGGCGAGGCGCCGTTGGCCGACACGGCCGCCGTCTTCTTCTTCCGACCTCTGCCGCCGCGCGAGCCGCGGCGCGTCTTGCGCTTCGCCGGTGCAGCCGCCGCGCCCTCGCCGACGGCCGCCTCCTCCTCCGGCTCCTCGGCTTCGGCCTCCAGAGGCTCCTCGACGTCGACCGCTTCCTCGGCGACCGCCGCCTCCGGCTCCTTCCGCGCCGACGGCCGGCGTGCGCGCGTCGGCCGCTCGGCCTCCGCCTCGGCGGT
Source organism: uncultured Thermoleophilia bacterium (assembly GCA_963840365.1). GTDB lineage: Bacteria > Actinomycetota > Thermoleophilia > Gaiellales > Gaiellaceae > PALSA-600. Next base: position 142,954 of record CAWIYQ010000003.1, on the reverse strand, counting down.
GAGCGGCTCCTCGGCGCGCTGGACCGGCGCGACGAGCTCCGCCCACGCGATCCCCTCGCCGAGCGCGGTCACGCGCGCGGTCACCTTCTTGCCGACGAGCTTCGCCGCATCGCCGACGACCACGTCGACGCCGTCGACCTTGCCGACGCCGGCGTGCGGGTCGTGCAGCCCGATCTCGCCGAGCTTGAGCTCGAGCTCCTGCCCGACCTCGACAGGCATGTGCGGGACGACCTTCTCGAGCGTGCCCTGCTCGAGCACGTGGAAGTGATCGAGATGCGCGCCTTCCTGGCCGACCAGGAAGAACCGGCGCCGGGTCGTCTCCTCGAGCTCGCGCAGCCGCTCACCGCCGGGGCCGGCCACGAGCCAGGCGACCCGGGCCGAGACCTCGACCTTGTATGCCTTCGCGCGCGAGCCCGGCGCGACGAGCGCGCGCAGTCGGCGCTCGACGTCGACGGCCGCCGTGTGCTCGGAGACGACGATGCCGTCGCCGCCGCACGTCGGGCACTTCTTCGTCATCACCTCGCGAGGGCCGTCGGTGACGTTCTGCCGCGTCATCTCGACCAGCCCGAGCGGCGAGATCTCGACGACGTACGTCTTCGTGCGGTCGCGCTCGAGCTCCTCGGCGAGCGCCTGCTCGACCGCGGCGCGGTTCTTCGGGCTCGCCATGTCGATGAAGTCGATGACGATGATGCCGCCGATGTCGCGCAGCCGCAGCTGCCGCACGACCTCCTTCACCGCCTCGAGGTTGTTCTTCGTGATCGTGTCCTCGAGCCGTGCGCCCGACTTCTTCGAGCGCGAGCCGACGAAGCGGCCGGTGTTGACGTCGATGACGGTGAACGCCTCTGCGTAGTCGAAGATCAGGTAGCCGCCGGACGGCAGGTCGACGCGGCGGCTCAGCGTCGAGCGGATCTCGTCCTCGACGCCGAACGCGTTCATCAGCGGCTCGCGGTCGCGGTACCGGGTGACGCGCTCCGCCATGTGCGGCGAGGTCTTCTTCAGGTAGCCGATGATCCGCTTGTGCGTGCGGTCGTGGTCGACGAGCAGCCGCTCGAAGTCGCCCGTGAACAGGTCGCGCACGACACGCAGCGGCAGCTCGGCCTCCTGGTAGACGAGCGCGGGCGCAGTCGAGTCGTTCGCCTTCGCCTCGATCGACTTCCAGAGCCGCTGCAGGAAGTCGAGGTCGCGCTCGATGTCCTCCGCCGACGCTCCCTCGGCCGCGGTCCGCACGATCACGCCGCCGTTCTTCGGGGCGAGTTCCTTGAGGATCGCCTTGAGGCGGTTGCGCTCCTCGTCCTCGAGACGGCGGGAGACGCCCAGCCCCTCGCCGTGTGGCACGTAGACGACGAATCGCCCGGGCAGCGAGATCTCGGTCGTGAGCCTGGCGCCCTTCGTCTTCATCGGGTCCTTCACCGCCTGGACGAGGATCTTCTCGCCGCGCTGGATCAGATCCTGGATCTTGCGCGCCCCCTTGCGGCCCTCGAGCTCGGGGCCGACGATCTCGTCGACGTAGAGGAAGCCGTTCTTCTCGAGCCCGATCTCCACGAACGCCGCCTCCATGCCCGGCAGGACGTTGTCGACGACGCCCAGGTAGACGTTGCCGGCGATCGAACGGCGCTCGGGACGCTCGAGGTACACCTCGGCGACCCGGTCGTCCTCGAGCACGGCGACGCGCTTCTCGCCGGCGTCGACGGAGATGAGAAGCTCGCGCTTCGCCTTCGGAAGCGGGGCGCGCTTCGGCGCCGTGCGACGGCGCGACGGCGTCGTCCGCGCCTTGCGCTCGGACGGCTTGCGCTTCTCGGCAGGCGCCCCGGCCTCCGTTGCGGGCGCCTCGGCGCCGCCCGTGCCGTTGGTCGACGCGGCGGCGGTCTTCTTCTTGCGGTTGCGCCCGCCGCGCGTTCCGCGTCGCCGCTTCGCGGCTGCGGAGGTGGCGGGTGTGGTGCTCTCGGTTCCGCTTTCGGGCCTGCGCTGGGCAGGCGCGTCGGCGGGGCTTACATCAACGTGCTGAAGTGTTTCTCCGGCGCGCTCCGGGCGCGCCTCGACGTCCGGCTTGCGCCGCCGGAACCAGGGAAGTGGCAAACGATCTCTCCTGAATCGTGCGCGCGCTGGAGCTCGAGAGCCGCGCGGCGCGGATGGATGGGAAAAGCCTTGGCATGGCCTTGTCCCAGGGTATCAGCGAGGGCCGCCGGGCCGGCTAGGCCGCTTCGGCCGCGGGCCGGAGCTTCGCCCGCCGCGCCCGGATGGCGCGCAGGCGCTGCGAGAGCCGCGACCACGCCCACGGCTCGACCTCGACGTACCGCGTCGCTGACTGCCCGCGGACGGCGTCGAGATACTCGAACCAGGCATCGGCCTCCTCGATGAGCAGCAGCTCGAACGCCTCCTGATGTCCCGTCAGCGCCATGCAGGCCTTCACCTCCGGTCGATTGCGGAGAGCCTAGGACCCGGACCGGACGGACGGGTAAGGAAGAAACCGTCAGCCCTGGGCGTCTTGTGGGGGCACCACTGTCCGGGGGGAATGTCGAGGGCGGCGCGGGGGGCGCCGCCCTCGCGCTACCCGAGGGCCTCGAAGTAGCGCACGGCCGCCTCGCCGATCGCTCGTGTGCCGCCGTAGGCGATCGAGCTCTTGACGACCCAGCCGGGCCCGGGTGCAAGGTCGAGCAGCTCACGGGCGAGTGCCCGGAGGCCGAAGCCGGCGCCGACGACGCCGAGCAGCTCGACCCCGCGCACGCGGTCGATCTCCTGGCCGTGGGCGAGCGCGATCCGCAGCACGAGCCGGATCTCGTTCAGCGTCAGGACGGGCATGTCGACACCCGGGATGAAGATCGCCGCGGCGATCAGGCCGTTGCGCTTGGAGAAGCGCGCGATCAACGCATCGCAGACGGGCTTCCGCAGCACCGGCAGGCGCGCGGCGAGCGGGATGCCGGCGTCGCCGAGCACCCGGGCGAGCACCGACGCGATCTCCTCGACGGGGAAGCCGCGGCCCGGCGGCACGTGGATGAGGTTGGTCGCGAGAACGTACGGCACGACCTCCGCATCGGTGACCGCGACGATCGGGATGTCGGCGCGACTCGCGGCGTGCAGCTCCGGCTCGTCGGCCGGCCCGACCCAGACGAGCGCCGCGGCGCCGTCGACGCGCTGTTCGACGACCGCCGCCGCGATCGCCGCCTGCCCTGAGCGCGTCCGCGAGCACCGGCACGAGCTCGCGCGCGCCCGCCACGGCGAGCGGCCGCGGGTCGCCCGTGCCGCGCCGCGCCTCGCGCACCGCGGCGAGCACCGCGAGCGGCCCGAGCTTCTGGCCCTTCATCCTGCTCACGACCACCTCCGCTCGGTTCGGCGCATGTAGATCGCCTGCAGGATCCCGAGCGCGAGGAAGTTCGTCAGCATCGACGAGCCGCCGACCGACACGAATGGGAGCGGGATGCCCGTGATCGGCGCGATCCCCATCGTCATCGCGCTGTTGACGAAGACCTGGAACAGGAACATCACCGCGATGCCGCCTGCGACGATCGCGCTGAAGAGATCGCGGGCGACCGTCACCACCTTGAGCGCTCTCCAGACGACGAGCAGATAGAGGAGGAGCAGGATCGACGCGCCGAAGAAGCCGTGCTCCTCGGCGAGCGACGCGAACGCGAAGTCGGTCGAGTGCGCGGGCAGATAGTTGAGCCGGGTCTGGGTGGCGCCGATCACACCTCGGCCGCGCAGCCCGCCCGCGCCGACGGCGGTGATCGACTGCCGCAGGTTGTACGTGGCGCCGCGCGGGTCGTTCGACGGATGGGTGAATCCCGTGAGACGTGCGGTCTGGTACGGCTTCAGCACGTTCACGCCGGCGGCGGGCAGCAGCCAGAGGATCAGCAGCGCGCCGACGACCGTGACGGCGAGCAGCACCCCGAGGTGGAGCCAGCGGACGCCCGCGAAGAAGAGCACGCCCGCCAGGGCGGCGATGTACACGAGCGCGGTGCCGAAGTCGGGCTGGACGAACACGAGCACGATCGCGATACCGCCATAGGCGACGACACGCAGCGGCGCCCGTGCCGACGTGATCGGCACCGACCGGTCGGCGAGCAGGCCCGCGAGCGCGAGCACGAACAGCACCTTCCCGAACTCGGACGGCTGGAAGGCGAAGAAGCCGATGTCGATCCAGCGCGTCGAGCCGCGGCTCGCGGCGCCCGCGAGGAGCACGAGCACCATCAGCCCGAGCGTCCCGAAGTAGATCGGCCGGTGGAAGCGGCGGTAGGTCGCCGGATCGACGAGCAGGGCGGCGACGAAGATCAGCCCGCCGACCGCGGCGTAGAGCGCCTGGCGCGAGAGCGCCGAGCCGCCGCTGTCGTGCTTCGTGATCCCGTCGATCGCGTACAGCCCGTACAGCGCGACTCCGCCGACGGCAGCGAGCAGGAGCCAGTCGAGCCGGCGCAGGCGGTCGGCAAGCCCGGCGGGCTCCACCGCGCGCCGCGTCCGCAGTCTCGTGTCGACGGTCTCGATCGCCATCAGTCGCTCGGGTGCGGGGTCACGGTCGCCGTCTTCTTGAACCACTGCTCGAACACCTTGAGCGCCGCCGGCGCGGCGGCGTCTCCGCCGTGGCCGCCGTTCTCGATCATCGCGCAGACGACGATCGACGGGTTCCCGTAGGGCCCGTAGCCGCACCACCACGACTGGGTGAGATTGAGCGGATGCGGATAGCCCGGGATCGTGACGCTCTTCTCGGCCGAGCCGGTCTTGCCGGCGATGTCGACCGGGAAGTTGCCGAAGACGCCGTACGAGGTGCCGTTGACGTCGTGCGTCGCTTGCTCGAGGCCCTGCTGCACGACGGCGAGGGCGGCGGGGTCGACGTCGGTCGTCTGCGGCGCCTGCCCGCCGAAGCGGCGCAGCACCCGCGGCGCCTGCGTCTTCGTCCCCGGCAGCTCGACGTCCTCGGCGACGTGCGGCGTCACGAGCTTGCCGCCGTTCGCGATCAGGGCGTAGAAGCGCGCCATCTGGAGCGGCGTCACCGTCAGGTCGCCTTGGCCGATCGCGAGCTGGATCGAGTAGCCGGGCTTCCAGATGCGGTCGACGTAGCCCTGGCAGGGAGGGCCGCCGAAGGCCTTGCAGCGCCACTCCGGGGTCGGCACGAGCCCGGTCGAGGTCTCGCCGATGTCGATGCCGGTCGGCTCGCCGAAGCCGAAGCGGTTCGCCCATGCCTGCAGCGGGTGGCCACGATCCTTCGGCAGGTTGTAGAAGCGCTGGCCGACCCGGTAGAAGTAGGTGTCGCACGACTCGGCGAGCGCCGTCTTCAGATCCATGGGCTGGTCGATCAGCGGCGTCCAGTTCTTGAACGTCTGCCCGTGGTCGACGAGGTCGGGCGAGCAGAGGAGCTGCTCGTACGGCGTGAGGATGTGCTCCTGCATCGCGGCGAGCGCCGTCAAGGGCTTCCACGTCGAGCCCGGCGGATAGGCGGCGCCGGTCGCCCGGTTGATCCCGGGGTAGTTGTCCTTCTGGGCGACCGTCGGGTTCAGGAGCGGGGCGAGCTTCTCCTGGTTTGGCACACCGGCGAAGAGCGACGGCTTGTACGTGGGGTTCGACGCCATCGCCAGCACCGCGCCCGTCGATGGGTCGAGCGCCACGATTGCTCCGCCGTCCGCGTACTTGCCCTCCTGCGTCAAGCGGGCGGCCCTGATCTCGCTTGCGAGCGCCTTCTCGGCCGCTCGTTGGAGGCTCATGTCGATCGTCAGCTTCAGGGCATCGCCGGCCGCCGGCGTCGTGACGGCGACCGCCGGGCCTTTCGGGCGGCCGAGCGAGTCGACGGTCAGCTGGGCGGTACCGTCGTGGCCGCGCAGGTAGGTGTCGTAGGCGGACTCCACGCCGGCCTGCCCGATCGCGTCGGTCGGCTGGTAGCCCTCCTTGCGCGTCGCCTTGTACTCCTGCTCGGTGATCTGGCCGACGTAGCCGAGCACCTGGGCCCCGAGCGCCTGGTACGGGTAGGTGCGCAGCCAGCTCTCCGCGAGCCGGACACCCGGGAAGTCGTCCGCGTGCTCCTCGAGATAGAAGACCTGGTCGCGCTTGATCCCACGCTGGATGACGACCGGTGTGAGCGAGTCGTTCTTCGTCTTCTTCATCCGGGCGAGCATCTGCGGAACGCTGACACCCGTCACCTGCGAGAGGGCGCGCAGCTCCTTGCGCTCGGCGGGCCACGTCTTCGGCAGGTCGGCCGGCCACAGCTCGACGCGCGTGCCGGCGACGTTGCCGACGATCACCTTCCCTGTTCTGTCCAGAATTGGACCGCGTGGTGCGTCGATGCGGATCGTGCGGACGCGATTGTCGTCGGCGACGGCGAGATAGCGGTCGCTCGACAGCACCTGCAGCGCCCAGAGCCGCAGGAAGAGGACGGCGAAGACACCGAGCGCGAGGAAGGCGAGGATCGCGACGCGCATCGCGAGCTGCGGCGTCAGCCGGTACGGCTCCTCGACGCGCGGGTCGCCCGGTAGGAAGCGGCGGCTGCTGCTAGCCAAGGAGCCGCACCTCGCGCACCCGGTCGCCGATCTCGCCCGGCGGGAAGAGACGCCGCACGAGGGCATAGACGGGCAGCGTCAGGATCAGGTTCACGAGCAGGCCCGACCAGAGCCCGTGCACGACGAGTCGCGCCGGCGCCGGCTCGCCGAGCACGAACCGCAGGGCAAGGTTCCCGAATGCGTACAGGACCGTCACGACCGCGACCGAGAGGAAGGGTGCGTGGAACCGGTCGCGCGCGGTCGTCTCGCCGTAGCGCCCGATCCAGAACCCGCCGACCGTCAGCAGCAACGACGTGACGCCGAGCGTGCCGAGCGTCGCCGTGTCGATCAGCAGGCCGGTGAAGAAGCCGCAGAGTGCGCCGAACACGGAGCCGCGGAGGAGCGCGATCGAGAGCAGCGTGACGAGGACGAGGCTGCCGGAGCGGAAGGTGACGTACTGGGTGAGGACGACGAGCTGCAGGAGCGCAGCGACGAAGAGCACCAGTGCGGCCTTGACGCCGTCCATCAGCCCTTGTCTTTGGGAACGAGCACGATCACGGAGCGCACGGACGAGAAGTCGACGAGCGGCTGCACCTGGATCGTCTGGAACGCGTTCGCGTCGCTCTCCGACTGGTAGGAGACGGTCCCGATCACGATCCCCTTCGGGTAGAGCGAGGGCAGCGCCCCCTTCCCGATCGTGCCGGACGTGATGATCGTGTCGCCGCGTTCGACACGCTTGGTCTTCGAGACGCGGTCGAAGATCAGCACGTTGCCGCTGTCGCCGCTCGAGACGATCCCGAGCGCGCTCGGCGAGGTGAGATCGGCCGCCGACACGTGGCTCGAGCTGTCCGTCAGCAGCGTGACACGGGCCTGGTGCGCCCACACCCGCGTGACCGTGCCGACGAGGCCGCCGACTCCGCCGTCGCCGGGGGCGATCACGACGTCGTTCACCGCAAGCCTCTGCGCCGACCCGGCGGCGATCGACACGCTCTGGTCGATCGGGCTCTGGGGGTTGGCCATCACCTCGGCGTTGACGCGGTCGAAGGCCGCGATTCCCGGCGGCCCGTGGTAGTCGAGGAGCTTCTGAAGCTGGACGATCTGGTACACCGCCGACTGGTCGAGGACGAGCTGATGCCGAAGCCGTGCGTTCTCGGCCTTGAGCCGGTCGTTCTCGGAGCGGGCGTTCGTGAGGCCGTGGAACCAGTCGACGGCGTCACGGAACGGCGCCGACACACGGTCGGCGGCCACCTCGAACGGCCGGAGCGCCGTCGCGGCGGTGCTCTCCACGCCGTCGAGCGCCGACGAGCGGAAAGAGATCGTGATCAGGACGAGCGAAAGCACGACCAACCCGCCGACGACGATCCTGCGCTTCAGGGCGCTGGAGCGATTCGATGGGTAGCCGGATGCGGCGGTCCGCTGGACGGATGAGCCCAGGACCGCGAGGCGGACGGTCCGGTTGCGAGGCACAGGCCCGCCCAGTCTAGCCGGGGCGGCGGCAGGGCCTGCAAAGCGCGTGGATCCAGAGCGGCCCCCATTCGCTCGGCACCTGCTCATGGAGGTGGAAGCCGAGCTTCTCCATCACGCGCCTCGAGGCAAGATTCGCCTCCGTGGTGATCGAGACGACGCGGTCGAAGTCGAGCACGCCGAACGCCCAGCCGACCGCCGCCTCGCCCGCCTCGGTCGCGATTCCGCGCCCCCACCAGGCCGGATCGACCGCCCAGCCGATCTCGGGATCGTGGGGCCAGTAGGCGTGGAACTGCGGCCCGGCGCGGCCGATCAGCTCGCCTGTCTCCCGCCACTCGACCGCCAGCAACCCGAACCCGCGCTCCTCCCAGTGGCGCTGCCACCGGTCGAAGGCGGCGTCCGACTGCTCGCGCGACTGCACGCCGGCCAGATGCCGCGTGAAGAGCGGATCCGCGTTCCAGCGGGCAACCGTGCCCCGATCGTCCTCGCGGAAGCGGCGCAGCTCGAGTCGTGCGGTCTCGATCAGAGCTCGAGCACCGTGCTCGTGAACGTCGTCGTGGGGACGAAGCCGAGCTTCGTGTTGACCGTCCGCATGGCCGTGTTCTGCTCGGCGTTGAACGTGATCACGAGCTCGACGTCCGACCGCTCGGCGCGGAGGCGGCGCAGCGCCTCCAGCTTCACGGCGGTCGCGAGGCCGCGCCGCCGGGCCCGCGGGACCGTGGCGGTGTCGTCGGTCAGCGCGACCGGCGACGGCGGCGCGGAGACACGGAGATCGGTGAAGGCGACGATCTCCCCGTCCTCCAGCGCGACCGTGACCCGCGGCGGGCGGCCGCGCGCGACGCTTGCGTCCTCCATCGCGCGGTGCTGCTCGATCGAGTAGCCGGGGTCACCGATGCCCTCGGGCAGAGGCGCATCCCGCATCGACTGCCGGGCGGCGACGTGCGTCTCGAGGAGCTCCGCCGGAGTGAGCCCGATCCACGAGACGAGCTCCACCCCGTCCGGCACGCGGGGCGACGGCAGCTCGGCCGTGGGTAGGTCGAGGCGCGAGCGGATGTCGCGCTGATCGTCGCGCGCACCCGCGTGGGCGGCGAACGCCGCGCCGGCAGGCGTCACGTGGTGGCCGAACACCGACTGGACGCCGCCGTCCCTCGCGGTCGCGACCAGCTCGGCGAGGAGCGCCGAGCCGATGCCGCGGCGGCGGCTCGCCGGGTGCACCTTCAGATCCACGAACGCGAAGCTCGGCCCGAACACCGCGAGCGCTCGCGGCGCCCGCGACACCGTCGGCCTCGCGGACGAGCCAGTGATGCCGGACGCCGTCGCCCGGGTGACGGAGGTAGCCGGCGAACTGCTCGAACGGGACCGCGGGCTCGCCGGGGAGCAGCTCGGCGGACGCCGCGACGTCGCAGGAATGCAGCGCGCGAAGCAGATCGAGCGGCGCCTCGCGCGCGTCGATCTTCTCGACGCGCATCGCGGCTACCGGCTGCGGCCGTTCCGGGAGCGCGGGCGCGAGCTGCGGTGGATCGCGTCGAACTCCTCGAGGCTCCGCCCGGAGCCCACGGCGACGCAGGTGAGAGGAGACTCGGCGAGGTGCACCGGCATGTGCGTCTCGCGGCGGAGACGCTCGTCGAGGCCCTGCAGCAGCGCGCCGCCGCCGGCCAGGACGATGCCGCGGTCCATGATGTCGGCCGCAAGCTCGGGCGGCGTCTTGTCGAGCGTCGACTTGATCGCGTCGATGATCTGGTTGACCGGCTCCTCGAGCGCATGCCGTACCTCTTCGCTCGAGAGGATCACGGTCTTCGGGAGGCCGGTCAGCATGTCGCGCCCGCGCACCTCCGCCTGCACCTCTTCCTTCATCGCGTGCGCAGAGCCGACCTCGAGCTTGATCTCCTCCGCCGTCTGCTGCCCGATCAGCAGCTTGTACTCGCGCTTGATGTGATTGATGATCGCCTCGTCCATCTCGTCGCCGCCGACGCGCAGCGACTGCGAGACGACGATCCCGCCCAGCGAGATGACGGCGACCTCGGTCGTGCCGCCGCCGATGTCGACGATCATGTTCCCGGTCGGCTCCGCGACCGGAAGCCCGGCGCCGATCGCGGCGGCCATCGGCTCCTCGATCAGGTAGGCCTTCCGCGCGCCGGCCGAGAGCGTCGCCTCCTCGACCGCCCGCTTCTCGACGCCGGTGACGCCCGAGGGCACGCAGACGACGACGCGCGGATGCGCGAAGCGATGCTGGTGCACCTTCTGGATGAAGTGCCGGAGCATCTGCTCGGTGACGTCGAAGTCGGCGATCACACCGTCCTTCAGAGGGCGAATCGCGCTGATCGTTCCCGGCGTGCGCCCGAGCATGCGCTTCGCCTCGAGCCCGACCGCGTGCACCTCGCCGGAGCGCTGGTCGATCGCGACGACCGACGGCTCGCGAGAGCACGATCCCGCGGCCGCGCACGTACACGAGCGTGTTCGCGGTGCCGAGGTCGACCGCCATGTCGCGGCCGCCGAAGCCGGTCAGGTAGTTGAAGACGCCCATGCGGCGGCCACTCTAGCTCCTGGGCGCTCAGCCGAAGCCGTACGCGCCCGGGAACCGCGTCGCGAGCAGCCGCGACGAGCAGCGCCCCGGGCAGCCCGACGACGTTCAGGAAGTCGCCGTCGATGCCGTTCGACGAGGCTCGCGCCGAGCCCCTGGATCGCATAGGCGCCGGCCCGTCCCTCCCACTCGCCCGCCGCGACGTAGTGGGCGAGGTCGCGCGGGGTCAGCGCGCGGAACGTGACGAGCGTCGACTCGGTGTGCAGCTCCTCCCACGCCGCGCGTGCGCAGGCAGAGCGCCGGAGACGACCTCGTGCGTCCGGCCGGAGAGCGCCTCGAGCATCGCCTCGGCCTCGGTCGCGTCGGCGGGCTTGCCGAGCAGCTCGCCGCCGAACAGCACCTCGGTGTCGACGCCGAGCACCGGCCGGTCGCCGCCGTCGACCGAGCGCGCCTTGCCGGCGGCGTGCTCGAGCGGCGAGGTGCCGTCGACCTCCTCGAAGCCCGGCGCGACGACCTCGAACGGGATGCGCAGCTGCTCGAGGATCGCGCGCCGCTGCGGCGAGGTCGACGCGAGGACTAGCGGGTCACGGCAGCCGTGCGACCCAGATCTCCTCGCAGGGCCACTTGCGGGCCCAGTCGGCGGTCACGTAGGAGTAGTGCTCGTGCGTCACCGCGTCTGCGGGCGCCTGGATCTCGACGAGCCGCTCGATCTCGAAGCCGTTCGCGCGCAGCAGGTCGATCCACTCGCCGTGGGCGAGGTGGAACTCGACGCCGCCGTCGGGCCACTCGAAGCGCCGCATGCCGAACTGCGGGTGGACGAGGTGCTCCTTCGCGGGCACCTCGTCGTCGCTGCAGAGGATGACGAGCGTCGAGTTGCGCAGGAAGACGAGCCGGCCGCCCGGGCCGGAGCAGGCGCGCCGCCTCCGGGATCCAGCGGTACGGGTCGACCCAGATCGACGCGCCGTACTCCGAGAGCGCGAGGTCGAAGCTCGCGTCCGGGAGCCCGGTCACGGCCGCGTCGGCCTCGATGAGCGGGAACTCGATCCCCGTCCTCGCCATCATCCGCCGCGCCGTGTCGAGCTGGGCAGGCGTGATGTCGACGCCGACGGGCCGCGCGCCGAGCTTCGCGAGCCAGGCCGAGAAGTACGCGGTGCCGCAGCCCAGCTCGACGACGTCGAGCCCGGCGACGTCGCCGAGCACGTTCAGCTCGGACTCGTCGATTCCCCAGATGCCCCACGAGATCTCGTCGAGCGCCCAGTTGACCTCGGCGTTCGCGTCCGTGTACTCGGCGTTCGACTGCGTCCAGAGCGCTGCGTTGCGCGCAGCGTCGGAGGCTGCCTGGTCGCTAGGCGAGCCCATCGGGGAACCAGATCCCGATCTCGCGCTCGGCCGACTCGGGCGAGTCGGAGCCGTGCACGAGATTGTTCGGCATCGCGAGCGCGAACTCGCCGCGCAGGCTCCCCGGATCGGCGTCGGCGGGATTCGTCGCCCCGATCGTCTTGCGGCAGGTCGCGATCGCACCTTCGCCCTCGAGCACGAACGCCAGCGTCGGCCCCGAGGTGATGAAGTCGACGAGCTCGCCGAAGAACGGCTTCTCGCGGTGCTCGGCGTAGTGGGTCTCGCCGAGCTCGCGGGTCGCAACGACGAGGCGGGCGGCGCGCAGCTTCAGGCCGCGGCGCTCGAAGCGCGCGAGGATCTCGCCGGCGAGGTTGCGCTCGACGGCGTCCGGCTTGGCGAGGATCAGCGTGCGCTCGACGGCCATGCGGCCGGGCAGGTTACCCGGACCGTCGCCGACGCGCCATCGGCGGGCGCTTCGCGCTCGTGATCGCGACGGTGCCCGCAGGCACCGGCGTCCTGCAGTACGGGCAGATCTGCCAGCTGGGCTCGAGCGGGCGCTCGCAGCCGGTACACGACTGACGCAGCTCCGTCGTGCAGACGGGGCAGACGAGGAAGTCGTCCTCGATCTCGGCGCGGCAGACCGGGCAGCGGAGGTCGCGACCGCCGAGCCGCCGCTCGATCGCCTGGATCTCGAGCTCGCGCTCACGCACGTCGTCGAGGTACTCGGGCGGCCGGAACAGCATGTAGACGAGCGGCCCGATGAACGGGACGATCGCGACGACAACCGAGAGCGCCACGATCAACGCGTCGCTGATCCGCCGGCGGGCGTCCTTGTACACCCAGTAGATCGTCGCCACCCAGAAGACGACCACGAAGAAGACGATCAGGTTGCGGATCACGTACCACGTCGACGAGTGGAAGAAGTCGTGGACGTTCGAGAACGAGGCCGCGATCACAGCAGCATTCTTCCTACGCCGTACCCCACGGCAAACGCCACCGCGACGAAAAGTGCGAGCAGGAAGAGCGCAAAGAGCGTGACGGAGATCCGTTCACGGGACCGGCTCATGGTAGGCATTTCACTTGACGTCGGAGACGTCGGCAAGCAGGTAGAGCGACCCGGTGACGAGTCGCCGGCCCCCGAGCGCGCGCGCGCGGGCGAGCGCCTCGTGGGGGTCGTCGACGATCTCGACGACCTCGAACCAGCGCTCCGCACGGGCGGCGACGGCCGCAGCCGGGAGCGCGCGGGGGTTCGAGGAGCTCGTCGCGACGAGCGTGCGCCCCGCCCGCGCGAGCCGCTCGAGGATGCCGTCGGCGTCCTTGTCGGCGAGCAGCGAGCAGACGACGACGTAGCCGCCGGGGTCGGGAAGCCGCTCGAGCAGCCAGTCGGCCGCCTCCGGCGTGTGCGCTCCGTCGCGCACCTCGTCGCCGCGCAGCTCGAGGCGCCCGGGGAGGCTCGCCTCGGCGAGCTCGACGTCGCGGCCGAGGAGCGCGGAGGCGGCCTCGCGGGCGCCGCCGATCACCACCCCGCGGCCCGGGACGAGGTGGGCGAACTCCCCGTCGGGCAGGACGACGGTCGCCTGCGGGCCGGCGACCGCGAGCTTCTCGGCGGCGATCAGCTCGCGCGTCCCGCCGAGGACGTCCGTGTGCTCGAGCCCGACGTTCGTGAGCAGGACGACGGGAGCGTCGATCACGTTCGTCGCGTCGTGCCGGCCGCCGAGCCCCGCCTCGACGGCGACCCGTTCGAGCCCTGCCGCGGCGAAGTCGGCGAACGCGGCGGCGGTCAGCACCTCGAACTGCGTCGCGCCGACCGCCTCGGCGTCGGCACGGACGCGCTCGAGGGCACGCTCGAAGCCGGCGGGGTCGGTCTGCAGCCGCTCGTGCCAGCCGGCGACGTGCGGTGAGGTGTACGCGCGGCCGCCGATCGTCGCCGCGATGCGCCGCGCAGCCGTCGACTTGCCCTTCGTCCCGACGACGTGCACCGCCTCGAAGGAGCGCTGCGGGTCGCCGAGCCGGTGAAGCAGCTCGCGCATCCGCTCGGTCCCGAACCCGTCGACCGGCCACGGAGACAGCGTCTCGAGCCACGCCACCCCGGTGCCAGCCACCGTCACGAGACTGTCACGTCCGCTCCACAGCCGGCGTCCTTCCCCGGAGCTCGGAGGGTTGCGCGCGAGCCCGCCCGGTGCCAGCCACCGTCACGGAAGTGCAACGGCCCGGAGGCGCTAGCCGCCGATCGCATCGAGCTCGCGCCGGTAGCGCTCGAGCTTCTCGCGCTCGGCCGCGACCACCTCGGCGGGGGCGTTCGCCACGAAACGCTCGTTGGCGAGCATCTTCTCCGACCGCGCCACCTCGCCGCGCAGCCGTGCGCGCTCGCCCTCGGCGTCGCCGTCCTGCCGCGCGGGAGCACGCTCGGGCTTCACTACCGCGTCGAAGATCCGCTTCTCGTCGCCCTCGAGCGGCGGCACGACGCCGGAGCGCCGGAAGACCTGGGCGGCGCTCTGCACGGCCTCGAGCACGCCGGCCGCCTCATCGTCGCCCGCCTCGGGCCACCCCGCGACGATCAGCCGCGACGGCCGGCTCGGCAGGAACGACCAGATCTCCTCGGTGACGTGCGGCAGCGCCGGGTGCAGCAGCTTCAGCAGCCGCTCGAGCGCCGCCGTCGCGGTCGCGCGCGCGTCGGCGTCGCCGTCGTACAGGCGCCCCTTCACGGCCTCGAGGTACCAGTCGCAGAAGTCGTCGAAGGTGAGGTGGTAGAGCTCGTCCATCGTGTGCGCGAAGTCGAACTCGGCGAGCAGCTGCTCGACGCGCCGCTGCGACTGCGACAGCCGCGCCAGGATCCACCGCTCCTCGAGCGACGCCGGGCGCTCGGCGGGCGCAGCGCCCTCGCAGCTCGTGACGATCAGCCGCGCCGCGTTCCACAGCTTGTTCGCGAGCTTGCCGCCCTCCTCGATCGCCGAGTACGAGAAGCGCACGTCCTGTGTGAGCGAGTTCTTCATCAGGCCGTAGCGCGTCGCATCCGTCCCGTACCGGTCGATGAGCTCGAGCGGGTCGATCCCGGTGCCGAGCGACTTCGACATCCGCCGGCCGTCGGGCGCGAGCACCGTCGAGTGGATGATCACGTCGGTGAACGGCACCTCGCCGAGCAGCTCGAGCCCGGAGAAGATCATGCGGTTCTCCCAGAGGCGGATGATCTCGCGCGCCGTCGTCTGCAAGTCGCCCGGGTAGAAGTACGCCAGGTCGTCGGTCTCGTCGGGCCAGCCGAGCGTGGCGAACGGCCAGAGCGCGGAGCTGAACCACGTGTCGAGCACGTCGGTCTCGCGCGTCAGCTCGCTCGAGCCGCACTCGGCGCACGCGTCGGGCTCCGTCTCCTCGACCGTCACGTGCCCGTCGGGGCAGTACCAGGCGGGGATCTGATGCCCCCACCAGATCTGCCGGGAGATGCACCAGTCCGGGGCGTTCTCGAGCGAGTCGATCGCGAAGCGGTGCTGGCTCTCTGGATGGAACCGGACCTCGCGCGCCCGCAGCGCCTCGAGCGGGCGCTGCTTGATCTCGCCCATCGAGCACCACCACTGCAACGAGATGCGGGGCTCGATGCGCGAGTGGCAGCGCTCGCAGAACGCGACGCTGTGGCGGTAGTGCTCGCGCTTCTCGAGCAGCCCCCGCTCCTTGCACCAGTCGAGGATGCGTTGCGACGCCGCCTCCTGCGTCAGGCCCTCGAGCCCTTCGGCGGTGACGAGCCCGTCGGGGCCGATGCAGCTCGGCTCGGGGAGGCCGTGGTCGCGGCCGATCTCGAAGTCGGTCGGGTCGTGCGCCGGGGTGATCTTCAGCGCCCCGGTGCCGAACTCGCGCTCGACGCGCTCGTCGGCGATCACCGGCACGCGCCGCTCCGTCCACGGCACGATCACCTCGCGGCCGACGAGGTGCCGGTAGCGCTCGTCGTCCGGATGCACGGCGACGGCGACGTCGGCCGGGATCGTCGCCGGCCGCACGGTCGCGACTGCGATGTACCCGTCGCCGTCTGCGAGTGGATAGCGGATCGTCGACAGCGTGTCGTCGGCGTCCTCGTGCTCGAGCTCCAGATCGGAGAGGGACGTCTCGTGGTACGGGCACCAGTTGATGATGCGGTTGGCGCGATAGATCCAGCCGCGACGATGCAGATGCACGAAGAAGCGCATCACGGCGCGCACGTACTGCTCGTCCATCGTGAAGCGTGTCCGCCGGTAGTCGAGCGACGCGCCCATGCGCCGGAACTGGTGCAGGATCTTCCCGCCGTACTCGTGGAGCCACGCCCACACGCGCTCCTCGAACGCCTCGCGGCCAAGCTCCTGCCGTGACGTCCCCTCCTCGAGCAGCACCTTCTCGACGACGTTCTGGGTCGAGATGCCGGCGTGGTCGTAGCCGGGCTGGAAGAGCGCGTTGAAGCCCTGCATCCGCTTCAGACGGATGACCGTGTCGCCGATCGCGAGCTGGAGCGCGTGCCCGGTGTGCAGCTCGCCGGTGACGTTGGGCGGCGGGTGCGCGTCGACGTACGGCGTGCGCCCCGGGTCGGGATCGGCCGCGTAGAGGCCCTCGTCCTCCCAGATGCGCTGCCAGCGTTCCTCGACGCCGTGGGGCTCGTACCGTGGCTGCATGCTCGGCTCGGCGCTCATCCGGAGCGCCATCCTAAGGACCGGTGGGGGCTACACAGCGACTATGGCTCCCAGTATGCCGAAACCGCGCAGGCCGGATACGTGGAAAGCCCGACGCGGCCTCCTGCGGGGGCGTCGATGCTCGGGTCATGGGTGCAGTCTTCGAGGAGCTTCTGCGCTCCGCTCTCCGAAGCCGAGGCAGTGCTCGAGGCGGATCGGTGCCTCGAGTGTGGCGGCCCTGCCGGGGCGCCGTGCGTGGCGGGTTGCCCAGCCGACGTCGACGTCCCCTCCTTCGTCGCGGCCATCGCCGCAGGCGACCCCGGCAGGGCCGCGCGAACCATCTTCGCCGCGAACGTCCTCGGCGGAACCTGTGCGCGCGTCTGCCCGGTCGAGGAGCTGTGCGCACGGGAATGCGTCCTCCTGCACGAGGACCGAGACGCGATCGCGATCGGCCGGCTGCAGCGGTACGCGACCGACTGGGCGTTCCTCCACGTGCTTTCACCGCGCCGGCGCCCCGCCCCCTCGGGGCGCCGGGTCGCGGTGATCGGCGCGGGGCCCGCCGGGCTCGCCGCCGCCGGTGAGCTCGCCGTCCTGGGTCACGAGGTCACGATCCACGACATGCACGACGAGCCAGGCGGCCTCGTCCGCTACGGGATCGCGCCGTACCGCCAGCAGAGCGAGCCGCTCCCCGACGAGGTACGCATGCTCGGGGGGCTCGGCGTGAAGCTCCGGCTCTCGACGACCGTCGACGCGACGCTCCTCGACGAGCTCCGCGACTCGTCGGACGCGATCGTGCTCGCGATCGGGATGGGCGGCGACAGCGACGTGCCGTATCCGGGCGACGAGCTCGAGGGCGTCTGGGACTCGCTCGAGTTCATCGCCGCGCTGAAGACCGGCGGCGAGATCGAGCCGGGCCAGAGCGCGATCGTGGTCGGCGGCGGCAACACGGCGATCGACTGCGCAATCGAGCTGAAGCGGCTCGGCGCCGGGACCGTGACGATGCTCTACCGCCGCACCGAGGCAGAAATGCCCGCCTACCGGCACGAGGTCGAGCTCGCACGCCGCGAAGGCATCTCCTTCGAATGGCTCGCCGCCCCCGTGCGCTTCCTCGGCGACGGCCACGTGCACGCGGTCGAGGCGCTCCGGATGGAGCTCGGGCCGTCCGATGCGAGCGGCCGCAGGCGCCCCGTCGAGCTGCCCGGCAGCGAGTTCGTGCTGCTCGCCGACACCGTCGTCAAGGCGATCGGCCAGCGGCCGCGCGACGCCTTCCTCGAGCTCCTGCCCGGCCTCGAGCGCGACGGCGGCAGGATCCTGATCGACCCCGACGGCCGCACCACCGTCCCCCACGTCTACTCCGCCGGAGACGCCGTCAACGGCGGCGCAACCGTCGTCGAGGCGGTGCGCGTCGCGAAGCGCGTCGCGCACGCCGTCCACGAGGAGCTCTCGTGATCGAGGTCCGCTGGCACGCGCGCGCGGGCCAGGGCGCCAAGACGGCGGCCCAGCTCCTCGCCGAGGGGATGCTGCGGGCCGGCAAGAGCGTGCAAGCCTTTCCCGAGTACGGCCCCGAGCGCCGCGGCGCACCCATGCGCGCCTACACGCGGATCGACGACAAGGCGATCCGCCGCCACGACTCCGTCACCTCACCCGACGTCGTCGTCGTCCTCGACTCTTCACTCGTCCACGAGGCCAACGTGACCGAAGGACTGGCGGAGGACGGGCTCGTGATCATCAACGCAGTCGAGACTCCGCCCGAGCTCTCCGGGCGTCGAGTTGCGTGCGTGCCGGTCACGGAGAACGTCAACGTGGCGATGCTAGGCGCGGTTGCCGCGGCGCTCGGTGAGCCGCAGGTCGACGTTCTCGTCGACGCTGCCGCAGCGCTACTCGGCCGCAAGGCCGACCATGCCGCGCTGCGCGCCGCGATCGAGGAAGGTCACGCATGCGTGGCCTGAAGCTGTCCGAAGAGCTCCGGCCCGGCGGCGTCGTCGTGCGCGTCGAGGATGACCGGCTGCGCACCGGCGGCTGGCGCACCGGGTCGAAGCCGGAGGTCGAGCTTGCGAAGTGCGTCGACTGCCTGCTCTGCTGGCTCTACTGCCCCGACTCGGCGATCGTCCTCGACGGGACTCATTTCGCGGGCTTCGACCTCGACGTGCTGCAAGGGCTGTGAGCTCTGCTCCGTCGTCTGCCCCACCGGGGCGATCGAGATGGTCGCGGAGTGAAGAGACGGCTTCTGACCGGCGGCGAGGCGGTCGCGCACGCGATGCGCCAGATCGACCCGGACGTCGTGCCGGTGTACCCGATCACGCCGCAGACGCCGATCATCCAGGTGTTCGCGAAGCTCGTCGCGAACGGGAACGCACACACCGAGATCGTCAACGTCGAGTCCGAGCACTCGGCGATGAGCGCGGCCATCGGGGCGGCGCTCGCCGGCGCCCGCACGATCACCGCAACGAGCTCGCAGGGCCTCGCGCTGATGGCGGAGGTCGTCTACATCGCCGCCTCGATGCGTGCGCCGATCGTGATGGCGGTCGGGAACCGCGCTCTCTCCGGGCCGATCAACATCCACTGCGACCACTCCGACTCGATGCTGATCCGCGATTCGGGCGTGATCCAGCTGTTCGTCGAGAATGCGCAGGAGGCCTACGACGCGATGGTGCTGGCGCCTCGCCTCGCCGAGCGCGGGGACGTGTTGCTGCCCGTGCTCGTCTGCCAGGACGGCTTCACGATCACCCACTCCGCCGAGCCGGTCGAACTGCTCGACGACGAGGCGGTGCGACGGTTCATCGGCGACTACTCGATCCCCTTCCCGCTGCTCGACACCGCGCACCCGACGACGCAGGGGCCGTTCGCGATGCCCGACTACTACTACGAGCTGCGCCATCAGCAGGACATCGCCATGGAGCACGCGCTGCCCGCGATCGACGAGCTCGGCGCCGAGCTTGCTCAGGTGACGCACCGCCCGTTCGGCGCGCTCGACCCGTACCGGCTCGACGGAGCCCACACCGCAGTCGTCTGCCTCGGCTCGACCGCCGGCACGGTGAAGGACGCGGTCGACGAGCACGTCGGCGTCGGGCTGTTGCGAATCTGCTCGTTCCGCCCGTTCCCGGAGGACGCCGTGCGCGAGCTGCTCGCCGGGGTCGACGAGGTGATCGTCCTCGACCGCGCCGCGTCGCCAGGCTCACGCGGGCCGCTCTACGCCGAGGTCGCGGCCACGCTGTACGGCAGCGGCTCCGCGATCCGCGGCCACGTCTACGGGCTCGGCGGTCGTGAGCTGCATCTGGACGGCGTGCACGACGTGATCAACGGCGCTGCCGACCGCTACGTCGGGCTGAGGAGCGCGCAATGTCTCGTCTGAAGACGCTGGTCGAGAACGAGTGCGGCGTCCCGCCGCTCGCCGGCGGCCATTCGCTCTGCCAGGGATGCGGCATCCCGATCGTCGTCCGCACGGTGCTGAACTCGATCCCGGGCCGCAAGGTGGTCGTCAACGCCACCGGCTGCCTCGAGGTGGCGACGACGCGCTTCCCGGCGACGGCGTGGAACGTGCCGTGGATGCACGTCGCATTCGAGAACGCTGCGGCGGTGGCGAGCGGCGTCGAGGCCGCGTACCGCGCGCTCCACAAGCGGCGCGCGCTCGACGACGAGATCACCTTCGTCGCGTTCGCCGGCGACGGCGGCACCTACGACATCGGCCTGCAGGCCCTCTCGGGCGCGCTCGAGCGCGGGCACCGTTTCGTCTTCTGCTGCTACGACAACGAGGCGTACATGAACACCGGCGTCCAGCGCTCCGGCGCGACGCCGTTCGGCGCGTCGACGACCACATCGCCCTCGGGCTCGGTCGGCCTCGGGAAGATGCAGCAGCGCAAGGACATGACGGCGATTGCGATCGCACACCATGTCCCGTACGTCGCGCAGGGCATCGCGAGCCACTGGCACGACCTCTCGCTGAAGGCGAAGCGCGCGGGCGAGGCGTACGGACCGGCATTCCTGAACGTCCTCTCCGACTGCCCCGTCGGCTGGGGCCACGAGCCGCGCGAGTTCAAGCGCCTGCTCGACGCAGCGGTCGAGAGCGGGTTCTGGCCGCTCTACGAGGTCGTCGACGGCCGCTACCACCTGACCTACGAGCCGCACGAGCGCATCCCTGTCACCGAGTGGCTGACTGGGCAGAAGCGCTTCGCCCACCTGTTCGAGCCGGAGAACGCCGACCTCGTCGCCTACGTGCAGCGCAGCGTCGACGAGGAGTGGGACGCCCTGCTCGCGCTCTGCGCCTGAGCTCTGCTTCAGCGGCGACGGGTCGCGAGGCCCGCGCCGACGTGCTCGAGGATGGTCGTCAAGAGCTCGAACGAGTGCATGACGTGCTCGCGGGCGAGCTCGCGCGCCCCGCCCGCCGAGCGTGCGGCGAGCGCGACGCGGATCGCCCGATGCTCCGCCTGGTTCCGGAGGTAGAGCGCGTCGAGCTCGTCGTCGACGGGCGCCCAGACGGCGGGGCCGGACAGCGTGCGCCGCGCTGCCTTCGCGACGCTCTCGACGTACGGCATGTCGGCGGCGCGGTAGATCACGTCGTGGAACGCGTGGTTCGCATGCATCCAGTCGGCCATCAGCGACCGTCGCTGCCCGCCCGGCTCGTGCGACCGCAGCTCCCGTGTCAAGCGGGCGAACCGCTGCTCGCATTCCTCGAGCTCGACGAGGTCGTCCGCGGTGATTCGCGCGGAGGCGGCACCGGTCACGACCGCTTCGAGCTCGGCCCGCACGAGGAACGCCTCGCGCAGGTCCTCGTGCGAGAGCGTCCGGACGCGCACGCCGCGGTTCGGCTCGAAGGAGACGAGCCCGAGCGCGGCGAGCTTGCGCAGCGCCTCTCGCACCGGTGTCCGTGACACGCCGAAGCGCTCGGACAGCTGCTCCTGCCGCAGCACCGATCCGGGTGCGAGCTCGCCGGAGACGATCGCCTCCTCGATCAGGACGGCGATATCGTCGGCCTTCGTCGACTCCAGGGTCACTGAAGGAGATCGTACGCGGAGAGCGTGAGGAAGTCCTTCAGTGGGGTTGACAGCGCGACGTCCGCGAAGACGTCCTTTGCCCGTTGGGAGGCGTCGACAGAGGCGATTTCGTCGCGGACCCGCCGCTCGTCGAAGCGGCCCGCCTGCACCCACGACCAGACCTGGGCGCGGGAGATCTCGGCGGTGGCAGCGTCCTCCATCAGGTTGTCGATCGCCGCCGCGCCGACGCCTTGCAGCCACGCATCGAGGTAGCGAACGCCGACGCTGACATTGACGCGCAGGCCTTCGTCGGTGATCGAGCCGCCCGGGACGTCGAAGTCGACGAGCTGCTCCTCGCTCACCTGCACGTCGGGCCGTTTCCGCTCGACCTGGTTCGGCCGCTCGCCGAGCACGGCGTCGAACTCGGCGATCGCGGTCGGCACGAGGTCGGGGTGCGCGACCCAGGTGCCGTCGAACCCGGCGCCGGCCTCGCGCCGCTTGTCCTCGCTCACCTTCGCAAGCGCGACCGCGTTCACCTCGGGGTCGCGCCGCGACGGGATGAACGCCGCCATGCCCCCGATCGCGTGCGCCTCCCGGTCGTGGCAGGTCTTCACGAGCAGCTCCGTGTAGGCGCGCATGAACGGCACCGTCATCGTCACCTGCGCCCGATCGGGAAGGACGGCGCCCATCTTCTTGATGCAGCTGAAGATGTAGTCCCAGCGACCCGCATTCAACGCGCAGGAATGCTCGCGCAGCTCGTAGAGGATCGCGTCCATCTCGAAGGCGGCCAGGATCGTCTCGATCAGCACCGTGCACTTGACCGTGCCGCGCGGCAATCCCAGCTCGTCCTCGGCCAGCGCGAACGCGCGCGCCCACAACCGCGCCTCCTCATGCGACTCGAGCTTTGGCAGGTAGAAGTACGGCCCGCTCCCGCGCTCGAGCTGCTCGCGGGCGTTCAAGAAGACGGTCAGCCCGAAGTCGAAGAGCGACGCCGACACCGGCTCGCCGTCGACGAGGTGATGCCGCTCGACCATGTGCCAGCCGCGCGCCCGGACGATCAGCGTCGCGATCTCCTCGTTCAGGCGATAGCTCTTCTCGGGTGTGTCGAGCTCGATCGTCCGCCGCACGGCGTCGTAGACGTTCCGCTGACCGTCGCGCACGTTCTCCCAGGTCGGCGAGTTCGCGTCCTCGAAGTCGGCCATGAACACCTTCGCGCCGGAGTTCAGCGCGTTGATCATCATCTTCCGGTCGACCGGGCCCGTGATCTCCGTCCGCCGGTCGCGTAGATCGGCGGGCGCCGGTGCCACCACAAACGGCTCCGGCGCCCGCACGAACCGCGCCATCTGCCCCCGTCGTGCCTCCCGGAGCGCGAGCAGCCGCTCACGCTCCGGGTTCAGCTCCCGATGCAGGCGGTCGACGAACGCGAGCGCGTCCGCCGAGAGCACATCCCCCTCTACGAGAATTGCGCTGCCTCGGTCGAGCCGTGCAGGGCCAGGGTCGAGCTCTCGCCGCCGGAGACCGTCTGCATCACCTGGTCGAAGTATCCCGCACCGACCTCGCGCTGGTGGCGGGTTGCCGTGTACCCGTCTGCCTCGAGGGCGAACTCGCGCTCCTGCAACTCCACGTAGGCGCCCATGCCGCGGTCGCGGTAGCCGCGCGCCAGCTCGAACATCGCCGCGTTGAGCGAGTGGAACCCCGCGAGCGTGATGAATTGGAAGCGATACCCCCACTCGCCGAGCTGCTCCTGGAAGCCGGCGATCTCCTCGTCCGAGAGCGCCCGCCGCCAGTTGAACGACGGCGAGCAGTTGTAGGCGAGCAGCTTTCCCGGGAACCGCTCGTGGATCGCCTCCGCGAACTCGCGCGCCTCGCCGAGATCCGGCGTCGACGTCTCGAACCAGAGCACGTCCGCATACGGCGCATAGGCGAGCGAGCGCGCGATCGCGGCCTCCAACCCGTCCCGCACCCGGTAGAACCCCTCGCCGGTCCGCTCGCCCGTGACGAACTGCGCGTCGTCGTCGTCGACGTCCGAGGTCAGAAGCGTCGCGCTCAACGCATCCGTGCGCGCGACCAGCACCGTCGGCACGTCGAGCACGTCCGCCGCCAACCTGGCTGCCGTCAACGTCCGCACGAACTGCGACGTGGGCACCAGCACCTTGCCGCCCAGATGACCGCACTTCTTCTCCGCCGCCAGCTGATCCTCGAAATGCACCCCCGCCGCCCCCGCCTCGATCATCGCCCGCATCAGCTCATAGGCGTTCAGGGCGCCGCCGAACCCTGCCTCGGCGTCGGCCACGATCGGCGCCAGCCAGTCCGTCCCGTTCCGCCCCTCCGACCAGTCGACCTGGTCAGCCCGCAGGAGCGCGCCGTTCAGTCGCCGCACGAGCTGCGGCACCGAGTTCACCGGATACAGGCTCTGATCCGGATACGTCGCCCCGGCAAGATTCGCATCCGCCGCCACCTGCCAGCCGGACAGATAGATCGCCCGCAACCCCGCCCGCACCATCTGCACTGCCTGCCCGCCCGTCAACGCCCCGAGCGCATTCACATACCCGCCGTCGGTCAAGAGCCGCCACAGCCGCTCCGCCCCCAGCCGGCCCAGCGTGCACTCCGGCACCACCGAACCGCGCAGCCGCACCACCTCCTCCGCGCGATACGGACGCACGACCCCCGCCCAACGCCCATCCTCGCCCCACTGCTCTTCAAGCCGGTCTGCCTGCTCCTGGATCCCACCCTGACGGTTCACGTCTCAACCTCCCGGTTCTCTCGCTGATTTGGGATCCGAAAATACCATAAGTCGCCCAGAAGTGGGCGGGAAACCACGCTCTTTCCCCCGCGTATGGATCCGAGAATGGATCTAGCGGGCCGACCACCCCAGGTCGATCGGCACCGGCACGCCGGTGATCCCGCGTCCCGCCGGCCCGAGCAGGAAACCGACGACATCGGCCACCTCCGCCGGTTCGAGCAGCCGCTTGACGGCGTGGCGCTCGATCACCGCCTCGAGCCCGCGCACCTCGACTTGCGTCTCGGCGAGCGGCGTGCGCACGAACGCCGGGCAGACCGCCGTCGCGGAGATGCCGGCCTCCGCCCCCTCGAGCGCAAGCGTCTTGACGAGCCCGAGCACGCCGTGCTTGGCGGCGACGTACCCCGCCTTGTCGGGCGACGCGCGCAGCGCGTGCGCCGAGGCGATGACGCAGATCCGCCCGTCGCCCGAGGCGGCGAGCGCGTCCCAGGCGTACTTGGCGAGGAGAAACGGCGACGTGAGGAGGAGCGCGAGCAATGCGTCCCACCGCTCCTCCGGGAAGTCGCGCACCGGTGCGACGTGCTGGAAGCCGGCATTCGGAACGATCGCGTCGAGCCGCCCGTGGCGCTCGAGCGCGTCCGTGACGACCTGCCGGTTTCCCTCGCGCGTCGTCAGGTCGGCGTCGTCGACGTCGACCCCATGCACGGTGAAACCGTCGCGTTCGAGACGCTCGACGATCGCCGAGCCGATGCCGCCCGCCGCGCCGGTCACGAGCGCAACGCGGCCCACGACTCACTCGTAGTGCCGCGAGATGATCTCCGCGACGCAAACGGGCTTGTCGCCGCCCTCGCGCTCGATGGTCGCCGTCATCGTCACCTGGCTGCCGCCCTGGATCTCCTCGACCTGCGCGACCTCGAAGAGCGTGCGCACGCGCGAGCCGACCGGCACCGGGGCCGGGAAGCGCACGCGGTTCGCGCCGTAGTTGATCCCCATTCGGCCCGACGAAGGCACGACCTCGAACGACGCCATCGGGATCAGCGACAGCGTCAGATAGCCGTGGGCGATCGTGCTGCCGAACGGCCCGTCCTTCGCCCGCTCGGGATCCACGTGGATCCACTGATGGTCCCCGGTCGCCTCGGCGAACAGGTCGATCTTCTCCTGCGTGATCTCGACCCAGCTCGATGGGCCGAATGTGTCTCCGACGTTCATGCGACCTCCCCAATTCGTACGACGGTGGCTGCCCAGGTGTATCCGGTCCCGGCCGAGAGCAACAGCGCCACGTCGCCGTCGCCGACCCGGCCGTCGCGGATCGCGCGGTCGAGGCCGAGGAGCGAGTCGACGCCGCTCATGTGGCCGGTGTCGTCGAGGTACACCGCTCGATCTTCTCCCACGCCCAGGGCGCCGAGCAACGCGAGAAACATCGAGCGCTTCGTGTGCAGGGGGCAGACGAACGACACGTCGGCGAGCGTGAGCCCCGAACGCTCGACCGCCCCGCGCGCGACCGCGAGGAAGTTCGGCAGCGACTCCTGGTCGAGGCCGCCCTTCATCTCTGCCGGGTCCTGCACGTCGAGGAAGCGGTAGCCGTCCGGGTCGACGGACCCTCCGCCCCCGACCTTGACCTGGAGCGAGTACGCGCCGTTCGTGATCGCGTGCGAGCCCAGCACCTCGTTCCGGTCGGGGTCGCCGACGAGCAGGCCGGCCACAGCGCCGTCACCGAAGTTGAACATGAACCGCGAGTTCTCGTTCTCGTAGTCGAGCAGGTACGACTCGCGGCAGGCCGCAACCATGAGGATCGAGCGCAGCTCGGGCTCGGCGCGCAGCAGATCGCGGGCCAAGCGAAGCGCGATCGGCGTCCCGTGCGAGACGTTGTCGTATTCGACCGCGAAGGCGCGTCTCGCACCGAGCCGATAGGCGATGTGCGGCGCCGCCTGCCACATCGCGTAGTCACGCCACATCGACCCGTAGTACATGACGACGTCGATCTGATCGGGATCCAAGCCCGTCTCCTGCAGCAGCTGCTCGGCGGCGCGCACCGAGAGGTCGCTGACGTGCTCGTCGGCGGCTGCGATGTGCTTGCCGCGAATGCCGAACTTCTCGACGAGCACCTGCTCGGGGATGCCCGAGCGGTCCGCGATCTCGGCCGCGGTCATCCACCGCTCCGGCAGGTACGAAGCGGTCGCAACGAGCCCGACGCGCCTCATGCGTGATCTGGCTGAAGGATGGAGCGGATGATGCGCTCCAGCTCCGACCAGACGTGCGGGGGAAGCGGGGTGCCGTCGCCCCACAGGATCCACTTCATGCCGACGAGCTCGCCGAGCCCCATCAGCGCGTAGGCCGTGACCTCCGGGTCGAGCGTCGCGATCTCACCCGCTTCCATCGCCTTGGTCAGCGCCGCGACGTAGCCTTCCGAGACGCGGTCGTAGTGGTAACGGAGCATCTCGGGCGCGACGAACTCCGACTGGCGGATGATCCGGTAGAGCGCCCGGTGCTCCGACGTGAACCGGAAGTACGCGTCGAAGCCGAGCAGCTCGGACTCGAGCCGCGTGCGTCCACGCTCGGCGCCTTCCGTCATCGCGTGGCGGATCCGCCTGTTCAGGTCGCGCATCAGCTCGACGAAGATCGCGCGCTTCGAGTCGAAGTAGAGATAGAAGGTGCCCGTCGCGACCCCGGCGGCCTCTGCGACCTTGACGACGGATGCGTCGTGGTAGCCGAGCTCGCCGAAGACGCTCTCCGCCGCGTCCAGCAGGCGGCGCCGCGTATCCATTCCGCGCTTCGAGAGCGGACGCCCTTCGACGTTCCGGATGACCTCCGTCATGCCTGCACTTTCACGGCGAGCTCGGACTTCATGACCTTCCCCATCGAGTTACGCGGCAGCTCGTCGACGACGTGGAACGACTTCGGAACCTTGAACCGCGCGAGGTGTGCGCGGCAATAATCGCGTAGCTCGTCGTCGGTGAGGGGTGCCGTGAGCACGACGAACGCGGCACACGCCTCTCCCCAACGCTCGTCGGGGACGCCGACGACCGCGACGTCGGCGACCGCGGGATGCTCGTGCAGCACGTGCTCGATCTCCGCCGGGTACACGTTCTCGCCCCCCGACACGACCATGTCCTTGAGCCGCCCGCGGATACGGTAGTGGCCCTCGTCGTCGCGCTCGGCGACGTCGCCCGTCAGCAACCAGCCGTCCCGGAAGGCGGCCGCGGTCGCGGCCGGATTGCGCCAGTAGCCCGGGAAGACGTTCGGGCCGCGCACGAGCAGCTCGTCCTCGCCCGACAGCTCGCACTCGACGTACGGATACGGCTTGCCCGCCCAGCCCGCCTTTCGGCGCGCGTCCTCTCGCGGCAGGCACAAGACGTTCGGAGCCGCCTCGGTCAGGCCGTAGCCCTGGACGATCTCGACTCCTCGTGCAGCCCAGACGTCGAGCAGGGCCTCGGGCATCGGGGCGCCGCCGACGACCGCAAGACGCAGCGACGACAGGTCGGCGCTCTCGAAACCGGGCTCCTGCGCCATGAAGAGGTAGTTGGCCGGCACGCCCATCATCGACGTGACCCGGCGCTGCGCGAACAACTCGAGCGCGCGCGCCGCCTCGAAGCCGCGCTCGAGCACGATCGTGGCGCCCTTCCACCACGCGAGGATCGACTGGACGTTCCAGCCACCACAATGGAACTGCGGGAGCACCTGCAGGATGACGTCGTCGGGCCGGAGGCCCGTCGCGAGCTCGAACGACAGGTTCGTCCAGAAGCAGTTCGCGTGCGTGAGCAGCGCGCCCTTCGGCTTGCCGGTCGTGCCCGAGGTGTAGATCAGGAACAGGGGATCGTCGTCGGCGGGCGGAGCTTGTAACAGACTGTTACTTGCCAGGCTCCGACGGGGCTCGACGTGGGCCAGCGCGAGCGCGGCCTCTCCCAGCTCGTGGAAGACGTCTTCGACGAGGAACAGCGTCGAGTCTGCGTCGTCCAGCTGATACGCGATCTCTGCGGGCGCGAGGCGCCAGGAGATCGGGTGCAGGATCGCACCCGCCTTCGCGCAGGCGAACATCGTGGCGACATGCTCGCCCGAGTTCCCGGTGAGCGTCGAGACGCGGTCCCCGGCACCGAGGCAGGCGGCGATCTCGTCGGAGCGGCGGTCGAGCTCCCGGTAGGTCCAGCGCCGCTCGCCCTCCACGATCGCAACGCGATCCGGGGTGATCCGGGCGCGGTCGCGGATGATGCGGTCGATCGTCAGCATGCTCAGCCCAGGAACTCCGACACGATCCTGACGAACTCGCCGGGCTGCTCCCAGAAGAACAGGTGACCGAGGCCGCCGAGAAGCTCGACCTGCGCACCGGGGATGCGCGCGGCGAGCACCTCCGCGTTGAGTGGGTTGACGACGTTGTCCGCGGTGCCCTGCACGACCAGCGTCGGCGCGGCGATCGACTCGATCGCTGTTCCGGCGAAGGTGGTGCCCGCGGCCGCCTGCGCCTGCCAGCCGGCCGGATCGGGGGGGTTCTGGAGGCGGAGCGCGAAGAGCTCGTCCGCGAGCCCGGCCGGCGGCGACTCGCCGAGCGCGTTCTCGATGAACCGCCGGAGCGCCACCTGCGGGTCGAGCGTCGGCGCTTCAATGAAGAGCTTCACCGTCGCGTCGGGCATCGGCGGCATGTCGGGGCCGCCCGCGGTGGTGCAGCAGAGGATGAGCTTGTCGACCCGCGCGGGCTCGGCCGCCACCAGCTCCTGCGCGATCATCCCGCCCAGGCTCGCCCCGAGGACGTGGGCGCGCTCGACGCCCGCCTCGTCCAGCACCTGGAGCGCGTCGGCCGCCATCTCGGCCGCGGTGTACGGCCCGGCGGGCTTGTCGGACTCGCCGATCCCCCGGTTGTCGAAGCGGAGCACCCGGTAGCGCTCCGCGAGACCCGGGACGATCGGCTCCCACCCCCACCGTCCGTATCCCAGCCCCTGGATGAGCAGGAGCGGCGCTCCGTCACCGGTCGAGCCCCATGCGATGTTCATCGCTGCAGTGCCTCCTGGAGTCGGTGGAGCGTGCGCGGGCGCTGCAGGCGGTGGATTCGCACGAGCCCGCCCGGCACGAAGAAGACGACGAGGATGAAGAGCACGCCGAGCACGAACAGGGGCTGCTGCAGCGGCGTGCGCAGGACGCCCGGGAGGGTCGAGACGGCGTGGGACGACGAGGCGTCCGCCAGCCGCTGGTTCGCCCACGTGTAGAGGATCCCGCCGAGCATCGCGCCCCAGCGCGTCCCGCTGCCGCCGAGCACCACCATGATCAGGATGGTCAGCGTGAAGTTGGCGGTGGTCACCTCGGGTGTCGCGCCCCCGAGCAGCAGCAGGTAGACGACGCCGCCGGCGGTGGCGAGGAACGAGCCGAGCACGAACGACATCAACTTGTAGCCGTACGGCCGCATCCCGAGCACCTGCACGCGCAGCTCGTTCTCGCGGATCGCCTGCCAGACGTGTCCGGGAGACGAGTCGATCGCCCAGTGCACGACGAAGAAGACGACGGCGGCGTAGGCGAGCGCGATCAAATACAGGTGCTTGGTGTTGACGATCCCGATCGTCCACGCGGGAAGCTTCGTGTAGTCGGCACCGAGCCCCTCCTCGCCGCCGGTCCAGCCGTGCGGGTTCTTGAAGACGAGCACGGAGCCCGCCTGCGCGAACGCGAGCGTGACCATCGCGAATGCGATCCCCCCGACGCGCAGCGACACGAACCCGAGCACGAGCGGCAGCAGGATCCCGATCACGGCGGTGAAGACGAGCGCAGTCGCGAAGCTCCAGTGCCACTTGGTGATCGCGATCGCGACGAGGTAGACACCGACGGCGAAGTAGAGCGCGTGCCCGAACGACAGCAGCCCGGTGAACCCGAAGAGGAGGTCGTACGTCAGCGCGACGCCGCCGAAGACGAGACAGAGCGCGAGCAGCTGGAGTGTTCCGGGCGCGTCGATCGAGTGCTGGAAGACGTAGGGAATGTCGACGGTCAGCCGTGGCACGAAGGCGAGCGCGACGAAGATCGCGAGAGGAACCCCCCACTTCCTCACGCGAAGCTCCTCGAGAAGCCGGTCGGCCGGACGAGCAGCACGATCGCGAGGAGCAGCACCACGCTCAGGTCGCCGAGCCCCGACGACGCGTAGTAGTTCGCATACTGCTGGATCAGGCCGACGACGACCGCCGCGACGGCGGTGCCACGAAGCGACCCAAGACCGCCGATGACCACGACGATGAAGGCGAAGATCACGAGCGACGTGCCGCGGTTCGGGTCGACGTCGCCGAAGTAGAGGCCCGAGAGCACGCCGGCGAGCGCCGCCGCCACGCCGCCGAGCGCGAAGACGAGCGTGAACGCCTTGCGGACGTCGATGCCGAGGGCGGTCACCATCGCGCGGTTCTCGACGCCCGCGCGGATGATCAGCCCGTAGCGGGTGCGCCGCAGGAACGCCTCGAGGCCGAAGAGGACAAGAACCGCGGCAAGAATCTCGAGCCAGCGGTCGTTCGGCACGTGCGCGCCGAAGAGGTCGGTGGTCTCGCCGGTCCAGCCGGGCTTCGCGATCAGCCGCGCATCGTTCCCCCAGATCGCGATGATCAGCGCGGTCCCCGAGAGCGCGAGGCCGACGGTGACGAGGACCTGCTCGATGTGCCGCCCATAGAGCGGCCGTATGAAGACGAGCTCCACCAGCGCCGCGACGACTGCACCCACGAGGAGCGCAACGAGAGCGGCGAGCAGGAAGCGCGGCAGGACGGGGATGCCGCCGAGCTTCGACTCGGTGAACCAGAGCGCGAACGCGCCGACGGTGAGGAAGAGACCGTGGGCGAAGTTGAGGACGCCCATGAGCCCGTAGATCAGCGAGAGCCCCGAGGCAATCAGGAAGTACATGGCGCCGAGGCCCAGCCCGGTGATCGTGAGCAGCAGCCAGGTGCTCATTCCGCGGCCCCCACTCCGAGCAACCGATGCACCATCGGCTTGTCGTCGAGCAACGCGTCGGCCGGGCCGATGTGAACGACGCGGCCGGTGTCGAGGACGATCGCGTCACGAGCGACGCGCCGGACGACGCCGAGGTTCTGCTCGACGAGCAGGATGGTGGTCAGCTCCGCCGCGCGGGCCAGCACATTCGCGACCTCGGTGACGAGCAGCGGCGACAGTCCCTTGGTGGGCTCGTCGATCAGCAGGACACGGTTCCCGTTCAGGAGCGCACGGGCGATCGCGACCATCTGCTGCTGGCCGCCCGAGAGTGTCCCCGCGGGCTGCTGCGCCCGCTGCTTCAGCTCGGGGAAGAGCTCGAAGACGAGCTCGTAGCGCGGCTCGGCGTCGCGCTCGGCGATCTTGAGGTTCTCCTCGACGGACAGCGACGAGAAGATGTCGCGGTCCTCGGGGACGTAGCCGACGCCGCGCCGCACGATCCTGTACGTCGCCGTCGAGGTGATGTCCGAGCCTGCGAGCTCGATCCGGCCCCGGCGGTCGACGAGCCCCATC
Source organism: uncultured Thermoleophilia bacterium (assembly GCA_963840365.1). Classification (GTDB taxonomy): domain Bacteria; phylum Actinomycetota; class Thermoleophilia; order Gaiellales; family Gaiellaceae; genus PALSA-600. The sequence continues at coordinate 111,389 of CAWIYQ010000003.1, read as the reverse complement.
AGCGCCCGCAGCGTCGTCGTCTTGCCGACCCCGTTGCGGCCGAGCAGAGCGGTCGCGCCGCCCTCGGCGACGTCGAACGAGATCCCCTGGAGCACATGCGACTCGCCGAGGTACACGTGGAGGTCTTGCACCGACAGGAGGGCCGCCATCTACAGGGCCTCCCCGAGGTAGGCCTGCTGCACCGTCTGGTTGCGCATGATGGCGTCGGGCGTGTCGACGGCGAGCAGGCGGCCGTGGTGCATGACCGCGATCCGCTGGGCGAGGCCGGTCACGACCTCCATGTGGTGCTCGACCATCAGGACGGTCTTGCTTTCGTCGGCATGCACCGACCGGATCAGCTCGACGAGCTCGGGGATGTTCTCCATCGAGACGCCCGCCATCGGCTCGTCGAGCAGGAGCACCTTCGGCTCGCCCGCGAGCAGCATGGCGAGCTCGAGCTTGCGCTTGTCGCCGTGCGAGAGCAGGCCGGCGGGTACGCGCTCACGTCCGCCGAGACCGACCCGCCCGAGCGCCCACATCGCCCGCTCCACCGCTTCGCGGACGCGCCCGGCGCGGCGCCAGATCCGCATCGTGCCGCCGAGGGACGCCTCCGCCGCGAGCCGGGCGTTCTCGAACGCCGAGAGGAGCGGGAAGACGTTCGAGACCTGGAAGGTGCGCCCGATGCCCTCGCGCGTGCGGCGGAAGGGCGGCTGGTCGGTGACGTCGACGCCGGCCAGGACGACGCGTCCGCTCGTCGGCTTGAGCAGCCCGGAGACGAGGTTGAAGAGCGTCGTCTTGCCGGCCCCGTTCGGGCCGATCACCGCCAGCAGCTCTCCCTCGCCGACCTCGAGCCCGACCTCGGCGACGATGGTCGCGCCGCCGATGTCGAGCCCGAGGTCGCTGGTCGCGAGGATCGGGGATGCGCTCACGCGCGGGTCGTGTGTCTCCGCCCTAGCCCGGGAACGGGTGGATGGGCGGCGCCGTGTCATACGGAGATGCGGTGCCGATGACCACTGGGACGAGCTTGCCGTTCTTCGACGCCAGCTTCACGCGGAACATCGGCTGCAGCATCGCGTGATCCTGCGGCCGGATCGCCTGGAACCCCTTCGGGGCCAGGAACTTCCAGCCCTCGAGCGCCGAGATCATGCTGTCGACGTTGTAGTCGCCCTTCTGCAGCGCGTGGACGAGCATCTGCGCGCTGACGAAGCCGTCCGGCGTGAACAGGTCGGGCACCTGACCGTGACCGCGCTTGCGAACCGCGTTGACCAGCCACGTGTTGACCTTGTTGTGCGGCGCCGTCCAGACGTAGTGCGACAGGTACTCGAGCTTCGTCGCGGCGGGTCCCGGCGAGGCCCAGGTCGCCCGCTCGGCGAGGCCGGTGACGACCTGCGTGCCGCTGAAGGCGCCCTGCTGGTCGAGCGCGTTCCACATCGCCCCGGCCGTCGTGCCGGCCCACGCGATGAAGAGCAGGTCGGCGTTCGCCTGCTTGGCCTGGAGCGCGAACGGCGTGAAGTCGGTCGCGCTCAGCGGGACCGAGATCTCGCTGACGTTGTGACCCTTGCCGCCGAGAACCGCCTTGACCGCGGCGTAGTTGCCGTGGCCGAACACCGAGTCCTGGTCGAAGACCACGACCTTCTTGCCGGTCGTCTTGCCGAGGAACGAGGCGGCGTCGAGGACGTCCTGATAGGTCTGACGGCCGGCCCGGAACGTGTACTTGTTGATGCCGGTGATGCCGTCGTAGGCGGCCGGGCCGGAGATGTAGAGGATCTGGTTCTGGGCGGCGAGCGGCGCAATCTGGAGGGCGACTCCGGACGAGCCCGTGCCCATCAGGATCTTGTAGCCCTGGCCGATCAGGTCTTTCGCCTCGCCGACGCCGGTGACGGGATCGCCCTTATCGTCCTCGTACGTGACGTTGATCGTCTTGCCGTTGACCTTGCCGGTCCCGTTCGTCGCGTACTGGAGCCCGAGCTTGAAGCCTTCGATCTCCTCGGCCCCGTACGTTCCGAGCAGGCCGGTGCGCGGATAGATGAAGCCGACGTTGTACGAGCTTGCGGCCGCATGGTGCGACTTCGCGGCCACGGTGGACGTGCCGGCGAGCAGCGCGAAGAGCGCGAGCCCGAGCACGACCTTGCTGAAGCGGTGGCGCATGGAACGCATCCTCCTGGGAGTCTGGGAGCTGGGAGCCTGAACCTGAGACCCGATTCAGGTGGCAGTTTTCGATATTCGGATCCCACTGTCAAGACGCAAATTGCAAAGCTGCGCCCGACAACGAGACAGACAGCCCGGAGGGGAGTTGGTTAGTCGAGGGAACGAGTCCGACCCGCGGCGCGGAGCTACGCGGACTCTTCGGCGAGTTGCTCGTCGTCGCCGAGGTCGCTCCCCGCGCTCGTCACGAGCGTCGGGTTGAGCCCCTTCTCGATCGTCTCCTTCGTGATCACGCACTTGGAGACGTCCTTGCGCGAAGGCAGCTCGAACATCACGTTGAGGAGCGCGTTCTCGATGATCGACCGCAGGCCGCGCGCGCCGGTCTCGCGGTCGAGCGCCTTGTCGGCAATCGACCAGAGCGCGTCTTCGGTGAAGACGAGGTCGATCGAGTCGTAGGCGAAGAAGCGCTGGTACTGCTTGGTGAGCGCGTTCTTCGGCTCGGTCAGGATCTGCACGAGGTCCTCGCGCTTCAGCTGGTGCACGGCCGAGAGCACGGGCAGACGGCCGATGAACTCGGGGATCAGCCCGAAGTTGAGGAGGTCCTCCGGCATCACGCCGCCGAGCAGCTCCGCGCTCTGCGCGTCGCGCTTCGACGAGATCTCGCGGCCGAAGCCGACGGCGTTCTTGCCGATGCGCTTCGCGATGATCTTGTCGAGGCCGGCGAACGCGCCGCCGCAGATGAAGAGGATGTTGGTCGTGTCGATCGACAGGAACTCCTGGTGCGGATGCTTGCGCCCGCCCTGCGGAGGCACCGAGGCGACCGTCCCCTCGAGGATCTTCAGCAGCGCCTGCTGCACGCCCTCGCCGGAGACGTCGCGCGTGATCGACGGGTTGTCGGCCTTGCGCGCGATCTTGTCGACCTCGTCGATGTAGATGATCCCCGTCTCGGCCTTCTTGATGTCGAAGTCGGCCGCCTGGATCAACTTGAGGAGGATGTTCTCGACGTCCTCGCCGACGTAGCCGGCCTCGGTGAGCGCGGTCGCATCGGCGATCGCGAACGGGACGTTGAGGATGCGCGCGAGTGTCTGCGCCAGATGCGTCTTCCCGCAGCCGGTGGGACCCAGGAGCAGGATGTTCGACTTCTGCAACTCGACTTCGCCGTCGTCGGTCCCCATCTGGACGCGCTTGTAGTGGTTGTAGACCGCCACCGACAGCGTCCGCTTCGCCTCCTCCTGCGAGACGACGTAGTCGTTCAGCGCCGCGTAGATCTCCATCGGGCGCGGCAGGTTGTCGAGGTCGAGCGTGCTCGGGGCCGTCAGCTCCTCGTCGATGATCTCGTTGCAGAGATCGATGCACTCGTCGCAGATGTAGACGCCGGGCCCGGCGATGAGCTTCTTGACCTGCCGCTGGGACTTGCCGCAGAAGCTGCAGAGAAGCTGCTCGTTTCCGTCACTTGCGCGGGCCATTGGCGTACTCCTTTTACCCCGATTTCGATGAAACGGCTAGGGGCGGGATTTACGCAGCCACCTCGGGCCGCGCGATGTCGCGGTGGGTGATGACCGTGTCGATGATCCCGTACTCGACCGCTTCCTGCGGGCTCATGAAGAAATCGCGTTCCATATCGTGAGAGATTTCCGACTGTTCCTTGTTGGTGTGGCTCGCGTAGATCTCCTCCAGGCGCCGCTTGAGGCCGATCACCTCACGCGCCTGGATCTCGATGTCAGTGCCCTGCCCCTGGAACCCGCCGGACACCTGGTGGATCAGGATCCGTGAGTTCGGCAACGCCATCCGCTTCCCTTTCGCGCCGCCGGCGAGGAGCAGCGAGCCCATGCTCATCGCGATCCCGACGCAGATCGTCTGCACGGCCGGCTTGATGAACTGCATCGTGTCGTAGATCGCGAGACCTGCGTACACCGATCCGCCCGGGGAGTTGATGTAGAGCGAGATGTCCTTGTCGGGATCTTCGGACTCGAGGTGCAGGAGCTGCGCGATGATCAGGTTCGCGATCTGATCGTCGACGGGCGTTCCGAGAAAGACGATGCGCTCCGCGAGAAGACGCGAGTAGATGTCAAACGCGCGCTCGCCGCGCGACGTCTGTTCGACGACCATCGGGATCAACGGCATGGGTTCGCTCCTAACTTCCTGGTGTCCAGAGTTTCGGTGGGTCGGCCGGTCGATCCTTCTCCGGCGTCCAGATCGCTTCACGGGCCTCGGCCAGCTCGGGCTCGATCGGCTTGACCTCAGCCGCGACCCGGTCGAGTGCCTTCTTCAGTCGAATGTCCTCGCGCACACGGTCGGCGCCTCCCTGCGCGACGAACTCCTCGATGTCCTCGTCGCTCTCGCCGGCGGCGCGCAGCTCCTCGCGAATCTCGTCGTCCGAGACCACGAGCCCGAGCTTGTCGGCGACCGCCTCGAGCACGAGCTCGCGCGTCACCGACAGCGCGGCCTCGGCGTACAGCCGCTGCTCGAGCTGCTGCGGCGTCTGGCCGGTGAGCTGGAGATACGACCCTGCGTCGATCCCGCGCGCCTGCAGGCTGCGCACGAGGCCGTTCAGGAGCTCGCGCGTCCGAGTTTCGACGAGCGGCCCGCGCGCGACGAAGCCCGTCGCCTTCACGAGCTCGTCGACGGCGGTCGCGCGGAAGTGGCCTTCGAGCTCGTCCGCGATCTGCCCCTTGAGCCGCTCGGAGATGTCGGCGCGCAGTTCCTCGAGCGAGTCGAACTCGGAGGTCGCCTGCGCGAGGTCGTCGTCGAGCGGCGGCAGCACACGCTCACGCACTTCCTTGACGACGACGTTGGCCTTCCTGTGAGTGCCGTCGGCGAGCTCGTACGCGAGCTCGCGACTCTCGCCTGCAGCGAGCCCGCGGACACCGTTCTCGATCTCCTCGACGAGCCGCTGCGACCCGAGCTCGACGACGTAGTCGCGCTGGGCGGTGCCGTCGCCGGCCTCGAGGTCGAGGACGACGACGTCTCCCTCCTGCGCGGGACGGCCGTCGGCGAGCACGACCTCGGCGGCGAGGCGTTGGAGCGCGTCCAGCTCGGCCTGCACCGCCTCCTCCGGCACTTCGGCCTCGTGGCGCGGCACCTCGAGCTCCGTCCAGTCGGCCGGCTCGGGCGGCGGCTGCACCTCGACCGTGGCCGAGAAGCGCCAGTCCTCACCGTCGGAGGTCGGCAGCTCGTAGTCGTATTCGGGCTGCGCCACCGGGTTCACGCGGGCGCGCGCGGCGGCGTTCCAGAACCAGCCGCCGATGTGCGACTCGACCGCCTCCGCGTAGATCCGCTCCTTGCCGAGGCGCTGGACGAGCAGAGGCCGCGGCACCTTGCCCTTCCGAAAGCCCGGGATGCGGACGCTCGCGGCGAGATCCGAGGCCGCGTGCTCGACCGCGTGGTGCATGTCGCCCGCGGGAACGTCGACCGTCAGGCGGACCCTGTTCGAGGGAAGCTCTTCGACCTGCGCCGACACAAAGCCATTGAACCAGACCGGTACCGTGCGGGCGTGGACGTCGAGGACGCGATCAGAAGGCGCAGGACGCACAAGCAGTACGGTCCCGAGCCGGTCGACGACGCGGTCGTGCGGGAGCTCGTCGACCTGGCCCGGCAGGCGCCGAACCACAAGCTGACCAATCCGTGGCGGTTTCGCGTGCTCGGCCCCGAGACCCGCCGCCGGATCGAGGAGCTCGCGGACGAGAAGGAAGCCGTGAAGCTTCGGCGCGCGCCGACCCTCGTGCTCGCTACGGCGATTCGCTCGGACGACCCCGCGCTCGCGGAGGAGGACGTGCTCGCGACGGCGTGCGCCGTCTACGCGCTCCTGCTCGGCGCGACGGCGCGCGGCCTTGCGTCGTACTGGCGGACGCCGAGGGTGTTCCACGAGGTCGCGGTGCGCGATGCGCTCGGCCTGGCAGCCGGCGAGGACGTCGTCGCGCTCGTCCACCTGGGCGACCCGGTGAGCGACCCTCCCGTCAAGGAGCGCGCGCCCGTGGACGACGTGCTCCTCGTTCTTCCCTAGATGGCCCTCAGAAGCGGCGCCGCGCTCGGATCACTGCGTCGACGCCGGCACCCGCCGCCGGCCGCGGACGCTCCTCTACGACCAGGAGCTCCCACCGGCCCGGATCGAGGGCGGCGCGTGCGGCTCGACCGACACCTGCACCTGGCCGCTGCGGCAGTCGCCGCTCCGGTAGCGGGGTCGACCGGGCGATGGCCGACGAGGAACAGCGTCCCGCCACGCGCGACCCCTGACGCCATCCGCTCCACCAGCTCCTCCACCGACCCGGCCACGTTGACGTACAGGGAGACCACGAGGTCGTACCGTCCCGCCGAGGTGTCCAGTTCGCGAGGTCGGCCTCGACCCAGTCGATCCGCTCGGCAATGTCCGGCCCCGTCGCTTCGGCCGTCGACCGGGCATAGGCGAGCGCCGTCGCCGCGAAGTCGACCGCGGTGACCTGCCATCCGTGCGTGGCGAGCCAGAGCGTCTCGGGCCCGTGGCCGCAGCCCGCATCCAGAGCCCGCCCGGGACGCAGGTCGCCGACCTCGGCGGTCAGATGCGCGTTCGGGGGCCGCTGCGCAAGGCGATCCCCGTGCTCGCGCAGGGCCTGCGACCAGCGCTCCTCCCAGAAATCCCGGTCGTACTCGCTCATGTCGGTGCGGCGTCGATGCGGGCGAGAGGGGTCGAACCTCCAAGGGCCCGAAGGCCCACCGGGACCTAAACCCGGCGCGTCTGCCAGTTCCGCCACGCCCGCGGGCGGTGCCGGAAGCCTAGATGGCGAGCGCCCCTGAAAACGAGGAGAGCGGGGCGCGCCGCCCGCGCCCCGCTCGATCCTTCGCATGCCGCCGGAAGGGGCTCCGCCGCATCGAGCCGGTTCCGACGCCTCGGATCATCCGCCGGTCCGCGCGGTTGACGCAATCACCCGCTTTGTTGTTGACCGCCGTTGTTGACTCGGAGCTACTGCTGCTTGCCGATGAAGACGATGTTGCTCGAGTCGCTGATCACGACGGCAACCGTGCTCAGCACGCCGGCGGTATAGCCGCGGCCGTCGGCCGCCCGGCAGAGCGCGCCGCCGCCGCTCGCAGTGCTCCACTGGCAGAGCGACGTTGCCGTCGGAGTGGCTGTACGCGACGCTCGCGGTGGGCGCCGGCGGCGGGCGCCGCGAGCGACGCGGCTGGGCGCGCCAGAAGACGATCTTCCCGCCGGCCGAGCGAACGACGACGAGGCGGCGCGACACGGCCACCTGAAGCCCGGTGCCGTCGGCCCGGGCGCAGGTCGCGTAGCCGCCGAAGCCGCCACTCCAGGTGCACGTGAGGCCGAAGTGGGTCTCCGAGTACCCGGCGGCAGGGGCGCCCGGCCCGCGCGGGCTCGCAGCGGGCGGAGACGGGTCGGGCCGGCCCGGCCGGCCGTGCCCGGCGGGCGCAGCGACAGCCGCGCTCGCGCACACGCCCGCGAGCAGGGTGAAGAGCGCCAGGACGCGCGTCGAGGCCATGCCTCTCACCGTACGCCTCCCCCGGCGGGGGCCTATCCCCCGGAAACGGGACCTGTAGCGTCGGCTCCGATGCAGCGATTCAAGGCGATCCTGCTCGTCCTGGCCGCGGCCACCTCCGTACAGGCGGGCGCTTCGGTCGCCAAGTCGCTGTTCCCGACCCTCGGGCCGCCGGGAGTCGTCTGGCTGCGCCTGCTCTTCGGCTCCATCGCGCTCTGGGTGGCCGCCCGGCCGGAATTGCGCCACCGGCCCTGGCGCGAGCTGCGCCTCGTCGTCGCGCTCGGCGTCGTGCTCGTGTCGATGAACGTGTCGTTCTACGAGTCGATCGACCGGCTGCCGCTGGGCGTCGCCGTCACGGTCGAATTCCTCGGCCCGCTCCTTGTCGCGACCGTCGGCTCCCGGCGGAGGCTCGATCTCGTCTGGGTCGCGTTCGCCGGTCTCGGCGTCGCCCTGCTCGCCCACGGGGGCGGGACCGGCAACGGCTTCCATCCGTTCGGGCTCGCGCTGGCCGCGTTCGCCGGCCTCTGCTGGGCTCTCTACATCACGCTGAGCGTCCCGGTGGGGCGGCTCTTCCCCGGGGCCAGCGGGCTCGCCCCGGCGATGCTGCTCGGTGCGCTCCTGATCACGCCGTGGGGCATCGTGAGCGCCGGCTCGCATCTGCGCGAGCCGCAGGTCGTGGGAGCGGCGGCCGGGGTCGGCCTCCTCTCGTCGGCGCTGCCCTGGTCGCTCGAGCTCGAGGCGCTCCGCCGCCTGCCGACGAACGTGTTCGGGGTGGTGCTCGCGCTCGAGCCGGCGATCGCGGCGCTGATGGGCTCCGTGTTCCTGCACGAGCATCTCGATGCGACGGCCTGGGTCGCGATCGCGCTCGTCGTCGTCGCGAGCGCCGGTGCCGCGCTCGAGATCACCCGCGAACGGACGGTGCCGCCCGAGGCGTAGTGCTCCGGCCCGCGTGAATGGCCCCGGCAGGAATCGAACCTGCGCACGGAGCTTCGAAGGCTCCCGCTCTGTCCTCTGAGCTACGGGGCCGGACGGCTCAAGAGTACCGTCGGGCCCGGCCGCGCGAAGGGTGGCAGAGGGGACTCGAACCCCCGACCACCGGGACCACAACCCGGGGCTCTACCAACTGAGCTACTGCCACCGTGCGCCGCTCATCGTAGCGGTGCGCCCGCCGGGGGACCTACGTCGAGAAGCCGGCGATCGAGTCGCCGATCAGCTTGGCGCCGATCAGGAGCAAGAGCACGGTCATGATCACGGCGTTGTTTCGACCCATCCAGCTCCGCACCGCGTCGAGCAGGTCCTGTGAGCGCTCCCCCAGCGCGACCGCGAGCACGAGCGGCGCCAGCACGCCGGTCGAGGCGAGCAGGACGAAGACGACGAGCGCGGCGATCTCACGGCCCGTCGAGAGCCCGAGTTCCGCGATCTCGGCCGCGGCTGCGGCGACCAGGAGCACCTTCTTCGGGTTGAGCGCGGTCAGTGCGAAGCCGGCGGCGGCGGCCTTGACGACCGAGAGCTCGTCGATGGCGGGCATCCAACCGGGCGTCGGCGCCTCCTCGCCCTCGCGCGGACGGCCGCGCCACTGCTTGACGCCGAGCGCCACGACGACGAGGCCGAGCACGAGCAGCACGACGTCGACCCAGGTCGCGGGCTCGCCGCCGTCGGTCGCATCGAGGCCGCCGGCGAACGCGAGCACGATTCCACCGATCGCGGCCAGCCCCGCGTACCACGCGACGGCGAACGCGCCGCCCTTCAGGCGTCCCCGTTCCGACCCGACGAGGAGCACGGCGACGATGACGGGCACCGGGAAGATCGCAATCGCGATCGCGAGGGGGAGAACGGTGCCGATCGCCTGGCCCATCAGCCGGGGGGTATATCGGATCGCCTCCGGCGGATCGGGGTCGCGAGACGCTCACGCAGGGTCCGCCCGAACAACCTGGTAGAGCAGTCCGCCGAGCGAGGCTCCGACGATCGGCGCGACGATGTAGAGCCAGAGCGCGTGCAGATCACCGGAGACGATCGCCGGCCCCAGCGAGCGCATCGGGTTCATCGAGGCGCCCGAGATCGGGCCGCCGAACATCGCGTCGAGCCCGATCGTGGCGCCGATCGCGATCGCGGCCGCTTCGCCGACCGCGCGCGTGTCGGTCGCCACCGCAAGGACCACGAACATCAGGAAGGCGGTCATGATCAGCTCCCAGAGGAACGACTGCGCCTGGGAGCCCGAGGGCAGCGTCGCGCCGATGTGCGCGACGTTGCCGAGAGAGCCGCGCAGGATCAGCGCAGCGCTCACGGCGCCGACGAACTGGGCGCCCCAGTAGGCGAGCACGCGCGGCCAGGCGAAGTGCCGCGTCAGCGCGAACGCGAACGTCACCGCCGCGTTGAAGTGCGCGCCGGAGACGTGGCCGACGGCGTAGATCATCGCCATGATCACGAGCCCGAAGGTGATCGCCACGCCGACGTGGCCGAGCTCGTGCGTCTTCGCGTCCACCATCACCGCTCCCGCGCCGGCGAAGACGAGCGCGAACGTGCCGAACGCCTCCGCGATCAGCGAGCGGGCGAGCTCGGGCAGCGGCGTCACGCGAGCAAGGTGCGGAGCGCCGCGAGCGACTCAGGGACAACCCGATAGAACGCCCAACTGCCCCGCTGGTCGCGCTCGACCAGACCGGCCTCCCGGAGAACGCGCAGATGGTGGCTCACCGTTCCCTGCGAGAGCTCGAGCGGCTCGGTCAGATGGCAGACGCACGCCTCACCGTCCGGCTGCGACTGGATCAGGCTGAGGATGCGTAGCCGCGCCGGGTCGGCAACGGCTTTCAAGGCGGCCGCGAGGTGCTCGGCGTCATCCGCGGAGAGCGGCTCGGCGAGCAGCGGGGGGCAACAGGCCGCGATCGTCGCGAAGGTCTGCATCGCTTCATATTGACATAGATCAATGACATCGGCATCCTGGAGTCATTGATCGTCGTCAATCAGCTGGAGGCCGCGTGATGACGCAGGCACTCGATCCGGTCACCGAGCACCACATCGCGCAAGCTGCGAAGGAGCTCAGCAAGGAGTTCGCGGGTACGTTCTCGCAGGAGACGATCGACCGCTACCTGCGCGAGTCCACCGAGCTCTTCGGCGGTGCCCGCGTCGCCATGTTCGTTCCCGTCCTCGCGCATCGGTTCGCTCGCGAGCGGCTGCGCGCACTCGCCCAAGTCGAAGGGAAGCTGGTCAAGACGATGCCCGAGATCCTGTTCGTCTGCGTTCACAACGCAGGGCGCAGCCAGATGGCAGCGGGACTCACCACGCTCCGCTCCGGCGGCAAGGTGCACGTCCGCACCGGCGGCAGCGACCCAGCCGATCGCCTCAACCCAGCCGTCGTCGAGGCGATGGCCGAGCTCGGCGTGGACATGAGCCAGGAGTTCCCGAAGCCGCTGACCGACGAAGTCGTCCGTGCGGCCGACGTCGTGATCACGATGGGCTGCGGGGACGCCTGCCCCATCTACCCCGGCAAGCGCTACGAGGACTGGCAGCTCGAGGACCCGGCCGGCAAGGATCTCGACACCGTCCGCCGCATCCGCGACGAGATCGACACGCGCGTTCAGAAGCTCGTCTCCGACCTGCTACCCGACTAGCGAAAGGAGGCTCGATGCTGCTCTACGCGAACGACGGCTGTTGCGACGGCGACGACTGCTGCCCGGCAGGCTGCTGCTAGCAGAGCAAGTTCGGCGGGCGGGGCGTCCGAAGCCTCGCCCGCCTCGACGCGGCGGCGAGCGACCGATCCGTATCGTTCCCGGATGCACCACTGACGACGGTCGGCTACCGAATCGAGCGTGATGCGGGCGTGGCGGTCACAGGTCGACCTGGGTGCCTTTGCGCTGGGCCCGGCGCTCGCCGTGATCGCGGTGAAGTGCGCGTTGACCTTCGCGGTCGCGGGTCGCTACGGCTGGCATCGCGACGAGCTGTACTACGCGGTCGCCGGGCTGCATCTGCAGGGCGGCTACGTGGAGTTCCCGCCGGTGACCGCGTTGCTGGCCGCGCTCGCGCGGGAGCTCTTCGGCTGGTCGCTCGTCGGCCTCCGCGCCTTCACGATCCTCGCGTCCGGCGGAACCGTGCTCGTCGGCACCCTCGTCGCGCGCGAGCTCGGCGGGACGCGGCGCGCGCAGACGCTCGCGGCGGTGCTGGTCGCCTTCTGCCCGGGAATGTTGGGGTCGAACTGGCTCTTCCAACCGGTCGTCTTCGACCAGCTGACGACGATGGTCGTCCTCTGGCTCGCGTTGCGCCTTGCGCATGGGCGAGGCTCCTGGCCGCTACTCGGCCTCGCCGTCGGCGTCGGGCTGGAAACGAAGTACACGCTCGCTCTCGTCCTCGTGTTCCTGGTGGCGACGTTCTTCGTGTGGCGACGCGACCTCGTTCTCTCGCGAGGGTTCGCGGTGGCTGTGGCGATCGCCGTTCTCCTGGTCCTCCCGAACCTCGTCTGGGAAGCAGCCCACGACTGGACGAGCGTTCATTTCTTCCTCAACCCGCCGCCCAGTGGCAGCGACGAGACGCGGCCGCAGTTCCTCGCCAACGTGCTTCTCGCCGTGCAGATCGCGTTTCCCGTAGCGGTCGCCGGTGTGGTGATGCTCGTTCGGGACCGTGCCGTGCGCCCGCTCGGCTGGACGGTCGCCGGAACCGTCCTCGCCTACTTCGTCCTCGGCGGCAAGTCCTACTACGCGTTCCCCGTCCTCGCGTTCGCGCTTGCCGCAGGATCGATCCCGCTCGATCACTGGCTGACGAGGAGACGGCTCTGGCTCGCCGGGGTCGCGTTCGTGGCCGTCGACCTGTTCGCCCTCCCGATCGTGCTGCCGGTGCTGCCACTGCACACAGCCGAACGACACGGCGTCATCTCGGCCCGCGGCGATTACCAGTCCGAGATCGGCTGGCCCGTCTTCGTGCGGCAGATCGAGCGGCTCGATCATGGCGCGAACGTCATCGTCGCTGCCAACTACGGCGAGGCAGGTGCACTCAAGCTGTTCGGTCACGACCTGCCTCCGGTTGCATCCGTCGACGTCACCATGCGCTACTGGCGACCCGAGGTGAGTGGAAGGCGGGCACTCCTGATCGGCTACACCCGGCAGAGCGCAGACTTCTGCACCGGCTACCGGCTCCTCGCGCGTGTCGCCACACCGCGTGGCAGCGACGAACGCGGCGAGCCGATCTCGCAATGCACCCTCCAGGGCACCCTGGCACGCATCTGGCCAGAGGTCATCGCGAGGTCCGACTACCCGCGCTACTGACCCCGTACGACCGACCGGCGGCGCGGTGCTGCAGCGAAAGGGATGCGCCCGGGAGGATTCGAACCCCCGACCAACGGCTTAGAAGGCCGTCGCTCTTCCACTGAGCTACGGGCGCCTAGAGGCGAACGGTAGCGCCGCGGGCTCAGTGACGGACGCCGAAGTCGGTCGTGATGACCGTGATCGTCCGGTTCCCGTAGACGCCGGGCGCCCGCCCCGCGTGGACGGCGGAGATGCCGATCTCACGCCAGCGCGGGTTGAGGATGTTCGCTCTGTGCTCGGGCGAGTGCATCCACATCTGGAGGGCGGCGGTCGATCCGACCGTCGGCGAGGCCCAGAGGAGGTTCTCTCCGACCGACCAGTAGCCGAACGACGCCGACGGGTAGTACGTCGCGATCCGCTTCCAGAACAGCGTCCCGTCGGCCGACTCGTGCTCGAAGTAGCCGTCCTCGGCCATCTGCTCGGAGTGCTCGTCGGCGGCCTCGCCGAGCTCCTGGCTCAGCCGAAGCGGCACGAGGCCGTGCTCGGAGCGGATGAAGTTGATCTGCTGGAAGACGCCCGACTCGAGCAGGGACAGCTGCGAGCTCGAGCCCGCCCGCGCGGGAGCCGTCGCAAGCGACAACGCGGTCGCGATCGCTGCGAGCCCCGCAGCGACGCAGACGACGACGGATCCGAACGCCGGCCGGGCCACGGGCACACCATTGGCGGCGGCTCAGCACCGAGCATCCTCCGTTTGGTGCATCTCATGTCCTCCAGAAGGGGGAGCGCGCGGCCGCGCGTCCCTCGAACGAGGGACTGGGACCGCCTCAGGCGCTCTCGGCGGCGGCCGCGCGACCCCGCACGGCCTTCCGGTGGGCGAGCTGGTCGCGGATCACGACCTGCAGGCTGCCGGCCACCGGGATCGCGGCCAGGGCCCCGAGGATGCCCGCGATCTCCGCCCCGACGAGCACGGAGACGAGGACGACGAGAGGCGAGAGCTGAACCGTGCGGCCGTAGATCACCGGCTGGAGGACGTGATTCTCGAGCTGCTGGTAGGCGATGAAGAAGACGATCACGATGATCCCCGCGGGGATCGAGTGCAGCAGGGCGACCGTCGCGACGACGATCCCCGCGACCGTGGCGCCCGCGAGCGGGATCAGGTCGAGGAACGCGACGAGGATGCCGAGCGCGACGGCGTACGGCACGCCGGTCACGACGAGGACGACCGTGATCGAGAGACCCGCGATCAGGCTGATCAGGATGTTGCCGGTGACGTACCCGCCGACCGTGCGGTACACCTCGTCGCCGACCCGCCGCCAGCGGTCGCGCGACTCGTCGGGCAGGAGCGAGTAGAAGCGCTCGACCCACGCGCGTCCCTCGAGCAGCATGAAGAACGTCAGGAAGACGATCGTCACCGTCGCCGCGACGACCGTGATCACGCTCTTCGTCACCGAGACGGCGGCGCCGGAAAGGCCCAGCACCTTGGTCGCCCCTCCCGTCTTCACCTGCTGCCGCACCTTCTCGACGATGTGGTAGCGGCGCTCGAGGAAGCCGAGCCGGCCGCGTCCGTGCGTCAGGTCGTGGACGTAGCTCGGGAGTGCCTGAACCAGGCCGTTGGTCTCGTCGACCAGCTTCGGCACGAACGTCCAGCCGACCCCGACCGCGACCGCGACCACCAAGAGGTAGGCGACGCCGATCGCCGGGCCGCGGCCGATGTGCGTGCGGCGCTGGATCCAGCCGACGAGCGGGTCGAGGGCGAGCGCGAGGAAGAGCGAGATCAGCACCCACGAAAGGATGTGGCGCGAGATCCAGATCATCTCGAGCACGACCGCGACGGCGATCACGATCGCGAGCACCCTCAAGACCGTGCGAGGGCGGAGATCAACCACACGCTCGGGCGTCACACGAGCCAGCATCGTCGACTCGTCGGACGACGCTCGTGGCTGCGCGGGCCGACTCGTTCGAGCGCGGCCCGCGCAGCATTCAGGTGAGTACGACTAGCTGAGGCTCGGCGGCGGAAGCAGCCTGTCCGCGATGTCGCGGAGATTCTGCTGCAGCTCCCGCACGACGTTCTCGCGCTCGGCCAGCTCGCCGTTCAGACGCTCGATCTCGGCCTGGGCCGCTGCACGTCCGGCCTCGGCGTCGGCCCGTCCGGCCTCGGCCTTCGCCCGCGCCGACTCGGCGTTGGCGTGCGCCTGGTTGGACTGAACCCGGGCTCCCTCGGCCTCGGCGACGACCGCGCGAAGCGTGGCCAGCTGCTCCTCGACGAGCGAGGTCAGCGCGCCGGCGGCTTCGTCGAAGTCCGCGACGACGGTCAGCGCGGCGGGCGGCGGCGTCTCGACGACGTCCTCCTCCGGCTCCGGGTCGTCGTGCTGCGGCTCCGACACGAGCTCGAGCACGGCGCCGCCGGTCTCCGGCTCGTCGTCGCTCTCCGGCTCGTCCTGGCTCTCCGGCTCCGCGTGCACGGCCTCTTGGATCTCGGCCTGCTCGTCCCGCCGTGAGGGCGACGTCTTCGCGAGCAGGTCGCCGCGAAGCCCGACGTCGAGCGCGGTCTTCGGAATCACGACGCACTCGATCCGATCGCCGAACCGCGAGCGAAGCGCGAAGAGGCGCGCCTCGGTCGGCTCCGCAACCGCAATCACGAGGCTGCCGTCGTCGGCGATCCGCATCGGGAGCGCCTCCAATGTCGTCGCATCCTCGCGGGACAGCTTGGCAAGAGCGTTCGGATCGAACGAGATCGCCGACCGCTCGAGGCAGCGGAGGTTCCACTGGTGCGCGAGGATGCGCGCCAGGTCGTCCTCCGTCGCCCAACCCATCCGCACCAGCACCTCTCCGAGACGTTCCCCGCTCTCGGTGCCGAGACGCAAGGCCTCCTCCAGCTGAGCGCTGTCGATCACACCCTCCTCGATCAGCAGGGTGCCCAGCGCGGTCCGGGGACCGGAGTCGTTCTTGCGCTCTGCCGCAAACGCCTTCTTCATGGTCTCGCTCCCGTTAGGAATTGCTGCTCGGGAAGCATTGTCGGCAGATGCCCGTAGAACCATTAGGGGTAATTCGCCTGGTCCGGACGAGCTACGGTCAGACTCTCCGCATCCGGTTGTGGCTGGAAAGAGAGCGGGTGGCGGGGATCGAACCCGCATAGCCAGCTTGGAAGGCTGGAGCTCTACCATTGAGCTACACCCGCGCGGGCGACGACTAGGTTAGCCGCGGTGCCGACGGGAGCAGTGAACCCTTACGAGTGGCAGGCGGACGTCGACACGACCGTCGTCATCCCCGCGCTCGTGCTTCTCTATCTCTATGCGCTCGGGCGGCACGGCGCGCCGCGCTGGCGGGTCTGGTGCTTTGCCGGTGGGGTGGCGCTGCTCGCGGCGAACTTCTGGACACCGCTCCATCACCTCGGGCTGTACTACCTGCTCTCGGCGCATCTGCTCGGCAACGTCATCCTTGCCGAGTGGGCGCCGCTCCTCGTCGTGCTGGGCGTGTCGAGGCCGATGGCCGAGGCGCTCGCGCGCGTCCCCGGCTGGCGCGTCGTCACGCACCCCGCTGTGGCGCTACCTCTCTGGCTCGTGGACTACTTCACGTGGCACGTCCCGCCGATCTACGACTACGCGCTCACCCACCAACAGGTGCTGATCCACCTCGAGCACGCCTGCTACTTCCTGACCGGGGTGCTCGTCTGGTGGCCGCTCCTGCAGGACGTGCCGCGGCGCCTGCCGTCGGGGGCACGCGCCGCCTACGCGTTCGCGGCGTTCGTGCTGGCGGCGCCGCTCGGGCTCCTGCTCGCGCTCCTGCCGAAGCCGGCCTACCACTACTACGTCGTCGCCCGCCCGCGCGTGCTCGGCCTCTCGCCGCTCGCCGACCAGGAGATCGCGGGCGTGACGATGGCGACCGAGCAGGCGATCGTCCTCTTCGTCGTCTTCCTCTACTGGTTCAGGCGGTTCCTCGCCGAGGAGGCCTGAGACTCCAGGCTAGGAGCTCTTGAGACAGCCGGTGATCATCGAGAGATCTGCATCGCTCGGGTGGAGGTGCCAGAGCAGCACGGCGTTCCCCTGCTCCCGGAGAACGTCCCCGACACCGACGTTGCGCGCTGCGAAGCGGCGATAGGCATCGGCGATCGCATCGGCCTTCGCGATCGTCGGCCCGAACGAGACCGTGACGACGTTGTCGGCGAGCGTCGCCCGGAACGAGCCTCCCTCGGCCGACCAGGCGACGAAGTCGACGGACTGAGGCACGCGCCCGACCGTCACTCCCTGAGCGGTCAGGCACTTCACCGACGCCGCTTTCGTGTACGTCGACGCGCCGCCCCCGCTGCCGCACCCCGACGCCGCGAGGATCGCGCAGAGAAGAAGGACCAGCCGTCTCACGGGGCACCAGTCTAGGGCCTCCGACCCGAGGGCCCGTCGCTATCGTTCCCCGCCGTGCCCGAACCCGGAGAGCGCCTCGAGCGGTACGCACGGCTCGCCGTGCGGGTCGGTGTCAACGTCCAGCCGGGGCAGGTGCTGGCGATCAACTGCCTGCTCGAGCACGCCCCGCTCGCACGGGCGATCGCGCGGGAGGCCTACGACGCGGGCGCGGCGTACGTCGACGTGCTGTACACCGACCAGCATGTCCGGCGGGCGCACATCGAGGCCGCCGCGGAGGACCGCCTGGGCTGGTCGCCGCCGTGGCTCGTGCAGCGCCTGCGCGACCTCGGCACGTCCGGCGGTGCGCTGTGCTCGATCACCGGCAACCCCGAGCCGGAGCTCTTCGCCGACCTCGACGGCGCCCGCGTCGGCGCCGCGCGAATGATGGAGGTCGCGCAAGCGTCGCTCGCCCTGACGGACGGCCTCTCCAACTGGACGATCGTCGCCTACCCCAATGCAGGCTGGGCGCAGACGGTCTTCGGCGAGCCCGACGTCGAGCGCCTGTGGGAGGCGGTCGCCCACACGGTGCGGCTCGACGCGCCCGATCCCGTCGCCGCCTGGCAGGAGCACATCGACCGTCTCCAGCAGCGCGCGGCCTCGCTCGATGCCCACCGCTTCGACCGGCTCCGCTACCGCGGGCCGGGCACCGACCTCACCGTCGGGCTCCATCCCGACGGCCGCTGGCAAGCCGCGCTCGACGTGTCGCGCGGGATCCGCCACGTCTCGAACATGCCGACGGAGGAGGTGTTCACGACGCCGGATGCGTCGCGGGTCGACGGCGTCGTGCGCGCGACCCTGCCGCTGCAGATCCAGGGCAACATCGTCCGCGGCCTCGAGGTGCGCTTCGAGGGCGGCCGGGCCGTCGACGTGCGCGCCGAGAGCGGCGAAGCGGTGATGCGCACCCACGTCGCCGCAGACGACGGCGCGACGCGACTCGGCGAGGTGGCCCTCGTCGACCGGCACTCCGCCGTGGCCGAGACCGGGCTCGTCTTCTTCGACACGCTGTTCGACGAGAACGCCTCGTCCCACATTGCGCTCGGCGCGTCCGTCGTGCAGGCGATCCCGTGGGCGTCCGATGCGACCGCGGAGGAGCGGCACGCGCGCGGCGTCAACCACTCGTCGATCCACACCGACTTCATGATCGGCTCCGACGACGTCGAGATCACCGGCGTCACCGCCGACGGGGGCGAGGTCACGATCCTCTCCGCCGGCGAGTGGGTGCTGTAGAGCACCGATCGGGACGGTCGGACTTGAACCGACGGCCTCCTGCTCCCAAAGCAGGCGCTCTACCAGGCTGAGCTACGTCCCGTTCGCGCCAAGTGTAGGGACGGCGACGGCGCTCGAACTCGTGCCGTTCGACACGACGTCGGCAGTTGTCCACAACCGACGTGCCGCCGAACGCAACCCGTCATACTCCCGCGGATGCTCAAGCGGCTGCTCGTCCTCGCGGGGGCGGCACTCCTGCTCACGCCCGCCGGAGCACCGGCTTCGGCAAGACACGACGACGAGGCCTCGCTCCTCCGGGCGATCAACGTCGCACGCGCCGATCACGGTCTGCAGCCGGTGCGCATCGGGCCGCACCTCGAGCGCGCGGCGCGCGCCCACACCGAGACGATGCTCGCGACTCAGGCGTTCACGCATGGCTCGTTCGTCGAGCGCCTGCGGAGCTTCCACGTCACCGCGCCGACGATCGCCGAGAACCTCGCCTGGGCGGCCGGCAGTGACGCCACCGCACAGTCGATCGTGCGCGCGTGGCTCGCGAGCCCGCCGCACCGGCGCAACCTGCTCGGCTCGTCGTTCACGCTCGTCGGCATCGGCGACCTCGCGGGCGACTTCCAGGGACTGGCGGACGCGCGCGTCGTGACCGTCGACTTCGCGGGCTAGCGCTACTCGCGCTCGACGAGCGCGCGCAGGTCGCGGAGCTTCTCGTGCCTCAGCTCCTCGCGCTCGCCGCGGGCGACCCGATCGAGCAGCCGCCGCACGAGCGGCGCCAGGTCGAGCGGGTTGAACGGCTTCGTGACGTAGTCGAGCCCGCCGAGGTCGATGCCGCGCGCGCGATCGCGCACCTCGGCGCGCGCGGTCAGGAACACGATCGGGATCGACGCCGTGCGCTCGTCGTCGAGCAGCTGCTCGGCGACCTCCCAGCCGTTGAGACCCGGCATCATCACGTCGAGCAGCACCACATCGGGTGGGTCCTCGCGCGCACGGGCGAGGCCGCTCGGCCCGTCCGGCGCCTCCATCACCGTCATCCCCTCCGCCTCGAGGTTGACGCGACACAGCAGGCGGATCGGCGCCTCGTCGTCGACCACCAGCACGCGTGTCGCCATCTCGTCCGCTTTACCCATCGCCGCGTCGACTCTCACACCGTCGGGGCCGCCGGCAGCTCGAATCCGAACCGCGAGCCGCTCCCCTCCTCCGACTCGACCCACATCCGGCCGCCCATCTCGCGCACGAGGCCCTGCGCGATGAAGAGCCCGAGGCCCGTTCCCTGGCCGGACGTCGCCTTGTAGAACTTCGCGAAGATCCGCTCCTGCTCCGCTGTAGGGATGCCGACGCCCTCGTCTGCCACCGCGATCTCGACGCCGTCGGGGCGGCGTCGCGCCGAAACCGTCACGGTGCCGCCGCCCGGGGAGTACTTGAGGGCGTTCGAGACGAGCTGCTCCAGGACCAGGCGAAGCTTGTCGGGATCGGCCTGGGCGGCGACGCGACCCGTGTCGACCTCGGCGACGATGCGATGACCGTTCGCGTTCCGCGAGGCATCCGCGACGACATCGCCGAGCACCTCGGCCACGTCGGTCGGCTGCAGTACGACCGCGAGGTCGCCGGTGTCCAGTCGGGCCGCGTTGAGGAGTGCGTCGACGATCGTCGTGAGGCGCTCGGACTCGCGGGCGATGAAGGCGAGGAACGTGCGGCGCTCCGGCTCGCCGAAGCTGACGTCCTCGCGCAGCAGGGTCTGCGAGAAACCGTAGATCGAGGTGAGAGGGGCACGGAGCTCGACTGAGACGGTAGACACGAAGTCGGACTTCATCTGCTCGATCACGCGCTCGGCCGAGATGTCGCGGAACGCGAAGATGCGGCCGGCGACCGCGCCGGTCGGATCGCGCATCACGGTCTCCGAGAGCGCGAGCCACACGTCGATGCCGTCACGTCTGATCGAGATCAGGCGCACGGCTCCGTCGCCGCCCGACTCGAGCTCCTGGTGGAGCGCCTGGGCGGGTGTCCGGCCGAGCGCCTCCGTCGCCGGGACGCCCGTGATCTCCTCGGCGGCGCGGTTCCAGAGGACGACGGCGTCGTCGCGGTCGGCGGCGACGATGCCGTCGGCGATGTTGGCGAGGATCGCGACGCTCTGCTCGCGTTCGACCGCCACCCGCTGATAGAGCTCGGCGTTCGCGAGCGCGATCGACGCGTTCGCGGCGAGCACGACGAGCGCCTGCAGCTCCTCGTCGCGCCAAGCGCGCGGCTCGCGTGCGTAGACGGACAGCACCCCGTACTGGGATCCGTCCGGCGAGATCACCGGTACGCCGAGGTAGCCGCGAAGGCCGCGGGCGAGCAGGGCATCCGAGTCGGTCGGGCCTGCACCGGCCGGGACGTCGTCGCGGACGACAGGTGAGCGTGCCTGGAGCACGACGCCGGCGATCCAGCCGGTCGACGGCGCCCGCTCGCCGAGGACGTCGGCGGCATGCTCGCCGGCCGACGACGAGACGACGAGCTCGCCGTCGTCGAGCGAGGCGAGCGCCGCCGCGTCGGCGTGCAGCAGCGTCAGCGACTCCGCGACGACGCGGTCGACGATCGCCGTCGGGTCGAGCTCGGCCGCGAGCAGGCTGCCGGCGCGGGCGAGCTCCTGCGACAGGGAGCGCGCCGCGCGCTCGCCCTCATAGAGCCGGCTGCGGTCGAGTGCCCCACGCGCAGCACTCGCGACCTGCTGCGCGAGCTCGAGATCGTCGTGCGCGAGCTGGCGCGGCTCGCGGAAGAAGACGAGCACGAGGCCGGGCTCGTCTCCGAGCACCGGGATCGCAAGCAGCGACGCAAAGCCCAGGCTCCGCCACGGCGACGGGAACCGGTCGTCGGTCGCCACCTCCGCCGCCGCCAGGAGCGTCCCGTCCGCCGCCGCGTCCTGCAGCACCACCGGCACCGTGAGCTTCCGCACGGCCGAGGTGAGCTCGAACCCGCCGACGACCGCGAGCCGCCCCTGCGGGCCGGCGAGCACGGCGGCGACGTCGCCGCCGAGCGCCTCCGCGGCGGCCTGCGCCGCCGCGTCGTAGGTCTCGTCGAGCGAGAGCGGCTCGCCGAGCAGCGTCGCGATCCGGTAGAAGGCGCGCTGGACACGCGCCTGCCGCGAGCGGTCGGCGAACATCTCCGCGTTCCGCAGCGCGAGCGAGGCGAGCGAGGCGAAGGTCTCCAGCAGCTCGAGCTCCAGGGTCGAGAGGACGCGCTCGCCGTCGCGGATCGCCACCCCGAGCACGCCGAGCGTCTCGCCCGCCCAGGCCATCGGCCTGACGACGACCTGCGCGAAGCCGTCGTAGGCCACCTGCGGGACGCCCGACGCCGGCAGGCCCTCGGCTCCCGCCGCGACCTCGAGGCCGACGAGCGAGCCGTCGAGCCCGTGCACCGCCGCGCACCGCAGCACGCCCCGCTCGCGGTCGAGCAGGTAGCAGTCGGCCGCGTCGGCGTCGAGCAGCTTCGTCACCTCGACGACGAGCCGCCGAAGGACCGCGTCGAGCTCGAGCTCGCTCGCCACCACCTGCGCCGCGTGGAGCAGAGCGGCTTGCTGGTTGAGGCGCCGCCGGTTCTCCTCGAGCAGCTCCGCCGCGCGCAACGCCGAGGAGATCTCGTGAGAGACGGTCTCGAGCAGGAACACCTCGCCCGGCGCGAGCGGCGCGTCGCGCTCGAGCTCGACGGACGCGCGGTCGCCGTCGATGCGGATCTCGACCTGGTCGAGATGCAGCGTCGACCGGAGCTCTCGCCGCGCAACGGCGACGATCTCCGCCGGATCGAGCTCGGCCCGGATCCGCCGCACGATCTCGGTGATCCGCTCCTCGCGGGCCAGGGCATCCGACAGCGCCTCAGCCGAACGGAGCCGGTCGAGGGCGAGCGCCGCATCGGAGGCGACGCCCTGGAGGAGCGCGAGCTCATCGGCCGTGAAGGCACGCTTCGCGTCGGTCGAGGCGAGCACGAGCACGCCGCTGACGATGCCCTCGGCGACCATCGGCACGAAGGCCGCGCTCTGCGCACCGACCATGCTCGCGAGGCGCGCGCTGACGAGCGCCGAGCCGGCGACGTCGTACACGGCCACCGGAGCCATGTCGAAGGCCGCGCTCGCGATCCCCGACGGCTCGTGCAGCAGATCGACGCGGACACTCTCCCAGAACGCCGCACGGACGCCGTCGAGCTCGGCGTAGAGGCCCGTCGCAACCTCGCGCGGTTCGTCGACGAGCGCGATCCCGACGAAGCCGACCTCGACGAGCTCGGCCAGCGGGGTGAGCACGACCTGGGCAGCCTCGCGGGCGGTACCGGCATCGCCGAGCGCCTGAGAGACCGCCGCCAGCATCGTGAGCTCGCGGTCGCGCAGCGTGACCTGCTGCTCGGCGGCACGCGATCGACCGACAGGCACGGCGAGCGACGTACGGTCGCCGACGCGCGCCAGCACGACGAGCGCCGGTGCGAGCAGGACGAGCGACACGCCGAAGCCGATCCACACGTGGCCGCCGATCGGCCGCCGCTCGGCCAGAACCAACACGCCGTCGGTGACCGCGGCCACCGCGACGGCCGGGAACAGGCAGGCGATCGCCCAGTCGGCCGGATGGGCACGCGCCCGCTCCCGCCACAGCACAGGCACGATCGCCCCGGTCAGCACCGTGTAGACGGCCGCCAGCACCAGCAGCGGCAACCCGTTGAAGAGGACGGCTTGTGTCGCTTGGCTCACGGGCCGCACGAATGGTACGCCGTGGGAGCCATACGCGCCTCAGTTGCAAAGATGGGCCTTTCGGCCTATTCCGTCTCCGAAAGCCGGGCGATAGCGTCCGCGGCACTGGGCGATGCGCATCGCGGCGCGCGTTTCCTGGCCATAGCCGCGATGAGCGATCACGGGAAGCCCGCTGCCGACGACCCCCCGAAAGCAGCGGGCTTTGCCGTCTTCGGGGGCGGTCCAGGTCGGGGTCGAGCCTCACCGGATCTTCACACGAGCGGGGCTACCATGCGGCCGGTGGTCCGCAAGCTCCTTCTCGCCTCGCCCCGCGGCTATTGCGCCGGCGTCGAGCGGGCGGTCGAGACGGTCGAGCGCGCACTCGAGCTGTACGGCGCTCCCGTGTACGTCCGCAAGCAGATCGTCCACAACCTGCACGTCGTGCGCGAGCTCGAGGAGCGCGGCGCGATCTTCGTCGACGAGGAGACCGAGGTGCCGGAGGGGCGGACGGTCGTGTTCTCCGCGCACGGCGTCGCCCCGTCGGTGCGCGAGGGAGCCGACCGCCGGCAGCTGCGCACGATCGACGCAACCTGCCCGCTCGTGACGAAGGTGCACGTGCAGGCGCGCCGCTACGCCGCCAACGGCTACACCGTCATCCTCGTCGGCCACGCCGGCCACGAGGAGGTCGTCGGGACGATGGGCGAAGCGCCCGACGCAATCGTGCTCGTCGAGTCGAGCGACGACGTCGAGCAGCTCGCGTTCCCGCCCGGGACGAAGCTCGCCTACGTGACGCAGACCACCCTGTCCGTCGACGAGACGTCCGAGGTCATCACTGCCCTGCGCCGCCGCTTCCCGGATATCTACGCGCCGCGCAAGGAGGACATCTGCTACGCGACCTCCAACCGCCAGTGGGCCGTGAAGGAGATGCTGGGCCAGATCGACCTGCTGCTCGTGATCGGCTCCCGCAACTCCTCGAACTCCAACCGGCTCGTCGAGGTCGCCCGGAGCGGCGGCGTGCCCGCGCACCTGGTCGACGACGAGAGCGAGATCGACGAGTCGTGGCTCGACGGCGTCGAGGTCGTCGGCATCACCTCCGGCGCCTCCGCTCCGGAGAAGCTCGTGCGGCGCACGTGCGCCTGGTTCGAGGAGCGCGGCGAGGTCGAGATCGTCCCGCACCGCCTCGTCACCGAGGACGTCGAGTTCCGCCTGCCGGTGGAGCTGCGGCGCGAGCTCGAGCTCGCGGCCGCCCAGGCGAGCTGAGGTAGCGGGCGCCGGGCCCCTCACCGGCCGCGGCGTCTCCAGGGTTCAGAAGCTTGCAGGCGCCGAGCGACAGGCAGCCGCAGCCGATGCAGCTCGTCAGGCGCGACCTGATCGCCGTCAGTGCGTCGATGCGGTCGTCGAGCTCGCGCCGCCAGCTGCTCGAGAGCCGCGCCCAGTCACGCTTGGTCGGCGTGCGGCCTGCGGGAAGCGTCGCGAGCGCCGTGCGGATCCGCTCGAGCGGGATGCCTGCCGCCTTGCCCGCCTGAACGAGCGCGACCCGTCGCAACGTGATGGAGGGGTAACGCCGTTGGTTCCCGTCGGTCCGCCGCGCCTCGATCAGCCCCTGCCGTTCGTAGAAGCGGAGCGCCGACTGCGAGACACCGCTGCGCCGGGACAGCTCGCCGATGGTCAGCTCGCGGGTCATCCTTGACTTGAACATTAGTTGAGGTTCTAGGGTGCGAAGCATGAAGACTTCGACCTATGCCGATCTCCCCACGCTCCTGACGCGGCTGACGGGCGATGAGAAGCACGACTCGAGCTCTTACTCGACCCTCGATGTCGTCTGGGTGCTGTTCGACGCAGTGCTGGGGCCGGACGATGCGTTCCTGCTTTCGAAGGGTCACGGCCCGGCCGCGTTCTACGCCGTGCTGGCAGCACAGGGGCTCGTGCCCGTCGACGAGCTCGATCGTTTCGGCGGGTTCGACTCGGCGCTCGGCTACCACCCCGACCGGGTGCTCGTCCCGGCGGCGGGGATCGGCAGCGGCTCGCTCGGACACGGGCTCGCAATCGGCGTCGGGCGGGCACTCGCCGGCAGGCGCACCTTCGTGCTCCTCGGCGACGGCGAGCTCGACGAGGGGTCGAACTGGGAGGCCGTGCAGTACGCCGGCAGGATCGGCCTCGAGCAGCTGACGGCCGTCGTCGTGGACAACTTCAGCTCGACCCATCACTGGCCCGGTGGAATCGAGGCGCGGTTCGAGCTCGAGGGCTGGGACGCCGCTCGCGTGGACGGGCGGGATCACGAAGCGCTCGGGCACGCTCTCTCGCTCCGGCCGGCGGCGGCACCGCGCTGCGTCGTCGCCGAGGTCAGGCCGTGAGCCAACGCGAGCTCTTCTACGGGCTGGCGGCCGAGGCCCTGCGCGACGACGAGCGCGTGGAGATCGTCCTGGCCGAGATCGGCGCGTCGTCCTTGCCGCGCCACCCGCGCGTGCACAACGTCGGCATCCGCGAGCAGCTGATGATCGGGGTCGCGGCCGGCCTCGCCCTCGAGGGACGACGCGTGATCGCGCACTCGTACGCCCCGTTCCTCGTCGAGCGGCCGTTCGAGCAGCTGAAGATCGACCTCGCCCACCAGGGCGTCGGCGCGGTACTCGTCAGCGTCGGCGCCTCGTACGACTCCGCGCGGTCGGGTCGCACACACCAGGCACCGGAGGACGTGGCGGTCGTCTCGGCGCTGCCGGGCTGGACGATCGACGTCCCGGGCCACGCCGACGAGGTCGGGCCTGCGCTCGCCGACGCGCTCGCGGGCGAGCACTGCGTGTACCTGCGGCTGACCGACGAGGCGAACGCAGAGGCCCACGACGGACGCGAGCTCGAGATCGTCCGTCGCGGCGGCGACGACGTCCCGCTCGTGCTCGCGGTGGGCCCGACGCTCGACCAGGCGCTCGCGGCGACCGCCGACCTCGACGCGACGGTGGCCTACCTCACCCGCGTGCGTCCCTTCCCAGCCGCAGCGCTGCGCGCCGCCCTGCGCGGGACGGAGATCGCGCTCGTCGAGCCCTACCTGGCCGGAACCTCGGCTGCCGAGATCGCCGCCGCGGTCTCGGACCGGCCGCACCGGCTGCTCGCCCTCGGTGTCGCGAAGGGCGAGCTCCGCCGCTACGGCACGGGCGACCAGCATCGCGCAGCGCACGGCCTCGACGCGGCCGGGATCCGGGCCTCCCTCGACGAGTGGCTCTAGATGAGTATCTAGGCGGGGTTTGCGTCCGGCTCGGTGCCGGGGCAACGGTCGGCCTTGTAGTCGCGGTAGCGCCACGGCGGCAGGATGAAGCGCCAGTGGCCCGACTCGGCGACGAGGTGCACGGTGTGCGTGATCGCGAGCCCGCCGCCGAAGACGATCCGCACCGCGACCGCCTTGCTCGGCACGTAGTGGCCGTTGCCGAGCCCCACCGACTCGTCGGTCACCTTCAGCACCCTGAGCGCCCGTGGCACGGCGCCGACCGGATGGCTGCTCTCGCACGCGACGTACTCCTTGCGCGGAGCGACCGTTCGATCGGTCGAGAGCAGGTCGTCCCAGACGTGCGTGTAGTCGTTGTGGGTGATCCGCTGGACGACGTCGATCGCGACCGGCCCGGGCTGAGCCGTCGGCGTCGACGAGCCGCCGCAGCCGGCCGCCGCGAGGCACAGCGCTGCGAGCGCCGCACCCGCGACCGCCCTCAAGTCTTCTCGATTCGCAGCTCGCCGACCTCGACCGAGACGGCGAGCGTCTCCGCGGCGATCCGATCGGCGAAGCGCGCGAGGAGCTCCGCGTCCGGGAGCCAGAGTCGGATCCGGTCCGTGAGCTCGAGCCCGGTCTCGCGGCGCAGCACGTTCACCTGGTGCACCCAGTCGTAGAGCCGCGCCTCGAGCCGCAGCTCGTCGTCGAGCGCCGTGTCGAGCGCGACCGTCAGCCCGGCGTCGCTTGCCAGCGCCCAGCCGTCACGGCCGACGTGCTCGACGATCACCTCGTCCGGCTCGAGCACGCGTCCGTCGACCTGGAAACGCCCGCCCTCGAGCGCCTCGAACTCGCCGCGCGCGAGCCGCTCGCGCACGTCGCGGAGCTCCGCGCCGAGCTTCGGGCCGAGCACGGGCAGGTTCGGCTTCACGCGCAGCTCGGCCGCCTCCACGTCACCGAACTCGACCGCCTTCACCCGCAGCTCGTCGGCGATCTCGTCTGCGTGGCCCTGCGCGCCCGCCGTCGCGCCGGCGACGACGAGCCGGCGCAGCGGCTGGCGCAGCTTCAGCTGCGACCCCGAGCGCGCCTGCCGGCCGAGCTCGACGATCCGTCGGATCTCCGCGATCTCGTCGAGCAGACCCCGGTCCGGCTTCGCCTCGTCCGGCCAGCCGGCGAGGTGCACCGACTCCGGCCCGTCCTGCACCAGGTTCCGCCAGAGGTGGTCGGCGAGAAACGGCATCACCGGAGCGATCACCCGGAGCGACTGGACGAGGGCGTACCAGAGCGTCCGGAACGCCGCCTCGTCGAAGGAGTAGAAGCGCCGCCGCGAGCGGCGGATGTACCAGTTCGAGACGTCGTCGACGAAGGCGTCGAATGCGCTGATCACCTCTCCGGTCAGCGTCGCCTCGTACCCCGCGGTTGCCTCGGCCACGAGCGCCTTCGTCCGCTCGACGAGCCATCGGTCGAGCGGACGCAGCTCGACGTCGGGCTCGAGCCGCGACCACGACGGCGCAAAGCCCTCGATGTTCCCGTAGTCGAGGAGGAACTTGACGGAGTGCCAGAACGTGAGCAGGCGGCGCTTGATCTCGTGCGCCGGGCCGAAGCCGAAGAGCAGATTGCGGTCGGGCGGCTGCTCGCAGTACTGCCAGCGCATGACGTCGGCGCCCATCTGCGCGAATGCGTCCTCAGCGGCGATCGTGTTCCCCCACGAGGCGTGCATCTCACGGCCCCGCTCGTCCAGCATCTTCTCGTAGGCGAGCACGCGCCGGTAGGGCGAGCGGCCGACGAGCGCAACCGACATGAAGAACTGCGAGTAGAACCAGAGCCGGATCTGCTCGCGCATCTCGGAGACCCAGTCGGCGGGGAACCACTGTCTCCCAGTACGCGTGATCGGGCAGATCGGCTTTCGTCAGCCCCCGGGCGGCGCCGGTCGCGTATCCCTCGGGCTCGTAGCGCTCACTCTCCCAGCCGAGCGTCGCGAACGGGACGATGCCCGCGTCGAGCCACACGTCGCCGACCTCGGGGATGCGCTCGACCGGCTCGCCGCAGGCCTCGCAGCGGATCGGCACGCGGTCGATCCACGGCCGGCGCAGCTCCTCGAGCTGCTCGACGCCCTCGATCGCCCGCTCGACGAGCTCGGCCTTCGAGCCGACGACGTTCAGCTTCCCGCAGGAGCACGGGTAGAACGGCAGCGGCAGGCCGTAGTAGCGCCGGCGCGAGATGTTCCAGTCGCCCATGTTGTGCAGCCAGTCGTCCATGCGCTTGCCCATGTACTCGGGCACCCACTCGACCTTCGCGTTCTCCTCGAGCAGCTGCGCACGCACCTCCTCGACGGAGATGAACCAGTCGTCGGAGAGCCGGTAGACGATCGGCGTGTCGCAGCGCCAGCAGTGCGCGTAGTTGTGGGCGTAGGTGCCGGCCTCGACGAGGAAGCCCCGCTCGGCGAGGTCGCCGACGATCTGGTCGGCGGCCTCGAGCGTCGACAGGCCGTGCAGCCAGCCGTACTCGTCGTAGAAGCGGCCCGATCTCGTCGATCGGCATCAGCACCGGCAGGTCGAGCGACTTGCCGAGCTCGAAGTCCTCCGGGCCGCAGCCGGTCGCGATGTGGACGATGCCCGTGCCTTCCTCGAGCGACACCTCGTCCCACGGCACGACTCGATGCTCGACGGATGCCCCGGGCGGCAGCGTGTCGAACGGCCCCTCGTAGCGAAGGCCGACCAGCTCGGCGCCGCGCACCCGGCGGACGAACGTCTCGTCGGGGCAGAGGGCGGCGAGGACCCACTCGCCGTTCTCGCGCAGCCCGTACTCGCCCTCCGGATGCACGGCCGCGGCGACGTTCGCCGGCAGCGTCCACGGCGTCGTCGTCCAGACGACGACGGACTCGCCCTCGCGCCCCTCGTCGAGCAGCGGGAAGCGCACGTAGAGCGACGGGTCGATGCGCTCCTGGTAGACGCCCGACTGCGTCAGCTCGTGCTGGGAAAGCGACGTGCCGCAGCGCGGGCACCACGCGGTCGCCCGGTGGCCGAGGTAGAGCCAGCCGCGGCTCGTGGACGATCTTCAGGAACTTCCAGATGTACTCGATGTTCGTGTCGCTGAACGTGAAGTAGTCGCGGCCCCAGTCCATCCACTGGCCGAGCCGGATCGAGCCGCGGGTCAGCGCCTCGGACGACTGCACGACGACCTCGCGGCAGCGGCGCGCGAACTCCTCGAGCCCGAACGCCTCGATCTCCCGCTTCGAGTTGAGGCCGAGCGACCGCTCGACGCCGACCTCGATCCAGAGCCCCTGGCAGTCGAAGCCGTTCTGGTAGCGCTGGTCGAAGCCGCGCAGCGCCTTGTAGCGCTGGAAGACGTCCTTCAGCGTCCGCCCCCACGCCGTGTGAACCGCGAGCGACATCCTGTTCGCGGTCACCGGCCCGTCGATGAACGACCAGGTCGGCCCGCCGCGGTTCCGCTCGCGAAGCTTCGCGAAGGTCCCCTCGCGCTCCCAGGCCTCGAGGATCTCCAGCTCCAGTGCGGGATGATCGGGCTTGTCCGGTAGCGGAGTAGAACATCTATGCACCACGATACCGCCGGGAAGAAACGGCACTATCCCGGCGTTTGGAGACACGTAAGACAGAAAACCGAAAGGACGTAATGGCAACGAACGCAACGACCGACACGTTCGCCAGCGAGGTGCTCGAGAGCGACGGCAAGGTGATCGTCGACTTCTGGGCCGAATGGTGCGGGCCGTGTCATGCCGTCGCCCCCGTGCTCGACCGGATCGCCGACGAGCATCAGGTGAAGATCGTCAAGGTGAACATCGACCACGAGCAGGACCTCGCGCAGCGCTACGGCGTCGCGTCGATCCCGTTCATGGTCCTGTTCGAGGACGGCGAGCCGCAGGCATCAGCCGTCGGAGCGATGCCGAAGGGCTCGCTCGAGAAGGCGCTGGGGCTGGCGGAGGCTTAAGCCTCCGCCCGACCCCCAGCTTCAGTTCTCTTCGAGGTACGCCTCGAAGGCGAGGTGCCTTGCGAGAAGGGACTCGAGCTCGGCCATACCTTCTGCCGCAAGCCGGTCGAGCCAGTTCTCGGTCAGGTCGTCCTCGATGGAGTAGAGCGTGCCGACAGGTTCCATCGCTCGGATCATCAGTCGGCCGTCGGACGGGCGCATGAGCCGTTCGGCCCATCTTCGGACGTCGTGAAGCCCTACCCCACTCGGTTGCGCTCCGCCCAGGCCGCGAGCACGAGGCTCTGGCCCGGGAACGCCATCTCGGCGGGCAGCTCCGAGGGCGCGAAGAACCGCAGCTCGGCGACATCGTCGGCCGGCCGGGGCTCGCCCTCGCCGCGGACGATCCACGTCACCGAGAAGACGTGGCGGCCGTCGTAGGGCTCGATGTCGATGCGGAAGAGCTCGACCGGCTCGACCTCGAGCCCGGTCTCCTCGAGGAACTCCCGGCGCAGGCCGTCGGCGGGATCCTCGGTCTCCTCGAGGAAGCCGCCCGGGAGATCCCAGTGGCCGCGCCGCGGCTCGAGCGCCCGCCGGGCGAGCAGGACGCGACCGTCGCGCTCCAGGATCCCCTGAACACCGGGGATCGCGTTCGCCCAGTAACGCTCGCCGCACCGCTCGCAGCGGAGGTGATCCCTCGCGTGGGTTAGGTCCCCGCCACACCGGGGGCAGAGCCGCCAGCCGTCGAGGGCGCTCACACCGAGGCCTCCGCGAGCAGGTCGTCGGCGAGCCGCGGCCACGCCTCGGCCGCCCAGCTCCCGAAATCGAGGTCGGTGAGGACGCCGAGCGCGATGCCCGCGACCGGGTCGACCCACAGGAACGTGCCGCTTCGACCGAAGTGGCCGAACGTCTCCGGGCTGCAGCGGTCGCCGGTCCAGTGCGGGTCCTTGCCGTCGCGCAACTCGAGCCCGAGACCCCAGTCGTTCGGCGACTGGCGGCCGAAGCCCGGCAGCACGCCGTCGAGCCCGGGGAACTGCACGGCACGGGCCTCGGCCAGTGTCTCGGCCGAGAGCCGTGTGGGAGCGTGGAGCTCCCGGGCGAGCTCGCCGAGGTCGGCGATCGTCCCGGAGGCGCCCGCGCCGGCCGAGCCCGCGAGGCTGATGCCCGTGCCCGACCAGACGTCGTGGAAGTACTCGTCGAACGGCATGCCGGCCCGCTCGCGCACGAGCGCGGCGGCGACGTCGAAGCCGTGGTTCGAGTAGATGCGCCGCTGACCGGGACGCGCAATCGGCGGGCCGGCGTCGAAGGGCAGCCCCGAGGCGTGCGCGAGCAGATGACGGAGCGTGGAGCCCGGCGGTCCTGCCGGCTCGTCGAGGTCGACGATCCCCTCCTCAGCGGCGACGAGGATCGCGACTGCGCTCGCAAGCTTCGTAACCGATGCCCACGGGTACCGACGGTCGATGTCACCGTGGTTCGCCGCAGCCTTGCCGACGACGACAGCGGCGGCGTGGGCGCTCGGCCAGCGATCGATCTGGCGGAGCGCCTCCACGACGGCGAGACTATCCGCATCGAACGGCACCACGTCAGCTCGGGCTCGGCCTTCGAGGAACGCGTCGGCTACTCGCGCGCGGTCCGCGTCGGCCCGCATGTGTGGGTGTCCGGGACCGCGCCGATCATGCCCGGCGACGCAGACCCGCCGGCCTCCGTCTACGAGCAGGCGCAGGTGTGTCTCGGGATCGTCGAGCGCGCGCTGGCCGAGGCAGGCTCGTCGCTCGACGACGTCGTGCGCACGCGCATCTACGTCACCGACGCTTCGCACATCGACGATGTCGGCCGCGCTCACCGCGAGGCGTTCGCGACGGCACGCCCCGCCACCACGGGCATCGTCACCGAGCTGCTCGACCCCCGCTGGCTCGTCGAGATCGAGGTCGAGGCGGTGATCGCACCGTGAAACAGATCTTCCCGCCGTCGATCACCGGCAAGGGCGCGTCCGGGCCGCCGGGCGGGGCGAGCGTCCTCGACCACGCGTTCGGGACGAGCGCCCCGTACACCCTCGGCGTCGAGGAGGAGTACATGCTCCTCGACCCGGAGACATGGGACCTCGTGCAGCACATCGACTCTGTGCTCGCGGCGGTCGCAGCCGACGGCGAGCACGAGGACCGGATCAACGCCGAGCTGATGCAGTCGGTGCTCGAGGTGACGACGCCGGTGTGCCACACCGCGGCCGACGTCGGGCGCTGGCTCGCCCGCCTCCGCGGCTACGTCGGCGAGATCGCACGCGCCGAGGGCTGTCGCGTCGGGTCGGCGGGAACGCATCCGTTCTCACTGTTCGAGCGGCAGCGGATCACCGCGAAGGACCGCTACCGCCAGCTCGTCGACCAGCTCCAGTACGTGGCGCGCCGCGAGCTGATCTTCGGCATGCACATGCACGTCGCGGTCGACGATCCGGAGAAGGCGATCCAGGTGATGAACGGCCTGCTCGTCCACTTGCCGCAGCTCCTTGCCCTGTCCGCGTCCTCGCCGTTCTGGCGGGGCGAGGCGACCGGCCTCGCATCGAGCCGGCAGATGGTGTTCGCGGCGTTCCCGCGCTCGGGGCCGCCGCCGCGCTTCCAGGACTACGCCGACTACGCCGAGGTGGTCGGGCAGCTCGAGCGCACCGGCTGCATCGCCGACTACACGCACATCTGGTGGGACATCCGCCCGCATCCGCGGCTCGGCACGATCGAGATGCGCGTCTGCGACGCCGTCACCCGGCTCGAGGACGTCGTCGCGATCGCGGCGTTCTTCCAGGCGATCGTGAAGATGTACTGCGAGCTCCACGACTCGGGTCGCGGCATCCCGAGCTGGCACCGGATCCTCACCACCGAGAACAAGTGGCTCGCCGCCCGCTACGGGCTCGAGGCCCCGGTCATGGACCTCGCGACCGGGCGCCGCAACCGCGTCCCCGTGGCACAGCTCGTCCGCCGTACGCTCCGGGACATCGAGCCGCACGCGCGCGAGCTCGGCTCCGAGCGCGAGCTCGAGGGCATTCGCGAGATCCTGGCGCGCGGCAACGGCTCCGACCGCCAGCTGCGCGTCTGGAACGCGAACCGCGACATCGTCGAGGTGGTGCGCGAGATCGCGACGGCCACCGAGGAGGCCGCGGTCGGCTCACCGGCGTCGGCCGGCTGACCGCCGAGCTGCAGGGACCCGTCGACGGCCCTGCGACGTATGGACCTCATGGAGCGGGGCCGTCGTACAGTGGGCGGTTGGCGGAGCGCGCCTGGATCGAAGGTGCTCGCGCAGGCTCGGTCGCGGATCTGGAGCACCTCTTCCGCGCGTACTGGCCGCGTGCGTTCCGCGCTGCGCGCCTCGTCACCGGCGACGACGCCGCCGCCGAGGACATCGCACAGGAGGCGTTCCTGGCGGCGGTGCGCAACCTCGACCGCTTCGATCGCCGCCGCCCGTTCGGCCCGTGGCTGCATCGGATCGTCGTCAACCGGGCGATCGACTGGACGCGCTCCCGCCGGCTCCGCTCCGAGGTCGAGCTGGCGGACGAGCTTCCGGCCCCGCCGGCGGCCGAGGACGACGGCGCGGTCTTCGCGCGGATCGGCGAGCTCTCGGCCGAGCACCGCGCCGTGATCGTGCTGCGCTACCTCCTCGACTACACACCGGGCGAGATCGCGGAGCTGCTCGGGCTGCCGCGCGGGACGGTCAACTCACGGCTCCGGCGCGGCCTCGACCGCATGCAGGAGGACGCGTGACGACGCCGGAGGAACGCGCGTGGGAAGTGGTGCGTCGTGCGTTCGAGGAGCGCGAGCCCTCGCCCCCGCGCCGCGCCGCCCGGGGACGGCTCGCCGCCGGCGTCGTCGCACTCGCTCTCGGCGCCGTCGCGGTCGGCGCGTTTCTCACCTCCCCGGGGCACGCCGTCTTCGAACAGGTGCGGAAGGCGGTTGGCGTCGAGCGGCCGGCGCCGGCCCTCGTCTCGCTGCCGGCGCCCGGCCGGCTGCTGGTCGTCGCCGGCGGGGGGAACGTCTGGGTGGTCGACGCGGACGGCCTCAGGCGCAAGCTCGGCCGCTTCGACGATGCGTCGTGGTCGCCGCACGGGCTCTACGTCGTCGCGACCACCCGCACCGCGCTGACGGCGCTCGACCCGCGGGGCAGCATACGCTGGAGGCTCGCACGACGGGACCCGCACGACACGGCCTGGGAAGGCACCCTCGCCGACACGCGGATCGCCTACCTCGCCGCGAGCGGCCTCCGTGTCGTCGCCGGCGACGGCACCGGCGACCACCTGCTCGACCCCCGCGCGGGCGGCGTGCAGCCCGTCTGGGACCCGGCCCGTCTGCACACGCTCACCTACGCCGACGGCAACGCGATCGTGCTGCGACGCGACACAGGCGCGCTCGTCTGGCGCCGGCCGCTCACGACGGCGCCGGCCGGCCTCGCGTGGTCATCGGACGGGCGCTACCTGGCCGTGATCTCGGCCGGCCGCGTCGTCGTGCTCGACGCGTCGGGCCGCGTGCGCCGGACGATCGCCGAGCCGGGTGTCGTCGACGGCGCGTTCGCGCCCGGCTCGCATCGCCTGGCGCTCGACGTGCGCCTGCCGCACCGCGGCGAGGTGCGCCTCGTCGACGTCGGCTTCGCCGGCCGCGGCAGGCTCGTCTTTGCCGGCCCGGGAAGCTTCGGCGGCCTCGCGTGGTCGCCGGACGGCCGCTGGCTGCTCGTCTCGTGGCCGGCCGCCGACCAGTGGGTGTTCCTGCGAGGCACGCGGGCGCGTGCGGTTGCGAACATCGGCGCCCAGTTCGCGGCGCCTCCGGCGCGGCTCGAGGTCACCGACCGCTGGTGCTGCGGCGCCCGGTAGCTTTCGATCGTGCTGAGCGTCGGCGATCACGTACCGGATGCGACCGTGTTCCTCGGCCCGAACGAGCCGCTGTCGATCGCCGATCTCGTCGAGGACGGGCCGAAGCTGCTCGTCTTCTACCTCTTCGACTGGTCGTCGACCTGAACGAACGAGCTCGAGCTCCTGCGTGACAGGAGAGCGGCGTTCGACGAGCTCGGCATCCAGCCCGTCGGCATCTCGCGCGACTCACCCTGGACGCACATCGCCTGGACGCAGGTACTCGATCTGAACTTCGGGCTGCTCTCCGACTTCAACGGCGAGGCTGTCCGCGCGTTCGGGATCGCGGTCGAGTACCGCGGCTTTCGCGACGTCGCGCAGCGGAGCACGTTCCTGGTCGACGAGACCGGCGTCGTCCGGGCCGCCTGGGGGTACGAAAGCGGCGACGTCCCCGACGTCGACGAGTGGGTCGCGGTCTGCCGGGACTTGAACATCGCGCGGCGATCTGGCTAGATCGCCTCCATGGACACTCCTGCTGCAGGCACACCCGATCGCACGAACGACCGGAACCTGACGATCGGGGTCGGGATCGCGGTGGCGGCGATCGCGATCGTCTTCGCATTCTCGGGCTCGATCTTCGCCCCGAACAACTGGTACTCGCTCTTCAAGATGGTCCACGTCGTGGTCGCCGTCTTCTGGGTCGGCGGCGGGCTCCTGCTCGTGACGCTCGCGTTCCGCGCTCAGATGGCGAACGACCCGAACGAGGTCGTGACCATCGCCCGCCAGGCGGCCTTCGTCGGTGAGCGGCTGTTCGCGCCGGCCGGGCTCATCGTCTTCCTGATGGGGATCGCGATGATGATCAACACCAACTGGGGCTGGGGGCACTTCTGGGTCGTCTTCGGCCTGCTCGGCTACGCGGCGACGTTCAGCGTCGGCCTCCTGGTGCTCTCTCCGCTCGCGAAGCAGATCAGCGCCTCCGCCGCCGAGAACGGGCCGACGGCACCACAGACGCTCGCGCTGATCGACCGGATCCTCCTGATCGCACGGTTCGACATCGCGGTGCTCGTGCTCGTGGTCGTCGACATGGTCACGAAGCCGTTCGCCTGAGAGGAGAACCGGTGATTCCGCGCGTCGGGCTACGCCCGGCGCGCGGTCTCGCCGACGGCGGCGAACGCGTCGTCGCGGTTGAGCCAGCCCGGCATCGGGTCGGGCAGGTCGCACTCGAGCTCCTCCGCTTCGGCATCGCGCCCGCCGGCACGGAGCAGACGGGCGAGCGCCGCGGCTGCGCCGACCTCGAGCAGCCTGCAGTCGGTTCCCGCCACGACCGCCAGCGCGTCGCGGAGCAGCGACTCCGCCTCGTCGTCGCGGCCCTGCGCCGACCGGACGAGCGCGAGCGTCCGAAGCGTCGCCACCGACGACGTGACGTCGTGGTTCGAGACGTGCTCCCGCGCCTGCAGCGCATATTGCTCCGCCTCGGCGACGCGGCCGCGCTCGAGCAGGATCTCGGCAAGCGCACGCTCGGACTCGCAGAGTCGGCCGCGGTCCTCGTTCTCGGCGAAGACGCGCACCCCCTCGCGGAAGAAGCGCTCCGCGGCGTCGAGATCGCCGTCGACGAACGCGAGCCAGCCGAGCATGGCTCCCGCCCACGCGGCGTCGCCCACCATCCCCGAGTCGAGGTACGTCGCCCTCGCCTCGGTGAAGCCGGCAACCGCTTCGTCGAGACGGCCCTGCACGCGGCGCAGCAACGCCTCCGCGTACCGGTTGCGCGCCTGTTCGAGCACGTCGCCGGGAATGAGGTCGAGTGTCTCGAGCACCTCCGCCGCCTCGTCGAGCTCGAGCCGGACCTCGAGCAGCCACAGCAGCATGCGCAGGGCGCGTGCCCGCAGGAGCGGCCGCTGGCCCGCGAGCTCGAGCGCCTTGCGCGTGAAGTCTTCGGCCCGATGCACGTCGCCGGGCCACCACGCCGCAGCGGTCAGGCGGAAGAGCGCGAGCACGCGACCCTCGACGTCGTTCGCCGGCAGCGTCGCGAGCGCCTCGGCGGCGAGCCGCTCCGACTCGGTCGCGTCACCGCTGCGGTAGAGCGCGACGTACGCCAGTGCGTTCAGTGCCCGACCCGCGAGAAAGTCGTCGCCCGAGGCGCGCGCCTGCTCGCGCACGGACGCCATCTCGGCGGCGACGGCGCCGAGATCGGCGACCTCGACGGCCGCGGACGCCGCGAGGTAGAGGCGCCTCGTCGACGGCTCGAGCGCCTCCGCGCGCAGGAGCAGCCGCCGGGCGGTCGCGAACCCACTCGCACGCAGCGCGCGCTCACCCGCCTCCTCCAGCGCCGCGGCCGCCTCGGCGTCGACGGCTGCATCCCGTGCGTCGAGCTCGGCGAGCAGGGTCGCGGCGCGGTCGAGGTGGTAGGCACGAATCGCAATCGCGTCGTCGGAGCCGCGCCCGGCGACCCAGGCGGCAAACGCGCGGTGGAGGTCGGCGCGCTCGGACTTCGTTACCGTCCCGTACGCGACGTCCCGGATCAGGCCGTGCCCGAAGCGGAACGCGCGGTCGCCGGCGAGCATCGACCGCTCCTCCCCCTCGATCAGCTCGCGTGCGCACAGCACGTCGAGGGCCGGCCCGGCCTCGGCGCCGACGAGCTGCTCGAGCGCGCCGTGCCAGAACACGCGCCCGATCACGGCCGCGGCCTGCAGCGTGCGCTTCGCGTCCGCGTCGAGCAGGTCGATCCGCGCCGCGATCAGCGTCTGCAGCGTGTCGGGAATGCCGTCGGCGCGCTGTGCGCCGTCGCCCTCGAGCAGCATGCGCGCCGTCTCCTCGAGGTAAAGCGGGTTTCCCTCGGCACGCTGCACGGCTCGGCTGCGAACGGCCGGCGGTACGTCCTCTGAGAGAAGCGCATCGGCGAGCTCCGCGCTCTCCTCGCCGGAGAGCGGCCCGAGCTCGAGCGCAGCCGCGCGCGGATTGCCGCCGCCCCACGCCGGCCTCGTGTCGAGCAGCTCGCGGCGCGCGACGCAGACGACCATGGCCGGCGAGCCCGAAAGCAAACGCGCCAGATGCTCGACGAGCTCGAGCAGCCGCTCGTCGGCCCAGTGGAGATCCTCGAAGACGAGCACGAGCGGCTGCGCGTCGGCGAGCTGCTCCGCCCAGCGGAGCGCCGCCCAGGCGATCTCCTCGCCCCCGCCGTCTCCTTCCTCGGCGACACCGAGCACGCCGAGCGCGACGGCGAGCAGGTCGGCGACCGCGTCGCTCTCACACGAGAGGCGGAGCTTCTCGAATGCCTCGACAGCCGGGTCGTCGTCGGTGATCCCGGCCGATGCCTTGATCATCGAGACGATCGGCCAGTACGCGATCCCCTCGCCGTACGGCAGTGCCCGGCCGGTGAGGATCGTCGCGCGCTCGACACCGTCGGCGAACTCGGAGACAAGCCTCGACTTGCCGACGCCCGGATCACCGAAGACGGTGACGAGCTGGGCGCGCCGGTCGCGTGTCGCTCGAAGGTAGAGATTCTCCAGCAGCCCGATCTCGGCCTCGCGTCCGACGAAGCGCGCCTTCGGCCGCCGCGTGCCCTCGGCGACGCGCAACGCGAGCCACGACCAGACGGGACCGCGGCCGCGCACCTCGACACTGCCGCGATCCTCGACCTCGATCGCGCTCAGCGTCAACCGGCGCGTGCCCGGGCCGATCACGACACCACCCGGCGGCGCCGACTGTTGCAGGCGCGCAGCCACGTTGACCGCCTCGCCGGTGACGAACGTCGAGGCGACGTCGTCGACGACGACCTCGCCCGACTCGACGCCGGCCCGTGCCTCGAGGCCGAGCGCGGAGACGCCGTCGAGGATCGCGAAGGCGGCGCGAACGGCGCGGTCGGCATCGTCCTCGTGCGCCTGCGGCACGCCGAATGCCGCCATCACGGCGTCGCCGGCGAACTTCTCGACCAGGCCCCCGTGTGCCTCGATGCAGCTCGACGCGAGCTCGAAGTACTCGTTCACGCGGCGCCGGACGATCTCCGGGTCGGTGGTCGAGACGAGCCCCGTCGAGTCGACGAGGTCGACGAAGAGCACGGTGGCGGGCTTCCGCTCCATCGGGGAATTCTAGGAATTGCGCCCGCCCTGCCGGGCGCCGGGTTACCCGGGGCTCGGGGCGGCCTGGAGGCACCGCGACGGAGCTCACGCGCGCATCAGACGTGAGAACGCTCGTGCACCCCAAGGTGTCTGACACCTGAGGTGTCAGACACCTCTTCGTCTGCAAGGAGATGCGGCCGAACGCCGAGCTGGTACAGGGGCGTGGGCGTTCGGCGTACATCTGTTGCGCGTGCGTGAACAATGCCGCCGAAGTCTTTGCTGAAGAGCGACGCGAGTTCGGGGCTTTGCCCCTCGGGATCGAGGCAATTCGGCAACGCTCGCGCGTGCCGGGTCGTGTTGCCGAGCGGCTATCGTCGGTTGTGTGGCCCCGTGGAAGGACCCGGAGACGGCCGTCGCCTGGGACGTGAGTGGTGGGATCGAGCTTCCGACTCGGGCCGAACAGCAGGAGTTGCTTCTCGCGCTGCTCCGCGACTCGCTGACGGGCGACGGTTGCGTGCTCGACCTCGGGGTCGGCTCCGGGCTCGTGGCGGAGGCGGTGCTCGATGAGTTGCCCCGCACAGAGTTGGTGGGAGTCGACTTCTCTCTGCCGATGCTCGACCTCGCGCAGACCCGCCTTGCCCGGTTCGGCTCGCGGGTGCACCTCTGCCACGGCGACCTCGCCACGCCCGAGAAGATCGAGCTTCCGCATCGACGCTACGAAGCAGCGTTCTCCGTCCAGACCCTTCATCACCTGGACGACCGCGAGAAGGAAGCAACGTTCGCCTGGATGGCCGCTCTCGTGGAACCTCGTGGCCTGGTCGTCGTGATCGATCGCGTCAAGGTCGAAGAGGCGCTGTTCGAGGACTGGCAGGTCGCCTGGCGCCGCATCGACCCGGCGGCATCAGGCACATACGCAGACCACGTCACCGAACTGGCCGAGGCCGGTGACCGTCCGGCAACCCTTGATGAACAGATTCAGTGGATGAGAGCGGCCGGCCTCGTCACCTGCTGCCTTCACCTCTACGGCAATCGAGCCGTGCTCGTAGGACGGAAGACCCTGTAGACGATGACGCCTTCAGCGCGGCGAGCGCTCAGGCGTCTGTGACACCTCAAGTGTCGGTCCCTCGTCGGAGCCGGCTACATGCCCATCGCGTGGAAGCCGCTGTCGACGTACAGCGTCGTGCCGGTGACATTCCGGGCGCCGTCGCCTAGCAGGTAGGCGGCGGCGGCGGCGACGTCCTCGGCGTCGACGTGGCGGTGCAGCGGCGACCGCTCCTCGACGATCGACTCCATCGTCGGGAATCCGGCGATCGACCTGGCGGCAAGCGTTCGAACCGGGCCGGCCGAGATCGCGTTCACCCGGATGTTCTTCTGCCCGAGGTCCCAGGCGAGGTAGCGGACCGACGCGTCGAGCGTCGCCTTTGCAACCCCCATCACGTTGTAGTGCGGCACCGCGCGCTCACCGCCGAGATACGTCATCGTCATGATCGAGCCGCCGCCGGCCGCCTCGAGCAGGGGCTCCGCGGCCCGAGCCGTCGCGACGAGCGAGTACGCGCTGACGTCGACGGCCATCCAGAAGCGATCGCGCGGCGTGTCGGTGAAGCGGCCCTCGAGATCCTCGGCGGCCGCGAACGCGACCGAGTGGACGAGGATGTCGAGCTTCCCGTCGAAGACGTCGGACACCTCCGCGAAGACCCGGTCGATCGCCCCGTCGTCGCGCACGTCGAGCTCGGTCACGAGCGGGCTCGAGACCGACTCGGCGAGCTCGCGCACGTTCTTCTCGATCCGCTCGCCCTGGAAGGTGAACGCGAGCGACGCCCCGCCGTCGGCGAGTCGCCGCGCGATCGCCCAGGCGATCGAGCGCTTGTTCGCCACGCCCAGAATGAGCGCTCGTTTTCCCTCGAACATGAGCACCGACTTTAACCTCCTTCGGCTACTGTGCGGGGCCTTGCGCCGCCTGATCCTGCCGACGCTCGTCTGCGCCCTGGTCGCGACGGGCGGGGCATCTG
Source organism: uncultured Thermoleophilia bacterium (assembly GCA_963840365.1). Taxonomy (GTDB): domain Bacteria; phylum Actinomycetota; class Thermoleophilia; order Gaiellales; family Gaiellaceae; genus PALSA-600. Next base: position 70,273 of record CAWIYQ010000003.1, on the reverse strand, counting down.
CGAAGCTCCAGCCGCTGCGGCCGGACGAGCGTGAAGCAGGACTGCCACTCGTCCGGGCAGGCGTCATCCACGTGCCGCCGGCGAGGCTGCGCGGCTGGGACCGCGTGATCGTTCGGTTGTCGCCGCCCCCGCTCGCCGTCTGGAACGCGGGCCGCACGCTCGCGTCGGCGACCGCGACGCAGCACCTCGACGTCCACAGCGCGAGCTCGCGCGCCTACCTCGCACAGCTCGCGCGCACCCAGGCGAAGGTCGCGGCTGCCGTGACGGCGGCCATCCCGAAGGCGCAGGTTCAGAGCCGCTTCTCGATCCTCCTCGACGGGCTGACCGTGCGTCTCCCCGCGACGGCGCTGCCGAAGCTGCTCACGGTACGCGGCGTCGACAAGATCTACCCGAGCCTCTCGTACACGATGACGTTGGACCGGGGGCCCTCCGTGATCCACGCCACCGACCTCGAGGCGGCGACCGGCGACAAGGGCCAGGGGATCAAGATCGCGGTCGTCGACACGGGCATCGATCAGACGAGCCCGTTCCTCAATCCCGCCGGCTTCTCGTACCCGCCAGGCTTCCCCAAGGGCGACGCGAGGTACACGACGCCGAAGGTGATCGTCGCCCGCGTCTTCCCCGGCCCGGTGCGCGACGAGCGGAGCAACCAGGTGTTCGACAAGACCGAGCCGCACGGCACTCACGTCGCCGGCATCGCCGCCGGAGACGAGGGGACGACCGCGCCCGCCGGTCCCGACCACCCGCGCGTGACAGGCCTGTCCGGAGTCGCTCCGAAGGCCTGGCTCGGCAACTACCGCGTGTTCACGATCCCGACGCCGGTCGGCCACGAGGCGGACACGCCCGAGATCGTCCACGCCTTCGAGGCGGCGGTCGCCGACGGGATGAACGTCATCAACTTCTCGGGCGGCGGCCCGCAGACCGAGCCGGCGAACGACGCGATGTACGAGGCGATCCACAACACCGTCGTCGCCGGCGTCGTTCCTGTGATCGCCGCCGGCAACGACCGCGACGACTTCGGCCTCGGCACGACCGGCACGCCCGGCTCGGTTCCGGACGCGATCACGGTCGCCGCCGTTTCCAACTCGCACGTCTTCGCGCCGGCGCTCACGGTCGTCGGCGCGCCGTCGTCGTTCGGGTCGATCCCGTTCCAGACCGGCGGCCTGAAGCTGCCGGCCGCGTGGTCGACGGCGAATCAGACGCTCGTCGACGTGAGCAGCATCGTCGGCACCGACGGCAAGCCCGTCGATCCCTACCTGTGCGGCACGGCGAAGGACCCGAACGGCACGCTCGGCACCATTCCCGCCGGCTCGCTCACCGACAAGGTCGTGCTCCTCAACCGCGGCAACTGCAGCTTGACGTCGAAGGCGATCCGGGCGACGCTCGCGGGCGCGGCCGGGATGGTCCTCATCGACAATCGCTTCGGCGAGGCCGAGCCCATCCCGATCCTGCTCGGCATGCCCGCGGGCATGATCGCCGACCTCGACGGCAAGACGCTGCGCGCCTACCTGGACGCGAACGGCGGCCAGGCGCCGATCCGCGTCAGCGCCGGGATCCAGGAGATCCAGACGAATCGCAGCGGCGTGATCGCCAGCTTCTCGTCCGCCGGCCCGAACGACTTCGGCGGCGAGCTGAAGCCCGACATCTCCGCTCCGGGGCTCGACGTCCTCTCGTCCACGCCGCCTGCGACCACGGGCTCGACGTTCTCGGTCTTCGCCGGCACGTCGATGGCGACCCCGCACATCGCCGGGGCGGCCGCGCTCCTCCTGCAGAGGCATCCGACCTGGACGCCGGCGGAGGTGAAATCGGCGCTGATGGACACGGCCGGGCCTGCCTGGCAGAACACCGATCGCACGCAGGAGGCGAACGTGCTGCTCGAGGGCTCCGGGCTCGCGAACGTGCTCACGGCCGACGACCCGAAGCTCTTCACCGACCCGCAGTCGCTGTCGTTCCAGCACATCGACGTGTCGACAGGGGCGCAGCGCCGCGCGCTCTTGCTGTCGGTCTTCGACGCGGGCGACGGCGCAGGCGACTGGACGGTCTCCCTCGCGCCGCAGGAGCAGACGAGCGGCGTCGAGATCGACGTGCCGGGGATCGTGTCCGTCATGCCCGGCGGCAGCGTGTCGGTGCCGGTGATCGTGAACGCCGCGGCGAACGCCGCCACGGGCGAGAACGACGGCTTCCTCGTCCTGACCGGCGACGGCGTGCAGCGCCGCGTGCCGTACGCGTTTCTCGTCGAGCGCCCTGCGCTCCGGAACGCGCCGGTCACGCCGATCCAGAAGCTGCAAGCGGGGAGCACGTCGAAGGGCTTAAACCGGGTCACCGAGTACTGCTGCCCGTCGGCACCGTTCGGCCCGGCGCCGTCCTACACCGGCGCGCCGATGAACGAGAACGGCGCCGAGCACCTGTACTCGATCGAGATCGACCGGCCGGTCGTCAACTTCGGCGTCTCGATCCTGCTCGAGTCGCAGGGCGCGCTCGTCGACCCGTTCGTGCTCGGCTCGAAGGACGAGAACGACGTGCAGGGCTACGCCGGCATCCCCACCGACATCAACGGGCTGACGTACGACTCGGACGTGGACATCGGCGCGGCGGGGGCGCAATTCCCACGCCAGCAGCGGTTCTACGTCGCCGTCGACTCGCGCGCCGACCCGTTCACCGGCACCCCCCAGAACGGGTCGTACGTGCTCAACTCGTGGGTCAACGACCTGACCCCGCCGACGCTCCGCCTGCTCTCCACGCGCGTCACCGTCGGCCACCCGCTGATCGTCGCGCAGGCGATCGATCTCGGCTCCGGAGTCGACCCGCTGTCGCTCGCACTCGGCTACGACCGGGTGCTGATCGGCGCCTCGGAGTACGACCCGACGACCGGGCTCGTCGTCTTCGGGCTGCCGTCCGCGGCGCCGGCTCTCAAGGCCGGGAAGAAGACCCTCGTGATGGAGGCCTCCGACTTCCAGGAGTCCAAGAACATCAACACGCTCGGCGACGACATCCTCCCGAACACGGCGTTCCTGTCCCACAAGCTGACCGTGGTCGCCGGTCCGAGCGTCACGTGGGTCGAGCCGCCTCCCGGCGTCTGCGCCCTCGACCACGACGCACTCGCGGTCGTGGCCGCCTCGACCCACACGGTGAAGGACGTCGTCTTCACGGACGACGGCAAGCGGGTCGGAGTCGACAAGACCGGCCCCGGAGGTGTGTACTCGGTGCCGTGGAACACGACGAAGCTGGCGAAGGGCAAGCACACGCTCGTGGCGACGGTCGTCGACACGGCGGGTCGCAGCGCGGCAGCGACGCACACCGGCCTGGTCTGTCGCTAGCAGTCGTCACCGGCGCCAGCTCCGGCATCGGCGCGGCGCTCGTACAGGCGCTGCAGGACCGGGGCACGTTCGTCGTCGGGCTCTCGCGCACGCCGTCGGCCGCGGACGAGCACGAGGAGTGCGACGTCTCCGACCGCGAGCTGGTGGACGCCGTCGCGGCGCGCGTGCTCGAGCGGCATCCGAGCATCGACCTGCTCGTCTGCAACGCCGGCGTCGGCGCCCGCACCGGCTATCTCGGGGGCAACGTCGAAGCGATCGAGCGTGTCGTGCGCGTCGACTACCTCGGCGCCGTCTGGACGACCCTCGCGTTCCTGCCCGGCCTCCAGCGCGGTGCCCACGTCGTCAACGTCGTCTCGGTCGCGGGCACCGTGGCGGTCGGCCCGTACTCGGCAGCGAAGCACGCGCAGCTCGCGTTCTCCCGCTCGCTCGCAGTCGAGCTCGCGCCCAGGGGAGTCGCGGTGCACACGATCAATCCGGGCTTCGTCGAGACACCGGGCTTCCCGCAGCGCGGCGTCCGGCACGGCCCGATCGCTTCACGGTTCGTGCTCGACCCGCCCGACGTCGCGCGCCGCATCCTCCGCGCGGTCGACCGCGACGAGCGCGAGGTCTTCGTGCCGTGGTGGTACCGGCCGGCGGCCTGGGTCCAGGCGATCGTTCCAGGACCGCTCGCTAGCGTTCGAGCACGTACCATGCGACGACCGCCTCATACCCACTAGGGACGAGGTTGCGGGCGCGCTCGCGGGCGGCTCCCTCGCAGCCGGCGAGGTCGAGATAGCTCTCGAGGTCGCGGGACTCGCGGTCCTCGTGCTCGCGGAGCAGCCGCAGACCGTTGGCGTCATAGAGCGCGCGCAGGTCGCCGTCGGAGAGCACCCGGGAGGTGGACGCGTCGCGCGCCCGCTCGAACCGGTTCAGCTCGAAGGCCGCGAGCGGGTCGGTCGGAGCAAGCTGGTCGGCGACGAGGATCGTGCCGCCGTGCTTCGTCACCCGTGCGAGCTCGGCGACGAGCAGCTCGGGTCGCGGCGTGTGGTGGAGGGTGCGCAGCGACGCGGCGACATCGAACGAGAAGTCGTCGAACGGCAGCTGCTCACCGTCGCCGACCACCACCTCGCAGTTCGGCGGCGCGTCGACCCGCGCGCGTGCGGCCGCCTCCTCATCGAGCTCGAGCGCGACCACCGACGCCGCCCGCGCTGCGAGCGCGAACGCCAGGGCGCCGGTGCCGGCGCCGACGTCGAGGACACGCTCGTCGCCGCGCAGCGGCAGCAGCTCGGCCAGCCGCTCGGCCAGCGCCGCGGCCTGCCTGCGCTGCAGCTCGACCCGTGCGTCGATACGGCTCATTCGTCCACCACGATACGCCGCGTGCGCGCCTGCTCCCGGCCGAGCCCACAGGCGAGCTCGTAGGTGATCGTCCCGGCAACGCGCGCGTGCTCCTCGAGCAGCAGGCCGTCGCCGACGAGTGTCACAGGCGTCCCGACCGCCAGTTCTTCGGGAAGCTCGACGGCGGCGGCGTCCATCGAGACGGTGCCGACGAGCCGGCGGCGCTCTCCGCCGACGAGCACCGCCGAGCCGGTGAGGTCGCGGCGCAGCCCGTCGGCGTAGCCGACCGGGACGATCCCGATCCACGTGTCGCGCTCCGCGACGAACCGCCGGCCGTAGCCGGTCGACTCGCCGGCACGCAGCAGCCGGACCTGGGCGAGCTCGGTCCGCCACGCGAGCACGGGCTCGAGACCGTCCTCCGCGGGGTCGGTGCGAAACGGCGAGAGACCGTAGAGCGCGATGCCGCAGCGGGCGGCATCGAGGCGCGACTCCGGCAGGCGCAGGGCCGCCGCGCTGTTCGCGGCGTGCCGGGTCAGATGCGCGAACGATGCCGTCGCCTCCTCGAACCGCCGCAGCTGGCGCCGGGCGAACTGCGCGTCGTCGTCGGCCGTCGCCAGATGGGTCATCAGCCCGACCACGTTGCGCGCCGGCGCCGGGAGCTCCGAGAGCCCCCAGCGGCCCATCCCCGTGTCGAGCTTCAGATGCACCGGCACGTCGTCGGGGATCGCGCCGCGCGCGACGACGAGCTCGAGCCGTGCCTCGCGCGCCCGGGCGACGTCGCCGTCGTCGGTGGGGCCGAGGACGAGGATGCGCGCGGCCGGCAGCGCGTCTCGGAGGGTGAGCGCCTCGCCCGACGGTCGCGACACACAGCGCGGATGCGCCGCCGGCGAGCGCCGCCGCGCCGCAGTCGACGGCGCCGTGGCCGTAGCCGTCCGCCTTCACGACCGCCCACAGCTCGGCGCCTGCCAGCGCCCGGACGAGCGTCTGCGCGTTCCGCTGCACGGCCGCCGGCCTGATCGTGAGCTCGGATCTCACTGCAGGGGCGCCCGCTGGAGGCCGTGGCCGTCCAGCGCGAGCCTGAGCCCGTCGAGCAGGTCGGACGCGATCATCCCGGCCTTCGGCTCGACGAGGCCGCCGGCGACGCCGTGCGCGACGGCGGCTGCGGCCGCCGCGAGCCGCGGCTCGAGGCCCTTGGCGAGGAACGCCGCGACGACGCCCGTGAGCACGTCGCCCGTGCCCGCCGCGGCGAGGGCCGGCGTGCCATACGCGGCGACGAGCACGCCCTGCCGCGGCGCGGCGACGAGCGTGTCGGCGCCCTTCAGGAGCACGACCGACCCGAAGCGGGTCGCCGCGCGCTGCACGGCGGCGAGGCGGTGTGCGTCGACCTCGGCGCTCTCGACGCCGAGCAGCCGGCCGAGCTCGCCCGAATGGGGCGTGAGCACGGTCGGCGCAGCACGTGCGAACGGCTCGAGCCCGAAGAGCCCGTCCGCGTCGAGCACGACCGGCAGCTCGAGCCGCTCGAGCAGGATCCGCACGAGCTCGACGGTCCCGTCGGAGCGCCCCAGGCCGGGGCCGAGCGCGACAGCATCCGCCTTCTCGGCCGCCTCGAGGACGGCGTCGGCGGCACGCGGCAGCAGCCGCCCGGCGGTGTCCTCGGGCAGCGGCCGCTTCACGACCTCGAGCAACCGGGCTTCGAGCACGGGCAGCGTCGACTCCGGAGCGGCGACCGCGACGTAGCCCGCATCGGCACGGAACGCCGCGAGTGCGGTCAGCATCGGCGCACCGGTGAGCCCGCGCGAGCCGCCGACGACGAGCACCGAACCGGCGCTGTACTTCGTCGAGGTTGCTCCTTTGCGCGGCACGTCGAGGAGCGCCGAGGCGGGCACGAGCGCATGCTCGTGCTCCCGCGGCCGCAGCCCGATCGGCGCGATGTGGACACTGCCGGCGTGGAAGCGGCCCGGCGCGACGGCGAGCCCCACCTTCGCCGCACCGAAGGTGACGGTCGCCGCCGCCCTGACCGCCGCGCCCGGCACCTCACCCGTCGACGCGTCGACCCCCGACGGGACGTCGACGGAGACGACCGGGCGGCCGGCCGCATTCATCAGCTCGATCATGCGCGCCGCGTCGTCGCGCGGCGCCTCGCGCAACCCGATCCCGAGCAGGGCATCGACGATCACGTCGGGCGCCCCGAGGTCACCCACCCCCTCGACGACCGTCACGTCGCGGCCGGCCTCGCGCAGCACGCGTGCACAGACGCGGCCGTCGCCGCCGTTGTTGCCGCCGCCGCAGACGACGGTGACGCGGCCCGGGAAGCGGCGGAGGACGACGTCGGCGACCGCCGCGCCGGCGCGCTCCATCAGCTCGTCGAGCGGGCCCGGGTGCGCCTCCTCGGCACGCCGGGTCTCCGCCGCGGTGAGCAGCGGCTCTAGCCTCACGCCCCCGACCGCCCTTCGCTCCCGCCCGGCGGAGCCGGGCTCCGCGAAGCGCTGACGTCGCAGAAGCCACCCGGCCTTCCGGGCCCGTGCAAAGCACTGTTCCCTCCGGCCGGCCGGCGTCTGCGACGCCCCGGGAACGTGAGGAACCTCACTCGGCCTCCAGCGCCACGGCAACCGCCGCGGCGAGCTCGCGCGAATGCGTCATCGAGAGCTCGATCCGCCCCGCGCCGACCCTCTCCGCCCACTGGGCGGTCCTGCCGCTCAGGTACACGCCGGGCTTCGGGCGACCGCGGATCTCGATCTCCTTCCACGTGAAGTACACGCCCGAGCCGAGCGCCTTCCCGACCGCCTCCTTCGCGGCGAACCTGCCGGCGTAGTGCTGCGGCGGGTTGGGCTTCGCGTCGCAGTAGGCGCGCTCGGCCTCCGTGAAACAACGCTCCTTGAAGTCGTCGCCGTGCCGCTCGAGCGCGCGGCGGATGCGGTCGATCTCGATCAGGTCGATGCCGACTCTGAGGCCTTGACTCAGAGGTTCGCCTCCAGCCAGTCGGGCAGCTGCGCGATCGAGGAGACGATCGCGTCGGGTTGCGCGCTCGAGGCCTCCACCTCGTCGGGCCGGAACTTCCCGGTGCGCACGAGGATCGTGCGCATACCGTGGTTCATGGCGCCGATGCAGTCGCCCTCGAGGTCGTCGCCGACCATCCAGGTGAGTCCCGGCTCCGCGTCGAGGGCGGCGAGCGCGGCCTCGAAATACGCGGTGCTCGGCTTGCCGAGCACCGTCGCCTCGACGCCGGCGGCGAACTCGAGCCCTGCCACGAAGGCGCCTGTGTCGAGTCGCGGCCCGTCCGCCGTCTGCCACCACTTGTTCTTGTGCAGGCAGTACAGCTCCGCTCCCGCCTCGAGCTCGTGGAACGCGCGGTTGAGGTTCAGGTACGAGAAAATCCTCCCGGTCTCCTCGCCCTCGTCGGCGCCGCCGATCAGCACCGCGTCGACGTTCATGCCGACGAGCTGCAGGCCCTCGAGGTCGTCGAGCAGGCCGGGCATCGTCAGCGCGAGCACGCGGCGCCCGGCGAGCGTGCGGGCGGCGACGTCTCCCGTCGTCTGCACCTCCTCCTCGTCGAGCTCGATGCCCATCGCGACGAGCTGCGCCGTCAGCTGCGAGCGGGAGAGCGTGGTCGAGTTGGTGACGAAGCGAATGCGATGCCCGGCGGCGCGGAGCCGCTTGACCGCTGCCGAGGCGCCCGCGATCGGCGCCCCCGAAACGTGCAGGACGCCGTCTACGTCCAGGAGAATGGCGGCCATGGACAGCGAGTCTATTCGGTCGGAGATCGCCTTCCGCTTCTCGCGCTCGAGCGGCCCCGGCGGGCAGCACGCGCAGAAGACCTCGACGCGGGCCGAGGCGCTGTTCGACGTCGAGGCGTCCGCCGGGCTGCAGCCTGCGGAGAAGCGGCGGGTGCTCGAACGGCTCGGCCCGGTCGTGCGCGCAGCCGCACAGGACGAGCGCTCGCAGCTGCGCAACAGGGAGCTCGCGACCGAGCGCGTGCTCGAGCAGCTCCGCGAGGCGGTGCGCGTCCCGCGCCGTCGGCGCCCGACGAAGCCCTCCGCGGCGGCCGAGGAGCGCCGCCTCGAGGAGAAGCGCCGCCGGGCGCGGACGAAGCGGCTTCGAGGACAGATCGACGAATGACGGTGGAAGCGATCCTGCGCGAGGCACGCGAGGCCGTTGCGGGGGGCGGCGAGCCGGACTGGAAGTCGCTCCGCGCCCGCATTCGCGGAGCCGCACCCGACGAGGCGGCCCGACGCCGCGCGCTCGTTCAGCTCGAGCGGATCGGCGCCGTCCATCGCGCGCGCCGGACCCGCCCTGCGGCGGTTCCCACTCCCCGTCCCGCGGCGCCGCGCGTCGCAGCGCTCCGCACGCGACCGTCGCTCAGCGGCGATCTGGACGTACGTCGAGAGCGACAGGGAGAGGCGTGGCTGCTCGCCTGGCCGCCCCGCCCAGGCGTCGAGCGCTGGGAGGTTCGGATCGCCGCCCGCAGCGGTGCGCGCGGCGACTACGAGGCGATCGAGTCACTCGAGCTGCCGGGCACGGCAACGAGCGTCGAGCTGCCGCTCGGTGAGACGCCGCTCCGGGTGCACGTCCTCGGGCGCTCCCGCGGCGGCCGCCTCGTGCAACGCGCGATCGCGTCCGGGCTCACCCCCGCTTCGTGGGGCGAGCGCTGGCAGCGGCGTCCGTCCTAGAGCTGCCGGCCGGGGCGGCCGAAGCGCGAGTCGGCGCCGCGAACGACGGCCAGCACCAGGAAGACCACGAACACGATGAGCACGAGGGCTGCGGTCATGCCTTCACTGTGCCTCGGAGTATCCATCAGCACAAACGCAGATACTATTTGATTCCATCAGTAGAGCTAATGAACAATCGCACGGCTGGCTCGGGATCGAGCTGCGCCATCTCGCCGCCCTGCAGGCGATCGCCCGGGAGGGGTCGTTCGGCCGCGCCGCCCTTCGGCTCGGCTACACCCAGTCGGCGATCAGCCAGCAGCTCGCGGCGCTCGAGCGGGTGGTCGGCGTGCGCCTCGTCGAGCGGCCCGGCGGGCCGAGGCCGATCTCCCTCACCGAGGCAGGCGCTCTGCTCGTCCGCCACGCCGACTCGATCGTCGACCGCCTCGACGCGGCGCGGGCCGACATGCAGGCGCTCGCGAGCGGCGAGCTCGGCACGCTCCGCGTCGGCACCTTCCAATCGGTCGGCGCACGCGTCCTGCCGCCCCTGATGCACCGCTTCGTCGGTCAGTGGCCCGGCGTCCAGGTGCAGCTCGAGGAGCTCGACGACGAGGCGATCGTGGGTGCCGTCGAGCGCGGCGAGGTCGACGTCGGCTTCGTCCTCCTGCCCCTCGCGGGCGAGGCGCCGTTGGAGACGATCGAGCTGATCCGCGACCCGTATCGCCTCGTCGTTGCCGCCCGTTCCCGCGTCGGGCTCGACGGCCCGCCGAGCCTGCACGAGCTGGCCCACGACCAGCTGATCGGCTTCCGCTCGCCCCATCCTTCGCAGCCGGTCGAGTCGGCCTTTCGCGCCGTCGGCATCGAGCCTCGCTTCGCGTTCCGCTCGAACGACAACCCGACGGTGCAGGGACTCGTCGCGGCGGGCGTCGGCGTGGCGATCATGCCTGCGCTGACGATCGACGAGGCCGACCCGAGGATCCGCGTCGTCGACCTCGGCGATGCGATCGCCCCGCGCCTGATCGCGGTGGCGCGCCACCGCGACCGCTATCACTCCCCCGCCGCGCGCGCCTTCGTCGAGACGGCGCTCGAGGCTACTCGACCGTGACGGTCTTCGCGAGGTTGCGCGGCTGGTCGACGTTCAGCCCGCGCAGCCGCGCGATCCGGTAGGCGAGGAGCTGCAGCGGCAGGATCGCGAGCGCCGCCTGGAGGAACGCCGGCGACTTGGGCACGTAGATGACGTCGTCGGCGTGGTGCTGGATGTCCTCGTTGCCGTCGGTCGCGATCGCGATCACATGCGCGCCGCGCGCGCGCGTCTCCTGAATGTTCGAGACGATCTTGTCGTAGACGTGGATGCGCGTCGCGACGACGACGACCGGCGTGCCCTCTTCGAGCAACGCGATCGGCCCGTGCTTCATCTCGCCCGCCGAGTACGCGTCGGTCGGGATGTAGGAGATCTCCTTCAGCTTCAGCGCACCTTCGAGCGCCACCGGCAGCCCGATGTGGCGACCGAGGTAGAGGAAGAACTGACGCTCGTGGAAGCGCTGCGCGATCTCCTCGATCGGGTGGTCGCCGTCGAGGAACCGCTGCATCTTGTTCGGCAGGTCGTAGACCTCGTCCAGGATGAACTCGACCTCGTCGGGCGGCAGCGTGGCTCGGATCAGCGAGAGCTTGAGCCCGATCAGGAAGAGGAGCGCGATCTGCGCGGTGAAGGTCTTCGACGCGGCGACGCCCACCTCGAGGCCGGTGCGCGTGAACAGCACCGAGTCGACCTCGCGGGTGATCTGCGAGCCCATCATGTTCGTGATCGCGACGGTGCGTGCGCCCTTCTCGCGCGCCAGCTTCATCGCCTGGATCGTGTCGCGCGTCTCGCCGGACTGCGAGATGCCGATCACGAGCGTGCCGGGATCGAGCACCGGGTTGCGGTAGATCCACTCGCTCGCGACGTCGGGCTCGACGGGGACGCGCGCCCACTCCTCGATCACGTACCGGCCGACGACGCCGGCGTGATAGGCCGTTCCGCAGCCGACGACGACGATGCGGCGCAGCGCGCGCAGCTCGTCCTCGTCCATCCCCAGCCCTTCGAGCACGAGCTGGCCGTGACGCACGCGGTCGCCGATCGTCTCGGCGACGCCTTCGGGCTGCTCGAAGATCTCCTTCAGCATGAACGTCTCGTAGCCCGAGCGCTCCGCCGCCTCGTCGTCCCAATCGACGTCGACGACGTCGTGGACGACCGGCTCACCCGTCGCCGCCGAGACGATCTCCACGCCTGTCGGCCGGATCGTCACGATGTCGCCGTCGTTCGGGAAGATGACCCGGCGCGACTCGGCGAGGAACGCTGCGAGGTTCGACGCCAGGAAGTTCTCGCCGTCGCCGAGACCGACGACCATCGGCGTCTGATGCCGCACGCCGACGAGCTCGTCCGGATGGTCGCGGTGGATGACGACGAACGTGAAGTGCCCTTCGAGGCGGCCGAAGACGACGCGCACCGCGGCGGCGAGGTCGCCGTCGTACGCGTCCTCGAGGAGGTGCGTGATCACCTCGGCATCGGTCTCGGAGGAGAACGAGTGCCCGGCGGAGAGGAGCTCCTGCTTCAGCTCGCGATAGTTCTCGACGATGCCGTTGAGCACGATCGCGAGGCGCTGGTCGTCGCAGCCGGTGAGCGGATGGGCGTTCTCCTCGGTGACCCCGCCGTGCGTCGCCCAGCGGGTGTGGCCGAGGCCGGTGGTCGAGCGAGAGTCGTTGCGGCGGGCGGCATGGCGGAGGTTGTCGAGGTTCCCGACGGCCCGGACGTACTCGATCCCGCCGTCCTCCAGCAGGGCGATCCCCGCCGAGTCGTAGCCGCGGTACTCGAGGCGCTTCAGTCCCTGGAGGAGCAGCGATCTCGAGGGACGGCGCCCGACGTATCCGATGATTCCGCACATTTCCGGCTTCTTTCGTCCTGGAAAAAGGGGAAGATCTCGTCCTTAGAAACGAGAAAGGCCCGGCTGAAGGAACCCGCTCCTTCGTCGGAACGGTCAGCCGAGCTCTCGTCGCACGAGCGCCGCGATGGTAGCACAGGCCTCAGCGGCCAGAGTCGCGCTCTCGGCCTCGGCGAGCACCCGAATCAGGGGCTCCGTGCCGGAGGGCCGCACGAGCACACGCCCCTTGCCCTCCCACTCGCGGTTCAGACGCTCCACCTCGCGCACGACGTCCGCCGACAGCTCGTTGTCGTCGACGCGCACGTTTTCCTTGCTCTGCGGCCAGCGCTGCATGACGCCTGCCACTTCCGAGAGACGCCGGCCGCGCAGCGCGCCGCAGAGGAGCAGGCCTGCCGCGAGCCCGTCGCCGGTGACGTGGTCGCGCAGGTAGATGATGTGGCCCGACTGCTCGCCCCCGAGCAGCGCCCCTTCGCGCTGGAGCGCCTCGAGCACGTACCGGTCGCCGACGTCCGTCGTGTGCACGGCGATCCCGCGCTCTTGCATCAGCGCGTGAAAGCCGAGGTTCGTCATCACGGTCACGGCGACCTGGTCGACGGCGAGATCGAGTGCGAGCACGGCGATGATCTGGTCCCCGTCCACGACGTCGCCACGCTCGTCGACCGCGAGCATCCTGTCGCCGTCGCCGTCGAACGCGATGCCGACGTCGTAGCCGAGCTCGCGCACGGTGCGTTGGAGCAGAGCGAGATCCGTGGCGCCGCAACCGACGTTGATGTTCGAGCCGTCGGGTGCGTCTCCGATTGCGTGCACCACGGCCCCGCACCGTTCGAACGCGCCCGGCGCGAGGCCGGAGTACGCCCCGTTCGCGCAGTCGACGACGACGCGCAAGCCGTCGAGATCCTGGCCGAACCGCTCGAGCACGTGGTCGAGGTAGGAGTCGGGCGCGATCTCGACGTGCTCGATGAGACCCTGATCGACCGCGGGAGCGGCCGCGAGCAGCGCCTCGATCTGCTCCTCCGCCGCGTCGGAGAGCTTGTGCCCGTCGGCGTCGAAGAACTTGACGCCGTTGTACTCGGGCGGGTTGTGCGAGGCGGAGATGACGACGCCGAGGTCGAGCGCTGCGAGCGCGACGGCGGGCGTCGGCAGGACGCCGCCGAGAATGCAGTCGCCGCCCGCGGAGACGACGCCCCGCGCGAACGCCTCCTCCAGCTCGACGCCGGAGGCACGCGTGTCGCGGCCGACGAACACCTTCGCGGCGCCCGTCCACAGAGCGGCGGCGCGCCCAAGCCGCTCGACGAGCGACGGCGTCAGGAACTCGCCCACGACGCCGCGGACACCGTCGGTGCCGAAGTACCTGCGCGCCACCGGGTGGAGTGTTACCGCTTGCTGAACTGCGGCGCCTTGCGCGCCTTGTGCAGGCCGGCCTTCTTGCGCTCGACCTGCCGGGCATCGCGAGTCAGGAAGCCTGCGCGCTTGAGCGGCACGCGAAGCTCCGGATTCACCTCGACGAGCGCCCGGGCGATGCCGTGGCGCACCGCGCCTGCCTGCCCCGAGGGGCCGCCGCCGTGCACGCGCACACGCAGGTCGTACTGACCGTCCAGACCGGCGGTCCGCAGCGGTGCGGTCGCCAGCACGCGGTGGAGGAGCCGAGGGAAGTACTCCTCGATCGACTTGCCGTTGACCCACGTGGCGCCGCTACCGGGCCGCAGGATCACGCGCGCGACGGACGTCTTGCGCTTGCCGGTGCCGAGGTACTGAGCAATAGTCGACAAATCACACCTCGAGGGGCTGCGGAGCCTGCGCTTCGTGCGGATGCTCCGGCCCTGCATAGATCTTGAGCTTGGTGAGCTGCTGCCGGCCCAGCTTGTTGCGAGGCAGCATGCCCTTGACGGCCTTGCGCAGCACTTCGGTCGGCTGCCGTTCGAGCTGGACGCGGAGCGACCGCTCGCGCAGCCCGCCCGGGTAGCCGGAGTGCCGGTAGTACATCTTCTCGTCGAGCTTCTTGCCGGTGACGGCGATCTTCTCGGCGTTGACGACCACGACGAAATCGCCGGTGTCGACGTGCGGCGTGAAGACCGGCTTTCCCTTGCCGCGCAGGCGATCGGCGATCACGGTCGCGAGACGGCCCAGGGTCTTCCCCTCGGCGTCGACGACGACCCAGTCGCGCTGGATCTCACCCGGCTTGGCGGAATAGGTCTTCATTGCAGGCGGAAAAAGGGCGGACTAGGCGTCCGCCGGCGCGGATGGTAGCAGCGCCGGGACATTCCCGGCCACCCACGCCGCGGCGAGCACCGCCAGCCCCGCCGTAGCCGCGGCCAGCGAAACGGCCCCGCCCGCGCCCGTGTAGAGGACGCCGCCGCCGAGCGCGAGGGCCGCTCCCGAGCCGCTCGAAAGCAGGTCGGAGGTGCCGACGAGCCGCCCCCGCTCGGCGGGTGCGGCGAGGTCGACGAGCTCGGTCGTGGCGGCGATGTAGCTCAGGCACCAGCCGAGACCGAGCCCGAAGAGGCACAGGCTCATGCCCGCGATCGAGGCGAAGAAGGCGAGGCCCGCGTTCGACGCGGCGATCAGCGTCAGCCCGATCACCATCGACCTGCGCCTGCCGAGTCGGTCGATCAGATCGCCGATCACCAGCACGAGCCCGTACATGCCGACGATGTGGATGCTGATCACGGTGAAGATCGACCCGTGCGAGTGGCCGTGGCCGACCGCGACGTAGCCGGCGAGGTTCATGACGCCGGTCATCAGCGCGAAGCTCGCGACCGCCGCCACGATCGCGGTCGAGACACCGGGGCGGCGCAGCAGCTCGCGCAACGGCGCCGCGGGGCCGGCGGGCGCGGCGGACGCGTAGACGCGGGACAGCTCGCGGGGGTCCGGCCGGACGCCGAACGAGACGAGCAGGCCGCCGACGGTGAACGCGGCGGCCGCGATCCACGGCACAGTCAGGTCGTGCGCCGTCAGCGCGCGGTCGGCGAACATCGGGCCGAACACGAGCGGCCCCCAGATCGCGCCCGAGACGACGCCGAAGAGCACGATCGACATGCCGCGGGCGCGCCGCTCCGGCGGGAACATCTCCGCCGCGGCGGCGCGGGAGAGCAGCACGATCGACTGCGCCGCGCCGCAGAGGCCGAGCCCGAGGAAGACCAGCGCGCCGCTCGTCGCGGCGCACCCGGCAGCGGTGACGAGCGGGCCGACGATGCCGAGCACGAACCCGGTGCGGATCACGGGCATCCGCCCGACGCGGTCCGAGAGACGCCCCGCGGGGCCGACCGCGAGTGCGCCCGCGACGAGGAACACGGCCGGCCCGAGCCCGAGGATCCCCTTGACGCCGGTGACGGCGACGATCGTGACGGTGCCGAGCGCGACCGCCAGCTGGATCATCCCCGACTGGAAGACGAGCCCGAGTGCGAGCAGCACCGCATTGCGACGGACCGGGTTCACGTCGTGACCAGCCTGCTCAGCCCGGCGCGAAACGCGGCCGCGCCGCCGTACGACGGATGGCGCACGACTTCGCCGCCGAGCGCCTCGTGCGCCACGCGCCCGATGCAGATCACGCGACGACCGGCGCCGAGCTCCTCCGCGAACGCGCGGCCCGACGCCACTTCGGCCCTCGACGGCCGCCGGTTCGAGGTCGGCGTCCCCGGGTGCGTCGGGACGACATTCCAGAGCAGAACCTGCTCCGCGATCCCGAGCTCGGCGAGCACGCGCTGCACGATCGTCGCGGTCGCCTCGGCCGGTCCGCTGCCCGTGAGCTGCCGCTCGGAGGTGAACGGGATCCCCGACACGCGCGCCCCGCGATAGCCCGGAGCCTCGCCGACGAGCAGCACGGGTGCGTCGGCCCGCGCCTCGAGATACACGGCGAGCCGCTCCCGTCGCAGAGCGGCGCCGGCGCCGTCACGGTAGAAGTTCGTCGTCCGCCCGATCCGGGCGGCGACCAGCCTGTCGATGAGCGATCGCATAGAGATCCATACTCTGACGGACGGCGGCCAGCAGCCGGCCGACATCGCGCGGCTCGTCGCGTCGTTCCTCGACGCGGCGCAGCAGACGCTCGACCTCGCCCAGTACGACTTCAACCTCGGCCCCGAGACCGCGGCGATCGTCGGGGATGCATTCCGTCGCGCCCATGCACGAGGCGTGCAGACACGGTTGGCCTACAACGTCGACCACGCGCTGCCGATCCCAGTGCCGCCGCCTCCGGAGCCGGACGTGCAGCTGATCGCCACGCTCCCGGTCGTCGGGAAGGCCATTGCCGGCGTACCCGACCTGATGCACCACAAGTACGTGATCCGCGACGGCGAGAGCGTGTGGACCGGCTCGTTGAACTGGACAGACGACTCCTGGTCACGGCAGGAGAACGTCGTCGCGATCGTGCACTCGACGGCGATCGCGAAGGCGTATCGGATCGACTTCGACCAGCTGTGGTCGACGGGCGACGTGATGAAGTCGGGCTTCGTCGACCCGCGCTGGGACAACGGTCTCCGGCCGTGGTTCACGCCGGGCCACGGCGAGGACCTCTCGTCGCGCATCGCGAAGCTGATCCGCCGGTCGAAGCGGCGCGTGCGGATCTGCTCGCCCGTGATCACGACGGGGCCCGTTCTCGGGACGCTCGCGCAGGTGATCACCGACAAGTCGGTCGACGTCGCGGGCTGCGTCGATGCGACACAGATCCGCGAGGTCGTCCAGCAGTGGCACGCGGACGGCGACGTGTCGTGGAAGCTGCCGCTGCTCGAGCACCTGATCGCCTCGGGCGTCTTCACGGGCAAGGTCTCGACGCCCTACGGCGACGGCACGGTGCACGACTTCATGCACGCGAAGGTGTGCGTCTGCGACGACACCACATTCGTGGGCTCGTTCAACCTCTCGCGCAGCGGCGAGCGCAACGCCGAGAACGTGCTGGAGATCGAGGACGCGGCGCTCGCCGACCGGCTGGCCGCCTACATCGACGGCGTGCGCGCGCGCTACCCGGCGCTCGCTACCAGCGCTCGCGGTGGATCAGGTCCCCGACCGGCCGGCGGAGCGGCCTGAGCCTCGGGCCTAGATCCGTGCCCGGGCCGGGTTTACCGACGAGCGCAAGCCCGATCGGCACGATCTCCTCGGGCAGCCCGAGCAGCTCGTCGAAGATGCGCTTCTGGTCGGGGTGGCCGATGAAGGCACCCGCGAGCCCCTCGTCGATCGCCGCCTCGAGCACGAGCATCATCAACGCGCCCGCGTCGACGAACCAGTACGGCACGGGCCAGGTGACCTCGACGCCGCCCGTCGCTGCGAGTTTGTCGGGCTGGTTGTACCGCGCGTGGTAGATCACCTCGTTCGCCGAGATGACCAGGTGGACGGGCGCGTCGGCGATGAAGTTGCGGCCCTCGAAGGTGTAGTGCTCGTCGCCGAAGGCCCGCGCGATCGCCGCCCGCTGATCGTCGTCGGTGACGACGACGATCGAGCCGCCCTGGCTGAACCCGCCGGACGGCGCGTGCCGGATGACGGAGACGACCCGGGCGATCTGCTCCTCCGGGAGCGGCTCCGGCAGGAACGACCGGTGCATGCGACGGAGCGCGAGGATGTCACGGAACTCCACGGCGCACACCGTATATCGTCGGCGCCATGACGAGATTCCAGGGCAAGACAGCATTGGTGACGGGTGGGGCCAAGGGCATCGGCGCCGCGACGGCGGCGCGCTTCGCATCCGAGGGCGCGACCGTGGTGATCGCCGACTTCGACGAAGACGGCGCGAAGGAGACCGCGGGCAAGATCGGAGGGCACGCGGTTCGCTGCGACGTGACGAAGCTCGCCGACGTCGACGCCGCCGTCTCCGCGGCCGTCGAGCACGGCGGGTCGCTCGACATCCTCGTGACCTGCGCCGGGGTGATCCGCGACAACCTGCTCTTCAAGATGAGCGACGAGGACTGGTCGACGGTCATCGACACGCACCTGAAGGGCACGTTCTTCGCCGTCCGCGCCGCGCAGAAGCACATGGTCGAGCAGAAGAGCGGGAAGATCGTGCTCGTCTCGTCCGTGTCGGCGCTCGGCAATCGCGGCCAGGCGAACTACTCGACGGCAAAGGCCGGCCTGCAGGGGCTCTGCAAGACGCTCGCGCTCGAGCTCGGTCCGTACAACATCAACGCGAACTGCGTCGCACCGGGATTCATCGAGACCGCGATGACCCGCCAGACCGCGGAGCGCGTCGGACTGGACTTCCAGACCTTCAAGGAGCTGGCGGCCGAGCAGACGCCGCTGCGCCGCGTCGGGCAGCCCGAGGACGTCGCGGGGCCGATCGCCTTCCTCTGCTCGGAGGACGCAAGCTTCGTCTCCGGCCAGGTGATCTACATCGCAGGCGGCCCGAGGAACTAGATCGGCGCGCCGGTCGCATCGAAGGCGACGTACCCGTACGCGGCGCATGGCGACGCGTCGAGCTCCTCGCGGAGCATCGTCATGAACACCATGTCGCCGCGCGGCTCCCCGGGACGACCGGGGATGCGGCGGCGAAGAACGCCGTCCTCGTGGAAGCCGAGCTTGCGGCCGACCCCGAGGCTCGCTTCGTTGCGCGCGTCGGCGCCGACGTCGACCCGGTCGACGCCGGCATGCTCGAAGGCGGCGCGCGTCAGGATCGCCGTCACTTCGGTGGCGATGCCGCGGCGGACGGCGTCGGCGGCCACCCAGTAGCCGATCTCGAGCGACCCGGGACCGCCTCGCGGGTGGAGCCCGGTGCCACCGACGACGCGGGACTCGTCGCGGTCGAAGACGCCGTAGATCCAGTTCTCGTCGGCGTCGAACTGCGACCGGAACGTGCGTAGCCGGTCGACGACGACCTGGAGCTCCTCCGGCTCGGCGGGCGTCCAGGGCATCCACGGCCAGAGGTGGTCGCGGCTGCGCTCGACGGCGTCCTTGAGCAGCGGCGCGTCGCGCGGGTCGTAGCACCGAACGACGAGACGGTCGGTCTCGAGCCGGTACGGCGGTGTTCCTACTCCCTCTACTCCCACTCGATCGTCGCGGGCGGCTTCGACGTGACGTCGAGGACGACGCGGTTGACCGCAGGGATCTCGTTGACGATCCGCGAGGCGATCACCTCGATCAGGTCGTACGGGAGCCGCGCCCAGTCGGCGGTCATCGCGTCCTCCGAGGTGACGGCGCGGATGGCGATCGGATAGCCGTACGTCCGCGAGTCGCCCTGCACCCCGACCGAGCGGATCGCGGGCAGGACGCAGAAGCTCTGCCAGAGCTCACGGTAGAGGCCGGCGCGGCGGATCTCGTCGAGGCAGATCGCGTCGGCCTGACGCAGCGTCTCGAGCCGCTCTTCGGTCACATCGCCGATGATCCGGATCGCGAGCCCCGGGCCGGGGAACGGCTGGCGCCAGACCATGCGCTCCGGCATGCCGAGCTCCTCGCCGACGCGTCGCACCTCGTCCTTGAAGAGAAGCCGCAACGGCTCGACGAGCTTCATCCGCATGTCGGCCGGGAGGCCGCCGACGTTGTGATGGGACTTGATCGTCTCGGCGATCCCGTCGGTGCCGCCCGACTCGATCACGTCGCTGTACAGGGTTCCCTGCACGAGCCAGCGGACGTCCCCGAGCTTGCGCGCCTCATCCTCGAAGACCCGGATGAACTCCTCGCCGATGATCTTCCGTTTCTGCTCGGGCTCGGTGACGCCGGCGAGGCGCGTGAGGAAGCGCTCCTGCGCCTGCACGTGGACGAGTGGCACGTGGAAGACGCCGTCGAACGTCTCGACGACCTGCTCGGCCTCGCCCTGGCGGAGCAGGCCGTGGTCGACGAAGACGCAGGTCAGCTGGTCGCCGACCGCCTTGTGCACGAGCAGCGCGGCGACCGCGGAGTCGACGCCGCCCGAGAGCGCGCAGAGCACTCGCTCGCGCCCGACCTGGTCGCGGATCCGCTCGACCTGCTCCTCGATCACGGCGGCGGGAGTCCACGCCGGCGGCGCTCCCGCGATCTCGTAGAGGAAGTTCTTCAGCACCTCCTGGCCGTGCGGCGTGTGCACCACCTCCGGATGGAACTGCACGCCGTAGACGCGCCGGGCGTCGTCCTCGAACGCCGCGACCGGCGTGTGCTCCGACGTTGCGACGACCCGCGCGCCCTCGGGCGGGGCGACAACGGTGTCGCGATGCGACATCCAGGCGACCTGCTCGCCCGGGAGCTCGGCGAAGAGCCGCCCGCCCTCGGCATGCAGGTCGACCTTGCCGAACTCGCCGACGCCCGTGCGCTCGACGCGCCCGCCGAGCTCGAGCGCGAGCAGCTGCGCGCCGTAGCAGATGCCGAGCGTCGGGATGCCGAGCTCGAAGATCGCCGGGTCGATCCGCGGCGCTCCTTCCGAGTACACCGAGGCGGGGCCGCCCGAGAGGACGATCGCCGCGGGGTCGCGGCGGCGAAGCTCGTCGGCGCTCGCCCGGTGCGAGACGAGCTCCGAGTAGACGCGCGCCTCGCGCACGCGCCGGGCGATCAGCTGCGAGTACTGGCCGCCGAGATCGACGACGAGCACCGGCCGGTCCTCGGGTAGTGGCTCGGGGTGGAGGGGGACGACCTCAGCCGCGCCGGTAATTGGGAGCGTCCTTCGTGATCGTGATGTCGTGCGGGTGCGACTCGCGTAGCCCGGCGCCGGTGATCCGGACGAACCGGGCCTGCTTCATCGCGTCGACCGTCGGCGCGCCGCAATAGCCCATCGCCTGCCGCAGGCCGCCGACGATCTGGTGGAGCACGCCGGCCAGAGGGCCCTTGTAGGTGACCCGGCCTTCGATCCCCTCCGGCACGAGCTTCTCGACGTCCTCGACGTCCCCCTGGAAGTAGCGGTCCTTCGAGTAGCCGCGCGCCTTCATAGCGCCGAGCGAGCCCATGCCGCGGTACTCCTTGAAACGCTCGCCCTGGGAGAAGACGACGTCGCCCGGCGACTCCTCGGTGCCTGCGAGCATCGAGCCGAGCATGACCGTGTCGGCGCCGGCGGCGAGCGCCTTCGCGACGTCGCCCGACGAGGTGATGCCGCCGTCGGCGATCACCGGCACGCCGTACTCGGCCGCCGCCTCCGCAACGTCGTAGATCGCCGTCACCTGCGGCACGCCCACGCCTGCGACGACGCGCGTGGTACAGATCGAGCCCGGACCGATGCCGACCTTCAAGCCGTCGGCTCCGACGTCGCAGAGCGTTCGCGCCGCCTCCGCCGTGGCGATGTTGCCGGCCACCACCTCGAACTCGCCGGAAAGCGCCGCGATCCGTCCGGCCATCTCGACGACTCCCTGCGAGTGACCGTGGGCCGTGTCGACGACGAGCACGTCGGCACCGGCGGCGATCAGCGTCTGGGCACGCTCGAGCGCGTCGGGACCCACCCCGACGGCAGCGCCAACGCGCAGCCGGCCCTGCTGGTCCTTCGTCGCGTTCGGGAAGTCGACGCGCTTCTGGATGTCCTTGACGGTGATCAGCCCGCGGATGCGGCCGTCGGCGTCGACGATCGGCAGCTTCTCGATGCGGTGGCGGTGCAGGAGCCGCTCGGCCTCGGGGAGCGTCGTGCCGACCGGCGCCGTGACGAGGTCGCGCGCGGTCATCAGCGCGGAGACGGGCTGCGACGTGTCCTTCTCGAAGCGCAGGTCGCGGTTCGTGAGGATGCCGACGAGCGTCCCGTCGCCGTGCGTGATCGGGACGCCGGAGATGTGGTAGCGCTCCATCAGCTCGAGCGCGTCGGAGACGCGCGCGTCGGGCGGAAGCGTCACCGGCTCGACGATCATCCCCGCCTCCGAGCGCTTCACCTTGTCGATCTCGCCGACCTGCGCCTCGATCGACAGGTTCCGGTGGACGATGCCGAGGCCGCCCTCGCGGGCGAGCGCGATCGCGAGCCGCGCCTCAGTGACCGTGTCCATCGCCGCCGAGACGATCGGGAGCTCGAGGACGATCGTGCGCGTGAGCCGGGTTGCCGTCGAGACGTCATTGGGGAGCACCGACGACTCCGCCGGGACGAGCAGCACGTCGTCGAACGTGAGCCCCTCCTTCGCGAACTTCGGCGGCAGGCCGGTGTCGGCCGCGCTCACACCGAGGTTCTCGAACTCCATCTCGAAAAGGTACAGACCGCGAAGGACAGGCCAGATGAGTAGTTCAGGCCTGGACCGGCGCGAGCTCGGTCAGCTCGACGCCTGCCTGCAGCCGGCCGGCCTGCCGCGGGTCGAACACGCCCGCACCGGCCTCGAGCGTCGAGGCGGCGCCGGCGGCGACCGCCGCGCGGAGCGCGTCCTGTTGCGAGCGGCCGCCGTAGCGGGCCGCGAGGTAGGCGGCGAGCAGGGCGTCGCCGGCGCCGACCGTCGAGATCGGCTCGACCCGCGGCGCGACCACGCGATAGCTCTTCGGCTCGTCGCGGTCCTCGCGCAGCCGGGCGAGGCAGCCGAGCTCGGTGGTGATCAGAACGTTGCCGGGCCCCATGTCGCCGATCGTGTCGAGAGCGAGCCTGAAGTCGTCGGTGTCATGGAACTCCTGGCCGACAAGCGACTCCGCCTCGGCCTGGTTCGGCGAGACGATGAACGGCTCCGCCTCGACGCCGAGCCGCAGCGGCTCACCTTCCGTGTCGAGCACGACGTGCAGCTGGCGGCGGTTGAGATCGCGGATCGCCTCCGCGTAGAAGTCCTCGCCGACACTGCGCGGGAGCGAGCCGGCGAAGACGACGAGCTCGGCGCCTTGCGCGAGGTAGTGCAGCTTCTCGAGCAGCGCTTCGAGCTCTTCGGGCCGCACCGACGGGCCCCACTCGTTGATCTCGGTGTACGTGCCGCCGGTCGGGTCGACGACCGCGGTCGACGTACGCGACTCGCCCTCGATGTGGACGAAGTCGTTGAGGATCGCCTCGTTCGTCAGCCCTTCGACGATGCGCGCGCCGGTCGCGCCGCCGATGAGGCCCGTCGCCACGACGGGCACGCCGAGCAGCTTCAGCGCACGCGCGATGTTGATGCCCTTGCCGCCCGCGAGCGCGATCCCTGCGCTCGCCCGATGCCGTTGCCCGCGCTGGAAGTTCGGAACGGTCAGCGTCCGGTCGATTGCGGCGTTGAGCGTGACGGTGACAATCATCGATGCAGCCCGAACGGATGGAACAGGTGGTGAGCGGCCCTGCCGGCGTACCACCCTAGACGGGTGCCGAGACCCGGTTTGTTAACACTGCGGGCCGCGACCAGCCCGCGCCGGCCGATCACCCTACCTCCCTGGCGGATCTCGACCGTGCCGAGCCGCGTGCCCGCGCGCACCGGCAGCGACACCGCTGCGGCCGCCGTCACTTGCTCGACGAGCGGGCGCCCGAGCCGCGCGACCGTCCGGAGCGGGCGCGCAGCCACGAGCGCGAGCGGCGCCTTGCCGTAGGGCAGGCGCACGGTGGCGTACACGTGGCCGGCGCTCACCGCCTCGACGACGCGATACTGGCCGAGGCCCCAGACGAGCAACGACTCGAGATCGGCGTTTCGCTGGTCGCGCGACGGCGAGCCGAGCAGCGTCGCGTAGATCGTCACCCCCGGGCCGCGCGCGGCCGCAACCTGGCACCAGCCGGCATCGTCGGTGTGGCCCGTCTTGACGCCGAACGTCGCCGGGAAGAGCGTGAGCAGGTCGTCCCACGTCTCGAGTGTCTGCCCGCCGGCGATCGTGTCCGTCTTCTCGTCGACCGTCTCCCGGACGAAGCGCGTCCGCATCACGACCCGCGCGAGGCGCGTCACGTCGGCCGCGCTCGAGTACTCGTCCGGCGCGTCGAGGCCGTCGGGACGCACGAAGTGCGTTTCGTGGAGCCCGAGCACCGCCGCCTCCCGATTCATCAGCTCGGCGAACGCCGGGAAGCTCGGCGCATCGGCCAGGGCGAGTGCGTCGGCCGCGTCGTTGGCGGACTGGATCAGCGCCGCCTTGATCAGGTCGCGCACCGTCAGCTGCTCGCCCGCCTCGAGGTCGATCGACTCCTCGCCGACCGCCGCCGCCCGGGGATCGACGGTGACGACATCGGTCAGCTTGTGCCGCTGCAGCGTCAGGTAGACGGTCATCAGCTTCGTGATCGAGGCAATCGGCAGGTGGGTGTGCTGGTCCTTCGCGGCGATCACCTCTCCCGTGCGGGCGTCGACGACGACGTACGCGCTTGCCTGCACCGGCGGCACCGGCGTCGCGCCGGCGCCGGCCGGTACGGCAAGCACCGCGAAGAGCGCCGCTACGAGCAGCCGAAACCTCACGAGATCCGGATCCTCTCCCCGATGAAGAGCGACGTCGAGTGCACCTTCGGGTTGAGCCGCTCGATCGTCTTCACGGAGACGCCCGTCGCCTTCGCGATGCTGCCGAAGGTGTCACCTACGCGCACGCGGTAGTAGCGCTTCGCGACCACCGTCGTGGTTGCGCTCGTCGTCGTCGACGCCGAGCCCGACTCGAGGCCCGCCCGAATGAGGACGACCGCGATCGTCACCGCGGCGAGGAACGCCGCAGGCGCGACATAGCGGCGCCAGCTTCCAAGCTCCACTACCAGCCGGACGCGGCCCAGATCTCCCGCTTGAGCCGCGCCGCCTCCGCGCCCGCAGCCTCGCGGTAGTTGCCTCCCGTCTCGCGGAAGGCGTAGTCGACCGACCGAGACGCATTGACGAGGGCGCTCGCAGGCCCGCTCTGGAAGGCGCGGGCGAGCTCGCCCACCGAACCGCCCTGGGCACCGATGCCCGGAAGGAGGATGACCGCCTGCGGCATCAGGCGCCGCGCCTCGCCGACAGCCCGCGGGTGGGTCGCGCCGACGACCGCGCCGACCGACGACAGCCCGACGTCGCCGAGCAGATCCTCACCCCACTCGGCGACCTGCGCGGCCACGTGATGCCACATCGGCCGGCCGTCGCTGAGCGTCACGTCCTGCATGTCGCCGCCGCTGTTCGACGTCTTGACGATGACGAACAGGCCGGCGCCGTTGCGGCGCGCCGCCGCCAGATACGGCTCGACCGACTCGCGGCCGAGGTACGGGTTCACCGTGAGCGCGTCCGCGCGCGGCGGCTCGCCCTCGAGGTATGCCTCGGCGTAGGCGCGGGCCGTCGAGCCGATGTCGCCGCGCTTGCCGTCGGCGATCACGAGCAGGCCGGCCCGCCGTGCGTAGCTGCACACGTCGTGGAAGGCGGCGAAGCCGGCCGGGCCGAGGGCCTCGAAGAACGCGAGCTGCGGCTTGACCGCGACCGCGTGCGGCGCCACGGCGTCGACGAGCCCGCAGCAGAAGCGGGCGACGTCGCCGCGAAGCTCGACGGGCATCAGGTCGGGCTGCGGGTCGAGCCCGACGACGAGCTGGGAGCGCTTGCGCTCGACCTCGGCCGCGAGCCGGTCGGCAAAGGTGACGGTCGCGACGGCCATGCGCCGGAAAAGCTAGCCGGAACGACGGAGGGCGGCTCACGCCGCCCTCCGTCGTGAAACGGGACTCGTGGAGGCTCAGCTCTTGAGAGCGGCCTTCAGCTGGCTGCCGGCCGAGAACTTCGGCACGGTCGTCGCGGCGATCTGGACGCGCTCGCCGGTGCGCGGGTTGACTCCCTGGCGCGCGGCGCGCTGCGAGGCCGAGAACTTCCCGAAGCCGGTGAAGTTGACAGTGTCGCCGCCCTTGAGCGCCTCGGTCACGGTCTCCATGAAAGCGTCCACTGCCTTGCCCGCATCGCGTGCGGAGAGGCCTGTCTTCGTGGCGACTCTCTGGATGAAGTCCTGCTTCGTCAACGGATTCCTCCTGCGTCGGGGACTCGAGTGCGAAAACTCGTCGAGTACCGTAACAATGTGGTCGGATATCGCTCAACCATGCGGATTTGCGGGGACTTCCTGGGCCTCCAGGAGCTCGGAGGCCCGGAAAAGGGGCCGGAGACGCACGGCATGGCGCGCGAGCTCGTCGACGCCCCCCTCCTCGCGGTCGACCACGCAGACCGCCGTAGCCACCCGTAGACCCACCTCGCGCAGGGCCTCCACAGCCTCGATCGCCGCGCCCCCCGAGGTGACGACGTCCTCGACGAGGCACACGCATTCGCCCTCGGCATAGACGCCTTCGAGGCGGTTCGCGGTCCCGTACTCCTTGGCCGCCTTGCGCACGATCAGGAACGGCAAGCCGCCCTCGAGCGACGCCGCAGCGGCGAGCGCGACCGCGCCCAGCTCCGGCCCCGCCAGCCGCGCCGCCTCGGGCTCGTGCTCGCGCACCGCCTCGGCGATCGCGCGGCCGAGCGGCCCGAGCAGGTCGGGGCGCGTCTCGAAGCGGTACTTGTCGAGGTAGTAGCGCGACCGCCTGCCCGAGCGGAGGACGAAGTCGCCCTCGAGGTAGGCGGCGTCGCGAAGCGCCCGCGCGAGCTCGGCCCGGGTCAACCGAGCAGCTCGTGGGCGAGCGGGAGCAGGGCGTCTGCGGTGGCCGTCCCCTCGGGGAACGAGCGCACCGAGCCGTCGGCGGCGTAGAGGTCGACCCGCTCGCGGCGACGTGCCGCACGCCGGCGCACGAGGATCGAGCCGGCCAGCGAGCCGGCCGCGAGCAGCACGCCGGTGACGACCTTACGCGGAGGCATCGGCCCCCTCCTCCCCTGCCGCCGCAGTCCGGCGGCGGCGTTTCGGCTTGGGCGGGTCGATCGAGCGCAGGCACGTCTTCAGGTCGTAGAAGACGAGCCCGACGGTCGGTTCCGGCGTCGTGGTCGCCGCGATCACTCGGTCGCCGTCACGGACGACGAAGACGCTGCCGGCCGTCGTCGCCGCCTCGAGCTGCGCGAGCTCCGGCTGGTCGCGGTCGGCGGCCGCGAGCAGCCGTCCGGCGCCGTCGGCGAGCGTCTGCGCCCGCTCAGGCGTCGAGGCGTTCGAGCCGACCACGGCCCCGTCTGCCCCGACGACCACGACCTCGCGCACCTGCGGCGAGATCTCCGTCATCTCTGCGATCGCCTGGGTCGCGTCCACGCGCCCGAGCATACTGGCGCGCGTGGGGCGCGTCCTCCGAAAGTTCTTCGCCGATCGCGGCACGCACCTCGCGGCGATGATCGCGTACTTCGCGCTCCTCTCGTTCGTGCCGCTCCTGTTCCTCGCCCTGGCGGTGCTCGGGCTCGTGCACCAGGCCGACCAGGGGTCGTTCTTCGTGCGCGAGCTGCAGAAGACGTTCCCGAGCACGTCGGTCGACTCGATCCTCCGGGCGGTGCGCGCGATCCAGTCGAACGCGACCGCGCTCGGCATCGTGGGCGGTGCCTTCCTGCTCTGGTCGTCGCTGTCGTTCTTCAGCGTGCTCGAGAGCGCGTTCAACATCGTCTACGGGCAGCCGAACCGCCGCTTCCTGCATGGGAAGGCGCTCGCGACGTTGATGATGGTCGGCTCGCTCGTCGCGCTCTTCGTCTCGCTCCTCATCGGCTCGGTCGGGCAGGAGGTGCTGAAGCGCTACGCAGGGCTTCTCGGGCAACGCCACCTCCGCCCGCGTGGTCGCGATCGCGATGTCGACGGTCGGCGTGTTCGTCTTCCTCACATCGGCGTACTACGTGCTGACGAACGTCGCGCTGTCGGTCCGCGAAGTGCTGCCGGGAGCGGTCACCGCTGCAATCTTGCTCGAGGGGACGTTCCAGTTCCTGCCGGTGTACGTCGATGTCTCGAAGCACAACCCCGTCTTGCAGACACTGTCCGGGCCGGCCGTGCTGCTCGTGTGGCTCTACGTGATGGCAAACGTGATCGTGCTGGGCGCCGAGGTGAACTGGTGGCGCAGCCGATCGTCAGACGCCACCCTGGAGCTCGAACCGGCCGAGCAGTGCCCGGGCGGCGAGCGCCCGGTGTGAGTGCTCCGCCTTCCACGCGTCGCCGAGCTCTGCGACAGTCCGCTCTTCGCCCGCCGGGACGAACACCGGGTCGAAGCCGAACCCCTCGTCGCCGGCCGGGGTGAACGCGATGTGGCCGTCGAGGACGCCGCGTCCAAAGGACTCGTTCCCGTCCGCGGCGACCGCCGCGAGCTCGCACACGTACCGGGCACGCCGGTCGTCGGTGCCGTCGAGCGCCGCGAGGAGCTTCTCGACGTGGCGCCCCTCGGCCCAGCGCGCGGTGTGCACACCGGGCACGCCGCCGAGCGCGGCCACCTCGATGCCCGAGTCGTCGGCGAGCATCACGCGGCCGGGCGGCCCGACCCGGTGCCCGAAGCGCGCCTTGATGAGCGCGTTCTCCCGGTAGGTCGCCCCGGCCTCCTCGGGGAACTCGAAGCCGTCGAGCAGCTCGAGCTCGAAGCCCGGAAAGAGCTCGCGGAACTCGGCGAGCTTGTGCGGGTTCGCCGAGCAGACGGTGGCCGCGATCAGTTCCGGCGCCAACGCAGGCCGATCACGTAGTCGAGATCGGTGAGGCGGGCGACGAGCCCCTCGTCGATGTGCGGGAGCTCGAGCTGGATGATCCGGCGGTCGGGCTCGTCAGTGAGCTCGAAATGCCGGACGTCGTGCAGCTCCGCAAGGAGCGGCCCGACGGGCTGAGCCGCCTTCAGCTCGATCATCAGCCTGTTCTCGTCGGGTCTGACCCGCTCGATCAGGCGGTAGGCGAGGATCCTGAGCGGCCCGAGGGCGAGGATCGTCACGATCGTCGCAGCAGCTGCAGGCCAGTACCACCCCACCCCGGCCGACATGCCGATCGCCGCAACCACCCACAGGGTGGCGGCAGTGGTGAGACCGCGAACCGACAGCCCCTCGCGGATGATCGCACCCGCGCCGAGGAAGCCGATCCCCGTGACGATCTGCGCAGCGATTCGCGTGGGATCCCATCTCGCCGGCGCGAAGTCCGTGAACGCGTACGCCGAGACGATCGTGAAGAGCGCCGAGCCGAGTGCGACCAGGAGGTGCGTGCGAACGCCGGCCTCCCGGTCGCGAAGCTCTCGTTCGAAGCCGACGGCGGCACCGAGTGCGGCGGCGGCGACCAACCGCAGGAGGACGTCCCAGCCGGAGAGCGTCGGGACGCTACTCGCGAGGAGCCGCAACAGCGGCCTCCTGGAAGCGCTGCAGCTCGTCGATGCCCGCAGCGGCGAGGTCGAGCAGCTCGTCCAGCCGCACGCGGTCGAACGGCACGCGCTCGGCGGTCGACTGCACCTCGACGAAGCGCCCGTCGCCGGTCATCACCACGTTCACGTCGACCTCGGCGTTCGAGTCCTCGGAGTAGTCGAGGTCGAGCAGCGCCACGCCGTCGACGACCCCCACCGAGACGGCGGCGACAGAGCCCGTCAGCACCTTCGAGAGCCCGAAGCGGTCGAGCGCCCGCCTGGCGGCGACGTACGCGCCCGTGATGGCGGCGCAACGCGTGCCGCCGTCCGCCTGCAGCACGTCGCAGTCGAGGTACACAGTGCGTTCGCCGAGCGCCTGGAAGTCGACGACGCCGCGCAGCGCCCGCCCGATCAGCCGCTGGATCTCGACCGTGCGGCCGCCCTGCTTGCCGCGCGCGGCCTCGCGGTCGGTGCGCTCGCCGGTCGAGGCGGGGAGCAGCGAGTACTCGGCGGTCATCCAGCCGCGCCCCGAGCGGTAGAGCCACCGCGGCACGCCTTCCTGCACCGACGCCGTGCAGAGCACTTTCGTCTTCCCCTGCGACCAGAGAACGACGCCGTGCGGCTGCTCGAGGAACGCCGGATCGGCCGTCACGGGACGGAGCTGGTCGGGCCGGCGGCCGTCGGCCCGCGCTCACGCCGACCCGCTCCAGCTCGGCGACCTCGACGTGCTCGACCTCGCCGAGCGGCAGCTGCAGGAACCGCTCGCCGAGCTCGCGGAAGAGCTCGGGGTCGCCGGTCGTGAGGAAGCGGTAGACGCCCTCGCGGCCCGCCTCGTTCTCGAACCCCTTGCGCGCGAGCGTCTCGGCGACCTCGCGCGCGGTCTCGTCGGCCGAGAAGACGAGCGTGACGTCGCGCCCGAACGTGCGCTGGAACACCGGCCGCAGAAGCGGATAGTGCGTGCAGCCGAGGATGACCGTGTCGCAGCCCTGCTCCTTCAACGGAGCCGCATACTCGCGCACGGCGCCGACGAGCTCGTCGCTGTAGGTGTCGCCGGCCTCGATCAGCGGCACGAGCTTGGGGCAGGCGATCGCGGTGAGGCGCGCTCCCGCGTCGAGCGTGCGCACGAGCGACGCGTAGCGGCCGCTCGCGACCGTCAGCTCGGTCGCGAGCAGGCCGATCCGACGGTTGCGTGTCGCCTGGACGGCGGCGTGCGCCTCGGGGACGATCACGCTCGACCACGGGCACCTCGAGCTCCTCCTGCAGCTCCGGCAGAGCGGCCGACGTCGCCGTGTTGCACGCGACGACGACCATCTTCACGCCCTGCCGCTCGAGATAGCCGCCGATCTCGTGCGCGAACCGACGCACCTCGTCGGCCGTGCGGGGGCCGTACGGCAGCCGTGCGTGGTCGCCGAGGTAGACGAAGTCCTCGTGAGGCATGCTCACGAGACACTCGTGGAGGACGGTCAGACCACCGACTCCCGAGTCGAACACGCCGATCGACCGCGGGTCCGCCATGATCGCGATTGTATGGCTGCCGCCGTACGCATCGGTACGTGCTCGTTCGCCGACGAGGCGCTCGTCGGGCACTGGTACCCGCCGGGCCTGCCTGCCGCGCGACCGGCTGGGCTGGTACGCCGAGCGCTACTCGACGGTCGAGATCGACTCGACGTACTACCGGGTGCCCGACGAGAAGATGGTGCAGGGCTGGGCCGAGCGGACGCCCGACGGGTTCGTCACG
Organism: uncultured Thermoleophilia bacterium; assembly: GCA_963840365.1. Taxonomy (GTDB): domain Bacteria; phylum Actinomycetota; class Thermoleophilia; order Gaiellales; family Gaiellaceae; genus PALSA-600. Next base: position 39,458 of record CAWIYQ010000003.1, on the reverse strand, counting down.
CACATCAAGGCGTTCGGGCTGATGACGCGGCATCCGGTGCGGCTCGAGCAGGTGCCGCCCGACCTGCGGGAGGGGCTGCCCGTCGACCACCGCGGCCGCGTCGACCGGCCGCCGCGGGAGCTGCGCGCGGCGGTCTTCCGGGAGTTCCTGGCGGCGCTCGAGCCGCTGCGGGCGGCCGGCAAGCTCGGCGGGATCCTCTTCCAGATGCCGCCGTACGTCACCTGGAAGCCCTCGTCGCTCGACTACCTCGAGTGGGCGCGCGAGCAGGTCGGCGAGGAGACGTTCCTGTTCGAGCCGAGGCACCGCTCCTGGTACGAGGAGGACGTGCGCGCAGAGCTGCTGCGCTTCCTCGAGGAACGGCGGATGACCTGGGTGGTCGTCGACGCGCCGAAGACGGGCGCCGCGAACATGCCCGAGACGCTCGTCGCCGTCACGTCACCGATCGCCTACGTCCGCTTCCACGGCCGCAACGCCGCCACCTGGAACGTGCGCGGCGGCTCGGCCGCACAGCGGTTCGACCACCTCTACACGGAGGAGGAGCTGCGCGAGTGGGTGCCGCCGCTGCGCGAGCTCGCGAACGAGGCCGAGGAGGCATACGCGTTCTTCAACAACAACAATCAAGTTGCGAACCAGGCCCAGGCACCGCTCAACGCGGCGCTCCTCAAACGGCTACTGGAGGAGGACGGCGTCCCGGTCGCCTGATGCACTTCCCCGCGATCATCCGCTGACGTACGGGCGCTCGCGCAGCCGAGGACTTGCCGGGTTACCGCGACACGTCTACCGAAATGGGCTCGCCTTCCGGAACGCGGCTGGGAGGCAACCGACACTCCGAGCTCGGCGTGAACGAGGCTCCTGCCTACGGCCACTACCGTGGTGCGAGGCAACTCGGCGTCTGAGCAGTCCGGGTTTATGCGCAACTCAATGACACCTTCCCCCCGATGCAGACCACGCCCGATCCGCCCAAACTGCAATCACCGAATAAGTATCAATTGTTACACAGAGAGGGGTGACCAAGATGAAGGTCGCCAGGGTGTTGCTCTCGTGCCTCGGGGCCGCAGCCATTCTGGCTGTCGCCTTGACCGCCACAGCCATGGCGGGCCAAGCGACCCCGGCCAAGGCGGCAGTCAAGCCGCACGTTCAGACAATTGCACTCACGATCGCGGAGGCAAATGGAATCGACCGCATTTCTCGGTCGTCAGAGAACTTCGCGATCGCAGCGGGTGTCCCGGTACGCGTCACAGTGACGAACCAGACGCGCAGATTCCACACCCTCACGGTCCCGGGCCTGCACTTGAGTCTCCTGATCGGCCCTGCGCGGGGACGAACGCCCGAGACGACGACGTTCACCTTCACCACGCACCGAACCGGCACGTTCGCGTGGTACTGCGCGTTCTGCGCGGGCGGCGCCCACGGACAACCGCACATGATGGGCGGCACGATCTACGTGATCGTCGACCCCTCAGTCTTCTCCTGAACTGACTTCCCGACGCCGAGGTTCGACGCCTACGAGATCGCGTCGAGATGACCATCAGGGAGGAAGTGGAGAAGTCGATGCACCACGCCCGAACGCCACAGCGGCAACACACCAACTCAGTGCCGCAGCCGGTACGCCTCCTCGCGCGGCTAGGCCTCTTCGACGACGTCGACCACCGACAGCCTGCGCCACCGACCAGGCATCGCGTCAGTCGACTGAAAGACGTTGCCTGAAGCCGACCCTGGCCGCGCCGCCTACCGGGAAGCACTCGACGGTTACCAGCGCAAGCAAGCCAACGACTCGCGGAGCTCGAGCACCTCCCGGCATAGCCCGGCAACAGGCGTCTGTAGGGGTTGGTGGGTCGGTCCGTCAGAGGCGTTTGTCAGGTTGACGCTCGGTGCTCTTTGTTCGTGACCCGATTCTCGATCGTCCGAGCGGAGAGCCGGAGGGTCGCCTGCTCGACGGTCAACAACAACAACCAGACGAACGGCGTCGCGCAGGCACCCGCCGGCGCCGAGCTACTGCGGAGCTCCTCGAAGACGAGCACGTGCCGACCGCGTGCCGCGCGTCCTGGTTCGTCTGGACGTGGGGCTCTCGCGCAGGCAACGGCGTGCCATCTGAACCTGGTTCGACAAGGGGAAAAGGTTCGGGGTTCGTTGCGGGACGCTCGGTAGACGACTCGCACTGGTGTCTGACACCTTGAAGGTGTCAGACACCTCTTCGAACGCTTCACCGCGGAGGTTCGAGCAGCACGACGGGGATGCGGCGCGTCGTTCGTCGCTGATAGTCGAGATAGCCGGGCGCTCGGGCAGTCACCTGCGCCCACAGGCGCTCGCGCTCGGCCGGGCGTCGCCTCGCGCGCCACGACTTCGTGCGTCAAGCGGCCGAGCTGCACAGTCGCGCGCGGCTCACGCTGGAGGTTCAGCCACCACGAGGGTGAACGGTCGAGCCCGCCGTACGACGCGATCACGACGAAGCTCTCGCCGTCGCGCAGCGAGCACAGTGGAACCGTGCGTGGCCGGCCGGATCTTCGCCCGGTCGTCGTGAGCAACAGGATCTCGAGCCCCCAGATGCGCGAGCCGATCCGGCCGCCGCTCGCGGCATACAGATGTCGGTGGAGCGCACCGAGATAACGAGTCGCGAGCCGGACGATCAGTGGACGCACTGCAGGTAGCTTGCCACCGCGTGATGCGCGTGCTCGCCCTGATCCACGGGCCGACGGTGCGGCCGGAGGTCTTCGAGGACGTTGTCGTCGAGGACGGCCACGAGCTCGTCGAGTGGGACATTCGCTTGCAAGGACCGCCGCCCGACGGGTTCGACGCCGTGATGGTGTTCGGCGGCGACCAGAACGTCGGCGAGGAGGTCGTGCACCCCTGGCTGCACGACGAGTACGACGCGCTGCGGCGATTCGTCGAGCACGGCACTCCGCTCCTCGGCGTGTGCCTCGGTGCGCAGACGCTCGCGCACGCGACCGGCGGTGCGGTCGAGCCGATCGGCTCGACGCTCGCCGGGTTCTACCCGACCGAGCTGACCGCCGCCGGCGCGGCCGATCCGGTGCTCGGCGTCATGCCGGCGCGATTCGAGGCGCTGAATCTGAACGGCTACCGCTTCACGCCGCCCGACGGAGCGGTCGTGCTCGCGGTGGGGCCGGTCATCCAGGCGTTCCGGCTGGGCGACCGTGCCTGGGCAATCCAGTTCCATCCGGAGGTCCGCCGCGACCAGTTCGTCGAATGGCTCACGGAGGACGAGACGATCACGCGGCCCCTCGTCGAGTTCCTTGCGGAGCTCGACGAGCATCTCGCCTCCTGGCATGAGCAGGGTCGTGCGCTCTGCCGCGCGTTCCTCGCCGCGGCTGCCGGCTAGCGCTCGACCGGCAGGTCGTCGCGGCGCGACCATTCGTGCCACGAGCCGGCGTAGTTGCGCGCGTCGTAGCCGAGACCGCGCAGAAGCTGCATCGCGACCGCCGAGCGGGAACCGCTATGGCAGTAGACGACCACCTCCGCCCCCACCTCGAGACCGAGCTCGCGCTGCACCTCGTCGCGCTCGAGCTCGATGAGCCGGCGAACGTCGACGTGACGCGCTCCGGGGATGTGCCCCTGCCTCGGGTCGCAGGCCGCACCGCCCGAGCCGTCGTACTCCTGCGCCGCGCGGACGTCGACGATCGCGACCTCGTCGAGCCGCGCGGCGAGCTCGTCGATCTCGATCTCGCTCATGACAACCCGCGCACGACGGCCACCTCGGCAGCGACCGAGGGGCGCTGCTCGAGCGCCGCCAGCCAGCCGGTGATGCGCTCCGGCAGCTCGACGCCGAGCATGTCCCTGGCGCGGATCACCCACGGGACGTAGGCGATGTCGGAGAAGAGCGACACCCCGACCTCGAGCCGCTCGAGCCTCCCGGCGAGATCGTTGTCGTCGCCGCGCCGGAACGCGTAGTAGTCGTCGCCGAGATTCGCGTCGAAGCGATGGACGAGGAGCCTGGCGCGGGCGCGCCCTTCGAGGTCGTCGGGAAGGAGCGGTGGCTCGGGGAACCGCTCCTCGAGGTACGCCATGATCACGTCCGACTCGGGCAGGTCGATCGCCTCACGCAGCACCGGCACCCTGCCGGACGGCGGGTTGAGCTCGATGAGCCAGGCCGGCCGGTCGCGAAGGTCGACCTGCACGTTCTCGTACGCCACGTCCTTCTCGGCGAGCGCGATCCGCACCCGCGCACAGTACGGGCACCGCGCAGCGTCGACGACCTTCACGGCTCGAGCCCCATCAACGCAGCCAGCTGCCGGTACAGCTCGGCAGCAGGCGGGAGGTCGGCCGGCGACGCCGCTGTGCGCGCGAGGCGGCGCACCTCCTCGCGGTCGGCACCGGTCAGGCGCGAGATGAGCGTCGGGTTGGCTGCGAGCGCCAGCTCGTCGCCCGTCGGGAGCGCACCGTAGTAGCTCGGGACCGACAGGTACTCGTCGACCATCCGCCCGCGCTCGTAGAGGCGGAAGCGGACGACCTCGCCTTCGAGCCCGAGCGCGACGGTGACCGCGCCGAGCCGCTCCGACAGCTCCTTCGCGAACCGCCCGTGCGACTCGCGGTCGCCGTCTAGCACCGGATCGGCGACGCGGATCCAGCTCTCTCCCGCACGCACGTCGGCGTGCTCGAGACGCGGCACGAACTGCGCCACGGCCCGTTCCACGGAGACCTCGTCGTCGGTCTGAACATGCGTCGTCGCGTGCTGCTCGCCGCTCGGCCCCTCGGTCAGGCGCTGCGTGAGCGCATCGACGGGCATCGCCAGCAGGTGGGCGGTCTCGCGGAAGCCGATCCGACGCCACACGACCTGCGCGTCCGCGTTCGAGTCGAGCACATCGAGCGTCACGTGACGCGCGCCCTGGGCCTGCGCGACCGCGACGCATTCGCGGAGCAGCGCCTTCGCCACGCCCCGGCGCCGCGCGCGCTCGCGCACGTGGACGAGCTGGACGTGCGCGCGCCCGCGCACCGCCTTCTCGATGCGGGCGACCCCGACCGGGCCCTCCGAATCCTCAGCGAGAAACACGCCGCCCGTGCGGATGTCGTCGAGCGTGTCGGGCCACTCGTCGGCCCACGTCTCCGGATCCTCGACGTCCCACGGCGTCTCCGCCTCGAACTCTTCCCAGAGCGAGCGCAGCGCCGCCTCGTCCGCCTCGGTGGCCGGGCGGATGGTCAGCGCTTCGTCAGCCATCCGGCGAGCAGGTAGTGGGCCGACAGGTTCTCGTAAGGGTGTAGCCGCGCGCCGAGCTCGTCCACGGCGACACGGTAGATGCTCTCGGCCGCCTTCCGCAGCGCGAGATCGCCGGCCGGCCACGCGTGCGGGCGGGCGAGGTGACGGGCGAGGAACCACTCCGCGGTCCACGGGCCGAGCCCGCGGAGCGCCGTCAGCCGAAGGCGCACCTCGTCGTCGGGCAGCACGCCGAGCTCGTGGAGGTCGAGCGCGCTGCGTGCGAGCGCGACCACGTACTCGGCCTTCCGACGGGTGAAGCCCGCTGCGACGAGATCGTCCTCGGACGCGGCGGCGATCCGCTCGCGCGACGGGAACTCCCAGGCGTCGCCGACGGGCTCCCCCAGCCGCTCGACGAGCCGGTTGCGGATCGCGACCGCCGAGTACAGCGACACCTGCTGCGCCGTGATCGACGTGACGAGCGCCTCGAACGGCTCGGGCTGCAGCGGCGGCCGGTAACCCCGCAGCCCCGCGGCGATGGGGGCAAGCACGGGATCGGCGGCCGCCCAGGCGGCGAAGCCGGTGAGGTCGAACGGCAGCCCGAGCAGGTGCTCGACCACCGGACGCGTCTGCTCGTCGAGCGGCTCGACGTCGACGCCGCCCGGGCGGGCGCGGATGCGCACCTCTCGCCCGTCGATCACGCGGTGGAGCACGCCGTCGGCGACGAGGTTCGCGAGGTCGGTCCCGAACACGCGAAAGCGCGCGAGCGAGAGCTCGAAGTCGTACGGCTCCGGGACGCGAAGGAGCGTCAGAGGTGCGAGGTGACGCCGGCCTGGTCGTCCGCCGCGGCGCTCTCGGCCCACGAGTACATGTATCTGCCGTCGTCGAGGTCGGCGGCCAGCTGGGTGAGCCGCAACGGATGGAACGTGTCGCACATCACCGCGTACTCGTGCGTCTCGGTCATCCCGATGCTCTTCTCCGCGAGACCCGGCTGCGGGCCGTGCGGCAGCCCCGACGGATGGAGCGTCACCGACCCGACCTCGATCCCCTTCCGCGACGAGAAGTTGCCGTCGACGTAATAGATCATCTCCTCGCTCTGCAGGTTCGAGTGGTGGTACGGGATCGGGATCGCCTCGGGATCGAAGTCGAGCTTGCGCGGACAGAAGCTGCAGATGACGAAGTTCGGGCCCTCGAACGTCTGGTGCGACGGCGGCGGCATGTGGATGCGGCCGGTGATCGGCTCGAAGTCGTGGATCGAGAACGTCCACGGGTAGACGAACCCGTCCCAGCCGACGACGTCGAACGGGTGGTAGTCGAGCACGTAGGTCTGGTAGCCGCCGCGCACCCGGACCTTGAGCACGTGCTCGCCGCGTTCTCGGTGCGTCCGCAGCTCGGTCGGGCCGTGGAGGTCGCGGTGGTAGTACGGCGCGTGCTCCATCAGCTGCCCGTGCTCGTTGCGGTAGCGCTTCGGGATCGTGATCAGCCCGGGCGTCTCGAAGACGAGGTGGCGCTGCTCGTCTTCGGAGCGGAAGCGATAGGTGGTCCCGCGCGGCACGACGACGTAGTCGCCCGGGCCGTACGGGAGATCGCCGAAGACCGTCTCGAGCGTCCCGGCGCCCTCGTGGACGAAGATCACCTCGTCGCCCTCGCCGTTCCGGAAGAAGTACTCCATCTCCTCGGTGGGGCGGCACAGCGAGATCTCGACGTCGTCGTTCCACATCAGAAGCTGCCGCCCACTGACGGGATCGCCGGCCGGCACGACTTCCCAGGTGCGCAGGTGCCGGTGGGCGTGCGCGTCAGGCACCCACTCCGAGCGCACGATCGGCTCGAACTCGCCGAGCTCGATCACGCGGCAGGGGGACTGCAGGTGGTACAGGATCGACTCGAGGCCCGAGAAGCCCTCGAAGCCCATCACCTCCTCGGTGAGAAGCGTGCCTGTGCCGTTTGCAGCGTTGTCGCGGGCGACGGTGTGACGCTTCCGGGGGACCTCACCCAGTCGCTGGTAGAACGGCATGCATGGAGGATATCGCCGCCCGGATCGCCCGTGAGGTCGGCTCGTGGGAGGGGGTGACCACCCACGACCACCGCTTCGGCGGGATCGAGTTCCGCCTCGGGCGGCGCGACCTCGGCCATCTCCACGGCGAGCGTTGGGCCGACCTCCGCTTCCACAAGGGCGTGCGCGACATGCTCGTCGAGACGGGCCGTGCGCAGCCGCACCACGTGCTGCCCCACACCGGCTGGGTGTCGAAGCAGATTCGCGACGACCGCGACGCGGAGGAGGTCGTCGAGCTCTTCCGCCTCGCCTGGGAGCGCGCCCGCGTCGCCGAGCAGGTGGCGAGCTCACGCCGCGACGCCGACGAGTGAGGCGAACCGGCCGGCGTCGACGTTGCCGCCGGAGACGATCACTCCCAGAGAGGGCGCCTCGACGATCCCCTCGAGCACGGCCGCGATCCCGACCGCGCCGCTCGGCTCGACCACGAGCTTCAGCCGCTCGAACGCGAAGCGCATTGCGGCGACGATCTGCTCGTCCGTGACCGTGACGATCTCGTCGACGAGACGCGAGCCGACCTCCCACGTCAGCTCGCCGGGTGACGGCGTCTGGAGGCCGTCGGCGATCGTGCGCGGCACGTCGATCGCGACGATGTGGCCGGCGGCGAACGACCGCTGCCAGTCGTCGCCCGCCGCGGGCTCCACGCCGACGACGCGCCGAACGCCGAGCTCGCGCGCGATCGTCGCCGAGCCCGAGATGAGCCCGCCTCCGCCCACCGGCACGACCAGGGTGTCGACGACACCGGCGTCCTCGAGCAGCTCGAGGGCGGCCGTGCCGGCGCCCGCCATGATCAGCGGGTCGTCGAACGGCGGGACGATCGCCGCCCCCCGTTCCGCTGCGAGAGCAGTCGCGATCGCGACGCGGTCCTCCGTGTAGCGGTCGTAGCGGAGAATCTCGGCGCCGTAGCCCATCGTCGCGGCGACCTTCAGCTCGGCCGCATCGAGCGGCATCACGATCGTCGCGTGTGCGCCGAGCAGGCGTGAGGCGAGCGCGACCGCCTGTGCATGGTTGCCCGACGAGAACGCGACAACCTCGCTTCCCGGCGGCAGCGAGGAGATCTTGTTGTACGCGCCGCGGATCTTGAACGCCCCGGCGCGCTGCAGGCACTCCGGCTTGACGACGACGTGCTCGCCGAGCGTCCGCGAGCGCACCGCCGGGGTGCGATGGACGACGCCTTCGATCCGTCGAGCCGCCGCGCGGATGTCGTCCGGCCCGATCACACGACCCCGTTCCGCAGCACGCCGATGCCCTCGATCTCGAGCTCGACGACGTCGCCGCGCTGCAGCCAGCGGCCGTCGCCGTGCTCGAGGATGCAGCCGCTCCCGACCGTGCCCGAGCCGATCAGGTCGCCGGGCCGGAGCACCGTGTTGCGCGCCGCCGCCGCGACGAGCGCATCCCAGCCGTGGTACATCGCGGAGAGGTTGCCGCGCGAGCGCTCCTCGCCGTTGACGCGCGCGATCATCTCCCCGCTCGAGCCGTCGAGCTCGTCGGGGGTGACGACCACCGGCCCGATCGAGGTGGCGAAGTCCTTGCCCTTCGCGGGGCCGAGGCCGACGCGCATCTCGCGCTGCTGTACGTCGCGAGCCGACCAGTCGTTCATCACCGTGAAGCCACCGATGTGGCCTTCGGCGCCGATCACGGCGGCGCACTCGAGCTCGTAATCCAGCTGCTCCGTTCCCTCGGGGTACGGCACGTCGTCCTCCGGGCCGAAGATCGCCGCCGGGTTCGAGAAGTAGAAGACGGGGAGCTCGTACCATTCGGCCGGCACCTCTCGACCCCGCTGCCTTCGCGCGTTCGCAACGTGCTCCTCGAACGCCATGAAGTCGCGCACGGTCGGCGGGCGGAGCACGGGCGGGCGGAGGTCGACGTCGGCGAGTGCGTACTCGGCGTGCTCTCGGGCGGAGCCCCCGCCGGTGAAGAACGACTGCAGCGTCTGCGCGGCGAGCTGGATGACGCGGTCGCCCTCGATGCGCCCCGGCCACCCGCGCTCGAGCGCGAGCTCCTTCGGCGTGAACATGCAGAGCTTCAAGGCTCCGTATGAACTATCACGTCCGCGATCTCCGGCCGCTCGCGGCGAATTCGCTCCTCGATCTCGCTCGCCCTCGCGTGCGCCTCGTCGAGCCGGCTCGTCCCGTCGAGCGCGAGCGTAAGGAACGCCACGACCCCCCCGTCCGTTCGAACGAACCGCAGCCCGCGGGGCTCACGGCCCGTGGCCGCCTCGACGATCCGATTCACCGCCTCGGCCGCCTCCGACTCGAACTCGCGGCCGGCTGCCTGTCCGGAGATCGGCTCGAGATGCGTCTGCACGCCCGAGATCTCCGGGACGGCCCCGCAGACCGCAGCCTCCAGCTGCTCGGCGATCGCGTGCGCCTCCTCGAGCGGCAGGTCACCCGGCAGCTTCGCGTGCAGCGACAGCTCGGTACGGCCGTCGACGTCGAGCAGCGAGAGGTTGTGCACCTCGCGGATGCCCGGCACCGCGATCGCCGCGGCGAGCGCTCGCTCGTGGACGGACTCGACCTCGAGCGGCTCGACGTGGACCACGACATCGGAGTTCGGAAGGGCCTGTCCGACTGCTGCCTCGACCGCGTCGGCAGCCGCGTGCCCCTGCCCCACCCCAACGGTCGGCGGCACTCCGATCACGACGTCGGCGAACTGACGTGCCCCGGCCTGACGCATGCGAAGCCGGCGCAACTGCACCGAGGGACCCATCTGCGCGATCGCCGCGGCCGCGGCCGCCTCGGCAGCGGCGGGCGCTCGATCCATGAGCACGTCGATGTTCACCTTGGCGAGGCGCGCCGCCGCGAGCAGGACGAGGGCACCGACGAACAGGGCGGCGATCGCGTCGGCCTTCGGATGCCCGTAGTGCGTCGCAACCAGGCCGATCAGCACCGCCACGGAGCCGGTGAGGTCGCTGGCGAAGTGCAGCGCGTTCGAGCTCAGCGCCGCGCTCTCGTAGCGGCGCGCGGTGCGCCACGACACGGTCGCCCGACTCGCATCGATCGCGATCACGACGCCGAGGACAACGAACGCGTACCAGGCGACGTGGGGCTGCGACTGGTTGACGCCCGTGAGCCGCTCGATCGCGCGCACCGAGATGAAGGCGCTCACCACGCCCAGGAACGTCGCCTCGGCAAGCGCCGACAGGTGCTCCGCCTTGCCGTGCCCGAACTGGTGAGTGACGTCCGCCGGGCGCTCGGCGACCCGCAGCGAGAAGTAGGTGAGGAGCGCCGCGATCAGGTCGGTGCCAGAGTGCGCGGCCTCCGAGACGAGCCCCAGGCTGGAGGTGGCAAGGCCGGCGCTCAGCTTCAGCGCGACGAGCGTCGCCGCTGCGGCGACGCTGACGACTGCGGAGCGGCGCTGCGGGGTCATACGCGAACGTTAGAGGCTCTCTTAGACGGGGTACGGCGCCGCCTTCAGTCGGACGGCGACGCGGCCGATAGGAACACGATGGATGCGGCACCGGGAACCGGGCGCTGGCTCGCGCGGCCGTGGCGGGCCCGCGCGCTCCGGGCCTTCGTCTACGTGCTGCCGATCGCCGGCTCGCTCGTCTTCGTCCGCGCGGTCGCGGCGGCGACCGGGCCACCGACGAGCTCGCTCGCGGTCTACCTCGCCTGGTGGTTCTCGCTCAGCATCGGCGCGACGATCGTCGTCTCGGGCCTCTACGCGCTGACCCGGCGGCTTCTGCCGCTCGGCGCCCTGCTCGAGCTGTCGCTGGTCTTCCCCGACGAGGCACCGTCGCGGTTCCGCGTCGCGCTGCAGACCGGCACCGTGGAGGAGCTCGAGAAGCGCCTGCGCGCGTTGGACGAGACCGCGACGCCCGCGGAGGCGGCCGGGATTCTGCTGCGGCTCGTCGCCGCGCTCGACGTGCACGACAGGATCACCCGCGGCCACGCCGAGCGCGTGCGTGCGTACTCGGCGAGCATCGGCCGGGAGCTCGGCCTCCCGGTAGACGAGCTCGACCGCCTGAACTGGGCGGCGCTCCTCCACGACATCGGCAAGCTCGACGTGAGCGCGGAGATCCTGAACAAGCCCGGCCGGCCGACGGATGAGGAGTGGGAGCAGCTCCGAGTGCATCCGCTCCGCGGCGAAACGCTGGTCGCGCCGCTCGAGCATTGGCTGGGAGAGTGGACGGGCGCCGTCGGCTACCACCACGAGCGCTGGGACGGCAAGGGCTACCCTCGCGGCGTCGCCGGCGACGAGATCCCCTTCGCCGGGCGCATCGTCGCGATCGCCGACGTCTTCGACGTGATCACGTCGAGCCGCTCCTACAAGCGCGCCGCGTCGGCGGCGGAGGCCCGCGCCGAGATCGCCCGCTGCGCCGGTGCCCAGTTCGACCCGCGGCTCGTGCGCACGTTCCTGAACATGTCGCTCGGGCGCATGCGCCTCGTTCTCGGCCCGGTCTCGTGGCTCACCCATGCGCCGTTCCTCGCCCGGCTGCCGCTGACGCCGACGTTCGGCGCGACGATCGTCGGGGCTGCGGCACTCGCCACCACCGCGGCGACCGGGCTCGCCCAGCCGCGGGCGTCCGTGGCGGCAGCGGCGACGCCCTCGCCGGCGATCGCGGCACCGAAGTCACATGCGGACGTCCAGCCGGTCGTCGAGCTGGGCGTCGCGCCTCGGCAGGCGGCCTCGACGCCGCACGCCCGCAAGAAGGCTCGGCGGCACAGGTCGGGCGCACCGAGGATCGATCCACGGTCGCCCGCGCCGACGGTCACCGTCGAGGCCACCGGCCCGGCGCAGCCGACCCCACCGCGCGAGGTGCCGAGGCCGACCGGCTCGGGCGGCCCCACGCCGAAGGGTGGAGGCCCGCGCGGGCCGACGACGACGCCGACGACGACCACGACGACAAAGACCACACCCACGACGACAAAGACGACGACCACGACGACGACGACCACCACCCCGACGACCACCACCACGCCGAAGAAGACGCCGACGACACCGACCACCCCGTCACCCGCCCCGACGCCGCCTGCCCCGAACGTCGCACCCACGTTCTCGCTCGCAGGCAGCCAGACCGTGCTCGAGGATGCGGGAGCCCAGCAGGTGAGCGGGTTCGCAGGCAGCATCTCGCCCGGGCCGGCGGGCGAGGCGGCCCAGACGGTGACGTTCTCGGTCAGCACCGACCACTCGAGCCTCTTCGGCGCGCAGCCCGCGCTCTCGAGCAGCGGCACACTGACGTACACGACGGCGCCGAACGTGAACGGCACCGCGACGGTGACGGTGGTCGCCCACGACGACGGCGGCACGGCGAACGGCGGCTCCGATACGAGCGCCGCCCAGACCTTCACGATCTCCGTCACGCCCGTGAACGACGCGCCGAGCTTCGTCGCCGGGTCGAATCAGACCGCGGTCTCGCTCCTCGGCGCGCAGACGGTGAACGGATGGGCCACCGGCATCTCAGCCGGGCCCTCCGACGAGGCAGGGCAGACCGTGACGTTCATCGTCACCGTCGACAAGCCGGGGCTGTTCGCCACCCCGCCCGCGGTCTCGTCCAACGGCACGCTCACCTACAAGCCGATGCTGCTCGCGCTCGGCACGGCGACGGTCACCGTCCGTGCCGTCGACAGCGGCGGCACGGCGAACGGCGGTGTCGACACGAGCCCGCCGCAGACGTTCACGATCACGATCGCCTGATCAGAGCTGCTCGAGCGGCCAGACGACCACGTCCTGGCGCGCCGAGAAGAGCACGTGCGGCTCCTCGTCGGGGAGGGGCACGGGCGACATCGTGTTCAGGTCGACGACGGCCTCCCCGCGCTGCAACCGCCACGGCGCGTGGTGCACCTCGGCGCGGTACAGCCGTCCGCCGTCGGCGGTGTAGAGGCAGTACCGCTCGACGAGGAACGCCTCCAGCGAATCGGGCTCGGCCTCGAACGTGTCGCCGACGCCGCGATAGCGGCCGCTGAATGCGGCCCCCGGCCGCGCGGACTCGTAGTGGACGAACTCGTTGATCCTCTCGCAGCGCATCTGCGCTCGCTCGTACGGGAGCTTGTAGAAGCGCTTCGCGCCCTCGACCATCAGCGTGCTGGCCGCGTCGAGCGAGAAGAACCAGACGCCCGGACGGTCGCCGTGCTCGACGTACGTGCGCACGTTCAGCTCGGGGAACGTCGAGAGACGCGGCACGGGCAGAAGCCCCCGCGGGCGCAGGTTCGAGATCACGAACGGCACGATCCCGACGAACGCCGCACCGTCGCGCGTCTGCAGCTCGAGCTCCTCGGGCACGAGCGGCCGGATCAGGCCGGGATCGACGCGCCAGTGCAGGAACGCGAGATCGATCCAGCTCTGTGCGTTCGTCCAGTCCGCCTCCGGGACGGGCCAGGGACGGTGGGAGACGTCGTCGGCCGTCGCGGCCTGGCGGGCGGCGTCGCGGAGAACCTCGTGAAGCGGCACGACCGACCTCGGTTCAGAGGTTCCCGCGGAGTGCCTGCTCGCGCTCGATCGCCTCGAACAGCGCCTTGAAGTTCCCGTCGCCGAAGCCGCGCGCGCCGTGGCGCTCGATCACTTCGAAGAACAGGGTCGGGCGGTCCTGGGCGGTCTTCGTGAAGATCTGCAGCAGGTAGCCGTCGTCGTCGCGGTCGGCGAGGATCCGCAGCCGGCGGAGGTCGTCCCAGCTCTCGTCGATCTCGCCGACACGGTCGGGTGTCTCGTCGTAGTACGTGTCGGGCGTCGACAGGAAGACGATGCCTCGCCGCTGCAGCGCCTCGACGGTCTCGACGATGTTGGCCGTCTGCATTGCGATGTGCTGCGACCCGGCCCCGTCGTTGAACTCGAGGTACTCCTCGATCTGGCTCTTGCGCTTCCCCTCGGCAGGCTCGTTGATCGGGAACTTGACCTTCCCCTCGCCGTCGGTCAGCACCTTCGACATCAATGCCGAGTACTCGGTGGAGATGTCCTTGTCGCTGAAGTGGATCATCTCGGTCATCCCGAACACGCGCTCGTAGAACTCGACCCAGTGCTCCATGCGGCCGAGCTCGACGTTGCCGACGATGTGGTCGAGCGCGAGAAGGCCGACACCGTCGTCATGCGCCGACTCCTGGGCCACGTAGCCGGGCAGGTAGGCGCCCTCGTACGCATGCCGGTCGACAAACGTGTGCACCACGTCGCCGTAGGTCGCGATCGTCGCCAGCGTGACGGCGCCGAACTCGTCCTCGACGACCTTCGGCTCGTTCACGCCGCGGGCGCCTCGCTGCACCGCCTGTCGGTAGGCCTCCGTCGCGTCGGGGACACGCAGCGAGATGTCCTTCACCCCGTCGCCGTGGACAAGAGCGAACTCGCCGATCTCGTGGCCGCGGCGGAGGGCACTCGAGACCACGAGGCGGATATCGCCCTGCTCCAGGACGTAGCTCGCGCGGTCCCGTACGCCCGTCTCGGGCCCGGCGTACGCAACGCGGCGGAAGCCGAACGCGTGCTCGTACCAGTAGGCGGCCTGCTTGGCGTTCCCGACCCACAGCTCGACGTGGTCCCACCCGTCGAGCGGCATGAAGTCGTCAGCCACGACTCCTAGTCTACCCCGGCTCCAGCGGCGTCCTCCGTGACCGCTCGACCAGCACCGCGCAGATGATCAGTGCGCCGCCGACGACCTCGATCGGCGTCAGGCTCTCACCGAGCAGCACGAGAGCGAACAGCACGCCGAAGGCCGGCTGCAGGTTCGAGAAGAGCGACGCACGGGATGGCCCGACCTTCGAGATGGCGGTGAACCAGAGGATGTTCGTGAGGAAGAGGGGCCCGACGACGGCGAACGAGAAGCCGAGCCACACGCGCCAGCCGAAGTCGAACGACTGGCTGGTCGTCTGGGGGAGCCCGACGAGCGCGATCGGCACCCAACCGCACGAGAGGACGATCGAGCTGATCCGAAGCGGCGAGTAGCGCCGCATCAGAGGTGTGATCGCAATCGAGTAGACGGCCCACGTCGCCGCCGTCGCGAGGGCGATGACGTCGCCCAGCCTGTGGCCCGAGAAGCCGCCCGACCCGGAGGCGACGAGCGCCACGCCCACGAGCGAGACGGCGGCGGCGACCCAGAAGGCACGGTGCATCCGCTCGAGCCCGACAAGGCTCGCGAACACCCCGATGAAGATCGGGGTCGTGCCGAGGAACAGCGTCACCGTCGCCGCCGATGTCTTGTCGATCGAGTAGACGAACGAGACCTGGTTGCAGAAGATCATCGCGGCCGCGAGCGCCACGTACAGCAGGTCGCGGCGGGCGATGCGGAAGCTGCGCTCGCGGTAGTAGGTGAAAGCGACGAAGAGCGCAGTCGCGGCGGCGTAGCGGATCGTGGCGTAGGCGAGCGGCGCGAAACCGTGGGTGAGGACGTAGCGCGTGACGGTCGTGTTGAGCGCCCACAGGAGCACCGTCCCGAGCAGCATCAGGTCGACGGGACGGAGCCGCATGCCCGGACGAGCCTAGTTAGCAGTGAGTACGCTTGGCCGCGTGAAGCGCGATCCGACCCGCGACGACATCGACGCCCTCGTCGGGCCGGCGACGCCGCATTTCGCCTACCAGCTCCGTGCGCGCGTGCGCGAGCTCGTCGCCGGCCTGCCGGCCGAGGACGACGTACGGCGGTACGCCGAGGAGCAGATCGGGCGCCTCGACCGGCTCGGGCACGCTTCCTCGAAGGCGGACGAGGGGCCGCGCGAGTCGCCGAACCGTCTGGGCTGGGACGAGCTTCCGTCGTCGGCGCCCGCCGACAACCCGCTGCCGCCGCGCTAACCCGTGAACGTCTTCGTCACGGGCGGCTCGCGGGGGATCGGGCGGGCGATTGCCCTCCGCTTCGCCCGCGACGGCGCACGCCGCATCGCGATCGGGTACCTGCGCAACGACCGGGCGGCCGAGGAGACGGCAGCCGAGCTACGCGGGCTCGGCGCCGAGCCGGTGCTCGTCCGCGGCAACGTCACGTCCGCCCGCGTGCTCGAGGAGGTCGCGGCGCTCGGGCCGCTCGACGTGCTCGTGCACAACGCGGCGACCGGCGTGATCCGCCCCGCCCTCGAGACCGACGACAGGCACTGGGACTGGACGATGAACGCGAACGCCCGCGCGCTTCTACAGCTGGCGCGCGTCGCAGCGCCGCAGATGCCTTCCGGCTCGTCGATCGTCGCCATCTCGTCGCTCGGCGCGCAGCGCGTGCTCGAGAACTACGTGCTCATCGGCACCTCGAAGGCGGCGCTCGAGTCGCTCGTCAGGTACCTGGGTGTCGAGCTCGCCGCGAACGGTATCCGCGTCAACGCCGTCTCCGGCGGGGTCGTCGAGACGGGCGCCCTCGAGCATTTCCCGAACCGCGAGGCGATGCTCGCCGCCGGCGCCGCGAACCCGGTCGGGCGGCTCGTCGAGCCCGACGACATCGCGGGCGCCGTCGCCTTCCTCTGCTCGCCGGATGCGGAGATGATCCGCGGCCAGACGATCGTCGTCGACGGCGGCTTCTCGCTGCTCGCATAACTACAAGCGCTCGAGCACGTCGGCGAGATTGGGGTAGCGACACTCCTGCTGCTTCGAGAAAACGAGGACGCCGTCGGCGAGGACGTCGAACTGACTCTTCTCCCCCGGCTCGATGTCGGCTTCGTGACCCTCGCCGTTCAGCGCGGCCGCGAGACCCGCGGCCCGTTCGTCATAACCGCTTCAGACCGGGCAGTACAGGATGCGGATGCGGGTCACACTCGTACACTACGCGCTGCGGTTCACGCGACGCCGCGGGCCGTCCAGGAGTGCGCGGTGATCCGGAACGGCGCGGGCGGCAGCGCCTCACGGCAACGCTCGCGCAGGGTCTCCCTGAGAACGGGATCGAGCCGCGCGACGTACCCGCCGGCCGGCCCGACACCCAGCTCGTACGGCTCCCACCACTCCTCGAAGGCCGGGTGCTCGACGATCACCTCGAGCGCCGTCTCCTCGACGGCATCGAGGCCCGCATCCCGGAACAGCGCGGCGAGGTCGCCCTCGTTCGCACCGGTCAACGTCGCCTCGCCGGGGGCGGCGGGGTCGACCTCGCGGGCGACGGCCCAGAACGGGCTGAGCGGCCCACGACCGGAGCCATGGTCCCAGACGGACGCGGCGACGACGCCACCCGCCGTCGTGACGCGCCGCATCTCGGCGATCCCCGCGGCGGGGTCGGTCATGAAGTGCACGACGAGCTGGGCGAGCGACGCGTCGAATGAGCTGTCAGCAAGCGGCAGCGACTCCGCGGCGGCCTCGTGCACCGTCACGCCCGGAAGACGCTCCCGGAGCGCGGCGACAAACGGCGCCGAGGGCTCCACCGCGACGACCGCCGCGGCGCCGAGCCTCGCGACGAGCTGGGCCGTGAGCGCGCCCGACCCGGCACCGACGTCGAGGGCGCGAGAGCCGCGTCGAAGCCCGACGAAGTCGCACAGCTCCGGCGCGAGCAGGCTCGAGTAGCGACCCATGAAGCTGTCGTACGCCGCTGCCGGCACGTCGAATCCCATCGCTCCTGATCCTACGGCCGACCCGTCTATGCTCGGCGCGATGGACGGGGTGGAGATCCGGCTGCTCGGGCCCGACGACCTGCGTGACCACCTCGAAGGGCTCGCGGCCGTGCTCGCCGACTGCGTCGCGGGTGGAGCGTCCGTCAGCTACATGGCGCCGTTCACGCACGCCGACGCCCGGGCGGCCTTCGAAGGCTTCGCCGCCGACGCGGGACGCGGCGGCCGGCTCATCCTCGCCGCGTTCGACGGCGGACGGCTCGTCGGCACGGTGCAGGTTGTGCACGCCGCGCCGCCGAACCAGCCGCACCGGGCGGACATCGCGAAGCTGCTCGTCCATCGCGACGCCCGACGGCGCGGGATCGCCGAGCGCTTGATGGACGCGGCCGAGGCGGAGGCGCGGGCGGCCGGGAAGACGCTGCTCGTGCTCGACACGGTCACCGGGGACGCCGCCGAGCGCCTCTACGAGCGGATCGGCTGGACGCGGGTCGGCGTGATCCCGGACTACGCGCTGTACCCGGATGGTCGCCTCTGCGCGACCACGGTCTTCTTCAAGGCGATCTAACCCGCGGCCGCCGCGCGGAGCGCCGCGATGTCGAGCTTCCGCATGCCGAGCATCGCCTCCATCGCCCGCTGGGCGCGAGCCGGATCGGGATCGCCGAGGAGCTCCGGGAGCCCCCGCGGCACGATCTGCCACGAGACGCCGAAGCGATCCTTCAGCCAGCCGCACGGGCCTTCCTCGCCGCCGTCCGCGAGCGCCGACCAGTAGCGGTCGACCTCGTCCTGGTCCTCGCAGAGCACCTGCAGCGAGAACGCCTCGGTCAGGCGATGGGCGGGGCCGCCGTTCAGGATGACGTAGCGCCGTCCGCCGAGCTCGAATTGCACGGTCATCGCGGCGCCGTCCGGCCCCGGCCCGGCCCGGCCGTAGCGCGTCACGTCGACGATGCGGGAGTCTGCGAAGAGCGACGTGTAGAACGTCGCCGCCTCTTCACCCTGCGTGTCGAACCAGAGCCAGGGCGTGATGTCGGTCATGGCGTCCTTTCGATCGGCGTGTAGGTCTGTCGACCCGCCGTGGCGGCGAAAGTCATCGGCGGCCGAGCAGGCGCGCGACCGTGTCCGTGGCGATGTGCCCGGCGACTGCCGGGTTCTCCTGCAGACGCCGCAGCGAGTACGCATACCAGTCTTTGCCGTACGGCACGTAGACGCGGAGCCGATGACCGTCGGCGACCAGCCTGTCGGCGCGGTCGGGACGCACGCCGAGCAGCATCTGGAACTCGTAGCGGTCGGGCGCGAGACCGGCGGCCGCGACGACCTGCAGCGCATGTTCGATCAGGGCCTCGTCGTGCGTCGCGATCGCGACGTACGCGCCCTGCTCCACGAGCGTTTCGAGGCAGCGGCGGTAGTTGGCGCGCACCGCCTCGTACTCGCGGTAGGCGATCTCCGGCGATTCGATGTAGATCCCCTTGCACAGCCGGACGTTGTCGAGCCCTTGAAGGTCGCCGAGCGTTCGGCGGAGGTACGCCTGGACGACGACGCCGACGTTCGCACGACCCGCGCCGCGGAGCTCGCGGTAGAGACTGAGCGTCCGCTCGGTGGTCGTCGAGTCCTCCATGTCGATGCGCACGAAGATCCCGCGGCGCGCGGCGGCGTCGAGGACGGTGCGGACGTTCTCGCGGCACACCTCCTCGCCCAGTTCGAGCCCGAGGCCGGTCAGCTTGATCGACACGTTCGCACCGAGGCGGTCGGCGTCGATGCGCGCAAGCGCGTCGTGGTAGGCGCGCACGATCGTGTCGGCCTCTGCGGCGTTCGTCACCTCCTCGCCCAGCACGTCGAGGGTCGCGAGCTTGCCCTTCTCGTTCAGGCGACGGACGACGCGCACGCCGTCGTCGAGCGTCGGGCCCGCGATGTACCGCGACGAGAGGCGTCGCACCACCGGCCGTGGGACGGTCGGCAGAATGGTGACGATCGCGTGGTCGAGCAGGGTCAGGCCGGTAACCCTTGCGAGCTCAGTGACCTTCGCGCATGAACCCCTGCCGAGCGGCGCTGACGAGCGCCACCGCCTCGGGGAACAGCACGCGCATGGCGTCGCGCAGCGCGACCGCCTGCTCGTCGACCGGGCCGGTGGCCTGCACCTGCGCGAGGGCAGCGGAGGTCAGCTCGACGGCGGTGTTCAGGGTCAGCGTCGCGAACTGCTCGCGCTGGGCCTCCTGCACCGACTCGGCCTGCTGCTCCGCGAACTCACGCAGACCGCGAAGCAGGTCCTCGGGGTCGCCGCCGAACGGGAATCCGAATCCACCTTCCATGCGTCCGAGGGTAGCGCGTCACTCCACCAAGGCGACGAGATAGCCGCGCTCGACGTCGCGGACGAAGTCCTCGACGGCGCCGGTCGCGCCGCGAATCGCCGAGGAGAACGGCGAGGACGTCTCGCCGAGCGCCCGCTCGAGCACGACCGTCGCCGCTCCCACGCGGTCGAGATACGCGGGCGTCGCGACTCGTGGCGCGGCGCCGATCGCCCGCTCGAGCTCGAGCGCCGCGCTCTCCGCCTCCTCGATCCCGGGCGGCTGCTCGACCATACGCACCCGGGCGAGTTGCGACCGGAGCTCTTCGATGTCCCCGCCGCCCGCCAGCTCCTCCGCGAGCTCGCAGAGGACGATGATCGAGGCGGTGTCGCGCACCTCGCCGCGCCGCGCGACCGGCTCCCCCGCGTCGTCGAGGACGAGCCACCCCTCGGCACCCTCGGGCCCGAAGGAGACGAGATACCGCCGCAGCCCGGCCGCCGGCTCCGCTGCAAGGACGCCCGAGACGGTGCCGTGCGCGGCCGCCAGGGCGGCGATCCGCGCGAGATCGTCCTCGAGGCCCATACATTTCACAGCGTATGGATGCGACCGAGCTCTTCGCGCCGCTCGGGCCCGGCTACGACCGCTGGGGATCGATCCTCTCGTTCGGGCAGGACCCGCGCTGGCGCCGGTTCCTCGTCTCGGTCGCCGAGGCGGGGCCATACGACACGGTGCTCGACGTCGCGACGGGAACGGCGGCCGTGGCGCTCGAGCTCGTCCGTCAGAAGGACTGCCACGTCGTCGGCGTCGACCTCACGCCCGAGATGCTCGAGGAAGGCAGGCGCCGTGTCGTGCTGGCGGCAGCGACGAAGAAGGTGCGGCTGCAGCAGGGCGATGCGCGAGCGCTCCCGTTCGAGGACGGCCTGTTCGACGCGGTCACGTTCACGTACCTGCTCCGCTACGTGGACGACCCGGCGACGACGCTTCGTGAGCTCGTGCGCGTGGTGAAGCCGGGCGGCACCGTCGCCGGGCTCGAGTTCGGCGTGCCGCGCGGCATCTGGCGGCCGCTCTGGGAGCTGTGGGTCGGGGTCGGGCTGCCGGGCGCGGGGCGGCTGATCGGCAACGGCTGGCACGAGGTTGGGGCGTTCCTCGGCCCGTCGATCCGCAACCACTACGAGCAGTGGCCTCTCGACCGCCTGCTCGCCGCCTGGCGCGACGCCGGCGTCGACGATGTGCGCGCGCGGCGGCTCAGCCTGGGCGGCGGGATCGTGACGTGGGGACACAAGAAGAAGTAAGGCCGGCGTGGTACGCGCTCCGCCCGGGGGGCGTGCGCGACTACGTGACGATGCTGCACCCGCCGTACACGCTGTGGCATCTCTCCTACGTTGCGGTCGGAGCCGCGCTTGCGCCGCACTTCCACCTCGACCGTCTCGTCGCGGGACTCGCGGCGTTCTTCCTGGCGATGGGTGTCGCGGCCCACGCGCTCGACGAGCTGCACGGCCGGCCGCTCGCGACGCGGATCCCGTCGAGCGTGCTCGTGGCGCTGGCCACCGTGTCGCTCGCCGGCGCCGTCGCGATCGGAGTCGTCTCCGCGGACCGCTGGGGCTGGGGCCTGCTTGCGTTCGTTGCGGTCGGGGCGGTGCTCGTGCCGGCGTACAACCTCGAGCTCGCGCTCCACAACGACTGGGGCTTCGCGCTCTGCTGGGGTGCGTTCCCTGCGCTCACCGGTTACTTCGTCGAGGCGCAGACGCTGCACGTCGCGGCGTTCCTCGCCGCCGGGTACGCGTTCCTGGCGAGCCTCGGGCAGCGTGCGCTCTCGACACCGGTGCGCCGCGCACGGCGCGAGGCCGGAACGACCGTGGGAACTGAGGCGCTCGAGGCGGCCCTGCGGGCGTTCACGTGGGCTGCGGTCGCCGTCGCCGCAGCCCTGGTCGCGGCGCGCCTACGATGAGCCGGTGACCATCGCCGCAATCGTCGCAGTCGCCGCAGCGGCACTTGCGCTGCTCGCGCTCGCCGGCTCGGTGCGCGTGCTCTGGCGCGTGCGCGCGGCGGAGCGCCTGCTCGACCGGGAGCTGGAGCGGGGCAAGGCCTCCTTCGACGAGGTCGTCGAGCGCGAGGCGGCACAGCGGGCGGAGGAGCTCGAGGCGCTACTCGCACGGGCGAGGGCCGAGGCGCTCTCGTCGCTCGCCGACGAGGAGCGCCGCATCGCGGAGGAGCGTCGCCGCGACGTCGCCGAGCGGGAGCGCGACGCGACGGCGCGGCTCTCGGAGCAGCTCGTGCAGGCCCAGGCGGCGGTCGAGCGCCGTCTCGGCGACTGGTCGGCGGATCTCGAGAAGCTGCAGGAGGGGCTGAACGACGAGCTCCACGCGGTGGAGGCGAAACAGCGCCAGCTGATGACGGAGGTCGAGGCGAAGATCGGCCAGGACGCGGAGGGGCTCGCCGGCCAGATCGATGACCAGCGTCAGGTGATCTCGCGCCTGCGGACCGAGTTGCAGGCGGCGGCGCAGAGTGTCGTCACGCAGGCGAACGCCGAGCTCGAGCAGCACGGCGCCGAACGGCGGCACGCCCTGCACGAGATGGCGGAGCGCCTGCGTGCACGAGAGCGCGACCTGCAGGAGCTGATCGAACGCGACACCACGGAGGCGACGCAGCGCATCCAGATTGCGCTCGGCGACATCGAGCGCCGGCAGGTCGAGCAGCTGCAGCGCATCGTCACCCGCGAGACGACACGCTACTCGGAGGCGGCGTCACAGCAGTTCGACACGACCGTGCGGTCAGCGCGCGAGGAGGCCGCGCGACGGCTCTCGCGCGAGCTCGACCTCGCCGTCGAGCGCTTCGCGCGCGAAGCCGAGGGCGTGCTCACTGAGCGGCTGAACCAGGTGACCGACGCTTCGGCGCAGCGGGTCGAGGAGCGCCTGGCGCGGCTGCGCAGCGGCCTCGAGCGGCAGCGCGAGGAGGCCCTGGTCTCGCTCGGCGACCGCGCCCACCAGATCGAGGCAGGCCTGCGTGACCGGCTGCGGGAGATCGCCGCCGAGGCGGAGTCGGAGCGCGCGATGCTCGAAAGCCGCCTGCACGAGATCGCCCGGCGCATCGACGAGCTGGCCGCTCGGTCCTAGAGTCGGCCCGGACCTAGGACTCTCGGGCGGTTTTTCAGGACCAAGGTTGAGTTTTCGTTGACCTGGCCAACTTCCCACGGGAGGGTTCGTCTAGGACAGATCGAAGAGGCGTCCACCAACACCATGCAGACCATGCCGCAGACGATCGAAACCACTCTTACGGAGCGCGAGAAGGTCGAATCCTGGCGCCTGCACGTGCTGATCGAGGCGGGCTACCCCCTGCCGCTCGCCGAGAAGCTGGCGCACTCGGAAGCCGACCTGCATCGAGCCGTCGAGCTCGTCCACGCCGGCTGCAGCTTCGAGACGGCAACGCAGATCCTGCTCTAGGAACTAGGCGTCCGCGGCGGCGCGCAGGAACTGGTGGACGAAGGCGATCGCCATGCTGCCCTCGCCGACCGCGGCCGCGACGCGCTTGACCGGTCCGGAGCGCACGTCGCCGCAAGCGAAGATCCCGGGCACGCTCGTCTCGAGCAGGAACGGGTCGCGTTCGAGCGCCCATCCCTCCGCCGGCGCATCGGGCCCGGTGAGGACATAGCCGCGCGGGTCGAGGGCGATCTCCGCCGGCAGCCAGCCCGTCTCGGCGTCGGCTCCGACGAAGATGAAGAGGCCCGCCGACGTCAGCCGCTCCGTCGTGCCCGTTGCGTTGTTGCGGACGTCGATCGCCTCGAGCTCCGTCTCACCGTGCGCCGCGACGACCTCGCTGCGGAAACGCACGTCGATCGTCGCGCGCTCCGAGAGCTGCTGGATCAGGTAGCGCGACATGCTCTTCTCGAGACTGTCGCCGCGGCAGATCACCGTCACGCTGCGTGCATGCGCCGCGAAGAAGAGCGCAGCCTGTCCCGCAGAGTTGCCGGCGCCGATGATGTGCACGTCGAGCCCGTGCGTGCTCGCGGCGTCACTCCTGGACGCGCCGTAGAACACGCCCTTGCCGGCGAGCCGGTCGAACCCCTCGATGTCGAGCTGCCGCCACGAAACGCCGCACGAGAGGATGATCGTCTGCCCGCGCAGCACGTCGCCGCCGTCCAGGTGCACCTGACGACGCGACGCGTCGACCCGCGTGATCTCACGCGTGACGAGGATCTCCGCTCCGAGCCGGCGCGCCTGCTGGAGGGCCCGGCTCGCGAGCTCGTCGCCCGAGACGCCGGACGGGAACCCGAGATAGTTCTCGATGCGGGACGAGGTGCCGGCCTGGCCGCCCGGTGCCTCGCGCTCGACGACGATCGTCCGTAGCCCTTCCGAGGCACCGTAGACCGCAGCCGCCAGACCGGCCGGCCCGGCACCGACGATCACCACGTCGTAGTCGGCACGCTCGGCTTCCGTGCCCAGGTCGAGCAGCTCGGCGACCCGGCGCAGCTGCGGTCGCACGACGGTCTTGCCGTCGACGATCCGGATCGCCGGGTAGTCCTCGGCCGTGGGCAGAGGGCCGCCCCAGCGCTCCTCCGATTCGGGCTCGCCCGGGATCAGCCACTCGAACGTCACCTGATTGCGGTGCAGGAAGCGGCGGAGCTCGGCGCAGGCGGCATCGAGGCGGGGGCCGACGACGATTGCGCGCGGCGGCGACGGTTCGGCGGCGAGGCCCTGCAGACCGCGCGGCCCGCTGAGGCGGTGCGAGGCGAGCCGCCCCACCTGCGCGGCGACGTCGGGAGCGACGGCGGCGACTGCATGGAACGCCTGCGGCTCGAGGCGGAGCACGCGCGAGCGCTCGGCGGCGCGGAAGCCGACCGGGAACGGTGTCCCGAAGATCACGGGCACCTCGCCGAACACGTCCCCGGGCAGCCGTTCGCCGACCACGCGTTCGATGCCGTCGGCCGTGCGAACGGCCTCGATCCGTCCGTCGAGCAGCGCGAAGAGCGCCCGATCGTCGCCGTCGCGCGCCGCGTACTCGCCGGGGGCGAGGGAGATGTCGGCGGCCTGGCGCGCGATGTGCTCGCGCTCCTCCTCGGTCAGAGACGAGAAGACGTCGATGCGGCCGACCTCCTCGGCGGTCAGCACGGGAGCAGCCCGTCCGGGTACGAGGTGAGCCGTGACGACCCGAAGCGCTCGTACGCCTCGTCGGGATCTCGGGTCTCGACCTCGACTCCGGCGCCGTGGCGAAGCGCTATCGCCGCGACCGTGTACGCACCCCAGTCCGTGGCGGTGCCGTGCTGGCGGGCGCCGATCGCGATCACCACGCACGGGCCGTCGCCCGCCCCGACGATCGCATGGTTCGTGCCGGGCGGACAGTGGAAGAAGTCCCACGCGCGGAGGGTGCGCTCCTCGTCCTCGACGAGCAGAAGCGCCTCGCCGGCGAGGACGAGGAAGTCCTCCTGGTTGCGCTCCCAGTGGTAGACGGTCATCGGCTCGCCGGGACGCAGCACCTGGATGTTGACCCCGAGCTGCGGGAAGCTCGCGCGGTCGTCGAGCGACTCGAACTCGCAGAAGAAGCCGCGGCCGTCGCGCTCGCGCCACGGGGCGTCGCGCGCGTTCAGGACGAACCAGCCCGGGCTCGCCGGGACGATGCCGTGCTCGATCCGTTCGAGCTCCGCCTCCGCCGCCACGTCGCGCAGTATCGCGTGCCGGGTCTGGCCGCGAGGGGGCCTCGATACGATCGCATGGTGAAGGTCGACGCGACGGAGGTCGACGGGCGCAAGGTCTACTCGGTCCGCGCGTTCAACCGCGGCGTCGCGAGCTGGCTCGGGCGGCTCCCGACGCTCTGGATCGAGGGCGAGGTGACCGAGCTGCGGCGGCAGCAGCGCTGGGCGTCGGTGTTCTTCACCCTCAAGGACCCGGAGGACGGCGCGTGCCTGCCCGTGCAGATGCCGCGCGGGCAGTTCGACGCGTTGGAGCTGGGGCTCGCAGAAGGCGAGCGTGTGCACGTCTTCGGCCGGCCGGAGCTGTACGAGCAGCGAGGCGAGCTGCGGCTGAAGGCGCTCACGGTCGAGCGGTTCGGCCTCGGTGCGCATCTCGCGGCGCTCGAGCGGCTCAAGCGGGCGCTCGCCGGCGAAGGCTTGTTCGCGGCCGAGCGGAAGCGGGCGCTGCCCGCGTTCCCGCGGCTCGTCGGGCTCGTCACGGGGAACGACGCAGCCGCGAAGCGCGACGTGTTGACGCACATCGTCGAGCGCTTCCCGCCGGCGAACGTGCTCGTCGCGCAGGTGTACGTCCAGGGCCCGAAGGCGCCGGCGTCGATCGTCACCGCAATCGGCGACCTGTGCCGCCGTGGCGTCGACGTGATCGTGCTCGCGCGCGGAGGCGGCAGCTTCGAGGACCTGTTGCCGTTCTCGGACGAGCGCGTCGTGCGTGCGGTCGCCGGCTGCCCGGTGCCGGTCGTGTCGGCGGTCGGCCACGAACAGGACACGCCGCTGTGCGATCTCGCCGCCGACGTCCGGGCGTCGACGCCCACGCACGCGGCGCGGCTCGTCGTACCCGACCTGGACGAGCTCCGGCGCGGCCTCGCGCGTTCGCGGCAGGGCCTCCACCGCGGCGCTCGCCGCGCCGCCGAGCTGCAGGCGGCCCGCCTCGAGCGCGACGCACGAGCGTCTCCGCCGGGCACCCCTGCTCGCCCTGGAGCGGAGGCGGGCGCGCCTCGACACTGCGCACGCGCGGCTCGCGACGCTCAGCCCGTACGCGACGCTCGAACGCGGCTACGCGATCGTCCATCACGGCGACGACGTCGTGCGCTCGCCGGCGCAGGTCGCGCACGGGGACCGCCTCTCCGTGCAGGTCGCAGCCGGGTCGTTCGGAGCCACCGTTGAGTGAGCAGACCTTCGAGGAGGCGCAGCGCGAGCTCGAGGCGATCGTCGAGCGGCTCGAGCGGGGCGACGCAGGCGTCGACGAGCTGACGAAGCTGTGGGCGCGCGGCGAGGAGCTCTACAAGCTCTGCGCGCAGAAGCTCGACGCAGTGCAGGGGCGCATCGAGGAGCTAGAACAGACCGAGGAGCAGGCGCCGCCCTAGGAGCTCGCCGAGCGCATGCAGGTCGTCGCCCGCGCGCGCAGGATCGCCGGAGAGTGCTCGCGCAGGCACTCCGTCCCGGACCAGCCCGCCGAAGAGCTCGCAGCGCACGCCGAGCCGCTCGCAGCGGCGAACGACCGCACCCGGCGCCTTCCCCTCGAGCGTCGTCCGGTCGACGGTGCCTTCCCCGGTGACCACGAGCTGGGTGCCCCGCGCGCGGTCGTCGAACCCGAGTGTGTCGAGCACGAGCTCGGCTCCTTCGAGCAGCTCGCCGCCGAGCGCTGCGAGCGCGGCGCCGAGCCCGCCTCCGGCGCCGGCGCCCGGCAGGTCGCGGTAGGGCACGAGCGCGTCGAGCGACGCGAGCCGGCGCTCGAGCTCCTCGACGGCCGCAGGGTCGGCGCCCTTCTGCGGGCCGAAGGCGCGCGCGGCGCCGCGCTCGCCGAGGAGCGGGTTCCGGACGTCGCACGCGACGCGGATCCGCATTCCCGCGAGCCGGTCGCCGACGACGGCCCGAAGGCCGGCGCCGCCGTCGACCGTCGCCGTGCCGCCGACGCCGACGAGGAGCGACGCCGCGCCGTCGGCGGCGGCGAGCAGGAGCTCGCCGAGCCCGCGGCTCGTCGCCGCAAGCGGGTCGAGCTCGTCGGCGGCGAGCAGCGGCAGGCCGAGCGCGGCGGCGGACTCGACGACCGCCGTCCCGTCGGGGAGCACGAGCCAGCGCGCCTCGACCGGACGACCGAGCGGCCCGGCGACCGACTGTGCTGCGCCACGAGCCGCCGAGCACCGCGTGCAGGACGGCGGCCGTGCCTTCGCCGCCGTCGGCGATCGGCAGCTCGACCGCGTCCACGCCGGCCGTCGCGCAACCCGCCGGCGAGCGCCGCGGTCGCGTCGAGCGGCGAGAGGACGCCCTTGAGGCTAGCCGACGCTGCGAGCGCGTTCACGTTCGGGCTCGAGCTCGGGGACGTTCACCCGTCCGGCTCAGCCTCTCCTCGGAATCCTCCTCGAACTGCTTGAGCATCGCGTACGAGAGCCCCTCGCGCGCGAGGAAGACGAGGCCGACCCCGATCCCGACCGAGGCCTCGATCGCCTGCAGCCCGATCCCGAACGCGATGCCCCGCGCGTACGGGACGCCGTAGCCGACGAGCGGCGTCGCCGACGGCGATCTGCACGAGCCCGACGTTGCCGGGCCAGATGGGGAAGATCGTCGCGACGTTCATCAGCACGAGCACGAGCCCGGCGGCCGGAAGCGGCTCGTGGATGCCGAACGCGTGCATCGTCGCCCAGACCGCGAACAGCTGGCAGCCCCAGCCCAGGAACTGGAACATCGGTCGCCTCGAGCGCCGGCAGCGGCTTGCGCATCACGGCGAGCCCCTCGCGCGCCCGGACGAGCAGCTGCCGCATGCGGCTGAGCCCCTCGAGCTCGCGATGCTGGTGACGGGCGAGCACGCACGGCGACCAGGAAGAGCAGGCTGCCGACCACGAGCACGACGGCCAGCGAGGTGTAGGCCCAGCGCGGGATCTTCGCGGTGAAGAGCACCCAGACGACGAGGGTGATCGCCGGGAAGAGATCGAACATGCGATGCGCGACGACCGAGCCGAGGAGCGTCGCGGTCGTGCCGGTGCGGCCGGGCATGCGCCGGCGCAGGACGGCGACACGCGCCAGCTCGCCGACGCGGCCCGGGAGGACGGCGTTGGCGAAGAGCCCGACGCAGAACGCGGAGAAGACGAGCGGGAACGCCGGGCCGCGGCGGCTCGACCGACTGCTCGATCGCGGTGTTCCAGGCGAGCGACCGCGCGACGACGGAGAGCAGGTTGAGCCCGATCGCGGCGAACACCCAGGTCCAGGTGACGGCCGTGAACGCATCGTGGACGGCGTGCCAGTCGGGGCCGCGCCACACGATCAGCGCGACGGCCACGCCCAGCAGCGCGGCGACGCCCGCGAGTCGCGAGCTTCGTCCTCACGCCGTCACCTCGACGTAGATCTCCTCGAGCCGGCGCGCGATGTCGTCCCACGAGAAGTTCGCGACGGCGTGCGGCGCGGGCGGCCCGGCCCATCTCGACGCGGCGCTCCTCGTCGCCCATCAGCGCGATCACCGCCTCGGCGAGCGCGTCTGGGTCGTCGGGCGGACGAGCCGCGCCGACTCGGGCGTCGCGACGGCTGCGTAGCCGGGGATGTCCGAGGCGACGACGGGGGTGGCGCACGCGAACGCCTCGGCGACCACGAGCCCGAAGCTCTCCGCGCCGAGAGCCGGTGAGACGAAGACCTTCGCTCGCTCGAGCTCGCGCGTCCGCACCTCGTTCGGGACGATGCCGAGCACGTCGATCCCGGACTCGTCGAAGCGCACGCGGGCGTGGATGAGGCGGTACTGGAGCGGGTCGGTGCCGATCAGGCGCAGCCGCGCTCCGGTCTCGGCGTGGATGCGCGGCCAGGCGCGGAGCAGCACGGTCAGTCCCTTGCGCGGATCGTGGCGGCCGACGAAGACGACGGTGTGGTCGCGATTCTCCGGGTCGGCGTGCTCGGGGACGAGCACGCCGTTCGGCACGATCCGGTAGTCGGCGGGGAGCCAGCGGTTCGCCGACTGGGCGGCCGTCGCGGAGACGGCGATGCGCACGTCGACGCGGTCCATGAGGAAGCCCCAGAAGTGGATGGCGTAGCGCAGCCAGCCGAGCTCGCCGGAGGCGTGGTGTGTCGTCACGGTCGCGCACTCGGCGAACGCGAGCGTGGCGACGCAGACGGCCGGGGTCATCGGCTCGTGCAGATGCACGACGTCGAACTGCTCCTCCGCGAGGATGCGGCGGATCCGCCCGATCGGAGCTCGGCGACAGGATGATGTTCGGGAGCGACCCGTTCGCGGGCACGACGACCGAGCGTCCGACCGGGATGATCCCGGGCGGGAGCGGGCCGTGCCGGCCGCTGCGCGGATGCAGGAAGCGCGTGAACGCGCCCGGCGGGTCGTTGCCCATCAGGATCTTCACGTCGTGACCGCGTTGGCGGAGCGCGTCGGCCTGGTGCTCCGCATGCTCGACGACGCCGCCCCAGTACGACCACGAGAACGGCACGACGATCCCGATCTTCATGCCGGCGCGCCCGCGAAGGCGTGGCTGAGCCGCTCGGCGGCGAGCTCGATCGTCGCGTCGTCGACGGCGAGCGACAGCCGCGCCCAGCCCTCCCGCTCGGGCCGAACCCGTCGCCCGGAGCGACCGCGACCCTGTGCTCCTCGAGCAGCGTCTCGGCGGTGAGCCCGTCGGGCAGGCGCAGCCAGACGAAGAACGTCCCCTCGCTGACGATCGGCCCGGGGAGCGCGGCCGCGAGCACGTCACGCCGCCGCTCGTAGCCGGCGACGCGCTCCTCGACCGAGTCCTGCGGGCCTTCGAGCGCGGCGATCGCCGCGCGCTGCAGCGGCTCGAAGATGCCGACGCGCGCGTGGTCGTTGAGCAGGTTGACGCGCTCGACGATCTCGGCGTTGCCGACGACGAACCCGATGCGCCAGCCGGCCATCCCGTAGGTCTTCGACATCGACCACATCTCGACGCCGACGTCCTTCGCTCCCGGCCGTCGCGAGGAAGCTCCGGGGCGTCCGGCCGTCGAAGACGAGGTCGACGTAGGCGGCGTCGTGGACGACGGCGCCGCCGGTGCGGGCCGCCCACGCGACGGCGGCCTCGAACGTGCCCGGCGGCGCGCAGACCGCGCATGGGTTCGACGGGTAGTTGAGGTAGAGCGCCGCCGCTGCGGGCGCGGCGTCGAGGTCGGGCGCGAAGCCGGCGTCGGGGTCGAGCGGCACGGTGCCGAGCCGGGCGCCGGCGAGCGCGACGCCGGAGGGGTAGTCGGGGTAGTACGGGTCGGGCAGCAGGATCGTGTCGCCGTCGTCGGCGAGCGCGAGCGCGAGCTCGACGATCGCGGTCTTCGTGCCGGGGACGAGCGCGACCTCGCGCTCGGGGTCGAGCTCGACGCCGTAGACGTCGCGGTAGCGCGCGGCGATCGCCTCTTTCGTCGCGAGGAGCCCGCGGATCGGCGAGTAGCCGTGCACGTCGGCGCGCGCGGCGCTGCCGGCGAGCGCTTCGACGACGTGCGGCGGCGGGCCGACCTCGGGGTTGCCGCGGCCGAGATCGATGAGCGGCGGCCCTCCTTCCCGCGCCGCAGCGGCCACCCTGGCGAGGCAGCGTGACGAAGTACTGCTCGGGCAGGCGCTCGAGGCGATGCGGTCTGGCCTGCACAGCGGGCCACTCTAAGGGCTGCAGGTGAGCCTCGGATGAGGCTCCGAATAGACTCCGGGCGATGTTCGAGGAGGGTCTCGCCGAGCTGCACACCCACCTGGGCGGGTCGGTGGCCTCGGACATCCTCTGGAGCCTCGCCCACGAGCAGGGAATCGCCCTGCCGACGCGCGACTTCTGGGAGTTCGACCGGCTCGTCACGGTCTCCGACCCGCGCGGCGTCCCGAACCTCGACGCGCTCGACCGGATCTACCACCTGACCGAGCTGATCCAGAGCTCGCCGCTCGCCGTCGAGCGAAGCGTGCACGCGGCGATCGGCGGCGCGTACCGGTCGCAGCGGATCACGACGCTCGAGCTTCGGTTCAACCCGATGAAGCGAAACCGCGGCGGCGAGCGCGACCTCGATCACATCATCCTCGCCGCGATCCGCGGCCTCGACCGGGCGTCGCTCGAGTACCCGCAGGTGCGCGCCGGCCTGATCCTGATGATGGACCGCACCTTCGCGGCCGACGTCAACATGATCGTGGTCGAGAAGGCGATCCGGTACGCGCCGCGCGGGATCGTCGGCGTCGACATCGCCGGCCCGCGGCCGGGCGGCGGACGGTACGACTACACGCAGATTCGCGAGCACGTCGAGCTCGCGCGGGAGGCCGGGCTCGGCGTGACGATCCACGTCGGCGAGGAGGGCGGCGAGCTCGGGCTGGACGAGACGCGCGAAGTGGTCGAGGCGCTTCGCCCCGACCGGATCGGCCACGGCATCCTCGCCGCGCGCGACCCGGAGCTGATGGCGACGCTTCGCGAGACGGGCATCACGCTCGAGATCTGCCCCACGTCGAACCTGCTCACGAAGGCGCTCGCCGACGAGGAGGCCGTGCGGTCGACGTTCCGCACGTTCGTCGACCACGGCGTCCCGTTCACGATCGCGACCGACGGCCCGGAGATGATGCGGACGCACCTGCTCGACGAGCTCGATCTGCTCCTGCGCATCGGCGCACTCGACGAGAACGAGCTGCGCGCCGCGAACGAGCGCGGCCACGATTCGTCGTTCGTCGGCCGCCAGTTGCACGCCACGGCGTAGCCCAAACGGGATACACCCTTCGATCGATGGATCCGTCGTGCGGTGCGCCGTAGCCTCGTTCGCATGCAGGCACTACGAGACTCCTCAGGCATCACCGCCCGGCAGCGTGAGATCGTCGAGCTGATCGCCCAGGGTCTGTCGAACGACGAGGTCGGTCTGGTGCTCGGCATCTCGCCGAGAACGGCGAAGGCTCACTGCGACGTACTGCGGCAGAAGCTCGGCGTACCCAGGCGGCGACAGATCCCGGTCGCGTTCCGGTTGCTGACGGGCGAGGACCCGTTGGCGAGCAGGCTGGAGTCGGCGCGAGCCGACAACGGGGGCTGACGGCGAAGCGGGCGTCCGCGGCTTCCCACCCTCAGCCGCGGGCGCCTCAGCCCCTTTTCATTCCTCTTCGGGATGCGTAGGGTCACCGGAGACGATACGGGCTCCGAAGACGTCCAGCAGAGTCAAAGGGCAGGCAGAAGTGAGTACGACTGCGGGACAACCGAGATTGGTTCGGCGCGAGCGGCGCATCATCGAACGGCCGCGCCTGATCAAGCTGCTCGATGAGGCGGAGCAGCGGACGATCCTCCTGCTCGCCCCCGCGGGCTACGGGAAGACCACGCTCGCCCGCCAGTGGGCGAAGACCCTGAACCGCGCGATCTGGATCACCCTCACGCCGGCGCACCGGGACGTCGTCACCCTGGCCGAGGACCTGGCGGATGGAATCGACGCCCTCGGCGGCGATGCGAAGGCCTTCATCGCGGAGTACCTGCGCGGGCAATCGAACCCTCAGAGAGCGGCCCGGGATGTAGGCCGGGCCCTCTCGATAGAGGCTGACCGGACGCGAGTCGAATGGGTCGTTCTGGACGACTACCACGAGCTAATGGGAAACGAAGCGAGCGAGGATCTGCTGCAGGAGATCCTCGCTCAGTCGCGAGCACGTTTTCTCGTCACGAGCCGGTCCAAGCCGTCCTGGAACTCGGCACGCGGCGTCGTCTACGGCGAAGAGTTCGAAATCGGACAGACAGACCTTGCGATGACCGAATCCGAGTCGCGTGACATGGTCGGGCAGGTCTCCAACGAGAGCCTCCTCGCCCAGGCGCAGGGGTGGCCGGCCGTACTCGCGCTCGCGGGTGTGTTCCCAGAAACGGCCCTACCGGGGCGGACCATGCTCCCAGCGACGCTGCATGGCTACCTGGCGGAAGAGCTGTATAGCTCGGCGACCGAGTCGCTACAAACGGATCTCATCGCGCTCGCACTCCTCCCGAATCGCTCAACGCGAACCTTGCGTGAAGCGTTTGGAACCAAGAGCGATGCGATCGTGCGCCAGGCTCGCGATCTCGGGTTCCTAGGTGAGGGAGAAGCAAGTGACCTCCACCCGCTATTGCGAGAGTTTCTGTTGACGAAGGCGCTTGAGACAGCCGACAGCCTCTCGCTCGGAGCGAAAGCTGTCCAAGCCTGCGTTGAGGCCGCCGAGTGGGATCAAGCAGTCGATCTCGCCGAGCGCTTCGAACTTCGCGAGGCCCTTCGCAGCGTGCTGGAAGCCGCCTATAAACCACTCGTACGAAGCGGGCGTCTCGGGACACTCTCGCGACTCGGTGCCGCCCTTCGCTCAGGCTCCTCGAACGGGGATCCAGAGGTTGATCTGGTCGAGGCCGAGGTCGCTCTGCGTAACGGTGAGTACCGGCTCGCCGCCCAGATCGTGTCTCGCCTCCGCACGAAGCTGGACCCCGACCATGCCCTACGGGCTCGCACGTCGTCGATCGCCGGGAGCGCTGCCTTTCAGCTGGCCAACTTCGTTGACTCGGAACGGGCATTCGAGGAAGCGCTGGACGCCGCCGCGGACGATACGGACGCAGCGGATGCCCTCCACGGCTTAGCTCTCGCAGCCATCTATGGCGAGGGCGCGACCTCCGATCAGAGGTTGGCAGAGCTTGCCGCCAGAGCCGACCGAACGGGTGCCCCCATTGATGTCGCGCGCCACGCCGCGTGTGCACTAGCTCGTATGCGAATCGGGCCAGGCTTCAGCGACTCGCCCTACCTTGAGGACGCCCTTCGCGTTCTCCCGCACGTAGAGGACCCACGGGCAAGGACTAGCGTCATGGTCACCCTGAGCTACTGCCTCGGGCTGCAGGCGGAGTACCCGCGGGCTGCCGAGATAGCCCGAAGAATGCTCGATGAAGCCGAGGCCTTCGGCCTCGAGTTCGCTCGCCCTCACGGAGAGTGGAATGTCGCGTTTGCGGCCCTTGGAATGCGGCACTTCGCCGACGCAGACCACGCTCTTCAGCGCGTGGAGGACTCGCTCGCCCGTCGGCACCTTGGCCACCACGTACTGAACGCCCGCGTGCTACGCGCCAGGTTGCTCATGCAGCAAGCCCGCCACGATGAAGCGTACGCGCTGGTTCGAGACCCCATTAACGACGCAGCGGCCCCGTCGATGCACGCCGAATACGTAGCGGTTCGCGCGATCGCCCTCGCCGTTCGCGGCGAGCACCGTGCAGCTCTCGACTCCGCTGACCTCGCGACGTCAATCTCGATCTCGTCGGAGGTGAACGTCTTGTCGGAGGGCGCGAAAGCTATTGTCGCCGTTGAACGGGGTGAGGCGAAGGAGGCAATGCGCCTCCTGATCGCGGCCCAGAACACTCGGATCTGGGATCCACTCGTCTGCTGTGTGCGCTCATCGCCAACATTGGCGGCTGCTCTCATTCAATGTGAGCAGGCACGCCCGGACCTGGAGCGCCTCTACAACAAGACGAACGACTTCGGCCTGGCGAGACGCGGACACTTGCGCTCCAGGAACGTCCGAGATCCCTCAGAAGTTCTGTCGCCCAGGGAACGCGAGGTACTCGAGCTGATGGCTCAAGGGTTCCGCAATCGCGATATCGCTGCGGCGTTCGTCATCTCGGAGTCAACGGTCAAGGTCCATGTCCGGCACGTACTCGAGAAGCTCGGCGTCCGAACTCGAACCGAGGCGGTTGCTCGCTACAAGCTGGAAGCGCGCTAGGCGGACACCGCAACGGCGCGGCCGTGATCGAGCATCGTCGTGTGCCCGGTCACCTGAGCAAACCTCTCGCCACGGCCCACCCGATACTCCTCATCGGCTCCGGCGAGGATCGCTTCAAACGCGGCGACAACAGCCGTATCAAACTGGGTCTCAACCGCTTGAGCGAGTCGCAGGCGCGCGACTCTGCTCGGCATCGCATCGCGATATGGCCTGTTCGAGGTCATCGCGTTATAGGCATCCGCCACAGCGATGATGCGGGCAAGGAGCGGGATGTCGTCGCCCGCGAGACCGTCCGGGTAACCCTGGCCGTCCATCCGCTCGTGGTGGTGTCGGACAACTGGCGCGATCTCGGCGTATGTGTCCACCTTGCGAAGGATCATCTCGCCAATCTCAGAGTGCATCTGCATTTCCCGCCGCTCCTCTAGGGTCAGCGCGCCGGGCTTTTCCAGCAGACCAGCCGGCAAGCCGATCTTCCCGATGTCGTGAACCAACCCGCAGAGCTCGGCGAGTTCGCAAACGTCCTGCTCAAGCCCCATGCGCTCGGCGATATCGGCGGCATAGACAGCCACGGCCGCTGAATGACCAGCCGTGTACCAGTCTCTTGCATCCAAAGTCGCAATCAGACCCTTCGCGAACGACAGGTTCGCCGCCGTAAGCTGTGCGTTGACGTCCTGGAGGTCCGCCGTTAGGCGACGCTGCTCCTGGTACATCAGGAACCATCGCTGAGCAGCGAGTGCCGGCGCAAAGAACAGCGGGAGCGTCCAGGGGGAAACATCTCGGTAGGCGAACACGAGCATCGCAACGACCGGGCTGTAGAACGGCACGGAGCTCGCGATGACCGGCACCAAGTCGAGGGCTGCGTCCGTCCAACTCCCGATCCTTCGCAGCGAGTACGTGAGGCACGTAAAGAAGGCGTCAACGACCTCAGCGGCCAGTGCTGCCGCCGTTGACGCGGCGATGACCTCCCCTGCTCCACTGACCACAAGACTGGAGACCGCGAAAGCAGCGCCCCCGGCCGCCGCACCGATCAAGGCGCGATTGCAGACATATGCGAATCGGCCGAGGGCGGGGAGATTCAAGGCGAGAGCGGAAGCACTGAAGACAACCATCCCCGCCAGCGGCCCAAAGAGCACAGCGGCGAAGATCGAGGGGAATAGAGAGACGGACACCGTGAACCGCTGTCCTTTGAGCGAAATTCGGCCCCGCCACTCACTGATCGCGGCGATAACTGCGAGGGCGACGACAGCCACGGGGCTGCCCAGTCCGAATCCGAAAAGCGGGAGAGCGATGGCAGTCACGACGGCAGCGCCAAAGACAGCCACCAAGTAAGCAGCTACCGGCGCAGTGACGTCCTCGAAGGCGGCGCGGATCCGCCCGAGAACTTGCGCATCCCCCAAAAGGGGTATAGGTTTCACGTCGTCCGTCAGTCCCACTACCTGTTGGGGGAATAGATGCTCAAGTTCATGAAGCGGGTCGCAGGTGGATCGGCCGCATGGGGCACGATCGCCGGCGGCTCGGCAGCCTGGTAAGGCCTACTCAGTGAAATAGGTTCTTCGCTCCTAGGCGTCACCCTTCTGAGGGGGATTACCAAAGGAGTGAAGCCGTATTGGCACCTTGAGAAGCCGCCGGAAGGCGGCTTCTCCGTGGTCCTGGGCGGTGCGTCAGTCGATGAGGCCGCGACGGAAGCCGACCGCGACAGCATGCGCACGGCTGCGGGCCTGCAGCTTCGCGAGAAGGTGGCGAACATGGCTCTTGACGGTCTCCTCTGAGAGAAAGAGGCGAACGCCGATCTCGCGGTTTACAAGCCCGTCCGAGATCAGCTGGAGCACTTCGATCTCGCGCGGCGTGGGATCCTGGCCGGTGCCCTGCTGGGGCGCCTGGAACGGGATCACCTCGGCCACAGACGCATCACGGCGCGCAGCCACCGACTCGAAGCGAGCCGTGTGCTCGCGATACCGGGTCAGGATCTCATTGCGCTGCGCAGCGTCCACGGACGGGCTATCGGCGGCCCATGGCCCAGGCTTTACCCCCACACCACCCGAACGAGTGAGTCGGCAGCCCGCTCAGAATCGGCGAAATCCACGCCGCCGGGCTCGGAGCTCGTCCGGTTCCGGCTCGGCAACCACCGCCGACATGCCCGCCCGGCCCGTTGCATGCAGGATCTGCCCGTCGCCGAGCCAGAACGCCACATGGTCGACGGGATCGCCATACGTGACGAGATCGCCCGGAACGGGGTCTGCGACCTCGAGCGCAGCGGCGTCCTGCTCGTGTGAATCCCGGGGAACCAGGCGGCCGGTGCGGCGGTACGCCATGTGCACGAGGCCCGAGCAATCGATCCCGGACTCCGTGAGCCCGCCCCAGAGATACGGCGCCCCGAGATAACTCCTCGCGACCTCGAGCGGCGGGCCGGGATGATCGGGGCGAAGAGCACCGTCGCCGGGCTCGAGAGCCTCGCTCCTCACCCACCCCTGATAGGCGTACCGCGTCAGCACCCGCGCCCAGCCGTCGAGCCTCGGTCTCGACGTCGACCGGCTCGCCCGGCAGCAGCTGCGTCACCTGCTCGGCGGCATCGTCCGGCCCGGCTCGAACGGAGGCGACGGCCTCCCCGCACCTCATCCGACGTGCCGGGCGATCTTCGCCTCGAGCATCGGCCTGACCCGCGGCCAGTCCTCGTCGAGGATCGCGTACCACGCTGAGTCGCGGATCGAGTCCGGCAGGATCATGTGCCGGCGGAAGATCCCCTCGAACCGAGCGCCCACCCCGAGCAGCGCGCCCCGCACCCGCAGGTTGCGCGCGTCGGTCTTGAACTCGACCCGCATCGCGTCCCAATCCTCGAACGCGTGCCGGAGAAGAAGGTACTTCGCCTCGACGTTCGCCCCCGTGCCCCACTGCGCCCGCTCGAGCCAGGTCCAGCCGATCTCCAACCGACGGTGAGCCGGCTCGACATTCAGATAGCGCGACGAGCCGACCGGGCGGTCATCGACGTGCACGACGTACGGCACCTCGCGCTCGTTCGCGAGCGCGAGGTCGAACCACCGGTCGAAGCCGAGCGAATACATGTTCGTGTAGCGGTGAATCTCGGGGTCGCGCTCGGCCGCCTCGCGCAGGCCCTCGCGATGCCGCTCCGCGATCGGCTCGAGGCGCACGATGCGCCCCCGCAGCTCCACCCGCTCCGGCAGCCCGTCCATCTACACCTCGAGCGACGCCAGCAGCGCCCGCTCGAGCATGCGCCGCGCATCCGCTGAGACCGGCGTCGGCCCCTCGCGCGGCTCCCCGACGACGAGCGCCGCCCGCACCGACTCCACCGTGATGCCGCGCCCGACCAGCGTCGGCCGGAGAACGTCGTCCTCGAGCATCGCGAGCAGGACGTGCGCCGGCGTCACCTCCGGCGCCCCGAGCTCACGCGCAAGCCCCTGCGCCCGGAGCACGAGTTCCCTCGCCGACTCCGCAAAGTGTTGGAGGAACGGCGAGCGGCGCTCGACCGCAGCCTGCCGCACGCCCACGAACATGGCATCCCGCTCGGTGAGCGCTCCGCGCAGCAGACTGATCGTCTCCGCGCCGATCGAGCGGCGGTCGGCCTCCGCCGCCGCGCGCAGCTCCTCGTACAGGTCGTCGGGAACGTTCCGAACGTGCAGCGTCGCCAAGGTGGCAAGACGCTAGCACGTTGCTAGCGGTCGAGACGATCGACGAAGACACGCACCCGCTCAACGAGCTGGAAGCCGAGCTGCTCGCAGATCGGCAGCGACATGCGCCCCGCCTGCACCGTGAGCGCCGGAGTGCCGCGCTCGACGGCGAGCTTCCACCGGGCGACGGTCAGGGCTCGATACACGCCCCGGCCGCGCGCATCCGGATGGACGCCGCCGCCGAACAGGTTCGCTCCCGCGTCGCCGAGTGCCGCGAACGCGTTGCCGACCGGGCGTCCGTCGACGCACGCGAGCAACGCCACCGCCCGCGGCGAGGCCTGCAGCTCGGCGAACCGCAGCCGCAGGTCGCCGAGCGGTATCTCCTCCATGCCGAAGATCTCCTCACCGAGCCTCGCGGCCGCCACGTAGTCGTCGAACGTCTCGACGACCCTCACGTCGACGCCTCCGACGGGCGGGCCTGCCGGCGGCTCCACCAACGCCATCGCGTTCTCGACCGCCTCGAACCCCGGCGTGTCCTCGTTGACCAGCCCGAGCGCCTCGAGCTCCGGCGCGAACGCATCGTGCTCGGGAGCGATCCACCAGCCAAGCACGGGCTTCCCGT
>CAWIYQ010000002.1:0-215732 GCA_963840365.1 uncultured Thermoleophilia bacterium | reverse complement strand
TCAAAATCCGGTTCCCTTCGGGGAGTGTGGGTTCGACCCCCACCTTCGGCACTTGAACTCGGCTACCCCCCGAGCGCGGCCGCGATCGCGGCGACGTGCGCGGGCGTCGATCCACAACAGCCGCCGACCACTTTGACCCCTGCCTCGACATAGCCCGTCACATGGCGGGCGAGATCGTCCGGCCCCGCCTCGTAGACGACGCGCTCGCCCTCGATCCGGGGGACGCCCGCGTTCGGCTTCACCCACAGCGGCAGGTCGCCCGCCTCGGCCAGCAGCTCTTCGACGATCCGGTCGGTGTCGGCCAGCGACTTGCCGCAGTTCGCGCCGATCGCGGCGACCCCGAGCGGTGCGAACGCACGCACGACGTCGGTCGGGCTCAGGCCCATCATCGTCCGCGTCCCCTGGTCGAAGCTGTACGAGACGACGACGGGCACGTCCGTCACGCGACGGATGCCCTCGAGCGCCCACAACCCCTCGTCGAGCGAGAAGAGCGTCTCGAGCACGAGCAGGTCGACGCCGGCCGCAGCGAGCGCACCCGCCTGCTCGGCGAACGTCGACACCGCGAGCTCGTGCGTGAGCGGGCCGAGCGGATCGGTGAGGTGGCCGGTCGGCCCGATCGAGCCGGCGACGAGACGCTCCGGGCCGGCGACCTCTCGCGCGATCTCGGCGGCCCGCGTATTCACCTCGACCGCGCGGCCGTGCAGCGCCTCGTCGGCGAGCCGCAGCGAGCTGGCGCCGAAGCTGCAGGTGAGCAGCAGATCGCTGCCCGCCTCGACGAAGAGACGATGCAGCTCGGCCACGTGCTCCGGGGCCTCCACCACCCACTCCTCGGGCGCCTTTCCCGGCTCGATCCCCATCTCGTAGTAGTTCGTCCCGGTCGCTCCGTCGGCCAGCACCACGCCGGTTTCGGCGAGCCGGTCGAGAAACGACGGCATCAGGCGTTCACCTCGGCGAGCCCGCGTGCGACGCCGGCGGCGGCACGGGCAAGCCCCGCTGCTGCGGCCGCATCCGCCGCAACCGCCGAGTTGAGCCTCGCCCGCACCTCGTCCGCGAGCGTCGCGACCTCGTCCGCGCACGCCGCAATCTCCTCCGGGACGCGGACGATCGCAGTCCGCGACTCCGCGCTCCGCTCCGCGAGGAAGGCGGTATAGGCGACGACGTCCTCGTCGGCCAGCTCGGCGAGGCGAGCCGCGAGCTGCCGTGCGCGCTCGGCCGCCTCGCCGTCCTCCGCGAAGCGTGCCGCCAGCTCGACGAGCGCGGCGGCGAGCGCAGCGGTGCACGCCGTGGCGACGCCGCTCGCGGGCGCCGGCGTGCGCGCCCCGATCGCGTCGAGCAGATCAGCGAACGGCTGCGCGGTGAGCGTCATGGCGGTAGAAGTCGGCGTGCTCGGGCTCGAGCGGCGTGTCGCCGCGGATGAGATCGGCTGCTTTCTCGGCGACCATCATCGTCGGTGCGTAAATATTGCCGTTCGTGACGTACGGGAAGACGCTCGCGTCGACCACGCGCAGCCCCTCGACCCCGTGCACGCGCATCGTGTCGGGGTCGACGACGTCGCCCAGGCGGCACGTGCAGGACGGATGCAGTGCCGTCTCGGCGTCGCGGGCGACCCAGTCCAGGATCTGCTCGTCGGTCTCCACCGAAGCGCCGGGCGAGAGCTCACCGGCGTTGAACGGCTCCAGCGCCGGCGCCTCGAGGATCGACCGCGCAGCACGCACGCACTCGACCCATTCGCGGCGGTCCTGCTCGGTCGAGAGGTAGTTGAAGCGGAGCGCCGGCTTGACCCGGGGATCGGCGCTGCGAATCCTCAGGCTGCCGCGTGCGTCCGAGTACATCGGGCCGACGTGCAGCTGGTACCCGTGGCCCTGCGGCGCGGTGCCGTCGTAGCGAACGGCGATCGGCAGGAAGTGGAACATGACGTTCGGATAGGCGACTTCCTCGTTCGACCGGATGAAGCCCCCCGCCTCGAAGTGGTTCGAGGCGCCCGGTCCCGACTTGAAGAGCAGCCACTCGAGCCCGACGCGCGGCCGGTTGCGCCACCGGTAGTA
The DNA here is from genome assembly GCA_963840365.1 of uncultured Thermoleophilia bacterium. GTDB lineage: Bacteria > Actinomycetota > Thermoleophilia > Gaiellales > Gaiellaceae > PALSA-600. The sequence goes on along the minus strand of CAWIYQ010000002.1, from coordinate 213,687 downwards.
CGGCGCCATCGTCACCGGCTGGGATGACGCGCACTGCACGTACACCTCGAGGTGGTCCTGGAGGTTCTCGCCGACTCCGGGCAGGTCGGCGACGACCGGGACCCCGACAGCCTCGAGCTCGGACGGGTCGCCGACACCCGACAGCTGCAGGAGCTGCGGCGAGTTGATCGCGCCGCCGCAGAGGATCACCTCGTTCGCACGGACGAGCTCGCCGCCGACCTGCACGCCGATCGCTCGCGTCCCCTCGAAGACGACGCGCTCGACAAACACACGCGTGCGCACCGACAGGTTCGAGCGGCCGAGCGCCGGGTGGAGGTACGCGCGCGACGCGCTCCAACGGCGGCCGCCCGAGATGTTGCGATCGAACTTGGCGAAGCCCTCCTGCCGGTAGCCGTTGACGTCGTCGGTGAGCGGGTAGCCCGCCTCCTGGACAGCGGCGAAGAACGCGTCGAAGAGCGGCCCCTCGGCCGGCCCGCGCTCGAGCACGAGCGGCCCGTCGCCGCCGCGCCAGTCGTCGGCGCCGGCGAGGCACGTCTCCATGCGCTTGAAGTACGGCAGGCAGTGGGCGTAGTCCCAGCGCTCGAGGCCCGGCTCGGCGCCCCACCGCTCGAAGTCGAGCGGGTTGCCGCGCTGGAAGATCATCCCGTTGATCGAGCTCGAGCCGCCGAGCACCTTCCCGCGCGCGTGGTAGATGCGCCGGCCGTACATGAACGGCTCGGGCTCCGACTCGTAGCGCCAGTCGTAGAGACGATTCCCGATCGGGAACGAGAGCGCCGCCGGCATGTGGATGTACAGGTCCCACGACGAGTCCCAGCGGCCCGCCTCGAGCACGAGCACGCGCGCAGGACTGTTCTCGGTCAGCCGCGCGGCGAGCACGCAGCCCGCCGAACCGCCGCCGACGATCACGTAGTCCCAGACCTCCGTCATGCCACGACGACGGTCTGCAGCTCGGTGAACGCCTCCATCGGCGCGGAGCCGCCGACGCGGCCGATCCCGCTTGCCGTTCCCGCTCGACCACCGAACGGGAGGTGTGCCTCCCAGTAGTTCGAGGAGTCGTTGACGTTGACCCAGCCGGTCTTCACCTCGTCGGCGTAGCGCAGGCCCTTGGCGAGATCGCGCGTGAAGATCGCCGAGAGCAGGCCGTACGGCGACGCGTTCGCGAGCTCGATCGCGTGCTCGAGCGAGTCGATCTCGACGACCGGCGCGACGGGGCCGAACGTCTCCTCGCGCGCGACCAGCGCATCGACGGGCACACCGTCGAGCACCGTGGGTTGCCAGTAGAGCCGGGTCGGGAAGCCATCGGCGCGCGCCCCGCCGTGCACGAGCCGGGCGCCGCGCTCGAGCGCGTCGGCCACGTGCTCGTCCATCTTGTCCGCGACGCCGTCGTTGTTCAGGGGGCCCATCGTCGTCTGCTCCGCGAACGGGTCGCCGAGCACCACGCGCTCCTCGACGAGCGCAGCCACCCGGGCGACGAACTCCTCGCGCACCGCGCGGTGGACGAGCAGTCGCTCGCCCGCAGTGCAGCTCTGGCCGGCACACAGGAAGCACGCGGTGACGGCGGCGTCCGCCGCGAGGTCGAGATCAGCGTCGTCGAGCACGACCACCGGGCCGTTCCCGCCGAGCTCGAGCACGGCCGCCTTGCCGGCGGCCGCCTCGGCGACCCGGCGGCCCGTCTCGGTCGAGCCGATGAACCCCACGCCGTGCGTGCCGGGGTTGCGGGCGATCTCGTCCCCGACGTCCGCACCCGGGCCGGTGACGAGGTTGAACACGCCCGGCGGCAGGTCGGCCTCCGCGACGCACTCGGCAAGCGCGACGGCGGCGACGGCGGTCGTCGAGGCGGGCGTCCAGACGACGGTGTTCCCGGCAGCGAGTGCAGGAGCGACGAGCTCGGCGGGCATCGTGTACGGCCAGTTCCACGGCGTGATCACGCCGATCACCCCGCGAGGTCGGCGGACGAGCAGCACGCGCTTGCCCGGCGTGAACGAGTTCGCGAGCCGTCCCTCGAGCCGCTTGCCGTCCTCGGCGGCGTTGCGCCAGTACGCGACGAGCTCCTCCACCTCGTCGCGCGACTCGTGCAGCGGCTTCCCCTGGTCGAGCGTGAGCGTATGGACGAGCTCCTCCCGCCGGTCCTCGATCTCGTCGGCGACGCGGTGCATCGCCGCCGCGCGTTCGAACGCCGTCGCGCGCGCCCAGCCGGTCGCGGCGTCGTTCGCGGCCGCGATCGCACGACGGGCGTCGTCGCGGCCGCCCTTCGGCACCTCCGCGATCGCCTCGCCCGTCGCGGGCGAGTCCGCCGTGAACGTCTCACCGCTCGCGGCGCCCGCCCAGGCGCCGGCGATGAACATCTCAGACGCCACGTGGGCTCACGTCCTCCAGCACGATGCGCATCAGGTCGCGAATCGAGACGATGCCGACCGGCGTCTCGCCGTCGAGCACGGGCAAGTGCCTGAAGCCGCCGTGGATCATGATCACCCCGGCGTGCTGCGCCGTCTCGTCGGCGTCAACCGTCTCGGGATGCGGCGTCATCCACCCGCCGACGGTGCCCGTGAGCTCGCCGGTCGCGGCGGCACGCAGGATGTCGCGCTCGGTCAGGATCCCCGCCAGCCGGCCCTGCCGGACGACGAGCACCGCACCGACCTGCCGCGCGTTCATCGCGGCGGCCGTCTCCACGAGCGTCGCATCCTCCTCGACGGTGAGGAGATTCCTCGACATGACCTCTCCGATCGTCTTCATCAGTCACCCAGCTCCTTCCGGCGCCGGTCGACGAACGCTTTCAGCTCCTCCTGGAGCCCCGCGTCCATTTCCGGCTGCTCGTACTCGTCGAGTGTCCTGCGCCAGATGTCCGACGCGCGCGCCGCCGCGTCGTTACCGCCGTTCCGCGACCACCGCTCGTAGTTCTCGGTCGACGAGAGCAGCGGGCGGTAAAAGCACTCGCGGAAGCGCTCGAGCGTGTGCGCGGCACCGAGGAAATGGCCACCCTGGCCGACCTCCTGGTGCGCACCGTAGGCAAGGGTCTCCTCGTCGATGCGGAGCGGCTCGAAGACGGCGTACAGCATCCGCAGCAGCTCGACGTCGACGATGAACTTCTCGTAGCAGGAGACGAGACCCGACTCGAGCCAGCCCGCGGCGTGCATGACGAAGTTCGCGCCGGCGAGGAACGTCGGCCACAGCGTCATCGCGGCCTCGTAGGCCGCCTGTGCGTCGACGGTCTGCGACGACGTGAGGCCGCCACCGCTGCGGAACGGCAGGCCGTAGTGCCGCGCGAGCTGCCCGGTGCACAGGAGACCGACGGCCGACTCCGGCGTGCCGAAGCTCGGGGAGCCCGACTGCATGTCGGTGTTCGAGAGGAACGAGCCGAAGACCACGGGGCAGCCGGGCCGGATCGTCTGCACGAGCGCGATGCCGGCGAGGGCCTCCCCCACCTGCTGTGCCAGCGTCGCGGGCACCGATACCGGCGACATGGCACCCATGAGCAGGAACGGCGTGATCACGAGGGCCTGGTTGCGCTTCGCGTAGGCGAGCAGCGCCGACAGCATCCGGTCGTCGTAGCGAAGCGGCGAGTTGACGTTGATCAGCGAGAGGGTCGCCGGCGTCCGTTCGAGCGACTCGGCTCCGAACACCATCTCCGCCATCGCGATCGTGTCCTCGGCGTTCGGCCCCGACGTGACCGAGCCCATGAACGGCTTGTCGGAGAGCGTGAGCAGCGCGTACACCATGTCGAGGTGGCGCGAGTCGAGCGGGCGGTCGTTCGGCTCGCAGATCGTCCCGCCGGGCGAGTCGAGCTGCGGGAACGCCTGCGAGAGGCGCACGAGGTTCTCGAAGTCCGCGTACGTCGCCTCACGCCGCTGGATCCCCTCGCGCACGAACGGACAGCCGTACACGGCCCCGAACGCCATGTGCTTGCCGCCGACGTGGATCGTTTGCTTTGGGTTCCGCGCCTGCAGGTCGAACTCGCGCGGGGCCTTCGCCACCTGCTCGAGGATCCAGTCGGGGTCGAACTTGACGAGCTGGCCCTCGACCTTCTGGCCCGCGGCCTCGAACGCCTCGATCGCCTCGTCGTGCAGGAAGTCGATGCCGAGCTCGGAGACGATGCGGCGCCAGCCGCGGTCGATCTCTTGCAGCGAGGCCTCGTCGAGGATCTCGTACCGCGGCAGCTCATTGATCAGCAAGAGGTCGACCTCCCATTAGGCGTTCGAGGGCACGTTCGAGACCAGTCTCTCCGGTCTCGCGAATCTGGAGTGGCAGACCGAGCCGAGCCGCGGCGGCCTCCGCCTTCGCGCGCAGCTCGTCCGTCGGCGCCTGCGCGAGCCACACGACACGCTCGTAGTGGCGGAAGTAGTCGTCGCGCAGCTCCGGATGGCGGTCGAGCCCCATGCCGCGCCACACGACCCGGTCGAACGCGCGCACGAGGAAGTCGGTCAGGTAGTACGTGCCGGGCTCGTGATCGGTGAAGCCGCCGAAGAGCTGGTAGCAGTCGTCGCCGGGAAGGCGCGGCAGGTCGTCGAGCGCGCCGCGTGTGCCGCAGTCGGCGTACGCGACGAGGTCGGCGGGGCCTGCCGCCTCGACCGCCTCGCGGATCCGCTCGGGTCGGTTGTGGAGCTCGGGCGGCAACGGCCGCACCTCGATGTCCCACCCGCGCCGCTGTGCGATCGCCTGGATGTGGACGGCGAGCGCGCCGCAGCCGACAACAACCTTGGTCATCCGGGGAAGGCGAGCTGGTCGATGAACAGGTCGTTGAAGTCGGCGCGGCCGGAGAGCTCGACGTAGCGCACCTCGTCGAGCACGGCGTGCGCGGCGGCGCGCTCGGTGATCGAGAGCGCCGCGATCTTCGCGCCCTCGCCGGCGACGTTGCCCGCGGCGACGATGCGCGGCAGCGGCAGCCGCGGCACGAGCCCGATGCGCACGGCGCTCGAGGCGGTCAGGTACGAGCCGAACGAGCCGCCGAGCAGCACCTGCGAGATGTCGCCGGGGTCGACGGCGAGGTCGCGGCAGAGGATCCCCCAGCCGGTCGCGATCGACGCCTTGGCGAACTGCAGCTCGCGCACGTCGCGCTGCGACAGGAAAATGCCGTCGGCGAGGTTGAACACCGTCTCCTCGCCGAGCTTCCCGAGCCGCTCCGACGAGCCCGCGACGAAGCGCCCGCTGTGGTCGAGGATGCCGGCGGCGACGAGCTCGGCGACCGTGTCAACGAGGCCGGAGCCGCAGATGCCCGCCGGCTCGACGTCCCCGATCACCGTCAGGCGCACCTCCCCGTCGACGATCTTCACGCCCTCGATTGCTCCCTCCGCCGCCCGCATCCCGCACCGGATCTGGGCAGCCTCGAACGCCGGACCGGCCGGCGCAGCAGTCGCAAGCGCGCGCTCCGACGAGCCGAGGACGATCTCCGAGTTGGTGCCGACGTCGATGAACAGGCGCACCCGCCGGTCGAGCGTCAGCCCGGTCGCGAGCACGCCGGCCACGATGTCCGGCCCGACGTAGGCGCCGAGCGCCGGGAAGAGCACCGCCGGCGCCCGCTCGTGCACGGTTATCCCGAAGTCACGCGCCAGGGCCGGGGGCAGCTGCCGCGCCGCGATCGTGAACGGCGCCATCGAGAGCGGCTCCGGGTCGATGCCGAGCGCCAGCTGGATCATCGTCACGTTCCCCGTGACAACCACCTCGTATATCTGTCGGATATCAACCTGCGCCTCGGCGGATATCTCGTCGACGAGCTCGGAGAGCGTCTCGTGTGCGAGGCCGCGCAGCCGCCCCAGCGCCTCGGGGTCCATCATCGTCGCGCTGATCCGCGAGATCACGTCGGCACCGAACGGCTGCTGCTTGTTCAGGATCGAGCGCACCGCGAGCGGCTGGCCGGTCTCGAGGTCGAGCAGCGTCGCGACCACGGTCGTGGTGCCGAGGTCGAACGCCACGGCGTAGCGGCGCGCCGTCGTGTCGCCCGGCTCGACGTCGAGGAGCAGGTCGTCGACGAGCACGGCGGTCACCCGCCAGTCCGAGTCGCGCAGCGTCCGCCCCAGGCCCCGGACGACCTCGAGCGGGACTCGCAGCTCGACGTCGTCCATCGCCGCGAGCACGCGCTCCAGGTCGGACGCCTGATCCTCGAGCGTCGGCTCCGTCAGCTCGAGGAAGCGCTTCTGCACCGCCGGGCGGAGGATCACGTGGCGGCCGACGCCCACGAGCGCCGCCTTCGGGCGCGTCTGCAGCGGCGGCACTTCGACCACGAGGTCCTCGCCCGCCTGAGCGCGGCAGGCGAGGCGCCACCCGGCGCGCAGCTCGTCGGGCGAGAACGCCCGCGGGTCGACGCTCGAGATCTCCTGCGCGCCCGAGACGACGCGCACCTTGCACTTCTTGCACGTGCCGTGGCCGCCGCACGTCGAGTCGATCGCGACCCCGTTCCAGCTCGCGCAGTCGAACAGCGTCGTGCCGGCCGGGACACGCGCCTCCTTCGCCTGGCCGTCGGCCTGGCGAAAGACGAGCCGCACCCGGTCCGGGTGCTCAACGGTGTCAACGGAGTCGATCAAGCAATCTCGGCGGCGGCCGCCTGCTTGGCACGGTACGCCGCAATCCAGGAGGCCCCCCACTCGTCCTTGCCGAGCAGGAAGTCGCTCGCGCGCACGGACTCGACGATCTCGGCTGAGCGGGCGTCCATGATCGCGCTCGTCAGCCCGTGGCTCGCGGCGATTGCGAGGAACGCCGCGCCGAGTGTCTCGCGGCCGGGGAGCCCGAACGAGGTGTTGGAGGCACCGCAGGTCGTGTTCACGCCCAGCTCGTCGCGCAACAGCCGGAGCGTCTCGAGAAAGAGCGTCACCGAACGCGGCTCGGCCCCGACCGGCATCGCGAGCGGGTCGATGACGACGTCCTCGGGCGGGATGCCGTGGTCGCCGGCGGCCGAGACGATCTTCTTCGCCACCTCGAGGCGGCGCTGCGGCTCCATCGGGATCTCGTCGTCGTTTGCGAGCCCGATCACGGCAGCGCCGTGGCGGGCGACGATGGGAAGGATCACCTCGAGGCGCCCGTCCTCACCGGTCACCGAGTTGACGAGCGCCTTGCCCTGGTAGGCGGAGAGGCCCGCCTCGAGCGCCTCGATCACCGACGAGTCGATGCACAGCGGCAGCTCGGTGAGCCCCTGGACGAGCGGGACGGCGCGCCCCATCAGCCCGACCTCGTCCGCGAGCGGGTCGCCGACGTTCACGTCGAGCATGTCGGCGCCGCCCGAGACCTGCTGGGCGACGTCGACCTCGAGCCGCGACAGGTCGCCCTGCTGCAACTCGGCCTGCAGCTTCTTGCGGCCCGTCGGGTTGATGCGCTCGCCGATCACGCAGAACGGGTGGCCCGGACCGATCACGACGGTGCGTGCCGGCGAGGAGAGGACAGTCTCCATTTCCCTACGCCGGGATCGCGGCGCGCCGCTTCTCGATCAGGTCCTTCGCGAGCCGGACCGCCGTGGACGCATCGGACGCGTAGCCGTCGGCGCCGACCGCGTCAGCGTATTCCTGCGTCACGGGCGCGCCGCCGACCATCACGATCACCTCGTCGCGGATGCCCGCCTTCTCGAGCGCGTTGATGTTCGCCTTGAACATCGGCATCGTCGTGGTCAGGAAGGCCGAGAAGCCGACGACGTCCGGCTGGTGCTCCCGCACCTTCTCGACGAACGTCTCCGGCGCGACGTTGACGCCGAGGTCGTAGACGGTGAAGCCGGCGCCCTCGAGCATGATGTTGACGAGGTTCTTGCCGATGTCGTGCACGTCGCCCTTGACCGTGCCCATCACGTAGGTGCCGATCGGCTTCGCCCCCGTCTCGGCGAGCAGCGGACGCAGAATGTCGAGCGCGCCCTGCATAGCGCGCGCCGCGATCAGCATCTCGGGCACGAAGTAGTCGCCGCGCTCGAACCGCGCCCCGACCTCCTCGAGCGACGGGATCAGCGCGTCGTACAGCATCTTCTCCGGATCGAGGCCGTCCTCGAGCCCGCCGTTCACCAGGTCCTTCACCTCGGGCGCGTTGCCGACGAGGGTGTTGTCGTAGAGCGCCTGGATGATCTCGTCGTGGGTCATGCCGCTCCTTGGGTGTCGTCGTGGTCGTGGCCTAGCCGCTCGGAGAGGAGCGCCGCCTGGCGGAGGAGCTCGGGCACGAGCTCGGCGACGCGGCGGGCGGGAAGCCGGAACGTGGGTGCGGAGATCGAAAGGGCGGCGACCGCGACGCCGTCAGGGCCGAGCACCGGAGCAGCGACCGCGGCGAGCCCATGCTCGAGCTCGTCGACGGCGACGGCGTAGCCCTGGGCGCGGATCGCGGCCCCGTCGCGCGGGCGGTCGGCGGCAAAGGCGAGCAGCACCTTCCCGTTCGCGGTCGTCTCGAATGGGACGCGCCGGCCGACCCAGTTCGTGCCGCCGACGAAATGCCGCGACTCTTCCTGGGCGAGGTGCTCGACGCCCATCGCCGTCGGCACGCCGAGGTTGATCGTCTCGCCCGACACGTCGGCGAGGGCGCGGAGCATCGGCGCGGCGAGCTCGGCGAGGCTCGCGCCACCGTCCCGGTGTGCGAAGCGCAGGAGCACCGGTCCGGGCGAGACGCGGCGGTCGACGGCGCGCTGGACGAGGCCGCGCCGCTCGAGCGCGCCGACGAGCCGCGAGGTGGTCGACTTGGGCAGCGCGGCGCGCTCCGAGAGCTCGGAGACGCCGAGCGGGCGCGGCGACTCGACAACCGCGACGAGCAGGTCGGCGGCCCGGTCGATTGCCTGTGTCCCCAGCGGAGCGCCGGTCTCGATCGCCATCAACCCATATGGTGGAACACGAGTTCCATATTTGTCAAGCCGTAGGATCCAGCCGGTGAGCCGCCCCTACCGCGACCTGAACGGCAACGGCCGGCTCGACCCCTACGAGGACCCGACCCGGCCTGTCGAGGAGCGGGTCGACGACCTGCTCGCGCAGATGACGCTCGAGGAGAAGGCGGGGCTGATGTTCCACCCGCCGATCCTCGTCGGCGACGACGGCGCGCTCGCCGAGGGCCCGGGGCCGTTCGGCCCCCTGGGCGCCACCGAGCTCGTGCGCGACCTGCACCTGCGCCACTTCAACATCTACGCCGCGCCGGAGCCGCGTCTCCACGCCGAGTGGTCGAACCGCCTGCAGCGGCTCGCGGAGTCGACGCGGCTCGGGATCCCGGTCACGATCTCCTCCGACCCGCGCCACACCGTCGACGCCGTCGGTGCGAGCGCCGCCGCCGTCGGCCTCTCCGCCTGGCCAGAGCCGATCGGGCTCGCGGCGGCCGCCGACGAGGAGCTCGTCCACGAGTTCGCCGACATCGCGCGGCAGGAGTACCGCGCGCTCGGCATCCACGTTGCCCTCCACCCCATGGCCGACGTCGCGACCGAGCCGCGGTGGGCGCGCATCGTGCACAGCTTCGGCGAGGACGCCGGCCTCGTCGCCCGGCTCGTCGTCGCCTACATCCGCGGCTTCCAGGGCAGCGAGCTCGGTCCCGACTCGGTCGCGTGCATGGTCAAGCACTTCCCGGGCGCCGGTCCGCAGCGCGACGGCGAGGATGCCCACTTCGACTACGGGAAGGATCAGGTCTACCCCGGCGGCATGTTCGAGCACCACCTCGGCCCCTTCGAGGCCGCGTTCGCCGCGGGCGCAGCCCAGGTGATGCCCTACTACGGACGCCCCGTCGGGCTCGAGCTCGAGGAGGTCGGGTTCGGCTTCAACCGGGGTGTCGTCACCGGCCTCCTGCGCGAGCGGTTCGGGTTCGACGGCGTCGTCTGCTCCGACTGGGGGCTCGTCAGCGACCTGCAGCTCCCCGACGGCTCCGTCTGGCCTGCGAAGGCGTGGGGCGTCGAGGAGCTCTCCGCCGAGGATCGCCTCGCGAAGATCGTCGAGGCGGGCTGTGACCAGCTCGGCGGCGAGGCGCTGCCTGGGCTGCTCGTTCAGCTCGTTCGCGGCGGGCGGATCGCCGAGGCGCGGATCGACGAGTCGGCGCGGCGGCTCCTGCGGGACAAGTTCCGGCTCGGTCTCTTCGACGATCCCTACGTCGACCCCGAGGCGGCCGCCCGGATCTGCGGCTCCCCGCCGTTCCGGGCCGCCGGCGAGCTCGCCCAGCGCCGGTCGGCGGTGCTGCTCGCGAACGACGGTGCCCTGCCGGTCTCCACGCGGCCGAAGCTCTACGTCGAGGCGCTCTCGGCGGAGCTCGCCGCGCGCGACGGCGACGTCGTCGAGCGCCCCGAGGAGGCCGAGCTTGCGATCGTGCGCGTCGGCGCGCCGTTCGAGCCCCGCTCGAGCAACTTCATCGAGGCGCTCTTCCACGCGGGGCACCTCAACTTCGAGAGGCCGGAGCTGTCACGGCTGCTCGAGCTCGCCCGCACGGTGCCGACCGTGCTCGTGATCCACCTCGAGCGTCCCGCAGTGCTGCCCGAGCTGGTCGACGCGTGCGCGGCCGTGCTCGCCGTCTTCGGCTCGTCCGACGAGGCCGTGCTCGACCTCGTCTTCGGGCGCGCGCGGCCCGAGGGGCGGCTGCCCTTCGAGCTGCCGTCGTCGATGGCGGCGGTGCTGGCGCAGAAGCCGGACGTGCCATTCGACTCGGAGGCGCCGCTCTTCCCCTTCGGGTTCGGGCTCTCGTACTAGAGGTCAGTCGACCGCAGGCGCAGGCTCGGCGAGGCGGGGTCGCCGCGCCGCGGGCTTCGGCAGGCGCAGTGAGAGGCCGACGCCGAGGAGCGGCGCGAGCGCGGACGCCGTGAGCGCGACGCGAAGGTCGACAGCGTCGGCGACGGCGCCGAGCACGACCGCCGCGATGCCGCCGATCCCCATCGAGAGCCCGACCGACAGTCCCGACGCCACGCCGATGTGCCGCGGCAGGTAGAGCTGGCTGAGCACCATCGTCACGCCGAAGGTCCCGACGACGCAGACGCCGGTCAGCATCAGGCAGGCGGCCCCGAGCACGCCGCCGACGTAGATGAAGACGAGCACCAGCGGCGTAACCGCCGCCTGGGTGACGACGAGTGTGCGCCGCAGGCCGAATCGGTCGGCGACCGATCCGAGCACGAGCGTGCCGACCGCGCCCGCGAGCAGCATCAGGAAGAGCAGACGGTTCCCGTCGGCCTTCGAGTGGCCGAGCGAGACGAGCCAGAGCGGCACGAAGGCGAGCAGCGTGAACCACGGGATGCTGCGCAGCGCGATCACTCCGGCGAGGAGCGTCATCGCCCGCACGTCGTCCTCGCCGGCCGGGCCGCGCGCGGCGGCGGCTCCCGACGGCCGTAGCCGCCCCAGGAACGGCATCAGCCAGCCGAGCCCGAGGCCGATCAGGGCGACCGGGAGCATCGCGGCGACGCAGCCGCGGAGGCCGAGCCAGACGACCAGCTGCCCGGTGACGAACGCGCCGAGCGCGTAGCCCGTGTTGCCGCCGATGTTGAAGTACGACATGCCGCTCGCGCGGCGCTCACCGCTCGCGTAGCCGGCAAACTTGGCGCCCTCGGGATGGAACGCCGCCGAGCCCAGCCCGCCGGCGAGCACGAGCAGCAGCACGATCGGGTAGCTGGGCGACACCGCGGCGCCGCCGACCCCGATCGCGGCGAGCAGCACTCCGCCGGGGATCAGCCAGAGCGCCCCGCGGCGATCCGACCAGAGCCCGAAGAGCGGCTGGACGAGCGACGACGACACGGTCGCGGCGAGGAGCAGCATCGCCGACAACGCGTACCCGAGGTGGAACTTGTCGGAGAGGAACGGGATCAGCGCCGGCACGCTGCCCGAGGCGAAATCGACGGCGAGGTGGCCGCCGGAGAGCGCGGTCATCGCTCTCCGGTCGAGTCCCTCTCTCACGCTTCGATGCTAGATGATTGATCCATTCTCCTTTCCCGGACGGAGGTCGATGATGATCGGTGTGCTGGTGACGTTCGAGTACGGCGACGACTTCGACCGCGAGCGGGTCACGCGGGTCGCCCAGGGGGCGCAGGCGACCTTCCAGGGGATGCCCGAGCTCCGCCTGAAGGCGTTCACGGTCGACGAGGAGCACCGCCGTGCGACGAACGTCTACCTCTGGGAGTCGGAGGAGGCTGCACGCGCGTTCTTCAACGACGCGTTGCGCGAGCGCGTCACCGGCCTCTACGGGGTCGCGCCGCGGATCGACTTCGTCGACGTCGCCGCGTTCGTCGACAACGGGCCCGGGTAGATGGTTGATGCGACGCGGGCGTCTGTTCCGGGGCGTGGGCTGGGCGCGCTGGGGCGCGGCGACGGGACGGTGCCGATAGCGGCGCTATCGGTGCCGGCTCGCCGTCGTGAAGCTGCCTGACGGTGGAGCCCGGCTCCGCACGGGCGTAACCGACAGACAGCGGCCCAGCCCGCCCAGACCGCGCAACCGGGACACACGCAACCGTCGCATCAACCATCTCTAGGGCACCGCGTCCCACGTGGGCGCCTGGTGGGCGTACACGTGGCCGATCACGCGCAGCTCCGACTGGTCATCGAGGCTCCCGGCCGCGATGCTCGTGGTCTCCGCGTCCGGAGCGTCCCAGAAGAGGCTCGAGCCGCACGCGGCGCAGAAGCCGCGGCGCGCCGCGCGGTCGCTCGCAGGGCTCGGGATCCAGCGGAGGCTCGACTCGTCGAGCAGCACGAGCTCGTCCCGCCGCACGGCCGTCGCCGCGAACGGGGCGCCGCTCCAGCGCAGGCACTCGACGCAGTGGCAGACGAGGATGCCGCGCAGCGGGCCGCCCACCTCGTAGCGCACCGCCCCGCAGAGACAGCCACCGCAGGCGGTCATGCCCAATCCCGCTCCCGGCCCCGGCAAAGCCGGCACCTCCGCTCCCTGATGAGCTCCGTCGAGCCTACGCTCATGCTTCGAGCGACTCGAGCAGCAGCGTCGAGACGTCGGCGACCCGCAGCCCGGCGTCGACCGATCGGACGCCGTCGTCGAGCATGACGGTGCAGAACGGGCACGCGACGGCGAGCGTCTCCGCGCCCGTCGCCGCGGCTTCGCGGACGCGTTCCTCGTTGATCGCGCTGCCGCGCTCCTCCATCCACATGTGGGCGCCGCCGGCGCCGCAGCAGAACGTGCGCTTCCCGTGCCGCGGCATCTCGACCGGCCTACCGATGGCGGCGACGAGCTCCCGCGGCTCGGCGCGCACGTCGTTGTGCCGCGCGAGGTAGCAGCTGTCGTGGTAGGTGATCTCGCGATCGCCGCGAGCCGGTGACAACCTCCCTTCGCGCACGAGCTCGGCGAGGAGCTCGGTGTGGTGCATCACCTCGTAGCGGCCGCCGAAGTCGGGGTACTCGTTGCCGAGGGAGTTGAGGCAGTGCGGGCAGCTCGCGACGATCTTCGTCACGCCCGCCTCGTTGAGGGTCGCGACGTTCTGCTCCGCGTACGCCTGGAAGACGTACTCGTTGCCCATCCGGCGCGCCGGGTCGCCGGTGCAGCTCTCGCGGGCGCCGAGGATCGCGAAATCGACACCGGCGCGCTGCAGGAGCTTCACGGTCGACTCGGCCGCCGCCCGTGCCCGCTCGTCGTAGGCCGCGGCGCAGCCGACCCAGTAGAGGACCTCGGGTGCCGGCTCGCCCTCCTCGACAACGCGCACGCCGAGGCCTTCGGCCCAGGACGCGCGATCACCCTGTGGCTTCCCCCACGGGTTGCCCATCCGCTCGACGTCGCGCAGCATCGACTCGGCCTCGGAGGGGAAGCTCGACTGCATCATCACGAGCTCGCGGCGCAGGTCGACGATGTGGTCGACATGCTCGATCGAGACGGGGCACTCGTGGATGCAGGCGCCGCAGGTGACGCAGTCCCACACCATCTCCTCGGGGACGCCGTTGCCGACGATCCGGCTCAGCTCGCCGCCCGCGAGCAGGCTCGGCCCTTCCGCGAAGAGCTGGTCGCGCACGCCCATGATGAGGAGCTTCGGCGACAGCACCTTCCCCGTCGCGTACGCCGGACAGACGTCCTGACAGCGACCGCACTCGGTGCACGAGAACGCGTCGACCATCTCCTTCCAGGTGAGGTCGCCGATCGTGGCCACGCCGAAGCGCATCTCCGCCTCCGGGACGTCGAAGCGAAGCGGCTCGAGCCGCCCACGACGGCGCGTGCGTCCGAACCACACGTTGATCGCGGCCGTCGCGATGTGGAGGTGCTTCGAGTAGGTGACGAAGACGAGGAACGTGAGGATCACGCACACGTGCGCCCAGACGAAGACGCGCTCCGTCACGTCGGGCGCCGGGATCGCGCCGCTCACCCAGTTCGAGAGGAACGACCAGTGCGCGGGCCACTCGTTGAGGCCGGCGGCGATGCTCGAGGCGTGCCAGCCGAGCAGCGTCAGCACGACGAGCGCGATCAGCCCGAGGATCACGTCGGCCTCGCCGAGGTGCGAGCCGTCGAACCGCTTCGGCCGCACGACCTTGCGGATCCAGACCGCGATCGCGATTCCGGCGAGCACGGCGATCACGAAGACGTCGACCAGCGCCATGAACCAGCCCTGGCGGCCGAGCCACGGCAAGGTCGCGTGGCGGTCGACGGCGCCGATCCCGGCCATCACGATCGTCGGGAAGAGGACGAGGAAGCCCCAGAAGATCAGCGCGTGCATCACGCCGGGCACGAGGCGCTGGAACAGCTTGCGCTGCCCGAGGACGATCGTCGCCTCGTTGCGGACCCGCACGGGGACGTCGTCGGTGCGGTCGATCTGCTTGCCCGCACGGACGACGCGCACGAGGAACGAGGCACGCCGGGCGAACAACGTGCCCGCGACGGCGAGGAGCGCCGCGAGCGCGACCGCTCCCAGCGCGACGGCTATGAGCTCTGCGCCTTTCTCAGCTCGGCGGTGATCGCGGGCACGATCTCGTGCAGGTCGCCGACAACGGCGTAGTCGGCGTGCGCGAAGATCGTCGCCTCCGGGTCGGCGTTGATCGCGAGCAGCTTCTTCGCGCCCTTGCAGCCGGCGATGTGCTGCGTCGCGCCGCTGATCCCGCACGCGATGTAGAGGTCGGGCGACACCTTCGTCCCGGTCTGGCCGACCTGATCGGCATGCGGGCGCCAGCCGGCGCTCGTGACGACGCGCGAGCAGCCGACGGCAGCGCCGAGCAGCGCCGCGAGCTCCTCGAGGATCCCGAAGCCCTCCGCGGAGCCGACGCCACGGCCGCCCGAGACGACGACCTTCGCATCGGCGAGCGAGACCTTCCCGCCGGTGTCCGGGACGACGTGGTCGACGACCGCGACGGCCCCGCCCAGATCGGGCGTCAGCGCCTCGGCTTGTAACAGACTGTTACTAGCCTCGAAGGCGAACGGCGCCGCCGTCAGCAGCCTGCGCGGCGCGTGAAGGCGCGCTTCCTCGAGCAGCGTGCCGCCCCAGCGGATGCGCGTCACCTCGTCGCCGCGCACGTCGGTGACGTTCGCGGCCAGCGGCAGGTCGAGCTGGGCGGCGACATGCGCGAGCACCTCGTTGCCGCGGTCGGAGCCGGGGCCGACGACGTCGTCGTCCCCCGCGGCGCCGACGATCGCCTTGGCCCATGCGGCGGGCGCGTACGGGCCGTCGACGCGCACGGCGCGCACGTCTCCGAGCTGCGCGCCGAGCGTCAGCGCCTGCAGCGACAGCTCGTCGTCGCCCTCGACGAAGACGAGCACGCTCATAGGACTCCGAGCTCCTGCATCACCTCGACGACGCGCGGCGCCGCCTCCGGGCCGTTGCCGAGGATCTCGGCCTGCTTGCGCGACCCCTCCGGGACGGCGAGGCGAAGCTTCTCGAGCCTCGACGCGGGCCGCTCGACCTCCTTCGAAGACGAGCGGCTTGCCCTTCGCGCGCAGCTTGGCGGGGACGGACGGATACCGCGGCAGGTTGAGCCCCTCCTTGACGGTCACGAGCGCCGGCAGCGGCACGTCGTAGACGTCGCGGCCGTCGGGCACCTCCTGCTCGCAACGGGCGCGGCCGTCTGCGACCGCGAGGCCCTTCAGCCCGGTCACGACCGGCAGGCCGAGCGCATAGGCGACGCGGATCCCGACCTGATAGCCGCCGGCGTCCGCCGACTCGTTCCCGAACACGTAGAGGTCGAACGGCTCCTCCTCGCGGAGCGCCTCGGCGATCGCTGCAGCCGTCGCCTGCGCATCCCACTCCTCGCTCGTCACGAGGTGAATGCCCCGGTCGGCGCCGATCGCCATGCAGTCGCGGATCTGCTCCTCCGCCTCGGGCGGGCCGAGCGTCAGCACCACGACCTCGCCACCTTGCGCCTCGACGATCCGCACCGCCTCCTCCACCCCGCACTCCTCGTGCGGCGAGATCGTGAAGCCGAGGTGCTTCGTCTCGATCGCCTGCTCGTCGGCGGTCAGCACCATGCGGCCGCCCGTGATCGGCACGCGCTTGACCGCCACCAGGATCCTCACGCCCCTGGCCGCCTTTCGCTCACGCCCGGACTCTCGCGTTCTCGGGGTCGAAGACCGCCGTCGAGTCGTTCGTCTGAACGGTGACGGGATAGTGCTCGCCCAGGAACTCGACGAGGAGCTCCTCGCCGACGTTCGCGCGCTCGGGCGGCAGGTACGCCATCAGGATGTGCTTGCCGAACGACGGGCCGGCGCCGGCGCTCGTCACGTAGGCGCGGCGGCCGTGCGCGTCGACGAGCGGCTCGCCGCTCTTGGACAGGATCGGCTCGCGGCCGAGCATGTAGCGCTTGGTGCCGTCCTTCGACGTGTGATCGTCGACGGTCAGCGTGCAGAGCACCGCCGCGGGCTCCTCCTCGCGGTGGCGGAGGTGCGCCTCCTTGCCGATGAAATCGGCGCTCTTCACGCGCCCCCACGCCATGCCCGCCTCGACGACGGTGAAGTCGGCGTCGAGCTCGAAGCCGAAGGCGCGGTAGCACTTCTCGAGGCGGCCGGTCGTGCCGTAGACGCCGATGCCCGCCGGGACGAGGCCGTGCGGCTCGCCTGCCTCCCGGACGAGGTCCCACAGCTTCGCGCCCTGCTCCATCGGGACGTACAGCTCCCAACCGAGCTCGCCGACGTAGGAGATGCGCGAGGCGAGCACGCGCAGCGAGTCGACCTCGATCGTGCGACACGACGCGAAGCCGAAGCCCTCGTGCGAGACGTCGTCGCGCGTGATGCTCGCGAGGATGTCGCGCGCCCGCGGCCCCCACAGCCCGAGCGTCGTCCACGACGAGGTGAGGTCGGTGATCTGCGCACTGCCGTCGGCGGGTAGCGCGTTCGCGTACCACTTCAGGTCGGCCATGCCGTGCGCGCCGCCGGTGACGACCCGGAACCGCTCGTCGCCGAGCCGCATCACGGTCAGGTCGCTCTTGAAGGTGCCGCTCGGCGAGAGCACGGGCGTGTACACGACCTTTCCGGTTGCGACGTCCATCTGACGCATCGAGACGCGCTGCACGACGTCGAGCGCGCCGGGGCCGGTGACGTCGAAGATGCAGAACGCGGTCAGGTCGAACATCGCCGCGCGGTCGCGCATCGCGAGATGCTCGGCGTTGATGATCGGCGACCACCAGCGCGACTCCCATTCGGCCTCGCGACGGGTCACGCGATCGCCGTACTCCTCGAGGAGGCCGGCATTCGACTCGTACCACTGCGGCCGCTCCCAGGCGGCGGCTTCGAAGAAGACCGCGCCGAGCTCCTGCTCCCGCTCGTAGAACGGCGACAGCCGAACGCGACGGTTCGACTCCCACTGCTCGGCCGGATGGACGATCCCGTACGTCTTGTTGAAGCCCTCGGCCGCGCGCGCGCGGACGTTCGCCCGCGTCTTCTGGCACTCGTAGAAGCGCGCGATGTCCGACGACTGGAGGTCGATCTCGGACTCGCCGTGCACCATCCATTCGGCCATCGCGCGGCCGACCCCCGGCCCCTCCTTCACCCAGACGGCGGCCGCCGACCAGAGCCCCTTCACTTCGGGCGTCTCGCCGAGGAGCGGCAGGCCGTCGGGCGTCAGCGAGAGCAGGCCGTTGATCGCGTACTTGATCCCGACCGACTCGTCGTTGAGGACGTCCGGGATCAGCTCGAGCGCGTCCTCCATCTGCTTCGTGAAGTCGTCCTGCGTGAACGGCAGCTCGGTCGGCGACAGCGCCGACTCCTCGATCGACGGGATCTCCTCGGGGTCGTGGAGGATCGGCCGGTGCGCGTAGGAGCCGACCTCGAGGCCGCTCCCGTCCTGGCGCTCGTACATGTTCGTATCCATGTCGCGCACGATCGGGAACTCGATCACGCCCTTCGTGTCCTTGAAGTGCGGCACCGGGCCGACGTCGATCATCTGGTGCACCGCCGGCGTCAGCGGGATCGACGCGCCGGCGAGCCGCGCGATCCGCGGACTCCAGACGCCACAACACACCACCACCGTGTCGGTCTCGATCGTCCCGCGCGACGTGTGCACGCGGACGACGCGCCCACCTTCGACGTCGATCCCCTCGACCTCCGTGTTGGCGGACACCGTCAACGCCCCGAGCTCCTGTGCGCGCTCGCGGCAGATCGTCCCGAACCGCAGCGAATCGACGATGCCGACGCCGTGGGTCCAGAACCCGCCCACGATCACGGACTCGTCGAGATACGGCACGAGCTCCTTCACGCGCGCCGGCGTGATGATCTCGCAGCCCTCGATCCCCCACGCCTTCGCTGAGGACATGCGCCGATCGAGCTCCTGCATGCGCTCCGCGGTGCGTGCGACCTCGATCCCGCCGCTGCGCGTGAAGACGCCCGCCTCCTCGTACTGGCGAACCGAGTCGAGCGTCAGCTGCGTCATCTCCTTCGAGTGGTCGACCGGGAAGATGAAGTTCGAGGCGTGCCCCGTCGAGCCGCCGGGGTTCGGCATCGGCCCCTTGTCGAGCAGGACCAGGTCGCGCCAGCCGAGGGCGGCGAGGTGATAGGCGAGGCTGTTCCCGACGATCCCGGCGCCGATCACGACGGCCCGCGCGGTGGTCGGCAGCGAGGATGTCTCAGTCATACAACTGATATATCACGATGCAAGCAGGACGTCACGCATGGCCTCCTCGAACGTCTCGACATGTGCGCGCATCAGCTCCGCCGCACGGTCGCCGCGCCCGCGGAGGATCGCGTCGAGGAGCTCCGCGTGCTCGTGCACGGCCGCGCGCAGGTCGGTGCGCGCGAGCGCGAGCATCCAGATCCGCAGCGCGTGGGCGTAGTACTCGTCGAGCGTCTCGGCCAGGAGCGGGTTGTGGCTCGCGCGATAGATCGTCCGGTGGATGCGCTCGTCGAGCTCGATCAGCCACCGGTCGTCCCGGCGCCGGCGGAGCTCGAGCACGGCCAGCAGCTCGTGCAGCTCGTCGAGGTCGTCCTGCGTCGCCCGCTCGGCGGCGAGCCGGGCCGCCTCCGGCTCGAGGACCGCGCGCACCTCGCAGAGCCGGGCCAGGTCGCGGACGTCGACGGTCGTGACGAAGATCCCGCGGCGCGGGAAGACCTCGACGAGGCGCTCCTGCGCGAGGCGGCGGAGCGCCTCCCGGATCGGCGTCCGGCCGATGCCGAGCTGCACCACGAGCTCCGGCTCGCGCACAGGAGCCCCCGGCGGCAGCTCGAGCGTGACGATCAGGTCGCGGATCGCGCGGTAGGCCTGATCGGCGAGCGACGAGACGCCGCCGGTGCCGTCCCCGGATGCCGGGACGCGCGTCGTGACCGCCCTAGCCACGGAGATATATTAATCGTATCCTCACGGTCGATCAGTCGACCGAAAGGATGAGCGTGTCCACGACGATGCCGTCGTCCCTCCGGATCGCCCAGGAGGCGGCGCTCCGGCCAATCACCGAGATCGCGGCTGCCGCAGGTCTCGAGCCGGACGAGATCGAGCAGTACGGGCGCTACAAGGCGAAGGTCAGCCTGTCCGTGCTCGACCGCCTCGCCGACCGTCCGGACGGCAAGCTCGTGAACGTCACGGCCATCACCCCGACCAAGGCGGGCGAGGGCAAGACGACCACGTCCGTCTCGCTGACGCAGGGGCTCGGGCACATCGGCAAGAAGGTCGCGCTCTGCCTGCGCGAGGCCTCGCTCGGCCCCGTCTTCGGGATCAAGGGCGGGGCGGCGGGCGGCGGCTACGCCCAGGTCGTGCCGATGGAGGACATGAACCTCCACTTCACCGGCGACATCCACGCGATCGGCGCGGCGAACAACCTGCTCGCGGCGATGCTCGAAGCGCATCTCCTGCACGGCAACGAGCTCGGCATCGACCCACTCTCGATCAGCTGGCGCCGCTGCATGGACATCAACGAGCGCTCCCTCCGCGACATCGTGATCGGCCTCGGCGGCCGCGCGAACGGCTACACGCGGCAGACCGGCTTCGACATCACGGCGGCGTCGGAGGTGATGGCGATCGTCGCCGTGGCATCGGACCTGCACGACCTGCGCCGGCGGCTCGGCGCGATCACGGTCGGACAGACCTACGACGGCAAGCCGGTGACCGCCGAGCAGCTGAAGGCCGCGGGGTCGATGGCCGTCCTCCTGAAGGAGACGATCAAGCCGAACCTCGTCCAGACGCTCGAAGGCCAGCCTGCGTTCGTCCACTGCGGCCCCTTCGCGAACATCGCGCACGGGAACAACTCGCTCGTCGCCGACCGGGTCGCGCTCAAGCTCGGCGACTACGTCGTCACGGAGAGCGGCTTCGCCTCCGACATGGGCATGGAGAAATTCTTCGACATCGTCTGCCGGCTCGGCGGACTCCGTCCCGACGCGGTGGTGCTCGTCGCGACCGTCAAGGCGCTCAAGCACCATGGCGACGACCCGGACGGCGGCATGGACGCGATCGAGACCGGCGCGGCGAACATGGCGCGCCACATCGGGATCATCCGCGAGTTCGGGATCAACCCGATCGTGGCCGTGAACCGGTTCCCCACCGACCCCGACGACGAGATCGCACTCGTCCGCAAGCTGGCGCTGGAGGCGGGCGCATACGCATCCGAGATCAACGAGGCGTTCACACAGGGCGGCGCCGGCGCCTCCGCGCTCGCCGAGGCGGTCGTCGCGGCTGCCGACGAGGGGAACTCGTTCGACTTCGTCTACCCGCTCGACGCGCCGATCGAGGCGAAGATCGAGGCGATCGCGAAGCGCGTGTACGGTGCCGACGGAATCTCGCTCCAGCCCGCCGCGCGGGCGAAGGTGAAGGAGTTCACGAACGCCGGCCTCGACAAGCTGCCGATCTGCATGGCGAAGACGCACCTCTCGCTCTCGCATGACCCGAAGCTGATGAATGCCCCGGTAGGCTTCACCGTCGGCGTCCGCGACCTCCGCGCCTACACCGGCGCGGGCTGGATCGTGGCGCTGTGCGGCGATATGCAGACGATGCCCGGCTACGGCAGGACTCCGGCGGCGATGAGCGTCGACATCGACGAGCGCGGGGAGATTGTTGGGCTCTTCTGAGCCGGAAACTCAGCCTGCCGAGCGCGGCGTTCAGGTGTCGTGTCGAGAGCTCTGGAAGGTCTATGGGCCGCACCCGGAGCGCATCGTCGGCAGCGATGACGCCGAGCTCGGCCGGGCCGAGCTGCTCGAGAAGACCGGTTGCACGGTGGCGGCCCGCGACATCTCGTTCGACGTCCATCACGGCGAGGTGTTCGTCGTCATGGGCCTGTCGGGCAGCGGCAAGTCGACACTCGTCCGCTGCCTGACGCGCCTGATCGAGCCGACGGCCGGCTCGGTCGGGATCTGCGGACACGAAGTGCTCCGTGCGCAGCAGAAGGAGCTGCGCGACGTGAGGCGGACGAAGGTGTCGATGGTGTTCCAGCACTTCGGCCTGTTCCCGCACCGCAGCGTGATCGACAACGTCGCCTACGGGCTCGAGGTCCAGGGCATCGACAAGTCGACGCGTCACGCGCGCGCCCGAGAGCTCCTCGACGTCGTCGGGCTCTCGGCGGTGGCAGGCGCCTACCCCGACCAGCTCTCCGGCGGCATGCAGCAGCGCGTCGGCCTGGCGCGCGCGCTCGCGGTCGATCCCGAGGTGCTGATCTTCGACGAGGCGTTCTCCGCGCTCGACCCACTGATCCGCCGCGAGATGCAGGACGAGGTCGTGCGTCTCCAGGACCGGTTGCAGAAGACCGTGATTTTCGTCACGCACGATCTCGACGAGGCGCTCAAGATCGGCGATCGCATCGCGATCATGAAGGACGGGCGCTTCGTGCAGGTCGGGACGCCCGCCGAGATCGTCGGCGCGCCCGCGGACGCATACGTCCGCGAGTTCGTGCGCGACGTTCCGCGCGGGAAGGTGCTCACGGCCTTGTTCGCGACGCAGCCGCACAAGGGCGAGACGCCGCGGGAGGTCGTCCGGCACGACCAGCGCCTGAGCGAGCTGTTGCCGGTCGTCTTCGGCGCTCAGGGCCCGATCGGCGTCGTCGACGGCTCGGGCGAGCTGGTCGGGATCCTCGACCATCGGATGGTGATCCACGTGCTCGCGGGCCGTGAGGAGACGGCGATCCCGGAGGCCCTCTCGGTGCAGTCCGAGTGACGACACCCGCCGCGTCTCCCGTCCAGAGCCTGGGGTTCTCGCGGCTCCTCGATGGGCGCCTCGGCCCCGTGGCCCGCCGGTGGGGGCCGCCGCTCGCAATCGCCGCCCCGCTCTGCGTGCTCGCTGCCATCCTGCTCGGCACGGAGGGCGGCTTCCCGACCAACTGGGTGCTCGGCGTCCCGCGCTGGTTCGACGACCTGAACAACTGGGTCACGAACAATCAGAGCACGAACTTCTTCCTGCATCACATCATCGGCGGCTTCGGGAACTTCCTCAACTCGGCGACGAACGACGTCGTGCGCTTCCTGCACTGGCTGACCTGGCTCGGCGTGCTCGCGATCGCCGTCGTCGTCGCCTGGCTCGTCGGAACCTGGCGCACGGCCCTCTTCGCGGGGATCATGGTCTCGTCGTTCGGGATCCTGCAGATCCCCAACGGCGGCGTCGACGGCATCTCGCAGATGTGGCCGAGCGCGATGGAGACGCTCGCGTTGATGGCGGTCGCGATCGCCCTCTCGACGATCGTCGGCATCCCGCTCGGCATCGCGAGCGCGGTGTGGCCCTCGGTGCACCGGACGCTCCAACCGGTGCTCGACCTGATGCAGGTGCTCCCCGCCTTCGCCTACCTCGTCCCGATCGTCGTGCTGTTCTCGATCGGCAACCCCGCCGGGATCGTCGCGACGTTCATCTACGCGGTGCCGCCGCTCGTGCGCTACACCGAGCTCGGCATCCGGTCGGTGCCGAAGGACGTGATCGAGGCCGCCGAGTCGTTCGGCTCGACGCGGGGGCAGATCCTGCGCAACGTCCAGCTGCCGCTCGCTACGCAGGCGATCATGCTCGGGCTGAACCAGGTGATCATGATGGCACTCTCGATCGTCGTGATCGCCTCGCTGGTCGGCGCAGGCGGGCTCGGCGACCCGGTGCTGGGCGCCCTGCAGACCCAGAACAACGGCCAGGGCCTCGTCGCCGGCTTTCTGATCGTCTTCATGGCCATGTGGCTCGACCGAACGTCGGCCGCCCTGGGCGCCCGCGCCACGGAGCGCGGGGCGAGACGGCGCCTGCGCCGGCAGCACGTCGGCCTGATCGCCGCGGGGATACTCACGCTCGTGCTCGTCAGCCACTACGGGCTCGGCCTCGGCGACTGGCCGGCGAGCTGGGGCTTCTCCATCGTCGACCAGGCGACGAACGCGATGAACTGGGTCACGGACAAGCTGATCAACGTGACGACGCCGATCTCGACCTTCCTGACGCTGCACGTCCTCAACCCGCTGCAGCGCTTCCTCGACCGTGTCCCGTGGTGGCTCGTCGCCGCGGTCGTGGGAACGGTCGGCTGGGTCCGCGCCGGCTACCGCCGGGCGCTGCTGCTCGCGTCCTGCGTCGTGCTGCTCGGTCTGCTGCAGGCACCGGTCGGCTACACCTACCACGGGACCGTGTCCTACGACTTCAACGCCTGGGCGGACGCGATGCAGACGCTCAGCCTCGTGCTCGTCGCGCTCACGCTCGCGCTCTTCATGGGCATCCCGCTCGGGATCGCCGCCTATCGATGGCGGATCGTCGACCAGCTCCTGCGGCCGGTTCTCGACACGCTTCAGACGCTGCCGGCGTTCGTGTACCTGATCCCGATGGTCGCGCTCTTCGGCGTCGGCAACGTGACCGGGATGAGCGCGTCGCTGATCTACGCACTGCCCGCCTCCATTCGCGCGACGACGCTCGGGCTGCGCGCGGTGCGCCCCGACGTGATCGAGGCAGGTCAGGCCTTCGGCTCGACCCGCAGGCAGCTCCTGTTCAAGGTGGAGCTGCCGATCGCGCGGCCCTACCTGATGCTCGCGGTGAACCAGACGATCCTGCTCGTGATGGCCGAAGTGGTCGTCGCGGGCCTCGTCGGCGCCGGGGGGCTCGGCCTCGACGTCGTCACCGGCTTCTCGCGCTCGGAGGTTGGCCTGGGCGCGGCGGCCGGCCTCGCGATGGTGCTGATGGGCATCGTGCTCGACCGTCTCAGCCAGTCGAGCCCCAGACCCGCGCAGCGGGCGGCAACATGAAGGACCCCCCAAACCGGAAATCCCCGACCCGGAGGAGCGTGACAATGATTGGACGCAGGATCGGTCGCCGGCCGACGCGGCTCGCAGTCGCGGTCGCGGTCGTCGCACTCGGAGCCATCGTCGTGGCGATGGGCGTCGCGAGCGCGTCGACGAAGCGGTCGAACGGCAAGCCGACGATCGTGCTGGCGACGAACTCGTGGGAAGGCTCGCTCGCGAACAACGTCGTCGCCCAGTACGTGATCGAGAAGAAGCTCGGCTACAACGTCAACCTGCTCACGATCGACGAGCAGCCGGCGTGGCCTGCGATGTCGCAGGGAAAGCTGTCGGCCGTTCTCGAGGAGTGGGGGCACGCCGACCTGTACGCGCAGTACATCAAGGGCAACCACAAGGTCCTCGACGCCGGTCTCGAGGGGCCGAACGGCAACATCGGCTGGTACGTCCCGACGTACCTGATGCAGCAGCACCCCGAGCTGAAGACCTGGAAGGGCGTGAAGAAGGACTGGAAGCTCTTCGTGACGCCGCAGTCGTCCCCTCAAGGCCAGTTCCTGGACGGGTCGCCGAGCTACGTGACGAACGACGCGGCCCTGATCAAGAACCTCGGGATCAACCTCAAGGTCGTCTTCGCCGGCACCGAAGCGGCGCAGCTGACCCAGATCGAGACCGACTACAAGCAGAAGAAGCCGGTTCTCTTCTACTGGTACACGCCTCAATACCAGAACGCGATCTTCAAGTTCTCGCAGGTCGCGCTTCCCGCCTGGACCACCACCTGCGCGAAGCTCAAGCCCGCGCAGATCAACTGCGCCTATCCCCCGTACCACCTGTACAAGGTGATGGCCTCGACGCTGCCGGCGCAGGCACCGGACGTGGCCAACTTCATCAAGCGCTTCAACTGGACGTCGGATGACCAGAACTCGGTCTCCTACAACCTGGCTGTCAAGCACATGAGCAACAGCGCGGCGGCTCAGGCCTTCGTCAACTCGCACCAGGCGCTCGTCAACTCCTGGCTGTCGAAGTCGACGAAGCCGACGAAGCTCGAACCGCCGGCGAGCGGCACCTAGAAAACGACGTGTGGCCCGGCCTGGTCGGGCCGGGCCGGGCCACACGCAGTTCCCGCTCGCGCACGACGAAGGCCGACAACGAGGAGGGGTTGGAAGAGTGCGGATGCTCGTGGGGATGCTGGCCACCGCCGCGGTCGCCGTCCTTGTCGCGTTGCCGGCCGGCGCGCGGGCGAAGGCGAACTGTGGGACGGTGACGATCAACGAGCAGGCGTGGATCGGGTCGACGGCCAACACCTACGTCGCCAAGGCCGTCCTCGAGCAGTACCTCGGCTGCAAGGTGAAGGTCACGCAGGTGGCCGAGGTCCCCGTCTACCAGGCACTCGCCGCCGGGCAGACCGACGCCGTACTCGAGGACTGGCAGCACGTCGCGCAGTACAAGCAGTACATCGACAAGCAGCACACGGTGGTGATGGGCGGCCCGAACGGCGTCGTCGGGCACGTCGGGTGGTACATCCCGACCTACCTGATGAAGCAGTACCCGCAGTTCAGGACCTGGCAGGGGCTGAAAGGGCACGAGTCGCTCTTCAAGAGCCCCGGGTCCGGCGCGAAGGGGATGTTCCTCGGCGGCGACCCGTCGTACGTCCACAAGGACCAGCAGTTGATCCAGCTGCTCGGCCTGAACCTGAAGCTCGTCAGCGTCGGCTCGGAGGCCGCGCAGGTGGCGCGCTGGTCGTCGCTGTACAAGCGGCACAAGCCGGTCCTCTTCTACTGGTACACACCCCAGTACCTGAACGCGGAGTACCAGCTGTCGGAGGTGACCCTGCCCCCGCGCTTCCCGGGCTGCGTCGACAACTACGCGGCGGGAACCTCGATGAAGAACTACCGGTGTGCCTACGAGGACGAGGTGCTGAACAAGGTGTTCAGCACCAAGTTCGCGAAGAGCGGCTCGCCGGCGTACCCGGTGCTGAAGCGCTTCACGTGGTCGAACCTCGACCAGGAGACCGTGGCGGAGTGGATCGCGGCCGACCACATGAACCCGGACGCAGCCGGGCAGAAGTGGGTCGCGCAGAACAAGGCCAAGGTCCTGAAGTGGCTGGGTAAGTAGCGTCGCCGACTCAGCGCAGGCCGGCGAGCGAGCGGCGGAGGCGGGCGAGCGCCTGGCGCTCGATCGCGAGCGTCCGGCCGCGGGAGAGCCGAAGCTCGGCGGCGACCTGCCCGAGCGTCTCCTCGGGCCCGTCGAAGCCGTAGCGATGCTTGATCACGATCCGCTGCCGCGGGCTCAAGCCGTCGACGGCGCGGTCGACGGCTGCCTGCTGCTCGCGCGCGACGATCTCGTCCTCCGTGTCCTGCGTCACGGCGGCCTCGACCTCCGGTATGGCGATCGCGCGCGGCGGGTCGACGAGGCGCTGCGACTCGACCACGTGCTTGGGGAGCCTGATCAGGCGCGCACGGGCGGTGAGCGCGTCACGGATCGCGACCCGCACCCGGAAGCGCGCAAACGCCTCGAAAGGCACGCCACGGGCACGATCCCAGCGGTCGATCGCCTCGAGCAGGCCGACACACCCTTCCTGCACGAGATCGTCGAACGGGAGACCGAGACTCGCATACCGCGCCGCCACGCTGCGCACGAGCGGCAGGTGGGCGGCGAGGAGGCGCCTCCGTGCTCCTTCGTCGCCGCGGGCGCCTGCCCTGAGCAGCTTCGCCTGGACCTCCGCGGGTTCGCGCAGCACTAGCGGTCTCCTTTCGGCCCCACCGTATGCCCCAATGGGGCTCGGCTCGTCCGGGGCTAGTACGGAACGGGTTGCGGCTGCCGTGCGGGGACGACGAGCCTCACGCCGGGACCTCGACTCCCGTCAGCAGCACGAGCAGCGCCTCCTCGGTCGGGAGCCGGTTCGCCGACTCGTGCCAGACCACGGAACGCGGGCCGTCGATCACATCGGCGGCGACCTCCTCGTCCCGCTTCGCGGGCAGGCAGTGCAGGAAGACGGCGTGCGGCTTCGCGAGTGTCATCAGCTCGGCGGTCACCTCGAACGGAGCAAGCGCGGCGGCGCGCGCCTCGCGCTCCGCCTCCTCCCCCATCGACGCCCAGACATCGGCGTAGACGGCGTCGGCCTGCTCGACGGCGAGGCCCGGGTCGTGCACGACCGTCAACTCGGCGCCACTCGAGCGCGCGAGCTCGCGGGCCCCGGCGAGGATGCCCGGATCGGGCTCGTACAGGGGCGAGCAGCCGATCGTGACATCGAGCCCGGCAAGTGCACCGGCCTCGAGGAGCGAGTGCGCGACGTTGTCGCCGCCGTCGCCGAGGAAGGCGAGCTTCCGGCCGGCGAGCCCGCCGAGCTCCTCGTCGATCGTGAGCAGATCGGCGAGCGCCTGGCACGGATGGTGGAGGTCGGAGAGGGCGTTGATCACGGGCACCGTGGCGTAGCGGGCGAGCTCGTCGACGGTCTCCTGCGCGAACGTCCTGATCACGATCGCCGAGACGTAGCCCGACAGCGACCGCGCCGTGTCGGCGATCGACTCGCCGCGGCCGACCTGCAGCTCCTGGGGCGAGAGCGCGATCGGGGTGGCTCCGAGCCGGGCGGCGGCCGCCGCGAACGACACGCGCGTGCGCGTCGACGGCTTCTCGAAGATGCACGCGACCGACTGCCCGTGCAGCGCACCCTCGAAGCGGCCCGGCTCGGCCTTCGTCGCCCTGGCGAGCTCGAGGAGCGACGCGAGCTCGCCGGGGTCGAGATCCGAGACCCGTGTGAAGTGGCGTACAGTCATGCCCCCACCCCCATCAGGGAGGCCGCGGTCGCCTGGGCGATCACGGGTGCGAGCACGTCCTCGAGGGTCGGCTGCCCGACCTCGCGGAGCTCGTAGCGCACGTGGCGGATCGGGTGGCGCGAGTCGATCAGGCGCCCGAGGTCGATCGGGGTGCCCGTCACGACCACGTCGCAGTCGATCGCGTTGATCGTCTGCTCGAGGTCGCGCAGCTGCGTCTCCGAGTAGCCCATCGCCGGGAGGACGTTCGTCAGCTGCGGCCAGCGTGCGAACGTCTCCGCGATCGAGCCGACTGCGGCAGGCCGCGGATCGACGATCCGCGCCGCGCCCTCTTTCCGGGCCGCGACGAGACCGGCGCCGAACGGCATGCCGCCGTGGGTCAGTGTCGGCCCGTCGTCGACGACGAGCACGACCTTGCCGCGCAGGTCGGGGCCGGGCTCGAGCAGGGGCGGCGACTCGGCAAAGACGAGCGTCGCCATCGGGTTGACGGACTCCACGTTCGCGATCACCTGCTCGACGTTGTGCGCCTCGGCGGAGTCGACCTTGTTCAGCACGACGACGTCGGCCATCCGGAGGTTTGTCTCCCCGGGGTGGTAGCGGAGCTCGTGGCCCGGACGAAGTGGGTCGGCGACGACGATGTGCAGGTCGGGCGCGAAGAACGGGAGGTCGTTGTTGCCGCCGTCCCAGACGATCACGTCGGCCTCCTCCTCGGCCTGCCGGAGGATCGCCGCGTAGTCGACGCCGGCATACATCACCATCCCCAGCCGCACGGGCTCCTCGTACTCCTCGCGCTCCTCCACCGTCGGGTCGGAGGCGTCGATCTCCTCGAGCGTCGAGAAGCGCTGCACGCGCATGCGCTCGAGATCCCCGTAGGGCATCGGATGGCGCACGAGCGCGACACGTAGCCGCGCGTCGAGCAGGATCGCGCCGATGCGGCGCGTCGTCTGGCTCTTGCCGCAGCCGGTGCGCGTGGCGCACACGGCGACGACCGGCTTCGTCGAGTGGAGCATGGTGCTGTCGGGCCCCATGAGACGGAAGTCCGCGCCCGCGGCGAGCACGAGCGACGCCTTGTGCATGACACTCTCGTGCGAGAGGTCGGAATAGGCGAGCACGACCTCGTCGACGGCGAGGGTGCGGATGAGCTGAGCCACCTCCTCCTCGGGCCGGATCGGGATCCCGTCGGGGTAACGGCGCCCGGCAAGCGCCGCCGGGTACACACGATCGGCGATCCCGGGGATCTGCGTCGCGGTGAACGCGACGACGTCGACGTCCGGGTTGTCGCGGAACGCCACGTTGAAGTTGTGGAAGTCGCGGCCGCCGGCTCCCATCACGATCGTCCTGCGCATCGCTCGTCCTCCTCTCACTCGAGCCCGAGGCCCACGGGAACGAGCTCGTGCTCGTCCTCCGCGAACCGGTGTGGCCGTGCCTTCGCGGCGGCTCCCCGCCGCCGGGCGACGAGGCGTGCGAGCAGCGCCGCGACGACCGCGATGCCGAGCACGCGTGCGACGGTGGCCATGGTCTCGCTCCTTCCTTGGATCTCCATGCCCAGAGTCGCTCCGCGGGGGTCGCTCGTGCTCGGGGAACCCACTGTCGCTGGAGGGGCGAACTACCGGTTCACGTGTGCGCGAGCAGCGCAATCCCCGTCACGACCACGACCGCGCCGGCCAGCCGGACCGGCCCGACCCGCTCGCCGAGCACGACGGCCGCGAGCGCGGTCGCGACGACCACGCTCGTCTCGCGGACGGCGGCGACCGACGCCGCGGAGGCCCGGGCGAGCGCGGCGAGGACGAACGCGTACGCAACGAAGGTCGACAGGCCGGCGATCACGCTCGACGGCCCGACGGCGGCGAGCACCGCCGCCCGGCCGCGCGTGCGCAGCACGGCGGCGGCGAAGACAGCGGTCGGCACGGCCATCGTGAGCTCGAGGTAGGTGATGGGGTTCGCGTGCCGGATGCCATGGCTGTCGACCAGCGTGTAGCCCGCGATGCAGGCGGCGATCGCGACCCCGAAGACGATCCCCTCGGCGGGGGCCTGGTGGAGGCCGCGGACGAGAAGGACGCCGGCGACGATCGTGAGCACGCCAGCGATCTGCCAGGCCGTCGTCGAATACCCGAGCGCGAGCACCGAGACCGCGAGCACGAGCACCGGAGCGCCACCGCGGGCGACCGGGTAGACGACCGACAGCGGCGCGCGCGTGTAGGCGGCGGCCAGCAGGCCGAAGTACCCGAGCTCGAAGAGGCCGCTGCCGACGAGCCACGGCCACACGCCGCCGTCGGCCCGCCACACGACGACCGCGAGCGGCGCAAAGGCGACCTGCGCCGTGACCAGCGCGACCGCCGTCGCCGATCGGACGTCGGGCGCGCGGGCGAGGAGCAGGTTCCAGAGCGCGTGGAAGCCGGCGGCGGCGAGCGCGAACACGAGCGCGATCGTCGGCATGGGCCGACGCTACGCTCAGGCCCGGATGCCCGCGGCGATCGCCTTCGACTTCAACGGCACGCTCTCCGACGACGAGCCGCTGCTCGCGCGCGTCTACGCGGAGCTCTTCGCCGAGCTTGGGCGGCCGCTCTCCGAGACGGAGTACTTCGAGCAGCTCGCGGGGCACACGGACGAGGAGATGCTCGTGCGGTGGTTCGGTCGCAGCGACTCGGCGCTGATCGAGGCGCGCGTCGACCGCTACTGCGTGCTCGCCGCCGACGGCCACACGGTCGCCGCCGAGACGCGGGAGGCCGTCGCCTTCGCCGCAGGGCTCGTGCCGGTGGCGGTCGTCTCCGCAGCGCTGCGGCGGGAGCTTGACGCCGTCCTCGACGGCTCCGGGCTGCGGCAGCACCTCAGCCTCGTCGTCTCGCAGGACGACGTGCGCCGCGGCAAGCCCGACCCGGAGTGCTACGTCCTCGCGGCCGACCGCCTCGGCGTGACGGCGGCCGAGCTGCTCGTCTTCGAGGACACCGACGTCGGCGTCGCCGCCGCGAAGGCGGCCGGCTGCCGGGTCGCGGCCCTCACGCGGACGGTCGGCTCCGCCCGTCTCCACGCCGCCGACGAGCTCGTCGAGCGCATCGACGTCGCGACGCTGGAGCGCCTCTTGTGCTCGTGATCGCCCACCGCGGCGCCTCCCACGACCTGCCGGAGAACACGCTGCCGGCCTTCGAGCGCGCGATCGAATTGTGCGCCGATTACGTCGAGTTCGATGTCTGGCCCGACCTCTCGGTCACGCACGACCGGCCGCGTCGCGGGAAGCCGTACCCGACGCTCGCCGAGGTGCTCGACCTGTGCCACGGGCGGATCGGGGTGATGGCCGAGCTGAAGCGGCCGCGCGGCGACATCGTCGAGCGGGCTCTACGGCTGCTCCACCGCGACGACGTGCTCGTCTCGTTCCAGCGACGCGCGCTCGTCGAGGCACGCGCGCTGAGGCCGGGCATCCGGACGGTGCAGCACGTGGGCTTCGGCGTCAGCATCCGCGCTGCGGCGGGCGCGTGGGCCGCGGGGTTCCGGGACGACCGGGTCACGCCGCGCGGGCTCGCAGCCGCGAGTCGGCTCGGGCTCGAGACGACCGTCTACACGGTCAACGACGTCGAGCGCCTGCTCGAGCTGCGCGCGCTCGGCGTCACCGGCGTCTTCACCGACCGCCCGGACGCGGCAATCGCAGCGCTCACGGAACGAGCACGGGCCTGAGCGCCTCGCCGCGGTCGGCCGACGCGATCGCCTCGTTGACGTCGTCGAGCGCGTATCGCCCCGAAACGAGCTCGTCGAGCTTCAGCCGGCCGTCGCGATAGAGGCCGACGAGCGCGGGGATGTCGAGCTGCGGCCGCGCCGAGCCCATCTTGCTGCCGATCACCCGCTGGCCGCGGTCGGCGACCGTCTCGGCGTCGATCGGCACGTGCGCGCCCGTGGCGAGGCCGACGAGCACGACCGCCCCGCCCGATCCGATGAGCGTCAGCGCCTGTTCGATCGCCGCGCCCGAGCCGGCCGCGACGAACACGTAGTCGAGCCCGCGACCGTCGGTCACCTCGGCGACCGCGCCGCCGACGTCGTCGGTCGCGCCGTTCAGCGTGTGCGTGGCGCCGAAGGCGCGGGCCACGTCGAGCTTCCGGTCGACGAGGTCGACCGCGACGATCGGCCCGGCGCCGGCGAGGACGGCTCCCTGGACCGCATTCAGCCCGACGCCGCCGGTGCCGATCACGGCGACGCTGCTTCCCGCCTCGACCCGAGCGGTCGTCAGCACCGCTCCGACGCCGGTGAGCACGCCGCACGCGAGCAGCGACGCGCTCTCGAGCGGCAGGTCGTCGGGCACCCGCACGACCTGCGAGGCGTGCACCGTCACGCGCTCCGCGAATGCGGCCGTGCGAAGCCCGTGGAACACCCGCCTGCCGTCGGGCGTCCAGAGCGGCGGGTCGATCGAGATCGGAAGCTCCCACAGCCGTTCGCAGAACGACGGCAGCCCGCGGAGACACTGGCGGCAGCGCCCGCAGAACCGCACGAGCGTGACGACGACGTGATCGCCCTCGTGCACGTCGAGCACGCCGTCACCCACCTCCTCGACGAGTCCCGCCGCCTCATGGCCGTATACCGCCGGCAGGTCGCCGCCCCAGGCACCGCGCATGTAGGCAATGTCGCTGTGGCAGATCGCGCACGCGGCGATTCGGACGCCGACCTCCCCGGGTCCCGGCCCGCGCAGCTCGAGCTCCTCCACCGCGAGCGGCTCGCCGAAGCCCCGGCACACCGCCGCCCGGATCCGCATCCGGCTACTCGGCGTCGGGGTCGACGCCGATCGAGGCCATGCCGTCCTCGGGCAGGCTGAGCAGGCTGAGGTCACCGCTCGGGATGCGCGCGACGACGCTCGAGCCGATCGGTAGCGCCGCCGCCCGCGCGGTCGACATGTCGGCCGTCAGCGAGAGCTCGCCGCCGGCGACCTTCACCCGCGTCACCGGGCCGAGGAACGTCTGGGTGATCACCTCGCCCCGCAGCACGTTGCCGTCGATGACGCCGTTGCCGTCGCCGCCCGCCGCCTGGAGCTCGAGCGACTCGGGGCGGATCAGCACGAGCACGCGCTCGCCCGCCGAGCGCTGGCGCGCCGCATCCACGCGGAGCCGCAGGCCCCCGGACTCGACCTCGCCGACCGTCGAGTCGACGACCCGCGCCTCGAGGCGGTTCATCGTGCCGATGAACTCGGCGACGAACGGCGTGGCGGGCGAGGTGTACATCTCGTGGGGCGGTCCCATCTGCTCGATCACGCCGCCGTACATGACGGCCACGTGGTCGGAGATCGCGAGCGCCTCCTCCTGGTCGTGCGTGACGTACAACGTCGTGATCCCGAGCTCGAGCTGGATGCGGCGGATCTCCTCGCGGAGCTGCACGCGCACCTTCGCGTCGAGCGCCGAGAGCGGCTCGTCGAGCAGGAGCACACGCGGCTCGATCGCAAGCGCGCGTGCGAGCGCGACGCGCTGCTGCATACCGCCTGAGAGCTGGTGCGGGAAGCGGTCGCCGGCGCTGCTGAGACCGACCAGCTCGAGCAGCTCGCCCGCCTTGTCGGCCCGCGCCGAGCGGTCCTTGCCCCGGATCCGCAGCCCGAACTCGACGTTCTGCCTCGCCGTCATGTTCGGGAAGAGCGAATAGGCCTGGAAGACCATGCCCATATCGCGCTTGTTGGGCGAGACGTGGGTCACGTCCTTCCCGTCGACGACGATGCGGCCTTCGTTCGGACGGTCGAAGCCGGCCACGAGCCGGAGCGCGGTCGTCTTGCCGCAGCCCGACGGCCCGAGCAGTGAGAGGAACTCGCCCTCCCCGACGTCGATGTTGATCCCGTTCAGCGCCTTGACGGTGCCGAAGTCGCGGTGGAGATTCTCGAGCCGGAGGTAGGTCATCTTCTCCCCGCGATCATCGCACCCTGACCGAGCCGCCGCCTGCGGCCCACGAGCAGCAGCGAGGCCATCGCCCCCCAGGTGATGAGGAACGAGAGCAGGGTCAGCGCCCCGGCCGGGAAGCCCGCCGACTCGTTCACGTACTGCAGGAAGATCGGGAAGGTGTGGAAAGCGGCGAGGTTCGCGATCGTGAACTCGCCCATCACGATCGCGAGGGCGAGGAACGAGCCGGCGAGCGCCGCCGCGCGGATGTTCGGCACGATCACCTTGAGCAGCGTCGTCGGCCAGCTGGCGCCGAGGCTCTGCGACGCCTCCGTGAGCGTGTGCACGTCGATCGCGCGAAAGCCCGCATCGAGCGAGAAGAACATGTACGGGAAGGCGAGGATCACGTAGGCCGTCGCGAGGAAGCCCCACGGCTCGCCGTAGAACCAATGCGGCGTGCCCTGGAACACGCGGAGGAGGCCCACGACCATCACGATCGGCGGGACGACGAACGGGATCAGCGCGAGGAACGCGAGCACCGGCCGCAGCTTCGGGAGCTTGAGGTGCACCCAGTAGATCGTGGGCACGAACAGGAGCAGGCTGATGACGATCGTCTCGACCGCGAGTAGGAACGAGACCTTGATCGTGTGCCAGAAGTCGCCGTTGTGGATCACCCAGCCGTAGTTCGCGAGCGTGCAGCACGGCGCGCCGGCCACGTTCTTCTTCAGGCTGAAGGCGAACGTCGCATACAGCGGCACGATGAAGTAGATCGCCGCGAGCCCGAGCCAGAGGTAGGCGCTCGGCGCCATGCGCGGCCGCTTCACTTGGCCCACCGTGCCGCGCGCCGCTGCAGCGGGATATAGAGCAGCATCATCACGGCAAGCACGACGAACATCCCGAAGGCGAGCGCCTGGGCGAGATGCGGGTTGTCGAGCACGTTGCCGGTGTAGTACGCGCCGATCAGCACCGGGACGATGTTCACCGTGCCGGAGGTGAGGCTGTATGCGGTTGCGTACGCGGCGAACGCGTTGCCGAAGAGCAGGATGACTGCGCCGAGGAGCGACGGCATCAGTACCGGGATGCCGACGTAGCGCCAGAACTGCCACTGCTTCGCACCGAGGTTCGAAGCCGCCTCGCGCCACTCCTTGCGCAGGCCGTCGATCGCCGGGGCGATCACGAGGATCATCAACGGCAGCTGGAAGTACATGTACGCGAGTTCCACGCCCGCCTTGGAGAAGAGCTGGAACCCATGCTGGGTGGGGTCCCAACCTGCGTTTCGCAGCCACGTCGTCACGATGCCGAGCGGGCCGATCGTCGCGATGAACGCGAAGGCGAGCGGGATGCCGCCGAAGTTGGCCGCGACACCGGAGAACGTCGTCAGCCCCGAGCGAATGAACTTCGGCGTGCCGTCCCGGATCGCCGCGTACGCGATCAGGAGGCCGAGGACGGCCCCGAGGAGTGCCGTGACGAGACTGATCTCGATGCTCTCCTTGTAGGCGTCGATGTAGGGGTGGTGGAAGAGCAGGTGGATGTTCGAGAACGTCGCCTTGTTCTCGTTGTCCTGGAACGCGCCGATCAGCACGGAGCCCGCCGGCAGGAAGAGGAACGCGATCGTGTACGCGAAGAACGGAAGCGTGGCAAGCCACGCAAGCGGCAGGCGCCGCCGGCCGGACGTGACGTCCGGCCGGAGCGCCTGCGGTGCAGCGGTGTTGCTCGCCAGGGTTACGAACCGACCTTCGTCGGCCACTGCTGCGCGATCAGGGCCTTCGCAGCGGTCTGCTGGGCGAGGCTCGCGAACTTCACCTTCGCGTAGATCGACGCGTCGGGCAGCTTCGCCAGCACGGAAGCCGGGATGACCTTGCGTGCGACCAGGTCGTTGAACCGCGCCGGGTGGGCGCCGCCCTTCAGCCAGATGATCTGACCCTGGTCGGAGTAGAGGAACTCCTCCCACAGCCGCGCCGCGTTCGGGTGCGGCGCTGTGGCGTTGATCGCCTGCGCGTAGTAGCCGCCGTAGACGCCGTCGGACGGCACGGTGAAGCCCCAGCTCGCAGCCGGGAACTCGGTCACGTACGCGTAGTTGTTGTAGTCCCAGTCGAGCGAGATCGGCGTCTGGCCGGAGGCGACGGTCGCGGAGGTCGTCCCGACCGGGATGTAGTTGCCGTTCTTCTTCATCTGGGCCCAGAAGTCGATCCCGGGGCCGACGTCGGACAGCGAGCCGCCGTTCGCGAGCGCCGTGGCGATCACGACCGACACCGCGGAGTTCGACGTCAGCGGGCTGCCGTTGATCGCGACCTTGCCCTTGTACTCGGACTTGAGCAGGTCCTTGAACGTCTTCGGCGGGTTCGGGATGAGCGACTTGTTGTAGCCGATCGAGACCGCGCCCCAGTAGTCGCCCATCCAGAGACCATGGGTGTTCTTGAGGGCGCGCGGGATCGTCTTGTAGTTCAGGTTGAAGTACGGCGCATACAGGCCCGAGTTGGCACCCGAGATCGCGAACGAGACGCCGACGTCGACAGCGTCCGGAGCGCGCTTGTCGCCCTTCAGCGACACGATCGCCTGGTTCTCCTGCGCAGAGCTGCCGTCGGGGTTGTCGTTCGTGATCCCGATCCCGTACTTCCGCGGGAAGTCGTGGAGAGCTTCCTGGTAGTTCGCCCAGTCGGGCGGGAGGGCGATCGTATTCAGGTGGCCTTCCTTCTTCGCGTTCGCAACGAGCTGCTTGAACGCATCCTGCGTCATGTGGCTCGGCGCGGCCGCCCGCATCTTCGACATGCCGAGCGCCGTGCTGGCACTGCCGAGGACGGTGAGCCCCGCCGCTGCGGCGACGCTGCGCCGCAGCATGGACGAGCGGCTCATGCCCTCCTCTTCGAGCTTCGCCCAGAACTCGACTTCTTGGGCCTCGTAGTCCTCCATTCGATTCTCCTCGCGGTTGCTGGGTCGGGGGGTCAGGTCGGTGACCTCGCAAGTGGATCACGCCGGAGGGACTATTTCAAAGAAACGGTGCGGTGCTTCACCAAATCGACATCAGTTTGAAACCCGATTTCAAACAAGGGTGCGGGCGGCTATCGTCGAAAGCCGCATGAACGTCTTCGCTGCTCAGGGCGAGTGGTTTCGCTGCGCGCTCCACGCCCACACGACCAATTCGGACGGCGAGCTCGCCCCCGAGTACCTCGTCCGGCACTACGACTGGGCGGGCTACGACGTGCTGGCGATCACCGACCACTGGCACCGGACCGTCGAGGCCTCGACGAGGGGGCTGCTCGTGATCCCGTCGACCGAGCTCAACGCCCGCTGCCCGAGCATGCACGACGACGCGCACGTACTCGCGCTGGGCGTCCAGGCCGACCCGGAGCTGCCGGAGGGCGTGTTCGCGCCCCTCCAGGAGGTGGTCGACTGGATCGCGTCGAACGGCGGCCTGCCGTTCCTCGCGCACACCTACTGGAGCGGCCTGCGCAGCGAGCTCTGGTGGGAGACGGAGGGGCTCTGCGGGATCGAGGTGTGGAACTCCGGCTGCGAGCTCGAGCTCGGCCGGGGCGACTCGTCGCTCCACTGGGACGAGGTGCTCGAGCGCGGCCGGCCGCTGACGGCGCTCGCAACCGACGACTCGCACCATCCCGGGTACGACAGCGGCTTCGCGTGGACCTGGGTGCGCGCCGCCGAGCGGACACAGGAGGCGATCCTCGCCGCGCTCGCCGCCGGGGCGTTCTACGGCTCGACCGGCCCCGAGATCCACGCCGTCGAGGTCTCCGAGGACGAGGTGGTCGTCCGCTGCAGCCCGGCGGCCGCGGTGACGCTCTACTCGGGCCGTTGGCGAGGCGCCCGGGCGAACGAGGGACGGCTCGGCTACCCGAACAACTCCGAGGTGCTCGACCGCGACGCCGAGGGGCGTCTCACGGCCGTGCGTCTCCGCCGCCCGTACGAGGCGCCATACGGACGTGTCGAGGTGCTCGACCGTGACGGGGGCAAGGCGTGGACGAACGCACTGTGGATCGCGTAGCCGCGGTCGAGCAGCTCGCCGAGCGGCGCTTCGACGTGCTCGTGATCGGCGGCGGGATCATCGGCGCCGGGATCGCGGAAGCGGCTGCGGCACACGGGATGTCCGTGGCGCTCGTCGACCGGGGCGACTTCGCCGGCGCGACCTCGAGTGCGTCCTCGAAGCTGATCCACGGCGGCCTCCGCTATCTCCAGATGGGCGACGTGCGGCTCGTGCGCGAGGCGCACCAGGAACGGCGAGCGCTGATGAACGTCGTCGCCCCGCACCTCGTGCACCGCCTGCCGTTCCTGTTTCCGCTGTACCGCGGCGGGCCGCACCGCCCGTGGGTCGTGCGGACCGGCGTCCTCCTCTACTCGGCGCTCGCGCGGGCGCGCCTGAACGGCCGGGTGAGCACGTCGCGTGCGCTGCGGCTCGTCCCCGACCTCCGTACCGGCGGCCTGCACTCGTGCGCCCTCTACGCCGACGCCTGGACGAACGACGGTCGCCTGACGCTCGCCAACATCCGCGCGGCCGCCGACCGCGGCGCCGTCGTCCTCAACTACGCGGAGGTGACCGAGCTGCACGGCGACGGGGCGACGGTCGCCGTCGACGGGGAGATACTGCGGGTGCGCGCCGACCGGCTCGTCAACGCGACCGGGCCGTGGCTCGACCGCGTCCGGGCGCTCGAGGACGAGCGCGCCGAGCCGTCGGTGCGGCTCTCGAAGGGCATCCACGTGATCGTGGACGGCGGCGAGAGCTGGACGGCGGCGCTGACCATCCCGCACGACAAGCTGCGCGTGAGCTTCGCGATCCCGTGGCACGGGAAGCTCCTGCTCGGCACGACCGACACCCTCCACGACGGCCCGCCGGAGGACGTTCGCGTCACCGACGAGGACGTCCGCACGGTGCTCCGGGAGGCATCGGACGCCGTCGGCGGGATCGGCGAGCCGCGGGCGAGCTTCGTCGGCCTCCGCGTCCTGCCGGGCGGGCCGGGGAAGACCGAGAGCGCGCGCCGCGAGACCGTCTACTCGCGCGGCCCGGCGGGAATGGTGAGCATCGCCGGCGGCAAGCTGACCACCTACCGGCGGATTGCGCTCGACGCGCTCGCCCATGCCGGCGTGCGCAACCTCGACCGCTCCCCGCGGCCGCTCCCCGGCGCGACCGGCCTCGGCTCGATCCGCTGGCCGGTCGAGATCGACGCAGCCACCCGAGGCCACCTGCTCGACCTCTACGGCTCGCTCGCCACCGAGGTGCTCGCGCCGGCGGCGGACGACCCGGCGCTGCTCGAGCCGCTCGTCCCGGGCCGCCCCGACGTGCGCGCGCAGGAGCTCTACGCCCGCGAGCGCGAATGGGCGCGCACGGAGGAGGACGTTGTGCGACGCCGCACGACCGCCTGGCTCGCGGGCGACTCGCAGGCCCGTCTAGACTCGAAACATGGCTCGGAACCTGACGCGGCTGACCCGGCCGCTCGTGCGTGACGGCGGAGAGCTCCGCCCGGCAAGCTGGGACGAGGCGCTCGATCGCGCCGCGGCCGGCTTCCGGCGGGCGCTCGAGAACGGCCGCCAGACCGGCGTCTTCAGCTGCTCGAAGACGACGAACGAGCTGAATTTCGCGACGCAGAAGTTCAGCCGGGTCGCTCTGCACTCCAACAACGTCGACAGCTGTAACCGCACCTGACACGCTCCGAGCGTCGCCGGTCTGGCGACGGTGTTCGGCGCAGGCGGCGGTACCAGCTCCTACGAGGAGCTGCGTGAGACCGCGGACCTGATCGTGCTCTGGGGCTCGAACGCGCGCGAGGCACACCCGATCTTCTTCCATCACCTGCTGAAGGCGGTGCACCGCGGCGCGAAGCTGATGGTCGTCGACCCGCGCTTCACCGTCTCGGCGCAGTGGGCCGATCTCTGGCTCGGGCTCGACGTCGGCACCGACATCCCCCTCGCGAACGCGGTCGCCCGCGAGATCGTCCACGCAGGCTTCGTGAACGAGGAGTTCGTCGCCCACGCCACGACCGGGTTCGACGAGTTCCGGGAGTCGATCGAGCCGTGGACGCTCGAGGAGGGCGAGCGCGTCACCGGCGTCCCGGCTGCCGCGATTCGCGAGCTCGCCCATGCCTTCGGGCAGGCGGCATATCCGCAGCTCTGCTGGACGCTCGGCATCACCGAGCACCACAACGCGGTCGACAACGTCTTCGCCCTGATCAACCTCTCGCTGCTCGTCGGCGGCGTCGGCCGGCACGGCGCCGGGCTGCAACCGCTGCGCGGCCAGAACAACGTGCAGGGCGGCGGCGACATGGGCGCGATCCCGAACAAGTTCCCGGGCTTCCAGGACGTCGAGGACGACGAGATCCGCGCCCGCTTCGACGCCGCCTGGAACGCGAGCGTGCCGCCCAGGAACGGTCTCCATCTGACCGGGATGTTCGAGGCGATGGAGCACGGCGAGCTGCAGGCCCTGTACGTGATCGGCGAGAACCCGGCGCAGTCGGAGGCGGACAAGGAGCGCGCGATCGCGCTCCTGAAGGGACTCGACCACCTCGTCGTCCAGGACATCTTCCTCACGCGCACCGCCGAGCTCGCCGACGTGGTCCTCCCCGGCTGCGCCGGCTGGGCGGAGTCGGAAGGAACCGTGACATCCAGCGAAAGACGCGTCCAGCGCGTGCGCAAGGCGCTCGACCCGCCGGGCGAGGCGCGCGACGACATCGCGATCGTCTACGAGCTCGGCCGCCGGCTCGGCGTCGACCTCGGCTCGGCCGACGCGGAGACGATCTGGAACGAGGTGCGCTCGCTGTCGCCAATGCACGCGGGCATGAGCTACGAGCGCCTCGAGCAGCTCGGCGGCATCCAGTGGCCCTGCTGGGACGAGAGCCATCCCGGCGACCAGTTCCTGCACGGCCGTCTCTGGGAAGAGGAGGTCGGCGTGCCGGCGCCGTTCATGGCCGTCCGCCACTCGCCGCCGGTCGACCAGCTCGACGAATCCTTCCCGCTGCGCCTGACGACCGGCCGCCGCCTCGAGTCGTTCAACACCGGCGTGCAGACCGGCGGTTACGCCTCACCGCTCCACGTGGCAGGCGAGGCGCTGCGTGTCTCACCCGAGGACGGCGCCCGTTACGGCCTCGTCGACGGCGGCCGCGCGCGCGTCACCTCGCGCCGCGGCTCGGTGGAGGCGCCGGTGGCGTTCGACACCACGCTTCGCCCGGGCCTCGCGTTCATGAACCTGCACTTCCCAGAGCTCGTCGACACGAACGTGCTCACGATCGACGCGACCGACCCGGTCGCCGGCACGGCAGAGTTCAAGGCGACGGCGATCCGCGTCGAGGCATTGGTCTAGTGGATCTCAACCTCCTCGAGGCCGAGCCGTCGGCGGCGGAGCGTGCCGCGGTCGACGCGGTGCTCGGCCCCCAGGCCGAGCGCGGCCCTCGCACGGCGCGGGCCGACCGCGCGAGCCGTCACCTGCTCCTCCCCGCGCTGCGCGCCGCCCAGCGTCGCGTCGGCTACGTCAGCGAGGGCTCACTCGGCTATGCCTCGCGCCGGCTCTCGGTGCCGCCGGCGGAGGCCTACGGGGTCGCGAGCTTCTACGCGCTGCTCGCTCTCGAGGAGCGCCCTGCCGACGTGACGCACGTCTGCACCGACCTCGCGTGTGCGCTCAAGGGCGCGGCCGTCGGCCCGGACGAGCATCCGAGCCCCTGCCTCGGGCTGTGCGAACGCGCGCCGGCCCGGTACCGGACGGTCGCGGGCGAGCAGCCGTTCGAGGAGCAGCTGCCGCGCGAGTCGCCGCCGCTGCCGCAGGCGGGCCGGCCCGGCCTGCGACTCCTCCGCCGGATCGCCGACGGGATCGACCCGACCTCGCTCGACGCGCACCTCGCTGCGGGCGGCTTCCAGGCCCTTGCCCGCGCCCGCGAGCTCGGGCCCGCGGGCGTCGTCGAGCAGGTGACGGAGTCGCGCCTGCTCGGCCGAGGCGGAGCCGCCTTCCCGACGGGCGTCAAGTGGAAGGCAGTGCTCGAGCAGCCGGCCGAGCCGCACTACGTCGTCTGCAACGCCGACGAGTCGGAGCCCGGCACCTTCAAGGACCGGGTCCTGATGGAGTCGGATCCGTTCGCGCTCGTCGAGGCGATTGCGATCGCCGGCCTCGCCACCGGCAGCAGCAAGGGATTCATCTACGTCCGGGCCGAGTATCCGCTTGCGCACGAGCGGCTGCAGCACGCGATCGACGCGAGCGCGCCGTACCTCGACGGGTTCGAGCTCGAGCTGCGCATCGGCGCCGGCGCCTACGTCTGCGGCGAGGAGACGGCGCTCTTCCAGTCGATCGAGGGCTACCGCGGCGAGCCGCGCTCGAAGCCGCCGTTCCCGGTCGAGGTCGGCCTCTTCGGGAAGCCGACGGCGGTCAACAACGTCGAGACGCTGCTCAACGTCCTCGACATCGTGCGCGACGGCGGCGCCGCCTTCGCCGAGATCGGCAGCGAGGGCTCGACCGGCACGCGGCTCTTCTGCGTCTCCGGCTGCGTCGAGCGCCCGGGGCTGTACGAGCTCCCGTTCGGAGCGTCGCTGCGCGAGCTGCTCGAGCTCGCCGGGTCGGCGCCGCCCAAGGCGGTGCTGCTCGGCGGCGCCGCCGGTGCGTTCGTCGGGCCCGACGGCCTCGACTTGCCGCTGACGCTCGAGGATGCCCGCGCGGCGGGCGTCACGCTCGGCTCCGGCGTCGTGATCGTCTATGACGAGCATGCGGAGCTTGTCCCCGCGCTGCTTCGCATCGCGGAGTTCTTCCGCGACGAGTCGTGCGGGCAGTGCGTGCCGTGCCGTGTCGGCACCGTGCGCCAGGAGGAGGCGCTGCACCGGCTCGCCGCCGGCAGCGGGAACGGCGCCGAGCTCGAGACGCTCGGCGAGCTGGCGCAGGTGATGCGCGACGCGTCCATCTGCGGCCTCGGGCAGACTGCGGCCAACGCGGTCGCCTCCGCGATCGAGAACCTGGGGGTCTTCAAGAGCGCATGACCGTGACGATGCTCGCGCCGCCGAAGAAGATGGTCGAGCTGAGCGTCGACGGGCAGAGCGTGCGCGTGCTCGAGGGCTCGACGATCCTCGACGCCTGCCGCCTGCTCGGGATCGACACGCCGACCCTCTGCTACGGCGACACGCTGACCCCCGTCAACGTCTGCCGCGTCTGCGTCGTCGAGCTCGAGGGCTCGCGCACGCTCGTGCCGGCATGCTCGCGCAAGGTCGAGGCGGGCATGAAGATCCACACCGACTCCGAGCGCGTGCGCACGTCGCGGCGCCTCGTGCTGGAGCTCCTCGGTTCCTCGGTCGACCTCTCCCTCGCCCCAGACGCCCTCGCGTACATCGAGCGCTACGACGCGCAGCCCGATCGCTTCGGCGCCGATGCGAAGACGGTCGCGCAGGACGTGAAGATCGACAACGACCTCTACGTGCGCGACTACTCCCGCTGCATCCTCTGCTACCGCTGCGTCGAGGCGTGCGGCGAGGACCACCAGAACACCTTCGCGATCGCCGTCGCCGGGCGCGGCTTCGACGCGCACATCTCGACCGAGCTCGACGTGACGCTGCCGGAGTCCGCCTGCGTCTACTGCGGCAACTGCATCGCCGTCTGCCCGACCGGCGCCCTGATGTCGAAGTCGGAGTACGACCGCCGCCAGGCGGGCACGTGGGACGCGGAGAGCGAGGAGGTCGTGCAGACGATCTGCCCCTACTGCGGCGTCGGCTGCAACCTCGAGCTGCACGTTCAGGGCGACGAGATCGTCAACGTCACATCCCCCGCCGATCACGACGTCACACAGGGCAACCTCTGCATCAAGGGGCGCTTCGGCTTCCAGTTCGTCCAGAACCGATGACACGCGTCCAGGTCCTCTACTGGCAGACCATTCCTTCGCTCGTCAAGGCGACCGGCGACGACGGCACGGAGGTACGGCGGCAGCTGCCGGAGTGGTTCCAGCAGGAGATCGACCGCGTCGCGATGGAGCAGGGGCTCGACGGCAGCGACGCCTACCTCGAGCAGTGGCGCTGGGGCGACGCGGAACAGCGCGAGGGAGCGCCCACCGACGTGGCGGCGGCCGTCGAGGCAGAGCTGCTCGCGGCGCACTCGTAACAGACTGTTACAAGCGCGCAAGGCGTTACGAAGCCGGCACACGCGGCGCCGGTTTCCGCGCCGACACTTCGGTGTGGCGTTCGCCTGCGCACCCCGGATCGACGATCGCCTCCGCCGCTTCATCGCCGGCTCCGCGGGCACGGACTCCGCGGCAGCGATCACCCGCGCTGCCGGTGAGCTCGCGTGGCTCCTCGATCTGCCGCGCCCGAGCTACGAACAGGTCCGGGTCATCGTCCGCGCCGCCGAGCCGCCACGTGCCCCGGCCGAGCCGGTCGACCCCATTCGGCTCCTGGCCGGGGCGGTCGGCAAGACGCTGGACTTCCTCTACCAGTATCCGGGCCCCGGCCTCGACGACTGGTATCGCCGCTACAAGCGCGGCGAGGTCTAGGACCCGGTCGTAACAGTCTGTTACATGGTCGCGATGCGGCGCGTCGCGCGGGACAACACGGACGAAGCCGCAGACGGGACCGCCTAGACTGGCGTCGATGCGCATCGGTGTCCTCACCGGCGGCGGCGATTGCCCGGGCCTCAACGCGGTCATCCGTGCCGTCGCCCGACGCTCGTGGGCGTACGGCCACGAGGTGATCGGGGTTCGCGAGGGCTGGCGGGGGATGATCGAGCAGAACTTCCAGCCGCTCGGGCGCGCGCAGATCTCGGGGATCCTGCCGCGCGGCGGGACGATCGTCGGCACCTCGCGGACGAACCCGTACAAGGTCGACGGCGGGCCCGAGGCGGTGGAGGCGGCGTTCGAGCACATCGACGCGCTCGTCGCGATCGGCGGCGAGGACACGCTCGGCGTCGCCGCGCGCGTCTATCGCGAGACGGGCGCGAAGGTCGTCGGGGTGCCGAAGACGATCGACAACGACCTCTCGGGCACCGACTACACGTTCGGCTTCGACACCG
Organism: uncultured Thermoleophilia bacterium; assembly: GCA_963840365.1. Lineage (GTDB taxonomy): Bacteria > Actinomycetota > Thermoleophilia > Gaiellales > Gaiellaceae > PALSA-600. The sequence goes on along the minus strand of CAWIYQ010000002.1, from coordinate 168,721 downwards.
CCGTGCACGTCTGCATGGAGGCGATCGACCGCCTGCATACGACGGCGGAGTCGCACAACCGCGTCATGGTGTGCGAGGTGATGGGCCGGCACGCCGGCTGGATCGCCGTGCACAGCGGCATCGCAGGCGGCGCCGACATGATCCTGATCCCTGAGCAGCCGATCGACCTCGACGACGTCTGCACCGAGATCCGCCGACGCCACGAGAACGGCAAGAACTTCTCGATCGTCGTCGTCAGCGAGGGCTGCGAGCTGCCGGGAGCAGAAGATCAAGGAGAGGTCGACCAGTTCGGCCACAAGCTGCTCGCCAAGCGCGGTGTCGGCGACCGCCTCGGCGACGAGATCGAGGCGCGAACGGGTTTCGAGACACGCGTGACGGTGCTCGGCCACATCCAGCGCGGCGGCAGCCCCACCGCGCGTGACCGCATCCTCGCAACGCGCTTCGGCCTGAAGGCGGCCGACCTCGTCGAGGCCGGCGAGTTCGGGACGATGGCGGCGCTCCGCGGCGACGCCGTGATCGCGGTCTCGCTCGACGAGGCGACGGCCGAGCTCAAGACCGTGCCGGCCGACTGGTACGCGGTCGCGAAGACCTTCTTCGGGTAACTCCCGGACTACGCGTCCGAAAGCGGGAACGAGCGGTGCCGGCGCGGCGGCACGAGGAAGTTCTGGCGGTGCGTGGTGCGGAGGATCGAATTGAAGCCCTGGTTGCGGTCGCGCGGGGGCAGCTTGATCGTGCCGGAGGGCAGTACCCCGTCCATGGCGAGCCGGTTGCGGCGGAAGTCGTCGCCGGTCGGGTTGTAGACGACGAAATGCACGCCGGCCGCGGGCGTGTCCCCCACCTCATCGGCCCGCACCGACCAGGCGAACGGGTTGTCGAGCGTGTTGAAGTCGGCGCGGATCGGGATCGCCGTGCCCTTGGGGTAGACGATGCCGTCGCCGACGACGACGTCGCGCTCGAGACGCGACGTGGTCTGGATCGCGTTGCTGTGGCCGATGCGCCGCGTGGCCGCGTAGTCGCGCCGGACATCGGACGCCGTCGAGACGTCCTTCGGCCCCTGCGGCACCGTCTGACGGCCGGGCCGGACGTCGAGGGTCGGCCGGAACATCGTCGCGACCCGCTCGTCGAAGTCGAAGTTGAGGTACCACGCCTCGACGTCCTCCAGGATGTGCGAGAGGTGCATGTGCGTGCCCTGGCGGAAGTAGTCGCTGCCGCGGAAGTCGACGTATCCGAGTGTCTCGAGGTTCGCGATCACTCCCGGGCCGAGGCCGGCCTTCTGGGTCGACGTGAAGCCGAGGAAGAGCTCGGCGGTGTCGGGGATCAGGTCGGCGCCCGGGATCTGGGCGGCGGTCGCCATCCGCTTCGGCAGCGACCGGCCGCCGTCGAAGCCGCCGCCGGCAAAGCCGCGGCGGATCGACGTGAACTGGAACAAGCCCGACTTGTGCAGTCGCTCGGAGGCGTCTTCGATGTGCGCGCGGACGTCCGAGCCGAGAACGATCGCGACGTCGTTCGCCTCGAGCCGTGTCTCCCGTGGGTCGCTCGGGAAGCGCTCGGCGTCGAAGAGCACGGGCTTCCCTGCGCGCCGGTCGAGCGGCAGCAGGCGCTTCGCCGTGTCGGGCACGAGGCGGTGGAAGTACGGCAGTCCCCACGCCAGCACCAGCCCGAGCCCCGCAGGCGAGGGCCCGTAGTCGGCGTCGAGCCCGGCCAGGAGGTGGTCGAGCTCGCCGCGCGCGTCGGCGACGTCGGACCGGTCGGCGTGCACCCGTGCCGTCAGCACCTCGTGGTGCAGCGGCGGGACGAGCACTTCGACGCCGTCCGAGCGGACGACGCGCACGCCGTCGAGCAGGTGTTGCTCGGGAAGGGTCACCGGCGTTGTCGTGCGCACGGGCGTCTCGCCGCCCGTGAGCCGGTCGACGAGCTCGTAGATACCCGCCGCGCCCACCGCTCCCGCCGCGGCTCCGGCGAGCGCCTGGCGCCGGGTCACCTTCATGTCGCCGACGGACGGATCAGCACGAGCGCACCGAGCTCGCGCTTCTGATATCGCTTCAGATGGTCACCCGTGAGCGGCGGGGCGAGGTGCTCGGAGAGCGTGTACAGGTTGCCGTAGCGCCGCCAGAGCAAGAGGTAGTGCCACTCGTCGGCGTCCTGGTTGACCGTGAAGAGGCGGGCGCGGATCCCACCGGCGGTCATCCAGCCGACCGGCGCGGCGAAGCAGGGCACGTTGCGGCTGTCGACGCCGCCCGTCCGGCAGGTGGGGATCTTCCTCACACCCGGGTACGCACGCAGGTTGACGTGCAGCTCGCCGCCCGCGGCACCGCCGCCCGTCTCCTGCCAGACGAAGCTGATCAGGTAGCTGCGGTCGCGCGAGACCGAGTCGATGTTGTTCCACGGGCCGCCGATCTGCGCGGTCAACGGATCGGGCAGCCAGCCCGGGCAGTAGACGGGCGCATTGACCCGGTTCGCGAGCCGCTGCCAGCCGGCCGGGTACGCGCACCGCGGCGGTGCGGGGTTCGGGGTCGCGGCGGCCGCAGGCTGGCCGCCGGTGCCGCAGCCGGTCGCCAGCGCCGCGCACAGCCCCAGGAGCAGGGAGATCGTCAGGAGCCCACGCACGCGGCCCCATGGTAGCCCCCCTCGCCCGGATCTAGACGTCGAGCGGGCCGTGGCCGACGAGCTCGCGCACATGCGCCTTCCCGACGAGCACGGCGTCGATCCCCGCACGCTCGAGCGCGAGCACCTCGTCGCGGCTCGTCACGTCGACCTGGGCGATCGCGAGCTTGCCGGCAGGCACGTCGGGCAGCAGCTGGAGGACGGCGTCGAGCGGGTCGACCTCCTCGTCCTCCCCGGCCGCCGAGAGCAGGAAGATCTCCGGGTCGTAGACCTCGAGCGCGCGCTCGAGCTCGTCCTCGTCGCGGACGTCGAGGACCTCTTCGAGCCCGTGCCCGTCCGGCTCGTCCTCCGAGGGCCTGATCGCCACCGCGTCGGCGTGACCCGGCCGGCCGCCGCCGAGCCAGAGCACCGGGAGCGTCGTCGCTTCACGGATCCCCGCGATCGAGCGCGCCACCGCCACGGCCTTGGCGCCCGCGTGCTCGGCGTCTCGCGCGTCGTCCGCGTCGTCGACGCGGACGATGATGGCGATCCCGTCGCCCTCCGAGATCCGCTGGCTCAAACGTCTGGAAACGGTCACCTGCTGCCCGGAAGCGTAATCGAGTGACCTAAAGGCTGCGCGGCCTGCGCGGCGCCAGGCGGGGCAGGTCGCCCCAGTCGGTGCGGGGCGGGGCGAACAGCTCGACCAGGAACGCCCCCTCCGGGCCGGCGACGACGTCGTGCGGGACCGAGCCGGGGATCACCCACATCGCGCCCGGGCGGAGCTCCTTGCGCTCCTCGCCGATCCGGAACGTCAGCGACCCGCGCAGCAGCAGGCCCGTCTGCTCGTTCGGATGCGAGTGCTCGGGGACGACCGCGTTCGGGTCGATCTCGATCGCCGTCAGCGCCGCCTCGTCGCCGGTCACCGCCCAGCCGACGAGCCCGTCCCAGATCTGGAGCGGCTCGAGCTCGGAAATCTCCTGAAAGTGGGTCATTCCCGCTCCCGGCGCCGGCAAAGCCGGCGCCTCCGCTCTTTGTTGAGCTCCGTCAAGCCTACGCTCATGTCCCGATCGGGTGCCAGACGGTCTTCAGCTCCATGAACGCGGAGATCTCCGCCAGCGACTGCCCGTCGACCCTACCGGAGACGACACGCTTCACGTTCTCGGCGGCGGCGGCCTCGAGCTCGGGCCGCAGGCCGTCGGCGCCCGTGACGTCGATCGCGTTCACGTCCATGTGCGAGGCGAGCCAGGGTGCGAGCTCGGCGCGATACCCCGTCAGCAGGTTGACGACCCCGCCGGGGACGTCGCTCGTCGCGATCGCCTCGGCCAGCTCGATCGCCGCCAGCGGGCGCACCTCGGAGGCGACGGCGACGACGGCGTTGCCGCCGGTGAGCACGGGCGCGATCCGCGACACGAGCCCCTCGAGCGCCGGCTCGTCCGGCGCGACGACCGCAACGACGCCGGTCGGCTCCGGGATCGTGAAGTTGAAGTACGGGCCTGCGACCGGGTTGGTCGAGCCGAGCACCTGCGCGAGCTTGTCGGTGAAGCCCGCGTACCAGACGATCCGGTCGATCGACCGCTCGACCTCGTCGCGTCCCGAGCAGAGCTCGGCAAGCTCGGCGACCCGCGCCTCCATCATCTCGGCGACGCGGTAGAGCACCTGGCCGCGGTTGTAGGCGGTCGCGCCGGCCCACTTCGGCTGCGCCGCCCGCGCGGCGACAACCGCGTCGCGCACGTCCTTGCGCGAGGCGTGCGCCACGTTCTGCCCCTCCGCCTCGTACGTGCGCCCCGACTCGCTGCGCGGGAACGCCCCGCCGATGTAGAGCTTGTAGGTCTTCTTGACCGGGAGGCGCGTCATGAGAAGGCGAGGTAGGGCTCGAGGCCGTGCAGGCCGCCCTCGCGGCCGAAGCCCGACTCCTTGTAGCCGCCGAACGGGCTGGTCGGGTCGAAGCGGTTGAACGTGTTCGCCCAGACGACACCGGCGCGGAGGCGCTCGGTCATCCAGAGGATGCGCGAGCCCTTCTCCGTCCAGATCCCGGCCGAGAGCCCGTAAGGCGTGTTGTTCGCCTTCTCGACCGCCTCGTCGGGGGTGCGGAACGTGAGCACCGACAGCACCGGCCCGAAGATCTCCTCCTGGGCGATCCGGTAGCTCTGGGCGACGTTCGTGAAGACGGTCGGCGCGAACCAGTAGCCGCGCTCCGGCAGGCGGCACGGCGGCTGGTAGATCTCCGCGCCCTCCGCCTTGCCCGCCTCGACGAGCTCGGTGATCCTCTCGAGCTGCTCCCGCGAGTTGATCGCGCCGACGTCGGTGTTCTTGTCGAGCGGATCGCCGACGCGGAGCGTCGCCATCCGCCGTTTCAGCTTCTCGACGACCGGCTCGTAGATCGATTCCTGCACGAAGAGGCGCGAGCCGGCGCAGCAGACGTGGCCCTGGTTGAAGTAGATGCCGTTGACGATCCCCTCGACTGCCTGGTCGAGCGCGCAGTCGTCGAAGACGATGTTCGCCGCCTTGCCGCCGAGCTCGAGCGTGAGCTTCTTGCCGGAGCCGGCGAGCCGGCGCTGGATCGCCTTGCCGACCTCGGTCGAGCCCGTGAACGCGACCTTGTCGACGTCGGCCTCGACGAGCGCCGCGCCGGTGCGGCCGTCGCCGGTGACGATGTTGACGACGCCCGGCGGCAGCTCCGCCTGGCGCAGCACGTCGCAGAAGAGCAGAGCCGTGAGGGGCGTCGTCTCGGCCGGCTTCAGGACGACCGTGTTGCCGGTGGCGAGCGCCGGCGCCACCTTCCACGCGAGCATCAGGAGCGGGAAGTTCCACGGGATGATCTGGCCGGCGACGCCGAGCGGCCGCGGCTCGCGGTTCGGGAACGCGTACTCGAGCTTGTCGGCCCAGCCGGCGTAGTAGAAGAAGTGGGCGGCTGCGAGCGGCACGTCGACGTCGCGCGACTCCTTGATCGGCTTGCCGCCGTTCAGCGACTCCAGCACCGCGAACTCACGCGAGCGCTCGGCGAGGATGCGCGCGATCCGGAACAGGTATTTCGCCCGCTCGGAGGGCGCGAGCGCCGACCACGCGCCGAACGCCTCGCGCGCGACCGCGACGGCGTGCTGCACCTCGGCCTCGCTCGCCTGCGCCACCTCGGCAAGCGGCGCCTCGTCGCGCGGCGAGACGGTCGTGTAGTGCTCGGTTCCCTCGAGCCACTCGCCGCCGACGTAGAGGCCGTACCGCTCGCGCAGCGAGACGATGTCGGTCGACTCGGGCGCCGGCGCGTACGTCCAGTCGGCGGGCACCGGCGAGCGGTCGCCGCGCTTCTCGAGGTCAGTCATGCTCAATCATTCGTGAAGTAGTCCTTGCTCTGGTACGCGCCTGTCTTCTCCTTGCGGAGCTGCATGAGGATGTCGTTGACGAGGCTCGAGGCGCCGATGCGGTAGAGGTCGGGCGTGAGCCAGTCGGGCCCGAGGGTCTCGTGGACCTGCACCAGGTACTGGATCGCGTTCTTCGCAGCGCGGATGCCGCCCGCCGGCTTCATGCCGACCTTACGGCCCGTCTCCTCGTGCACGTCGCGGATCGCCTCGAGCATCACGAGCTGAACGGGCAGCGTCGCGGCGCCGGGGAGCTTGCCGGTCGACGTCTTGATGAAGTCGGCGCCGGCCGCCATCGCGAGCAGCGAGGCACGGCGGACGTTGTCGTAGGTGCCGAGCTCGGCGACCTCGAGGATCACCTTCAGGTGCGCCTCGCCGCAGGCCTCCTTCACCCGCACGATCTCCTCGTACACCGCCGCATAGCGGCCGGAGAGGAACGCGCCTCGGTCGATCACCATGTCGATCTCGTCGGCGCCGAACGCGACGGCGTCCTCGACGTCGCGCACCTTCACGTCGAGCGGGCTCTGCCCGCTCGGGAACGCGGTCGCGACGCTCGCCACCTTGACCCCGCTCCCGGCCAGGCGCTCCTTGGCGACCGCGACCAGGTTCGGGTACACGCAGACGGCGGCGACCGACGGCACGCTCGCATCGGACGGGTCGGGCCGGATCGCCTTCGAGCACAGCGCGGCGACCTTGCCCGGCGTGTCCTGGCCCTCGAGCGTCGTCAGGTCGCAGCAGCGGATCGCGAGCTCGAGCGCCCACACCTTCGCGTCCTTCTTGATCGAGCGCTTCGCAAGCTCGCCCGCGCGCGCCTCGACCGCGACCTGGTCGATCGAGCCGATGCGCGGCAGCCGCTGCTTCAGCGGCAGCTCGAAGCCGCGCGGAAGGACCGGCGCCTGCGCCATCGCCGCTCAGTCTAGAGCGCCGCGGGGGCCCGACGGGCCCCCGCGGCGGCGCACAGGATGACTGCCCCCAGCCGCCTCGCTACGCGGCTTCGCTGCCACGTCCCTGTGCACGCTGTGCCGCGATCAGATCGCGGAACCAGTAGAAGCTCCCCTTCGGCACCCGCTCGAGCGTCGGATAGTCGACGTACACGAGCCCGAAGCGCTTCCAGTACCCCCACGCCCACTCGAAGTTGTCGAGCAGCGACCAGGCGAAGTAGCCCTGAAGCGGCGCCCCCTCGGCGACCGCCTCGGCCGCGGCGGCGATGTAGCCCTCGAAATACGCCTGACGCTCCGGGTCCTCGACGCGCCCGTCGTGCTGGCGCACGTCGGCGTAGGCGGCACCGTTCTCGGTCACGTAGATCGCCTTCGGCGCGTAGTCGCGCGTCAGCCGGAGCAGCAGGTCGCGCAGGCCGCCGGGGACGACCTCCCAGCCCATGTCGGTGCGGTCGACGTCCTCGCGGCGGACGATCTGAGAGCGCCCGCCGTCGGGAGCGGCGGCGACGAGCGGCGAGGTGTAGTTGTTGACGCCGAGGAAGTCGATGGGCGCCGAGATCGTCTGCAGATCGCCGTCCTGCACCGGCGGGGCGATGTCGACCCAGGTCTCGAGCATGTCCTCGGGGTAGCTGCCCTTGAAGATCGGGTCGAGGAACCAGCGGTTGTGGAAGCCGTCGACCCACGCGGCGGCCGCCTGATCCTCGGCGGTCGAGCTCTCCGCGTACACCTGGTCGAGGTTGAGCGTGATCCCGACCTGCGACGCGGGCGACGCGGACCGGAGGATCTCGACCGCGCGCCCGTGGGAGAGGAGCAGATGGTGCGCGGTTGCCAGGGCGTCGGCGTCCGACGTGCGTCCGGGCGCGTGGTGGCCCCAGCCGTAGCCGACCCAGGAGACGACCCACGGCTCGTTGTGGGTGATCCAGTGCTTCACCCGGTCGCCGAGACGCTCGGCGACGGCCGTCACGTACTCGCTGAAGGCATCGACGGTGTCGCGGGCAGGCCACCCGCCTGCATCCTCGAGCGCCTGCGGCGTGTCCCAGTGGAAGAGGGTGAGAAACGGCGTGATCCCGTTGCCGAGCAGCTCGTCGACGAGCCGGTCGTAGAAATCGAGCCCTTTCGCGTTCACGGGGCCGCGGCCCTGCGGGAGCACCCTCGGCCAGGCGACCGAGAACCGGAAGCCGTCGATCCCGAGCTCGCGCATCAGCCTGATGTCCTCGCGATAGCGATGGTAGAAGTCGCACGCCACGACCCCGGTGTCGCCGTTCCGGACCTTGCCCGGGGTGGCGCAGAACCGGTCCCAGACGCTTTCGCCGCGCCCGTCCTCGTGCGTGGCGCCTTCGATCTGGAACGAGGCGGTCGCCGCACCCCAGACGAAGTCGGCCGGCAGGGCGTCAACGAACGGATTCGACATGTGGTTCCTCTCGTAGGTCGCTGGAAGGTGCGGTGACGTGGCAACGCGCGGCGTGGCCCGGACGCGCGGCGACGAGCGGCGGCGTCACGGAGCGGCAGATGTCGATCGCGATCGGGCAGCGGTCGACGAACCGGCAGCCTGGCCCCGGATCCACCGCAGCGGTCTGGCCGCCGGGGTGGATCTCGATCCGCTCGCGCTCGCCGAGGGTCGCGTCGGGCACGGAGGAGATGAGCAGCTCGGTGTACGGGTGCAGCGGCCTGCCGAGCACTTCGTCCACGGGGCCTTGCTCGACGATGTGGCCGGCATACATGACGAGCAGCTCGTCGGCGACGTAGCGCGCGCTTGCGAGGTCGTGCGTGACGTACAGGAACGACAGGCCGTGCTGGTCCCTCAGGTCGGCGATCAGGTTGAGGATCCCGATGCGGATCGACACGTCGAGCATCGAGATCGGCTCGTCGGCGATCACGACTCGGGGCTCGACCGCCAGCGCGCGAGCGATCGCGACTCGCTGCCGCTGGCCGCCCGAGATCTCGTGCGGGTACTTGTCGGCGATGTGCTCGGGCGGCACGAGACCGACGGTCTCGAGCAGTGCCAGCACACGTCGCTCGGCGCCGGCTCCGTGTGCGAGGCCGTGGATGCGGAGCGGCCGCTCGATGTGGTGGCGGACCGTCTTCACGGGGTTCAGCGACCCGAACGGATCCTGGAAGATCATCTGCACCTTCGAGCGGTAGGCGAGCGTGTGGTGCCTTGCGTGCTCGTGGGCGATGTCGCGCCCGTCGAAGATGACGCTGCCCGACGTCGGCTCGTAGAGCCGGACGAGGAGGCGGGCGACCGTGCTCTTGCCGCTACCGCTCTCGCCCGCGAGCGCGGTGATGTGCCCCGGCTCGAGCGTGAAGCTGACGTCGTCGACTGCGTACACGCTGCTCCGCCGGAGAGCCCCGCCGACGGGGAAGCGCTTGGTCAGCCCACGCACCTCGAGCACGCCGCTCGTCATCGGGTCGCCTCCTCGACGAGGTGGCAGGCGACCAGGTGACCCGGTGAGACCTCGCGCAGCACAGGCTGCTCGGTCGTCTGCCGGGCATACAGCGTGGCGTTCTCCGGCCGACAATGCGGGCAGCGGGGATGGAAGCGGCAGCCGCTCGGCGGCGCGGACAGATCGGGCGGCGAGCCGTGAATCCCGGTGAGCCGCTCGAGCTTGCCGAGAAGCGGCGGGAACGACTCGATCAGTCCGATTGTGTACGGGTGCTTCGGTGCCGTCCGCAGCTCTGCCGCCGAGGCGGATTCGATGATCTCTCCCGCATACATGATGTCCACTCGGTGCGCGAGCTCGAGCAGCAGCGAGAGGTCGTGCGTGATGAACAAGACCGCGAACCCGAGCTCGGCCTGCAGGTCGCGAATCTGCTGCAGGATCTCGCGCTGCACGACGACGTCGAGCGCAGTGGTCGGCTCGTCCATGATCACGAGCTCGGGACGCAGCGCCAGCGCCATCGCGATGATCACTCGCTGTCGCATGCCGCCCGAGAGCTGGTGCGGGTACGAGCGCAGCCGGCGGCGGTCGATGCCGACGACCTCGAGCAGGCGCCCGGCCTCGTCGAGGGCCGCGCTCTTCGAGATGTGCTCGTGGGCCTTCATCATGTCGACGAACTGGTCGCCGACCCGCATGACGGGATTGAGCGCGTTCATCGCGCTCTGGAAGACCATCGAGACGTTGCGCCAGCGAAAGCGGCGCAGCTGCTCCTCGTTGAGGGCGACGAGGTCCTGCCCGTCGAACACGACCTTGCCGGCCGCGAGCCGCGCCGGCGGACGGAGGAGCTGCATGATCGCGTTCGCCATCGTGCTCTTGCCGCAGCCCGATTCGCCGGCGAGCCCGACGACCTCGGCGCGGCCGATCGTGAGGCTGACGCCGTCGACCGCGCGCACCGTGCGCGTCGCAGTGACGTACTCGACCGCGAGGTCTTCGATCGTGACGAGCGGGTCTCCCACTGCCTTCCGGGTCGAGGAGGCGGCCGCCGGCAGGATCGTCGTCACGACGCCCCCTCGGCCCGCACGGCCGCCTTGCCACTCCAGAGCGGCGCGAGCAGCCGGACGACGAGGGACTTGTGCGGGCGCATCTCGTTCCGCAGCCGCGGGTTCGAGATCTCGTCGATGCCGGCGAGGATCAGCGTCAATCCGAGTACCGTGATCACGAGCGCGAGCCCCGGGAAGAGGAACGGCCACCACTCGCCCTGGAGCACGGCCGAGTTCGTCTGGGCCCAGTAGAGCGTCATCCCCCAGCTCACGTGCGTCGTGTCGCTGAGGCCGAGAAAGGCGAGCCCGGCGTCGACGAGCAGCGAGATGTAGAAGACGAGCACCCAGCCCGCGGCGATGCGGCTGATCATGTTCGGCATGATCTCGCCGACGACGATGCGCGGCGTCGACTCGCCGGCCACCTTCGCAGCGAGGACGAAGTCGCGGTTCCTGAGGGAGAGCGCTTGACCTCGGAGGATGCGCGCCTCGAACGCCCACAGCGTGAGCCCGAGAACGACGATCATCGTCCCCATGCTCCTGCTCTTCAGATAGGCGGAAATGACGACGAGCAGCGGGATCGTCGGAATGACGAGGAAGATGTTCGTGACGAAGTTGATCGCCTCGTCGATGACGCCGCCCGAATACGCGGCGAGGATGCCGAGCGTGGTCGCGAGCACGGTGGCGAGGCTCGCGGCCGCGATACCGAGGAGGAGCGAGCGGCGCGCCCCGAGGACGACCTGCGAGAAGATGTCGCTGCCCTGATCGGTGGTGCCGAAGAGGTGGTGCCACGACGGCGCCTGCCGGGCGTCGAAGAGGCTGAAGCCGGTCGGATCGCTGACCGAGATGAGCGGCGCGATCAGCGCGACCACCACCATGAACAGGACCATGAAGAGGCCGACGCGGGACTTGGAGTTGTTGAGCAGCAGACGCACCCAGCCGGGCACGGCGATGCGGCGGCGCGCCGGCTTGACCACGACGGGCGCGTTGCCGATCGTCTGCTGGAGCTGTGTCACCTAGGAGCTCCTCACGCGCGGATCGAGGAGCAGGTTCAGCATGTCCATGATGAAGTTGGCCGCGATCACGCTGAGCGAGAAGATCACCAGCAGGCCCTGTGTCAGGGCGTAGTCGTTGCCGAGTGCCGCCTGCTGGAGCGTCAGCCCGGCGCCGGGGTAGCTGAAGACGTATTCGATGAAGACGAGGCCGCCGACCGCGCCTGCGAACTGCGCGGCGAAGCCGTTCAACGGCGGCAGGATCGCGTTCCGGCCGGCGTAGCGCGTCATGACCCGGTGATCGCGCAGGCCCTTTGCGTGCGCCATCGCCACGTAGTCCTCGCTGATCGTGTTGATCATCACCGCGCGCATGTTCAGCACCCAGCCGCCGGTGAAGGCGGCGACGATGACCAGGATCGGCAGCTGGGAATGCCGGAAGACGCTCGACAGGAACGTCCAGTTGAACCCCGGCACGAGCGAGCTGTCGTACGCGTGCTGGATCGGGAACCAGTTGAGCTTGAGCCCGAGGAAGTAGACGCCGAGCAGCCCCGTGAAGAACGCCGGGAACGCCGACAGCGCCATGAAGGTCGGGACGACGACGGTGTCGAAGCCGCCGCCCCGCCGCCAGGCCGCGACCATGCCGATCGTGATCCCGAGGACGAACGAGATCATGAACGCAACCCCCACGAGGAAGATCGAGTACGGCAGCACGCGCCCGATCACCTCGGACACCGGCGCCGGGTAGTTCGACGTGGAGATGCCGAAGTTGAGGTGCACGACCCGGTGCAGATAGATGACGTAGTCCTGCCAGATCGACTTGTTGCCGCCCCCGAGCAGCGCCTCGTACGTCTTGATGATCCCCGGGTTCGACTGGAGCTGGGACGAGGAGAGGTGCTGGAGAATGCCGCCGATCGGGCTGCCGGGCATGAGCCGCGGCAGCAGGAAGTTGATCGTGAGCGCCACCCAGACGGCGAACACGTAGAACCCGAGACGGCGAAGGAAGAAGCGCATGGCTGGGATGAGTTGACGGTGGTGGGCGGAGCCTGACGGCTCCGCCCACCGCGTGTCGAGGACCTACTGCCTACTGCCCGGCCTTGCCGCCCGGACAGATCTGGGTGAACGAGAGGATGTTGTCGGGGAACGTCGTGAAGATCGGGTCCCCGAAGTGATTGTTCGGTGCGTCGAAGCAATGGAAGTATTTGGTGCTGTACGTCGACCAGCGCGGACCGACGAAGAGCGGCACGATGGGCAGCTGCTGCAGCCACAGCTTCTCGAGCTGGGTCGCGATCTGATGCTGCGTCTTCGTGTCGAGACTCGCCTTCCACTGGTTCAGGAGCGTCGTCCCCTGGTCGCTCTTGAAGTGCTCCCAGTTGCCGGTGTTCGTCGCGTCCTGGCCGGACGGGATGAACGCGTTGTTCGAGAAGTTCGCATTGAAGAAGCTGAAGGGCGATCCCTGCCCGCCGTTCTGCCAGAGCAGGGTCGGGTTCTTCGTGGTCGATGCGTTCGGGTACCACGCGTTCCAGTCGGGCTCGAGCACCTCCTTGGAGTCGATCCCGATCGCCGAGAGGTTCTTGGCGATGATCTGGTCCGACGCGACCCAGTCCGACCAGCCCGAGATCACGTGGATGTCGAGGTTGACCGGGTTGCCCTTCGGATCGATCAGCTGGCTCCCCTTGTACGTGAAGCCGGCAGCGGTGAGCGTCGCCTTCGCTGCGGTCGGGTTGTACGTCGCGAGCGCCTTCGCCTGGGATTTCACCGACGCGTCGGTGACCCACTGCGGGAACAGGAACTCGAGCCCGAGCGCGCTCGTCGCCGGCGCGTAGCCGTACTCACCGAGCTTGGAGATGCTCTGCCGGTCGATCGCCTGCGACAGCGCCTTCCGGAACGCCACGAGGCTGTACGGGTACTGCGTGTCGTCGAAGACGAGCGACTGGGGGTACGCCGTCGTCGCGTAGAACGAATGGAAGTGCGCCTTGTCCTTCGCCTCGTACGCCTTGTCGACGTTCGGGACGAAGTTGTGCGTCCAGTCGACCTGACCACTCTGGATCAGGGCCAGAGCCGAGTCGTTCGAGGCCGCCTGCACGTACTCGAGGCACGGGATCAGCGGCTTGCCCGCCTTCCAGTAGTGCGGGTTCTTGCCGAACACGTAGTCCTGGGTCGTGAACCTTGCGATCTGGTCGAACGGACCTGAGCCGACCGGATGCGGGTTCGTGAACGTCGCCGGGTTGGCGACCTTGCTCCAGATGTGCTGGGGGACGACGAACACAAGGTTCAATGTCGAGGCGATGAACTGCGAGTCGACCGTCTTCAGCTTGATGATGACGGTGTACTTGCCGTTCGCAGCGATCGACAGGATGTTTGTATCGGGCCGCGAGTAGCCGAGGATGTCCATGACCTTCTGCTGCGCGGCGCTGTTGCCGCCCTTGAGGCTGTAGACGACATCGGCCGATGTGAGCGGCTGGCCGTCCGACCACTTGGCGTTCTGGACGAGGTTGAGCGTCAGCGTCTTGTTGCCGTTCGACCACTTCCAGCTCGACGCGAGCCACGGACGCGACGGCAGGCCACCGGCCGGCGTCACGATCAGCCCCTCGTAGAACGAGCCCTTGATGAACTGACCGCTCGGCAGGCCCGTCGCCGTGTAGGGGTTGAAGTTCCGGACGAAGGCGGGGTCGCCCGAGCCCGTCATGACGAGGCACTTGTGACTCGCAGCCGCCTTCGAGACGTGCGCGGGGGCCGCCGTCCCGACCGTTGCGACGATGAGGACCGCAACTCCTGCCGCTACTCCCGCGACGGCGGCCAACAGGCCGAGCCGCTTCCGAGAGCGCAATGAACGTGACATGTGTGTGATTCCTTCCTTTCTCGCCGATTACCGCGGCGGGCGGAACGGGAAACTGACCCTGGGGGGGTTCCGGGAATTCCCGGAAACGGTTAACAGGTCTGATTGCCCGTGTCAACCGAGTCCGGGACGATTCTCCGATAAATCAAGCCGGTTGGCCTGTGAATACCGGCCGAAAACGGTTACAGTAGCGAGGCCGTGGCAGAGCTCCAACGACCCGACGGCCCGCGCTTCCGCGGCCGCACGACCATCCGCGACATCGCCGATCTCGCGGGCGTCTCGATCGCGACGGTCTCGCGCGTCCTCAACGACCGGCCGGACGTCGCCCCCGACACGCGCGAGACGGTGTTGCAGGTCGTGCGCGAGCACGGCTTCAACCGCAGCCGCGCCGCCCGTGGCCTCTCCCGCGGCCGGACCGGCTTCGTAGGCCTGACGCTACCGCTCGTCGCCGACGCCTACTTCGGCCCGATCCTCAGCGGCGCAGCCGAGGCGCTCTACGAGGCCGATCTCCGCATCGTCCTCTCTCCCACCCTGCACGAGCACGACCGCGAGGTGTCGCTCCTCGAGCGACTCGTGAGCGAGTCGACCGACGGCGCGATCCTGATCCTGCCGGAGGAGTCCGAGGACGAGCTACGCGCGCTGCAGGCGCTCGGCTACCCGTTCGTCGTCGTCGACCCGCGCGAGCGGCCGCCGGACGGGATCCCGTGCGTGGCGGCGATGCACGCGTCCGGTGCGAAGCAGGCGACGGAGCACCTGCTCGAGCTCGGCCACCGGCGCATCGCGGCGATCGCCGGCCAGCAGCACTGGTACGCGACGGAGGAGCGGATGCTCGGCATGCGGGCCGCGCTCGCCGGCGCCGGCATCCTCATCGACCCGGAGCTGATCCGGTACAGCGACTGGCAGGAGCCGCGCGGCCTCGCCGCGGCCGCGGAGCTGCTGTCGCTCGCCGATCGCCCCACGGCGATCTTCGCGTTCAACGACAACGTCGCGATCGGCGCACTGAATGCGGCGCGCGACCTCGGGCTGCGGGTGCCCGACGACCTCTCCATCGTCGGCTTCGACGACACGGCGCAGGCGACGATCGTGCGTCCCCAGCTGACGACGGTTCGCCAGCCGCTGGCCGAGCTCGGCCGCACGGGCGTCAGCCTGCTGACGCGGCTGATCGAGGGGCAGCGGCTCGACGCGCTGCGGATGGAGTTGTCGACGACGCTCGTCGTGCGGAACACCACCGGCCCCGTCCCTTCGAGGGCCGGCCACGCGTAGGGTCGTCGCCGGCGGCGCCGTCGTGGCCGCGGCGGCGCTTCTCGGGGCCGCGCTCGCGGCGCGCGGCCCGGGCGACGGGTACGCGCTGCACCGCCTCGTCTCGGACCGGGTCGACCCGCAGCTCGTGAACGCCTGGGGGCTCGCCGCGAGCCCGACCGGCCCGTGGTGGACGTCGAACGAGGCGCGCAGCACGAGCACCCTCTATTCGGGGACGGGAGCGAAGCAACACCTGACCGTGCACGTCGACGGCGGCCCGACCGGGATCGTCTTCAACGGCGGCAACGGCTTCGTCCTCCACGGCGGCGGGCGCTCCGACCCGGCGCGGTTCATCTACGCCTGCGAGGACGGCAAGCTCCGTGCCTGGACGCCGACCGTCCCGACGGGCTGGTCGACGCGGGCCGTCGTCGCCGTCGACGACGGCGTCGTCGCCGCGATCTTCCGCGGGCTCGCGATCTCCGGGTCGCGGCTGTATGCAACCGACTTCCACAACGCGAAGGTCGACGTGTTCAACTCGCACTGGCGGCTCGTTCGCGCTCCGGGCGCCTTCGTCGACCACTCGATCTCGCCGTGGTATGCGCCCTTCGGGATCGCGGTGATCGGAGGCCACGTCTTCGTCACGTACGCATTCCGCGCGCCGGTCAACGGCAACGACGCGCCGAGCGGCGGCTACGTGGACGAGTTCACGCTCTCCGGCCGCCTCGTCGCACGGCTCCCGCGCGCCGGGCTCAACGAGCCGTGGGGGATGACCGTTGCACCCCGCTCGTTCGGGCGCTTCGGCGGCGACCTGCTGGTCGGGAACTTCGGCGACGGGACGATCCACGCGTTTGCCCGCAAGGGAAGCGGCTGGCGCGAGGCCGGGACGCTCCGCGACGCAAAGGGCAAGCCGATCACGGTCAGCGGCCTCTGGGCGCTCGCGTTCGGGAACGGCGACTACGCCGGCCCGCGCGGCACGCTCTTCTTCACCGCCGGCCCGCACACCTGGCGCGGCCCCACCGAGCAGTCGGTGCACGGCCTGCTCGGCGCAATCACCCCGGGTTAGAGCGGGTCGCGCAGCGTCTCGGCGACGTCGGCGGCATCGTGTGCGGAGACGAGTAGCCGCCGGTACTCCGCGTCCTCGAGCTCGACGATCACCGCGGGCCCGCCGCGGTAGAGGGCGGCGAAGTCCTTCGCGCCGCCACCACGCCAGGTGCCGAGTGCGATCACGCCGGGCCAGCCCGTCCCCGGCGCGCGCATCCCGCGCAGCTCGCGGAACGGCGTCTGCGACACGCGGACGTCGCGGACGGCCGCCGCCGGGACGCGCACGTCGCCGTGGAACGCGCCCGCTTTCTCGAGGTCGTTGAGACGGACGACGAGCTCCGCCCCTTCGCGGCGCAGCATCGCCATCAGAGCCCGAGCCGTTCCAGCATCGTCTCGTTCCGCCGCCACTTCGGCGATGCCTTCACCTGGAGCTGCAGGAACACCTGGTGGCCGAGGAGGCTCTCGACGAACGGCCGCGCGGCCCGCCCGATCTCGCGCACCATCGTCCCTCCTTTGCCGATCAGGATCTGCTTCTGGCTCTCCGTCTCCGTGTACAGGCGCACGTGCACGTGGCGGTCGTCGATCTCCACCACCTCGGCGGTGACCGCGTGCGGCACCTCCTCGCGGGTCAGGCGGAGCGCCTGCTCCCGGACGGCCTCGGCGATCCGCGCTTCGAGCGGCATGTCGGTGTCCATCTCCGGCGGATAGAGCATCGGCCCTTCGGGGAGCAGGGAGATGAGATCCGTGCGCAGCTCGTCGATGCCGTCGCCGGTCTTCGCGCTCACCGGGTGCAGTGCGTGGAAGTCGCCGAGAGCCGCCGCCGTCTTCATCTGCGTCGCGATGTGGCCGGGCTTGAGCCGGTCGACCTTGTTCAGCGCGATCACGATCGGCACGCCGATCGAGAAGACGCGACGCGCGACGAAGCGGTCGCCGGTGCCGATGTGCTCGCGCGCGTTCACGACGAGCAGGATCACGTCGATGTCGTCGGTCATCGTCTCGTCGACGCGTGCCTGCATTCGCTCGGTGAGCGTGTCGATCGGCTTCTGCCAGCCGGGCAGATCGACGAGCACGAGCTGCGTGTCGCCCGCCGTATGCACGCCGCGGATCCGGTGCCGCGTCGTATGCGGCTTGTCCGAGACGATCGCGACCTTGGCGCCGGTGAGCGCATTCACGAGGGTCGACTTCCCCACATTCGGGCGGCCCGCAACCGCGACCAGCCCAGATTTCATTGGTCTGGCAGGTCCCAGGTGTCGGGCAGGAGCTCGTCGGCGTGCACGGTACGGATCGTCCCGTCCTCGCGGCGGAAGCTGACCTCGTCGACCTTCCACTCGTGCAGCCACTGGCGGCACCCGCCGCAGGGCGAAGCGGTGATCCCGATCGCCGCGATGTCACCCGGCCGGTAGCCGGCGCTCGCGGCGGCCCCGATCGCGGTCTTCTCGGCGCACTGGCAGAGCGGATAGGCGGCGTTCTCGACGTTCACGCCGGCGAACTCGCGGCCGTCGCGGGTGCGGACCACGGCGCCGACCGCGTAGTGCGAGTACGGCGAGTACGAGTGCGCGGCCGCGGCCAACGCGAGCTCCACCAGCTCGGTCACGAGAAGACCTGGAAGACGACGAGCGTGACGAGGGCGCCCACGAGGGCACCGTACGTGACCTCGAGCGCCGAGTGCACGCCCGACTCGACACGCGTCTGCGCGACCAGGAAGGCCATGATCAGCGTCAGCGAGGAGATCAGGAACCGGTGCTTCGCGTCGGCGACGTACGTGGCCGCCATCCAGGCCGCGAACGCGACTGCAGCATGCCCCGACGGGATCCCGCCGCGCAGGGGCGTCCCGCGCCCGGTGTACGCCTTCGTCGCGATCACGAGGATGACGGTGAGCACGAGCGCGACCAGCGTCAGCTCGGCGGGCGCCTGACGCAGCCGTTCGAGCAGCGTCGACGACCGATCCGCGATCTTGTTCGAGAAGACGAGGTAGCCGACTGCGAGCGCGTTGACCGAGGCGATCAGCACCGCGCCGGCCGCGATGTCCTTCGCCAGCTTCGCCATCGGGTCGAACGAGGTTGTGGCGATGTCGATCGCCGACTCGATCGCCGTGTTCAGCATCTCGGCGATCAGGACGAACGCGATCGAGAGCAGAAGGACGATCAGCTCGAGCTTCGTCACGTTGACGACGAGGGCGAGGATGAGCACGAGCACCGCGATCGCGAAGTGGATGCGCAGGTTCCGCTGCGTCCGGAGGACGTGGATGATCCCCTCGAACGCGTTGTTGAACGAGTCGAAGATCGTCGGCGCCCTGCGAGTACTCATCTCTTGAGCAGGGTTTGCTCCCTGGCCTCCATCTCCTCGCCGTGCTCGTAACCGAGCAGGTGCAGGAGCCCGTGCGTGAGCGGCCAGCGCCACTCGTCGCCGACGACCTGCGGGCAGAGGACGACGTCGCCGAGAGCACGCGGCACGCCGGCGGGCAGCTCGTCGCGGCCGTCGATCGGGAAGGAGAGGACGTCGGTCGCCTCGTCGAGACCGAGGTGCTCGCGCTTCAAGGCGCGCATCTCGTCGGAGCCGACGAACGCGAGCCCGAGCTCGCCGTCCTCGATCCCCTCCGCCCGTAGCACGCGGCCGGCGAGCTCCACGGCCGCCGGCTCGTCGACTTCGGCCCCGCTGCGATTGGAGACCTCGATCGACAGCACGATCAGCCGCGGTTGCGCTCGTCCGTGTGCTCGCGATAGGCCTCGACGATCCGCTGCACCAGCTTGTGGCGGACGACGTCGCGGTGGCCGAACTCGACGAAGGTGATTCCGTCGATGTTCTGCAGCACGTCGCGGACGTGCACGAGCCCGGAGCGCGACTCGCGCGGCAGGTCGATCTGCGTCACGTCCCCCGTGACGACCACCCTCGAGCCGAAGCCAAGCCGCGTCAGGAACATCTGCATCTGCTCGGGCGAGGTGTTCTGCGCCTCGTCGAGGATGATGAAACTGTTGTTGAGAGTACGGCCACGCATGAAGGCCAGCGGCGCCACTTCGATCGTGCCGTGGTCGATCAGGTTGAGCGCCTTGTCGGGATCGAGCATGTCGTAGAGCGCGTCGAAGAGCGGCCGCAGGTACGGGTCGACCTTGGCCATCAGGTCGCCCGGCAGGAACCCGAGCCGCTCCCCCGCCTCGACCGCCGGCCGGGTCAGGATGATGCGCGCCACCTCGCGCTCGTGGAGCGCCGCGACCGCGAGCGCCATCGCGAGGTAGGTCTTCCCGGTGCCGGCCGGGCCGATCCCGAAGGTGACGGTGTTGCGCCGGATCGAGTCGACGTAGCGCTTCTGGACGACCGTCTTGGGCGCGATCTTCTTGCCGCGGTGCCGCCAGACGACGGCGTCGAACACCTCGCGGACGTCCTGACCCGCCTCGATCGTCCCGAGCACCGCGTCGACCGTGTGCGCGCCGATCTGGTGGCCGCCCTCGACGAGCTCGACCAGCTCGTCGATCACCGACCGCGCCTCGGCGACGTGCTGCTCGTCGCCCTCGAGCGTCAGCTGGTTGCCGCGCAGGCGCACGCTGCAGTCGAGGCGCTCCTTGAGCGCGTCGAGCACGCCGTCGGAGATCCCCGCCAGCTCGGCGGCGACGGCATTCGAGACATCGAGGGTTTGCTGCATCGGTCGCAGTGTAGGTTGCCGAGATGGCCAGGAAGTGGTGGACGCTGGTCGCGGTCTGCATCGCGACCTTCATGCTCCTGCTCGACATCACGATCGTGAATGTCGCCCTGCCCGCGATCCAGCACGCTCTGAAGGCGTCGTTCTCGGACCTCCAATGGGTGGTCGATGCGTACGCGCTCGCGCTCGCGACCTTCGTCCTGACCGCCGGCTCGCTCGCCGATCTCTTCGGCCGCAAGCGGATCTTCCTGCTCGGGATCGTGCTGTTCACCGCCGCGTCGGTGGCGTGCGGCGCCTCGTACGACTCCCTCTTCCTGATCATCGCCCGCGGCGTGCAGGGGATCGGCGGGGCGATGATGTTCGCCACGGCCCTCGCGCTCCTTTCCCAGGAGTTCCACGGGCGCGAGCGCGGCACGGCCTTCGGCCTCTGGGGGGCCGTGATCGGGGCAGCCGTGGCGGTCGGCCCGCTCGCCGGCGGGATGCTGACCTCGTGGCTCTCGTGGCGCTGGATCTTCCTCGTCAACATCCCGATCGGCGCGCTCGCGGTCGTCGTCGGCATGAGGCAGTTGCACGAGTCGAGCGACCCGGAGCACAGCCGTCTCGACCCGATCGGGCTCGTGACCCTGATCGGCGGGCTCTTCACCCTGATCCTCGCGCTGATCGAGGGCAACGGTCACGGGTGGTCGAGCACGTTCATCGTCTCGCTGCTCGCAGCCGCAACCGTGCTGCTCGCCGCGTTCGTCGCCTCGCAGGCGCTGCAAGGGACCTCGATGATCGACCTGACGCTGTTCCGACGCCCGGCGTTTGTCGGCGCCCAGATCACCGCGTTCTCGATCTCGGCATCGATGTTCGCGATGTTCCTCTACCTCGTCCTGTACTTGCAGGACATTCTCGGGCTCTCGCCCGTACAGACCGGCGTGCGCTTCCTGCCGCTGTCGTTGATCTCGTTCTTCGCCGCGCCCGCTGCCGGCCGATTGACCGGCCGCGTGCCCATTCGCTACCTGCTCGGCTTCGGTCTCCTGCTCAACGCGATCGCCATGTGGTCGATGAGCCGTGTCACGCCGTCCTCGAGCTGGACGGTCCTGCTTCCCGGCTTCCTGATCGGCGGCATCGGCATCGGCTTCGTGAACGCGCCGCTCGCGACGACCGCAGTCTCCACGGTGCAGGTCGAGCGCGCCGGGATGGCGTCCGGGATCAACAACACCTTTCGACAGCTCGGCATCGCGACCGGCATAGCCGGGCTGGGGGCGATCTTCGCGTCGAAGGTGGGCGGCGTGCAGGGCGAGGCGACGGCGAGTCGCGCCGCGTTCGTGCACGCGCTGCACGACATCCTGCTCGTCGGCGCAGGCGTCGCGGCCGTCGCGGCGCTCCTCGCGACGGTGCTCGTCCGTCCCCAGGACTTCGTCGCGTCGCGACCGCGCGCGACCGAAGCCGGCTAGGCCAGCTTCTCGCGGACGATCTGGCTCACCGCCGAGCCGTCCGCACGCCCTGCGATCTGCGGCATCACGTCGGCCATCACGCGCCCCATGTCGCGCATGCTCGTCGCCTTCACCTCGGCGATCGCGTCGTCGACGATCCGCTCGAGCTCCTCCTCGTCGAGCGGCTCGGGCATGAACTCCTCGAGGATCGCGAGCTCGTGCTCCTCGCGCTCGGCCTGCGCGGTCCGACCTGCCCCCTCGAACGCCTCGATCGCCTCGATCCGCTTCTTGCGCTCGCGCTGCAGCACCTGCAGCTCTTCGTCCCCGGACAGCGGCCGCAGCAGCTCCTTCTCGGCGGAACGGAGGCTGGCGAGGATCAGGCGCAAGGCGTCGCGACGTTCCGCGTCGTGCGCGAGCATCGCCTCCTTGACTTCCTGCTCCAGCTCCGTGATCAAGCTCACAACCGCTCCTCCAGCTTCGTTCCACCGAGGATGTGCCAGTGCAGGTGGTAGATCGTCTGGCCGCCTCCGGGGCCTACGTTGACGACCACGCGGTAGTCGGTCAAGCCTACGCGTTTCGCGGTCTCCGCGACGAACTCGAGCATCCGTTTCGTCTCGTCGGCGTCGAACTCGGCGATGTCGCGGAACGTGTCGACGTGGTGCTCCGGCAGGACGAGCACATGCACGGGCGCCTGCGGGTTGACGTCCTCGATCGCCACGAACCCGTCGGCGCGATGGACGTGGTTCGCCGTCCTCGACGAGCGAGCAGAAGAGACAGCCGTCACGCCGCGCGGGCAAGGATCCCCTCCTCGGTGACACGCTCGGCGCGCACACGGACGAGCTCGCCGATGGGGGCGTCGACGAGCCACGGCGTGTAGTCGTCGCCGTACCCGCGCCCCGGCCGGTCGACGAGGACCACGTCCTCCTGCTTGGCGTGCCAGCGGCGCAGGCAGAGCTCGTGCGAGAGCGCGCGCAGGCGCGCGGAGCGCTCCTTCTTCACCTGCGGCGGCACGCGGTCGTCGGCTGCGGTGACGGTGCCCGGCCGCGGCGAGTACGGGAAGACGTGCACCTTCGTCAGACCGGCCCGCTCGACCGTCTGCAAGCGTCCGCTCGAAGGCGGCGTCGTCCTCGGACGGGAAGCCGACGATCACATCGCTCGTCAGGTTGAGCTCGCCGGCGAGCGGGGCGAGGCGGCGGAGGTAGGTGGCGACCGTGTAGCGGCGGCCCATCGCGCGCAGCACCGCGTCGTCGCCCGACTGGAGCGGCACGTGCAGGTGGCGGCTCACGACCGGCGTCTCGCGGATCGCCGCGACGAGCGCCGGCGAGACGTGGTTGATCTCGATCGACGAGAGCCGCAGCCGCTCGAGGCCCCGTGTCGCACCGATCTCCCGGACGAGCCGCGGCAGGTCGTAGCCGACGGCGCGGTCGCGGAAACAGCCGAGGTTGATGCCGGTGAGCACGACCTCGCGGTGGCCCTGGTCGACGCGGCGGCGAACCTCGTCGAGCACCGCGGCGGCGCTGCGGCTGCGCGAGGCGCCGCGCACGAGCGGGATGACGCAGAAGTTGCACGAGAACGAGCAGCCGTCCTGGATCTTCACGAACGCCCGGACACGATCGAGACGCGCCTCCGCCTGGACGCAGCCGATCGCGCCGACGTCGCCGGCCACCCAGGCCGCCGTCTGCTCGCTCGGCCTCGCGACGACCGTGACGTTCTCGGGCAGGCCGGCGAACGCGCCGCCGGCCAGGTTGGCGCCGCACCCGGTGACGTAGACGCGGCCATGCGTGCGGGCCGCCCGGGCGGCCGCCTTGCGGCTCTTCGCGAGCGCCTCGTTCGTGACGCAGCAGGTGCTGATCACCGCCACGTCGGCGACGGCGCCGGGCTCCTCGCGGTGCCCGTCGGCGAGGAGCGCCTCGCGCACCTCGTGCACGTCGGCATGCGAGACCTTGCAGCCGAGGAAGTCGACGCGGAAGCTCGCCACGCCGGAATCGTATTCGGCTACCGGTCGCGCCGGTGGACGTCGGCGGCCCAGCCGTCGAGCGTCAGGCGCCGCTCGTGCCGGTAGCCGGCGAGCCGCGGCTCGTCGGGGACCAGGTACCCCGACGTGACGAGGAGGTCCACGTCGAGGCGGCCCGGCAGCCCGAGGACGGCGGCGAACGAGATGTTCGCGACGGCCGCCGCGGCGGCCGGAAGCAGGTCGTCGGGCGCGACGAGTCGGGCGTCGATCTCGACGCCGTTGCGCGCGGCGTTCTCGCGTGTCGCCTCGACCGCCGGCGGCTCGACGTCGACCGCAACGACCGGGCCGTGCCCGAGCAGCACGGCGGCGATCGCGAGCACGCCGGAGCCACAGCCGACGTCGAGCAGCGACCCCGGCGCGAGCTCCTGGAGTGACTCGAGGCAGAGCCGGGTCGTCGGGTGGGAACCGGTGCCGAAGGCACGCCCGGGGTCGACGACGATCGCGAGCGCGCCGGGATCGGGCTCCTCCCACGGCGGGCCGACCCAGAGCCTGCCGACGCGCACCGGTCGGTGGAAGGCACGCCATTTCTCCTCCCAGCCGCCCTCGACGTCGGCACCGCGTGCACCGCCGAAGAACGCCCACAGCCGCTCCTCGCCCGCCGAGTCGGTGTACGCGGCGAGCTCGACGCCCTGCGGGCGGTCGACCTCCTCGAACCCCTCAGGGAAGAGCTCGATCATCGTCGCACGCGCCTCCTCCAGGCGCGCGGGCTCGACCTCGATCGCGACGCGACGCAGCGTGCTCAGCGGAACGCGCTCTTCAGCTTCTCGAAGAACGACTCGTCGTGGCGGTAGGTGCCCTCGTCGCTGCGCGACTCGAACTCCTCGAGCAGGCGGCGCTGCTCCTCGTCGAGGTGCCGCGGCACCGTGACGTTGACCAGCACCCGCTGGTCGCCCCGGCCGAAGCCCTGCAGGACGGGCATCCCCTTGCCGCGCAGCACCCTCACCTCGCCCGGCTGGGTGCCGGGATCGAGCTCGAGCTCGATCGACCCGTCGAGCGTCTCGACGGTCTTCGTCGTGCCGAGCGCCGCCTCGACCATCGTCAGGTCGACCTGCGAGAAGACGTCGTTGCCCTCACGGACGAAGCGCGGGTCGGGCCGCACGCGCACGAGCACGTACACGTCGCCCGCCCGGCCGCCGCCGGCACCGGCGTGCCCCTCGCCGGTGAGGCGGATGCGCTGGCCGTCGTGAATACCCGCCGGCACCTCGACCTCGAGCTCGCGCCGGTCGAGCACCTGGCCCGCGCCCTTGCACTCATGGCACGGATGCTCGATCACGACGCCCCGGCCGCGGCACTGCGGGCACTGCTGCGTCCGGACGAACTCGCCGAAGACGCTGCGGGAGACCTGGTGCAGCTGCCCGGTGCCTTCGCAGCGGTCGCAGCGCAACGGCTGCGTCCCGGGCTCGACGCCGTCACCGCCGCAGACCGTGCAGGGCACCGCGATCTCGAACGGCACGGCGACCTTCGTGCCCCGCGCCGCGTCGGCGAGCTCGATCTCGACCTCGGCCCCGACGTCCGCCCCGCGCCGCCTCCCGCCCGAGCGTCCGGCCGCGCCGAAGACGTCGTCGCCGAAGAACGCCGCGAACAGGTCGCCGAGGCCGCCGAGGTCGAAATGTGTCGGCTGGAAGCCGCCGCTCCGCAGGCCGGCGTGGCCGTAGCGGTCGTAGAGGGCACGCGTCTCCGAGTTCGAGAGCACTTCGTATGCCTCGGTCACTTCGCGGAAGCGGGCCTCGGCCTCGGGATGCTCGGAGACGTCGGGATGGAGCTCGCGCGCGAGGCGCCGGAACGCCTTCTTGATCGCCGCGTCGTCGGCGTCGCGCGCGACCCCGAGCAGCTCGTAGTAGTCGTGATCGGTGGCGGCCATCAGTCGTCCGTGTACACGTCTTCGACGAAGCGCGACAGCTCGTGTGCAGCCGAGCGCACCGAGCGCAGCGCCTTCTCGTAGTCCATGCGCAGCGGCCCGAGCAGGCTCACCGCGCCGAGCGTGCGGTGCGAGAGCCCGTACGGCGCGCCCACGAGGGCAAGCTCGCGCAGGCCGGGCTGCTCGAGCTCCTCGCCGACGCGCGCGAACGGCCGCCGCGGGTCGAGCCGCTGGGCGAGCACGTCGAGCAGGGCGGCGCGCTTCTCGAGCGCCTCCATCAGGCTCCGGTAGGCACCGATCTCCTCGGAGCGCATCTCGTCGAGCAGGCCGGCAGTCCCGCCGATGTACAGCTCGCGCTCCTCCTCGGCCGCGTGGTCGAACGCTCCGCGGAGCACGAGCAGGAACGCGGCCTCGCGCGGCCCGAGACCGGGCTCGTCGAACACCTGCCTGACGGCGCGCGAGCCGGGCCGCGCGCCGACGAGCCGCTCTGTCAGATAGTCGCCCGCCCACGCGACGAGGCCGGGGTCGACAGGCTCGGGGAACGAGTAGCGAAGGCTGGTCACGGTCCCGCTCGACATGACGACGACCACCATCACGACCTCCGGCTGCAGCAGCAGCACCCGCACGTCGCGCACCGTCGCCGCGTGCAGCGGCGGCGCCGAGACGAGCGCGAGCAGGCGGGAGACGTGCGAGAGCGCCTCGGTCGTCGCCTGCAGCGCCTCGTCGACCCGCGCGCGTTCCACGTGCAGGCCGAGGCCGAGGCTGTCGGGGCGCGGCTCGTCGCGGGCGAGCAGCTCGTCGACGTAGGCGCGGTAGCCCGACTCGGTCGGCACGCGCCCCGCGGAGGTGTGTGGATGCGTGAGCAACCCGAGCCGCTCGAGCTCGGCCAGGTCGGCGCGCGCGGTCGAGGGCGAGACGCCGAGCGCGGCGCGCTCGACGAGCGTGCGCGACCCGAGCGGCTGCCCGGTCGCGACGTACTCCTCGACGACGAGGCGAAGCAGCGCGCGCTGGCGCTCGGTGAGCGGGACGGTCATAGAGATCATGGTAGGCGGCTACCGGGACACTGCTACCGGGATGACAGGAGCTCGGCGGTCACGCCGCCGCCGAGAAACCGGCCGCGTCGGGTGAGCGCGAGCGTCCCGTGCTCTCGGACGGCGAGGCCGGCTGCGGCCAGCCGGTCGAGCGCCGCGTCGTCCACCGCCTGCTCGAGCCCGGCGAGGGCCAGCGGCTCGTCGAGCCGCAGGCCGAGCATCACCCGCTCGATCGCGCGGGTGCCGTCGTCCAGGCCCTCGAGCTCGCGGGCCGGCCGCTCGCCGCGCTCGAGGGCGTCGAGATAGCTGCGGAGGGACGGCGCATTGCGCCACCGCCGGTCGCCGACCGTGCTGACGGCACCCACTCCGAGACCCAGGTAGTCGTGGCCGAGCCAGTAGCCGAGGTTGTGGAGCGCGCGCAGGTCGCGGCCGCCGTCCTGCCGGCAGAAGCTCGCCGTCTCGTACCAGCGGTAGCCGGCCCCCGTCAGCCGGTCGACGACGAGCTCGAAGTACCCCTCCATCGCCTCGCCCTGGCGGGCGAGCTCCGCTCCGTGGGCGTGCGTGAAGCGGGTGCCGGGCTTCGCCTCGAGCTCGTAGGCCGAGACGTGCTCGGGACCGAGAGCCAGCGCCGCGGCGAGGTCGTGCTCGAGATCGGCGGCGGTCTGGCCGGGGATGCCGTAGACGAGGTCGAGCGAGACGTTGTCGATCCCGGCCGCCCGAAGCAGGCCGACCGCCCGGCGCACGTCCTCCGGCCGGGCGCGCCGCTCGAGCACCGCAAGGAGCCGCGGCTCGAACGTCTGCGCGCCGAGCGAGACCCGGTCGACTCCCTGCTCCGCGAGCAGCGCCGCCAGCCCGGCGGTGACGGTCTCGGGGTTCGCCTCGACCGTCACCTCCGCCGCCCGCGGCAGCGCACCGAGCAGCCGACCAAGCGCGGCGGGCTCGGTCAGGGTCGGCGTGCCGCCGCCGAGGTAGACCGACGCGAGCTCGGGAGCGAGCAGCCCGCGCTCGAGCTCGAGCTCGTCGAGCAGCGCGTCGACGTAGCGGCCGTGCTCGCCCGTCCGCCCGACGACCGTGACGAAGTCGCAGTAGCCGCAGCGCGACGAGCAGAACGGGAGATGGACGTAGAGGTGCTCGACCGTCCCGCCCATGTCGGCGCTACCGCTTCGCGGTCTCGTTCAGGTTGAGCACGGCGAGGAACGCCTCCTGCGGCACCTCGACCCCACCGACCTGCTTCATCCGCTTCTTGCCGGCCTTCTGCTTCTCGAGCAGCTTCCGCTTGCGCGAGATGTCACCGCCGTAGCACTTCGCGAGCACGTCCTTGCGCCGGGCCTTCACGGTCTCGCGCGCGATGATCCTCGCGCCGATCGCCGCCTGGATCGCGACGTCGAACATCTGCCGCGGGATCTCCTTGCGCAGCTTCTCGACGAGCTGCTTTCCGCGCTCGTAGGCGAAGTCGCGATGCACGATCAACGAGAGGGCGTCGACGGGCTCGCCCCCCACGAGGATGTCGACCCGCGCCAGGTCGCCGGGGCGGAAGCCCACGAGGTCGTAGTCGAAGCTCGCGTACCCGCGCGTCCGCGACTTCAGCTGGTCGTAGTAGTCGAGCACGATCTCGGCGAGCGGTAGCTCATAGGTGAGATGCACGCGCTCGGGCGACAGGTACTCGAGGCGGTCGTACCGTCCGCGCCGATCGTTGTTCAGCTCCATCACGGTGCCGACGAACTCCTTCGGGACGATGATCGACGCCTTGATGTACGGCTCCTCGACCTCGTCGAATGCGTCGGGCAGGTCGGCAGGCGTGTGCACCTCGACCCACTCGCCGTTCAGCGGCTTCACGCGGTAGGCGACGTTCGGCGCCGTCACGAGCAGGTCGAGGTCGAACTCCCGCTCGAGGCGCTCGCGGACGATCTCCATGTGCAGGAGGCCGAGGAAGCCGCAGCGGAAGCCGAAGCCGAGTGCCTGCGAGGTCTCGGGCTCGTAGAAGAGCGCCGCGTCGTTCAGCTTCAGCTTCTCGAGCGCGTCGCGAAGCTCGGGGTAGTCGTCGGACTCGGTCGGGAAGAGGCCCGCGAACACCATCGGCTTCACGTCCTTGTAGCCCGGGAGCGCCTCGGCGGCGGGTCGGGCCTCGGCGGTGAGCGTGTCGCCGACGCGCAGCTCGGAGACGTCCTTGAGCCCGGTCACGACGTAGCCGACCTCGCCCGCCGACAGCTCTGCGACCGGGCGCATCGCGGGCGACATGAAGCCGATCTCGTGCGCTTCGAAGCGCGTCCCGAGCGCCATCGCGCGCAGCTGCTCGCGGCTGTGGAAGACGCCGTCGACGACGCGCACGAACGCGACGACGCCGCGGTACTGGTCGTACGACGAGTCGAAGATCAGTGCGCGCGGAGCCGCGGCCGGATCGCCGGCCGGCGGGGGAATCCGCTCGACGACGGCGTCGAGCACGTCCGTCACCCCCTGCCCCGTCTTGGCCGAGATGCGCAGCACCCGGTCGGCGTCCTCGCCGATCAGGTCGGCCACCTCGGCCGAGGCGCTGTCGGGGTCGGCCTGCGGCAGGTCGATCTTGTTCACGACCGGGACGATCTCGAGGTCGTTCTCGATCGCGAGGTAGGCGTTCGCGAGCGTCTGCGCCTCGATCCCCTGTGCAGAGTCGACGACGAGCAGCGCACCCTCGCACGCCTGCAGCGACCGCGACACCTCGTACGTGAAGTCGACGTGGCCGGGCGTGTCGATCAGGTTCAGCTCGTGGCCCTTCCATTGCACCCGGACGGCCTGCGCCTTGATCGTGATCCCGCGCTCGCGCTCGAGCTCCATCGAGTCGAGCAGCTGGTCGCGCATCTCGCGCGCCGACACCGTGTCGGTGAGCTGGAGGATGCGATCGGCGAGCGTCGACTTGCCGTGGTCGATGTGCGCGATGATCGAGAAGTTGCGGATGTGCTGTTGGTCCATGTGCGCTCAGCCGCTTCAGGAGCGGCTCCGCAAGGAGAGTAGCGACTGCAACTCGCGCACCCGGAGCGCGCGACAGCCCACCCAGTACGCCGTCCCGGCGGCGAGGAGCGCGAGCCCGAGCGAGACGAACTGGGCCGGGAGCGACCGCCCGAGCGCCGAGTCGAGCGGCTTCCAGACGCCGTAGGAGACGACGGCCACGAGCGCGGAGGCGCCGGCGATGCGCAGGACGGCCGAGACGATCGCGCCGTCGTCGAGCCGGCCGAGGCGCCGGTGCAGGAGGACGACGAGCGCCGCCGTCGAGGCGATGTTGCAGACGGCCGTCGAGAGCGGGATCCCCCACGTCCCGAAGCGGTAGAAGGCGAAGTCGAGCAGTGCGTTCAGCCCGAGGTTGCCGAGTGCGATCAGCGTCGGGATCCAGTTCGACTGCAGGCTGAAGAAGGCGCGGTTCAGCATCAGCATCGCGCCGTTGAAGACGAGCCCGGCGCTGAAGGCGGCGAGCGCTCCGGCCACGATCGGTGTCTGGTCGGGAAGGAACTTGCCGTGCTGGAAGAGGATGCGGACGATCGGCTCCGCCAGCACGGCGCTGACGACGGCCGCCGGGACGAGCAGGAACGCGATCCCGCGCAGCCCGAGCGACACGGTGCTCCGGAACCCGGTCAGGTCGCCGCGGGCGGCATAGCGCGAGAGGGTCGGGAAGAGCACCGTCGCGATCGCGACCGAGAACATCCCCTGCGGCAGCATGTAGACGAGAAACGCCTTCTGGATCGCGCTCGGGGAGATCGTGGGGTCGATGAAGCGCGAGGCGAAGTACGTGTCGATCACCGCGTTGACGTTGATCAGCCCCAGGCCGAGCGTCACGGGGATCATCAGCTTGAACACGCGGAGGACCGCCGGGTCGCGCCAGTCGAGCACGATCTCGAGGCGCCCGTCGAGGCCGCGCAGCCACGGGAACGGCAGGAACACCTGGATGACGGTCGCGATCAGGATCGACGTCGCGTAGATGTAGAGCTTCGCGTTCGTCGAGGAGGCGTTCGGGACGCCGAGCAGCAGGCCGGCGATGATCGCGAGGTTCCAGACGACCGGCGAGAGCGCCGGGACGGTGAAGTGGTCGTAGCTGTTCAGGATCCCGACCACGATCCCGGAGACGCCGAGCAGCGCGACGATCGGGAAGAGGATCCGCGCGAGATTCGCCGCCAGGTTCGGGTCGATCGTGTGGAAGGGGCGGATGAGAAGCGGCGCAACGAGGACGAAGAGCGCTGTCAGCGCCGACAGGCCGAGCAGCATCAGCCAGAAGAGCGTCGAGGCGACCCGCCAGGCGCGCTTGCGCTCGCCCTTCTCGAGCAGCTCGCTGAAGACGGGCACGAAGGCCGAGGAGAGTGCGGCGTCGGCGACGAGCGCGCGCACGAGGTTCGGTATCTGGAAGGCGACCGTGAAGGCGTTGATCTTCCCGGCGACGCCGAACTCGGTCGCGGCGATGATCTCGCGGACGAGCCCGAGGATCCGGGAGGCGCCGGTCGCAAGGCCGAAGATGAGAGTCGAGACCGCAAGGCGGCGACGCGGCATTTCGGCTGGCCGCGTCCCGTCAGAGCTTGGCTCGGCAGGCGCGATGAGCGGCTCGTCGGTCACGCAGCTCAACGTTACTCTGGTACCCTGCGGGCGCCCGCCCCCCGGTGGGCACCTCTGGGATGCCGAACATCAAGCAACAGCGCAAGCGCGTCCGGACCGCCGCCGAGCAGCGACTCGAGAACCTGCGCTACCGCTCGACGATCAAGACGCTCGCGAAGCGCCTTTCGACTGCGGTCGAGGCAGGCGATGCGGAGAAGATCGACGAGGAGCACCGCGACCTCGTCAGCCTGATCGACCGCGCGGTCAGCCGCGGCGCGCTGCACAGAAACGCCGGCGCTCGCAAGAAGTCGCAGGCCGCGAAGCTCGCGGCCGGCACCGGCAGCGACGCCGCCTAGAGCGACGCGCTCTGAAGCGCGGCGGCCCGGCTGGCCGCCGGCTCGGTGATCTCGACCAGCGCGCGTTCCAGCTCGAGCTCGTTTGCGAGCCGTGAGCCGCCCTTCAGCGCGTGATCGAGCTCGGAGAGCCTGATCACCGCGGCCGCGAGCTCCTCGCCGCTGAAGTTGCGAATCTGGGCGTAGAGCTTCTGGGCCGGGTAGGGCTTGACGCCGAGCGCGGCGGCAGCCTCGGCGACGGTCGCTCCGTCGGCCTCGAGCCGATGCGCCGCGCGCGCGTTCCGCACGTGCTTGGTGAGACTCGCGACGAGCCGGGGGATCGCGCGCGACGGCGGATCGCCGGTGCGGTCGAGCGTCCGCTCGGCTGCCCGCAGCACGCCGGCAACGTCGCGGGCGCCCCAGGCGTCGGTGAGGTTCCACGGCGGGGAGTCGGCGCGCGGCGCCACGAGCGCCTCGACGTCCGCCTCGGTCACTTCCGCGCCGTCGGCCCACGTTGCGAGCTTGTCGACCTCGCCGGCGAGCTCGTACGCGTCGTCGCCGACGAGCTCCGCCAGGAGCCGGCATGCCTCAGGCTCGACGCGAACGCCGTGCAGCTTGAACTGCTCCGCGAGCCAGCGCGGCACCGCCTTGGTCGAGACGTCCCAGACGAGCACGTCGCCATGCCCCCCGACCGCCTTGAGGAGCGGTGCGTCCTTGCGCAGCTCACCGCCGACGAGCGCGAGCGTCGTGTCCGGCGTCGGCGCGGCGAGGTAGGCCGCGATCGCTTTTGCATCCGGTGCCTTCCAGGCCTCGACCCCGTCGACGAGCACGAGCCGCGCGGCGCCGAAGAGCCCGAGGGCGTTGCAGGCGGCGACGGCGTCCTCGCCGGTCGTCTCGGCGGCGGCGTGCAGCTCCGTCGCATCCACGTCGAAGCGGGCGCGCAGCCGGGCGACGGCGCGGTCGACCTTCGGCCGGTCGCTGCCGGCAATCAGGTACACGGGCTTCAGCTCGTCGGCCACGCGAGAAGCATAGGCGGCGCCCTGCTCATGCGACCTGCCGACGGAGCGAACGGAGCAAGAGCGCCGCCGCGAGCAGGGCGCCGGCCGCGGCAAACGCCGACCACGCCCCGCCCGCCTGGGCGACCGGAAGCGCGCCGACGGCGTCGGCGCACGCCGCCACGTACGCGGCGACGAGCCCGTTGAGGCTGGCCAGCATCGCGGCCAGCCCGGGCGAGACCATGTCGACGAGAGCCGTGGCGAACGACAGCGCGAGCAGCGGGCCTACCGCCGCCTCGACGAGCACGTTCGCGAGCACCCCGAGCAGTGGCACGGCGCCGAACTGCAACCAGAGGATCGGCGCCGTCGCGACGCTGCACGCGATCGCGATCGCCACGGGGCCGCGCAGCCGCCGCGGCAGCGGATAGCCCTCGAGGGCGCGGACGAGCGGCCGCCCGAGCACGAAGATCGCGGCGACGGCGACGAACGAGAGCTGGAAGCCCGCGTCGAAGAGCGCATACGGGCTCCAGGCGAGCAGCGCCACCGCCGCGAGAAGCAGCGCGTGCCAGCCGTCGCGTTCGCGCCCGAGCAGCCAGGCGACGGAAACCGCGCTGCCCGAGACAGCCGCCCGGATCACCGACGGCTGCGGGCCGACCGCGAGCACGTAGGCGCCGATCGCGGCCAGCGCCGCGACGTGCGACCACGCCCGCGGGATCCCGGCCAGCACCCCGAGCCCGAGCATCCCCGAGGCGAGCAGCACGACGTTCTCGCCCGAGACCGCGAGCAGGTGATAGAGCCCGGAGCGCCGGAAGGCCTGTTTCAGGTTGTCGGAGAGCCCGGTGTCGTCGCCGAGCACGATCCCCTCGACGAGCGCACGCCGATCGCCCGCGAGTCCGGGCGTCGACGCGCGACGTAGCCACGCCCTCAGCCGGTCGGCTACGCCGCCGACTCCCCCACGCCGCCCGACGACCCGGAAGCGGTCGACCCGAAGGACCACGTGCACGCCCTGGCGGCGCAGCCACGTGCGCTCGTCGAAACCGTGCGACGGCCCCCGGGGCGCCGTGATGCGCGCGAGCACGGCGAGGCGGGAGCCCTGAGGCGGCGGCCGGCCGAGCGGCAGCTCGAGCTCGACCCGTTCACCGAGGCGCCTCCCCTCGAACGACACGGTCCGCGCCATCTGGCGCTGGACGAACGTCGCGGGCCGCGCGTCGGCCGTGGTGACGACCACGAAGTCGCCCGCCCGGCCGACGTCGGCGGCCAGCTCCGTACGGTCGAGCGCGTCGAGCCGCTCCGACCCCCACCACCAGCCGATCGAGCAGGCAACCGCGGCTGCGACCACGACCGGCGTGGAACGCGGCGACGCGAGCGCCGCGATCGGCGGCAGGGCGAGCAGCGCGAGCGCCGCCCCGCCCGGACGCACCGCGTTCGCAGCGCAGAGGCCCGCGGCGAGCGCGCCGAGGACGACCTGCGCGGGCAGCACGCGCGTCATGGCACGACGAGCCCCTTCAGCTGCTCGATCCGCGCCGGGCCGATTCCCGGGATGGCGTCGAGCTCGTCGACGGCGTGGAAGGCGCCGTGCTGTGTCCGGTACTGCACGATCTTCTCGGCAGTGACCGGCCCGACGCCCGGGAGCGTGTCGAGCTGCTCGGCGGTCGCGGCGCTGAGCGACACCGGCGCGGCCGGGCCCGACCCGTCGCCGGCTCCGGCGGCGACGGCGCCCGACGCGCCGCGAGCCGGCACGACGACCTGCTGCCCGTCCGCGACGGGCGCTGCGAGATTCACGCCGTCGCGCTCGGCGGAGCGCGTGAAGCCCCCGGCGCGCGCGACCGCGTCGGCGACGCGCGAGCCGGGAGGGAGCCGGACGAGCCCGGCGCGCCGCACGGCGCCGGCCACGTCCACCACGAGCAGCGACGCAGAGGCGCGCGATGCCGATGCGCGCGATGCCGATGCACGGCGCGCCCCGGCCACCGGCTGGACACGCAGCACGGGAGCGGCGGCGCCGCCTCCGGCGTGGGCGTGCTGCCAGAGGACGACCGCCACGACGACTGCCGCCAGGCCGACGGCGACGAGGCGGCGGGAGCCGAGGCCGAATGAGAACGCGGGCATGCCTCGACCTTGCCGGACGAGGTGTCACAGGTGGGAGACGCCTTCGTCACGAATGCGTGACGAAGCATCCACAAGCGACCGCGGCGTAGGGTGCCCGGCATGCAGACGAATCGCTCCGCGCCGCCGGCGACCGTGACGCCGGTCCTCGTCTACCCCGATGTGCGCGCCGCCGTCGCGTGGCTCGAGGCGGCGTTCGGCTTCGAAGAGCGCGTGCGCATCGGCGAGGCCCATCGCGCCCAGCTGCGGGTTGGCTCGGACGGCGCCGTCGTCGTCGCCGACGTCGGCGGCGACCGGGCCGCACCACGCGGCGACGGCGAGACGCACCTGATCAAGGTGCGGGTCGAGGACGTCGACGCCGCGTTCGAGCGAGCGCGAGATCGCGGCGCCCGCGTCGTCGAGGAGCTGACGACCTGGGAGTACGGGGAGCGGTCGGCCGTGCTCGAGGACATCGGCGGCCACCGCTGGGAGCTGACCCAGACCGTGCAGGACGTCGCGCCCGAGGACTGGGGCGGCACCACGGTCGCCCCGCGGTGACAGGCCGCGCTCCCGTCGAGTGCCTCGTCTGCCTGGAGGTGAGCGGAGAGGTCGAGCTTCCGGGCGGTCTCCTCTGGAACGACGACGACGCTCTCGCATTTCACCTGCCACCCATTGCCGAGAACCCCACCCCCTATCTCGGCCATTGCCTGGTCGCAACACGACGCCACGTCGACCACCTCGGCGACCTGACCGAGCGCGAGGTTGCGTCGGTCGCCCGGGCGTCGCACGCGATCGCCGCGGCACTCCGTGCCGAGGGGATCGAACGCGTTCACGTCGCCGTGATCGGCTTGGGCGTCCCGCACTTCCACCAGCACCTGTACCCGCGCTACCCGGGCGTGCCGCCGGGAATCAGCTGGATGGAGGTCGACGGTCTCCCGGATGCGCCGCACGGGGACGCGCACGAGATCGCGGCGTTCGTCGAGCGCCTCCGCGCCCGCCTCTAGACTCGCGCGACGCCGGCTCAGACGACGATGTTGACGAGCTTGTCCGGGACGACCACGACCCGGCGCTCGGCCGCGCCGTCCACGTGCGCCTGCACCTTCTCGGAGGCGCGTGCCAGCGCTACGAGCTCCTCCTCCGAAAGCCCGGCCGGCACGGAGATGCGGTCGCGCACCTTCCCGTTCACCTGAAGCACGAGCTCGATCGTCTCGCTCGCGAGCAGCGACTCGTCGGCGACGGGCCAGGGCGCCTCCCACAGACGGCCCTCGCCGCCCAACAGCTCCCACAGCTCCTCGCACGCGTGCGGCGTGTAGGGCTGCAACAGCGACACCGCCGTCTCGGCGGCGAAGCGCGCCGCCGGGTCGTCGGGCGCCTTCGACAGCTCGTTGATCAGCTCCATCACCGCAGCGATCGGCGTGTTGAAGACGAACCGGCGCCCGATGTCGTCGGTGACGCGATGGATCGTCTCGTGCGCCTTCCGGGCGAGCGGCGTCGACACGCCGGCCGGCGAGGCCGGCTTCGCCGCGGCATCCGAGACGACGCGCCAGAACCGGCGCAGGAAGCGGACGGTCGCCTCGATGCCGTCCGGCGTCCAGTCGATGTCCTGGTCGGCAGGCCCCTGGAAGAGGATGTAGATGCGGATCGGATCGGCGCCGAACTCGTCGATCAGCTCGTCGGGCGAGACGCCGCTCAGCGACTTCGACATCTTCTTCCCGTGCAGCCGCACCCAGCCCTGGTGGAACAGTCGCTGGAAGGGCTCGCGCACGCCGAGCAGCCCCCAGTCGTTCAGCGCCTTGCAGAAGAAGCGCGAGTAGAGCAGGTGGCCCTTGGCGTGATCGATGCCGCCGATGTACTGGTCGATCGGCATCCACGCGTCGGCGATCGCCCGGTCGAACGGCGCATGCGTGTTGTGCGGATCCGTGTAGCGCAGGAAGTACCAGGAGGAGTCGACGAAGGTGTCCATCGTGTCCGCCTCGCGCCGCCCGGGGCCGCCGCAGCGCGGGCACGGCACGTTCATGAATTCCTCGTTGGAGGCGAGCGGCGGCTGGCCCTTCGGCCGGTAGTCCGACACGTCGGGGAGCAGCACCGGCAGCTCGTCCTCGGGCACGGGCACGATCCCGCAGTCGTCGCAGTAGACGACGGGGATCGGCGCACCCCAGTACCGCTGTCGTGAGAAGCTCCAGTCGCGTAGGCGGAAGTTGACCGCGGGCCTCCCGCGGGCGTGCTCGCCGAGCCACGTCGTGATCGCGCCCACGGCGTCGCGCCAGGGCAGGCCGTCGAACTGCGCGGAGTTGACGAGCCGGCCGTCGTCGTCGATCACCGTCACGATCGGCTGCTCGTACGTGCGGGCGAACTCGCCGTCGCGCTCGTCGTGCGCCGGCACCGCCATGATCGCGCCGGTGCCGTACTCCATCAGCACGTAGTCGGCGACCCAGATCGGGATCTCCTCCCCGGTCGCCGGGTTGACGACGTGACGGCCGGTGAAGACGCCCGTCTTCTCGCGCTGCTCGCGCTCCTCGGTAGGACGCGCGGCGGCGATGCGCGCATAGGCGAGCACCTCCGCCTCGTGCTCGGTGCCCTCGACGAGCCGCTCGACGAGCGGCGACTCCGGCGCGACGACGAAGAACGTCGCGCCGAAGAGCGTGTCGGGCCGCGTCGTGAAGACGGGGATGTCGAGGTCGAGCTCCGGCACGCGGAAGAGCAGCTCCGCGCCCTCGGAGCGCCCGATCCAGGCGGTCTGGATCTTCTTCGTGCGCTCGGGCCAGTCGATCGTGTCGAGGTCGGCGAGCAGCTGGTCGGCGTAGGCCGTGATCTTGAAGAACCACTGCGCCATGTTCCGCGCCTCGACGACGTTGCCGCAGCGCCAGCAGCGGCCGTCGACGACGTGCTCGTTCGCCAGCACGGTCTGGTCGAACGGGCACCAGTTGACCGGCGCCTCCTTGCGGTAGGCGAGACCGTGCTCCAGGAACTTCAGGAAGAGCCACTGCGTCCAGTGGTAGTAGCTCGGCTCGTGCGCGGCCACCTCGCGCTGCCAGTCGATCGCCCATCCCATCCGGCGCATCTGCCTGGTGATCGAGGCGATGTTCCGCTCGGTGATCTCGAGCGGATGGCCGCCCTCCTTGATCGCCGCGTTCTCGGCGGGCAGCCCGAACGAGTCCCAGCCCATCGGGCGCAGCACCTTGAAGCCGGTGCGCCGCCGGAAGTGCGTGACGACGTCGCCCATCGTGTAGTTGAGGACGTGCCCCATGTGCAGGTGCCCCGAGGGGTACGGGAGCATCTCGAGCTGGTAGAAGCGCCGCTCGCCGGGCGCGGGATCGTCGACGTGGAACGACTGCTCGTCCTCCCAGACGCGCTGCCACCGCTCCTCGATCCTGTGTGCGTCGTACCCGTCCACCTGCGATATCTCCTCCAGAGACGAAAAAGCCTCTCGAACGAGAGGCCGTGGGAAGCCGACGCGGGCCTGACCCGCGTTTGCCTCCTGCCCTACGTAAGGATGCGCTCCATCCCCCTAAATCTTAGCGGCGGAACCGGCGGGGTGCCCACCAGTTCCAGTCGCCGAGGAGCGCCATGAGGCTTGGTACGAGGAGCGCCCGCACGAGGGTCGCGTCGATCAGGACGGCCAGGGCGATCCCGACGCCGACCTCCTTCACGATCAGCACGCTCGACGTGGCGAACGAGCCGACCGCGACGCAGAAGAGCAGCGCCGCCGCCGTGATCACGCGACCGGTGCGCTCGAGCCCGAGCGCGACCGCCTCGCGATTCGGGAGCCCGGCGTCGTGCGCTTCGCGAATGCGGGAGAGCAGGAAGACGCCGTAGTCGGTCGCGAGCCCGAACGCGACCGCCGCAAGGAGGACGGGCTGGGTCAGCTCGAGCGCTCCCTCGCTCACGTAGCGGAAGAGCCCCTCGAGGCGCCCGTCCTGAAACACGTAGACGAGGATCCCGAACGCCGCGAACAGGCCGAGCGCGTTCATCACCACCGCCTTCACCGGCAACACGAACGACCGGGTGACGAGGAAGAGCAGCACGAGCACCGAGGCGACCAGAATCCCGAGCGCGACGGGCAGTCGCCGGAGCAGCGTCTGGGAGGTGTCGATGAACCACGCTGTCCGTCCGCTCACCGACGTCCCGGGAAGGCGGCGGATCGAGCGGACGAGTGCCTTCGTGCTCGACGCCATCGCGTCGGCCTTCGGCACCACCTGTGCCGTGACGAGGCCGGGTGCGAGCGTCCGCGGCGCCGACACCGCCTCCACCCCGGGCAATGCCCGGATCCGCCGGACGACCGAGTCGGCACCGCCGCCGCTGACGACGACCTCGATCGGCGAGTCGGTCCCCGCGGGGAAGTGCGCCCGTAGGGCCTCCGTCGCCCGGCGGGCGCTCGCCGACGACGGCAGCACCCGCGCGTCGATGCCGGTGAAGCGGATGCCGAGCGCGGGCAGCCCGAGGAGGATCAGGAGCGCGGCCGAGGCAAGCGCGACCGGCCCGGCACGGCGCATCACCCAGTGAGCGAAGCGGTACCAGCCGCCCTTGTGCTCCGGGCGGGCGGCGCGCTCGGCGAAGCGGCGGAGGACCGCGGGCGAGAGCGCGTCGATCCGGCGGCCGAGCACCGCGAAGAGAGCCGGCACGACGAGCAGCGCGACGAGGCCTCCGAGCGGCGCGACGATCAGGCCGCCGATCGCCATCGAGTGCAGGAAGCCGAGCGGGAAGGCGAGCAGCGAGCCGAACGCGGCCGCCACCGTGACGGCGCTGAAGGCGACCGTCCGGCCGGCGGTCGCGACCGTCGTCCGGACGGCTCCGGGCACGTCGTCGCCGCGCGTGAGCTCCTCACGGAAACGCGAGACGAGCAGCAGGCTGTAGTCGATCGCGAGCCCGAGCCCTGCCCCCGTGACGAGGTTGAGCGCGAAGACCGAGATCGGCGTGACGGCGTTCGCGACCCGAAGAAGGGCGAGCGTGCCCGCGATCGAGAGCAGGCCTGCGACGAGCGGGAGCAGGGCAGCGACCAGCCCGCGGAAGACCCACAGGGCGAGCAGCAGGAGCAGCGGGAAGGCGATCAGCTCCGAGCGCACGAGGTCGCGCTCTGATTCGGTCGTCACCTCCTGGTTCGCGACGGCCGTGCCCCCGACCGCGCCGGGGAGCGTCTTCGCCAGGCGCTTCGCGGTCGCCGACGTGTCCGCAGCGTCGGCGGCGAACGACGCCGTGACGAGGACGTAGCGGCCGTCGGCCGACACGGCCGCCTGCGGCACCACGCGCGCGATCGACGGCTCCCGGCGCAGAGCTGCCGCCGCCTCGGCCGCCTGGGCGGGCGTGCCGACGACGAGGATCGACGGACCGGGCTCGGCGCCGAGTGAGCGCTCGAGCAGCTGCAGCGTGCGGAAGCTCTCGGAGCTCTTGTTCTGGAAGTCCGTGTCGCTCGACCGCAGGTGCGCGGGCGTCGAGACGCCGAAGACGGCCGCCACCACACCGACCACACAGGCCGCCGCGAGCAACGCGCGGGGGCGGCGCAGCACGAGGTCGGCCAGCAACTGCAGCATGTCGTCGCGCACAATGCCCGACGTGACCCATCCTCTGGCCGACCTGCTGCCCGACGGGGCGCGCGTCGAGAACGGCGAGCTGCAGCTCGGCGGCCTCGGCGCGACGGAGCTCGTGCGCTCCTTCGGCACGCCGCTTCTCGTCTACGACGAGGAGACGATCCGGGCGCAGGCTCGCGCGTACCGCGACGCCGCGCCCGGAGCGTTCGTCGTCTTCGGGACGAAGGCGTTCCCCTCGGTCGCCGTGTTGCGCCTGCTCGCCGAGGAGGGCCTCGGTGCGGACGTCTCCACGCTCGGCGAGCTCGCCTTCGCCGAGCGCGCCGGGATCGGCGGCGAGCGGCTGGTCGTCCACGGCAACAACAAGGAGGATGCGCTGATCGAGCGCGCGGTCGCGGCCGGCGCGCTGATCGTCCTCGACTCGCTCGACGAGCTCGACCGCGTTCGGGCCGCGGGCGGCTCGCGGTTCCTGATCCGCGTGACGCCCGGGATCGAGGCGGACACGCACGAGGCGGTGAAGACGGCCCACCACGGCTCGAAGTTCGGGCTTCTGCCCGAGGACGCCGTCGAGGCCGTCCGGCGGGCGCCGGAGGCCGAGGGCCTGCACGTGCACGTCGGCTCGCAGCTCCAGCACTTCGGCGCCTCGCTGATGACCGCCGACTGGGTGGCGCAGTTCGCGGCGCGCCTCCACGCCGAGCTCGGCTGGGCGCCGCGCACGGTCGACCTGGGCGGCGGCCTCGGCGTGCGTCACGTCCTCGAGGAGCCGTCGTTCGGGATCGGCGAGTTCGTCGGCGGGCTCA
Source organism: uncultured Thermoleophilia bacterium (assembly GCA_963840365.1). Lineage (GTDB taxonomy): Bacteria > Actinomycetota > Thermoleophilia > Gaiellales > Gaiellaceae > PALSA-600. The sequence goes on along the minus strand of CAWIYQ010000002.1, from coordinate 128,087 downwards.
CCGCCGAGCTACGGCGCGCCTGGGACCTCCACGGCCTACCGGCGCCGCAGATCGTGCTCGAGCCCGGCCGGTCGCTCGTCTCGCGCGCGGGCGTGACGCTCTACACCGTCGGGGGCGTCAAGCGGGCGAGCGCGGCGACCACGTACGTGACCGTCGACGGCGGTATGTCCGACAACCCGCGGCCGGCGCTGTACAACGCGCGCTACACGGCCCTGCTCGCGACGAGGGCGGACGAGGCCGCGGCGGGCGCCTATGCGGTCGCAGGCAAGCACTGCGAGTCGGGCGACGTGCTGATCGAGCGGGTCGAGCTGCCGGAGCCGCAGCGCGGGGACGTGCTCGCGGTGCCGGTGACCGGCGCCTACACGCTGGCGATGTCGTCGAGCTACAACGCGGTGCCGCGCCCGGCGGCCGTCCTCGTCTCGGGGGGCGAGGCGCGCCTGATCCGCCGGCGCGAGACCGTCGACGACCTGCTCGCGCTCGAAAGCTAGTGCGTCACATGCGGGCGCGCAGGGCCAGCACGTCGGTCACGAACGGCTTCGTCTCCTGGTAGAGGCCGCGCGCGCGAACGGCCCGCTCGCCCTGGTACCAGCCGGCGAGCGCGAGCCGCTCGTTCCCGTCGAACACCTGCAGCAGATGCCGCAGGTAGAGCACGCCGACCTCGATGTCGCCGCTCACCGTCCGGCCGACCGGATGGCCGACGAGCACCGTCTCGACGTAGGAGCGGGTGGTCGGCAGTGTCTGCAGCACGCCGCGCGCACCGGCGTTCGAGACGATCCGGGTCTGGTAGCCCGACTCCATCCACGCGAGCGCGCGCACGAGATGCGGGTCGACGCCGAGCCGCCCCGACCACGAGTCGAGCAGCGCGCGCACGTCCGCCCGCGAGGCGGCGAGCGACGCCGCGACCGAGACCGTGGGAACGCGGAGTCGCTGGCCGATCACGATCGGCCGCGCGGGGTCGATGTGGTTCAGCGAGGCGATCCGCGCGATCGTCGTGTGCACGGAGGCCGCGATCGCGCTCAGCGTGTCGCCCTCCTTGACGATGTGCACCTGCAGCGAGACGACCGTCCGGGTCGGCGGCGACGCGGTCGAGTGGGGACTGACGGGGACCTCGTCACGCCGCACGATCACCGCCAGCGTGCGCGGGCCGAGCACGGCGTCCGCGTGCAGGTCGAGCGCCTTTTGATAGCGCTCGAGCGCTCGGGCCGTCTCGACGCCGAGGTAGCCGTCGAGCGCCCCCGAGTAGAAGCCGCGGCGCGTGAGCAGGAACTGCAGCACCGAGACGTCGAGCCCGAAATCGCCGCGCCGCAGGACGCGCGAGCCGAAGAGCGGGCGGCCGAGCGGGCCGAGGGCGATCCGCGTGCGGGTGTTCGCGTAGCCGACCGGCAGCCCGTGCTCGCGCTGGAAGCGATGGATCGCCGCCGCCGTCCGGGGGCCGGAGACGCCGTCGATCTGCGCCAGGTAGAGCCCGTGCGCGCGCAGGGCGACCTGCAACCCGGCGATCTGCGGGTTGACGGCCCCATGGGCAGCCGCGGGCAGCACGAGCGCGGCCGCGACGGCAATGAGCGCGAGACGGCGCACGGACCCGGACCATTCGCGCTCGCCGTGCAGCTTCCTTCAAGAACCCGAGCCGGAATGACGCTCGTCGCGACCAGGCGGCGCAGACTTCATTCCGGTTCGGGTTCTCTACGGCGGCGGCGGCGCGCAGCCGCGAGCGCAAGCGGTGAGAGCAGCATCAGCAGGACGAGCGCGACGCCGAAAGCGGTGGTCGCGGGCGCCCGGCCCGTCCGCTCGATCCCGACCAGGTCGGGCACGTACTCGACGGCGAACGCGCCGAGCACCGCGGCCGGCCGAAGCGGCGCATACAGCCCGAGTGCTCCCGCGGCGACGAGAAGCAGCGAGAGATGCAGCGGGAACGTTGCCGGCGCCGCCCGCCCGAGCAGCAGCACGACGAGGCCGCCGCCCGCGCCCGCGCACGCGGCGGAGCAGGCGTCGACGGCGAGGACCGGCAGCCGCCCGCGGGCCGCAGGCGCGGCGGCAAGCACGCACGCGGCCAGCACCCAGGCGACGGCGTAGACCGCCGCCACGCCCGGCGTGTGCGGCACGACGACGGGCGCGTAACCGGCGAGGACCGGCGGCAGGGCGAGCGCGAGGCCCAGCGTCGGCAGCGCGAGATACCGGCCGGGCCGCCGCACGACCGGGAGCGCCGCGAGCACGCCCACCCCCGCACCTGCGGCTGCTGCAGCCGGCAGCGTCGCGAGCGCCGGCACTCCTTCCCGCGCCGCGAGCAGCGCGACGGTGTAGCCCCCGGCCGCCATGAAGGCACCCTGGCCGAGCGAGACGCGGCCCGCTCCGACGACGAGCAGGTCGAGCCCCACGAGAACGATCACGTACGCCGCCGTCTCGGCGAGGCGAGCCGTGTGCGCGCGGGAGAGCACGAGCGGCAGGGCGGCGAGCAGGAGCACGACCGCCGCTCCGGCCACGCGACGGAGCTTCATGCGCGCCTCGCAAGGAGCGCCGTGGCGAGCACGGCGAGCCCCGTCAGGGGGCGGATGCCGCCGTGGAGCCAGTGGACGTGGCGGCCGACGAGCTCGAGGGCGACGCCGAGCCCGAGCCCGGCGGGGACGGCGAGGGTGGTCGCGTCGAGCCCTGCGACGACCGCGGCCGCGAGCGCGTACAGGAGGCCGAGATGAAGCATCGACGGCCGCAGCCCGAAAAGCGGCGCCGCGATCGTGCCCGCAACGGCGCCGAGCGCGCCCGCAATGCCCCACGCCGTCATCGTGAACCGGACGACGTGGATGCCTGAATAGCGCGCCGCGACCGGGTTGGCCGCTGCCGCCCGCAGCCCGAGCCCGATCCGGCTGCGCAGCACGACGCCGAGGAGCAGGGCGGCGCCGAGGCCGACCAGGGCGGCACCGACTTCGCGCCGTCCAACCGCGACCCCGACGATCGAGACCGACCCCGCGGCGAACGGCTGGGGGAACGGCCGCGACGACGTGCCCCAGATCCACGCGTCGAGGCCGTCGACGGTGAGCAGCAGGCCGGCCGTGAGCAGGGTCGCCCTCAGAAGCGGCCCGTCCTGCAGCGGGCGGACGAGCACCGCGTGCACGGCCGCTCCGCCGGCGAACGAGAGGACGACGGTCGCGCCGACGGCGGGCCAGAACGCCCAGCCGTGCAGCACGAGGCTCGAGCAGACGAAGGCCGAGAGGGTCGCGAACGCGCCCTGCGCGACGTTGACGACGCCCGATGCCCGGTGGACGAGCACGATCCCGAGCGCGAGCAGCCCGTAGACGACTCCCGCCGCGAGCCCGTCGGCGATCTGCGCGCCGAGCCCGCTCATTGGGCAGCCTTCGGCTGCCCAATGAATCCCGCTACGGCACCGGCGAAGCCGGTACCTCCGCTCCTGCTGAGCTCCGTCAAGCCTACGCTCACGCTACGAGACGGGCGATGCCTGCCTCGATCACGTAGCAGCGGCCCCCTGCGGGCGCCTCGCCGCGCGTCGCGACGAGGATCGCCGTCCCACGCTCGTTCAGCTCGCGCAGCCGCTCGTGCATCCCCTCAGACGGGTCGTCGACGAGCACGAGCCGCGGATGCGCCATCACCGCTCGGCCGAGGGCGAGGAGCTCCTGCTCGTCGCCGGCGAGCGACCCGGCGCGCACGCCGCGGTGCTCGTACAGCTCCGGGTAGAGCTCGAACACCCTCGCAAGATCGCGCGCCGACGTGCCGCCGCGCACCCAGCCGCCGACACGAAGGTTGTCGAGCACCGACAGCGGCGCAAACGTCCCGCGGTCGGCCGTGACGTGCGCAACCCCCTCGCGCGCCAGGTGCTCCGGCGTGTGCGGAACGACGCGCTCGCCGTCGAGGAGCACTGTGCCGTGGGTGCGCACCGTGCCGGAGATCGCGCGGAGCAGCGTCGTCTTGCCGGAGCCCGCGTTGCCGCGGAGCACCACCAGCTCCCCTTCGTCGACCGTCAGCGAGACCGCGTGCAGCGCCGGCTCCTCGCCGTAGCGCGCGTGGAGATCGCGCAGCTCGAGGAGCGTCACGCCGCGGTCGACTCGGCACCCAGGTACGCCTCGATCACCGCCGGGTCGCGCTGGATCTCCTCCGGCGTCCCCTCGGCGATCATGCGCCCGAAGTCGAGCACGTGGATGTGCTCGGCGAGCCCCATGACGAGGCCCATGTGGTGCTCCACCAGCAGCACCGTCAGGTCGAAGTCGACTCGCAGGCGGCGGATGAAGTCGCCGAGCGCGGAGACCTCCTCGTGGTTCAGCCCGCCGGCCGGCTCGTCGAGCAGCAAGAGACGCGGCCGCGCGACGAGCGCCCGGGCGAGCTCGACGCGCTTCAGCGTCCCGAACGGCAACCCCGCCACCGGCCGGTGCGCGACCGACGCGATGCCGACGTAGTCGATCACCTCGAGCGCGCGCTGGTTCGCCGCGCTGCTTGCGAACGGGCGCGTGCGCGTGTGCGCTCCGACCAGCACGTTGTCGAGCACGGTCATCGTGCGGAAGAGCTCGACGTTCTGGAATGTCCGCGCGATGCCGCGGCGGACGATCCGGTGCGGCGGCGTGCGCAGCAGGCTCCGCCCTTCGAGCTCGAGCTCGCCCGAGTCGGGCCGGTACAGGCGCGTGACGACGTTGAAGAGCGTCGTCTTCCCGGCGCCGTTCGGGCCGATCAGGCCCACGATGCGCCCCTGCTCGACCTCGAGCGACACGTCGTCGATCGCGACGATGCCGCCGAAGCGCCGCGTGACGTTCCGGATCGAGAGGAGCGCCATCGAGCGTGACTCTAGCGCCCGCTCGTGCGTTCTCCTGCAAAAGGAGGTCGACGAATGACGTATGCCCGAGGTTGGACACGCGCCACGATGACGCTGGTGGCGATGGGCGCGGCAGGGTGCCTGCTCTGGGTCGCCGCCCGGCCGGCGCGCGACTCGAACACCGGCTACTGGGAGGCAATCCTGCTCGTCGGCGCGGCCGGGCTCGCGGTCGGGCTCGCGCAGCTCCGCGGGCGGGCCGGTGACCCGCGCGCGTTTTTCGCGTTCGTGTTTCTGCCCGTCCTCGTCGTGGCAGGCTGGGTGCTCCTCGCGCTCCAGCCCGACGCGTCGTGGACGCGTAACCATGTCCTCGCGTGGTCCGGCGACATCGGCGTGGACGACCTCGTGCGCGATGTCGGCACGTGGGCCGGCGTGCTCGCGTTCGCCGTCGGCTACGCGCTCGGCCTGGTCGCCGAGCCTGCGCCCGCCGCAGTCGTGGTCGAGCAGCCGGTCGATCCGGTCGCTGCCGACGCGCCGACGGCAGCAGAGCAGCGCGAGGTCGAAGAGACGCAGGTCGTGCAGAGCTAGAGGCTAGAGCTCGTCGGGCGTCGTCGCCGGCGCCCGACAGGCGAAGCGTTCGCAGGCGTACACCGCGGTGCGCCCGTCGACGAGGCCGCGGCCCGCGAGCAACGGCACACCCTCCGCGGGGCCGAAGGCGACCACGTCGGTGGGCGCAGCTGCGGCGAGCGCTGCGCGCGCGACCGGTGCGCATGGGTCGCCGGCGATCGCCACTTCGCGATGCGGTGCGAGGTGCTGGTCGAGCGCGACGAGCACCCAGCCGAACGACGTCGGGGCCCGCGTGACACGGTCGCGAACGAGGCGCAGCACCGAGACGCCGCGCCGCTCGAGCTCGTCGTCGCCCCAGATGCGCGCGAGCCGCAGGAGCACGTAGGCGAGCATCGCGTTCCCGCTCGGCGTCGGGTGGTCGTCGAGCTCCTTCTTGCGGGCGACGAGGCGCTCTCCGTCTACGGGTGTCTGGAAGAAGCCGCCGCTCTCGTCGTCGGCGAAGAGCGCGACGGCGGTGACCGCGAGCCGATGCGCCTCGAGCAGCCACTGCGGGTCACCCGTTGCGACGTGCAGCTCCTGCAGGCCGTACGCGACGTCGGCGTAGTCCTCGAGGTAGCCCGTTCCCTTTGCGACGCCGTCACGCCACGTCCGGTGCAGCCGGCCGTCGGCGCTCGAGAGCGGGCCGAGCAGGAAGCGCGCGAGCGCCGTGCCGGTGTCGACCCGGCCCGCCTGCGCGAGCGCCGCCAGCAGCAGGCCGTTCCACGAGGCGATCGCCTTGTCGTCCCGCAACGGCTTCGGCCGCTCCATCCGTAGCGCGAACAACCGGGCGCGAGTTTCCTCGTCGAGCTCGCCGCGGAGCACGAACCGCCCGTCCTCGAACGGCTGGAGCAGCTCGTCGGGCGCGCCCTCGCCGGGAGCCCAGGTGAACGTGAGACCCTCGACGCCGTCCGTGTCGGCGTCCTGGGCGGAGGCGAAGCCGCCGCCCTCGAGTGCCAGCTCGCGCTCCACGTAGTCGAGCGTCGCCTCGGCGATCCGCCGGTAGCGCTCGTCGCCGAAACGGCGCGCGGCGTGCAGGTAGACGGGTGCGAGCAGCGCGTTGTCGTAGAGCATCTTCTCGAAGTGCGGCACGAGCCAGCGCGCGTCGACCGAGTAGCGGTGGAAGCCGCCGCCGACGAGGTCGTACATGCCGCCCGCCGCCATGCCGTCGAGCGTGCGGCGCACCCGCTCCTCGTCGCCGCGGCGCAGGAGAAACTCGAGCACGCTTGCGGGCGGGAACTTCGGTGCATGACCCCAGCCGCCCCAGGTCGCATCGAACGCGACGGTGAGGTTGCGATCGGCCTCGTCGAGCAGGTCGCCGGTCAACGGCTCGGCCGAAGGCGTGAGCCGCGCCCCGGCGCGGATGTGCTCCGCCAGGTTCGCGCTCGTCTCCGCCACCTCGTCGCGGCGGTCCTCCCAGGCCTCGGCGACGGCGAGCAGCACCTGGCGGAACGCGGGCAGGCCGTGGCGCGGCTCCGGTGGGAAGTACGTGCCGCCGAAGAACGGCTCCCCCGCCGGCGTCAGGAACACCGTCATCGGCCAGCCTCCCTGCCCGGTCAGCGAGACGACCGCGTCCATGTAGAGCGAGTCGACGTCGGGCCGCTCCTCGCGGTCGACCTTGACGCTGACGAAGCGCTCGTTCATCACGCGCGCAGTGAGTGGATCCTCGAACGACTCACGCTCCATCACGTGGCACCAGTGGCACGCGGAGTAGCCGATCGAGAGCAGGATCGGACGGTCCTCGACCCGCGCCCGCGCGAACGCCTCGTCGCCCCACGGGTACCAGTCGACCGGGTTCCCGGCGTGCTGGAGCAGGTACGGCGACGTCTCGTGTGCGAGTCGATTCACCGAGGTAGCGTAGGCGCGATGCTCGCACTGCTCATCGGCCTCGTTCCGAACGACGTCCACCGCGTCGAGAGCCACTCCGCGCCCTGCCCGTGACCGACGTCCACGAGCTCCGGAGTGCGCGGCTGCGCTACCGGCCCGTCCACCACGAAGACCTCGATCTCTTCGCCACGTTCCTCGGCGACGACGAGGCGACGCAGTACCTGATCGTGCCCCGGGCGCACACGCGCCCAGAGGCGGCCGCGCTGCTCGACCGCTGGGCCGCGCAGCACGACGGGACGATCGGGATGTACACCGCGCTCGCCGGCGACGACGTCGTCGGCTGGGTCGGCTTCGTGCGACGGGCACTGCCCTGGGGCGACGAGCTCGAGCTGGGCTGGTCGATCCGCAAGGAGCACTGGGGCCACGGCTACGCGACCGAGGCCGCGCTTGCGCTGCGCCCGCTCGGCCCCGAGCGGGTCGTGCACCTGATCCATCCCGAGAACGCGCGCTCGATCTCCGTCGCCGCACGGCTCGGCGCCGTCCTCGAGCGCGAGACGAAGCTGCGCGGCAACCCCGTGCGCGTCTACGTGTCGTAGGCAGGCGGCCAGTCGGCGGCGCGGTGCACCGCGCCGTCCAGCCGGTGACCGAGTAGCCGCTCGAGCCCGCGGGCGGTCGCAACCAGCGCGTCGACGTCGATCCCGGTCGAGACCCCGTCGCGCTCGAGCTGCCAGACGAGATCCTCCGTCGCGATGTTCCCGGTCGCGTTCGGCGAGAACGGGCAGCCGCCGAGCCCGCCCACCGACGCATCGAGGATCGAGGCGCCCGCCTCCAGGGCGGCCCACGCGCAGCCGTAGCCCGTATGGCGCGTGTCGTGCAGGTGCGCCCCCATCGGCGGCCCGAGGATCGACACGCGCTCGACGAGCCGACGCACGCGAAGCGGCGTCGCGACGCCGATCGTGTCGGCGAGGACGAGCTCACCCGGGCCTTCGAGCCGCTCGCAGAGCGCCGCGACCGCCGCCGGGTCGACCTCGCCTTCGAACGGACAGCCCCATGCACAAGACACCGTGACGGTCGCCGGCCGGTCGGCGGCGGCGAGTACCGCGTTCACGCGCTCGACCGCCTCGTCGAGCGACGCGTTGCCGTTGCGCCGGTTGAACGTCTCCGTCGCGGCGAGTGTGCAGTCGACACGGTCGACCGTCGTGGCGGCGAGCCGCTCCCAGCCGTGCATGTTGAGCACGAGCCCGGCGAGCTCGGCCGAGCCGCGCTCCGCCGCGGCGACCACCTCCTCGGCGCCCGCCATCTGCGGCACGCGGTCGGCGCGGACGAACGAGACCGCCTCGATCCGCGGCACGCCGGCCGCCGCCAGCTCGCCGACGAGCGCGGCGCGCGCGGCGGGCGCCAGCACGACGGCCTCGTTCTGCAGCCCGTCGCGCGGCCCCACATCGCAGATCGTCAGCGTCATCCGGCGTAGTTTTCCCTCATGAGGACAGGGCCGTAGGCCCGTACATTGCCGGTATGCACATCTCCGCGTCGTTCAGCGCCACAATCCGCATCCGCCTCGACGACAGTCCCGGCACCTTCGCGCGCTTCGCGGCCGCGGTCGGCGAGGCCGGAGCATCGCTCGGCGCGATCGACATCGTCCGTGTCGAGCGGACGACGAAGGTGCGCGACGTGACCGTGCTCGCCACCGACGCGGATCACCTCGACCAGGTCGTCGCGGCCGTGCGGAACGTGCCGGGCATCGAGGTGATGCACGTCTCCGACCGGACGTTCCTGATGCATCTGGGCGGCAAGATCGAGGTGGTGCCGCGCGTGCCGATCAAGACGCGCGACGACCTCTCAATGGCCTACACCCCCGGGGTGGCGCGCGTCTCGCGCGCGATCGCCGACGACCCGCAGAAGGTGTGGGCGCTGACCGCCAAGCAGCATCTGGTGGCGGTCGTCACCGACGGCTCGGCCGTGCTCGGCCTCGGCGACATCGGCCCGGAGGCCGCGATGCCCGTGATGGAGGGCAAGGCGATCCTCTTCAAGGAGTTCGGCGAGGTCGATGCGTTCCCGATCTGCCTCTCGGTGCGATCGACCGACGAGATCGTCGCCGTCGTCAAGGCGATCGCGCCCGGGTTCGGCGGCATCAACCTCGAGGACATCTCGGCGCCACGCTGCTTCGAGATCGAGGAGCGCCTGCGCGAGGAGCTCGACATCCCGGTCTTCCACGACGACCAGCACGGGACCGCGATCGTCGTTCTCTCCGCACTGTTGAACGCGCTCAAGGTCGTCGGGAAGCGGCTCGACGAGGTGAAGATCGTCACCACCGGCGCCGGCGCCGCAGGCACCGCCGTGACGAAGACGCTGCTGCACGCCGGTGCGCGCGTGATCGTCGGCTGCGACGAGGGCGGCGCGCTGTATCGCGGACGCGAAGGCCTCAACCCGGCCAAGCAGGAGTACGCCGAGCTGACGAACCCCGAGAACGTCTCGGGCAGCGCCGACGAGGCGCTCGCCGGCGCCGACGTCTTCATCGGCCTGTCGGTGCCGGGCGCGATCAGCCGCGCCGGCATCGAGCGGATGGCTCCGAACCCGATCGTCTTCGCCCTTGCGAACCCGCGTCCCGAGATCGACCCCGAGGAGATCGAGGACCTCGCGGCCGTGATCGCGACGGGCCGCTCCGACTACCCGAACCAGATCAACAACGTGCTCGCGTTTCCCGGCGTCTTCCGCGGCGCGCTCGACGTGCGTGCGCGGTCGATCACCGGCGAGATGGAGGTCGCGGCGGCCCACGCGCTGGCCGCGGTCATCCCCGACGAGGAGCTCGCGTCGGACTACATCGTGCCGAGCGTCTTCGATCGCTCGGTTGCGCCGGCCGTCGCGAAGGCAGTCGCCGAGGCGGCGGTCGCCGCCGGGGTCGCGCGCACCACGACCGAGGAGGTGCATCCGTGATGAGCACCACCGTTCCCGAGCTCGGCACCGGCACTGTCGGCGAGGCGATGACACCGGGTGTCCTCACCTGCATGCCCGTCACCCCGCTCCGCGACGTCGCCCGGATGATGGCGCGGCATCGTGTCCACGCGATCGTCGTCTTCGGCAACGACGACCAGCTGCACGCCTGGGGCGTCGTCTCCGACCTCGACTTGATTGCGGCCATCGGCACGCACGCGAACGCCGGCGCCGTCGCGGCCTCGCCCGTCGTCACGGTCACGCCCGAGGCGACGCTCGTCGACGCGGCGCGACTGATGGAGGAGAACCAGTCGCAGCACCTGCTCGTCACCGCGGACTCGGGGCTGCCGGTCGGCGTGCTCTCGACGCTCGACGTCGCGCGCGCCTTCGCGGCCGAGAGCGACCCCGGCGAGACGTAAGAGCTACGCGGCGGCAGGAGCCGGCGCCGGCACGACCTCGAGCTCCTCGACCGGGCGCGCCGGCAGCAGCACGACGACGAGGCTCGTGAGCCCGACCCCCACCCACTGCCAGCCGGTGAGCGTCTGGCCGAACTTGAAGTACCCGACCAGGATCGCGCTCACCGGGAAGGCGAGCTCGGCGAGCGTCGCGATGACTGCCGGCGTCACGTGCAGGCCGTAGTAGTAGAGCCCGAGCGCAAGGAACCCGGTCACCACGGCGAGCACGGCGATCCAGAAGCTGTCGTGCACCGAGGCGAACGCGGGCGCACCGAGGACGAGCAGCGCGAGAGCGCTCGCCGGGAGCCCGAACGCGAAGCGGAGCGTGGCGACGTGCTCGAAGCGCATGTCGCGTGCCAGGTAGCGGCCGAGCACCGTGCCGAGCGCCCACAGGACAGCCGCGGCGAGCGCGTACAGCGTCGGCTTCAGCCCGTGCACGGTCGGGTGCAGCGGATGCGGCACGCCCATCAGCCAGACGCCGACGAGCGCGGGCACGAAGTAGAAGGCGAAGCGCCCGCGGGGCCGCTCGCCGAGCACCACGCCCGCCGCCACCACTGCGATCACCGGCTGCACCTTCTGCAGCACGACGGGCGTCACGAAGTCGTGCCCGTCGACGAAGGCCTGCGTGAAGAGGATCGTCGCGACCGCCGACGAGCCGGCGCCGATCACGACGGCCGCCAGCAGGTGACGCGGGCCGAGCCGCACGACGGCGGCGAGCGCCCCGGCGAGGAACGGCAGCGTCAGCAGCACGAGCACGAGGTGCTCGCCGAAGACGATCGTCGCAACCGCCGTCGTCTGCGCGAGCGGGGCGCGAATCCACGCGTCGAGGCCCCACAGGGCGGCCGCGACCGCGACGAACACCACGCCGAAGGAGCGCGGGAGCCTCATCCGAGATGGTCGAAGATCCGCCGCGGGGTCACTCTCACGATCACACGGTCGCGCGGGCCGGTGAAGTCCCCGCCGACGTAGCGGCGCGAGAGCTCGTCGATATGCCCGTCGGCGCCCTCGACGTCGAACTCGGCCGTCCCCTCGACCTCGAAGTAGCGGTACGGGTCGTCGCCGTCGAAGACGGTGACGCTGACGCGCGGGTCCTCGCGGAGATGGCGCGCCTTCGCACGCGTGTTCGTCGTGTTGAAGACGACGTGCTCTCCGTCGGAGTCGACCCAGACGATGCTCGATTGCAAGGCGCCTCGGCCGTCGAGCGTGGCGACCACGCCGAAGCCGCGGCCACGCATCAGATCGATCTGCTCGCTCGTCAGCTCCGCCATGTCTTCGAGGTCTCTCCGAGGTTTTAGACTCTGGGACGAAAACCGGTGATCGATTTTACTTGGCACACCGTGGTCGCCGTCGTGCTGCGCGTGCGCGAGCGGCGGCTCGAGTCGCTGACGAGCCGCGTCGACCTACGCCGCGGCGAGTCGCTCGAAGACGCCCTTGCCTGCGCGGTCGACGTCGCCGCGCTCGCGCACCACGAGCAGCTCGAGACACGCGTCCTCGCGGACGGGACGCTCGCGACCGTCTACCTCGGCCTCGTGCCCACCGACCGCGAGGTCGGGGGAGCGTGGACGCCGGTCGACGTCGGCGACGAGCTCGTTGCCGCGGCGACGGCTCGGCTGCGGGCGAAGCTCTCCTACACGAACATCGGCTTCGCGCTCGCCCCGGCCACGTTCACCGTGTCCGAGCTGCGCGAGATCTACGTCGCCGCACTCGGCCACGACGTGGCCGCGACGAACCTGCAGCGGGTGCTCGTCCGGCGCGGCGTGCTCGAGCGCGTCGAGGGGACGCGCGCGCCCGGCCGGGCCGGTGGACGGCCGGCCGCGTTGTTCCGGTTTGCGTCCGCGCAGCTCGAGGTCACGGACCAGTTCGCGGTGCTTGCACCGCGTCGGCCAGGATCTCGCGCCAGCGGCTGAACAGGAGCTGGTGGGTGTCGTCGACGAGCCGGATCGTCGCGTCCGGCAGCCGCCGCTCGAGCTCGCGCGCGATCGCCGGCGGGCAGGTCGTGTCGCGCTCCCCGAACCAGAGGGTCGCCGGAGCGCGCACGTCGGCCAGCTCGAAGCCCCACGGCCGCGCCAGGTAGGCGAGCTCGTAGGCGAGCCAGAGCCCGCCGGCGCGGAACGAGTCGGTTCGGCCGCGCGCGTACGCGTCGTCGGTCTCCGGGCTGCCGGTCGGCGGGGCGGCCTGGCGACCCCAGCGCTCGAGCGGGAAGCGGGCGAGCGCCGGCGAGACGCGCGCGAGCCGCATCACGGCCCTGACGTCGCTCGAGACGTGGTGGAGCAGGTCGGCCGGCGGCAGCGAGCCGACGGCGGCGACGCGCCGCACGCGTTCGGGCGCGACGGCCGCGAGCGCGAGGGCATGCGGCCCTCCGGCCGACCAGCCGACGACGGCAAACTCCTCGACCGGGAGCCGGGGCAGCACCTCCTCCGCCCAGGCCCGCAGGCTCGGGCGCCGTGCCCCAGGCCCACTGCGGTCGAGTGCCAGCAGGCGGATGCCGAGCGACGCGGCGATCGAGTCGTCCGGGTGACGGGAGACGCGCGAGTCGCCGCCGCCGTGCAGGTACACGACGGGGAGGCCGGCCGGGTCGCCGACGTCGTCGTAGCTCAGCGCGTGACGATCACGGTCGCCTGCATCCCCAGCGCGCGGTGGTTCGCGACGGAGCACCAGAACGAGTATCGCCCGGGCGACAGCTTCAGCGACAGCGTGGCGCGCGACCCCGGCTTGATCACGCCGAGGCCGACGATGCGCTTGGAGCCGGCGCGCTGCACGCGCAGGTCGTGCGGGTCCTGCCCCATGTTGTCGAGCTCGATCAGCGCATGCCCCGAGTGCACCTTGAGGCGCGACAGGGTGAACGAGTACTCATGCGCGACCACCTGCACGCGGACCGGTGCGGGGGTCGATGCGTGAGCCACCGCGACGCTCGTCGACGCGAGGAGCGACGCGAGCAGGAGCTTCACTTGACGAGGGTCGGCCGCTTGAAGCTCTTCGCCTCCGGGATGATCCGGGAGGCGTCGAACGAGAGCCACTGCTCGAGCAGCGCCGCGTAGACGCCGCGGAAGTCGGCCGACGGCTTGAGGTTGCCGTCGTCGTCGAGGCCGTTCGCGAGCCCGAGGTACTCGCCGACCTGCTGGCCGGCAGCGCGCGTGCCGATCAGGAACGCCGTCCCGGCCGCGCCGTGATCGGTCCCGGACCCGTTCTCCTTCGCCCGGCGCCCGAACTCGCTCCAGACGAGGGTGAGCACGCGGTCCGCGACGCCCCTCGCCTCGAGATCGCGCTGGAACGCGAAGAGCGAGGCGGCGGTCGTCGTGAGGGCCGGTGTCAGCGCCGACACCTGGTCGGCATGCGTGTCGTAGGAGCCGCTCGCGTCGAGCGCGACACAGTGCAGCGGCAGGCCGGCGCCGATCATCGCGGCGACGCCCTGCAGTTGCTGCGGGAACGAGTCATCGGTGGGGTACGGGATCGCCGGCGTCGAGGCGCCCTGCTTCGCGAAGGGCAACAGCTGGCGGCGGAGCGTGCTCGACTGGGCGGTCACGCGTGCCGCGGTCCTGAACGACGGGTCCTGCGACCTCACGGTCCCGAGCGCGCCCATCGCGTCGAGCATGCGCGACTCGACCGTCCCCCAGACGCCGGGGACGTAGAAGTCGTACTGGCTCGGGCCGTCGATCGCCGCCACCGGCACCTTGGTGGTGGCGAGCGTCGGCGACAGCGAGCCCGTCATCGAGAGGCCCTGCAGCGGGTTGTCGGCGTTCCCGACCACGTCGAGATAGCGCCCGAGCCAGCCGGTGAGCAGATGGGGGTCGGTGGCGCCGACCTCCCAGTAGTGGCGCGAGGTGAAGTGCGACTGGTCGGGATGGTCGTAGCCGATCGACGGCATGACCGTCACCTTCCCCTCGTCGTGCAGCGTCGCGAGCGGCGAGAGGGCCGGGTGCCAGAAGAGCCGCGGGTCCTCGGTGAAGGCGGTGCCGCCGTCGACCGCGAGGTCGGTGCGGAACTGCCGGTAGAGCGGGTCGCCGTCCGGATAGAGCAGCGAGAGCGCGTCGGCGCCACCGCCCATGAAGACGTTGACGAGGATCTTCCCCGACGGCTTCGCGGCAGCCGCCGCGGCGATCCCCTCGTCGAAGAGGCCGAGGCGGCCGACGCCGTAGACCGAGAGCGCGAGCCCGAGCGACTTGGCGACGAAGCTGCGGCGACTGAGACCCGTGCCGGCCGGGAGGGGCATGCCGGGCTCGATCGCCGGGAGGCCCTGGCCGGCCACCGCCCGCAGCGCCTCGGCGCGCGTGCACTCGTCGCAGACGATCCGGTTGAGATTGTTGACGTTGCTCATGCGGTCTGGAGGTCGGGGGACACGGCGATCAGCTGGCGCAGGGCCTGCTCGACCATCACGGGGTACTGCTTCTGCCGGCCGTCGTCCTTGCCGGCATCGGCGATCGCGCGCTTCGCGAAGTGCAACAGCTGGTAGTGCGTCCCCTCGCTCAGCTCGGGCCCGTCCCAGAACTTGAGCGCCCTCGCGAGCACCTCCTCGGCGGTGGCGGTCTCCTTCGCCTTGCTCGGGTCGAGCTGGCGCTTCTTGTCGCCGACGATGCGCTGGACGCCGATGAAGCGGCCCCGGAAGGTCGCCGTGTCGAGCCAGCGCGTGTCGTCCCAGCCCGCGACGTTCGGCGGGTAGAAGAGCTGCTGGCCCGAGATCTGGCCGATCCACGCCCAGTCGGTCGTGGTGACGCCGGCCTTGAGCCGGCGGAGCAGGCCGGCGGTGAGCACGATCGGCGGCTTCACCATCCGCGGCCCGAGATACAGCGCCGGGTGCGTGAGGATCGCCGCGACGACCGGCTTCACCTGGTAGTCGCTCTTGTAGAGCTTCTCCAGCGCCGCCAGCGTCTGGCCGTTCGGCGGCACCGGGACGAAGTACGACCAGAGCTTCGCGACGAAGAACGAGGCGTGCTTCGGGTTCTCGAGGCAGAGCTTGCAGGCGCCGCGCCAGTCGAATTCCCCGGTGCGGCCGAAGACGCGCTTCCCGCCGCTGTCGTGGCGCGTCTTGTCGAAGTGGAAGTCGTAGTCGCCGCGCCCCCGCGACCAGCGGTTCGTCCAGCCGGTCAGCGCCCGCGCCTGCTCGCGCACGTCTTGCTCGCTGTACGCGCCGCGGTCGGCGCCGAGCGTGAACAGCTCCATCATCTCGCGGCCGTAGTTCTCGTTCGGCTCGCCCTTTTCGTTCTCGGTGCCGTTGAGCCAGAGCAGCATCGCCGGGTTCGCCGTCACGTCGAGCAGCAGGTCGTGGAACGAGGCAAGGGCGTGCTTGCGGAAGAGGTCGTTCTGCTCGAGCATCAGCTTCTGGCTGCCGACGCCGTCGTTCGAGGTGGCGAACCAGTCGTGCCACACGAGCGTCATCCGCTCGACGAGCGGCCGCGACGTGCGCACCATGCGGTCGAGCCACCAGCAGTGGTCGTGGCCCCACGCGTCGTACGGGGCGAGCGGGTGCCCCTTGTCGTCGTGCGGCTTCGGCCCGACGAGCTTCTCGAAGCCGGGATTCGTGAGCTGGTGGACGGCCCCCTGCAGGCCGAGCTTCGCCAGCGCCTCCGCCTCGCCCGGGCGCGGCCCGAAGCCGGCGCGCCAAAGCAGACGCTCCGCCTGCGCCTTGCCGAACGGGCCGCGGTAGACCGGCACCCCCACGCGAAGGTGTGTCGGCGCTGGCAACAGCGCCGGCGATCCCTCGGACGGGTGCCTCGCACCTACAGATGCTTCAGGAGGAGGACGCGGGCCTCGCCGGTGCCGTCGTAGTCCTCGTCGATGTTCTCCACCTCGAACCCGAGCGCTCGGTGGAAGGCAACCGAGCGCTCGTTGACCGGTGAGGTGACGGCCCGGACGACCGTCCGCGGCGCCACCGCGGCGAAGAAGCGCTCGTAGAGCGCGCGCCCGAGCCCGTCGCCGCGCCGCGCAGGGTCGACGCCGACGAAGTGGATGTAGGCCTCGTCCGGGTGTGTCTGCGAGCGGAAGCCGCAGAGGAAGCCCGCGAGCCCCCCGTCCACCTCCGCGATGAACGAGGTATCGCGGAAGTGCACGAAGAAGAGCTTCGGCAGCATCGCCGCCATCTGCCTGCCTCCCCACCACTCGTCGACGACCGCGATCACCCCCGGTTAGTCGGCGGGCTCGGCATGACGGATGACCCGCGACATACGCTCCAGCCTATGAGATTGCTCGTTTTGGGCGGCACCCAGTTCGTGGGCCGTCACGTCGTCGACGCGGCGCTCGCGCGTGGGCACGAAGTGACCCTCTTCAACCGCGGCACCACGCGCCCCGATCTGTATCCCGAGCTCGCGAAGCTGCGGGGCGACCGCGACGGCGGCCTGGAGCCGCTTGCCGGGCGGTCGTTCGACGCGGTGGTGGACACGAGCGGCTATGTGCCGCGTGTCGTCCGCGAGACGATCGAGGCGCTCGGGCCCGTCGGGCACTACACGTTCGTCTCGTCGGTGTCGGTGTACGCCGACTGCTCGACCCCGCCCACCGAGTCGTCGCCGCTGCGCGTGCTGGAAGCGCCGACCGAGGACCGCCGCGAGGCCTACGGCGAGCTGAAGGCCGAGTGCGAGCAGGTCGTGCGCGAGGCGTTCCCGGACGCCTTCGTCGTCCGGCCCGGGTTGATCGTCGGCCCGTGGGACCCGACCGGCCGCTTCTCGTACTGGCCGGAGAGGCTGGCCGAAGGGGGCCGTGTGCTCGCGCCGGCGCCGCCCGAGGCCCCGGCGCAGGTGATCGACGCGCGCGATCTCGCGGCGTGGATCGTCGTGGCCGCGGAGACCGGGATCGCCGGGACGTTCAACGCAGTCGACCGGCCGACGACGTGGTCGGCGATGCTCGCCACCTGCGCTCGGGCCGTCGGCACCGAGCCGGAGCTCGTCTGGGTCGACCCCGGCTTCCTGGCGGAGCTGGGCGTCGGCGAGTGGATGGAGCTGCCGCTCTGGCTGCACGACCCGGCCCTCGCCGGGATGCTCGCGATCGACCCGGCGGCGGCGTTCGCGGCCGGCCTCGAAACGCGGCCCCTCGCCGAGACCGCACGCGACACGCTCGCCTGGCTCGAGACCGGGAACGGCCCGGAGACGGTGGATGCCGGGCTCGAGCGCGACAAGGAGCGCCGCATCCTCGACGCGTGGCTCTCCAGGGACTGACAGCGCGGTCGTCGGCTCCGGTCCGTCCGACCCCGGTCCTAAGGTGTCGGGCGTGCTCGCAGGCGACTACGTCAAGCGCTGCTCGGCCGAGTTCGTCGGCACCTTCGCGCTCGTCTTCGTCGCCGCCGGCTCGCTCGCCTTCGCCCGCACGCTGACGGACATCGCCCTCGCCTACGGCCTCGTGGTCGCCGCGATGGTGTCCGCGGCCGGGCTGACCTCGGGCGGGCACTTCAACCCGGCGGTGACGCTCGGCTACCTGGTCACGCGCCGCATCGCGCCACCGCTCGCACTCGCCTACTGGGTGACGCAGTTCGCGGCGGCCGCGGCGGGCGCGCTCGTCCTCCACTGGGTGATGCCGACCGCGATCGAGAACTCGGTGCACCTCGGCGTGCCGGCTCTCGGTGGCAGCATCGGTTCCGGGGCGGCCGTCGTGGTCGAGACCGTGCTCACGTTCTTCCTCGTCTGGGTCTACTTCGCGACCATGGTCGACGAGCGCGGCGCGTTCCGGCAGATCGCGGGCATCGCGGTCGGCTTCACGGTCGTCGTCGACGTGCTCATGGGCGGCGTCCTGACCGGCGCGGCGGTCAACCCGGCGCGGGCGTTCGGGCCGGAGCTCGTCGGCAATCGCTGGGCGCACTTCTGGGTCTGGTACGTCGGCCCGTTCGCCGGCGCCGTGATCGCGGCGGCGATGTACGAGCTGCTGTACCTGCGCTCGTCGGGCTCGGACGAGCCGCACGCGTCCGACGCGGCAAGCGTCTAGTTCCGGTAAGTTCGCCCCCGATGCTCTCGACGGTCGTTCCTGTCGTCGCCGCCCTGTCGACGGGGCACAAGATCGGGCTCGCGGCCGTCGGGATCGCCTTCATCGTCTTCGCGCTCGTCTCGTCACTCGTGCTGCCGCGCCGCAACCCGGACTTTCCGGGAAAGCATCTCGGCCTGTTCATCACCGTGTGCGCGCTCTTCTTCGTGGCGATGATCAGCGCGGTGCTCGTGTTCGGCCGGGAGCCGAAGGAGGCGAGCGCCGAGACGACGCCGGCTGCGACGACCACGGCACCCTCGACGACCACCACCGCCCCCACGACGACGGGGGCCGCGACCACGACCACTGCGTCGACGCAGGGCAATCCCGCGGCGGGCAAGACGGTGTTCACCTCGGCCGGCTGCAGCGGCTGCCATACGCTGAAGGCGGCGGGCGCCTCTGGGACGGTCGGACCGAACCTCGACGAGCTGAAGCCCGCGTACGACACGATCGTCCACCAGGTCGAGGTAGGCGGCGGGCCGATGCCGGCGTTCAAGGGCCAGCTGACGGACACGCAGATCCACGACGTGGCCGCGTTCGTCTACACGTCGACCCACTCCTAGCTCCCAAAAGGGGCCCTGAACGGACGAAACCCGCCCGGTGGGGGCGGGAATCGCCGCAGTCACGTCAGTCCGCCGGTGTCAGGGGGAGCCGGCTTGCCACGGATCCTTCCCCACCGCCCGGTGCCGCGCATCCTCCGGAAGGGTGATTTTGAGGCCCGGGCGCCGGGGCCGTAGGCTTGGCCCGTGAGCGTCGAGGCCCCCGACCCGGACGTGATCGTGGTCGGCGCCGGCTCGGGCGGCGCCGTGGTCGCCCGGCGCCTCGTCGACGGCGGCGCGCGCGTGCTGCTGCTGGAGGCCGGCGGGCGCGACGAGAATCCCGCGATCCACGATCCCGGCCGCCTGCACGAGCTCTGGCAGTCGGAGGTCGACTGGGCGTACGAGACCGTCCCGCAGAGCCACGCCGACGGCCGTCGGCTCGCCTGGCCGCGCGGCCGGGTGCTCGGCGGCTCGAGCTGCCTCAACGCGATGATCTGGGTCCGCGGCGCCCCCGCCGACTTCGACACCTGGGCGTACCTCGGCGCCGACGGCTGGGGTTGGGACGACGTGCGGCCGGTCTACGAGCGCATCGAGCGGCGCGAGCCCGACGGGCCTGGGACGGTGAGCCTGCTCACGCGCTTCGAGCCGGATCCGATCCACCTCTCCCTCGCCGAGGCTGCGCAGGAGTGCGGGGTCCCGCTGAACCCCGACTACAACGGGGCATCCCAGGACGGCTTCTCGTTCATGCAGTACTGCATCGAGAACGGCGTCCGCCACAGCACCGCCGCGGCCTACGTCCGGCCGGTCGAGGCGAATCCCGGGCTCGAGCTCCGCACCGGTGCGGTCGCCCGGCGGCTCCATCTCGACGGCACCCGGTGTGTCGGCGTGGAGTGGTGGGAGGACGGTCGCCTGGAACGCAGGCACGCCGCCGAGGTGGTCGTCTGCGGCGGCACGATCGGGTCGGCGCAGCTGCTTCTCCTGTCGGGGATCGGGCCTGCCGGCCATCTGAGCGAGGTGGGGATCCATGTGGCGGTCGATCTGCCCGGCGTCGGCGAGAACCTCCACGACCATCTGCTGTCGCCGGTCGTCTTCGCCGCCGAGCGGGAGATCGGCCCTCCCTCCCCCGGCCTGCCCGCCTGCCAGACGCATCTCTTCTGGCGCTCGCGGCCGGGCCTCCCGGTGCCCGACATCCAGCCGATCCACTTCATGGTGCCGATGGTTGAACCGTGGATGGAGGAGATCGAAAACGGCTTCACGCTCCTGGGCGGCCTGGTTCGCCCGGCGAGCCGCGGCACGCTGCGCCTCACCGGGCCGACGCCCGAGGACCCGCCGGCACTCGACCCGAACATCCTCGCGTGCGACGCCGACCTGGAGAGCCTCGTCGCCGCGATCGACCTCTGCCGGCGAATCGGGAACGCCGATGCGCTTGCCGACTGGGGCGTCACCGAGTGCTACCCGGGGCCGGACGTCGACGGCCCGGACGGCACGCGGGCGTACGCGCGCAAGACCGCCATCACCTACCACCATCAGGTCGGTACCTGCAAGATGGGTAGCGATGAGACGGCCGTCGTCGATCCCAGGCTCAGGGTGCACGGCGTCGAAGGGCTACGCATCGCCGATGCGTCGGTCATGCCGATGGTGACGACCGGGAACACGAACGCCCCGTCGATCATGATCGGCGAGCGCGCGGCGGAGTTCCTGCTCGCCGATGCCTGACCGCGCCGTCCTCGACGCGGCCGGCCTCTCGCGGACGGAGGTCGACGACTGGCTCGCGGGAATCCCGCCGGAGACGGACGACTTCGAGGCCGCGAGCGCCGCTGCCTGCGCGCACCTGACGCGCGGCGAGGAGCTTCATGCGCGCCTGCCGGCCCGGCCGAGCCGGACGGCGGCGGAGGCGGACGCGGCGGCTTTCCTGAGGAAGGCGCTCGACGACGCACGCACGCGGTTCCTGCGCGTGCACGCGGAGGCGGTCTACGCCTCGCTCACCGACGACCTGCGGCGCGCGGTGCGCGACGAAGAGCTCGTGTACGCGGCGGCCGAGCGCTTCCCCGGCCTCACTCCCACGCGCGCCCAGCTGGCGGCCGAACGCGAGCGGGCACTCCCCGAGAAGGAGGGCCTCGAGATCGCGCAAGGCCTCTTCCTCTCGTTCGTCCTCGCCTCCCCGCGCTGCGGCGGCCACCTCGTCTGGTCGATGCTGCGCCCGACCGAGGAGGCGCTCGCCCGCCTCGACGACTTCCGGGCTACCGGCGTCGCCGACCTCGGGCAGACGGTGATCGAGCGGCGCGGCGCCGCGGCGCACCTCGAGATCCGCAACGACCGCCACCTGAACGCCGAGGACTGCGTCACGCTGCCGACGACCGAGGTCGCGGTCGACCTCGCGCTGCTCGACCAGACGGTGGAGGTCGGGGTCATTCGCGGCGCCGTCGTCAGCCATCCGCGCTACGCGGGGCGCCGCATCTTCGGCGCCGGCCTCAATCTCACGCATCTCTACCGCGGGCGGATCGACTACATGTTCTTCGTCACCCGCGACCTCGGCTACGTGAACAAGCTCTACCGCGGGCTGAGCGCCGAGGAGTACCGCCCGGGCGAGCCGGAGGAGACGACCGAGAAGCTGTGGATCGCGGCCGTCGAGACGTTCGCGATCGGCGGCGCCTGCCAGATCCTCCACACCGTCGACCACGTGATCGCCGAGCGCGGCAGCCGCCTCTACCTGCCGGCGCGCAAGGAGGGGATCCTGCCCGGCGCCTCCAACCTGCGCCTCGCCCGCTCCGTCGGAGACAGGCTGGCGCGGCAGGCGATCCTCTCCGGGCTCGAGTTCGAGGCAGGCACACCGCACGGCGACCTGCTCTGCGACGAGATCGTCGAGCCGGGCGGCGCGATGGACGCGGCGGTCGAGCGCCGAATCGAGGCGCTGACGAGCTCCGGGCTCGTGAACGCGGCCGGCAACCGCCGCGCACTGCGTGTCGGCGCGGAGCCGCTCGACCTCTTCCGCCGGTACATGGCGACGTTCTGCCGCGAACAGGCGTACTGCCATCTGAGCCCCGCCCTCGTTCGCAACCTCGAGACGCACTGGAATGCCCACGAGCGCCAACTCTGAGACCCTGATCTGGGACCCGGCCGAGCAGCTGCCGCGTGAGGAGCTGCACGAGCTTCAGCTCACCCGTCTGCGGGCGACGTTCGGGCTCGAGCTCGACTCGCTCGACCAGGTCGCGGAGCTTCCGTTCGTCGACAAATCGGCGCTTCGGGATGCGTACCCGTTCGGGCTTCTGCGCGTCCCGGTGAGCGAGCTCGCCCGCGTGCATGCGTCGAGCGGCACGCACGGGAAGCCGACGGTCGTCGGATACACCCGAGCCGATCTCGACGCGTGGACGGAGCTGATGGCCCGCTCGCTGACCCTCGCCGGCGTCCGTCCCGGGATGCTCGTGCACAACGCGAACACCTACGGGCTCTTCACGGGCGGGCACGGGTTCCACCAGGGAGCCGAGCGGATCGGTGCGCCGGTCGTTCCCGTCTCGGGCGGGATGACGGCGCGGCAGGCGATGCTGCTCGCCGACCTCGGGGCACAGGTGCTGGTCGCGACGCCGTCGTATGCGCTCGTGATCGGGCAGGCGGTCCGGGATGCGGGCATCGACCCGGGGTCGCTGCGGCTCGAGCTCGGTCTCTTCGGCGGCGAGCCGTGGACCGAGGGGCTGCGCGAGCAGATCGAGAGCGTCCTCCCGGGCCTGCGGGCGGTCAACTTCTACGGCCTGTCGGAGATGTGCGGGCCGGGTGTGGCGACCGAGTGCATCGAGGCGCGCGACGGCCTCCACGTCCACGAGGACCACTTCCTCGTCGAGGTCGTCGATCCCGACACCGGCGCGCCCCTTGCAGACGGCGCCGAGGGTGAGCTCGTGTTCACGACGCTCGCGAAGGAGGCGATGCCGCTGCTCCGCTACCGCACCGGCGACCTCGGCTCGGTCACCCGCGAGCGGTGCGTGTGCGGGCGGACGACGGCCCGGATCCGCGGACTGCGCGGCCGGCGCGACGACATGATCATCGTGCGCGGCGTGAACGTGTACCCGTCGAACGTCGAGCATGCGCTGCTCGGCGTCGCCGGCGCAGCGCCGCACTACCAGCTCGTCGTCGACCGGTCCGGGACGATGGCGGAGCTGAGCGTGCAGTGCGAGCCCGTCGACGCCGACGTCGACCCGATGGCGCTGCGCCGCGCCGCCGAGCGCGCACTGCGGGAGCATCTCGGCATCCGCGTGCGCGTCGACGTGCTCGAGCAGGGTGCGGTGCCGCGGAGCGAGGGGAAGGCCGTGCGCGTCGTCGACGCCGGCTGAGAGCGGAGAAGGAGGGATTCGAACCCTCGAGGCAGGGATTTCCCCACCTAACGCCTTAGCAGGGCGCCGCCTTCAGCCACTCGGCCACTTCTCCGAGCGGCTCATGCTAGCGAAGGCCTGAAACGGCACAGGGCCTGCAGAAAGCAGGCCCTGTGCGTGCAGCGGAGAGGGAGGGATTTGAACCCTCGACGCACCTTTCGGCACGTACGCGATTTCCAGTCGCGCTCCTTAGACCGCTCGGACACCTCTCCAGGCGCCGGACAGTTTGCCTATGCGAAGCGGCGGGCGACGTGGAGGATCGCGAGCCAGTGCCGGCGGACGGCGCCGTCGGGCCGCGTGGCGACCAGATCGCGGATCGCGCCGTCGAGCCGCCGGCGCTTCTGCACCTCCATCGCGATGTGCCCCGAGAACGTGTCGAGAAGGGCGACGTACTCGTCGGCGGTGTAGCGGCGCTCCCAGACGTGGCGGCGGGTCTCGACCGCCTCGAAGAGGCCCGAGCCTTCGATCTCGGCCCGCTGGTCGGGCGTCTCGTCCGGCGGCGGGGGCGGCCACTCGCCCGGGTACGACTCGTCGAGCTCGTCGTAGACCTGCTGGATCTCGGTGAAGAACGGGTCGAACCCCTCCGGGAACGCGTGAGCCGCGCTCCAGATCGCGAGGTGGCCGCCCGGGCGGAGCTGCTCGTGCGCCTTCCGGTAGCCGAGCCGCGGGTCGAGCCAGTGCCAGGCGGTGGCTGCGTAGACGAGGTCGAAGCCGCCGGGGTCGCCGTGCCACTCCTCGAAGGCACCGACGTGGAGCTCGGCGCCGAGACCGGCGAGGTTGTGGCGCGCCTGCGCCGCGAGCCGCCCGCCGAGCTCGACGCACACGACGCGAAAGCCGCGCTCGAGCAGCGGCCGGGTCGCCTTCCCCGTCCCGCACCCCACCTCGAGCAGGCGGGCCCCGGCCTGCAGCCCCGCCAGCTCGACGAGGTCGTCGTAGAGGGCGTCGGGATACGTTGGGCGCGCGGCGTCATAGCGGTCGGCGACCGCGTCGAAGGTGCGCTTGAGCTCGTTCACGGCCGCAGGCTGTATACCGCGTCGCTGCCCTCGCCGCCGACCACGATCACATCGACGGTGCGCGCAACGGCGGCAGGCTCGGCAAGCGGCGACGGCAACGTCGCGACCCGCGCGACGCGTCCGGAGCCCGGATCGATGCGCAGCACCGTGGCCACCGGCGTGCCCGCGGCCGTCTTGCCGCCGATCAGATACAGGGCCCCGCGGAACGCGACGAGAGCTCCGTAGGCGTTCGGCGTCGGCAACGTCGCGATCCGCCGGACGGCTCCCGTGCCCGGGTCGACGGCCTCGACCGCGGCGATCTCGCCGGACGTGGTCAGGCCGCCGGCGACGTAGATCGTCCCACCTAGCGCCGCCACGCCGGCGTAGCGGAGCCCGGCCGGCAGCCGAGCCGCCGTCGTCGTATGGCCCGTCCCGGCGTAGCGGAGGACGGCGCTCGCGAAGCGCGAGCCCGTGTAGCCCCCGACCAGATACGGCGTGCGGCCGACGACGGCGACGCCCAGATCGGAGAGCGGCTCGTCCAGATGCGCGGTCACGCGCGCGGCTCCCGTCGACGGGTCGATCCGGACGACCGTGTCGACGGACGACGACTGGCCGCCGCCGAACACGTCGACGCCGCCGCCGACGAGCGCGGCAGCCGCATCGTGGCCGGGAACCGGCAGGCTCCCGACCCGCCGCAGCGCTTGCGGCGGCCCGGCGAGCACCTGGTCGGTCGAGGAGCCGCCGACGAGGCCGCCCGCGACGACGAGACGTCCGCCGGGCAGGGCGACGACGGAAGCGCGCGCGAGCGGCGCCGGCACGCTCCCGACCCGCGCGACGCGAAGCGCCGGCGCAGCGGCGGCCGACGCCCGGACCGGCGCGGGCCGGCGCGCGCGATGCCCGGCGACCGTTGCCGGCAGCAGATCGAGCCCATCGGGCTTGTCGAGGTATCCGGCCGCCGTGCCCGGCGCCCCGAGGTGGCCATACGACCAGACGATCCGTTTCGTGTGCGGATCGATCACGACGATCCGGTGATGCCAGTCGTCGGTGACGGCGATCATCCCGTTCGGCCAACGCACGGCGAGCGAGGGGCGGTCGAGCGCGCCCGGGCCGGACGGCGGGTCGTACGTCCAGACGATCCGGCCGGTGGGCGTCAGCTCGTCGACGCGGCCCGGCGTGTTGAAGCCGGCGACCAGGATGTCGCCGTTCGGGAGCAGCTGCGCGTCCGACGGGTACGTCGTCGGCGTGCGCAGCGCGTAGACCAGATGACCCGAGGCGTTGATCCGGTCGACCCAGCCGCCGATCTCGGTCACCAGCACACCGCCGTCCGCGAGCGGCGTCGCGCCGTTCGGGGACGAGAGACCGAGCGGCGGGTCATGCGTGCAGTCGCCTGCGTGACCGATCTCGCGCACGACCTTCTTCGCATGGTTGATGAACAACACGCGGCAGTTCTTGATGTCGGCGACCATCAGCAGGCCGTTCTTCAGCAGGTAGGCGTCGTCGGGGTTCGAGAGGTAGCCGAACGCGGAGCCGGCGACGCCCGCGTGGCCGAAGCTCCAGACGATCCGGTGGGCCCGAACTGCCACCAGGCTTGCGGTCTCGTTGAACTCCTCGTTGATCGAGATCGCGCGGTAGCCGGGCGTGAAGAATGCGTCGTCCGGGTCGTGAAACGACTGCCCCGCGCGCACGTCGCCCGGGCGCGGGAACCGCCAGACCACGCGGCCTGCGGGCGAGACGATCAGCAGGCGATCGTTGTTGCGATCGGCGATCAGCACGTACCCGGGCACCGGGCCCGCCGCCACCGGCGGGAGGCCGAGCAGCCGTGCCGCGGGCGACGACGGCTTTGGCACCACGTGGCGCACCATCTGCTTCGCCTTGGTCGTCGCCACGGTCGTCGCGGCCGTATGGGCAGGCGTTGCACCGCACGCCACGAGCGCCGTGCCGGCAACGACGACTGCCGCGAAGGCGGCAACGGTTCTAGTGGTCGAACTGACGATGCTGTGCGGCCCAGTCAACCCACTGGTGGATGGAAGGCAGTGCGGCGATCGCCACGACGGCGCCGGCGACAAGCGCGGCTGCAAGCAGGAACGAGCGAACGCCGGCACCCGGGAGGTCGCTCTCGCGGTCGGCGCGAACGTGCCCGGGCAGCTCGAGCACGTGCCCGAGCACGTGGACGGCCATCGCCCCGAACCAGACGATGAAGCTCGCCTTGTGCAGGCCGACGACGAAACCCCGCTGCGGGTGCATGGCGACGATCAGCACGCCGGTGCCGAAGAGGACGACCGTCGAGGCGACGGTGAGCGGCGCCACGAGGAGCCTCAGCAGCGCGTGCGGTGGGCCTCGCCGCACGTACTCCGGATCGCGGAGGTAGTAGCGGAAGAACCGCCAGCCGGTCGTGCCGAGCTTCAGCAGCACGGGCGGGATCAGGGCGAGGCCGAGCGCCATGTGCAGCGTCAGCTGCTGATGGACGAACGGGATCGTCGCTCCTTCGGCCGCGAGCAGAACGAGCAGCACGGCGGCGGTGACCGCGGTCAGGCGGGCATTGCCCTCCGCACCCCCGCGTAGCAGCCGGGCGCCCCGGCTCCGGACACGTGGGCGATCAACCTCGATGGGCGCGTCCATGCCTTCAGGTCAGCACCGTTCGATGAGACGCACATGAGAGGGCCGGGCGAGTCGCGACGAACGCAGGAACAATCCCACCGTGCGTGTGCTGGTCGTCGAAGACGAGCCGAAGCTCGCCGCGCTCGTCGCGCGGGCGCTTCGCGAGGAGGGGCATCCCACCGACGTCGCCTCTCGCGGCGACGAGGCAGTGCTGCTCGCGCAGACGGCGCCGTACGACGCGATCGTGCTCGACGTGATGCTGCCCGGCCTCGACGGCTTCGAGGTGCTGCGGCAGCTGCGCGAGAAGGAGCTGTGGACGCCGGTGCTGATGCTCACCGCCCGGGACGCGATCGGCGACCGGGTCGGGGCGCTCGACGCGGGCGCCGACGACTACCTGACGAAGCCCTTCTCGCTCGCGGAGCTGCTTGCGCGGCTCCGGGCCGTCGTCCGCCGCGGCCCGGTCGAGCGCCCGGCCGTCCTGAACGTCGGCGACCTGCGGCTCGATCCCGCCCAGCACCGCGTCTGGCGCGGCGAGACGGAGGTGGAGCTGTCGGCGCGCGAGTTCGCGATGCTCGAGCTGCTGATGCGGCGTGCAGGCCAGACCCTGTCGCGGCTGCAGCTGATCGAAGGCGCGTGGGACATCGCGTTCGAGAGCCGCTCGAACGTCGTCGACGTGTACATCCGCTACCTCCGCGAGAAGATCGACCGACCCTTCGGGCGATCATCGATCGAGACCGTCCGTGGGATCGGCTACCGGCTGCGCAAGGACGGTTCGTGAGCTCGCTGCCGATCCGCGTGCGGCTGACGCTGCCGTTCGCCGTCGCGATGGTGCTCGTGTTCGCGACCATGGGTGTCGTCATCTACCTGCGCGTCGGCGCTGCGCTGCTCTCCTCCGTCGACCAGAACCTGCGCGCGCAGGTCGCAGAAGCAACCTCGCACGCCGACGAGGGAAAGGCGCTCCTCGACCGGGACGTCAGCGACGGCCCGACGATCGCGCAGGTCCAGCTGGCGAACGGGACGACCGAGGACTCCTCGCCGGCGAGCCTGCCGCCGCTGCTCGAAGGGAACGACCTGCGCCGCGTCGTCGATGGGAGCCAGCACCGCGCGATCCGGGACGTCCAGGGCCTGCGCGGCGACTGGCGGCTGCTCGCCGTCCCGATCCGCGTCGACGGCCGTCCTGCGGCGCTCGTGGTCGGGCGGTCGGTCGAGGCCCGGTCGGAGACGTTGCATCGCCTGGCGCGAGAGTTCCTCTTTGCCGTGCCCGCCGCGCTCCTGATCGCCGTCCTCGCCGGTTATGCCCTCGCCGCGGCGGCGCTCAGGCCGGTCGAGGCGATGCGACGGCGCGCAAGCGTGATCAGCGCGACGACGCCCGGCCGCAGGCTGCCCGTCCCCCCGACCCACGACGAGATCTCGGCGCTTGCGGAGACGCTGAACGAGATGCTCGGTCGACTCGAGAGCGCACTCGAGCACGAGCGGCGATTCGTCGCCGACGCGAGCCATGAGCTTCGGACGCCGCTTGCGCTCCTGCGGGCGGAGCTCGAGCTGGCGCTGCGGCGGACGCGTTCGCA
Organism: uncultured Thermoleophilia bacterium; assembly: GCA_963840365.1. GTDB lineage: Bacteria > Actinomycetota > Thermoleophilia > Gaiellales > Gaiellaceae > PALSA-600. Next base: position 99,528 of record CAWIYQ010000002.1, on the reverse strand, counting down.
CGAAGAGCTCGAGGCTGCCGTTCGCTCCGCCGCCGAAGAGACCGAGCGCCTCAGCCGGCTCGCCGAGGACCTGCTGCTGATCGCGCGCTCGGACCAGAACGGCCTCCCACTTCGCCGCGAAGCGGTCGACGCCGGCGCGTTGCTCGAGACGGTACGCGACCGCTTCTCCCATCGGGCCGAGCAGCTCGGCCGCTCGATCGAGGTGCGGCCCTCGAACGTGCCGCTTGTCGACGCCGACCCGCTGCGGCTCGAGCAGGCTGTGGGGAATCTCGTCGAGAACGCGCTCACGCATGGGGCGGGCACCGTCTCGTTGCAGGCCGTCGGCCGGGCCGGGGCGCTCGAGCTCCACGTCGCCGATCACGGCCGCGGCTTTCCGCCGGGGTTCGCCGACCGGGCCTTCGACCGCTTCAGTCGCGCCGACGACTCCCGCACGACGCCCGGCGCGGGTCTCGGTCTCGCGATCGTGGCCGCGATCGCCCGCGCCCACGGCGGCCGCGTCGGCGTCGGCGGCACAGCTGCAGGCGGCGGCACCGACGTGTGGCTCTCGGTGCCCCTCGACGCCTCCGGGTCGGAACGGCCAGAGGCGCCGATGGCGGCACTCGCCGAGTAGAGGCCTGCCCGCGCCTCATCACCGTCTCATTCGGGTCGGGAACGGTGTCTTGTATGACGCACCACGTCCCCGACCAGATCCATGCCGTCGCCGCCCGCGGCGCCGCCACTCGGCGCGTCCGCCGCGTCACCGGGGCCCTCGTCGCCATCACGGCGGCGCTGGCCGGCATCTTCACCGCGCTCGCGGCGGCCTCGACCCACCCGCGGCGGGCGGCGCCGCCGGCTCCCGCGACGGCGCCGGTACTCACGACGCACGAGGCGCCCGTCGTCGCACCCGCACCGCCACTCGTCGGCGTGCGCGAAGCCGCACCGGCGCCTTCTCCTTCGAGCCCGGCACCCGCGCCTGCTCCCGCGCCGGCGCCGGCCGCATCCCCGGTCGTCGTCTCCGGTGGCTCGTGACGTCACGCGCCTCCTTCCCCGCGCTCGGTACGACCGCGGTCGTCGCCGTCCCGACGCCTCGGCTCCTCGAGCGCGCCCGCGGCCTGCTCGAGGAGGAGGTCGACCGCATCGACCGTGCCTGCAGCCGCTTCCGCGACGACTCCGAGCTCGCCGAGGTCAACCGGGCCCGCGGTCGCCGGGTCGAGATCGGGCGCGATCTGCACGAGGCCCTCGCGGTCGGCCTGCGTGCTGCCCACGTCACGAACGGCCTCGTCGACCCGACGCTCGGGTCGGAGCTGCGCGCGGCCGGTTACGACATGACGTTCGCTCTCGTGCGCGCGCGCGACACCTGGCACGTCGTGCCACGACCACCGGCTCCCCGCCGCTGGCGGCAGATCGAGCTCTACGACGACCCGCCCGGCGTGCGGGTGCCCTCGGGCGTCGAGCTCGATCTCGGTGCTACCGCAAAGGCGTTCGCCGCCGACCGGGCAGCCACGCGGATCGCGCGCGAGCTGCACACCGGCGTCCTCGTCGGGCTCGGCGGTGACGTCGCCGTCGCCGGCGAGGCACCGGAGGGCGGCTGGTCGATCCTCGTCTCGGAGCTCCACGAAACGAGCCTCGACGGGCGCGGCCCGCGCGTCGCGATCACGCAAGGCGGGCTCGCGACCTCGAGCACGACCGGCCGTCGCTGGCGCACCGACGCGGGTGAGGCACACCACGTCCTCGACCCGCTGACGGGGGCGCCTGCGGCGGCCCCGTGGCGGACGGTCTCCGTCGCCGCAGCCACCTGCGTCGACGCGAACGTCGCGACCACGGCCGCGCTCGTTCTCGGCGAGGAGGCACCGGCCTGGCTCGGGCGCCGGCGCCTGCCGGCGCGGCTCGTCGGCTTGGACGGCGCGGTCGTCACGCTCTGCGGCTGGCCCGACGACCGCGAGGCGATCGCATGCTGATCCTCGCGAGCACGAAGACGCTGTGGTTCGTGACGCGTGGCACGGGCACCGTCGCGTTGCTGTTGCTCACGGCATCGGTTGTCATGGGCGTCGGCGTCGCCGTGCGCCTGCGTGGGCGGAAGTGGCCGCGGTTCGCCGTCGCCGACGCGCATCGCAACCTGACGCTGCTCGCGATCGTCTTTGTCGCCGTGCATGTCGTCACGACGGTCGCCGACGGCTTCGCGCCGATCTCGCTCGCCGCCGCAGTCGTGCCGTTCGCCTCTCCGTATCGGCCGCTCTGGCTCGCGCTCGGGGCGATCTCGCTCGACCTGCTCCTCGCGCTCGTCGTCACCAGTCTCGCCCGGCGACGCGTGCCGGCGCGCGCGTGGCGCCTGGTCCACTGGGCCGCGTACGCTGCCTGGCCGGTCGCCCTCCTGCACGCCTTCGGGACGGGCAGCGACGCCCGCTTCGGCTGGTTCGCGCTGCTCGGCTTCGCGTGCCTCGGCGCCGTCGTCCTCGCGGTGCTCGCGCGTGTCGTGCGGAGCCGCGGCCGGCCCGGCATCCGCGCCCTCGCAGCTGCGGCGGCACTCGCGGCGCCGCTCGCGATCGCCGCCTGGTATCAGAACGGGCCGCTGCAGCGCGGCTGGGCCCGGCGGGCGGGCACGCCGACGGCCGTGCTCGCTCGCGCGCATTCGGGCGTAACCCGTAGCGTGTCGCTCGTCGGCGTCGCACACGCTCCCGCGCCGCCCACCTCGTTCGTGTCCGCGATCGCCGGGACGGTGACCGAGCGCCAGGCCGCCAACGGGCTCGTCGACGTACAGATCCAGGTGCGGCTCCGCGGCGGGCCGAAAGGCGCCGCACGGATCGACCTGCGCGGGGCGCCGAACGGCGGGGGCGTCTCGATGACCGCGAGCGGCGTCTCGTTCGTCCCTGCGACGACGCGCTCCGTCTACACAGGGTCCGTGGTCGCCCTCGAGGGGTCGCGCGTCGTCGCGCTCGTGCGCGACGGCGCCGGCCATCGCCTTCGCATCGACTTCGGGCTGAGGATCGACGCCGCAGCGCACTCGGTGACCGGGATCGCCGCGGCAACGGCCCAGGGAGACGACCAGTGACGACGAAGACGCGGCCGCGCGCGGCGAGCCGCGCACCCGTGGGGACCGAGCGTCTCCTGGCCGGGATCGACGCAAACGGCCGGACGACGGCGGCTCGCCATCTCGAGCGGCTGGGGCCGCTGCCGGACCCCGGCGACCTCGCGGCCGTGGTCGAGCGCGCGTCGCTTCGCGGCCGCGGCGGCGCGGCGTTCGACGTCGCGACGAAGCTGCGGAGCGTCGCAAGCGCCCGCGGCCGCCCGATCGTGGTCGCGAACGGCGCCGAGGGCGAGCCGGCGAGCGGCAAGGACAAGGTGCTGATGAGGCTCGCGCCTCATCTGGTCGTGGACGGGGTCGTCGCCGCCGCGCGCGCCGTCGGCGCGCGCACGGCGATCGTGGCCGTCGCGCGCAGCGCGCATGCGGAGCGCCAGTCACTCGAAGAGGCGCTGCAGGAGCGGCGCGACGACATACGCGTCGAGGTCGCGATGGTGCCCGACGGATTCGTGACCGGCGAGGAGACAGCGTTGCTCCAGGCGCTCGCAGGCGGCCCCGCGCGTCCGACGACGAAGCCGCCGTATCCGTTCGAGCGCGGGCTGCGCGGTGCGCCGACGCTGGTTCAGAACGTCGAGACGCTCGCCCACCTCGCGCTCGTGACTCGCTTCGGTGCGAAGTGGTTCCGCTCGGTCGGCACGCCCGACGCGCCGGGAACGGCGCTGGTGACCCTGAACGGTGCCGTCGCCCGCCGCGGCGTCTACGAGATCGCCTTCGGCAGCACGCTGGGAGAGCTCGTCCGGAGGGCGGGCGGCTTCACGGCCGACCTCGCCGGCGTGCTGGTCGGCGGTTACTTCGGAGCCTGGCTCACGCCCAACGGCGCCGAGTCTCTTCGCCTGACGCCCGACATGCTCGGAGCCGGCGCGATCGTCGCGCTCCCCCGCGACACCTGTGGGCTGGGCGAGTGCGCGCGCGTCGTGCGCTACCTCGCGGGCGAGAGCGCCGGACAGTGCGGGCCGTGCACCCACGGGCTGCCGGCGATCGCCGGCGCCCTCGAGCGGCTGGCGGAGGGCGACGGGGAAGCAGTGGAGCAGCTGAGGCGCTGGACGAGCCAGGTGCGCCGACGCGGCGCCTGCCGCCACCCTGACGGCGTGGCACGGTTCGTCGACAGCGCGCTCGACGTGCTCACCGACGAGGTCGACCGCCATCGCCGCCGCGCGTGCCGGCGCCGGACGCGCGGCATCCTGCCCGTGCCGAAGGCGCGCCGGTGAGACAGTTCGAGACCATCTCGGTCGACCCGATCGCGTGCGACGGCCACGGGTTCTGCGCAGAGCTCTTCCCCGAGCGGATCTCGGTGGACGACTGGGGGTACCCGATCGTCGACCCGGCGCCGATCCCGCCGACGCTGAGAGGGCACGCGCGCCGCGCCGTCGCGAGCTGCCCGAAGCAGGCGCTGAGACTCGCGGCTGCCGGGCGTGTCGGGTCCCCGCGCTAGAGCGAGACCCGACACGCCGAAGCGGAGGGGGAGGGATTTGAACCCTCGATCCGCCTAACGACGGATAACGGTTTTCGAGACCGCCGCATTCGACCGCTCTGCCACCCCTCCGAGCCGTGCAAGAGTAGCGGCCCGAGTTGCGCGCTCAGGCTCGGAACGCGATGGTCAGCGTCGCCGTCTTGCCGTGCGCGTTCTTGGCCGTGATGTGGATCACGTAACGCTTCCCGGCCGCGAGTGACGTCCTGGCGATGACCGCGTGGAAGCTGACCGTGCCGGCGTGCGTGATCGATCTCGTGACGGTCGTCGAGGTTGCGCGGGCCGATCCCCCGGCGAACCGAGTTCCCTTGAGAAGCTTCAGCTTGCGGGTCGAGGAGCGCCGGGTGACGCTCATCGTCAGCTTCAGCGGCTCGTTCGCGGTGAAGGAGCCGTCGACGGTCTCTGTATGCGTCTGGACGACGCCGGTCAGCGTTCGTGCCTTGACCTGCTTGAGCACCGGGGCCGCGAGCGGCGGTGCCGTTGTCCCGCCGTTCGGCGGGCCCGAGCCCGAGCCCGAGCCGACCTGAATCGTCTCGGTCGCCGTGTTGTCGCTCGGGTCCGACTCGCGGTCGGACGTCACGGTTGCGCTGAGCACCTGGGAGCCGCTGCCGCTGACCTTCGTCGAGAACTTCACGACGGTCGAGGCGCCGTTCGGGATGTAGTCGAGATCGCAGTCCAGCTGCTGCGTGCCCGTACAGCCCGAGCCACGCTCGTAATACGGCGGGCCGAGCAGCGTCACCGTGCTCGGCAGCGTGATTCGAAGGTGCGTCTGGAGCGCACCCGCTCCGCCGTTGTTCGTGACGGTGATCGTGAAGTCGTCCTCGGCCCCCGGCGCGGGGCTCGCGCTCGAGGCGGTCCAGGTGACCTTGAGGTTCGGCACCGAGCCGCCGCTCCCGCCGCCGCCACCACCGCCACCACCACCGCCTCCGCCTCCGCCGGAACCGGCGATCACCGCGCTGTCGTAGGCGAGCCCCCAGCCGTTCCCGCCCCAGACATTCGTGCCGGAGACGAACCCCTGGACGACGTGCCCCTGGTCGTCGGAGGTGAGGGTGTAGGTCTGCGAGGTCGCATCGGCGATCGTCGCGCAGTTCGCACCGCCCGAGTCGCAGCGCTTCCAGCCGTAGCTCCACGTGATCGGCGTGTCTCCCACCCACGAGCTGCCGTTGACGAGCGTCAGGACGGAGCCGACCTTCGGCGTGCCGCTGATCGAGCCGTCGTCGAAGAGCGGCTGAGGCACGCCGACGGACCCGTGCGGGTTCGCGTAGACGTTCGTCGTCCCGGTGCCGTTCGTCGCGCTCAGCTCGACGTAGATCGTGTGGCCGAGGTCGCTGCTCGTCGTCGTGTAGCCGGCCGCCGTCGCGCCGGGGATCGCGCTGCAGTTGGCGAAATCCGCCTTCGTCGGCGAGCTCGGGTCGCAGCGGTACCACTGATACGCAAAGGCGTTCGGGCTGCCGCTCCAGGTGCCCTGGCTGAGGGTCAGCGTGTCCCCGAGCTCGGCAAGCGGCGTCTCGTCCACGAACTCGTCGGTGGAGCTCAAGGTCGGGGCGACCAGATCGAAGGGGCTGCCGATCACATCGGTCAGCGCCGAGAAGGTCGACGTGGTGCCGTGGCCGTTCGTGGCGTCGACCTCGGCGTACAGCGTCGAGCCGACGTCGCCGCCGACGGTCTGGTAGGCGTCGGTCGTCGCACCCGTGATTTCCGAGCAGTTGAAGCCGTTCGCGTCGCAGGAGTACCACTGGAAGACGAAGGAGCCCGGGCTGTTCGTCCAGGTTCCGTTCGAGACGGAGAGCGTGTTCCCCGAGGCGCCGGTGTCGCCGGTGATCTCCGGCGGATCGGTGTTGACGGGCGCACCGATCGGCGGCGTGATCGTCGTCGACACGGCCGCGGTCGCTCCATACGAGTTCGTCGCCTCGACGATCGCGTAGAGGGTGTTGCCGAGATCGCTGCCGGTGAGGGTGTAGTCAGCCGACGTCGCGCCCGCGATCGCGACGCAGTTCGCGTCGTTCGCGTCGCAGCGCGCCCACTGGTAGGTCACCGTGATGTTCGAGTCCTGCGGCGCCGTCCAAGACGCATCGACATGGAGGACGCTGCCGACCCCCTCCGCGTCACCCGAGAGCTGCGGGGGCACGCTCGGCTCCGGCGCCCAGGCTGGGCCCGAATCGGAGGTGTAGGTGTTGTCGACCAGTGAGCCTCCCCCGACGTAGTTCGGCCCGATGCCGGCGAGGTTCTGCGCCTCGACCTCGAACGCGATCGTCTTCCCGGCGTCGCTCGACTGAACGACGTACGTGAGCGAGTTCGCCCCGGCGATCGGGGTGCAGTTGTCCAGGCTCGAGTCGGGGCAGTCGGCCCACTGGTAGTAGAAGGTGGTCGGGCGGTCGAGCCACACGCCGCGGTCGCCCACGAGCACGTTCCCGGTCTTGCTCGGGTCGCCGGTCCACGTCGGCGTGATCAGAGCCTGAGGAGCCGTGACGAACGGGCCGATCACGTCTGATCGGACGATCCCGACTGCGAACGACGGCTGTGCGAGGTTCGTCGCCGACCCCGACGCATCCGAGGCGGTGACCTCGGCCATCAGGTAGTCGCCGTTCAACGCGGTGTCGTCGACCTGGAAGCTCGAGCTCGTCGCGCCGGAGATCGGCGAGCAGTCGAACGTCGACGACGAGCAGCTGAACCACTGGTAGTCGTAGCTCGTCGGCGAGCCGGTCCAGGTGCCGGTCGAGACGCTGACCGTCGATCCGTCGACGTTGACATCGCCGCTGATCACCGGCTGCGCCGAGATCGTCGGAGCGCCGACGACGCCTGTTGCGTACGTCGCCACCGACTGCGAGCCGTAGGCGTTGCTCGCGGTCACCTGCGCGAACAGCGTCTTGCCGAGATCGCCCGCGACGAGCGTCCACGAAAGGCTGTTCCCACCGGTGATCGCGGCGCAGTGATCGCCGGCTGCGTCGCAGCGATACCACTGCGCCGTGATCGAGCTCGGGTCTCCGGTCCAGACGCCGGGGTCGACGTTCAGCGTGTTCCCGACAGCTGCCCACGAACCAAGCGGCTCGGGATCGAACGAGATCGAGGCCGGCGGGCCGGCCGATGCCCCGACCGCGGCCGGCAGGAACACCAGAAGCGCCACCGCCATCGCGAACGCAGGGATGAGCCGCTTCACCATGTCCGCGCGGCATTGTGCCTGCAAATGCCGGACTTGGTGGCTAATCGTGGATGCGGGCGATCAGCTCTTCGCGCTTGAGGACGCGCACGCGGTGCGAGGAGCGCGCGAGCCGGACCTCGTAGCCGGCGTCGCGCGGGAAGAGCACCTTGTCACCCGGCTCGATCGCCGCGGCGTCCGGCCCGACGGCGGCGACGATCCCGCTCTGCACGTGCGAGGCCTCGTTCGCGGGGACGATCAGGCCGCTCGGCAGCTCGGACTCGTCGAGCGGCTCCACGACGACGAAGTCGTCGAGTGGCTCGAGCGTGACGTTCGCGGTCGGCTGATGCTCGTCGAGCATGCCTCCACGATACTCGCCTTGTGCGCGTCGGCCGCTACGACGTCCCGATCTCGAACGAGAACAAGCCGTTCTTCCCGCAGCGCGGGCTGACCAAGGGCGATCTCGTCGCCTACTACCTCGGCGTCGCCGAGCTCGTTCTCCCCCACCTCCGCCGCCGTCCGTTTCACATGAAGCGGTTCCCGAACGGCGTCGAGGGCGATTTCTTCCACCAGAAGCGCGTGCCGGCGAAGCACCCGGCGTACGTCGACGAGGTACACGTGTCGTTCCCGAGCGGGCATTCGACCGTGTTCGCGATCGTCGACAACGCCGCCGCACTCGCCTGGGTGGTCAACCTCGGGTGCATCGAGCTGCACACGTGGCACTCGCGCGTGCCGGAGATCGAGCGCCCCGACTACCTCCTGATCGACCTCGACCCGAGCGCGGAGGGGCAGTGGCCGCTCGTGCGCGAGATCGCGCTCGTCGTGCGCGAGGTGCTCGACGAGCTCGGGCTGCGCTCGTACCCGAAGACGTCCGGTGCGACCGGCCTGCACGTCCTGTGCCCGATCAGGCCGGAGCTCCCGTTCCCGGAGGTGCGGCGGCTCGCGAAGGCGATCGCGGTCGAGGTCGAGCGGCGGATCGACGACCAGGCGGTGGCGACGACGACGTGGCGCGTCGCCGACCGCGTCGGCGTGTTCGTCGACTACGGCCAGAACGCGCGCGATCGCACGATCGCGTCGGCGTGGTCGGTGCGGCCGACCCCGGACGCGCGCGTCTCGGCGCCGCTGCACTGGGACGAGGTGGCTGCCGTCGACCCGGCCGCGTTCACGATCGAGACGATGCCTGCGCGGGTGTCCGCCGTGGGGGACCCGATGCGCGGGATGTGGCGCAATCCACCCTCGTTGCGCTCACGTTTCACGGCTCTTGGGTTGCCCAAACCGGATCCTTACGTGTCCTAACAGCCTTCTTAGGGCACGGGCCTACCGTGGATCGCATGCGCCGGCTCGTCCTTCTCCCTCTGCTCGCTCTGGCACTGCTCGCGCCTTCGGCGGCGTCCGCCTCCCCGTATGTGCAGTACGGCGTGCAGGACGATGCCTGGCTTCAGTACGGGCCGGGGACGCTCGCCGACCGGCTCGACCGCCTCCAGTCGCTCGGCGCCGGCATCGTGCGCGTGACGCTCGACTGGCGTGCGGCGGAGCCGTCGCGCGGCGAGGAGGACTGGTCGGCGATCGCCCCGATCCTCCAGGGGCTGCACGACCGCCACATCGCCGTGCTGTTGACGCTCTATGGGACGCCCGGCTGGGCGAACGGCGGGCGCACCGAGAACTGGGCGCCGACGAGCAGCGGCCCGTTTGCCGCGTTCGCCGCCGCGGCGGCGAAGCGCTTCCCGTTCGTCAAGCGGTGGGAGATCTGGAACGAGCCGAACCAGCGACGCTGGCTCCGCCCCACCTCGGCCGCCGTGTACACGCACGTGCTCCTGAACCCGGCGGTCGCGGCGATCCACCGGGCGAGCCCCGGCTCGGAGGTGGCGGGCGGCGCGACCGCGCCGCGCGGCTCGACCGGAGGCGTCTCCCCGCTCGCCTGGATCGCCGGCATGAAAGCCGCGGGCGCGCACCTCGACGCGTATGCGCACCATCCGTATCCGCTCGCCCCCGGTGAGACACCGACGAGCGGAGGCTGCGGCCATTGCACGACCGTCACCATGGCGACGATCGGACGGCTGCTCTCCGCCGTGCGGGTCGCCTTCGGGCCCGCGACGCGCATCTGGCTGACGGAGTACGGCTACCAGACGACCCGCCCGATCGGCTGCTCGGCATCTCGGACGGCGCCCAGGCGCAGTACCTGGCCGACGCGGCGCTGCGCGCCTACGAGGAGCCGCGCGTCGACATGCTGATCCAGTACCTCGTGGAGGACGAGCCGGAGGTCGACCGCTGGCAGAGCGGGCTGCTCACCGCCGCCGGTCGCGAGAAGCCGTCGTACGAGACGTTCCGCTTCCCGCTCGCCGTGGCGTCGCGCACCGGGCTGCGCACGACGCTGTGGGGTCAGGTCCGCCCCGGCGGCGGTGCGCAGACGTACGTGCTGCAGCGGTACGTCGACGGCTCGTGGCTCCCGGTCGGCGCGGCGGCGACGACGACGGCGCGCGGCTATGTGACGCGCGTCGTCCGGGCCGGCCCCGGCGCGCGCTTCCGCCTGTGGGTCCCGTCGCAGCACGCGTACGGCAACGTGCTCACGGTCCGCTAGGAACGCACGAAGAGCGCCTCGACGCCGCCGGCGCTCAGGTCGCGCGGCGGGCGCACCTCGCGCCACGTGCAGTCCTCGGGGCTCTTGTCGTCGCGGAACCGGATCAGCTTCGTTCCGTGCCGGAAGCGGTTGCCCTGCACCTTGTCGTAGCGCACTTCGACGACGAGCCCGGGCAGGAGCGGCGGCCTCCTCGAGCTCACCACTGCCCCACCGGTTCGGCTCGGAGAACCGCCGGTCCGACCTCGTGTCGAGCAGCGGAAGCACGCGGGCAGCGATCTCCGGCGCGCGACCGCGCGGCGACGGCGCACGACCCGACGTAGTCGAGGTGGCCGTCCTCGGCGAAGAGCCCGAGCAGGAGCGTCGCGAGCTCGCTCGGCTTGCCGCGGTAGCGGATGCCGACAACCGCGCAGTCGGCCGTGCGGTGCTCCTTCACCTTCACGACGGCATCACGAGAGCCGGGCAGGTACGTCGAGGCGAGCCGCTTCGCGACGACGCCGTCGAGCCCGAGCGACTCGAAGCGCGCGAGCCACCCGCGCGCCTCGTCGGCCGAGCGCGTCGCCGGGGAGAGGCGAAACCCCTCCAGCGACTCGACGCGCTTCCGCCGCTCCTCGAGCGGCAGGCGCCACACCTCCTCGCCGTCCCACACGAGCACGTCGAAGACGACGTACTCCGCCGGGATCTCGGCCGACAGCCGCCGGATCCGCGACTCGGCGGGATGGAGCCGCATCTGCATCGAGTCGAAGTCGAGCGCGCCGTCGCGGGCGATCACGATCTCGCCGTCGAGCGCCGACACCGGCGGGAGCAGCTCGCCGAGCGGCCGCAGCTCAGGGAAGTAACGCAGGAGCGGCCGCTCGTTGCGCGACCACAGCGCCAGCTCGCCGCCCGCATTCTCGAGCACGCCGCGGAAGCCGTCCCACTTCGGCTCGTACTGCCAGCCGTCGCCTTCCGGCAGCTCGCGCACGAGCTCGGCCTCCATCGGTGGGAACGGGACGACCGGTGCCGGCATCCGGGCGAAGGCTAGTCTCACCGGGCGATGAGGCGCGTTGCGGTGACAGGCATCGGGGCGGTGACGCCGCTCGGCCTCGACGTGCCCTCGACCTGGCGCGCCGCGAAGGCCGGCGAGAGCGGGATCGACTGGATCCGCGCGTTCGACGCCGACGGCCTGCCCGTGCGCGTCGCCGCCGAGGTGAAGGGCTTCGACCCGACGTCCGTCGTCTCGGCGAAGGAGGCGCGCAAGCTCGAGCGCAACGTGCTGCTTGCCGTCGCCGCCGGTCGCGAGGCGCTCGACGACTCCGGTCTGAGCGGCTTCGACCCGACCCGCGTGGGGATCATCTTCGGCTCGGCGATCGGCGGCGTGCCGGGGATCGTCGAGCAGGCCGAGATCCTTCGCGACCGCGGCCCCGACCGCGTCTCGCCCAACTTCCTTCAGAACGTGCTCGTCGATTCCGCTTCCGGGCAGATGGCGATCTCGCTCGGGATCAAAGGCCCGAACTACGCCGTCGTCTCGGCCTGCGCGACCGGGTCGCACGCGGTCGGCGAGGCGGCCGAGATGATCAAGCGCGGCGACGCCGACGCGGTGCTCGCGGGCGGCACCGAGTCGTGCATCATCCCGCTGATCCTCGCCGGGTTCACCGCAATGCGCGGGCTCGCCGTCGAGGACGAGCACCCGCCCCACGCCTCGCGCCCGTTCGACGCGACGCGCGCCGGGTTCGTGATGGGCGAGGGCGCGGGCGCGCTGCTGCTCGAGGACTGGGAGCACGCGGAGCGGCGCGGTGCCGAGATCCACGCCGAGGTGCTGGGCTACGGCGCGTCGAACGACGGGCACCACATGGCGCAGCCCGAGCCGGAGGCGATGGGCGTGGCGGCGATGATGCGCGCCGCACTCGCACGCGCGGGCGTCGAGCCGGAGCGCGTCGGGTACCTGAACGCCCACGGCACATCGACGCCGCTCGGCGACGCGGCCGAGACGCGCGCGATCCGCGCCGTCTTCGGCGCGCACGCCGACCGGCTCGCCGTCTCCTCGACGAAGTCGATGATGGGCCACACCTTCGGGGCGGCAGGAGCGATCGAGGCGATCCTCTGCGTGCTCGCCCTCCGCGACGGCGTGCTGCCGCCGACGATCAACTACCGCGAGCCCGACCCGGAATGCGACCTCGACTACGTCCCGAACGTCGCCCGCGAGACGCAGGTCGACGTGGCGCTCTCGAACGCGATGGGGCTCGGCGGGCACAACGGCTGCGTGCTGCTCGGGCGGGCGTCGTGAAGCTGACGCTCGTCCGCCACGCGACGCTCCTGCTCGAGACGAGCCACGGCCGGGTGCTGGTCGACCCGATGCTCGGCGCCGCCGGCACTGCGCCGCCGATCGAGGACACGCCGAACCAGGTCCCCAACCCGCTCGTCGAGCTCCCTCTGCCCGCGGAGCAGGTCGTCGCCGGCGTCGACCTCTGCATCGTCACGCATCTGCACGAGGATCACTTCGACGAGGCGGCGGCTGCACTGCTCCCGCGCGACCTGCCGATCCTCACGCAGCCCGAGAGCGCCGACGAGCTGCGCGGGCTCGGCTTCACCGACGTCCGTACCGAGCACGAGGAAATCGCGATGACGCGCGGCCGCCACGGCACGGGCGAGATCGGCGAGGAGATGGGCCCCGTGTCGGGCTGGGTGATCGACGGCGTGTACGTCGCCGGCGACACGATCTGGTGCGACGAGGTCGCCTCGGCGCTCGCCGACCACAAGCCTCGGGCGGTCGTCGTCAACGGCGGCGGCGCGCGTTTCATCGTCGGCGACCCGATCGTGATGACCGCCGACGACGTGCGCCGCGTTCGCGAGGCGACCGACGCGTCGATCGTCGTCGTTCACCTCGAGGCGATCAACCACTGCCTGGAGCCGCGCACCGCCTACACGGGCATTACGGCCGTGCGCGCGCCGGCCGACGGTGAGACACTGGATCTTCCATGACGATCCGCGAGCTGATCGACGCCTACAACGACGCATGGAACCGCCAGGATCTCGACGCCGTCGCGGCGATGCACGCCAACGACATCGTCTTTCACAACCACACGGCGGGCGAGCGCGTCGACGGTGCCGCGGCGGTGCGCGAGCACATCGGGCGGATCTTCTCCGGCTGGCCCGATCTCAGGTTCGAGGGGCGCTCGCTGCGCGTCGGCGACGACTTCGCCGTCAGCGAGTGGACGGCGAGCGCGACGAAGGACGGCGAGCGCCTCGAGTGGGACGGGATCGACGTCTTCCCGATCGTCGACGGCAAGATCGCGCGCAAGGACGTCTACTCGTCCTCGCACGCCCCGCGCCGGTCAGCCGCGTAGCCGCGACATCGACGCGGCGAGTGCGCGGACGCTCCGGCGAACGTCGGTCTCGAAGTCGCGCAGGCGCGTGCGGCGAACACTCTGCAGGAACCGCACGAGCCGATCGGCCTCGGATGGGTCGAGCGAGAGTGCCGCCCGCGCCTCCGAGCCTCGCCAGATGCTGAGCCGAACATGCTGTGGCTCCCTGAGGTAGACGGAGACGCGCAAACCTCCGTCCCCGAGCTCGCGCTCGCCCCGGAAGTACTCGACGATCTTCGATCGAAGCGGCTCGCCGCAGCACGGGCAGTACCGGAACTCATCCTCGACTGCGCAACCGCATCCAACGCATGAATGCATCTCGCGCCTCCTCGACGCCAAACTTCTACCCCTATCGAGGCGACTGTCAAGTCTCCTCGATTCACGAGTGCCGACGCTGTCGAACGACGCGGGCTCACGTCCCCTGAAGACGTGAGGCTGCATCTGCACCTGGCTCAGGATGCGTAAGCGGAAAAGTCCTTGTGATCGCGATCGCCAACAGCCGAACGCGGGCGGCAGCCGCCACTGCGGACTCCTACGGATCGTGATACGTCCCTGCGCCGATGAACGGCGACTGTCGGGAAGCGACGTTTCGTGTCGTGCCCCGAATCTCAAGACAGGCCCTGCTACTCGTACCGACCGCTTTTCTCCTTGCCGCCTGCGGCAGCCTTGATCGAACGGGCTTACAGAACAAGATCAAGGCAGATACGAACGGCTACGTTGGGACTGAAGCCGTGAGGGCGGTGCGCTGCAACCTGGATCATTCGGTGACAGGCGCCTCGTACAAGTGCATCGTGGTGCCGTCGAACGGGCGCAAAGGGATCCCGGTATTTGTTGCCATCCATGGCTCGAAGTACACGATCTTGCGCACTGCCGGCTCGTCGGCCGGCCGGTAGACGGCCGCCTCGTCCGGAAGCGGCACGCGTCGCAGCCGTCGCAGGGCCTGAGGACCCCGGCCTCCTCGGTGACGAAGCGCTCGGCTGCGCGAGTATTCGGTAATGACCCCCGAACCTGGTTCGCTTGTCGAACCAGGTTGCGATTCTCGGCAGGTCGGCGGCGGTTCGAGACTCGTGACCTGGTTCGGCCATGGCCGAACCAGGTTCAGGCGTCAGTACCTCGCGTGCCCGAGTGTTCCTCGATGACGCCCGAGCGCAGCCTCGATCGTTTCGTGGCCTAGTTTCCGTTCAGGCCTCCGGGATAGCATAGGAGGCGTGATCGTGGCCGCCTCGACTGTCGCGGTTGTCGCCGTCGCAGCGGCAGTAATTGTCGTCGCCCTCGTCGCCCTATACGTCTTACCCCGCGGCGGCCGACGAAGGCGCCCGCCCCGTCCGTAGCTAATGGCGCTCGGCTGCGCGGGCGTTCCGCAACGGCCCCTGACGGAGACGGCAGAATGTTTGGCGTGGCGACGGAGTGGACGATCACGCTCACGCGGGACGAGGCACTCGTCCTAGCCGATTGCCTCCATCGCTGGTCGGAGTCGAACGAGATGGCATTGGAAGATGAGGCCGAGCGCACCGCGCTGGACAACCTCCTCGCCCTCCTAGAAAGCGCGGACGACGGCACGGCGTTCTCAAAGGATTACGTCGACCAGATCGCTGCGGCGCGGAAGCGCCTGCGACGCCCGGAGTCCCGCTAGCGAAACAGGCCGGGCTCGAGATCGGCGATCGAGTCGACGACGACGTCCGCGAGGGCGGTCGCCTCGGCGTCGGGCGGGTAGTGCGGGTTCGGCACGGCGACGACGAACATCCCGGCGGCCTTCGCCGAGCGGATGCCGTTGTGCGAGTCCTCGACGGCCCCGCAGCGCGTCGGCTCGACCCCGAGCCGGCGCGCTGCCTCGACGTACACATCCGGCGCCGGCTTCCCGGCGGCGACCTCCTGTGAGCTGACCCGCACGGGGAAGACGTCGTCGAGCCCGGCCGCGGCGACGACCACGTCGATCAGCTCCGGGTTCGAGGACGACGCGATGGCGAGCGGCCACCGACCCGCGATGCGACGCACCGCCTCCACCGCTCCCGGGATCAGCGGCGGCGCCTCGCCGTAGCGGGCGAGCATGCGCCGGACGATCTCGGCGTTGATCTCCTCCGGCGTGCCGGGCACGCCGAGCCGGTCGGCCATGTAGCGCGACCACTCGTGCGAGCTCATCCCCATCATGTCGCGGGCCGCCGACGGCGTGTACGTGCCGCCGACCTCCTTCGTGTAGCGCTCGCGCACGTCGTCCCACACCTGCTCGGAGTCGACGATCACGCCGTCGAGGTCGAAGACGACCGCCTCGGTCACAGCGCGCGGTACTCGCGGTGAACGTACGAGAGCGAGGTGGCGGCCGTGCCCTCCTCGATCGAGACGATCTCGCCGACGAAGAACGTGTGGTCGCCTGTCCCGAGCTCGTCGACGGTGCGGGCGATGAGCCAGCCGGTCGCACCGACCAGCAGGCGCGGGTCGTCGCCGCGCAGGTCGATGCCTTCCCAGAGAGCGATCGGCGGCACGCTGCGCGCGAAGTGCTTCGCGAGCTCCTCCTGGTCGCCCGAGAGAAACGATGCGGCCCACTCCCCCGCGCTGCGCAGCAGCTCGTGCAGCGACGCCTGCTTGGCGATCGAGATGCCGACGAGCGGCGGCTCGAGCGAGAGCGAGAGGAGCGAGGAGACGGTGAGGCCGTGGCGCCGCCCGTCGGCCTCCGCGACGACGACCGACACGCCGGCAGGCCAGCGGCGGAAGAGCGAGCGCTGGTCTGCCCCCTGCTCGATCACGGGGGCGAGACTAGACGATGGCTACCGGGTCAGTTCGCCCGGCACTGCTTGTCGCCGAGCGCGGTGATCGCGTCGTTCGCCTGCAGGTCGAGCGTCTTGTCGTACGTGCCGGGCGAGGTGCCCTCCCACATCACGTCGGGCGTGACGCCCGGCCCCTCGACTGTCGCGCGGTACTTCGTCCCCTTGCCGGCCGGATTCGAGCCGTGCGGGTTGAAGCTGTAACAGAAGACCCCGTCGCCGACGTGCGTCAGGAAGCTGTTCTCGCGCTTCCAGCCCGTGCCGTACGCCGAGTCATACGTGTCGACGTAGATGTTGCGGCCGAACGAGTCGAGCGGGTTGCCGGCCCGCGTCGCAGAGAAGCCGTAGACCGGCGAGCCGAGGTAGGTGAAGGTGCCGTACAGGTGATCCCACTGGTGCCAGGCCCAGTCGGTCGAGATCGTCAGCACCGGCAGGTCGCCCGTCCAGTGCGAGATCCGGAGCTCCCACACCGCCTGTGCTGCCGCCGGGGCATGACCGTAGTTCGGGAGCTCGCGCTGCCACGCCTGAAGCGCCCAGTACGAGCCGTCGGGGGCCGTGCAGGCGGTCACCTCCCAGGCGAGCGCCGGCCCGTCGTATGCACCGCAGGCCGAGCCGAACGTCTTCCAGTAGGTCGTGTGGTACTTGCCCCAGCCGCCCGCGTAGTCGAGGTTCAACTCGACCTGCTTACGGGCCTTCGTCGGGGCGATCGCATTGACCCCTCCCCACGCGAGCACATGCTTCAGGACACCGTCGTCGCGATAGGTGATCAGCGCCTCGCCCTTCGCGTTGACGGCGAGCCTCACGTCCTTCGCGTTCCGGTCGACGAGCTGAGACGCGCGCGCCGTGCCGGCCACGCCGGCGGCAGCGAGGACCATTGCCAGAAGGCACACGAGCCGCATCGATCCACAGATCGGCGCGCCCGCTCGGCGAGCCGATCACTCGGACGAGTGGAGGCGATCACTCGGACGAGTGGACTCTCGCGACCGGCTTCACGGCCGCGGCCGTGAGCGCCACGAGATCGTCCGGAGCGAGCTCGATCTGGAGGCCGCGACGGCCCGCGCTGACGAGGACCGTCGGCCACTCGAGCGCCGAGGAATCGACGGTCGTCGGCAGCCGCCGACGCTGCCCGAGCGGGCTGATGCCGCCGACGACATAACCCGTCACACGCTCGGCCTCAGCCCGGTCGGCCAGCGTCGTGCGCTTGCCGGCGGCGCGCAGGTCGAGCTGCCGGTCAGCCGGGACGACGAACACGGCCGGCGAGCCGTCGACCGAGGCGACGAGCGTCTTGAAGAGCTGCCCCGCCGGCCGATCGAGCGCGGCCGCGACGGCAACCGCATAGTCGCCGTCCTCCACCGCGACCCCCGTGTACTCGTGGAGCTCGAACCGGATGCCTGCGCGCTTCGCCGCCTCGACCGCCGGGGTCATCCGGCGAGCTCCTCGGCGAGCAGCCCGAGCGCGTAGAGGCGAAAGGCCAGGTCGACGTCGCCCGCCAGGAACAGCGCCGCTTCCCGCGCGCGCGGCAGGTCGCGCACCCGCACGACGACCGCGTCGAGCGAGCGGGCGTACAGGTCACGCCGCTCGTCGGTGTAGAGGTCCGAGGCGATCGCCTTGACAGCCCGATCGTCGACGTCGAGCTCACGATCCGGATCGCCGCCCGCGGCGACGAGCAGCAGCGCGCGCCGGCGCGCACCGTTCAGCTCCGCCTCGTCGAGGTCGAGCGCCTCGCCGGCCACGTAGGCGAGCACCGGCAACGGGTCGCCGAGGTCACCGGCGTCGATCCGCGCGAGGAGTTCGTCCAGGGCGTCCGACATGCGTACGATTCAGCCTATGGAAGACGTGCTCACGAAGGCGGAGGAGTGGCGCGCGGCGGGAGAGGACGTGGCACTCGCCACCGTCGTCGGGTCGCGGCGCAGCGCTCCGAGGCCCCTCGGCTCGAAGCTCGCTGTCACGCGCTCGGGCCGCCTCTACGGCTCGGTGTCCGGCGGCTGCGTCGAGGCGGACGTCGCCCAGCACTGCCGCGCGGTGCTGGAGGGCGACGCGCCGCAGGTGCACACCTACGGGATCACGGACGAGCAGGCCTGGAAGGTGGGGCTGTCGTGCGGCGGCGAGATCGACGTGTTCGTCGAGCCGTTCGCCGGCGCGCCGCCGATCGAGCGCGGCACGAGCTACGTGCAGGTGAGCGGGCCCGACGCGGGGCGCCGCTGGCACGACGACGCCCGGGCGGCGACCGGCCTCGACGGCGACGTGTTCGTCGAGCGGGTCGCGCCGCCGACCCGGCTCCTCGTGGTCGGCGCGGGCGACATCGCCGAGGCGCTGTGCGCGATCGGCGCCGCGGTCGGCTGGCGCACCGTGGTCGTCGACCCCCGCCCTGGTCTGGCCACGCCGGAGCGAGTGCCCAGTGCCGGCGAGATCGTCGTCGCGTGGCCCGACGAGCTCGAGGTCGACCCGGAGACGGCGGTCGTCTCGCTGACGCACGAGCAGCGGCTCGACATCCCCGCCCTGCGCGCCGCCGTCGAGGGCGGCGCGTTCTATGTCGGCGCGCTCGGCTCGCGGCGGACGCACGAGAAGCGTCGGGCCGAGCTCGGCGAGCTGCTCGACTCGGTGCACGGCCCGGTGGGGATCGACCTCGGCGGCGTGACGCCGGCCGAGATCGCGCTCGAGATCGCAGCCGAGATCCTGCAGACGCTCCGCGTCGGCTGACTCACCCGTCCGGGCGCTCAAGCGGCACCGCCGGGCGGCCGATATTCCCTCGGTCGGGGCGCCCGGCCTGGGGGGAGGGAGACTTCCGGGGCCGCGCCCCGACTCTCTTTCTCGCGGCTCTCGAGTTTGGCGGTGGGGTCGACCCTAGCCTGGGACCCCCTCCCCAGGGCCGGCCCCGCCGCCGAGATCCGTTGTACCCCGTCCCACGCCGAAGCCCTCGTACAATTTACGAGAGCCTTACGGCATGGGTGGGATTTCGCGGTCTTGCCTCACTCAGGCCCCGTGCCGCGCCTCCCAGGCGCGCAGGAAGCCGGCGTGGCCCCGCCGGACGAGCTCGGCCGGGTCGAGCTGCAGCAGCGAGTCGGGATACGTCTCCGACGAGAAGATCTCGAGCTCGTACCAGCCGTCGTACCCGCCGGCCTCCAGCGCCCCGAAGATCGCGGGCAGGTCCATGACGCCCTCGCCCGGCAGGGCACGGTCGTCCCAGCCGCGGGTCGGATCGCGCCAGTCGTTCACGTGGACGCCGGCGAAGCGGCCGGCGTGCGTGCGGATCTCGTCGAGGACGTTCGGCGTGTCCCAGAGATGCCAGGTGTCGAACATGATCCCCATGTCGGCTCCGGCCCATTCGAGGAACTCGACCGCACCCGGGATCGTGTCGACCATCGTGAAGTCGTCGCGGGCCGAGGCGTGGATCGGCTCGAGCGCGACGCGGACGCCGGCCTGCGCTCCCGCCGAGGCGATCTCGCGCAGACCCTCGGCGGCGATTGCACGCGCCGCGTCCGGGTCGCGGTCGCCGACCGGCCCCGTCAGGCACAGCATGGCCACGGGCTCGAACCGGGCGAACCGGCGCACCGAGGCGCAGATCGACGCGACTCGCTCCTCGGGCTCCTCCGGCCCGGGGAACGGAGGCAACGGCAGGACCGAGAGGCACTCGGGCAGGCAGATCACCGTCTTCAGGCCGGCGGCACGCAGGGTCGAAAGCGATGCCGCATCCTGACCCTGCGGCAGCTTCGCCTCTGCGAGGCCGATGCCCTCCGCCCCACCGGCGGTGTAGGCCGCCACGTCCTCGTCGAACGACAGCGGCATGGTGGTGAACTCGGAGACCGAGAAACGCGGTCCGGCCATGGCTCCTCCTTCAGCGAAGCGGAATGAGTTGGTTGAAGCGCGGCTCGCCGGCGGCCGAGACGAGCCCCACGCCGTGCTCGTCGAACAGATGCAGCCGGCTGCCGTCGAGGGAGACGTGCACGTCGTCCCCCTCCTTCAGCGCGAGCGTCGGATCGACCAGCGCCTTCACGAGACGGCCGGCGAGGTCGAGGTCGACGACCGTCTCGCCGCCGAGCGGCTCGGTGACGTACACGCTCGCCGGGATGCCGCCGCCGGTGGTGACGTGGACATCCTCCGGCCGTACGCCGAGCAGGCAGGGGGCGCCGTCGCCAAGCCCCGCGGCCGGGCCCGGCGGGTCGACCACCGTCTCGAACAGCTCGTGCCGGAGCACGAGGCCGGTACCCGACCGCACCGCGGTCACCGGCAGGAAGTTCATCGGCGGGGTGCCGACGACGGTCGCGACGAACCGGTTCGCCGGACGGTGGTAGATGTCCTCGGGCACGTCGACCTGCTGGACGCACGCCTTCGCGCAGCACGGCGATCCGGTCGGACATGCTCATCGCCTCGACCTGGTCGTGCGTGACGTAGACGAGCGTGCGTCCGAGCTCGCGCTGCAGGCGCTTCAGCTCGGCGCGCATCTCGAGCCGCAGGAGCGCGTCGAGGGCGGAGAGCGGCTCGTCGAGGAGCAGCGCCCGCGGGTCGCGCACCATCGCACGGCCGAGCGCCACCCGCTGCCGCTCGCCACCGGACAGCTTCGCCGGCTTGCGCCGCAGCAGCGACTCGATCCGCAGGGTCGCGCGCCACCTCGGCGACTCGCCGCTCGATCTCCGGCTTCGGCGTCTTCGCCTGCCGGAGCGGGAAGGCGAGGTTGTCGCGCACCGTCTTGTCCGGATAGAGCGCGAGGTTCTGGAACATGATCGCGATGTCCCGGTCGCCCGGGTAGACGTCGGTGATCCGGTCGTCGTCCACGTAGACGTCGCCCTCCTCGGGACGCTCGAGCCCGACGATCGTGCGCAGCAGCGTGGTCTTGCCGGCACCGGGAGGCCCGAGCACCGTGAAGAACTCGCCGTCCTTGACCTCGAGCGAGACGCCGTCGAGCGCGGTGACGCGGCCGAAGCGCTTGGTGACGTTCTCGAGCCTGATGCCGGCCATCAGCATCGCCATGTCCGTCTCGTCGTCGAACACGGTGAACACGCTTCGCGTCGAAGGTGACGCCGACGTGATCGCCGACATGAGGCCGACGGGCCGGCGGCGCGACCACCCGCACCGTCTTGTCCGTCGACCTCGAGATGGACGACGTCCTTCGGCGCCGAGCGGCTCGACGAGCACGACGGCTGCGCGCAGCACCGCGTGCGGGTCGTCGGGCGGCACCAGGTCGAGCACCTCGGGCCGGATCGCCGAGCGTCATGCCGTCGACACGGCCGTCCTGCGCCAGCGACGGCGCGAGCGCGGCAGGCAGGAAGTTCATCTGCGTCGAGCCGACGAAGCCGGCGACGAAGCGGTTCGCGCGGCCGGTTGTAGATCTCGTCGGGCGTGCCGTACTGCTGCAGCTCACCCAGGTTCATCACGGCGATCCGGTCGGCCATGCTCATCGCCTCGACCTGGTCGTGCGTCACGTAGACCATCGTCTGGCCGATCTCGTGCTGGATCCGCTTCAGCTCCGCGCGCATGTAGGCGCGAAAGGCGGCATCGAGATTCGAGAACGGCTCGTCGAGCAGGAAGATCGCCGGCTTGACGATCATGCTGCGGCCGAGCGCGACCTTCTGCATGTCGTTCACCGAGAGGCGCCCGGCCTTCCGGTCGAGCACTGCCTGACAGCCCGACGATCTCGGCGACGCGCTGCACCTCGGCGTCGGCGCTCCGCCTTCGACGGACCGCCCTTCCGGACTCGTCAGGCCGAAGCGCGAGGTTGTCGTACACCGTCATGTGCGTGAAGATCGCGTAGTTCTGGAAGACGAAGCCGACGTTCCGGTCGCCGGGCGAGACACGCGTGATCGGCTCGTCGTCGAAGTAGATCTCGCCGCTCGTCGGCTGCTCGAGGCCCGAGATCATGTTCATGGTCGTCGTCTTCCCGCAGCCCGAGGGACCGAGCAGGGCCATGAACGAGCCGTGCGGCACGTCGAGGTTGAGCGCCTTCACCGCCACCACCCCGCCGAAGTCCTTCGTCAGCGTGTCGAGTCTGATCTGTGCCATCGCTACCGCTTGATCGCGCCGAAGGTGAGGCCGCGGACGAGGTAGCGCTGGATCGCGAGGCCGAAGACCGCGGGCGGCACGATCAGCACGAGCCCGAGCGCCGCCTGCGGGCCGTACTCCTGGCCGGCGCCGGCCGACTGCAGGCCGTTGAGGAAGACGGGCGCGGTCAGCACCTTGTCCGAGGTGAGCACGAGCGCGATCAGGAAGTCGCGACCAGTTGAGGATGAAGACGAAGAGCGCGGTCGCAGCGAGACCGCCGCTTGCACCTGTGGCAGGACCGCCTTGAAGAACGCTCCCCACTGAGTGCAGCCGTCGACGATCGCCGCCTCGCTGATCTCGCGGGGCACCTCCTGGAAGAAGCTCCGCATCAGCCAGACGACGAACGGGAACGTGACCGCGCCGTAGATGAGGATCAGGCCCCAGTACGTGTCGACGAGGTGGAGGTAGCGAGTACATGATCAGCAGCGGGATCACGATCGCGACGGGCGGGAACATCCGCAGCTGCAGGATCTGGAAAGGCAGGAACGACCCGCCGGCGCGGAAGCGCGCGACGCCGTAGGCCGTGAAGACGCCCGCCGACCATCGCGAGCAGCGTCCCGCCGGTCGCCGAGACGATGCTGTGGACGATCGGGCCGGTCGCGTCGGTCGGGGCCGCGGTGAAGAACCCGGTGCTCTTGGCGACGCCGAAGATCTGGCGGAAGTTGTCGAGCGTCCAGTGCTGTGGCGTCCAGTAGACGTGGTCGACCGGCGATTCCACTCGTCCTGCGGCTTGAACGCCATCGTGACGATCCAGTAGAGCGGGAAGAGGAACCCGGCCCCGAGCAGCGCGATCGAGACCACCTTCCCGGCGAGGCGCATGGGCTTGCGCTCGGTCATCGGGCCACCGCCTCCGCCTCGATCGCCTGCTCGAGCGACGGCGGCTCGTCCGCCGGCTCGGCCGTCGCGAGCTCCTCGATCGTCTCGCTCCTGCGCCGCCTCGATCGGCCGGATCGCGCGCATCGCCGACGATGCTGACGAGGATCAGGACGAGGATCGCGACCGCGCTCGCGTAGCCCCAGCGCGTCGTCGATGAACGTCGTCTTGTAGAGGTAGACCGAGATCGTCGAGCGTCGCGTCACCCGGGCCGCCCTGGGTCAGCAGCCACGCCGAGTCGAAGAGCTTGAACGTCTCGATCGCGCGGATGATGACCGCGATCAGGATGATCGGCTTCATCATCGGCAGCACGAGATAGCGCAGCTGGTGCAGGTAGCTCGCGCCGAGGATGCGCGCGGCGTTCAGCTGGTCCTCCGGCAGCGCGACGAGGCCCGCTGAGCAGGATGAGGAACATCAGCGGCGTCCACTGCCAGATGTCGACGACCGATCACCGAGTAGATGGCGAGCGACGGGTCCGTCAGCCAGCCGACGTGGATCGGCCCGGTGACGTGCAGCCGTCGTGCAGGAGAACGTGAGCCCGCCGTTCACCGGCCCGTCGGTCTGGAAGAGCATGTAGAAGATGAAGCCGGCGACGGCGGGGACGACCATCATCGGCAGCAGGAAGACGACGGTCAGCAGGCTGCGGCCGCGGAACTCCTTCAGGAAGAGCAGAGCGCAGCGCGAAGCCGAGCACGAACTCGACGCGACTGCGAGCACGGTGACGACGACCGTCCGCCAGATCGCGTGCCAGAACGCGCCGCCGCTGAGCGCCTCCCAGTAGTTGTCGAACCAGAGCCAGAACTTCCAGGCGTGGTACCAGAGGTGGCCGCTCGTCCGGCGTCCACCCCGTGAAGGAGATGTAGATGGCGACGACCGCCGGGAAGCCGATCGACGAACAGCAGCAGCAGCTGCCCGGGCGCGATCAGCGTCTGGGCAACTGCCGCTTCCGAACGGCCGAACGCGGGCCGCCAGGCGCTTGAGCGGCGCCTGGCGGCCCTCGGCCTGGAGCCCGGGTTCCGTCAAATGACCTTCGGCCAGGCCGCGGCCTGGGCCCTCAGGGCCTTGATCTGCTTCGCCCGGCCGTGACGCTTCGTGATCTGCTCCCAGGAGGCGGCCGTGTTGGACATGGCCTGCTCGGGAGAGATCTGCTTGGACAGGGCCTTCTGCAGGTTCGTGTCGAGCGCCTGCGTGTACTCGGCCGCGCCGACCATGCCCGCGATCGACGGAGCCGTCCGCGGGATGATCTTCTTCAGCTCGTCGCTCGCGTACGGCTTGTACGAGGCGCGCACGAGCGGGTCGTTGAGCTGCAGGACGCGGTTCGGGTCGAAGTACCCGGCGGGGTTGCCGGTGTACCAGGCGCTGATCCGACCGGACGAGCAGTACTGCAGGACGAGGTAGGCGGCCTCGTGCAGCGCCTTGTTCGCGAACGCGTTGATCCCGAAGTTGGCGTTGAAGTAGATGACCGGCCGCCGGACGAGCTTGCCGCCGATCATCCGGCCCGGAGCGAGCTCGGTCCGGATGAACTTGCCGAAGCCCTTGTCGAGCGGGCTGCCCTTGACGATGAACTTCGTGCAGTTCGAGAACATGCTCGCCATCGCCGCCTGCCCTGCACCCATCGCGGCGTACTGCTCCGGCCAGCTCTTCGACAGCGTGTCGGGGTACGTCCACGCCATCGACGCGACGTGCTCGGTCGTCGCCTTGATGCCGGCCGCACCACCGATCAGCGGCTTCGCCGTGTTCGGGTCGAAGTACTGACGGTTCGGCGCGCCCGTCGAGACGTACCGCATCATCCAGTTCACGTAGCCCCAGCCGGGGTTCTTCAGGTCGACCGAGCCGTACAGCTTGTTGTCCGGCTGCGTGAAGAACTCGGCCACCTGGGCGTGGTCGTCCCACGTCTTCGGGAACTCGAGGTCGCGGCCGTACTTCGCCTTGAAGTCCTTCTGGTTCTGGGCGTTGTCGAACAGATCCTCGCGGTAGCCCCACACCTGGTAGTCGCCGTCCATCGAGACCGAGACGTAGTTGCCGGCGTACTTGTTGAAGAGCGCGGTCGTCGTCGCTCCGCCGGCGTAGCCGTACTTTGGGTCGCTCCAGTCGGGCTTGTACTGCGAGACGTACTGGTCGAACGGCAGCAGGAGTCCCGCCTCGGTGTAGTCGCCGTTGTGCTCGTAGTCGGTCTGGAGAATGTTGAAGCTGCCGTCGCGCGTCGAGATCGTCTGGAGGTTCTTCTGCTCGTTGTCGTCCGGCGTGTCGAGGACGAACTTGATCTTGACGCCGGCCTCCTTCTGCAGAAGCGCCGCGACGCTCGGAGCCGACTTCGTGGGGTAGGGCGCGTTGAGCTGCGCGACGGCGCCGTTCCAGATCCGCCAGCTCAGCGTGATCGGCTTCTTGCCGTTGTTCGTCAGCCGCTTGAGTCCGAGGATCGCGCGGCCCTCGGCGGAGTTCGCGGGATACTGGTAGCGCGAGGCCCCGGGGAACCCGGTGGGGCCGCCGATCATGCCGGCCGAGAGCGCGAGCTTCCCGAGATGCCGGTTGTATGCATCGCGCGACCAGCCCTTCGCGGCTGCCGAGCCCTGGCCGAGGAGCAGCGCCGCACCGGCCGCACCGGCGCTTGCGACGAACGTCCTGCGGCTCAGGCTCGCGCCGTTCTCCGGGGTCTCGGAGTCGCCGTGCTGGTCGAGCTTCTCCTGGTCCTCCATCGATAAGCCTCCCTGGTTGGAGACGTTCGGAACCCTCCAGTACAGTTCCGAACTGTCGGTGGAGCGACCTTATACCGAGGATCGCCCGGTTGTCCAGAGCTTTGCGAGGGACACCCGGCGCAGGCAACTCGGACGAGTCCCGGGCTTACCGCGGAAAGCGCATGAACAAGCCGCTTTGCTCGCCCTGCGGCGCTCCGGCCGGGCCGACGACTACGATGATCGGTCCGCGTTGACGGAGCGCCGCGACTCCTGGTAGCGTCCTCCAACTGCCGTTCCGAACAGTTAGGATCGCACTGGCTCCCCAGTCGTCACGTCGAGTCAACTTGCCGGTGAAGATCGCGAGCGACCTCCGTTCGCGAATCGCCGAGGGCACGCTTCAGCCGGGCGACCAGCTGCCCGGCCACCGCGACCTGGCGGCCAACTACGGCGTCAGCCTCGGCGCGGCGCGCGAGGCGATCAGCATGCTGATCGGCGACGGCCTCGTCGAGA
The DNA here is from genome assembly GCA_963840365.1 of uncultured Thermoleophilia bacterium. Lineage (GTDB taxonomy): Bacteria > Actinomycetota > Thermoleophilia > Gaiellales > Gaiellaceae > PALSA-600. The sequence goes on along the minus strand of CAWIYQ010000002.1, from coordinate 73,094 downwards.
CCCGCGCCGGCCGCGGCACCTTCATCGCCGAGCGGCGCCCGGTGCCCGAGGGCGTCACGGCACCCGTCACCCGGACGGAGATGGAGGAGCTGATCGAGGCGCGCGAGCTCCTCGGCCTGAGCATCGTCGCGATGGCGGCGGAGCGCGCCTCGGCCGACCAGGTCGAGCGGCTGCGGGCGGCCGTCGAGCAGATGCAGGCGGCCGCTGAAGACGCGGACGCATACCCCGAGGCCGAGCTCGCGTTCCAGATGGCCGTCGCCGAGGCAGCCGGGAATCGCTTCCTGCTCAAGGCGATGCAGGACATCCGCTCGCTGATGCGGCGCGACGTGGAGCTCTCCGCCGGTGTCGGCATCCGCCGCTTCGGCAGCCTGCAGTTCAGCGTCGATGCGCACCGCGCCCTCGTCGACGCGATCGAGGCCGGCGACCCCGACGAGGCGCGCAAGGTCCTCTTCGAGATCATGAACCGCCACCACGAGTTCGTGATCGGGCTCTACGCGCTCGCACCCGAGCCTCCGGATGCGGCGGCATGAAGCGGTTCGAGGTCGCGCCCGGCATCGAGAGGATCGAGAGCGTCCTCGGGCCGAGGCCGTTCTCGCAGTACCTGCTCCGCGGCGAACGCACCCTCCTCGTCGACACGGGCGTGCAGGAGACGCCCGCCGAGGTGATCCTCCCCGCGCTGGACGGGCTGCAGCCGGACTTCGTGCTCAACTCGCACGCGGACGTCGACCACTTCGGCGGCAACGCCGCCGTCAGAGAGGCGGCGCCGAACGCGCTCATCTGCGCGCACGTGCTCGACGCCCCGTGGATCGAGAGCGCCGAGCGGATCATGCGCGAGCGGTATGGCTGGTACGCCGCGCACGACATCGGCTACGACCCGGACACCTTCGCCTGGCTGCGTGCCGCGATGGGGCCGGACGTTCCCGTTGACGTCCAGCTGCAGGGCGGCGAGCGCTTCCGCCTCGGGCCGTCGCTGACCGTCGAGGTGCTGCACCTGCCCGGCCACTCGCCCGGCCATCTCGGTCTCTGGGAGCCGGCCTCACGGACCGCGATCGTCATCGACGCGGTCCTGGGTCGCGGCCTGCTGGACCTCGACGGCAACGTCATTGCGCCCCCTCCCTACTTCGACGTCGATGCGTACCTCGGCGCCGTACGCACGTTGCAGGCGCTCGAGCCGCGCATGCTGCTCACCGCGCACTACGACGTGATCGAGGGCGCGGCCGTCGAGCGCTTCCTGGCCGACACCGTCGTCTTCGTGGAGGACGCGGCCCGGGTGACGGCGGATGCGCTCGCCGACACCGGGCAGCTCGACCTCGAAGAGCTCGTCCGAGTCGCCGATCCGCAACTCGGGCCGTTCACGTCTATGCCGAACGAGCTCGGCGGCTCGCTCCGGGCGCACCTCCGGGCTCTCGTTGCCGCAGGCCGGGCGCAGGAGGGACCGTCCGGCCTCAGCTGGTCTTCGGCCAACCACCAAGGAGGCTCGTGATGGAACTCGGGATCATCAGCTCGATCTGGTTCGACACCCACGTCGGCCGGCTCGAGGGCATCCGCAAGGCCAAGGAGATCGGCTTCGACACGTACGACATCTTCGAGGACCCGCTCGACATCACGGACGCGCGAGCGTGCGGAGATCAAGGCCGCCTGCGAGGAGGCGGGGCTGCCGATCCGCTCGGTCGTCTGCGTCGCCTTCGGCATCGTCGACTTCAACCCGTCGGTCCGCCGCTTCACGCTCGACCGGATCAAGGCGTACGTCGACCAGGGCGCCTTCTTCGGCGCTCGGAACGTGCTGCTCGTCGTCGGCGAGTACTTCTGGGACGGCGAGGTCTTCCCGCGGCCCGCGATCTGGGACCTGGCGAAGGACATGGTCAAGGAGGCCGGCGAGTACGCGCAGTCGAAGGGCCTCGAGATCGTGCTCGAGCTCGAGCCGTTCAGCGAGGCGCTGCTCAAGGACGTGCACGAGCTCGTGCGCTTCGTCCGCGAGATCGACCATCCCGCGGTCCGGCGAACGCCGACATCTCGCACCTTCACCTCTCGAACTGCTCGCTCGACGAGGTCGCCGAGCTGACCGGCCTGATCGGCCACATCCACCTCTCCGACTGCGACGGCAAGGTGCACGGCGACATGCCGGCCGGCATGGGCGTCACGCCGATCAAGGACTACCTCGCCGCGATCCGCGACACCGGGCTACGACGGCACCGTCTCGATCGAGCTCGAGTACTCGCCCGACCCGGACGAAGATCGTCGAGTGGGCGCAGCAGGCCTACGACGGCACGGCCGCGATCATGCGCGACCTCGGCGTCCGCGGCTAGGAGCCGGCGATGGCGAGATCGACTTCGACCTCAACCCGGCCGATCCTGCCGGCCGAAGACCGACTACGGCATCGGCTGCATCGGCGCCGGGCTTCATCATGCGCGACATCCACCTGCCCGCCTACCGCGAGGCCGGCTTCCGACGTCGTCGCGATCGCCTCGCGCACGCCCGAGCACGCGCGGGCGGCCGCCGAGCAGAACGGCGTCGCCGACGGTCTACGACACGTGGCAGGAGCTGCTCGACGACCCGAGCGCGTCGAGATCGTCGACATCGCGTACCCGCCCGACCAGCAGCTCGAGATCGTCCGGGAGGCCGTGCAAGCGACCGCACGTGAAGGGCATCCTCGCCCAGAAGCCGATGGCCTTCACGCTCGCGGAGGCGATCGAGATCGTCAAGGTCTGCCGACGAGGCCGGCAAGAAGCTCGCGCGTCAACCACAACATGCGCTACGACCAGTCGATGCGGGCGCTGAAGACGCTGCTCGACCGGCGGCGAGCTCGGGCGACGCCGATCGTCGCGGCAGATCGTCATGAACGCCCGGCCGCACTGGCAGGAGTTCATCAGCGGCTACGGGCGGATCGCGATCCTCAACATGTCGATCCACCACCTCGACGTGTTCCGCTTCCTGTTCGGCGACCCGGAGCGGATCCTCGTCTGCGTGCGCAACGACCCGAGCCACGACTTCCCGCACGCCGACGGGATGGCCTTCTACATCCTCGAGTACGCGGACGGGCTGCGCGCGATCGGCGCTCGACAACTGCTTCACGTGGGCCGACCACCGCATCGAGTGGCGCGTCGAGGGCACCGAGGGCATCGCGAAGGGCACGATCGGCTGGCCCGACTACCCGGCCGGGAGCCCGTCGACGATCGACTGGACGACCTGCGCTCCGATGGACGGCGAGCTGGGAGCGCCCGCGCTGGGAGGAGCGCTGGTTCCCGCAGGCGTTCAAGGGGACGATGGGCCAGCTGATGAGGGCGATCCAGGAGGACGCCGAGCCGGAGATCTCGCGGCCGCGACGACGCTCGGCACGATGGCGCTCGTCGAGGCCGCCTACCGCGCGGTCGAGCGAGGGGAGCGCGGTCGAGCTCGGCGAGGTGCTCGACGAGTTCGGGCTCGCGTGAGCCGTACGCGATGAGCCTCGAGGCGTTCAGCCTGGAGGGGCGGGTCGCCGTTCGTGACCGGCGCCGGCGGCGGGCTGGGCGAGGGCATCTGCCTCTCGCTCGCCGCCGCCGGCGCCGCCGTCGCGTGCGTCGACGTCGTGACGCGAGCGCGCCGAAGCGCGCGCGCGATCAGGTGCGGGCTGCCGGCGGCACGGCGCGTCGCGGTCACCGCAGACGTCTCCGACCGGGAGTCGATCGAGGCGATGGCCGCGGCCGCGATCGAGGAGCTCGGCGGCATCGACATCCTCGTCAACAACGCTGCGATCTACCCGCGCGCGGCCGTGGACCGAGATCACCGAGGAGGAGTGGGACGCGGTGCTCGCGGTGAACCTCAAGGGCTACTTCCTCTGCGCCCGCGCCTGCCACGTCGAGCTCGACGGAGCGGGCCGCGGCCGCATCGTCAACGTCGCGTCGATCACGTTCTTCGGCGGCTGGGACCGATGCTCCTCGACTACGTCTCCTCGAAGGGTGGCGTGCTCGCGTTCACGCGCGGCGCTCGCCCGCGAGGTCGGCCCCGAGGGGATCACCGTCAACGCGATCTCGCCCGGCGCGTTCCCGACCGACGCCGAGAAGATCCACCCCGACCCCGAGGGGTACAACCGGCTGGGTGCTCGACCGCAGGCGCTGAAGCGGCGAGGCCGGCCGGACGACATCGGCAACCTCGTCATCTTCCTCGCCGAGCGACGCGTCGTCGTTCATCACCGGGCAGACTGATCGGGATCGACGGCGGCTGGGTCATGCACTGAGCTCCGCCCCGGGCGCGCTCGCGGGTGAGGTGGCGATCGTCACCGGCGCCGGGCAAGGGAATCGGCGAGGCGATCGCGCACGCGCTGGCCGAGGCGGGCGCCCGGGTCGCGGTCACGAGCCGCGTTGCAGCCGACGGCGAGCGCGTTGCGGCGGCGCTCGGGCCGCAGCACCTCGGGCTTGGCCTCGACGTCCGGTCGACGGCCTCTGTCGAGGAGGCGATCGCAGCGATCGACGAGACGACTCGGCACGCCGACCGTGCTCGTCAACAACGCGGGCGTCAACCGCATCTGGCGCGCTCCGAGACCTACACGGACGACGACTGGGATCTCGTGCTCGACGTGAACCTGACCGGCGTCTTCCGCTGCTGCCGCGCCGTCGGCGCGCGGATGCTCGACGCCGGGCGCGGCTCGATCGTCAACGTCTCCTCGATCGTCGGCGCGTCGGTCGGGATGCCGTGGCGTGCGGCCTACTCCGCGAGCAAGGCAGGGGTCGTCGGGCTCACCCGCGTCCTCGCGGTCGAGTGGGCGGGGCGCGGCGTCCGGGTGAACGCCCTCCTCCCCGGCCCCGTGCGCACGCCGATGGTCGCGCGGCGCGATCGAGACCGGTCTCGTCGACGAGCGCGAGCGTGATCGACCACACGCCGGCCGGGCCGCTTCGGCGCTGCCCGAGCGACGTGGCGCGGCGGCAGTGCCTGCTCTCGTCGCCGCAGGCCGCGTTCGTCACCGGCCAGACGCTCGTCGTCGACGGCGGCTACTCGATCTTCGGCGCCGCCCATCCCGCGAGCCGCGCCTTCGGCGAGACCGATGCCTGAGCTCTTCGGAGCGAGCTGGAGCCGCCGTGAGCTCGGCCGCCGCATCGGCCGGCTCGACCAGGTCGCCGGCGTCCGGCTCGTCACGCTCGGCGACGGCGGCGAGCGCGGCGTACGGATGCTCGAGTTCCGCACCGGCACCGGCTTCAGCTTCGACGTGCTCGTCGACCGCGGCTTCGACATCGGGCGCTGCGAGCTGCGCGGCATGCCGCTCGGCTGGGTATCCGGAGTCGGCATCGAGGGCCCGTGGTACTGCCGAGCCCGAGGGCCTCGGCTTCTTTCGCACCTTCGGCAGCGGCCTGCTCGTCACCTGCGGGATCGAGCACAGCCTCTTCATGGCCGAGGACACGGCGGCGCAGTACCACTATCCCGCGAAGCAGACCGAGCGCTTCGGCCTGCACGGGCGCGTCTCGAACCGGCCGGCGCGGCTCGACCGCCTACGGCACGCGCTGGGACGGTGACGAGTGCATCCTCTTCGCCGAGGGCGAGACGCAGGTCGCGGCGGTGTTCGGCGAGCAGCTCGCTGCTGCGCCGCCGGATCGAGGCGCGGGTGGGCGAGTCGCGGCTGCACGTCCACGACGTCGTCGAGAACGTCGGCCACGACGTAACGCCCCACATGCTCCTCTACCACGTGAACGTCGGCTTCCCGGTCGTCGACGAGGGGTCGGAGCTCCTGATCGCGGCGACGGGCGTCGACCGCGCGCGGCGACTATCCGACCGAGGGGTACCGGACGATCGCCGCGCCGTCAGCGGGGTTCGTCGAGCAGGTCTTCGAGCACGAGCCGGCGCCGGAGCCCGACGGGCGCGTGCCGATGGCGGTCGTCAATCCACGGCTCGGGATCGGGCTCTACGAGGTCTACCGCCACGAGCAGCTGCCGCACCACTTCGTGTGGCGCATGCTCGGTGAGGGCACCTACGTCGTCGGGCTCGAGCCGTCCACGAACCGCACGGCCGGCCGGCTCGACGCGCGCGAGCGCGGTGAGCTGATCGAGCTCGCGCCGGGCGAGACGCGGGCGTACGACCTCGAGCTCGGCGCGCTCGACGGAGCCGGCGAGATCGAGCGCTTCGCCGCCCGCGTCGCGGACGCCCGTGACGCCTGAGCTCCAGGGCCGGCGGTTCGTGATCGGGGACGCCGGCGCCGGCATCGGGCGCTCGATCGCGGCCGCGGCGGTGGCGGCCGGGGCGCGCGTGCTGCTCGTCTGCCGCGACGGCGACGCCGCTGCCTCCGCCGCAGGCGAGCTGGGCGACGGCGCGCTCCCCCTCGAGGCCGACCTCGGCACCGAGGACGGCGTCGACACGGTCGTCATGTCGGTGGCGATCACGCTCGGTTCGGCAGACGGCGTCGTGCTCGTGGGCGACCCGGCCCCGGCCGGGCCGGCGCTCGAGCTCGAGGACGAGGAGTGGCTCGCGTGCCTCGGGCCGCTCGTGACCATGCCGGTCAGGCTGCTGCGCGGCCTCGCGCCGCAACTCACTCCCGGCAGCACGGCCGTTCTCGTCGCTCCCGGCGGCGCGCCGAGCACCGGCGCGGCCGCCGTCGTGCACGGTGTGCTCGCAAGCCTGGCGGCCGTGCTGACCGCCGAGCTCGAGCCCTCCTCCGTCAGCGTGAGCCTGCTCGACGGGACCCCGGCCGAGGCGCTCGACGTGCTCGCCGCGGGCGCGAGCCGCACCGGCAGCTGAGCTCAGCGTTCGGCGAAGGGGCTGCCTCCGGTGGCCTTCGTCACGTGGTAGCCGCCGTCGACGGCGATCACCGCACCGGTCACGAAGGCCGCCTCGGGGGCGGCGAGCAGAACACACGCACCGGCGAGGTCGCTTGCGCGGGCGAGCCTCCCGAGCGGCACCGCGGCCGCAGCCTGCGCAGGAGCCTGTCCGTCGAGCGGGCCGAGAGCGACGACATTGACGCGGATCCCGCGCGCCCCCAGCTCGACCGCTGCGACCTCGGCTGTCGTCATCAGGAACGACCCTGCGACCGCGGCGAGGCCGCAGCCGCGGGAGGTCCGGAGCGCATGCGCCGGGACGACGACCACGATCGAGCCGGCGAGCCCGCCGTCGACCATGGCGCGCGCCGCGCCCTGCACGGCGAAGAACGCGCTCCGCGTCGCGGCCACTGCGGCTGCCCAGCCCGCATGGTCGAGCTCGACCAGGTCGTCGCCGACCGCGGGCTCGACCGCGACCACCGCCAGCTCGGCCGGTTTCCCCTGCGCGTGCCCCGCCTCGACGAGCGCCGAGGCGACGTCGCGCTCGAGCTCGGGCGCCAGGCCTGTCAGCGAGAACCGCATCAGTACTTGCCCACCACGAAGCCGCCGTCGATGCGAAGGAACTCGCCGGTGATGTAGTCGGCGCCGTGGCCGCAGAGAAACACGACCGCCTGCCCCAGCTCACGCGGGTCGGCGGGCCGTCCTGCCGGGATCAGCTTCAGCGTCTCCTCGATGTCCTGCGTGGTCTGCAGCGAGGGAGACGCGTCGTTGATGAACGACCGTACCCAGCCGGGGCCGATGTGGTTGACCGTGATCCAGTGTGGCGCGAGCTCGATCGAGAGCGTCTCGACCAGTCCCTTCAGACCGGCTTTGGTCCCGCCGTAGACGGACATCTCGGAGAACGGCATCTGCACGTGCACGGACGACGTGACGACGATTCGCCCTCCCCGGCCGGCGGCGATCATGGCGCGGGCGGCGGCGGTGCACACGTTGAAAGCGCCGGTCAGATTGACGCCGACGAGCCGATCGAAGCCGGCCTCGGTGACGTCGAGGAGCGGCTGCCATTCGGCGACGCCCGCGTTCGAGCAGACGGCGCCGAGCGGGCCGAGCGTACGCTCGACCGACGCGATCAGCTCGTGCGCCGCAGCCGGGTCGGAGACGTCGGCCGGGAAGTACGCCGCCTGCCGTCCCATCGCCTGCAGCTCCTCCACGAACTCGGCCGCCTCGTCGTGAGCAGCGACATCGTTGATCGCGACGTCCCAGCCCGCCTCGGCAAGGCACACGGCAACGCCGCGACCGATGCCGCGCGCACGCGCGGCACCGGTCACGAGCGCCACCGTTGCGGAGGGGACTGCTCAGGGAGTGATCACTGTCTTGAGTACGCCGTCCTCGCGCTGGACGACGCGGTCGATCGCCGCGCCGATGCCGTCGAGAGAGGCCGAGTGCGTGATGATCGGGCCGGTGTCGACCTTCGCGTCCGACAGGATCTGGATCGTCCGCGGCCACTGGTACGGGTACCAGAGCGAGAAGCGGATCGTCTTGTCCTGGATCAGGCTCGTCAGCATCGGCAGCGAGACCGCGTCCTCCGGGCCGGTCACGCCCATGTAGACGACCGTCGAGCCGGGGCCGGAGATCTCGAGCGCCTGCTGGTTCGCGCCCATCGACCCGGTTGCGACGATCACGCGGTCGGCGAGCGCGGCCGCCGTTCGCCTCCTGGATGCGCGTCGGCGAGATCGTCGCCGCGCCTCGAACGACGAAGTCGGCGCCGAGCTTCTTCGCGACGTCGAGCCGGTAGCCGCGCGTGCCGACGACGGCCACCCGGGCTCCCTCGTTCGCGAGGAGCTGCACCATCGACAGCCCGACCGGGCCGGGCCCGTAGACGACCGCGAAGTCGTCGGGCTCGACCGCCGCCTTGTGCACGGCGTTCACCGCTGCGGCGAGCATCTCGACGAACGCGCCCTGCGCGTCGCTGAGCGAGTCGGGCAGCTTGTAGGCGTGCGCGGCCTTCGTCTTCGCGAACTGCGCGAAGCCGCCGTTCGTCGTCACGCCGAGCACCGACAGGTTCGCGCAGAACTGCGGCTTGCCGGCGCGGCACGAATCGCACGCGCCGCAGCTCTGGATCGGACAGACCGCGACGCGGTCGCCCTCCTTCAGGCCGTACGTGCCGGCCAGCTTGCCCAGCCCGACGACCCGGCCCGAGAACTCGTGACCGAGCACGAGCGGCCCCTTGCCGGTCGCCGTGCCGACAGGGCTCTTGCCGTAGTAGTACTCGACGTCCGAGCCGCAGAAGCCGCACGCTGCGACCTCGACGAGCACCTCGTCCTCGGCGATCGACGGCTCCGGCACCTCCTCGACGCGAAGGTCCTTCGCGCTCGTAGAACACTGCAGCTTTCATGGTCGCTCCTACTCCTTTCAGCGGGACCGCACGTGCTTGTCGAGGAGGGCGTCGAGCGTGAAGCGATCCGCTCCACGTGTCCGCCCACGTCTCGGCGGTCATCGGGATCGCGTCGACCGACCACCACTGGCTCGTGTAGCCGGAATCGAGAACGGCCGGGATGAGCGCGTCGAAGTCGATGACGCCCTTGCCGATCCCGAGGTGCGTGCCGAACGCGTTGTGCCACGTGTTCGAGTCGGTGTCGCAGACGTGCATGTGGCCGATGCGGCCCTTCATCATCCCGACGAACTCGAGCTGCCCGCCCTCGAGACGCTCGGCCGGCTGAACGTGGTTGTGGGCGATGACGCAGGCCGCCTCGACGTGCCCGACGTCGTACATCAGCTTCAGGTTGTCGTGACCGACGTCGTCGAAGAGCTTCACGGCCTCGGACGGCTTCACGAAGATCTGGCCCGTCTCGAGCTCCCAGAGCATCGTCACGCCGACCTCGGCGCCGCGCTCGGCGTGCTTGCGGAACATCGTCACGACGCGGTCCCAGGCGCGGTCGTAGTCGGCGTCGCGCGCGAGCGGCCCGAAGTCGCCCGGGTCGATCCGCATCGACGTGATGCCGCATGTCGACGCAGAACTGCAGGTGCGCGTCGAAGAACGACTCGTAGGCCGCGACGACGTCGTCGGAGCCGGTCGCCCACGGGTACTTGCCGAAGTCGCCGTACGGGCCCGGCGCGTAGCCGACGATCTCGAGGTCGTGCTCGCCGATCCAGTCGACCAGCTTGCGGCGGCTTTCCTTGTCCGGGTAGCGCTCGACCGTGGCGTGGTCGAAGAACCCGGCGAGCTCGATGCCGTCGTAGCCGAACGCCGACAGCACCTTCACCACCTGCTCGAGCGTGGCGGGGGGCTCGAGACCGAATCCGAGACACCAGCTTCCTCTGCAGATCTTGGCTTCCATCGTGTCGTCCTTTCTCTCCCTGCGCGTGCGGCCGGCGGGCGGCTCACGCCATGTGCAGGCCTCCGTTGACGTCGAGATGTGCTCCGGTGACGAAGCTGGCCGCGTCGGAGAGAAGCCAGCACACGGCCTCCGCCACCTCTTCCGCCGTGCCCGGACGCCCGAGGGGGGTCGCCGCGATCGTCCGCTCGCGGTCCTCGGGTGTCATGCCCAGGCCCATGCCCACCTCGATGTGGCCCGGATTGACGCTGTTGACTCGGATGCCGTACGGCCCCGCGTAGCGAGCAAGAGCCTTCGTCATCCCGATCACCGCGGCCTTCGAGGTCGCGTAGCCGGCGCCGGACTGCAGGCCGCCGATCTGCCCGGCGATCGAGCCGAGCGTGACGATCGCGCCGCTGCGCTGCGGCACCATGGCAACGAGCGCCCCCTGGAGGCTCACGAATGTGCCGCGCACGTTGACCGCCTGAATGCGGTCCCACTCCTCCGCGTCGATCGCGTCGACCGGGACAGCGTGGTACAGGCCGGCCGCGGTGACGAAGCCGTCCAGCCGGCCGAAGCGGTCGACGATCCGCTCGACGAGCGCGGTCGCGCTGCCGGCCACGGCGACGTCGGTCGCGACGCCGAGAGCGCCGCCCACCTCCGCGCACGTTGCATCCACGCGCCCCTGCTCGAGGTCCGCGAGGACGACCTGCGCCCCGTCGCGGACGAGCATGTGGCAGCACGCGAGGCCGATCCCTCCGACGGCGCCGGTCACCGCCACGACCCGGTCGGCAAGCGCGCGGCTCATTGGTCAACCTTCGGTTGTCCAATGATCTCCGCTTCGGCACCGGCAAAGCCGGTACCTCCGCTCCTGTTGAGCTCCGTCGAGCCTACGCTCATGCCCCGGCTCCCGCGCCCGGCGCCAGCTGCACGACCTCGCAGGCGTTGCCGTCGGGGTCCTCGACGTAGATGCCGCGGCCGCCCTTGTTCGGGCCACTCGTCGTCGTGACGGGAAACGACCGGAACGTCACCCCGGCCGCGTGCAGCCGCTCGACTTCCGCGTCCAGGTCGTCGGTGATGAAACAGAGATGAGCGCTGCCCGCGTCCTGGAGCCGGCGCGCCCGCGGCTCGCCGCGCGGCGCCTTGTACTCGAGCAGCTCGACGCGCTGCCCGTAGCCCCAGAGGTGCACGAGGCGCTGGTGCGCGCCCGGCACGCCCGTGATCACCTCCACGTAGTCGCGCTCGACCTCGCGGTCTGACTGCACCTCGAGCCCGAACAGATCGCAGTAGAAAGCGAGCGACCGGTCCATGTCGGCGACCGTCAGCGCGGTGTGGTGGATGCCCGTGATCATGGCCTCAGACGAGCCGCCGGTACGGACGCTCGACGAGGCGCACGATCGTCCGGAGAAGCCGCTCGGCCGTCGGCTGGTCGACCGCCCGCGCGTCTGCGACGAGCGCCACGGTGAGCTCGGCGCCGTCCGGCTGCGATGCGAGCAGGACGACCCGGCCGCCGGCGGGCTCGACGACCCGGACGGGGCCGACGGGCCGGAGCTCGATGTGGTCGAGCACGAGCGCCGCGCCGGGCTCGTCCGCGAAGGTCGCACCGGCGCGGGCGGCCGAGAGCAGCCGGCGTACTGCGGCGCGCACCTCCGGAAGCGGTGCGAACGCGGCGTTCCGGACGACGGGCACGATGAGCCCCGCCGGGCCCGCGACCGCAAGACCGACACCGCGGACGGCATCGTCGGGCGCCTCGACCGCGAGGGCGCGCCCAGCAGCCGCGACGAGGACGTCGGTGACGGTCCCGCCGAGGTCGCGGGCGAAGAGCTGCAGCTCGGAGGAGCCCACGGTCGCCTCGACGACATGGCGGTCGCCGAGCCGAAGCGAGTTGCCGAGGCGATCGGGCGCGCTCATGCCCCCGCTCCGGCACCGGCAAAGCCGGTACCTCCGCTCCTGATGAGCTCCGTCGAGCCTACGCTCATGCCTCCACCCGGCCCCGCGACGGCGCCGCGCAACTGCCGCGCGCCTCGAAGACGGCGGGCAGCACGATCTCGCGGCGGCGGCGCATCGGCTGCTCGAGCCGCGCGAGCAGGAGCTCCGCTGCGACGGAGCCGAGCTCGGCGACGTCGCGGCGCACGACGTCGAGCGGCGGGTTGTGGAGGGCGGTCAGCTCGGTCTCCTCGCAGGCGATCACGGAGAGCCCGTAGGGAACGTCGATGCCGAGGTCGCGGATCGCGGCGAAGAGCCCGGCGAAGATCTGGTTGTTGCCGGCGAGGATCGCGGTGGGCGGGTCGGCCAGCGCGAGCAGCTCCTCGAGCGCGCGGTAGCCCTCCTCTTCGGTCAGCACACCGTCGCGGCAGAGCTCCTCGTCGCTTTCGAGACCGAGTGCCGCCACCTCGCTGCGATACGTCTCGACGCGGACCCGGCTCCCGCGTACCGCCAGCGTGCCGGCGATCAGCGCGATGCGCCGGTGGCCGAGCCCGGCCAGGTGGCGGAGCGCGTCCGAGAGCCCCGACGCGTGGTCGGAGAGCACGCGGTCGACCTTGCAGCCCGGGATGTCGCGGTCGAGCAGGACCGCGGCGGGGAAGCTCGCGATGCGGTCGGCGAGGCCCGGCGCCTGCTCGTTCGCCGCCGCCACGATCACCCCGTCCAGCCGCCGCTGCCGAAGCGCCGCGAGGAGCTCGGCCTCGTGCTCCGGGTCGTTCGCCGAGTTCGCGACCACGAGCGCGTACCCGCGCGGGCTGAGCGCGTGATCGGCGGCCCTCGCGATCGAGGCGAAGAGCGGGTTCGAGATGTCGCTGACGACGAGCCCGACCGCGCCGGTCGACCCGGTGCGCATGCTGCGCGCCGCGACGTCGGGGCGGTAGCCGAGCGCCGCGCTGGCGGCGAGCACCTTGTCGCGCACCTCGGCCCGCACGAAGGGACGTCCGTTCAGCACGCGCGAGGCCGTCGAGACGGACACGCCGGCCTCGCGGGCGACGTCGCGCAGCGTTGCGGCCCTGACGGCGGAAGGACGGGGCTCTGGGATGGGAGGTTGCTCTGGCAACGTTTCCTGAGAACGTTCTCTAAGAACGTTCTCAGGAAACTAAGGCTCTCACCGGGACGCTGTCAAGGTGCGGGAAACCGCGGTGACGCCGGCGCGCGTCTTTTCAGACGGGCGCGGTGTCCAGCGCTGCGCCGACCGCGTCCGCGTCGACGACGCACCCGCCCCAGAGGCCGCCGCTCAACGACTGCAGCCGAGCCCAGAGCGCGGTGTCGGCGGGCAACGCCGGGTCGGGCCTGACCTCGGCGCGGCGCGGACGGCCGGCGAGGATCCGCGCGCCCTCGTCCGGGTCGAACCGCTCGTCGCCGTGGCCGACCAGGTCGATCGACGCCACGAGCTCGCCCGGGTCGACGACGACCGAGACGACGTCGCCGTCCTGCAGGCGGCCGAGCGGCCCGCCCTCGAGCGCCTCCGGGCTGACGTGCCCGACACACGGGCCCGTCGAGACGCCCGAGAAGCGAGCGTCCGTGATCAGCGCGACGCGGTTGCCGAACGGGAGGAACTTGAGCGCCGAGGTGATCTGGTAGGTCTCCTCCATGCCGCTCCCGAGCGGCCCGCGGCCCGCGAGCACGATCACCTGGCCGGGCTCGATCGGCGCCGCGGCGCCCGGCAGCCCCTTGACGGCGGCGACGACGTCGCGCTCGCTCGTGAAGAACCGCACCGGGCCCGTGAGCCGGTAGACGCCGTCCTCGTCGAGGGCGCGCGGGTCGAGCGCGGTGCTCTTGATCACGCTGCCGCCCGGCGCCAGGTTCCCGGACGGGAAGCAGATCGTCGAGGTCATCCCCTTCGCCCGCGCGCGGTCGGGCGGGCAGATCACGTCGTCGGGGTCGACGCCGTCGGCCTCATGGAGCCGCTGCCGCAGGCGCGCACGCCGTTCGCTCGCCTCCCACTCGTCGAGCAGGTCGTCCACCGAGCGGCCGGTGACGGTGGTCGCGTTCAGGTTGAGCAGCCCGAGCCGCCGCAGGTGGAGCATCACCTCGGGCACACCGCCGGCGAGGAACACGCGCACGGTCGGGTGATGCTCGGGGCCGTTGGGGAGCGCGTCGACGAGACGAGGCACGGCGCGGTTGACACGACGCCAGTCGTCCACGGTCGGCCGGCGCAGGCCGGCAGCGTGCGCGATCGCAGGAACGTGGATCAGAAGGTTGGTGGAGCCGCCGAAGGCGGCGTGGACGAGCATCGCGTTCTCGACGGCATCGTCCGTGAGCACGTCGCGGAGCGTGCGTCCGCTGTGCCACTGCTCGTGCACCGCCGACGCAGTGCGGCGGGCGACGTCCAGCCACACCGGCTGCCCCGACGGGGCGAGCGCCGCGTGCGGCACCGTGAGGCCGAGCGCCTCCGCGACCACCTGCGCGGTGGCGGCGGTGCCGAGGAACTGGCAGCCGCCACCCGGAGACGCGCAGGCACGGCAGCCGAGGTCGGCCGCCGCCTCGAGCGAGACGAGGCCGTGCGCGAAGCGCGCGCCGAGCGTCTGCACGGCACCTGCGTCCTCACCCCGCCGTGGCGGCAGCGTCACGCCGCCCGGCACGACCGCCCCGGCAAGCTCCGGGAACGACGCAACCGCCATCGTGATCGCCGGCAGGCCCTTGTCGCAGGTTCCGATGCCGATGATGCCGCGCCGGTTCGGCAGGCTCCGGACGAGTCGCCGAAACACGACGGCGGCGTCGTTGCGGAATGGGAGCGAGTCGAACATCGCCGTCGTTCCCTGGCTGCGTCCGTCGCACGGGTCGGAGACGTGGGCCGCGAACGGCAGGTCGCCGAGCCGGTCGAGCTCGGCGGCCGCCTCGCGGACGAGCAGACCGACCTCCCAGTGGCCGGTGTGATAGCCGAGCGCGACCGGTGTGCCGTCGTCGGCGCGGACGCCGCCCATCGTCGAGAGGACGAGGAACTGGTCACGCCCGACCTTCGACGCCTCCCAGCCCATGCCGGCGTTCTGCGAGAGACCGAAGACGTCGCCGGACGGCCGGTCGCGCAGGAACTCGGGGGTGAGCGGGAGCAGGCCGGCCGGCCCGTCGGCGGCGGTCTCGACCTCGTAGAGGCGTTCGTCGCCCACGGCGGGCCGGCTCCGACCCTTGCTCAGTTGTAGCGACCGAGGTCGCGCGCCGTCTCGCACATGACCTCGATCAGCCCGGGCTTCGCGTGGAAGATCTGCCCCGTCGAGCGGAGCACGTAGCCGCCGCCCTCCATCGCAGCCTCGAGGCAGCGCTTGACCTCGTCGCGCACCTCGTCCGGCGTCGGCCTCGTTGAGCAGATGCTCGTTGAAGCCGCCGAAGAGGCAGACGCGGTCGCCGATGCGCCGCTTGGCGTCGGCCAGGTCGACGTCGCCCGACGAGCGGTCGGACGTGAGCGTCTCGATCGCGTCCGGGCCGGTGTCGGCGATGTCCTCGAGCAGGAGCGTGGCGCGGCCGCAGTTGTGGAAGCTGACCATGTAGCCCGCCTCGTGGGCGGCCTGGACGCACTCGGACTCGTACGGCTTCATGAACTCGACGAAGTGATCGCGGGCGACGCCGACGCCGGTCCAGGTCTCGTTCATCGAGATCGAGTGGATCCCGGTCTCGCCCAGCCGCCGGTAGAAGCCCTTCAGCCAGTCGGTGCAGAACCGCATCAGGTCGTGGACGAACTGCCGGCCGGTCGTAGATGTCCATCGACAGGTCGACGAGGCCGCGGATCTCGGCGGCCATGTCCCACGGCCCGATCACGTGGTGCAGCCACCACGCGTCGTCGCCGACCTTCTCGACCATCCCCTTGAGGACGGTCATGTCGTAGAGGTCGGCCGACGGGAAGTGCCGGAGCGCCGGCGAGCTTCTTCTCCGGCTCGTCGCCCTTGAGCAGGAAGTCGTGGCACGACGTGCCGAAGCCGTCCTCGGTGCGGTACGAGTAGTCGAGGTCGCCGTCCGGCGTGCGGATCCGGTGCGAGTGCTCGCGCCAGCCGTCGCCCTGCGCCGTGACCTCGAACGTCTCGACCCACGTGTCGGTCTCGAACGGCCGCGGGAACAGCATGCGCGGCCAGATCTCGTGCTCGCCGATGTGCTGGCTGTACGTCGTGATCATCGGGTCGAGCCCGAGGTCCTGCTGCATCTTCACGATCGAGCCCATCGGGTCGTCGATCCACCAATCGCAGCATGTCGTACATCGACTTGTCCGGCGGGCGTAGCTCCTTGATCAGCGGTAGCCCGAGCCAGCAGTGGACCGGCACGCGGTCGGGCGTCCCCCGCTCGAAAGCGATGCGCGTGCGCTCAGCGGTCTTCACGTTCGATCTCCTTTGCGATGCGTTGGTTCAGGTTGGCAGTTTTCGCGGATCTCGACGAGGCCTCGCCTGGCCGCCTCGTCGCGGAGACGCACCATCATCGACGTGATGATGCGCGCGGCCTCGTCGCCGTCGCGCCGTTCGAGGGCGTCGACCAGATCGGCGTGAGCCGCGAAGAGCTCCGGCATCGTCTTCTCCGACTCCGCCGACCGAACGAAGATCGCGATCATCTCGCGCACGAGCCCGCGCAGATCCGCGAGGGCGCCGGCGAGCAGGCAGTTGCGGGCGGCATCGGCGATCCCCTCGTGCAGCGCAAGATCGTACTCGGCGAAGGCCTCCGGGTCGTCGATGCAGTTGACCATGCCGGCGAGCGCGCGGCGCAGGCGCCGAAGGTCGTCCTCGGTGCGCCGCTCGGCGGCCAGGCGGACGGTCGCGCGCTCCATCACCGCGCGGGCCTCGATCGCCTCTCCGAGGGCGTCGAGCTCCACTAGCGTCGGCTCGCTTGGACTGAACGAGGTTGGCACGTTGGACCCTTCCAGGCTCTTCGGGAAAGTCCCATGACCCGGGACTGAGGCAGAACGGTATCGTGTAGCAAACCAGATTTCATACGCGTTTGCCACAATTTTGGTACCATGATACGGCACCATGGAGAGAACGTCGTGAGTGGCCCAGAGTTGACGCCGGCGGCCGAGAACGGTGCTCAGGCGATCGATCGCGCCGCCCGGATCCTGGTGCAGCTCGTCGAGAGCGACGACGCGGTGACGTTGACCGGCCTGATGGCCGGGACCAACCTCCCGAAGTCGACCGCAGCCCGGCTCCTGCGTGCACTCGAGCGCAACGGCCTCGCGCAGCGGCGGGCGGGCGGCGGCTTCCGCCCCGGCCCGGTGCTCGTCGAGTACGCGCGACGTGATTCCGGGATCGGCGACCTCGCAACGCTGGCCCGGCCGTTCCTGGAGCGCCTCGGCCGCAGCACGGGCGAGACGACGAACATCGGCATCCCCACGCCGGCCGGGGTCGCCCGGCTCGCACAGGTCGACAGCCGCCACCCGCTCGGCGCCGGCAACTGGGTCGGCGACCGCATCCCGATCCACGCGTCGTCGCTCGGCAAGGTGTTCATGGCCTTCGGCGCGGCCCAGCCGCCGTTCGGGCGGCTGGCCAAGCTCGGGCCGAGGACGATCACGAACATCGCCGATCTGCTCCACGAGCTCGAGTCGGTCCGCCGCTCGGGCTTCGCGACGACCTGGGACGAGCTCGAGCAGGGGCTCTGCTCGGCCGCGGCCCCCGTCCGCGGCTCACGCGGCACCGTCCTCGCGGCCATCTCCGTCTCGGCCCCGACCGTTCGCACCACGAGGGAGCGCCTGGCCGAGCTCGCGGCTCAGGTCGTCGCGGAGTCCCAGGCGCTCACCGATCACATCCGCCTCTACCGACCAGGAGACCCGAACGCATGAATCCCGACGAGATCCTCACGAAGCTCTACGACGAGACGCTCGTGGGCAACAAGCCCGCCGTCGTCGAGTTGACCGAGCAGGGCATCGCCACCGGCATGGCGCCGGAGCGGCTGCTCTTCGACGCGCTCATCCCCGCCCTCGAAGAGGTCGGCGCACGTTTCGAGCGCGGTGACTTCTTCGTGCCCGAGATGCTGATCTCGGGACGTGCGATGACCGGCGCGCTCGACCTGCTCCGTCCGCTGCTCGTTCAGACCGGCGCGGAGACGATCGGCACCTTCCTGATGGGCACGGTCAAGGGCGACGTGCACGACATCGGCAAGAACCTCGTCGACATCATGCTCGAGGGGGCCGGCTTCAAGGTCGTCGACCTCGGCGTGCAGGTCGCTCCGGAGACGTTCATCGAGGCGATCCACGAGCACCGGCCCGACGTCGTCGGCTTCTCGGCCTTCCTGACGACGACGATGCCGATGTTCAAGGTCAACATCGAGGCGATCGAGAAGGCGGGTCTGCGCGACGACGTCGATGATCCTGGTCGGCGGCGCTCCCGTGACCCAGGAGTACGCCGACGTCGTTGGCGCAGACGGCTATGCGGCAGACGCCGCGAGCGCGACCAAGCGGGCCAAGGAGCTGCTCGCCGCGCGCCGGGCGCCCGCGGCCGTCTGAGCGACAGGACGGGGGCGGCTCGGCGCGCTGACGGGAAACGGTCGCCGGGACCGCCCCCCTTTCGATTCCACACGTAACCAGAGAGGAACCCATGCACACCGTACTGAGCTCCCGGTCCACGCAGGTCGTGATCGGAGCGGACCAGCCCTTCTGCATCATCGGCGAGCGCATCAACCCGACCGGCCGGAGGCTCTTCGCGGAGGCACTCCGGGCCGGCGACCTCTCCGGCATCGTGAAGGACGTCGAAGCGCAGGTGGCGATGGGCGCCCACGTCCTCGACGTCAACATGGGCGTGCCGCTTGCCGACGAGGCCGAGCTCCTGCGCCGCGCGGTCATGCTCGTCCAGGAGCACACCGACCTGCCCGTCTGCATCGACTCGTCGGTGGTCGAGGCGCTCGAGGCAGGGCTCGCCGCCTACGAGGGAAAGGCGCTCGTCAACTCCGTCACCTGTGAGAGCGAACGGCTCGAGCGCGTCCTGCCGCTCGTGAAGGAGCACGGTGCCGCGATCATCTGCCTGACCAACGACGAGACGGGCATCCCGCAGACGGCGGCCGAACGGCTCGAGATCTGCGCGCGGCTCGTGGACATCGTCCACGGCCGCTACGAGATCCCGCTCGAGGACATGGTCATCGACCCGCTCGCGATGACCGTCGGCGCCGACCCGAACGCGGTCGTGACGACGCTCGAGACGATCTCGATGATTCGCGACATCTACGGGCTGAACATGACGCTGGGCGCCTCGAACACGTCCTTCGGGCTTCCCGACCGGCACAGCCTGAACGCCGCGTTCCTCGCGATCGCGTCATACGCCGGGCTGACCAGCGCGATCATGGATGCGCGCACCGCTCAGACGGTGACGGCGTGCCGCGCCGCCGACCTGCTGCTCGGCCGCGACGAATGGGGATCGGCTGGATCGCCGAGCACCGGAAGGCGCAGGCGGCGCTCGTTTGACCAGCGTCGTCGAGCACCCCGACCGCGAGGAGGGCGCAGCCGACCCGCCGTCGCGGGTCGTCCTCCGCTTCGAGCCCTCCGGCACGAGCGTCCGCGTGCCCTCGGGCGTCGACCGTCTTCGACGCGGCGTCGTGGAACGGGATCGCCATCGACTCGACCTGCGGCGGCCACGGCACGTGCAAGAAGTGCAAGGTGCAGATCGCCGACGGCGCCGCACCGGTGACGCCGCTCGACGCCCGCGCCTTCGGAGAGGTCGAGCTCGCGGAGGGCTGGCGGCTCGCGTGCCGCGCCCTCGCGCACGACGACCTGGTGGTCGACGTCCCACCGCTCCAGACGCGCCCGAAGGCGGCGACCGTCGGGGTCGGCCGGCAGGTGATCCTGCGGCCGGCGCTGCAGAAGCGGTACGTCGAGCTCGACGAGCCGACGCTGGCCGACCAGCGCACCGACTTGGAGCGACTGCGCGACGCCGTCGACGACCTCGAGCTGCAGGTCGACGCGGGCGTGCTTCGGCGCCTTCCGCGCGTGCTACGCGAGAGCCGCTACTGCGTCACCTGCGTCGTCGTCGACGACCTCCTGCTCGACATCGAGCCTGGCGACACCAGCGAACGGCTGCACGCGATCGCGTTCGACCTCGGCACGACGACCGTCGTCGCCACCCTGCTCGACATCCGAACCGGCACGCCGGTCGCCGTCCGGTCGAGGCTGAACCGCCAGCAGCCGTTCGGCGCCGACGTGATCTCGCGAATCTCGGCGACGATGCTCGACCCCGATGCGCTCGAGCGGCTGCGCGAGCTCGCGGCGGCGACACTGCAGGAGCTCGCCGACGAGGTCTGCGCCGAGGCAAGCATCGACCCGGCAGAGGTGTACGAGGTCGCGCTCGCCGGCAACGCGACGATGACGCAGCTCGTCCTCGGCATCGACCCCGAGCCCGTCGGCGTGGCGCCGTTCATCATGGCGACGCGCACGTACCCGAACCTGCCGGCGGCCGAGCTCGGGCTGCAGCTCCATCCGCGTGCCCGCGCGACCGTCTTCCCCGCGCTCGGCGCCTACGTCGGTGGCGACGTCGTCGCCGGGCTGCTGGCCACCGGCATGACGCGCGACCGCAGGCTGCGCCTCTTCATCGACGTCGGCACGAACTGCGAGATCGCCCTCGGCTCGGCCGAGCGCCTTCTCTGCACCGCGGCACCGGCCGGCCCCGCCTTCGAGGCGGCGCAGATCC
The DNA here is from genome assembly GCA_963840365.1 of uncultured Thermoleophilia bacterium. GTDB lineage: Bacteria > Actinomycetota > Thermoleophilia > Gaiellales > Gaiellaceae > PALSA-600. The sequence continues at coordinate 52,496 of CAWIYQ010000002.1, read as the reverse complement.
GCTGCGGCATGCGCGCCGCCGACGGCGCGATCGAGACCGTGCGCATCGAGGAGGGCACGCTCGAGCTTGGCGTGATCGGCGACGTCGAGCCGGTCGGCCTCTGCGGCTCGGGTCTCGTCGACGCCGTTGCCGAGCTCGTCCGCACGGGCCTCCTCGAGCCGATCGGCCGCTTCGTTCCCGACGAGACCGCGGCGACGCTCGCGCCGGAGCTCGCCCGGCGCTTCGTCGCTCGGCCGGACGGTGAGCGCGTCTTCGTCCTCTCCGGTGTCGCGGACGGCGAGCGCCTCGACACCGCCGTCTATCTGTCGCAGCGCGACGTTCGCGAGCTCCAATTCGCGAAGGCGTCGATCGCCACCGGCTGGCGGTTGCTCGTCGAGGAGCTCGGGATCGACGAGTCGGAGATCGAGCAGGTCCTCCTGGCCGGCTCCTTCGGCTCCTACCTCTCCCCCGCCTCGGCGGTCCGCATCGGTCTCGTGCCGGCGCTCGCGCTGACGCGCATCGTCTCCGCCGGGAACGTCGCCGGGGAAGGCGCCAAGATGGCGCTCCTCTCGCTGCAGGAGCGGCACGCCGCCGAGGCGATGCTCGGCGACGTCCAGTACGTCGAGCTCTCCGACCGCCCGGACTTCAACGACCTCTTCGTCGAGCAGCTCGCGTTCCCCACGTGACCGGCGGTTGAGCGGCGGGGGTGGGATTCGAACCCACGAGGGGCGTGAACCCCTAGCGGTTTTCAAGACCGCCCCGTTCGACCGCTCCGGCACCCCGCCCGGGGGCGCTAACGCTACTCGGTAAGCTCGGCGGAGGTGCCCGAGCTGTGGATCCCGGTCCCCGAGCTGCCGCACGAGGCGTTCGTCGAGCGCATCGGGAGGACGATCGCCCGCTTCGCCGAGGAACAGGGCGTCGAGAGGCCGCTCGTCGAGCTCGAGCTGGCCGACGGGGCGCGGTTCTCGCTCGACCGGATCGAGCCCGAGCCGGGCTTCGGGATGGTGACCATCCACGTGCACTCCGAGCACGACCCCGACGCACCGGAGGCGCTCGTGATCCCGATCGGGACGATCCGCCGGATCGAGCTGCGCAGCCGGCCCGACGAGCAGGCGGGCCGGTTCGGCTTCACCGTGCCGCCGGCGAGCTAGCCGACGTCGGCGCCGAGGCGCGCCGGCGCGCCGAAGTCCTGCAGCGGCGCGGGCACGACCACCGAGCCGTCGGCGTCCTGGAAGTTCTCGAGGATCGCGATCAGCGCGCGCGCCGTCACGGCGGTGCCGTTCAGCGTGTGGACATGCTCGAGCCGCCCGTCGCGGCGGAAGCGGATCCCGAGCCGGCGGGACTGGTAATCGGTCGTGTTCGACGTCGAGGTGATCTCGCGGTAGCGGCTCTGCCCCGGGAACCACGCTTCGATGTCGTACTTCTTCACCGCCGACGCGCCGAGGTCGCCCGCGGCGATGTTCAGCACGCGGTAGGGAAGCTCGAGCTCGTTCACGAGCTCCTCCTCGATCTCGAGCAGACGCTCGTGCTCGTCGCGCGACCGCTCCGGCTCGCAGAAGACGAACATCTCGACCTTGTCGAACTGATGGACGCGGAACATCCCGCGCGTGTCCTTGCCGGCCGCGCCGGCCTCGCGGCGGAAGCACGTCGAGAACGCGACGTAGCGGAGCGGCAGCCCGTCGAGCTCCTCGCCGCCGTGGAACGCGGCCGCGGGCACCTCGGAGGTGCCGACGAGGTAGAGGCCGTCCTCGGGCGCCTCGTAGTAGTCGCCCTTGTCCGACGGGAAGAAGCCGGTGCCGTACATGGCCTCGTCGCGCACGAGCACGGGCGGCAGGAGCGGCACGTGACCCTTCGCGACGATGCGGCGCAGCGCCCACTGGTAGAGCGCGAGCTCGAGCAGCGCACAGTCGCCGACCCGGTAGACGAACCGCGACCCTGACACCTTCGCCCCGCGCTCGACGTCGATCCATCCGTGGGCGGCCGAGAGGTCGAGATGGTCGCGCGGCTCGAAGTCGAAGCTCGGCGGCTCGCCGTGGAGCCGGATGGTGACGGCGTCCTCCTCGCGGTCGCCGTCGGGCGTATCGTCGGCGGGCGGGTTCGGGACGCGGTCGAGCAGCGCCTGCAGCTCGCGCTCTGCCTCGGCGAGGTCGCGCTCGAGCGGCTGCAGGCGCTCCTTGACGGCCGTCAGCTCTGCGAGCTGCTCCGGCGTCGGCTTCCCCTTCAGCTTCGTCCCGGCCCGCAGCTCCTCGACCTCGGTCTGCAGCGCCCGCTTGCGCTCGTCGGCGGCAAGCAACTGGTCGAACACGTCCGCCGCCCCCTTGCGGGCGAGCGCGGCGCGATAGCGCTCGGCGTCGGCACGGGCTGCGCGCAGGTCGATCATCCGCTCAAGTCTAGGGCGAGCCCAGGTACGCCTCGAGCACCTGCGCCACGCCGTCGTCCTCCGCCGACGGGCACACCCAGTCGGCGACCGCCGTCACTCGCTCGTGCGCGTTCGCGACCGCGATCCCGAAGCAGGGCCACTCGACGAGCTCGACGTCGTTCTCGCCGTCGCCGAAGGCGATCGTCTGCTCCTTGGTGAAGCCGAGGTGGGCCGCCAGGACGTCGAGCCCGTGACCCTTCGTCACGCCGGCGTCCGCGAACTCGAGGAAGTGCGGCAGGGACTTCGAGATGTACTCGCGGTTGCCGAAGTGCGCCTTCAGCCGCGGCTCGAGCTCGTCGAGCGCAGCCGGGTCGCCCACCGCAACGAGCTTCGTCGGCGGCTCCGTGAGCCAGTCGAGCAGGTCGCCGACGACGTGAAACTCGATCCGGTTCAGCCGGGCATACGACCGCGCCTGCTCGGTGTCGGTGGCGACGTAGAGCACGTCGTCCACGTAGACGTTCGGCGAGTAGCCCTCGCCGGCGAGCACGGAGATCGTCTCGCGGGCCAGCTCGAGCGGGAGCGGCCGGTGATAGAGCCAGTGCCCGTCGGCGTCGGCGACGACCGCCCCCTGGTAGCAGATGACCGGCTGATGCAGGCCGGCGGGCGCGAGCGCCTGGCGGATCGAGCGCACCATCCGCCCGGTGACGACGATCACGTGCAGGCCTGCGGCTTCGGCCCGTCTCAGCGCGTCGATCGTGCGCGGCGAGAGCTGCGCGTCCCAGGCGAGCGTGCGGTCGAAATCGGTCGCGACGACGCGGACGTCGCGCGGGAATCCTTCAGGGAGCTCGATCAGCCGTTGGGGTTGCCGCCGGTCGACTTGACGACGAACGCGGCGACGTCGGCGATCTGCTTGGTGGACAGCTGGGTCGAGAAGTTCGGCATTGCCCCGGCGCCGTGCGTGACGCGCTCGATCACCAGCGAGAGGGGCGGCTTCGCCTGGTCGAGGTTCGGGCCGACCGTGCCGTGCGCGTTCGCGGCGGCGAGGGTATGGCAGCCGACGCAGCCGGCGCTCGTGAACACTGCCTTGCCGGCCGTCGCGTCACCGTTCTTGTACTTCGCTGGCACGGACGCCGTCGGGGCCGTCGGCACGGTGCCGACGACGGTCGTCGGCAGCGGCGCCACGACCTTTTCGCCCGGCTTCGAGGAGCTGCAGCCGCTGGAAATCGCGACGAGCGCGGCGAGGGCGACGGCGAGCGGGACGAGGCGGCGACGCACGCGGGCGAGTCTACACAGCCTCCTGCTGTTGATCAGGGGTTAAGCGCAGGCGACACGTCGACCCGCCGACCTACAATCCACGGCATGAAACGCAAGTCTTATGGACGCGACGCAGGCCTCACCTTCCGGATGATTCTCACGACGGGCCTCCTTGGCCTGCTCTACGTGATCTTCGCCGTCGTCCTCTTCAGCGTGTTGAACGTCGGCCTCGCCCCGATGCTCCTGATCGTGATCGGGCTCGCGTTCTTCCAGTACTACAGCTCGGACAAGCTCGCCCTCCGCGCCGCGGGCGCCAAGATCGTCACCCGGGAGGAGGCGCCGCAGCTGCACGACATGGTCGAGCGGCTGTGCGCGATGGCCGACCTGCCGAAGCCGCGCGTCGCGATCATGGACACGCCGGTGCCGAACGCGTTCGCGACCGGCCGCTCGCCGAAGCACGCCGCCGTATGCGTCACGACCGGGCTCTGGGAGCGCCTCGAGCCGAAGGAGGTCGAGGGCGTCCTCGCGCACGAGCTGTCGCACGTCGCGAACCGCGACGTCCTGATCATGACCCTCGCGAGCTTCTTCGCGATGCTCGCCGCGCTGCTCACCCGCTTCGGCCTCTACGCCGGCATGTTCGGCGGCGGCTACGGCGGTGGCGGACAGCGGAACAACAACAACAACGGCCCGCCCGTCTGGCTGATCGTCTTCGCCGTCTCGATCCTCGTCTACGCGATCAGCTTCATCCTGATCCGGACGATCTCGCGCTACCGCGAGTACGCGGCCGACCGCGGCTCGGCGCTGATCACGGGCGCACCCGAGTACCTGATGAGCGCGCTGCAGAAGATCTCGTCGCAGATAACCATGATCCCGAACCGCGACCTGCGAGAGGTCGAGGGGATGAGCGCCTTCTTCATCATCCCGGCGCGCGCCAGGACCGCGACGGCCGAGCTCTTCATGGATCACCCGCCGCTCGAGAAGCGGATCGCCGCGCTCTCCGAGATCGCGCGCGAGATGGGCCGGCCGGTCGCGTAGGCCCGACAGGTGGGTCTGCGTGACGTCCTGTTCGGGCGCAAGAAGCTCTCCGAGCCGAGGGAAGACCGCCTCTTCGCGCTGACGACCGCTGCGGTGACGCTGCAGACCGAGCTCGGCCTCACCTCCTCGGGCGCGGCGGCGATCTCCTTCAAGCCGCAGTCGTCGGGCGAGTTCCGCAGCGCCTTCGACGACGTCGACCAGCTGCTCGAGGCGGTCGCGCAGCAGTCGGGGTCGAAGATCGAGCGCAAGAGCGACGAGTACGGCTTCGACTGGATCGTCGTCGACGATCCCGACCTCGAGGATCTCGTCACCACGGCGCACGCGCTGGCCGACGAGCTGACCGCCAAGGGCTTCGGCTCGCAGCTCCTGGCCGCGATCTTCCGCTTCAAGGGCGGCGAGCACCCGGTCTACTGGATTTACGGATTCAAACGCGGGGCATACTGGCCATTCGTGCCAATCGGCGACCAGAAACGAGACAACGCGACCGAGCTCGAGCTGAAGGCGAAGCTCGAGCACGAGCTGCCGATCGAGCAGGACTTGACCAGGTGGCTCGCGATCTTCGACGCTCCGGTGTAGCGCTCGCGGCGCTCGTCGCCGTCTCGACGCTCCTGCACTGGCTCGCCGGGCGGCGCCTACCCGGCCCGTGGATCATGCCGGACGAGGCGATCTACGCCATGCGCGGCCTCGCGCTCTGGCAGCACGCCTCGCTCCCCGTCCTGCACGGGCAGGGGGCGGGCTACAGCATCGTCTACCCGGTCCTCGCCGGGCTTCCGCTCGCCGTGTTCTCGATCGCGAAGGGATACGCGGTGCTGAAGGCGCTGCAGGCGCTCGTGATGTCGCTGTCGGCGGTGATCGTGTTCGCCTACGGCCGACGTTGGATGCCCGACCGGTATGCACTGCTCGCCGCGGCGCTGACGGTCGCCTCGCCCCTCGTCCTCTACTCGGGCTTCGTGATGACCGAGGTCCTCTACTACCCGCTCTCGGCGCTCGCCGTCCTGGCCGTCGTGCGGGCGGTCGAGACGGCCCGCGGCCGCGACCAGGCGCTCGCGTTCGCGCTGATCGCGCTCGCGATCGCGACCCGCACGCAGGGAGTCGTCCTCGTCGCCGTGTTCGCCGGCGGCGTGCTGCTCGAGGCGGCGTTCGCCCGCTCGGCCGGCCGCCTGCGCCTCTTCTGGCCGGTCTGGCTCGTCCTCCTCGCCGCCGGCGTCGCCGCCGCCGCCGCGCCCGGCCTCTTCGGCGCGTACGCCGGGACGCTGTCGGGCGGGTACCCGCTCGAGGCCTCGCTGCGGCTCGTCTACTACCACCTGGCCTATGCCGCGTTGATGGTCGCGGTCGCGCCGGTGGCGGCGCTCGGGGTACTGCTCGTCCCGGCGGCTCGCGGGCGCGAGACGAGCCCGGCCGCCCGCGCGCTGCTCTCGGTGACGGTCGTCGCCGTCGTCCTCGTCGTCGTGCAGGTCGGCCTCTTCTCGGCCCGCTATGCCCCGCACCTCCTCGGCCGCGATCTCGCCTTGCTGCCGGCACCGCTCTTCCTCGTCTTCTCCCTCTGGCTCGCACGCGGCGCGCCTCGCCCCCGCGCCGTCACGTCGATCACCGTCGTCGTCGTCCTCGCGATCATCGTCGGCGCGCCGTGGAACACGCTCGTCTCCGACGAAGCGCTCCCGGACACGATGGGAATCGCGCTCGTCCACCACCGCATCTGGGGAGCGCCGCCGGCCGACTTCCTCGCCGTCGGCGTCGCCGTGCTGCTGCTCTGGTTCCGCTTCGGGCCTGCTCGCGTGTTCGTGCCCGTGCTCTGCTCGCTCGTGCTCGGGACGCTCGTCGTCACCTCCGTGCTCGCTTCGAACGAGGTGTCGGCGAAGGTGCGCTTCGACCAGGCCTCGCTGGTCGGCACACCGGCAGACTGGGTGCAGCGGTCCGTCGACGCCCCTGTCGCCTACCTCTTCAACGGCGATCTCGGCTCGTGGAACGTCGTCTGGCAGCAACGGTTCTGGAACCCGCGCATCGCGGCGGTGGTGGCGCTCGCGCCGTTCACAGTGCCCGGCCCGCATGCGCAGAACGGCGTCCAGCTGCCCGCCGACGGGCGGCTGCCGATCCGCGACCGGTACGTCATCGCAAACGCCACGGTGACGTTCGCCGGCAAACCGGTCGCAAACCAGGATCGCGGTGACGAGCAGTACGGGCTGACGCTGTGGCGCCTGAGCGGCAAGCCGCGGGTTGCGACGATCGAGCATGGGTTCAAGCCGAACGGCGACATTCTCGGCTCCGCCGGCGTGACCGCCTACGACTGCGCCGGCGGGCAGCTCCAGCTGACGCTCTTGCCGAAGGCCTCCGACGATGTCGCGATCTACCTCGACGGCAAGCGCGCGCTCGAGGCGCACATCGGCGGCCTCCAGTACTGGAACGGGACGGTGGACGTGCCGCCGACCCACGGGTCGACTCGGTGCAACTTCAGGATCCGCGGCGGCCTGCTGCTCGGCTCGACGCGGGTCGTGTTCTCACCCGCGAGCAGTTAGTCGGGCCCGACGCGAACGAGCATCTTGCCGACGTTGTCGCCGCGGAAGAGCCCGGCGAACGCCTCGGGGACGGACTCGAGCCCTTCGAGCACGGTCTCGCGATAGACGATGCTCCCGTCTGCGACCCACGGACCGACCTCCGCGAGGAACTCGGGGAAGAGCGTGAAGTGGTCGGTGACGATGAAGCCCTGCAGGCGCAGCCGCTTCGTGACGAGGAACCCGATGTTCCGCGGGCCCGGCTCGGGCTGCTCGTCGTTGTAGCGCGCGATCTGTCCGCAGCCGATCACGCGGCCGAACGGGCGCAGCGCGCCGAGCGCCGCCTCGAGCTGCGCCCCGCCGACGTTGTCGAAGTACACGTCGATCCCGTCGGCGAGCACGTCTTTCGGCTCTGTCGTCCGGTAGTCGAACGCCTCGATCCCGAGCGAGCGCAGCCACTCGACCTTCTCCTCGGAGCCCGCGCTCCCGATCACACGCAGCCCCTTCAGCCGGGCGATCTGGCAGGCGATGCTGCCGACGGCGCCGGCGGCGCCCGAGACGTAGATCGTCTCGCCCTCCTTCACCTCGCCGATCACGGTGAGCCCCACCCACGCGGTGAGCCCCGGCATGCCGAGCACGCCGAGCGCGGTCGACGGCGGTGCGAGCTCCGGGTCGAGCTTCCGGAGCGAGTCCCCGGGCACGACACCCTGCTCGCACCAGCCGAGCCTCGACAGCACCCAGTCCCCTTCGGCGAGCCCCTCGCTCCGCGATGCGACGACGCGCCCGACGGCGCCGCCGTCGATCACGTCGCCGACCGCGTACGGGCCGACGTAGGTGCGGATGCCCGACATGCGGCTGCGCATGTACGGGTCGACCGAGACGAAGACGTTCCGCACGAGCACCTCACCCGCGTCGGGCTCCTGTGGCTGCGACTCGCGCAGCTCGAAGTCGGACGCACGCGGCGGCCCTGCGGGCCTCGCGGCGAGCACGATCTCGCGGCTCACGCGGCGGCGGCGCCGCCCGGCACGAACCCGTCGCCGGACAGGAGGTCGCGAGCCTCCTCGAGCGAGAGGTCCTCGGGCGGCACGACGGTGTCGGATGGCACGAGCTCGTCGTCGCCGAGCTTCGTGCCCGCATCCCGGACGGCCTCGGCGAGCGCCGCGAGGCCGTCCCACAGGCCGCGCTCGTCGCCGGCGTCGACGGCGCGGATGATCGCGTCGTCGAGCTCGTTCAGCTTGTCGACGAGCTCGTCGGGGACCCGGTACTGGCCCTCGCCGAGCAGCCGGACGATCACGACGCGGCCTCCTCTCCCTCCTTCGCGGCGGACTGGGCATCCGCCTGCGGCTCGGCGGCCTCGCCGCCCTCGAGCTCCTTCGGCGCCTCGCCCTGGCCGAGCTCAGCCTTCATCTTCGCGAGCTCGTCGTCGACCTGCGAGGACTGCGAGATCTGCTTGAGCTGCCGGTCGATGTCGTCGCCGCTCGCGGTGTAGTCCTCGAGGGCGCCGGAGGCGGTGAGCTCCTCGACGGCGTCGGCGCGCGCCTGCATCTGCTGGGTCTTGTCCTTCGCGCGCTCGATCGCCATGCCGACGTCGGCCATGTGCTCTCCGATGCCGGTCGCGGCCTCGCTGATCCGCACCTGGGCCTCGGCGGCGTTGTACTGCGCCTTGATGACCTCCTTCTGCGTGCGGAAGGACTCGACCTTCGCCTGCAGCGTCTGCTGCCCCTCGATCAGCTTCTGCTGCTGCGCCTCGAGCTGCTGGCCCTGGGTCATGATGTCGCCGAGCTGCGCCTCGACCGCGGCCTTCCGCGCCAGCGCCTCGCGCGCGAGATCCTCACGATTCGCCTTGAGCGCGTCGCGCGCCTGCCCGTCGAGCTTGTCGACCTGCTGCTGCATCGACGTGTACTGCAGCTCCAGGCGCTTCTTCGCCGTCGTCACGTCGGCGATGCCGCGCTTGACGTTCTGCAGCTGCGTCAGCTGCTGCTCGTAGGAGTAGTCGAGCGTCTCGTTCGGGTTCTCGGCGCGGTCGAGCGCCTTCGAGAACTTCGACTTCACGATCAGGCTCATGCGGGACATCAGGCCGGGCATGGGTGGCTCACTCCTCGTCTCGTCGGGTCCCGTTAGCGTAACGGCATGGAGCTGGTCGATCCGCAGATCGAGGACTACGCCGAGCGGGTCTCCTCGCCGCACGAGCCGCTGCTCGCAGAGCTCTCCGCCGCCTCGGATGCGGCGCTCGGGCAGACGTCGATGCTCACCGGGCCGGTCGCGGGCCGCTTCCTGGAGCTGCTCGTCTGGTTCGGGCGGCCGCGGCGGGTGCTCGAGATCGGCACCTTCTCCGGCCACTCGGCGCTCGCGATGGCGGCGGCCCTCCCGGAGGGCGGCCGTATCGACGCCTGCGAACGCGACCCGGAGCGAGCCGCGTTCGCGCAGCAGTGGTTCGACCGCTCTCTGTACGGGTCGAGGATCACGCTCCACGTGGGGCCGGCGCTCGAGACGATCGCGCGGCTCGACGGGACGTTCGACTTCGTCTTCCTGGACGCCGACAAGCCCGCGTACGTCGACTACTACGAGGCCGTCCTGCCGCGGCTCTCCGAGCACGGTCTGATCGCCGTCGACAACACGCTCGCGAACGGTCGCGTGCTCGGCGGCGAGGCCGCCGTCACGGCGTTCAACGAGCACGTCGCCGCCGACCCGCGCAGCGCACAGGTGCTCCTGACGGTCCGCGACGGGCTGACGCTGATCCGCCGCGTCTGATTCCGCCATGCGGAAGGTGGCCGTGATCGCGAGCGCAAGCGGGAACGGCAAGACGACGCTCGGGCGGGAGCTCGCGCGGCTGCTCGACGTCCCGTTCGTCGAGCTGGACGCGCTCGTGCACGGCCCGGACTGGACCGAGACGCCCGACGACGAGCTGAGAGCGCTGGTCGAGCCGGTCGTCGCCCGCGACGGCTGGGTGATCGACGGTGTCTACCGCGGCAAGCTCGGCCCGCTCGTCCTCGACGCCGCCGACACGGTCGTGTGGCTCGACCTGCCGCTCCACGTCTGGCTGCCGCGGCTCCTGCGGCGGACGTTCCGCCGGATCCGCGGGCGCGAGGAGCTCTGGAACGGCAATCGCGAGACCTTCCGCGCCGCGTTCTGGGGCCGGGACGCGCTCGTGCCGTTCGCAGTGCGCCAGCATTTCCGGCGCCGGCGCGTCTACCCCGAGGAGCTCGCGGGGCTGCCGATCGTGCGGCTGCGCACGACGGCCGAGGTCGAGCGGTTTCTCGCCGTCACGTCGATCGTCTAGGCTCACCCCGTGGGCAGGCGCCTTCTTCTCCCCGCAGTGCTCGCGACGTTGCTCGTCGCGCTGGCGGCGGCCTGCGGCGGCAGCTCGAAGTCGGCTGACACGACGACGACGGCAGCAGACGACGACGACGACTGCGTCATCGCCGACCACGACGGGGTCGTCCGGCACGTCCGCTCTGCCGACCTTCGCCTCGACGAAGAACTGCCGTCAACTCGAGGCGATGGCGGTGAGCGTGGCCAAGTCGATCACACCCGGCTCGGGCGCGAGCGTAGACCCGAAGAAGTACGCCGACGTGATTAGCGCGATGGCCGACGCCGCGCCGAGCGAGATCCGGGGCGACTTCAAGACCTTCGCCGAGGCGTACTCGCAGTTCGTCGACACGCTCGAGAAGAGCGGCTATCAGCTCGGCTCGGCCACCGTCCCGTCCGCCGCCCAGCTTGCGGCACTGACGACCGCCGCGAAGAAGCTTTCGGCCCCGAAGGTCAAGCAGGCCGAGCAGAACCTGAGCGCCTGGGGCCAGAAGAACTGCAGCTCCGGCTGAGCCGCACGCCACTGCACAGGTGTCTGACACCTATCGGTGTCAGACACCTTTCGAGCCAGCTTGCCACGGGCTTGGCGTCACGTCGTTTCAGGAGACGGGGACGATGCTGGACTCGTCTTCGATTGCCGATTCGACCGGGCCGCCGGCTCTTTGGCCCGTTCAATCCGTCTACTGATTGGCTGAAGGGCGGTCCTGAACTCGCCGAAGGGACCGTCCGAAACGGACAGTAGGGTGCCCTCCCGTGCGCCTGATCGTCGCCCGCTGCGAGGTCACCTACTCCGGCCGGTTGGACGCGTTCCTGCCCGAGTCGACACGCCTGCTGATGCTGAAGGACGACGGATCGGTGCTCGTCCATGCGGACGCCGGCGGCTACAAGCCCTTGAACTGGATGACGCCGCCGACCGTGATCGAGGACGAGGGCGAGCGGCTCGTCATCCGCAAGCGCGCCGGCCGCAGCGAGGATCGCCTCGAGATCCGGCTCGTCGAGGTGCTCTCGGACGTGAGCCACGAGATGGGTGAGGCGGCGAGCCTCGAGAAGGACGGCGTCGAGCGCGACCTGCAGCTCCTGCTGGCCGACGAGCCCGGGTACGTCGAACCGGGCCTGCGGCTCGTGAAGCGCGAGTGGCCGACGGACGTCGGGCCTGTCGACCTGATGTGCCGCGACGGGCGAGGCGGCTGGGTGGCGGTCGAGATCAAGCGCATCGGCACGATCGACGCCGTCGAGCAGTTGACCCGCTATCTCGACTGCATCCGCACCGATCCGGCCCGCGCGGGCTGTCGCGGCATCCTCGCCGCGCAGTCGCTGAAGCCGCAGGCGGTCGCGCTCGCCGCGCAACGCGGGATCGACTGCGCCGCGGTCGACCTCGCCGTCCTCCGCGGCGAGCGCGAGCCCGAGCTGACGCTGTTCTCCTGAGAGAAGCGGAACGGCGCAAAGGGTGTCTGACACCTCGACGGTGTCAGACACCTCGTCAGGAGCCGTGGAGGTACCAGGCGAGCAGCCGCTCGCCCTCGGCGTCGACCTCGCGGCGAGCACGCGCCGGTAGCGGCGCGAACGGCTCGAGAACGAGCCGCCGCTTCTCGACCCGCCAGGCGCCGGCGACGAAGCCGTCGACGGTGAACGTGTTCTTGGTCGTCGCGTTGCGCTTGTTGAAGACAGCCTCGGCGTACTCGGGCGGCACGATCCGGGAACGGTCGCGGTGCGCGAGGATCATCGAGTCGAACGCCGGCAGGAAGCGCACCGGCGCCCGCTCGTCGCCGCGCGCCCGCGGCGCCCGGGGCAGGTCGAAGAAGCCGTCGCCGAGGTCGCGCAGATCGTCGAGCGCGGGGTCGATCTGCCGGAAGCGGAACCCGGTGAACTGCTGCACGTCGTCGCGGGTCGCCGGCCCGTACGCAGCGAGATACGCGCGCACGACGCGCACCGCGCTCTCGTCCGCCGCGGGCAGAGGCTCCCGCCAGAGCACGAACGGCGAAGGCGTCGTGTGCGGCCACGGCCCGGTCGGCGCCGTGCGCACGAACGGCAACGCCCGGTAGGCGAACGCGACCGTCCAGCGGTCGTCGGTGTCGAGCACGCGGTAGCCGAGCTCGAAGAGCTCCGCGCTCGTCATCGGTGCCTCCGGCACCGCGGCACGCAGCGCCTCGATGTCGACACCCAGGCCCTCCTGCCGGCCGCGTTGCGACTCGATGTACGCGGCGGCGACGTACGAATACTCTCCGCGCGTCATCACGTGCAGCGTCGTGCGCAGGGCGCCGGCCTTGATGATCGAGCCGACCGCGAGCGCGCGCGTGAGCTGCTCCTTGCGAAAACCGTCGACCCGCGACCAAAGCGCGACGTACGGGGAGGGCGCGTACTGCGCCTGCATCGCGACGAGCCGCTCGACCGCCTTGCCGACCGACAGGCGCGAGCGCGTGAGCAGCAGCTGCCGTTGCAGGAGCGTGCGGTTCAGCTCGCGGAGCGTCAAGGCACGACGGCGGCCTTCAGGAGCTCGGCCGGCGGATCGGCGAAGAGCGCCGGCAATCCGGGGAGCGACACCTGATGGGTGACGAGCCGTTCCCAGGGGTACGCCCCGCTCGCGAGGAACGCGAGCGCCGCGCGCACGGTCGCCGGCGTGTGATGGAAGGAGCCGCGCAGCGTCAGCTCGTCGTAGTGCACGCGGTAGGCGTCGACCGGCGGGCGGGCCTCGCGCGGCAGGCCGCCGAAGAGCACGACGGCGCCGCCGGGCCGCGCGAGCTCGACGGCGCGCGTCCACGCCTGCTCGCTGCCGACCGCCTCGATCACCACGTCCGCCCCACTCCCGTCGCCGTCCTGCGCGCCGAACAGCGGGCCGAGCGCACGGCGCTCGGGCCGCCCGCCGACGAGCACCGGCCAGCCGCCGGCGTCGGCGACGCACGCGGCGAGCATCAGCCCGATCGGCCCGGCGCCGAGGATCGCAACCGTGTCGCCCGCCTCGATCTCCGCCCGCTCGACCCCGCGCAGGCAGCAGGCGAGCGGCTCGACCATCGCCGCGACATGCGGGTCGAGGCCGGGCGGAACGCGGTGCATGTTCACCTCGGCGATCCGTTCCGGGACGACGAGCCACTCGGCGTACGCGCCGGCGAGGAACTGCAGGTCGCGGCACTGCTCTCCGGGCGCGCATCCCTCGCAGGCGCCGCACGGAGCCGAGTTCGCAGCGACGACACGACTGCCGTCGAGGATCCCGCAGAACTCGTGACCGAACGGCGCCGGCGTCTCGCGCAGGAGCAGCGGATGGCCGCGCCGGTAGGTCTTCAGGTCGGTGCCGTCGGTGAGCGCCACCTCCACCTGGACGAGCACCTCGCCGGGGCCGGGCTCGGGCCTCGGGACGTCCTCGATCCGCAGGTCGCCCGGCGCGTGGAGCCTCGCCGCCTTCACGGTGCGAACGCGACCTTCAGCGCGGCGCCGGAGCGATAGAGCTCGACACCCTCCGCGAAGCGCTCGAGCGGGAGCGTCGTCACCTCGGGCAGCGCGAACGCGGGCAGGGCTGCGAGCGCCTCGGTGAACGCGGCGGGCGTGGCCGATCGCGACCCGACGAGCCGCAGCTCGCGACGGTAGACGAGGTCGAGCCCGACCGGCACCTCACCCGGGGGCGCCGAGAAGAGAAGCAGGGTGCCGCCGGGCTCGACGCGTGCGAGCGCGTCTCCCAGCCCGGCGGGGGCGGTGACGACTGCCGCGTCCACCGCGCCGTCGTGCGCGGCGCCGAGCGCGCGCGCATGCGCGAACCGCTCGGGTCTCGGGTCGGCGACCGCAACCGCGTCGCCGCGGCGGAGCAGCGCCTGCACCCAGAGGAGACCCACAGCACCGCACCCGACGACGAGCACGCGTCCGCGGGGCACGGCGTCGAGCGCGCGCAGGATGCAGGCGATCGGCTCGATCCAGAGGCCCGCGCCCTCCTCGAGCCACGCCGGCAGCGGCAGCACGTGAGCCGCGCGCAGACGCTCGGCGAAACCGCCCGGATCGATCTGCAGGTTGCCGAACCGCTCGCAGGTCGACTCGTGGCCCGCCCGGCAGCGCACGCATTCGCCACACGGCACGCGATGCAGCACCGTCACGCGCGTGCCGTCCTCCAGCTCACCGTCGATCTCGTGGCCGAGGACGGTCCCGGGCAGGGCGCGCCCGAGCTTCTCGACATCCGAGCCGCAGAGGCCGCAGAGCCGAACCCGCACGAGCTGTCCCGCGCCGCCCGGAACAGGCATCTCGGCGAGCTCGGGCAGGCCGCCTTGGTCGAGGACGACCGCACGCATCGCCGCATCGTACGGTGGGGTCGGCGGGCTCGGGGAGCCCGCCGACCCCGGAGAAAACGGTCGAGCTACTGGTGCAGGTCGACCTTGAACGAGACGAGACGGCTGGTCGAGACGCCCTGGCCCTGCGGCTCACCCGACTTGCGGGCACGCAGGAACACGGCCAGCAGCTGCTCCCGTGACGAGGCCGGGTACCCGCTGAGCTCCGGCTCCTGCAGGGTCGCGGAGCCGTTCGCGTCGGTCTGCACCTCGGGCGCCACGTCGAACTGGTTGAACGGCACGGCCGCGCCATAGACGAGCGCGCCCTGTACCGGCCGGCCGCCACACGCGGTGACGCGGACCGAGAGGTTCAGGGTGCCCACGTGCCGGCCGAGGACCTGCGGGTTCGAGCTGAACCCGGTGATGGCCAGGTTGGCCGGAGGCGTGAGCTGCGCGATCGGGATCACGCCGCTCCCCGACGGGCAGCCCGTCGGCGCCGGCGCAGCCGGCCGCGACGTGACAACCGCCGTCGGCACCGACGTGTCGGAGCCCGACCCGTCGGCGTTCTTGGCGGTCACCTTCACGCGGATCGTGTGTCCGACGTCCTGCGAGTGCAGGTCGAAGAGCCGCTGGTTGGCACCGCTGACGCCGGCGCAGCTCCCGCCGTTCTTGTCGCAGCGCAGCCACTGGTACCCATAGCTCGTCGGGTCGCCGGTCCACTGGCCGTGGTCGGCGGAGAGCTCCTCCCCCGCCTGAGCGGTGCCGCCGATCGTCGGCGGGCTGGTGTTGCTCGGCGCGGCCGTCGAAGCGGCCCGGCCGAGCCCTGCCGTACCGAACACCGCACCGATGGCGACAGCCACCGCTGCGATGAGCGCGGCCGTCAACGTGCGCCGCGCGGGCTTCCTGGTCGTATGCATCTGTTCCCCCCTTGGAGGATCGAACGTTTGACTGGGCTTGACGTACCGTAGGTAGATTCCCGCTACCCGGGGGGAACGAGTTAGTACCGCGTCAGGTTGCGGTAAGGCCCGAACGTTCCTGCGGCAGCGCTAAACTGGCCTCAAGCCCGGGGCTATAGCTCAGTTGGGAGAGCGCCTGGATCGCACCCAGGAGGTCGGCGGTTCGAGCCCGCCTAGCTCCATCGCCCTGGCCTTCACTTAGAAGAGCCCCGCTGCCGACGGATTTTGGGGCGGTGGAACGACTTCTCGAAGGCGAGAGATGACAGCGTCTCCCTTCATGCAATCGGTTCGCCTGGACGGCCTGATCGGCGCGGTCGATGTCGAGGGGTTCCCGGCGTTCTTCGAAGAGTTGCTGCCGCGTGTGTACAGCTATCTCCTCTCACGGTGCGGCGGGCAGGTGGTGGTCGCGGAGGACTTGTGCCAGGAGACGTTCCTGGCCGCGGTGCACGAACTCCGGAAGGGCGGGCGAGTCGAGTCGCCTGCAGCGTGGATCTTCGGCATCGCCCGACACAAGCTGCTCGATCACTACCGGCGCCGCGGGCGAACCGAGAGCAGATTCAGCACAGACATTGACGTAGACATCGCGGTCGAGGCTGCGGATGACGAAGCACGCGAGCGGGCGATCGCAGCTCTGGCTGAGCTGCCTTCGACGCAGCGCGCCGTGCTTGTTCTCCACTACATGGACGGCTTCTCGGTCGCCGAGGTTGCCGCGGCCCTCGAGCGGAGCGTCGAAGCGGTCGAATCGTTGCTCGCGCGCGGCCGGCGAGGCTTCAAGCTCGCCTACAAGGAGGCGTCGGAATGAGCTCCGCCGACCCCGTCGCAACGCTTCTCGCCGACCTCGATCGCCCGGCGGCGCCTCGGGTCGAGTTCGTCGACGAACTCGGTCGCCGGCTCCGACGCGAGCTCGACGCGCCGCGATCAGACGGCTTCGCAATCACTTACCGGCTCGCCCGTCGGCCACGGCTGCGGCTCGTGCTCGTCGTACTCGCCTGGTTCGTCGTGCTGGCCGGAATCGCCACCGCCACCTACTTCTTGGTCCACGCGAGCCGTACGCACGAGCCCCGCGCCGGTGCGCTCACGTTCTTCGTGCGGCAGAAACCGGCCGGTGGCCTGGACACCGCCGCCGCGATCGTCTCGATCGAGCCGGACGGCAGCAGGCAGACGGTGTGGCGGTGCCCGAACAAGCAGTTCTGCGGTGACCCGACGAGCGTTGCCTGGTCTCACGACGGCCGCCGAGTCGCGATCACGCTCGTCGAGTACGGGGCCCGCAGTCCTTATCCGGCGCTCCATATCATCGATCCAGCCGCCCGGACCGACCGGTCGATCCTCCCGCGTGTACCCCAGCACGCACCGGGTGAACCGCTGAAGGTCTACAAGGCTCGGGTCGACGCAGCCGCGCGTCCGTTCGGTTGCTTCATCCCCGAAACCGTCGCCTGGTCACCTGACGGGAAGCGGCTCGCGTACGCGTGCGGGGAGTACGAGATCGACGGCACCGGCAACTCGAATCCCAGCGTCTGGTTGGTCAACGCCGACGGGTCGAGCCCGCGGCGTCTCCGCACCGGCACGGTCGGGGCCGCCTGGCCTTCCTGGTCGCCCGACGGCCGCCGGATCGCGTTCTCGACCTCCGACGCCCCGGAGCAAGGCTCGCGCATCTACGTGATCGACGTGGACGGCACGCACCGGCACCTGGTCGCGACACGGCGTCGGGCCGGTCTGGTCGCCGCGCGGCGACGTGATCGCGTACCGCTCGAGCTGCGGCGTCGTCCGGCTCGTGACACCGACCGGCAAGGACGCCACGCACGGCGCGACGAACGGCTGCCCCGGCATCGGTCCGCCCGGCTGGCCCGTCTGGTCGCCCGACGGACGGACGATCGCGATCGCAACAGACCGCGGCCACGGGCTCTACGAGGTGCGCTCCGACGGCACAGATCTCAGGCAGATCACGTCGACGTCGATCCTCGCCGTCGCACATGCCGTCATCCGTCCTGCGTGGCGCCCCGAGCCTGCACGGTCCGGCCAGAGCCGCACGACGAAGGAGCCGAACCTCTGATGTCGCGCCGAATACTCGCCGCAGGGCTGCTGATCGGCGTACTCGCGCCTCTCGCCGCGCGTGCCTCGGCCCCACCAGCGCGCGGCTGCGTACCGCTGAAGACGCTGCCGCATTTCTGCACGCCGGGTCTGCTTCCGGCCGGCACGTACGTCACCCGCAACTTCATGCCTGGCCTGCGCGTAACCGTTCCGGCCGGCGGCTGGCGCGGAGGAGAAGACTCCTCGCTGGAGCTGAGACTGGAGCCGCCCGGGCATCCGGGCGAGTACCTCCGCTTCTGGCTCGATCCGCACGCCAGCACCCCCTGCAGCGACCGCCTCCTGTCCGTCGACACGACGACGCCGGCGCGGGTCGTCAGCTGGCTGCGCGGCAACAAGAACCTCACCGTGTCGGCGCCTCGGCAGACGATGATCGCGGGAGGCCTGACAGCGTTGAGCGTCGACCTCGACGACAGCGCGACCGCTCCGCGCTGCGATCCGACGTGCCCGCCCGGCCCCTGCATCGCCTACTTCCTCTTCCCCGGCGACGGATACTCAGAGTCCTACGGGACCGGAGCGCGATCACCGGTCCGGCTCTACTTCGCGCGCATCGGCCCACCTGCACACGTGTTCACGGTCGGGATCGAAAGCTCGGGCCCGAAGCAGTTTCAGCCTCTGATAGCGGAGGTCGCGTCGATCCTTGCCCAGGTCCGGCTGCCGACGAAGCTCCCGCCCGAGCGGCACTGACACGCCGCGGCCGCCTCGCGAAGCACGGCTCTCCCAGTCGAAGCCGAGGGGGCCCCGACGAAGAAGTCGCCGGTCTCAGGACACCGCCAACAACGCGCGGAGCTGCCGCGTAGGGTTTGAAGCTGTCCGCTTAGGTCCATACCGTCCTCAGCCGGCTGCCGTCGTCGCCTGGAAACGAAACCGTGCTGCCCGCGCGCGGCCACGGGGGTCGTACGCGCGGGCAGCCTCGGTTGGCGGCTAGTGCGGGCCTCAGCCTCCGACCCGGGTCCAGGTGCCTTCCAGAATCGCGGCTCGGT
Organism: uncultured Thermoleophilia bacterium; assembly: GCA_963840365.1. Lineage (GTDB taxonomy): Bacteria > Actinomycetota > Thermoleophilia > Gaiellales > Gaiellaceae > PALSA-600. The sequence goes on along the minus strand of CAWIYQ010000002.1, from coordinate 33,803 downwards.
CGCCGCACGGCTCTCGTCCGATGGGTGTGAGCGTGAGCGTGGAGCCGTCCGCGGACACGGCATCGCTCCAGATCGCGAGCGGGTCGGTGTCTGCACACCAACCGCCGTTGCTCGGGTTCGGGTAGGGCGGCGTCTCGATCGTCGGTCGCAGCTGGACTCGTCCTGTCTCTACGTACGCGACGTCGAACATGCCGCCCCCGTGGTCTGGATCGGTCGTCCGCCAGCCCGTGGCCGAGATCGTGATCTCCCACCGCCCGGCGGGCGGCGGCTGCGATGAGGTGGCCTTGGTCACGTCGGACTTCGAGACGACGCGCCCCCACGTGCCGATGAGCGTCGCCGGTGGTTGCGGCGGCGCGATCACGCGGGCCCTGACGGTATCCGTCACCTTTGTTCCATCGATGGCGACAACCCGCGTCGTGAAGGTGTGCCGTCCGGGCTTGAGGAACGAGGTGACGAGCCAGTTGCCGTCGTCGCCGTAGACGTATGGCGGGTTGTGTTCGACCCAGCCGAGCTTGTTATCGATCAGGAAATCGACCTGCTTCACCTTTGAGGAGGTGAGACCTGGACGCGCGATCCAGTGGATTCTCAGCGGCAGGACGGTCTTGCCGTCAAGCGTCGAGGTGACCTTGAACGATCCCGTCCCGGCGGCGAGTGCGACCGGCGCAACCGTCGCGGCCAGCAGTACGAGCATGCTGACGACCTGTTTACTAGATCTCACTTGTCCCTCCGTTGTCGGGCTTATGGCGCTTGCCGCCAAGACGGTCGGGCACTCGGCTCGGAAGATGCTCGTAATCGGCTCGGAACGGTGTTTGGATAGGGAACTCCGTGGAGTTCACGCTGCTCGGCCCGGTCGAGGTACGCCGTGACGGCGAAGCCGTCGCGCTCGGAGGCCCGAAGCAACGTGCGCTGCTAGCCCTGCTCCTTCTCTCCGCGAACGAGGCCGTCTCACGTGACCGATTGCTCGACGGTCTCTGGGGCGACCGCCCACCGCTGAGTGCGGGACACACGCTCGACGACTACATCTCGCGGCTGCGCAAGGCACTTGGCCCGGATCGGATCGTCCGTCAGCCGCCCGGCTATCTGATCAAGGTGCAGCCCGGCGAGCTCGACCTCGAGCGGTTCGAGTCACTCCTGGCCCGTGGCCGGGAGCTGCTCGCGGACGGCGACACCGAGCAGGCGCGAGCGGCGCTCGGCGAGGCGCTCGCGCTCTGGCAAGGGCAGGCGCTCGCTGACCTCCTCTTCGAGCCGTTCGCAACCGAAGAGGCACGACTGCTGGAGGAGCGACGCCTCCTTGCAGTCGAGGAGTCCATGGAAGCAGACCTCGCTCTGGGCCGCGGCCGCTCCGTGATCGGCACGCTGGAGCGACTCATTCAGGCAAACCCTCTCCGGGAACGGCTGGTCGGTCAGCTGATGACCGCGCTCTACAGTGCCGGTCGTCACGCCGAGGCCCTCTCGGTCTTCCAAACCTGGCGGCTGCGCCTCGCCGAGGAGCTCGGGCTGGAGCCGGGACCACAGCTCGTCGAGCTCGAGCGCAGGATCCTCTCGCATGACCGAACGCTTCCCGGGACTGACGCGCGGCCGCTCGCCGGGCGGCCGGGCGGCCGCCGACGGCTCCGCTTGCGGCTGGTCGGCGCAGCGACCGCCGCCGTCCTGACGGCAGCAGCCGTCGCCGTGGTGATCGGGCGAACCGAGAACGGGCCCTCGACAGCACAGCACGTGTTAACGAGCGCCGTCGTCGATGTTGCGACAAGGTCCGGCGCCGCGACGGCCGCCATTTCCGTCGCCGATGCCCCCGCCGCGATCACCGCTGACGGCAACTCGCTCTGGCTTGCCCAGCCCGACACCGGCGAGGTAGCTCGCATCGCCGCTCGGGCTCGCGTCGTGGTGGAACGGATCCCCGTTGGCGGCAGCCCCGGCGCGATTGCGGTCGGCGGCGGCTCAATCTGGACGGTCGGCGTCCCGGGGAACAAGCTCGTCCGGATCGATCCGACGACCGAGAAGGTCACCCAGACGATCCCGCTCGGCAACGCCGAGATCGATGCGCTGGCGGTCGGGGCAGGCGGTGTCTGGCTAGCGGACACGAGCGACGACGCGCTGATCGAGATCGATCCGAGAGCCGGCACCGTCGAACGCACGATCTCTCTCTCCGTCAGCCCGACTGCGCTGATCGTCGTCGACAAGGCGGTGTGGGTCGCCGACTACGACAGCGGGACAGTCGCAGAGGTGGACGCGCGCTCCGGCCAGACCATTCTCGACCTGCCGGTCGGCACAGGCCCCGCAGCACTCGCCGCCGCCGCTGGCGCTGTCTGGGTCGCAAACAGCCTCGACTCGACCGTCTCGCGGATCGACCCCGCCCGCGGCTCGATCACCGCGACGATCGCGGTCGGCAGCGGCCCCGGCTCGCTCGCTCACCTCGGCGATGCGATCTGGGTCGCGAATGCGTACGGCGCGAGCCTGACCCGGATCGACTCGGCCGACGACTCGACCCGGACCGTCCCGGTGTCAGGAGCGCCGACCGCACTGGCCGCGACGCCCGGCCACCTCTGGGTCGGCGTGCGCCCACTCGAGCAGCGACGTGGCGGCACGCTCGTCCTTCTCCACTCCCGGCCGATCACGACCGACCCGGCCCTGCAGCTCGATCTCGGACCGTTGCAATCGGGGGCTGACGCGCGATGGGCTCGTCTCCTACAACCACGCCAGTGGCCCCGCCGGGCGCCAACTCGTCCCCGACCTCGCAACGCCGCCTTTCCGGCTCCGGCGCGGCACGCACGCCTCCGGCACCGTCCCTACACCTTCAGGCTCCGTCCCTCGCTTCGCTACTCGAACGGCGCACGCCGTCCCGCAGCCGCGCATTCCCGCCGCGGGCTCGACGCACGCGGGCTCCGCCGCCTGACGCCGGCCTCTTCGCCGACCTGCTCGGCGCCAGGCTTACACCGCCTCACCCTGATCAGCGGCGGCGCCCTCTCACACGGAATCGTCGCGCACGAGGCTTCACGCAACACGTCGCTTCCAGCAACTCGGCCACCAACCCGATGCGGGACCTCAGACGCTGATCTACACCGGTCCCGCCGTCAGCACCGACCGCCTCTTCTCGATCGGCACGAGCGGCGGCACGATCAACACCTCCGGCACCGGCCCGCTCACCTTCACCAACACCGGCAGCCTCGGCTTCAACAACCAGACCGGCGCACGCACCCTCACCCTCACCGCCACCGGCAACATCAACCTCGCGGTGGAGATCGACGACAACACCGGCTCGACCAGCCTGGCGAAGAACGGCACCGGCACGCTCAGCCTCACCGGCACGAGCACCTACACCGGAACGACCACGATCAACGCCGGCGAGCTCGACGTCCGCGCGGACGCACTCCGGCTCCGCCGGCCCACTCGGCAGCGCGGTCAGCGCCGTGAACCTCGGCAACACGAGCGGCAACTCCACGCGTCGCGATGATCAACGGCGCGTTCACCGTCGGCCACCCCGTCGCGTCCGCAGTGGTCACATCGGCCTGATCAGCTCGGCCGACCAACGCGGCCGACACCGCGACCTTCCCGGGCTGTCGGCTGAGCAAGGCGCTGACGATCCGCAGCCCGGCCAGGGGGCGCTCACCATGGCCGGCAACGTGAGGGCGCCTGCCTGCTCACCGTCGACACGAGCGCCGGCAACTCCGATCGCAGCGTGCATCGCTTCCCGGCGGACTCACCGAGACCGGCACCGGCACCCTCATCCTCACCGGCACCAACACCTACGCCGGAACGACCCGATCAACAACGGCGAGCTCGACGTCGGCGCACGCCGTCCGGTCCGCCGGCCCACTCGGCAACGCAGCGAGCGCGGTGAACCTCGGCCTCGACCGGCAGCTCCAGCGCGTCGTCGTGATCGCCGCGCCTTCACGTCGGCCGGTCGTCGCCGTCCGCGCGCAAACCTGCCTGATCCGCTCGGCGCGACCACCGCGACCGGCACCGCGACCTTCTCCGGAACGGTCACGCTGAGCAAGGCCCTGACCGTCTCCCAGCCAGGCCAGGGAGCCCTGAACGTGTCCGGCAACGTGAGCAACAGCACCTTCCTGCTCACCGTCGACACGAGCGCCGGCAATATCACGATCGGCGGCGTGATCGGCAACGGCAGCGGCGGGCTCACCAAGACCGGCACCGGCACCCTCACCCTCAGCGGCACCAACACCTACACCCGCCGCCCCCAGGGGAAGCATCTGGCATCGGATCGCAGAGCTCGCGCGCGTCAGCGTCACGGCGCCGCCTCGGCGCACCCGAACGCCGCGTCGACCGTCGGGAGGCACTTTCGCCGGGACGATCAGCCCCGGCGTCCTGAGAGCGGCTACGTCGACTGGAGCAGCGGCGCACCGAGCTTCTCGGTCGAGCTGAACCGAGCCACGGCGCGGAGCTGGTACGACCAGCTCAAGTCTCGGGGACCGTGAACCTCACCGCGCGAGCCTGAACCTCACGCTCGGCTACACCCCCACGCCCGGAAGCCAGTTCGTGCTCCTCGACAACGACGGCACGGACCCTGTGGTCGGGACCTTCGCAGGACTGCCCGAAGGCGCAACGATCATGCTCGGTGGCTACGTGTTCGGCATCAGCTACGCGGGGGGTAGCGGCGGCAACGACGTCGTGTTGACCGAGCTCTGCAGCGACGGCGGGACGAGCCTCAGTGCTCCGTCCTCGTTCAGCTTCCCCTTGGTGTCGCTCAACGGTGTCGACCAGGTCGCGTGCACGCCGCTCGTCCTGACGTCACCGACCGAGCGCGGGGAGCGGCTGGAACATCACCGGATCACGACCACGTTCACGCACAGGGGCTCCCAGAGCCTGTCGACCACCGCGACGACATCCACAGTCGCCGCGACAGCAGGTGGGCGCGCATCGACCGCGAGCTCCGACACCTCGCAGTCTGGGGCCGCTCGCGAACCCCCGCCAGATCGACTTCGTCTCGCGACGCGTCCACAACCTTCAGCACAGCGCTGGTGTTCGAGGTGACCGTCCCCGACAACTCTCCGGCACATACACATCGACGCTGACACTCGGAATCGTCAGCGGACCGTAGCCTGCGCCCCTCGAGTCCGGCTGGCCCCATAGGCCAAACAGCCGATGCCCCGGCGCCGGCGTCACTGCAGAGTCGATACACACGACACGCCCTGCCGGCCGGCCGCACGGCCCCCGGCGATGCGCCAAGGAGGAGCTATGGAGGATTCGAATCCGATCAAGGTCGGCGTGATCGCCGATCAGACGGGGCCGCTCTCGTTCATCGGGCTCGCGAACGCGAATGTGGCCCGGATGGTGATCGACGAGCTCAACGCCGGGGGCGGCCTGCTCGGGCGGCCCGTCGTGCTCGTGCTCGAGGACAGCGCGACCGACGACGACGTCGCCGCCGCCAAGGCGGCGAAGCTCGTCGGCCGCGATCAGGTCGACGTCGTCTTCGGCGGCATCTACAGCTCGACGAGGCAGGCGATCAAGGGCCCGGTCGTCGTCGAGGCAAAGACGCTCTACATCTACCCCGAGCAGTACGAGGGGCAGGAGGCGGACCCGTTGATCTTCTGCACCGGCCCGGTGCCCGCGCAGCAGGTCGATCCGTTGATCCCGTGGCTGATGCAGGAGACAGGCGCGAAGACCTTCTACCTGCCGTCGGCCGACTACGTCTGGCCTCACGTGCTGAACGCGCGCGTCAAGGAGGTCGTCGCGGCCAACGGTGGCTCGATCGTGGGCGAGGAGTACTTCGCGCTCGACCACACCGACTACCGCGAGACCGTCGAGCGGATCACAGCGAGCGGCGCGGACGTCGTCTTCAACACGATCGTCCCCCCTGGCCTGACGCCGTTCTTCGCCGAGCTGTACGACTCCGGCTTCACACGGCGCGGAGGGCAGCTCGTCTGCACGTACTTCGACGAGAACTTCCTGAACATGGTGCCGGCCGCGCACGTCGAGGGCCTCTACGGCTGCCTCGACTACTACCAGGCCGTCGCCGACCCGTTCAGCCGCGAGCTGCTCGAGCGGTACGACACGCTCTATCCCGGCGACGCGAAGTTCACCGGCGGCAGCGCCTGCTCGGGCCTCTACCGGGGCCTCCGGCTCTGGGCAGCCGCCGTGACCGAAGCCGGCTCGCTCGCGCAGGACGACGTGATCGCAGCCCTCGACCACGCGCAGATCGAGAACAGCCCAGGTGGGCCGGCCGCCATGGTTCCCGGCCAGCACCACCTGCGCCTGAACATGTACATCGCTCAGGCCAGAAATGGCCGGTTCGAGATCGTCGAGGACCTCGGCGCAATCGACCCACAGGAGGCACTCGTCGAAGCGCCGGCCCTCGCCGGCTGAGCACCACACGCAGCCCTCGGTGTCTGACACCTTGAGGTGTCAGACACCGCTTCGGACCGCGGGCGCGCGTAGAACGCTCGGCGGGGTTCGGATGTCACGCCTCTGGAGAGAATCGGCTCGCTCTGCCTGAGGTTCTCCTGCGACGTGGAGGTGATCGGATGGACGACAACCGGAAATGGCGGGTCGCGCGTCTCGACGAGATCGAGCGGCGCGGCAGAGATCTGCCCGTGCGCGAGCATCTCGGAATCCGCGCGTTCGGAGTCAACGCATTCACGGCGGGCGAGGACGGCTTGCTGATCAACGAGCACGACGAGGCCGGCTCCGGGCAGGAGGAGCTCTACCTCGTGCTCGATGGGAAAGCGACCTTCGAGGTCGACGGCGAGACCGTCGAGGCGCCGGCAGGGACGTTCGTGTTCGTCCAGCCGGAGGCACGGCGGAAGGCGACCGGGGACGGGACGATCCTCGCGCTCGGCGCGACACCCGGCGAGCCGTATCAGGCGATCGACTGGGGCGAGGCATGGTCGTTCCACAGCAAGTCGATGAGCGCCTACGGTGAGCAGCGCTACAGCGAGGCGCTCGAAGCGGTTCGCGGTGGCCTCGAGCGGATGCCCGACCACCCCGGGCTCCACTACAACTACGCATGCTTCGCGACACTCGCCGGCGACACGAGCGACGAGACGTTCGCCCACCTCAAGCGATCAGTGGAGCTGTTTCCGCGCTTCCGTGAGCAGGCCCGCAGAGACGACGACTTCGCCGCCGTACGCGACGATGCGCGCTTCGAGGACGCTCTGCGCTGAGCGTTCAGACGGGTTCGCGCGCGCCTGAGTCGAGGCGGAACGGCGGGTAGTCCGGCGTCATCAGCGCCGCATACGCGCCGACGCGGAACGCCCAGCGGTTGAAGCCCATCAAGAGGTCGAAGACATCGCGCGGATAGCGGTTCTTGAACAGGAGGAGCATCGCCACGACGAACACGAGCACTCCGTCGACCCCGCCGCCGAACTTGCCCCAACCCAGCCCGCCGCCCGCCAGCAGCCCCGCGATCGCGTACTGCGGGATCCCGAGCAGCCACCACCCGATCAACGGCAGACCCCGCCGCTGCCGCTCCGGATAGGCGATCTCGAGCCGCGCCGGGTAGTCGGGCACGTCGGCGAGCGTGAACGGCGGATAGCGGTCGGTGCCGAGCGCGCTGTAGCTGTAGAAGCCGACCCGCCACGTCCACCGCAGCACGCCGAGGTTCCACTCGAACAGGCCGCGCGGATACCGGCCCGTGAACAACACGACGAAGAAGACGGCGATCGTCGCCAGGACGAACGTGATCCAGAGGAACAACAGGCAGATCACGTGCGGGATCAGCAGCAGCCACTTCACGAGCCAGAGCCAGCGTGAAAGCGGAGCCGTCAGGTCGCCTTCGAGGCGAATAGCCGAAGCAGCCATCGGCAAAGCCTCACCTCGGATCGGCGCGGTGGCATCCGCGGGCGCCCCGATCCCGCAGGCACACTCGCCTCTAAGCCAGGCCGAAGGTCTGCGCGAGCAGGAAGACGTTGAGGGCGGAGATCAGGGCCGCGATGCCAATCGAGATCCAGGTCGTGGAGCTGCGGTTGACGTGGATGCCCATGACGTCTCGGCGGCGGGTGAGCAGGACGAGCGGGATGAGGGCGAAGGGGATCCCGAAGGAGAGGACGACCTGGCTGAGGACGAGGGCGCTCGTGGGGCTGACGCCGAGCGCGAGCACGACGAGGGCGGGGACCATGGTGATCGCGCGGCGGAGGAGCAGAGGGATGCGGAGGTTGACGAAGCCGGCCATCACGACCTGGCCGGCGTAGGTGCCGACGCTCGAGGAGGAGGCGCCGGAGGCGAGCAGGGCGACCGCGAAGGCGAGGGCGGCGGTGCCGCCGACCAGGTGGCCGAAGCCGGCGTGCGCCCCCTGGATCGTGTCGATGTTCGTGTAGCCGGGCGTGTTGTGGAAGAGCTTCGCGGCGACGGCGAGCATCGCCATGTTGATCAGCCCGGCGAGGGTGAGCGCGACGATCACATCGAGGCGCTCGAAGCGCAGGACGCGGGTGCGCTCGGCGTCGTTGCGTACGGGCATCCGTCCCTTGGTGAGAGCGGAGTGCAGGTAGATGGCGTGCGGCATGACGGTCGCGCCGATGATCCCCACAGAGATGTAGAGCGCCTCCGAGCTCCCCAGCCGCGGGGGGAGAAAGCTTTGCGCGATCCCGGAGGCGGAAGGCCCGATCTTCAGGGTCTCGTAGAGGAACCCGAGGAAGATGATCCCGAGCAGCGCGGTGATCGCGATCTCGAAGCGGCGAAAGCCGTGCCGCTGCAGCTCGAGGATGCCAAAGGCGATGAAACCGGTCATCACGCCGGCAACGAGAAGCGGCACGTGGAAGAGCAGGTTGAGGCCCAGCGCGGCGCCGAGGAACTCGGCGATGTCGGTGGACATCGCCATCACCTCCGCCTGCACCCAGAGACCCCACGAGACGGGCTTCGGGTAATGGTCGCGGCACAGCTCGGGGAGGTCGCGGTCGGTGGCGATCCCGAGCTTCGCCGAGAGGTACTGGATCAGCATCGCCATGGCGTTGGCCGCCAGCACGACCCAGAGCAGCAGGTAGCCGAACTTGGCGCCGCCCTGGATGTTGGTGGCGAAGTTGCCCGGGTCGACATAGGCGATCGCGGCCACGAAGGCCGGGCCGAGCAGCAGCAGCGTCGCCCGGAGCCGTCCCTTGGCGAGCACCAGCTCGAGCGCGCTCGCCTCCTCCTCGTATTGCACCGGGAGGTTGATGCTCGCGGCCGCGGCCGCAGGAGTCAGGTCGGGCGGCGGGGTCACGCCTCCTCCCCGCTCACGCGCATGGCGCGGGCAAGCGCGGCACCGAGGACGTGCACCTGGTCGCCGACACGGAGATAGACGGGGCCGTCGAACGGCTGCCGCTCGATCAGCTCGAGCCGCGCACCGGGGGCGAGTCCGCGCTCACCGAGGAAGCGGAGCATCTCCGGGTTCTCGTCGGAGACGCGGACGAAGGTCGCCTGCTCGCCCGGCTCGAGCGAATAGAGACTGCGATGCGGGTCGGCTGCAACGGTGAGCTCGCGACTCGGGATCGGATCGCCGTGCGGATCGATCGTGGGATCGCCGAGCCTCGACGCAATCACCTCCTCGAGCTCCTCGGAGAGGACGTGCTCGAGGCGCTCCGCCTCGGCGTGAACCTCGTCCCAACCCATCCCCAGGCTCTCGACCAGGAACAGCTCCAGCAGACGATGGTGCCGGATCACCTCCAACGCGACCGCGCGTCCGCGCTCGGTCAGGCGCACGCCGCGGTAGGGCGTATGGTCGGCGAGCTCGAGCGCAACGAGCTTGCGCACCATCCCGACGACGGAGGCGGGGCGCACATCCAGCCGCTCCGCGAGCGCCGTCGTCGACGCCGACCCCTCCTCGCTCTCGAGCGCGTAGATCGCCTTCGCGTAGTCCTGGACCGCCGCCGAAAGCTCACTCGAGCGAACTCTTGATTCAGGCATGCCTAAATCGTACATGAGGCGCGCCCGAAGGTGCGGGGCCTGTTCGACGCGTCCTGGTGCGGCGTATCAGGAGGTTCGACCGGAGACCGGTGTCCGTCGGACGAGTGCAGCGGAGGCGATCGCTCCTGCGAAGGTGATCGCGGCCGCGGTCTCGAGCGCGTGCTGGAAGCCGTCCACGAACTGCAACACGAAGCGCGGGTCAACCGTCGAGGCCGTCTCGGACGCGGCGACGATCGCGCCCATCACGGCGACTCCGAGTGTCCCTCCCACCTGGCGTGACGTCGTCACGACGCCCGAGACGACGCCCGCCTCGTCGACCGGCGCGGCGCTCAGCGCCGCCGTGGTCATCGGCCCCATCGCGACCCCCATCCCGACGCCGGTGACGAGCATGCCCGGGAGGAGATCGAAGAACCCCGCGTGCACGCCGAGCCTCGAGAAGCTGACCAACCCGAGCGAGAGCAGGACCATGCCGATGCTGATCGGCCAGCGGGCGCCGAAGAGGTCCGTCGCCTTCCCGGCCAGCGGCGCGGAGACGACGACGAGCACCGTCATCGGCAGGAAGACCACGCCAGTGTGGACCGGGCTGTAGCCGAGCACGTTCTGCATGTAGAGCGAGACGAAGAAGAAGACCCCGAACATCGCGAGCGAGACGAGCAGCGCCGCGATGTTCGCGCCGGCGAAGGTGCGGTTGCCGAAGAGGCGCAGGTCGAGCATCGGCTGGCGCGACGACCGCTCGACCAGGACGAATGCCGACAGGAGGACGGCCGAGACCGCGAACAGCGTCAGGATGCGGGGCGACGACCAGCCGTAGCTGTTCGCCTCGATCAGGGCGTAGACGAGCGCGAGGAGGCCGCCCGCGGAGACGGCCAACCCGGCGAGGTCGAGCCGCTGGCCGGCGCCCCGGGCGCGCGACTCGTCGACGAACACGAACGCCGCACCGAGGGCGAGCACACCGACCGGGACGTTGACGAAGAAGATCCAGCTCCACCCAATGTGCTCGGTCAAGAGGCCGCCGATGAGCGGCCCGATCGCGAGCGCGCTCCCGGACACGCCCGCCCAGATCCCGATCGCCGTCCCCCGCTCCTCCGCCGGGAACGCCGCCGTGATGATCGAGAGGGTCGCCGGGAGCATCAGCGCGGCGCCGGCGCCCTGGAAGCAGCGCGACGCGATCAGGAACCCGGCGGTCGAGGCCAGCCCGCAGCAGAACGACGAGGCGGTGAACAGCAACAAGCCCGACGCGAACACGAGCCGCCGTCCGTACAGATCTGCGATGCGGCCACCGGTCAAGAGCAGCACCGCGAACGTGAGCGTGTACGCGTTCACGACCCACTCGAGTTGCGACACGCCGATCGCGAGCCCTCGCCCGATCGACGGCAGCGCGACGTTCACGATCGTGTTGTCGAGCATGATCATGAAGAGCGAGAACGAGACGGCGCCCAGCGTCCACCAGCGCCGTTTCGGGCCCTCGATCTCGAGCCTCGCGAGGAGGCTGCTCCGACTCGCGGAAAGCGCCATCCGGGCACAGGCTCGCGCCGACGCACATCCGCGTCATCGGGACGAACACCGACCGACGCGGCGGAAATGCCGCCGGCCGGCCGCGCTAGACGAACCGCGCTACGAAGTCGAGCGCGGTCTGCGCGACCGCCTCCCAGCCGCTGTCGATCGTCAGGGCATGGCCGCGCCCCTCGATCTCCGCGAGCTCGGTGATGCCCGGATTGCGCTTCTCCTTGTTGTAGGAGGCCTTCACGATCGCGCGCGGGACGGTGTGATCGTGCTCGCCGTAGACGAGCAGCATCGGGCCGCGGTCGGGGTTCTTCGTGTCGACCTTGACCTCCGTCCACGGGTTCAGGTTCGCCGACGCGGCCTGGAAGAGCGGCTTCGCGGGCGCCGGCACGGCGAAGGTCTCGTACAGCTTCTGTGCCTCGTCCTCGGCGACGGCGTTCGCGAACGCGTAGCGGAACTGGTCGAACGTGAGCGGGATCGCCTTGCCGACGTTCGTCGGGTTGGCGAGCGCCGGCGAGGCGGCGCGGAGCGCGGAGATCGGCAGCGGCAGGACGCCCCGGAACGGCGCGGGCGCGATCGCGACCGACACCGCCGCAAGGCCGCGGCCGGCGAGGATCTCCGTCAGCAGGCCGCCGAACGAGTGGCCGATCACGACCGGCTTGCGATCGAGGCGGCCGATCACCGCCTCGAGATGATCGGCGACCTCGCCGACCGTCTTGCCGGCGAAGGCATCCGGGTGCTCCTTGGCCTCAGTGACCGTGTCCGGGTCGTCCGGCCAGCCCGGGGTGAGCGTGACGAAGCCGTTCCGCTCGAAGAGCTCGGCCCACCGCTCCCAGCTCGACGGGAGCAGCCAGAGGCCGTGGACGAAGACGACGGGGGTTGCGGACGACGCGTTCGCGCGCTCGATCTGGGCGGCTTCGCGGTCGGTCAGAGGGGCGGTTTCGACGGTGGCCATGGCGAGCTCCTTCCCGGTATTTTGTACTGTGCAGTAAAATATCCCGTGATGGGGCGCCCGCGCAAGTTCGACCTCGACGAGGCGCTCGACCAGGCGGTGCTCGTCTTCTGGCGCCTCGGCTACGAGCGCACGACCGTGACCGACCTGTGCGAGGCGATGGGGATCAACCGGCCCTCCCTCTACGCCGCGTTCGGGACGAAGGAGCAGCTCTTCCACCGGGCGCTCGACCGCTACGCGAACGGGCCGCACGCCTACGAGTCGGAAGCGCTTGCGCAACCGACCGCGCGCGAGGTCGCCGAGGCGCTCCTCCGCGGGGCCGTCGACCGGCAGACGGGACGTCGACACCCCGCACGGCTGCCTCGCGGTGCTCGGCGCGACGACCCATCCCGACACGGACTCGCCGGTCGCCCGCGCGCTGATCGACGCCCGCGCCGCCGGCGAGGACGCCGTGCGCGACCGTCTCGAGCGGGCGCAGACCGAGGGTGACCTGCCCGCCGACGCCGATCCGGACGAGCTCGCCGCCTACCTCCGAACCGTCATCTACGGGATGACAGTCAAGGCCGCGACCGGCGCGACGCGCCCCCAGCTCGAACGCGTGGTCGAGCTGGCGCTGCGCGCCTGGCCTCGATAGGGCCGGGAGCCCGCGTGCCGGCGTGTCTGTAAATCTTCGCCGGTGCCGACGCCGCTCGAGCTCACCCGCACACAGATCCTCGCGTTCCGACGGCGCGTCGGCGGGCTCGACGCCCGCGTGCCGCTGAGCGCGCCGACGCTGCGGCGCGCGGCCTGGGCCGGCCTGCAGGACAGCATGCCGCGGGCAGCGCTCCTCTCCTTGCACGCGCGCCTCGAGGGCGTGGAGCCGTCGAGCTGGGAGCACCCGGCACTCGCGCAGCTCTGGGGCCCCCGCTACTCGACGTATGTCGTCCCGAAGGACGACTTCGCGCTCTTCTCGCTGGGACGGCTCTTCGCGGACGCACGTGCCCAGGAGCGCGCCGAGCGGATCGCCGCACAGGCACACGCGCGCATCGGCGACGGACGGATGACCGACCGCGAGGTCGGCCTCGGCAACTCGATCAGGTACGCCGGCACCACCGGGACGCTCGCGATTCGCTGGGAGGGCGCGCGGGCGCCGCTCGTCTGGGCGGTGCCCGCACCCCCGATCAGCGCCGCCGAGGCCTGCCGCGAGCTCGCCCGCCGCCACCTGCACGTGTTCGGCCCGACGACCGCCGACCGGTTCGCGCGCTGGGCGGGCATCTCGCGGCGGGCCGCGGCCGCCGCGTACGCCTCACTCGACGGAGAGCTGCGGCCAGTGTGCACGCCGCTCGGGGACGAGTGGCTGCTCGCGGCCGACGAGCCGGCGATGCTCGCCGCCGAGACAGCGCCCGCACCGGCGCGGCTCTTGCCGAGCGGCGACGCGTACTTCCTGCTCGACGGCGCGGAGCGCGAGCTGCTCGTCCCGCGCGCCGACCGGCGGCAGCTGCTCTGGACGTCGCGCGTGTGGCCGGGCGCGCTGCTCGTCGCCGGCGAGGTCTGCGGCACGTGGCGGCGTGCGCAGCACACCGTGCGGATCGAGCTCTGGGGGCGCCTGACGCGCGCCGCGCGCGAAGCCGTCGAGGCGGAGGCTGGGTCTCTCCCGCTACCCGGCCTGGACCGGCCGATCGACGTCGTCTGGGGCACGTGACCGGTCGGGGCGCAGCCCGCGAACGACGTCCGCGACCTCTGCGCGTCCCTCTTCGGTCAGACCGGCGATGACGCCGTCGATGTTCGCGTCGTTCTGGTTCTGGCTCATCTTGAACTTCGCCTCGACGCGGCTGATGCGCACTTCGATGCCGACGATCGCGCGCAGCTGACCCTCGTGAAACGCGGGCGGCGCGTCGTCGGGGCTCCAGGGATGCTCGCGGCGCCCCTCCTGCCGCGCCGTCAGCCGGCGGACGATCGCGTCGACCCACGCAGGATCGTCGTGGATCACGAGCTCGCCGTACACGTGCGCCGTCGTGTAGTTCCAGGTCGGCACGACCCGGCCGTGCTCGGCCTTCGACGGGTACCAGCCCGGATGGACGTACGCGTCCTCGCCGTGGGCGATCACGAGCGCCTCGCCGATCGCGGCTCGCTGCCACTGGTCGTTCTTGCGCGCGACGTGACCGAGCAGCGCACCGTGCTCGCCGACCTCGGGCGCGAAGAGGAGCGGCAGGAACGTCGCGACAAGGCCGTCCTCGGTCAGCGTCACGAGGTCGGCCGCGTCGACCCGCGCCAGGAACGCCGCCGCCTCTCCCGGCTCGACCGCGTAGTGCTTCGGCGTGTACATGGCTGGATGCTAGTGCGGAGACTCCCGAACCTGGTTCATCGGAGATGAACCAGGTTCGCGGGTTCGAGGGCATTGCGGTACGAGCGGCGATCCTCGACAATCCGCAGCAGGACCGGCTGTCACACCAAAGAGGGGGACTCACGCATGTCTGTCGTTCCGCGCCGCAGGGCCCGGCTGGCGTTCACCGTTCTCGGGGTCGTCGCGCTCCTCGCCGTCTGCGTCAGCACCGCCACCGCGCTCGCCGCGGTGAGCTCGTCGAACTCGCACCTCACGAAGAAGAAGCCGAAGCCCAAGTCGAAGGTCGTCCCGATTACCGGGAACTGGGCGGGGTCGTACAGCGGCGCGTTCTCCGGGACGTTCACGCTGCACTGGACGCTGACCAAGGGTGTCCTGCACGGGACGATCACGCTTTCCAACCCGGGCGGGAAGTACGCGGTCGGCGGGAGCGTGACCGGCACCTCGATCAACTTCGGTGCCGTCGGCGCCGGCGCGACCTACAAGGGCAAGGTCTCGGGCGGGTCGATGTCCGGCACCTACAAGACGGCGAAGGGCAACGGCACCTGGAGTGCCCACAAGACGTCCTGAGCGACGTACGCGTGTGGGGGCCGCCGACAGACGGCCCCCCACACGCGTTCTCTCGCCCTAGCCGTCGTAGCGGCCGCCGAGCTCGGCCACCTGCGGGCGGCCCTTGTGCCCGGCCTCCTGCATGATCGGCGGCACCTCGGGATCGGAGGCGAAGTTCTTCCACCCGTCGAGATCCCAGTCGAAGATCACCCACACGCGGTCGGCCTCGTTCGGGTCGCGGAACACCGTCGAGCCCTTCGACCCGTGCTGCTTGCGCTTCTCGGCGCCCTTCGTCGAGTAGATCTCCACGAACCGGTCGTAGTCCTCGATCTGCGTCGTTGCCAGGATCACGCCTTTTCCTCCTTCATCGCTTGACCCGTCGAGCATGCGCCGCACGGGCGCGGCGTGGCATCGGCTGAACGACCTATGCCGGGTGGACGAGGTCGTGCTCGAACGCCCAGAGGGTCGCGGCGGCGCGGGTGCGCACGCCGGCCTTCTGGTAGACGTGCTGGACGTGGTGACCGACGGTCCGGGCCGAGATGCCGAGCCCCTCGGCGATCGCCTGGTTCGACTCGCCGCGGACGAGCACCCGGAGCACCTCGAGCTCGCGCTGGGTGAGGCCGGCGGGAAGCTCGCGCGGACGCGGCGCCGGACGGTGGCCGGCGGCCCCGAGCACGGCGTCGACCGCTTCCGGGTCGAGGCGTCCCTCCTCCGCCTCGCGGAGCAGCTCGGCCTCGGCCGCGGGTGCGTCGAGCGCCGGCCGGTACGGGCGGTCCTCGCGCATCGCCTGGTAGTAGTCGGCGGCCGCGAGGATGCGGGACGGCCGGTCGAGCGCCTGCCCGGAGGCCCCGCGGTGGTAGCCGGAGCCGTCGATGCGCTCGTGGTGGGCGCCGGCGAGGCGGCCGATCGGCGCGAGCGCCGCCGACTGCGCGAAGGCGCGCTCGCTGAAGTGCGGATGGAGGCGCACGCGCTCCCACTCGCCGAACCCGAGCGGGCCGGGCTTCTCCCAGATGGCGTTCGACACGCCCACGCGGCCGAGGTCGCCCGCGAGCGCCGCGCGCCGCACGGCGTCCACCTCGCGGGCGGAGAGGCCGAGGCGCCAGCGCCGCCGCCTCGGCGAGCTCGGCGACGCCCGTCGAGTGCTCCCGGAACCACGGCGACTTGAGCCCGGCGAGCGCGGCGAAGGCACCGAACGCGGCGTCGACGCGCTCGTCCGCGATCCACAGCTGCGGCAGCGGCTCGGCGTCGAGCGCCTGCTCCCACATGCGCGTCTCGTCGAGCCCGTCGAGCAGGTCGGCGAAGTGACGCACCGCGAGGTCGGCGAGCCGCGGCTCGTACGCCGTGCCGTTTCGGCGCTCGATCACGGCGCGGGCCTCGTCGGGACCGGCGGCGGAGAGGAAGAGCGAGATGTCCCGGCCGACGTGGAGGAGCCGGATCGGCAGCGGCAGCTCGTCGCCGCCGACGGCCGGGAAGCCGCGTCCGTCCCAGCGCGCGAACACGTACTCGAGCGGCGCCTGCACGCTCGGGCCGAGCTCGAGCCAGCCCGCGAACCGCTGTGCGACCTCGCACATGCGTCGCGAAGCCCTCGCGCGCCCGCGGGCCGGCGTTCGCGATCGCGTCGGCGATCAGCGCCTCGCGCTCCTCGGGCGGCTTCCCCGCTCCGATGTTCGAGCGGTAGAAGGCGAGCACCTCCGCCGGGTTGGTCGCGTCGATCAGGAAGAACGCCGCGCGGTGCGCGATGTCGTCGTCGTAGACCTGGATCGCCTCGTGGCCGTTCGAGGTGCAGCCCGCCGAGTGGAGCAGCGCGACGTAGTAGGTGTCGGCGAGCTCGGCGGCGGTGGCTCCCGCGAGCTCGCCGAGCCGCACCGCGAGCACGGCGGTGCGCAGCGCGTGCTCGAGCGGCTGGCCGGTGCCGAGATCGGTCGCGAGCGAGAGGGCGCCGACGACTTCGGCGGCACGGATCGGCTCGTCCACGAGCCGATCCTACGGCCGCCGCGCCTCTACGGTGAATTCCAGACCACGCCGTGGCAGTTCCAGGAGCCGGTGAAGGCGCCGCTTCACCGAGACACTCGCGAGGCGAACGTGCCCTTCGCCACGGAAGCCGTTCGCGTCGATCAGGGTGTCGCCGAGGATCTTCTTGCCCCCGAGATCGGCTTCGAACACCGAGCCGCTGAGCTTGCTCGGCCGATCTTCCGCAGCAGCATCGACACGTACGGACGTGCCGGCGTTCCCCTTCGCGTTCAGCACGAGGGTGCCGAGCGAGAGCTCCAGCGCGCCCGTGGACTTGCTCAACTGGCAGAAGCCGCTCTTGAACTTGTAGGTCTTGCCCTTGAGCGTGACCTGCGCGGTCGCCGGCCCGCAGTTGATCGAGGTGAGCTTCCCGCCGGTCTTCGTCACCTTCGGCGTGCAGGGCGGCGCGGTCTCCGCGGAGACGGTCGTCGCCGCGGCGAGCGAGCAGGCGAGAGCAAGGACGAGCGCGATCGCGGTGCGTTTCATGGTGAGTCCCCCTTCGTCGGTCGTTCCGAGTGTCGGGGGGCCGCGCATAGGGCGCGCATAGCGGCCTTTGTACGACCTGGTTCGCTGCGCGAACCAGGTTCGCGAGTCTCGCCCCTAGACGGCGTTCTCGATCAGCGCGGCGAGCGCGAGCCAGAGAACGGCGCTGAAGAGGAGCGCCCATGCGAGCCCGCGATAGAAGTCGCCTTCGGGTCTCACCACGATTAGTTTGCGATTCGCGTCGGATCCCCTCCCGGATTGGTGGACACGGCGTTGTCAGCGTGGTATCCCTCGTTCGAGGGAGGGCGTTGCGGCAGCTCGCGAACGAGCGCGTCCTCACGAACAGCGCCGCCGTCGGCGGCGCCCGACGGGGAGGCTGCAATGCCGAGAGAGGGCATCGACTACGCGTGGCATCACGGCGTCGACACCGACGCGTTCCGGCGAGGCGGTGCGACGTTCGTCGTGCGCTACGTGTCGCACGACGAGAGCAAGAACCTGAGCGCGAGCGAGGCGCAGCTGCTGAGCGACGCGGGCTTCGATCTCGCGGTCGTCTGGGAGTCGACGCAGTGCCGTGCACGCGAGGGCAAGGCGGCCGGCGCCGCCGACGCGCACACCGCGGCGACGCAGGCGAAGGCCTGCGGGATGCCGGCGACGCGGCCGGTCTACTTCGCCGTCGACTTCGACGCGGGCGACGGCGACCTGCCGCTCGTCGTCGACTACCTGCACGGCGCCGCGAGCGTGCTCGGCCCGCGCCGCGTCGGCGTCTACGGCGGCTACCGCGTCGTCGGCCACTGCCTCGATCAGAAGGTCGTCGGCTTCGGCTGGCAGACGTATGCGTGGTCGGCGGGCCGGCGCGACCCGCGCGCCCAGCTCTACCAGCACCGGAACGGCGTCGTGATCGGCGGCGTCAGCTGCGACCGCGACACGGCGTTCGCCGCCGACTTCGGCCAGTGGCGGGTGCAGGCAGCGAAGGCGCCCGCGTTCCCGTATCCAGCGACCGACTACCTCGGCACGGCGCGCCCCGACCCGCACTGCCACTCGGGCACCGACCCGATCGAGCGCCAGAACATCGCCCGCTGGCAGAAGAAGATGGCCGAGCGCGGCTGGCGGATCGACGCGACCGGGGTGTTCAACCGGCAGTCGGAGCGGGTCTGCATCGCGTTCCAGACGGAGAAGGGTCTCGCCGTGGACGGGCTCGTCGGGCCGATCACGTGGAAGGCGACGTGGACGGCGCCGGTGACGTGATGGAGTGGTCGGTAGGTTGCCCAGGGTGGAGTGTTCGGTCGAACTCGTCCACGACTACCTGACGCAGCGCGGCGGAGCGGAGCGTGTCGCGCTGACCCTCACACGCGCCTTCCCAGGATCACGCCTGCATGCAGCGCTCTTTGAGCCGGAGTCGACGTTCCCCGAGTTCGGGAGCGTCGACGTTCGCCCCGGCCCACTGAACCGGCTCGCGATCCTCCGCGATCACCACCGTCTTGCGTTCCCGGCTGCTCGCGCCTGCTCTTCTCCCGAACGCGGGTCGACGCCGACGTCGTCGTGTGCAGCTCCAGCGGCTGGGCGCACGGAGCCCGCGTCACGGGGCGGAAGGTCGTCTACTGCCACACCCCGGCGCGCTGGCTCTATCAGCCCGACCGCTACCTGCGTGGGCGCGGCGTGACCGTCCGAGCGGTTTCGGGAGCTCTTCGATCGAGACTCGTGCGCTGGGACAAGGCGGCGGCCGCGATCGGCCGATCGGTACGTCGCCAACTCATCGGCGGTCGCGACGCGAATCGCCGACATCTACGGGATCGAGGCGGAAGTGCTCGCGCCGCCGCCGGCGCTCACGCCGGACGGCCCGCGCAAGCCGCCGGCGGGCGTCTCACCCGGGTTCGCGCTCTGCGTCTCGAGGCTCCTTCCGTACAAGAACGTCGATGCCGTCGTTCGCGCGTTCGCGCAGCTGCCCGACGAACGACTCGTGGTCGCAGGAACCGGGCCGGACGAGACCGCCCTGACGGACGCTGGCCCCGTCGAACGTGACCTTCCTCGGTCGCGTCGACGACGATCAGCTTCGCTGGCTCTACGGCGCGTGCGACATGCTCGTTGCGGCCGTCCCACGAAGACTTCGGGCTGACGCCGCTCGAGGCCGCCGGCTTCGGCACGCCCTGCGTCGTCCTCAGATGGGGCGGGTTCCTCGACACGGTGGCCGAGGCAGAAGACCGGGGTCTTCTTCGACCGTCCCGTCCCCGACGAGATCGCCGCAGCCATCCGTGACGCCCGTTCGCTCCCGTGGCAGTCCGACGCGATCGTCGCGCACGCTGGGCGATTCGCCGAACCCCGATTCATCGAGCGCATCAGAGAGATCGCCCTCGCCTACGGCCGGGAACGGCCGACCGTCGTCAGCGCTGCAGCCGGTAGAGCCCGCCGCCGCCGACCGACATCAGATACAGCTCGCCACGCCCGTCCTCGGCGAAGCTCGAGAGGCCCGGCACCTTGAACGACTCCAGCCGCACGCCGGTCGCCTTCCCGCCCGCCAGCTTCAGGCTCCACACGTTGCCGGAGCAGTTGTCGCCGAAGAAGTAGCGGCCGGCGTCGGCCGGCACGCTCGTGCCGCGGTAGACGTAGCCGCCGCTGACCGCACAGCCGAGCGAGTGCGAGTACTCGAAGATCGGCGGCGTGTACGTGCCCGGGCCGACGAGCGCCTCGGACGCGTTGTAGATGTGGTTGCCCTCGTACCTGCTCCAGCCGAAGTTGAGGAGCTTCGTCGTGCCGCGCAGGCCTGCGTCCCACTCCGGCGCAGTCTAGTGCGGCGTATCGAGGCTTCGACCGAAACTCCCGAACCTGGTTCATCCGTCGAACCAGGTTCGTAGCCTCAGTCCGCGATCCCGAGCCCCCAGCCGCCGTCGATCACGATCTCCTGGCCCGTGATGTAGCCGGAGGCGGGCGACGCGAGGAAGAGCGCGAGCGCCTTGACGTCGTCGGGCATCCCCACCCGGTGCATCGGCACCTCCCGCGCCACCGCCGCCTGCAGCTCCGGGTTGTGCGCGTGGCCGCCGCCGATGTTCGTGACGAAGAAGCCCGGCGCGATCGCGTTCACCGTGATCCCGTCCGACGCGAGCTCGAGCGCGAGCGAGTGCATCAGGTGACGCGCGCCCGCCTTCGCCGCCATGTACGCCGAGCCGATCGCCGGCTCGACCTTCGTCGCCGCGAGCGACGTCGTGAAGACGATCCGCCCGAAGCCGCGCGGGCGCATGTGACGGGCCGCGGCGCGCGCGGTCGCGAAGATCCCGTTCAGGTTGATGTCGATGACGCGGTTCCAGCGCTCGTCCGCGTACTGCTCGATCGCCCCCTCCGGCACCCGCGGCCTGCCGGCTCCCGCCCAGCCGCCGACGAAGCCGGCGCCGGAGTCGATGCCCGCGTTCGCGAACGCGACGTCGAGCCGGCCGTAGACCTCCGCCGCCTCGTCGACGGCACGGTCGAGCGCCGCGTGGTCGGTCACGTCGGCCGCGACGCCCCGGACGTCGAGCCCGTCCGCCGCGCAGCCGCTCGGCCTGTGCCGCGGCCTGGTCGCCGTCGACGTCGATCAGCGTCACCCGCGCCCCGTGCGCCGCCAGCACCTCGCCGTAGGCGAGCCCGAGCCCGCTCGCACCGCCGGTGACGACGACGCCGAACCCGTTCACCTCGAACTGCGCGGAGACGTTCACCGCACGACCTTATCGCGCGCCCGGGAACTCACGAACCTGGTTCAGCTGCGCTGAACCGGTTCGGTGCGTCGCGCATGCCATGCTGCCCGGTGAGCGGTGTCGCCTTCGTCACGGGCGCCGGCCGCGGCATCGGCGCCGCGATCGCCGCACGCCTCGCCGCCGACGGCAGGCCTGTCGCGATCGCCGCCCGCAACGCCGACGAGCTCGCGGCCGTCGCCGAGGCGACCGGTGCGCTTCCGATCCCCCTCGACGTCACCGACGCCGACGCGGTCGGCTCGGCGGTGGCGCGCGTCGAGCGCGAGCTCGGCCCGATCGAGCTGCTCGTGAACAATGCGGGCTTCGCCGGTACCGGCGGTCACACCTGGGAGAAGGAGCCCTCTGCGTGGTGGCGCGTCGTCGAGGTCAACCTGCTCGGGACGTTTCTCTGCGCGCGCGCCGTCCTGCCGGGGATGTGCGAGCGCGGCGCCGGCCGCGTCGTCAACGTCTCGTCGAACTCGGCGTTCTTCCCGCTCGGCGGCGACGACTGGGGCGGCCGCATCGACTCCGCCTACCAGGCATCGAAGGCCGCGGTCATCCGCCTCACCGAGGCGCTGGCCGCAGAAGCTCGACCATACGGCGTCTCGGTGTTCGTCGTCTCGCCCGGGATGGTGAAGACGGCGATGACGGAGCCCATCTTCGACGACGTCTGGGACGACCCCGAGCTGTGGACGCCGGCCGAGCGCACCGCCGCGCTCGTCTCGTTCCTCGGCTCGGGCGCGCTCGACGGGCTCTCCGGCCGCTACATCCACGCGGCGCGCGACGACTGGGAGGCGATGCCGGAGCGGATCGACGAGCTCCTGGCCGCCGACCTGAACACGCTGCGGCTGCGGACGGGAAGCTAGAGGCGCGCGACATAGACTCGAGTCGACGGTGCCGCACCGCCTCCCCGCGCTGATCGCCGACCCGGCCCCCGGGGACCGCGCGCTGTGGCTGACGGGTGCCCGCCTCTTCGACGGGACGGGCGGGCCGGTGCGCGAGCGCGTCTCCGTCCTCGTCGAAGACGGGAGGATCGCACGCGTGACCGACGCAGAAGCGCCGGCCCCGGCCGGCGCCGAGACGATCGAGCTCGCGCGCTGCACGCTCCTGCCCGGGCTCATCGACGCACATTCCCACGTCGGTGTCTCGTTCCCGCAGCCGACCGCGTCACAGGGCGCAGAGCCGATCCGGCCGGGCACCGCAGCGCACTTCCTCGCAGCCGAGCTCCGCGAGACGCTTCGCATGGGGATCACGACGATGCGAGACGTCGGCTCGTACGGCGACCTGGTCGTCGAAGCGCGGCAGGCGATGCGGTACGGGGCCTTCGCCGGCCCGCGCCTCCTCACGTGCGGTCGCATCGTCTCGCCGACCTCGCCCGGCGGCCGCTTCTTCGCCGGCATGTACCGCGAGGCGGACGGCGCCGACGACGTGCGCCGGGCGGTGCGCGAGCAGATCCGGTACGGCGCCGACTTCCTCAAGCTGATGACGACGGGCGCGCGAACGGTGGAGCTCGAAGACCCGGACCCCGCCCAGGTCACGCGCGAGGAGCTCGCCGCGTTCGTCGACGAGGCGCACCGGCTCGGGTACCGGACGTGCGCGCATTGCGAGGGGCTCCCGGGCACCGAGCTCGCGATCGAGGCCGGCGTCGACACGATCGAGCACGGCATGTACCTGAATCAGCGACCCGATCTCCTCGAGCGCATGGCCGCCGCCGGCCAGGTGCTCGTGCCGACGCTGTCGTTCCTCCATCACCTCGTCGAGAGCGGCGAGTGGACGACCGGGCTGACCGAGCTCGGCCGCCACAACGTGGCGCAGGCGCAGCTGACGACCGCTGCGGCGCATGCCGCGGGCGTTCGCCTGGCGATGGGGTACGACTCGGCGCCCCTCCACCGCGCGACGGACGAGCTCCTTCGCATGGTGGAGGCGGGATTGCCGGCCGGCGACGCCCTCGTCGCCGCGACGGCCGGCGGCGCCGCCGCCCTCGGCCTCGACGACCATGTGGGCACGATCGAGGAGGGGAAGCTCGCCGACCTCGTCGCGGTCGAGGGCAACCCCCTCGCAGAGCCGAGGGCGTTGTGCGAGCGAAGCCGCATCAGGCTCGTTCTGCGCCTCGGCGCCGTCGTCCCGACGCCGGCCTGACGGCTCGAAGGCATCCGGGGCGGTCGGGAAGATGCCGCGGTGCGCCGCGCGCTTCTCGTTGCCCTGCTCGTTGCGCTGCCGGCCGCCTCCGCGGGTGCCGCTTCGGCGCCGCAGGCGTGGCCCGGACAGACGATCGCCTACCGCGACCTGACCGGCGGGCACGGCTACCACCGGGCGATCGCCTCGGCCGTCGCCGCATGGAACCGGCTGCAGCTCGGCGTCCGGTTCGTCCCCGCGACGGGCGAGTCGTCGGTGCAGATCGTCTTCGTCCGCGGCCGCTGCCTCGCGGGCGTCGGCGGCAAGGCGCCGACCGGCTTCCAGCGCTTCGGCTCGCGCGTCGTCGTGCGCGCCTGCCCCGCCGTCGTGCGTCCGCTCCTTGTCGCGCACGAGCTCGGCCGGGTGCTCGGCCTCCAAAACGACGACCGCACCTGCAGCCTGATGAACAGCAAGGGAGCGAGCGACGGCCGGCACTACGCCGTGCCCGCGAAGTGCGCCGACCTCGGCGCCGTGCCGCCCTGGCTGCCGCGCCTCGTCGACCCGCGCACCGCCGCGCTCGCGCGCGCCCTCTACGCCGCGCCGGCCGCGCCCGCCTCCGTCGCGTTGGAGCAGACCGGCCCGCGGATCGACTGGACGCAACCAGCGCGCAGCGGCGCCGTGCGCACCGTCGTCGCCCGCTCGCTCGGCGCCTGCCCGACCGCGCTCGACGTCGCCGCGGGCACGACGACGGTCGTCTACGACAAGCCCGCCTTCGCCGGCCTGCACTGGGCGCTCGACCCGGCGGTCGAGAGCGGCGGCGGCACCTACTGCTACGTCGTCTTCAACCTCAGCCGCTCCGGGCGCGCGACCGCCTCCGCCCCGCTCAGCCTCCACGTCGACGTGCCGCCGACCGCCGCGTTCACCGTCGCGCACAGCGGGGCCGGCGGGAGCGCCGACGACGTTCGCCGACGGCTCGACCGACAGCGACGGCTCGATCGTCGAGTGGCGCTGGGACTTCGGCGACCCCGCGAGCGGCGCCGCGAACACGCTCGACACCACCGACCCGGCCGCCGGCCGCGCGCCCGCGCACACCTACGCCGCGGCGGGGTCGTACGTCGTCACGCTCACCGTCGTCGACGACGGCGGGAGGTCGTCCACCGTGTCCGCCACGATCGTGGTGAACGGATGACGCTCCTCCCCGCCCTGCTCGCCGCCGCGCTCCTGCTCGTCGCCTCCGGGCTCGCCAAGCTGCGCGAGCCGCAGCCGGCCGTCGCCGCCCTGCGCGCGCTCGGCATCCCGGCCGCGGCGCTCGTCGTGCCGGTCGCCGCGCTGGTCGAGCTCGCAGCCGGGGCCGCGTGCCTCGCCGCCCCGCGCACGGCCGCGCTCGTCGGCGTGCTCTACGTCGTCTTCGCCTGCCTCGTCGCCGCACAGCTCGCGCGCGGCAGCACCGCGTCGTGCGGCTGCCTCGGGAGCGCCGACACGCCGCCCTCGCCGCTCCATCTCGTGCTCGACCTGGCACTCGCCGCCGTCGCGTTCGCGGCGGCCGCCGCACCGCCGGCGAGTGTGATCTCGCTGCTCGGCGCCCATCCGGCGGCCGGCGCCGTCGTCGCCCTCGCCGCCGCGGCGGCCGCGTTCCTGCTCGTCGCCGCCGCCTCGCTGCTGCCGCCGGCGCTCTCGTCCTACCGGAGGCCGGTGTGACGAAGCTCCTGCACACCGCCTCGCGGGTCCTCGAGCGGCGGACGTCGCGGCGCGGGTTCCTCGTGCGCACCGCGACGGTCGGCTCGGCGCTCGCCGTCGCGCCGCTCCGCTTCCTGCTGCGTCCCCAGTCGGCGCTCGCGGCGATCACGCGGCCGTCCTCGTGCGCGAGCGGCCTCTGCACCGACGGGTGGACGGAGTTCTGCTGCACGATCAACGGCGGCCTCAACGCCTGCCCGCCGACCACGTTCGTCGGCGGCTGGTGGAAGTGCACCGACTACCGCGGCCGGCGGCTCTGCTCGGACAGCGGCGTGCGCTACTACCTCGACTGCAACCGCAAGCCGGGGCACACGATCCCCGGCGGCTGCCACTGCGCGAACGGCGACTGCGGCCGCTTCCGCGTCGCCTGCAACGTCTTCCGCTACGGCCAGTGCAACACCGACGTCGCCGCGCTCACCGAGGTCGTCTGCCGGGTGATCGTCTGCGACCACCCCGCCTCGATCCCCGAGCTCAACTGCAACGCCACCTACAAGCAGGACAACCGCACGTGCGGGCACGAGGCTCCGTGCCTCGAGCCGGCGCAGGAGTTCGCGTGGTGACCGAGGCGCTGCTCGGCGCGGAGACGCTGCTGCTCGTGCTGCTGGCGCTCTTCGTCGTCGCGCTGCTGCGCAGCCATGCCGAGATCCTGCGGCGGCTCGACGCGCTCGGCGGCGAGCTCCCCCACCACCGCGAGGCGGCGCCCGGCGGCCGCCCGGCTCCCGACCTCGAGGGCGCGACGCCGTCGGGCGGCTTCCGCCGCATCGCCGTCGGCGCGGGCGCCGACACGCTCGTCGCGTTCCTCTCGAGCGGCTGCACGACCTGCACCGCCCTGCTCGAGCAGCTCGCCGACGGCCCGCCCGCGTTGCCGCGCGGCACCCGGCTCGTCGTCGTCGCGAAGGACCGCGAGCTCGAGCGGCTGCGGCTCTTCCGCCCGCTCGAGCAGGTGGTCGACGTCGTCATGTCGTCGGCCGCGTGGGACGCCTACGCGGCGCCCGGCAGCCCCTACTTCGTGCACGTCGACGGGGCGACCGCGACCGTCGCCGGCGAGGGCTCCGCCTCGCGCTGGGAGCAGGTCGCCTCGCTGCTCCTCGACGCGCTCGACGACCACCGCGACGTCGTCGACGCACCGCGCATCGACGATGCGCTCGAGGCGGCCGGGATCGGGCCCGGCCACCCGAGCCTGCACCCGGGAGAGCGGTGATGCGCGAGCCGCTCGTCGGGCTCGCGCTCGCGCTCCTTGCCGGCCTCCGCTCGACCTGGTCGCCCTGAGGCGAGTCGATGCTCGCGAGCATCACCCCGCTCGGCGAGCGGGGCCGCCGACAGCACTGGCCCGTCACCGTCGCCTTCCTGCTCGCGGGCGCGGTTTTGGCCGGTGGCGTTGTCGGGCGCGGTGCTCGCGCTTCGCCGGCACGGCGCTGCCGCTCGGCGAGACGGCCCGGCTCGCGCTGCTCGCGGCGCTCGTCGCGGTCGGGCTCGCGCTCGACCTCGGCGGCCGCCTGCCCACGCATCTGCGCCAGGTCGACGAGCGCGACCTGCACCGCTACCGCGGCTGGGTCTACGGGCTCAGCTTCGGCCTGCAGCTCGGCACCGGCGTCGCCACCGTGATCACCACCTCGGCCGTGTACGCGACGCTCGCCGCGGCGCTGCTCGCGCCGTCGGTTGCCTGGGGCGCGACGATCGGGGCGGTGTTCGGGGCGCTGCGCGGGCTGACGCCGCTCCTCTCGGCGCGGGTCGACTCGCCGCGCGCGCTCGCGCAGTTCCACCTGCGCTTCCGGGCGCTCGACCGGCCCGCCGCCCGGGCGACGCTCGCCTCGCAGCTCGCGCTTCTCGTCGCCGTCCTCTGGCTCGCATGACGCCCGTCGCCGCGTTCGGCATCTCGACCGTCGCGCCCGCCGGCTGGGACGCGCGCCTCTTCCGGCACGACGGCGGCGAGCCGACGCTCCACCTGGCGAGCTTCCCGCTGCCGCCCGCCGACGGCGAGTTCGGCACGACGGCCACGGGCCGCATGCCCGCCGACGCGCTCTTCCTCAGCCTCACCGAGTACGCCGCCGGCGAGGCGCCCGGCCGCGGCCTGTTCGCCGGGCGGCCGCCGCGCTCGCTGCCGCTGCGCGAGTTCGGCGAGCGCACGCTGCTCCTCGCCCGCCCCGGCCAGCGCGGCCTGCAGCGTTTCTTCTCGGTCGCCGGCCGCGACTTCTGCCTCTACGCCGTGCTCAGCGACGGCCCGCGCAGCGGCGACCTGCTCGCGTCCGCGGGCGCAAGTCTGCGCGCGCTCAGCTTCGCGGCATGAAACCGCGAACCTGGTTCGGTCCCAGATGCGCCCACCAATCCTGCGTCAAGACGAACCGCTGGCTGGGCCCCTCGGCCCGGTCAGTACGGAGCCTGCAGGTCTACGAACATCGGGAAGTGGCGGACGTTGGCCGTCGCGAGTTCGGCGTCGATCTGTTCCGCTGTTGCCGCGATCACCAGGTCGGCGAGGCTGATACCGGGTCGGTGGCGATCCCAGCGGCGACCGAGCTCACCGGCGCGGCGCGCAATCGGCTCGTCGAGCGGAACCCAATGGAGCGTACGGAAGAGCTGCTCTGCGCTCGCACGCTCGCCACTTCGGAGACCACGCGCAACTTCGATTCGTGTGACCTCGCTGCAGGTCGGAACATCGGCCACGCGGCCTACGTAGCGCAGAGCAGCGGCGTCGCCACGAAGGACATCGATCAGAATCGAAGTGTCGAAGACGATGATGCTCACGCGCGGCGACGCCGCTCGATCTCCTCCTGCCGGCCCGCGTCGAGCGCGCGCAGCCGCTCGACGTAGAGCGACCCCTGCGGAAGATCCGGTGCCGCCCCGGCGACAGCATCGACCGCAGCCCTGAACCTCGCCAGCCGGAACCCGTCGTCGGCGTCGTTGTCCAGGTACTCATCGACGGCCCGGCGGATGAGTGCCGACTTCGTCAGACCCTCGGCGGCCGCGCGCCGGGCGAGATCGTCGTCCTGTTGCTCCTCCAGGTAGATCTGTGTCCTCTTCATGATGTACGAATTATACACCATTCGTGGACAGGCCTTCGCAGGCGACGGCGATCTCGAGGGCCCTGCAGATCTCGCGCATCCGCTCGTCGCTGAGTCGGCCGAGACGCTCGACGAGCGTCGCCAGCGAGACACTCTCGACCGAATCGAGGTTCACAGCCGAGGTCCGCGGCACGGGATCCTCGCCTGGCTCCAGGCGCACCTCGCTCGGGATGCCGCGGATCGTCGTCGTGCACGGTCCAACCAACGTACGCCGAAGACGTGGGATCGCCGCGTCTCGCGACAGCACGACGACCGGTCGGCGTCCGATCTCAGGGAGCTCACACCACCAGACCTCTCCCCGCGCGGGAAGCACGTTCACGACGAGCCGGCGGCCGCGCGGAACGAGGCCAGGTCGCCCCACTCATCGAGCGAGTCGAGCGGCACACGGTCGTACGCGGTGTAGGCCGCATCGGTCTCCATCGTGCGATGGCGGGCCAGCAGAGCAGCGAGTGCTTCGTCGATGAGAGCCGCGTCATTCACCCCAGAACGGCTCTCGCGTGCGGCGGCAAGCAGCCGGTCGTCGACAGTCGTGCTGATCCTCACACGTGCCACTGCCATCTTTATACCACAAACGTGCCACAAACGGGACGGCTTCAACGATCGGGTAGCTGCGCGCCCGCGCCGCGGGTACTTAGGCACGCGGTTCAGGGCAGACGCGGTGAGAACGGGCCTGGCGCCGAATCACCTCCGCGTGCGGGAGGGCCCGCACGACGCGGCCGTCGCGGCCGTCGGTGTCGACGCCCGCCCAGAGCGCGTTCAGCACCGCCTCCTCGGTCGCCTCGACGGCCGCCTCGAAGAGGCCGTCGAGCTCCGAGTCGGGATGCGAGCGCGCCGGTGGCGGTCGCGAACGCGAGGAAGATCTCGCCGCTCCCGTGGTGGGCGACCGAGCCGGTGCGCGCGAGCCCGAGCCCGGCGCGGCGGGCGAGCCGCTCGAGCTGGTGCGGCCCGAGCGGCGCGTCGGTGGCGAGCACCGCGATGCAGCTCCCGGCCGGCGTCTTCGGCGCGGCGCCGCCGAGGTCGCCGAGCGGCACGCCGGCGACGCGCAGCTGCTCGGGCGTCCCGAAGTTCGCGAGCACGAGCGCACCGACGACGTGGCCGCCGGCGACGACGGCTCGCGGTGCCGATGCCGCCCTTCCAGCCGAAGCAGACCATGCCCGTGCCGGCGCCGACAGCGCCCTCCTCCACCTCGAGGCTCGCGGCGGCGACCGCACGACCGGCGTCGGCCGCCTCGACGTGCACATGCCGCGCGTCGCTCAGGTGGCTGTCGTCGCACTCGCCGACGACCGGGATGACGACGTCGTCGACGCCCACATTGGGATCCGCCGCGATCGCGACCGCCACCGCCCCGTCGTAGATGCGGCCGACGGCGTGCGTCGAGGTGAGGTAGACGGGCGTGTCGATTCGCCCCCACTCGCGGATCTCGAGCGAGCCGGTCAGCTCGCCGGCGCCGTTCAGGACGGCCGTCCCGGCAGAGAGCGGCAGCGTCGGCGGCACGACCGCCGTCACACCCGTGCGCGCCACCGGGTCGTCGCGGCGGATCGTCACGTGGCCGACGCGCACGCCGCCCGCGTCGGCGATCGAGTTGCGCGGGCCCGGCTCGAGCCGGCCGGGAGCGATCCCGTCGTCGCGGATCCTTGCCATGCCGGCGAGCGTAGTAGCGTCGCCCGGATGGCGCTGCGCCTGCCGTTCACGTGGAGCGACGACTGCCTCCGCCACGAGCCCGCCGGCGAGGTGTGGGTCGGCGTGCGCACGCCCGGCACCGAGCTGCCCGCCCGCGCCGAGGCGATCCGCGCGGCGCTCCGAGCAGCCGGCGCCCGGCAGGTCGACGCCGAGCCGCACCCGGACGAGCTGCTCCTCGCCGTCCACGACGCGTCGCTCGTCGCCTTCCTGCGCGACATCTGGGCCGAGTGGGCCGACGCCGATCTCCCGAGCGACAGAGTCGTCCCCTACGTGTTCGCCCACCGGGAGCTGACCCGCTCGCCGGCCGTGCCGAGCGCCGTCTGGGCGCGCCCGGGCTACTTCGCCTACGACACGATGACCCTCGTCGGGCCGGGGACATGGGAGGCGGCCCGCGCCGCCGTCGACGTCGCCCTGAGCGCGGTCGACCTCGTCGCGGGCGGCGAGCCGCTCGCCTACGCCTGCTGCCGGCCGCCCGGCCACCACGCGCTGCGGAGCGCCTTCGGCGGCTCCTGCTACCTGAACAACACGGCCGTCGCCGCCGAGGAGCTCCGCCGCCGCCTCGGCGGGCCGGTCGCCGTCGTCGACATCGACGCCCACCACGGCAACGGCACGCAGGAGCTCTTCGCCGGCCGCGACGACGTGCGCACCGCCTCGGTGCACGTCGACCCGGGCGCCGGCTGGTTCCCGCACTTCCTCGGCTTCGCCGCCGAGAGCGACGAGGCGAACCTCAACCTGCCCCTCCCGCCGAAGACGGGCGACGACGCCTGGCTCGCCGCCGTCCGCGAGGCGGCGGCGTTCGCCGCGGGCGCGCGCGCCCTCGTCGTCGGGCTCGGCGTCGATGCGGCTGCTGCCGACCCGGAGAGCCCGCTCGAGGTGACCGCCGACGGCTACCGGGAGGCCGGGCGAATCCTCAGCGGGCTCGGCCTGCCGACCGTCGTCGTCCAGGAGGGCGGGTACGACCTCGCGACGCTGGGTTTCCTCGTCGTCGCCACCCTGGAAGGATTGGCAGCGTGATCCAGGCGACGAGGTTCGGCCGGCCGCTCCCGGAGGGCGGCACGATCGGGGTGGCGGCGGCGGCGAGCCCGTACGACATGCGGTCGGAGCTCGACCGCGGCGTCGAATGGTGGGAGTCGCGCGGCTACCGCGTCAAGCTCGCGCCCGGTGTCCACGAGCGCGACGACTACGTCGCCGGCGATGCCCGCCGCCGGGCCGACGACCTGAACGCGCTCTTCGCCGACCCGGAGGTCGACGTCGTGCAGGCGCTGCAGGGCGGCTACGGCTCCGCCCACACGATCCCCTATCTCGACTTCGACCTGATCGCCGAGCACCCGAAGGCGCTCGTCGGCTACTCCGACATCACCGCCCTCCACGTCGCGCTCCTGCAGCGGGCCGGGCTCGCGACCGTGTACGGGGTCGGCCTCGTGGGCGTCGGCGCCAAGGAGACGACCGCCTTCACGCGCACCCGGCTCGAGC
Source organism: uncultured Thermoleophilia bacterium (assembly GCA_963840365.1). Taxonomy (GTDB): domain Bacteria; phylum Actinomycetota; class Thermoleophilia; order Gaiellales; family Gaiellaceae; genus PALSA-600. The sequence continues at coordinate 2,396 of CAWIYQ010000002.1, read as the reverse complement.
GGGTGCTTCGCGGCGAGGCGATCGGCGAGGTGCCGCGGGACCCCGACGACCCGTACGTGCGCACGCTCCACGGCGGCAAGGTGACGGCGCCGATCGTCGGCGGCTGCCTCTGGCTGCTGATGCAGACGATGGGCACGCCGTGGGAGGTCGACCTCAACGGCGCGATCTTCTTCCTCGAGGACTACAAGGCGCCGCCGTACTACGTCGACGGCTTCCTGACCCAACTGCGTCATGCGGGCAAACTCGACGGTGTCGCGGGCGTCGTAGTCGGCGACATGGAGGGCTGCGACTACGGCGACATCCGCGACGCGTCCGACTGGCGCGCGAGCCGCTCGATCGAGGATGTGCTCGACGAGCACATCGGCAGCCTCGGCGTGCCGGCGATCTACAAGCTGCCGCTCGGCCACGGCAAGCATCTGGCGGCACTTCCGCTCGGCGTGCGCGGTACGCTCGACGCCGACTCGCGTTCGCTGACGATCGACGAATCCCCATTCCGACCGTGATCAGGAGGACGAGATGACCAGAAGGCGGGCGGCGGTTGCCGCAATGGCGTTCGTGGCGGCGATCTGTGCGTTCGCGACGGTTGCGTCGGGCTCGGCGGAGCGCAGCGGCGGGGTCTTCCGCCTCGGCACGAGCTCGCGCATCGACTCGCTCAACCCGTACGTCGCGTTCAACCAGGACGCCTACTCGGCCTTCGAGTACGTCTATCCCTTCCTGATCCAGTACGACGGCGCCAACGCGCACTTCGCCCCCGACTTCGCGCGCTCCTGGAGCACGTCGAAGGACGGCAAGACCTGGACGTTCAAGACCGTCGCCGGCGCGAAGTGGTCGGACGGGCAGCCGCTCACCGCCGCCGACGCCGCGTGGACGATCAACACCGACGTCAAGTACAGCGCAGGCGGCGCCGCGAACGCGGCCGGGCTGATCGCCCACATCACCCACGCCGCGGCGCCGAACGCGACGACGCTCGTCGTCCACTACAAGGTGCCGGTCGGCAACGTGCTCGCGCAGTTCCAGCAACTCGCGATCCTGCCGCAGCACGTGTGGAGCAAGTACACGGGCCACAAGGGCAACGACCTGAAGACGTTCGCGAACAACGCGCCGATCGTCGGCGCCGGGCCGTTCAACCTCGTCAAGTTCCAGAAGGACCAGATCGCGCTCTTCCAGCGCAATGACTCGTTCTACGGGCCGAAGCCGCAGGCCGACGGGTTCGGCCTGCAGATGTTCTCGAACGACGACGCCCTCGTGACGGCGCTCAAGTCGCACGAGATCGACGCGATCGAGGCGGTGCCCGCGACCGCGATCAAGACGCTGAAGAGCTCCGGCTTCACGATCTCCGACGTGCCGGGCGTCGACCAGACCGACTTCATCATCAACTCGAACCCGCACAAGCCCAAGCACCGCGAGCTGCTCGACCCGCGCGTCCGGCTCGCGTTCGACCACGCGATCGACCGTGCGCAGGTCGTGCGCGTCGTCTTCCTCGGCACGGCGAAGCCGGGGGCGTCGATCATCCCCGCCGCGACCGGATCCTGGTACGACCCGGCCGTCAAGGCGACGTCGTTCGACCTCGCCGCCGCGAACAAGATCCTCGACTCGCTCGGCTACAAGCGCGGCTCCGGCGGCATCCGCGTCGCGAACGGCCAGAAGATGTCGTACGAGGTGATCACGCCGACCGACCTGTCGAGCGTCAACCGCACCTTCGAGATCATCCAGACGGACTTCCGGAAGATCGGCGTCGAGCTGAAGCAGCGCGCCCTCGACTCGAGCGCCGCGTTCGATGCGATCACCTCGCCGAGCGGCAAGTACCTCGACTTCGACCTGGCGATGTGGGACTGGGTGGCGCTCGTCGACCCCGACTTCATGCTCTCGGTGGTCACGTGCGACCAGTACAACGGCTGGAGCGACTCCGGCTTCTGCGACAAGACCTACGACGCGCTCTACGCGAAACAGCAGGTGACGCCGGACCAGGCGAAGCGGCGCGCGATCGTCTGGCAGATGCAGCGGTACCTGCAGGCGCGCAAGCCGTACCTCTGGATCGCCACCGAGGACTTCGTGACCGCGGTCGGGTCGAACTGGGCCGGGCTCGTCTATTCGCCGCAGGGGCCGTTCAACTCGCTCTCGAAACTGAGCCTCACGAGCGTGCACCAGAAGTAGTGGGCGGGAGGCGCAGTGAGAGGCGCCGACTACGTCATCAAGCGCGTCGCGTTCGCGGTCGTGACCGTGCTCGTGGCGGTGACGCTCAACTTCGCGCTCTTCCGCCTCGCCCCCGGCTCGGCCGTCACCGACCTGTCGCGCGTGCCGCATGCGACGCCCGAGCTGCGTGCGGCCCTGATCAAGCAGTTCGGGCTCGACAAGCCGAAGGGTGAGCAGTACGTGATCTATCTCAAGCAGCTCGT
>CAWIYQ010000001.1:0-304511 GCA_963840365.1 uncultured Thermoleophilia bacterium | reverse complement strand
AAGGAGGCCGTGGACGCCTGGGAGGACGGCCAGGACATCCGCGAGCTGACGAACGATCTGTGCCTGCGGACGGACGGGAAGATCCAGAAGGAGGATCTCGACTCGCTGATCCAGTGGGCGCTGAAGGTGCGCGAGATGTACCTCGACATCGAGTCGCGCCGCGAGGACACGCGGGAGGCCGCCGTCGATTCGGTGCGCCGCCTCGAGCAGACGTGGCAGCTCTTCCGTGAGCTCGAGCCGAAGCTCGTCGTCAACGACGAGCAGCTGTTCCGCGAGCTCAAGGACCGCTTCGGCTCGCCGTACGGCTTCGGCGTCTACTTTCGCGGCGGCATGGGGGCGGAGTCGATCCGCGACCTGCTCCGCGATCTCGACCTCGAGCTCGAGGCCGCGACGCTCCGCGACACGATCAAGACGTCGAAGGGGCAGAAGCAGCAGCGGGCGATCAAGCGGCTGAAGGTCGTCAACGCGTTCATCAAGTCCGAGAATCGTCCCGAGTGGATGGTCCTCGAGGCGATCCCGGTGATCCCGCCGGAGCTGCGCCCGATGGTGCAGCTCGACGGCGGCCGCTTTGCGACCTCCGACCTGAACGACCTCTACCGCCGCGTCATCAACCGGAACAACCGCCTCAAGCGGCTCCTGGATCTCGGCGCGCCGGAGATCATCGTCAACAACGAGAAGCGCATGCTGCAGGAGGCCGTCGACGCGCTGTTCGACAACGGGCGTCGCGGACGCGCCGTCACCGGCCCGGGCAACCGGCCGCTGAAGTCGCTCTCCGACATGCTCAAGGGCAAGCAGGGCCGGTTCCGCCAGAACCTGCTCGGCAAGCGCGTCGACTACTCGGGCCGCTCGGTCATCGTGGCCGGCCCGAACCTGCGCCTGCACCAGTGCGGCCTGCCGAAGCTGATGGCGCTCGAGCTCTTCAAGCCGTTCATCATGAGCCGGCTCGTCGAGCGCAAGTCGGTCCAGAACATCAAGGCGGCGAAGAAGTACGTCGACTCGATGACGCCCGAGGTCTGGGACGTGCTCGAGGAGGTGATCGCGGAGCATCCCGTCCTCCTGAACCGCGCTCCGACGCTGCACCGCCTCGGCATCCAGGCGTTCGAGCCCGTGCTCGTCGAGGGCAAGGCGATCCAGGTGCATCCGCTCGTCTGTCACGCGTTCAACGCGGACTTCGACGGCGACCAGATGGCCGTCCATCTGCCGCTGTCGGCGGAGGCACAGGCCGAGGCCCGGATCCTGATGCTGTCGTCGAACAACATCCTCTCGCCGGCCTCCGGGCGCCCGCTCGCGACGCCGACGCAGGACATGGTGCTCGGCATCTACTACCTCACCTACTCGGACAAGCCGCTCGCCACGCTCGACTCGGCGAAGCTCAACCCGCGCCCGAAGCGGTTCGACTCGGCCGACGAGATCGAGGTCGCACTCGAGGTGGGGGCGATCGGCCTGCAGGACCCGATCGAGTTCCGGTTCAGCGACGAGCTGCACCTGACGACGTCCGGGCGCGTGCTGTTCAACAGCGCCGTGTACCGGGCGCTCGACGAGTTGCTGCCGCCCGACGAAGAGCTCGAGTTCGACTTCGTCAACCAGACGCTCGCGAAGCCCGACACCGACCGCTACGTGCTCGGGCTCTCCGACCGGTACGGCGCGCACACGCTCGCTCCGGTGCTCGACACGATCAAGACGCTCGGCTTCCGGTTCGCGACGAAGGCCGGGGTCACGATCTCGAAGAACGACATCGTCATCCCGCCTGCCAAGGAGCAGATCCTCGCCGGCTACGAGAAGCGCGTCGAGGACGTGCACGGCCAGTACGACATGGGCCTGATCACGGAGGACGAGCGCCACGAGACGATCGTCAACATCTGGACGGAGGCCACCGACGAGGTCGCCAGCGCGATGGAGGACCACTTCGACGAGCTGAACCCCGTCTTCATGATGGCCAACTCGGGTGCCCGCGGCTCGTTCAAGCAGATCCGCCAGCTCGCCGGCATGCGCGGCCTGATGGCCAACCCGAAGGGCGAGATCATCGAGCGTCCGATCAAGGCCAACTTCATGGAAGGCCTGTCGGTGCTCGAGTACTTCATCTCGACACACGGCGCCCGGAAGGGTCTTGCCGACACCGCCCTGCGCACCGCCGACTCTGGGTACCTCACGAGGCGCCTCGTCGACGTGTCGCAGGACGTGATCGTCCGCGAGGAAGACTGCGTCACGGCGGACCACGTCGATCTGCCGATCCGCACGAGCGAGGGCTTCAACAAGTCGCTGCTCGGCCGGATCGTCGCCGACGACGTCCACAAGCCGCTCGCGTCGGGCAGGCCGGGCAAGACCGTGGTCGCCGAGAAGGGGGACGTGGTCACGCTCGCGCTGCTGGAGCACGCGGAGGAGGAGCTCGGCGAGGCGACCCTGCCGGTCCGCTCGGTGCTGAAGTGCCGTGCGGAGTCCGGCGTGTGCCGCACCTGCTACGGCATCTTCCCGGCGACGGGCGAGATGTGCGAGATCGGCGACGCGGTCGGCATCATCGCCGCCCAGTCGATCGGCGAGCCGGGCACCCAGCTGACGATGCGGACCTTCCACACCGGTGGTGTGGCGGGCGCCGACATCACGCACGGCCTGCCCCGCGTGGTCGAGATCTTCGAGGCGCGCAACCCGAAGGGCGCGGCGATCCTCGCCGAGCTCGGTGGTCGCGTCGACGTCGAGCAGACCGAGCGCGGGCCGAAGCTCACGATCAACCCGACCGAGGTCGGCGACGACGGCGAGCTGGCGGATCCGGTCGAGTACCAGCTGCCGCGGCGCACCCGCCTGCTGGTGACGAACGGTCAGGTCGTGGAGCCGGGCGACGCCCTCAACGAAGGCTCGCAGAACCCCGGCGAGCTGCTCGCGCTGAAGGGCTCGACGGAGACCGAGCTGTACCTCGTCGGCGAGGTGCAGAAGGTCTACAAGAGCCAGGGCGTGGAGATCCACGACAAGCACATCGAGCTGATCGTCCGGCAGATGCTGAAGAAGGTGCGCGTCGAGACGAACGGCGACACCGACCTGCTGCCGGGCCAGCTCGTGGACAAGGTCGTCCTCGAGCGCGAGAACGGCAAGGTCTCGGCGAAGGGCGAGAAGGCGATGTTCGAGCCGCTGATCCTCGGGATCACGAAGGCATCGCTCGCCACCGAGTCCTTCCTCTCCGCGGCGTCGTTCCAGGAGACGACCAAGGTGCTCACCGACGCCTCGATCGAGGGCAAGATCGACCGCCTGCTCGGGCTGAAGGAGAACGTGATCATCGGGAAGCTGATCCCGGCGGCCACGGGCCTGAAGCGCTACCGGACGATCGAGATCGCGCCGACCGAGCCGATCATCCGCGACGCCTACGAGCGGGAGACGCTGCTCCAGGCGCTCGAGGAGATCGGCCAGGACGGAGGCGGCGGGATCGACTTCGCGGGCCTCGACGTCGGCTTCGGCGGCGAGCCGGGCTCCGACACCACGTCGAGCCATGACGCCGGCGAGGCGACCGAGATCCCCGAGGTCGACTCCCCGCTCGACGACTGAGCGAGCGAACGATCCAGTTCGGCCACGATGGGCCCGGCGATGCCGGGCCCATCGTCTGTTCAGGGCCTCCTTTGGGGTGATACGGGCAGCTGCGAATCGCCGGATGATGAGCCGGTAACGATGAGCAGGGGTCGTAGGAAGGAGCGGCGGCGGCGCCGCGGTTGTCGGTGATGCCCGTCGAGCGGCTGAGGTTCACGATCGGCGATCTCGCCGAGAGGATGTGCGACGCGGTCGTGAATCCGACGAACGCGGCGTTCCTGCTCGGGCATGCCGGCGTCAGCGGTGCGCTTCTGCGTGCAGGCGGCGAGGCGCTCGCGCGCGCGTGCGCCGGCATGGGCGACCGGCAGCAGGGGCCAGTGCGCGTGACCGGCGCCGGCCGGTTGCCGGCCCGGTACGTCATCCACGTTGCGAGCCCGGTCTGGCGCGGCGGCGTCTCGGGCGAGCAGGAGGCGCTCGCCCAGCTCCACGAGCAGGTGCTCGAGGCTGCGGAGCGGCTCGACTGCCGCACGATCGCGCTGCCCGCGATCGGCTGCGGAGCACACAGCTTCCCGTCCGACGCCGCGGCCGAGGCCGCCGTGCCGGCGATCGAGCGCGCGCTCGGGCGGCTGCCGGGGATCGAGCGCGTCGAGCTCGTCTTCCTCAGCCGGGTGCTGCTCCTCGACTACGCGTCGCGCAGCAGCCTCGAGCTGTCCGCCGACCCGGCCGGGGGGCTGCGGGAGGAGCTTCTCCACCTCCTGCGCGGCGGCCGCGACGACGAGCTCGAGCAGCGTGTGCGGTACGTCGCCGACGAGGGGTCGCTCCGCGGCATCCACGAGCTCGCCCGGCGTCTACTCGACGAGCTCGACGGAGAGTCGAGCCGGAGCATCTCGGTCTCCGCGCTCTACGCGCAGGCCGCCCATCAGGTGCTCGACCAGACTCCGTAGAGACCGGCGAGCGCGGTTGCTACAACGTTCGCGTGCGTCGCACGCTCCCGGCCGCCTGCCTCGCCGCGGCCCTCGCGCTCGCAGTCGGCGGCGCCGCCCGGGGCGGCGCCGCGGCGCCGATCCCGTTCCCGTGCGGGCTCCCGCAGGCCCAGCCGGTCTGGATCGACTACGCGGACGGGATGGTGCCGTTCTGGTCGACCATCTTTGCCCGGCCCGGGATCGTCGCGGCCGCATCGCAGTTCATCGTCCCGCCGCAGCTGCGCGCGCACGGCGCGCAGACCGTCTACTTCGACCTGTACCTCGGGAACCGGGTCGGGACGCCGTCGAAGCCCGCAGACCCGTCGGTGATCCAGGCGCGCGCCGACAAGCTCTTCCAGACCGCCGTGACCTCGTCCGGCTGCGCCCAGCCGGTGATGGCCGAGAACGAGCTCGCCGGCGCCGACCTCCCGACGCCGTGGACGGCCACGACCGCGCAGTACCGCGCGAACGTGCTTGCGTACCTGCAACGTCTGAGCGCGCTCGGCGCCCGGCCCTTCCTGCTGCTGCCGAAGCGGCCATACACCCACGACGAGACCGCCGACGACTGGTGGCGCGCCGTCGCCCAGGTCGCCGATCTCGTCCCGGAGGTGTACTTCGCGGCGCCGGCGATCTCGAAGCAGGGGGCGGTGCTCGGGAGCAGGCACCTGCGGGCGACGATGCGCACACGGCTCGAGGATCTGATCCAGATCGGGATCCCGACGAACCGGCTCGGGATGATGCTCACGTTCTCCTCGACGCGCGGCGCGGGCGGCCGTGAAGGGCTGCAGCCGCTCTCGAAGTGGCTCGACGTGACGAAATGGGAGGCGCTCGCCGCGAGACAGGTCTCGTCGGAGCTCCGGATCGCGAGCATCTGGTCGTGGGGCTGGGCGGCGTTCAACCCGGCCGGCAACGACACCGACAAGCCGAAGGTCGCCTGCACGTGGCTCTGGACGCGCGACCCGTCCCTCTGCGACGCACCCACGCTCGCGGGCAACGACCTCGACCCGTCCCTCGACGTCGGCGCCGTCCTGCCGGCCGGCACGGTGTGCATGCTCGGCCCGACCGCGGTTCGCGCGCTCGACGTCGCCGCCCTCCAACGGGTCGTCGGCGACCCGGAGCTGGCGTTCACGGCGGCGTTCCAGCACGCGGTGCTCGTGAACGCGCGGCCGCTCGACCCGGCCCGGATCGTGCAGGCCGAGCGGGACGTGATCCTCGATCGCTTCGGCGGCACGCGCTCCGCCTACCTGGCGGCGCTCGCGAAGGCGGGCGCGACGCCCGCGCTCGGCCGGCAGGTGCTGGCCGACGAGCTCCGCCGGCTCACGGTCTCCGCAACGCTGCGCACCGCCGCCCCGACCGCCGCCGAGCTGCAGAGCTGGTACGTGGCGTACGGCTCGACCAGGGCGCGTCCCGTCCGCGCGGCCGCGCCGGTCACCTGGCTGGGGAACCGGCGGCAGGGGATCGCCGTCGACGGCGTCGCCCCGGAGCGGCTGCTTGCCCTCGCCGTCGGGCAGGCGGTGACGATCGACGGCGTCCGGGTGACCGCGCTCGGCGAGACGACCCCGCTCGGCGCCGTCCCCTACGCGACGGCGCTGCCGGCGATTCGCGTCGCGCTCGTCGGCGAGCTGAAGCAGGCCGCCTTCGCGGTCTGGCTCCGCCGCCGCGAGAACCAGAGCCTCGCGAGCCTCGCCTGCGCCCACGATCGCGCTCCGCAGACGGCGGCCGTCGATCTGACCGACTGGCTGCCGTTCCTGGCTCTCTAGGCCGATCCGTCGGCCTCGGTGCGGCCCTTGCCGGCGGCTTTCGCCCGGTACAGCGCGTCGTCCGCCCGCTGGAAGAGGTCGGCCGGGGTGTCGCCAGGCCGGACCTCGGTCACGCCGGCCGAGACCGTGAGGATGCCCGTGCCGCCGATCGGGCGGGCGGCGATCGCCCTTGCGATGCGGCCGGCGAGCAGCTCGGCGTCGTCGGCGCCGGCCTCCGGGAGGATGACGGCGAACTCGTCCCCGCCGACCCGGCAGGTGATGTCGGCGGCCCGCACGACCGAGAGCGTTCGCTCGGCCACCTCCGTGAGCACGCCGTCGCCGGCCAGATGGCCGATCTTGTCGTTGATCGCCTTGAAGTTGTCCAGGTCGAGGACGATCAGGGAGAGGAGCCGGTGGTGGCGGTGGGCGCGGGCGACCTCGCGGGAGAGAGTCTCGTAGAAGTAGCGCCGGTTGTGCAGGGTGGTGAGAGCGTCGATGTCGGCGAGCGACCGCGCATCCGTGTACCGGCGGGCGTTCTCGAACGCCGGCCCGGCGCGAGAGGCGAGCTGCTCGAGCTCGTCGACCTCGGCGTCGGAGAGCTTCCCAGCGGCCGTTCGAGTGAAGGCGGCAAGGGAGCCGATCGGCAGCCCGTCGGCCCGCAGGGGCACGACGACCCCCGAGCGGACGACCGGGCTCGCGCTCTCGACGTCGTCCAGCCGGTAGTGGAAGACGACCTCGACGGCCCGGATGTTGTCGTTGTCGGGCACCGGGACGGCAGTCCTCGTTGCCTCCTCGTCGAGCATCCCGAGCGTCTTCATGAACCGCCCGCCGTCGGGCCCGGCGGCCTCGACGAGCACGGCGTCGACGCCCGCGATCGCGGCTGCCTGCTCGAGCGTCCGGTTCGTCACCTCGTCCAGCTCGAGCGACGAGGCCAGCTCCGGAAGGTTGCGATCAGGGCGGCGGCCGGCGGTCTGCGCCCCCTCGAGCGCCCCGGCGAGGTCGCGCATCGTGTCGTGCATGCCGGCGGCCAGGCTTGCGACCGCCTCGGCGACCCGATCGTCGGCCGAGGCGCGCGCACGCCACGCCGCGACGCCCCCGGCGCAGGCGAGGGCGAGGGCGACCCCAAGGGCGCCGATGAGCACAACCGTTATCACCGCAGCCAAAAATCACTCTAAGTGGTGACTTCGGGGTCAGCTATGCCGCTTCCGAGGGATGCCGCGGGGGGCGTTTGCGAGGCTGCGCGAGGTTCCGCTACCATGCCGCGGTCGGCGGGTGCCCGAGGGGCGCCCCCGGCTTTCTGTCTGCTTTCACGCCCTCTGCCTATACGACCTGCACTACGAAGGGGAGACCCGGCTTCACGATGCCCACCGTCAATCAGCTGATTCGCAAGGGACGCGCCAAGAAGAAGGCAAAGGTCAAGACGCCTGCGCTCTCCGGCGCCCCGCAGCGCCGCGGCGTCTGCACGCGGGTCTCGACGACGACGCCCAGGAAGCCGAACTCGGCGCTGCGGAAGATCGCGCGCGTCCGGCTCACGAACGGGCTCGAGGTCGGCACGTACATCCCCGGCGAGGGTCACAACCTGCAGGAGCACTCGGTCGTGCTCGTCCGCGGCGGCCGCACGAGCGACCTGCCGGGCTTCCGCTACAAGGTGATCCGCGCCGCGCTGGACACAGCCGGCGTCGCCGATCGCAAGCAGGGCCGCTCGAAGTACGGCGCCAAGAAGGGATCCAAGTAGTGCCGCGCCGCGCAGAGATCTCGCCGCGTCCGGTGACGCCGGACCCGGTCTACGACAGCCAGCTCGTCACGCAGCTCCAGAACCGCGTGATGCTGGACGGCAAGAAGTCGGTTGCCGAGGCGATCGTCTACGGCGCGCTCGAGAAGGTCGGCGAGCGCACGGGCCGGCCGCCGGTGGAGGTGCTCGAGCAGGCCGTGAAGACGGTCACGCCCGTGCTCGAGGTGCGCTCCCGCCGGGTCGGCGGCGCGAACTACCAGGTTCCGGTCGAGGTGCCCCAGCGCCGCGGCCGCACGCTCGCGCTCCGCTGGCTCGTCACCTTCGCGCGCGACCGGCGCGAGAAGCAGATGGCGGACAAGCTGGCCGGTGAGATCCTGGACGCGCTCGAGCAGCAGGGGAACGCCTACAAGCGCAAGGACGACATGTACCGGATGGCGCAGGCCAACAAGGCCTTCGCTCACTACCGCTGGTAACTAGGAGAGTTTTGGCAGCAACGGAATCACGGGTGGCGCTGGACCGCGTCCGCAACATCGGGATCATGGCCCACATCGATGCGGGCAAGACCACGACGACCGAGCGGATCCTCTATTACACGGGCCGCACCCACAAGATGGGCGAGGTCCACGAGGGCGCCGCGACGATGGACTGGATGGCGCAGGAGCAAGAGCGCGGCATCACGATCACGTCGGCGGCGACGACCGCGTTCTGGCGCGACCACCGCATCAACATCATCGATACGCCCGGGCACGTGGACTTCACGGTCGAGGTGGAGCGCAGCCTGCGCGTGCTCGACGGCGCGGTCGCCGTGTTCGACTCGGTCGCGGGTGTCCAGCCCCAGTCCGAGACGGTCTGGCGCCAAGCCGACAAGTACAAGGTCCCGCGGATCGCCTTCATCAACAAGATGGACCGCACCGGCGCGAACTTCTTCGCCGCTGTGCAGTCGATGCGCGAGCGCCTCGGCGCGAACCCCGTGCCCGTGCAGATCCCGATCGGCCAGGAGGACGCGCATACCGGCGTCGTCGACCTGGTCGAGATGCGCGCGATCGTCTACAAGGACGACCTCGGCCAGACGTTCGAGACCGGCGACATCCCGGCCGAGCTCGCCGAGCAGGCGCAGGAGTACCACCACCAGCTGATCGACGTCGTCTCGAACTTCGACGACGAGGTGCTCGAGGCCTACCTCGAGGACGAGAGCTCGGTGACCGCCGACATGCTGCGCCGCGCGATCCGCGCGGGGACGCTCGCCGACGAGATCACGCCCGTGTTGCTCGGCTCCGCCTTCAAGAACAAGGGCGTGCAGCCGCTGCTCGACGCGGTGATCGACTACCTGCCGAGCCCGCTCGACGTGTCGGCCGTGCGCGGCATCGACCCGAAGACCGAGAACGAGGCCGAGCGGAAGCCGTCGCTCGACGAGCCGTTCAGCGCGCTCGCCTTCAAGGTCATGTCCGACCCGTACGTCGGCAAGCTCACCTACTTCCGTGTGTATTCGGGCAAGTTGAAGGCCGGCGATCGCGTTCTCAACACGACGACCGGCAAGACGGAGCGGATCGGCCGCATCCTGCAGATGCACGCGAACCACCGCGAGGAGCGCGATGAGATCGGCGCGGGCGAGATCGCCGCGGGCGTCGGGCTCAAGTCGACGACGACCGGCGACACGCTCTCGCTGGAGAACGCGCCGATCGTGCTCGAGTCGATGACGTTCCCCGACCCGGTCATCTCCGTCGCCGTCGAGCCGAAGTCGAAGGCCGACCAGGACAAGCTCGGGAACGGGCTCGCGCGGCTCGCCGAGGAGGACCCGACGTTCCGCGTCGAGAGCGACGAGGAGACCGGCCAGACCCTCATTTCGGGCATGGGCGAGCTCCACCTCGAAATCATCATCGACCGCCTGAAGCGCGAGTTCAATGTCGACGCGAACGTGGGCCGGCCGCAGGTCGCCTACCGCGAGACGATCTCGAAGCCGGCGGAGAAGGTCCAGGGCAAGTTCGTCCGGCAGACCGGCGGCTCCGGCCAGTACGGCGACGCCGTCATCAACCTGCTGCCGCAGGAGCCCGGACAGGGATACGAGTTCGTCGACAAGATCGTCGGCGGCAAGATCCCGAAGGAGTACATCCCGGCGATCAACGCGGGCATCCAGGAGGCGATGGGCTCGGGCATCCTCGCCGGCTATCCGGTCGTGGACGTGAAGGTCGAGCTGATCGAGGGCTCCTACCACGAGGTCGACTCGAGCGAGCGGGCGTTCAAGATCGCGGGCTCCCTGGCGTTCAAGGAGGCCATGAAGCGGGCGAAGCCGAAGCTGCTCGAGCCGATGATGGCGGTCGAGGTGACGACGCCCGAGGACTACCTCGGCGACGTCATGGGCAACCTGAGCTCGCGCCGAGGCCGCATCGAGAGCATGGGGCCGCTCGGCAAGGCCCAGGTCATCAAGGCTCTCGTTCCGCTCTCCGAGATGTTCGGGTATGCCACCGACCTGCGGTCGATGTCACAGGGCCGCGCAGATTTCACCATGCAGTTCGACCGGTACGAAGAGGTGCCGGCGTCGATCGCGACCGAGATCACCGAGCAGGGCTCGGGATCCTGACCAGAGGAAGGAAGGAATGGCCAAGCAGAAGTTCGAGCGCACGAAGCCGCACGTCAACGTCGGCACCATCGGGCACATCGACCACGGCAAGACCACGCTGACGGCCGCGATCACGAGCGTGCTCGCGAAGAAGGGCGGCGGAACGGCGAAGAGCTTCGCCGAGATCGACAACGCGCCCGAGGAGCGGCAGCGCGGCATCACGATCAACACGTCGCACGTCGAGTACGAGACCGACGCACGCCACTACGCGCACGTCGACTGCCCGGGCCACGCCGACTACATCAAGAACATGATCACGGGTGCCGCGCAGATGGACGGCGCGATCCTGGTGGTCTCGGCGGCCGACGGCCCGATGCCGCAGACGCGCGAGCACATCCTCCTGGCGCGCCAGGTCGAGGTGCCGGCGATCGTCGTCGCGCTCAACAAGGCGGACATGGTCGACGACCCCGAGCTGCTCGAGCTCGTCGAGATGGAGGTCCGTGAGCTCCTCTCCCGCTACGAGTTCCCCGGTGACGACATCCCCGTCGTCCAGGTCTCGGCGCTGAAGGCGCTCGAGGGCGACGAGGCGTGGGAGGCCAAGATCATCGAGCTGATGGACGCGGTCGACTCCTACATCCCGGAGCCGACGCGTGACGTCGACAAGCCGTTCCTGATGCCGATCGAGGACGTGTTCACGATCACCGGCCGCGGCACGGTCGTCACCGGGCGCGTCGAGCAGGGCAAGATCGAGGTCGGCAACGAGATCGAGATCGTCGGCATCCACCCGGAGGTCGCGAAGACGGTCGTCACCGGTCTCGAGATGTTCCAGAAGTCGCTCGACTACGCGCAGGCCGGCGACAACGCGGGCGCGCTGCTTCGCGGCGTCAAGCGCGAGGAGGTCGAGCGCGGCCAGGTGCTCGCGAAGCCCGGCTCGATCACGCCGCACACGCACTTCAACGCCGAGGTGTACGTGCTCTCGAAGGAAGAGGGTGGCCGTCACACGCCGTTCTTCAACGGCTACCGGCCGCAGTTCTACTTCCGCACGACGGACGTGACCGGCTCGATCAAGCTCCCCGAGGGCCAGGAGATGGTCATGCCCGGCGACAACACGAACATGGAGATCGAGCTGATCCAGCCGATCGCCATGGACGAGGGTCTCCGCTTCGCGATCCGCGAAGGCGGCCGGACCGTCGGCGCCGGCGTCGTCACCAAGGTCCTCAAGTAGGAACGAGAGACGAAGCACATGGCACAGGGGAAAATCCGGATCCGCCTGAAGGGCTACGACCATCAGCAGCTGGACCGGTCGGCCCAGCAGATCGTCGACACCGCGCAGCGCAGCGGCGCGACGATCACTGGGCCGGTCCCCCTGCCGACGGAGAAGAACGTCTACTGCGTGATCCGCGGCCCGTTCAAGGACAAGGACTCGCGCGAGCACTTCGAGGTGCGCACGCACAAGCGCCTCATCGACATCCTCAGCCCGACGCCGAAGACGATCGACCAGCTGATGCGGCTCGATCTCCCGGCCGGGGTCGACATCGAGATCAAGCTATGAGAAACCCAATTCCGCTTACGTGCCTGACACGTCTCCACTTGGTGTCAGGCACGAAAAGGTGTCAGACACCTGAGGTGTCTGACACCCCTTGGAGCTCGCATGGCTAAAGGCATCCTCGGACGCAAGCTCGGCATGACGCAGGTCTTCGACGCGGAGACCGGGGGAGTCACCTCGGTGACCGTGATCGAGGCCGGTCCCTGCCCTGTCGTCCAGGTCCGGACCCGTGACGTCGACGGCTACGACGCCGTGCAGCTCGCCTTCGAGCCCGTCGCCGACCGCAAGCTCTCCCAGGGCGAGCGAGGTCATCTCGCGAAGTTCGGTGTCGGCGCGCACCGCCGGCTCGTCGAGTTCCGCGGCGGCCTCGACGGCGCCGTCGAGGGCGAGACCGTGACCGTCGAGGCGTTCCAGGCAGGCGACAAGGTCAAGGTGGCCGGCATCGGGATCGGCAAGGGCTTCCAGGGGACGATCAAGCGACACAACTTCAGTTCCGGCCCCCGCGCCCACGGCTCGCACAACGTCCGCAAGCCGGGCTCGATCGGCGCCTCGGCCACGCCGTCGCGCGTGTTCAAGGGCGTCAAGATGGCCGGCCGCATGGGCGGGAAGCGTGTCACCCAGCTCGGTCTGACCGTCCACGACGTCGACGTCGAGCGCAACCTGCTGCTCGTCAAGGGCGCCGTGCCCGGTCCGCGCAACGGCATCGTGGAGGTGCGCGGATGACCGTCGTCCCGCAGCTCAGCGTGTCCGGCGCCAAGCCGAAGGACGTCACGCTCGACGACGCCGTCTTCGCGGTCGAGGTGAAGCCGCATCTCGTGCACGAGACGGTGCGCGCGGAGCTGAACGCTCGCCGTGCCGGCACCTTCGCGACGAAGAGCCGCGGGCTCGTCTCCGGAGGCCGCGCGAAGCCGTGGCGCCAGAAGGGCACCGGCCGCGCGCGCCAGGGCACGATCCGCGCGCCGCAGTTCGAGGGCGGCGGCCACGCATTTGCGAAGTCCCCGCGCACGTTCGACCAGAAGGTGAACCGCAAGGCGTTCCGCTCGGCGCTGCGCTCTGCACTCGCAGCGCACGTGCAGGAGGGAACGCTCGCCCTCGTCGACGCCGGCCAGTTCGAGGCTCCGTCGACGAAGGCGGCGCGTGCGCTCGTCGAGGCCTGGGGCGTCGCGGCACCGCTCGTCGTCGTCGCCCTGCCCGAGGAGGAGACGCTCTGGAAGAGCTTCCGCAACCTCGAGCGGGTGGCCGTCGTCACGCCGGCCGAGCTCGAGGTCGCCGCCGTCGTGTGGGCCCGGTCGCTCCTCGTGACGGAGGGCGCGCTGCCGCTCGTCGAAAAGAGGGCTGTCTGATGGACCCGAGCCAGATCATCCTTGCGCCGATCGTGAGCGAGAAGAGCTACGCCGGGGCGACGCGCGGGAGCTACACGTTCCGCGTGCATTCGCATGCGCACAAGACGCAGATCCGCCATGCCGTCGAGGAGCTCTTCTCGGTCAAGGTCGAGCGCGTCAACGTGATCAAGGTTCAGCCGAAGCCGAAGCGGCGCGGCGCCTTCCGCGGCACCCGCCCCGGCTGGAAGAAGGCCGTCGTGCAGCTGCGCGCCGGCGACACGATCGAGATCTTCCAAGGAGCCCAGATCTAGTCATGCCGGTCCGTAGGTTCAAGCCCACGAGCCCCGGCCGCCGGCACATGACGGTGTCCGACTTCGCCGAGGTGACGAAGTCGACGCCCGAGAAGTCGCTGACCGAGAAGCTCACCAAGAAGGGCGGCCGCAACAACACGGGCCGCATCACGACGCGTCACCAGGGCGGCGGCCACAAGCGCCGCTACCGGCTCGTCGATTTCAAGCGCACGAAGGACGGCGTGCCGGCGAAGGTGGCTGCGATCGAGTACGACCCGAACCGGTCGGCGCGCATCGCGCTGCTCCACTACGCAGACGGCTTCAAGAGCTACATCCTCGCGCCCGCGGGCGTCCGGGTCGGCTCGGTCGTGCAGTCGGGCGCCGACGCCGACATCAAGCCCGGCAATGCGCTGCCGCTCGAGAACATCCCGACCGGCACGCTCGTGCACAACGTCGAGCTGAAGCCGGGCAAGGGCGGCCAGCTGGCGCGCTCCGCGGGATCGGGCGTGCAGCTCGTCGCGAAGGACAGCGGCTACGCCACGCTGCGCCTGCCCTCGGGCGAGATGCGCCGCGTCCTCCTCACCTGCCGTGCGACCGTCGGCCAGGTCGGGAACGTCGAGCACGGGAACGTGACGATCGGGAAGGCCGGCCGCAGCCGCTGGCTCGGCAAGCGTCCCGCCGTCCGCGGCAGCGCGATGAACCCGGTCGACCACCCGCATGGCGGCGGCGAGGGCAAGTCGAAGGGCGGCCGGCATCCGGTCACCCCCTGGGGCGTGCCGACGCTCGGCAAGCGCACCCGCCGAAAGCACAAGGAATCGGACAAGTTGATCGTTCGCGGCCGTCGCCGCGGGAAGGACAAGCGGTAGCCGATGAGTAGAAGCTCGAAGAAGGGGCCGTTCGTCGAGGAGCGGCTGCTGGGCCGCATCGAGGCGATGAACGCCTCAGGCTCGAAGCAGATGGTGCGCACCTGGTCGCGCTCCAGCACGATCTTCCCGGACATGGTCGGGCACACGATCGCGGTCCACGACGGCCGCAAGCACGTGCCGGTGTTCGTGTCCGAGCAGATGGTCGGGCACAAGCTCGGCGAGTTCGCCCCGACGCGCCACTTCCGCGGCCACGCCGGCGACCAGAAGACGCAGGTGAAGAAGCGCTGATGGCAGCCGTCGAGACAGAGACGCGCACCGTTCAGGCGACCGCGAAGTTCGTGCGGGTGTCCGCGCGCAAGGCTCGCCTGGTCGCCGACCTGATCCGCGAGCGGACCGTCCCGGAGGCGCGGACGATCCTCGCGTTCGCCGAGCGCGCGGCCGCCGTCGACGTCGAGAAGGTGCTGCGCTCGGCTGTCGCGAACGCCGAGTCGAATCCCGCCCTCCACTGGAACGGCGACGACCTCGTCGTGCACGCGGTTTATGTCGACGAGGGCCCGACGCTCAAGCGCTGGCGCGCACGTGCCCGCGGCCGCGTCGGCCGTATCCACAAGCGCACGTGCCACATCACCGTCCAGGTCGCCCAGAAGGAGGCCCAGAGCTAATGGGACAGAAGGTTCATCCCGGCGGCCTGCGGGTCGGCGTCATCCACGACTGGAAGTCGAACTGGATGGTCGGCAAGAAGGAATTCGCAGGCGCGCTGATCGAGGACATCAAGATCCGCGATCACATCCACCGCAAGCTCTCGCATGCTGGCCTGTCCGACATCCTGATCCGCAAGGACAAGCAGCGGATCACCATCGACATCTACACGGCGCGCCCGGGCATCGTGATCGGCAAGTCCGGCGTCGAGGTCGACGCGCTGCGCCGTGAGGTGCATGCGATGACCCAGAAGAACGTCCACATCAACATCAACGAGATCAAGCGTCCCGAGCTCGATGCGAAGCTCGTCGCGCAGTCGATTGCAGAGCAGCTTCAGAACCGCGTGTCCTTCAGGCGCGCGATGAAGCGCTCGCTCGCGTCGGCGATCCGCAGCGGGGCCGCAGGCGTGAAGGTGCAGTGCTCCGGCCGCCTCGGCGGCTCCGAGATGAGCCGCTCCGAGCAGTACTCGGAGGGCCGCGTGCCGCTGCACACGATCCGGGCCGACATCGACTACGGCTTCGTCGAGGCGAAGACCCCGACCGGCCGCATCGGCGTGAAGGTCTGGATCAACAAGGGCGAGATCATGCCGGAGGGGTACGGCGGCATCGCCGGCGGCGGCCGCGAGACCCGTCTCGGCGACCAGGACACGGCGCGCCGCCGCGGCGGCGTCACCGAGGGGCTCGGCGCCTCGCGCGAGTCCGGCCGCAACCGCAGTCAGGATCGCGAGGGCCTCGGCCCCGTGCGCCGCGGCCGCCCGGGCCAAAGAGGTGGCGGCGGCGGTGGCGGTGGGCAGGGACGTCCCGGCGGGCCGCGGAGCCGCGGCGGGTCCGGCGGCGGTGGACGCCCGCGCGGGCCGCGCACGGACCAGCAGACCCAGGCACCGAAGGCAGAGACGCCGCCGACGCCGGCCGAGGAGACGACGCCGACGACGCCGGCCCCCGAGGCTCAGGTGGAGACGCCGCCGACGCCGGAGAGCACGCCGGAGGAGAGCGCCTAGATGCTGCTGCCCAAGAAGACCAAGTTCCGCAAGATGCATCGCGGCCATCGCCGCGGCCTGTCGCGCGGCCAGACCGCGGTCAACTTCGGCGAGTTCGGCATCAAGGCGCTCGAGGACGGCTGGATCACGAACCGGCAGATCGAGGCTGCCCGTATCGCGATGACACGCAAGATCAAGCGTGGCGGGAAGGTGTGGATCAACGTCTTCCCCGACAAGCCGTACACGAAGAAGCCGGCCGAGACGCGCATGGGCAAGGGCAAGGGCTCGCCCGAGGGCTGGGTGGCCGTCGTCAAGCCCGGACGGGTGATGTTCGAGCTCGCCGGCGTGCCGGAGCCGCTCGCCAAGGAGGCCCTGCGCCTCGCAGCGCAGAAGCTGCCGGTGAAGACGAAGTTCGTGCGGCGCGAGGAGGGCGGTGATCTCTTTGCGGGCTAGAGACCTGCGCGATCTCACCGACGACGAGCTCGAGCATCGGCTCGCCGACACGCGGCAGGAGCTGTTCAACCTCCGCTTCCAGGCGGCGACCGGCGCGCTCGAGAACACGACGCGCCTCACGCTCGCGAAGCGCGAGATCGCGCGCATCCTCACGGTGCGCCACCAGAGGGAATCCGACAAGCAGAAGGTGCAGAGCTAGATGGCGGACGAAGAGAACGTCGTGTCAGACACCACCGAGACGGTGGAAGAGGAGCAGGCGGTGGAAGAGGTGTCTGACACCTCTTCCGAGGAGACGCCAGAGGTCGTCGAAGAGGTGTCTGACACCCCCGAGGCGGTCGACGAGGAGCCCGCCGCGGAAGAGGTGTCAGACACCCCTGCGCCGGTCGCGAAGACCAAGTCGCGCCGTCACGTGCCGCGCTCCGACCGCCGTCAGCGGTCGAAGCCGAAGCGCGAGCCTGCGAAGACCCGCAAGCCGATCACGCGCGCCGAGACGCCGGAGGGCGAGCGCGGCCGCCGCCAGGAGCGGCGCGGTGTCGTCGTCTCCGACAAGGGCGACAAGACGATCGTCGTCAAGGTCGACGTGATCAAGAGCCATCCGAAGTACAAGAAGGTCGTCCGCCGTTCGGTCAAGTTCCACGCTCACGACGAGGGGAACACCGCCGGCGTCGGCGACACCGTCCGCATCGTCGAGACGCGGCCGCTCTCGAAGCAGAAGCGCTGGCGCCTCGCGGAGATCGTGGAGAAGGCGAGGTAACGCTCCGATGATCCAGCAGGAGACGAGACTGAAGGTCGCCGACAACACGGGTGCCCGTGAGCTACTCTGCATCCGCGTCGCGGGCGGGTCGAAGCGCCGCTACGCGCGTGTCGGCGACATCATCACGGCGACCGTCAAGGCCGCTGCCCCTCAAGGAACGGTGAAGAAGGGCGACGTGGTGAAGGCCGTGGTCGTGCGGACGAAGAAGCCGTTCGGCCGCGACGACGGCACGCTGATCGCGTTCGACGAGAACGCAGCGGTGATCATCGACAACCAGCGCAACCCGCGCGGGACGCGCATCTTCGGGCCGGTCGCCCGCGAGCTGCGCGAGAAGAACTTCATGAAAATCGTGAGCCTGGCTCCAGAGGTGCTCTAGAACGATGGCGACGCAAATCAAGATCAAGCAGGGCGACACCGTGCAGATGCTGGCCGGCAAGGACCGCGGCAAGCGTGGACGGGTGATCGAGGCGCGCCCGCGCGACGGCAAGGTCGTCGTCGAGAACCTGAACCTGATGAAGCGCCACCAGAAGCCGCGCCCGATCCGCGACGCGTCACGCATGGGTGGGACGCAGATTGCGCCTGGCGGGATCATCGACCGCCCCGCTGCGGTCTCCGTCTCGAACGTGATGCTCGTCTGCCCGACCTGCAAGCTGCCGACCCGCATCGGCTACCGCTTCAAGGAAGGCAAGGGCGGCGAGCAGACCAAGGTGCGCGTCTGCAAGCGCGAGGGCTGCGGCCAGGAGCTGGACAAATGAGTGTTGCCGAGACGTACATCCCGCGGCTGAAGGAGCGCTACAACGCCGACATCCGGCCGAAGCTGAAGTCCGAGCTGGAGCTCGCGTCGATCATGCAGACGCCGACGATCGCGAAGATCACGCTCAACATGGGCGTCGGCGAGGGCAAGACCGACGCCAAGCAGATCGACGCGGCGCTCGAAGAGCTGACGATCATCGCCGGCCAGCGCGGCCAGGTGCGGCGCGCCCGCAAGTCGATCGCTCAGTTCAAGATCCGCGAGGGGATGCCCATCGGCGTCCGCGTCACGCTGCGCGGCGACCGGATGTGGGAGTTCCTCGACCGGCTGATCTCGATCGCGCTGCCCCGCATCCGCGACTTCCGTGGGCTCAGCCCCGACTCGTTCGACGGTCGCGGCAACTACTCGCTGGGCATTCGCGAGCAGATCATCTTCCCGGAGATCGACTACGACAGCATCAACCAGATCCGCGGCCTCGACGTCGCGATCACCACGACCGCGGCGAACGACCAGCAGGCACGCGCGCTCCTGATCGAGCTCGGCCTCCCGTTCGCCGCCGACGGAGGGAACCGCTAGTGGCGAAGAAGTCGTTGATCGTCAAGGCCTCGCGGCCCGCGAAGTTCAAGGTGCGCAATTACACGCGCTGCAATCGCTGCGGCCGTCCGCGCGCGGTCTACCGCAAGTTCGGCCTCTGCCGGATCTGCCTGCGGGAGCTCGCGCACGAAGGCGTGATTCCGGGCATGACGAAGAGCTCGTGGTAGGGGAGAGACAATGCTGACCGATCCTGTCGCCGACATGCTCACCCGCATTCGCAACGCCAACAAGGCGCTGCACGACCGCGCCGAGATGCCGAGCTCGAAGCTGAAGGTCGAGATCGCCCGCATCCTGAAGGAAGAGGGCTACATCACCGACTACCACGTCGACTCCTCGAACACGCACCCGACGCTCGTCGTCGAGCTGAAGTACGGCCGCGGCCGCGAGCGGGTGCTGTCCGGGCTCAAGCGCGTGTCCAAGCCGGGCCGCCGCGTGTACGCCGGGAAGACCCGGCGCCAGCGCGTGCTCGGCGGGATGGGCATCGCGATCATGTCCACCTCCCGCGGCGTCGTCACGAGCCGCACCGCCGAGATCGAAGGCATCGGCGGCGAAGTCCTCTGCTACGTCTGGTGAGCTGCTGATGTCCCGGATCGGAAAACGCCCAATCGACGTGCCCGCCGGCGTGATCGTCTCGGTCGACCCCGGCCGCGTGACGGTCTCGGGGCCGAAGGGCGAGCTGCGCCAGCAGGTGCCGCAGCGCATGGAGATCAGCCAGGAGGACGGGACGATCACCGTCACGCGCCCGACCGAGCGCGGTGAGGACCGCGCGCTGCACGGCCTGACCCGCACTCTGATCGCGAACATGGTCGAGGGCGTCACGAACGGCTTCGAGAAGAAGCTCGAGATCCAGGGCGTCGGCTACCGCGCCGCCCTCTCCGGCTCCAACCTGGAGCTCCAGGTCGGCTACTCGCACACGGTGCGCATCGTGCCGCGCGAGGGCATCTCGTTCGAGGTGCCGATCCCCACGCAGATCGTCGTCCGGGGCATCGACAAGCAGGTCGTCGGTCAGACGGCCGCCGAGATCCGCAAGGTCCGTCCGCCCGAGCCGTACAAGGGCAAGGGCATTCGCTACGAGGGCGAGCACGTTCGCCGGAAGGTCGGGAAGCGGGCATGAGCTCCGTCACTGTTCGTGAGGCGCGTCTGCGCCGCCATCGCCGGGTCCGCGGCAAGATCCGCGGCACCGCCGAGCGGCCCCGTCTGCTCGTCTTCCGCTCGAATCGCGGCATCTTCGCCCAGCTCGTCGACGACGATGCCGGCCGTACGCTGGCCGCCGCGTCGTGGCTCGATCTGCCGAAGTCGTTCAAGGGCGACAAGTCGGAGCAGGCGGCCGAGGTCGGCAAGCTGCTCGCAGCGAACGGCAAGAAGGCCGGCGTCGAGTCGGTCGTCTTCGACCGCGGCGGCTACCTGTACCACGGACGCGTCAAGTCGCTGGCCGACGGCGCGCGCGAAGGAGGACTGAGCTTCTAGTGAGCATCCACGTCGATGAGAGCAGAGAGCTCAAAGAGCGCGTCGTCGAGATCAACCGTGTCGCAAAGGTCGTCAAGGGCGGGCGGCGGTTCTCGTTCACCGCGCTCGTCGTGATCGGCGACGAGGTCGATCGTGTCGGGGTCGGCTACGGGAAGGCGCGCGAGGTCCCGCTCGCGATCTCGAAGGCCGTCGACGACGCCAAGAAGAACATGTTCACCGTTCCGAAGCACGGCCAGACGATCACCCACGAGTCGCTCGGCGCGTTTGGCGCGGCGCGCGTGCTGCTGCGCCCGGCGTCGCCCGGCACCGGCGTGATCGCCGGCGGCGGCGTGCGCGCGGTGCTCGAGCTCGGCGGCATCCGCGACGTGCTCGCGAAGTCGCTCGGCACGACGAACCCGATCAACATGGTCAAGGCGGCCGAGCAGGCGCTGCGCACACTGCGCCGCCCGGAGGAGGTCGCGAAGGCGCGCGGCAAGGCCGTCCGCGACGTGCTGCCCTACCGGGCGCCGGCGCCGGAGGTCGAGGAGGTGAGCGCGAATGGCGAAGCTGAAGCTGACGCAGGTACGTAGCCAGATCGGCCAGTCCGAGCGCCACCGCGGCACCCTGCGCGCGCTCGGCCTCGGCAAGATCGGCCGCACCGTCGAGCACGACGACAGCCCGGTGATCGCAGGCATGCTGCGCAAGGTGCGCCATCTCGTGAAGGTCGAGGAGCTTTGACATGCCCGGCGAGCTGAACCTGTCGAGCCTGCAGCCAGCCCAGGAGCGGAAGGATCGCAAGCGCGTCGGCCGCGGCCTCGGCTCGGGGAAGGGGCGCTTCTCGGGCCGCGGCGTCAAAGGCCAGAAGTCGCGCTCGGGCTCGCACGCGATGCGTGCCGGCTTCGAGGGCGGGCAGATGCCGCTCTACATGCGCACGGCGAAGCTGCGCGGCAACACGAGCGCGGACGCGATGCCGATCGGGCCGTTCCGCACCTACTCGCAGCCGGTCAACCTGCGCGACCTCGAGGCCCGCTTCGAGGCCGGCGAGGAGGTCACGCCCGAGTCGCTGAAGGCGAAGGGCCTGATCCGCTCGCTGCGCAAGGACGTGAAGCTCCTCGGCGTCGGCGACCTGACGAAGAAGCTCGAGATCACGGTGCACGGCGCTTCGCAGACGGCGCGCGACAAGGTCGAGGCCGCGGGCGGGACGCTCACGCTTCTGCGCGAGCCCAAGCAGCGCAAGCCGAAGAACCTGAAGCGCCGGCCCGAGGGCCGCACGACATCCGCCGACTCGGACGAGCCGGCCGAGGTCGAGGCCGAGGAGGCCTAAGGATGCTGTCCTGGCTCGCCAACGCGTGGCGGGTCCCGGAGCTGCGGCGTCGGCTCCTCTTCACGGCGGCGATCCTCGCGGCATATCGCCTCGGCTCGTGGGTGCCCGCGCCGGGCGTCGACTCGGCGCAGATCGCGAACTACTTCAACGGGCGCGGCGGGTCGATCCTCGGGCTGCTCAACCTCTTCTCGGGCTCGGCGCTGTCGCGCTTCTCGATCTTCGCGCTCGGGATCATGCCGTACGTCACGGCGTCGATCATCCTGCAGCTCCTGACGGTCGTGATCCCGACGCTCGAGCAGCTGCAGAAGGAAGGCGAGTCGGGCTACGCCAAGATCAACCAGTACACGCGGTACCTGACCGTCGTTCTCGCCGCCGCACAGGCGTCGGGATACGCGTACCTCTTCCACCAGCAGAAGGCGCTGCCCGGCAACCCCGGCCGTCTCGTGCTGATCGTCGTCACGTTGACCGCCGGCACGATTCTCCTGATGTGGATGGGCGAGCTGATCACGAAGCGCGGGATCGGCAACGGCATCTCGCTGCTGATCTTCGCCTCGATCCTCACCTCGGCGCCCGCGGGGATCACTGCCTGGCTGAACGGCAGCCCGATCGAGAAGCTCTTCTTCCCGATCATCGCGCTCGGCGTTGTCGTCGCCGTCGTGTTCGTGCAGGAAGGCCAGCGGCGGATCCCGATCCAGTACGCGAAGCGGATGGTGGGGCGGCGCCAGACGAGCGGCGGCTCGACCTACATGCCGCTGCGCGTGAACATGGCGGGCGTCATCCCGGTGATCTTCGCCGCCGCGCTGCTCGCGCTGCCGCAGACGGTCGGCTCGTTCCTGCCGTCGACGCAGACGTGGATCAACGTGCACTTCTCGCCGACCTCGTACACGTATCTCCTCGTCGAGGCGCTGCTGATCATCGTCTTCACCTACTTCTATACGGCCGTGCAGTTCAACCCGGTCGACCAGGCCGACAACCTGCGCAAGTACGGCGGCTACATCCCGGGCATCCGGCCGGGCCCGCCGACCGCCCAGTACCTCGACCGCGTGCTCACGCGCCTGACGTTGCCCGGCTCGCTCTTCCTCGCGGTGGTCGCGGTGCTGCCGTCGATCTTCATCAACCACTTCGGCTTCTCGCAGAACACCTCGCGGGCCCTCGGCGGCACGTCCGTGCTGATCGTCGTCGGCGTCGCGCTCGACACGATGCGCCAGATGGAGTCGCAGATGATGATGCGCTCCTACGAGGGCTTCCTGAGGTGAGTCACTGTTGAACCTGCTGGTGCTGGGCCCGCAAGGCGCCGGCAAGGGGACCCAGGCGCAGCGCATCTCCGCGGCGTACGGCATCCCGCACATCTCGACGGGGGACATGTTCCGAGCTGCGATCGCAGCCGGCACCGAGCTCGGCCGGCGCGTCGAGCCGATCCTCGCCTCGGGGCAGCTCGTCCCGGACGAGGTGACCGTGGCGCTGATTCGCGAGCGGCTGCGCGAGGACGACGCCGCGGGCGGCTTCGTCCTGGACGGCTTCCCGCGCAATCTCGCGCAGGCCGAGGCGCTCGACGAGATGCTCGGCTCGATCGACCGCGACCTCGATGCGATTCTCTTCTTCGACCTGCCTGACGACGTCGCCACCGAGCGGCTCCTGCGGCGGGCCGAGCTCGAGGGCCGGCCCGACGACACTCCCGAGGTGATCGCCCGGCGTCTCGCGATCTACCACGACGACACCGAGCCGATCGTCGAGCACTACCGCACGACCGGCAAGCTCATCCCGCTGCACGCGGGGCTGTCGGTCGACGAGGTGTGGGCGGAGGTCGAGACGGCGCTCGAGGTGATGGCAGCATGATCATTCGGAAGTCCGCCGCCGAGATCGACACGATGGCGCGGGCCGGTGTGGTCGTCGCCGGGACGCTCGCCCTGGTCGAGGAGCACCTGCGGCCCGGCGTCACGACGAGGGAGCTCGACGCGATCGCCGAGGAGTTCATCCGCTCGCACGGCGGCGAGCCCACGTTCAAGGGCTACAAGGGCTACCCGGCCGCGACGTGCCTGTCGCCGAACTCGATGGTCGTCCACGGCATCCCCGGCAAGGTGCGGCTGGAGGACGGCGACATCCTGTCGGTCGACGTCGGCGTCACCCTCGACGGGTTCGTCGCCGACTCCGCGTGGACGTACGCCGTCGGCCACATCGACGACGAGACGCAGCGGCTGCTCGACGTCTGCGAGGCCGCGCTCGAGGCGGGCATCGTCGAGGCCCGGATGGGCAACCAGATCGGCGACATCTCGGAGGCGGTGCAGAAGGTGACCGACGCCGCCGGCTTCAGCGTCATCCGCAGCCTCGTCGGGCACGGCGTCGGACGGTCGATGCACGAGGACCCCCAGGTGCCGAACTTCGTCTCCAGCTACCGGGGCCCGGAGCTCCGCGAGGGCATGACGATCGCGATCGAGCCGATGATCACCGCCGGCGGACCGGACGTCTACGTCCACGACGACGACTGGTCGATCTCGACCTCGGACGGCTCCCTCGCCGCCCATTTCGAGCACACGGTGGCGGTCACGGCGGCCGGTCCGCGCATCCTCACTCGATCGGGGGTCCTGGTACCATGACGGCCCGCGTCGCGAGACGGCATCCGTCCGCATGCGTCCTTTTCTCATGAAAGTCAGACCTTCAGTGAAACCGATGTGCGAGCGCTGCCGCGTGATCAAGCGGCATGGGCGCACCATGGTCATCTGCACGAACCCGCGTCACAAGCAGCGTCAGGGGTAAGGAGAGCATTTGGCACGCATAGCAGGGGTGAACCTGCCGAACGGCAAGCGGCTCGAGATCGGTCTCACCTACATCTACGGCATCGGCCAGCCGACCGCGCAGCAGATCTGCGCCGCGCTCGGCCTCTCGCCGGACACCAAGGTTCGCGACCTCACCGAAGAAGAGGTCGCCAAGCTTCGCGACTACATCGACCAGAACCACCAGGTCGAGGGTGACCTGAGGCGTGAGCGCACGCAGGCGATCAAGCGCCTGTCGGAGATCGGCGCGTACCGCGGCCTGCGGCACCGGCGCAACCTGCCGGCGCGCGGCCAGCGGACGAAGACCAACGCCCGCACGCGCAAGGGCCCGAAGAAGACCGTCGGCCGCGGGAAGAAGGCGAAGTAGTGGCGCCTCCGAGAAGGGCAGCGACGCGCGGCCGCCAGCGCCGCCGCGTCCGGAAGAACGTGGCCATCGGCCAGGCGCACATCAAGACGTCGTTCAACAACACGATCGTCGCGCTCACCGACCGTGAGGGCAACGTGATCGTCTGGGAGTCCGCCGGCTCGGCCGGGTTCAAGGGCTCGCGGAAGTCGACGCCGTTCGCCGCCCAGGTGACCGCCGACGCGGCCGCCCGGAAGGGCATGGAGCACGGCCTCCAGAAGGTCGAGGTGTTCGTGAAGGGCCCCGGTTCCGGTCGCGAGACGGCGATCCGCTCGCTCCAGGCCGCCGGGCTCGAGATCCTCGGCGTGAAGGACGTCTCGCCGCAGGCGCACAACGGCGTCCGCCAGAAGAAGCGGAGGCGCGTCTAATGGCCCGCGACACGTCACCGAAGTGCAAGCAGTGCCGCCGGGAGGGCATCAAGCTCTTCCTCAAGGGCGAGCGCTGCCTGACCGAGAAGTGCGCGATCGAGCGCCGGTCGTATCCGCCGGGCGAGCACGGGCGCGGCCGCATCAAGCAGAGCGAGTACCTGATGCAGCTTCGCGAGAAGCAGAAGGCGCGCCGCTACTACGGACTGCTCGAGACGCAGTTCCGCACCTACTACGACAAGGCGAACAAGCAGGGCGGCATCACCGGCGAGAACCTGCTCCGGATGTTGGAGACCCGCCTCGACAACGTCGTCTACCGGCTCGGTTTTGCGGCGTCGCGCGCGCAGGCGCGGCAGCTCGTGCGGCACGGCCACTTCTCCGTCAACGGCCGGCGGGTCAACATCCCGAGCTACCAGGTCAAGCCCGACGACGTCGTCTCGCTCCGCACCGGCTCGGGTGCCGAGCAGCTCGTCCGCGACGCGACCGACCTGACCGCCGCCGTCGCTCCGTGGCTCCAGGCCGACCACGACGGCCTCCAGGGCACCGTGCTCAAGTGGCCGGAGCGCGCCGAGATCGACACGCCGGTCTCCGAGCAGCTGATCGTCGAGCTCTACTCCAAGTAGCGCTCACCGAAGTTCACAGCTCATCGAAGTCAGTTCAGATAGGGAAAGGACATACGTGGCAGTACGCGCTCAAGATTTCCAGGTGCCGAAGATCACGCACGAAGAGGTCACGGAGAACCGTGGCGTCTTCGCGATCGAGCCGCTCGACCGCGGCTTCGGCTACACGTTCGGGAACTCGCTGCGCAGGGTCCTGCTCTCCTCGCTGGAGGGCTCCGCCGTCACCTCGGTCAAGATCGAGGGCGTCGCGCACGAGTTCACGACCCTGCCGGGCGTCCGCGAGGACGTCACCGACCTCATCCTCAACCTGAAGCAGCTCGTCTGCATCCTCCACGGCGAGTCGCCGGAGGTGGAGGTGCGGCTGATGAAGCGCGGTGAGGGCGTCGTGACGGCCGCCGACATCGAGGCTCCCGCCGACCTCGAGATCCTCAATCCGGATCTCGAGATCGCGAACCTCTCGTCGAAGGGCCGGCTCGAGGTGACGCTGACGATCGGGCGTGGGCGCGGATACGTGCCCGCCGAGGGCAACCGCGGCCAGTCGCACACGATCGGCGTCATCCCGGTCGACTCGATGTTCTCGCCGATCAACCGCGTCTCGTACGACGTCGAGTCGGCTCGTGTCGGGCAGCGCACCGACTACGACAAGCTGATCCTCGACGTCGCGACGAACGGCTCGATCGACCCGAAGGACGCGATCGCCCAGGCGGCCGAGATCCTCATCCGCCAGCTCGCGATCTTCACCGACCTCGAGAGGATCGAGGGCTTCCACGAGGCCGCGTCGGCCGTCGACGGCGGCGTCGAGGCGCCTGGCATCTCGCTCGCCGGCGGCATGGAGAACTTCCCGATCGAGGAGCTCGAGCTCGGCGTTCGCTCGTACAACTGCCTGAAGCGCGTCGGGATCGAGACGATCGGCGACCTCGTCACGAAGTCGGAGTCCGAGCTCGCTGCGATCCCGAACTTCGGCAAGAAGTCGATCGAAGAGGTCAAGGAGACGCTGGCCCAGCACGGGCTGACGCTCCGCGGCGGCTCGTCGAACGGGCTGGAGCCCTAGGAGCCCGACGTGCGCCACGCGAGGACAGGCAAGAAGCTCGGCCGCGATGCGGCGCACCGGCGGGCGCTCTACGCGAACCTCGCCGGTGCGCTGATCGAGCACGGCCGCATCAAGACCACCGTCACGAAGGCGAAGGCCGTCAAGCCGCTGGCCGAGCAGATGATCACGCTCGGCCGGCGCGGCGACCTGCACGCCCGTCGGCAGGCCACGGCCGTCCTCCGTTCGCGCGACGTCGTCCACAAGCTGTTCGCCGAGGTCGCGCCGCTCTTCAAGGACCGTCCGGGCGGCTACACGCGGATCGTCAAGATCGGCCCGCGCCCCGGCGACTCGGCCGAGATGGCGTATCTCGAGCTCGTCGCCGAGGAGTACGTCGCGAAGGAGCGTGAGGCCCGCGCGACCGCCGTGCCCGTGTCGGAGCCGGAGCAGGAGCCTGACACCTCGGAGGCGCCTGACACCGGTCCAGAGACCGAGGCCGAAGAAGAGGCCCAGGCTGCCGTGGAGGTGTCAGACACCGAAGAGGTGTCTGACACGAGTGAGTCCGCGCCCGTCGAGGACGCGGACTAACCGAGCGAGCCGATCAACGCCCCGACGACGGCGATCACCGCGCCGCCGATCGACACTGCGAGCAGCGAGCGCACGAAGCTCGTCTCGAAGAACCGCCACCGGATCACCGCGAGCATGATCAGCTCGAAGGCGACGACGACCACGGCGGCGCCGACCGCAGCGTGGTAGTTCGGGATCAGGAACGGCAGGGTGTGCAGGATCCCGCCGACGAACGTCGCGGCGCCGGTGATCAGGCCGCGCACCAGCGGGTTGCCGCGGCCCGTGATCGTGCCGGTGTCCGAGAGGCCCTCCGAGAACGCCATCGAGATCGCGGCGCCGATCGACGTCGACAGGCCGGCGATGAATGCGGTGTGTGGGTGGTGGGTGTAGAAGACGATGCCGAAGATCGGTGCGAGGGTCGAGAGCGACCCGTCGATCAGACCGACCATCGCGGGCTGCACCCGCTGGAGGAGGAAGTGGCGCTCGTCGGGCATCGTTTAGGGGTAGGCGCTGCAGGGGCCGTGACGTGCGGCTGAAGCTAACCGTCGCGTACGACGGTACCCGCTTTCGCGGCTTCGCTCGCCAGCCGGGCGAGCGGACAATCGAGGGCGAGCTTCGGCGTGGCCTCGGCGAGCTGTATCCGTCGTTCGGCGAGCTCGCCGTCGCCGGACGCACCGACGCGGGCGTGCATGCTCTCGCCAATGTCGTCTCCGTCGAAGCCACGGGCGGGCCGCCCACCGACCGTGCCGCGGAGGCGCTGAACGCGTTGCTGCCCGACGACCTGGCCGTCGTCGCGGCCGAAGCCGCCCCAAACGGGTTCAACGCGCGGTTCGACGCGACGGCGAGGTCGTATCGTTATCGGGTCTGGCGGCGCCGTGAGCGCTCGCCGTTCGAGGCACGTCGTGCGCTCTGGCACCCCCGGCCGCTCGACGTGGAGGCGCTCGCCGCTGCGGCTGCGCCGCTCCCGGGCGAGCACGACTTCCGCGCCTTCACGCCGACCGACACCCAACATGAGGTGTTCGCCCGCGTCGTCGAGTCTGCCCGCTGGGTCGAGACCGGGGAGGACGTGCTCGTGTTCGAGATCACGGCGGACTCGTTCCTGCGCCACATGGTGCGGACGCTGGTCGGGACGATGCTGGAGGGCCGCGACCTCGCGCCGCTGCTGGCCGGGCGGCCGCGCAGCGAGGCCGGCGCGACCGCCCCGGCGCACGGCCTGTACCTCGTGGGCGCGTCCTACGGCGCCACCACTGGGGACGCGTCTGGTTGAGACGCGGCCGGTTCGGCCGGCGAGATCGGCCGCTGACGCCGCCGCTACGATCGGCCGGGTGCGCTACCCGGTCGTCCTCTTCGACCTCGACGGCACCGTGATCGATTCCGGCGCGATCATCCTCGCCTCGATGCGTCATGCCGCCGAGACGGTGATCGGTGGGAGCTACACCGACGAGCAGCTGCTCGCCGCCGTGGGCGGGCCGGGGCTCGAGGCCCAGATGCAGGCGCTCGACCCGAGCCGTGTCGACGAGCTCGTCCGCGTCTACCGAGCCCACAACGAGCCGCTGCACGAGACGCTCGCCGTGTGCGCCGGCATGGACTCCGTGCTCGACGAGCTGAAGACCCGCGGGCACCGGCTCGGGATCGTCACCGCGAAGCGGCTCGCCACGGTCGAGCTCGCCTTCGCGCAGATCCCGATCGAGCATCTCTTCGACGTCGTCGTGGGGGGCGACGAGACCGACACGCACAAGCCCGACCCTGCTCCGCTGCGGCTTGCGCTCGAGCGGCTCGCCGCGGCGCCGGAGGACGCCGTCTACGTCGGTGACTCGCCGTTCGACATGCAGGCGGCACGAGCGGCGGGCCTGCTGGCAATCGGCGTCTCGTGGGGCCGTATCCACCGTCCCGAGGCGCTCACCGACGCCGACGTCGTCGTGCACGAGGCGCGGGAGCTGCTCGAGCTTGTCTAGCCGGGTCTCGAAGCCTGCCGAGCGCGCCGCCGAGCTGCGCCTGCTCCTCAGCCGCTGGCTCTACGAGTACCACGTCGCCGACGACCCGTCGGTCGACGATGCGACGTACGATCGCCACTTCGACGAGCTCGTCGCGCTCGAGGGCGAGCACCCCGAGCTGATCACGCCGGACTCGCCGACCCAGCGGGTCGGCGCGCCGGCGTCGGACCGCTTCCGGAAGGTCGAGCACCTGACTCCGATGGGCTCGCTCGAGAAGGTGACGACCGACGAGGCGGTGACCAAGTGGGCCGACGACGTGCGCAAGCGCCTCGGCGAGGACGAGACGGTCGCGTACGTGCTCGAGCCGAAGATCGACGGGCTCGCGATCAACCTCACGTTCGAGCAGGGCGTGCTCGTGCGCGGCGCGACGCGCGGCGACGGATCCGTCGGCGAGGACGTGACCGTCAACCTGCGCACCATCGCTGCGATCCCGCTGCGCCTCCTCGGCGACGACGAGCCGCAGCTGATCGAGGTGCGCGGCGAGGTCTACATGCCGCTCTCGGGCTTCGCGACCCTGAACGAGCGGCTCCTCGCCGAGGGCAAGAAGCCGACGCCGAACCCGCGCAACGCCGCAGCCGGCTCGCTCCGCCAGAAGGACTCCTCGATCACCGCCTCGCGCCCACTCTCCTTCTGGGCGTACGGCGTCGGTGCGCTCGAGGGCGCCGAGCTGCGCACGCACTGGGAGACGCTCCAGTGGCTGAAGCTGCACGGCTTCCCGATCAACCCGTTCGCGGAGCGGCTCGAGTCGATCGACGCGGTCGCCGAAGCCTGCCTCGTCTGGGAGCGCAGGCGGAGGGAGCTCGACTACGAGATCGACGGCATCGTGATCAAGGTCGACGATCTCGCGCAGCAGCGCCGCCTCGGGGCGCTGCACTCGCGGCCACGTTGGGCGCGCGCGTTCAAGTGGGCGCCGATGACGGCGACGACGCGCCTGAACGAGATCCGCATCCGCGTCGGGCGGACGGGGGCACTCAATCCGTGGGCTGTGCTCGAGCCCGTCGAGGTGGGCGGCGTCACCGTCTCCCGCGCGACGCTTCACAACGAGGAGGACATCAACCGCAAGGAGATCCGCGAGGGCGACGACGTGATCGTGCAGCGGGCGGGCGACGTGATCCCGCAGATCGTCGGCCCGGCGGGTGCGCACAGGCGCGGGACCAAGGAGTTCCGGATGCCGACCCACTGCCCGCTGTGCGGCACCGCGATCGTCAAGCCCGAGGGAGAGGTGATGCACCGCTGCCCCAACCGCGCCTGCCCCTCACGCGGGCTCGAGACGCTGATCAACTGGGTACAGGGGCCGGCCGACATCGACGGCGTGGGCGAGCAGACGATCCGCGTCCTCTGGGACAAGGGCCTCGTGCGGTCGCTGCCCGACCTCTACCGGCTGCGCAAGGAGCAGCTGCTCGAGCTCGACGGCTTCGCCGAGCTCTCCGCGTCCAATGCGATCGAGCAGATCGAGGCGTCGCGGGAGCGGGTGCCGTTCTCGCGCGTCCTCCTCGGGCTGAACATCCCGGGCATCGGCTGGGTGCTCGCGCAGAGCCTCGCCCGGCACGTCGGGAACGTGGACGTGCTCCAGGCGGCGACGCCGGAGGAGCTCGCCGAAGTCGAGGGTTTCGGACCGGACCGTGCAGAGGCGGTCGTCGAGTGGTTCGCGGACGAGGACAACAGGGCGCTCGTCGACGAGCTTCGAGGGCTCGGCCTTCGCTTCGAGCTCGGAGAGGAGGAGCGGCCGGCCGAAGGGCCGCTCACCGGCAGCCAGTACGTGATCACGGGCACGCTCGAGTCGCTCACCCGTGAGGAGGCGCGGGCCGCACTCGAGGCGCTCGGCGCCAAGGTGTCGGACAACGTCTCGAAGAAGACCACCGGCGTGGTCGTCGGCGAGAGCCCCGGCTCGAAGGTCGCGAAGGCCGAGAAGGCAGGCGTGCCGATTCTCGCCGAGGCCGAACTGCTGCGCCTACTGGGCCGCTGAGGCCTTCACGAGCGCGGTCGCGAAGCGGTCCTGCGCCTCGCGGGCGGCGTAATCGGAGACCGGCGCGCCGTTCTGGATCACCGCGAACGCGTAGCGCCCGGCCGCATAGCCCGACAGCGCGGAGGCCTCGTCGGTTGTCCCGGTCTTGGCCCGAACCTGACCCTTGGCGACCGTGTCGCGCATGCGCCGGACGAGGGTGCCGTTGACGCCCGCCACCGGCAGCATCCCCCACAGCTCCTCGTGCAGCGTCTCGTCGCTCCAGACGTGCACGAGCAGGGCTGCGAGCGCGGCCGCGGTGATGCGGTCGTCGAGCGAGAGGCCGGAGCCGTCCCTGAGCACGACCCCGGTGAGCGGGATGCCCGCCGCGGTGAGGTCGCGCCGGACGACGGCGGCTCCTGCGTCGCTCGTCCCGCCTGTGCCCTTCTCGGCACCGAGCTCCTTCAGGACGATCTCGGCGACGAAGTTGTCGCTCTGGTGATCCATGTCGCGCAGGACGTACTGCAGCGTCCGCGACCTCACCGTCGCGAGCACCGTCGCGCCCGCGGGCGCCTTCCCGACGACGGCGCGTCCCGACGAGACGCCGTGCTCCCGCAGCAGCCGCTTGAACGTGCCGGCCGCGGCGAGCGCGGGCTTCGCCGCATAGTGGTTGTCGTACCAGTCGCGGTCGACCGTCAGGGCCGAGAGCGGCGGGCACTCGAGCACGTAGAACGACGACTTCCAGCCCGGCGCCGTGCGGTCGGTGTCGAACCATGTCTCGTCGCCGACGATGGGGCCGTCGATGCGATGAACGCCGAGCGCGACGATGCGGCGGACGAGCAGTGCGAGCTTGTCGGTCGTGAGCGTCGGGTCGCCGAAGCCCTTGAGCACGAGGTCGCCGTGCCACACGCCGGCGACGAGGCTGCCGTCGCCGACGACGTCCGTGTGGAAGCGGTAGGCCGGGCCGAGCTCCTCGAGCGCTGCGAACGTCAGCGGCAGCTTCTCGTTCGAGGCGGGAGCAAGCGGCAGCGCGGGGTTGCGCGCGAAGACGATGTGCCCGTTCTCGAGGTCGACGGCGATGGCACCCGACTGCCCGGCCGCGATCCCCTTCACCTCGAGGGCGTGCGCGAGCCGCGTTGGAAGCGGCAGCACGCTCGCGCGGGCGAGCGGCGCGAGCGCGAGCAGCGTGGCGACGACGGCGAGGAGACCCCTGCGCACGACCACGATTGTGCCGCGGGAACCGGCGGGCGGCTAGACGATCCCCGACCGGACCGCATACACGGCGGCCTGGATCCGGTTCTCGATCTGGAGCTTCATCAGGATGTTCGAGATGTGGTTCTTGACCGTCTTCGGGCTGATGTGCAACTCGCCGGCGATCATCGCGTTGTCGTTGCCGTTGGCAATCAGCTTCAGCACCTCGATCTCGCGGTCGGACAGCTCCGACTGGATCAGCTCCGCCTCCCGCTGTGACGACGTCGAGGCGCGCACGCGCTGCAGGACCTTCGCCGCGATCGTCGGCGAGACGAGCGACTCGCCGACGGCAGCGGCGTTGATGCCCTGCATCAGCTCGGGGATCGAGGCGTCCTTCAGGAGGTAGCCGCAGGCGCCGGCGAGGATCGCGTCCATCACGTCGGCGTCCTGGTCGGAGATCGTCAGCACGAGCACCCGCGTGAGCGGGGCGACCATCGAGATCTGCCGCGTCGCTTCGACCCCGCTGATCCCGGGCATGTTCAGGTCCATGACGACGACGTCCGGTGCGAGCTCGCGAACACTGTGGAGAGCGTCGGTGCCGTTGTCGCACTCGCCGACGATCTGCACGCCCTGCTCTTCGAGCAGCGTTCGCAGGCCCGAGCGGAAGAGGGCGTGGTCGTCCACCAGGAGGACGCGGGGGCTCGAGGCCCCTAGTAGGTCGTCGTGCTCGGTGTGGTCGTGCTCGCTCAGACTGGGCTCCTACGGCGGCGGCCCAGTGTATCCGCTCCTGAATCAGTGGAGGGTGATCGTGACGGTGTGCCGGCCCCAAGCCTGCGCCTGCGCGAGCGTCGGGAACCAGAGATCGATGCGGTCGCCGATGATCGCGGTCCCGGTGTCGGCGGCAACCGCCTCGCCGTAGCCGGGGATCGTCATGTGCGTGCCGAGCGGGATCACCGACGGGTCGACCGCGACGACGCCCCAGCCGACCGGCAGGCCGCTCGAGGTGTATCCCGGCAGGGAGTAGGCGGTGGCCGAGACGGTGAGGGTGGCGCCGGCGGTGGCATACGAGACCTGCTCGACGCGGGCGGGGCGGACGACCGCGGCCTGCGCCTGTGCGGTCACGTGCGCGAGGCGCTGCGCCGTCATGCGTTGCTCGTCTGCGAGCGAGGAGATGTACGCCGCCCGGGCCGCACGTGTGCGGCTGAGTGACGCAACGGCGGCTTCTGCCTCGGCGCGCGCTGCGGCAAGCGCCGAGGCGCGTGCGGCCAGTTCGCGGCGGCAGGCGAGGAGATGGGCGTTGGCGTCCTTGAGCTCCTCGATCACCGCGTGGTTCGATGCAGAGGCTGCGTTCAGGTCGTCGATGTTGCTCATCGCCTCGTCGATGCTTCGCGCGCCGAGCACGATCTCGATGGGCTCGACGGGTCTCTGCTCGTAGAGGTCGCGCACCTGCCGCGCCAGTCGTCCCTGCGCGATCCGGGTGCTTCGATGCGCGATCGCGAGTGCGTGTGCCAGAGACACGCGCTGGCTCTTCAGCGTCGCCTGGCGATGCTCGAGCGAGGCGAGTCGTGCCTGTGCATTGGCGAGCTGCTGATCGAGGGCGTAGAGGCCGAGGACGGCTGTTCGCGAGCGGCCTGCGAGCGAGCGCTCGTGGGTGCGCAGCCCATTCGCATTCGATCGCGTTGCTGCGCTCACCGCCGGGGCGACGAGGACGGCAATAACAATGGCCGCATAGGGCAGCAAACGCCGCCGCGGCGTGTGTGCCTGCCCGAGCACGGTTCGGGACCGTACCACACTCCAAAAGGAGGAGTGTGCGGTTTGCCACAGAATTCAGGCAGGTTTGCCGCAGCTTTTCGTTGACGCTCATCCGTTGAGGTTGGTACGCTGCGCAGGTGACGTACCGGCCCCTCCCGGTGCGCCCGTCCCGGCCCCTGTCAAGGGGTCGTCATTCGTAGGTTGGGACAGGCGCCGTACGTTCCTACGGCATTGCGTCTTCTCGCAGTCGTCGGCGTCGCGTTGCTGGCAGCGGTTCCCGCGCTGGCCGATCCTTCGATCAGCTCGAAGCGGGCACAGGCGCAAGAGGTTCAAGGACAGCTCATGCAGCTGTCGGATTCGCTCGAGCGGGCGCGAGCGCAGTACGACCAGTCGACGACGACGCTGGCGCGCATTCAGAGCAACCTGAAGCAGAATCGCCACGACTACACGATCGCGAAGCACAACCTGAAGATCGGGGAGCGCCTGATCTCCCAGCGGCTCGCGACGCTCTACATGTCCGATCAGAGCTCGACGCTCGAGGTGATCCTCGGCGCACGCAGCCTCGACGACATGATCACGCGCATCGACGGCGCGAAGAGCGTGTCCGAGCTCGACGCGAACGTCCTCAAGCAGGTGAAGTCGTTCCGTGCGGTCGTTCAGCGAAGCGGCGAACGGCTCGCCAAAGAGCAGGCTGAGCAACGGCAGGTCGTCGCGCAGCGTGCGGCGGTCAAGCAGTCGATCGAGGCGAAGCTCGGCGAGGAGCAGCGGCTCTACAGCTCGCTCAAGGGCGAGATCGACCGGCTCGTGGCGGCGCAGCACGCGCGGCAGCTCCAGATGGCTCGCCTGGCACAGGTTCGCCTCCAGCAGGAGCAGCAGGCGGCGCAGATTCAGGCCCAGACCACGGTCGTCGGCATCACGGCGGCGGGACCGCAGCAGGACACGATCGTCGCGCCGCCGTCGACGCACACCGGCGTCGTCGGCGTGGCGCTCTCGATGCTCGGCACCCCGTACGTGTGGGGCGGCGCCGCTCCGGGCGGCTTCGACTGCTCGGGGCTCGTGATGTGGGCGTACGCGCAGGTCGGTGTCTCACTGCCGCATTCCTCGTACGCGCAGTACGCCTACGGCGTGCCGGTGTCGCGCGATCAGCTCGAGCCCGGCGACATCGTCTTCTTCGACGGCCTCGGCCACGTCGGCATCTACATCGGCAACGACGAGTTCGTCGAGGCCCCGCACACCGGCGACGTGGTCAAGATCTCGAGCCTCAGCGAGCGCTGGTACTCCGGCTCGTACGTCGGCGCGCGGCGAATCCTCTAGCGGCGTCAGCTGTAGAGCGAGTCGACCTCGTCGGCGAAGTGCTCGAGGATCACCTTGCGTCGCAGCTTGAGCGTCGGCGTCATCTCCTCGTGCTCGAGTGAGAACTCGCGCGACAGGACGGTGAAGCGCTTGATCTGCTCGAACCGCGACCGCTCCTCGTTGACACGGTCGACGGCGGCCTGCACGGCCGTCTCGACGTCGTCGGGCGACATCGCCGCGGCACGCTCCGGGTCGACGGTGACGAGTGCGGCGACGTAGGGCATCCGGTCTCCGACGACGAGCACCTGCGAGATCACCGGATCCGCCTTCAGCTCG
Organism: uncultured Thermoleophilia bacterium; assembly: GCA_963840365.1. Taxonomy (GTDB): domain Bacteria; phylum Actinomycetota; class Thermoleophilia; order Gaiellales; family Gaiellaceae; genus PALSA-600. Next base: position 268,729 of record CAWIYQ010000001.1, on the reverse strand, counting down.
TTCTCCAGGTTCTGCGGCGCGACGTTCTTCCCGCCGGCCGTGACGATGATGTCCTTCTTGCGGTCGGTGATGACGAGGAAGCCGTCCTCGTCCAGATGCCCGACGTCGCCGGTGTGCACGAAGCCCTCGTCGTCGAGCACCGCCGACGTCGCGTCGACGTCGTGGTAGTAGCCGGCGAACACGGTGCCCGACCGGATCAGGATCTCGCCGTCGTCGGCGATGCGCAGCTCCACGCCGGGCAGCGGCTTGCCGACCGTGCCGAAGCGATAGTCGTTCGAGCGGTTGACGGTCGCGGCACACGTCACCTCGGACAGGCCGTAGCCCTCCATGATCGGGATGTCGATCGCGGCGAAGAACTCCGCGATGTCGCGCGCGAGCGGGGCGCCGCCGGAGTTCGCGAAGCGCAACCTGCCGCCGAGCTGCTCCTTCACCTTCGAGTAGACGAGCCGGTCGGCGAGCCGGTGGCGCAGCGCGAGGGAGGCGGGTACCGGCTGCTTCGACTGGCGCAGCCTCGCCACGCGGTAGCCGATGGCGAGCGCCCAGTCGACGATCGCCCGGCGCGCACCCGTCTGCGCCTCGAAGCCGGCGACGACCGCGGCGTGGATCTTCTCGTAGACGCGCGGCACGCTCGGGAACAGCGTCGGCCGCACGCGCGGCAGCTCCGTCGCCGCCCGCAGCGGGTCGGGTAGGAGCGCGAGCGTGAAGCCCTGGTATGCCGCCGAGAGATGCATCAGCCGCCCGTAGTTGTGGGCGAGCGGGAGGTAGAGGAGCATCACGTCGCCGGGCTCGGTGCGGCTGTCCTCCATCTCGTCTCCCGCCTGCACCATCGCGTAGTAGTTGCGATGGCGGATCATGCAGGCCTTCGGCGGCCCGGTCGTGCCCGAGGTGTAGATGAACGTGAAGAGGTCGTCCTCGTCGATCGACGCCGCGCGCTCGTCGAGGGCGCCGGGCTCCCTGGCGGCGAAGGCTCGGCCCCGATCGCGCAGGGCGGGGAGGTCGGCGAAGGAGAGAACGTGGCCTGTGAAGCCGTCGACCTTTGCCTGCTGGTCGTCGTTCTCGACGAGCACACCGACGGCCTGCGAGTGCTCGAGCACGTACTGGACGTCGCGGGTCGAGCTCGACGAGTAGATCGGCGCGCCGACCGCGCCGACGAGGGCGAGCGCGTAGTCGAAGAGCGCCCAGTCGAGGCTCGTGCGCGCGAGGAGGCCGAACGCGTCGCCCTTGCGCACGCCGAGCGCGAGCAATCCGTTTGCGAGCTCGTCGACCGCAGTGGCGGCCTCGGCACGCGACAGGGGCCGCCAGTCGCCGTCGACCTCGTGCAGATACGCGGGATCGGCGTGCTCGGCGCGCACGGAGTCCCGCCAGAGCCTCCCGATCGTGCGCGACCCGGCCATGCGGGGGAGCGTAACGGCAGGAACCGAGACCGTCGGGGCGAATCGGGGTGGTCCCAGTAGAATTCACTCTTATGCGTACCACCTGGAACGGCTCCGTCAGCTTCGGTCTCGTCAACATTCCCGTCGGCCTCGCGCCGGCGACGAAGCCCGCTGCCCGGCAGTCCGACGTCTCGTTCCGGATGCTGCACCGCGAATGCGGCACGCCGATCAAGCAGAAGCGGTGGTGCCCGGTGCACGAGCGCGACGTCGAATCGGACGAGCTCGTCCGCGGCTGGGAGGTGGCGAAGGGGCAGTTCGTGATGGTGGAGGACGCCGAGCTCGAGGCGATCGAGCAGCGCGACACGTCGCGCTCGATCGAGATCAGCAGCTTCGTGCAGCTCGCCGAGGTCGATCCGGTCTACTTCGACCGGACGTACTACCTCGTGCCGGCGGGCGCGGAGGCTCAGCGCCGGCCGTATGCGCTGCTCCACGAGGCGATGAGGGATGCCGGTGTCGCGGCGCTCGGGCGCTTCGTGCTCGCCGGCAAGGAGAAGCTCTGCCTGATCCGGCCGATGGGCGATGCGCTCGCGCTCGAGACGCTGTTCGTCCACGACGACGTCAAGGATCACGTCGAGATCGACGAGGCAGTTGCGGGCTCGCAGGTGAAGAAGCCGGAGCTCGAGCTGGCGAAGCAGATCATCGCCTCGCTCGCGGGCGAGTTCGATCCGCAGGCGTTGCGCAGCGACTACCGCGAATCACTCCGTGAGCTGCTCGAGGCGAAGCTCGAGGGTGTCGACATCACGGCGCCGCAGCCGGAGGAGGCGCCGGCGCCGGTCGTCGACCTGATGGAAGCACTGCGTGCGTCGGTCGCCGCGGCCAAGGGCAAGGAGCCGGCCGGGACCACGAAGAAGGCGGCACCGCGCAAGCGCAGCGCCGCCTCTCGTTAGAGCGTCGCTTTCGGCTAATGCGGCGCGGGGAGCGCCCCCAGCGCGTCGAGCTGCGCCTGGAACAGGAACTTGTCGATCTTCCCGTGATAGATCGGCACGTGCTCTTCCACGCAGATGCGGATCACCTCGTCACGCTCGATCCCCACCTCTTTCGACAGCTCGTCCGGCGTCAGGTGGTTTGCCATGTCGCTCCTCTCGTTCGCAAGAACGAAAAAGCCCGCTGCGCGGAACGCGCTCGCGGGCCAGATGCACCGAGCTCCTCTGGGCACAGGGCAGGACGCTTCACGCACCCTGCCCTGTCACAGGCTCTGTCGCCGTGGAGCTCACAGTGAGCGAAGGATAATCGATTCGGGTGACGGACGCGACCGACCTTCTACCGGGCCTCGTGGAGCGGTTCCAGACCGTCCGGGGCGTCCGGATCCGGCTCTTCGAAGGCGGGGACGGGCCGCCGCTCCTGCTCCTGCATGGATTCGGCGGCTCCGCCTGGAACTTCACGGAGCTCGCGCCGCGCCTCGCCGGCAGGCGCCTCCTGATCCCCGATCTCCCCGGGCACGGCGCCTCTGCGCCGCTCCCCGCCGTCAGCATGTCGGGGCTGGCCGATGCCGTCGCCGCCCTCCTCACCGGGCCGCTGCCGGTGCTCGGCCACTCGATGGGCGGCGTGGTCGCGCTCCGGCTGGCCGAGCGGCATCCGGAGCTCATCTCGGGGCTCGTCCTCGCCGCCCCGGCCGGGATCTCGAGCTCGACGAGGATCTCCGAAGCGTCGATCGCCCTCACGGGGCTCGTCCAGCCGGCACGGGTCGCGGGCCGGTATGTCGACCGAATCGCCCGCTCCGCACGACTGAGGCGCCTCGTCTTCGGCGGGCTCGAGGTGTCGAATCCCGACGTGCTCAGCGGGCGGGCGGTGGAGGGGTTCCTGCGCGGTCCTCGCCTGCACGCGGACGCGCTCGGCGCCGGGCTCGCACTCGCACGCGACGACCCGCGCGCATTCCTCGAGCGGGTGCGCTGTCCCTCGCTCGTCCTCTTCGGCGCCCGTGACCGGCAGGTGCCGGTCGAGGACGGCTTCGAGTACGCGCGCCGGCTCGGCGCACCGCTGCGCATCGTCGCCGACTGCGGCCATCTGCTGATCGGGGAGCGGCCGGAGGTGTGCGCGCGGGCCGTGCTCGATTTCTGCGCTCACGCTACCCTGTAGCGGCGTTCGGGGTGTGGCGCAGCCTGGTAGCGCGCTCCGTTCGGGTCGGAGAGGTCCCCAGTTCGAATCTGGGCACCCCGATGAGCATCACAGCGAGAGCCCGCCCGACCGCGGGCTCTCGCGCGCGCGGGGACAGTCCCCGGACGTGGCTCCGCCGGCCGTGGCCCGCGCGGCGGGGTCAGGCGGCGCTGCGGACGGGCCGCCAGAGGAGCGGGACGAACCACAGGAGCGCCCCCGCAGCCCCGCCGGCCGCCAGGATCGTCGTCGGTGCGACCGAGGTGGCGACGACGGCTGCGAGGGCATAGCCGACCGGCGTCAGCCCGAGCGAGCCGAAGAAGTCGAACGAGAAGACGCGCGAGAGCAGGTGCTCCGGCACGAGCTCGGTCAGGAGCGTCGTCCACGACGCGATCCCGATCCCGATCCAGAACCCACGCCAGACCGCGGCGACAAGTCCGAGCGGGTACCACGGGGTGAGGGCGAGCACGATGATCCCGAGATCGTTGATGCCGAAGGCGGCGAAGCAGATGATCACCCGCCGGCGCGTCGGATGCCATTTCGCCCACGTGAGCGAGCCGGCCACCATGCCGGCCGCGAGCGCGCTGAAGACGAGCCCGTACGCGCCGACGCCCCGGTGGTAATGGTCCTGGACGACGCGCGGCATCAGCGCCGTGAACGGCGCCATCGCCACCATGAGAATCACCGTCGCCGCCGCGATCCCGGTCCAGATCCACGGCACCGACATCACGTAGTGGAAGCCGGTCGCGAGCTCGCGCCCGATACCCTCTCGGGCCGTGGCCTCGAGCCGTCGCGGGCGTGCGGCGGACAGCATCGCTGCGGAGACGAGGAACGAGGCGCACTCGATCGCCCACACCACCGACGGCCCGGTGGTGCCGTAGAGGAGGGCGGCAAGAGCCGGGCCGGCGATCGCGCTGCCGTTCCGCGCCACGCCGATCCACGAGTTCGCAGACGGCAGCATCGGCTGCTCGACGACGAGCGGAACGATTCCGCCGAACGCCGGCTGGAAGAAGCCGTCGGCAGCTCCGAACACGGCGGCGAGGGCGAGCACCGCGGTGAGCGAGAGGTTGCCCGTCAGGTCGATCGTGAGGAACACCGCCAGCACGGCGGCGCGCGCCAGGTCGGAGCCGATCATGAGCCGCGCGCGCGGGTACCGATCGGCGAGCACGCCTCCCAGGAGCAGTGTCAGGAGCATCGCGAGCGACTCGAGCGCCAGCACGAAGCCGAGCGTCCCGACCTTGCCGGTGAGCTCCGTCACGCGCCAGCCGAGCGCGACGACGAACGCGGCGTCGCCGGTGAACGAGATCGTCTGGCCCGCCCACAGGAGGCGGAAGTCGCGGCTCGAGAACGCCGCCATCGTCCCGAGGCGGGGTGCGGTCACCGGCGGAGGCTATCGTCGGCGTCGTGCTGCGAGCCGTTGTCTTCGACGTCGACTACACGATCGCCAAGCCGGGCCCGGATCTCGGCCCGGACGGCTACCGGCGCCTCGGTGAGCGGCACGGGCTGACGCTCGACCCGACTCGCTACGACGACGCGCGCCGGGCGGCGCTCGGTGCGCTCAAGCGGCATCCCGAGCTGGACCACGACGAGGAGATCTGGGTGCTCTTCACCCAGCGGATCATCGAGGGGATGGGCGGCGTCGGCGACACGTACGCCGCCGCCCACGAGATGGAGCGCGCCTGGGTCCATGCGCACCACTTCGAGCTGTACGACGACGCGCTGCCGATGCTCGCCGCCGTGCGGGCGCGCGGGCTGCGTGTCGGGCTGCTCTCGAACACCGCGCGCGACCTGGACGAGTTCGTCCGCCATCACGGGCTCGAAGTCGACGCCGTGCTCACGTCCCGAACCCACGGCAAGACGAAGCCGCACGAGACGATCTTCAGGCGCATGCTCGAGCTGCTGGCCGTCGAGCCGGACGAGGCGGTGATGATCGGCGACACGCTGGAGGACGACGTGAACGGCGCCCGTGCGGTCGGGATGCGGGCCGTGCTGCTCGACCGCGAAGGCCGCTACCCGGGCGAGGAGCGCATCACCGGGCTCGCCGGGCTCCTCCGGCTGCTGGCGCTGGACTAAGCTCGACGTCGATGACTGTGATCGTCTGGGTCGTGATCGCCGTGGCGCTCGCGATCGGCGAGCTGCTCACCCCGGGATTGTTCTTCCTCGGGCCCCTGGCGCTCGCCGCGGCCGCCGCGGCGCTCGCCGCCGGCCTCGGTGCCGGCGCCGTCGGGTCGACGATCGTCTTCATCGTCGGCGGGCTCGCTTCGCTCCTCGTTCTCCGTCCGATCGCGCGCCGTCATGTGCGCCTGCCCGCGCTCTCGCGCACTGGCGTCGACGCTCTCGTCGGTCGCAAGGCGCTGGTCACGAGCCGGGTCGACATGCACGGGGGGCGCGTGCGAATCGGCGGCGAGGAATGGTCGGCCCGCACGTACCTCGACGACGAGGTGCTCGAGACGGGCGCGACGGTCGATGTCGTCAAGATCGAGGGCGCCACCGCCCTCGTGGCCGGATAGGAGGCCCCATGGTTGCGCTGATCGTGCTTGCCGTGCTCGTGCTGTTGGTGCTGGTCACCCTGTGGCGCACGGTGCGGGTGATCCCGCAGGCACGTGCCGGGGTCGTCGAACGGCTGGGGCGGTACTCGCGGACGCTCACACCCGGGCTCACGATCGTCGTCCCGTTCGTCGACCGGGTGAAACCGCTGCTCGACCTGCGCGAGCAGGTGCTGTCGTTCGAACCGCAGCCGGTGATCACCCAGGACAACCTCGTCGTCAACATCGACTCGGTCATCTACTTCCAGGTCACCGACCCAAAGGCGGCGACGTACGAGATCCAGAACCCGGTCAACGCGATCGACATGCTGACGGTGACCACGCTGCGCAACGTGATCGGCGGGATGACCCTCGAGCAGACGCTCACCTCCCGCGACTCCGTCAACGACCAGCTGCGCGGCATCCTCGACGACGCGACCGGCAAATGGGGCATCCGCATCCACAGGGTCGAGCTGAAGGCGGTCGACCCGCCGGCTTCGATCAAGGACACGATGGAGAAGCAGATGCGCGCCGACCGCGAAAAGCGCGCGGCGATCCTGCAGGCCGAAGGCGTCAAGCAGGCGGCGATCCTCCAGGCCGAGGGCGAGAAGCAGGCGGCGATCCTGAAGGCCGAGGGGCAGAAGCAGTCGGCCATCCTGGCGGCCGAGGGGCAGTCGCAGGCGATCTCGACGGTGTTCGCGGCGATCCACGAGGGCAAGCCCGACCAGGAGCTCCTGGCCTACCAGTACCTCCAGGTGCTTCCACAGATCGCGCAGGGCGATGCGAACAAGGTGTGGGTCATCCCGAGCGAGCTCACGCGCGCGCTCGGCGGGCTCGGCGAGCGGTTGCTCCCCCGCCCGGGGGAAGACAGCTCGGACACCTGACACCGATAACCCGAGAGCGGTGCTGCGGCAGAAGCGCTCCCTCAACCTTCTCTTCGTCGGTGTGGGTCTCATCACCGCGCTGCTCGTCGCGCGCCACTTCGCCGCGTCGGGCTGGCCTCTCCGGCACGCGAACCCGTGGCTCGTGGCGCTTGCGGTCGTGATCACGTTCGTCTCGTACGCCGCGAAGGCCTGGGGCTGGCAGCGCCTCTTCGCCGGTGAGTCGCGGCCGGCGATGCTGACTCTCGCCGCCGCCGGCGGCGCAGCGTCGGTGGGCGGCATCGCCCTGCCGGGGCGCTGCGACGAGGTGCTTCGGGTCGCCGTTGTCCGCCGCTGCCGACGTCGGCGCGTGAGCATCGGCGCGGTCGCCCTCTCGATCTTCGTGCTCGGCCTCCTCGACAGCGTGGCGCTGGCACCGCTCGCCTCCGTCGCCGCCGGCATCGCGGGCGTCGCCGGCTGGCTCGAGGCCGGATTGATCGTCGTCGCGGTCGCCGGCATTGCGTCGGCGGTAGTCATCGCGTCGCTGCCGCGGCTCGCGCGCAGCGAGTGGGTCTCCCGCTTCCGGGTCGCCCGCTTCGTCGCGGAGCACGTCATGCCGCTCCGGCAGGCATCGCTCGCCGCCCTCGGAGTGACCGCCTCGTGGGTACTGCGCACGGTGGCGGTCTTCGTCCTGCTCGCGGCCGTGGGTCTCGATGCGGACTTCGCGCTCGCGCTCTCGTTCGTCTGCGCCGCCTCGGCGTCGGCGGTGCTGCCGGTCGCTCCGGCCGGCGCCGTCGTGCAGGCCGGAGCCGGTGCGGCGATCCTTGCCTCGTCCGGCGTCCACACCGAGCAGGCGGTCGCCTTCGGGGTCGCGGCACAAGGTTTGTCGATCGTCGCCGGCGCCTGCTGCCTGCTGATGCTCGGTCTCTGGCACGCGCACGGCCGGCTTGCCGGCCTGACGCTCAGCCCAGCTCGGCTGCTGCCTCGCTCAGGGTGAGCACCGGGCCGACGCACGTGTCGGCCCCCTCGAGCAGCGTGAGCCACTCCGAGAGCGTGCGCGAGCGGAAGAGCGCCGCGAGCTCGGGCAGCTCCGGCTCGAACTGGCGGTCGACCAGCTCCGGCCGGTCGAGGAGCTCGCAGAGGTTCCGCCAGAACCGCGGCTCGAGCGCGGCCACCGTCAGATGCCGGCCGTCGGCGGTCTCGTAGATCCGGTAGCAGGCGACGCCGCCGGTCAGGAGCCGCGGCACCGGTTCGCCGGCGAGCCGGTGGGCGACGAACCGGTGCGCGCCGTGCGTCATCGAGATGACGATGCGCGCGCCCTCGCCGGTGCGGTCGCGGTGGACGAGCGCAGCGAGCACTTCGATCACCGCGGCCTGCGCGCCGGCGCCGAGGTCGGCGATCTGAACCGGGGGCAGGGCGGGCGCCGTGTCGGCGAGCGCTCCCGCGTAGCCGAGGTAGTTGAGGTCGTGGCCCGCGTGGCCCGAACGGGGGCCTGTCCCCCCGAAGCCCGTGATCGAGCAGACGATCGCGTCGGGCCGGGTCGGTAGATCGAGTCGTTCGAGAACGCCGGGGCGGAAGCCGTCGAGCACGACGTCGGCTTCCCGGAGGATCTCGGGCGCAGGGTCGCGGCGGGCATCCCAGGTGACGATCTCCTTGCCGGCGTTCAGCGTGCGATAGGCGCCGGGCGAGGTCGCAGCGACAGGATCGCCTTCCGGCGGCTCGATCTTCACGACCCGGGCACCGAGGCGGAGGAGCTCGCGGCTTGCGAACGGGCCGGGCAGGTAGCGGGAGAGGTCGGCGACGAGGAGACCGGCGAGCGGCTGCATCGGGCCGATTATCCTGCGGTGGGGATGCCGGTTCACGCAGTTGATCGCCGGAGGGAGCTACTCGACGCTGCGATCGCGGTGTTCGCGCGCAAGGGCTTCCACGCCTCGCGGGTCGGCGACATCGCCGTCGAGGCGGGTGTCGCGCACGGGCTCCTGTACCACTATTTCCGCTCGAAGGACGAGGTGCTCGAGACGATCGTCGGCGAGACGTGGCAGCTGCTGCGAACCGACACGGAGCGGATCGAGGCGTCGGGTGCCCCGCTCGAGGAGCAGCTGCGGCGCTTCGCGCGGATCTACCTCGGCTCGTGGCTCGTCTCGCCCGACCTGATCCGGGTCCTCGTGCGCGAGGTCGGCCGCAGCCCGCAGGTCGGGAGCCGCGTTGGTGAGCTCGGCGGCGTCTTCCTCGCGCTCGAGCGGATGATCGCGGCGGCGGGCGAGCGGGGCGACGTGAGGGCCGGCTGCGACGCGCGGCTCGCGGCGTGGGTCTTCTACGGGGCGCTCGAGGAGATCCTCACGGCGTGGGTGCTCGGGCAGCTGCCGGGCGACGAGCAGGACGTCGACCGGGCGGTGGCGACGGTCGTCGACGTCGCACGAGCGGGTCTCGCAGCATGAGTCGCGTCTTCAACCTGCTCGCACTCGAGCTGTCGCCGCCGCGTGAGCCGGCACCCGCGGGGCATGCCTTCTCGATGCGGTCGGTGAGCTCCGAGGTCGGTGCGCAACTGACCGGCTGCAGCGTCTACGAGGTCGAGCCCGGCCAGGCGACGTGGCCGTATCACTTCGAGCTGAACGAGGAAGAGTGGCTGATCGTCGTCACCGGCGAGCTCACCCTGCGGACGCCGGAGGGCGAGCGGGCGCTTCGAGCGGGCGACGTGGCGTGCTTCCCCGCGGGCGCGGCGGGTGCGCACGCGGTCCGGAACTACGGCGAGGAGGTCGCGCGGTTTGCGATGCCGTCGAGCGTCGCGGCGTACGGGGACGCCTGCGTCTATCCGGACAGCGGCAAGTTCAAGCTCTCCGGCCCGGGGTTCTTGCATCGCGGCCGACTCGGGGACGAGGTCGGCTACTGGGAGGGTGAGGCGTGAACCTGTTCGACGTCGAGGTGAGCTACGACGAGGACGATCCTCCGGGGTACGTGTCCGGCAGCGCGCGGCTCGGGCCCGGGTGGGGCGCGGAGCAGCTCGGCCTGTCGGTGTACAAGCTCGCACCCGGGCAGAGCATCTGTCCCTACCACTACGAGACGGGAGAGGAGGAGTGGCTGCTCGTGCTCGTGGGGCGGCCGACGCTGAGGACGCCGGACGGCGAGCAGGAGCTCGGGCCGTGGGACTGTGCGTTCTTCCCGGCCGGAGAGCAGGGCGCCCACAAGGTCACGAACGGCACCGAGGAGACGGTGCGCGTCGCGCTGTGGTCGAACCGGCTCGCGGTGGCGACGGCGGTCTACCCGGACTCGGAGAAGGTCGGCGCGTGGCCGCCCGGCAAGCTGTTCTGCCTCGGCGACGCCGTCGAGTACCTCGAAGGCGAGGCGCCCTCCGCCGAACCGTCGCCAGGGTCCTAACCGGGGACAGTCCCCGGACAGGTCCCGAGCGGCCATGACGGGGGACTGTCCCCGGTCGTCGGCGCGTCTCGTCGCCGCGCGTAGGGACAGTCCCCGGACGCGACGCGAGCGGACACGGCCCCCGCGGGCACGTCCGGGAGCGCCGATGCGGGACCGCGTTCGCCGCCCTACCGTGGAGGCGATGGCACGCAAGCCGCGCTCCGATCTTCCGCCCGCCGGGTGCTACCACGTGACGAACCGCGGCGTCGCACGGCAGGCGATCTACGCGGACGACGCCGACCACCGCCTCTTCAGCACGCTCCTTCGTCGCGCATCCCGCCGGTTCGGCTGGAGCCTGCTCGCGTTCTGCCACATGCCGAACCACTTCCACCTCGTGGTCACGACCGAGCTCGAGCGGCTCTCGCGCGGCATGCACCTCCTCGGCTTCCGCTACGCCCAGGCGTTCAACCACCGCCACGACCGGGTCGGCCACCTCTTCCAGGGGCGTTTCCATGCCACCGTCGTCGAGACCGACGAGCACCTGGAGGCGGCGTGTGCGTACGTCCTCGACAACCCGCTGCGCGCCAACCTCTGCGCGTCGCGCCAGGAATGGCCATGGCTTGGAGGGGAGCTGCTGGGCGGAGAGGTGCTCGGCGACCTACGCCGGGGCTTGCACCGGCGCCAGCGCGGGCGCCCACGAGCAGACGGGGGAGACGTCGCCGCTGCGGCCGTTCAATCGCCGGTAGCCGAGAGCGTGCTCGGCCTGCATCAGCTTGTGGATTTGCGTCGTCCCCTCGTAGATGATCGGCGCGCGCGCGTTCCGGAAGTACCGCTCGATCCCGTACTCGGCCGAGTAGCCGTACGAGCCGAAAACCTGGATCGCGAGGTGCGCCGCCTCGAACGCCGACTCGGTGGCATGCCACTTCGCGAGCGACGTCTCGCGCGTCGACCGCCGGCCGCTGTCCTTCATCCAGGCGGCCTGCAGGACGAGGAGCTTCGAGGTCTCGTAGCCCAGCACCATCTTCGCGATCATGTCCTGGACGAACTGGTAGCGGCCGATCGCCTGCCCGAACGTCTCCCGTTCGCGGGCGTAGCCGACCGACTGCTCGAGGCACGCGCGCACGACGCCGCACGCCCCGGCGGCCACCGTGAAACGGCCGTGGTCGAGCGAGTGCATGGCGATCTCGAAGCCCTGACCCTCATCGCCGATCAGGTTCTCGGCCGGCACCTCGACGTCCTCGAAGAAGAGCTCGCCGGTCGAGCCCGCCCAGATGCCGAGCTTGTGCTCTGTGTCGCGGCTCGTGAAGCCCTTCATCCCCTTCTCGAGCACGAATGCGCTGATCCCCTTGTGCTTCGCCTCCGGATCGGTCTTCGCGAAGACGAGCGCATGGTCGGCGACCGACGCGTACGAGATCCAGTTCTTCTGCCCGTTGAGCACGTAGACGTCCCCCTCGCGCCGCGCGGTCGACCGCATCGAGGCGACGTCGGAGCCGGCGCCGGGCTCGGTGAGCCCGAAACACGCGAGCTTCTCGCCGCGCGCCTGAGGCGCGAGCCAGCGCTGCTTCTGCTCCTCCGTGCCGTAGGCGAGCAGCGAGAGCGAGTTCAGCCCCACGTGCACCGAGATCAGGGTGCGGAAGGCCGCCTCGCCGCGCTCGATCTCCTCGCAGGCAAGCGCCTCGGAGACGAAATCGAGACCGGCGCCGCCGTACGCCTCGGGAATGACGATGCCCAGGATCCCGAGCTCGGCCATGCCCTCGATCAGCTCGAGATCGAGCTTGTGGTCGATGTCGTTCTGGATCGCGACCGGCAGGACGCGCTCGTCCACGAACGCGCGAACGGTGTCCTGGATCAGCCGTTGCTCGTCGGTCAGCTCGAAGTCCATGCGCGCAGACTACCGTCGCCGCGCGGCCCTCCTGCATCGGTACAGTCCCTGACTGACCAGTCAATCAACAGGCCCAGTCGGGCAAAGGAGCGAGAGCATGGCCGCGATCGAGGAGGCCGTCACGGGCGGGGTCTCGTTCGCCCTCACCGACGAGCAGAAGGAGCTCCGCGCACTCGCACGCGAGTTCGCGGCGAAGGAGATCCGGCCGGTTGCCGCCGAGCACGACGTCGCCATGCGGCACCCGGTGGAGGTGATCGCGAAGGCGCACGAGGTCGGCCTGATGAACCTGCACGTCCCGGTCGAGCTCGGCGGTCTCGGGCTCAGCGCGTTCGACGGCATGCTCGTCGGCGAGGAGCTGAACTGGGGCTGCTCCGGGATCGGCACCTCGATCTGCGGCAACGGGCTCGGCTCCGGGCCGCTGATTGCCTCCGGCACCGAGGAGCAGAAGCGCCGCTTCCTGGCGCCGCTTCTCGACGAGCCGACCCTTTGCTCGTTCGCGCTCTCCGAGCCCGACGCGGGCTCGGATGTCGCGCGCCTGAAGACGACGGCCGTCCGCAACGGCGACGAGTACGTCCTCAACGGCTCGAAGACCTTCATCACGAACGCGGGCTACGCGAGCTGGGCGGTCGTCTTCGCGAAGACGGACCCCTCGAAGGGCCATCGCGGGATCTCGGCCTTCGTCGTCCCGATGGACACGCCGGGCGTGACGATCGAGCAGCACCTCGACAAGATGGGCCAGCGCGCCACCGACACCTCGGCGTTCGCGCTCCAGGACGCCGTTGTCCCGGCCGCCAACCGCATCGGCGAGGAGGGCGAAGGATTCAAGATCGCGATGCGCACGCTCGACTTCACGCGCCCGGGCACCGCCGTCGGCGCGGTCGGCGTCGCACAGGCGGCGTTCGAGCTCGCGGTCGAGTACGCGAAGGAGCGTGTGACGTTCGACGTCCCGATCGCGATGCATCAGGGCGTCAACTTCATGATCGCCGACATGGCGACCGAGATCGAGGCCTCGCGCCTCCTGACCTGGCAGGCCGCATGGCTGATCGACCGCGGCGAGCGGGCGACGCTGCACTCGTCGTTCGCGAAGCGCTTTGCCGCCGACACCGCGATGAAGGTGACCACCGACGCGGTGCAGGTGTTCGGCGGGTACGGGTACATGAAGGAGTACCCGGTCGAGAAGCTGATGCGCGACGCGAAGCTGTTCCAGATCTATGAGGGCACGTCGCAGATCCAGCGCCTCGTGATCGCCAAGGAGATCTTCCTGCCCCGCGGGTAGGCTCGCGCTGTAGTGGCGATCGAGCTCGATCTCTCCGGCCGCGTCGCGCTCGTCACGGGCGGCTCGCGCGGCCTCGGCCGCGCCGATGCGCTGACGCTCGCGCGCGCCGGCGCCGACGTCGTGATCGCCGACCTCCTCGTCGAGTCGGAGCTCTCGGAGGAGACCGACGCGTACGGGCCGCTCGCCACGGTCGCCCGCCAGCAGGGGCTCGTGGGCACGGAGTCGGCCGCCGAGGAGATCCGCGGGCTCGGGCGGCGCGCCCTCGCGCTCAAGTGCGACGTCACCGACCGCGAGCAGGTCGCCGCCGCAGTCGCCCGCACGGTCGACGAGCTCGGCTCCGTCGACATCCTGGTCAACAATGCCGGCACGCTCGACCACGTCGGTCAGTTCCACGACCAGAGCCCGGAGCTCTGGGAGCGCGACCTCCGCGTCAACCTGACCGGCGCGTTCAACTGCGCGCAGGCGGTCTGGCCGCACATGAAGGAGCGGAAGTGGGGGCGCATCGTGAACATGGCCTCGGTGGCCGGGACGCTCGGCGGCTTCGGCCAGGCGTCGTACTCGGCGACCAAGGCAGGCCTGCTCGGCCTGACGAAGACGCTCGCGATGGAGGGCGGCCGCCACGGGATCACCGTGAATGCGATCGTGCCCGGGATCATCGGCACCGAGGCGTTCCACATGTCGAACCCCGCGATGAACGAGCGGATCGCGAACCGCACGGTGTTCAAGCGACCCGGCGATCCTCAGGACATCGCGAACGCGATTGCCTTCCTCTGCTCCGACCTCGCCGCCTACATCACCGGCATCGAGCTGAACGTCTCCGGCGGCGTCGAGCTCTTCGTGTTCTGAACTGATCCATTCAGACCATGGCTAGGATGGGGCGGCCGTGGCCGCTTCCTCGCCGGTCGTCTCCCGCCGCCGCGCCTCCGCGTGGTCCCGGCCCTGGACCCGGATCGGCATCCTCGCACTCGTCGTCGGCATCCCGATCGTCGTCGTCCCGCTCTTCTTCGCCGGCTCGCCGACCAGGCTCGCCGAGGGCACGCGGATCGCCGGGATCGCCGTCGGAGGACTGTCCCCGTCCGAGGCGACGAAGCTGCTCGACCGCCGGTTCGCGGCGGTCGCGTCGACCCCGGTGACGTTCGTCGGCGCCGGGAAGGAGTTCAGGATCGTCCCGTCGTCGTTCGGCGTCACCGTCGACTGGGCCGCCGCGGTGGCGGCCGCCCAGCGGCAGGGCGGCGGCCTCGAGCTCGTCCGCGGCTACCGCCGGATCGCCCTCGAGCTCTTCCCGCAGGACATCTCGCCGCCCGTGCGCGTCTACGACCCCGGTCTCGACTCCGAGCTCGCGTCGATCTCGCGTGCGGTCGCGATCCCGGAGCGCAACGCGAGGCTCGTGCGGCGCGGCCTGCACATCACGATCGCCTCCGGTTCGGCCGGGCGGAGCCTCGACCGGGTGGGGGCGAAAGCGCTGCTCGTCGAGTCGCTCTCGTCGCTCTCGCGGCGGCCGGTGGCGTTGCCGATCGTCGCACGGCAGCCGAGCGTCACCGTCGCCTCGCTCGTCACCGCGCAGCGCACCGCGACCCAGATGGTGTCCGCACCCGTGACGATGACCGTCGGGCCGACCCGGCTGCGCCTCCCGCGCTGGCGGATCGCGACGATGCTCGACCTGACCACGCTGCGCTTCTCCGGGCCTGTCGCCGACGGCTATTTCAAGCGGCTCGCGAAGCAGCTCGACCGTGCGCCGCACGACGCGACGTTCGCCGTCTCCGGCTCCTCGGTGCGCGTCGTCCCGGCGCGCCCCGGGGTGGAGCTCGACGTGCCGCGGTCGGCCGCCCGCATCGCCGCGGCCGCCCAGCGTGCCGTCGGCCATCGGGTCGCGCCGCTCGCGGTCGCGGACGCCCAGCCGACCCGCTCGACCGCCCAGGCAGTGGCGATGGGCATCACCGGCACCGTCGGCACGTACGAGACGTTCTACGGCGGCGACCCGAACCGCATCCACAACGTGCAGCTCGTCGCCCACCTCGTCGACGGCGCGCTGATCGCGCCGGGCGCGACGTTCTCGTTCAACGGCACGACCGGTGAGCGCACCGCCGCGAAGGGCTTCCTCGAGGCGCCGGTGATCGTGAACGGCGAGCTCCAGACCGGCCTCGGCGGCGGCATCTGCCAGGTCTCGACGACCGTGTTCAACGCGGCGTACGAAGCCGGGCTGCCGATCACCGCACGCACGAACCACGCTCTCTACATCTCGCACTACCCGCTCGGACGCGACGCCACCGTCGACTACCCCGACATCGACCTGAAGTTCGTCAACGACACCGGCCACTGGCTGCTCCTGCGGACGTGGGTCGGCCCGTCGTCGCTCACGGTCGGCCTCTACGGGACGCCGCAGCACCGCCGCATCGAGACGGTCGCGGCGCCGCTCCGGGTCGTTGCGCCGCCGCCGGTGCAGAAGACCGTCGACGCGACGCTCAAGCCGGGGCAGGTCGAGGTCGACGACTCCGGCGTGCCCGCCCAGTCGACCTCGGTCGAGCGCAAGGTCTACTCGCCCTCCGGGAAGCTGCTCTCCGACCAGACCTGGTACTCGAGCTACCGGGCGGAGCCGAAGATCGTGCGGGTCGGGCCGAAGGCGAAGCCGAAGTCGAAGAAGAAGCCCGCAACGACCACGACGACTACGACGACGACGGCGGTCATCCCGTCGATGCCGCCGGCGACGTCGGGCCTTCGGCCGCACTGATCGCCTCCCGCAGCCAGTCGGGGATGCGGGTGGGGCGGAAGCTGACCGCGTCGACGGTGGCGTGCGAGGTCCAGCCGTCGGCAACGAGGGCTCCGTCGCGCTCGACGACGTACTCGTAGCGGAAGCGTGCGCCCCGGACGTCGACACAGCGGGCGTGGACGACCAGCTTGTCGTCGAAGCGGGCCGGCTGCAGATAACGGATGTGCGTCTCGAGGACGAGGGCCTCGAGCCCGAGATCGCGCAACCGCTGGTAGCCGCCCGCGTGCTCCTCGAGGTAGGCGACGCGGGCGACCTCGAACCACACGGGATAGCTTGCGTTGTGGGCAATGCCCTGGGCGTCCGTCTCGGCGAACCGGACGCGGATCGGAGTGGAGAAGCCGTAGCCGTGCACGAGGCCGTCATGCTCGCAGAACTCGTCCGCAGCGCTCAGCCGTGCGTCGCGCTGACCGGCGCCGGGGTGAGCACCGAGAGCGGCGTGCCCGACTTCCGCAGTGCGGGCGGCGTGTGGGCGCGCTACGACCCGATGGAGGTCGCCTCGATCGACGGCTTCCGCCGCGACCCGGAGCGGGTCTGGGAGTTCTACGGGCGTCGGCTCGGTGTTCTCGAGCGCGTCGAGCCGAATCCCGCCCATCGCGTGCTGGCGGCGCTCGAGGCGGCGGGGCTCGTCGACGCGGTGATCACGCAGAACGTCGACGGGCTGCACGCGCGCGCGGGCTCACAGGTGGTGGTGGAGGTACACGGCTCGCTCGCCTCGGCGAGCTGCCCCGCCTGCGCGCGCGTCGAGACGCGCGAGCGCGTCGTGCAGCTGTTGCCGCTGCCGCGCTGCGAGGCGTGCGGCTCGGTGCTGAAGCCGGATGTCGTCATGTTCGGCGAGCTGCTGCCGGCCGCGGCGCTCGAGCGTGCGGTCGAGCTCGCCGCGACGGCGGGGCTCCTGATCGTTGTCGGCTCCTCGCTCCAGGTGTGGCCCGTTGCCGGGCTGCCCGAGGAGACGCTCCGGCACGGCGGCCGCCTCGCGATCGTCAACCGCGAGCCGACGTCGTACGACGCCAGGGCGACCCTGGTCCTCCACGCCGACGCCGGCCCGGTCTTCGCGCGCCTAGGGCACGTACTCCTGGGCGAACGAGCGGACGGTGTCGATGTGGACGTTCAGCCAGACCCCGCTCGAGAGGGGCTCGAAGAGGTGTAGCGCGCCCGTGCCGGCGACGAGCTGCGCCAGCTGCGCGGCCGTCACGGGTGTCTCGTGGAAGCCGGTCGACGAGGATGTCAGCACCGTGCCGCGCACGTCCGCCGGCAGGAGGTAGACGTACACGCGGTTGCTCTCGTCGACGACGAGGTTGTCGTTCGGGACGGCCGGGCAGGCGGTCGGCTCGCACTGGACTCCCTGATCCGCCGCAGCCGCAGCGTTCGCCGTGACGCCGGAGAGGAACCAGGCCGGGTCGAACCCGAGCTCGTACCCGCCGGGGCTGCGGGTGACCGTCCGGATGCGGCCATAGATGCGCTGGTCGCCCGAGGCGATCGTCGCCGGCGTCGTCCGCGTCACGGTGACCGTGTGGACGACGGTCTTGGTCGAGCCGCAGGCGACGAGCAGCGCAGCAAGGGGGACGAGCAGGGCGACGCGAGACACGGCCCCGAGCCTACTCGGGAGCCCTGACGGGGAGCCTCGCCGGGGCTACGCCGCCGCGCGCTTGACGGGTCGCTCGTCGAGGACGGCGCTGCAGTCTCGACAGACCTGCCGCTCGACCTCGTACGGGACGCCCGCCTTCTGCAGCACGACGTGCACCACCACGGCGACGTGCTCGTGACCTGGTGAGGGCCGCATGTTCATCGCATCACAAGGATAATCGGCAGATCTCCGCAATTTGGGGAGTTTTTTCGTCGAATGGGTGACAATTCAGGTGGCAATTCAGCCGTCGCTGAGGCTCAGCTGCAGATGCTCCTCGAGCCCTGAGACGCCGACGCCGACCAGGCGCAACGGCCCGGAACGGTCGGCGAGCGCCCGGTCGAGCAGGGCGCACGCGAGCTCGCCGATGCGCCGCGCGTCGTCGATCCCCACGGGCAGCGAGGTGGAGCGGGTGCGGATCGCGAAGTCCGGGTAGCGCACCTTCGTCGTCACCGTGCGTGCCACCTGGCCGCGCGCCCGGAGGTGCTCGCCGAGCCGGTCGGCCATCCGCTCGAGCTCCTCGTGGAGCCGTTCCGGGTCGCCCACGTCGCGGGCGAACGTCTCCTCCTGCGAGATCGAGATCCGCTCGACCGAGACCTCGAGCGGCCGAGGGTCGACGCCGCGCGCGCGGTCCCGGAGCTCGCGCCCGACCTTGCCGGGGAGCGTCCGCGCGAGCACGTCGTCGGGCAGCGACGCCAGCCCGCCGATCTCGGTGACGCCGGCCGCCTTCAGCCGCTCCTCGGCGCGCGGGCCGATGCCCGGAAGAAGCCGGATCGGGAACGGCGCGAGGAACGCGGCCTCGCGGCCGGGGCGCACGGCCGTCAGCCCGCCGGGCTTGCGGCGGTCGGAGGCGACCTTCGCCACCACCTTGGACGTTGCGACGCCGAGAGAGCAGGAGAGCCGCGTGCGCGCCCGCACGACCGCCCGGACGGCCTCCGCGAGGGCACGCGCGTCGTCGAACGAGGGCGCGACCTCGCCGAGGTCGAGGTAGCCCTCGTCGATCCCTGTCTGCTCGACCGTCGGCACCATCTCGCGGACGTGCGACCACACCTCGCGTGAGTAGTCGCGGTAGAGCGCGTGCCGCGGCCGCACGAAGACGGCCTGCGGGCACCGGCGCAGCGCCTCGGCCGCCGACATCGCCGAGTGGATGCCGAACCCGCGGGCGACGTAGTTCGCGGTCGCCACCACGCCGCGGCCGTGCGGGTCGCCGCCGACGACGAGCGGGACCCGGCGGAGCTCTGGTCGCTCGAGCTCCTCGACCGCGGCGAAGAACGCGTCGAGGTCGAGGTGCGCGACGATCGGCATACGAACGAATGTACGCTCGACACCGGCGGACTGCGCGGTACGGTTTCGGCGAGGGACATGAGAGGCCTGCTGCTCGCCGCGTCAGTGCTCGTCCTCGCCGGCTGCGCGGGCCAACCGGTGCTGTCGCCTCTGCACACGGACCGTCCCGGCCGAAGCTGCGACGACGGGACGGTGCAGAGCCTCGCCACTGCGCGCATCGCCTTCGCCGCCGCGGCGGCGCACGGGGCGGTGGCCTACGCGAGGCCGGGCGGCGCCGTGCTCGCCCGGTTCGGCGCCCGCAACGTCAACGACTATCCGACGGTCTTCGAGGCGCTGGCCGAGCGACTCGACGCCCACTGCCGGCCGACCTGGTACCGCGTGCAGCTGCCGATCAAGCCGAACGGCGTCACCGGCTGGGTACCGGCGCGTGAGGTCACGCTCTCGCGCGTGACCACGCGCATCGTCGTCGACATCTCGAAGCGCACCCTCACGCTCTACCGGTCGGGCCGGGTACTGCTGCGGACGACGGTCGCGGTCGGCTCGTCGGTGACCCCGACGCCGACCGGGCGCTACTACGTGAATCAGAAGCTCGTCCCGACCGACGCGGCCGGCCCGTACGGCCCGGCCGCGCTCGGCGTGTCCGCCTACTCGACCGTCCTCACCGGCTGGGCGCAGGGCGGCCCGATCGGCATCCACGGCACCGACGAGCCGTGGTCGATCGGCCGCGCCGTCTCGAACGGCTGCATCAGGGTTCGAAACGGCACGCTCGAGCGGGTGTTCAGGCTCGCCCCAGCGGGCACGCCGGTCACAATCAACGCCTGACGAAAGGAAGCGTCATGTCGAAGAGCCCCCTGTCCCAGCTGGCCTCGCTCGGCGAGGAGATGATCGAGAAGGCGTCCCAGAACCCGGCCGCCGCGAAGCTGCTCGAGGCCGGGCAGCAGCTGAGAGACCGCGTCGACGACCTCTCGAAGCGCGTCCGCGGCCTCGAGGCGATGGAGAACCGGATCGCCGAGCTCGAGGGGCGCGTCGAGAAGCTCGAATCGAAGCGGGGCGGCCGCAAGGCCGCCGCGGAACCTGGTTCATCGACTGGATCGGATCAGGGCGAACCAGCTTCCTGAGTCTCAGGCCCGGGGCACGCGCACACGCAGCGCGCCGGGGACGATCTCGAACACCGCCGGTGTCGTCCCCGGCTGCTCGCCCTCGACCTCGATCGGCAGGTGCTCGTCGGAGGTGACCTCGACGCGGGCCGAGCGGAGCACCTCGACCTTCGGGTGGTCGACGTGCCTGCCCTTGTAGATCTTCGGGGCGGTGGTGAGGAAGTCGGTCTTCGAGACGTCGCCGATCAGGACGACGTCGAAGAGGCCGTCGTCGGGGCGGGCGTCCGGAGCGAGCATCATCCCGCCGCCGTGCCAGACGCCGTTCGCGACGATCACGTCGTGCATGCGCGCGCGGCGCTCGGTTTCGTCGAGCCGGACCGTCACCTCCGTGTTCTGCCACGACAGGAAGACGCGCGTCAGGGCGTAGAAGAACGTCGCGCGGCCGCCGAGCGCCTTCGACATGCCGTTCGCCCGCTGCGCCACGGCGCCGCTCATCCCGACCGAGCCGACGTTCGCGAAGAAGCGGCTCTCCTCGCCGCCGCGCCAGCTGCGGAACCGGACGAGCCCTGCGTCGACCGTGCGCGTCTCTCCCTCGACGGCGACCCGGACGGCGTCGTCGAACCGCGTCGGGATGCCGTAGGTGCGGCCGAAGTCCATGCCGGTGCCGATCGGGATCGTTGCGAGCTCCGCGGTGCTGCCGGCCAGCCCGTTCACGACCTCGTTCACCGTCCCGTCGCCGCCGACCGCGACCACGAGCCGCGCGCCGCCGGCGACCGCGCTCCGCGCGAGCTCGATCAGGTGGCCGGGCCGCTCCGAGAAGAGCGTGTCGCCCACGAGCCCGAGCTGCTCGGCCCGGTGGGCGAGCTGCGGCCAGCGTCGCCCGGTGCGGCCGTTGTCCGAGGCCGGGTTGACGAGGAAGACGGTATGGCTCGGAGCGCTAATGGTCGGCGACGGCGACGTCGAGCGCGATGCGCGTCATCCGGTCGACGGCCGCCTTCAGCTCCTCGTCGGTGATCCTCTTGAACTCGCCCTCGACGACGATGTCGCTGACCGTCAGGAGGCATCCGGCCTGGACGCCGCGGATCGCGGCCACCGTGAAGAGCGCCGCAGCCTCCATCTCGACCGCGAGCACGCCGCGCGACGACCAGCGCTCGTACTGGCCTCCGTCGGGGTTGTAGAAGAGGTCGCTCGAGACGATCGGGCCGACGTGCAGCTGCTGGCCGATCTCCTTGGCGACGTGAACGGCGGCGTGGATCACCGGCCACGAGGCGGTGGGGCAGTGCGGCTCGTTGCCGACGAGGTGCATCGCCGTCGAGTCGGCCGGCACCGCGCTGAGGGCGACGATCACGTCGCCCAGCGCGTGGTGGGGCTGGAGGCCGCCGCAGGTGCCGACCCGGATCAGCTTCTTGCAGCCGAGCTGGACGAGCTCCTCGAAGACGATCGTCGCGCCCGGGCAGCCCATCCCCGTGCCCTGCACGGAGACCGGCTTGCCCTTGTACGTACCCGTGAAGCCGAGGAGCCCGCGCTCGGCGTTCCGCTGGACGACGTCGTCCAGGTAGGTCTCGGCGATGTACTGGGCGCGGAGCGGGTCGCCGGGGAGCAGGACAGCCTCCGCGTACTGTCCCGGCTCGGCGCGAACGTGGATCGGCATGGCAGCTGAGGCTATAGGAGGATTGCGGGATGCAGGTGATCGAGCCGACCCGAGGTCAGGTGCTCGACTTCTGTGCCGAGAGCCCGATCGAGCGAGTGTTCCTCGAGGACGTCGCGCGGGCCGGGCTCGGCCGCTTCACCGGCCTCGAGGGCACCTCCGGGCGCCTCGTCGGCCTCTGCCACGTCGGGGCGAACCTCGTGCCCTCGGGCGAGGGCTGCGGCGCCTTCGCTCCCGCCGCCGCGGCGGGAAGGGCGCGGATGATCATCGGCGAGGAAGGCGCGGTCGGCGATCTGTGGGGGGCGGCGCAGCCGAGCCTGCCGGAGCCGCGCGAGGACAGGCCGCACCAGCCGGTGTTCGTCATCCGCGAGCCGCCGGAGCCGGGCGGCACCGGCCTCCGTCCGGCGACGCCCGCCGACGTCGAGCGGCTGCTTCCCGCCTGCGCCGCCGCCCACCGCCTCGAGCTCGGGATCGACCCGCTCGCCCGCGACGCCGAGGGCTTCCGCTGGCGCACGCGCGCCCAGGTCGAGGAGGGGCGCTCGTGGGTCTGGCTCGAGGACGACATCGTCCTCTTCAAGGCCGAGGCCTCCGCGTGGACGGGCGAAGCCGTCCAGGTCGCCCAGGTCTGGGTCGACCCGGTCGCCCGCCGGCACGGGAACGCCGCGCGCGGGCTGCGCGATCTCTGCCGGCTGCTGCTCGTGACGACGCCGGCCGTCACGCTCTTCGTCCGCACCGACAACCCGGCGGCGATCGCCCTCTACGAGTCGATCGGGATGCGGCAGGAGCTCTCCTACCGGAGCGTTCTCTTCTAGATGAGGAGGTTCCTTGGACTCGCCCTCCTCGCCTGGGTCGGCTACTGGCTCGCCGGCGAGCTCGCTTCGCGCGCCGGCGGTGGCAAACTTCCGCCCTGGATCTCCTCGCGCGCATCGAAGACCACGTCCGCCGGCACGAGCTGATCGAGCCGGGCGGGGACGTCCTCTGCCTCGTCTCGGGCGGCGCCGACTCGACGTGCCTCCACTACGCGCTCGGCGAGCTCGGCTACCGCGTCTCCGCCCTGCATGTCGACCACGGGCTGCGCGACGCGGAGTCCGACGCCGACGCGCGCTTCTGCGCAGAGCGGCTCGGGGCGGAGGTGGTGCGCCGCCCGGGCGGAACGAGCGAGGCCGACCTGCGCGAGCTGCGCTACTCCCTCCGCACCGACCGGCTGCGCGCGACCGGGCATACGCTCTCCGACCAGGTCGAGACGATCCTCTACCGGCTCGCTTCCCGCGGCACGACCTCGGGGATCGAGGTTCGGCGCGCTGACGGCGTCGTCCGGCCGCTCCTCTGCGTGTGGCGCGAGGAGACCGAGGCCTTCTGCCGCGAGCGGGGGCTCGAGTGGAGAGTCGACTCGTCGAACCCGGGCACGGTTCGCGGCCTGATCCGCGAGCAGGTCGTGCCGCTCCTGCAGCGCGTCCACCCGGCCGCGCGGGAGAACATGCTGCGCGTGCTGGACGAACGACGGACGCTGCCGCCGGCGCTTGCCGAGCTGCTCGATGCGCCGGTCGGCTCGAAGCGCGTCGACCTCGGCGGCGGCGTGCAGGCCGTGCGCGAGCACGACCGGCTGTGGCTCGAGTCGGGGCCGGTCGAGCTCGCCGGGCCGGTCGAGTGGGGGCCGTGGCGCATCGAGTCGACGCTGCCAGGGCTTAGAGTACGGGGGTGGCGTCCGGGCGATCGGCTCGCCGGCCGCTCGAGGAAGGTGCAGGACGTGTTCGTCGACGCGAAGATCCCACGTTCCGACCGTGAAGGCTGGCCTCTCGTCGTCCGCGGCGACGAGGTCGTCGCCGTGCCCGGGATCGTCGAGCTGGAGGGAGTGAGCGCGCACCGTGTCGCAGACTGAGCTGGAGCGGGGGGTCGGCGAGATCCTGATCGGCGAGGAGCGCCTGCAGGAGCGGATCCGCGAGCTCGGACACGAGATCTCCGTCGACTACTCGGGGCGCGAGCTCCTGCTCGTCGGTGTCCTCAAGGGGGCGGTGTTCTTCATGGCCGACCTGATGCGGTCGATGACCGTCCCGTGCGAGATCGACTTCATGGCGATCTCGAGCTACGGCGCGTCGACCGACTCGTCGGGGGTCGTCCGCATCCTCAAGGACCTCGACATCAACATCGAGGGCCGGCACGTCCTCGTCGTCGAGGACATCATCGACTCGGGCCTCACGCTCTCCTATCTGCTGCGGAATCTCGAGTCCCGTGACCCGGCCAGCCTGGAGATCTGCGCGCTCCTGACGAAGCCTGAGCGGCGCGAGATCGACGTGCCCGTGCGCTACGTCGGGTTTGAGATCCCGAACCGCTTCGTGATCGGTTATGGGCTTGACTTCGCCGAGCGGTACCGCAATCTCAGATACGTGGGGATTCTGCACCCGGATCTGATGCCGGAGGGGACGTGAGCGCCCCGGGGAAAACGGGGCCTCCGCGGGAGCCCCACGGGGCGGGACTCGGCTACTCTGATCCGAGACTGACGTGAACCGTTTCTTCCGCAGCGCGTTCTTCCCGCTCATCGTGATCGTCGTGCTCGTCTGGCTCGCCAGCCAGACGCTGATCCCGAAGGGTCACTCGAGCACGAAGCTGACCACCTCGGACGCGATCGGCAAGGTCAAGGCCGGCCAGGTGCAGTCGGCCACCTTCGACCCGAGCCACCGCTCGGTCTTGTTGACGCTCAACGACGGCAAGAAGAGCACCGTCCACTATGCGTCCGACC
Organism: uncultured Thermoleophilia bacterium; assembly: GCA_963840365.1. Taxonomy (GTDB): domain Bacteria; phylum Actinomycetota; class Thermoleophilia; order Gaiellales; family Gaiellaceae; genus PALSA-600. Next base: position 244,154 of record CAWIYQ010000001.1, on the reverse strand, counting down.
AGGCGCAGCTCGCCTTCCAGCAGGACTTGCAGGCGGCCCACGTGAACTGGGACTCCAAGGGGACGGGCGGCTTCTCGTGGACGGCGCTGATCGGGTCGTTCCTGCCGTTCCTGCTCCTGATCGGGTTCTGGATCTTCCTCATGAACCAGGTGCAGGGCGGCGGCTCGAAGGTGATGAGCTTCGGCAAGTCGCGCGCCAAGCGGATGGCCCCGGACTCGCCGAAGATCGGCTTCAAGGACGTCGCCGGCGTCGACGAGGCGGTCGAGGAACTCCAGGAGATCAAGGAGTTCCTCGAGAACCCGAAGAAGTTCCAGGCGCTCGGCGCCTCGATCCCGAAGGGTGTGCTGCTCTACGGGCCTCCCGGCACCGGCAAGACGCTCCTGGCGCGCGCCGTCGCCGGCGAGGCGGGCGTGCCGTTCTTCTCGATCTCCGGCTCCGACTTCGTCGAGATGTTCGTCGGCGTCGGCGCCTCCCGTGTGCGCGACCTGTTCGAGCAGGCGAAGCAGGCGTCGCCGTGCATCGTCTTCATGGACGAGATCGACGCCGTCGGCCGCCATCGTGGCGCCGGCCTCGGCGGCGGCCACGACGAGCGCGAGCAGACGCTCAACCAGCTGCTCGTCGAGATGGACGGCTTCGAGATGAAGGACAACATCATCCTGATCGCCGCCACGAACCGGCCCGACATCCTCGACCCCGCGCTCCTGAGGCCGGGTCGCTTCGACCGGCAGATCGTCGTCGACCGCCCCGACCGGAACGGCCGCCGCAAGATCCTCGAGGTGCACTCGAAGGGAAAGCCGCTCGCGTCGGCGATCGATCTCGACTCGCTCGCCGCCGGCACGCCCGGGTTCACGGGCGCCGACCTGCGCAACCTCGTCAACGAGGCGGCGCTTCTCGCCGCGCGCCGCGGCAAGAAGGTGATCGAGCAGGAGGAGCTCGAGGAGGGGATCATGCGCGTGATCGCCGGGCCGGAGAAGAAGGCCCGCCTGCTCTCCGAGAAGGAGCAGCGGATCACCGCCTACCACGAGATGGGCCACGCGCTCGTCGGCCACTTCCTCGAGAACACCGACCCGGTGCACAAGATCACGATCGTCTCGCGCGGCCAGGCGCTCGGGCTCACGATCTCGCTGCCGACCGAGGACCGCTACCTGACGACGCGTCAGGCGCTGCTCGAGCAGATCGCGATGACGATGGGCGGGCGCGCCGCCGAGGAGCTCGTCTTCAACGAGATCACGACCGGCGCCTCGAACGACATCGAGAAGGTGACGTCGATGGCGAAGGCGATGGTGATGCGCTACGGGATGAGCGAGAAGCTCGGCCCGCGTGTGCTCGGCCGCAACCACGACATGCCGTTCCTCGGCCGCGAGATGGGCTCCGAGCCGGACTACTCCGACGAGGTCGCACGTGAGATCGACGACGAGATCCGCCGCATCATCGAGGAAGGGCACGACCTTGCGCTCTCGGTGCTGCGCTTGCACATCGACGACCTGCACCGGATCTCGCAGATCCTGATCGAGCGCGAGACGATCGACAAGGATCAGTTCGAGCGCCTGCTCGCCGGTGAGAGCGCGGAGGCCGTCTTCCCGCCCGAGGCGCCGACGGAGCCGCCGAGCGCGCCGGCCACCGAGCCCGAGAAGCGCCCGCTGCCGCGCCCGCGGCCGTTCCCGCTCCCGGGGGGCGCCGCCATGTCGCCGCCGCCCGAGCCCGAAGCGGGCTAGGGGGCGAGAAGGTGTCAGACACCTTGAAGGTGTCTGACACCGGTCAGAGCTCGTAGCGGTAGGCGTTCGTCTCGCGCTCGACGAAGCCGAGCGAGCGGTAGAGCGCGTTCGCCGCCTCGCGTGAGGGGCGGGAGGTCAGGTCGACATGCCGTGCGCCGGCGTCCTTCGCCAGGCGGAGCGCCTCGACGGTCAGCTCGCGGCCGAGACCGAGTCCGCGGGCCGCAGCGTCGACGACGACGTCCTCGATCTGCGCGTGGACGCCGCTGGGCGTGTGGAAGAGCACGAGGCTCAGCATCCCGACGATCTCACCCGACTCGTCCTCCGCCACGAGCAGGCGCACGGCTCCGCCGGCGAGCACGGCGTCGAGATCGGGGCGGCCTGCCGAACGGGAGAGCTGCGGGACGAGCCGTTCGACCGCGTCGGCCACGACGGCTGTCGCCTGGGTCACCTCCCGCACCACCGGTGGATGATGGCACTCGCGATCGACGCCCGCGACCGGCGTCGACGAAGAGCCATTATTCGGAGGTGTCGATTTCGCGCAAGCCGATCGAGGAGCGCTTTCCGCGGCCGAGCGTCATGGGCGTGGTCAACGTCACCCCCGACTCGTTCTCGGACGGCGGCGTCTACCTGCATCCCGACGCGGCGGTGACGGCGGCGTGGGGGATGCTCGATGCCGGGGCCGCGATCGTCGACGTGGGCGGCGAGTCGACGCGGCCCGGCTCGGGCGGCGTCTCCGAGGCAGAGGAGCTGGAGCGGATCCTGCCGGTACTGGAGGACCTCCGCGGCGCGCCCGTCTCGGTCGACACCTCGAAGGCCGGCGTCGCCCGTCGGGCGCTCGAGCTCGGCGCCGAGCTCGTCAACGACGTGACCGCGCTGCGCGCCGACCCGGAGCTGGCCGGCGTCGTCGCCGACGCCGGGTGCTATGTCTGCCTCATGCACATGCTCGGCGAGCCGCGCACGATGCAGGTCGACCCGCGCTACGACGACGTCGTCTCGGACGTGAAGCGATTCCTCGAGGAGCGGCTCGCGTTCGCCGTCGCGAGCGGCATCCGCGAGGAGCTCGTCTGCCTCGATCCCGGCATCGGCTTCGGCAAGACCGTGGAGCACAACCTGGAGCTCGTGCGGCGGCTCGGCGAGCTCGTCGAGCTGGGACGACCCGTCCTCGTCGGCTTCTCGCGCAAGAGCACGCTCGGGAAACTCGCCGGCGATCCGACTGCCCGGACGGGGTCGACGGCGGCCTCGGTCGCCGCCGCCGTGACGGCGTTCGAGCGCGGCGCCGCGATCCTGCGCGTCCACGACGTCCGCGAGCACGTAGAGGCGCTCGCCGTCGCCCGGGCGGTCGCGGAGTGATCGTCGAGCTGCACGGGCTGGAGGTGTTCGGCCGTCACGGCGCCTACGAGGAGGAGAAGACCTCCGGGCAGTTCTTCTGGTTCGACGTGGAGCTGGAGGTTGGTGACCGCGGCGCCGACGACGCGCTCGCGACCGCCGTCGACTACACGGAGATCGCGACCGCGATCCGGGCGGCGAGCGACGCCCACCGCCACGACCTGCTCGAGGCGCTCGCGAGTGCGGTCGCCGACGAGCTCATGGCCCGGTTCGCGCCGGAACGGCTGCAGCTGCGGGTCCGCAAGCGGCCGGCGGGGCTGCCGGTCGAGTGGTCGGCCGTGACCGTCACGCGGCCGTGACCGTCGCCTACGTCGGCCTCGGCTCGAATCTCGGTGACCGGGCGGCGCTGATCGCAAGCGCGGCGCGGGCGATCGGCGCACGGCGGCTCTCGACGGTGATCGAGACCGAGCCGTGGGGGCTCGAAGACCAGCCGCCGTTCCTGAACGCCGTCGCCGAGGTCGAGACGGAGCTCGACGCCCATGGGCTCCTCGACGAGCTGCTCCAGGTCGAACGGCAGCTCGGTCGCGAGCGTTCCGGCCCGCGCTGGGGGCCACGCACGATCGACCTCGATCTCCTTCTCTTCGGCGGCCTCCGGGTCGAGGAGCCGGGCCTCGTCGTCCCGCATCCGCACCTGCACGAGCGGCGCTTCGTCCTCGAGCCGCTCGCAGAGCTCGGGCCGGGCCTCGAGGTGCCCGGTCTCGGCACGGTCTCGGCACTGCTCGCAGGGCTACAATCGGCGCCGTGAGCCACCTCGACGAGCTCGACGAGTTCGAGGCCGAAGCCGAGCTGCGCCTGAAGAAGGAATACAGCGCCGTCTTCGGGCTCTTCCGCTACTGCGTTCTCACCCAGGACGCGACGTACCTCTGCAACCGGCTCGACCTGCAGTACGTGCCGCAGCCCAGCTACCCATTCTTCCAGCTGAAGATGGAGGACGTCTGGGTGTGGGACAAGAACCGCCCGACGCGCATGATCCCGCGCGCGCAGGTGTACACGTCGAGCGACGTCACGATCGAGGAGCTTCGCGGGGAAGGCGACGAGCCGATGCTCACCCCCGAGGCTCTTGCGAAGAAGATCGGCGAGGGGCGCTCAGAGATCGAAGATCTCTAGCCGGCGCGTGCTCCTCGCGATCGACGTCGGCAACACCCAGACCGTTCTCGGTCTCTTCGACGGAGATCGGCTCACCGACCAGTTCCGGGTCGGCACCGACAGGACGCACACGGGCGACGAGCTCGCGGTGCTGCTACGGGCACTCGTCGAGCTCGAGGCGCTCGACGGGATCGTGCTCTGCTCTTCGGTTCCGGCGCTCGTTCGCGAGTACGAGCAGTTCGCCGACCGCTGGGCCGGCACGGCGCTGCTCGTGCTCGGCCCCGGCGTCTCGACGGGCGTCCCGATCCGCTACGACGATCCGCGCGAGGTCGGGCCCGACCGGATTGCGAACGCCGTGGCCGCCCGGGCGCGCCACGGCGCCCCGGCCGTCGTCGTCGACTTCGGCACGTCGACGAACTTCGACGTCGTCAACGCCGCCGGGGAGTTCGCGGGCGGCGTGCTCGCGCCCGGGATCGAGGTCTCGATGGACGCGCTCTTCGCGCGCGCGGCCCGGCTGCCGCGGGTGCCGTTCCAGGCACCCGAGCGCGTGATCTCGCAGACGACCACCGCGGCCCTCCAGTCCGGCCTCGTCTACGGCTTCGCCGGCCAGGTCGACGCGATCGTCGACCGCATCCGCGAGGAGCTCGGCGCGACCGGCGCGCCCGTCGTCGCGACGGGCGGCCTCGCCGACCTGATCGCCCCGCACACCCGCACGATCACCGCGGTCGACCCGGAGCTGACGCTCCACGGCCTGCGGCTCGTGTGGGAGCGGAACCGGTAGCGCCCTCATCACGGTCAGCTCGACTCGACGTGCCAGAGCGAGGAGATGGACGTGGACGACCACTTCGGTGTCGCCGGGCCGTCACCCTGCGACACGCTCGTATACGGGCGCGGCTTCGTGCCGAGCCAGAGCAACTGCCCCTCGCTCCACCGACCGGGGAAGCGCGCCCAGTCAACGCTCGCCGGTGCGAGCTCGACGAGCTCGAGCGGCGTCACGCCGGGGAGATCCGCCGGCCCGAGCGGATGGGCCGTGCCCACGCGGTCGACGATCTTCTCCTGGGCGAGCTGGGCGATCCGGGTCACCGCGGCGCTGCCGAAGCCGGACTTGAGGCACTCGGTGAACCGCGTCGAGCTCGGCGTGTTGGTGAAGTAGTTCGCGTGCGAGCCGAGCGCGACGTACACGACCGGGTGCGTCCCGCCGCGCTTGGTCACCGCACTCCACGTCCGCACTGTCCCGGAGCAGTGCTCGCTGTAGGCCGCGAACTGCGGCTGCCCGTCGTTGTCGACGGCGACGCTGATGCTTTCCCAATCGCCCTCGTGCGCTTGCCAGAGACGGTTGCGTAGCGAGTGCCAGTCATCGAGCTCGTAGAACAGCCAGTAGCGAAGGAGATAGCCGTTCGGCGAGGCGACGACGCGGCCGTAGACGACAGGCCGCTGCCACTGGCCCGCCCGCACGCTCATGCCGAGATAACACGCGACGCCGCCACGCAGGGGGCAGGGGAGGTCGAAGCGGTAGCACGGCGAGCGCGTGCAGCCCGCGTTCGAGACCGGCAGCGGTTGCGCCGGCAGCAGCTGCCACCGTCCGGCGGAGACCTGCTTCTCGACGCGTGCATCGGCAAGGAACGACTCGACCGCCTCAGGCGCCCAGTGCTCACTTGCGTCGAAGAGCAGGACGGGCTCATAGGTCTGCAGCAGGTCCTGAGGCGGGGTCGCTGCAGAAGACGACGCGGCCACGGCCGCTGCGGCCAGGAGGGCGAGCATGCCGGCGAGCCGCACAGGAGAGCGGGTCAGCCGCCGCCGTAGACGGAGATCGGGAGCGAGTCGAGCAGGATCTCGTCGGCCGGGTCCGGCAGCTCCGACAGCAGCCGCTCGAGGATGAAGCGGGCGCCGGGCGCGGCGGCAAGCAGCGCCGTCTCGACCTCCTCGAGCGTCCGCAGCACGACGAGCTCCTGCTTGAACGGGCGCGGGAAGCGGCCGCGGCCGAGGTACCAGCCGTAGAACTTCTTCAGGAACCCGGTCGCGCGCTCGGGACCGAGCTCGCGAACCGTCTCGCGCATGAAGAGCAGCAGCTCGGCAACGACTTCCTCGCGCGTCGGTTCCTCTTCGTCGCCCATGATCTCGCGCAGCACCCACGGGTTGCCCTGGGCGGCGCGGCCGACCATCACCGCGGCGGCGCCGGTGGTCGCGAGCACCGACTGCGCACGCGCACGCGAGACGATGTCGCCCGAGGCGATCACCGGCACGTCGACGAGCGAGACCAGCTCCGCGGTGAGCGCGTGCTCGGCCGTGCCCGTGTACATCTGCTTCGCCGAGCGCGGGTGGAGCGTCAGCGACGCGGCACCGGCCGAGACGAGTTGCGGGCCGACCGCGAGGCACGTGCGCGAGCCGTTCGCAACGCCGCGCCGCATCTTCACCGAGACCGGCAGCGACGTCGCCGAGGCGACCGCCTCGATGAGCCGGCACGCGAGGCCGGGGTCGTCGAGGAGCGATGCGCCGGCCCCCGTCTTCGTCACCTTCCTGACCGGGCAGCCGAAGTTCATGTCGACCACGTCGGCGCCGGCCGCCTCCACCGTGCGGGCGGCCTCGGCCATCGCGGCCGGGTCGGAGCCGAAGATCTGGATCGCGAGCGGGTGCTCGTCGCCGCCGACCCGCAGATACCCAAGCGTGCGCTCGTTGCGGTGCTGGATCCCCGCCACGGAGACCATCTCGGAGCAGACGAGCGCGGCGCCGTAGCGCCGGCCCTGCCGCCGGAACGCCTGGACGCTCACCCCGGCCATCGGCGCCAGCACGAGCCGCCCGGGGATGTCGACGCCGCCCAGCGACCAGTGCTCGCGAAGGTCGATGTTCATTGTTCGTAAATGGTAGCCCGGGTCTCTTGCGGGCATGTTGACGCGCTGGCTACCATTCGCGCCCGTTTCGAGGGCGCATTCAGGAGGCTTGGTGAAGGAAGTCATCCTCACACCCGAGGGTTTCAAGAAGCTCCAGCAGGAGATCGATTATCTCCGCGGCGAGAAGCGCCGCGAGGTCGCGGAGCGCATCCGCGTCGCCCGCGAGTTCGGCGACATCGCCGAGAACGCAGAGTACGACGATGCGAAGAACGAGCAGGCCATGGTCGAGCACAAGATCGCCCAGCTCGAGGAGCGGCTGCTCTCCGCGCGCGTGATCACGAAGAAGGAGATCTCGAAGGACGCCGTCTCGATCGGGTCGCACGTCCGTCTGCGCGACCTGCAGCAGAACAAGACGTTCGAGTACCGGATCGTCGGCTCGGCGGAGGCGAACCCGGCGGAGAACAAGCTCTCGAACGAGTCGCCGGTCGGCAAGGCGATCATGGGCCGTAAGAAGGGCGAGACCGTCGAGGTCGCTGCGCCGCGCGGCGCCCTCAAGTTCAAGATCATGGAGATCAAAGCGGCGTGACTCTCGAACCTGGTTCGCCTGCGGCGAACCAGGTTCGAGCATTTGCATAGGGTCGCGCGGTGGAGATCGTCCGCCTCGGGCGTTCGCGGTTCGACGCTGCGAGCGCCGTGCTCGCCCGCGCGTTCCAGGACGACCCGGCGTGGACCTGGCTCTTGCCCGACGCGGCGCGCCGGCGGCAGGTGCTGCCGTGGCTCTTCCGGCTCGGCTTCGACGTGACCGCCGCCGACGTGTGGGGGACGGAGGGCGAGGTGCTCGGCGCTGCGCGTTGGCTGCCGCCGGGCCGGCCGCCGGTGCGCATCGCCGCGACGCTGCGCGCGCTCGCGCTGACGCCGCTCCGGCTCGGCTCCGTGACGCTCCCGTTCCTCGCGTACGGGCGTGCGGTCGAGGCGCTCCGCGCCGAGGTGGCGCCCGGCCCGCACTGGTATCTCGCCGGGATCGGCGTCGACCCGCCGCACCAGCGCCGGGGGATCGGCTCGGCCCTCCTCGAGCCCGGGCTGCGTGCGTCCCGGGAGGCCCGCGTCCCGGCCGTGCTGCTGACGAACCTGGAGGCGAACCTCGGCTTCTACGAGCAGCACGGATTCCGCGTCGTGCGCGAGGGCCGGACGCCGGAGGACGGCCCGCAGGCCTGGGCTATGGTGCGGCGGCCGTGAGCGAGACGCCGAAAAGGTTCCCCGACCGGGACGAGATCGCGGCCGCGCGGGCGGAGGCGGAGACGCTCGAGCCCGGGGTGGAGGGCGAGACCGTGCGCCGGCTCGCCGGGCGCGTGATGGCGCGGCGCGACATGGGGAAGCTCGTGTTCCTCGACCTCGTCGACCGCAGCGGGCGCATCCAGCTCCTCTGCCCGGCGGCCCGGACGGGTGAGGTCGACGTGCACCTCGGCGACGTCGTCGGCGCCGTCGGCAAGCCGACGAAGAGCCGCCGCGGCGAGCCCTCGCTGATCGTCGACGAGCTCGTCCTTCTGTCGCGGATCCGCTCACCGCTGCCCGACACCTTCCACGGCCTCACCGACGTCGAGCAGCGCTACCGGCGCCGCTACCTCGACCTGCTGATGAATGAGGACGTGCGGGCCGACTTCATGCTCCGGGCCCGCATCGTCTCGGCCATCCGCCGCTACCTCGACTCGGAGGGATTCGTCGAGGTGGAGACGCCCGTCCTGCAGCCCCGCTACGGCGGCGCCTTCGCCGAGCCGTTCGTCACCCACCACAACGAGCTCGACCAGGATCTCTACCTGCGCATCGCGACCGAGCTCTATCTGAAGCGTCTGATCGTCGGCGGGCTCGAGAAGGTGTACGAGATCGGCAAGGACTTCCGCAACGAAGGGGTCACCTACAAGAACAACCCCGAGTTCACGATGCTCGAGTGGTACGAGGCGTACGCCGACTACCAGGACACGATGGCGCGGATGGAGGCGCTGATCGAGTTCGTCGCGCGCGAGTCGCTGGGCACGACGAAGACGACCTTCAAGGGGCACGAGGTCGACTTGAAGGCGCCGTGGCGCCGGATCCGCCTCGTCGACGAGCTCGACGAGCTCGGTCTCTGGACGCCCGACTACGAGGAGCTGAAGCGCCGGCTGGAGGAGCGGGAGGTCGACGTGTCGCACGACAAGACCTGGGCCCAGCTCGTCGACAAGGCCGTCACCGCCTACATCGAGCCGCGGCTCCTTGAGCCGACGATCCTCTACGACTACCCGATCGAGCTCTCGCCGTTCGCGCGTGCGAGCGACGGCGACCCACGCGTCGTCGAGCGGTTCGAGTACTACGTCGGCGGGATGGAGCTCGGGAACGCGTTCAGCGAGCTGAACGACGCCGAGGAGCAGGCGGAGCGGTTCGCGATGCAGCGCGACGAGGGGGCGGGTGGGAACGCCGAGGCGGAGCAGGGCGACCCGGACTACGTCGACGCACTCTCCTACGGCATGCCGCCGACGGGTGGAATCGGGCTCGGCATCGACCGGCTGACGATGGTGCTCGCCGGCAAGGAGTCGATCCGCGACGTCATTCTCTTCCCTGCACAACGCACAAAGAGTTGAGCCTCTCGCGTCGAACGGCACGTGAAAAGCTGGCCTATTCACGCCATCCAGGCGCGCGGATACCCCAATTAGGTCACCGCGACACCCCCGTGGCGGGGAGTACGATGACCACTCGGTTCACTCAAAGAGAGGGAGCGTCTTGTTCGAACGGTTCACCGAACGTGCCCGCCAGGTCGTCGTACTCGCGCAGGACGAGGCGCGCGCGCTCAAGCACAACTACATCGGCACCGAGCACATCCTGCTCGGCCTTCTGCGCGAGGAAGAAGGGCTGGCCGCACGTGTGCTCGAATCGCTCGACATCACGGTCGAGGAGGTCCGCGCGCAGGTCGCGCGCATCGTCGGCCAGGGCGACGAGGTGACGACGGGCCAGATCCCGTTCACTCCCCGTGCGAAGAAGGTGCTCGAGCTGGCGCTGCGCGAGGCGCTGTCGCTCGGCCACAACTACATCGGCACCGAGCACATCCTGCTGGGTCTCGTCCGCGAGAACGAGGGCGTCGCCGCCAGGATCCTGCTCGACTTCGACGCCGACGCCGAGAAGATCCGCAACGAGATCATCCGGATGCTTTCCGGCCCGGGCCGCCGTCAGGGTGGCGCCGCCCAGGGCTCCGGCGAGAAGGGGAAGAGCTCGAAGCTGCTCGACCAGTTCGGCCGCAACTTCACGAAGCTCGCGACCGAGGGGAAGCTCGACCCGGTCGTCGGCCGCCAGAACGAGATCGAGCGGATCATGCAGATCCTCTCGCGCCGCACCAAGAACAACCCGGTGCTGATCGGCGAGCCGGGCGTCGGCAAGACCGCCGTCGTCGAGGGGCTCGCCCAGCGGATCTCGTCGAACCAGGTGCCCGACATCCTCAAGAACAAGCAGATCTACAGCCTCGACCTGGCGGCGCTGGTCGCCGGCTCGAAGTACCGCGGCGAGTTCGAGGAGCGCCTGAAGAAGGTGATGAAGGAGATCACCCAGCGCGGCGACATCATCCTGTTCATCGACGAGCTGCACAATCTCGTCGGCGCAGGTGCCGCCGAGGGCGCGATCGACGCCGCGTCGATCCTCAAGCCCGCGCTCGCGCGCGGTGAGCTGCAGACGATCGGTGCGACGACGCTCGACGAGTACCGGAAGTACCTTGAGCGCGACTCGGCGCTCGAGCGGCGCTTCCAGCAGATCCGCGTCGAGGAGCCGTCGACCGACGACACGGTCGAGATCCTGCGCGGGCTGCGCGACCGCTACGAGGCGCACCACCGGTGCAAGATCACCGACGAGGCGCTCACCGCCGCCGCGGTGCTCGCCGACCGCTACATCCAGGACCGCCATCTCCCCGACAAGGCGATCGACCTGATCGACGAGGCCGCATCGCGGATGCGGATCAAGACGATGACCGCCCCGCCGCGCTACCGCGAGCTCGAGGACGAGATCGAGAAGGTCCGCAAGGACAAGGAAGCCGCGATCGAGAACCAGGAGTTCGAGAAGGCGGCGTCTCTCCGCGACAAGGAGCGCAAGCTCACGCAGAAGAAGCGGGAGCTGGAGGAGCAGTGGCGCTCCGAGGAGCAGACCGACCAGCCCGAGATCGGCGAGGACGAGATCGCCGACATCGTCTCGATGTGGACGGGCATCCCGGTCTTCAAGCTCACCGAGGCGGAGTCGCAGCGGCTCGTCCGCATGGAGGAGGAGCTGCACAAGCGCGTGATCGGCCAGGACGCCGCGATCATCGCCGTGTCGAAGTCGATCCGCCGCGCGCGGGCCGGTATCAAGGACCCGAAGCGGCCGACCGGCTCGTTCATCTTCCTCGGCCCGTCGGGCGTGGGGAAGACCGAGCTCGCCCGCACGCTCGCCGAGTTCCTGTTCGGCGACGAGGACGCGATGATCCAGATCGACATGTCGGAGTACATGGAGAAGCACGCGGTGTCGCGGCTCGTCGGCTCGCCGCCCGGCTACATCGGGTACGACGAGGGCGGCCAGCTGACCGAGGCCGTCCGCCGCAAGCCGTACTCGGTGATCCTCTTCGACGAGATCGAGAAGGCGCACCCGGACGTCTTCAACATCCTGCTGCAGATCCTGGAGGACGGGAAGCTGACCGACTCCCAGGGCCGCAAGGTGGACTTCCGGAACGTGATCGTGATCATGACGTCGAACATCGGCTCGGCGTCGATCTCGAAGAACGTCTCCCTCGGCTTCACGATGTCGAACGAAGACGGTCTCTCCTACGACGACATGAAGACCCGGGTGATGGGCGACCTGAAGAAAGTCTTCCGGCCCGAGCTCCTGAACCGGATCGACGAGATCATCGTCTTCCCGAAGCTCTCGAAGGAGGAGATCCTCCAGATCGTCGACCTGATGCTCAACCGGCTGCGCGTGCAGATGGCCGAGCACGAGGTGACGATCGAGCTGACGGACGAGGCGAAGGACCTGCTCGTCGAGAAGGGCTACGACCCGGCGATGGGCGCCCGGCCGCTGCGCCGCGCGATCCAGCGCTACATCGAGGATCCGCTCGCCGACTACGTGCTCGGGCGCCAGCTCCAGCCGGGGTCGACGATCCTCGTCGCCCGGGCGAACGACGAGGAGGCCGACATCACTGTCGTGCCGCCGTCGCCGCCCGAGGTGATCGGGGTCTCCGCGGCTCCCGACGCGCCGCCGGAAGAGGAATAGCGGGTTTTCCAAGAGGTGTCAGACACCTTCAAGGTGTCTGACACCTCTTAGTTGAGCTGCCAGACGTCGTCCCGCAGGAGCGGCACGGTGCTGCCGTCGCGCGTGATCGCGTCGACGTCGACCTCGGGGCCGCCGATCATGAAGTCGGTGTGGACGCTCGAGACGTTGACGCCCTCGATCACCCCGCCGTCGACGGCCTCGGCGTACGCGGTGCCGTAGGCGACGTGGCAGGTTGCGTTCTCGTCGAAGAGCGTGTCGAAGAAGGTGACGCCGGTCTGGCCGATGCGCGACGTCCCGTCGACGAGCGAGACCTCGCCGAGGAAGCGGGCGCGGTCGTCGGTGGCGAGTTGGCCTTCGATGACCTCGGCGCCCTCGTCGGCGCGCACCTCGACGATGCTGCCCGCCTCGAAGCGCACCTCGAGCCCGCGGACGATGCGCCCGTTCAGCGCCAGCGGCCGCGTCGAGCGCACGTGGCCCTCGGTGCGCCGCCAGTCGGGCGTGGTGAACACCTCCTCGGTCGGCATGTTGGCGACGTAGCTGAGACCCCACGCGGTCAGCGACTCGCACCCCTGCCAGAGCGACTGCGGGAGCAGCCCGACCGTGAGGTCGGTGCCCGGCCCGCGGAAGCGGAGGCTGTCGATGCCGAGCTCGTCGAGCTGGGCGGCTCGCCGGCCGAGGCGGGCGACGTGCTGCCGCCATGCCTCGACGGGGTCGTCGGCATCGAGCCGCACGCAGTGCCCGACGAGCTTCCAGAGGCGCTCGACGTCGGGCTCCCCGAAGACCTGGCGCGCCCAGCCCTCGTTCGGGACGCCGACGATCGTCCAGTTGTTGAGCTGCTCGTTCAACTGCCTCGTCCCCTCGGCCGCGATCTCGATCATCCGCGCGCGTCCGACGCGGTCGCCGGGCAGGTCGGCGAGCAGCTCTGGCTCCGCGTCGCCGGTCAGTGCGACGACCGCCGCGTGCTCGTCGCCGATCGTGCGCATCCGCTCGAGGAGCCACGGCGGCGTCCAGGAGAGCTTGTCGTCGGGCCCGAGCTCGATCAGGGCGCGGCGGACGTGCTGGTCGGAGTAGCGGACGTCGACGTAGCGGGCTCCGGCTCGATAGGCGGAGCGCGTGACCGCGCGCGCGACCTCGACGTGCTCGATGCCCGCCATCACCTCGACGAGCTGGCCGGGCTGCACGTTCGCCCCGACGCGCACGGCGAGGTCGGCGTACGCCTCGAGCCGCTCCAGGATCGGCGTCACCCGTCGAGCTGCCAGACGTCTTCGCGGAGGATCGGAACGATCGCTCCGTCCTTCGTCACGCCGTCGAGCTCGAGCTCGGGCCCACCGACCATGAAGTCGGTGTGGACGCTCGACACGTTCATGCCCTCGCCCGGCTCGCCGACGAAGGCCTCGGGGACGCCGAACCCGTAGGCGATGTGGCAGGTGGCGTTCTCGTCGTAGAGCGTGTCGAAGAACGTGAGCCCCGTCTGGCCGACGCGTGACGTCCCGTCGACGAGCGCCAGCTCGCCGAAGTAGTGCGCCTGCTCGTCGCTCTCGATCTGGCCACGCACGACGTCCGCGCCCTTGTCGGCGTCGACCTCGACGATGCGGCCGTCGCGGACGACGAAGCGCAGTCCCTCGACCACGTCGCCGTTGAGGGCGAGCGGGCGCGTCGAGCGGACCGTTCCCTCGGCGCGATGCCAGTCGGGCGTCGTGAAGATCTCCTCGGTGGGCATGTTCGGTACGTACTCGATCCCGTCGCGCGTGCGGAAGAGAGCCGAGAGGAACTTCGCGTTCGCGTTCAGGCCGACGCGGAGGTCGGTGCCGGGGCCGCGATAGTGAAGCGTGTCGAGCTCGAGGGCGTTCAACGCTTCGGCCCGCCGTTCGAGGCGCTGCATGTGGTCGCGCCAGGCCACGCTCGGGTCGGCGGCGTCGAGGCGGGTGCACGAGGCGACCGCGTGCCAGAGCCGCTCGACATCGGGCTCTCCGAACACCTGCTCGGCCCAGCCGGCGGTCGGGTAGGCGACGATTGTCCAGTTGACGCTGCGGTCGACGAGCTGCTGCCGGTAGATCTCCTGAATCCCCGCCATCCGCGCCCGGCCGACGCGCTCGCCGTCGAGATCCGCGAGCAGGGCCGGCTCCGGGTCGCCGGCCGTCGCGATCTGCGCGTTCCCGTCGCCCGCGCGAGCCATCATCGTCTGCCACTCCGGCTCGTGCGTGAGCGCCTCGTCGGGGCCGAGCTCGATCATCGCGCGGCGCACATGCGAGTCGCGGTAGTAGACGTCGACGTACGACGCGCCGGCGGCGTACGAGGCGCGGGTCAGCGCCCGGGCGAGCGGAGCGTGCTCCACTTGCGTGAGCAGGAAGACCGTCTGGCCCGGTTGGATGTTCGCCCCGACGCGCACGGCGAGCTCCGCGTAGCGCTCGAGCCGCGGGTCTACGTCAGCTGCCACTCGTCGTCCCGGATGATTGCGATCGTCGTACCGTCCGCCGTGATGCCGTCGACGGCAACGTCGGGCCCGCCGATCATGAAGTCGGTGTGCATCGCCGAGACGTTGATGCCGCGCTCCCGCTGCTCGTCGGGGCTGAGCTCCTCGATGCCGTCGATCCCGAACGGCACGCCCGCACCGTAGGCGATGTGGCAGGTCGCGTTCTCGTCGTAGAGCGTGTCGAAGAACGTGAGGCCGGTCTCGCCCACACGCGAGGTGCCGTCGACGAGCGCGACCTCGCCGAGCCGGTTTGCGTACTCGTCCACGCCGAGCTGGCCCCGCACGGCATCGGCGCCGGCCGATGCGGCGACGTCGACGACCAGGCCGTTCTCGAAGCGGAGCTCGAGGTCGCGCACGACCGAGCCCCCGAGCGCCAGGGGCCTCGTCGAGCGCACGTGCCCTTCCGTGCGCCGCCAGTCCGGCGTGTTGAAGACCTCCTCGGTCGGCAGGTTCGGGAACGTGAGGACCCCGTCGCGCGTCTCGCTGCCCCCGCCGATCCAGCGCGAGCCGGGGATCAGCCCGACGGTCAGGTCGGTGCCCGGGCCCGTGAACCGGACGGCGTCGAGCGCGAGCGCATCGAGCTGTGCGCACCGCCGCTGCAGCCGTTCGTGCTGCTCGTGCCACGCGGCGACCGGGTCGGGCTCGTCCAGGCGCATCGCGTGTGCCACCGCCTCCCACAGCCGCTCGACGTCGGGCTCGCCGAACATCGTCTGCGCCTGCCCCTCGGTCGGGTAGGCGGCGATCGTCCAGCTGAACGTCCGATCGTTGATCGCCTTCACCTGCCGCTGTGCCGCCTCGATCGGCCGCGCCCGCCCGAGGCGCTCCGGGTCGACGTCCGCGAGCAGGTCGGGCTCGGGCTCGCCGGCGATCGAAATGATCGCGTTGCCGTCGACGAGCGTCTCGACCCGCGCCGCGAGCCAGGGCGTCGTCTCCTGCAGCACGTCGTCGGCCGCATACTCGAGGAACGCCTTGCGGACGTGCCCGTCGAGGTACTGGGCCTCGACGCGGCGTGCTCCCGCGGCGTACGCCGCCCGCACGAGCGCGCGGACGAGCGGCGCATGCTCGAGGCGCCCGTCGACGAAGACGGTCTGGCCCGGCTGCACGTTGGTGCCGGCGCGAACGATCAGCTCCGCGTAGCGCTCGAGACGCGTGTCGGTCATCGCGCGGACAATAGAGGAGCCGATATCACGTGTCGAGCGCCACCTCGTCCCACCCGGTCCCGGGGCTCGTGAGCCACGAGAGCGCATGGTGGCGCTCGGCGGCGATCGCGTGCGCCTCGGAGAGCCTCCCGGCGTCGAGACTGCGGTAGTCGGTGCCGTAGGCGCGGAAGTCGCCGCGCGCCGGCTCGGGGAGCAGGCCCTGCTCATAGCCGCGCATGGCGACCGAGGCGACCAGCTGGTCGAAGCTCGCGAACCGCTCCGGCAGGGCCACCGAGCCGTCCGCCTGCACGTCGGCGGTGCGGGCCCGCCAGTGCCACAGCCGTGCCGACTCGCGCTCGAGCTCGACCTCCTCGGCATCGCGCAGCTCGGCGCCGCGCAGGTCGGCCGCGGCGGCCTCCTCCGGCACGAACGCCTCGTCGTAGGGAGGGAGCTCGGCGAGCTGGAGCGCCCACAGGAGCGTCCCGAGCGCCTCGCCGTGCCAGACCGCTTCCACGAGCGAGGCGTCCGACGGCGCTCTGGTCAGCCGGTCGAGCGCCACCCGCAGGTCGTCGCGCAGCGCCTCGCAGCGGCCGACCACCTCGCGCTCCGACTGCAGCTTGAGCCGCGCCATCGTGCAGCAATCTAGATGGTCGCGCCGCCGCCGATTAGGCTGAGCGCGTGAACTGCGAGCACTGCGGCGCCGAGAACCCGACGGGCCAGCGCTTCTGCGGCTCCTGCGGCTCTGCGCTCAGCCAGAGTTGCGCGGCATGCGGGGCCGTCAACCCTGCCGGCCAGCGCTTCTGCGGCGAGTGCGGCGCGCCGCTCGGCACGGCTCTGGCTCCTGCCGCTGCAACAGTGGCCGCCGCCGAGCGCAAGCTCGTCTCGGTGCTCTTCGCCGACCTCGTCGGCTTCACGACCCTCTCCGAGTCGCGCGACGCCGAGGAGGTGCGCGAGCTCCTCTCGCGCTACTTCGACCAGTGCCGGCGTCTGATCGAGCTGTACGGCGGCACGGTCGAGAAGTTCATCGGCGACGCCGTGATGGCCGTCTGGGGGACGCCGGTCGCGACCGAGGACGACGCCGAGCGCGCGGTGCGCGCCGCGCTCGACCTCGTCGCCGCGGTCTCGGCACTCGGCGAGGAGGTCGGCGCCGACAACCTGCGGGCGCGGGCGGGTGTGCTCACCGGCGAGGCCGCCGTCACGCTCGGCGCGACGGGGCAGGGGATGGTCGCGGGCGACCTCGTCAACACGGCGTCGCGGATCCAGTCGGCCGCGCAGCCCGGCTCGGTGCTCGTCGGCGACGCCACGCGGCGCGCGACCGAGCAGACGGTCGTCTACGAGGACGCGGGCTCGTTCGCGCTGAAGGGCAAGGAGGGCGAGACGCAGCTCTGGCGTGCCCTGCGCGTCGTCAGCGGCCGGGCCGGGTCCCTCAAGTCCCACGGCCTCGAGGCGCCGTTCGTCGGCCGCGACCGCGAGTTGCGTCAGATCAAGGAGCTCTTCCACGTCTCCGCCGACGAGAAGCGCGCACAGCTCGTCTCCGTCACCGGGATCGCCGGCATCGGCAAGTCGCGGCTCGTGTGGGAGTTCTACAAGTACTTCGACGGGATCGAGCAGACGATCTACTGGCACCGCGGCCGCTGTCTGGCGTACGGCGAGGGCGTCGCCTACTGGGCGCTCGCCGACATGGTGCGGATGCGGTGCGGGATCGCCGAGGACGACGAGCCGGCGGTCGCGCTCGAGAAGCTCCGCGCGGCGCTGAGCGAGCACCTGCTCGACGACGACGACCGGCGCTTCGTCGAGCCGAGGCTCGCGCAGCTGCTCGGCATCGGCGAGCACGACGCGCGCGAGCAGGGCGATCTGTTCGCCGCCTGGCGCCTGTTCTTCGAGCGCCTCTCGGAGGCCTACCCGACAGTGCTCGCGTTCGAGGACATGCAGTGGGCCGACGCGGCATTGCTCGACTTCGTCGAGCACCTGCTCGAGTGGTCGCGCGACCATCCCATCTACGTCGTCACGCTCGCGCGGCCCGAGCTCGCCGAGCGCCGGCCGACCTGGGGCGCGGGTCAACGCCACTTCACCTCGCTCTACCTGGAGCCGCTCGGTTCGAGGGCGATGCAGGAGTTGCTCGCCGGGCTCGTCCCCGGGCTGCCGGCGGCGCTGCGGGACCAGATCCTCGAACGCGCCGAGGGCGTGCCGCTGTACGCCGTCGAGACGGTGCGGATGCTGCTCGACCGCGGCCTCCTCGTCGAGGACGGGCCGTCGTATCGCGTCGTGGGGGAGGTCGAGTCGCTCGCGGTGCCGGAGACGCTGCAGGCGCTCGCCGCGGCGCGGCTCGACGGCCTGGCCGTCGAGGAGCGTCGGCTCGTCCAGGACGCGTCCGTGCTCGGCAAGACGTTCAGCCCGGCCGCGCTGGGTGCGCTCAGCGGTGTGCCCGAGGCGGAGCTCGAGCCGCTGCTCTCGGGCCTCGTGCGCAAGGAGCTCTTCGGCCTGCAGCAAGACCCGCGGTCGCCCGAGCACGGCCAGTACGGGTTCCTGCAGGACCTGATCCGCCAGGTGGCCTACGACACGCTCGCAAAGCGTGACCGGCGCGAGAAGCATCTGGCCGCCGCCAGCCTGCTCGCCGCGAGCCTCGCCGAGGACGAGGTCGCAGAGGTGGTCGCGTCGCACCTCGTCGAGGCCTACCGGCTCGACCCCGGCGCGGAGGGGGCAGAGGAGCTGCGTGAGCGTGCACGGCGGGCGCTGACGTCCGCGGGGGAGCGGGTGGCGGCGCTCGGTGCCGCCGGCGAGGCGCGACGCTTCTTCGAACAGGCAGCGGAGCTCGCGGGCGGCCCCGAGGCGCAGGCGTTCGCGTACAGCCGCGCCGGGGAGATGGCGGCGCTCGGCGGCGCGAGCGACGACGCGCGGGCGCACTACGAGCGTGCCCTGGCGCTGTGGAACGAGGTAGGCGACACGCATGCGGCGGCACGGACGGCAAGCTGGATCGGGCTGCTCGACACGCGCGAGGGGCGGATCGAGGACGCGATCGCGCGCCTCGAGCAGGTGTACGCCCGCATCGCCGACGACGAGCCCGACGCCGACGTGGCGCTCGTGATCATGCGGCTCGGGCAGGGCTACATCTTCACCGGCCAGCTCGAGCGTGGGTTGGAGCTCGTCGAGCGCGGGCTCGACATCGCCGAGGCCCTGCAGCTCACCGAGATGCTCGTGCGCGGCTGGACCGCCAAGGCGATCTCGATGATCGCCCGGCGGCCGGCCGAAGCCATGGGGCTCTACCGGCTCGGGCTCGAGACGGCCCTCGAGCACGACCTGCCGCTACTTGCGGCGAACACGGCGGCGAACGTCTCGGATCTCTGCTTCCATCGCGACCGGTACTCCGACTCGCTCGAGTACCTCGAGCAGGCCCTGGCGCTCTTCCGGCGCGGCGGTAGCCGCGTGCAGGAGTGGTTCGTCCTCGCCGAGCAGTCGTATGCGTTGACGATGCTCGGACGCTGGGACGAGGCGCTTGCCCGCGCCTCCGAGCTACCCGGGGCCGAATTGCTCGACTCCCAGATGAGCAGCCTCGTCACCGGCACGCTCGAGATCCACCTCCGACGAGGCGACCTCGACCGGGCGCGCGAGGTGCTCCAGCGCTTCGAGGCCTACAGCGGCTCGAGCGACCTGCAGGCGACGGGCGGCTATCACGGCGGGCTCGCGGCCGTCCGGTCGGCGGAGGGAAGGCACCGCGAGGCGCTCGCCGCCGCGGAGCGGTCACTCTCGGCCCGCGAGGTGATGGGCCTCGGCTCTCAGGACGTGAAGCAGGGCTTGCGTCACGGGCTGGAAGCGGCGCTCGCGCTCGGCGACGCCGAGACCGCCGAGAGGCTGCTCGCGATCGTGGAGGAGGCCTCGCCCGGCCTGCGGCCGCCGTTTCTCGTCGCGCTCGCGCAACGCTTTCGGGCGCGCCTCGAGGGAGAGCGTCCCGCTGCCGACCGCCACTTCTCGGCCGCGCTGGCGCAGTTCCGGGCGCTTGCCCTCCCGTTCGACGCGGCGGTCGTGGCGCTCGAATACGCCGAGTGGCTCGAGCGGATCGGTCGCGAAGGCGAGGCTGCGCCCCTGCGGGAATCGGCTCGGGAGACGTTCGAGCACCTGCGTGCGACACCGTGGCTCGAGCGGGCGGCCGCGGGCAACGCCGTCCCGGCCTGAACGTTTCAAAGCCGGCACGGTTGCCGTCGGGCGCCGGGAGTACCGTTCCCCGCCCATGGCCAAGGTCGCCGCACTCCAGCACGTCTGCACCGAGTGCGGCACCTCGACCGGCCGCTGGCTCGGCCGCTGCCCCGGCTGCGGCGAGTTCGGGACGATGGTCGCCGAGGCGCCGCCCCCTCGCGGCGGCGCCGTGCGGGAGCGGCGCGCTCCTCTTCGGCTCGTCGACGTGCAGGCCGAGGAGGCGGATCGCATCCCGACCGGCGTCGCCGAGCTCGACCGGGTGCTCGGCGGCGGGCTCGTGCCGGCCTCGCTCGTGCTGCTCGGCGGCGAGCCGGGCGTCGGCAAGTCGACGCTGCTCCTGAACGCGCTCGGCTCGATCTCGCGCGACCGGCGCGCCCTTCTGATCACGGGCGAGGAGTCGGTCGCGCAGGTGAAGCTGCGCGCCGCCAGGCTCGGCGGCTGTGGCGAGGTCGAGATCCTCGCCGAGACCGAGCTCGAGACCGTCTGCGCGACGCTCGAGTCCGAGCGGCCGGCGGTGTGCGTCGTCGACTCGGTGCAGACCCTCTGGTCGAGCGAGATCGGCTCTGCGCCGGGCTCCGTCTCGCAGGTGCGCGAGGCGGCGGCACGGCTTCTGCGCGTGGCGAAGGAGAGCGGCGTCGCCACCTTCCTCGTCGGCCACGTGACGAAGGACGGCTCGGTCGCCGGGCCTCGGGTGCTCGAGCACCTGGTCGACTGCGTGCTTCAGTTCGAGGGCGACCGTTACCACTCGCATCGCATCCTCCGCGCAGTCAAGAACCGCTTCGGCTCGACGAACGAGCTCGGGGTGTTCGAGATGACCGGCGCCGGCCTCGTCGGTGTCCCGGACCCGTCCGAGGTGTTCGGCCGCACGCACGGCGGGGAGGTGGGGGCGGCCGTGACCTGCACGCTCGAGGGCACCCGGCCGCTGCTGCTCGAGATCCAGGCGCTCGTCGCCCCGAGCGACCTCGCGATGCCCCGGCGCGTCGGCACCGGCGTCGACCCGAAGCGCCTCGCGATGATCGTCGCGGTGCTCGCCCGTCATGCCGGGCTGCCGCTCGGCGGGGCCGACGTGTTCGTCAACGTCGCCGGCGGGGTGCGCATCGACGAGCCGGGGGCGGACCTCGGGATCGCGCTCGCGATCGCCTCCGCCGCGAAGGGCGTGCCGGTGCGGGACGGGCTCGCGGCGTTCGGCGAGATCGGGCTGACCGGCCGGCTCCGACCGGCGGCTCAGGCGGAGCGGCGGCTCGAGGAGTGCCGCAAGTTCGGCTCGCAGACGGTCGTCGGGCCGGAGACCGAGACGCTCCGCCGTGCGCTCGCCGCTGCGCTGGACGATTCTTCCGGCTGAGCAGGGATTTTCGCCAAAAATGGCGAATTTGCAGGGTTTCTGGTACTCTGTCAGCCCGTGCCGGTGGAGCCCTGGAGGCCGCCGGCGCTTTCGCGACTACAGACGGAACCGGAGGAGCACTTGTACAAGGTCGGCGACAAGGTGGTGTATCCCCACCACGGTGCAGGCACGGTCGTGAAGCGCGAGAAGAAGGACGTTCTCGGCGAGAAGCGCGAGTACCTCACGATCAAGATCCTGCACAACGACATGACGGTCAACGTCCCCGCGGACAACGCCGAGCGCGTCGGCCTCCGCAAGGTGATCGACGAAGAGGCCGTCAAGAAGGTCGTCAAGTACCTCACCTCCGGCGGCACCGAGATGCCGAAGAACTGGAACCGCCGCTTCAAGCACAACCGCGACAAGATGAAGACCGGCGACATCTACGAGCTCGCCGAGGTCGTCCGCAACCTCGCGCTCCGCGACGGGGAGAAGGGCCTCTCGACCGGCGAGAAGCAGATGTACGTGAAGGCGAAGAAGATCCTCGCCTCCGAGCTCATGTACGCGAAGACGATGACCGAGGACGAGGCGCTCGAATGGCTCGAGGAGACGCTCCGCGAGGGCGCGAAGCCGAAGGCGAACGGCACCGCCACTGAGGTCAAGAAGGCGCCTGCCAAGAAGCCGGCAGCCGTCGCCGCAACCGCGAAGAAGACCTCCGCGGCGAGCTCCAAGAAGACGACGACCGCCAAGAAGACCGCGGCCGCCCGCTAGATGGGCACCTGGGCCGTTCTCGTCGCCGCCGGGCGAGGGGAGCGGCTCGGAGCAGACCGGCCGAAGGCGTTCGTCGCCCTCGGCGACCTGCCGCTTCTTGCCGAGCCGCTTCGGCGGCTCGACGAGAGCGCGCACGTCGACGCCGTCGTGGTCGTCGCCCCGCCCGGCTGGGAGGAGCCGGCCATCCTGCTCGCCGAAGAGCTCGGCGTCTCGAAGGTGTCTGCGTGCGTCCCCGGTGGCGAGACGCGCACCGAGTCCGTGCGGGCCGGGGTGGCCGAGGTCCCCGAGGACGCGGCGGTGATCCTCGTCCACGACGCCGCCCGGCCGCTCGTCACCGACCAGGTGATCGGTCGCGTGATCGGCGCGCTCGCGGAGGGATACGACGGTGCGGTGCCCGTCGTGCCGGTCAGCGACACCCTCAAGCGCGTCGAAGGCGACGTCGTCGTCGAGACCGTCGACCGCTCAGCTCTCGCCGCGGTGCAGACGCCGCAGGGCTTCGTCGCGCCGGTGCTGCGCTCGGCGCTCGCGCGTGGCGGCGAAGGCTTCGACTGCGCCTCGCTCGTCGAGGCGGCCGGGGGCCGGATCAAGGTCGTCGAGGGCGACGAGCGGTTGTTGAAGGTGACCACGCGGGCCGATCTCGAACGGGTGGCCTCGTGGCTGTAGCAGCGGTCGTCTTCGACGTCGGCGAGACGCTCGTCGACGAGACGAACATGTGGGCTCGGGTCGCCGAGGCAGGCGGCGTGACGCCGTTCACGCTCATGGCCGGGATCGGGGCGACGATCGCCCAGGGCCGCCCGCACGGCGACGTCTGGGAGCTGCTGGGGATCGAGCATCCGTCCGGGACCTGGACGATGGACGACTGGTACCCGGACGCGCGGCCCTGCCTCGAGCGGCTCCGAGCCGCCGGCTACCGCGTCTGCGCCTCCGGCAACACGCCCGCGTTCGTCGAGGACGAGCTCGCGCCGCTGGTGGACGCCGTCGGCTCGTCGGCGCGCTGGGGCGTCGAGAAGCCGTCGAGCGCGTTCTTCACGTGCGTCGCCGAGCTGGCCGGCGCCGAGCCTGCGAGGATCGCCTACGTGGGCGATCGCGTCGACAACGACATCCTGCCGGCGCTCGAGGCAGGCATGGTCGCGGTGCACGTGCGCCGCGGGCCATGGGGCTTCCTGCAGGAGTCGCCGCCGGCCGCGATCCGCATCCGCTCGCTCGACGAGCTGCCGGCGGTCCTGCCGTGACGATGCGGGTAGGGATCGGCGTCGACGCGCACGCGCTCGAGGACGGCGTGCCGCTCGTGCTGGGCGGCGTGCGCCTCGACCATCCGCGCGGGCTCGCCGGCCACTCGGACGGCGACGTGCTCGCGCACGCCCTCGTCGACGCGGTGCTCGGCGCTGCCGGGCTCGGCGACATCGGCTCACTGTTCCCGTCCGGCGACGAGCGCTTCCGCGGCGCCGACAGCCTCGAGCTGCTTCGCGAGGCCTACCGGCAGGTCCACGCGGCCGGCTGGACGCTCGTCAATGCGGACTGCGTCCTGGTCGGCGAGGAGCCGCGCATCGCGCCGCACCGCGAAGAGATGCGCCGGCGGCTCTCGGAGGCGCTCGGCGGCGGCGAGGTGAACGTCCGCGCGACCACGACCGACGGGCTCGGGTTCACGGGCCGCGGCGAGGGGCTCGCCGCGCACGCGGTCGCGCTGCTCGAGCGCGCGTAAGGCTCGGCGTCAGGCCTCTGACGGTGCCGGGATCTCCGTGTGCGCCGCAGAGGGCCTGGCCGTCAGGACGGCCGCACCGGCGACCGTGCACACGAACGCGGTGACCCTGAGCACGCCGAGCGCGCCCGACGGCAAGTGCTCGCCGTAGAGCGCGACGCCGGCCGCGATCGGCACGGCGTTGAGCACGAGCGTGGCCACGCCGGCGGTTGCGAGCGCCCCGCCGCGCTGGAAGCCGAGCTGGAGCGCCGCGAAGCCGGTTCCGTGCGCCGCGAGCAGCAGCGGCACGAGCCAGATCCAGCCGCCTCCGAACGTGACTGCCTTGGTGGAGATGTCGCCGGCGGCGTAGAGCATGCCCGCGGCCACGCCGAGCCCCGCGCCTGCTGCGAGCACAGCACCGCTCGCCGCCCCGAGCGCGGCGATCGCCGCGCAGCCCACGAGCCACGCTACGAGCAGGCCGACGCGTGGGGCGTGCGCGCTCACCGTCCCGCCGGCGAGAGAGAGGCCGAGCAGCACGAGCCCGACGGCCGAGACCGCGACGCCGCGCCACTCGCGCCTCGAGACCGGGTCGCCGCGGCGGTGGACGAGCAGGGCGAGGGCTGCGATGCCCCCGGCCGAGGTCGCCTGCACGAGCGAGAGCGGCGCCAGCGCGAGCGCGGCGAGGTACAGCAGCCAGCCGCCGAGCCCGGCGAGGAACCCGAGCAGCCAGCCGACGTTGCGGAACAGCGAGGAGATCGAGGCGAGCGGGCGGCGCAGCGAGAGCGGCGGCAGATCGCGCGCGGCGCCGTGCTGCGCGAAGAACCCCCAGTTGAGCGCGATCGCGGAGAGAAGCGCGAGTGCGAGGCCCGCGAGATCTCTCACGGCCGACCCGGTAGGGACGCGATGCCGTCTCTGAGCACGACGAGGCCGTCGCGCTCGAGTGAGACCAGCGCGTCGCCGTCGATCGTCTGCTCCCCCGCAGCGACCGCGCGCAGCGCGTTCGCACGCCGCTGGCGGAAGGAGCCTTCGAAGCGTGACTGCCGCCGCGCCGGCTCGTAACGGCTGCCGCGCGACGGGCACGCCGCCGCGAGCGGGCAGATGCCACAGCGGGGTACGCGCGCAAGGCAGATCGTCGCACCGAGGTCGAAGAGCGCCTGCGCGCACTCGCCCTCGAAGCTCTCGCCCGTTCGCTCGCACACGCGGCGGATGTTCGTGTCGACGGGGAGCACGTCGCGGCCGAAGGCGAAGTTGCCGACGGCGGCCGCGGTATACGGGCCGACCCCCGGGAGCTCGGTGAGGTCGTCCGGCCACCCGTGCGCGGCGACGTGCTGCGCCGCGCGGTGCAGGCTCACCGCGCGGCGGTTGTAGCCCAGGCCCTGCCAGGCGACGATCACGTCGGCGGTACTTGCCGCCGCGAGTGCCTGTGGCGTCGGCCAGCGCTCGAGCCAGGCCAGGTAGCGCGGCGCGACGCGGTCGACCTGCGTCTGCTGCAGCATCACCTCGCTGACGAGGATCGCGTAGGGGTCGCGCGTGTGCCGCCAGGGGAGGTCGCGGCCGTTCGCATCGAACCACGCGAGGAGGAGCTTCTTCACCGGCCTGACCCTAAAGGACGCTTCGAACGCCCCTTGACATCAGGTTGTCGAAACGTTTTGATCGCAGCGGTGCAGCCGATTCGCCCCACGATCAGAGACGTCGCGCAACGCGCGCAGGTGTCCTTGTCGACGGTCAGCGTCGTCTTGAACGCGACGGCGCCGGCGAGCGAGCGAACGCGGCGGCGTGTCCTCGCCGCGGTGCGGGAGCTCGGCTACGAGCCCAACTCCCACGCCCGCAACCTCCGCAGCGGGCGCGCGCAGGCGGTCGGGCTGATCGTCCCCGACATCCTGAACGAGTTCTTCGCCCTCGTGGCCGAGGGGGTTCAGGAGGAGGCGCGCCGTCGCGACTACCTGCTCGTCCTCTGCTCGAGCGACGCCGAGGCGGAGCAGGAGGCGGGGAACGCACGGTTGATCCGTGCGAACCGCCTCGACGGCGTCGTCCACCTCTCGGGAACCGGCACGTCGCCGGAGCCGCTGCTGGCGCTCGCCGAGGACGTCGCGCTCGTGGTGGTGGACGAGCGCATCGAGGGTCTCGACCGGCCCTTCGTCGGCTCGGACAACCGCCGCGGTGCGCGACTCGCGGCGGAGCTCGCGCTCGAGAACGGCCATCGGCGGTTCGGCATCGTCGAGGGGCCACCTGCTCTCTGGACCGCGCGGCAGCGGCTGGCAGGCTACCGGGATGCGCTCTCCGAAGCCGGCATCGACGTCGACGCCGTCAGCTCCGTCGCCGGCGACTACCGCGTCGCGAGTGGAATCGTCGCAGCGCAGGAGCTCCTACGGGGGTCGCGCCGCACGCGTCCCACGGCCTTGCTCGTCGCGAACGATCTGATGGCGGTCGGCTGTCTTCGCTACTGCGCAGACGCCGGGATCCGCGTTCCCGAGGACGTCGCGGTCATCGGGTACGACGACGTGCCTCTCGCTGCGCTCGTGACGCCGGCGCTGACGACCGTCCGGCAGCCGGCCCGGGAGCTCGGGCGGAGCGCCGTGAATCTTCTGCTCGATCTGATCGACGGGCGCGACGTGCCGCAGGACGTCGACCTCCCCGCAGAGCTTGTCGTGCGCGAGTCGCTGGGACTCGCTACATGAGCGAGCCAAAGCTCGAGCTCGTCGACTTGCAGCACGACTTCGGTGCGACGGCCGCACTCGCCCGGACGTCGCTCGAGATCGAGGCCGGCGAGTTCGTCTCGATTGTCGGCCCGTCCGGGTGCGGGAAGTCGACGCTGTTCAACATCGTCTCCGGCCTGCTCCATCCGACGCACGGTCGAGTGCTGCTCGAGGGCCGCGACGTGACAGGAACGACCGGCCACGTCGGCTACATGCTCCAGAAGGACCTGCTGCTGCCGTGGCGGACCGTGACGGAGAACATCGTCCTGGGCGCAAGTCTCCACGGCCGCGTGACGCGGCGCGATCGCCAGGAGGCGGTCGAGCTCGCTCGTCGCTATGGCCTCGGCGACTTCGTCGACCACTATCCGCACACGCTCTCCGGTGGGATGCGGCAACGCGTCGCGCTGATGCGCACGCTGGCGTTTCACAAGGACGTCATGCTGCTCGACGAGCCGTTCGGGGCACTCGATTCGCAGACGCGCCTGCGGATGCAGCAGTGGCTGCTCGACGTGTGGGCGGACGAGCGGCGCACGGTGCTCTTCGTGACGCACGACGTCGACGAGGCGATCTTCCTGTCCGACCGGGTCGTCGTGATGTCGGCCCGTCCGGGTGAGATCCGCGCGAGCTTCGAGATCGCGCTCGAGCGCCCGCGCGCGTTCGAGCTCCTGACCTCGGACGCGTTCACCGACCTGAAGCGCGACATCCTACGGCTCCTCTACTCGGAGACCGTGAAGCAGATCGAGCAGGAGGAGGCGGCTTGACCGCCTCCCGCTGGCAGGCCTGGCTGCAGGTGCTGATCCCGCTCGTGCTCGTCGCGGCCGTCTTCGGTCTCTGGCAGCTCCTCGCCGTGACGGTCTACAAGGGGCAGGAGTACGTGCTCCCGAAGCCCGGCTCGGTCTTCTCGGAGCTCGGCAGCGACTGGGACGTGCTCCAGCCCGACCTGCTGCAGACGGTGAAGGAGTTCGTGCTCGGCTTCTTCGCCGGCGTCATCGTCGGGTTCGCGCTGGCGCTCGGGATGGCGTACTCACAGATCCTGCGCCGTGGGCTCTACCCGGTCCTGATCGCGACCCAGGCTGTGCCGGTGATCGCGATCGGCGCTGCACTCGTCATCTGGCTCGGCTTCGGTCTCACGCCGAAGATCGTGATCGTCGCGCTCTTCATCTTCTTCCCCGTCGTCGTCAACGTCCTCGACGGGCTTGCGAACGTCGACGACGACGTCATCTCGCTCGCCCGGGCGATGGGCGCGAACGAGTTCCGGATCTTCCTGCACATCCGGTTGCCCGCGACCCTGACACCGCTCTTCTCCGCGCTCAAGCTTGCTGCGACCTTTGCCGTCACCGGTGCCGTCCTCGGAGAGTGGACGGCGTCGACGACGGGCGGCCTCGGCTCGTATCTCCTCGAGCAGAGCTCGCGCCTGAACACCGCCGGGACGTTCGCTGCGATCCTGCTTCTTGCCGGCATCGGCATTGCCGGGTTCCTCGTCGTGGCCGGTGCGGAGCGGCTCGCGACGCCCTGGCGCACCCGCTCGACCCCCCGCCGTCTCCCCCTGCGGCGGTCAGCCGCGGCGCGGGGGGAGACGCTCCCCGCATCCAATCAAGGAGGAAGTTCGTGAGACGCACCATCGCAGCGCTCGTCGCCCTCGTTGCGACGCTCGCGGTCGTGGCCGCCGCCTTCGCGGCGACCGCGCAGAGCAGTCACAGGCAGGCGAAGCTGACGCAGATCCGCATGGTTCAGGAGTGGCCTGTTGCCGACGGTTTCTGGATCCCGTGGATCGTCGCCCGTGACAAGGGCTGGTACCGCCAGGCCGGCATCGACCTGAAGATCATCCCGCCGCCGACGGTCGCGGACACCGTCAAGTTCCTCGGCACCGGTCGCGCGGACATCGGGTTCACGACGATCCTCGACGTCATCTTCGCGAAGGCGCAGGGCGCGCCGATCACCTCGATCGGGGCGTACTCGCAGTCGAACAACTGGGGGCTGATCGGTCGCCAGGGCGAGAAGTTCACGGTCGCGAGCCTGAAGGGCAAGACGATCGGGATCTACAACGACGCGTGGACGAAGGCGCAGCTCAGCATCATGCTCGAGTCGGCGCACCTGACCCTCAACGACGTCAAGACGGTCGCCGCCGCGAGCGACGTCGTCCCGCTCCTGCTCGCGAAGAAGGTCGACGTCGCGACGGGTGTCACCAATGCAGAGGCGTCCGAGGTGCGGACGGTCGGGCACCAGAAGCCCTTCATGCTGCTTGCGAAGGACTACGGCGTCCCGAACTCGCCGATCTGGCTGATCGCGGGGAACAGCGACTGGCTGAAGAAGAACCCGGCGCTCGCGAAGACGTGGTTCCAGGTCACGAAGCGCGCGCTCGCCTGGTCGATCGCCAACCCGAAGCAGGCTGTCCAGATGTTCGAGAAGGCGTACCCGAAGGCGGAGGGCTTCGCCTACGCGCTCGACCAGTGGGAGCACACGATCCCGCTGTTCAAGGCGCCGGGCGGCTACTTCAGCCAGACGGACTCGCAGTGGTCGGCTCTGCTTCCTGCGCTCAAGAAGCAGAAGCTGATCACGAAGGCGCTCGCCCCGAGCGCCTACTACACGAACGCGTACAACGGGGCCAAGTAGGTGGCGCGCGTCCTGATCGCGGGCGAGTCGTGGTCGACGACGTCGATCCACGTGAAGGGCGCCGACACCTTCACCACCGCCGCGTACGAGGAGGGTGTGGAGCCGTTGCGCTCCGCCCTCCTCGCTGCGGCGCACGAGGTGACGTTCATGCCGAACCACGTCGCGGCCGACGAGTTCCCGTTCAGCGTCGACGAGCTCCGGGTGTGGGACGTCGTGCTTCTGTCGGACATCGGCTCGAACACGCTTCTCGTCCCGCCCGCGACGTTCGCTCGCTTCGAGGCACGGCCGAATCGCCTCGCCGTCCTCCGCGAATGGGTTCACGCGGGTGGCGGGCTCGGGATGATCGGCGGCTATCTCTCGTTCGGCGGCATCGAGGGCAAGGCGAACTACGGACGCACGCCGCTCGCGGACGTGCTGCCGGTCGGGATCGAGCAGGGCGACGACCGGGTCGAGACACCCGAGGGCCCGGAGCCGCAGCTCGTCGCCGATCATCCGATCACCTCGGGCCTGTCGAGGCGCTGGCCGGGGCTGCTCGGCTACCAGCGCCTGGCCGCGCGTCGCGAGGCGCAGGTGCTCGCGCGTCTCAACGGCGACCCGCTCCTTGTCGTGGGCACACATGGGTCGGGTCGCACGCTCGCGTTCGCATCCGACATCGGGCCTCACTGGGCGCCGCCGAGCTTCCTCGAGTGGGAGGGCTACGCCAGACTCTGGGACCAGGCGGTTTGCTGGCTCGCGGGCTGATCGACGCGCAGCGCGTGACGCTCGAGGTCGTTGGGCGGCTCGAGGGCGAAGTCCGTCCAGGGCAGACCGAGCGGGAGCTCGCGCAACGTGCCGAGGAGCTCGCCCGCGAGGCCGGTGCCGACCGTTTCTGGACGCCGGTCGCGGTCGGTGCGGGCGCCGGCGCGCTCGTGTGCCATCCCGAGTTCCCTCCCGGCGACCGCGTCGTCGGCGACGACGACCTCGTGCTGCTCGACGTCACGCCGGAGTTCGGCGGGTGGCCCGGCGACGTGAGCCGGACCGTGCTGGTCGGCGACGATCCAGCGCGCCGACACGTCCTCGACGAAGTGACGCGGATCCAGCGGACGATCCTCCGATCGTGCCGGCCGGGGATGCCGGCGAACGAGCTCTTCGCGCGTGCGCGAGAGCTCTTCGACGAGGTCGGCTTCGAGCTGCTCGATCTGCTCGGGAACATAGGGCACGACCTTCACGAGGGCGGAGCCGTGCAGCACTTCATCGATCCGCGCACGGAGGCGCCGATGTGGGGCTGCTGGGCGATCGAGCCGCACCTCGGCCTCGACGGGATCGCGGCCAAGGTCGAAGACCTCGTCTTCCTGGAGGAGGATCGTGTCGTCGTCCTCGACTGACGCGCGCCCGCCGGCGGGGCTCGTCGACGTGCAACGGATCGCGCGTGCGACCGCCGAATGGGCGACCTCACACGCGGAGCCGGGCATGACGGAGATCGAGCTCCGCGATCTCGCCGAGGCGCATGCGCGTGAGCTTGGAGCCGTCGACTTCTGGTCGATCACCAACGTCGGCTTCGGTCACCGCTCGACGATCTGCTTCCCCGACCAGCCGCCGACCGAGAACGAGCTCGGCGCCGTGGACGTCGGGCACGTCGACGTCCACCCGGTGGCCGAGAACGGCTGGTGGGGCGACTGCACGCGCACGTTCGTGCTCGGGACGGACGCGGAGCACGCCCGCGCGCTCGCGACGGTTCGCGAGATCCACGAGCGAACGCTCGCGAGGTGCAGCCCGGGCATGCGCGCGCAGGAGCTCTTCGTCCCGTGTGAGGAGGCGATGCGCGAGGCCGGCTACCGACTGCTCGACCCGTGGTCGAACATCGGGCACTCGATCGGCCACGGCTCGGCCTACGACGAGAAGTTCATCGACGCGACGAACGAGCGGGCGATGTGGAGGGCCTGGGCAGTCGAGCCGTTCCTCGGCACCGACACCTTCGGTGTCAAGCTCGAGGATGTCGTCTGGTTCGGCTCCGAAGGCTGCGTCGTGCTTCGGTGAGGGTCGCGGTTGCACAGATCGAGCCGCACGTCGGTGCGAAGGAGCAGAACGTCGAGCGGACGATCGCGGCGCTCGACGCCGCCGCGGCCGCAGGCGCCGAGCTCGTGGTGCTGCCGGAGCTCTGCAATTCCGGCTATGTCTTCGAGACGATCGACGAAGCGAAGGCGCTGTCGGAGGAGGTGCCCGGCGGTGCGACGACCGCCGCGTGGATCGAGCGCTGCCGGGAGCACCACCTGGTCCTCGTGGCGGGTATCGCGGAACGCGACGGCGAGAGGCTCTACAACAGCGCCGTCGTCCTCGGCCCCGACGGGTACCTCGGCACCTACCGCAAGCTGCACCTCTGGGATCAGGAGAATCGCTTCTTCACGCCGGGCGACCGGGGCATTCCGGTCTTCGAGACGCCGGTCGGCCGCGTCGCGACCGTCATCTGTTACGACCTGTGGTTCCCGGAGTGCCTTCGCGCAGCCGCCCTCGCCGGGGCCGACATCATCTGCATCCCGACGAACTGGGTGCCGATCCCCGGTCAGCAGCCCGACGAGCGCGCGATGGCCACCGTCCTCTCGCAGGCTGCAGCGCACGTCAACTCGATCCCGATCGCGGCGGCCGATCGAGTGGGCACCGAACGCGGGCAGCCGTTCATCGGCCAGAGCGTGATCGTCTCGCACACCGGCTGGCCGCTCGCGGGCCCGGCGTCGCCTTGCTCCGAGGAGCTGCTGGTGGCCGACGTCGATGTTGCAGCGGCCCACGAGGCTCGCCGCTGGAACGAGTTCAACGATCCGCTCGCCGACCGCAGGCCGGAGGCTTACCGGCTCTAGGATCTAGCCCGTCGCGCGCAGCCCGGCGAGCACGACGGCGATGTAACGCCGCCACGCGTCGGGCTCGGCGCCGCGCTGGTCCGCAGCGTGCATCGCCGAGACGACCAGGGCCGAGACGTCGTCGGCCGTCACGTCGCCCCGGAGCGAGCCGGTCGCCTGCCCCCGCTCGAGCAGCTCGGCGGCGCAAGCCTGGACGCGCAGCTTCGTCGCGGCGACGTCGGGGAAGCTCTCGCAGCGCGGCACTCCCTCGAAGAGGGCGCGGTCGCGGCCGCAGGCACCCGCCGCGAGCCAGACGAACTCCTCGAAGGCGGTCGCAGGATCGGCGTTCGCGAGCAGCGACTCTGCGCTGTCCGCCAGCTCTTCGAGCCGCACCGCGAGCACGGCGGCGAGCAAGGCGTCTTTTGTCGGGAAGCGGCGGAAGACCGTGCCGTGCCCGACGCCCGCCCGCCGGGCGATCTCGTCGACGGTGACGTCCGGGCCGAGCTCGGCGAACGCCTCGGACGCAGCTTCCAGCACGCGCCCGAGGTTTCGCCGAGCATCGGCTCTGAGCACTGACATCAGGGCACTTTCATTGAGCCAGCGCCGGCTCGGTGGCCTGTCCCTCGATCAGCGCCACGTGCTCGCGGCGGAGCAGTACGAGCAGCATCACGAGGCCGAGCACCATCACGGCCGCGCCGCCGGCGAACGCCCAGTGGAAGCCGACGACGAGCGCGTTCGCGGACGAGCCGCCGGCCGAGGACGACTTCGACGCGGCGAGCGTCGAGAGGACGGCGAGGCCGAGCGCGCCGCCGATCTGCTGCGACGTGTTGAAGAGGCCGGAGGCGAGCCCCTGGTCCTCGTCCTTGAGGCCCGTCGTCGCGATCAGCGTCAGAGGCATGAAGACGGCACCCATCCCGAGCGAGGAGAGCAGGATCGCCGGCAGGACGTTCGAGACGTACGACCCGTCGACTGGTAGCTGGGTCAGCAGCAGGAGCCCTGCGGTCGTGAGGATCATCCCGATCGCCGCGACCAGCCGGACGCCGACGCGCGGCGCGAACTGCGAGGCGAGGCCGGCCGAGACCATGATCCCGGCGGTGAAGGGCAGGAAGGCGAGACCTGCCTTCAGCGGCCCGTACCCGAGCACACGCTGCAGGTACAGCGTGTTGAAGAAGAACATCGCGAAGATCCCTGACGCGGCGAGGAACATGACGACGTTCGCCGTCAGCAGCGAGCGGATCCGGAAGATCGACAGCCGCACGAGCGGCGCCTTGGCGCGCTGCTCGATCACGACGAACGCGGCCAGCAGGACCGCGGCGACCACGAAGGTCCCGATCGTCTTGGCCGACCCCCAGCCGGCGCTCTGTGCGTCGACGATCGCGTAGACGAGCGCCATCAGGCCGCCGGTGACCGTGACCGCCCCCGCGATGTCGTAGCTGCGGTGGCCGTGGACGTCTCGCGACTCGGGCACGAGCCGGAACGAGAGGATGAAGGCGACGATGCCGACCGGGACGTTGACGAAGAAGATCCACGGCCACGACAGGTACTGGGTCAGCGCCCCGCCGAGGACGAGGCCGACGGCGGAGCCGCCGATCGCGATCGCGGCCCACACGCCGAGCGCCTTCGCGCGCTCTGCGCCCTCCTCGAACGTGGTGGAGATGATCGAGAGCGCGGCCGGCGAGATCAGCGCGGCGCCGAAGCCCTGCAGGGAGCGGGCGGCGATCAGCATGCCCTCGCTCGAGGACAGCCCGTCGAGGAGCGAGGCGGTCGTGAAGACGACGAGGCCGACGAGGAAGAGCCGCTTGCGGCCGAGCAGATCGCCGGCGCGCCCCCCGAGCAGCAGGAACCCGCCGAACACCAGCGTGTAGGCGTTGACGATCCACTGCAGGTTGGCCTCGCTGAGGTCGAGATCCTTCTGGATCGACGGCAGCGCGACGTTGACGATCGTGGCGTCCAGGATGACCATGAACTGCGCCAGGCAGATCAGGACGAGGACGACCCACGGGTTCGTGTGCTGCGAGTTGCTGTGATGCGTCTCCGACACGTCTCTCTTGCCCCCTCTTCGAACGGTTCCGTCGTCGAGGCTAGCAAAAGCGGACCGGGTGGTCCGGTTACGGTCCGGAGACACCACCGACCTCTAGATTCCCAGCATGCCTGTTGCGAGCGTGGTGACGCCGATCGGAACGCTCGGCCTTGTCGGCTCGAATACCGGGCTCTCGCGCGTGCTCTGGTCGGACGAGGGGCTCGCGCCCGGCCCGTCGTGTGCCGTCCTCGACGAGGCCGCTGCTCAGCTGACGGCGTATTTCGCGGGCGAGCGCACGTCGTTCGACGTGCTGCTCGACCTCGACGGCACCGAGTTCCAGCGCCGCTGCTGGCTCGCCCTCGCCACGATCCCGTACGGGCAGACGGTCAGCTACGGCGAGCAGGCCCGCCGCCTCGGGCTCGGCCCCGACTCGGCCCGGGCCGTCGGCGCCGCGAACGGCCGCAACCCGGTCCCGGTGGTGCTGCCCTGTCATCGCGTGGTCGGCGCCGACGGCTCGCTCACCGGCTTCGGCGGCGGCCTGCCGCTCAAGCGGTTCCTGCTCGAGCACGAAGGGGCGCTGCTCCGGCTCGCGTGAGGCGGTCTACGCCGTCGCCGGCGGATGCTCGAGCGAGCCGAGGCCGTGCTCGAGCAGCGCATAGGCGCGGTCGAGATCGGCGCGCAGGCGCCGCGCCGCGGCCGGCCCTACGCGGCCCGCGAGCGCCTGGGTGCGGGCGCCGCGGAACAGCTCCCAGTGGACGCCGACCAGCATGTTGGCGGCGATCTTCGCCTCGATGGCAGGCACGCCGAGCTCGTCCGCGATCACCCCCGCGAGCGAGTCGGTCATACGCGCCATCACCTCCACCTCCTTGTTCTGCAGGTCGGGCGACTCATCGATGATCCGCGCGAAGATCGCGAACTGGGGGCTCGAGAGGCGGGCGCAGTCGCGCGCCTGGAGGTGGTGGAGGGTCGAGGTGACGGACTCGCCCGGTGCGCGGCGTCGGACTGCCTCGAGCAGAGCCGCCTCGCGCTCCGGCAGCTCGTCGAAGAAGAGATCCTCCTTCGTCGGGAAGTAGTTGAAGACCGTCTTCTCCGAGACGCCGGCCGCGGCGGCCACCTCCGCTACGGTGACGTGGTCGAATCCGCGGCGGACGAAGAGGCTCATGGCGGTGCTCGCGATCTCGTTTCGCGTCCGCACCTTCTTCGTCTCCCGCAGTCCCACACCGATACTGTAACCTCATTGTGACTGTCACTGTAATATTTCAGCCGCTAGACTTTTTTGGTCGTCGGTTCGAGGGGAAGGGGATCGTATGCTCGCTCGCCTAGCGCACCTGATCAATCGCCGCCGCTGGTACGTCATCGGCGCGTGGCTGGCGCTCACGATGTTCGGGGCGTTCGCCGCCGGTCAGGTGTCGAAGCGCTGGTACCAGAGCTTCTCGATCCCGGGCAAGTCGGCCTACGAGGCCAACCAGCGGACCCTCAAGACGTTCGGCACCGGAGTGCGACCTCCGAACGTCGTCGTCTACCACACTTCCGGCGACGCCACGCAGAGCGATGCGATCCGCGCGTCGATGGCGCGCGCGGCCGCGACCTCGAAGGGCGCGCGAACGAGCTCCTGGTTCTCGACGCACAACCTCATGTACGTCTCGAAGGACAGGCACACGACGTTCATGGAGGTCTATCCGGCAGGCGTCGCGAAGTTCAACTCGACGAGCGGCGCGAAGGAGATGCGCGCCGCGGCCGCGAAGGGCCTGCCCGCCGGGACGACCGTCGAGGTGACCGGTCACGACCCGCTGGAAGAGGCGAGCCAGAACGGGAGCGGGGGCTCGAGCAGTGTGCTCCTCGAGGCGCTGATCGGCGCCCTCGGGGCGATCGTGATCCTGTTCTTCGTCTTCGGGACGCTGCCGGCGGTGCTGATGCCCATCGTCGTCGCGGCGGCCGCGATCCTGAACACGTACACGCTGGTGTGGGGCCTGACCTACATCACCAACGTCTCGATCATCGTGCAGTTCCTGATCGCCCTGGTCGGCCTCGGCATCGCGATCGACTACGCGCTGCTGATGATCTTCCGCTTCCGCGACGAGCTTCGCGAGGGGAAGGATGTCGAGACGGCACTCGTCGAGACGATGACCCATGCCGGCCGCTCGGTGATCGTCTCCGGCTCGACCGTCGCCGTCGGCCTGCTCTCGATGCTCGTGCTGCCGCTCCCGTTCATCCGCTCGATGGGGCTCGGCGGGATGCTGATCCCGGCCGTCTCCGTGCTCGCGGCGATCACTCTGCTGCCGGCGCTCCTCGCCGTTCTCGGAGAGCGCATCAACAGCGTCCGGCTCCTGCCGAAGCGGTGGGTCGACAACGGGCATCCCGAGGACGGGGTGTGGGGCCGCTGGGCGCGCTTCGTCGTGCGCCGGCCGATCCCGATCGCCGTGATCGGGCTCGTGATCACCGGCGTTCTCGCCGTGATCGGCACACAGCTGAATCCGAACGAGGCGCAGCTGAAGAACTTCCCGGGCGCGGGATCCGCCATCAAGGGTCGTGAGATGCTGGCCGACGCGGGCATCTCGCCCGGTGTGATGAAGCCGTTCGTCGTCCTCGTCGAGCACGGCGGCAAGCCGCAGCCGATCGCTCACAGCGTTGCGCGCGTCGCCGGCGTGGTCGGTGCGTCTGCGCCTTCCGACTGGCGCAAGGGCTCTGACTCGCTCGTCGAGGCGTTCCCGGCGGTCGACGGTGCGGCGCCGGGGATCCAGGGGATCATCGACCGCGTCAACCAGAGGCTCGACGGCACGAACGGCACGCTCGGCGGACAGGCCGCCGTCGACCGCGACTTCGTCCACGCGGTGTACGGCAACTTCCCGTACGTGCTCGCGTTCGTCGTCATCCTGACGTTGATCCTGCTCGCACGGGCGTTCCGCTCGATCGTGCTGCCGATCAAGGCCGCGGTCCTCAACCTGCTGTCACTCGGTGCCGCATTCGGGATCGTCGTGCTGATCTTCCAGGAGGGGCACGGCTCCTCGCTCTGGGGCATCACCGCCACCGGTGCGATCACCGCCTGGATCCCGCTGATGATCTTCGCGTTCCTGTTCGGCCTCTCGATGGACTACGAGGTCTTCATGATCACGCGCATGCGGGAGGCCTACGACGAGACGGGGTCGACCGACAAGGCGATCGAGCTCGGCCTCGCACGCACGGGCAAGCTCGTCACGAGCGCAGCGCTGATCCTGATGTTCGCCTTCCTCGTGCTCTCCTCGAGCCCCGGCTTCGAGGTGAAGGAATTCGCGATCGGCCTCGCAGCGGGAATCGTCTTCGACGCGACCGTCATCCGGGCCCTGCTCGTGCCGTCGCTCGTCAAGATCCTCGGGCCGGCGAACTGGTGGATGCCGCAGTGGACGCGCTCGGCCCTCTTCATCCGCGAGCCGGAGCCCGCCGACCGAGCAGACCTAGACGGGTCGACGTCTCGGTCTCTGCCGTCTGGGGCGCGCGCCCGCGCCAGGTGAGCACCCCGGCGCCGAAGAGAGCGAGCTCGACGAGCGTGATCGCGAGCCGGTTGATGAGGGTCACGCCGAGCGCCGGCCCGCTCGAGGTCACCGCGAGCAGGAGCCCGTACATCGATGCCTCGCGCGCGCCGAGACCCGACGGCAGGAAGACCGTCAGCACGGCGACGATTGCGCCGACCGCGGACACGCCGCCGAGATACGGGATCGTCGCGAGGCCGACGTCGGCGCCCAGGCTTCGCAGCATGAAGTAGACGGCGATGCCGCTGACGAGCCACGTCGCGCAGTAGAAGAGCAGGAGCACGAGCATGACCCCGAACGGCAACGGCTCGATGTCGGTCGCACCGAACGGCCGCAGGATCCTCTCGGAGACTGCTTTGAAGATACGCGGATGGAGGAGCGACGCGAGGAGGATCGCGAAGCCGACGAGCGCCCACAGCGGCGCGTCGACGTCGTGGACCCAGGCAAGGCTGACGACAAAGACGATCACACCGGAGATCGCCGACAGGCCGGCCTCGACGAGGATCGAGGCGAGCACCGTCGGCGTCTCGGTGACGCCGGCCGACCGGCGCAGCGCGACCGTTCTCGCGGCGGGCGTCCACACGCCGCCCGGCAGGTACTTGGCGAGCATCGAGACCATCTCCGCCTGCAGCGCCGGCCGGTACGGCACGCGGATGCCCCAGGCCTCGAGCATGCGGATCCAGCCGAAGATGAAGACGAGGTAGTACGCCGCGACGAACGCGATGGCGATGCCGAGATAGCCCGGCCGTGCATGGGCGAGGAGCGGCCCGGCCTTAGACCACTGGTCGGCGATCGCCCAGCCGCAGAGGCCGAGGGTGACGCCGAGCAGGACCGCCTGGAGCGTGTGCGTCAGGCGCGGCCGAGCCGCGAAGTACGCGACGACCGCCTCGAACGTCCCCACGAGACCGCGCGAGCGCATAGGGCGCGAGTCTGCCGGAAGCGCAGGCTGTGGCGTCGGCTCCTTTAGGTTCTACGTGTGATCCGCGTCCGCTTCGCGCCGAGCCCAACGGGCACGCTCCACGTCGGCAATGCACTCAGCGCCGTCGCGAACCGTCGCTTCGGCGACCACCTGCTGCTGCGGATCGACGACACCGACCCCGCGCGCAACCTCCCCGGCGGCGAGGAGGGCATCCTGGCCGACCTGCGCTGGCTTCGGATCGGGTGGGACGAGGGGCCCGTCCGCCAGAGCGACCGGGCGGCGCGGCATCTCGAGGCGGCGCGCGAAGCGGGGCTGCCGCAGCGGTTCGAGGGAGTGATGTTGTGGCGGGAGGACGGCTCGCCGACGTTCCATCTCGCGAGCGTCGTCGACGACAGCGACTTCGCGATCACGCACGTGATCCGCGGCTCGGATCACCGCCCGAACGAGGAGTTGCACGCGGCTCTTCATCGCGCGCTCGGCACCGAGCCGCCGCAGGTGATCCATCACGGCCTCGTCGTCGGTGCCGACGGAAAGAAGCTCGCCAAACGCGCGGAGGGCGCGACGATCGCATCGCTGCGGGAGGCGGGGTATCCAGCCGAGGCCGTTCGCGCGTATCTCGAGGAGCTCGGCCTGCCGCGCCACGACGTGCACCTCGACCTCGAGCGCATCCGGTCGCTCTCCGTCGACGTGCTCGCGCAGCTCGACGACGAGGAGCTCGCGGCGCGGGCCGACATCCCGGTCGAGGCGGTGCCGCTCGGGCGGGGCGCCCACGACCTCGTCGAGGCGCGTGGCCTCGCGCTGGGTGTGCTGGAGCCCGCTTCGGTCGATCGCAGCCGGAGCCCGCTCACGCTCGAGCGGTTCGTCGAGCTGCGCGCGCCGCTGCCCGACGTGCTGGGCAAGGACGACGCGAAGTCGCTCGTACGGGAGCTGAAGGCGGTCGGCGGCGACCTGCGGGCGCTTCGGCTCGCTCTGACCGGTGCCGAGCGGGGGCCGGAGCTGTGGGCGGTGCTGCGCGCGCTCCCGCGCGACGAGGCGTTGCGTCGCGCACTACCCTGACGAGCGTGCGTCTCTACGACACGTTCAGCCGCTCGCCGGTCGAGCTGCCGCCCCCGCCCGGGCCGGTGCGGATGTACGTCTGCGGGCCGACCGTCTACGCGCGCGCCCACGTGGGCAACGCGCGGCCGTTCGTGATCGGCATGTGGTTGCGCTCCTGGCTGCGGGCGACGGGCTACGACGCGCGGCTCGTGCACAACATCACCGACGTCAACGACAAGATCTACGACGCAGCGCCGGGCGCGAGCGCGGAGCTCGCAGAGCGGGCGACGGCCTGGTACCTCGAGGACACCGCCGACCTCGGTCTCGGGATGCCCGACCTCCTGCCGAAGGCGACCGAGTCGATCCCCGCAATCGTCGGCTTCATCGAGCAGCTCGTCGAGTCGGGTCACGCCTACGAGTCGGGCGGTGACGTCTACTTCCGCGTCTCCAGCTTCCCCGGTTACGGCCGGCTCTCGGGCCAGCGCCCGGATGCGGTCGAGCAGGGCGAGGAGCCGAGCTCGCTGAAAGACGACCAGCGCGACTTCGCACTGTGGAAGGCGAACAAGCCTGCCACCGAAGACACATGGTGGGACTCTCCCTGGGGTCGCGGCCGTCCCGGCTGGCACATCGAGTGCTCGGCGATGGCCGAGGCGGCGTTCGGGCCCGCGTTCGAGATCCACGGCGGCGGGCTCGACCTCGTCTTCCCGCACCACGAGAACGAGGTGGCGCAGTCGCAGGCGCTCGGTCATCCGTTCGCGAAGATCTGGGCGCACAACGGGATGCTCCGCTTCACGGGCGAGAAGATGTCCAAATCGCTCGGGAACGTGACCACGATCAGAGAGGCGATCGACGAGTGGGGCCGCGAGGCGCTGCTCGTCTTCTTCCTGACCGGCCACTGGCGCAAGCCGATCGACTTCTCGGAGGAGACGATGGCGCAGGCCGCGGCGCGGCGGGACACGCTCAGGAACGCGTTCACGCTGACCGCATCGGAGCCGGATTTGGCTTCCTGGCAGGCATTCTCGGACGCTCTCGACGACGATTTCGACACGCCGGCTGCGCTCGCCGTCCTCCACCGGTGGGCGTCGTCGGGGCAGCTCGAGCTGCTCGCGCGCGGCCTCGAGCTCTTCGGGCTGGGCTCGCTGACGGCGCGCGCCGAGGCACCCGGGGAGGTGCGCGCGCTGGCGGAGCGCCGGGCGACGGCCCGTGCCGAGCGCGACTTCGGCGAGGCCGATCGCCTGCGCGACGAGCTCCGCGTGCTTGGCTGGGAGATGCGCGACGAGCCCGGCGGCGGCCACACGCTCGTCCGTGCCTGACCTCGTCTACGGCCGGCGGGCGGTACGCGAGGCGCTGCGGGGCAGGCGCGAGGTGCTGGAGCTCTGGGCGAGCGAGCGGGCGCTCGCCGCCGAGCCCTGGCTCGCCGAGGCGAAGGCGCGACCCGCCCCCGACCGCACGCTGACGGAGCGCGCCGGCACGCGCGACCATCAAGGGGTCGTCGCGATCGTCGAGCCGTATCGCTACGCCGACGCCTACGAGCTCGCGGCGGCAGAACGCCCGCTGCTCGCCGTTCTCGATCGCGTCACCGATCCTCACAATCTCGGTGCGGTGTGCCGGAGCGCCGAGGGGGCGGGGGCGACCGGCGTTGTCGTGCCGGCCCACGGTTCCGCGGTCGTCACGCCGGCCGTCGCACGTGCCTCGGCCGGAGCGGTCGAGCACCTGCCGATTGCCGTCGTCACGAATCTCGCGCGCTACCTCGACGAGGTGAAGGGAGCGGAGCTGTGGGTGTACGGCGCGGCGGGCGAGGGTGGGGCCTCGATGTGGGAGACCGATCTCTCCGGCGGGCTCGCGCTCGTCTTCGGCGCCGAGGGAAAGGGGTTGCGCCCGCTCGTCCGGCGGACGTGCGACGCCCTGGTCGCGATCCCGCTCCAGGGCAGCGTGGAGTCGCTCAACGTCTCGGTGGCGGCAGCACTGCTGCTCTACGAGGCACGCCGCCAGCGCACCGCGATTTAGGCGAGTAAACGGGTCCAGCGCAAAAGGGGCTTGTGTTCCCTGCGGGTCCCTGCTACTTTCACCTCAAGTTAAGGGTGAGAGTTTCTACCGAGCGCCGCTTCACCGCTGCCCAAAAAGACCGCAAACACCGGGGGTAATGCGTTGGCCGTCCGCACAGCAACCGCTCCGAAATCACCGCAGAAAGCTCAACGAGAGCTAGAGGATCTGCAGCTCGTCCTCAAGGCCCGCAACGGCTCCGGGGTGGCGATGGACGCCCTCATCCGGCGCTACACGTCGTTCGTGCGGCTGAAGGCGAGCTCCTACTTCCTCGCGGGCGGCGACTCGGAGGACCTGATCCAGGAGGGGCTGGTCGGGCTCTACAAGGCGGTGCGCGACTTCCGTCCCGACAAGGAGACCTCGTTCCGCTCGTTCGCCGAGCTGTGCGTGACCCGCCAGATCATCACGGCGATCAAGACGGCGACCCGTTTCAAGCACGCGCCGCTCAACCAGTACGTCTCGTTCAGCCACACCCCGGCGGGGCAGGAGGGAGACGACTGCACGCTCGGCGACGCGCTCCCCGGCCCGGCGGTGAACGATCCCTCGGTGCGCGTGGTCTCGACCGAGGAGCTGCAGGCCCTCGTCGGCTGCCTCTCGACGACGCTCTCGTCGCTCGAAGCCGACGCGCTCCGGCTCTACCTCGAGGGCTCCTCGTACGAGCAGATGGCGGAGGAGCTCGGCTGCGACACGAAGACGATCGACAACGCCCTGCAGCGCGTGAAGCGCAAGATCCTCATGCACCAGGCCGGCCGCGCCGTCCTGCAGTAGGGCGTGGCAGGCCCGGCTCGACCTACACTGGTCGTGCGCCGGAGTAGCTCAGCTGGCAGAGCAACGGTTTTGTAAACCGTGGGCCGTGGGTTCGAGTCCCACCTCCGGCTCTCCTGGGAGCTCCGGCTCCGGTCCGGCGCTGCGCGATCTGACGGGGCGGGCGGTTATCGATCTGGCGTGATTTGCGCTGGCGCAGGCAGGTACTGACGCCTGAACCTGGTTCGGCTGTGCCGAACCAGGTTCACGAGTCTCGAACCGCCGCGGAGCGCTCGCGCAGCTAAGCGTCGAGCCTCCCACGCCGTCCGCCA
Organism: uncultured Thermoleophilia bacterium; assembly: GCA_963840365.1. Classification (GTDB taxonomy): domain Bacteria; phylum Actinomycetota; class Thermoleophilia; order Gaiellales; family Gaiellaceae; genus PALSA-600. Next base: position 201,601 of record CAWIYQ010000001.1, on the reverse strand, counting down.
GAGACGGACTGACCAGCGCTTGAGGCGTCAACCCGGGCCACCGGCGCGCCTCAGGGTGCACCGCGGAACGCTGGCCAGACGATCCGAGTCAGTGGCGCTCAGCTGACGCGCGGCGTAGGGTCGCCTTCTTACCGACCGAGGAGTCATCCGCCGTGGCCAAAGACAAAGGCGCAAGGAAGGGCAATGACAAGACACCCGCTTCGAAGACGCTGAAAGAGAAGCGCGCCGCGAAGAAGTCAAAAGGAAAGGCGACGCTCTAGCGCGAAGACGTAGCGCCGTTCCGAGCGAACAACCCTTCGACTGGGCGGCAGCGCCATTGTCGAAGCCTTCGACTCGGCCAGGGACGCCCTTGTACGTCAGGGCGTCATCCCCGAACTGGCCCACGCCACACTCATCCCTCAACCGGTGTCTGACAGCTTGAAGTGTCGGGACTGCCGCATGCTTGTGAGCCAGAGCTAGACCGCGCCATCAAGGTGCTGGGCACGGAGTCTGTCCGACCTCGGGGCTAGACTGTTTTCTGTGAAGACAACGCGCGAACGAGACCTGTCTGCGCTGGACACGGAGGAGCTCGAGGAAGAGCTGGCGACCCTGGCCGCGCACCTGTACGCGGGGACGTGCCGCTGGCTCGAGCTCGTCGGGGAGCTCGACCGCCGCGGCGGTTGGGCGGAGGACGGCTGCGATTCCTGCGCCGCCTGGCTCGCCTGGCGGTGCGCGCTGACGCCGCGTGCAGCTCGCGAGCATGTGCGCGTCGCGCGGCGGCTACCCGAGTTGGGCGGGATTCGCACCGCATTCTCCCGGGGCGAGTTGTCGTACGCCAAGGTGCGGGCTCTGACCCGTGTCGCGACGGCCGAGAACGAGGAGGAGCTTCTGGAGCTTGCCGGCGCCCTGACCGCCGCTCAACTCGAGCGCGTGGCTCGCGCCTATCGCCGGGTGACGGCGGAGGAGGCCCGGCAGCAGCAGGAGGACGCCTACCTGAGTGTGTTCTGGGGCCCGACGGGATGCTGGAACTGCACGGCCGGCTCAGCCCTGACGACGGGGCGCTGCTCCTATGCGCGCTCGACGCGCAACGGGACGTCTTGTGGCAGAACGCGTGCGGTTCCGCGGAACCGCGGCCCGACCGGCAGGCTTCGCGCGCAGAGGCGCTTGCCGCCGTTGCCGATGTGGCGCTCGCGCATGGAGACCTCGACCGGAGCGGGGGGTGAGCGCTACCAGGTCGTCGTCCACGCCGACGAGTCGGCTCTTGCGCGCGACGGCGAGGGCGGCTGTGAGCTCGGGGACGGGAGCGCGCTCGCCGCCGAGACGGCCCGCCGGCTCGCCTACGACGCCTCCCTGGTGCGAGACGGCCGCCGGTCGCGAACCGTGCCACCGGCGATGCGTCGCGCACTCGGACAGCGCGACCGCGGTTGTCGCTTCCCCGGCTGCGAGAACCGGCGCTTCGTCGATGCGCACCATGTCGAGCACTGGGCTCAGGGCGGCGAAACCAGGCTCGACAATCTGATCCTCCTCTGCCGCCGCCACCATCGCGCGGTTCACGAGGGCGGGTATCGCGTCGACGGCGAGGGGGCGTTTCTTCGACCCTGGGGCGGCCAGGTCGCGCCCGTGCCCGCGCCCCCGCGTGGCGACCCCGACGCGCTCGTCGAACAGGATCGGGAGCTGGGGATCGACGTGGGTGCGTTCACGACCGGCACCGGCGAGCAGATCGACCTCGCCTACATCGTAAACGCTCTGCTCGCCAGCGCCACCACGTCGAAGGCCGCGACCGGCCGCGCGAATCCCTTCAGCGTGAACTCGCCCGCCGGCACCACCTCCACGTCGGCCTCGATCTCCGCGTAGAGCCGCTGCGCGACGAGGATCTGCCCGCCGGTTGCCTCGTCGGCGAGACGCGAGGCGAGGTTCGTGACCGAGCCGATCGCCGCATAGTCCGACCGGCCCTCGAAGCCGACCTCCCCGCAGGTCGCGTACCCGAGCGCGATCCCGACGCCGAAGTCGAGCTCGTAGCCGCGTTTCCGCCACGTCGGCAGTAGCTCGGCCATCTCCTCGCGCAACGCGCAGCCGAGCCTGACGGCGCGCAACGGTGCGTCCGGGATCTCGATCGGGTCGTTGAAGAAGAGCTGCACGCCGTCTCCCTCGAGGAAGCCGACGGTCGCGTCGAAGCGCTTCACCAGGCGGCCGATCGCACCGTGGAACTCGCCCAGTACGCGCATCAGCTCCTCCGGCTCGACCGCGTCGACGAAGCTCGTCCAGCCGCGAAGGTCGGCGAAGAGCATCGCCAGCTGCCGGCGGTGGCTCGCCAGGATCGTCTCGTCGCCGGACGTGACGACCGCATCCGCGAGCTGGGGGGACAGGAACCGGCGGAGGCGGCGGAGGCGCTCGAGCTCCTCGACCTGCGCTCCAACCCGCTCTTCGAGGGTTCGGTTCAGCTCCGCGAGCTCGGCCGCCTGCGCCTTGATCGTGTCGTGGTAGCGCTTGATCCGCAGCAGCGACCGCACCCGGGTCAGAAGCTCGTCGTGGTTGAACGGCTTGGGGATGAAGTCGTCCGCGCCCGCCTCGATCGCCCGCGTCTTCTCCTGGCCGATGCTCGACGTGACCATGATCACCGGCAGCACGGCCGTGTCGTCGTTCTCCCGCAGGTGCGCGCACACGCCGTATCCGTCGAGGCCGGGCATCATCACGTCGAGCAAGATCAGGTCCGGTTGCCGCTCGGCGACGAGCTCGAGCGCCGCGATCCCGTCCCCGGCCGAGATGACCTCGTAGCCGCGCGGGGCCAGCACGGCCTCGAGCAGCCGCACGTTCTCGGGCACGTCGTCGACGACGAGGATGCGGGGCGGCCGCTCGTCAACCACCGCAGTGCTCCCGCACGAGCTCGATCAGCTCGAGGACGTCGACGGGCTTCGACAGGTAGCCGTCGAAGCCGGCGTCGAGGAACCGCTCGCGGTCGCCGCGCATCGCCTGCGCCGTGACCGCGAGGACCCGGATCGCGGCCGTCCGCTCGTCGCCGCGCAGCACGGCGAGCGCCTCGAGCCCGGTCATCCCGGGCAGCTGGACGTCCATCAGCACGAGTGCCGGCAGACGCACGGCGGCGAGCTCGATGGCCTCTTCCGCCGACGTGGCCTCCAGTACGACGTAGCCGGTCGCGTGCAGCACGTCGCGGAAGAGCTTCATGTTCTTCTCGTTGTCCTCGACAACGAGGATCTGCTCACCCGCCAACGGCGATCGCCTCCTCCTGCGGCAGCGTGAAGACGAAGCGACTTCCACGCCCGAGCTCGCTCTCCACCCAGAGGCGACCGCCGTGCAGCTCGACGAGGCGCCGCGACAGGGCGAGCCCGAGTCCCGTGCCCTCGCGCTGCTTCGCGCCGACCTCGGTTTGCTGGAACTCCTCGAAGATCCGCTCGCGATCCTCCGGCGCGATTCCAGGCCCGGTGTCGATCACCGCCACCCGGACCTCGCCGTCGGCACGCTCGGAGCCGACGACGACGCTTCCGCCCTCCGGAGTGAACTTGACGGCGTTCGAGAGCAGGTTGAAGACGACCTGCCGCAGCCGGCGCTCGTCGCCGTCGACCAGGTCGACGTCGTTGGCGAGGTCGAGCGAGACCCGGACGCCGCTCTTCGTTGCCCGCTCGCGCACCATCACGACACCGCGCTCGAGCGCCTCGCGCAGCGAGAAGGTGGCGACCTCGAGCTCCACCTGCCCGGCTTCGACCTTCGACAGGTCGAGCACGTCGTTGATCAGGGCGAGCAGGTGGTTGCCGGAGGAGAGGATGTCGTCGAGATATTCGTCCTGCTTCTCGTTCAGCTCGCCGAACAGCTTCTGGCGCAGGACCTGCGAGAAGCCGATGATCGCGTTCAGCGGGGTTCGCAGCTCGTGCGACATATTCGCGAGGAACTCGCTCTTGTGCCGACTCGCGGTCTCCAGCTCGCCGTACAGACGACGCAGCTCCTCGTTCATGCGGTTGACGTTCCCCGCGAGCGAGCCGAGCTCGTCGTGGTTGGGGACGTCGAGACGTCCCGAGAAGTCGCCGGCGGCGATCTCGGCGAGTCGCGTCTCCGTCTCCTGGATCGGCCCGATCAGGGACCAGGAGAGCAGGAGCCCGAGTGCGAGCGCGAGGGCGACGCTGACGGCGCTGACGGCGATGAAGAGGTTGCGGGACGACGCATCCTGGCTCCTGTTCGCGCTCACAAGCGCCTGAGACTCCGCCTGTGCCTTGAAGGAGAGGTCCTGTGCCCGTGCATCGAGGTCGTCGCCCGCGACGCGTGCGGCGGCGACCAGCGGGCGCGCCGCGTTGTGGCCCTTCGCGCCGCTCTTGTCGAGCAGCTGAACGCGCGCGAGCGCACGGTTGATGGCGGCATAGTCGGCTTTGATCCGCTGCACCGTTCGCTCGTCCGCGGGCGGCGGGACGAACCCGAAGAGCGGCTCGTCGATCGCCAGCTCGACCTGGGACAGGGTGTCGGCGACCTGGAGGTCGGCGAGCGTCCACAGCTCGCCGGCGCCCTCGAGCGCCTTGTCGTTCGTGTACTGCGAGTTCGTCGGGTCGCCCGCTGCCCGCACGTTCAGCGTCTGCTGCAGGTCGCCCGCGTGCGCCTCGATGGCCTGGTACCTCGCTGCCCGTTTCTGAAGCGTGTCGAGGCGCTCGACGCGTGCGTTCGCCTGGCTCAAGGTGCGCAGGCCGAAGCCGGCGACGACGAGGAGGAGCGCCGCGATGGCGAGGAACGCGACGAGCAGCTTCGTCCGGACGGAGAAAGGGAGGCGCGCGACCAGCCCGGCGAGCCGGTCCCGAAGCCCGTGGAGCGCCGCCCGCCTTCGCCTGACGGGCGGCGCCTCGAGCGCTTCAGGAAGGGCCATACGACTCTACGGGTGCAGCACGGCGGTCGAGCCGGCCGAGTTCGTGATCAGCCACTGCCCGTTGACCTTCTGGAGCGTGTGGGTGACTCCGGCGAGCGCGACGACCGTCGACGTCGCCGGATCGATGTAGTGGCACTCGAAGTACATCGTCGCCTTGTCGCCGTTCAGGTCGACCCGGATCTTGTAGGACGGCGTGTCCGACTCCCAGTGATGGTTCGGCATGAAGGCGCCGTTCTTGGTCAGGAACCAGTGTCGGATCTGTGCCTTCCCCGTGAGCGTCTCCTGATCGATGTCGAAGACCGCTCCGGGGGCCCAGAGCGACATCATCAGGTCGATGTCGTGATGCGAGGTCGCACGGTGGAACTTCACCTCGATCTGGTCGATCTGGTACAGGTCCGCCTCCCGCTGGATCGTCGCGTCGTTCGACGATGCCGTCGCCGCGCCGCCGCCGATCTGTAGAGCGACGATGAGGGCGGCGAACGCTGCCAGGTACACCAACTTTCGCATGTCGATTCCTCCTCGACTCGGCCGGATCGAGTGATCGTGTCACCGGCGACGAAGTCAGTCCAGGGTGCCTCCCTCTCGATCGGAAGGGAGGCCAGCATCCCCCGGCGTCCCCGCGAATCCGCGCACCTGGCCGGGCAGGGCGACGGCGTCGATCGGCTTCTCCAGGCACGCGTCGAAACCCGCTGCGAGGAGCTCCTCGGCTGCTCCGCGAAGCGCGGTGAGGGCCACCACGGGAATGCCCGCGGTCGCCGGGTCGGCCTTGAGGCGGCGCACGACCTCGGTGCCGTCCAGGTCGGGGAGGCGGACGTCGAGCAGGACGACGGCCGGACGGTGCGCCCGCGCGAGGTCGAGCGCCTCCTCGCCGTCGCGCGCCTCGAGCGTTGCGAGCCCGGCCGCCTGCAGCACGTCCCGCACGAGCTTGCGGTTCCGGTCGTCGTCGTCGACGACCAGGATCAGCTGCATCGGCACGGCGCAGGACCTAAGCTAGTGCGATGACGATCCGCGTCCTCCTCGCCGAGGACAACTACCTCGTCCGGGAAGGCGTCCGCCGCCTGCTCGAATCGCATCCCGAGATCGAGGTCGTCGGCGACTTCGGCGATCTGGACGCATTGCTCGCGGCCGCCGACGAGCTGCACCCCGACGTCGTCGTCACCGACATCCGGATGCCGCCGACCGGGACCGACGAGGGAATCCGCGCCGCCGACCACCTTCGCCAGACCCAACCCGACGTCGGCGTCGTCGTGATCAGCCAGTACGCCGACCCGCGGTATGCCCTGCCGCTGCTCGAGCACGGCACGGCGCGCCGCGCGTACCTGCTCAAGGACCGCATCGACGACGTCGAGCAGCTCGTCTCGGCGATCCGCACCGTCGCCGACGGCGGCTCGGTCGTCGACCCGACCGTTGTCGAGGCGCTCGTTCGCGAAAGTGCGCGGGCCGAGCGATCGCCGCTTCACGACCTGACGCCGCGCGAGCTCGACGTCCTCCGCGAGATGGCGTCCGGCAAGAACAACGCCGCGATCGCGGCGACCCTGTTTCTCACGGAGCGCTCGGTCGAGAAGGTGATTCACTCGATCTTCCTCAAGCTGGGCCTCGGCTTCGAGACGTCGGTGCACAAGCGCGTCAAGGCCGTCGTGCTCTACCTGGCCGACGCCGGGTCATGAGCGGAGCGGCAACGTCAGCCTGACGCGGTCGGGCGACACCTCGAGCGTCCCGCCGAGGACGGCCGCGCGGCCGGCAGGGCCGTCGAAGACGCCGGCATCGGACGCTCCAGGCGTGACCTCGAGCTCGAGCAGGTCGTCGTGCGTCCGGACGCCGATCTCGACGCCGCCGTCCCCCGCGGCGCGGAGCGCTGCGGCACACACGCGGTAGGCGGTCAGTGCCGCCGCGGCTGAAGGCGGATCGTCGACGGCGAGCTCGAGCCGGACGCGCGCGTGCCCTGCGACCGCCAGTCGCAGCGCCGCGCCCAGCCCCTGCGTGTCGAGGAGGGGCGGATGGATGCGCTCTGCGATCGCGCGCAGGTCGTCGACCGCGCGTCCGACATCGGCGCGCAGGTCGTCGAGCGCGTCGCGAGCGGCCTCCGGATCATCGGCGACCAGCCGGCGTGCGAGCTGCAGGCCGACCGCAAGCGCGACGAGCTCTTGCTGCACACCGTCGTGCAGATCGCGCTCCAGCGCGCGGCGCTCGTCGTCTTCGGCGAGGAGGTGCGCGGGCTCCACCGCGGGGTTCTCCGTCATCCGCGCCTCGGCGTCAAGGGGGCCAGCACCGTGATGCGCCGGGCGGTTGGCCCGCTCACAACCGGCCCGGCCCCACGCTGGGCCGGCGGGGCGGGCGGCCGTAGCGTCGACAGCTCGGAGCTCGCGCATGAGAAGAGGGATGCTGATGAAGCGTTTGATCAGGAACACCGGCGCCCGGGGGGCTCGGTGGGTGACGGCGGCCGTGCTCGCGGCCGCCGTCACCATGTCGGCGCCCGGAGCGACGCGGGCGGACGGCGATCCGGCGAGCGACGTGCTGCTCGAGCGCAGTGTCTTCCTGCCCTACGAGGCTCCGGCGCTGCCCGTCGCGGCGGCGCTCGAGCAGGCGGTCGAGAGCGTCTACGCGCACGGCGACCGCGTCAAGGTCGCGGTGATCGCCACCCGCGAGGATCTCGGTTCGGTCCCGTCGCTCTTCGCCCGCCCGGCCGACTACGCGCAGTTCCTCGGTATCGAGCTCGGGCTCTGGTACGCCGGCCCGCTGCTCGTCGTGATGCCGAACGGGATCGGCGTCTACGACAGCGGGCGGTCGACGGACGGTGAGGAGCGGGTGCTTCGCTCGCTCGCGGTCGCGGCCGGGAGCCCCGACGACCTGGTGCGGAGCGCCACTGCCGCGGTGACGCAGCTCGAGGCCGCAGGGGCGCTCCGCTCGCCGGACGTGCGCCCGCCGCAGGTGACGGCGCATCCGGCGACCGCCGAGCGGGGGAAGCGAGCCGCGCTCCATTTCGACCTGTATGACGACAGCGGCCGCGTGAGCGCGAGTGTCTCCGTGTACAGCCGAGGTGCCCTGCTGGCGACGCTGCGCGTGCCGCCGGTGCTCTCCGTCGCCACGCGTCAGGTCGTCGTCCACTGGCCGGTGCCGAGGCGGATCCCCGGCCGGGCGCTTCGTTTCTGCGTCGTCGCGGTCGATCCGACGGGCAACCGGAGCGCTCCGGCATGCGCGATCTTCCTGCGCGTCAGCGGCTGAGACTCACGTCGAGCGTGCGAGCGCGCGCTCGAGATCGGCCCAGAGCTCCTCGACGTCCTCGAGGCCCACCGAGAGGCGGATCAGGCCGCGCGCGATGCGGTCGCCCTCCCAGCGGTGGCGGCTCTCGAGCGACGAGTGCACGCCGCCGAGCGACGTCTGGTTCGCGATCAGCGTCGTCCCCGTCTCGACCGCGCGCGCCGCGTCGTCGGCGACGTCGAACGACATCAGACCGCCGAAGCCCGGATAGCGGACGACGAGCACGGCCGGATGCGCTTTGAGCCGGCGCGCGAGCTCGGACGCGGTCGCGCTCTGCCGGCGGACGCGAAGCTCCAGCGTCGCCAAACCGAGCGTGATCGCGGCTGCCGCATCGGGCGCCGCCGTGAGGCCGAGGCGCGTCCGCAGCTCATGGAGGCGCCGGCAGAGCGCCGCGTCGCGCGTGACGGTCGCACCGACGAGCGCGTTCGAGTGGCCGGTGAGGAACTTCGTGGCGGAGTGCAGGACGACGTTCGCTCCCTCGTCGAGCGCACGCAGGAAGACCGGGGTCGAGGCGGTCGCGTCGCAGACGACGACACCGGGGTGTGCCCGCACCGCCTCCCAGTTGGGCACGGAGAGGAGAGGATTCGACGGCGATTCGACCCAGACGACGTCCGCGCCCTCGGGCGGCGCCCCGGTCTGGTCGTACTCGACCACGCGCAGCCCCCACGGCTCGAGCTCGCGCAGCGTCACCCCGGTCCCGAAGTAGGCGCCTGCCGCGAGCGCGACCGTCGCGCCCGGCCTGCCGAGCGCGAACGCGAGCGCCGTCACCGCCGCCGTGCCCGAGCCGTAGACGAGCGCGTCACCGCCCTCGAGCTCGCCGAGCAGCCGCTCCGCCTCCGCTCCCGCCGGGTGGCCGTAGCGCTGGTAGACGAACCGCCCGGCTTCGCCGTCGTCGTCGTAGGGCCAGACACTCGAGCGGTCGACGACCGTCATGACGCGAACTCTGCCACGGTGTGGGTAGGCTCGCCTCGAATGGCGCAGACCGAGAAGGGGACGCACGAGTCGACCGGCGAGAAGCTCGAGTGGCTGCACGAGCTGCGGGAAGAAGCGCTGCACGCCGGCTCCGAGAAGTCGGTGGCCAGGCAGCGCGAGGCGGGGAAGCTCCTGGCGCGCGAGCGGGCGGAGCGTTTGTGCGATCCGGGCTCGTTCGTAGAGCTGGACCGGTTCGTGCGGCATCGCGAGTCGAACTTCGGGATGCTCGAGCGGCGGCCCTACGGCGATGCGGTGGTGACGGGCTACGGGACGGTGCTGGGCCGGAAGGTATTCGTCTTCAGCCAGGACTTCACGGTCTTCGGCGGCTCGTTGTCGGAGGTGTTCGCCGAGAAGATCTGCAAGGTGATGGACCTGGCGCTGAAGTACGGGTGCCCGGTGATCGGGATCAACGACTCGGGCGGTGCCAGGATCCAGGAAGGGGTCGTCTCGCTCGCCGGCTACGCCGAGATCTTCTGGCGGAACGTGCAGAGCTCGGGCGTGATCCCCCAGATCTCGCTGGTGATGGGGCCGTGCGCGGGCGGCGCGGTCTACTCGCCGGCGATGACCGACTTCGTGCTGATGGTCGAGGGCAGCTCGTACATGTTCATCACCGGCCCCGACGTCGTGAAGACGGTGACCGGCGAGGAGGTCTCGTTCGAGGAGCTCGGTGGCGCGATGACGCACGCGTCGAAGTCGGGCGTCGCGCATCTGACCGCTGCGAGCGAGGAGGCTGCACTGGAGGACGCGAGGTACCTGCTCAGCTTCCTGCCGCAGTCGAACCGTCATCCGGCGCCGTTCGACCCGCCCGCCGATCCGGTCGACCGTGAGGCGCCCGAGCTCGACGAGCTGATCCCGGATGAGGCAACCAGGCCGTACGACATGAAGAAGGTGATTGCCGCCGTCGTCGACGACGGCGAGTTCCTCGAGCTGCAGCCGCTGTACGCCGAGAACATCGTCACCGGCTTCGCGCGGCTCGGCGGCTACAGCGTCGGCATCGTCGGCAACCAGCCGAAAGCGCTCGCCGGGGTGCTCGACATCGCGAGCTCGGAGAAGGCGGCGCGGTTCGTCCGCACCTGCGACGCGTTCAACATCCCGCTCGTCACGTTCGTCGACGTGCCGGGCTTCCTGCCGGGGACGGCGCAGGAGTGGGGCGGGATCATCCGCCACGGCGCGAAGCTCCTCTACGCCTACTGCGAGGCGACGGTGCCGAAGCTGACCGTGATCACACGCAAGGCCTACGGCGGGGCCTACGACGTGATGAGCTCCAAGCACGTCCGCGCCGACTTCAACTTTGCCTGGCCGACCGCCGAGGTCGCCGTCATGGGCCCCGAGGGCGCCGTCAACATCGTCTTCCGGCACGAGCTCGAGCAGGTCGACGACCCCGAGGCGCGCCGTGCCGAGCTGATCGCCGACTACCGCGAGCGGTTCGCGAACCCCTACACCGCCGCCGAGCGCGGCTACGTGGACGAGGTGATCGAGCCGCGCCGCACGCGGCCCGTCCTGATCTCCGCGCTCCAGACCGCGATCACGAAGAGCGAGCGCCGCCCGCCTCGCAAGCACGGCAACATCCCGCTCTAGACCGCTTCGGCGAGACCGGCGCCGACGGCGAGGACGAACGCCTCGACGACCGCGGGGTCGAACTGCGTGCCGGAGGCCCGCTCGAGCTCGACCAGCGCCGCGTGGTGAGAAAGCGGCGAGCGGAACGGGCGCTCGGCCGTCATCGCGTCGTACGCGTCGACGACGTGGATGATCCGCGAGGCGAGCGGGATGTCCGACCCGGCGAGCCCGGCCGGGTAGCCGGCGCCGTTCCACCACTCGTGGTGGTGCAGCACCGACTCGGCGATGGGTCGCGCCCCGAGGCTCTCGAGCATGCTCGCGCCGATCTGCGGGTGCCGCTCGATGACCAGCCGCTCGGTGCCCGAGAGCCCGGCCGGCTTGCGGAGGATCTCCTCCGGGATCGCGAGCTTGCCGAGGTCGTGCACCGAGGCGGCCACGCGCACCAGCTCGATCTCCTCGGGCTGCAGCCCGAGCCGCGAGGCGACCGAGGCGGCGAGGGTCGCGACCCGGTCGGAATGGCTGCCGGAGTACGCATCGCGGGCGTCGACCGAATGCGCGAGTGCGGTCGCCGCCTTGAAGCGCGCCGTGAAGTCGACATTCGCCGCCGGGGCCGGCACGCGCAGCGGCACGAGTTGGGGGACGTCGCCGCGGGCCAGCTGCACCTGGTTCTTGCCGTGCTCCTTCGCCCAGTACAGCGCGCCGTCCGCGAGGCGGATCAACGAGTCGCGCTCGCGCGCGTGACGCGGGTAGGTGGCCACGCCGACGCTGACCGAGATGCGTCCGACACCGGGATCGGACGCGCCGACACGCTCGGCGATCGACGTCGCCGTCGCGAATGCGAGCTGCTCGCCGACGTCCGGGAGGAGCACCGCAAACTCGTCGCCGCCGAGCCGGAACGACTCGCCGCCCTGGCGCAACCGCACCGCGACGTGCGCGAGCACACGGTCGCCGGCCGGGTGCCCGAAGCGGTCGTTGATCTGCTTGAAGTCGTCGATGTCGAGCAGGCAGAGGGAGACACTGCCGCCCGACTCCTCGGCCGTCGTGAGCTCCCGCTGCAGGCGCTCCTGGAAGTGCCGGTGGTTCCCGAGCCCGGTGAGCGGATCGGTGAGCGCCAGCCTGATCGCGTTCAGCGCGCGGTGCGTCGAGCGCTGGTAGAGCGAGATCGCGACGAGCGGCCCCGCGAGCGCTGCGAAGAGGAACGGCGTCCGCTCCCACAGGACGACGAGCATCAGCGCCGTCGAGGCCATCAACGCGAACGGCACGATCGTCCAGCGGATGTTCGACCGGATCAGGCGCCAGTAGCTGAGCTGCGAGCCCGACGCCGAGATCGCCGCGGTGACGATCGGGATGTTGACCGCGTAGAGGATCGCCGACGTGACGGCGACCTTCACGAGCACCTCGCCCGAGTCGTCGCCGTGGAAGTGCGTCAGCACGAGGCCGGCGATCGTGCCGACGAGTCCGAACACGCCTGCGTTGAAGATCGTGCGGATCAGCGGGCGCCGGTCGACGAGCGCCACGATCGTCGGGGCGCTTGCGTAGACGAACGTCGCGGGCGCCCAGCCGAAGAGGACGAGCGCCGCGACGGCGAAGACGAACCCGAGCGAGACCCCGTTCGCGTCGGCGCCTTCCACGGGCACCGGGTAGCGCTCGGCCAGCGTCGAGGCGAGCAGGAACGCGGCGACGCCGGCGACGTCGGTCTGCGACCCGGGATGCGTCACAAAATGGAACGTCGCCGCGCAGTACGCGGCGACGCCGACAATCGAAACGGGTGCGACGACCGCAAGGAGTCTCGCGGGGGGAAGCACCCGGCTTCTCATCTCACCTGTGGAGAACCAGGTGGAGGTGTTCCTGGGCTACCAGGTGAAGTTCTTGGCTGCCCAGGTGAAGTTGCCCAGGAAGGCCGCAACCGCGGCCAGCACGAGGACGACCGAGGCAAGTTTCGTGTTCCACTGAAGCATGGGGATGATCCTCCGGAGTGGTTGCCGCATCTGGGAGGATCATGGGAGACCTCTTCGCACGCGAGCATCATCCGAAAGGGTGAAAACCGGTCATTTGCACGGAAATCCCTCGATCGAGTGTCCCCCGAACGGGGGTAGGCTGAACGGGACATGGCTGAAAAGGACGCGCAGATCGAGGTGAGCCCGCCGCAGCCGCAGGCCGTCGTGCGGGCGGTCGCCGCTGCGCTCGCGCGCGAGGGCGAGGCGGTCGACCCGTGGTGGCAGGCGGGGCTCGACGAAGCCTCGCGGAGCAGGATGGGCTCATCCAGATGAGTAGTTCCAGGGCGTCTGTTCCGGGGCGTGGGCTGGGCGCGCTGGGCGCGGCGACGGGCGGTGCCGATAGCGGCGCTATCGGTGCCGGCCGCGTCGTGAAGCTGACTGACGGTGGAGCCCGGCTCCGCCGGCGCAACCGACAGACAGCGGCCAGCCCGCCCAGACGCGCAACCGGACACGCGGCGTGGAACTCTAGGTCGCAGGCCGGCTGCGCAGGAGCCTCGGCGCGGCCCGCGCGTAGTCGATCCCGGATGCCCAGGTCAGGACGAGCGCGACGAGCAGAGCCCACCAGGCCGCCTCGTGGCCGAACGCGCCGGCGGCGGCGAGCCCGCCGACCGCCGCCGCGATCGCCTGCGACCAGGTCTTCAACTTTGCGAGGTCACGGGCGGCGATCACGACGCCGCGCTCGACCGCCGCCTGGCGGAGGCCGGAGACGAGCACCTCGCGCACCACGATCGCCGCCACCATCCAGCCCGGGAACACGCCCTGGTCGATCAGGACGACGAGGGTGGCGAGGACGAGCAGCTTGTCGGCCACCGGGTCGAGCAGCGACCCGAGCGACGACGAGCGGCCGCTGCGCCGGGCGATGCGCCCGTCGAACCAGTCGGTGGCCATTGCGACGATGAAGACGCCTGTCGCCCAGTAGTCGTGGCCCGGGAACGACACGGCGAACAGCACCACGACGACCGGGACGGAGGCGGCGCGGGCGACGGTGAGCTGGTCGGCCAGGCTCATCTGTCTGGAGAATACGCGCATGACCCCTCCGCCTCTCTTCTCGAAGGTGCTCGTCGCGAACCGCGGCGAGATCGCGCTCCGCATCTTCCGGACGCTCCGCGACATGTCGATCGGCTCGGTTGCCGTCTATTCCGACCCGGATCGCGCGGCCGTCCACACCCGGTACGCCGACGAGGCGTACGCGCTCGGCGGGGCGAGCTCCGCCGAGACCTACCTGGTCGTGGAGAAGCTCCTCGCCGCGGCCCGGGCGAGCGGCGCCGAGGCGGTGCACCCCGGCTACGGCTTCCTGGCCGAGAACGCCGGCTTCGCCGCGGCCGTCGAGGAGGCGGGGCTCGTCTGGATCGGGCCCCCGTCCGCCGCGATCGAGCTGATGGGGTCGAAGACGCGCGCCCGCCAGGCGATGCAGGCGGCGGGGGTGCCGATCATCCCCGGCACGACCGACCCCGTCGGCTCCGCCGAGGAAGTCGTCGCGCTGGGCAGGGAGCTCGGCTATCCGCTGCTGATCAAGGCCGCGGCGGGCGGCGGCGGGAAGGGCATGAAGACGGTGTACTCGGACGACGAAGCGGCGCAGGCGTTCGAGTCGGCGACACGGGAGGGCCGCTCGTACTTCGCCGATGCCTCGGTGTACGTCGAGCGCTACCTCGAGGACCCGCGGCACGTCGAGGTGCAGGTGCTCGCCGACGCACACGGCAACGTCATCCACCTCGGCGAGCGCGACTGCACGATCCAGCGGCGCCACCAGAAGCTCGTCGAGGAGACGCCGTCGCCCGCCGTCGGCCACGAGCTGCGGAACCGCATCGGGAAGATCGCGATCGATGCGGCGCGGGCGGCCGGGTACCGCTCGGCGGGGACGGTCGAGGGGCTGCTCGCCCCCGACGGCTCCTACTACTTCATGGAGATGAACACCCGCATCCAGGTCGAGCACACGGTCACCGAGGTGGTCGCCGGCGTCGACATCGTGCGCGCCCAGATCCAGATCGCGGCGGGCGAGCGGCTGCAGTTCACGCAGGACCAGATCCAGCTGCAGGGCCACGCGATCGAGTGCCGGATCAACGCCGAGGACGCCGTCGAACGGCTTCCTGCCGTCACCCGGGACGATCACGCTCTACCGCGAGCCGGCCGGGCCCGGCGTGCGCGTCGACTCGGCGGTGGAGGCGGGCTCCGAGGTCTCGCCGCTCTACGACCCGATGATCGCGAAGCTGATCGTGCGCGGCGCCGACCGCGAGGATGCGATCGGCCGGATGCTCCGTGCGCTCGGCGAGTACCGGATCGGCGGCGTGAAGACGCTCATCGGCTTCCACCGTGCGCTTCTTTCGAGCCCGTGCTTCCGCGCCGGCGAGACGTGCCACGGCGTCGTCGAGTCGGCGGAGCTCGCCGCGCGAGCAGAGGAGCTGACGGACGACGTGCAGGGCGATCCCGCGCCGGTCCCCGCGCGCACGGTCGACCGCATCGTCGCCGCCGAGGTCGACGGGCGGCGGGTCGAGGTGAAGGTGGTCGTTCCCGAGCCCGGCTACCGCGAGCTCGCGCGCCGCCGCCGCGAGCGCGTCGCGGCCGGCGCGGGGGCGGGCGGCACCGACACGGTCGTCAGCCCGATGCAGGGAACCGTCCTCGACGTCAAGGTCGCCGACGGTGACGTCGTCGAGGCGGGGCAGGTGCTGTGCATCGTCGAGGCGATGAAGATGGAGAACGAGGTGACTGCGCATCGCGCCGGCACCGTCGCCGAGCTGTCGGTGGCGCCGGCGCAACCGGTGGCGATCGGCCAGGTGATCTGCGAGATCCTGGGCTGATGCTCTACAGAGAGCGCTGGTAGCTCCGGAACGTCTGGGCCGCCCAGCCGGCGGTGAGCGCGGCGAGCGCGAGCAGGAGCAGCAGGTGGACGCCCACCGTGCCCCACGACGTGCCGGGCAGGACGACCTCGCGCGCCGCGCGCACGCCCCAGTCGACCGGGTTGAACCTCGCCGCGGTCTGCATCCAGCCCGGCATCTGCGTCTTCGCGATCATCGTCGACGAGAGGAAGAGCAGCGGCAGGCCGATGAAGTTCGCAACGGCGATCATCGTCGCCTCGCGGCGGGTCAGCAGGGCCACCGCCTGGGAGAAGCCGGCGAAGACGGCGTTGACGAGGATGGCGGTGACGATGATCACCAGCCAGCCGAGCGCGCCCGTGTGAATGCGCACGCCGAGCGCGAGCGACACGAGCAGGATGATCACGGCCTGGATCGCGGCGGTCAGTGCCGAGCGGACGATCTGCGACAGCACGAGCGCCAGCCTTGACGCCGGGGTCGCCAGGAAGCGCTCGATCACCTTGTGCTCGAGGTCGCTGATCATCGACATCCCGCTCCACGTGGCGCCGAAGAAGGCATTCATGACGACGATCGCCGGCGCGAGGAAGGTGATGTAGGAGGCGGTGCCGAATCCCCCGAGCTTCGTCACGTTCCGGAAGAGCTGCCCGTACAGCACGAGCCAGACCATTGGCTGCACCAGCAGGAGCACGATCCAGATCGGCTCGCGCATCAGGTTGCGCACCTGCCGCACGACCATGAACCACGTGTCGCTGAGGACCTTCACGAGCCGCGGTCCTCCGAGCCGAAGTCGCGTCCGGTGAAGTGCAGGTACACGTCGTCGAGCGACGGCCGCGAGACCGAGACCGACGCAACCGACACGCCGGCCTCGTCGAGTGCAGCAAGCACGGACGGCAGCGCCCGTCCACCGTGCTCGACGCGCGCGACGACGATGCGTCCGTCCAGCACCTGCTCCGGCGTCGCGCCGACGGCGGCGAGCACGCGCTGTGCCTCCTCGACTGCGCCGTCGGCGAGCTCGACCTGCAGCGCGTCGCCCGCCAGCCGCGCCTTCAGCTCGGTCGGCGTGCCCTCGACGACGATCCTGCCCTGCGAGACGATCGCGAGCCGGTCGGCGAGCTCGTCGGCCTCCTCGAGGTAGTGCGTGGTCAGCAGGATCGTCAGCGACTCGGCCTGGGCGAGCCGTGACACCTCGGCCCAGATCTCGACGCGGGCCTCGGGGTCGAGCCCCGTCGTCGGCTCGTCGAGGAAGAGCACGCGCGGGTGGTGGACGAGCCCGAGCGCGATGTCGAGCCGTCGCCGCATGCCGCCCGAGTAGCCCCGGACGACCCGGTCGGCGGCGTCGGCGATCCCGACGAGCTCGAGCAGCTCGTCCGTGCGCTGGCGCAGCTCGCGGCCGCCCATGCCCTGGACGTGCCCCTGCAGCATCAGGTTCTCGCGTCCGGTACCGAACCCGTCGACGCCGGAGTCCTGCGGCACGTACCCGATCGTGCCCCGAACCTTGTCCGCCTCGCGGCGGACGTCGTGGCCGCCGACGCGTGCGTCGCCGTCGTCGGCATCTGTGAGCGTCACGAGCACGCGCACCGTCGTCGACTTGCCGGCGCCGTTCGGGCCGAGGAGGCCGAACACCTCGCCCTCGGCGACGGCGAAGGTGACGCCGTCCAGTGCCTGCACCTCGCCGTAGCGCTTGCGGAGGTTCTCGACGGCGATCGCTTCCATCGACACCGAGCGTAGCGGCGTCGCTAGTGTCCGGTCGCCGATGGACCTGTACGAGTACCAGGGCAAGGAGCTCTTCCGGCAGTTCGGCATCCCCGTGTCGGAGGGGCGGCTCGCAACGACGCCCGAGGAGGCCCGCGCCGCCGCCGAGGAGCTCGGCGGCCCTGTCGTCGTCAAGGCGCAGGTGCTCACGGGAGGCCGCGGCAAGGCGGGCGGCGTCAAGCTCGCGACCGACCCGGCGGACGCCGAGCAGAAGGCGCGCGAGATCATCGGCCTCGACATCCGCGGCCACGTCGTCGAGCGCGTCTGGATCGAGCGCGCCTCCGACATCGCCAAGGAGTACTACCTCTCGGTCACCTTCGACCGTGGCGTCAAACAGCCGCTCTTCATGTTCACGACGCAGGGCGGCGTCGAGATCGAAGAGGTCGCCGCCAACGATCCTGATGCGCTCGTGCGCCTCCACGTCGACCCGCTCGAGGGCTTCCAGCCGTGGGTCGCGCGCCGGCTCGTCTACGGCGCCCGCGTCGAGGATGCCGGCGAGCAGAAGCAGATCGCCGACATCGTCGGGAAGCTCTACCGCTGCTTCGTCGAGAGCGACGCGATGCTCACCGAGATCAACCCGCTGATCGTCACGCCCGACGGCGAGGTGAAGGCGCTCGACTCGAAGTTCACGGTCGACGACAGCGCGCTCTACCGGCACCCGGCGATCGCCGAGCTCCGCGACACGAGCGCAGCCGATCCGCTCGAGGCATTCGCGCGCGAGAAGGGCGTCACCTACGTGAAGCTCGACGGCTCGGTGGGCATTCTCGGCAACGGCGCCGGCCTCTCGATGTCGACCGTGGATGTGGTCGTGGTCGCGGGCGGCAGGCCGGCCAACTTTTGCGACCTCGGCGGCGGCGGCAGCGCAGAGGGCGTGGTGGATGCGCTCGAGGTGATCACCCGCGACCCGCAGGTGCGCTCGATCTTCTTCAACATCTTCGGCGGGATCACGCGCTGCGACGAGGTCGCACGCGGCATCCTCGAGGCGCTCGACCGGCTGACGATCGACGCGCCGATCGTCGTTCGCCTCGACGGTACGAACGCGGAGGAGGGGCGGCGGATCCTGGCCGAGGCCGCGAAGCCCAATGTGCACGTGGCGGAGACGATGCTCGACGCCGCGAGGCAGGCAGTGGAGCTGGCCGCGTGAGCGTCTCGTCGTGGGACGACCGCGCCGAGGCGTATCGCACCTCGGCGGTGCACGCATCAGGCCCCGACCTCGACCTCGTCGTCGAGCTGTGCGGCCCGCGTCCCGGCGTCAGGGTCGTCGACGTCGCGACCGGCGGCGGCCACGTCGCGCGGCGGCTGCGCGAGGCCGGCGCCGAGGTCGTCACGGTCGATCCCTCGCCCGGGATGCAGGCGGACGTGATCGCGTCGGCCGAGGAGCTGCCGTTCGAGGACGGCTCGTTCGACGTCGTCGTCAACCGGCTCGCCGCTCACCATTTCGACTCGATCCCGAAGGCGGTCGCCGAGTTCGCGCGCGTGACGCGCGGGAGGGTCGTGATCGAGGACCACCGCTACACCGACGAGGAGACCGAGGAGGCGGAGAAGCTGCGCGACCCGAGCCACGTCCGTTCGCTCTCGGCGGCCGAGTGGCGTGAGCTCCTCGAGGGCGCCGGGCTCGAGGTGACTCGCGTCGAGGGCTACGAGATGACGCTCGAGCTCGACGAGTGGCTTGCCCGCACCGGCTGTGCCGGCGATGCGGCTGCGCGGGTGCGTGAGCTGCTCGCACCGCTCACCTCCCAAGACGGCGCCCGCTGGGTCTCGCCGATGGTCATCCTGCAGGCGAGGAAGCCGTGAGCGACAGCTGGAGCGAGCGCGCCGATGCCTACCGCAGCTCGGTCACTCATGCGACCGATGCCGATCTCGACGTCGTCGTCGAGCTCTGCGAGCCGGCGGCCGGGCGCACCGCGCTCGACGTCGCGACGGGCGGCGGCCACGTCGCCCGCCGCCTGCGTGACGAGGGCATGCAAGTCGTCACCTCCGACCCCGCGCCCGGCATGCAGCCGGACGTGATCTGCAGCGCGGAGAGCATCCCGTTCGCCGACGGCTCGTTCGACGTCGTGGTCTCGCGGATCGCGCCGCACCACTTCGCCGACATCGAGACCGCGGTGGCCGAGATGGCGAGGGTCGCGCGCGACGCGGTCGTCGTCGAGGACACGCTCTTCACCTCGGAGGACGTCGAGCGCGCAGAGAAGCTGCGCGACCCGACGCACGTGCGCAGCTACTCGGAGCCCGAGTGGCGCGGGCTGCTCGAGGGCGCCGGCCTCCGGATCGACCGGGTCGAGCGGTTCACGAAGACGCACGACCTCGAGGACTGGCTGGCGCGCACGGGCTGCACCGGCGCGGAGGCGGAGCAGGTGCGCGAGCTGCTCGCCGAGGTGTCGTTCGAGGACGGCACGACGTGGCAGGACGTGAAGATCATCGTCCGGGCCAGAAAGGCATAAGTGGCGATCATCGTCGACAGCGACACGCGGCTCGTCGTGCAGGGGCTCACCGGCTCCGAGGGTCGCTTCCACGGGCTCCGCAACCGCGCGTACGGCACGAACGTCGTCGCCGGCGTCACGCCCGGCAAGGGCGGGCAGGAGGTCGAGGGCATCCCCGTCTTCGACACCGTCGCCGACGCCGTGCGCGAGGCCGGTGCGAACACGTCGCTCATCTTCGTCCCGGCGCGCTTCGCGCCCGACGCGATCTACGAGGCGGTCGATGCGGGTATCGCCACCGTCGTCTGCATCACCGAGCACATCCCGGCCCACGAGATGCTGCGCGTCTACACGTACAGCCGCCCGAAGGGCGTGACGCTGATCGGGCCGAACTGTCCCGGCGTCCTCTCGCCCGGCAAGGCGAATGTCGGGATCATCCCGGCCGAGGTGTTCCGGCCGGGCTCGATCGGGCTCGTCTCGCGCTCGGGGACGCTCACCTATCAGATCGGCCACGAGGTGGCGCAGCGCGGGCTCGGCAACTCCACGATCGTCGGGATCGGCGGCGACCCGGTCGTCGGCTCGAGCTTCATCGACGTGCTCGAGCGTTTCCAGGCGGATCCGGAGACCGAGTACGTGGTGCTGGTCGGCGAGATCGGCGGCGACGAGGAGGAGAAGGCCGCGCGCTGGATCGCCGACAACATGACGAAGCCGGTCTTCTCGTACATCGCCGGCTTCTCAGCGCCGCCCGGCAAGACGATGGGCCATGCCGGGGCGATCATCTCCGGCTCGTCGGGAACCGCCCAGGCGAAGAAGGAGGCGCTCGAGGCCGTCGGGATCGCCGTCGGCACGACGCCGACCGAGGTCGCCGAGCTCGTCGCCGCCGCGGCCGGCTAGGCCGCGGCCGGCAGGGACAGGCGGAAGCGGGCTCCGCGCGGGGAGCTCTCGACGGTCGCCCGGCCGCCGTGGGCCTCGGCGGCCTCGCGGACGATCGCCAGCCCGAGCCCGGAGCCGGGCTTCGCGCGGGCGGCGGCCGCGCGATAGAAGCGGTCGAAGATCCGCGGCAGGTCTTCCTCGGCCACGCCGGGGCCGTGATCGGCCACGAGCACCTCGCCGTCGCGCACGGTCACCTCGATCGGCGACCCCGGCGGGGAGTACTTGACTGCGTTGTCGAGCAGGTTGAGGACGGCCCGCTCCACCAGCACCGCGTCGACGTTCACGACGGTCGGCGCAAGCGACGTCACGAAGGTCGTCTCCGGCGAGCGCGCCTTCGCCCGCTCGACCGCCGAGGCGACGAGGTCGTCGAGGTGCACCTCCTCGACGCGCAGCTTGCGCTCCTCGCCGCGGGAGAGCTCGACCAGATCCGAGACGAGCGTCGTCAGCGAGTCGAGCTCGGCGGCCGCATCGTCGAGCGCATGGCGTGCTTCGTCCTCCGGGAGCTTCCCCTCGCGGAGCAGATCGACGTTCGCGCGGGCGGCGGTCAGCGGCGTGCGGAGCTCGTGCGACGCGTCCGCGACGAGCCGGCGCTGCCGCCCGACCGACTCCTCGAGCGCTGCGAGCATCGAGTTGAAGCGCGTGGCCAGCCGCCCGAGCTCGTCGTTGCCAGACACCGCGACGCGCTCGGTCAGATCGCCGGTCGCGGCGACAGTCTCGGCGGCGGCTGTGAGGCGCCGCACAGGGCGGAGCGCGAGCGTGGCGACACCGGCGGCCAGAGCGGCTGCGCCGACGACGCCGATCCCGCCGATCAGGAGGATCCAGAAGCGGATGCGTGCGAGTGCGTGAGTCGTGGGGCCGAGCGGCTGGACGGTGAGGATCGCGCCGCCCTGCAGCGGGCCGACGTATTCGCGCCAGCGCTGACCCTGGATGGTCGTCGAGAAGTAGAACTCGCCGGTCCGCCCGGCGGCAACCACCCGCGCACGCCGCGTGACAGGGATCGGCGCGCTGGTCGGCGTCGGGTCGCCGTTCGAGTCGATGATCGCCGTGTTGGCCTGTCCGTGCCCGAAGAAGCCGCGACTGCCGGTCGCGGCCTGGATCGCGAGAGTCGAGTCGATCTGGCCGTAGAGCTCGTGCTTCGCGATCACCCAGACCGCTGCGGAGGCGACCGCGACCGTGACAGCGATCGCGACGGCCGTCAGGAGCGCGACCCGTTCCCGGAACGAGAGCCTGCTCACGGTTCCTCGCGGAGCGCGTACCCGACGCCGCGCACCGTGTGCAGGAGGCGCGGCTCGCCACCCTCCTCCAGCTTGCGCCGCAGGTAGCCGATGTACACCCAGAGGGCGTTCGAGGTGGCGCCGAAGTCGTAGCCCCACACGCGCTCGTAGATCTGCGAGCGGGTGAGCACCTGGCGCGGGTTGCGGAGAAAGAGCTCGAGCAGGTTGAACTCTGTGCGCGTCAGCTGCAGGCGGCGGTCGCCTCGGTGCACTTCGCGCGTCGCCGGGTCGAGCGTCAGGTCGCCGAAGCGAAGTGCTCCGTCGCCGGCCCCGGTGCGGCGCAGCAGCGCGCGCACGCGGGCGCGCAGCTCCTCGATCGCGAACGGCTTGACGAGGTAGTCGTCGGCACCCGCGTCGAGGCCCTCCACGCGGTCGTCGACGGCGTCGCGGGCCGTGACGACGAGGATCGGCACAGGGTCCTCGCGGCGCCGCAGGGTGCGGCACACGTCGAGGCCGCCGATCTCGGGCATCAGCAGGTCGAGCACGATCGTGTCGGCGGGGCTCGCCGTGTGCTGGGCAAGGGCCTGCGCACCGTCGGCTGCCTCCTCCACTTCGTAGTCGGTGCGGAGGGCGCGCGAGATCGCCGTCCGAACGGCAGGGTCGTCGTCGACCACGAGCACGCGGGCAGTCATGTCCGCATTGTCACCTCCATGCCTAAGAGACGGCTTAGGCCAGTCGCTAACCTGCAGCCCATGTCGACCATCTCCTTCGCACGCGGTGTGCCTGCGCCCGAGTGCCTCCCCGTCGAGGCGCTCGCCGAGTGCGCCCGCGCCGCGCTCCTGCGCGACGGCAAGACGATCCTCTCCTACGGCCCCTCACCGGGCTACGGCCCGCTGCGCGCCCGCCTCGCGGAGCAGCACGGCGTCGACCAGAGCCGCATCTTCCTCACGAACGGCTCGCTTCAGGGCTTCGTGTTCCTCGCCCAGCGGCTCGCGCCGGGCAAGCGCGTGCTCGTCGAGAGCCCGACGTACGACCGGCCGCTGAAGATCCTGCTCGAGCTCGGCGCCGACGTCGTCCAGCTCGACTGCGACGAGGACGGCCTCGACCCGGACGCGCTCGAGAGCGCGCTTGCCGAGGGCGAGGCGCCGGCGTTCCTCTACCTGATCCCGACCTTCCAGAACCCGAGCGGCCGCACGCTCCCGCTCGACCGGCGCCGGCGCGTCGTCGAGCTCGCGGAGCAGTACGACCTCCTCGTGCTCGAGGACGACCCGTACGGGCTCGTGCGCTACGAGGGCGAGCCGCTCCCATCCCTCTTCGAGCTCTCGGGCGGGCGGACGGCGTACAGCTCGTCGTACTCGAAGACGATCTCGCCGGGCCTGCGCGTCGGGTGGTTCGTCTTCCCGGACGAGCTCGAGCGCCGGATCGAGGCGGCCGCGACCGCGACCTACATCACGCCGGTCCAGCTCGGCCAGGCGACGGTCAACGAGTTCCTCGACCAGGGCCTCTTCGAGTCGAACCTCGAGCGTGTCCGCGGGCTCCTCGGCGCGCGGCGCGACAGGATGCTCGCCGCGCTCGAGCGCGACCTGCCCGAGCTGACGGTGAACCGTCCCGAGGGCGGCTACTTCCTGTGGGGTGAGCTCGAGGGCGCCGACGCCGGCGAGCTGCTTCTCCGCTGCGAGGAGGCGGGCGTGACGTTCGTCCAGGGCACCGATTTCGGCGGCCCGGCCGGCTCGCTCAGGCTCGCGTTCAGCTTCGTCTCGCTCGACGAGATCGACGAGGGCGTCGCCCGGCTCGCCGCGGCGCTCCCGGCGGCCGCGTAGGCCTCACGCAGCCGAGAGGGCGAGCGGCACGAGGCGCGGCTGCAGCGGCGGCCGCAGGGCCTGCGTCGAGACGCGGAAGGTGGGACAGGGGCGCTCCGGCTGCATCGCACAGAGGCCGTGCGTGCGGAAGTAGCAGTCGTTACAAGTCGGAGCGCTCTTGGGGGTCATTTCTTTCCTTCCGAGGGGGTTGGGGGAGGGCCATCCTATGACCGCCCCTGGGCTGGAAAAAGGGCTTGCCCAAACGGAAAACGTGCTCTTTCCGCCAACTTCGGACCTGGGTGAAACTACGCTGCTCCGAAGGTAGTTGCCAGGGCGCGCAACGCCTGTTGAAAGCTCTGCACAGGGATGATGCGCAGCCCGTGCGCATACTTGCGCGCCTCCTGCGCGTTGTCCCCAGCCGGCACGAGGAAGGCATCCACACCCGTCTCGCGCGCGCCGTAGGTCTTCTGCTTCACGCCGCCGATCGGGCCGACCGAGCCGTCGGCGAAGATCTCGCCCGTCGCCGCGATCTTGTGCCCCCGGGTGACGTCGTGGCCGAGCTGCTGGTAGACCTCGAGCGCAAATGCGAGCCCGGCGGAGGGCCCGCCGACGCCGCCGGCGTCGATCGACACCTTGGTCGGGAGGTGGATCGAGAGCGCGGGGGTGAGGAGCACTCCGACGATCGCCCGTGTGGGCGTGCGCGGATCGGCGGCCGTCTTGATCCGCTCGCGGAGCCGCCGGCCGTCGCGCCGGATCGCGAACGCCACCACGTCACCGGGTCGGCGCGTCTTCATGTCGGCGAACACATCGTTTGGGCTTCGCACCACTTTCCCGTCGAGCCCGACGATCACGTCGTCGGGCTCGAGGTGGCCGACGGCGGGCTCGCCGGCCACGACGTCCTCGACCTGCGCGCCGATCGGCCTCGTCGTCACGGGCCGGCCGGCGGCCTTCAACGCCACTGCGGCCGCGATCTGCTGCGACTGCCGCATGTCCTGCAGGTCGATCTGCCGGCGCTGGCTGTCGTTGACGCCCGGCGGGTTGACCTCGCTCGCCGGATACAGATCGGCCCCCTTGTGCAGGCCGCCGAAGAGCCGCTCGAGCAGCGTCGCCTTCCGCACGACGACGTCGACGAAGTAGATGCCGCCCGTCGCCGGGTCCTTGCCGCCCGGGACGCGCACGAGCGGCGTCACCGGATGGGCGCGGTCTGGCAGGAAGATGTACTGGTTCGACGGCAGGACGAACGCGGCGACGGCGATCGCCAGGAGCACGAGGCCGGCGGCGAAGAGGCGTCCGGGGGTGAGGTGCTTCACAGGAGGAGGCCGCGCGAGGCGCCGCCGTCCACCAGGACGGTCGTGCCGCTCACGTAGGACGCGCGGGACGAGGCGAGGAAGCAGACGACGTCGCCGAACTCACGCGGCGTCCCGAGCCGCCCGAGCGGGATCTGCGCGAGCTCCGAGGGCGGTGCCCCGCCGGGGCCGTACAGCTCGATCATCCGCGGGGTGTCGATACGGCCGGGAGCGACGCAGTTGACGGTGATCCCCTTCGGCCCGAGCTCGCGCGCGAGCGTCTTCGCCCAGCCGGTCAACCCGGGCCGCATGGCGTTCGAAAGCGCGAGCTGCGGGACGGGCTCCGAGACGGTTCCCGACGTGACGAAGAGGATCCGTCCGGCGGAGCTGCGCTCGAGCTCCGGGAGGCAGAGGCGCACGAGGCGGACGGCGGGAAGCAGCAGCAGCTCGAAGGCGGCCTCGAGCCTCTCGTCGCTGACGTCGGTCGCGCTGCCCCCGGGGGGGCCGCCGGAGTTCCAGACGAGCACGTCGAGACCGCCGAACGCCTGCAGTGTCCGCTCGACCGCACGCTCGAGATCGGTGGCATTCGTCACGTCTCCTCGTACGGCGAGGGCGCCGATCCGGTTCGCGTGCAGCTCGAGCTCCTCGCGCCGGCGCGCGAACATGGTCACGTTCGCGCCCTCCTCCGCGAGCGCCTCGGCGGCGCCGAGCCCGAGCCCCGAAGAGGCTCCGCAGACGAGTGCGCTCCTGCCGCGCAGTCCGAGATCCATGCGGCGGGACGGTAGCGCGTCTAGATGAGTAGTTCCACGGGGACGTCTGTCCGCGTGGAACTGCTCATCTAGCTGGTGAGGACCCCGACCACGTCGCGGACGGCGTCCGCACTGCGGGCGAGCGCCTCGCGCTCCGCCTCGTCGAGGTCGACCTCGAGCACCTGCTCGACGCCGTTCCGGCCGAGCTTCACCGGCACGCCCATGTAGAGGCCGTCGATCCCGTACTCGCCCTCCAGGTACGCCGTGCACGGGAGGACGCGCTTCTCGTCGAGCATGATCGCGTCGACCATCTGCGCCGCCGCCGCGCCCGGTGCGTACCAGGCCGAGGTGCCGAGGAGCTGCACGACCTCGCCGCCGCCCTTCGCGGTGCGCTCGACGAGCTCCTTGATGCGCTCCTCTGCGACGAGCTTGCGGATCGGCACTCCGCCGACGGTCGTGGCCGACACGACCGAGACCATCTGGTCCCCGTGGCCGCCCAGCACCACCGCGCTGACGTCCTTCACCGAGGCGCCGGTCTCCCACGCGATGAACGTCTGCAGGCGGGCGGTGTCGAGGATGCCCGCCTGGCCGAACACGCGCTCCTTGGGCCATCCCGAGACGTTCCGGGCGACGTGGCACATCGCGTCGAGCGGGTTCGAGACGACGATCAGGATCGCATCGGGCGACTGGACGGTCACCTTCTCGGTGACGTCCTTGACGATCTTCTCGTTCGTCGTCACGAGATCGTCGCGGCTCATGCCCGGCGAGCGGGGCAGGCCGGCGGTGATCACGACGACGTCGGAGCCTGCGCTCGGGCCGTAGTCGTTCGCGCCGGTGACGTTCGGCTCGTACCCGAGCACGGCGCCCATCTGGTTGATGTCGAGCGCCTTGCCCTGCGGCAGGCCTTCCTTGATGTCGACCAGCACCACGTCGGCGTAGTCGCGCTGGGCGAGCACCTGTGCGCACGTCGCGCCGACGTTGCCGGCGCCCACGACGGTCACCTTCCGCCTTTCACTCACTGTTCCAGCCCTCCGGTTTCCAGTTTCTCGATGATCGCGTCCGCGTATTCGCTCGTCCCGACCGCGGTCGGGTCGTCGCGCGTCGGCTTCAGGTCGTAGGTGACCCGTTTGCCCTCGTGGATGACGGCGGCGACGGCTGCCTCGAGGCGCTCTGCGGCATCGCGCTCGCCGAGGTGGTCGAGCATGAGCTTGCCGGAGAGGATCATCGCCGTCGGGTTGACCTTGTTCTGACCCTTGTACTTCGGCGCCGAGCCGTGCGTCGCCTCGAAGACGGCCGAGTCCGGGCCGATGTTCGCGCCGGGAGCGACGCCGAGCCCGCCGACGAGGCCGGCGGTCAGGTCGCTGATGATGTCGCCGTACAGGTTCGGCAGCACCAGCAGGTCGAACTCCTCGGGGCGCTGCACGAGCCCCATGCAGAGAGCGTCGACGAGCGTCTCGCGCGGCTCGATCTGTGGGAACTCCTTCGCGACGCCGCGGAACACGTCGAGGAAGAGGCCGTCGGTGAACTTCATGATGTTCGCCTTCGTGATGCAGGAGACGCGCTCGCGGCCGTGATCGCGTGCGTACTCGAACGCGTAGCGGATGATGCGCTCGGAGCCCTCGCGGCTGATCGGCTTGACCGAGATGCCCGAGCCGGAACGGATCTGCTTCGCCTGCATGCCGTTCAGCGTCGCGATCACGGATTCCGCGTCGGGGGTGCCGGCCTCGTACTCGATGCCGGCGTAGAGGTCCTCCGTGTTCTCGCGGACGATGACCAGATCGACGTGGTCGTAGCGCGTGCGGACACCCGGGTACGACTTGCACGGCCGCAGGCAGGCGTAGAGGCCGAGCTCGTGCCGGAGCGCCACGTTGACCGAGCGAAAGCCGGTCCCGATCGGCGTCGTGATCGGGCCCTTGAGGGCGACGCGGTTGCGCCGGATCGAGTCGAGCGTGTCGTCCGGCAGCGGCGTGCCCGCCTCTTCCATCACGTCGACACCCGCCTCGCGCACGTCCCAGTCGAACTCGACGCCTGTCGCCTCGAGCACCCGGCGCGTCGCCTCGGTGAGCTCGGGCCCGGTGCCGTCGCCGGGGATCAGGGTGACGGGGTGAGCCATCCGCGCGGCAGCGTACCCGCACCGTGGCGCGAGGCGCATTCGGTACTGTCCGCGCGGATGAGCGCGACGAGTGAGCTCCGGCCCGGCCTCGAGGGCGTCGTCGCCGTCGAGACCGAGATCATGGAGCCGGACCGTGACGGCGGGATGCTCCGCTACCGCGGCGTCGACGTCGAGCCGCTGATCGGCAAGTACCCGTACGAGAACGTCTGGGGCCTGCTCGTCGACGACGACATCACCTCGACGATGCCCGATCCGGAGCCGTTCGAGCCTGCCGGGCTCACCGGTCACGCGCCGGCGGACCTGCAGGCGCAGACGGCACGCCTCTCCGGGCTGTGGAGCCTCGGCAAGCTCAACGAGATCTCCGACGACCAGGCGCGCATCGATCTCGGCCGGATCTCGGCGCAGATGATGTCCATCGTCGCGCACTCGGCGCGCATCTCCGACGGTCACGACGATTCAGTGCCGGACGACGTGGTGGCGAAGGGGAAGACCGCGGCCGAGAAGTTCCTGCTGCGGTGGCGCGGCGAGGCCGACCCACGGGCCGTCAAGGCGATCGACACGTACTGGATCTGCACCGCCGAGCACGGGCTGAACGCGTCGACGTTCACGGCACGGGTCGTCGCGTCGACCGGTGCGGACTGCGGCGCAGCGCTCTCAGCCGCGGTCGGCGCTCTCTCGGGACCGCTCCACGGTGGTGCGCCGGCGTACGTCAAGCCGATGCTCGACGAGGTGGAGGCGCTCGGCGACGCGGAGAAGTGGGTGGAGGACGCCCTGGCGAGTCACAAGCGGATCATGGGCTTCGGGCACCGCGTCTACCGGGCCGAGGATCCCCGCTCACGCATCCTCAAGCGCACGGCGCGGGAGCTGGGTGCCCCGCAGATCGAGGTGGCCGAGCAGCTCGAGCAGGTCGCGCTCGCGGCGCTGCAGAAGCGCTCGCCGGACCGCGTGCTCGCGACGAACGTCGAGTACTACTCCGCGATCGTCCTCGACGTCGCCGAGATCCCGCCGCCGCTCGCGCCTGCGATGTTCGCGTGCTCGCGCGTCGCCGGCTGGTCGGCGCACATCCTCGAGCAGAAGAAGCACGGCAAGCTCTTCCGCCCGTCGGCCCGTTACACCGGCCCGGTCGAGCGGTCGCTTTGAGCACGCTGGCGGACGCGGCGGCCGAGGCCGACGCGCTCGCCGACAGCGGCGACGAGCAGGCCCTGTCGCAGCTCCGCTCCCGCTGGGACGACGAGATCGAGGCGTCGGCGCGCGTGTCCGACTTCCGCGAGCGCGCAGTCGCGTTCCGCGCAATCGGTCAGTTCCGCTTCCGCAACAAGCGCGAGCTGCTCCGCCGCGGCCTGGGCGACGACAGCCCGGCGGTTCGCGGCTCGGCACTGCTCTCTCTGGAGCGGCTGTCGCGTGACCATCCCGGCGACGTCAACGACGTGCGGCCGCTCCTGCACGAGCTCGTCACGCACGACGGCAACGAGGCGGTTCGCCGCCTCGCCGTCATGGCGCTGAGGAACGGCTCGTCGCGGCCGGACACGGTGCAGATCCTCGCCGCGCTCGGCGCCGACGACGAGGCGCCGCGCGAGCTTCGCGACGCCGCGACCAAGGTGGCGCAGCTCCTCCGCCGCAAGGGGAAATAGGGCTTTCCCGCGCCACGGTCGGCGCTTCTTCCGATTGCGGCCGGCTCCGGAACGGCGAACTTGAGGGTGGAAAGGAGGAGCCATGTACAGCACTCTCCTCTGGGCGACCGACGGCTCGGACGACGCCGACCTCGCACTCGGCGAGGCGCTTCGCCTGCTCGACCCGCACGGCCGGCTGATCGTCTACCACTGCGACCAGCGGTTCCTCGGCGGCCGTGCGTCGGGTGTGCCGGTGCTCGCCGACGAGACCGATCGACGGGCGCACATCAGACGGCAGGTCCAGGAGCTCGTAGCCTCGGGCGTCGACGCGGAGCTGCACGTCGAGACGACCCATCGCTCCCCGGCGCACGAGATCGCGGCGATCGCTCGTGAGCTCGGTGCCGAGGTGATCGTCTGCGGGACGCGCGGGCTGGGCGGGCTCCAGGGAGCGCTGCTCGGGAGCGTCTCCCGCGAGCTGCTCCATTACGCGCACGTTCCCGTGCTCGTCGTACCTGCCCCCGTGCCTGCCTCCGTGTGACTCGGAGCTCTCGAACCTGGTTCATTGTCGATGAACCAGGTTCGCGGGTCACCTACACCCGCAGTCGTGACGGCCGCAGGACGGGCAGCGGGCCCGGCGGCGCTTCAGCTCAAGCGCGTTCTTCCCGAGCCCGGCCTTCGTCATCAGGAACGCTGCCGCCGATGCGAGCGCCAGGGTCAGTTCGACGTGTGGATCGATCGCCAACCTTCGACTCCTTCGCGGTTCTTCTCTGGGCGTGGGGGTGCGCCCGGTAGTACAACTCCCGACGCCGCCGGTCGGTTACGTGTGTGTACAGCTCGGTGGTCGAGAGATCGGCATGTCCCAGCATTTCTTGAACGGAGCGGAGGTCGGCGCCTCCCTCGAGCAGGTGCGTGGCGAAGGAGTGGCGCAGCAGGTGAGGGTGGACGCGTCCCGGGTCGAGGCCGGCCTTTCCCGCAAGGCCGCGCAGGATGAGGAACGCGCCGGCGCGGGTGAGCGGACCGCCGCGGGCGTTCAGGAACACCTCGGGCCGGTGCCGGCGGTCGAGGTGGGGGCGGCCCCGGGACAGGTAGCGGCGGAGCGCGTCCGCGGCCGGCCGGCCGATCGGGACGACCCGCTCCTTGCCGCCCTTGCCGAGCACGCGGACGAGCCGCGCGTCGAGCTCGACGCCGCTTCGTTCCAGTCCGACCGCCTCCGACACGCGCAGTCCCGCCCCGTACAGGAGCTCGACGAGCGCCTGGTCGCGCAGCGCGCGCGGCGCCGTGCCGGCCGCCGCCTGGATCAACCGCTCCGCCTCGCCCGGCGAGAGCGTCTTCGGGAGCGGCTTCGGGCGCCGCGGCAGCGGCACTCCCGCCGCCGGGTTGTCGTCGCGCACCCCGAGCAGCTGTTGGTGGCGGAAGAAGCTGCGCGCCGCGGCGTGCCTCCTCGCGATCGTCGCCGGCGCGAGGCCGTCCGCCCGCAGCTGAGCGGCGTAGTGCTCGAGCTCCTCGACGGTCGCGGTGCCGACGGGGTGGCCGAGGAATGTCTGGAGCGCCCGCAGGTCGCGGGAGTACGCGTCGACCGTGCGCGGCGAGCGGCGCGCCGCGAGGAGCGCCAGGAAGCCGTCGAGCTCGGGATCGCGGTCCACGCACGGGGGTTCGCCCCCGGCGGTGCCGACCCTCCTACCTCCGGGCGAGCTCGCGCCGCCGCGCGCGCGTGCGGCGAGCCGTCGGGCTGACGGGGCTCGACGCGATCATCGACCGCAGGGACTCCTTCACCGACGCGGTCGAGGCGAGCACGGCGGTCGGCTCGTAGCCGCAGTGCGCCATGCAGTTCTCGCAGCGGTCGTCGCGGCCGCGGCCGTACGCGATCCAGTCGGTCGTCTCGATCAGCTCCTTGTAGGTGGCGGCGTAGCCGTCGCCCATCAGGTAGCACGGGCGCTGCCAGCCGAAGATCGAATAGCTGGGGATCCCCCAGGGCGTGCACTGGAAGTCGACCTTCCCCTCGAGGAAGTCGAGGAAGAGCGGCGTGTGCTGCAGCCGCCAGCGCTTGCGGCCGCCGTCGGCGAACGCCTCGCTGAAGAGCGCGCGCGTCTTCGTCACACCCGGGAAGTGCTCCTGGTCGGGCGCCTTCTCGTAGGCGTAGGCGGGGGAGATCTGGATGCCGTCGACCTTGAGCTCGTCGTTCAGGAAGTCGAGCACCTCGCGCACCGTCTTCGGCGTGTCGGTCGAGAGGAACGTCGTGTTCGTGTTGACGCGGAAGCCGCGCCGCTTCGCCTCCCGGATCGCGGCGACCGCCTTGTCGAAGATGCCGTCGCGCTCGACGAACTGGTCGTGCCGCTCGCGCAGGCCGTCCAGGTGCACGACCCACGTGAAGTACGGCGAGGGCTCGAAGCGGTCCATGCGCTTCTCCATCAGGATCGCGTTCGTGCACAGGAAGACGAACTTCTTGCGCTCGATCAGCTCCTGGGCGATCACGTGCACCTCGGGATGCACGAGCGGCTCGCCGCCCGCGATCGAGACCATCGGCGCGCCGCACTCGTCGATCGCTGCGAGCGCCTTCTCGACCGGCATGCGCTGCTTGAGGATGTGCTCCGGGTACTGGATCTTCCCGCAGAACGAGCAGGCGAGGTTGCACTGGAAGAGCGGCTCGAGCTCGACGAGGAGCGGGAAGTGCTCCCGCCGCTTCAGCTTCTGCGTCATCAGGTACTTCCCGATCGTCGCGCTCTGTCGGAGCGGAATGCTCAACCCCGAACCTCCTGTGGCAGTTTGAACCTCAGTGACTCTGTAGCAGTTGTGGTCTGCTCCACGTCGGCTCCACCGAGCGCGGCGAGCGAGGCGACGAGGCTGTGCACGAGCCCCTCGGGCGCCGATGCGCCGGCCGAGATGCCGATCGTGCCGGCGTTCGCGATCCACGCCAGGTCGACGTCGGTCTCGTCGTCGACGAGGTAGGCCTTCGCCCCTTCGCGCTCGGCCACCTCGACGAGGCGCAGCGAATTCGACGATGTGCGCGAGCCGACCACGAGCACGACGTCCGACTCGCTCGCCACCTCCCGGACCGCCTTCTGGCGGTTCGTGGTTGCGTAGCAGATGTCGTCGGAGCTCGGCCCGCGCAACGCCGGGAACCGTTCGCGCAGCGCCGCGATGATCTGGGCCGTCTCGTCGACCGCCAGCGTCGTCTGCGTGAGATAGGTCACGTGCTCGGGGTCCGGCGCCGAGACCCGCCTCGCGGCCTCGACGTTCTCGACCAGGACCATCGCCTCGGGTGCCTCGCCGTAGGTGCCCTCGATCTCCTCGTGGCCCGAGTGGCCGATCAGGAAGACCGTGTTGCCGGCGGCGGCGAAGCGGCGCGCCTCGGCGTGGACCTTGCTGACGAGCGGGCAGGTGGCGTCGATCACGTCGAGCCCGCGCTCGGCGGCGCCGGTGCGCACCGCGGGAGAGACGCCGTGCGCCGAGAAGACGATCGTCGCGCCTGCCGGGATCTCGTCGAGCTCCTCGACGAAGATCGCGCCGCGCCGCTCGAGGTCGGCGACGACGTGCTCGTTGTGGACGATCTGCTTGCGGACGTAGACCGGTGCGCCTCGCTGCTCGAGCGCGAGCTCGACGATCTCGATCGCCCGGTCGACGCCCGCGCAGAACGAGCGCGGCGCGGCGAGCATCAGCCGCCGGCGGCGCAGCGCTGCGTGCCACTCCTCGAGCACCGGCGTGGCCCGGTGCAGCGCCGCGAGCGCGCGGGCGCCTGCGACGGCCGTCCGTGGGTCGTAGAGCTCGCGGCCCGCGCGCTCGACGACGGTGCGGAGCACGACGAGCGGGCGGCCGTCTGCCGCCGCTGCGAGCCAGGCCGACTCCATGTCGACGGCGATCGCGCCGACCCCGGCTGCGAAGCGTCGCTCCGACGGGCCGGCGAGGTCGGCGACCGACTCGATCGCGCCGACGTGCGGCCGCAGGCCGCGACGGCGGAGGGCCGCGGCGAGCATCCTGCTGCCGGGCACCGGCACGGGCGGCTCGCCGGCGCGGTGCAGCTCGGAGCCGAGCACGACGTCGCCGGCCTCGAGCCCCGGCACGGCCGCGGCGCAGACGCCGACGATCGCGACACCGGCCGCGTCGACCGCGAGGCCCCGTGCGGCTGCGATGCGCGAGCGTTCGGGCCCCATGCCCGACCGGATCACGCGGGCGCGCCTGCGCACGGAGCCGTCGAGGCTCGCCGCCTCCGCTCTCAGAGGTGCGAATACGAGCAGCCTGTCCTGCGTCGTCAATTCCCCGCCTCCTCGTCGTTCACGATCCGCCCCAGTGCGAACACCGGGAACACCAGACGATAAAGGTGATAGTTGAGGTAGAAGTCGCCGGGGAAGCCGGTGCCCGTGAAATACGGCTCGTCCCAGCTCCCGTCGGGCCGCTGCGTGTCGACCAGGAAGCGCACCGCGGCCTCCAGCACCGGCCCGTTCGCGCCGGCCGCGTGCAGCGCCAGCACGGCCCAGGCGGTCTGGGAGGCGGTCGAGGCCCCGCGCGCCCGCCAGGCCGGGTCGCGGTAGGAGCGAAGGTCCTCGCCGAAGCCGCCGTCCTCGTTCTGCACGGAGGTCAGCCACGCGACGGCGCGGCGGATCGCCGGATGGCCGCCCAGCCCGCAGGCGACGAGCGCCGGGACGGCGGCGCCGGTGCCGTAGACGTGGTTCGCACCCCAGCGGCCGAACCACGACCCGTCGGCCTCCTGCTCGGCGAGCAGCCAGTCGAGCCCGCGCCGGACGGCGGGGTCGGCCGCGCGTCCTTCGTGGCCGAGCGCCTCGAGCACGTGCGCGGTGACGTCGGCGCTCGGCGGGTCGGTCACCTCGCCGAAGTCGCAGAACGGCAGCCGGCCGGGAAGCTTCGAGTCGTTGTCGACGTCGAACGCAGCCCAGCCGTCCGACCGCGACTGCATGCCGAGCATCCACGTGACCGCGCGGTCGGCGGCGTCTGCGCCGACGCCCGAGCGCCGCAGCGCCATCACGATCTCCGCGGTGTCGTCGATGTCCGGGTAGTTGTCGTTCGCGTACTCGAACGGGAAGCCGCCCGGATCGAGCTTCGGCCGCCGAACCGCCCAGTCGCCCCTGATCCGCACCTCGCGCGCGACGAGCCACTCCGCCGCCCGGCGGACGGCGTCGTCCGCCGGGTCGACACCCGCGTCGAGGAGCGCGATCAGCGCGAGTGCCGTGTCCCAGACCGGTGACTGGCACGCCTCGATCCGGCGGCCCTGCTCGTCCTCGATCGTGAACGTGTCGAGACCCGCAAGGCCCTTCGCGAGCACCGGGTGCTCGAGCGGCAGGCCGTGGGCGTGCAGCGCGATCAGCGACCAGACCCACGGCGGCTGGATGCCGCCCCACGAGCCGTCCTCCTCCTGCCGGTCGATCACCCACTTGACGGCGCGCCGGAGGGCGGCGCGGCGGAGCGGCCCGAGGGGATGCCGCCCGTAGGCGTGCATGGCACGGTCGAGGAGCAGGCGCGGGGCGGCCGTCCCGCGCTCGAGCTCGTCGAGCCCGAAGGGTGCCGGCCGCGCCGGCTTCAGCGTCGTCGCGATCTGCAGAGCGACGATCGTCTGCCTCGCCCAGCAGCCGAACGCGTAGATCGAGAGCGGCGCCCGGGCGGGGAGGAGCATCTGCTCCGGCGGCAGCACGGGGACCGCCTCCCAGCTCCAGAGGCCGAGCAGCGACAGCCACATGCGAGTGAAGACCCGTGTCTGCTCGAGGCCGCCGAGCTCGGCGACCACCGTGCGGGCTCGCGTCATGTGCTCGGCGGCGGGGTCGTCGCCGGCGAGGCGCAGCCCGACGTACGCCTCGACCGTCGTCGACAGGTCGGGCGGGCCGCCGAAGTAGGTGGCGAAGCTGCCGTCCTCGCGCTGTCGCGAGCGGATCCAGCGCGCCGTCGCAGTCGCCGTCGGCTCGTCGAGGAGGCCGAGGTAGTGGCGGAGGAACAGATCCTCGGCGTCGATCGTGACGTTGGTCTCCAGCTCGCCCTTCCAGTGGCCGTCGGGGTGCTGCAGCTCGAGCAGGCGGGCGACCGCACGGTCGAGCGTCTCGCGTGCCGTGCCGACCGGAGTCGTCGTCATGCCGCCTCGCTTCTGCGGAGGCGGTGCGACGGCTCGGCGAGCGCGGCGGCGGCGGCGGTGCGACCGCTGCGCACCGCTCCTTCCATCGTCGCCGGCCAGCCCGTGTCGGTCCACGCTCCCGCGAGGTAGAGACCCGGCACGTCCGTCCGGGCGCCGGGGCGAAGCCGCTGGGTGCCGGGCACGCCGGCGAACGTCGCGCGCGGCTCGCGGGTCACGTCCGCGTGCAGCAGCGTCGCGCCGCGAACCTTCGGCAGCAGGTCGGCGAGCGCGTGGAGATGCTGATCGACGAGCGCCTCCTGCGGCAGTTCCAGCTCGCGCGTCGCATGCGAGAGCGAGATCGAGAGCAGCTGCCCCTGCTCGACCCCGGATGCGGCGGTGCGGTCGAACACCCACTGCACGGGCGAGTCGATCGCCGCGATCACGCGGTGGTCGAGGACACGGCGGTCGAACTGCAGATGGACGTTCACGATCGGGCTCGCGCCGAGGCCTTCCTCGGCCTGCTCGTCGACGACGCCGGCCGGCAGGAGTGATGCGGCGACCTGGTGCGGGACGGCCACGATCACGCGGTCGAACACCTTCGGCCCGTCGGCGAGCTCGACCGCGAGCCCCTCCGGCCCCTCGGCGATCCGGCGCACGCGCGAGCGAAGGCGCACCTCGGCGCCGAGGCTGCGCAGCTCGCGGCCGGCCGGGTCTCCGTGCAGGCGCTGCAGCGGCACCGCCGGCACGGCCAGATCGCAGGCATCCGACTCGTCGAGCAGGCCGATCCGGAACACCGTCGTCGCCAGCAGGAGGGAGGCTTCCGAGGCCGGCAGGTTGATCGTCGGGAGCACGATCAGGTTCCAGAGCGCGTCGATCGACCGCTGCGACTGCCCGTGCCGGGCGAGCCAGTCGGCGAACGTCGTCTCGTCGAGCGCCGGGTCGCCGAGCGGAAGCGACTGGAGCGCCCGCACCGCGCGGATCGAGCGGATCCGGTCGGCGGGCGAAAGGTGGCGGTAGCGGAGGAGCGAGCCGGCCAGGTGGAGCGGGGCGGGTAGCGCGGTCCGCGTCAGCTCGGCGTAGCCCGTTCGCGGCGAGAGCACGGGGATCGAAAGGCGCGGCTGCAGGTCGAGCGACTTCTCGACTCCGAGCCGGCGCAGGAAGCCGCGGTACTCGGTGCAGCAGCGCAGGGCGATGTGCTGGCCGTTGTCGACCGTCCGCCCGTCGCGCACGATCGAGAAGGTGGCGCCGCCGAGCCGCGGCCGCGACTCGTAGAGCGAGACCTGCGAGCCGGCGTCGGCGCAGTCGATCGCCGCGGCGAGCCCGGCCAGGCCGCCGCCGACCACCGCGACGCGCAAGCCTTTCATGCGCCGCTCCCGACGAGCGCTCGGGCGAGCACGAGGCGCTTGCGCCACGGCGGCAGCGACACGCGGGGCCCGAGCGCGAGCGACGGCTCCGCGGCGATCCGCTCCACGACCAGCCGGTACGACGTCGCCATCGCGAGCACGCAGGTGGCGCTGCGCCGGTCGAGGAGCGGCAGGAGCTCGAGCCCATGCTCCAGCCATCCGAGGGCGCGCTCCGCCGCGAAAGCGACCAGCAGCTCGGCGTCGCCTTCGATCGCGACGCCGCGCACGACGCAGCCGAAGCGCGCGAAGTCCTCCTCGGGGAGGTACGAGCGGCCCTGCCGCAGGTCGTCGCCGAGGTCGCGCAGGATGTTGCCGAGCTGCAGCGCGACGCCGAGGTCGTCGGCGAGCGGCGCCGCGGCGGCGCGGTCGGACGTCTCGAACACGCCGAGCGCCAGCCGCCCGATCGAGCCCGCGACCTGCCGGCAGTAGCGCTCGAGCTCCGCGAACGTCTCGTGACGGATCCCGTGGACGTCGGCCTCGGCGCCGTCGAGCAGGTCCTCGAACGCGTCGAGCGGGATCGGGTAGTGCGCGGCGGCGTCGGCGACCGCGACGAGCACCGGGTCGGGCGACGAGCCGATCGCCGCCAGCTCGCCGCGCAGCGCCCGCAGGGCCGCAAGCTTCTCGCCGCCCTCGAGCGGCCCGTCGGCGACGTCGTCGATCCGCCGTGCGAGTGCGTACACCGCGAAGAGCGCGTCGCGGCGGCCGGCGGAGAGCAGCCGCATGCCTGCGTAGAAGCTCGAGCCCGAGTCCCGGGCGATCCGCCGGCACTCCTCGTAGGCGGGCTCGAGGCTCACGCTGCTCCCTTCAGCGAGAGCAGGGTGTGGCGTCCGCGCAGGAGCCGGCCGGCCTTCGGCGCGCCCGGGAGCACGTCGAAGCGCGCCCGGCGAAGAGCGGCCACGTTCGCGAGGCCGCCGCCCACGTAGCCGGCGACGGCGACCCGCGCCCGGCCCCGGAGCGTCGAGACGAGCGGCGCGCCGGCGCGGAGGAGTGCCTCGGCGCGATCGGTCTCGAGCTCGAGCAGCCGGCGGAGCGGCTCACCCGCATGGTCGGCCTGCAGGTCGTCGGTCGTGACGCCGAAGCGCCCACGGTCGTCGGCTGGGAGGTAGATGCGGCCGTTCCGGGCGTCCTCGGCGACGTCCTGCCAGTGCTCCACGAGCTGCAGGCCGGTGCAGACGGAGTCGGAGAGGACGATGCGCTCCGGTGTGGCGGCGCCGAAGACGTGCAGAACGAGCTCGCCGACCGGGTTGGCCGAGAGCCGGCAGTAGTCGAGCAGCTCGGGGTAGGTCTGCACCTCCGGGCTCACCTGGTCGCGCCGGTTGGCGTCGATCAGGCGAACGAACGGGTCGCGGGGCAGCGAGCACCTTCGGATCAGCGGCTCGAGCGCCCGGAAGACCGGCGCCGTCGCGTGGCCGGAGAACGCGCGGTCGAGCTCCACCTCAGCCTCGTCGAGCAGTGTGAGCCGGTCGCCCGGCGCGGCGTCGCCGAGCTCGTCGACGAGCCGCGCATAGTCGTAGACGGCGAGGAGGTCGGCGGCCGCGCGGCGGCCGACGAGGAGCGAGGCGACGCTGAAGTTCTCGCCCGCGGCGCGCGCCCGGATCTCGCCCGACGCCGTCAGCGCCGCGGGAAGCGTCTCGCCCTCCTGCGCCGCGGTCGCGGTCATTCGCCGATGACCTGGATGAAGACCTTGCGCTCGCGCGAGCGGTCGAGCTCGCAGAAGAAGATCCGCTGCCAGCGGCCAAGCATGAGGCGCCCGTCGACGATCGGGATGGTCTGCGACGACGACGAGAGGAGGCCGGCGCGAACGTGGGAGTGGCCGTTCGGGAACTCGGCCGTGTCGTCCTCGATCCCCTGGGTGCGGATCTCGAGGTCGTCGTGCCGGTAGTAGCGCCCCTCTGCGGGAGCGACTTCGGCGAGGAAGTCGGCGAAGTCCTCCGCGAAACCGTGCTCGAGCTCGTTGATCACGACCGCGCAGGTCGTGTGCGGCGAGTAGACGAGCGCCATCCCGTTCCGGATCTCGGAGCGGGCGACGACGTCGAGCACGTCGTTCGTGACGTCGATCAGCTGCGACGCGCGCTCGGTGACCAGGTCGTGGTTCTCGAACCGATGCTTCATGCGCGCCAGCGCTCCTCCTCGTATCGGTGGCCCCCTACCGCCGGCCCCAAAGCATGCCACTCGCGAAGTGCACGAGGGCACGTCAGGAACGGGGATGGGCGCGATCGTAAACCCGGCGAAGCCGCCGCGCATCCACGTGGCTGTAGCGCTCCGTCGTCGAGAGCGAGGCGTGGCCGAGCAGCTCCTGGATCGTCCGCAGGTCGGCCCCGCCCTCGAGCAGGTGCGTCGCGAACGCGTGGCGGAGGCGGTGAGGGTGCGGCACGAGCCGTCGCAGCGTCGAGGTGTCGAGCCGCCGCCCCCGCGCCGAGACGAACAGGGCGTCCTGCGCGCCGTGGACGAGCGAGGGGCGCGCTTCGCGGAGATACTGGCCGACGAGGTGCGCCGCCTCCTCGCCGAGCGGGACGATCCGGTCCTTGCCGCCCTTGCCGCTGCGCACGTGCACGAGCTCCTGCTCGAAGTCGACGTCGGCGAGATCGAGCGCCACCGCTTCGGCGCTGCGCAGGCCGGCCGAGTAGACGAGCTCGACGAGAGCCCGGTTGCGCAGGGCGAGCGGCCCGTCACCGTCGAGCTGGTCGACGAGCGCCTCGACGTCGCCCGTCGACGGGACCTCCGGCAGCCGCCGGACGCGCCGCGGCGCGAGCGACGCGTCCGGGACGCGCTCCGGGCCGAGCGCGTGGCGCAGGAGGCTCCGCACGGCGGCGAGCTTGCGCGCGATCG
Source organism: uncultured Thermoleophilia bacterium (assembly GCA_963840365.1). Lineage (GTDB taxonomy): Bacteria > Actinomycetota > Thermoleophilia > Gaiellales > Gaiellaceae > PALSA-600. Next base: position 162,010 of record CAWIYQ010000001.1, on the reverse strand, counting down.
TCGCCGGTGCGAGCCGGCCGCGGGCGCGGGCGCGCCCGAGCTGCGCGACGTAGTCGGCGAGCACGCGCAGGTCGACGTCCTCGATCGGCGAGTCGGGCCCGATGAAGCGCGCGAACTCGCGTAGATCGGCCGCGTACGCGCGGCGCGTCGAGTCCGCGACTCCCGCCGCCGTCAGGTACCGCTCGATCGCCGCCTCGACAGTCACGCGCTCTCTTTCGCATGCGGAGTACGATCGCCTGCTCATGAGCACCGACCGCATCGACCGTCTTGCGCAGCTCGCCGTGCACGGCGCGAACCTGCAGCCCGGCCAGATCATGATGATCAAGGCCGAGCTCGGCCAGGAGGAGCTGGCGCGCGCGGTCGCCGCCGCGTCCTACGACCGCGGCGCCCGGTTCGTCGACGTGGACTACTTCGACTCGCGGCTGAAGCGCGCCCGGATCGAGCATGCGAGCCCGGAGACGCTGACCTTCGTGCCCCCCTGGTACGGCGAGCGGGCGCTGGAGCACGCGGCAGGGCGGGGAGCGCGCGTCACGCTGGCCGGCGTCACGATCGTGAACCCGTTCGACGGGCTCGATCCGGAGCTCGTCGGCCGCGACATGCTGCCGCGGACGAAGGAGCTGACGCGGGTCGTCAACGACCGCACGAGCAACTGGTGCATCGTCCCGTGCCCGCACCCCGCCTGGGCGGCGCTCGTGTACCCGGAGCTGCCGCAGGACGAGGCGACCGAGCGTCTCTGGCACGAGCTCGAGCACGTGCTGCGTCTGGACGAGCCCGACCCGCTAGCTGCCTGGGACGAGCGGATGGCGACGCTGGTCGAGGCCGCCGCCCGGCTGAGCGATCGGCACTTCGACGCGATCGAGCTGCGCGGCGAGGGCACCGAGCTGACGATCGGCATGCTTCCGAGCCATCGCTGGCAGGCGGCCGACTTCAGCACCGTCGACGGCCTCCGACACTTCCCGAACCTTCCGACCGAAGAGGTGTTCACGACTCCGGACCCGCTCCGTACGGAGGGTCACGTCACCTCGACGAGGCCGCTCGTCCTCCAGGACGGCTCGATCGTCCGCGGGCTCCGGGTCCGGTTCGAGGCGGGCGTCGCCGTCGAGATCACCGCGGACGAGAACGGCGGCCTCCTCGGCGCACGGCTCGAGATCGACGAGGGCGCCCGGCGTCTCGGTGAGCTCGCGCTCGTCGATCGCCACGGCCGCATCGGGCCGCTCGGGACGATCTTCTACGACACGCTCCTCGACGAGAACGCCGCGAGCCACATCGCGCTCGGGAGCGGCTTCGGCTTCCTGGTCGACGACGACGACCTCCCGCGGGTGAACGACAGCGCTCAGCACATCGACTTCATGATCGGCTCGCTCGAGCTCGACGTCGACGGCGTCACCTCGAGCGGCGAGCGCGTGCCCGTCCTCCGCGGCGGGGACTGGCAGGTCTAACCTTCTCGGTACGGGGCTCTCGCGGATGGCGCGGGCGCCGCGGCGGGCGACGATTCCCAGGTCAGCACACTCGAAGGAGCACGCCATGCCCGACATCCTCAGCTTCACCGATGAGCGCAGCGGTGCGGCGTTCGAGGCTCCGATCGCGAGCGATTCGATCCACGCGACGGCGCTCAAGCAGGCCGGACTCGTCAGCTACGACCCGGCGTTCCTCAACACCGCCTCGGTGAAGAGCTCGATCACCTACATCGACGGCGACCTCGGGATCCTCCGCTACCGCGGCTATCCGATCGAGCAGCTGGCCGAGCGCTCGACCTACCTGGAGGTCGCCTACCTGCTCGTCCACGGGGAGCTGCCCACCGAGGCTGAGCTCGCCACGTGGGCGCACGAGGTCACCTTCCACACCTTCCTGCACGAGAGCGTCAAGCGCCTGATGGAGGGCTTCCGCTACGACGCGCACCCGATGGGGATGTTCGTCAGCGTCGCCGCGGCGCTCTCGACGTTCTACCCGGAGTCGCGGCACGTCGACGACGCCGAGGTACGGATGCAGCAGGTCGTGCGCCTGATCGCCAAGACGCCGACGATCGCCGCCTGGTCGTATCGCCACTCGCGTGGTTTGCCGTACGTCTATCCCGACAACGACCTCGGTTTCGCCGCGAACTTCCTCTCGATGATGTTCCGGATCGCCGAGCCTCGCTACCACGGCGACCCGGCGCTCGAGCGGGCGCTCGAGGTGCTCTTCATCCTGCACGCCGACCACGAGCAGAACTGCAGCGCGAACGTGATGCGCTCGATCGGCTCCTCGAAGGCCGACCCGTACGTCGCGCTCGCCGGCGCGGCAGCGGCGCTGTACGGCCCGCTGCACGGCGGCGCGAACGAAGAGGTGCTGAAGATGCTCGAGGCGATCGGCGACGTGAAGAACGTGCCGGCGTTCGTCGAGCAGGTGAAGGCGGGCCACGGATTGCTGATGGGCTTCGGCCACCGCGTGTACAAGAACTACGACCCGCGGGCGCGCATCATCAAGGAGGCAGCCGACCGCGTGTTCGAGGTCACCGGCCGCAATCCGCTGCTCGACATCGCGCTCGAGCTGGAGAAGATCGCCCTCGAGGACGAGTACTTCGTCTCGCGCAAGCTGTATCCGAACGTCGACTTCTACTCCGGCCTCATCTACCAGGCGCTCGGGCTGCCGACCTCGATGTTCCCCGTGCTGTTCGCGATCCCGCGCACGGCCGGCTGGCTCGCCCAGTGGCTCGAAGGCGTTCAGGATCCCGAGCAGAAGATCGCCCGCCCGCGTCAGCTCTACCTCGGGCACGGCGAGCGGGACTTCGTGAGAATCGAGGATCGCAGGGCCGTCCCTGCAAGCATTGGTTGACAAGCGGTTGACGGTTCCCGTGGCGCATCTGGGATCCGAATCCGTACGATTCGCGCGATGACGACGACCGAGCTCCCGGGCAACGTCGACGTGTCGGGGCTGGGGATCGAGCCGGCCGGCCCGGTGCTCCGGAACCCCACCGCTGTGCGGCTCTACATGGACGCCCTGCTCCGCGGCGACGGCGTGCTCGGCGACGGCGGCGGGCTCGTCGTCGACACTGGACGCTTCACGGGCCGCTCGCCGAAAGACAAGTTCGTCGTCGACGAGCCCGAGTCGAGTGGGCGAATCTGGTGGGGCGAGGTGAATCAGCCGCTCGCCGAGGACCGGTTCGTCGGGCTGCGCGAGAAGGTCGTCGCCCGGCTCTCGTCGGCCGTGCCGCTCTACGTCGTCGATGCCTGGGCGGGGGCGGACCCGGCGCATCGGCTGGGCGTGCGCGTGCTGACTGCGCACCCCTACCACGCGCTCTTCGCGCGGACGATGTTCATCGACCCGACCGAGGACGAGCTTGCCGGCTTCGAGCCGGAGGCGGTCGTGCTGCACGCCCCGGACGTCGAGGCCGACCCGACCCTCGACGGCACCCGGACGGGCACGTTCGTCGCCCTGCACCCCTCGCGCGGCGAGCTCTTGATCGGCGGGACGTACTACGCCGGCGAGATCAAGAAGGGGATCTTCACGGTCATGAACGACCGGCTGCCGCTCGAGGGCGTCTTCCCGATGCACTGCTCGGCGAACGTCGACCCGGGCGGTGCAGGTGGCGGTGTTCTTCGGGCTCTCCGGGACGGGGAAGACGACCCTTTCGGCCGACCCCGAGCGCTCGCTGATCGGCGACGACGAGCACGGCTGGGGCGACGAAGGCGTGTTCAACGTCGAGGGCGGCTGCTACGCGAAGACGATCCGGCTCTCGGAGCAGGCCGAGCCCGAGATCTACGCCGCCGTCCACTCCTTCGGGACGGTGCTCGAGAACGTGGCCGTCGACCCGCAGGGCGCGCTCGACCTCGACGACGACTCGAAGACCGAGAACACGCGGGCCGCCTACAAGCTCGACCGGATCGCGAACGCCCACGAATCGAAGCGCGCCGGGCACCCCTCGGCCGTGATCTTCCTGACAGCGGATGCCTTCGGGATCCTGCCGCCGATCGCGCGGCTCGACCGCGCCCAGGCGCTCTACTACTTCCTGTCGGGCTTCACCGCCAAGCTGGCCGGCACCGAGATCGGCGTCACGGAGCCGCAGCCGACCTTCTCGACCTGCTTCGCCCAGCCGTTCCTGTCCCAGCCGCCCGCCGTGTACGCCCACATGCTCGGCGACAAGCTCGACCGCCACGGCTCGGAGGTGTGGCTCGTGAACACGGGCTGGACCGGCGGCCCGCACGGGGAGGGGGAGCGCATCCCGATCAGGCAGACCCGGGCGATGCTGCGGGCCGCCCTGAACGGCGACCTCGAGGAGGTCGAGACCCGCACCGACCCGGTTTTCGGGCTGCAGGTGCCGGTGCGCTGTCCAGGCGTCGACGCGCAGCTACTCGACCCGCGCGGCACCTGGGCCGACCCGGAGCGCTACGACGGCAAGGCCCGCGAGCTCGCACGGATGTTCGCCGACAACTTCTCGAGCCGCTTCGCCGACGTCGACCCGAAGATTCGGGCGGCCGGCCCGCGCGCTTGACGCCGACCGTCGCGCGCGTTCGAACGCGACAGGTCCGGTCGTTCCGCTAGCGTCCCTGCACGTGGAGGCAACGCATGACGTGCTTGTCGTCGGCGCTGGCTGCGCGGGAATGCGCGCCGCGATCGCGGCCTACGACGCCGGCGCGAACGTCGGTGTGATCTCGAAGCTCCATCCGACGCGCAGCCATTCGGGCGCGGCGGAGGGCGGTATCAACGCGGCGCTCGGTAACGCCGCCGAGGACTCCCCCGAGATCCACGCGTTCGACACCGTCAAGGGCTCCGACTACCTCGGCGACCAGGACGCGATCGAGATCTTCACGCGCGAGGCGCCCGGCGACATCTACCAGCTCGAGCACTGGGGCGCGTACTTCTCGCGTCGCCCCGACGGAAAGCTCGCGCAGCGGCCGTTCGGCGCCGCCGGCTCGCCGCGCACGGTCTACGCCGCCGACATCACCGGCCACGTGCTGATCCAGGTCCTCTACGAGCAGCTCGTGAAGCGCGACATCACCGTCTACGAGGAGTACTTCGCCTGGAAGCTCGTCGAGAACGACGGGCGCTGCCAGGGAGTCGTGAGCTGGGATCTGCTGAACGGCGGCCTGAAGACGGTCGGCGGCAAGACCGTGGTGGTCGCGACGGGCGGCCAGGGGCGCATCTACCGGACGACGACGAACGCGTATGCGTGCACCGGCGACGGCGCGGCGATGGCCTACCACCTCGGCGTGCCGCTGAAGGACATGGAGTTCATGCAGTTCCACCCGACGACGCTCTACCCGTCGGGGATCCTGCTCACGGAGGGCTGCCGCGGCGAGGGCGCCTACCTGATCAACAGCGACGGCGAGCGCTTCATGAAGCGCTACGCGCCGAACGCGATGGAGCTCGCCTCGCGCGACGTCGTCTCGCGCTCCGAGCAGACGGAGATCGACAACGGCAAGGGGATCAACGGCTCGGTCTACCTCGACATGCGCCATCTCGGCGCGGAGCGGATCATCGAGCGCCTGCCCGGCTCGCGCGAGCTCTCGATGACGTTCGCCGGGGTCGATCCGATCTACGACCCCGTGCCGGTGCGGCCGGGCGCCCACTACCACATGGGCGGCGTCGAGACCGACAACGACGGCCTCACCGAGCTGACCGGCCTCTATGCCGCGGGCGAGGTGGCCTGCGTCTCGGTGCACGGCGCGAACCGGCTGGGTGGAAACTCGCTGATGGAGACGATCACGTTCGGCCGCCGCGCCGGCCGCGCGGCGGCGGAGTGGGCGCTCTCGCACACGACGATCGACGTGCCGGCGAGCGTCGAGGCCGACGCCGAGCGCGAGCTGCGCGCGCTGCTCGACGTCTCCGACGGCGAGCGCCCGTGGCAGATCCGCCAGGACCTGGGCACGTCGATGCTCGAGAACTTCGGCGTCTTCCGGCGCGAGGAGCAGATGGCGCGCCAGATCGAGATCATCGCCGAGCTGAAGGAGCGCTACGACCGCGGTGTCGTGATCGAGGACAAGGGCGAGGTCTTCAACAGTGACCTGACCCAGGCGATCGAGCTCGGCAACATGCTCGACCTCGCGGAGTGCATGCTCCAGGCCGGGATCGCGCGCAAGGAGAGCCGCGGCGCCCACGCGCGCCCGTACGACTTCCCGACGCGCGACGACGAGAGCTTCATGAAGCACTCGATCTCGCGCCTCGTCGACGGGGGCCCCGAGCTCTCGTACAAGGAGGTTCGCTTCACCAAGTACGAGCCCATGGAAAGGAAGTACTAGACGCTCATGCAGGTCGGCCTGAAGATCTGGCGCTTCAACTCGAAGACCGCACAGCGCGAGCTGCAGGAGTTCGAGATCGACGCCCCCGAGGAGGCAACCCTCCTCGACTGCCTCGACATCGTCAAGGACCGTCACGACGGGACGCTCGCGTACCGCAAGAGCTGCCGGATGATGATCTGCGGCTCGTGCGGGATGCGCATGGACGGCGCAGCAGTGCTGGCCTGCAAGATCCGCATGTACGACCTCGCGCAGGCCGGCCACGTGCCGGTGATCTCCGCGATGGGGAACCTGCCGGTCGTCAAGGACCTTGTCGTCGACATGACCCCGTTCTGGGACAAGTTCAACTCCGTGCAGCCGTATCTCCAGCCCGGCTACCAGGAGCCGCCCGACGGGCGCGAGCACCTGATCCCGCCCGAGCGGATGACCGTGGTCCACAAGGAGGCGCTCTGCATCAACTGCGGCTGCTGCGTCTCCGAGTGCAACGCCATGGAGTCCGATCCGCGCTTCACCGGCCCGCAGGCGCTCGCGAAGGCGATGCGGTTCGTCGGCGACCCGCGCGACGGCCGCAAGCTCGAGCGGCTCGAGGCGCTGAACCACGAGCACGGGATCTGGGAGTGCACGCGCTGCTACTTCTGCAACGAGCGCTGCCCCAAGGGGGTCGACCCGCGCGACGCGATCGCGAAGCTCGGCGCCGAGTCGATGAAGGAGGGCATCGACCGCGACATGGGCGCGAAGCACGCGAAGTGGTTCGTCACCTCGGCGAAGACGACCGGCTGGCTGCGCGAGACCGAGCTCGTGCCGAAGACGCAGGGCGTCGTGGCGGCGATCAAGCAGACGCGCTTCGCGCTCGACCTCGCGCGCCACGGCAAGGTGCCGCCGCCGTTCCCGCCGCACGTGGCGAAGAACGTCAAGGAGTCGCGCCGCCTGCACGATCTCGTCCGCGACGAGGGCGTGTCCGGCTACAACGGCATCGTGCAGGGCGAGAAGGCGCTTTCACGGCTCGCGCACGGTCACGGCGTCGGCGAGGAGACGCTCGAGGAGATCTACGAGCGGCCTGGTGCGTTCCATCGGCCGTACATCGCCGGTGAGGAGGAGAGCGCGTGAGGAAGGTGGCGTACTACAAGGGGTGTCTCGCGTCGCTGTCGGCGAAGGAGCTCGACTCGGCGACGCAGGCGCTCGCGCCGAAGGTCGGTCTCGAGCTGATCGAGCTCGAGAAGGTGACCTGCTGCGGCGCGGGTGACATCCACGAGGCCGACCCCGACTACTACCTCCACCTGAACGCGCGGATCCTCTCGTACGCCGCCGCCGAGGGCGTCGACACGCTGCTCACGGTCTGCAACGTGTGCACGCTGAACCTGCGGCAGGCCAACTTCATGCTGCTCGGCGACTCCGACCTGCGCGCGCGGATCAACGAGAACCTCGTCGCGGTCGGCGTGCCGGCGTACGAGCGCGACGTCGACGTCCGCCACCTGCTCTGGGAGATCGCCGAGGGCGAGGGGTACGAGCTGCTGAAGTCGGCGGCGCACCGGGGGCTGAAGGGCTTGAAGATCGCGCCGTTCTACGGCTGCCAGATCCTGCGGCCGTCGAAGATCCAGGGCTTCGAGGACCCCGACCGCCCGTGGTCGCTCGAGCGGATCATCGAGGCCTGCGGCGGCGAGGCGATCGACTACCCGGCGAAGATCAAGTGCTGCGGCTTCCCGATCATCCAGGCACGCGAGGAGACGGCGCTCGGCGAGCTGATCCAGCCGATCGAGCAGGCCTACGAGGCCGGCGCCGACGCGATCGTGACGCCGTGCCCGCTCTGCCACCTCTCGCTCGACGCGTGGCAGTCGAAGCTCAAGGCGCAGACGGGGCGCGACTTCAAGATGCCGATCCTCCACCTCTCGCAGCTCGTCGGCGTCGCCGCTGGGCTCACGGAGTCGGAGCTGAAGTTCAAGCGGCACGTCGTCTCGGTGCAGCCGGTCATCGAGAAGCTCGAAGTCTGACGCTCGTCACCGTCGTCGCCGTCGTCGTCCTGCTCGCGGCGGCGCTCGCCGTCTACGGGTGGTTCGAGGCGGGCTGGGTCCGGCTCCGCGAGCTCGAGGTGATGGTGCCCGGCCTGCCGCCGGAGCTCGACGGCCTGCGGATCGCACATCTCTCGGACTTCCACCTCGGCGTGCCGTCGCGCGGTGCCCGCGCGGTCGCCCGGGCGGCCGACTGGGTCGCGAAGCGGCGGCCGGACCTCGTCTGCGTCACCGGCGACCTGCTCTCACGCCCGCGCGGGGAGGCCGAGCTCCGGCGGGTCCTGGAGCGCCTCGGCCGGCCGTACGTCGTGCTCGGGAACCACGACTGGGCGCTTTCGCGCGATCCGTTCTCGCGGCCGGCGGCGCTCGAGCGCCTCGAACACGGCGTGCTCCTCGCCGACTCGGTCGAGCAGGTCGAGCTGCGGGGCAGGACGGTCGAGCTCGCCGGCGTCGATCCGCGCTCATGGCTCGCGAAGCGGCGGAGCTCCTTTCCCGCGAGCGACGCCGACCTGCGCCTGCTGCTCTGCCACTTCCCGCGCGTGCTCGACACGGTGGCAGAGGGCCGGTTCGACCTGATCCTCGCCGGCCATCTGCACGCCGGCCAGATCGTCGTCCCGTACGGGTTCGGCCGCCTGCTGCTCGCCCATCCCGGGACGCCGTACGCGCGCGGGCTCTACCGTCGCGGGGCGACGACGATGCACGTCTCCCCGGGGCTCGGGACGACCTTCGTCCCGTTCCGCTTCGCCGCCCGCCCCGAGGCGACGGAGCTCGTCCTCCGCGCGGGCGGCCAGGCGTGAGGTCGGTCGCGCAGGCGAGCCAACAGGTGTCTGACACCTTGAAGGTGTCAGACACCTTCTTCGGAGCGCCTCAGGGTGCACTGCTGAACGCTCGCGCAGGCGACCTGCTAACGCCTGAACCTGGTTCGGCCGTGGCCGAACCAGGTTCACGAGTCTCGAACGGCCGCCGACCTCCCGAGCAACTCACGAACCTGGTTCGACAGGCGAACCAGGTTCGGGTGCCACTACTGAGCACTCGCGCACGGCTCTTCGCGCATCGCCCGCTCGCGCTCAAGGGTGGAACTGCTGGTAGAGCCGCATCACCGACTCGTAGTGTCCGAGCGAAAGCGGCGGGGCGACCTCGACGTAGAACGCGAACTCATTCAGCGCGTCGGGTCCACGCGCCATCACCTGGACATGGCGCGGGTTTCGTCCGTGCACGAGCCCGTAGAAGTAGCGCGCCGTCACCGTGGGAGGGCGTTGGCCGGAGAAGGAGACGAGCTGAACGGGCGCCGTTGGGGGCACGAAGTACGTGATCACGTATCGCAAGTCCCGGTCATATGTGTCGTCGAGGAAGTTGTTCGTGCCGGGAGGGCAGTCGTGGTTGTCGATGCAGGCTGCGAGGCCGGTCTTGTCGACCGTGAACAGAAGGTGCAGCTCGAGGCGAAGCTTGTATCCCTGCTGCAGCGGGGTGAACGACTTGACGTAGCCGAACTCGACGCGGGGCGTCGTTTCCGGCCACGGCAGGGCCGGTGTCGCACCTCCCGTCGTCTTCGTCACGGTCTTGACGCCGCAGCCGGTCGCGAGAGCGATCAGCGCCAGAAGAGCAAGTGTCCGTGCCGGTCGGATGCGTCAAGCCTACGGCGAACACCGATCGGACGCGACTGTGCGTACGATGGCCGGGGACGATGGAAGGCCACAGCGTCATCTCACCGGAGGTGCTCGCGCGCTATGCCGTCGATGCGGCGGCGGAGGTGCCGGGCGTCCATCCGACCAAGCGCGGTGCCGCGCGGGTCACGGGCGACGAAGTGGAGGTGAAGCTCGTTGTCGACTTCGGCGCCTCCATCCCGACCGTCGCCGCGGAGGTGCAGCGGCACGTCCGCGACTACCTGCACCGGATGGCGGGCGTCACCCCCTCGACCGTCGACGTGGTCGTCGACGACGTCTCGCGGTAAGCCGTGCCGCCGCGCCTCGCAGGCCTGACAAAGCTGACGCTCGAGACCGCGCCGTCGGTCTGCCACGACTGCATCTGGTGGCAATCACGCGGCCGGCGCGCTCCCGACAAGGACCGCTGGATGGAGAAGATCGAGCTCGAGTTCGGCGCGTTCGGCACCATCTACTACGACGGGGACGGCCGTGTGCTCGGCTCGATGCAGTACGGCCCGGCAGGAGCGTTCCCACGCGCCGCCGAGCTGCCCGGCGGGCCGCCGTCGGACGACGCGATGCTCGTCACCTGTGCGTACCTCCTCGACTCGTCGAGCCCATGGGTGCTCCAGTCGCTATTCCTCGCGGCGATCGGCGAGGCGCGCGACCGCGGCGCCCGCTCGCTCGAGGCGTTCTCCTACCGCTACCAGGAGGGGGAGTCCGCCTACGAGCGCTTCTGGGTGCACCGCACCGTGTTCCCGCAGGACTTCCTCTCCGACTTCGGCTTCCAGGTCGTGCGAACCTCGGGGCGGGTCGGGCTCGCACGGCTCGAGCTCGGCGGCCTGCAGCCGGTCGAGGAGGGGACGCGCGAGAAAGTGCTGTCGGCCGTCAGGAGCGCGTTCGGCGTGCCCGACCCGGTGCCGGCTCCTCGTCCCTGAGCCGCGCCAGGGAGTCGAGTAGCGCCTCGTCGGTGTCGAAACCGGGGCCGCCCGAGTGCGGGAGCCCGCCGATCTCCAGCACGAGCGGCACGTCGAGGCCCACGAGCACCGCAAGGTCGACGCTGCCGCGCCCGAGCGGCAGATGGTGGTTGAGCTCGGGCAGCGGCGTGTCGGAGACGTGGACGAGGCTGAAGCGCTCCCGGAGCGCGAGGTAGCGCGGCACGTCTCCGGCCGGCGTGTGGTTGACGTCCCAGACGAACGCGAGCCCGGGAACGGCTGCGAGCAGCGTTTCGACCTCGCCCGGCTCGGTCAGCAGCCGGTGGCCGGGCGCGTTGTGCTCGACGCCGAAGAGGAGACCGGCGTCGTCCGCGAGCTCGAGGGCCGCCGCGAAGTCGTCGGCGAGCACGTCGGCCGGTGCGAAGCCGACGGGATGCACGTGGACGCGCCGGAACCCGGCTGCCTCGAGCGCGGACAGGTGCGCGGCGAGGGCGGTTGTCACGGTTCGCGGGGCGCCGTCGTGCGGGACGAGCAGCTCGAGGATCGGCTCGAGGCCGTTCTCCTCGTAGAGCGCGCCCAGCGCGTCCGGCGCGATCCCCAACTCGTCCTCGAGCTCGCCGGGGCGGTCGCTTCGCACCTGGAGGCCGTCGAAGCCGGCGTCGCGCGCGAAGCGGAGCTCGTCGGCCGGCGGGCGCCAGTTGCCGCCGGTGAGGCGGCCGAAGAACCGCCCCAGCATTGCGATGCGCACCGCGCTCAGGCGGCGGCGCGTTCGCGGCGGGCGACGAGCTCGGCGATCTGGATCGCGTTCAGCGCGGCGCCCTTGCGCAGGTTGTCGCTCGCGAGGAAGAGCGCGAGCCCGCGCTCGACCGTCGGGTCGCGGCGGATGCGCCCGACGAGCACCTCGTCGATCCCCGCCGCCTTCCCGGGCGACGGGAACTCGTCGACGCGGACGGACGGTGCCGCCTCGAGCAGCGACCGCGCCTGCTCCGGCGTCAGCTCGTCCTCGGTCTCGAGCCACACGGCCTCGGCGTGGCCGACCATCACCGGCACCCGCACGCAGGTTGCCTGTATCGGCAGGTCGGGCAGCTCCATGATCTTCTGCGTCTCGGCGCGAAGCTTCGACTCCTCGTCGAACTCCTCGCCGTCGAAGTCCCAGTCCATGCGCAGGTCGTGCTCGGCCTGCGGCTCGTTGCGGAGGCGTTCCATCGCCTGCGCGCCGGCGCCCGAGACCGACTGGTACGTCGCCACGCGCACCCGCACGAGGCCCGCTGCGTCGTGGAGCGGCTTCAGCACGCACGTCAGCGGGATCGTGCAGCAGTTCGGGTTGGCGAGGATGCTGCCACCCTCGACCGCACGGCGGCCGTTCACCTCCGGCACGACGAGCGGGATCCCGGGCTCGAGCCGGTAGGCCGACGACTTGTCGATCGCGACCGCGCCGCCGGAGACGGCGTGGGGGACGAGCTCGCGCGACGCGCTCGTGCCGACCGAGAAGAGGAAGAGGTCGACGTCGCCGCGGGCGAGCGCCTCGGGCGTTGCCTCCTCGACCGTCCACGGGCCGAGCTCTCGGCCTGCCGAGCGGCCGGAGGCGAAGAGGCGGACGTTCTCGTACCCGCGCTCCTGCAGCAGGCCGACTGTGACGGTGCCGACGGCGCCGGTTGCGCCGACGACGCCGATCGAAGGCTGCTCACGCACCGATGCGCTCCTCGGCGTACGACTGGAAGCGTGCGTGGACGGCGCGGACTGCGTCCTCGACCTGCGCTGCGCGCACGACGCACGAGACGCGGATCGACGACGTGGAGATGATCTCGATGTTGATGCCCGCCTCGGCGAGCGCATCGAACATGTCGGCGGCGACGCCCGGGTGGCTCTTCATGCCGGCGCCGATCAGCGACACCTTCGCGATGTCGGGGTCGTGCTCGACGCGGCCGGCGCCGATCTCGGCGGCGACGCCCTCGAGGATCGGCTCGGCGGTGGCCAGGTCGCTCTTGGGGAGCGTGAACGAGATCGTCGCCTCGCCGTTCTGGGAGACGTTCTGCACGATCATGTCGATGTTGACGCCGGCGGTCGCGAGAGCGCGGAAGACGCGGGCGGCGATCCCGGGCTGATCGGGCACGCCGATGATCGAGATCTTCGCCTCGGAGGTGTCGTGGGTGACACCGGAGATGATCGCCTTCTCGAGCATGACGCCGTCCTCCTCGCCGATCCAGGTTCCCTCGCCCTCCTCGAACGTCGAGCGGACGCGGAGCTTCACACCGTAGCTGCGGGCGATCTCGATCGACCGCGCCATCATCACCTTCGCCCCAGAAGCGGCCATTTCGAGCATCTCGTCGTACGTGATCGCGTCGAGCTTCATCGCCTCCGGGACGATCCGCGGGTCGGCGGTGAAGATCCCGGGGACGTCGGTGAAGATCTCGCAGGCGTCGGCGCCGAGCGCCGCTGCGAGTGCGACCGCGGTGGTGTCCGAGCCGCCCCGGCCGAGAGTGGTCACGTCGTGCGTCGACGTCGACACGCCCTGGAAGCCGGCGACGAGCACGATCTTGTCGGCCTCGAGCGCGTCGTGGATCCGCTGGGCGCGAACCTCGACGATCTTCGCCTTCGTGTGGCTGCCGTCGGTGACGATCCCCGCCTGCGAGCCGGTGAACGACACGGCCTCGTGGCCGAGATCGTGGATCGCCATCGCGCAGAGCGCGTTCGAGATGCGCTCGCCGGTCGAGACGAGCATGTCGTACTCGCGCGGATGCGGCTGCGGCGAGACCTCGTGGGCGAGCCGGATCAGCTCGTCGGTGGTGCTGCCCATCGCCGAGAGCACCGCGACGACCTTCGCGCCCTCCCTGTGCGAGGCGACGAGGCGGCGTGCGACCGCCTTCAGCTTGTCGGTGTCGCCGACCGACGTGCCGCCGAACTTCATCACGACGAGGCCCGGCGTGCGAAGCCGGTTCGCGACGGACGGGACGGTTTCGAACTCGAGCAGGGTCATTTTGCAACAGTGTAGGCAGGGGATGGCGAAGCTCCGCCCGTTGACGTTTCGACACTGGGTGATCGGCGCCTTCGGGGCGGTCGCGATCGGCCTCCTGCCGTGGACCCTGTGGATTTCCTTGTCGCTTCCGCGGACGCACGTGTCCGACCACTGGGACTTCGCATGGACCGGGTTCGATATCGGCGTGTCGATCCTGTTCGGCGCCACCGCCTATGCCGCGTATCGCCGCTCGACCTGGGTGACGGCGCTCGCCTCGTCCCTCGGCACCCTCCTGTTCGTCGACGCATGGTTCGACGTCGTGCTCGAGAGCCACTCGGACGAGCGCCTGCTGGCGATCACCCTGGCGCTCGTCGCCGAGCTGCCGGCAGCCGCGGTCTGCTTCTGGATCGCCCGGCGGACCGAGCGGTTCCTGTCGCGGGTCGTCGAGTCGGCGTCGGCGTCAGAGCTCGCGGCGGCCGGCGAGCGCACGGCCGAGGGTGACCTCGTCGGCGTATTCGAGGTCGCCTCCGACGGGGAGACCGCTCGCTAGACGCGTGACGCGGACGCGTCCGCGCAGCCGGTCGGCGAGGAACGCGGCGGTCGCCTCGCCGGTCATGTTCGGGTTCGTCGCCAGTACGACCTCCTGAACGCCGTTGCGCTCGACACGCCGGTAGAGCTCGTCGATGCGGAGATCGCCGGGCTCGACGCCGTCGAGCGGCGAGAGTGCGCCACCGAGCACGTGGTAGAGCCCGCGGTACTCGTGCGTGCGCTCGATCGAGACGACGTCGACCGGCTGCTCGACGACGCAGATCAGCGAGTGGTCGCGGCGCGTGTCGAGGCAGATCGCGCAGGTGTCGTCCTCGGTGAGGTTCCCGCACTCGTTGCAGAAGCGCACCCGCTCCTTCACCTCGGCGAGCGCGGTCGACAGGGCGAGCACCTCGTCCTTCGGACGCTGGAGGATGTGGAACGCGAGCCGCTGCGCCGTGCGGGCGCCGACGCCGGGCAGCCGCTGGAGCTGGGCCACGAGGTTCTCGACGGACGGGCTGAACACGTCGCCATTGTGCCCGCCTCGTTCGGACGGGCCTCAACCGCCGCCCGGGTCCCGACACGTCCGGTGCCAGGCACCGTGACGAACTGCCCACACGCGCCTGGCCGGGACCGGTCCGGCCGGGCGCCGAGCCGGGTCGGGCGCGGATCGGGCGGGGGTCAGGCGCCGGGGAGGAGGCCGCCGAGGTCGGGCGGGAGGACGCTCTTCATCTTCGCCTCGACCTTTGCGTGCGCAGCGCGGAGCGCCTCGTTCGCCGCTGCCATCACCATGTCGGCGAGCAGCTCCGGATCGGCGGGGTCGATCGCCTTCGGGTCGATCTGGAGCTCCTTGATCTCCCCGCCCGCGCTCGCGACCACGGTCACCATGCCGCCGCCGGCGGAGGCCTCCGCCGTCTCGCGCGACGCCTCCTCCTGCAGCTGCTCCATCTGCGCCTGCATCTCCTGCGCCTGCTTCATCAATGCATTGAGATCGAAGGTCACGTCTCCAGCTCCCTCGCGTCGAAGGTGCTCTTCATCAGCTCGACGACGTCCTCCTCGCTCGCCGGGCCTTCGTCCTCGTGGTCGCCGCCGGTCTCGTGCTCGCCGAGCTCGAACGAGACGGCGAGCTTCCTGCCGGTCACCTCGTACAGCGCGTCGCGCAGCAGCTCCGCGTTCTTCGGATCCTCCGCCACCTTGAGGTGGAACGACGCCGTCTGCGGAAACTCGAGCGTCAGCGTGTCGCCGGCGAGCGCCGCCGGATGCGCCTCGGCGAGCGTCTTTCCGATCGGGATCGAACGCTGCTCGACCGCCGGCAGGATCGCCCGCCGCCACGCCTCCTGCAGCTGCTCCAGCTCGACCGGGATCGCGGCCTCGACGGCCGTGATCCCGGTGGAACCTGGTTCGCTGATCTTCGGTGAGTTGGGCGAACCAGGTTCCTGAGTCTCCATGCGGGCCACGCCGTGGCCGGACTCGAGCAGCTCGATCCGGTGTGCGAGCGCCTCGCGCGAGATGTCGGCGCCCGGGCGCGTCACCTTGACGAGCGCGAGCTCGAGCGGCAGGCGCGGATCGCCGCCCTGCCGCATGTCGTCGATCGCGACCGCGAGCAGGTCGATCAGCCGCACCACCGTCGATGCCGGGAGCTGGTTCGCCTGCTCGCGCAGGCGCTCGCGCGTCTCCTCGGTGACGGGCAGCGATTCGGGAACCTCGTGCATGTGCTGGACGAGCAACAGGTGGCGCAGGTGCTCGAGTAGGTCGGTGACGAGCCGGCCGAGATCCTGACCCTTCGTCGACAGCTCCTCGAGGAAGAGCAGCGCACCGCGGGTGTCTCCGTCGACGACGTGGTCGCAGAGCCGGAACAGCACCTCGTCCTCGACCGCGCCCAGCAGCTGCAGGACGTCCTGCACGGTGATCCGGCCGCCGGTCGCCGACGCGAGCTGGTCGAGCGTCGACTCGGCGTCGCGATACGCGCCGCGCCCGCCGCGCGCCACGAGCGCGAGCGCGGCGTCGGGCACGTCGATCTCCTCGGCGTCCGCGATCAGGCGCAGCTTGCGCACGAGCTCCGGCAGTCGCGGCCGCTGGAAGACGAACGTCTGGCAGCGCGAGCGCACGGTCGGCAGCACCTTCTGCAGCTCGGTCGTGCAGAAGACGAAGAGCAGGTGCGGCGGCGGCTCCTCGATCAGCTTGAGCAGCGCGTTCCAGGCGGCGTCGGTCAACTGGTGCGCCTCGTCGAGGATGTAGACCTTGTACTTCCCCTCGACCGGCTGCAGGACGACGCGGTCGCGGATGTCGCGGATGTCGTCGATCCCGCGCTGCGACGCGGCGTCCATCTCGATCACGTCGAGCGACGTGCCGTTCGTGATCGCGACGCACGCGTGGCAGGTGTTGTCCGGGGTCGCGGTCGGGCCGTGCTGGCAGTTCAGCGACTTCGCGAGGATGCGGGCCAGCGACGTCTTGCCGGTGCCGCGCGGGCCGGCGAACAGGTAGGCCTGGCGCACTTTGCCCTGCTCGATCGCGTTCGTGAGCGTCCGCACGACCGCTTCCTGCCCGACCACCTCGGCGAACGTCTGCGGGCGGTACTTGCGGTAGAGAGCGGCCACCCGCCGATTCAAGCAGATGCCGGTGCCGGGACGCTTCCCGCGGCCTCCTCGGTGTCGGCGTGAGCCGCCTGCGAGAGAGGAAGACGAAGCTCGAACGTTGCGCCCTCCGAGGACGGGCCGACCCGGCACGAGCCGCCGTGCGCCCGCGCGATCGCCGCGACCATCGCGAGCCCGAGGCCGACCCCGCCCTCGTGGCGGGAGCGCGACTCGTCCGAGCGGGCGAAGCGCTCGAAGATCCGCTCCAGGGCCGACGGATCGATGCCGACTCCGTCGTCGGCGACCCTGATCACGACCTCGTCCCGGTGGCCGTGCGCCGACAGTTCGATCTGGGCGTAGTCGTCCGTGTACTGGACCGCGTTCTCGAGCAGCGCGTCGAGTGCCGTCCGCAGCAGCGCCTCGTCGACGACGAGCGCCACGTCGGCGATCCCACCGAGCCGCCACGCGCGCGGGGCGAGCTCGACCCAGCGCATGAACACGTCCTCCAAGAAGGGGACGAGCGCGACCGGCTCGCGCGCGAGTCGGTTGTCGCCCTCGACCCGCGCGAGGAGAAGCAGGCGCTCGACGATCGTCTCGATCCTCCCGAGCTCGTCGAAGGCGATCTCGAGCGGGCGGGGGCGGCCGGCGAGCTCGCGCTCGAGCAGCTCGAGGTGCAGGCGCGCGATGGTGACCGGGGTGCGGAGCTCGTGCGAGACGTCGTGGAGCAGCCGTTCCTCCTTCTCGAGCAGCTTCGCCCGCTCGTCGGCGAGCGCCGAGGCGACCGCGAGCGCCTTCCGGCGCCGCTGGGCATGCCACACCATGGCGCCGAACATCGCCGCCAGCAGGGGCACCTCGGCGAGCTCGTCCCAGGTCTGCGTCCCGGCGATCGCGTCGGCGGTGATCGAGACGCCGGTCGCGGCGATCACCACGGCGAGGACGATTGAGGTAGTGCTGTGCGTCCAGACCCGGTACCCGTAGAGGATCGTCAGCGTGACCCAGATGAGGTGGAACGGGATCGCCTCCCACGCCGGCCAGGCGATCATGATCGCCAGGCAGAGCGAGGCGACGATCGCCCACGAGGCGTCGGCGAGCCTGGACGGTGTCAACCTAGGCGATTGCAAGCCGGTAGCCGGCGTGGCGCACCGTCTCGATCGGCCAGGTGGGGCCGAGCTTGCTGCGCAACCGACGGACGCACACGTCGACGACGTTTGAGCCCGGATCGAATCCGTAGCCCCAGACCTCCGAGAGGAGGCGCTCCCTGCTGATCACCTCGCCGACGTGGAAGACGAGGTGGTAGAGCAGCCGGAACTCCCGGTCGGAGAGGTCGATCGCGAGCCCATCCGAGAGCGCCTGGCGCCGGGCGACGTCGAGCTCCAGCTCGCCCACCCGGATCGTCGTCGGGTCGGCGTCGCGCGCACGCCGGAGGTGGATGCGAACCCGGGCGACGAGCTCCTCGAACGAGAACGGCTTGGCGAGGTAGTCGTTTGCCCCGAGCTCGAAGCTGCGCAGCTTGGTCGGCAGGTCGCCGCGTGCCGAGAGGATCAGCACGGGCACGTCGTCGCCGAGCTGTCGCAGCTCGGTCAGGAGTCGGAGGCCGTCGAGCCGCGGCAGCAGCAGGTCGAGCACGACGAGGTCGTACGACTCGGCGAGCGCGAGCCGGAGCCCGGCGGCGCCGTCCTCCGCCCCGTCGACCACGAAACCCTCGGCCTGGAGCCCCTCGCGGAGGAACTCCCGGATCCGGGGCTCGTCCTCGATCACGAGCACCCTCACAGCCGCATCCTCGCGTCAACCTACAACGCGCTCCCGAAGCTGTAAACCGCCGTCGACGTCAGACGTGCATGGTGCTTAGGCGGCCAGCTCTTCCCGCTCGACGGAGGCCAGCGGGCGGATCTCGCTGGGGCGCCTTTGGTGCGCCCGACGGTCGGAGACGATGCCGTGCACGAGCAGGCGGACGATGCCGACCAGGACGAGGGCTGCGAGAAGGGCGTTCACGGTGACGAGCGATGTGGTTGTCATGGCTCCCAGGGTGGTCGGCAACCATGAGATCCACCTGGGGCGTTGCTTGGAGGTTGCTGTGGGTGATCCGCAGATGACACGAAAATGACACTTTCGTCACGAAGCTCGCCCCGAGCATCGCGATGCGATAGGAGACGGGTTCATGTCGGCCGGGGCGAAGTGGATCGCGCTCGTCTGCGGGGTCGCGGCGGTGGGTGTCTTGATCGGGCTGTACGTGGGCTTCCTGTCGGGCGGGCCGACGCCATACCGGGTCCCGGTCGCGCAGGCGGCCGGTGGCGGCAAGGTCGTCGATCTGCGCCTCATGACGGTTGCCGCGATCGGGCCGAAGCTCTCGCCGAACGAGAACTGGGTCTCGTACCTGATCCGCGAGAACGGGGTGTGGAAGCGCAGCACCGTCTGGACGCTCCCGGCGAACGCCACCGTGCACGTGACGGTCTACAACTTCGACGGGCGCAGCGGCCTGCGCAACCCGTTCCTCGCGCAGGCGCGGGGTGTTGACGGCGGGACGTTCCAGATCAACGGGCAGGCGCCGCAGAAGACGATCGCCCCCGACGACGCGTCGCACACGTTCGCCATCCCACAGCTCGGGGTGATCGTCCCGATCGAGGGCGTCGCGGACGATGCCAAGAACCAGTGCGGCTTCGCCCCGTGTCCGATGTCGACCGCGCACGAGACGGTCACGTTCACCTTCCACACGGGGAAGCGCGGCCACTACCGCTGGCAGTGCTTCGTCCCCTGCGCCGCCGGGTTCGTCTACGGCTTCGGCGGCCCGATGCAGACGGTCGGCTACATGGACGGGTACGTCGATGTCGTCTAGAGACTCGGGTTCCGGCTCCCACGGTCGGCGGCTCGCGGCGCTCACGGTGATCGGGACGGCGATCGTGCTGCCCCTCGTCGTCTTCGTCCTCGGTCCCAACATGCCGCCCGGCAAGGACACGTCGGCGGCCTCGGGCCAGGTCTTCGACAACACCGTCCTGCTCGCGGTGATGACGCCGTTCACGGTCTTCATCCTCGTCTACCTCGGCTACGCGCTCGTCAGCTTCCGGGCGCCGAAGGGCGAGAAGGAGCTCGCGGACGGCCCACCGATCCGCGGCCACTTCCGCGCCCAGGTGGTCTGGCTCGTGACGACCACGGCCGCCGTCCTCTTTCTCGCCATCTTCGGCACGACGGAGCTCATCGCAGGCAACGGCGCCGGCGGCGGCGGGGGACCGAGCCCGGCGTGGAAGCCGGGCGGCTCCACCCTCCCCGTGCAGGTGATCGGGCAGCAGTGGGAGTTCACCTACCGCTACCCGACCTACGGCGGCGTCGAGACCGCGCAACTCGTGCTCCCGGTGGGACGCGAGATCGCGTTCCACGTCACCTCGATCGACGTCGTCCATTCCTTCTGGGCCTACGAGCTCGGCGTGAAGGCCGACGCCAATCCAGGCGTCGACAACGTCGCGTTCGTGAAGCCGAAGAAGCTCGGCACGTTCCAGATCCGTTGCGCCGAGCTCTGCGGCCTCTGGCACGGCTACATGTTCGACACCGGGAAGGTGGTCACGCAGGCGCAGTTCGACTCCTGGATCGCGGCCCGCCGGTCCCAGTTCTCCCCCGTCTCGAAGTACCTACCTCCCTACAGCCGCACGTACTCTCCCGACCCGCAGTACCGCGCCGGATGAGACGTCCGCGCCTGATCGGCTTCAACCTGCTGACCGCCGTGGTGCTCGGGATCGGCGGCTATTTCCTCGGCTGGTGGCTCGGACACAAGGTCACCGCCCCGAGCATCGACTACTTCGGCGACACGGGCCAGAACGACATCGCGCTCTTCACCGCCTACTTCACCGGCGTCGTCGGCTTCCTGGTCGGGCTCGGCTTCGCGAACTACCCGGTGCAGCGCCTGCTCGGCCGCCCCGCGACGCTCCGCGAGAAGGAGACCGCCGGCTGGGGCCGCTACTTCGGCCTCTGCACCGACCACAAGGTGGTCGGCATCCAGTACCTGATCGGCATTGGGGTGTTCATCTTCATCGGCGGCCTGAACGCCATGCTCATCCGCTTCGAGCTCCTTCGGCCGACGCACCTCGTCTGGAACGGCAACAACTACCTGACGCTCGTCGGGATCCACGGGACGATGATGATGGGGATGATGACGAGCGGGATCCTCGGCCCGTTCGCCAACTACCTGGTGCCGCTGATGATCGGTGCGCGCCGCATGGCCTTCCCGCGCATCGAGGCGTTGACGTTCTGGCTCCTGATGGCTGCGGGGACGATCCTCATGACCTCGCTCGCATTCGGCGGCTTCCCGACGGGCTGGACGGGCTACGCCCCGCTCAACGAGCAGGCGAACATGGGCATCGACGCCTACATCGCATTCTTCGCGCTCGTCGGGCTCTCGATGTGCCTCCTCGGCCTGAACATGCTCGCGACCGTGATCACGATGCGCGCGCCGGGTCTGTCGTGGGGGAACCTGCCGCTCTTCGTGTGGGGCACCGTGTCGACAAGCGTGTTGATGCTGCTCGCCGCGCCGGTCCTGTTCTCGACGCTCCTCATGCTCACGCTCGACCGCACCGCCCAGACGAGCTTCTTCAACAGCCAGGCAGGCGGCAGCCCGTACCTGTACGAGAACCTCTTCTGGATCTTCGGGCACCCGGAGGTCTACATCCTCGCCCTGCCCGGGATGGGGATCTTGCTCGAGATCCTGCCGGTCTTCTCGCGCAAGCCCGTCTGGGGCTACCGGCTCGCCGTGACGGGAATGCTCGGCATCGCATTGCTCAGCTTCCTCGTCTGGCAGCACCACCTGTTCGTCAGCGGCATCAACGGCAACCTGCGGCCCTTCTACATGCTCTCGACCGAGCTGATCTCGCTGCCGACCGGGTTCATCTTCATCTGCGCGCTCGGCACGCTCTGGCGGGGGCGGATCCGGTTGACCGTGCCGATGCTGTTTGCCCTGGCGTGGATCTTCAACTTCCTGATCGGCGGGCTGTCGGGGGTGTTCCTCTCCGACGTGCCGAGCGACGTGACAACGCACGGGAGCTTTTTCTCGATGGCTCACTTCCACTACACGATCATGGGCGGGCTGCTGTTCGCGTTCTTCGCCGGCATCTACTACTGGGTGCCGAAGATGACCGGCTTCCAGCTGAACGAGCGACTCGGCAAGGTGCACTTCTGGGTGATGTTCGTCGCGTTCAACTCGACCTTCGGCCCGTTGCTCGTGATCGGCTTCCTCGGCATGCCTCGGCGCGTCGTCACCTACAGCGGCTACCTGCAGGGGGCGAACGAATGGGTATCGGTCTCGGCCTTCGTGCTCGGCGCGTCGATGCTCGTCTTCATCGCCAACTTCATCTGGTCGCTGGCGTTCGCCCGCGTGCCTGCCGGCTCGAACCCGTGGGGGTCGAAGTCGATCGAGTTCCAGCTGCCGTCGCCGGTGCCCGTCCATAACTTCGACCGCATCCCGACGTTCGGGCCCGATCCGTACCCGTACGGTCGTGACGAGGGCGTCGCCGTGCCGGGCCAGCGCCCCATCATCTCGCCCGCGAGGCCCGTGTCGTGACCGAGCTCGCGCACCATTCGACCGACTACTCGGTCGTGGAGCGGGAGTCGCCGCGCGTGATGGAGGAGAACCTGCGGATCGCGGCTCGCCTCTGGTCGAGCGCGACCGTGTTCTTCTTCTTCGCGTTCCTCTTCGCCTACTTCTACCTTCGCTCCCTGAACCAGAATCACCTCTGGCGGCCGAAGCACGTCGACCCGTCGCTGACGCTCGGGACCCTCAGCGCTGCCTCCGTGTGCCTCGCGGCCGTCCTGCTCCTGCTCGGGCTGCGCGACCACCGGGCAGAGCGGAGGCCCGCCTGGCGGGTGAAGGGCGTGGTCGCGCTCGTGCTGCTCGTCGCCGCGATCGGCTTCCAGATCGCGGAGTGGTCGATCCAGGGCTTCGGGCCGACCGAGGGCGGCTATGCGAGCGTTTACCTCGGCTGGACGTCGCTCGAAGTCCTGTTCATCGCGGGGCTCTTCTACTGGGCCGAGACGACGCTCGCCACCTCGCTGCGGCATCGCAAATCGTTCCCCTACGAGTTCGCCGTGGGGGAAGCCGCCGGCGATCCTGATCGCGCGAACCCCGACATCGAAGATCCCCTCTCTCTTGTGCGCTCCCAGCTCGAGGCGGTCTCGTTCTTCGCGGCGGTGCTCGCCGGGATCGTCGCGGTGTCCTGGGTCGTCCTGTACCTCCTGTGACGCCCCTGCTCCAGCCGGGGAACTGGCCCGTCGGCTGGCCGCTGACAGCGCTCGTGATCGCCGCGGTGCTCTACCACCTCGGCGGCCGCTCTGCCTCGACCGCCTGCTCGCTCCGTCGAAGCGCCTCGTTCTACAGCGGGCTGCTCGTGCTCGCACTCGCGATCGACTCCCCCGTCGACGCGTACGCCGACCGTTTGTTCTTCGTCCACATGCTCCAGCACGTGCTCCTGACGATGGTCGCTCCGCCGCTGCTCCTGCTCGGGCGGCCGTGGCCGCGGATCTCGCGGGCGTTCCCGCTCGACACGCGACGCGCGGTGGTGGGCACGCTCTTCGGCAGCACGCTCCTGCAGCGGGTTGCAGATCGGGTCGGCGCGCCGCTGCAGTCCTTCGTCCTCTTCAACGGCGTCCTGCTCGCCTGGCATGTGCCTGCCCTCTACGATCTCACGCTTCGCTCGCAGCTCGTGCACGACCTCGAGCACACGCTCTTCTTCGGGACGGCTCTCCTCTTCTGGCGGCATCTGGCGCCGTCGGGGCGAGGCAGCGCTCTCTCCGACGCGGCGCGGGTGGCCTACGGAGCCGCTGCGATCCTCGTCGGCTGGGGGCTCGCCGTCGTGCTCGCCTTCGCGCCCGACCCCGTCTACTCCGCGTACGCGGGGCTTGCGGCGCGGCCGCTCGGGCTGTCGGCGCTCGGTGACCAGCAGCTCGCCGCCGGGATCATGTGGGTGCCCGCGTCGGTGCCGTACACGATCGCCGTCTTCGTGGCGGCCTACCGCTGGCTCGATCCGGCGGCGGGCAGGCCGCGTCCCCTCGACCTTCGACCAAGGGAGACGTGATGCTCGCGTCCTTCACGACCGCGGCGCTGCTGACGCTGCTGCTGCCGGCAGCTCTGCTGGCGCTCGTCTTCGGCTGGTGGCTCTGGGTCGCCCGGCGCGACGAGCTCTAGCTCCGGGTTCAAGCAGATGGCGGCGCGGCGAGGCCGGACGGCCTCAGTGCGTCTTTGCCTGCTTGCACGTCCACGTGTGGATGTCCGCCATCCCGTACCCCTTCGGCCGCTTCCCGGTGAAGTCGATCGTCAGCCGCAGGTAGATCTTGGTCGAGCCACAGCGCGTGAGCTTGTCGGCGATCACCTGCGCCCGGTAGGTGTGGAAGTGCCCGGCGGCACAGTTCGGCGTGCAGTCGTTCGCGCGCACCTCGCCGACGGCCCGGGCGAAGGCGCCACCCCAAGTGTTCCAGCCGAGCTGCGAGAGCTCGTAGTTCGCATCCGCGCACGCCAGGGTGAGCTGGGACGGGTGCTCCTCGAGCTTCCCGCAGTTGCTGAGCTTCGCGTGCGGTGCCGCTGCGATCGACGCCGCCGGGACGACGAGCGCGATGGCGGCGGCGGCAATCGAGAGAGCGCGGATCACGCTCCCCATAGTTACACAGCTCCCCCGCAGCCGCGTCAGAGCCTATTCGCAGGCTCGTCGGCGACCGTGGACCGCATTGAAGTCCACGACGAAAGGAGCGTCATGCTGAGTTCCCTCAGAGCGCGAGGAGCCGCCGCCGTCGCCGTCGTCGCGCTCGGCGCGTCGGCGACGGCGTTCGCCTTCTCCCACCACGGCTCCACGGCCACCGCCGCGACGCCGTCGACCGCCCGGGGCGCACCACCCTCGGGCGGCGCCGGCCCACGGGGCGGCCCGGCGGGCGGCGGCTACGCCACCGACCTGAAGACGGCCGCCGCCTACCTCGGCCTCTCGACCGACGAGCTGCAGACGAAGTTCCGCTCGGGGACGACGCTGGCCGCGCTCGCCAAGGCGGAAGGCCGGACGACCGCAGGGCTCGTCGAGGCGATCCTCACCGCCGAACGCAAGGGCATGACCGCGTCGCAGCGGGCGCAGAGCGCGGCGACGCTGCGGCGGCGGATCGAGCAGCTCGTCACCTCGAACAGGCCGTCTGCAGGCGCCGGCCGTCCGCCGCAGGGGATGGCGGCGGCTCCGTGACCGGCCGCGAGTTCGAGGCGATCGGCGTGCTGAACCGGGTCGTGGTCGAGGACGAGTGCGTGCTCGAGCGGGCCGCCGAGCTCGCCGTCGCCGAGGTGGCGGCGCTGGACCTCGCCTGCAGCCGCTTTCGCGACGACTCCGAGCTCGCCGGTCTGAACCGGAGTGCCGGCCGCGCCGTCCGGGTCTCGCCGCTTCTCTACGACGCGATCGAGACGGCGCTCGTCGCAGCCGCCGCCACGGACGGCGTCGTCGACCCGACCGTCGGCGCGTCGCTGCGCGGGCTCGGCTACGACAGATCGTTCGAGATCGTCGTCAGCCGGGGCGCGACGCCGGAGTTCGCGTTCGTCCCGGCCGGCGGCTGGCGCGACGTCGAGCTCGACGCGGGACCGAGCACGGCGAAGGTCCCCCGCGGCTTCGAGCTCGATCTCGGGGCGACCGCGAAGGCGCTCGGCGCGGACCGGGTCGCGGCCGCCGTGGCCGACGCGACGGGCTCGGCGGTGCTCGTGTCGCTCGGCGGCGACATCGCGGTCGCAGGCGCGCCGGCGGCCGGCTGGCCCGTGCGCATCGCCGACGACGCACGCGCTTCGCTCGACGCGCCCGGGCCCGTGATCGCCATCTCGGCGGGCGGTCTCGCCACCTCGAGCACCACCGTCCGCCGCTGGCGGGCGGGCGGGGTCGACGTTCACCATCTCGTCGACCCGCGCACCGGCCGCCCGGCGGCGGGGCCCTGGCGGACGGTGAGCGTGCTCGCAGGAAGCTGCGTCGACGCCAACGTCGCCGCCACCGCCGCGATCGTGCTCGGCGACGATGCGATCCCGTTTCTCGCCGAGCGCCGGCTCGACGCCCGTCTTGTCGCCCACGGCGGCGCCGTCACTCTCGTCGGCGACTGGCCTCACAGCTGATTCACAGGAGCGGCGGCCGCCACCCACAGCAGACTCACAGCATGGCGTGCGACGGTTCGGGCCGATGACCGCTCAGACCAAGGCCCGCATCCTCGTCGTCGACGACGAGCCGTCGATCGTCGACGCCGTCGCGACGGCGCTCCGCTACGAGGGCTACGAGGTCGACGAGGCGCGCAACGGCCGCGACGCGCTCGCCTCCGTCGCCACGAACGAGCCCGACCTCGTCGTGCTCGACTGGATGCTCCCCGACGTGCCGGGGATCGAGGTCGGGCGCCGGCTGCGCGAACGCGGCTTCAACACCGCGATCCTCTTCCTGACGGCGAAGGACGCCGTCGAGGACAAGGTCGAGGCGCTGCGCGCCGGTGGCGACGACTACGTGACCAAGCCCTTCAGCCTCGCCGAGATGGTTGCCCGGGTCGAGGCGGTCCTCCGCCGCACCGGCGGCGACCTGCCCGGCGACGTGCTCACGTTCGCCGACGTCGTCCTCGACGAGGCGCGCCACGAGGTGACCCGCAACGGCGTGCCGATCGAGCTCACGGCGACCGAGTTCAACCTGCTGCGCTTCCTGATGCTCAACCCACGGCGCGTGCTCTCGAAGGCGCAGATCCTCCAGAACGTGTGGCACTACGACTTCGGCGGCAGCCGCAACGTCGTCGAGACCTACGTCAGCTACCTGCGCCGCAAGCTCGACGCGGCGGGCCCGCCGCTGATCAGGACGGTGCGGCAGGCCGGGTACATGCTCGACGTGGAGCGAGAGTAGGAGGGAGGCACGTGCTGCGTCGGCTCTCGCTGCGCAGCCGGCTCGTCGTTGGCGTCGTCGCGCTCGCGGCAGTCGGGCTCGTCGCCGCAGACGTCGCCACCTACACCTCGCAGCGCTCGTTCCTGGTCGAGCAGGTCGACAACTCGCTCGACTCGGCGCACCTGGCTGTCGAGTCGCGGCTGCACGGCCCCGGTCCCGGCGCCCAGGGCGAGAGCGACCAGGGACAGGACCTGGGACGTCTGACCTCGGCCGTCCCCGGTCTCTACATCCAGATCCGACGCGCGGACGGCAGTGAGATCGTCGGCGGTGAGGCGCCGGAGTTCCTCGGCGGCACGAGTCGTCCCAAGCCCCGGATGCCCGAGAAGATCAGCTTCACGCACCACCAGGGGGCCGACCGCGTGGCGTACTTCACGGTCCCCGCCGTCTCGGGCTCTGACCGCTGGCGCGTGCGCGCGTCGATCGACCCGGGCGACGGCGGCAACGTGCTCGTCGTCGCGTCCTCGCTCCACGGTGTCGACAGCACGCTTCACCGCCTGCTGCTCGTCGAGATCTTCGTCACGCTCTCGGTGCTCGCGGCGATCGCCGTCCTCGGCCTCTGGGTCGTCCGCGTCGGCCTCCGCCCTCTGACGGCGATCGGCCAGACGGCGGCCGCGATCGCCGCCGGCGACCTGTCGCAACGTGTCGCGCGCGAGGACGAGCGCACCGAGGTGGGGCGGCTCGGGCGCGCGTTGAATGCGATGCTGCACCAGATCGAGACGGCCTTCCGCGCGCGCGAGGCCTCCGAGGCGCGGCTGCGCCGGTTCGTCGCCGATGCCTCGCACGAGCTGCGCACGCCGCTCGCAGCCGTCCGCGCGTACGCCGAGCTCTTCCAGCGCGGCGCTGCCCAGCGTCCCGCGGACCTCGAGCGCTCGATGCACGGCATTACGCGCGAGTCGGAGCGGATGAGCCTCCTCGTCGACGACCTGCTGCTGCTCGCCCGGCTCGACGAGGGCCGCCCGCTCGAGCGCGCGCCCGTCGAGCTCCACCGCGTGGTCGGGGAGGCGATCGACGCCGCGCACGTCGTCGACCCGGAGCGCCCGCTCGAGGCCGAGCTCGAGGAGGCGACGGTGCTCGGCGACCGCGACCGCCTGCGCCAGCTGATCGACAACCTGTTCGTCAACGTCCGCGCACACACGCCGCCCGAGACGCCGGTGCACGTCGGCCTGCACCGACTCGACGGCAGCGTCGAGCTCACGGTTGCCGACCGTGGGCCTGGCCTCGACGACGAGCAGGCAGGGCGCGTCTTCGAGCGCTTCTTCCGCACCGACAGCTCGCGCACGCGGACGAGCGGCGGTGTCGGCCTCGGCCTCTCGATCGTCGCCGCCGTTGCCGAGGCACACGGCGGCAGCGCGTCCGTGCGGCCGACCGACGGCGGCGGTGCGACGTTCGTCGTCTCGCTGCCGCTCAGCGATCTCACAGGAGAACTCTCAGGTCCCACCGAGGTTCAGTGAGTGAGATGCGACTTGTGAAGTCGATCGCCGCTCAGTTCGCCCGCTACGGCACCGTCGGTGTCTCGAACACCCTGATCAGCGCCGCGTGCTACGCGGCCATGCTGGCTCTTGGAGCGAGCGCGGTCGCGTCCGCGACGGTCGCGTTCGCGGTCGGCAGCGCGAACGGGTTCCTGTGGAACCGGCGCTGGACGTTCGCCGGCAGCGGCGCCGCATCGCCGGTGCGCTACGTCGCCGTCCAGGCCCTGGGTCTCGCCGCCACCGACCTTCTGATCGCCCTGCTCGATGCGGGCCTCGGGCACGCGCTCGCGTGGGTGGTCACGACCGGTCTCGTCACGCTCGTCACCTTCGCGGCGAACCGCCGCTTCGCATTCCCGTCGACGGTCGGCTCACAGGCCGTCCTGAGGGCCCGATGACATCACTCCCCACCGTCCAGGAGCCGTCCGCCGACGCTCTCGGTCGCGTGGCCGCCGACGCGCGCGCCCGCCTGCCGCTCATCACGCTCCTTGTCGCGACGGGCCTCCTGTACCTCGTCGGCCTCTCGCGCTCGGGCTACGCGAACGACTTCTACGCCGCCGCCGTCAAGGCGGGGACGCAGAGCTGGCGCGCCTTCATCTTCGGCTCGCTCGATCCCGGCAACTACATCACCGTCGACAAGCCCCCCGCGTCGCTCTGGGTGATGGAGCTGTCGGGCCGCATCTTCGGCTTCTCGAGCTGGAGCATGCTCGTGCCGCAGGCGCTCGAGGGCGTCGCCGCGGTCGGGCTCCTTCACGCGACCGTCCGCCGCTGGTTCTCGCCGGGCGCGGCGCTGCTCTCGGCCGCGTTGTTCGCCGCCACTCCGGTCGCGGCGCTGATGTTCCGCTTCAACAACCCGGACGCGCTGCTCGCGCTGCTCTTCGTTGCGGCCGCCTGGGCGACAACGGTCGCGATCGAGCGCGGCAAGGCGCGGTACCTGATGCTCGCCGGTACGGCGATCGGCTTCGCGTTCCTGACGAAGATGCTCGAGGCGTTCCTCGTCGTGCCGGCGCTCGGGCTCGCCTACCTCGTGGCGGCGCCCGTCCCGTTCCTGCGGCGCGTCCGCGACGTGCTGCTCGGCGTCGTCGCGATCGTCGTCTCGGCAGGCTGGTGGGTGGCGCTCGTCGAGCTGACGCCCGCCTCCTCGCGCCCGTACGTCGGCGGCTCGACCGACAACAGCATCCTCAACCTGATCTGGGGCTACAACGGCGTCGGCCGTCTGAGCGGCGAAGGGCCGGGGAACGGCGCGAGCTTCAGCGGCTCGCCGGGCTTCCTGCGCCTCTTCAACGCCGAGCTCGGCGGCGAGATCAGCTGGCTGCTGCCGGCGGCCGCGATCGCGCTGCTCGCGGGCCTCTACGTCACCGCGAGGCGGCCGCGCACCGACCGGCTGCGCGCCGCGATCCTGCTCTGGGGCGGCTGGCTCGTCGTCATGGGCGGCGTCTTCAGCTACATGAGCGGCGTCATCCACTCCTACTACGCGGTTGCGCTCGCCCCGGCGATCGCCGTGCCCGTCGGCGTCGGCTCGGCGCTCTTGTGGGAGAGACGCGACCGGATGGCGGCGCGGCTCGTGCTCGCGGCGATGGTGATCGCGAGCGCCGCGTGGGGCTACGTGCTTCTCGACCGCACGTCGTCGTGGCATCCCTGGCTGCGCTTCGCCGTGCTCGTCGTGGGCCTCGCCGCCGCCGTCACGATCGTCGCCGCGGGCGACCTGCTGCGCCGTCCCTGGCTCGCGGGGCTTGCCGCCGCGCTCCTCTTCGCCGGCGCTGCGCCGGCGGCGGCGTACACGCTCTCCACCGCATCGACGTCGCACACCGGCTCGACGCCGAGCTCCGGCCCCGCTTCGAGCCGCGGCTTCGGCCGGGGCGGAGGCCCCGGGGGCGCTGCGACGACCTCGTCGGCGCTGAGTCGGTTGATCGCGCACAGCTCCGGCTACCGCTGGGCGGCCGCCACGTCGTCGTCGATGACGGCGGCGCCGCTCGAGCTCGCGACCGGCAAGGCGGTGATGGCGCTCGGCGGCTTCACCGGCAGCGACAACGCGATCACGCTCGCCCGCTTCAAGCAGCTCGTCGCCGCGGGGAAGATCCACTACTTCGTCGCCGGCGGCTTCGGCGGTGGCGGTGGCGGTGGCTTCGGCGGTGGGGCGAGCGACGTCAGCGAGATCGCCTCGTGGGTCGCGAGCACCTTCACCGCCCAGACCCTCGGCGGCACGACCGTCTACGACCTGAGCACCGCCGCGAAGTAACGCGCGTCTCAGACGATTCCCAGGCGCCGCCGAGCTCTCTCCGAATCGCCGCTGGTCTCCTTGTGTGAAGACCGAAAGGAGACCCGGAGATGACAGACGCAAGAGATGCAAACGAGCGGCGGCAGGCCGGTGACCGGCTCGTCCGGCGCGCGAACAGGATCGCCGCCGTCGGGGCGCTCGCCGGCCTCGCGGCCGTCGTCGGCGTCGTCGAGTCCTCGCAGGGCGCATCCACGGCGTCGGCCGATCTGGAGAACGCCGTCGTCGTCAAGGCGACGACCACGTCGACGAAGAAGACGACGGCGGCCGAGCGCCGTGCGGCCGCGCTCGCGGCGAAGAGGAAGGCAGCTGCGGCCGCGAAGGCGAAAGCCGCCGCCGCGTCGTCGAGCGCGAAACCGGTCGCGACCTCGGGCGGCTCGTGATGGCCGTCTGGTACCTGATGCGGGCGAGCGGCGTCGTCTCGCTCGTCCTGCTCACAGTCGTGCTGGTGCTCGGCATCGCGACGCGGAGCCGCGTCCGCGTGGGACGCGCTCCCGCGTTCGTCACCGCCGGCATCCACCGCGGCGTGTCGCTCCTCTCGCTCGTCTTCCTGGCGACGCACGTCGCGACCGCGGTCGCCGACCCGTATGCGCAGGTGAGCCTCGTCTCCACAGTCGTGCCGTTCGCCGGCGCGGCGAATGGGCTCTGGGTCGGCCTCGGCACCGTGTCGCTCGACCTGATGGCGGCTCTCGTCGTCACGAGCCTGCTGCGTCGCCATGTCGGCGTGCGGGTGTGGCGCCTCGTTCACTGGACGGCGTATCTCTGCTGGCCGGTCGCGGTCGCCCACACGCTCGGCATCGGCACCGACGCCGGGACGACGTGGCTGCGGGCCACGACCGGCGTCTGCGTCGCGCTCGTCGCCGCTGCGGCCGCGGCTCGCGTCGCCGGCCGCACGCGAGGCAAGCGCCTCGAGTCGCCGCGCCGCCCGGTTGTCGCAAGGGCGGCGGCATGACTCTCCTCGCCGACCGGCCCATCCGCCGTCGCGACGAGCATGTCGCGTGGCACGGCGACCTGCCGCCGCTCCACCGCGGGCGACTGCTCGCCGAGCTCGACGAGAGCGGCCTCGCCGGCCGCGGCGGCGCCGGCTTCCCGACCTCCCGCAAGATCCGCGCCGTCGCCGGCCGCCGCCGCACGATCGTCGTCGCGAACGGCACCGAGGGAGAGCCCGAGAGCGCCAAGGACGAGGTGCTGCTCGAGTTCAGCCCGCACCTCGTCGTCGACGGCGTGCTCGTGGCGTCGGGACTGGTCGGTGCGCACGAGGCCGCGATCGCAGTCGGGCGCGGGGCGACGCGCGCGCATGACGCGCTCGTCGCCGCGCTCGCCGACCGGCCCGACGCCGGGGCGATCCGCGTCGTCGACGTTCCCGACCGCTTCGTCGCGGGCGAGGAGTCGGCGCTCGTCAACTACGTGGGCGGGGGCGAGGCGCGGCCGACGATCACGCCGCCGCGGCCCGCCGAACGCGGTGTGCGCGGACGCCCGACTCTGGTGCAGAACGTCGAGACGCTGGCCGCGCTTGCCCTGCTCGCCCGGCGCGGCGCCGACCGTTTCCGGGCCGAGGAGACGTACCTCGCGACCGTACGTGGTGCCGTGCGCCGGCCCGGCGTCGTCGAGGTGCGGCCGGCGACGACATTCGCCGAGCTGTTCGCCGCGGCGGGCGGCACGACCGCGACCCTGCAGGCGGTTCTCGTCGGCGGGTACTTCGGCACGTGGCTGCCCGCCCGCGGGCTTGCCGACGTCCGGCTCACCCGCGACGAGCTGGCGCCGCTCGGCGCCTCGCCGGGCGCGAGGACGGTGATCGCGCTGCCCGCCGGCGCGGATGGGCTCGCCGAGACCGCCCGCATCGTCCACTACCTGTCGGGCGAGAGTGCGGGGCAGTGCGGCCCGTGCGTCTTCGGCCTCCCGGCGGTCGCCGCCTGCCTCGACGACGTCGTCGCCGGCGGCCCCGCGCGCGCTGCGGCGCTCGAGCGGCTGCCGCGCCTGCACGCGCAGATCACGGGACGCGGCGCCTGCCGTCTCCCCGACGGCGTCGTCAGGCTCGTCGAGTCGGCGCTGCGGGTGTTCGCGCCATGAGTGAGCAGCTTCGTCTCGACCCCATCCGCTGCGACGCGTACGGCCATTGCGCGGAGCTGCTGCCGGAGCTCGTCCGGCTGGACGAGTGGGGGTATCCGATCGTCTCCGGCGGCGCGATCCCGCCCGAGCTTCGCGGCCGGGCGCGGCGGGCGGTCGCGGCCTGCCCCCGCTTGGCGCTCCTCCTCGATACGGTACGGAAGGATGGTGGCCCATGACGAGACTGTCGCGGGCGGTACGACGAGGCTTCTCCGGCCGCGGCTCCTGGTGATCGTCGCGGCGCTCGCCGTGGGGGTGCTCGCCGGCGTGCTCGTCGCGCGCTCCCGGACGTCGTCGCCAGTGGCCCCGACCGGGCCGGCGGCCGCCGGCGAGCCGCAGGTCGAGTGGGCTGCCGGTGCGCGGCCGGCGCCCGACTTCGCGCTCACCGACCAGACGGGTCAGCCGGTCTCGATCGCCCGCTTCGCCGGTCGACCCGTGATCGTGACGTTCATCGATCCGCTCTGCCGCAACCTGTGCCCGCTCGAGGCCAAGATCCTCGAGCGCGCCGAGGCGCGGCTGCCGGCGTCGCAGCGCCCGGCGATCGTCTCGGTGAGCGTGAACCGATGGGGGAACGCCCACCGCGCACTCGTGCAGGACGTCGCCAAATGGAACCTCCACTCCAACTGGTACTGGGCGGTCGGGCCGGCGCCGGCGCTCGCCAAGGTGTGGCGCGACTACCAGATCGGCGTTCGCGACGCGCCGCGGACTGTCGCCGGCATCACGGTCCACAACATCGAGCACACCGAGGGGGCGTACATCCTCGACCGGAACGGGGATGAGCGGGCGCTTTTCCTCTATCCGTTCACGGCGGCCGAGGTGGCGAGCACGGTCACCCGGATCGCCGGCGCCTGAGCAGCAGCAGACGCACCCCGAGCCCGGCGGCGAGCAGCAGCGCCACCGCAACGACGATCACGATCCGGTCGCGGCCGCGGTGGGACGACGATGGGCTCGCCACTTTGAGCGGGGTCAGCGTCAATCCGCGTGCCGCAGCGAGCCGGCGAACGGCCTTCGAGGCGGTCTGCGCGAGGCCGCTCCCGCCTGCCGGTACGGGGATCTTCGCGAGCAGCTCGTTCTCGCCGGCCGGCGGACGACCGACCCAGTAGAAGCCCATCCCGTTCGGCATCACGACGAGCAGCGGCCCTTTGTGCACGAACGAGAGCTCCTCCGCCAGGAACTTCGCGTACCGCTTCGGCTGCTTCCAGAGGACCGTCACCGAGCCGAGGTCGTAGTCGCCCGAGATCAGCGCGACGCGGACCGGGTAGCCCTGGCGCGCAGCGTCCCGCACGAGCCCGATCAGCAGGTCCCGGTCGGCCGTGGGGATCTTCGTGTCGTACGGCAGGAAGACTCGCTGCGTGATCAGGTAGTCGCTCGCCGGGTCGCCGTCGGCGCGCGCGACCGGGACGGCGACGAGCGCGGAGATAACGGCGAGCACGAGCAGCCGTCTAGCCAAGGACCGACCTCGCGAGTTTTCCCATCTCCTTGTCCAGCATCGCAAACGTCACGATCACCTCCGCTCCGCGGACGAGCGCTTCCCCGAGAGGAGGGCGATGATGGCCAGCACGACGCCCGCGGCCCCGACGGCGATCGCGACGATCGTCAGGGTCGAGTTGCCGCCGCGGCCGAGCGAGGAGCGCACCTCGATCGTCGGCGACGGGTTGTCGGACGACTCCGGCCCGCTCCAGTCGACGATCGAGCCGTCCGAGTACGTCTGGCGGACGGTGAACGCGTACGTCTTCGCCTGCGACGCGCTGGCGAGGAACGAGAAGACCGAGTCCTCGCCGGTCGGGACGCTGCCGCCGCCCCAGGTGACCTTCTGGACGACCGCGTCCTCGCCGGAGCCGGTCTGCTGCACGTGCCGCGTCCAGCCGGAAGCGGGGGCGAAGGAGTCGATCCCGAAGCCGGCCGGGACGGTCAGCTCGATCGTGGTCGTCGTCGCGCCGTCCTTCTCGGTCGGGACGGCGAGCGTGTACAGCTCGAGCTTCTCCTGGACGCCGACGGGCGGGCTGATCTCGGCGTGCGCGAAGGCGCCGGCAGGAAGGGCGAGCGAGGCGACGACTGTCGCCAGGAAGGTCTTCACGGGGCTCTCCTTGGTCACGGCTTCACGTCGAGGGTGAACGGCGCGGTGAGGATGTGGCCGTCGACCTGGAACTGCAGGAACAGGCGCCAGGTGCCGGGCACCGGCACGAGTACGCCGATCGTCAGCTTCCCCGGGGTGGCCGAGCTGCCGGTGACGTTGCTGCCGCCGAGCACGCTCGTGCACCCCGACGCGCCGGGAGCACAGACGTGCGTGTGGAAGTAGTCGAGCGACCCCCGGCGGAAGAAGATCGCGTGGGCAAGGGCGCCGTACCAGGGCATGAAGCTCGCCGGCTTCCCGGTCGGGCTCGTGACCGTCGCCTTCATGAACGCCGCCTGGATCGCGTGCAGGTCGGGGTTCCCGTGGAGCGTGATGCGGTAGCCGTCGACGACGGCGCTCGAGCTGTAGGGCGGCAGCTTCTCCGGCACGTAGCTGCCTGCGACGCGCATGGACCCGAAGAGCTGGAAGTTCCGCTGCGGCCCGTTCTGCGGATAGGCGTCGACGACGACGCGGTACGGCCCCGGCTTCGTGAACGTCACCTGGTCGGTGATCGTCCCGTCCTTCGCGACCGGCGGATGCCGGTGCACGATCGTCGCCAGGTCGCGTCGCACGATGATCAGGTGGACGCCGTTGTGCGGCCCGGCTCCGTGACGGAACTCGGTGAGCGGCTTCCCGTTCGGCTGGCGGATCGTGAACGACACCGTCACGGGCTTGCCGACTGGAGCCGGCCCGGTGGGGCTGTGCCACTCCAGGGAGTACGTCCGCGCGGCCTGGATCGTCGGGAAGCCCGAGCCCGACGAGCCGCCGCCGCCGCAGCCGGCCGCGACGATCGCGAGGAGCGGCAGAACGAGGAGCGACCTGGTCATCCGGTTCCTTTCGGGAAGAGGTACGAGCTGTGAGGGGCGACGTGGCCGCCGATCTCGACCACGATCTCGGCGTGCCGGCGGAGCGGCACCGTCCGTGGGTCGCCGTCGAACGCTCGGCCGCCGACGTACACGGAGACGGGGCCGCGGAACGAGAGCAGCGCGCTTCGCCCGAGGCGGCGCCCCCAGACGCGGAACAGGTCGCCGAGCACGTAGCGCCCGCCCGTCCGCACGTTCGCGACGCCGGTCGGCTCGTCGGTGCGGATCGGGTAGCTGCACCCGCGCGGGCCGGCGCCGATGTGCGGCGGCACGATCACGACGCGACGCCGGGCGAACAGCTCGACATGGACGGCGAACGTGGCGTCGCCCTTCGTGCAACGGAGCGGCCCGAGCGGGCGCCCCGCAGCGACGGCGGCGTTCGCCGCCGTCGGGTGGTAGCGCGGGCCGGCGCCGATCGGCCACGGGTAGACGGGGCCCGGGCCGGCGATCACAGGTGCCTCCGCTCGCGCACAAAGAGCGTCGCCGCCGCGGCGAGCCCGGTGCAGATCGCGACCGTCGCGACTGCTCGGGTGAGGACGGGCGAGAGGAGCGAGATGACGACGCCGTGCCGGAAGACGCCGAGCGAGCCGATGCTGCTCACCGCCGCCGCCACGCCGAGCACGCCGGCGAGCACGGTCCGCGACTCGCCGTGGAGACGGAGGAGCCCGGCAGCGCCTGCGGCCGCGAGCGCGAACCCGAGCACGATCTGCACCCAGGCGACGCGGCCGTTCGGAGCGTCGGCGGCACCGAACGTCACGAGCGTCGCGAGGGCGGCCGCGACCGCGAGCGAGGCGGTCGCGATCGCCAGCTCGGGCCGCAGGCGCGGTCGGAGCCGGATCGCGGCGACGAGGGCCAGGGTGGCGAGCGCACCGCCGGCCAGCCAGGCCCACGGCGACGGGCGGACGGTGCGGACGAAGCTGCCCTCGAATGCGAAGTGCCGCCCGTCGACGGTCGCCGGGATCGAGAACCGGCCCGCCGGCCCGGGAATCGACCGGTAGGGCGGCGGCGACAGCCGGTGGTCGTGCCAGGCGAACGTCGACCCGCCGACCCGCCGCCAGCCGCTGCCGTGCGCCACGAGCTTGGCCGCTGCGGCCGTCGGCGAGGCGGCGTTCGCGTACGCGCCGTCGGGGCCGATCCGCAGCATCGGCTCGCCGAGGTCGCCCAGCACCGTGACGGTGCCGTGGTCGACGGTGAGCCGGATGTCGCGGTCGCCGTCGAGGATCGCGACGTCGATGCCCGGGGCCGAGCGCGAGGCGTTGTCGAGTACGAGCCGGTAGTCGAGCGCGACCGTCGGTGTGCGGGCGTGCGCCGAGGCACTCGCGGGAACCGCGAGCGCAACGCACGCCGCGAGCGGCGCAAGACAGCGCTTCGACAATCCGACCTCCTCTGTTCGTTCGCTTCGGCTACTGAGCGCGAAGCGCACGCGGAGGCGCGCGGCCCGCGGCGGCGCGGGCGAGGGGCCCGGCGAGCGCCGGCAACACACCGGCAGGGACGGACGACGAGAGCGGGCGAAGGCGCGCCAGGCGCGGCCGCAGCTGCGCGGCGGCCGTGAGCACCGCGCGCCCGCCGCGGAGCACCGCGACCACGACCAGCGCGACGACTGCGGCCGCCGGCAACGCCCAGTAGCCGCCGTGCCCGAACACGCCGGCGACCCCGCCGGGATGCCCGGACGCGAGGAACGACTCGAGCGTCTCCTGCACCGAGTAGACGCCGAGCAGGCCGACGGTGGTGATCGCCCAGAGCGTTGCGATCGGCCGGCGCGTCGGACCTGCGTTCCCGGTCGAGAGCGCGAGCGCGACACGGCGGAGGAACAGCGTCGCTCCGATGCCGAGCGCGAGCACGGTCCACGGCACGAGCGAATGGAGGTACGAGTGCCCCTGCGCGGCGAGCTCGGCGTTCGCACGCGAGCCGTAGGCGAGCCAGTAGCGGAGCTGGTGAACCGTGAGCGCGGCCGCGGGCACGAGCAAGAGCCCACTGCCCTGTGGAAGCCTCGGCCGGGTCGGCGTCTGGCTCACGACCGTGGAAGGTACCGGACAGACCGGTGCTCTACACTCAGGACGTGGCCGCCGGCGAAAGGCGCGCCACAGGGCAGAGAGGCCCCGCGAGCTCCAGCGAGCTCTCGGGGCCGTCGTCGTTTTCGAGGAGGTTTTGATGGAGGGCGCGAGCATCCTGATCGCGGAGGACGAGACGGTGATTCGGCTGGACCTGCGCGGTCAGCTCGAGGACGCCGGATACGACGTGTGCGGGGAGGCGCGCAACGGGGAGGAGGCGGTCGAGCTGGCCCGGGCTCTGCGGCCGGACGTCGTGCTGCTCGACGTGAAGATGCCGGGCATCGACGGGATCGAGTCGGCCCGTCTCATCACCGCCGACCGGTCGGTCCCGATCGTGCTCTTGACGGCCTACGACGACCACGAGCTCGTCCGGCGCGCGGCCGACGCCGGCGTCTTCGCCTATCTGCTGAAGCCGTACCGCCCGAACGAGCTGACGCCGGCGATCGAGACGGCGATCGCCCGCCATCGCGAGCTTGCCGAGCTGCGCGACGAGGCAGACACGCTCGCCGACGCGCTCGCCGCGCGCAAGTCGGTCGAGCGTGCGAAGGGCCTCCTGATGGAGCGCGAGGGCCTCAGCGAGGGGGAGGCGTTTCGCAGGCTGCGCCAGGCGAGCCAGCGGAGCGGCCAGCCGATCAAGGTGATCGCAGATGCGATCGCGACTGCTCTCGGCACGTGACGCGGGTCACGTTGTTGCCGGGCGACCGGCGCTTCCGCTACCGTCGAAGGGCGATCCGCTAGGCGGACCGCCGCCGCGAAGACGCGGCGAAGAACTCGCCGGGCATTGAGGGCCGGCGACCGGGGCGAGGACGCCTCCTTTCGATCGAACTCACCGAACGAGGAGGCGTTGACCCATGTTGGAGCACGAGCTCGCTGCACTGTTGGACGATGTGGGGCTGTCGGGCCGCCAGGCGGCGGCGGTCGCCGCGCGGCTCGGCTGGGACGGGAGCGGCACGGCGACACTCGAGGCCGCGGCGGTCGACCACGACTACTCGCGCGAGCGGGTGCGCCAGCTCGAGGCGCGTGTGCGCGACCACGTCGCCCGCGCGCGGCCGGAGCTGCCGGCCGTCGAACGGGCGCTCGACACCGTCGAGGCGTCCGCGCCGGACGACCGCGGGCACGTCGCCTGGCTGCTCGTGGCGAAGGGCCACGCGGGCGAGCGGTTCGACCCGGCCGGCGTGCTCGTCGCGGCCGGCCTGACCGGGCGGCGCTCGGCGGTGCGCGTCGACGGCCGCTTCGTGCGACCGCGCCACGGGCCGGCCCCGGATGCCGTTCTGCTCTCGGCCGTCCAGGCGCTCGCGACGGGGAACGGCGAGGTCCGCGTGCCGCTGCTCGCGCAGTGCACGGGGTACGAGCCGGATCGGGTCCGACGGCTGCTCGCGGGTCGTGACGAGGTGCAATGGCTCGACGACCAGCGGGCGACGATCGGCGTGCGCAGCGTCGCGCTCGACCGCCGCGTCGGGCGCATCCTCCCGAAGCTGCTCTCGGTCGCCTGCCGGCTGTCGCTCGCCGAGGTCGACGACGCCTTGCGGCGGACCTTCAACCCGATCGTGCTGCCGCTCCGGGTCCTCCGCGACGTCTGCGACTCGTTGCCGTGGCTGCGGCTCGAGGACGACCGCTCGACGGTCACGTCCCTCGTGAGCTTCGACCAGCGGCTGGTGCTGTCGCCGATCGAGCTGGCGCTCGCCCGGATCTTCGAGGGCTTCGGGCCGGTGCTCTCGTTTCGCGAGGTGGTCGCGCTGACGCGGAAGGAGGGGCTCAACCGCAACAGCGTCGGCGTGTACCTCACCCGAACCCCGATCCTGAAGACGCTCGGTCGCGGGCGGTACGCACTCCGCGGCCACGCCCTGAGGGCTGCATGAGCGGTCCCGGGCGGGCGTTTCACATGCACGCACTCGTCGAGACGATGGTGCGGGAGGGGCGGGACGAGCACGAGATCGTGGCCGCCGTCGAGGCCGCCGCGGCGTCGCCGCGGCGCATCCTCGTCGCCGAGGACGAGGCGCTCGTGCGGCTCGACATCTCGGGGCTCCTCGCCGGTGCGGGCTACGAGGTGTGCGCCGAGGCCACCGACGGCCTGCAGGCGGTCCGGCTGGCGCTCGAGCACGAGCCCGACGCGATCCTGATGGACGCCAACATGCCCCGGCTCGACGGTATCGCCGCGGCACGGCGGATCCTCGCCGTCCGACGCGTGCCGATCGTGATGCTCACCGGCTACGAGTATGGCGAGCTGATCGACCGCGCCTTGGCCGTGGGCGTCTACCGGTACCTCGTGAAGCCGTTTGCGGAGAGGGATGTGCTCGAAGCGCTGGCGGCGGCCGTCGACGGGGTGTGAGACACTAGAGGCGTGGCCGCCGACGAGACCGACGGGATGTCGGTGCGGCCGCTCCTCCGGGGCGTGCTGCACGAGGTGGCGTTCGTCGTCGTCGCGCTTGTGGGCATCGCCTTCGGCGCGGCGCTCGACGGCAGGCGGCTCGTCGCCGCCGTCGTGTTCGCGGCGTCGGCTGCGGCCATGCTGGGCGCGAGCGCGCTCTACCACCGGCGCACGTGGGGGCCGCGAGGGCGGCTCTGGATGCGGCGAGCCGACCATGCGGGCATCTACCTCCTCATCGCGGGCACGTACACGCCGGTCGGCCTGCTGGCCATGCACGGGACGATGCAGCGGGTCGTGCTGGCCGTCGTGTGGGCGGGCGCTGCTGCGGCGATCCTCTTCAAGTTCTGCTGGGTCGGGGCGCCGAAGTGGCTCTCGGTCGTCCTCGGCATCGCCCTCGGGTGGGTGGGCGTCGCGGCGATGCCGCAGCTCGCGCACTCGGCCGGGCTTGCGGCTGTGATCCTGCTCGCCGTCGGCGGACTCGCCTACACGGCGGGCGCGATCGTCTACGGCCTCAGGCGGCCCGACCCGTTCCCGCGCGTCTTCGGCTACCACGAGGTCTTCCACGCGTTCACGCTCGTGGCGCTTTCCTGCCAGTACGTCGCGATCGCGTTTTTCGTCGTACGCGTCGCCTAGGGCCTCTCTTAGGTTCGGCCGCTACAGTGCCCGGGCTTTGGCCTCGCGTTCGTCCAGGGTGGGGGTCGTCGTCACTGCGCTCGCTGCGGTGGCACTGCTCGGGCTGACCGTCTCGGGCGGGGCGGCGACGGCCGGCCGGACCGCGACACCCACGCCGTCGCTGCGCCTCGCGCGCGCGCTCGTCGCGAGGGCGCACCTCACCGCCGGCGCGACGCCCGCCGCGGCGCGTGCCGCCTGCGGTAGCAACGGCCTCGTCTGCCTGTCGGTGCCGGTGCCGCTCGATCGCACCGGGCAGGTGCCCGGGACGATCGCGCTGCACGTCGAGGAGCTGCCGTGGCCGACGGGCACGGCGCGGGGGACGATCTTCCTGATCGCGGGCGGGCCCGGTCAGGGGTCGGCGCACACGTTCGGGCTCGGCACACCGAGTGCCGACCAGCTCTACCAGTTCCTCTTCCCCGGCTACACGCTCGTCGCCTACGACGACCGCGGCACCGGCGCCTCCGGGCTGATCGACTGCCCGCCGCTCCAGGTCGCGAACACGGAGAGCACGGAGCGCGCCGCAGCGGCCGTCTGCGGCACCCAGCTCGGCACGAGCGCCGGCTTCTACAGCACCGCCGACCATGCCGAGGATCTCGAGGCGGTGCGGCAGGCGCTCGGCGTCGACCAGATCGCGCTCTACGGCGTCTCCTACGGGACGAAGCTCGCGATGGCCTATGCGCTCGCGCACCCCGACCACGTCAGCCGCATCCTCCTCGACTCGGTGCTGCCCACAGACCTCACCGACTCGTACGGCTCGAATGTCCTTCGCTCGCTGCCGACCACCCTGCAGACTCTCTGCGCCTCCGGCGGCTGCAACGGCGCGCAACTCGGCTCCGACGTGGTCGCGCTCGCGAACGCCTTCGCCGCGAAGCCGCTCGTCGGGAAGGTGCCGCAGCCCGGCGGCGCCACGAAGTCGGAGCGCATCGACGGGCTCGAGCTCCTCACGGTCGTCCTCGACTCCGACCTCAACCCGGGCCTCGCCGCCGAGCTGCCCGGTGTGCTCCATGCCGCGCGGCTCGGGAACACGCAGCCGCTGCTTCGGCTCGCACAGCTGCACGACGTGGGCAACCAGGAGTCGTCCCTCGATCTCAGTTTCGGCCTGTATGCGGCGACCGTGTGCCGTGACGGCCCCTTCCCCTGGCAGCCCGACACGCCGGTCGCCGATCGCAGCGCGATCCTGAGCGCCGCGCTCGCCGCGCTGCCCGCCGGGACGCTCGGGCCGTTCGGCACGTGGGCGGCGTCGTTCGGGAACGCCGACTTCTGCCTCGACTGGCCGTCACCCGCCGGCGGGGCGACGCTGGGCGCCGGCCCGCTGCCGAACGTGCCGATGCTCGCGGTCAGCGGCGGCTTCGACATGCGCACGCCGACCGCCGGCGCCACGTCCGTCGTCGCCCAGTTCCCGCAGGGCCGCCTGGTCGTCGTGCCGGGTGTCGGCCACAGCACCGTCACGGCCGACCCGTCGGGTTGCGCTGCCAACGCCGTGCGCACCTGGATGCTGGGCGGGACCCCGTCGGCTACTTGCCCGCGGCGACCGCCGCTCGTCCGGCCGGTGGCGGCGCTGCCGCCCGCCGGGACGGCGAAGCCGAAGCGGCCCGCAACGCCGCGCACCACCCTTGCGTACACCAGGGAGGCGCTCCAGGAGGTGCAGGCGCTGTGGTTGATGACGAGCGGGCTCGCAGGCGACACCGAGGCGCTGCCCGGGACATTCGGCGGGACGATGATCGCCTCGCCGCGCAACCTCAAGCTGGTCAACTACGCCGACACGCATGGCGTCACGCTCAGCGGCACGCTGACGATCACGTCCGGTGGGCCGCCGCTCGTCTTCCAGGGCACGGTGACCGTGGGCGGCGCGGGCGCAGCCCACGGTCTACTCGGAGTCAAGGGCACGAGCGTGGGCGGCACGCTCGGCGGCGTCACAGTTCGTTAGTGAACCTTCACCGCGAAGCTCTTCACGAGCTTCGCGCCCTGCTTGGTGACGGTGATCGTGCCGTGGAGCGTCAGGCCCTTCGCCGTCTTCGGCAGCCTCCAGAAGCAGCTCGCGACGCCGTTCCCCAGCGAGTGCGTGGCGCGGAGAGTCTTCCCCTTCAGCGTCGCGACGCAGGTGATCGTCGCGCCGGCGACCGGCCCGCTGGTGTCGTTCTCGGTCGCCGCGAGGCTCGCCGAGAAGCGCGCGCCCGACTTGGCGGGGCTCGGCGCCGTCGTGAAGGCGGACTGCTTGAGGATCAGCTTCGTGAGGATGTTGTAGGTGAAGAGGCCGTGCCCCGGATCGGGGGCGAGGTCGCGATGGGCGTTCGTGAGGTCGGGGTTGCCGCTCGCGTCGGTCGCGATCCCGGAGATGGCCTCGGCGGCGAAGGCGATGACCTTGGTGCCGGCCAGGTCGGCCTGGCTCACGTGGATGGTCGCGCCGGTCGCGTCGTAGCTGAAGGTGAGCGACGTCTGCGGCGCCGAGAAGTCGAAGGTCGTGCCGTTCCACTTGCCGAGCCCGACCGCGCCGGGGTCGAGCTCGATCAGATAGTCGGAGCCGAGCAGGTCGGGGTCGCCGGTCGACGTGTTGTTGTCGGTATTCAGAAGCAGGAAGAACGCCATGTCGGAGGTGAATGTCGGCCGGTTCGAGACGTTGATCTTGAAGGTGACGTTCCCGGCGTCGTCGT
The DNA here is from genome assembly GCA_963840365.1 of uncultured Thermoleophilia bacterium. Taxonomy (GTDB): domain Bacteria; phylum Actinomycetota; class Thermoleophilia; order Gaiellales; family Gaiellaceae; genus PALSA-600. The sequence continues at coordinate 118,702 of CAWIYQ010000001.1, read as the reverse complement.
TCGAGACGACGACGCTCGTGATGTCGGGCGCGCTCGCGTCCTCACCCGTCGAGTCCGTGTAGGTCTGCGTGTTCGCCGCGGTGTGCGCGGCGCTTCCGAATGCGCCGACGGGCAGCGCGATGCAGATCGCCGCGAACGCGATCACCGTCAAGAACCGTGGTGCCTTCACGTCGCCACCCCTATCGTCGAGAGTTCTCGTCTCATCCGGTGCGTGCTCCAGCTTAGGCGATGAATTCGATGAGATTGTTTGCGCTCGCTGTCGTGTTGCTCCTCGTCGCCTCGGGCGGTGCGGCGCCGGCCGCCTCGGGGCCGAGCCTGCAGCAGCTCGCCGGACAGCTCCTGCTCGTGCGCATGCGGGGGACGACGCCGAGCCCGGCGTTCCTGCAGCGTGTCGAGCGCGGCGAGGTCGGCGGCGTCGTGCTCTTCGGAAGCAACCTCGGCCCGGCCGGGCCGAAGGCGGCGATTGCCTCGTTGCACGCGGCCGCGCGGGCCGGTGGGCAGCCGCCGCTCCTTGTCGCGATCGACCAGGAGGGAGGCATCGTCAAGCGACTCGCCGGTCCACCGACGCTTGCGCCACCGGCGATGCGCACGGCCGCCGTCGCGCGTGCGCAGGGGCTCGCGACGGCGCGCAGCCTGCGCTCGCTCGGGATCGGGCTCGACCTCGCACCGGTGCTCGACGTCGACCACGGCGGGTTCATCGGGCCACGCACCTTCGGCTCGACTCCGGCGACGGTTGCCGTGCGAGGCGTCGCGTTCGCCGACGGGCTCGCAGCGGGCGGCGTCGGGGCGACCGCGAAGCACTTCCCCGGGCTCGGCCGCGCCCTCGTCTCGACCGACGACGCCCCGACGGTCGTCCCGGCGACGGCCGCGCAGCTGCACGCGGACTGGGCGCCGTTTCGGCTCGCCGCGCGGCACGGGATCGCGGCCGTGATGATGTCGACCGCGGTGTACCCGGCCCTCGGTTCGCGGCTGCCGGCCGCGTTCTCGCCGGCGATCGTCGGCGATCTTCGCCACGAGCTCGGCTTCCGCGGCGTCGTCGTCACCGACGCTCTCCAGACGCCGGCCGTCAACAGCCGCTGGTCGACGGCGCAGGCAGCGGTGCTCGCGCTCGCCGCGGGTGACGACATGGCGCTCGCAGCGGGCAGCAGCGACTCGTACGCCGACACCGACGGCGCCTCGACCTCGAGCCTCGCCGCAATCGTCGCAGCGGTCCGCTCGGGGCGGCTGCCGGTCGCGCGGCTCCGAGCCTCGTACGCGCGTGTGGTCGCCCTGAAGCGGCGCTTGCTTCCGGGCTAGACTTATTTCTTTAATTTCTATAGTGTTAGTGGCATGACGGCGACGATCGGCCGGAGCGAGGAAGCGGTCTCGACTGCGGAGCTGCGCACGCGGCTCGGCGAGCCGGGGCTCTGCGTCGTCGACGCACGTCCCCTGCCGGCCTACAACGGTTGGCGCGTCGAGGGCGATGCCCGCGGCGGCCACCTCCCCGGAGCGGTTGCGTTCCCGGCGGGATGGCTGTCGCGCTTCGACGACGCCGAGCTGGTGGTCGCGCTCGAGAGCAAGGGAATCGCGGCGAGCAGCGAGGTCGTCGTCTACGGCGGCCGTGATGCCGCATCGATCTTCCACAGCCGGATCGCCGAGCATCTCGGCGTCCGGGTGCGCACCTACGACGCGGGGTTCACGGAGTGGTGCGAGGATCCGGCGCTGCCCGTCGAGAAGCTTGCCCGTCACGAGCGGCTCGTCCATCCGGCCTGGCTGCAGGAGCTGCTCGGCGGCGGGTCCCCCGAGGCGGCGCCCGCCGGCCCCACGCTGCTCTTCCACGTGAACTTCGGCGTGCCCGAGGAGTACGCCGACAGCCACCTGCCGGGCGCGCTCTATCTGGACACGAACCAGCTCGAGAGCCCGCGGGACTGGAACCGGCGCTCCGTCGAGGAGCTCGACGCGGCCCTACGAACGCTCGGCATCACGGCCGACACGACGGTGCTCCTGTACGGACGTGACACGGAGGGTGGCGCGAACGAGAAGTGGCCCGGACGTCGCGCAGGCCAGATCGCGGCCACCCGCGCCGCCCTGATCCTCTCCTACTGCGGCGTCGAGGACGTGCGCGTGCTCGACGGCGGTTACGACGCCTGGGTGCAGGCCGGCGGCGAGCTCGAGACGACGCTCCGCTTCCCTGCGTCGGTGCCGTCGTTCGGTGCCGACGTCCCGCTCCGGCCGGAGCTGATCGTCGACATCGACGACGCCAAGCGGATGCTCGCCGACCACGAAGGCGCCGCGCTCGTCAGCGTGCGCACCTGGCGCGAGCAGATCGGCGAGACGAGTGGGTACAACTACATCGAGCCGGCCGGCCGCATCGCGGGCGACGTGTGGGGGAACTGCGGCACCGACGCCTACCACATGCAGCACTACCGCAACGTGGACAACACGATGCGGCCCTACCCCGAGATCGCCGCCAACTGGGCCGACGCGGGGATCACGCCCGACAAGTGGGTGGCGTTCTACTGCGGCACCGGCTGGCGGGCGAGCGAGACGTGGTTCTACGCCCTGCTCCAGGGCTGGGAGCGTGTCGCCGTGTACGACGGCGGCTGGTGGGAATGGAGCCGCGACCCGGAGGCGAACCCGATCGAGACGGGCATGCCGGCGGCCTAGCCGCGGAGCCGGCGGAAGTAGAACGCGATCCGCCGCCAGATGTTCATCGGGTGCTCGTGCCGCTGGGTCGGCGCCACCACGTCGCCTTCGAGCTTGCGCACCTCGGCGCCGATCGACTCGCCGAGCCCGCCCTTGCTGTCGGGCTCGATCTGCTCGCTGCTCGCGGGCTCGAGGTACTCGCCGAACGTGTCCGCGTCGCCGGTGCCCGCTGACAGGCGCACGACTCCGTCGGTGATCTCCGTCACCCGCTCGGCCGGCACGTAGCGCGGCTTCGCGAACGCGCTCGTCGCGACGGCGAGCCCGTCGAAGATGTCGCTGTTCTCGTCGCCGACGACCTCGTCGACCGCGCCGAGCTCGGCGCCGTCCGCGGTCACGACCTTCCAGCCGGGTCGGATCAGGAGCCAGGACACCGGATCTGTCATGACCGGATCATGCCTGGACGGGGGCCCACTTCGCACGGGCCGTCTTCGCCTGGGGGTTCTTCGGGGCATTCATCGTCCTCGGGACGTGGCCTACGACCGACGGTCGCATCGCGGCTTCACGTCCTAGGGACGAATCCCGGATCGCCGCTCGCCGCCCTCGGTGAACGGGCTAGGACTTGCGTGCGGTCGCCTTGCCGCCCTTGCGCCCGGCTGCCTTCTTCTGGGCGGTCGTCCCACCCTGCGAGGAGCTCGAGCGGGACGACCCCGAATGGGACTTCTTCCCGCCGTGCTTCGAGGCGTCGGGCGAGTTCGCGATCCGCGCCGCGCGCTCCTTCGACATGCCCTTGTTCTTCAGAGCTTCGTACTGCTTCTCGTTCTTCACGTGCGCAGACTTGCCCGGCATGGCCTTCCTCCTTTCGACGCTTGCCGTTCGATGCCCGTTGCGCGGAGGCGCAAACCGGTCACGGGGCCTTCAATCGGCGCGTGGAATCCGATGCGACGGGTAGAACTCGATCATGCGGCGCGTTCTCTGCCTGAGTGTCGTCCTCTTCTTCGTCGCAACGGCGACCGGAACGGCGTCGGCCGCCAGCCCGACGCGACTGCCGCTGCACGGCACGGTCACGTTCTCCGGCCAGACGCTCGGCCCCAAGCCGACTGCGCATACGACGGGTCGCGTCTTCGCAAGCGCTCGCTGGAACGACAGCGCCGTCTACGTTCTCTCCAGGCGGCTGACGGACGCCAAGGGCCGGTGGGCGGTCCGCTTCCACCCGTCGAAACTCGGCCGGTACACGGTCCGCATCAGGACCCCCGACGGCGCCAGCTTCAAGTACGTCTTCATCGTGTACTGAACGCCCCGGCCGTGAGGCCGCGGCGAAAGGGCTTCGGCATACCAGTACGACGTTCTCGCCCACGCAACTCCGAACGCAACGGCGGCCACGCACACGGTTGCGACCGTCACCGCAGTCCTGATCGAGCCGGTCGACCGTTCGGCGATGGCCGACATCACGACGCCGAAGACGACGACAAGCGGCGGGACGATCGACCAGGCGAGGCGCGGCTGGTAGTACCCCTGCAGCCCGTAGAACAGGACGACGAACGTGGTCGTGATGCCCGTCGCGACGAGCGTCTGCCGCCGCTCGATGCCGAGCGTCGACCACCTGACGCCTGCGCAGAGACCGGCCAGCGCCGCCCCAAGCGCGAGGGCCGCCGGCAACAACGCGACTTGGCGAAGCCGCAAGGCGTAGCGGTCGATGTTGTGCGTGAACGCGTGGCCGAGGTTGCCGTGATGCAGGGCGTCGAGGATCCAGACGAATTGCCGGAAGTCGCTGACCTCGGGGCTGTAGTACGACCCCGCCGTCGCAAGGCACGTGGCGACCCAGGCCACGATGGGAACGAGCATCGCCACGGCGAGCACGACGAGCCGGCGTCCGATCCCGGACCACTGCCGCCGCACCACCAGCGACGTCGCCGCGATCGGGGCCCAGATCAGGAAGCTGCCGTAGGCGAGTGTGAGCAGGCCGATCAGGCCGCCCAGCAAGGCGAAGAACCGCAGGTCACGGGCAGGCTCCCGCAGGAGGCTCCGTGACACGAGGATCCCGCCCAGCGGCACGACGAGATTGAGCATTTCGGTATGCGGCGTCCAGAAGAACGTCTTGATGAAGTCGTCCGAAAGCAGAAGCACCGACGCGGCCATGACGAGGAACGGGGGCCCCGGGACGAGTGCGTTGAAGATCAGCAGGCCGATCACGACGATCAGGGCGTTCAGCGCGACGTAGGCCGTGAAGCTGGAGACGGCCTGATCCTCGGTCAACGACGTCGAATGGCGCGCGATCGCATGTCGCACCGAGGGGGGTGCGAGCTGGAACGTCTGCACCGGCAGCAGGACCAGGTACGTCAACGGAACTGCCAGCAACGGGACGACCGGCCGGCTCTGCCGCGTGCTGCGCGCCTCGAGCAGGCGGCCCGGGTGGATCGCGACCCGCATGAACTCCTCGGAGTCGCAGTGGAAGAGGAACGAAGCTCGCCCGCCGACGTCGACCCGTTCTCCGCAGTACCGCTCGTTTCGCGGCTTGGGCGAGAACAGGAAGGCTCCGGCGACGACCAACAGCAGGGCCAGATAGACGACGGCGAGGCCGCGCTCGCGCGGGAACATGGCCTGGGATCTTAGGTGGTGCACCAGGGCCGCTCTCTATGGGGAGCTACCCCGGCAAGGTGAGGATCACTGCCACGAGGTGGCCGCTCCCGCTCCCCCCGGAACGAACCTGGCACCGAAGCGGGCCGCTCCGGACGACGAGCCGCCGAGCAGGCCGGCGCCGAGGGTCTCGGCGATCTCCCGGACGTGGGGCTCGGCGTCGCGGCGCCCAAGCACCACCACCGTACCGCCGCTTCCGCCGCCGCTCACACGTGCGCCGAACAGACCCTTGTCACGCCCGGCTTCGTGGACAGCGTCGACGATCTGGTCCGTTCGCGGGACACCGAGCCCGCAGCGCGAGTAGCCCGCATGCGAGTCGTAGAGGAGTTCGCCGATCCGCTCGGCCGCTTCGTCCGTCCGACAGCCCTGGACGAGCGAGACGAGCTCGAGGGCACGCGCATGCTCCTCGATCGGGAAGAGCGTCGCGGCCCGGACGGGATAGCCGGCTGCGGGCTCGACCGTGCTGACAGGGTCGTCGATCCCGCTCCGCAGGCGCAGGAAGTCGATTCCGAGCACGCACTCCGGCAGTGCGTCGACCGCGACCTGGTCGCGCTGCAGCTCGGTGAGGTATGCGGCATCGGTGTCGAGCAGAGCCTTGCCCATGAACGAGGCGCAGCGGACACGGCGGTAGGCGTCGCCGGAGACGGCGTGACGCAGGCCGGAGTCGATGCCCCAGACCGCGAGCGGCTGCGGGAGGCGCAGCGCCTCGAGGACCTCTGCGGGACGGCAGAGAACGGGAATCAATGAGCCGGCTTCACCGTGCATGACGGCGAGCTGGTCCATCGGACCGCACGGCGCAGCCGCGAACACCTGCTCGGCGCGCTGGCCGAGTAGCGCGAGCTGCCGAGCGCTCGCGTCGATGCCGAGGCACGCCGCGGTGGCGCAAAGGACGGCGACCTCGACGGCGGCAGACGATGCGACTCCTTTCCCTTCGGGGACCGTCGAGGAGACGAGGAGTCGCAGCCCTCTCTGGGCCGTCGGCCCCTCTCGCAGGAGCAGCGCGACGGGCCCGAGCACGTACGCGCCCCAGGCGTCGCGGCCGCTGAACCGCTTGGCGAGCTCGTCGAGCGGTGCGGTCGCAAGCTCCCTCGCATCGACCGCGAGGCGCCTGCCGTCGCTCACGGCGGCGACAAGATCGTCATCGCGGCGCTGCGCGGCGACGAGCGTTGCTGCTTCGAGCGGCAGCTCGAGCACGAGCCCGCCCGAGTAGTCGGCGATGCCACCGAGCACGTCTAGGCGTCCCGGGGCGCGTGCCACGGCGATCGGCCGCCCCGCGGCAAAGTATGCGCTCGCGCGCACGCGGCGGCAGAACCTCTCCGCGTCCTCGTCCCGGGAGTGGGTCTGCGGTTCCGCCGAGGTCGTGGTCGCGGCGGTCATGGGAGCGAGCCTGCCGCAGGCGGCGGGCCGTTGCAACTCCCTCCACAGTAAGGTCGGACCCATGACGCACGACGTGCAGCGGTTCGCGCCGGGCAGGGTGAACCTGATCGGTGAGCACACGGACTACTCCGGCGGGCTCGTCCTCCCCGTGGCCATCGAGCTCGGCACGACGGTCTCGGGGCGAGCCGATCCGGCCCGCATCGTCCTGCGCTCGACGGCCGACCGCAGGGCGGTCGAGCTGGCGGCGGACGGCTCGAGCGGCGCCACCCCGGCTGGTTGGGGGCGTTACGTCGCCGCCGTCGCGCGGCTTCTGGCCGAGCGCGGCCGGCCCGCGGTTGGGCTCGTGGGCGAGGTCGAGTCGACGCTCCCGATCGGGGCAGGCCTGTCGTCGTCCGCGGCGCTTCTCGTCGCCGTCGCGTTCTCTCTCTGCGACGTCGCCGAATTCGACGTCGAGCTCCTCGAGCTGGTGCGCCTCGTGCGCGAGGCTGAACGCGTCGCCGTCGGTGTGCCGTGCGGCCTGATGGATCCGGCCGCGATCGTCTTCGCCCGCCGCGGCTGCGCCCTGTTCCTCGACTGTGCGACCGCGGAGCATCGCCCCGTCCCGCTGCCGCCCGACCTCGCGATCGTCGTGCTCGACTCGGGCGTCAGGCACCGTCTCGCGGACTCCGGGTACGCAACTCGGCGCGCCGAGCTCGAGCGTGCGCTCGCGGCGATCGGTCGCCGCGACGCCTCCGGGCTTCTCCCGGCCGAAGCGGCGGAGTTGGTCGAGCGCGCAGGGCTCGACGGCGTCGAGGCGCGGCGTCTGCGGCACGTCGTCACCGAGAACGAACGGGTGCGCGAGTGCGTCGCCGCGCTCGAGTCGGGACGCGACGTCGAGGATGTCCTCCGACGCTCGTTCCGCGCCGGCCACGAGAGCCTGCGCGACGACTACGAGGTCTCGACGCCCGAGCTCGACGAGCTGGTCGAGCTCGCCACCGATCGCGGGGCGGTCGCGGCCCGGATGACGGGGGGCGGCTTCGGCGGCTCGATCGTCGCTCTCGTCGACGCCCAGGACGCCGCGGAGCTCGCGGGCTCGGTGACGAAGGCCTACAGCGAGCGCACCGGACGTGCCGGCCGCGGCATCGTCTGCGCGGCAGGCGACGGCGTCGCGGCACGGGCGACGACCGGCTGATTCCGCCGCTCATCGGATAGGCTCATCCGAGCCGCCCGCGCTGGACATGGCAGTCATCTCCGCATCCATTCTCGACGCCGACTTCTCGCGGCTCCAGCACGAGGTCGAGCGCGTCGTGGAGGCAGGTGTCGACGCGTTCTCGCTCGACGTCATCGACGGCCATTTCGCGCCGCGCATCAGCTTCGGCGAGTACATCGTTGCGCTCGTGCGCAATTGGATCGTGCTGCCGATCGAGGTGCACCTGATGGTCGAGCGGCCGGAGCGGCTCGTCCAGCGGATGTGCGACGCCGGGGCCGACCTGATCCTCTTCCACCTCGAGGCGACTGACGACGCGCACGGCATCGTCGAGCGCGTCCGCTCCGAGGGGCGAGGCGTCGGAGTGGCCGTGAAGGAGGACACGCCGATCGATGCGATCTCCGACGAGCTTCTCGGCGCGGTCGACGTCGTGAACCTCCTCTCGGTGCCGATCGGGTTCGGCGGCAGCCCCTCGGCTCCGGACACCCTCGAGCGCATCGCCTACCTTCGCCAGCGCGCCGAGACGCTCGGGATCCCCCTGGGGATCGAAGTGGACGGCGGCGTCAAGCCGACGAACGCCGGTGGGTACGTCGAGGCGGGGGCCGACATGCTGACGGTCGGGACGGGGATCTACCACGCGCCCGATCCGGGCGAGGCCGTCCGAACGCTCGCCTCGTCGACCGCCGGCCCCGCCGATGCCGCGGCGCGTGATCGGCTGCGTGCCTTCCTGGACAGGCCGAGCCGCCATCCCAAGGATGACGCCGCCCGCCGCGCGCGCCTCGAGGAGCTACGCCTCGCCCAGGACGTTCCGCGACGCGTGTGGGACCCGTTGCACAGCCCGCGCTGACGCGGGGCTATCCGACCACGCGCACGTCACAGCCGCGGTCGCGCAGTGCTTCCACCACCGCCGGGTCGGCCGAGTGACCGGTGATCACCATGTCGAGATCGTCGATGCCGCACAGGCGTGCCACCTCGATCCGGCCGAGCTTGCTGCCGTCTGCCAGCACGATCCGGCGAGCAGCGACTCCGAGCATCCGCTTCTTGACCTCGGCCTCGGGCAGGTTGATGTTCGTCACGCCGCCGAGAGGATCGACGCCGTTGCAGCCGAGGAGCGCCGTCTTGACCGAGATCTGCTCGAGGATGAGCGTGGCCAGCGGGTCGACGAGCGAGTGCTGGAGAGGTCTGAGCGTGCCCCCGAGGACGACGACGGTGATCCTCGCCGAGGCCGGCTCGAGCTCGAGGGCCGTCTTCAGGCCGTTCGTGAACACGACGACGTCGTCGAGCTCGGTGCGTGCGGCGATCGCCCGCGCGGTGGCCGCTGCTGTCGTGCCCACGTCGATCAGCACCGTCTCGCCGTCCTCGAGCAGGGCGGCGGCGGCCTGGCCGATCGCCACCTTCTCGGCCGCGAAGCTCGAGATGCTGTTTTCGAACGGCTGCTCCTGGTGCGGGATCAGCCGTGGGATCGCGCCGCCGCGTACGCGGTGCACTTTCCCTTTCGCCGCGAGCGAGTCGAGATCGCCGCGAACGGTCACCTCCGACACGCCGAACCGGCTGCTCAGCTCGCCGACGCGCGCGAACTCGCGCTCCCTGATCTCGGCCAGCATGCGCTCTCGCCGGAGCGCCGCCGGGACCGGCGGGGTCTTGCCGTCGCTGCTCATCGCAGAGGCGCCGGCTGAGGTCGTGTCACGACGAAGAGCGTCTCGAGCTCGATCGGCTCTGTGTTGACGGCGAGCGCGCCAAGCCGGCGCGCAGAGTCCTCCGGCGCGACGTCGTTCAGGAAGAGTCCGAGCCCTGTCTCCACGCTGGCGCGGATCTTCGTCACTTCGGGCGCGCGATGCACGGGGTACAGCTCGAACGCGAGATGCCAGTCGGGCGCGCCGGCCGGCGCCTCCTGCGCGACCATCATGTACGGAAGCGGGAAGTCGAACAGAGCGTCGTACCGCCGCACGAGGTCTTGGAGCGCGAGCGCAAGGTCGCGCTGCTCGGCCGGGACCAGGTCGGCCAGACGCCCGAGCCCGTGTCGCCGTGCCCGGACGGCAACCTCGAACGGCCACCGCGCCGCGAAGGGCACCGCGACGACGAAGCTCTCGTTCGCCGCGACGAGGCGATCGGAGCGGGCGTCCGCCCGGGACGCCTCGCACGAGAGGCAGCTGCCGGCGCTCTCGCGGTGACGCTGGTGTGCCGCCGCCTTCGCCACCGTGATCGGTGGGACGTGATCGACTGCGTAGATCTGGCCGTGCGGGTGCGCGATCGTGGCGCCCACCTCCGAGCCGCGGTTCTCGAAGACGCACACGTAGGCATGAGCCGGATCGCTCCACAGCTCGCGGGCGCGGTCGATCCAGACCGCGAGGACACGGCAGAGCTCAGTGACCGAGAGGTGCCCGAACGAGGCCTCGTGCCGGTGGGTATAGAGCACGACCTCGCACCTGCCGAGCGCTGCCCCGGTCGTCCCGTCGAGGACGGGCGGGCGCGGAGGGACGGGGCGGAACGACGGGAACCGGTTGTCGAACACGGCCGCCTCGTACGGGAACGGGACCTCCGTCCCGCCCGGACAGAACGGGCATGCCTCCGGGGTCTCCGCGGCCGAGTCGAGCGGCCGGGCGTTCCGCGCGGGCGCGATCCCGACCCAGGCTCCGCTGAAGACGTCGAGGCGCTTGTGGATCGCCTGCGACTCGTCCACCGGCGCCTGCTCGTCGAGGCTTCCGTGGAGAGCGCCGTAGACGAGCAGGCGCCGCCCGTCCGGGTGGAAGAGCTCATGGCGGGCCAGGCTGCGCATCTTTCGAAACCGCGAGTAGTATCGTCGGTTTCGATGAAAAGAGAAAGCTCGGAAATGTCCCTGGAGGGCGCGCGATGAACACGAGAAGGCTTGGGAAGACAGACCGTTGGGTCTCCGAGATCGGCTTCGGAGCGTGGGGGATCGGCGCCGACTGGGGCGCCGTCGACGACGGGCAGTCGCTCGCGGCGATGCACGCCGCCGTGGACGCGGGCGTGACGTTCTTCGACACCGCCGACGTCTATGGCGACGGCCGCTCCGAGCGACTCATCGGACGGCTCCTGCGCGAGCGGTCGGAGCAGCTCGTCGTGGCGACGAAGTTCGGGCGGCGCGCACCGCTCGACGTGGCCAACTACACGTACGAGAGCTTTCGCGGCTGGATCGAGCGCTCGCGCGAGAACCTCGGCGTCGAGGCCGTCGACCTGGTCCAGCTGCACTGCCCCCCCTGGGACACCTACTACACGCCCTCGGTCTTCGAGGCGTGTGCCGCACTGGTCGAAGAGGGCCTCGTTCGAGCGTTCGGGGTCAGCGTCGAAAAGGTGGAAGAAGGGCTGAAGGCGATCGAGTATCCAGGCGTCGCCACCGTGCAGATCATCTTCAACGCCTTTCGCCAGCGGCCGGCGGAGCTCTTCTTCCAGCAGGCTGTCGAGCATGACGTCGGCGTGATCGCGCGTGTGCCGCTCGCCTCCGGCCTGCTGACGGGGAAGTTCGACCGCAGCACGCAGTTCGCCGCCGACGACCATCGCGCCTACAACCGTCACGGCGAGTCCTTCGACGTCGGCGAGACGTTCTCGGGCGTCGAATTCGAGACGGGCCTCGAAGCGGCCGAGGAACTTCGTCCGATCGTGCCGGAGGGCGCGACGCTGGCGCAACTCGCGCTGCGCTGGATCCTCGATTTCGACGCAGTCTCGACGGTCATCCCTGGCGCCAAGACGCCGGAGCAGGCGCGCGGGAATGCGGACGCGGCCGGGCTGCCGCGGCTGGCCGAGGAGGCGCACGCCGCCGTCGCCGACGTCTATCGACGGCGCATCGCCCCGTCGGTTCATCAACGCTGGTAGCGGCTCGGCGAGCGGCCCACGGGAGTAATCCGTGTGTTCCCCGATGAGGCCGACGCAGCCTTGCATAAACGTACCGATTGCGGTTTCAGGCCCTTGAGAAAGCTTTCGACAGTTGGTATATACGCAAGCTGAGCCGCTGTTCGTGAAAGTAGTCGAGCCGAGCCGCTCGCATCGAAACAGGCCGTCGACCGGCCGGGACCGAGGGAAAGAGGTGGAGGCATGACATCAGACCGCCCCGACGAGGTCAGCAAGGAACAACTGGAGTTCTCGCGGTCGCGCTTCCTGCGGTATGCAGGGGGCGCAGCTGTGGCCGGCACAGCCGCCGGGAGCCTCGCCGCAATCCTGGGCGACCAGAGCGCGAGCGCGGCGACTCTGGCACAGGAGCACAGCGACACCGCGTTCTTCGCCAAGCATCCGAAGTACCGCTTCGTGATGATCTGTCACGTGACGACGAACTCGTTCTTCACGGCGACGATCTACGGCATCCAGGACGCCTGTGCCATCACCGGCTCCACGTACCAGTGGACCGGCTCGCAGACGTCGGTCGTCGGCCAGATGGTCTCGGCCTTCAACAGCGCCATCGCCGCCAAGGCAAGCGGCATCGGGTGCTGTCTGATCGACAACACCGCCTTCAACGCCCCGGTCGACAGTGCCCTCAACAAGGGCATCCCGGTGATCGCGTACAACGCCGACGTGTCGGCCGGGGTAGCGAACAACCGGCTGGCCTACGTCGGCCAGAACAACCTGACCGCGGGAGCTGCCGTCGCGCAGCAGGTCCTCAAGACCGGGGTCAAGAAGGGCGACCTCGTGGCCGGCATCATCGCAACGCCGGGAACGGGGAACATCCAGCCGCGGATCGACGGCGCGAAGCCGGTCCTGACCAAGGCCGGCGTCGACTTCGTCGAGGTCGGAACGTCTGCGACCGAGGGTGCGCCGGAGTACAACAAGATCTCCGCGTGGTACGCCGGCCACAAGGACGTGAAGTTCATGTTCGGCGTGGACAGTGGCGACAGCGACGCCATTGCGCAGTTCATCCAGAAGAACAACCTGAAGGGAAAGGTCGGCGGGGCGGGCTGGGACGTCGGGACGCCGGTCGTGCAGGGCATCCAGGCCGGCAACCTGACCTTCACGATCGACCAGCAGGCCTACCTGCAGGGCTTCGACACGATCATGCAGCTCTTCCTGTTCAACGTCTCGGGCGGGCTGATGAAGGCGACCAACACCGACACGGGGCTCGGCATCGTGGTGAAGTCGACCGTCGCGCCGTACCTGGCCAAGAACCGGTTCGAGGGGACGAGCTCGAAGCAACAGATCCTGAAGCCGCCCGCCTCGATCCCGCACTAGTCCCGAGCGTGCAGTCCGGCGCTCCAACCGAAGCCGCTGCCCCGGAGGGCGAACCGCCGGGGCAGCGGCATGAAGCGCCCCCGCTGCGTCGTCGTGTCCTGCGCCTCTTCCTCTACCAGCGCGAGCTGACGCCGCTCCTGATCACTGTCGCCCTCTTCGTGTACTTCACGATCAGGGCCGGATCGACGTTTACCGACTCGCTCAGCTTGAGCTCGGCCGCCGGCTACGCGGGGCCGGTCGCCGCGATCGCCGTCGGAGAGGTGCTGCTGCTCGTACTCGGCGAGATCGACCTGTCGGCCGGCCAGGTCTTCCTGTTCGCGCCGTGGGTCGAGTACTGGCTGCACAACGGAGGGGTCCCGATCCCGGTCGCCATCCTGCTCGCGGTCGGTGTGTGCTGCGGTGTCGGAGCGGTCAACGGGCTGATCACGGTGGGCCTGAACGTGCCGTCGTTCGTCACGACGCTGGCGATGAACTTCATCCTCTTCGGCCTGGTCCTCATCTACTCGGACATGGCCCAAGCGTCGCCGATTCCGCTGTCGTCGTCTTCGGGGCAGCCGAGCTTCGCCAGCAAGCTGATGGGGGTCTGGATCTGGTCGGAGATCCTCTGGGTGGCCACGATCGCGATCTTCGTCACCGTGCTCCTCACGCGCACCCGCTTCGGCGTGCGGATCGTCGCCACGGGAGGGAACCTCACCGGGGCAGCCGAGGCGGGCGTGCCGATCCGTCGCGTGAAGGTCTGGTGCTTCGTCCTCTGCTCTGGTCTGGCCGGACTTGTCGGCATCGTCGACGCGGTCAAGTACGGCAGCCTCGATCCGGGCAACTTCGGCGTCGACTACATCCTCTACGCGATCGGCGCCTGCGTGATCGGCGGCACCGCGCTCACGGGTGGCCGCGGGACGGTGATCGGCGCCTTCATCGGCGCGATCCTGATCGGCATCCTCGAGGACGGGCTGACCCTGATCGGGGTCAGCACGAACGACTTCTACGTCTGGGTCGGTGTCGTGATCATCTTCGCGATGGCGCTGAACGCGCAGTTCGACAAGCTGATCGCGCGCTCGAGGGAGACATGACCGAGCAGACGCCCCCTGTGCTCGAGGTCCGCGGCGTGACGAAGCGGTTCGGTGCGCTCGTCGTACTCCGGGGCATCGATCTCTCCCTGCGCCAGGGCGAGGTGCTCGGGCTCGTCGGCGACAACGGCGCCGGCAAGAGCACGCTCGTCAAGATCCTGTCCGGCTTTCACCAGCAGGACGGGGGCGATGTGTACGTCGGCGGCGAACGCGTCCGCTTCCACTCGGTCGAGCAAGCCCGCGCCCACGGGATCGAGACCGTCTACCAGGACCTCGCCCTGATCCCGCAGCTCCCCGTCTTCCTGAACCTGTTCCTGGGCCACGAGCTGACGACGATGGGCCCGCTTCGCTTCCTCGACAAGCGAGCGATGCGGAGGCTGTCGCGCCAGTACCTCGACGACATCAAGGTGCGCGTGCCGAGTGTCGAGGCCGAGGCCGAGCAGCTCTCCGGAGGTCAGCGGCAGGCGGTCGCGGTTGCGCGGGCCGTGCGGGTGGCACCGAAGATCCTGCTGCTCGACGAGCCGCTCGCCGCGATGGGCGCGCGGGAGTCGCGCCTCATCATCGATCTCGTCAAGGATCTCGCCGCGAGCGGCCGCGTCTCGATCATCGTGATCGACCACAACTATGCGCATCTGTTCGAGCTCTGCGACCGCATCAACGTCATGCAGGACGGCCGCATCATCACCGACCAGCTGGTGCACGAGACGTCGCTCGAGGACCTGACCGAGCTGATGGTCTCGAGCTTCCGCAGCCGGCTCGAGGAGACCTCGAGCAATGGCGCCTGACGCCCTTCGACACCTCGAGGTCTGGCTCGTCACCGGGAGCCAGGAGATGTACGGGCCGGAGACGCTGCGGCACGTCGAGACGCATGCACGAGAGGTCGCCGCCGGGCTCGACGCGCAGGCGGAGATTCCGGTGCGCGTGGTGCACAAGGAGGTCGCCACGAGCCCGAGCTCGATCCACCGCGTCGCGCTCGACGCGAACGCGGATGACACGTGCATCGGCGTGATCGCCTGGATGCACACCTTCTCGCCGGCGAAGATGTGGATCGCCGGCCTGAGCGCGCTGCAGAAGCCGCTGCTCCATCTCCACACGCAGTTCAACCGGGACCTGCCGTGGGCGGAGATCGACATGGACTTCATGAACCTGAACCAGTCGGCGCACGGCGATCGCGAGTTCGGGTTCCTCGAGACCCGGATGGGGCTACGCCGCAAGACGGTGGTCGGTCACTGGCGCGACCCGCAGGTCGCGGCGCGCATCGGCACCTGGGCGCGCGCCGCCGCCGGCTGGCGCGAGGCGCAGCAGCTTCGCGTCGCCCGCTTCGGCGACAACATGCGTGAGGTCGCGGTGACCGAGGGCGACAAGGTCGAGGCGCAGATTCGGCTGGGCGTGGCCGTCAACGGCTACGGCGTGGATCTCCTCGCGGACGCGGTCGCGGCCGTTTCGGACGCGGAGGTCGACGGTCTCGTCGCCGAGTACGAGGAAGCGTACGAGCTCGCTCCGGGCCTGCGCGGCGGCGGCGCGGGACGAGAGGCGCTGCGGGACGCGGCGCGCATCGAGGCCGGTCTGCGTGGGTTCCTCGATGCGGGAGGGTTCCGCGCGTTCACCGACACGTTCGAGGATCTCGACGGCCTTGCGCAGCTGCCGGGCATCGCGGCGCAGCGGCTGATGGCCGACGGCTATGGCTTCGGTGCGGAGGGCGACTGGAAGACTGCGGCGCTCGTCCGCATCGCGAAGGTGATGAGCAGCGGCCTCGACGGCGGCGTCTCCTTCATGGAGGACTACACGTACGACCTCGCTCCGGAAGGCCCGGCCGTGCTCGGGGCGCACATGCTCGAGGTCTGCCCGTCGATCACGGCGGAGCGACCGTCGTGTGAGATCCACCCGCTCTCGATCGGCGGCAAGGCGGACCCGGTGCGGCTCGTCTTCACGGCCGCTCCGGGGCCGGCCGTGGTCGTGGGGCTGCTCGACCTCGGCGACCGCTTCCGGCTCGTCCTGAACGAAGTCGAGCTCGTGCGGCCGACCGAGGACCTGCCGCGGCTGCCCGTGGCTCGGGCGCTGTGGCGGCCACAGCCGGACTTCGCGACCGCGACCGAGGCGTGGCTGCGGGCCGGTGGGCCGCACCACACCGTCCTCTGCCGCGCGATCGGGACGGAGGCGTTCGTCGACCTTGCGGAGATCGCAGGGATCGAGCTGCTCGTGATCGACGAACGGACGCGGATCCGCGACGTCGTCAACGAGCTGCGCTGGAACCAGGCGTACTACCGGCTTGCGAAAGGCTTGTAGTGCTGCACGCCGACCTGCGGGAACGGGTGCTCGAGGCAAACCTTGCGCTCGGGCGCGCCGGCCTCGTCGTCCTCACCTTCGGGAACGCGAGCGCGGTCGACCGCGACGCCGGCCTCGTGGCGATCAAGCCGAGCGGTGTCTCCTACGACCGGCTCGCGGTCGCCGACGTTGCCGTTGTCGACCTTGCGACCGGCGCGGTCGTCGAGGGCGAGACGCGACCTTCGTCGGACACGCCGACGCACCTCGTCCTCTATCGCGCGTGGCCCGAGGTCGGCGGCGTCGTGCATACGCACTCGGCGTTTGCCACCGCCTGGGCGCAGGCGCGCCGCGAGATTCCCTGCTACGGGACGACGCACGCCGATCACTTCCACGGCGCCGTGCCGGTGACACGGCTGCTCACGCCCGACGAGATCGAGGGCGAGTACGAACGGGCGACAGGAGACGTGATCGTCGAGACCTTCACCGCTCTCGGGGTCGAGCCGCTCGGCAGGCCCGCTGTGCTCGTCGCCTCGCACGGCCCGTTCGCGTGGGGAGCCTCCGTGGCGGAGGCGGTCGAGAACGCGATCGCGCTGGAAGAGATCGCTGCGAGTGCCTATCGCTCCGAGGCGCTTGCGGGGGCGCTCGAGCCGATCCCGGCGGAGTTGCTCGAGAAGCACTTCTCGCGCAAGCACGGCTCGGCTGCGTACTACGGTCAGCCCACGTGAACGCGCTGCGCCTGCACGCGGCGCGCGACCTGCGGCTGCACGAAGAGCCGGACCCGGAGCCGCTCCCGGGGCAGGTGCTCGTCCGCGTCGGCAGCGTCGGCCTCTGCGGGTCCGATCGTCATTGGTTCCTCGACGGCGGCATTGGCGACGCGCTCCTCGACCGACCACTCGTGCTCGGCCACGAGTTCGCCGGCGTCGTCGCGAGCGGCCCTCGTGCCGGGCAGCGCGTCGTGCTCGACCCGGCCGTTCCCTGCGGCCGCTGCACTCTCTGCTCCGCCGGAGACGGCCACCTCTGCGCCGAGTTGCGGTTCGCGGGGCACGGTTCGACCGACGGCGGGCTGCGGACGTTCGTCGCCTGGCCCGAGCAGTTCGCGTATCCGCTTCCCGACGCCATCAGCGACGATGCCGCACCGCTGCTCGAGCCGCTCGGCGTCGCGTTGCACGCGGTCGACCTCGGCGGTGCGGGGCCCGGGAGTACCGCCGCCGTCTTCGGCTGTGGGCCGATCGGCCTACTGCTCGTGCAGGCGCTGCAGGTCGCGGGCGTCGCCGTCGAGGTCGCGGTCGATCCGCTGCCGCATCGTGCTGCGGCCGCGCGAAAGCTCGGGGCGCGCCGCTCCCAGGCGGCGGACGTTCAGGTCGACGTCGCCTACGACGCAGCGGGTGCTGACGGGGCGCTCGACGCTGCGATCGTGGCGGCGCGCCCCGGTGGTCGTGTCGTAGTCGTCGGCATCCCCGAGGGCGACCGCAGTTGCTTCCAGGCCGCCGCGGCACGGCGAAAGGAGCTTACGCTCGTCCTCTGCCGCCGCATGCGTGTGGGCGACCTCCTGCGTGCGATCGCCCTGGCGGAGTCCGGGCAGCTCGAGCTCGCGTCGCTCGTGAGCGCACGGTATCGGCTCGACGAGGGGCCGCAGGCGTTCCAGGACCTGGTCGAGCGGCGAGGGCTGAAGGTGTTGGTCCAGCCGTGACAAGCGCGCTCGGCATCGACTTCGGCACCGAGTCGGCGCGTGCCGTGCTGGTCGACTGCTCGGACGGGCGCGAGGTCGGGACGAGCGTCGAGCCGTACGCCCACGGCGTCATCGACGCACACCTGCCGGGCCCCGACGACGACGTGGAGCTCGGGGCCGACTGGGCCTTGCAGGATCCGCGCGACTATCTCGAGAGCCTGCAGGTCGCGGTGCGACGCCTGCTCGCCGAGACCGGTGTTCTCCCGGACGAGGTGGTGGGCATCGGCATCGACTTCACGTCGTGCACGATGCTGCCCACGCTCGCCGACGGGACGCCGCTCTGCCTGCTCGACGATCTGCGCCGCGAGCCGCACGCCTGGGTGAAGCTGTGGAAGCACCACGCTGCTCAGCCGGAGGCGGATCGGATCAACGCCGTGGCCGCCGAGCGCGGGGAGCCGTGGCTGCCGCGGTACGGCGGGAAGATCTCGTCGGAGTGGTTCTTTGCCAAGGCGCTGCAGATCCTCGACGAGGCGCCCGAGCTGTACGCGCGCGCCGCGCGCTTGATCGAGGCGTGCGACTGGATCGTCTGGCAGCTCACGGACGTCGAGACCAGGAGCGCGTGCGCGGCGGGATACAAGGCCATGTGGTCGAAGCGCGACGGGTTTCCTTCGCCCGCGTACTTCGCCGCGCTCGACCCACGCTTCGAGCACGTCGTGGCCGAGAAGCTGTCGCAGACGCTCCTGCCTCCCGGCGCACGCGCGGGTGAGCTGAGCGAGCGGGCGGCCGCCTCGACCGGTCTGCGAGCCGGGACTCCCGTCGCGGTCGGAAACGTCGACTTCCACGGCTCGGTGCCTGCGACGACGGTGACCGCTCCGGGAACGCTCGCGATGATCATGGGCACGAGCAACGGTCATCTCCTGCTCGGTGACGAGCTCGTCGAGGTCGAGGGCATGTGCGGCGTCGTCGAGGACGGCATCGTGCCCGGCTACTTCGGCTACGAGGCCGGCCAGTCGGCGCTCGGCGACATCTTCGCGTGGTTCGTGCGGCATGCCGTACCGCCCGAGTATCACGAGGCGGCACGCGCTCGCGGCGTCGACCTGCACGACGTCCTCGCGGGAGAAGCGGCCGCGCTGCGGCCGGGGCAGTCGGGTCTGCTCGCTCTCGACTGGTGGAACGGGAACCGCTCGGTGCTCGTGGACGCCGACCTGCAGGGGCTCATGGTGGGCATGACGCTTGCGACGCGCGCGCCGGAGATCTACCGGGCTCTCATCGAGGCCACGGCGTTCGGCACGCGCGTGATCATGGAGGCGTTCGAGCGGGCGGGGCTCCGGGTGGACGCGATCGTCGCCTGCGGCGGGCTTCCCGACCGGAACCCGCTGCTGATGCAGATCTTCGCCGATGTCACCGACCGGGAGATCGCCGTCGCGGCGTCCCAGCAGGCTCCCGCACTCGGCGCAGCGATGTGGGGAGCCGTCGCGGCCGGCGCCTCCGAAGGCGGCCACGCCACGATCACCGACGCATCCACCCAGATGGCAACGCTGAGCGAGACGCGGTTCCTGCCGCGACCGGAGCACCGCGAAGCCTACGACGTCCTCTACGGCGAGTACCGCCGTTTGCACGACTTGTTCGGGCGTGGCGGCGACGACGTCATGCATCGGCTGAAGCGTCTCCGGAGTACGTCGGCTCCGGCCCGGGCGTGAGCGGCGAGGAACGGTCGGCGACTCGTCAGCTCCACAGCGCGTCGCTGACGACGTTCTCGTACAGCTCTTGTCTGCCGGAGGTCGGAGCAGGGTTGATCTCACCCGACGCGACGCGGTCGCCGAGCTCCGCGAGCGTGGCCGTTCCGTGAACGACCGCTTGACCGAGATCGCCCTGCCACGCCGAGTAGCGCTGTTCCTTCATCCGGGTGAGGATGCCGTCGTCGGCGAGCTTCGCTGCGGCGATCAGCGCGCGTGCCAGCGTATCGATGCCTCCGACGTGCGCATAGAAGAGATCGATCCGGTCGATCGACTGGCGTCGCAGCTTCGCGTCGAAGTTGAAGCCGCCGTTCCCGAGACCGTCGACCTGCACGATCTCGTACAGGGGTAGCACGAGGTCTTCGACCGAGTTCGGGAACTGGTCCGTGTCCCAGCCGTTCTGCGGGTCGCCTCGGTTCGCGTCGACCGAGCCGAGCAAGTCGTAGGCCGTCGCGTATGCGATCTCGTGGTGGAAGGAGTGGCCGGCGAGCGTCGCGTGATTTGCCTCAATGTTGAGCTTGAACTCGCCCTCGAGCCCGTGGCGGGCGAGGAAGCCGTGAACGACGGCCGCGTCGTAGTCGTACTGGTGCTTCGTCGGCTCCATCGGCTTCGGCTCGATCAATAGCGTTCCGGTAAAGCCGATCCGATGCTTCTCGTCGACGACGAGGTGGAGGAACCGCGCCAACTGATCACTTTCGCGGCGCAGGTCCGTGTTCAGCAGCGAGTCGTAGCCTTCCCTCCCGCCCCAGAGCACGTAGTTGGCCCCGCCGAGACGCTTCGTGACGGCGAGCATGTTCTTGACCTGCGCGGCTGCGTAGGCGAACACCTCCGGGTCTGGGTTCGTCGCCGCGCCCGCCTGGAAGCGCGGGTGGGTGAAGAGGTTGGCGGTGCCCCAGAGCAGCCGGATGCCGGTCCGTTCCTGGTATTCGAGAGCGTCGTCGGCGAGCGCGTCGAGATTCGACGTGAACTCGCGGAAGCTCGCACCCGCCGGTGCGACGTCCACGTCATGGAAGCAGTAGAACGGCACGCCGAGCTTCTGGATGAACTCGAAGGCCGCCGCCATCTTCTCGCGTGCCGCACCCATCGGATCGTCCGGCTCCTGCGTCCACGGACGGTCGAAGGTCGCGGTTCCGAACATGTCGCTTCCGCTTGCAGCGAACGAGTGCCAGTACGCGACACTGATCCGCAGCCAGTCCTCCATCCGCTTTCCCCGGATCACGAGCTCTGGGTTGTACGCCTTGAAGGAGAGCGAATCGTCGGATCCTGCGCCGGCGTAGGGAATGTGCTCTGGAACGTCGCGGAAGAAGGGCTGAGTCACGTCTGGCTCCTCGGTCGGTCGATTTTGATGTCGTCGGTCGCACCTGACGGGGTCCGCGCGACGAGCGCTCGCTTCGTCAACCTACAGCCGCGCCACCGACGAGCCCACGGACGAGCGCTCGCTGCGAGAAGACGAAGACGATCGCGACGGGGAGCGCTGCGATCAGCGTCGCGAGCGCCACGGCCGGGCGTGACGACGTGAAGATGTCCGACAGGCCAACCTGCACCGGGAACTCCTTCTCGTTCGGCAGGATCGCGTAAGGCAAGAAGAAGTTGTTCCAATCGGCGACGAAGCTGAAGAAGAAGACGAGCGCAACGACCGGCTTCGCGAGCGGGAGTGCAATCCGCAGGAACGTCTGCAACTCGCCGCACCCGTCGACTCGCGCGGCGTCGAGCAGTCCTGGTGGGAGCGCGGTCGCGTAGTACATGTAGGCGAGGTAGACGCCGAATGGGAAGAACGAAAACGGCAAGATGATCGAGAACACATTGCCGATCAATCTCATTCCGTTCAGTTCGAGATAGATCGGGAGTACGAGCGACGAGGCCGGCATGAGCATCGCGACGAGTGTCAGCGAGAGCACGATCCTTCGGCCGGTGAACTTCCCTGTGGCAAGGCCGTATCCCGCCGGCACGCCGACCGCGAGTGCGATCGCGGTCGCGCTGAGTGAGTACAAGAGCGAGTTCTCCATCCAACGGCGGTAGACGTGATCGTCGAATAGATCCACGGCCTGCCACGCGACCCAGACGTTGTGCAGGTCGCCGACCGCGAGCGGACTGCGGGTCAGCAGGTCGCTGTCCGTCTTGGTCGGCGCCAGCACGAGCCACGCGAGCGGTACGACGAAGAACACCGCGAACGCAAACAGCGCCATGCCGCGGAGAGCGAGCGCCGCGCGGCGCCGTGCCGAGTGATGCGTGCCAGGGCGACTCACCTGGCCGTTCTCACTCATCATTCGTCTGATGTTATCGGGTAGCCGATCAGAACATATGATGACCGCCGTGGAGACGACGGACACGAATGGGACTGCCGAGGCAGCCGTCCGGCGCCGCGAGAAGCTCCAACGGCGGCCGGCGCGGCTCGCGTCGGTGATCTTCGAAGAGTTGGGGGACCAGATCATCGGCGGAGTGCTCCGGGAGGGCGACGTCCTTCCAACCGAGCCGGCGCTCTGTGAAGAGTTTGGCTTCAGCCGTACCGTCGTTCGCGAGGGTCTGAAGCTGCTCGAAGGCCGGGGTCTCGTTCGCGTCGAGCAGGGCCGAGGCACCACGGTGGAGCCGCGCAGCTCATGGGACCTCCTCGATCCCGACGTGCTGCGGATGGCGCTCGCCTACGACTACGACATGTCTCTCCTCGACGACCTGATGATGGTCCGCAGAGTGCTCGAGCGCGAGATGGCGTCTGCGGCCGCTGGACGACTGAGCGAAGACGAGATCACGACGCTCGGGGACCTGATCCAGGCGATGGAAGGGGCCTACGACGACTACGACCGCTTCCGCGCGCTCGACAACGCCTTCCACGAAATCGTCATGCGTGCGTCGGGAAACGAGGTCGGGCTCACGATCGTCCGCGTCATTCACCGGCACGGCGGTGCGACGCGGCCGCTCGCCGCGACGCCCACATCGAAGGCGGCGCTCAGGTGGACCGCGGCGGAGCACCGCGCGATCCTCGATGCGCTTGTCGCGGGCGACGGGGCGCAGGCAGGCGAGCTGATCTCCGCGCACATCGAGTCGCGCTGGGCCGAGCGCAAGGGCAGACGCAAGCGCTCCTGAGCTAGGCCCTTGACAACGGGTGATCATTCGTATGATGATCATCCGCGATGCGGATCGCCTCGGTCGACGTTGACCTGATTCCCCTCCCGGCAGTGACGCCGCCCTACGTGTGGCGGCGGGGTCTCCGCGGGTCGCATCCCGCACGAACGACCGCGGTGCTCCGCATCACGACGGACGACGGCGCTGTGGGCGAGGCCTACCACGAGTGGAGCGGGCCGATGCTCGCCGACATCGTCGATCGGATCCTCCGCGATGAGCTCGTCGGCGAGCGTGCCGATCGCCGCGAGTGGCTGTGGCACCGGCTGTGGGAGCTCGACCGCACGGAGGAGTTTCCGATCTGGGTGTTCGGGGTCGTCGATGTCGCGCTCTGGGATCTCGAGGGACGCGTGTTCGGGGTTCCGGTGCACCGGTTGCTTGGCACCTATCGGGACTCGATCCCGGCGACTGCGTCGACGACGACGTTCGCGACCGTCGAGGAGTTCCTCGACGTGTGCGACCAGTGCCTGGAGCTCGGGTATCCCGCGATCAAGCTGCACGCGTGGGGCGACGCCCGGGCGGACGCGGATCTGTGCCAACGCGTTCGCGCGCACGTCGGTCCCGATGTCGACCTGATGTACGACGGGTCGGCGGGGTTCGACTTGCCTGACGCCGTCTATGTCGGCCAAGCGCTCGCCGAGGCCAAGTACCGCTGGTACGAGGAGCCTATGCGCGAGTTCAGCGTGACCGCGTACCGGTGGCTGTCAGAGCGGGTCGACGTTCCGCTGCTCGTCGGCGAGACCTCGGACGGGAGCCATCTCAACACGGCAGACTTCATCGCGTCCGGCTGTGCCTCATACGTGCGGACGAGTGCGAATCACCGCGGGGGCATCACCGGTGCGATGCGCATCGCGCATCTCGCCGACTCGTTCCGGTTGCGCGCCGAGGTGCATGGGCCGACCGAGTCGGCTGTCCACCTCTGTATGGCAATCCCGAACAACACCTACTACGAGTCGCTCGTGACCTCCAACCCGGTCGTGCGTGAGTCTCGCGTCGGCTCGGACGGTCTCGTCCAGGCCCCTACGACCCCGGGCATCGCATTGCCCGACTTCGTCCAGGAGCGCCGGGTCGCGTCCCGGAGCTGAAGGCATGGTCAATCCCAAGAAGGAGAGTCCCCGCATGAAGATGAATCGTCGGTGGCTGGTCCTCGCAGCGCTCGTCGTTGCGACGGCAGCTGCGGCGGCGCTCGTCGCCGCTTCGACCGGACGGGCCGGTTCCAGCGGCGCCTCCGGGTCACTCACGGTCTGGGTCGACGCCGTCCGCCTGCCGGTCGCGAAGCTGTACGCCAAGACACATCCCAAGGTCCACCTGAACATCGTCACCTACGACGGCGACGGCAACGGCGCGACAACGATGCAGACGAAGATCCAGCTCTGGAACCGCACCGGAAAGGGCTGGCCGGACATCATCTTCACCGAGCAGGCAAACGATCCGGTCTGGATGTCACAGAAGCCGTTCGACTACGCGCTGGACCTCAAGACCGTCTTCCCGAAGAACCTCCTCGCCGGCTGGCCCGCGCCGTCGCTCAGCCAGTGCACCGTCAACGGCCGCCTGATCTGCCTCCAGGACAACCTCGCCCAGGAGGTCCTCTACGTCAACAAGAAGCTGATGACCCAGTTCGGCTACACGGTCCCGACGACGTGGCAGCAGTGGGCGGCGCTGGGCCAGAAAGTCGCCACGGACCATCCCGGCTACATCATCGGGAACATCGGCGACTCCTATGGCGCGTGGCTCTACCTGTGGGCCGACAAGTGCCCGATCTCGCAGGTCGTCGCGCCGAACACCGTCAGGATCAACTCGGGCGATGTGCACTGCACGCGTATGGCGAATCTGCTCGACCCGCTGATCAAGAGCGGCGTCGTTCCGCCCGAGAGCGTCTTCACCGCGGATTTCGCCACCAAGTGGGGCGGCGACACCGACAAGATCCTGCTCATGCCCGGGCCGGTGTGGTACGCGAAGGACATCTTCGGCGGGACGCTGCACGTCCCGGCCGGCGAGCTGACGGCTGCGCTGCCCTTGCGCTGGGGAAGCGAGCCGCTCGTGACCGGTCAGGTCGGCGGCGGCCCATGGGTCGTCTCCAAGCACACGAAGAACCAGGCGGCTGCCATCGACTTCGTGAAGTGGGCCACGACCTCGCCGCTGGTCAAGTCGAAGGTCAATGCGCTGTCGCCGGGATATCCGTCGTACGGGCCGGCGGCCACGGTGTGGTTGAAGTCCCTGAACAAGGATCCGTACTTCGCCGCTCCCGAAGGACCGGCCTTCAAGGCCGCTGCGACTCTGGTCTGGACCGGCTGGAACATGGTGACCTATCCGGATCAGCCTGTCTGGTCGAACACCGTCGTCACGCAGCTCGTCGCGGGCAAGTCGCTGAGCTCGCTGATGCCGGCGTTCGGCGACGGGCTCGCGCAGAATGCACAGGCCGCGGGGTATAAGGTCGTCCGGAAGTAGGACTGACTTGGCCTCGTCCGCCCTTACGTCGGAATATGCGGGGGCCACGCGGAGGCGTGGCCCCCGCGCTCTGCAGGGCTTGCCGTTCGTCCTGCCGTACCTGCCATTCCTGGTCGTCTTCGGCATCGCGCCGACGATCTACGCGCTCGACCTCGCATTCACGAATGTCGGCGGCGGCTGGGTCGGCTTCCACAACTTCGTCCGGACCTACAACGACTTTCGCTTCATTCCGGCGTTCAAGCACGTCCTCGTGTACACGACCGTCTGGCTGGCGGCGCTCATGGTCTTCGTCGTCGGCCTCGCGCTGCTTCTCCACGGGCGCGCGAATCGCGTCTCGTCGACCTACCGGTTTCTCTTCTACATTCCAGGCGCTCTGGCCGGCTCGGCGGCGGTCCTCGTCTGGCTGTTCATGCTCGATCCGTCCGTCAGTCCCGCTGCCTTCCTCCTGCACGACCTGCTTGGGGCACACATCTTCGCCCAGTCGATCGCGCCTGGGAACCTTCCGTACATCTTCGCGATGATCGCGTTCTGGACCGGCGCCGGCGGCTGGATCGTCGTCATGTACGGCGCGCTCAACACGATCCCGCCCGACCTCGAAGAGGCCGCCCGCATCGACGGCGCCGGGCCGATCACAATCGCGCTCCGGCTGAAGCTGCCGCTGATGCGCAAGTGGATCGCCTACATGCTGATCCTCTCCTTCGCGACGGGAACCCAGCTCTTCGTCGAGCCTCAGGTTGTGCAAACCGCGAGCTTCGGCCTCGTCCCGGACACGTGGTCGGCCAACCAGCTCGCCTATCAGCTCGCATTTCGGTATGCGGACTTCAACGGCGCCGCTGCCATCGCAGTCGACCTGCTCATGATCGGCCTTCTCGGCGCCGTGCTGATCGTCACTCGCAGCGGGCTCTTCAGGACGGACGACTGATGCAGACGCGCGTGCTCGGGCTCGGCGTGCGGGCTGCGATCCTCGTGACGTTCGCCATCTTCTTCGTCGCGCCGATCCTCTGGCTCGTCCTCGCGCCGACGAAGAGCGACAGGGCTCTCATCTCCGGCAGCCCGTTCTCGTTCGGGAACTTCCACCACGTGGCGCTCGCGTGGAAGCACCTGGACGCGTTCAGCAGCCACATCTACCGCCGCTGGATCCTCAACACGCTCTACTACGCGCTCGCCGCGACCGCGATCACGCTTGCGGTGTCGATCCCGGCGGGGTACGGCCTTGCGATCGGAAGGTTCCCAGGCCGGAAGCTCCTGCTCTCGTTGACGTTGGTCGTAATGATCGTGCCGGCGGCCGCGCTCGTGCTCCCGATCTTCCTCGAGTTGAACGCCATGCGCCTGATCGGGAGCACCCTCTCGGTGATCCTGCCGTTCTCGTTCTTCCCGTTCGGCGTCTACCTCGCCTACCTCTATTACGCGACCGCGCTCCCGCCAGGCCTGCTCGACGCGGCGCGGGTGGACGGCTGCGGCGAGTTGCAGACATTTCTGCGCATCGCGCTCCCGCTCGCGAAACCGGTCGTTGCGCTCGTCTTCTTCTTCAGCTTCGTCGCCGACTGGAACAACTTCTTCTTGCCCTATGTCGTTCTCGCAAACTCGAACCAGTATCCGATCACGGTCGGCCTCTGGGACCTCCTCTCCGCGACGCCTTCCTTCAATCCGTCGGTCGGCGGTGGCGGGCAGTCGGTCAACATCTTCAAGCCTGAGCTCGCGCTCGCAACCGCTGATTGCGGTCGTGCCGGTGGCGATCGTCTTCGTCTTCTCACAGCGGGCGCTCGTGCGGGGTCTCGTCGGCGGAGCCGTAAAGGAGTAGCGATGGCGAAGGTTGAGTTCCAGGAGGTCTCGAAGCTGTTCGGGGACGGCACACGTGCCGTCGACAAGCTCGACCTGCAGATCGCGGACGGCGAGTTCATGGTGTTCGTGGGCCCGTCCGGGTGCGGCAAGACGACCGCGCTGCGCATGGTCGCCGGCCTCGAAGACATCAGCAGCGGGGTCGTCCGGATCGGCGAGCGTGTCGTGAACGACCTCTCGCCGAAGAGCCGCGACATCGCCATGGTCTTCCAGAGCTACGCGCTGTACCCCCACCTGAGCGTGCGCGACAACATCGCGTTTCCGCTGAAGATCGCGAAGGTGCCGAGGGCCGAGATCCGCCGTCGGGTCGACGATGCGGCGCAGATCCTCGATCTCGAGCCGTACCTCGGACGGAAGCCGCGGGCGCTTTCGGGCGGTCAGCGGCAGCGGGTGGCGATGGGTCGCGCGATCGTGCGCGAGCCGGCCGTCTTCCTGTTGGACGAGCCGCTGTCGAACCTGGACGCCAAGCTCCGGGTGCAGATGCGCGCCGACATCAAGAAGCTCCAGCACGATCTCGGCACGACGACCGTCTACGTCACACACGATCAGGTCGAGGCGATGACGATGGGCGACCGCGTCGCCGTCATGCGCAAAGGGGCGCTGCAGCAGGTCGCGCCGCCGCAGGAGCTCTACGACCGTCCGACGAACGCATTCGTAGCCGGTTTCATCGGCAGCCCGGCGATGAACATGCTCGAGGGACGCGTGGAGCGGGGGGATGGAGGCCTGGTCCTTGTCCTCGGCGACTCGAGGCTCGAGATCGACGAGCCGCGGCTAGCCCCCTACGTCGGCCGGACGGTGGTGGTCGGTCTCCGTCCCGAGAACCTCGAGGACGCCTCGATCGCAAACGGCGTTCCGGGTGGGCGCCTGCGCGGGCGGGTCGAGTTGCGCGAGTCACTCGGCGCGGAGGTGCTCGTGCACTTCACGATCTCCGCGCGTCCGGCGGTCACCGAGGAGATGCGTGAGCTGGCCGAAGACGTCGGCGACGACCGCGTCGCGGAGCTCGCGGGGGACGCACCGCAGGTGGCGACGATCGTCGGGCGGTTCAGCCCACAGACGAGGGCGTTGCAGGGCGAGGCGGTGGACGTCCGAGTCGATCTCCGCGCCTTGCACTTCTTCGACCTGGAGACCGGGCTGGCAATTCGGGGTGCGTGACGACGGCTGGGCGACCATGTTGCTCATGCAGGCACCGGTGCGTCCTCGCGAAGGAGGCCTTCCGCCTTCAGCTCGACCCACAGATCCGGCGCGATCGTCTCGCGGTACAGCGATGCGTTCCGCTCGATCTGCTCCGCCGATCGCGCGCCGACGCAGACGCTGACCACGGCCGGGTGTGCGAGCGGGAAGGCGATCGCCGCGGCGGGCAGCGTCGTTCCGTGGCGCACGCAGATCGCGGCGATCGCTCGCGCCCGCCCGACAACCTCTGACGGCGCATCGCCGTAGTCGTAGCGCGCGCCGGTCGCGGGCTCAGGGCGGGCAAGCAGGCCGCTGTTGAAGACACCAGCGGCGACGACTTCGACACCCCGTTGCTCGCAGAGGGGGAGGAGGTCGTCGAGGCTGTCCTGCTCGAGGAGCGTGTACCGGCCCGCGAGCATGAGGACATCGACGTCGGTGTGCCGGACGAGAGCGGCGAGCATCGCCGACTGGTTCATCCCGGCGCCGACGGCGCACACGACGCCTTCAGCCCGCAGTTCCGCGAGCGCGGGGTAGCCGGTCGCCACCACCTGATCCCAGTGGTCGTCCGGGTCGTGGAGGTAGACGATGTCGACCCGATCGAGACCGAGGCGCTCCAGGCTCTCCGAGAGCGAGCGCCGAATCCCGTCGCGGCTGAAGTCCCATCGGCGCCGGTGGGTCGCAGGTACGACGAACCCGTCATCGTCCAACCCGACGACGGCGTCGACCGGGTCGAGAGCGCGACCAACCTTGGTCGAGACGACGTAGGCCTCGCGCGGCCGCTCGGCGAGCGCGGCCCCGAGTCGTCGCTCGGAGAGGCCGAGTCCATAGTGCGGCGCGGTGTCGTAGTAGCGCACGCCGACGGTCCACGCTGCGTCGACGGTTGCACGTGCATCGGCGTCCGAGACCTCCCGGTAGAGGTTCCCGAGCTGCGCGCAACCGAGCGACAGGCCGCCGAGCTCGACCATCAGCGCCTGACGCGCGCGCCGGCTCCGGCGATGAGCGAGCGAACCTCTTCCAGCGTTGCCGTCGACGTGTCGCCGGGGGTCGTCATCGCGAGCGCCCCGTGCGCCGCGCCCCATTCGATCGCATCCTGCAGCTTCATGTCCGAAAGAAGCGCGTACGTGAGTCCCGCGACGAAGCTGTCGCCGCCACCGACGCGATCGAGGATCTCGAGGTCCCGTCGCGGCGTCGCGTGCACGAAGCCGCTCTCGCCAGACCATGCCACCGCCCCCCAGTCGTTTCGGGTCGCGGAGTGGACTTCGCGCAGCGTCGTTGCGACGACCTTCAGGTTCGGGAACTGCCGCGTCGCTTCTCCGATCATCGCCTCGAACGCCGACGGATCGAGGCCGGTCAGGCTCTCGTCGACGCCGGCGACGTCGAGTCCGAGGCAGGCCGTGAAGTCCTCCTCGTTGCCGATCAGCACGTCAACATTACGGACGAGCTCGCGGTTCACGCTGCGCGCCGTCTCAGAGCCGCCAAGCGCTTTCCACAGGCTGGGCCGGTAGTTGAGGTCGTACGACACCGTCGTGCCGGCGGCGCGTGCGGCTTCGATTGCTTCCGCGATCACTTCCGGGGTCGTCTCGGACAGCGCGGCGAAGACGCCGCCGGTGTGGAACCAGCGTGTCCCTTCGACCGCGAAGAGCTCGTGCCAGTCGACCTCACCAGGGCGCAGCGCAGCCGCGGCGGTGTGCCCGCGGTCGGATACTCCGACAGCTCCGCGCACGCCGAACCCGCGCTCCGTGAAGTTGAGCCCGTTGCGCGCCGCGCGGCCTGTGCCGTCGAAGGGGCGCCAGAGCACATGGCTCGTGTCGACGCCGCCTTGCAACATGCAGTCCTCGACCAGCCGGCCGATCTCGTTGTCGACGAGCGCCGTCACGATCGCTGTGCGTAGGCCGAAGCAGCGACGCAGTCCACGCGCGACGTTGTACTCGCCGCCACCTTCCCAGACGCGGAAGGCACGTGCGTTGCGAATGCGGCCTTCGCCTGGGTCGAGGCGGAGCATCACCTCGCCCAGCGCGACGATGTCGTAACGCGGCCTCATGGCTGCGCGCCCAAGGCGACCGCCTCGGCCGTCAGGCGCGTCACCGCATCCCAGTCCCGCGCCTCGAGGAGCTTCGACGCGACCATCCAGCTGCCGCCGATCGCAAGGACCTGCGGCAGCTGGAGGTAACCGGCCGCGTTGTGCGCCCCCAACCCCCCGGTCGGGACGAAGCGCGCTTCGGGAAACGGCGCGGCGAGCGCCGAGATCAGTCCTGCGCCGCCCAGAGACTCGGCCGGGAAGAGCTTGACTGCTCGTAGTCCAAGTGCGAGCGCGCGGGCAAGCTCCGTTGCAGTCGCGATGCCAGGCAGCACAGGCACTCCCGCCCGAAAGCACCGCTCGACCACGGCGTCGTCAAGAGCCGGCGAGACGACGAACCGCGCACCTGCGGCGACCGCCTCATCGACCTGTGCGGGGGTGCGGACCGTACCCGCGCCGACGACGAGATCGGTGTCGACGAGCGCCTCGATGACGCGCGGTGCGGCCTCCGTTCGAAACGTGACCTCGATCGCCGTGGCTCCGCCGGCGGCAAGCGCCGCGGCGAGCGGTGCCGCGAGGGCGATGTCCGACACCGTCGCGACCGGCAAGACGCGTGGGAGACAGGCGCGCGACAGCGCATCGATCATCTCCCGAGCCAGCCTCCGTCGACGGGCAGCACGACACCGTTGACGTAGTCGGACGCCGCCGACGCGAAGAAGACGATTGCCCCGCCCAGGTCGCCCGGCTCCCCCCACCGGCCGGCCGGGATGCGGTCGAGGATCGCGCGGTAACGCTCGGGATCGTCGCGAAGCGCCTGCGTGTTATCGGTCGCGATGTACCCGGGGGCGATCGCGTTGACGTTCACGCCGTGCGGTGCCCACTCATTCGACAGTGCCCGCACGAGGCCGACGAGCCCGGACTTCGCGGCGGTGTAGCTCGCGACGTTGATCCCGCCCTGGAAACTGAGGAGCGACGCGGTAAAGACGATCTTCCCGCGCCCGCGGCCGACCATTTGCCGGCCGATCTCGCGCGCGAGGACGAAGGCGGATGTCAGATCGGTCTGAATGACCGTGGCCCACATCTCGTCGGTGTGGTCGAGGGCCGGCGCACGCATGATCGTCCCCGCATTCGAGACGAGGATGTCGATCGAGCGGCCGTCCTGGTCGAGAGCGCGTGCGAGGTCGATGGCCCCATCCGGCTTGCTTAGGTCTGCTCGGTAGGAGGTGAACGAGCGTCCCGCTGCCTCGACGCGCGTGCGCACCTCGGACTGTCCGTCCGGGAGGCTGAGGCTCGTACCGACGATATCGGCGCCGGCGAGCGCCAGTGCCTCCGCCATCGCAAGGCCGATGCCCCGGCGACACCCGGTGACGAGCGCGAGCTTGCCCGAGAGCTCGAACACTAGCCCGCGCAGTCGATCAGGATCTTCATCGACTCGCCGGCATCCATGGCCCGGAAAGCGTCGCTCACGGCGTTGAGAGGCACGACGTCCGTGATGAGCGTGTCACTCGGGATATCACCCGCTGCGAGTAGGCGGACAGCCTCCTCGTAGTCGACTCGCTCGTAGACACGCGCGCCGATCAGGCTCAGTTCGCGCCAGAACACCCGAAAGAGATCGACGGGCGGTGGCGTCGCGTGGATGCCGACCACCACCGCCCGTCCGCGTGCCCCCAGGCAACCTATTGCGGTGCTCACGCCGGCCCCGGAGCCCGGAAACCTCGAACGCGGCGTCGGCACCCGCACCCGCAGTCCAGTCGTCGACCCACGCCGCGGTGTCCACGGCGCCCGGATCGACCGCGACCAGGCCGAGCCTGGCGGCGATCTCGCGCCGCCCTTCGTTGGGCTCGAAGACCGCCACCTCGGCTCCGACCGAACGGGCAACCGTCGCGATCAGCAGCCCGATCGGCCCGGCGCCGACGACAACCGCATGCTCCTCGGCCACGAGTCCCGAGCGCCGCACGTCGTGTACCGCAACCGCCGTCGGCTCGGCCAGGGCTGCCGTCTGAAGCGACACGCCTTCGGGCAGGCGGACCAGCACGTCGGCCGGCACGTTCCAGTGTGACTGCATCGATCCGGGCGCGTCGATCCCGAGAAAGACCAGGCGGTAGCAGATGTGCGAGGCGCCACTCGTGCACGCGGCGCACGTTCCGCACGAGACGAGCGGCATGACCGTCGTCGGGTCGCCGACTGCCCAGCCCTCGACGCCGTCGCCGATCGACGCTACCCGGCCCGCCATTTCGTGACCGAGCACGGCCGGCATCGTCACCCGCGCATCCATCGCGCCGTGGAGGATGTGGAGGTCGGTGCCGCAGATCCCGGTGTACGCGACCTCGAGCTGCACCTCCCCCGCTGCAGGCGGAGTGATGGTCGCTTGCACCACCTCGAGTGCCCCGTTGCCGATGTAGCGAGCACTATTCATATGATGAGCATATACGTCACAGTTGGGACTTGAAAGATCAGACCAATCGGCGTATGGTGGCGCGAATCTTGGCCGCTGTCCACGGGAATCTCCTGGGTATCCGGGTAATGGATCAGACCATTGGCCCCCGAGCATGAAGATCGTCGGCCTCACCGCGCACGACATCCGCTTCCCGACGTCGCGCTCGCTCGATGGCTCGGACGCGATGCACCGGAGCCCCGACTATTCGGCGGCCTACGTCGTCCTGCACACCGACGATCCAGACCTCACGGGCCACGGCCTCACGTTCACGAACGGCCGTGGGACCGAGGTCTGCGTCGCCGCGATCCTTGCCCTCGAGCCGCTCGTCGTCGGACGCACGCTGGAAGGGATCACCGACGACCTGGCCGGCTTCTGGCGCAGCCTCGTCTCCGAGGACCAGCTCCGCTGGCTCGGACCGGAGAAGGGCGTCATGCACCTGGCGACGGCGGCGGTCGTGAACGCGGTGTGGGATCTGTGGGCGAAGGCGCGCAAGGTGCCGCTCTGGCAACTCCTCTCGGAGCTGTCGCCGGACGAGCTCGTGGCCGCGGTCGACTTCCGCTACATCGAGGACGCACTTACACCCGAGGAAGCGGTCGATCTCCTGCGGAGCGCCGCTCCCGGACGTGAGCAACGCGAGGTGGTCTTGCGCGCGCGTGGCTACCCGGCCTACACGACCTCGGCCGGCTGGCTCGGCTACGACGACGAGAAGGTCGAGTCGCTGGTGCGCCTCGCGCTTCTCGACGGGTTCCGGCACGTCAAGTTGAAGGTCGGGGGCGACCCCGGGTCCGATGTCAGGCGCGCCGGCCTCATCCGCGACGCGCTCGGCGGCGAGGGCACGCTGATGATGGACGCGAACCAGGTGTGGGGTGTCGACGAGGCGATCGCCGCGATGCGCGAGCTGGCCGCGTTCGACCCCTGGTGGATCGAGGAGCCGACGAGCCCCGACGACGTGCTCGGGCACGCGCGGATCCGGGAGGCCGTGGCGCCCATCGCGGTCGCGACCGGAGAGCACGTCCAGAACCGCGTCGTGTTCAAGCAGCTGTTCCAGGCGGGCGCGATCGACATCTGCCAGATCGACGCGTGCCGCGTCGGCGGGGTGAACGAGGTCTTGGCGATCTTGCTCCTCGCAGCGAAGTTCGGCGTCCCGGTGTGCCCGCACGCCGGCGGCGTCGGACTCTGTGAGTACGTGCAGCACGTCGCGGCGTTCGACTACCTCTGTGTGAGCGGGTCGATCGAGGGGCGCGTCGTCGAATGGGTCGGCCACCTCCACGAGCACTTCGTCCATCCCGCGAAGGTCGCCGGTGGGCGGTACCTCTTGCCGTCGGCGCCCGGCTACAGCATCGAGATGCACGCCTCGACGCTTGCCGACTATGCATATCCGGGCGGGCGGATCTGGTCGGTCGGCGAGGCCCTGGTCGACTAGGAGTGGGCGAGATGGCCGAATCGGTGGAATCGACACGGGCGCCGGCAGCACCCGGCGGGGGCCGTACCTATCGGCTGCTGCAGGCGGCACTGCTCGCATTGCGCGCCGGGCCGGCGCTGATCCTGTTCCTGCTCGTCGTCGTGGTCAGCCTGACGACGCCGATCTTCTTCACGAGTCGCAACCTCGGCAACGTCCTGTCGCAGACGTCGGTGATCGCGGTGCTGGCGCTCGGCCAGCTGGTCGTGATCGTGAGCCGCGGCATCGACCTGTCTGTCGGGTCGACCGTTGCGTTGTCGGGCGTCGTCGGGGCGATCGTCTATCTGCATGTCCAGTCGACCGCACTCGTGGTCCTGGCGGTCCTCGGTGTCGGTCTCGCAGTGGGCCTTGCGAACGGGATCGTCTTCGTCGTCGGTCGGATTCCGCACCCGTTCATCGTCACGCTGGCTTCGCTCAGCATCGTCCGCGGGCTCGCGCTTTGGGCGGCGCACGGGACGCTGATCTCCGGCATGCCGGAGCCGGTCGACACGCTCGGCGGGGGCTCGATCGGCTGGTTCCCCTACTCAACGTTCGTCGTGATCGGCCTGGCAGTGCTCGCGCTGATCGGGACGACCTATCTCGTCTGGGGGCGGTGGCTGTACGCGGTCGGCGGGAACCCTGGCGCCGCGCGCCGTTCGGGCATTCCCGTCGGCCGCGTGCTCGTCAGCGTGTATGCCCTCAGCGGCCTCGCGGCGGGCGTGGGCGGGCTGCTTACCGCGGGCCTGATCGACGCGGGCTCGCCGACCGCCGGCGATCTCTCCGAGCTCGACTCGATCGCCGCGGTGATCATCGGAGGTGCTGCGTTCGCGGGCGGCCGGGGCAACGTCGGCAACGCTCTGGTCGGCGCGTTCACGATCGGCGTGATCCGCAACGCGCTGAACCTGCACAACGTCAATGCCTTCTACCAGCTGATGGCGATCGGCGTGGTCGTCCTGCTCGCCGTCGAGGGTGACGTCATCCGTGGCTACGTGGAGGGGCGGGTGCGGCTCGCGCGCGCGCTGAGCCAGGGATGACGACGCTCGCGGTGCGCGGCGCGAGCAAGCGCTTCGGCGCCGTCGTCGGGCTCGACGACGTCGACATCGACGTCGCCTCCGGCGAGGTTCTGGCGCTCCTCGGTGACAACGGCGCCGGCAAATCGACGCTGATCAAGTGTCTGAGCGGGGCGCTACGCCTCGACCGGGGCACGATCGAGATGGACGGCCGCCCGGTCACGATCCATTCGCCGGCTGCCGCACGGCAGCTCGGGATCGAGACCGTCTACCAGGATCTCGCGCTCTTCGACAACCTGAAGCCGGCGGACAACTTCTATGCAGGCAGGGAGCAGGCGACTCCGGCCTGGCTGCCGCGCTCGATCCGCGTGCTCAAGCGTCGCGAGATGGCCGAGACGACTCGTCGCACGCTCGATCGCCTGCAGGTCACACTCGACAGCCACGGCGTCGTGGGTTTGATGTCGGGCGGCCAGCGCCAGGCGGTCGCTGTCGCGCGCGCGGCCGCGTTCGCGTCGCGCGTGGTCGTCCTGGACGAGCCCACGGCTGCCCTCGGCGTGCGCGAGTCGCGACGCGTGCTCGACCTCATCCTCCGCCTTCGCGAGGAGGGCAAGGCGGTGATCGTCGTCTCCCACGCGATGGACCACGTGATGGAGATCGCGGATCGTGCCGTCATCATGCGGCGCGGCCGGAAGGTCGGCGAGCGGATCCCGAGTGCAGACACACATGCGGAGATCGTCTCGCTGATCGTGGGAGGTGGTGGATAGATCGAGACCGCATCCCGGCCGGCGCCGCCCGCCACTGCAGGGCGAGCGGCGTCTCGGCCGACCGGAACGACCCGGATTGCCGACCGCGGCGTGAGCCGCGTCACCTGACGAACGAAAGGACGAACATGTCGATGAAACGGTTGGCTGCAGGGACCGCCCTCGTCGTTCTCCTGGCGAGCGCCGCTGCAGTCGCGAGCGTCACCGCGACCGCGAAGCCTGCCAAGGCGCAGTCGACGGTCAAGCTCGGCTTCATCACGAAGTTCCCCGTCGACTTCTACTTCACCCTCGTCGGCGGTGCGAAGCAGTGGCAGAAGACGCACAAGAACGTGAAGGTTCTCTACGCGCAGGGGAAGTCCGCGACGGACGACGCCGGCGAGATCGCAGCGATCCAGAACATGATCGCATCGGGCGTGAAGGGCATCGCGATCACGCCGACCAGTGCGGCCGTCATCCCGACCTTGAACAAGGCGGTGAAGAGCGGGATCAAGGTCGTGTTGATGGACAACGACCTGCCGACGTGGAAGGCGAAGACGTCGGTCGTCGCGACGAACAATCTCAAGGGAGGCATGCTGGCCGGCAAATGGCTCGCCGGGAAGCTCAAGGCGGGCGACACGCTCGGCATCCTCGAGGGTGTTCCCGGCGTCCCGGCCCTCGACGACCGCGTCAAGGGGATGATCCAGGGGCTCGGCTCGCTCGCCTCGTCCGTCAAGGTCGTCTCGAAGCTCGAGACCGACTGCGACCAGACGAAGGGAGCGCAGGCCGCTCAGACGATGCTGACGGCGAATCCGAACCTGACGGCGATCTACTCCGCCTGCGGACCGCCCGCCCTGGGCGCGATCCAGTCGATCAAGAACGCCGGCATCAAGCCCGGCGGAATCATCCTCGTCGGTTTCGACGGGCTGCCCGACGAGGTGAAGGCAGTGCATGGAGGTGAGGAGAGCGCGACCGTGGAGCAGCATCCGGCCAAGATCGGCTCACTCGGCGTCGCGACGCTCTACTCGGCCGTACAGGGGAAGAAGGTGCCGAAGAACGTCGACACCGGCACCGGGATCGTCACGAAGTAGGAAGCCCTCCGACAGACCCCGCGGCGTGTCCTCCTTGCGCCGCGGGGCCATTTCTCTTCCCGGTGCTCGTCGACGCCCACCATCACTTCTGGAATCCCGCCCGCATCCCGCAACCGTGGATGAGCGCCGAGCATGCTTCGATCGACCGTGCCTTCGAGCCGACCGACCTCGAGCCGCTCCTTGCCGGCTGCGGCGTGGCTGCGACCGTGCTCGTTCAGAGCGCGGCCGACGACCGCGACACCGACTACATGTTCGAGCTCGTCGAGAGCGCGCCGTGGGTCGGCGCCGTCACCGGCTGGTGCCGGCTCGACGACGCCGAGCGGGCACGCCGGCGTCTCGATGAGCTCGCGGGCCGGGCGAAGCTGCGGGGGATTCGCCACCTGATCCACCAGGAGGCGGACCCGCATTGGCTCCTCCGCGCGGAGGTGCAGTCTGCGCTCGCCCTGCTCGAGGAGAGGGGCCTGCTGCTCGAGTTGCCGGCCGTCTTCCCTGATCACCTCTCGGACGTGCCCGAGCTCGCCCGTCGCTATCCCGCGCTCACGTTGGTGATCGACCACCTGGCGAAGCCACCGCTGGCCCGCGCCGAGCTGACCGCGTGGCGGGCGGAGCTCGAGGCGGCTGCCGCACGTCCGAACGTCGTCGCAAAAGTGTCGGGCCTGAACACGATGGTCGTGCGGCGCGACTGGGACGCCGACGACCTCGAGCCCGCCGTCTCGGTTGCGTTCGACGCCTTCGGCCCGGAGCGCCTGTTGTTTGGAAGCGACTGGCCCGTCGCGCTCCTGAACGGCACGTACGAGCGCGTCGTCCACGAGACGGTGGAGGCGGTCCGGCGGGTCGCGGGAGCCCAGGCCGACCTCGTGCTCGCCGGGAACGCCGTGCGGCTGTACGGGATCGAGCTGTACCGTTCTCCGGCGGGCGAGACATGAGCGGCAACCGCGCCACCGACCAGGCGATCGCGAAGATCAAGGAGCTGATCAGCTCTGGCGAGTTCAGCGCGGGCTCGCGCCTGCCGACCGAGCGCGAGCTGACGCTGCAGTTCGGCGTCTCGCGTAGCTCGCTCCGGGAAGCGATGCGCGCGCTGGCGCTCGTCGGGGTGCTCGAGTCGCGAGTCGGCGACGGGACGTACGTGACGACCCTCGAGCCGGAGCTGCTCCTTACGGGGTTCGGCTTCGTCAGCGACCTCGTCGGCGGCGGGTCGCTGCTCGAGATCCACCAGGTGCGACGCATCCTGGAGCCGGAGGCGACACGGCTCGCCACGCCGCGGCTGACGGAGGACGATTTCGAGCGTCTTGCCGACTGTCTCCGTCGGATGGAGGCGGCCCAGGGGGTGCCGGCGTTCATCGAGGCCGACACGGCGTTCCACCGCGTGATCTACGACGCCTGCGGCAATGCGACCCTGGCGTCGCTGATCGAGAACCTGTCGAGCGGCACCCTCCGCGCGCGGATGTGGCAGTCGCTCGTGGCGCGTGAGGCCGTCGAGGCGACGCTGGCAAGTCATGTCAGCATCTACAACGCGCTCGTCGGGCGCGACGCCGAGATGGCAGCCGCCGCCGACGTCATGCATCTCGCCATCGCCGAGGAATGGCTGCGCAGCTTCGTCGAGCGCGGGTCTGCCGACGAGCAGCGGCTCTCAGTGTCGTAGGGGCGCGGGCCGTCTCCGTCGGCACCGCTGCCAACGAGAGTCGTCAGAATCCACCCATGACGTCGGGTCGCCGGCTCAGCATGCTCGTCCTCGTCGCGATGCTTCTGACCGCGTTCGTCGGTGCGAGCCCGGCCGTGACCGCCGGTTCGAGCGCGGCGCCCCGCACGGTCACTCTCGTCAATCGCACGAACGTGACGATCTGGCCGGCTGCGACGCCCGGCTCCCTCTCCGGCGCGACGGGGTGGAAGCTGCCGCCCGGCGGTTCCCTGTCGTTTCGCGTCCCGGACAAATGGAACGCACGGTTGTGGGGCCGCACCGGATGCACGTTCGATGCAAAGGGACACGGCCGCTGCACGACGGGCGACTGCGGCGGGCTCTTCCAATGCCGCGGCTGGGGCGAGATTCCCGCCACCCTCGCCGAGGTCAACTTCGACGCGTGGCAGCACCTCGACTTCTACGACGTCTCGATGGTCGACGGCTCCAACCTGCCGATGTACATCAACACGGTCGGCGGCAAGACGAAGGACCGGATCTCGGGGACCGGCTGCGAGCAGGGCCACGGCTGCACGTCCACCGTGAAGTGCCCTGCCGCGCTGCAGGTACGGCACAGCGGCCAGCTCGTCGCGTGCATCTCCCCGTGCGCGCGGTTCCAGACCGACCGCTACTGCTGCCGCGGAGAGTTCGCGAAGGCCTGCTCGCCCGCGACGACCTGGCCGATCGACTACTCGCTTGTCTTCAAGCGCGCCGAGCCGTACGCGTACTCGTGGTCGGGCGACGACGCAACGAGCGTCTTCACGTGTGTCGGCGGCTGCGACTACCGCATCACGTTCGCCATCACACCGCCGGCCGTCGGCGGGCCTCCGGGCTGAGATCCTGCCCGAAAGACCAGGTTTTCTCCGCGGAGACCCCGCGACCTTGACCGGGCGAGAAGGCGTCGCTTCAATCAGAGCAAGGCGACGCTGCGGCGATTGCTCGCTCGGGGAGGGAGCGGCACATGCACAACGACGACATCCGGTACGTCCTGCTCGTGGACCGGGCGGTTCCGTACCTGCTCGCCCGCGTGCGCTGGCCCGACGTCGCCCAGGCGATCAGCCCGGCGAGCCCCGATTGGCTCGACGACATCGGCCTGTTCGACCTGCCCTACGACGCGAACGCGCTCTCCGTCAGCTACGAGCAGGCAGCCTCCGTCGCGGCCGCCTGGGGCACCCAGCTCCACGCCGAACCGGTCGTGGGCGCCCCGTCGTACATCCGGCGCATGCCTGCGAACTGGTCGCATCTCTCACCCTCCGAACGGCGCACGTGGGGCCTCGAGTCGGTCGGCAGGCTGCGCACGCCGGCGCGCCGTATCCGCCGTCGCAAACGCAAGCTCGAGGGCGTGGCGACCGAACGCCGAGAGAACGTCAGAGTTCGGCTCGGGGGGCGCGCGTACTTCCGGGACGGCAAGCAGACGGTTTCCTTCGGTGTGCTCGACCTGAGCCGGGGCGGGGCTCGGTGCGTGCTGCCTGAGGTGCCGCCCGCGTTCGACGCGAGGAGGGTGGAGCTCGCCGGGCCGTTCTTGCTCGAAGCCGACTCGGACGATTCGCGCATCTGCCTCAACGTGACGAGCAGGGTTGCCTGGACGAGGAGCACGCAGGACGGCACGCAGTTCGGCATCACCTTTGCAGAGCTCGCGAAAAGCGAGGTCGACGGAATGCGGCGCTTCCTCGCCGCCGCGAGCAGGAGCAAGGCGGCAGCGTGACCGACACATCCCACAAAGACTCCGAGTTGCCCATCCTGAACGGGAACGAGGACACGTCGGCCGCTTCCGCCTTCGAACGCGAAGCAGCTGACCGCGTGCGGCCCCGCAGCGACGCCGTCGAGCGGGCGGCGATCGGCCGGCTGACCCGCCAGCTCGACCATCGCCTTCGCAGCCTGGAGCTCGAAGGTCACGTTCCGGTCGGCCCCGAGCGGGCGAACCTCCGGCAACGGCATCGACTTCGGCCCCTCGCCACTGCTACGGCCGTCTTCCTGGCGGTGGCGGCGGGCGCAATCCTCCTTCTGCAGCTCTTCGTCTTCCAGGCGTACTCGGTCCCTGGAGATGCGATGACGCCGACGCTTCAGTCCGGCGACCGGATCCTCGTGCTGAAGGCCCCGCTCCTGCGAGGCTCGATCCACAAGGGCGAGATCATCGTGTTTCGCTCGAGCGGGCCGACCGCCTGTGACATTTCCGGAAACGGCGCGCGTGATCTCGTGAGCCGGGTGGTGGCGCTTCCGGGCGAGACGATCCAGTCGGTCGGCGACACGATCGTCGTCGACGGTCGGCCGCTGCGCGAAGCCGGCTGGTACGACCGGCGCTTCGGGCAGATCGGCTCGATGCCGATCAGCAGGACCACGCTTCGCGCGAACCGCTACTTCGTGCTGGCCGATAACCGTGCCAACGGCTGCGACTCTCGCACGCTCGGGCCGATCGCGAGCTCCGCCGTCGTCGGCAGGGGGATCGCCGTGGTCGGCCGGCACGGTCGCGCGATTCTGGCGAGGCTGTGAGGACGCCGCTGCGCGCCCGCGCGCGCAGCGGGTGCGCACCGGCGTTCCTCGCCTCGGGTGCGCTTGCGCTGTTGCTCACGGCGTGCACCTTGAGCGACGCCACCTCTGCACCGGGCCGGCGGGTGATCCCGCTGCTTCCGGCGGCGGCCGCCGCCGGCCACACCTGGCACTGGACTCCACGCTGTTCGCTCACGCCGGTGGGACAAACGGACTGCCTGGCAGCGGGCCCCAAGCTCGGCTTCGCCCAGTTGAACGGCGATGCGTGGAACCTCGGCGGAACCGCGAAGACCGGCTACCTCGCGATGTCAGCGAACACGAACGGCAGCGTGGCGATCAAAAGCGCTCTTTCGCATGCACCGCCGTGCACCGATGCTTCCTGCCTGGCACCGAGGGCGAACACGTGGGTGCGTGCCTACCCGAACGTGCTCTACGGCATCAACCCGTGCTACGCCCGCACGTCACCTCGCGTCTCGCCCGATCTTCCGCTGCCGCTGCAAGTGGCTTCGCTCCCGCAGCCGCTGATCGGGACGACTGCGTATTCGACCGACGCAGCGAACGTCACCTCCGATGTGACCTACGACCTGTGGCTCAATATCACCGGCACGAAGGACCCGTGCCGGACGAAGGGCACGCTCGAGATCCTGGTCGTGACCGACTACGCCGCGCGGGCGCTGCTCCCGGCCAGTCTCAAGGTCGGCGAGGCGAGCGTTCCGGCAACCGTCGGCACGGCGTCTCGTCCTCTGAAGCGCCCGTGGACCGTATATGCGAGCAACGTCGGCAGCAACGGCTGGACTGCCTCGTGGGGCGGGACCCTCTGGTTCGTGGCGAGCCCGGACGACCGCGTTCACCGCGGCCGGGTGAGCGTCGACCTCAGCGCGGTGCTGAGGTCGGCAGACCGCATCCTGCAAGACACCTACCACTGGCCCTCGCCGGCGCACCACTACTGGCTCGACACCATCTCCTTCGGCATCGAGTTCGGCCCGCGCAGCGCCGACCCGTACGACTCGGG
Source organism: uncultured Thermoleophilia bacterium (assembly GCA_963840365.1). Lineage (GTDB taxonomy): Bacteria > Actinomycetota > Thermoleophilia > Gaiellales > Gaiellaceae > PALSA-600. The sequence goes on along the minus strand of CAWIYQ010000001.1, from coordinate 76,490 downwards.
CCCGGCAGACTTCTCGGCGCGCATCTTCGCCTTCTGCCTCACGGCGCGCGGCACGCTCGCCCACGCGACCTGCGGTTAGCGCGATTCGACGATCAGCGACGCGGTGCCCGAGAACTGTCCGGAGAGATTCTCCGTGAACGCGTTGACGGTCGCATGGACGAAGGTCTGCCGGATGAGCCGGCCGGTAGGCCCGTGCCGGACGGAGAGCGTGAGCGTCGGGAACGCCGAGGAGGCGTCCTGGGCCTGGAAGATCCGCTGCAGGAGCGGCGCAGCCGCCGAACCGAAGCTGAGCTGCAGCGGCGCGTACGCCGCCGCGCGAGAGAGGTTGACCGACGTCAGAGCGTAGGACGGCGAACTCGGCCCCAGAGTCACGGACGCCTGGGTCACCGCGGCCGGAGTCGGGTGAACGAACGGGCCGGCATGCTCGAGCGCCTCGGGCCGCGACGTGACGGAGGTGGCCGCGGGAAGGAGCAGCGAGACTCTGCCGCTCCGCACTTTCGCCGTCGGCTCGCTGATGTAGGTGACTGCCGCACCCGGGAACGTGTCCACGAGCTTGACCGCCGGCCCGCCTTGCTGCGTCGGTGTGCGAAACGCCACGCTGACTGCCGACAGATTTCCGTCGTGCGTCGCCGCCCGCAGGATCTGGTCGAGCAGCGCCACCGACTTTGTCGTGAAGTTGAGGCCGACGCCGGCTCCACCCGCAGGGCTACCCGGCTTCAGGCCCGAGAGGTTGGTGAGCACGATCGGGTAGTACGCGCTGCCGACGGCGGTACCCGACGGGCCGAGCTTGAGATAGACCGTGGTGCCCGCCGAGGCCAGAAGCGACTGCGGCCACGGCCCTTCGTTCGCCACCGTCGCCGCCTGCAAGAGCGGGACGGGCGGAGCGACGAAGGCGCCGACGATCCCGGCGAAGCAGAGCGCACAGAAGATCGCCGCTGCATGGCGCGGAACGAGCAGCCGCGGCCGCGTCTGCTTGGCGGCTACCGAACGTTCGCGCGGCTTGCTCGCTCTCCTCAGCACCCGCAGGTTCCAGATCGCAGCGAACGGGCTGCAGAGGTACACGGCGCCCTGGACGATCACCAGGAAGATCAGAAGCCAAGGCCCGTGACGGACGCCGGCGAGCACGCCTGCGCAGCCCAAGAGCGCAGCGCCGAGCGCCGTTTCCCAGCGCGTCAGGCTCAAGGTGCCGAGCAGCGTGCGCCGGCCACCCGTTTTCGGCGTCCGCAGGAAGACGCCGTCTCGGCGCAGGACACCCTCGATGCAGCCACGTGCGATCACGAACGCGACGGCGAGGCTGATCACGAGCGACAGCAGCACCCGACGGTGGGACAGACTCGTCCAGTGCCGCAACGCAACCATCATCGCAACGATCGCGGTCACGATGAACGAGAGCGGCAGCAGCGAGTGCGAGCCGTCCATCGGGACGACCGTGAACTGGGCCTGCAGGGCCAGCGACACGCAGATCGCGATCAAGAGCAAGCTGAAGCCGACCATCATCAGGTCTCGGAACCACGAGAACGACGCCATCAGGTAGTCGCGGCGCTGCGCCGCCGTGAGGTGGTTGTCGGGCGAGCGATCCCATGGCATGAGGCTGCGCCAGTGCAGCCGTAGGATCTGCATCGCTCCGAAGCACCAGCGGTGCCGCTGCGTCAGCATGCCCGTGAAGCTGGGCGGCACGATCCCGCGTCCGAAACAGCGGGGCACGTAGAGACCCGACCAGCCGTCCTTGGCCACGCGAAGCGACGCCTCGGTGTCCTCACAGATGCACCATTCGTTCCAACCGCCCACATCCATGAGAGCGCTCTTCCGGAACAGGCCCATCGTCCCGACGAAGGGAACAGCGTCGCGCTCGTTGCGCGACGACATGTTCGTCAGATAGAAGGCCTGGTAGGAGTCGACGCAGGCCGTGTAGTAGGCGCTGTCCTCGAAGTCGCGGTTGCCTTCGAAGGTTTGGAGGAAGCCGAGCGTCGGGTCGGAGAAGTACGCGGCGGTCTCTCGGAGGTAGTACGGCTCGACCAAGTCGTCGGCGTCGATCAGCCCGATGATCTCGGCGCGCGGGTCGGTGTACTCGCGGAGGGCGAGGTTGCAGGCACCCGCCTTGTATCCGGGCCAGGGAGAGACGTGCACGAACTTGATCCGAGGCCGGTCGCGGCAATATTCCTCCACCGGGCCCCAGACCTTCGGATCCTGCGTGTTGTTGTCGATGACGATGATCTCGAAGTTCGGGTAGTCGATCCGCTCGACCGCCTGGATCGTCCGGATGAGCAGCTCCGGAGGCTCGTTGTGGGCCGGGATGTGCAGCGAGACCATCGGCTGGTAGGTCGGGTCGGCCGCCGGCAGGGGCCGCCCGCGCCGTGACCGGGACAAGACGTCGCTCGTGTAGTTGATGTTCGACATCCAGACGAGCAGCGCCCCGATGTCGAAGAACACGACCAGAGAGGCGGTGATCGCCTCGGGGATCGAGTCGGGGGTGACGACCGCGAGATACGCCGCCCAGGCGATCGCGCCCATCGAGGCCGACGCGAAGGAGGCGTAGAAGGCCTGCCCGATCATCGAGCGGTCCGGCTGCAGGACGATCACGACGATCGAGGCCCCGAGCAGCAGGAACGCCGCAGGCTCCAGGCTCCTGATCGTGAGGCCGACGAGCGTGTGGGTGAGCACGACGCTGACCGCGGCGATGGCCGCCGCGCCGATGGTGCTCAGCACCACTTCGGTGATCCGCGAGCCGGTCCAGCGGTAACGGTTGCCGAGCTCGCGCGCGGGGCTCACCACCAGCAGCGTCGAGACGATCAGCTGGATGAACGCCAGGATGAAGAGGTCATAGAGGCTGATGCCGAGCAGCACCTCGCTCGCCCACCTCTCCCCGACGCCGACCCTTTCGTGCACAGCTTGCGCACCGGCTCAGGCGCCGCGAACTCCGTTGGTCGTGCATCCCCCCGCTCCTTCGGTGAGCAGCTCAAGTGCCGTAGCGCCGCCCAGCGTTCGTCTCGTATGTCACGCCGCCAGCTGACGGCCCGTACTCGAATCGAAGCGGAGGCCCAACCGCCGGTCAAGATCAGGCAAAGCGCACACGAGAAAACCTACCCTCGGCTTCGTTGACAGCCGGGCGCCGTGCTGGAACGCTGATGTGTAACTGCGGCTAAGGGGAGAGGGTGTCAAGCAGGAGACGCGTTAGCTTGCGCTTGCGGCGGTGGCGTGGCGTCGCTGTGGGCGTGTTCGGGCTCGTCTTGCTCGTGTTGCTCTTCCCGGGCTCGGTGCCGGCCCATTCGTCTCGGTCGTCGTCGCAGCCGCCACCGTTCCTTTCAGGCCGCGATGGGGTCGTTGCGCCGCTGGGCGCGAAGGCGAAGGCCATGACGGCATCCGCGATGGCGGCGGCAGCGACCCTCCCCGACGGTTTCAGCGATTCGGTTGTCCTGAGTGGCCTCGCGAACCCGGTCAATGTGCGCTTCGCCGCCGACGGGCGCATCTTCGTGGCCGAGAAGAGCGGTCTCGTGATGGTCTACGACAGCCTGACCGATCCGACGCCTAAGGTGGTCGCGGATCTCCGCACCCAGGTTGACGACTACTGGGACCGGGGTCTGCTCGGCCTCGCTCTCGACCCGAGCTTCCCGACGAACCCGTATCTGTATTTGCTCTACGCGGCGGATGCTCCGCCCGGCGGCACGGCGCCGACCTGGAACGACGCCTGCCCCACTCCGCCGGGCCCGAACACCGACGGATGTGTGGTCAGCGGTCGGCTCGTTCGCATCCAGCTCGCCGGCGATGTGATGACCGGATCGCCGAAGGTGCTGATCACCGATCAGTGGTGCCAGCAGTTCCCGAGCCACTCGATCGGCGATTTGAACTTCGGGCCGGACGGCGATCTCTACGCGAGCGGAGGGGACGGCGCGAGCTGGGACTTCGCCGACTACGGCCAGGCGGGTGGAAGCGCCGGGTCGTCGATCCCGAAGAACCCGTGTGGAGATCCGCCGGTCGGGTCGGGCGGGACGGAGACCCCACCGACGGCCGAAGGTGGGGCGCTGCGGTCCCAGAGCTTCCGTCGTCCGAGCGGCGAGCCGGTGCTGCTCAACGGTGCGGTGATCCGGGTCGATCCGGCGACCGGCCTGGCACCTGCCGACAACCCGAATGCCGGCGCGGCGGACGCGAATGCAGCGCGGATCGTCGCGTACGGCTTCCGGAATCCGTTTCGCTTCACGTTCCGCCCCGGCACGAGCGAGCTGTGGGTCGGGGATGTCGGCTGGTCGACCTGGGAGGAGATCGACCGCGTCGTCTCACCCACCTCCACCCCAACGGCCAACTTCGGCTGGCCGTGCTACGAGGGCAGTGGGCCGCAAGACGGCTATCAGAGCGCGAACCTGAACCTGTGCAGCACGCTGTCGGCCGCGAACGTCGTCGCTCCGTACTTCACCTACAACCACGGCAACGCCGTGGCGCCGAACGACAACTGCCCGACCGGCGCCGGCTCGTCGATCACGGGCGAGGCGTTCTACACCGGGAGCAGCTACCCGGCTGCCTACAACGGGGCTCTGTTCTTCGCCGACCACACGCGCAACTGCATCTGGGCGCTCCTTCCGGGGAGCAACGGACTGCCCGACCCCACGAACCCTCAGCTGATCGTTGGCGGCGCGGGCCACCCGGTCGATCTCGAGTCCGGCCCGAACGGGGACATCTTCTACGTCGACATGGACGACGGGACGATCCACCGCATCACCTACGGCACCACGCCTCCGCCTCCGCCGCCGCCTCCTCCCAGCTGCGCCGCCGACACGTTCGAGGCGAAGTACTTCAACAACATGACGATGTCGGGCACGCCTGTGGTTGATCAGTGTGAGAGCGCGATCAATCACGATTGGGGGGCCGGGGCACCGGTGGCGGGTGTGAATGCCGACGGGTTCTCCGCGACCTGGGACGGCTCGTTTACCTTCACGAGCGCCGGCACCTACACCTTCACTGCCACCGCGGACGACGGGATCCGTGTCTTTGTCGACGGCAACAAGGTGATCGATGCCTGGAAGGATCAGGGGGCGACCACCTACACCGCTCCGGTGACGCTGACCGCGGGCAGTCACACCGTTCACGTCGAGTACTACGAGAACGGTGGTGCTGCGGTTGCCGAGGTCAGCTGGACGCAGACCTCCGGCGGGGGCGGCGGGGGCAGTCCGGGCAACTGCGCCCAGTTCGAGGCGAAGTACTTCAACAACATGACGATGTCGGGCACGCCTGTGGTTGATCAGTGTGAGAGCGCGATCAACTACGACTGGGGCAACGGCTCGCCCGCGAGCGGGGTCAACGCCGACGGGTTCTCCGCGACCTGGGATGGCTCGTTCAGCTTCTCGAGCGCCGGTACCTACACGTTCACTGCCACCGCGGACGACGGGATCCGTGTCTATGTCGACGGCACCAGGGTGATCGATGCCTGGAAGGATCAGGGGGCGACCACCTACACCGCTCCGGTGACGCTGACCGCGGGCAGTCACACGGTCCACGTCGAGTACTACGAGAACGGCGGTGCTGCGGTCGCGAAGGTCAGCTGGACGCAAACCTCCGGCGGAGGCGGCAGCCCGCCGACGCCGGTCATCGACAGCCCGGCATCGACGGTCACCTACGCGGTCGGCGACGCGATCGCGTTCTCGGGCCATGCCACCGACCCGCAAGACGGAGCCCTGCCCGCGTCGGCGCTGACCTGGACGCTCATCATCCATCACTGTCCGACGGTCGGAAACTGCCACACGCACTTCGTCCAGACCTGGACCGGCGCCAGCGGCAGCCTCAACGCGCCCGACCACGACTACCCCTCGTACCTCGAGCTGCAGCTCACTGCGACTGACTCGGCCGGCAACACGAACACCACGAGCGTGGACCTGTACCCCAAGACCGTCGACCTGACGTTCGCATCGAATCCGTCGGGGCTTTCGCTCGCCGTCGGCTCCTCGACCTCGGTCACTCCGTTCGTGCGCACCGTGATCGTGAACTCCAACAACTCGATCAGCGCGGTGACGCCGCAGACAGCAGGTGGCTCGTCGTACACGTTCGCGTCGTGGTCGGACGGCGGTGACGCGACCCACAACATCACCGCGCCCGCTGCCGCGAAGACCTACACGGCGACATATGGCAGCAATGGTCCGGCCTGCTCGCAGTTCGAGGCGAAGTACTTCAACAACATGACGATGTCGGGCACGCCTGTGGTTGATCAGTGTGAGAGCGCGATCAATCACGATTGGGGGACCGGGGCACCGGTGGCGGGTGTGAATGCCGACGGGTTCTCCGCGACCTGGGACGGCTCGTTTACCTTCACGAGCGCCGGCACCTACACCTTCACTGCCACCGCGGACGACGGGATCCGTGTCTTTGTCGACGGCAACAAGGTGATCGATGCCTGGAAGGATCAGGGGGCGACCACCTACACCGCTCCGGTGACGCTGACCGCGGGCAGTCACACCGTTCACGTCGAGTACTACGAGAACGGTGGTGCTGCGGTTGCCGAGGTCAGCTGGACGCAGACCTCCGGTGGGGGCGGCGGGGGCAGTCCGGGCAACTGCGCCCAGTTCGAGGCGAAGTACTTCAACAACATGACGATGTCGGGCACGCCTGTGGTTGATCAGTGTGAGAGCGCGATCAACTACGACTGGGGCAACGGCTCGCCCGCGAGCGGGGTCAACGCCGACGGTTTCTCCGCGACCTGGGATGGCTCGTTCAGCTTCTCGAGCGCCGGTACCTACACGTTCACTGCCACCGCGGACGACGGGATCCGTGTCTATGTCGACGGCAACAAGGTGATCGACGCTTGGAAGGATCAGGGGGCGACCACCTACACCGCTCCGGTGACGCTGACCGCGGGCAGCCACACGGTCCACGTCGAGTACTACGAGAACGGCGGTGCTGCGGTCGCGAAGGTCAGCTGGACGCAAACCTCCGGCGGGGGCGGCGGGGGCAGTCCGGGGAACTGCGCCCAGTTCGAGGCGACGTACTTCAACAACATGACGCTCACGGGGACACCGGTCGTCGATCAGTGTGAGAGCGCGATCAACTACGACTGGGGCACCGGCTCACCGACGGCGGGCGTGAACGCCGACGGCTTCTCCGTCCGCTGGACCGGCCAGTTCACATTTGCCGCCGCCAGCTACACGTTCACGGCGACCGCCGACGACGGCATCCGCGTCTACGTCGACGGCAACCTCCTCATCGACAAGTGGGTCGATACCAGCGCCGCCACCTACACCGCGACAGCGACGCTCTCCGCCGGGACTCATGCGGTCAAAGTGGAGTACTACGAGAACGGCGGCGCCGCGGTCGCGAAGGTGAGCTGGCAGACGACAACCGGCTAGGCGGCAATCTCGTCGGTGACGGCGACGGTGCCCGAATGGCGGAAGCCCCCGACTGTGGGTCGTAGAGCAACGAAGGATCGCTGGGAGATCCTGCGATCCAGCGGTCTGCGGATCATCGCAGCGCCGCCTTTCCACGAGCTTTCCAACGGGCTGCCCGTCGCCGTGTCGGTCGCCGCCGCCGGGCTACGAACGCCCTGGTTTGCAGCGCTTTCCTGGATGGGCGGAACTCGGCGGTGCGCAAACCGACCTGTGGTCGCCGGCGAGGCGATCGCTGTCCGCTGAGCAGGCCTTACCCGATCTCGGGTGAGAGCGGATGCAGTGCGGCGTATGCCTTGGTGACCTTGGCGTCGAAGCTCTCGAGGCGGACGTCGTCGTGGCCACGCTTCTCGGCGTGAATCGCCGTGGCGAGGGCATATGCGTCCGGCAGCTTCAGTCCAGTTCGTACGCGGACTGCGGCGGCACGTCGGGCGAGCGCGAGGTCGACGTGGATGGTCTCGATGCCGAAGCGGACGAGCATCGCGTCCACGGTGTCGGCGCCCGCCGGGCCCGCGTGGCGGAGTGGCCCGATCAGCACCTCGGAGTAGTTGACTGCCGAGACGAGTCGCCGGGTCCCCGGCTCAAGTGCTTGGCGCATCCGCTCGACGGCCTTCGTGTGGTTGGCGTCCTCACTGTTGAGGTAGGCGATGAGGACGTCTGCGTCGAAGACGGCTACGGCCACTCGCGTCGCAGCTTGTCGAGGTAGCCCTCGGGATAGACGCTGGCGTCGAACACGCCGGCGAACTCCTGGACGAGGTCGTCCGCGAGAACGAGTTCCAGCCGGCCAGGTCCGACGACCTCGACGCGGACGTCGTCCCCCGGCTCAAGGCCCGCTGCGCGCAGGGCGTCGACCGGCAGAGTGATCTGATTCTTGCGAGAGATGACGCTCACCCCTTTACTATAACAGCGATTTAGTAAAGGCGGGTCTTTGCGGAAGACCGAGCGGTTCGTCTTGATCCAAGTTCAGTGGGCGCGGCTGGGATCGAACCAGCGACCCCTCGCGTGTGAAGCGAGTGCTCTCCCGCTGAGCTACGCGCCCTGAGGCAAGGACTCTAGCCAAAAACGACCGTGGCTCTAGGCCTGCCACCACCTGTCTTCGCGGGCGGCATCGGTGCCGCCCGTCTGGTCGAGGGCGTCGAGCGCGCGCATGTCGTCGTCACCGAGCGCGAAGTCGAAGAGCCTCGCGTTCTCGACGATCCGATCGCGGTGCGTGGACTTCGGGATCTGCGGGATGCCGTGCTGGATCCCCCAACGAAGCAGCACCTGCGCCGGTGTCCGGCCGTGAGCTTCCGCAATCCGGGCCACGGTCGGGTCGTCGAGATGACGGCCGGTGCCGAACGGGCTGTACGCCTCGAGGACGACGTCGTTCGCCTCGCACGCATCCAACAGTCCCTTGCGGTACGCGAACGGGTTGAACTGCACCTGGTTGACGACAGGCGGCTGCTCGGCGCTCCGCACCACTTCGGCGAGCTCGCCGGAGCTGAAGTTCGACACGCCGATCGAGCGTGTGTGGCCGAGTCCGTGCGCCCGCTCCATCCCGGGCCAGGCCCAGAGCGGTCCGCCGGCCGGCCAATGGATGATGTAGAGGTCGACGTACTCCAGGCCCAGCCGCCGCAGGCTCGCCTCGAGCTCGGCCGCCGGGTCGTCGCGGCGGGGGAAGAACTTCGTCGTCACGAAGATCTCCTCGCGCGGGACGCCGCCCTCGCGAAGACCGATGCCGACGCTCTCCTCGTTGCCGTAGGCCTGCGCGGTGTCGATGTGCCGGTATCCCGCCTCGAGAGCCCAGCGGACGGCGTCGACACAGGCGGGGCCGTCCTCGGTCTGCCAGACGCCGAGCCCGAGCATCGGGATCTCGTTCCCGTCCGAGAGGCGGCGCGTGCTGTCGGCAGTGATGGGCGGCGTCATCCTGGAAAGTCCGCGGCACCGGTGAGGGATCCTTAGGGCTGCTTCCTCCCGGATCTGACCCGGTTCGGAACCTCACCGCGCCGCGGGCGCCGTCAGTGTACCCCGGGTATGATCCGGGCTTCCCGGCGACGACAAGGAGGTGGCGCGACATGACGAAGACGGTTGAAGAGGTCTCGTTCGCCTGCGCCGCCTGTCGCCGCGACGTCTCCTGACGTCCTTGGCCGCGGGCCGCGCGCCCGTTTCTTCTGGCCAACGGACGAAGGAGCTTTGGTTGACACTTCCGGTTACGGACTCGTTTCTGCACCGGCTCGGGTGGGACGACGGCTGGGAAGCCGCGTTCGCAGAGCATCGCGTCGCCGGGCTGCGCCCCGCCCGCGTCGCCGTTCAGCACCGTGGCGCCTACGACCTCGCGACCGAGGACGGAGAGTTGCGCGCGAGCGCCGCGAACCGGCTCGTGCGCGACGAGACGCTGCCCGCCGTCGGCGACTGGGTCGGCTTCGACCCGGAGACGACGCTCGTCGAAGTGGTGCTCGAGCGCCGCACGTCGATCTCCCGCAAGGAGACGTTGCAGGCGACGCGCGAGCAGATCCTCGCCGCGAACGTCGACGTCGCGTTCCTCACACAGGCGCTGCCGCTCGACTTCAACCCGCGCCGGCTCGAGCGTTACCTCGCGATGGCGTGGGAGAGCGGGGCGCAGCCCGTCGTTCTGCTGACGAAGGCCGATCTGGTCGCCGACGTGCTGCCGTTCCTCGCCGAGGCCGAGGCGGTCACGCTCGGCGCCTGTCCCGTGCTTGCCGTGTCGGCGCCCGAGGGCGCGGGCCTCGACGAGTTGCGGGCGCTGCTGGCGCCGAACAAGACGGCCGTGCTGCTCGGCTCGTCGGGCGTCGGCAAGTCGACGCTCGTCAACGTACTCGCGGGCGAGGAGCTGCTCGCGACGCAGGAGGTGAGGGCCGACGACCAGCGCGGCCGGCACACGACCTCGCACCGTGAGCTGATCGTCCTCGCGACCGGCGGGATCGTGCTCGACACGCCCGGCATGCGCGAGCTGCAGCTCTGGGACGCCGACCTCGGCCAGACGTTCGGGGACGTCGAGGAGATCGCTCGGCGCTGCCGGTTCTCCGACTGCGCGCACGACCGCGAGCCGGGCTGCGCGATCCGCGACGCGCTCGCGGACGGCTCGCTCTCCTCGGAGCGGTGGCAGAGCTACGTCAAGCTGCAACGCGAGCTCGAGGCGCTCGAGGTGCGGCGCAACCACCTGCTGCGACAGGAGCAGGTGCGGCAGTACAAGATCCGCACACGCCAGCACCGATCGAAGAAGAAGCGCTGAGCCCGGCGGCCGTCCTCCCGGACGCCGTGGAGCTCGCCGTGCCCGACGCCGAGCGCCGGCTCGAGCACGTCGCGCTGCACCAGGACGTGCGGCGCCCTCGCGACGGGCCGGCGTTTCACTTCCGTGACGGTGCCTGGCACCTGCGTTTCGAGCGGCCGGCCGCGAACCGGCTCGAGTACCTGCTCTCGCTCGACGGCGCCGTCGTGCCCGACCCGGCCAACCCGAAGCAGGCCGACGGGCCGTTCGGCGCCAAGTCGGTCGTCGAATGGCCCGAGTACACGCCGCCGGCGTGGCTCGACTCGATCGCCGACCCGGGCCCGGTCGAGGAGGTCGAGCTTCGCTGCCGCCGGCTCGTCGCCCGCGTCCGGGCGCTGATCTACCGCACCCCGGAGCCGCCCGGCGCGGACGCGCCGCTCCTCGTCGTCCACGACGGGCCGGAGTACGCGCGCTACTCCGGGCTGACGCGCTTCCTCGACGCGATGAGCTGGGAGGAGCGCATCCCGCCACTGCACGCGGCGCTGCTCGAGCCGGTCGACCGCAACGAGACCTACTCGGCCTCCGCGCTCTACTCGGCCGCGCTCGCCCGCGAGCTCGTACCGGAGCTCGCGCGCCGCGTTCCGCACGCCCGCCGGATCGGCATGGGCGCGAGCCTCGGCGCGCTCGCGATGCTCCACGCCCACGTACGACATCCGCGGCTCTTCGACGGGCTCATGCTCCAGTCGGGCAGCTTCTTCCGGCAGCGCTCGGACAAGCAGGAGTCGAGCTTCCCCCGCTACGCCCGGATCACCCGCTTCGTCGGCGGGGTGCTGCGCGGCGCCAACGCGGGCAAACCGATCCCGGTGGCGATGACGAGCGGCACGGCCGAGGAGAACCTCGCGAACAACCGCGCCCTGCACCGCGCGCTCCAGGCGCACGGATACGCCGCCTGGCTCACCGAGGTTCCCGACGCGCACAACTGGACCTGCTGGCGGGACGGCTTCGACCCGGCCCTGCCGGCGCTGATCGAGGCCGCCGAGTGAGGCGCGTCGTCGAGATCGACGGCGGCACGCTCGTCGCCCACGGCCACTACGGGCGGCCGGTGATCGCGTTCCCGTCCGAGGACGGCGAGCCGTACGACTGGGAGTCGCGTGGCATGGTCGACGCACTCTCGGGCCTGCTCGAGGAGGGACGGCTCAAGCTCTACTGCGCGCCGTCGTACGACCGCGAGAGCTGGACGCGCCGCGATCTGCCGCTCGAGGAGCGCGCGCGGCGCCACGGCCACTACGAGTGGTGGGTGCTCGAGCGGCTGCTCCCGTTCGTGCAGGCCGACTCGCACACGCACGAGGCCGTCGTCACCGGCACCTCGTTCGGCGCCTACCACGCGGCCAACTTCTGCCTCAAGCGCGCCGACGTCTTCCCGCTCGCGCTCTGTCTCAGCGGCGTCTACGACGTCGCCGTGCAGGGCGGCGGCGAGCGCGGCGACGCCGTCTACTTCTCGAACCCGATGGACTACGTCGCGAACCTCGGCGGCGAGCATCTCGACTGGCTGCGCGGGCACGCGTCGCTGCTCCTCGTCTGCGGGCAGGGGCAGTGGGAGGACACGACCGGCGCGCTCGAGTCGACGAGGCGCTTCGGCGGGCTGCTGGCCGAGAAGGGCATCCCGCACGAGGTCGACCTCTGGGGCCACGACGTGCCGCACGACTGGCCGTCATGGCGCGCCCAGATCGCCCATCATCTACCTCGCTGTGTCTGAGCTCCTGATCGGGCTGCTCCTCGGCACCGAGGAGGACTGGCCGTCGGCGTTCGAGGCGATCGTCGGGCGCCTCGGCCCGGTCGACGGGCACGAGCTGCGCACCGAGCGCATTGCGATCGAGCCGTTCGACCTGCGCGCGAAGCCGCCCTACGCCCTGGTGATCGACCGACTCGCCTGGTGGTACGACCTGCCGCGCGCCTGGCTGAAGAAGGTGTCGCTGATGGACGACGTCTACCTCCTCAACAACCCGTTCACGTTCCAGGCGATGGAGAAGCACTCCGCCTACTGCGCGCTGATGCGGCTCGGCATCCGGGTGCCCGAGACGTGGCTGATCCCGCACAAGGTGCCGCCGGCGAACCCGCGCTTCCAGCCCACCGCCGAGCGCTACAACCGGCCGTTCGACCTCGACGAGATCGCCCGCAACGTCGGCTACCCGCTTTACATGAAGCCGTTCGACGGCGGCCAGTGGGTGGGAGTCTCGCGCGTCGGCTCGGCGGAGGAGCTGCGGGCGCGCTACGACGAGTCGGGCGAGCGGATGATGCACCTGCAGACGGCGCTCGAGGGCTTCGACGTGTTCGTCCGCTCGCTCTCGATCGGCGCCGAGACGATGTCGATGTGGTTCGACCCCGGCAAGCCGATGCACGACCGCTACCAGGTCAGGCACGAGTTCCTGACGCCCGAGCTCGGCGACGAGATCGTCAGCATCTCGCGGCTCGTCAACGCGTTCTTCCGCTGGGAGTTCAACTCGTGCGAGACGATCGTCAAGGACGGCGTCGCGTACCCGATCGACTACGCGAATGCCTCGCCCGACGTCGCGCTCACCTCGCTGCACTACTACTTCCCGTGGGCGATCACCGCACTCGTCCGCTGGTGTGCCTTCTGTGCCGTCACGCGCCGCGAGATGCACATCAACCAGAACTCGCGCGACTACTTCGAGTGGGGCGACCGCGACGATCTCGGCTACGAGGAGAAGCTCGCCCGCTACCGCGAGCTCGCCGACGACTATTTCCAGGTCGACGCCTACCGCGAGTTCTGCGAGCGGCACCTGCCGCACCTCGACGAGGTCGCCCACGCCTGGTTCACCTCGCCCGAGTTCGACCGCGTGCTGATCGACACGGTGCACGCGACCTTCCCGGCCCACGAGCACGAGCAGTTCGTCGCCCACTACCGTGGGCTGCTCTCGATGTGGGCGGCCGACCATGCCTGAAGATCACTTCGGCGAGGCCGTCGCGTCGCGCTACGACGACGAGGCCTCGGAGCTCCATGCGCCCGAGACGATCGACCCGGTCGTCGACTTCCTCGCTGAGCTGGCCGGCGACGGCGCGGCCCTCGAGCTCGGCATCGGGACGGGCCGGATCGCGCTGCCCCTCGCGCGACGCGGCGTGCCCGTTCACGGGATCGACCTCTCGGCCGCAATGGTCGAGCGGCTGCGCGCGAAGCCCGGCGCCGACGCGATCGGCGTCACGATCGGCGACTTCGCGACGACGCGCGTCGACCGCCGGTTCCGCGTCGCGTATCTCGTCTTCAACACGATCATGAATCTGACGACGCAGGAGGAGCAGGTCGCCTGCTTCCGCAACGTCGCCGCGCACCTCGAGCCGGGCGGCGCATTCGTCGTCGAGGTGATGGTCCCGGACCTGCAGCGGCTCCCCTTCGGCGAGACGTTCAGGCCGTTCGACGTGAGCGAGCGCCATCTCGGCTTCGACGAGTACGAGGTGGTCGATCAGGGCCTCGTTTCGCACCACTTCACCAAGCGCGGCGACGCCTGGGAGCAGCGGTCGGTGCCGTTCCGCTACGCGTGGCCTGCCGAGCTCGACCTGATGGCGCGCCTGGCGGGGATGCGGCTCGCCGGCCGCTTCGCGGGCTGGAAGCACGAGCCGTTCACGGCGACGAGCGAGTCGCACGTCTCCGTGTGGACGAGGGTTGCAGAGGACGGCGCCGCGGTTTAGATTCGCTCGGTCACTGCGGCGCCCGTTCGGGAGGAGGCTCCGCATGACCCCCGCCACGCTCGCCGCCTACAGACTCGGGAAGCTGCCCGTACGCACCGACGTGCGCACGCTGCGGCTCGCGCGCTACGTCGACGTCTCCAAGCTCCCGCCGCCGCCGGTGACGCTCGACCTGACCGCGCACGTCCCCGACTGGCCGATGTACGGCAACGATCGGATCGGCGACTGCACGATCGCCGCCGCCGGCCACATGATCGAGGCGTGGACCGCCGCCGGCCGCGGCACGGCGGTCGAGGTGAGCGAGTCGGCGGTGCTCACGGCGTTCGACCGCGTCAAGATCGTCGACCCGCAGACCGGGGAGGAGGGGGCCGTCGAGCTCGACGTGCTCAAGGACTGGCGCGAGCACGGCGTCGGCCGTCATCGCATCGCCGCGTTCGCCTCCGTCTCGATTCGCGACCACGCCCTCGTTCGCGCCGCGGCATGGCTCTTCGGCGGCCTCTACATCGGGCTCGCCCTGCCGATCACGGCGCAGGAGCAGGAGGTCTGGGATTGGACGGGGTCGTTCACCGGCGATGCGCGGCCCGGCTCGTGGGGCGGCCACGCGGTCGACGTCGCCGGTTACGACGAGTCGGTGCTGACGGTGATCACATGGGGCGCGCCGAAGGAGCTGACGTGGCGCTTCTGGGATCGCTACGTCGACGAGGCGTACTGCATCCTCTCGCGCGACTTCCTCGAAGGCGACCGGGCGCCGAACGGCTTCGATCTCGCGGCGCTGAAGGAGGATCTCGCGCTCGTCACGGCCTGAGGGGAGGCGACGATGGTGGGGCGGCCTGCGCCGCCCCACCATCCGGTCGTCGCAAGCTCAGAGGCCGGCGCACTCGCCGAGCTTGAGCCCGGCGACGATGTTGGGCCCACCGCCGCTGTCCCCGACCTGGGCCCCCGGGTTGTTGCCCAGGCAGACCAGGCTGCCGCCGACGGTGTTGTCCGCGACCTCGGTGGAGTCGGGCGTGCCGTCATCGCCGGTCGTCAGGCCGGTGTTGCGGACGAGGAGCACGTTCCCCGAGACGTGGTTCCGGAGCGCGCCGAACCATGCTCCCTGCCAGCCTTCGACGATCAGGCTCCCACCGATCGTGTTCTCCTTGATCGGGAAGTTGATGTACGGGTCGAGCGTCCTCCCAGGGCCGCCGCCGACCGAGATGACGTTGCCCCGGACGGTGACGTCGGTGAGGTACATCGTCATCGCATGATCGGCGATGATGTTGCCGCCGACCCAGTCGGTCGTCGTGCTCAGATAGCACGGCGGCTGCGGGAACGGAGGCCCGAGCGCGCCGGGAGAGCACCCGAGGGCCAGGGTCGCCGTACGCCCGACGAGGACGTCGCCGCCGACGGTGACCGTGCTGAGACTGAACGCGTCGAGGCAGGAGCCCGGCGCAAGCGTCAGGTTGTGCCTGACGCTCAACGTGTCCCCGGCAGGGACGTATGCATTGCCCGTCACCGTGAGGTTCTGGTACGGACCTGACAGAGCCGTGCCCGCACTCGAACAGATCGGCGGACCGGCAGTCGGATCGGCCGTCGCACTCGTAGCCCAGACGCTCAGGCCGAGAACGGCAACGGCGAACAACAGAAGTCTGAGCCTCATCGCCCCACTCCCCTTTCGTTCGCGAGAAACCCGTGGATCCTACGGCACTTCGGGGGGCCGTACCAGAAGGGCCCGGCCCACGATCGCCGCCTCGGCGCCCGCGGCGGCGAGCGCCGCCACGTCCGCGGGCGAGCGGACGCCGCCGGCCGCGAGGACGCGGAGGCCGTGCCGCGCCGCCTCGCGCACGAGGTCGAGATCGGGGCCGGCGAGCGTGCCGTCGCGGTCGATCGCGGTCACGAGCACGCGCGCGCCGGCCGCCCGCTCGAGCGCGTCGGCGAAGGCGAGCCCGGTGCCCTGCGTCCAGCCCGTCGTCCGCACCTCGCCGTCGCGCACGTCGAGCGCGACGACGACCGCGTCGCCGAGCGCGAGCCACGGGGCCGGATCGGGGCAGGCGGCGGTGCCGACGACGACTCGGTCGGCGCCCGCGTCGAGCAGGGCCCTCGCGTCGGCGAGGGTGCGGATGCCGCCCGAGGCCTGCACCGGCGCGCCCACCGCGGCGACGACCGCCGCGACGAGCTCGGGGCGCACCCGGCCGGAGCGGGCGCCGTCGAGATCGACGAGATGGATTCGGCCCGCGCCCGCGCGCCACCCACCGCGCCGCGAGCGCGACGGGCTCGTCGGCGCGCTCGACGACCGCGTCGTAGTCGCCCCGATGCAGGCGCACGGCCTCGTCGCCGAGCACGTCGACGGCAGGTATCACTTCGATGGGGCCGTCGAGCCACATACTGCCATGTTAACGTGCTAACATGATCGCGCATGGCACGAACCGATCGGGACGGGCGACATTCATGGCGGACGAAGGAGATGCGAGAGCTCTTCGAGGCGATCCTCGTCGCTGGAGACGCGGGAGGAGGTGGAGGCGTTCCTCCGGGATCTCTGCACGCTCGTCGGAGCTGGAGGCGATGGCGCACCGCTGGGAGGTGGCGCGGCTCGTGGAGCGGGGGCTGCCGTACCTGGAGATCGCGCAGCGGACGGACGCGTCGACGACGACGGTGACGCGGGTGGCGCACTGGCTGCGCCACGGCGAGGGCGGCTACCGGCTGGCGCTCGACCGCGAGGACCGCCTGACGATCGCCGTCCCGGTCAAGGGACGCCTGCGCGAGCCGTCGTTCCCGCTGCTCGAGGATGCGGGCCTCGGGCCCGAGCAGCCCGGCGAGCGGGCGCTCGCGTTCCCGTGCCGGAACGCGCCGGTCGACGTGCTGCTCGTGCGCGCGGCCGACATCCCCGAGTACGTGCAGGACGGCGTCGTCGACTGCGGGATCACCGGCATCGACCTCGTGCGCGAGCGCGGCGCGCACGTGCGCGAGCTGCTGACGCTCGGCTTCGGCTCGTGCCGGCTCGAGGCGGCGGTGCCCGCGGAGTCGACGGTGCAGACGATCGCGGACCTCGACGGCGCGACGGTCGCGACCGTCTATCCCGCGCCTCACGCGCGAGCTGCTGCCGGGCGAGGTGAGCTCGTCGACGTCACCGGCTCGGTCGAGATCGCGCCGCGGCTCGGCCTCGCCGACGCGATCGTCGACCTCGTCTCGTCGGGGAACACGCTGCGCACGAACGGGCTGCGCTCGCTCGGGGTGCTGCTCGAGTCGCAGGCCGTGCTGATCGGCCGGCGAGGGCGCCGACGCGGAGCCGTTCGTCGCGATGATGCGCGCCGTCGTCGAGGCGCGGCGCGCACCGCTACCTGATGCTGAACGCGCCCGAGTCGGCGCTCGACCCGAGATCTGCGCGCATCGTCGGCTCGCGCTCGCCGAGCGTGCTGCCGCTCGCCGAGGAGCGGCATGGTCGCCGTGCACGCGCTCGTCCCGGCGGCCGAGGTCTGGCGGCTGCTGCCCGAGCTCGAGGCGGCGGGCGCGCTCGTCGATCCTGGTCGTGCCCGTCGAGCGGATGGTTCGTGACGATCGTCGCGGAGATCAAGGACGAGGGCGATCGAGGCGGTCCGGAGGTGGGCGCTCGAGCTCGACGGCGTCGAGCCGGCGCGCGCCGAGCCGAGCCGGCGACGCTCCCGCGCGAGGCGCTCCTCGAGCTCGCCGACCGCGTCGCGCCGCTGGCACGAGGCGCAGCGGCCCGCCGACGTCGTCGCTCGAGGTCGAGCCGGGCGTCGTGCTCGAGCGCCGCTGGGTGCCGCTCGACACGGTCGGCGTCTACGTGCCGCGCAACCTGGTCTCGACGCTCGTCATGTGCGCCGTGCCGGCGCAGGTCGCCGGCGTGCGAGCGCATCGTCGTCTGCACGCCGCCCGCCGGCGCCGGGCTCGATCGCCGCCGCGGCCGAGGCTGCTCGGGATCGACGAGGTCTGGGCGCTCGGCGGGCCGCAGGCGATCGGCTGGCTCGCGTACGTCCGAGCGCGTCGACAAGATCGTCGGCCCGGGAACGCCTACGTGAACGAGGCGAAGCTCGAGGTCTGGCGCGACGTGCGATCGACCTGCCCGGCGGGCCGTCCGAGGTCGTCGTCGCTCGGCGACGGCGACCCGCGGCTCGTCGAGCTCGAGCTCGCCGCGCAGGCGCGAGCACGGCCACGAGGCCGTCTGCCGCGTCGTCGAGACGCTCGAGGAGGCCGAGGCGATCGCGCCCGAGCACCTCGTGCTGCTCGGCGACGCCGAGGCGCCCGCCGACACGGTGCGCAACGCCGGCGCGGTCTTCGTCGGCCCGTGGTCGCCGGTCGCGGCCGGCGACTACGCGACCGGCGGCAACCACGTCCTGCCGACGAGCGGCTGGGCGCGCTCGGTCGGCGGGCTCGGCCTCGAGACGTTCCTCAAGCCGGTCACGATCCAGCGGCTCACGCCGAGGGGCTCGCGCGGATCCGGCCGACGGTCGAGGCGCTCGCCGCCGCCGAGGGGATGCCCGCGCACGCGGAGGCGGTGCGGCGATGAAGGCGCTCGCGCCCGAGTTCCGCGCCTACACGTGGGCGCCGCCGACCGACGAGGTCGCGCGCCTCGCCGGCATCGACCCGTCGCAGGTGCTCCGCTTCGACCAGAACACGCCGCCGCTGCCGCTCCCCTCGACGCGGCCCGGCACGATCGCCGGCGCGCTCGCCCGGGTCAGCGGCTACCCGCCGGGCGGCTACCGCGAGCTTCGCCGCGCGATCGCCGACTACAACGGCGTCGAGCCCGAGAACGTCGTGCTCGGCGCCGGCGCCGACGACCTGATCCTGCTCTGCGCGCGCTGCTTCGCCGGCCCGGGCGACACGATCGCGATCCCCGAGGCGCCGACCTACCCGCTCTACCGGATCGCCGCGCAGCTCGCCGGGCGCCGAGGTCGGCGACGACGACCCGGTCGCTCACCTTCACCTGCCGCCCGAACAACCCGACCGGCGAGCTGCGTGCCGCTGCCCGACGCGCGGCCGCTCGTCGTCGACGAGGCGTACTTCGAGTACTGCGGCGAGACCGCGGTCGCCGCTGCTCGACGACGGCGTCGATCGTGCTGCGGACGTTCTCGAAGGCCTTCGCGCTCGCCGGTGCGCGCATCGGCTACGCGCTCGCCTCGCGCGACGTCGCCGCCGAGCTGAACGCGCGGCAGGCGCCGGCGCCGGTCTCGACGCTCGTCGGCCGACGCTCGCGGTCGCCGCGCTCGCCTCGCCGCCCGACGTCCGCGCCGGTGATCGAGGAGCGCGAGCGGCTCGCCGCCGCGCTCCGCGCGCTCGGGCTCGAGCCGCTCGCGTCGCACACGAACTTCCTCTTCGTCCCGGTCGACGACGGGCGCGCGCTCGGCGACGCGCTGCTTGCGGCAGGGGCTCGTCGTGCGCGCCTACGACGGCGGGATCCGCATCACGATCCGCGACCGCGAGGACGACGACCTCCTCGTCGAGACGCTCGCCCGGCTCCTCGACCGGCCGGCGCCGGTCGCCGCGGCCGGCGGCCGCCGAGCCGCGTGCTGCGCGCGACCGCCGAGACCCGCATCGCCGTGCGGCTCGCGCTCGACGGCGCGAGCCGCGTGCGCGTCGCACACCGGCGCCGGCATCTACGACCACTTCCTCGAGCAGCTCGCCTTCCACGCCGGCCTCGACCTCGTCCTCGAGGGCGACCGGCGACCTCGAGACCGGCGACCACCACACCGTCGAGGACGCGGCGCTCGCGTTCGGCGAGGCGCTCGACCAGGCGCTCGGCGACCGGCGCGGCATCGCCCGCTACGGCGACGCCGTCGTGCCGATGGACGACGCGCTCGCCCGCGCCGCCGTCGACCTCGGCGGCCGGCCGTACGCCGAGCTTCGTCTCGAGCACGACCCGGGCCTGGCCGGCCACATCCTCGGCAGCCTCGCGCAGGCGGCGCGGGTGGCGATCCACGTCGAGGCGACCGGCCGCGACGCGCACCACGTCGCCGAGGCGGCGTTCAAGGCGGTCGGCCGCGCGCTGCGACTCGCGGTGCGGCAGGACACCTCAGGGCTTCCGTCGACGAAGGGGCTCCTGTGAAGGTCGCGATCTGCGACTACCGCGCCGGCAACATGCGCTCGGTCGAGATCGCGCTGCGGCGGCTCGGCGCCGAGCTCGTCGACGACGTCGCCGGCGCCGACCTCGCCGTGCTGCCGGGCGTCGGCTCGGCGCGCTCCGCGATGGACGACCTCCGTGCCCGCGGCCACGACGAGGCGCTCCGCGCGCGGTTCGCCGACGGGCGCCCGATGCTCGGCATCTGCCTCGGGCTCCAGCTCGCGCTCGAGGAGTCCGAGGAGGACGGCGGCGTCGACGGGCTCGGCCTCCTCCCGGGGCGGTCGGTCCGCCTCCGCGGCGGGCGCGTGCCGCGCATGGGCTGGGCGGAGGTCGGCGAGCGCGGCCGTTCTACTTCGCGCACTCCTACGCCGCCGAGACGCCCTGCGCGACCGCGTGGTCGGAGGGGATCGTCGCCGAGGCGCGCTCGGGCTCGTTCCTCGGCTGCCAGTTCCACCCCGAGAAGAGCGGCGCCGCCGGGGCGCGCTACCTGGAGGAGGCGACTGTGCCTCTCCCGCGCCTGATCCCGTGCCTCGACGTCGCCGGCGGGCGCGTCGTCAAGGGCGTCAACTTCCAGGGGCTGCGCGACGTCGGCGACCCGGTCGAGCTCGGTGCCGCCTACTCGGACGCGGCGCCGACGAGCTCGTCTTCCTCGACGTCAAGGCGACGCTCGAGGAGCGGCGACACGCTCGTCGGAGCTCGTGCGCCGGGTCGCCGAGCAGCTCGCGATCCCGTTCACGGTCGGCGGCGGCATCCGCCGCGTCGCCGACGCCGACGAGCTGCTCGCCGCGGGCGCCGACAAGGTCTCGGTCAACTCCGCCGCGCTCGCGCGGCCGGAGCTGATCACGGAGCTCGCCGAGAGCCTCGGCTCGCAGGCGGTCGTGGTCGCGATCGACGCCGAGGGCGGCCGCGTGCGTTCGCGTGCCGGAACGACCGAGACCGGCCGCGCCGCCGTCGAGTGGGCGCGCGAGGCGGAGAGCGCGGGGCGGGCGAGATCCTGCTGACGTCGATCGACGCCGACGGGACGCGTGCGGGCTACGACCTCGAGCTGACCGCGCGCGGTCGCCGAGGCCGTCGACGTGCCGGTGATCGCCTCGGGCGGTGCGGGCGGTGCCGAGCACGTCGCCGACGCGCTCGAGGTGGCGCAGGCGGCGCTCCTCGCGTCGATCCTGCACGAGGATCCGGACCGGCTCGCCTCGCTGCGGGCCGAGCTGCGCGAGCTGGGGGTGCCGCGTGCGATGGAGTTGAGGCCCGCGATCGTGCAGGACGTCGGCGAGCGGCCGCGTGCTGATGCTCGCCTGGATGGACGCGGAGGCCGAGCGGCGCACGCCGCGAGACCGGCGAGGCATGGTTCTGGAGCCGCTCGCGGCAGCGAGCTCTGGCGCAAGGGCGAGACGTCCGGCAACACGCTCGCCGTCGACGAGCTGCGCGACGACTGCGACGGCGACGCGCTGCTCCTGCGCGTCCGCCCGCGGGCCCGACGTGTCACACCGGCTCGGTCTGCTGCTTCGCGCCGGCGCTCTGGCGCACGATCAGCGAGCGGGCGCTCGAGCGGCCGGAGGGGTCGTACACGACGGAGCTGCTCGACGGCGGCCTCGGCGGCGTCGCCCGCAAGGTCGGCGAGGAGGCGGTCGAGCTCACGGTCGCCGCGCTCGACGAGACCGACGAGCGCGTCGTCGAGGAGGCGGCCGACCTCGTCTACCACCTCTACGTGCTGCTCGCCGCACGCGGCCTCGACATCGCGACGGTCGAGGACGAGCTCGCGCGCCGGGCCGGGAAGGTGTCAGACACCTAAAGGTGTCTGACACCTGTTGCGAACAGCGCCGCGCCTCGACATCGCGACGGTCGAGGACGAGCTCGCGCGCCGGGCCGGGAAGGTGTCAGACACCTAGAGGTGTCTGACACCTGTTGCGAACAGCGCCGCCGTTGGTCGAGCTTCGTAGCTGGAGATCCGGGCTCAGATGTGCGTCGCCGGCGTCGTGCTCGTGCCGCTCGGTGGCGACCCCTGCGGGCCGCCGTACCCGAAGCCGCCCTGACCGTCGGGACGGTTGCCGAACCCGCCGCGGCCCGGCCCGAAGGTGCCGTTGACCATCGACGTGACCCGCGCCTTCAGGTTCGACTCGAGCTGCTCGGCCTGCGACTTCGTCAGCCGACCGTTCGAGACCGCCTGATCGAGCTGCTTTGTCTGAGCGGCCACCATCGCATCGATCAGCCCGCTTGCGGACTTGCCGCTCGTGGCGTTCGCGATCTGCGCAAGCGTCTTGCCGGCCGCGACCTGCGTCATCAGCTGGCTGGTCGAGAGACCCAGATAGCTCGACGCTGCGCTTAGTCCGCCGAACGGGCCGCCACCGCCGCCGAAGCCGCCGTCGCCGTCGCGGGGGCGGAAACCTCCCGACCCGTAGCCGAACCGGCGCGGGCCGTTGAAGGAGCCCGAAGGAGCGCTGCCCGAGAAGCCGGGCGGCCCCCCGCGCAGGCCCGAGCTCGATCCGCTCGAGCCGTGCAGCTTCCCGGCCGCGAGAGCGGCTCCGCCGGCGGCGAGGGCAACGACGACCACTGCGGCCACGCCGAGCTTCCTGTTGCGCGAGATGTCCATGCGCGCATCGTTGCCCGGTCGCCTAAGAGGATCCTCTCAGGGTGCTGTGAAACCCATCGGAGAAACGGGCCACAGCACCCTCACAGCACGGCCAGAGGTGCGGCTTAGCCTCGGCCTCGAGTGTTCGTGGCATGAACGCGAACCTGCAGGCCGTCGAGATCGTCATCCCCGTCTACAACGAGGAGCGCGCGCTGCGGTCGAACGTCGAGCTCTTGCTCGGCTACCTCCGGGACGAGTTCCCGTTCGCGTGCGGCGTCGTGATCGCGGACAACGCGAGCACCGACGCGACGCCGGCGATCGCACGCGAGCTCGAGGCCGAGCACCGTGAGATCACCGGGTTGCACATCGATCGAAAGGGGCGCGGGCTCGCGTTGCGCACGGCGTGGCTCGGCTCGAGCGCCGACGTCGTCTCCTACATGGACGTCGACCTCTCGACGAACCTGACCAGCTTCCTGCCGCTCGTCGCGCCGATCATGTCCGGGCACAGCGAGCTGGCGATCGGCACCCGCCTCGGTCACGGCGCGCACATCCGCCGCCGGGTGAAGAGGGAGATCCTCTCGCGCGGCTACAACACGCTCATTCACGCCGGCTTCCGCGCCGGCTTCAGCGACGCGCAGTGCGGCTTCAAGGCGATTCGAGCCGACGTGGCTCGGCGGCTCGTGCCGCTCGTCGCCGACGACGGCTGGTTCTTCGACACCGAGCTGCTCCTGCTCGGCGAGCGCAACGGCCTGCGCATTCACGAGGTGCCCGTCGACTGGATCGAGGATCTCGACTCTCGCGTCGATCTCGTGCCGACGATCGCCGCCGACCTGCAGGGACTCTGGCGCGTTCGCCGTTCCTTCTGGCGCGGGGAAGGCGAGCTGCTCGAGCCCGCGCCGGCAATGTGAGCGCTGGCGCGATCGAGGTCGAGCGGCGCAGCGGCACCGTGCCGCGCGCGCTCGCCGACCACTGGCACCGCTTCGCGCTCGCCGGCATCCTCGTGCTCGCGGCGACGCTCGACCTCGTCCGCATCGACCGCAACGGCTTCGCGAACACCTACTACGCCGGCGCCGTGCGCTCGATGCTCTCGAGCTGGCACCTCTTCCTCTGGACGTCGTTCGACCGCGGCGGCCTCGTGTCGGTCGACAAGCCTCCGCTCGCGCTCTGGGTCGAGGCGGCGAGCGCGAAGCTCTTCGGCTTCTCCGGTCCTGCGATCCTCGTCCCGGAGGCGCTCGCGGGAGTCGGCGCGGTGTGGGTGCTGTATCTGCTCGTGGCGCGGCACTTCGGGCGCGTGGCGGGCCTGGCGGCGGCGCTCGCGCTCGCTGTCACGCCGGTGTCGGTCGCGATCGACCGCGACAACAACCCGGATGCGCTGTTCGTGTTCCTGCTCGTCTGTGCGGCGTGGGCCGGTGCACGGGCGGTCGAGCAGTCGCGCCTCCGCTTCCTACTCACGAGCGCCGCCTTCGTCGGGCTCGCCTTCGAGACGAAGATGCTCGTCGCCGCGTTCGTCGTGCCCGGGCTTGCGCTCGCCTACCTCCTCTTCGCCCGGCTGCGGCTCGCGACCCGGCTCCTTCACCTGCTCGCCGCGGGCGGTGTGCTGCTCGTCGTCGGCGGCGCCTGGATCGCCGCCGTCGAGCTGACGCCGGCCGCCGACCGGCCGTGGCTCGGCAGCACGAGCGACAACAGCGCCCTCAGCCTCCTCTTCGGCTACAACGGCTTCGGCCGCGTCGACGGGCAGACCGGCGGCACGTCTTCGAACGGCATCGGCGGCGTCTTCTCCGGGACGCCCGGCCTCTTCCGGCTTCTCAACGACGCCCTCGGCGACCAGATCGCGTGGCTGCTGCCGCTCGCGGTCGTCGGCGGGTGCTCGGCCGCGATCTGGGCGTGGCGGCGGCGCCGCTCGCAGCTCGGGCCGCTGCTGATCGTCGGCGGCTGGTTCGTGACGGCGGCCGGGATCCTCAGCATCTCTGCCGGGATCGTCCACACCTACTACGTCTCCGCGCTCGCACCCGCGGCGTGCGCGCTCGCGGGCATCGGTGCGGTGTCGCTCTTCCGCGACGCTCGGCGCGCGGGGCCCTGGGTCGGTCCTCCGCTCCTGGCCGTCGTCTTCACCGCCTGGCTCCAGATCACGCTGCTCGACCGGAGCGGCTATCGGCCGTGGCTCGTCCAGATCGTCGTCGCCGCAGCGGTGCTCGCCTGCACCGGCCTTGTCGCGCTCGCCGTCTTCCCCGAGTGGCGTCGCCGCGGCGCCGTCGCCGCCGCCGCGCTCGCCGTCGCATTCGCCGGCTTCCTCGCGGCGCCGGCGGCCTGGGCGCAGTCGACGCTGCTGACGCCCGTGAGCGGCGTCTTCCCGGGCGCCGGCCCGAACTTCGAGAGCCGCGGCGCCGGCTTCGCGAACGCGCTCGGCGGCGGCGGCGCGGGCGACATCGACGCCGCCCTCGCCTACGCGGAGGCCCACCGGGCCGGCACGCGCTTCGCGCTCGTCGTCTCGAGCGAGGAGGAGGCGGCCGACTCGGTCGTCGCGGGCAAGCGCGTGGCTGCGATGGGCGGCTTCACCGGCCGTGAGACCGTGCTCGCGCCCTCGTACCTCGCGCAGCTCCTCGCGAGCGGTGAGGCGCGCTACTTCCTGCTCGGCGGCTCGGGTGGCTCGGGCGGCCCGGGCTTCGGCTTCGGCACGGCGAACGCGACCGTGTCGAAGGTCGAGTCGGTCTGCACCGCCGTCGACTCGTCGGCCTGGGGCGGCGGCACCGGCGCCACGCTGTACGACTGCGCCGGCAAGGCGGCCGCACTGGACTCGTAGTTCCCACCGATGTCGTGCCCGCCGGGGCGCGGCACGGTCCCCGCATGACCTATGCGATCCTCGTCGGCGGCCGGCCGTCTCCTGCCCTCGCCGCCCTCCTCGACCAGCTCGACGCGGAGCTCCGCGACCGCGGCTTCACCCGCGTCCCCGACGTCGACGACGCCAAGCTCGTCCTCAATGCCGTCGACCCCGAGAGCCCGCGCCCGTTCCGGCGCCGGTCGCGCGGCACGTACGCCGCGACGATCGTCGACGCGCCGCCCGACGAGGCGGACGTGCTCGCTGCCACCTATCCGCTCCTCGTCCGCTCCCTCGCGAACATCGTGCTCGCCCACGCGGGCGACGTGGTCTGGTTCACGACGATGGAGCGCGGCGTCTACAGCGTGGCCGGCTCCCCGCTTGCAGCCGCCGTGCTCGACCGCCTGCTCCCGCTCGCGACGTCCAAGCTCGTGATCGACAACGAGTTCCGGCCCGACCTCGAGCCCGCGCTCTGGGAGGGCGATGCCCACACGGAGAGCATCAAGGCCGCCGGAGCGCAGATCGCCGAGCTCGGCCTCCTGCCCGCACCGTTTCCGATCGAGGAGCTGCTCGACGAGCGCGACCTCCGGCACGTGAAGCGGCTCTACGGGATCGGCGGGCTCTCCTACGGCAACCTGTCGGAGCGCCTCGACGACCGCCGCTTCTGGATGAGCGCGTCGGGTGTCGACAAGTCGCGCCTCGAGGCGCCCGGCCGGGACATCCTGCTCGTCTCCGACTACGACGCGGCCCGCGCGCGCATCGTGCTCTCCGTGCCGCCGGGCGGCGAGCCGCGGCGGGTCTCGGTCGACGCGATCGAGCACTGGCTCATCTACCAGGCGCACCCCGACGTCGGGGCGATCCTGCACGTCCACGCGTGGCTCGACGGGATCACGACCACCGACTTCAACTTCCCCTGCGGCACCGAGGAGCTGGCCGAGAGCGTCGCGGCGGCTCTGGCAGAAGAGCCCGACCCCGCACACGCGGTGATCGGCCTCCGCAACCACGGGATCACGGCGACCGGCGACTCGTTGGGGGAGATCCTCGGCCGGGTCGCCCCGGCGCTTCGAGTCTCGGTGCCGATGACGTAGAGAACCGCCGGGAATGCAGCAGCGCTTCAGGCGTTGTATCTGCTACAACACTTGAAGTGAACAAGGAGAGTGCTTTGTCCGAACTGCTGCTGATCCCCCTCGAGGACAGCGTCGTTTTCCCGAACATGTCGGTGACGCTGGCCGTCGACGTCGGCGACGCAGAGCGCGTCTTCCTCGTGCCCGTGCACGAGGGCGAGCATGCGTCCGTCGGCACGGTCGCCGAGGTGACCGATCGCGTCCGCCTGCCCGGCGGTGCCGAGGCGGTCGCCCTGAACGGCCTCCACCGCGGCGTCGCCGGCGCCGCCCGTACCGACCCGGACGGCCGGCTCTACGTCGAGGTCGACGAGCGGCCCGACGTCGACCCGCCCCGCATCCAGACGGCCGAGCTCGAGCGCGAGTACCGCGCCGTCGTCGAGGAGATCCTCGAAGTGCGCGACGCCGACCCGCGCATCCGCGCCTTCGTGCGCGCGATCACCGGCGCCGGCGCGCTCGCCGACACCTGCGCGTACTCACCCGAGGTGTCGTTCGCGGAGAAGGTCGAGCTGCTCGAGGCGGTCGAGATCGTGCCGCGGCTCGAGCTCGCCCTGCGGCTGCAGCGCGAGCGGCTCGCCGAGTTGCAGGTTCGCCGCCGCATCCGCGAGGACATGGAGTCCGGCGCCCAGAAGCAACAGCGCGAGTACATCCTGCGCCGCCAGATGGAGTCGATCCGCAAGGAGCTCGGCGAGGACGAGGCGTCCGCCGCCGACGACTACCGCACCCGTATCGCCGAGTCCGGCATGCCGCGAGGCCGTGCGCGAGCAGGCCGAGCGCGAGGTCGGCCGGCTCGAGCGGATGGGCGACCAGTCGGGCGAGTCGCAGATGATCCGCACGTACCTCGACTGGCTGCTCGCCGTGCCTTGGGGCAAGACCTCGGAGGAGCGGCTCGACCCCGTGCACGCGCGCGAGGTGCTCGACACCGACCATGCGGGGCTCGACGACGTGAAGGAGCGGATCGTCGAGTACCTGGCGGTGCGCAAGCTGCGCGAGGAGCGCGGCATCGAGCCCGACAAGCGCTCCGGCGCGATCCTCACCCTGATCGGCCCGCCCGGGACCGGCAAGACCTCGATCGGCGAGTCGGTCGCCCGCGCGCTCAACCGCGAGTTCGTCCGCATGTCGCTCGGCGGCGTGCGCGACGAGGCGGAGATCCGCGGCCATCGGCGCACCTACATCGGCGCGCTGCCTGGCCGGCTGGTCAGAGCGCTGCGTGACGCGGGGACGATGAACCCGGTGATCCTCCTGGACGAGGTCGACAAGGTCGGCGCCGACTGGCGCGGCGACCCGTCGGCCGCGCTGCTGGAGGTGCTCGACCCGGCGCAGAACCACTCGTTCCGCGACCACTACCTCGACGTCGAGCTCGACCTGTCGCAGGTCGTGTTCATCGCGACCGCGAACGTCGCCGAGACGATCCCCGGCCCGCTGCTCGACCGTATGGAAGTGATCCGCTTCGACGGCTACACGGTCGACGAGAAGGTCGCCATCGCACGCGGCTATCTCTGGCCGCGCCAGCGTGAGCGGAACGGCCTGCGCGAGGACGAGGTCTCGGTCTCCGACGAGGTGCTCGAGTCGATCGTCTCCGAGTACACGCGCGAGGCGGGCGTCCGCCAGCTCGAGCGCGAGCTCGGGAAGCTGCTGAGAAAGACGGCGACGCAGATCGTCTCCGCGGTCGTCGAGCCGCCCGTCGAGGTCGATGTCGACCTCGTGCGCGACGCGCTCGGCCGCCAGCGGTTCTTCCAGGAGTCGGCGGAGCGCACGGCCGTGCCGGGCGTGGCGACCGGGCTCGCGGTCACCGGGACCGGCGGCGACGTGCTGTTCGTCGAGGCGACGACCATGAAGGGCAGCGAAGGGCTCGTGCTCACCGGCCAGCTCGGCGACGTGATGAAGGAGTCGGCGCAGATCGCGCTCTCCTACATCCGCTCACACGCCGATCAGCTCGGGATCGACGAGACCGCGTTCGACGGCCACACGTTCCACGTGCACGTGCCGGCGGGCGCCATCCCGAAGGACGGCCCGAGCGCCGGCATCACGATGTCGACCGCGATGGCGTCGCTCCTGTCGGGGCGCCCTGTGCGGCACACCGTCGGCATGACCGGCGAGGTGACCCTGCAGGGGCGCGTGCTCCCGATCGGCGGCCTGAAGCAGAAGGTGCTCGCGGCGCATGCCGCGGGGCTGACCGACGTGATCATCCCGGAGCGCAACCGGGCCGATCTCGACGACGTGCCTGCAGACGTGAAGGCCGAGATGCGCTTCCACCCGGTGATGACGCTCGACGAGGTGCTCGCACTCGCGCTGGAGCCGGAGGCGACGGCGCATGCGGTGTCGTAACTGCACGCCGATCCCCGAGGAGGTCCGCCGGGCGGCGGACCTCCTCGAGCGGCGCTGGACCGTCTCGATCATCTGGGCCTCCTACGAAGGTGCGGCCCGCTTCGGCGAGTTCGCGCAGGTGCTCGGCCGGATCCCGCCGGCGACGCTCGCAGCCCGGCTCTCCGAGCTCGAACAGGCGGGCGTGCTCGAACGGACGACCGTCGAGGGCCGCCCTCCGCGCACCGAGTACCGCCTGACCTCGCGCGGGCGCGCCCTCCAGGGGCTCGTCGTCGCGCTGCGTCAGCTCGCCGCCGTTTAGCTTCTAGGATCGTTTCGTGTTGATCGGTCGCGAACGCGAGCGTCGACAGCTCGCGGCCTTGCTCGAGGAGGCGCGGCGCGGCCGCAGCGCGGTCCTGGTCCTCGTGGGCGGCCCGGGCGTCGGGAAGTCGGCGCTCCTGGAGGACACGCGCGAGGCGGCGGGAGAGATGTGGTGCCTTTCGGCGTCGGGCGTCGAGAGCGAGTCCGAGCTCGCGTTCGCGTCGCTGCACGAGCTCCTCCGCCCGCTCTTCCCCCAGCTTCCGTCAATCCCGGTCTCGCAGCGTCGCGCGCTCGAGGCCGCGCTCGCTCTCTCCGACGGCGTCGCCGACACGCTGGCCGTGCACGCGGGGACGCTCTCCCTTCTCGCGGCCGCCGCGGACGAGCGGCCGCTGCTGCTCCTCCTCGACGACGTCCACTGGTTCGACGACGCCTCGGCCGACGCCGTCGCGTTCGCCGTCCGTCGGCTGAGGGCGGAGGCGATCGCCGTCGTCGCCGCACGCCGTCCCCGCACGGGCTCGATGTTCGAGCGCTTCCCGAGCCAGGAGCTCGGGCCGCTCACGCCGGGTGAGGCGCGTGCGCTGCTTCAGGCGCGCCGGCCTCTTTCTCCGACCGCCGAGCACGCCGTCCTGGCAGCGGCGGCAGGCAACCCCCTCGTCCTGCTCGAGCTCCCGCCCGACCTCACGGACACGCCCTCACACGGGCTCGAGCGCGCCTTCGCCGGCCGTCTCGACGAGCTCTCGCAAGCCGATCGCGACGTCCTCGTGCTTGCCGCCGCCGAGCCGGACCCGCGGGCGGTCGGTGAGGCCGCGGGCGCCGGGGCCGGCGATGCGTTCGGTGCGGCAGAGCGGCTGGGTCTCGTCCGGCTCGACGACGGGGTTGTCGCGTTCCGGCATCCGGTCGTGCGCGCTCTTGTCTACGCACAGGCATCGTCCGAGGCGCGGGCCGCAGCCCACCGGGCGCTCGCTGCGGTGCTCGCGGAGCCGGCCGATGTCGACCGGCGCGCGTGGCATCTGGGGGCAGCCTCGTCGGCGCCCGACGAGGAGGTCGCGGCCCTCCTCGAGCAGACTGCCGAACGGGCGATCCTGCGCGGCGGGCATGCGGCGGCCGCGCAGGCGCTCCACCGTGCTGCGCAGCTCTCGCCGGAGCAGAGCGACCGGGTCCGCCGGCTGGCGCTCGCGGCCACCTCCGAGGCTGCCGGCGGTCACGTCGGTCGAGCGCGTGCGCTGATCCAGGAGGCGCTGCCGCTTGCCGACGACCCGCTCGTCCGGTTCGACCTGCTCCATCGCCGGCGCGCCCTCGCCGCGTGGACCGACGAACGCGAGTCGGAAGCGACGCTGCTGCACGAGCTCGACACGAACGCAGCGCTCGACACCGACCGTCGGCTGAGGTTGCTGATCTCCATCATCAACGAGCGTGTCGACCGATTCGACGCTGCGGGTGCGCTCGAGCTGGTCCCGCGCATCGAAGAGCTCCTGCCGGATGCGAGCCCGGCGGGCCGGGAGCACGGCCTCAACCTCGCCGGTCTCGTGCAGCTGCTCGCAGGCAACAGGGCGCGCGCGAGCGAGCTCTATCGACAGACGACCGACCCCACCGCCCCGACCAAGGTTGCGTTCGACTACATCTCGCTCGAGTGGTGGGACGCGCTTCGCGCATCGCTCGCCGCGTCGCTGGACGAGGCTCGTCGTCTCGGCAACCTCCACGCCGTCACCTGGAACCGCAGCTGCGCGGCCCACGTCGAGCTGCGTCACGGCCGCCTCGACCGGGCCGAGGAGGCTGCCGCAGAGGCGCTGCGGGTCGGCGAGCTGCTCGATGACCCGAAGACGGCGATCGCGAGCGCAGCCTTCGCGGCGGTGCGCGCCTGGCGCGGCGAAGCGGAGTCGTGCGTCGAGCACGGCCGCCGCGCGGCCGCTGCCGCGAGGGCCGCCGGCGATCGCTTCGTCGAAGGGCTCGGGCGGGACGCGCTGGCGCTCCTCGCGCTCGGGCAGGGGCGGCCCGACGACGCTGTCGCCGAGCTCGAACCGCTCGTCGGCCCCTGGCGGCGCAGCTCCGTCGCCGACCCCGCGGCGACGCCCTACGTCCCCGACCTGGTCGAGGCGTACGTCCTCGCCGGACGAACGGCCGACGCGGAAGAGCTTCTAGGTCACTTCTCGGTGCTCGCCGAGGCCGCCGGCAACATCTGCTTCCTCGCGGCCTGTGCCCGCTGCCGCGGCCTTCTCGCCGATGCAGCTGCGTTCGAGGAGCCGTTCGAGGAGGCGCTGACGCTGCTCGCTCCGTCGCCCTACGGGCTCGAGCGTGCGCGCACGCAGCTCGCGCTCGGCGAGCGCCGCCGACGTGCGGGCCGCCGCGCCGATGCGCGCGGGCCGCTCCGTGCTGCACTCGACGCGTTCGCCGTCGTGCGTGCACAGCCGTGGCAGGAGCGTGCGGCCGCCGAGCTGCGCGCGACCGGTGTCGCCGCCTCCGCGCCGACAAGGTCCAGCCCGAACCTCACGCCGCAGGAGCTCGCGATCGCGGCGCTCGTCGCCGAGGGGAAGTCGAACAAGGAGATCGCGGCGGCGATCTACCTCAGCCCGAAGACCGTCGAATACCACCTTGCGAATACGTTCCGGAAGCTCGACATCCATTCACGTGCCGAGCTCGCCAGGATCATTACCCAGGATGCCTCCGGCTGATTCGCGGCTCGGTCAGCCGGCCGGGCAGTCGCTGCTCGACGAGCCGCAGCCGTTGCCGTTCGTGTTGCAGCAGATCGCGCAGCAGATTGGCCCGTTCTCGCTCGGGCAGCACATGTCGCCCGTCGCGCAGTCGACGGCGCCGCAGGTCGGCGTGTGCCCCCCGCCGGGCGGCGGTGGAGCTGTTCCGCCGCCGCCTTTGCCGCCCTTCGGCGTCTTCTTCTTGGGCTGCGGACAAGTCGCCCGGCACTGCTTGCGGCCTGCCGCGCGCGCGTCGACGGTCTCGACGATGCAGCCGAGCGAGTCGAAGCGGTCTGGAAAGGCCTTCGAGCAGAAGGCGAGCGTCGCCTTGAAGGTCTTGTTCGACTCGCTGTAGCAGCCGCCGAGCGATCCGCCGTTGCAGGACGCTGCCGTTGCGAGCGAGGCGCCGCCGGCCGAGGCGCGCCGCGCACCGAGGCCGCCGACGCCTGCCAGGACGAGGGCGCCGACGGCACCCCGGCGCAGGAACTCGCCCCTTGCGAGCAGAGCGTCGTCGTCCGTGGGCCGCTCGTCGGGTCGACGCGCGATCCGGAGCGCAAGCCGGTCGAGCCACTCGCCGCTCACGGCCGGGCTCCCGGCTGCGGCATTGGCGGCACCGCCCGGCACCCGTACGGGCAGCCGAGCGCGTGGTCGGCGGCGAGCAGCTCGTCGTTCGCGCGGGCGATCAGGCCGTTCGCCTTCGTCGTCAGGCTCACGACCGTCGAGCCGTCCTTCGAGGTGATCGCCTGCTCGAGAATCGTCAGGCCTTGCCCGAGATAGAGGAACGCGCGCAGAGCCTGCGCGCCGCCCGGGATCAGCCGGATGTGGCCCGAGTTGGCGGTCGTGAGCGCTGTCTCCGCGGCCGCCGCATGATCGCGGGCTGACCGCACTGCCTGGACGGCTGCCGCGGGCGGGTCCTCGCTGCTTGCGCTCATCGAGTGCAGTGCCGTGGCGAACCGGTCGAGGTCGGCACGGATCGGCGCCATTCCCTGGTCGATCAGGTCCTTGACGATGTTCGCCTCGCTAGACACGGAGGAGCACCTGCCCGGGAGCTCGCTCGAGGACGCTCGCGACGAGCGCCCCGATCGCATCCGCGCCGGCCGCGATCGGGCTCGCGACGCGTCCCTCGAGATCGACGAGCACGCCCATCGGCGTCCCGTTGGCGCCGTAGGCGAGGCCGACTGCATGTGCTTCCTGACGGAGCACCTGCGTCAGCCCGTGCTCGGACGCGCTCGCGCGGTTGTCGTCGTCGGCTCCGTTCGAGACAACGACGACCGAGAGCTCGCCGTCGTGCTCTCGCTGCCAGCGGCCGATCCGCGGGAGAAGCGCGGAGCACGGGCCGCAGGCGGGGTCGCTGAAAAGCAGCAGCACCGGCAGCTCTCGCTCACGCAGCATCGGGAGTGAGACGAGCTCACCCTGAAGATCGGGAAGCTCGAACTCAGGAGCCTCGGCGCCGAGCGGCAGGCCCGCCACCGGCTGCTCCCGCTCAGCGGGCTCGGCCAACCGGGCTAGCAGTCGCCCATGGCGCCTCAGGAGCGCGACGAGCAGAACACCCTCGGCGACGACGAGCAGCCCGAGCGCCGCGACGATCGCCTGCAACGGGGTCGGGCTCGGTGCCTGCCCGCCGCGGGCGACGAAGCAGGCCGCAGCGAGCAGGACGACGTTCCGCGCGATCGTCCCCGGCCCGATCGGTGCCGCCATCAGCCGCCCGAAGCAGTTGCAGGCGGGCTGCCTCCCCCGCAGGAGCTGGTAGGCGACCGCTGCCGTGAACACGGCGAGCAGGCCGGCAGCCCCGAACGCTCCGTAGCGGGCCGTCGTCGCCGGGACGAGCGCGGCCGCCACGGCGAGCTCGACGAGCGGCAGCAGCATGGCCGTCGGCCTCGCCACCCTCGTCGAGACGCCGAATGCTTGCAGCGTCTCGACGAGGGACGAGCCTCCGGCGAGCTTCGCCACCGCAGCGGTGGCGAAGACCGCTGCGAGGAGCAGGCGGATGACGAGAACGCTCACCTACGAGCTCGCGAGGCTGCCGATCTTGACGGCGACCAGCTCGACCGATCGTGCCGTCATACGGCCCCCGCTGGTGCAGGCGAGCTGCACCGGGCTGGCAGCGGTGAACTTGCTCACGACGATGTTCGAGACGGTGGCGGTGACTGCCGTTCGCGGGAGGTAGGCGAAGCTGTGGTCGCTCGCGGTGTTGGCGGTCAGGGTGCATTGAGCCTGGTCATCGCCCGTGCCGCCGTCGGTCAGAAATGCCTTTGCCCAGATCACGTAGCTCCCGGGCTTCGGGATCAGCAGCGTGGCAACGGTGGTGCCCGTGTCGCCGAGCGTGATCGGGCCGTCGGCCGACGTGGCGTACGCGTTGCTCGGGCCCGCGGGACCCTGCTTGCCGGCCGGGAGTTGGCCTGCCTTGAAGTCCTTCGTCAAGAGCGAGTTGTCGATCACCTGCGCGGTGCCGACGCTGTTCGCGGGCAGGAGCGTCCGTACGGCTGCGACGCTCGTGCCGCCGAGCGCCACGACCAGCGCGATCGACGCTACGACCATCGACGGGGTGGGACGGAAGCGGGCGATGTGCCTCATGTCGTTCCTCCTTCTTGTCATTGGGGTTGTGGTGGCTACGGGTTGCTGGAGTCCGGGATTCCCACCGCGACGATCGTGATGTCGCTGGCGACGAGGCCCGTCCCGGCGGCGGCGGCGCACTGGAGCTGGA
The DNA here is from genome assembly GCA_963840365.1 of uncultured Thermoleophilia bacterium. Taxonomy (GTDB): domain Bacteria; phylum Actinomycetota; class Thermoleophilia; order Gaiellales; family Gaiellaceae; genus PALSA-600. Next base: position 41,643 of record CAWIYQ010000001.1, on the reverse strand, counting down.
CGGTTCCCGGGTCGTCGAAGGTCTGGATCAACAGGTGCGAGAGCGTGGCACTGGCCGACGCCAACGCCGCCACCGGCGGGGGAAGGCTCGCACTGCTCGTGTCGGAGCGATCGCCGGCGACCAGGTTGCACTTGAAGTCTCCTTCGGCGGCCGTGAACCGAGCCTTCGCCCAGATCAGGTAGGTGCCCGGGTCGGGGATCGCGAGCGTGGCGATCGACGGGCTCGGGCTCTTCTTGAACGTGAACGAGACGGGGCCTGGAACCGTTTGTGAGAAGACTTCCATCGGCGCAGGAAGCACTCCGGCCGCGAAGTCCCTGCTCTTGAGCGAGCCGTCGATCACCTGGCTGCTCCCGACACTGTTCCTGGGGACGAGACCGACAGCTGCTGCGCCCGTGCCGCCGAGTGCGACGAGCAGCGCGAGCGTCGCGACGACGAGGGCGGGCGAGGGTCGAAGCCGCCGGAACGCGCCCATGGTCAGCTCAGCTCCCTGACGACGCGGAGGGACGAGTGGCTGACGACCTGCACGAGCGCGGTGCCGTTGCGCTTCTGCCCGTTGTAGGTGGCGCAGTTGAAGGCGCCGAACTGGAGGCCGAGCAGGTCTTTCTTGTAGGAGCCGACGCCGGTGCAGAGCGCCTTCGTGACCTGGTGCGCCTGAGCCCAGGATGAGTGCTCGAGCGCCGGTTCCGCGTCGTAGTTCCCCATCGCGAGGGGCCCGTGCGGCACGGCGCCGATGCCGTGGTCGGGCTTCAGGCTGCCGCTGACGATGCGGGTCACCCTGAGCCACTCGGGCCCGAGCGCGGTCGCGATCACGACTCCGACCTGCTTCTCGGCTCGACCGACCGTGCACCGGAACGTCGTGTGCTCCATGTCGACCGGGCCCTTCTTCGCGCCGGCGATGCCGACGCACGTCGTCTCGAGCGGATCGAGGTCGTTCTGATCCGACCAGGCGGTGTACTCGAGGTACATCGCGCTGAGCCCGTCCACGACCGTCGGCTTCGGGCCTGCGGCGCTGCTTGCCTGTCCCGCGGTGAAGAGGGCGGCTGCGATCGACGCGACGACGATCGCGCCGACCGGCCGCAGGCGGCTCATCTGCATGGTCTTTCTCCCTTTCGTTTGTGGGACTGCCGGTCGGGCAGGAAGAGCACGCCGAGCTGGTGGTCGGTCAGGTCGCCGGTGTCCGAGAGCAGGAAGTTCGAGACGATCCGGCCACGCGCGCCCTCGAAGCTCCCGGCGCCGCCGTCGATCTCCCAGGACGCGGTTCCGTGGCGAAGGTTGGGCTGCGGGCTGGGGGCGAGGGTTCCTGCCGTCGCGCTGCGGAAGCGCAGCGCGTTCCCGTTCCCGAAGCTGATCGTGCCGACCTCCTCGAAGCGGCTCTCGTCGTCGAGGAAGGTGAGACGGCACTCGAGGTGCGCCTCGCCGCCGTCGCGGGCCTCGAGCCGGCTGTGCAGACCGTCGGCGGCGACCTCGGTCACGAGCGCCGAGCTCGGCGCGGTCGCGCGTGCGGTGAGCACGCCGGGAGACAGCCTTGTCGACTGCCCGCGGAACTCCATCGAGAACGCGATGTGCTGCATCTCGGCGAGGATGCACGGAGGCTGGAGCTCCCCGCCTCGGGTATTTGCCTAGTGGTCGAACTAGTCGCGCGCGGGCGCCGCGCAGGCTCTCAGCCGACGATCTCCTTGAACGCGGGCTCGTCGCGGATCGAGTCGAGGTCCGAGTCGCTCTGCGCGAACTCGCGCAGCCGCTCCGACAGCTCGACGGCGTGGCGCAGATGCGTGATGGCATCGTCGCTGCGACCGGCGAGCGCCTCGCAGCACGCGAGGTTGTAGAACGGGAGCGGATACTCGGGGTTGGCCTCGATCAGTTCCCGGCCCTGATCGGCGGCGGCCGCGTAGTCGCCGGCGGCATACAGGTGCCGGATCGGCGCGAAGAGCTCCCAGCCGAGCACCTCGTATCCCTGCCCCGGTGTGCTGCCGACGCAGATGACCGTCGTGCCGGCCTCCTCCGCGAAGGCCGTCCGCTTGACGCCCGGCTGCACGAAGACGTACGTGCCCGTGGGCGCGTCGGTGCGCTCGCCGTCGAGCTCGAAGGTGGCGTGCCCGCTCACGACGACATAGAGCTCCTCCTGGTTGTCGTCGGCCTCGTCGTGCTCGTTGACGATCCGGTCGCCGGCGTTGCGCGCCACCCACGCGTTGACGCCGAAGGCCGTGATGCCGAAGTGGTGCCGGACGGGATGCCACGGGCAGCGGCCGTCGTCCAGCTCGTCGATGTCGTCGAGACGCGCCACTGCATAGCCGCTCACTCGAGCCTCCTTGTCGTGTCGACTCCTTTCTTACCCTGCGCGGTGCACGCTATGCCGGGCGATTTTCTTGCGCCGCGCGAGCCGTTCCTTTACAGTTTGAAGCGATGAGTGCGCGGCCGATCCTGCCGATTTCGATCAAGGTCAAGTTCGCGCGCCCGCACAGGGGCTAGCCGGCAACGCGTCTTCCTCGCCCCGCCGGACTAGCCACATAAGGGGCGAGGGATGAAGAAACAAGGTCTGTACGACCCCGCTTACGAGCACGACGCCTGCGGCGTCGCGTTCGTCGCGCGGCTCGACGGCCGGCGAAGCCACGAGACCGTCGATCGCGCCCTGCAGGCGCTCGCGAATCTCGAGCATCGCGGCGCCGAAGGGGCCGACGCAGAGACCGGCGACGGGGCAGGCATCCTCGTCCAGGTGCCCGACGCATTCCTGCGCAGCGTCGTGCCCTTCGAGCTGCCGCCGCCCGGGCGCTACGGCGTCGCGGTGTGCTTCCTCCCGCACCAGGCCGAGCGCCGCCGCCTCCTCGAGCAAATGCTCGAGGAGGCGGTGGTCGCCGAAGGCCAGCAGCTTCTCGGCTGGCGCGACATCCCGACCCGGCCCGAGGAGGCGGGCTCGCACGCGCAGCTCTTCGCGCCGGCGATGCGGCAGCTGTACGTCGGCGCCTCGGCCGATCTCGCCGACGACCAGATGGCGTTCGAGCGCAAGCTCTACGTCATCCGCCGGCTCGCCGAGCAGGCCGGCGGCGACGAGCTCGTGATCCCGAGCTTCTCCTCGCGCACGCTCGTCTACAAGGGGATGCTCACGGCGCCGCAGCTCCGGCGCTACTTCCCCGACCTGTCCGACGAGCGCTTCGCCAGCGCGCTCGCGCTCGTCCACTCGCGCTACTCGACGAACACCTTCCCGAGCTGGGAGCTCGCCCACCCGTACCGCCTGATCGCGCACAACGGCGAGATCAACACGCTGCGCGGCAACGTCAACTGGATCCGCGCGCGCGAGTCGCAGCTCGCCTCCGAGCTCTTCGGCGACGATCTGGCGAAGGTGCTGCCGGTGATCCGGGCACACGGCTCCGACACCGCGATGCTCGACAACGTGCTCGAGCTGCTCGTGCTCGCCGGCCGCTCGCTGCCGCACGCGCTGATGATGATGGTCCCGGAGGCCTACGACGGTCGCCCGGACGTCAGCGACGACGTCCGCGGCTTCTACCGCTTCCACGAATGCCTCACCGAGGCGTGGGACGGCCCGGCGGCGATCGCGTTCACGGACGGGACGCTGATCGGCGCGACGCTCGACCGGAACGGCCTGCGGCCCGGCCGCTGGCTCGAGACCACCGACGGCTGGGTGGTGATGGCGTCCGAGACCGGCGTTCTCGACATCCCTGCGTCGCAGATCAGGCGTAAGGGGCGTCTGCAACCCGGACGGCTCTTCCTGGTCGACCTCGACCGCGGGCGCATCGTCCCGGACGAGGAGATCAAGCAGGAGGTCGCGACCCGGCAGCCGTACGGCGAGTGGTACGAGCGCGAGCACGTGCGCCTCGCCGACCTGCCGCGCCACGCGCCGCGGTCGCTCGGGGAGCCGCTGCGCCGGCTGCAGCTCGCCTTCGGCTACACGCAGGAGGACATGAAGGTGATGCTCGCGCCGCTCGCCGCGAACGCGGAGGAGGCGATCGGCTCGATGGGCAACGACACGCCGCTTGCCGTCCTCTCGCAGCGGCGGCCGCTCATCTACTCGTACTTCAAGCAGCTCTTCGCGCAGGTGACGAACCCGCCGATCGACCCGATCCGCGAGGCGGTCGTGATGAGCGTCCGCTCGCTCGTCGGCTCCGAGCGCAACCTGCTCGACGAGACGCCCGAGCATGCCCGCCAGCTCGTGATCGACAACCCGATCCTGCGCGACGAGGAGCTCGAGAGCCTCCGCCAGGTGCGTTCCGACGTCTTCAAGGCGCACACGATCGACACGACGTGGGCCGTCGAGGACGGCCCGGAGGGCCTCGAGCCCGCACTCGCGCGGATCTGCGCCGAGGCCGACGAGGCGCTCGCCGACGGCGCGAACATCCTCGTGCTCTCGGACCGCGCCGTCGGGCCGACGCGCGTCGCGATCCCGTCGCTGCTCGCGGTCGGCGCGATCCACCACCACCTCGTGCGTGCCGGCACGCGACTGCAGGCCGGGCTGGTCGTCGAGTCGGGCGAGCCGCGCAGCGTGCAGAGCGTCGCCGTGCTGATCGGGTACGGCGCCGCCGCCGTCAACCCGTATCTGATGCTCGCGACGATCAGGGAGCTCGTCGACGAGGGACGGCTCGACTTCGAGCCACGAGGAAGCCGAGGATCGGGCGCTGAAGGCGATCGGCAAGGGCCTGCTGAAGACGATCTCCAAGATGGGCATCTCGGCCCTGTCGTCGTACTGCGGCGCCCAGGTGTTCGAGGCCGTCGGGCTCGCGCCCGAGCTGATCGACCGCCACTTCACCGGCACCGCGTCGCGGATCGGCGGCATCGGCGCGCTCGAGCTCGCCGAGGGCTCGCTCACGCGCCACGGGCGCGCCTATCCCGGCACCGGCGACGAGCTGCTGCCCGTGGTCGGGCTCTACGCGTGGCGGCGCGACGGCGAGCACCACCAGTGGAACCCCGAGACGATCGCGCTGCTGCAGCACGCAGTGCGCGGGGGCGGGCGCCCGACGTACGAGCAGTTCGCGGCGCTCGTGAACGACGACTCGGCCCGCCGCTCGACGCTCCGAGGGCTACTCCGCTTCGTCGAGCGCGAGCCCGTGCCGCTCGAGGAGGTCGAGCCGGCGGCCGAGATCGTCAAGCGCTTCTCGACCGGGGCGATGTCGCTCGGCTCGCTCTCGCGCGAGGCGCACGAGACGCTCGCCGTGGCGATGAACCGCCTTGGTGGGCGCTCGAACACCGGTGAGGGCGGGGAGGACCCGGCGCGCTTCGGCGACGAGCGGCGCTCGCGCATCAAGCAGGTCGCCTCCGGCCGCTTCGGCGTCAACATTGCGTACCTGGCGAACGCCGACGAGCTGCAGATCAAGATGGCGCAGGGCGCGAAGCCCGGCGAGGGCGGCCAGCTGCCCGGCCACAAGGTCGACTCGTACATCGCCTCGATCCGCTTCACGACGCCCGGCGTCGGCCTCATCTCGCCGCCGCCGCATCACGACATCTATTCGATCGAGGACCTGAAGCAGCTGATCTACGACCTGCGCTGCTCGAACCCCCAGGCGCGCGTGTCGGTGAAGCTCGTCGCCGAGGTCGGCGTCGGCACCGTGGCCGCGGGCGTCGTGAAGGCGAATGCCGATCACGTTCTCATCTCGGGCCACGACGGCGGCACCGGCGCCTCGCCGATCTCGTCGATCCTGCACTCGGGCGTGCCGTGGGAGATCGGCCTCGCCGAGACGCAGCAGACGCTCGTGCTCAACGGCCTGCGCTCGCGCGTGTGGGTGCAGACCGACGGGCAGCTGAAGACGGGCCGCGATGTCGTGATCGCCGCGCTGCTCGGCGCGGACGAGATGGGCTTCGCGACCGCCCCGCTGATCGCGACCGGCTGCGTGATGATGCGCGCCTGCCACCTGAACACGTGCCCGGTCGGCGTCGCGACGCAGGACCCCGAGCTGCGCGCTCGCTTCCGCGGCAAGCCGGAGCACGTGATCGAGTACTTCTTCCACGTCGCCGATGACGTGCGCCAGATCATGGCGTCGCTCGGCATTCGGAGGTTCGAGGAGCTCGTCGGCCGCGTCGACCTGCTCGAGCCCGACGACGCCCTCGAGCACTGGCAGCGGCGCGGCATCGACCTGTCGAACCTGCTGCGGCAGCCCGACGTCCCCGAAGGGACGCCGCTGCGCCGCACGGAGGCGCAGTCCTCGCCGCTCGGTGACGCGCTCGACTGGCAGCTGATCGAGGCTGGAGGCGGCCGCTTCGACGTGCGCAACGTCAACCGCACCGTCGGCGGGCTGCTCTCGCACCACATCACCTCGCGCGGGCTCGGCGGCGACTGGCGCTACGAGCTGCACGGCTCCGCCGGCCAGTCGTTCGGGGCCTGGCTTGCGCCGGGCGTCGAGCTGACGCTCTTCGGCGACGCGAACGACTACGCCGGCAAGGGGCTCTCGGGCGGCGTGCTCGCGGTGCGCCCGCCGGAGGACGCGGCCTTCGCGGCCGAGGAGAACGTGATCGTCGGCAACACCGTCCTCTACGGCGCCACCGCCGGCCGCGCGTTCTTCCGCGGCCGCGCCGGCGAGCGCTTCGCCGTGCGCAACTCCGGCGCGAGCGCCGTCGTCGAGGGGGTCGGCGACCACGGCTGCGAGTACATGACGGGCGGCCGTGTGGTCGTGATCGGTCCGACCGGGCGCAACTTCGCCGCGGGCATGAGCGGCGGCATCGCCTACGTCCTCGACTTCGACCCGGTGCGGTGCAACCTCCAGCTCGTCGGGCTCGAGGAGCTCGAGGCGAACGACGAGCAGACCGTGCGCGAGCTGCTCATCGAACACGCCGAGCGCACCGGCTCGCCGGTCGCTGCGCGCCTGCTCGACGAGTGGGCCCCGGAGCGGTTCGTCAAGGTGATGCCGCACGACTACAAGCGCGCGCTGCAGCCGACGGTGTCGGCCGGCGGCATCGGCTTCCTCGGCACCGAGACCGAGGAGGCGGCCGCGTGAGGTCGCGGCGGCTCGAACCGGTGTCTGACACCTGCGGTGTCAGACACCTCTCCATCGAGGCGGCCGCGTAATGGGCAAGCTCGGTGCGTTCAAGGAGCTCGGCCGGACGCCGCCGCCGGAGCGCGACCCGGGCGAGCGCGTCCACGACTTCCACGAGTTCGTCGGCACGCTGCCGTTGACGGAGCTGCGCGCGCAGGCCTCGCGCTGCATGGAGTGCGGTGTGCCGTTCTGTCACAGCGGCTGCCCGCTCGGCAACCTGATCCCCGACTGGAACGACCTGGTCTACCGCGACCGCTGGGACGAGGCGATCGGCGAGCTCCATCGCACGAACAACTTCCCGGAGTTCACCGGCCGGCTCTGCCCGGCGCCGTGCGAAGCGGCGTGCGTGCTCGAGATCAACGAGGGCGACGCCGTCTCGATCAAGCAGGTCGAGCTCGCGATCGTGAACCGCGCGTGGGAGGAGGGCTGGATCGTCCCGCGGCCCGCGGCGACGCGCACCGGGCGGAGCGTCGCCGTGATCGGCTCGGGCCCGGCCGGGCTCGCGTGCGCGCAGCAGCTCGCACGGGCGGGGGAGAGCGTCGTCGTCTACGAGCGCGACGAGGCGGCCGGTGGGCTCGTGCGCTTCGGCGTGCCGGAGTTCAAGATCGAGAAGCGGCTCGTCGAGCGCCGTGTCGACCAGCTGCGCGCCGAGGGCGTCGAGTTCCGGTTCGGCGTCGACGTGGGCGCGGACGTCGATGTCGAGGAGCTGCGCTCGGCGCACGACGCCGTCGTGGTCGCCACCGGCGCGCGCGTCCCGCGCGACCTGCCGGTGCCGGGCCGCGAGCTCGACGGTGTCCATTTCGCGATGGACTACCTCTACGACCGGGCGCGGATCATCGCCGGCACGCAGGAGCACGGCCTCTCCGCGGCGGGCAAGCACGTGATCGTGGTCGGCGGCGGCGACACGGGCGCCGACTGCGTCGCTCATGCGCACCGCGAGGGCTGCGGCGTCGGTGACGCAGATCGAGCTGCTCGGCGAGCCCCCGGAGACGCGGCCGGACGACGTGACCCCGTGGCCGCGCTGGCCGATGAAGCTCCGCACCTCCTACGCGCTCCACGAGGGCGGCGAGCGCTCGTTCGCCGTCTCGACCACTCACCTCTCGGGCGACGACGGCCGTGTGCGGGCGATCCACTGGCAGCACAACAGCGGCGAGCCGCCTTTCGACCTCGTCGCCGGAACCGAGGAGGCGCACCCGGCCGAGCTCGTGCTGCTCGCGATGGGCTTCCTCGGCCCCGAACGGCCCCTGCTCGATCAGCTCGGCGTGGCGGCGGACGGCCGCGGCAACGCCGACGCGCCGCGCTTCCACACCTCGGCCGAGGGCGTGTTCGCGGCGGGTGACGCCCGGCGTGGCCAGTCGCTCGTCGTCTGGGCGATCGACGAGGGCCGCCGCTGCGCGGCCGCCGTGCGCACCTGGCTCGACGCCCGCGACGCCATCGACGAGTCCACTTTCGTTTCGATAGCGGCCGTACGGAGTGCGGAGTAGACTCCGCCGCCATGAAACGGACCATGCATGACGTACACGGCGAGAACTGCGCGGTCGCGGCGACCGCCGAGCTGATCGCCATGAAATGGACGCCGCTGATCGTGCACGACCTCTCCGAAGGCCCGCGGCGCTTCATGGAGCTCGAGCACGCCTGCCCCGGCATCAGCCCGCGGACGCTCTCCGAGCGGCTCGACATGCTCGAGCGCCAGGGCGTCGCAGTGCGGCGGAGCTATCCCGAGTCGCCTCCGCGCGTCGAGTACGAGCTGACCGAGAAGGGGCGCGCGCTCCTGCCGATCATCCGTGAGATGCGCCGCTTCGGCCGCTCCTGGATGATCGACGAGCACGCCGATCACGCGGCCGCGGCGCGGCGCTGACCCGGAGACCCGTGGCCCGCAAGATCGCGATCATCGGCGGCGGCCGCCTCGGCGAGTCGCTTCTGCGCGGGCTGCTCAGCTCCGGCTGGCGCACCGAGGAGGACCTCGTCGTCACGGCCCGCCGAGAGGAACGGCGCGCCGAGCTGGGCGAGCGCTACGGCGTCTCGTCGAACGAGTCGAATGCCGAGGCGGTCGCGGACGCACGGCTGATCGTGCTGGCGGTGAAGCCGCAGGACGTCGACGCGGTGTTGGCGGAGATCTCCCCGGCGGTGACGCGCGAGCACACGATCCTCTCGGTCGCCGCCGGCGTGACGACCGCGACGATCGAGGCTCATCTGCCACCCGGCTCGCGCGTCGTGCGCGCGATGCCGAACGCGCCCGCGCTCGTGGGCGAGGGGATCGCCGCGATCAGCGGCGGCAAGTCGACGACCGAGGAGGACCTGGCGCTCGCCGAGGACACCCTTGGACACCTCGGCGCGGTCGTGCGCGTCGCCGAGTACGACCTCGACGCCGTGACCGCCCTCTCGGGCTCGGGGCCTGCGTACTTCGCCCTGCTCGTCGAGGCGATGATCGAGGCCGGCCTATTGCTCGGCCTGTCGCGCGATGTCTCGACGCGGCTCGTCGTGCAAACGATGCTCGGCAGCGCGCTGCTCCTGCGCGACGAGGGGATCCACCCGGTCGAGCTGCGCGAGGCGGTCACCTCGCCCGGCGGCACGACGACCCGAGCGATCCGCGAGCTCGAGCTCTCCGGTGTCCGCGCCGCGTTCCTGAACGCGATCACCGCGGCCACCGAGCGCTCCCGCGAGCTCGGCGCCCAGGCCTAGTCGCTGGCGCGATCGGGCGTCAGCCGGCCTATCGATGGAGCGGCGCGTGCGTCCCGCCCGGGGGCGCGGTCGACCGTTCAGCCGACGGAGAAGATGAGGAACGCGAAGCAGACGGCGAATAGCCGCCGTCCGCGACGCAGTACGGGGATCGCGGCCACGCGGTTCTAGACCGCCGAGCGCCGCCGACGTTACTCGGTCGAGGAGAACCGCAACCGCACTACGATCCTTTTCGTGGAACCGTCGGCGGAGTTCGACCTCGTGGCGGCCGCCCTCCGGGCCGATGCAAGTGACCTCAGGGTGTTCGTGGAGGCGCTCGCGACCAAGCTGGAGCAGTCGTTCCCGGGGCGATGCCGAGTGCAGCGGGGCGGTCTCCTCGGCAAGGGGCCTGTCCGCCACATCAGCGTGGAACTGGGCGACGGGCGCTACGAGCTGGCGCACCAGGACGGCTCGATCTCGACGCGGCGCTCCGCGGTCGTCCGGGGAATCTCACTGAAGACGGACGAAGTAGGCCTGGACGAGTGGATCGACGCGCTCGCGGCTCAGCTGACGGCCGAGGCCGAGCGCAGCGAGCGCGGCCGGCTGGCGGTTGAGAGACTGCTTAGCGGCTAAGCCGAAACGAGGAGGCAACCGGAATGAGCTACGACCCACAATCGACCGAAGGCCTGACCGAGCACGGTCGCGAGCGGATCGCCGAGCTTCGCAGCGGCAACCTGTTCACGAGCGATCTCTCGGTGAACGAGTTCCTGCTCGTCAAGGAGGCCGGGTTCGACCCGCTGGGCCTCGTCGTCGGCTCCTGCATCTATCACATCGGTTTCCAGCAGTCGCGCTGGAACCAGAGCCAGGAGATGGAAGTGCTGTCTCAGGCGATGTACAGCGCGCGGGAGCTCGCGATGACCCGGATGGAGGAGGAAGCCGACCAGCTCGGAGCCGACGGCATCGTCGGAGTCCGCCTCGACATCGGGCGCTACGAGTGGGGCCCCGATATGGCCGAGTTCATCGCCATCGGGACCGCGATCAAGCATCGTGACGGCGTCCTGCACCGCGCTCCGAACGGGCGGCCTTTCACGAGCGACCTGTCGGGTCAGGATTTCTGGACGCTCCTGAAGAGTGGCCACCGCCCGCTCGGCCTCGTGATGGGGTCATGCGTCTACCACGTCGCGCACCAGTCGATGTGGAAGGCGATGAAGAACGTCGGCCAGAACGTCGAGATGCAGAACTTCACGCAGGCTCTGTACGACGCGCGTGAGCTCGCGATCGAGCGGATGCAGACCGAAGCAAAACAGCTTCAGGCGGAGGGGATCGTCGGCGTTCAGCTCGTCGAGCGAAGCCACGGCTGGGGAGCGCACGTGATCGAGTTCTTCGCCGTAGGCACCGCCGTCATGCCGGTCAGCGGCGACCACACGATCACGAGCCCGAGCATCCAGCTGAGCCTCAACGACTAGCGCGGCGTATGCTCCGCCGATGGCCGAGCCGCTGCGGACGCTCGAGACGTCGGACGGCCGTCAGCTTGCGTACGCGGTTTGGGGCGACCCGGCCGGGTTCCCGGTGATGTCGTTGCACGGGACGCCGGGGTGTCGGCTGGAGCGCTGGCCGCACGATGAGCTGTATGCAGAACACGGCGTGTGCTGGGTGACGCATGACCGGGCCGGCTACGGGCAGTCGTCGCGGCGTCCGGGACGCACGGTCGCCGACGAGGTCGATGACGTGGTGGCGATCGCCGACGAGCTCGGCTGGGAACGGTTCGGGGTGGGCGGCGGCTCGGGCGGCGGCCCGCACGCGCTTGCCTGTGCCGCACTTCTGGGCGACCGGGTGGTCCGGGCGGCCTGTCTCGTGGGGGTCGTCCCGTACGGGCCGGAGGGGTTCGAGCATGACGACTGGCTGGCCGGCATGGACCCGGAGAACGTGAAGGAGTTCGAATGGGCGCTCGCCGGAGAGGACGTTCTCAGCCGCGAGTTGACTCTGCTGCAGGCGCGGCTCGAGGAGCGGGTTGCCGAAGATCCGGCGAACGTCCTCGAGGGGTTTGAGCTGAGCGAGGCCGACCGGGAGGCTCTGCAGCAGGCGGAGTTTCAGCAGATCGTCCGGGAGTCGACGTATGAGCGTTGCGTGCACGGCGTCGGCGGCTGGGTCGACGACGAGCTGGCCTTCACGAAACCTTGGGGGTTCGACGTCGAGCAGGTCGCGGTGCCGACGCTCGTCCGGTATGGCGCGACGGACGTGCTGGTGCCGCCGGCGCACGGCGAATGGCTGGCAGCTCATGTCCCCGGCTGCGTCGTGAAGATCGACGACGAGGCCGGGCATCTGGGGTCGGACCCGGTGGCGGAGATCGGGGAGCGCATCCGCTGGCTGCGCGACGGCGAGCCCCCCGAGGGCGTCTGATTCGTCGCGGTTGCGGAATTGTGTGATGCGGAGGGTCGTCCCTTAGCGAACTTCCCGAACCTGGTTCGCTTGTCGAACCAGGTTCGCGAGTTGCTCGGGAGGTCGGCGGCGGTTCACGACCGGTAGGCGAGACTTACGGCTTGGGCCGGCCCAAGCCCGTGGATAGAAACGGCACCCTCTCGGTCATCTTCGCGGTGAGCGTCGTTCTTCTGCTCGGTCCGATTGGTGCAGTGCTTGCGATCGTCTTTGCCGTCCGGAGCCGGCGTGAGCTCGGCTATCGGAGCATGAAGGCGTGGGTCGGGCTGATCGTCGGCTCGCTCGTCCTGACTCTGTTCGTTCTCGTCGCGTTGTTGATTGTGTGGCTCGATCACTCGTCGCTGACCTACTAGGCCCTCACGCCGTGTCGAACGAAAGGATCACGTCGTCGGGAATGTGCGGCTTGTTGGGCACCCGCTGAAGCCGCTCCTCGGCATTGGTGCCGATCTCCGCAGCCAGGCGGCGCCAGAACCTAGCCGCGGTCGGGTTCTCGTTCTGGAAGCCGACCTCCCAGTGTCCCGGATGTCGGCGGACAGTCGCCTCCGCCGCCGCTCGACCGACACCTGTTCGGCGCTGCGAGCGGACGACAAAGAACTGATCGAATCGACGCGCGTCACGCGTAAGGCCGTAGACGAAGGCGAACCCGACTGGCCCGGTCGGTCCGTAGACCAAATACGCGACACGGTCCGGATCCCGAGCGAGGTATGGCTCGAGATGGCGTCGCTTGAACGAGCCGTGCTCATCTGGATGCGAATCCCGGAACTCCGACAGGTCATGCAGGAAGAGCTGCCAGAAGCGCTCGGCAATCTCGTGCTGCTCATCGGTGAGCTCGCGCAGCTCGATCACTTGCCGATCGTAGACCGCACCGTCACCGGTAGAACGAGGCGGCGACGACGAGGGGTAGCTCCTTCGAGGGAATCGCGTGCCTGCCCCCCGAACCGGGGAGGGAAACCGTCGTCGGAGCCGACGACGATGCGGGCCATGAAGCGGCCCCTTACCCTCGCCGCGGCTCTCGCCGCGGCGCTCACTCTGTTCGCGTTGCCCGCTGCGGCCGGCAACGACCACAACGTCAACGGCACGGTCACGTCCGTCACCCCCAAGACGATCTCGGTGCAGGCGCGGAACGGTGTCGTCACGACATGCTCCCTCGGCCTGCATTCGCCGGCCGTCGCCGGCTTTGCTCCCGGCGACCACGTGCGAATCGTCTGCCACGGCGCCGGCAAGCACATGGCTCGGCTGGCGAAGATCCGCCGGCTCGATCCCACGACGGCTCCGGCGCCAGCCTCCGCTGACACCGAGCCGGTGACGTTCGGCGGAGCGATCACCGCGCTCTCCGACACGTCGATCTCGCTTCACGACGGCGACCGCGACCTCACCTGCACGATCGGCGACGGCTCGCCGTCGACCGGCGACTACAAGGTCGGCCAGCACGTGAAGGTCGCCTGCGCGGGTGGCTCCCTCGTCTCGATCTCCCCGGTGGGGAGCGGCGATGCCGGCCGGTACTTCACCGGCACGGTCGTCTCGCTCGACGACAAGGGGATCACCGTCAACACGGAGCACGGCTCGGTGACGTGCTCGATCGGCGACGGCTCGCCGAGCACGGCCGGCGTGAACGTCGGCGACCACGTCGGTATCGGCTGCCGCGCCTCGACGATGCAGCTCGTGCTGGTCCGCGAGCTCGGCGGCAGCGACGGCTCGACCTCGGGCAGCGACGGCTCGACCTCGAGTGGCGACGGCTCGACCGGCGACAACTCGGGCTCCGGCTCCTCCGCCGGCGGCGACACGACGACGACGCCCGAGCCGACGGGCGGCGGCAACTGACAGCAGCGTGAGCTCAAGGGTGTCTGACACCGAGAGGTGTCAGACACCCTTGAACGCCAGCGCCGCCTCGTCGATCGCGGCCCGCTGGGCGAGTGCGCGGTTGACCGCGTTCACGACCGCTCGGAGCGACGCGGTGACGATGCTCGGATGCACGCCGACGCCCCACACGGGGTCGTCGTCGACGTCCGCCTCGATGTAGGCCGCCGCGGTCGCGTCGGCCGCCGCCGCCATCGCGTGCTCGTGGTAGTCGCGCAGGCGGATCGAGATGCCGAAGCTCTGCTGGAAGGCGTCGACGAGCGCGGCGATCGGGCCGTTGCCCGAGCCCTCCACCTGCTGCTTGACGCCGTCGACCGAGAGCTCGGCGACGATGTGGTCGGTCTCCGCGCTCGAGTGCGTGTAGGCGCCGAGCTCGTACGGGCGCACGTGCCCGAGGTAGTGCTCGTGGAAGGCGGCGAGGAGCTCGTCGGCCGTCAGCTCGTCGCCGCGCGTGTCGGTGATCGCCTGCACCTTCTGGGCGAAGTCGACCTGGAGCCCGCGCGGAAGCTCGAGATGGTGCTCGGCCTCCATCAGGTAGGCGACGCCGCCCTTCCCGGACTGCGAGTTGACGCGGATGATCGCCTCGTAGCTGCGGCCGAGATCGGCGGGGTCGATCGGGAGGTACGGCACGTCCCAGACGCCCGACTCGGAGCGCTGCTGCGCGTACATCCCCTTCTTGATCGCGTCCTGGTGCGAGCCGGAGAACGACGTGTAGACCAGCTCGCCGACCCACGGATGCCGCGGATGAATCGGCAGCTCGTTGCACTCCTCGACGATCCGCTTCGCCTCGTCGAGCTGCGAGAGGTCGAGCTGCGGGTCGACGCCCTGCGTCAGCAGGTTCAGTGCGATCGTGATCAGGTCGACGTTGCCGGTGCGCTCGCCGTTCCCGAACAGCGTCCCTTCGACGCGCTCGCCGCCGGCCATCAGCCCGAGCTCGGCGGTCGCGACGGCCGTGCCGCGGTCGTTGTGCGGATGGACGCTGAGGATGACCCGGTCGCGCGCCGAGAGGTGCCGGCCGAACCACTCGATCCGGTCGGCGTAGACGTTCGGCGGGAACGCCTCCACGGTCGTCGGCAGGTTGAGGATCATCGGCGCCTCGACGGTCGGGCCCCAGGCGGCGATCACCGCCTCGGAGATCTCCAGCGCGAACTCGAGCTCCGTGCCGTGGAAGCTCTCGGGGGAGTACTGAAAGACGGTCTCGCCGCTTGCCCGGCCCGCGAGCTCCCTGCAGAGCTCCGTCGCGCGGACGGCGAGCTGCACGACGCCCCCCTCGTCGAGCCGGAAGACGACGCGGCGCTGCGTGGTCGACGTCGAGTTGTAGAGATGGACGATCGCCCGTGGGGCGCCCTCGAGCGCCTCGAACGTCTGCTCGATCAGCTCCGGCCGCGCCTGCGTCAGCACGGCGATGGTCGTGTCCTCGGGCACGAGGTCGTCCTCGATCAGCCGGCGGACGAAGTCGAAGTCGGTCTTCGAGGCGGCCGGGAAGCCCACCTCGATCTCCTTGACCCCGATCTGCACGAGCAGGTCGAACATCCGCTGCTTGCGTGCCCCGTCCATCGGCTTGACGAGCGCCTGGTTGCCGTCGCGCAGGTCGGTCGAGCACCACCTGGGCGCGTGGTCGATGACGCGGTTCGGCCACGTGCGGTCGGGCAACTCGACGGTCGCGTAGGGCTTGTATTTCCAGTAGGGCATCGGCACGGCGGTTCACTCCTCCTCCAGATGGGGACAGACCTCTCCCGGTGTGCGGGAGCGCGGGACGGGTATGTCGAGCGATCGCTTCCCCTAGCGGGGAAGGAGGAGGAGCGCCTGCAGGGTGCAGAGGTTGGGGCGCGTTCCGGACATCGCTTCGAAAAGCATAGTGGTAGGCGCTCTGGTTTGGCAACGCCCGCTTGACACCCGGAAAGGCCGTCGGCACACTGGGATGACGATGAGTCGTCAGGCCCGCGCGCTCGAGCTGCCCTCGCCGGTCACGGTGAGCTTGCTCGCGCTCGGCCTCATCGTCCTTTCGATCATCGTCATTCTCCCCCACTAGGGGGAGATGTCGCTCACGCGGCCGAAGACGCCGCACACGTCCACCGAGTAGTCGGAAGAAGTGCGTCTTGCGTGAGGAGGATCGAATGGAACCGGAGGTTCGTAGATGACGAAGACCGTTGCCTGTCTCGCCGGTGACGGCGTCGGGCCGGAGCTGATGGCCGCGGCTACGCGCGCGCTCGAGCGCGTCGCGAAGCTGCATCAGCTGAGCCTCGACGATCGCCACCTGCCGTTCGCGGGCGAGGCGGTGACGCGCTCCGGCCATCCTCTTCCGGCCGACACGCGTGCCGCCTACCGAGAGGCCGATGCGATCCTCGTCGCGGTGCCGCACGAGCCGGCATTCGAAGGGGTGAAGGCCGACCTGCAGCTCTCCTGGCGCGCCGTGCGCGTCGAGGTCGGGCTCGAGGAGGATCTGATCGTCACCGGCCCGGTCGACGACTGGGCGAACGCGACCGCATTGACGAGAGCGTTCGGCTGCGCCGCGTCGCGCCGCGGGCGGATCACGTGCGTCGGCACCACCGACGCGTGGCATGCGGCGCTCGTGGCGGAGCGCGCCCGCTGGGACGGGCTCACCGTCGAGGAGGCGCAGCTCGGCGAGACGCTCGTGCGGCTGCGCGACCGGCCGCAGTCGCTCGACGTGATCGCCACCGAGGCGCATCTCGTCGACGCGATCGTCGATGCCGCCGCCTCGTTCGCCGGCTCGAACGCGACGGTCGCAAACGCCTGGCTTCCCGACGAGGGGCCCGGCGTCTTTGCACCCGGCTCGAGCGAGCCCCACGAGCACGCCGGCTTCGGCGTCGCCGACCCGAAGGCGATGCTGCTCACCGCGTCGCTGATGCTCGCCGAGGGACTGAAGCGGCGGGCTGCCTCGCGCACGCTCGAGCGGGCGGTGACCGCCGCCTCGCGGCAGCCGGGCTCCGATCGCGACACGCAGTCGTTCACCGACGCAGTGATCGCGCTCCTGCCCCAGACGCGCACCGACGTGGAGCACTTCGACGAGGTGTGGAGATGAGCCGAGGCAATCGCATGCTCGGGTCGGACGTGGTGCTGCGCGCGCTCGAGGCCGAGGGCGTCGACATCGCGTTCGGCATTCCGGGCGGCGCGATCCTGCCGACCTACGACGCGTTCGCGCGCGGCACGACCGTGCGGCACGTGCTCGCTCGGCACGAGCAGGGGGCCGGCCACATGGCCGAGGGCTACGCGCGCGCTTCGGGCCGCGTGGGCGTCGCGATCGCCACCTCGGGACCCGGGGCGACGAACCTCGTGACGGCGATCGCCGACGCGTGGATGGACTCGACGCCGACCGTCTTCATCACCGGCCAGGTGCGCTCCGACCTGATCGGCACCGACGCCTTCCAGGAGATCGACGCGACGGGCATCACCATGCCGATCGTCAAGCACTCGTGGCTCGTGCAGTCGAAGGACGAGCTGATCCCGGCGCTCAAGGCGGCGTTCCACGTGGCGCGAACGGGCCGCCAGGGGCCGGTGCTCATCGACATCGCCAAGGACGTGCAGGAGGCCGAGCTCGACTTCGACTGGCCGGACGAGGTCGACCTGCCCGGCTGGCGGCCGCCGCGGCGCGTCAACGCGCGCCAGATCCGCGAGGCGGCGAAGGCGATCCTGGAGGCGGAGCGCCCGATTATCTACGCGGGCGGCGGTGTCCTGAACGGCGATGCCTGCGCGGAGCTGCGCGAGCTCGTCGACATGGGCCGCCTGCCCGCCGTCGTGACGCTGATGGGGAAGGGCTGCCTGCCCGACTCGCATCCGCTCAACTACGGGCCGCCCGGGATGCACGGGTCGAAGTACGCGAACTGGGCGCTGAACAAGTCGGATCTCGTGATCGCGATCGGCACACGCTTCGACGACCGGGTCACCGGCAAGGTGTCGGCGTTCGCGCCGGGCGCGAAGGTGATCCACTTCGACATCGACGCTGCCGAGGTCGGGAAGATCCGCGCCGCGGAGATCCCCGTCGTCGGCCCGCTCAAGCTTGCGCTCACCGAGCTCGTCGCCGAGCTGCGCACGCAGTCCGTCGACCACACGCCGAAGCACGAGCCGTGGCTGCGGCAGGTGGAGGAGTGGCGGCAGACCTTCCCGTACCGCTACACGAAGGTCGACGGCGTGCTGAAGCCGCAGACCGCGATCGAGTCGCTGCGCGACCTGGCCGCCACGGTCGACAACGACGTGATCTGGACGACCGGCGTCGGCCAGCACCAGATGTGGGCGATGCAGTACCTCGTCTGCGACAAGCCCCGCTCGTTCATCACCTCGGGCGGGCTCGGGACGATGGGCTACGGCGTGCCGGCGGCGGTCGGCGCCAAGGCGGCGCGGCCGGACGCGACCGTCGTCTGCATCGACGGCGACGGCTGCTTCCAGATGACCTGCCAGGAGCTCGCGACCGCGGCCCTCGAGGGGCTGCCGATCGTGACCGTGGTGATCAACAACGGCTGGCTCGGGATGGTGCGGCAGTGGCAGGAGCTCTTCTACGCCGAGCGCTTTGCGCAGACGCACCTCACCAAGGCCGTGCCCGACTACGCCCAGCTTGCGGAGGCCTACGGCTGCGCCGGCTTCACGGTCGAGAACGAGGACGAGCTCGAGGCGACCCTGGCGGCGGCGTTCGACGCCGGCCGCAGCGCCGTCGTCGACGTCCGCTGCGACCCGGAGGAGAAGTGCTTCCCGATGGTGCCGGCGGGCGCGGCGGCCGTGGACGTGATCGAGGCGCCCGACGAAGAGGAGGCGCTACGGTCATGAGCACGCACACGATCAGCGTCCGCATGGAGAACAAGCCGGGCGCACTCGCGCGCGTCTCGCAGCTCTTCTCGCGCCGCGGCTACAACATCATGAGCCTCGCCGTCGGCCCGACCGAGCGCCCCGACATCTCGCGGCTCACGCTTCGGGTCGACTGCCGGGAGGACTCCCTCGAGCAGATCGAGAAGCAGATGCACAAGCTCGTGAACGTGCTGCGTGTGACAGAGCTCGTGCCGGACGAGTCGCTCGAGCGCGAGCTCGCGCTGATCACCGTCAGCGTGAGCCCCGACCGCCGGGCGGAGCTCGTCTCGCTGAGCCAGCTCGCGGGCGCGCGCGTCGCCGACATCGGTCGCGACGCCGTCACCTTCGAGGTCGTCGGGCGCCCCGACCAGGTCGAGGCGTTCGAGGAGCTCGTCCGGCCGTACGGCGTCCGCGAGCTCGTCCGCACCGGCAGGATCGGCCTGCGCCGTCCGAGCGCCAACGGCCGCACGAACACTCCAAACGTCAGCGTCTGAAAGGAAGGGAATGGCAGAGATCCTCAAGGCGGGCAACGTCGACCTGCTCGACGGCAAGGTCGCGGTGCTCGGATACGGCAGCCAGGGCCACGCGCACGCGCTGAACCTGTCCGACTCGGGGGTCGACGTCGTCGTCGGCCTGCGCGAGGGCTCGAAGTCGTGGGCGGCCGCCGAGGAGGCGGGGCTGGCCGTGAAGACGGTCGCCGAGGCCGTGCAGGGCGCCCAGCTCGTCGTCGTTCCTCGTCCCCGACGGCGACCAGCCGCGCCTCTGGGAAGAGGAGGTCGCGCCGAACCTCGCCGAGGGCGCCGCGCTCCTCTTCGCGCACGGCTTCAACGTCCACTACGGGCGCATCACGCCGCCCGAGGGCCACGACGTGATCATGGTCGCGCCGAAGGGGCCCGGGCACGTCGTCCGCCGCCTCTACACCGAGGGGTACGGCACGCCGGCCGTGATCGCCGTCGCGCAGGACGCGAGCGGGCGCGCGAAGGAGCTTGCGCTCGCCTACGGCGCCGCGCTCGGCGCCGGCCGTGTCGGCATGGTCGAGACCTCGTTCGCCGAGGAGACCGAGACCGACCTGTTCGGCGAGCAGACGGTGCTCTGCGGCGGCGTCACGCAGCTGATCCAGCTCGGCTTCGAGACGCTCGTCGAGGCCGGCTACCAGCCCGAGGTCGCCTACTACGAGTGCCTGCACGAGCTGAAGCTGATCGTCGACCTGATCTGGGAGGGCGGCATCGAGCGGATGCACTACTCGATCTCCGACACCGCCGAGTACGGCTCGCACATGGTCGGGCCGAAGGTCGTCGACGAGCACGTGCGCGAGAACATGCAGCAGGTGCTGGCGGCGATCCAGCGACGGCTCGTTCGCCCGCGAGTGGATCGCCGAGATGGACCGCGGCCAGCCGGTGCTCCAGGAGAAGCGCGACGAGCTCGCGAAGACCCAGATCGAGCAGGTCGGCGCCCGGCTCCGCGCGCTGAACGTTCGTGAAGAGACCGCGGAGGTCCATGGCGTCGGTTGACACCAAGGTCGCCCTGCTGGGATACGGGACGGTCGGCGCCGCGGTCGACCGTCTCCTGACGGAGTCGGCGGACGACATCGAGCGCGCAACCGGCCACCGGCTGCGCGTCGTGAAGGCGCTCGTCCGCGATCCCGGGAAGGAGCGTGAGCACCGCCCCTCGCGCGGTGTGCTCACGACGACTTCGCCGAGATCGCGGACGATCCCGAGATCGCCGTCGTCGCCGAGGTGATGGGCGGCGTCGAGCCGGCGGGGCCGTACGTGCTCGAGCTGCTCTCGCGCGGCAAGAACGTCGTCACCGCGAACAAGCAGCTCGTCGCCCGGCGCGGCGCCGAGCTGTTCGCGGCCGCCTCCGCCGCCGGTGTGCAGCTGCGGTTCGAGGCGATCGGTCTGCGCGGCGATCCCGGTGATCAAGGTGCTGCGCGAGTCGATGGTCGTGACGAACGTCCACGGCGTGCTCGGGATCGTCAACGGCACGACGAACTTCGTGCTCACCGAGATGGAAGGCGGCAAGACCTACGCACGAGGCGCTCGCCGACGCGCAGGCGCGCGGCTACGCCGAGGCCGACCCGACCGACGACGTCTCCGGCGCCGACGCCGCGGCGAAGATGGCGATCCTCGCCACCGTCGCCTTCAACACCCGCGTCGCGCTCGACGACGTCGAGTACGGCGGCATCGACGAGATCGACCCGCTCGACGTCGCCGCCGCGCGCGAGCTCGAGATGGTGATCCGCCTCGTCGGCGCCGCCCGGCTCGTCGACGGCCGCTACGACGTGCGCGTCCGGCCCGGCGTTCGTCGACAAGCAGCACCCGCTGGCGAAGGTCGACGGCGCGTTCAACGCCGTGATGCTCCAGGGCGACGCGATCCGCGAGATCACGCTCGAGGGCCCCGGCGCCGGCGGCGTCGAGACCGCCTCGGCGGTGATCGCCGACATCACGAGCGTGATCGGGACGATGGGCACCGGCTTCCTGCAGAACGACGCCGTGTGGCGGCAGCTCGACGCGCCTGCCGCCGGGCGAGTCGCGCTCGCCGTACTACTTCCGCCTCTCGGTCGACGACCGGCCGGGCGCGCTCGCGCAGGTCGCCGAGGAGCTCGCGGTGCGCGAGATCTCGATCGCGCGCCTGCTGCAGCACGCAGAACGGCGACGGTGCCGCGCTGCACGTCGTCACGCACGAGGCGGCGACAGGCGCCCTCGACGAGGCGCTCGCGGCGATCGGACAGCTGCCGGCGATCAAGCGCCGCTCGACGCCGCTGCCCGTCGTCTCGGACCGCGGCGTGACGGAGCTCGGATGGGCGTGAAGGCCGCCTCGTGGCTCTCGCTCGGCGAGGGCTCGACGCCGCTCGTCCGCGCACCGCGCCTCTCGGAGGCGCTCGGCGTCGACCTGCACCTCAAGGTCGAGGGCGCGAACCCGACCGGCAGCTTCAAGGACCGCGGCATGGTCGTCGCCGTCGAGCGCGCGGTCGAGGCGGGCGCGCACACGGTCGTCTGCGCGTCGACGGGAAACACTGCCGCCTGCGCCGCGACCTACGCGGCGCGGGCCGGGCTGCGTGCGGTCGTGCTGACGCCCGCCGGCGGGACGGCGTCGGCGAAGCGCGCGCAGGCGAGCGCCGCCGGCGCGCGTGTGATCGAGATTCACGGCTCCTTCGACGACGCGCTGCGGGCTCGCGTTCGAGCTCTGCGAGCGCGACGGCTTCGTGCTCGTCAACTCGCGCGACCCCGACCGCAACCGCATCGACGGCCAGAAGACTCGTGGCGGGCGAGATCGCGAGCAGCTCGGCGCCGTGCCGGATGTGCTCGCGCTGCCGTACGGCGGCGGCGGCAACGTCAGCGCGGTGCGCGCAGGGCTGCGCCGAGGACGGCGTGTCGCCGAGCCTCGTCGTCGGCGAGGCGCAGCAGCGACCCACCACCTGGGCGACCGCGATCCGGATCGCCGAGCCGGCGCACGCGGACGAGGTCGGGCGGCCTCGTCGTCGTCGGGCGCGGCTGCAGATCGTCACGCTCACCGAGGAGGACATCCGGCACTGGTGGGGGCAGCTCGCGCGCGCAGGAGGGCGTCTTCTGCGAGCCGTCGTCGGCCGCGGGCGTCGCGGCGCTCTCGCACGTCGACAGGAGCGGCTGGCAGAGCGCGGTCGCGATCGTCACCGGCCACGGGCTCAAGGACACGGACGCGGTCGACCAGTCGTCATCGGCGACGGTCGAGCGCGACGCTCGAGGCGATCCTGGAGGCGCTCGCATGATCCATGCCGTTCGCGCCCGCCTCGACCGCGAACCTCGGGCCCGGCTTCGACTGCGCCGGCGCCGCGCTCGACCTCTGGAACGAGCGTCGTCGTCGAGGACGGGCGCCGTTCGCGGTCGAGCTCGAGGGGGAGGGAGCGGACGAGCTCGCCGCGCGACGCCGTCGCACCTCGCGCTGCGCGCGTTCGCGCTCGTCGCGCCGCTCGAGGGGCGGCGCTTCCGTTTCGTGAACCGGATCCCGCTCGAGCGCGGGCTCGGCTCGAGCGCCGCCACGATCGCGCTCGGGCTCGTCGCCGGGCGCGGCCGTCGCCGGGCGCGACCTCTCGCCCGACGAGCTGCTCGCGCTCGGCTGGGCGCTCGAGGGCCACGCCGACAACCTCGCCGCCGCGCTGAACGGCGGCGTCTGCCTGACCTGGAGCCGAAACGGCGCCCCGCACGCCGCCCGCATCGCCGAGCGATGCCGGCCGCGGCCGTCGTCGTCGTGCCGAACGAGCGGACGAGCACCGCCGAGTCGCGTGCTGCGCTCCCTGCCTCGGTGCCGCACGAGGACGCCGCCGTGACGGCAGGCGCCGGCCGCGCTGCTCGGCGCAGCCGTCGCCGTCGGGCGACCCGGCGCTGCTCGCGGCGGCGTTCCACGACCGCCTGCACGAGCCGTACCGCGCCGCGACGACGCCGCTCCTGCAGGCGCTCCGCGACGAGCCGCCGCTCGAGGCGATCGGCGTCACGCTCTCCGGCTCCGGGCCGTCCGTCGTCGTCTGGGCGAGCCCCGACGAGGCCGCCGACGTCGCCGCCGAGCTCGCGGCCGCCCATCCCGACGCGACCGTGCTGCCCCTCGCGGTGGCCGCGAGAGGAGCACACCTGGCATGAGCGTCTACGACCAAGCCGATCCCGCCAAGCGGCACAGCGCGGCGCTGACCGACGGCGTCGACCGCGCGCCGGCGCGCGCGATGCTGAAGGGCGTCGGCTTCACCGACGAGGATCTCGCGAAGCCGCTGGTCGGCGTCGCCACGACGTGGATCGAGACGATGCCGTGCAACCTCAACCAGCGCGTGCTCGCCGGCACGTGAAGGAGGGCATCCGCGCGCGCGGGCGGCACGCCGATCGAGTTCAACACGATCTCGGTCTCCGACGGCGTCTCGATGGGCACGACCGGCATGCGCGCCTCGCTGATCTCGCGCGAGGTGATCGCCGACTCGATCGAGCTCGTCGGCGCGCGGGCACCTCTTCGACGGCCTCGTCTGCATCGTCGGCTGCGACAAGACGATCCCGGCCGCGGTGATGGCGCTCGCGCGGCTCGACATGCCCGGGCTCGTGCTTCTACAACGGCTCGATCGCGCCCGGTCGCTTCCGCGACCGCGACGTGACGATCCAGGACGTCTTCGAGGTCGTCGGCGCGCGCGCCGCCGGCAAGATCACCGACGAGGAGGTGCACGCGCTCGAGAGCGTCGCCTGCCCGGGCGCCGGCGCGTGCGGCGGCCAGTTCACCGCCAACACGATGGCGATGGTGATCGACTTCCTCGGCATCAGCGCGCCCGGGCTGTCCGGGATCCCGGCGACCCATCCCGAGAAGCCGCACGCGGCGCGTGCGCGCGGGCGAGCTCGTGATGAAGCTCGTCGTCGAGGACACGCGGCCGTCGAGCATCCTGACGCCGGACGCGTTCGAGAACGCGATCGCCGCGGTCGCCGGCGTCCGGCGGCTCGACGAACGGCGTCCTGCACCTGCTCGCGATCGCGCGCGAGGCGGGCGTCGAGCTGACGATCGACGACTTCGACCGATCGCGAGCAAGACGCCGATCGTCGCCGACCTCGAAGCCCGGCGGCCGCTTCGTCGCCACCGACCTGTACGAGGCGGGCGGCGTCGGGCTCGTCGCCCGCGAGCTCGTGCGCGCGGGGCTCGTGCACGAGGACGCGCGCAGCGTCGACGGCCGCACGCTGCGCGAGGTCGGCCGACGGCGTGCGCGAGCAGCCGGGGCAGGAGGTCGTCGTCTCGTGGGACGACGCCGCTGAAGCCGACCGGCGGGCTCGCGATCCTGCGCGGCTCGCTCGCGCCGGAGGGCTCCGTCGTGAAGCTCGCCGGCCACGAGCGCCTGCTCCACCGCGGCCCGGCGCGCGTCTTCGACTCCGAGGAGGACTGCTTCGCCGCGGTCAAGGCGAACGCGATCCGGGCCGGCGACGTGGTCGTGATCCGCTACGAGGGCCCGGCCGGCGGCCCGGGGATGCGCGAGATGCTGCACGTCACCGCCGCGCTCGTCGGCGAGGGGCTCGGCGACGAGGTGGCGCTGATCACCGACGGCCGCTTCTCGGGCGCGACGCACGGCCTGATGGTCGGCCACATCGCGCCGGAGGCGTGCCGCGGCGGCCCGATCGCGCTCGTCCGCGACGGCGACACGATCGTGCTCGACGTCGAGAGCCGCGCGGCTCGATCTCGAGGTCCCGGAGGACGAGCTCGCGCGCCGGCTCGCCGACTGGTCGCCGCCGGCGCCGCGCTACACGCACGGGCGTCTTCGCGAAGTACGCGGCCGCGGTCGGCTCGGCCTCGCGAGGGAGCGGTCGACCTCGTGAGCGGCTAGCCCTGCAGCAGCTTGCGGATCGAGCGGGTCGCCTGGCGGATCCGCTGCTCGTTCTCGACGAGCGCGAAGCGGACGTGCCCGTCGCCGCCCGTCGCCGAAGCCGATGCCGGGGCTGACCGCGACGTCGCGCCTCGCGGGCGAGGCGTGAGCGCGAACTCGAGCGAGCCGAGCTCGGCGAAGCGCTCGGGGATCGGCGCCCAGACGAACATCGTCCCCTGCGGCGGCTCGACGTCCCAGCCGGCGCGGGCGAGGCCCGGCAGATCAGCGCGTCGCGGCGGCCGCTGTAGATCTCGCAGACCTCGGCCGGGTACTCGGCGGCCTCGCGCAGCGCGACGATCGAGGCGATCTGGATCGGCTGGAAGGTGCCGTAGTCGAGGTACGACTTGAGCTTCGCGAGCGCGGCGACGACGTCGGCGTGCCGAGCATGAAGCCCACGCGCCAGCCGGCCATCGAGAAGGACTTGGTCAGGCTGTAGAGCTCGACCGCGCAGTCGAGCGGCGCCGTCGGCGGCGAGCACCGACGGCGGCTTGTGGCCGTCGAAGGCGATGTCGGCGTAGGCGAAGTCGTGGACGAGCACGAACTCGCGCTCGCGGGCGAGGTCGACGAGCCGCTGCATCAGCTCGGGCGTGGCGACCGCCGTGGTCGGGTTGTGCGGGAACGAGACGATCACGGCGCGCGGCGCGGCTCGAGCGCGCGGACCGCCTCCTCGATCGCCGTCGACGTCGCCGGTCGACCGGCGCGCGCGACGACGGTCGCGCCGGCGAGCCGCGGCGCGACGAGAGTGGATCGGGTAGCTGGGGGTCGGCACGACGGCGCTGTCGCCGGGCTCGAGCAGCACCCACATCAGGTGCGCGAGGCCTTCCTTCGCGCCGATCGTGCTGACGACGTGCGCCTCGGGGTCGAGCGAGACGCCGAACGCGCGCGCGTAGCGCTCGCAGACCGCCGCGCGCAGGTTCGGCAGGCCGCGGCTCGCGGAGTAGCGGTGGTTGACCGGCTTCGCCGGCGGCCTCCGCGAGCTTCTCGACGGCGATCGCCGGCGAGGGGATGTCGGGGTTGCCGAAGCCGAGGTCGATCACGTCGCGACCCTCGCGGCGCAGCTCCCGCTTCAGCTGGTCGACGGTCGCGAAGACGTACGGCGGCAGGTCGTGCAATGCGGCGAAACTTCACTTTGGAAAGTATTGTAGGAGCTTCGATGCCGGTTGACGTTCTGCGCTGCCGCGTCTGCGAGAGCGAGTATCCGGCGCTCGCGAACGGTATCTGCGACCGCTGCTTCGGCCCGCTCGAGCCGGTCTACGACTGGGACGAGATCGTCGCTCGTCCCGCGAGCAGATCGAGGCGGGGCCGCGCTCGCTCTGGCGCTACGCCGACCTGCTGCCGGCGCCTCCGCCGCCGGGCGACGAGTCGGCTCCGGGCTGGACGCCGCTCGTCCCCGCGCCGCGGCTCGCGCGCGCGATCGGCGTCGGCGAGGTGCTCTGAAGCTCGACATCGCCGAACCCGACGCACTCCTTCAAGGATCGCGTCGTCGCGGTCGCGGCGGCGAAGGCGCTCGAGTTCGGGCTCGAGCACGCTCTCGGCGACGTCGACCGGCAACCTCGCGAACGCCGTCGCGGCGCGTGCCGCGGCGCTCGGGATCCCGGCCGTCATCTTCTGCCCGGCCGGGCTCGAGCCGGAGAAGCTCGCGGCGACGACGATCTACGGCGCGACGATCTACGGCGTCCGCGGCAGCTACGACGACTGCTCGCGCCTCGTCAGCGAGCTCGCCGGCGAGGTCGAGTGGGGGATCGTCAACGTCAACCTTCGCTCCTACTACGCGGAGGGCTCGAAGACGCTCGCGTTCGAGATCTGCGAGCAGCTCGGCTGGGAGACGCCCGACGCGGTCGTGATGCCGATCGGCTCGGGCGCGATGTTCACGAAGGTCTGGCAGGGCTTCGAGCAGTTCGGGCGGCTCGGCCTCGTCGAGCGGCCCGCGGCCGAAGCTGTTCGGCGGCCAGGCCGCAGGGCTGCGCGCCGGTCGCGAGCGCGTTCGCCGAGGAGCGGCGCGTGTCGCCGGTGCGGCCGAACTCGATCGCGTCGTCGATCGCGATCGGCAACCCGGCCGACGGCGACCTCGCGATCGCGACCGCGCGCGCCTCGAGCGGCGGCATCTACGACGTCGCCGAGGAGGAGATCGGCGCGAACATCTCGCTGCTCGCCGAGCTCGGCGGCATCTTCGGCGAGGGCGCGACGGGCGTCGCGCTCGGTGCGCTGCGCGAGGCCGTGCGCCGCGGCGACGTCGGCGAGGACGACCGCGTCGTCCTGCTCGTCACCGGCACCGGCCTGAAGACGCCGCAGCTCGCCGAGGCGAGCGGCTCGGTGATCGAGATCGACCCCGACGTCGACGCGCTGCTCGAAGAGCTCGGAGTGGCGGTATGAGCACGGACGACCCGGTGCTGGCGTCGTACCGCGACGAGATCACGACGCTCGACGCGCAGCTGCTCGAGACGATCAACCGGCGGCTCGAGATGGTGCGCGCGCTGCGCCGCCACAAGGAGCAGAGCGGGCTCGCGTTCTGCGACCCGGATCGCGAGGCGTGGCTCGTGCGGCACCTGAAGGAGCGAACGGCGGGCCGCTCTCGGCGCAGGGCGTCGAGGAGCTGGCCGCGTTCGTGCTCGACCTGATCAAGCGGGAGCTGGACGGTGAGCGGCACGGATCGCCTGCCTGCCCGGCGACGGGATCGGGCCCGAGGTGATGGCGCAGGCCGTGCGGGTGCTCGAGGCGCTGCCGGTCGACGTCGAGCTCGTGGCGCTCCCGTTCGGCGGCGCGGCGATCGACGAGACGGGTGAGCCGCTGCCGGCCGAGACGCTCGAGGCCTGCCGCAGCGCCGACGCCGTGCTGCTCGGCGCCGTCGGCGGCCCGAAGTGGGACGGCGGTGGGCCGCGCCCCGAGGCGGGGCTGCTCGGCCTGCGCAAGGAGCTCGACGTCTACGCGAACCTGCGCCCGCGGCGGGCAACCTGCTGATCGTGCGCGAGCTCGTCGGCGGCCTCTACTTCGGCGCGCGCGGCACGCGCGACGACGGCACCGTCTTCGACACCTGCGAGTACACCCGGCCCAGGTCGAGCGCGTCGCGCGCCGCGCCTTCGAGCTCGCGCGGTCGCGCCGTGGCTTCCTCGTCTCGGTCGACAAGGCGAACGTGCTCGACACCTCGCGCCTCTGGCGGCGGGTCGTCACCGAGCTCGCCGCCGACTACCCCGACGTCGAGCTGCGGCACGCGCTCGTCGACAGCGTCGCGATGCAGCTCGTCGGCCCACCCGACGCGTTCGACGTCGTCGTGACCGAGAACATGTTCGGCGACATCCTCTCCGACGTCGCCGCAGCCGTCACCGGCGGGCTCGGGCTCGCCGCGTCGGCGTCGCTCGGCGACGCAGGCCCCGGCATCTTCGAGCCGGTGCACGGCTCGGCGCCCGACATCGCGGGCACGGGGAAGGCGAACCCGGCCGCGATGCTTCGCTCGCTCGCGCTGCTCGCTCGAGCACGCCCTCGGCGAGACCGACCTCGCCGACGCGCTCGCGGCTGCGGTCGACGAGGTGCTCGTGTCGCGGCCGACGCCCGACCTGGGCGGCGACGCGACGACCGGCGAGTTCGGCGACGCCGTGCTCGCGGCGACCGTCCAGGCGGCCGTGCGGTGAGCGTCACCGTCGGGTATCCCGGCCCGCGCGGGAGCCATACGTCTGCGGCGGCCGCCGTGCTCGTCCCGAACGCGACCGAGTCGATCGACCTGCCGAGCTTCATTGCGGTCGTCGAGGCGGCATCGTCGCCGAGGTCGGCCTCGGTGTCCTGCCGATCGAGAACTCGCTGCACGGCCCGATCGCCGAGACGCACGACCTGCTCTACGAGGCGCCGCTCTCGATCGTCTCCGAGGTGACGCTGCCGATTCGCCACTGCCTGCTCGGCCTGCCCGGATCGAGCAGGGCGGGCGCGAAGGTCGTGCGCTCGCATCCGGCCGCGTTCGACCAGTGCCGCGAGCTGCTCTCGGGCTGGCGGGTGCACTGCATCTCGTCGCCGTCGACCGCCGATGCGGCGCGCGAGGTGGCGGAGTCGGGCGATACCACGAGCTCGCGCTCGCGAGCGTGGAGGCGGCGGACACGTACGGGCTCGAGATCGTCGAGGACGACGTCGGCGACCGGCCCGGCGCGTTCACCCGCTTCGTCGGCGCTCGCGCCGTACACGCAGGTCGGCGGCCGACGAGAGTGGCGCACCGCGCTGTCGTTCGTCACCGACCACCGGCCGGGCTCGCTCTACCACGCGCTCGGCGCCGTTCGACCGGCACGGGGTGAACCTGGTGCAGCTCGTCTCGCGCCCGATCCCGCACTCGACGTTCCGCTACCGCTTCGACGTGGTCCTCGACGGGCACGTCTTCGACGACCCGGTGCGGCCGGCGCTCGCCGAGATGAGCGAGGAACGCGCGAGGTGCGGATCTTCGGGTCGTATCCTGCCGAGAGGCCGTCATGACCCCGAGAACGCTCTTCGAGAAGATCTGGGACGCCCACGTCGTCGACGAGCGCCCGGCGAGCCGGCGCTGCTCTGCGATCGACCTTCATCTCGTGCACGAGGTGACGAGCCCGCAGGCGTTCGAGGGGCTGCGCCTGGCCGGGCGGCCTGTGCGGCGGCCCGACCTGACGATCGCGACGATGGACCACAACGTGCCGACCGATGCCCGGGCCGATCACCGATCCGCTCGCGAAGGCGCAGCTCGACGCGCTCGCCGCGAACTGCGAGGAGTTCGGCGTGCCGCTCTTCGCGACCGGGAGCGGCCGCGAGGGCGATCGTGCACGTGATCGGGCCCGAGCTCGGGCTGACGCAGCCGGGGATGACGATCGTGTGCGGCGACAGCCACACCTCGACGCACGGCGCGTTCGGCGCGCTCGCGTTCGGCATCGGCACGTCCGAGGTCGAGCACGTGCTCGCGACGCAGACGCTGATGCAGCGCGCTGCCGAAGACGATGCGGCTCGCGCTTCGCCGGCGAGCTGCCGTTCGGGCGTCACCGCGAAGGACATGGTGCTCGGCGCGATCGGGCAGATCGGCGTCGCCGGCGGCGTCGGCCACGTGATCGAGTACGCCGGCGCCGCCGTCGAGGCGCTCTCGATGGAGGGCCGCATGACGATCTGCAACATGTCGATCGAGGCGGGCGCCCGCGCCGGGATGATCGCGCCCGACGAGACGACGTTCGCGCTACCTCGAGGGCCGTCCGTGCGCGCCGACGGCGTCGCTGGGAGCGGCGCTCGACGATGGCGCGCGCTGCGCACCGACGACGGCGCCGAGTTCGACCGCGGTCGAGACTCGACGTCGTCGGCGCTGACGCCGCAGGTGACGTGGGGCACGAACCCCGGGATGGTCGCGCCGGTCGACGGCGTCGTGCCCGACCCGGCCGACTTCGACGATCCCGACGAGCGCGAGCGCCGTCGAGCGGGCGCTCCGCTACATGGCGCTCGAGCCGGGCACGCCGCTCGCCGAGATCCGCATCGACCGCGTCTTCATCGGCTCGTGCACGAACGCGCGCATCGAGGACCTGCGCGCCGCCGCCGCGGTCGTCGCCGGCCGGCGGGTCGCCGACGGCGTGCGCGCGATGGTCGTGCCCGGGCTCGGCGAAGGTGAAGCGCCAGGCGGAGGAGGAGGGGCTCGACCGAGTCTTCGAGCGGCGCGGGCTTCGAGTGGCGGCGCGCCGGCTGCTCGATGTGCCTCGGCATGAACCCGGACATCCTGCAGCCGGGCGAGCGCTGCGCCTCGACGTCGAACCGCAACTTCGAGGGCCGCCAGGGCGCCGGCGGGCGCACGCACCTCGCTCAGCCCGGCGATGGCCGCGGCCGCCGCGGTCACCGGCCACTTCGCCGACGTGCGGGAGCTGCGGATGAGGCCGCTGCCGTCAGGTGACGGGACGCGTCGCGGTGCTCGACCGCGCCGACGTCGACACCGACCAGATCATCCCGAAGCAGTTCCTGAAGCGGATCGAGCGCTCGGGGTACGGCGAGTTCCTGTTCTTCGACTGGATGAAGGATCCCGGCGTTCGAGCTGCACCGCCCGAGTACGCGGGCGCGTCGATCCTGCGTCGCCGGCCGCAACTTCGGCTGCGGCTCGTCGCGCGAGCATGCCGCGTGGGCGCTCGAGGACTACGGCTTCGCGTCGTGCTCGCGCCGTGCTTCGGCGACATCTTCCGCCCGAACGCGATCAAGACCGGCCTCGCGCCGATCGTCGTGCCGCCGGCCGACCTCGCGCTCGTGCGCGAGGCCGTGCTGGCGGCGCAACGAGCTGACGGTCGACCTCGAGGCGCTCGAGATCACGCATCCCGACGGCCTGCGAGCTCTCGTTCGAGCTCGACGCGTACTCGCAGGAGACGCTCGTCCACGGCCTCGACGAGGTGGGGCGGACGCTGAAGCGCGAGGCGGAGATCGCCGCGTTCGAGGCGACCTACACGCCTCGCTTCGACGTCTCGCTCGTTTAGGGGCTAGCTCGCGCGGCGGGCGAGCTTGCGCCCGAGACGCAGCTCCATCCGCGTCACGCTCTTGCGCGACGAGTAGAGCGCCGTCGTCGTGAGCGTGAGCTCGGTGCGGCCCTTCCCGATCAGCAGCGAGTCGATCAGGATCGGCGTTCTCGCCGTGCCGGCGCGGACGACGACGACGGTGCGGAAGAGGCGGACGCGGCCGGTGATGGCCGTGACACGGGAGGCGCGTCACGAACGAGAGGCGCTCCGTCGCGGCGAGGCTCTTGGCGACGTTGTGGCGGAGGCACGGGAGCACCTGCGGCACGCGCACCGTGCGCTTCCAGTCGAGCTGCACCATCTTCGGCGTCCGCAGCACCTGGGCGGAGCTGTCGAACTGGGCGGCGGTGCTCTTCCACTCCATCTCGGCGGCGCCGATCACGACGAGATCCGACTGCTTCGGGTGGAAGCCCGGGCAGCCGATGGAGGGGTTGAGGACGGGCGTCTTCTTCGTGCCGGTCCAGGTGCCGCTCCCGAGATCGCCGCGGCGGAGGACGGCGGCGCGCGCCGCCCGCTGACCGGCCTTCGTCAGGTGCACCTGCTCGCGGTCGGCGGCCGCGGCGCCGGCGAGGGCGAGCGCTGCGATCAGTCCCATTGCGAAAACCATCTTCCTCACGTGTGACAACCGCCTTCGCGTCTCTTGCAAACAGTCCTCCGCGTCCGTAGGGTGCGAGCGGGAGATGGAGGGAAGGACGAGTGCGGCGAGGGGCCGCCCTCGGTTCGCGGCACGTGTTGCAACCGCGGCCGTTGTGGCTTGCCTTGCTGCGGTCCTGGTGCCTCAGGCGTTCGCCGGCGGTACGTATGTCGTCAACACGGCAGTGGACGCCGTGCATACGACCTCGCTGTGTCTGCCCACCGACGATCCCATCACCGCGCCGTGCTCGCTCCGCGATGCCATCAATCTGGCCGATGCCGACGGCACCGCCACTCCGAGCTCACCCGCAACGATCGACTTCGACATCTCTCCGAGCGGTCCGCAGACGATCAGTCTCTATCCGAGCGGCGGCGGCACCCTGCCGTCCATCACCGAGCCGGTCACGATCGACGGCTCGACGCAGCCCGGCACGGGGTCGAACCACATCGGGATCACGGTCGACGGCGACGACGGTGTCGCTCGAGGGCTCACCCTGAGTGCCGGCTCCGACGGCTCGACGATCCGCGGCCTCGCGCTCGTCCGGCTCCACTTCGAGGTGGGGACGGCCGGCCTTCTCCTCTACTCCAGCAATAACACGGTCGCCGGGAACTACCTCGGGATCACCGCCGCCGGGACGGCCGAGGAGAATTTCGACGGGATCGACGTACTCGGCAGCAACAACACGATCGGCGGGCCGGCGGCAGCCGACGGGAACGTCATCGCCCACAGCAATGGCGACGGCGTCGCCGTCCAGGCGAGTAACGTCATCATCCGCAACAACACGATCGAGGACAGCTCCTCCTACGGTGTGCATGTGATCAGCGGGCAGGGTGTGCTGATCAGTAAGAACTCGATCTCGGACACTGTCTACGACGGAATAAGTCTCGCAGCGGGCGCGAACAATGACGAGTCCCCGCCCGCCATCTCGAGCGCGGTCGTCGCCGGCGGTCAAGTCGCGGTTTCCGGAACGCTCTACAACAACACCGCAACCGCCCAGAACGTCGTTCTCGAGGTCTTTCAGAGCGGCGGCGGCTGCCCCCAATACCCGCAGGGCGAGACCTACGTCGGCTCGGTCACGAAGCTCGTGGGCGCGAACAGCTCGACTCCGGTCAGCTTCTCGGGCCCGTACCTCTCCGGCGACACCGCCCTCACCGCGACCGAGACCGACGCGAGCAGCGACACATCGCCGTTCTCGGCGTGTCAGACGATGACCGGTGAGACGGATCCGCATACCATCGGTGCTGCAACACTCAGCAACATTCGGATTAACGGGGTCTTGGGCACTGCGACCACCGTCGCGCCCGGGGCCGATGTGACGATCAGCGCGGATTGGTCCGACTACAACCCGTCCTGCCCCGGCTGTATCGATTTCGTCGCGGTGGGCTATGCGGGCCAGCCCACGCAGTCGGGCTGCATCGAGGATCCAGGCGGCAACGGGGTCCCTTCCGGAAGCGGCAGCGTCGATCTGGGGTCCGCTCCGTCGACGCCCGGAACGTACGACGTCGTGGCGGCCTTCGAAGAGCAGTACGCCTGCGGCGATTCGTGGAGCGTCGACACCTTTACGACGCTCGCGGAGATCACCGTCCAATCGTCCGGTGGCGGGGACACGCCTCAACCCGGCCCGATATTCACGGTCAACACGCCCGTCGACTCTGACGACGCCGTGTGCGGCACCGTCACCTGCTCGCTGCGCGACGCAATCAACGCCGCGAACGCCTACGGCGCAGCGAACAGCGGCGCGCCGAGCACGATCGAGTTCGCTCTGCCTACGGGCTCCACGAAGATCACGCTTTTCACACAGCTTCCGTCCATCACCGAGCCGGTCGCGATCGACGGCTATTCGCAACCTGGAGCGAGCGCGAACACACTCGACCTCGGAAGCGGAGACGACGCGACGCCGCTGGTGGAGATCGCCGGGATCACCTGCGGCGATTGCAGCCCGGCCGGGGCGGTCGATGTCGCGTCCGGTGGGAGCGGCTCGACGATCGCCGGCCTCGTCTTCGACGGCGGGTTCGACGTACCCGACCTGACGATCGAGGGCGACAACGTGCATGTCAGCGGTGACTTCTTCGGCGTGATGCCCGACGGGAAGACGGCCGCCGGCGGCGTCTCCCACGACATCGAAGTCTCCGGCACCGGTGACGTCATCGGCGGCGCGAGCGACAGCGACCGGAACCTGATCGAGGGCGCCCAGTCGGTTGGCGTTTACGCGTACCAGGCGACAAACCTCACCGTTCAGGGCAACTTTGTCGGTGCGGACGCAACCGGTGCGAACGCGGTTGCGAACGGCACGGGGATCGAGGCCTCCAACGCGGATCACACGCTCATCACCGGCAACGTGATCAGCGGCAACCTCGCCAACAACAACGGCATCGGTGTGTCGCTCTTCGGCGCGTCGAGCACCGTTCTCACGTTCAACCGCATCGGAACGACCGCGGACGGCTCGACCGGCCTGCCGAACTGGACAGGTGTCGATATCGACGGCGACTCGACCGGCACTGCGGTTGGTCAAACGCTCGCCGGGAACCTCGTCTCCGGCAACGACACGCAGATCGCGAACGCTGGGGTCGACACGACGATCGCCGGCAACCAGATCGGCACCAACCTGTCCGGTACCGCGGCGCTCCAGGGCGGGATCTCGCAGCAGGAATGGGGCATCCTCGACAGCGGCGGCGGCACCACGATCGGCGGCCCGACCCAGGGCGACCGCAACCTGATCGCGCCCGACACCGGCGACGACGTGATCGAGTCGACCGGCAACAACCTCATGATCGAGGGCAACTGGATCGGGGTCGACGCGAGCGGCAACGTCGGAATACCGACCGGTAACGCGGGGATCCGCCTCTACTCCGTCAGTAACGGGGCGGCGGTTACCGGGAACGTGATCGGGTCGGCCGGGACGGGTATCTACGTGTCCAGTGTGACCGGGTCGCTCGCGATCGACGGCAACTCGATCGGCGTCGGGGCGGACGGCACCTCTCCGGTCGGCAACTCGCAGGACGGCATCACCGTCAACGACTCGACCGACATCAAGATCGGCGACACGACGTCCGGCGACGGCAACCTGATCGCGAACAACGGGGGAGCCGGTGTCTCGGTGCTCGGCTCCTCGACGGGCGTCTCGATCCGCGGCAACTCGATTCACGACAACGGCGCGCTCGGTATCGATCTCGGCGGCGAGGGCGTCACGGCAAACGACGCGCACGCACACGACTCGGGGCCGAACCTCTGGCAGAACTTCCCGGTCGTCACGTCGGCAGCCCTGGGCAACGGGTCGCTCACCGTCGGGTACTCGTTGAGCTCGGCCGCCGCAAACGGCGCGTACGAGATCGACTTCTACGCGAATGCGACGTGCGACCCGAGCCAACACGGGCAGGGTTCCCAATTCCTCGGGTCGGCGTCACTGGCCACGCCGGGCGGTTCGGGAAACGGCAACGCAACGCTGACGGATGCTGTTACCCAGGCGCTCCAGCCCGGGGCGAACATTACCGCGACCGCGACCGATACGAACGGCAACACGTCCGAGTTCTCGGTGTGTCTCGTGGCGTCGAGCGGCGCGACCGGCGGCTCGATCAGCCTGGCCGAGTCGCATGCCACCGCGAAGGACGTCGACCTAACGGCCGACGGCAACGAGGACTGGGCGGTCTGGGGGTACGCGAACGGCGGCCACAGCACCTCGCTCACTCCCGACGTGCGGAAGACGAACGGCTCGTCGATCAGCGACCTCACCCAGATCGGCTCGGGGGCGCCGCGCCCGTTCGGCCAGTTCCACTACCCGCTCGTACCCTTCTCGCTTCGACTGGTCGAACGGCAGCGCCGACGGCGTCGGCGACCGGCGCCATCGACCGGCCTGACCGCGCCCTGCCTCGGAACAGGGCTTCTCGTTCACCGTGCCCGCCGATACGAGCCCCGAGGACGCTGACGATCTGGACGTCCGCGCACTACGCCGCGGCACGATCACGGCGACGCTGTCCGACGGCAGCGCGCGCCCGTGCAGCAACACGCTCGACGCGCTAGCCGGTCACGTTCAACGATCTCGGTGACGAGAACCTGCCGGACGTCTTCACGCTCGACTACAGCGCGGCGAGCGCCGGCCAGACGCTGACGGTGACGTGGACGCAGACACGCAGCAACGGAGGCGGCGGCGTAGACGACGCCGTCATCTACGCGGTCGCGCTCTCGGACGCGAGCGCATCGTTGAGCGGCGATGCGACCGTCGGCGCCTCGGCTCGAACGACCCGATCAACCAGCTGCCGCTGACGCCTTCGCGCCGGCGCAGAGCGGGACGACGCCCGGCGCCGATCAACGGCCTCCCGATCAACGCGCTGCCGATCAACGGGCTGCCGATCAACGGCCTTCCGATCAACGGGCTCCCGATCAACGGCTTGCCGATCAACGGGCTCCCGATCAACGCGTTGCCGATCAACGGGCTGCCGATCAACGGGCTGCCGATCAACGGCCTCCCCATCAACGGTCTTCCGATCAACGGCTTGCCGATCAACGGGCTCCCGATCAACGGGCTGCCGATCAACGGCAGCCGGCGAACTGGACCGTCGATCCTCGCCGGCACCGCGCTCGCCGGGAAGCCGCTGCAGACGATCACCCTGCAGCAGGTGCTCGCGCTGAACCCGCAGCCGGCGGCGGTCGCACAACCTCACGATCGGCGAACTCTCGCTCGTCGGCGACAGCGCGCTCGGCCAGGTCACGATCGGCGCGCTCGCGCTCGGCAAGACGCCGATCAACGGGCTCGGAGCTGGCCGCCGCGTCGATCGAGCACGCAGCTCCAGGCCTGGTGCCAGAGCATCGACACCAGCCGCGGCGAACTGCACGCCTGACGTCGATCGGCAACGCAGCGCTCTTCGCGCTCGGCCTCGCCGGCGCGCCGATCAACGGCCTGCCGATCAACGGGCTCTGGCTCCCGATCAACGGCCTCCCGATCAACGGCCTTCCCGATCAACGGCCTGCCGATCAACGGCCTGAACCTGTCGGCCTCGCCGATCAACGGGCTGCCGATCAACGGCCTGCCGATCAACGGGCTGCCGATCAACGGGCTCGCCGGCGGTCACGATCGCGACGTCGTCGACTGCACCAAGGTCGACTGTCGACTGCGCGATCAGACGCTCGGCCAGGCGGCGGCCGCCGGCGGGATCAAGTCGACCGCGACCATCCTCGACCTCCTCAGCCTCCTCCTCGCGACCGGCAGCCCCGTGCAGAACACGCTCACGCTCGGCGACGTGATCGGCGCTGCTGATCAACAGCGCCGACGTCCCGTGGGAGACGCTCTCGCCGCGGCTCCTCTCGGTGTTCGACACGAGCCGCCCGACGCTGCACATGAAGGCCGGCTTCACGCTCGCAGGGGACGGGACAGGGGACCGGCACCGCAACCGTGAAGGTGACGCTGCCGGACGGCTTCGACTACGTCGCCGGGCACCGCGCAGCCTCCGCAGATCGGCCAGGTGCGCACCCGGCCTAGCCGATTCGGCGACCCGACCGTCGACACGCAGGCGAACACGCTCGACTGGGCCGTCGCCGAGCGTGCCCTTCGACACGTCGACTCGACGCATCACCTTCGACACTGTGGTCGGGCAGCAACGTCGGCTCGACTCAGGCTGACGGAGACCGTGACGGCCGGCAGGCTCAGCGGGTCGAGCGTCGTGCCGTTCTCCGTCACCGACGGCTTCAACAACAACACGCCGGGCACCGCGGCGACGATCACGCCCGACACGAACGTCGAGATGTCGGCGATCGCGAGCCCGGCGAGGTCGACTACTACAAGATCCCGCTGCCGGCGGCGGGGACGCGCCTCCTGGTGCACCTGACGAACCTGCCCGCCGACTACGACCTCGCGCTCTACTCGAACCAGACGACGTCGGTGCGCACCGGCTCGCGACGAACGGGCTGCCGCTCCAGGACGGGACGATCGCCGACCAGCCGCTCACCCTCCAGAACGGCGGCTCGAACACGCAGCTGACGCCGACCGCGCTGCAGGACGTTCCCGACCCGGGCATCCCGGTCGTCCAGGTCTCGGCGAACCGCGGCACCGACGACGAGGACGTCGGCATGGTCTCGCCGGGCGGCGGCGGCTTCGCCACGATCGCCGTCTTCGGCTACAACGGCGCGTCGAGCCCGCAGCCGTACTCGCTGCGCGTCACGACGCAGGCGCCGCCGGGCGACTGCACCTGCGCGCCTCGGATCGCTCACCGGCGGCACCGCCGGGACCGTGCCGTCGACCGCGTCGCTGCCGACGCAACCTCAACACGCTGATCCTCGTCAACGAGAAGCGGATCGGAGCACACCTACGGCGCGGCGGCCGAGACGAGCGTCATCTCGTCGCTGACCCGCCTCGCCGGCGACGCCGACGCTCGGCGTCAGCGGCGCCGTCATCCCGGTCGAGGGGCTCGCGCCCAGACCCAGTACAACCAGTGGGACGCCAACCCGTGCAACGTCGACGCCGCGAACGCCGTCGCGAACGCGATCGCGAACGAGATCGACCGCCGTCAAGGCGGCCCGGCCCGAGCCTCAAGTACGTCGTCTTCGCCGGCGGCGACGACCAGATCCCGTTCTTCCGGATCCCCGATCTCTCGCTGATCGCGAACGAGACCGGCTTCGCCGGCCAGTTCACGCAACAACGAGTACTACGGCGCGCTCGCGAGCGGCGACCTGCTCACCGACAACCCGTACCTCGACACGCGGCCCGTGCCGGCGAGCGGCCGGCAGCTCTTCATCCCCGACCTCGTCGGCGGCCGGCTCGTCGAGACGCCGACGCAGACATCGCGAACGCCGTCACGAGCTTCGAGCAACTCCGAGCGGGACGCTCCGCAGCTCGACCGCGTTCGTCTCCGGCTACGACTTCGTCACCGACGGCAGCCAGCGCGTCGCAGCAGAGGCTTGCGGTCGATCCTCGGCGGACGTCGGTGAACACGCTGATCGACACCACCACCCCGTTCAACCCGGCCACGTCCTGGTCGAAGAGCGGGCTCCTCAACGCCGCCTTCCCGACCGCTCGGCCAGGCGGCGATCAACGACTGGAACGGCCACTACGACAACACGCGCGCCCAGATGGCGAACGGCAGACCTCCTCTCGACCTCGGAGCTGACCGGGATCCACGCGCTCTCCGGCGGCATCTTCCTCACGATGGGCTGCCACGCCGGCTTCCAGACGACCGACGCGATCATCGGCTCGCCCGTGCTCGACTGGTCGCAGTACTTCGCCGGCGACCGGCACCGGCTTCGTCGGCAACACCGGCTTCGGCCTCGGCAACACCGACAGCGTCGCCTTCTCCGAAGAGCTGATGGCCGACTTCGCCGGGCACCTCGACGGCACCGCTCTCGATCGGGCAGGCCCTCAACCTCGCGAAGCAGGACTACTTCCTCTCGCGCGACGCCTTCAGCTCCTACGACGAGAAGACCGCTCTCCGAGGCCGAGCTCTACGGCCTGCCGATGTACGGCGTCGGCGCGCCGCCGGCGCCGCTGACCGGCCCGGCGCCGGCACCGGCCGCCGCTGCCCGATCCGGTCAACGGCGCGGCGAGCTCGACGAGCCCCTCGCAGGGCCTGCTCAGCCCGTTCGCGGACGTCGGTGCAGGCGGCCGGCTTCGCCGTCGCCCCGACCTTCTCCGGCCCGGTCACCGGCCAGCACGGCAGCTACTACACGAACGCCGGCCAGGTGCAGGCGCCGAACTACCGGCCGCTGCAGCCGTACGTGACGCTGTCGGCGACGCGCAGCGGGCTCGATCGCGCACGGCGTCGTGATCGACAGCCTCACGAGTGAGGATCACACCGGCGTTCAACCCGGACAACGTGCGGCCGACGCTCGACCTGACCGCGAACGAGCCCGAGCCGCAGTTCACCGACGAGGCCTGGCCGACGAAGGTGCCGACGCTCGTCTCGCTCAGCGACCCGAACGGGCTGCAGCAGCGGCTCAACCTGACCACCGGGCAGTTCTTCACGCTCGGAGGACGGCGGCACGCCGACCGAACGGCTCTGGAAGCAGATCGGCGGCCGGGTCACCTACTCGTCGAGCCCCGACTTCGTGCCGCCGACCGTCGACCAGATCGACGCCTACCTGACCGGCAACGGCACCGTCGCGTTCACCGGCCAGTTCAGCGATCGCACCGAGACGGGTGGCGTCGGCACCGTCGCGTTCGCCCAGGTCGTCTACGACGTCAGACAACACCGGCACGTGGAAGAGCGTGCAGCTCCAGCTGCAGAACGGCGGCGTCGTGGTCGGGCGGCGCGCCGTTCACCGGGACGCACGTGCAGTTCTTCGCCGAGGTCTGCGACGCCGCCGGCAACTGCGGCTACAGCTCCAACAAGGGACGCTACTTCGACGCGTCGCCGCTTCCGACCCAGACGGGCTCGATCACGCTCACGCCCGCCGGGACGACCGGCCTCGCCGGCTGGTACACACGGCCGGTCACGGTCACCGGGGCGAGCTCGACCGGGCGTGACGATCACCGTGAGCGTGGACGGCGGCCCGTTCGCGCCGATCCCGGCCGCCGGCGATCACGCTCACGGGCGACGGCGCGCACACGCTCGACGTCCTGGGCTCGGACGGATCGAAGGCGACCGCCGTCGTCCTGATCGACACGGCACCCGCCGCACGATCTACGTGCCGGCCTCGGTCGCGTACGGCGCGCACGTGCCCGCCTTCACCTGCCTCGACGCGGCTCGGGTGTCGCGACGTGTGCAGGGACCCAGAACGACACGGCGCTCGCGAACGGCGGCGACTGCTGAGCACGTCGGCCCTCGGCACGGTCGCTCTGAAGGTCACGGCGACCGACAACGTCGGCCACGGCACGACCGTGACCGAGAACGTCCAGGTGGTCAAGGCGACGCCGACGATCACCTGGCCGACGCCGGCGTCGATCACCTACGGCACGAAGCTCAGCACGACGCAGCTGAACGCGACCGCCTCGAATGCCGGGTCGCTGCCCGGGACGTTCGTCTACAGCCCGCCCTCGGGCACCGTCCTGCAGCCGGGCAGCCAGACCCTGAACGTCACGTTCAACCCGACCGACACGACGCACTACACGAGCGCCACCGCGTCCGTCCAGATCGTCGTCACCTTCTCCCAGGCCTGCCAGACGGCACGGTCTCCGGGCTCGGTGACGATCAAGAGCGGGCAGGTCTACTGCCTCGGCGCCGGCGGGAAGATCACCGGCTCGGTCAGCGTCCAGAGCGGCGGCACGCTCTGGGTCAACGGCGGGACGATCGCCGGCACGCTCTCGGCCTCCGGTGCCAAGGCAATCACGTTCTGCAATGCGAGCATCGCTGCGGCGATCTCCATCTCGGGCTCGACCGGTCC
The DNA here is from genome assembly GCA_963840365.1 of uncultured Thermoleophilia bacterium. GTDB lineage: Bacteria > Actinomycetota > Thermoleophilia > Gaiellales > Gaiellaceae > PALSA-600. Next base: position 150 of record CAWIYQ010000001.1, on the reverse strand, counting down.
GGTGACGCTTGGCTCGTCGACCGGCTGCGCGGGGAACAAGCTTCTCGCTGCCATGTCGCTCAGCGGCAACACCGGTGGCGTCTCGATCGTCGGCAACACGATCGGCGGCGCGATCTCGGTGGCGTCGAACAGTGGTGGCGTCACGTTCTC